>NZ_CAKLBP010000003.1:316959-485949 GCF_920984665.1 Pedobacter sp. Leaf170
AGAATTGAGCATTGAAATTTGCGCAGTAACATGCAATTTTAGGTGAACAAGAGGATATGTAGCCTGCGAAGGGATTGTGTAGAGAAGGCCTCATATCATCGCCATTAAAATTTCGATAGTTCAATTAAAGAATAGATGCAAGCCTTGATGTTTTGTTTCTTTTGTATCAAGACAAAAGAAAAAGGCCACCGCCGATGAGGCAAAGTAAAAATTAAAAAATCACAACCCAACCACCCCGCCCGATTAAAAATAAGGATGGAGTTTGACCCTTAAAGTTGACTAAATCATTAACAAGAGATTGCCCATTTAGGTATAGTAAATCATCCCACAACCCCCTTCAAAGGGGGATAGCGAGTGCCATAGAAATCAGCATGACAGATGATTAAACATTAGCACACTCCACTCAATCCGCTCATTTTAGAAAACCGAGGGGCTCTGCACCCTGCTCTCCGGCATAGCAGATATTCATAGAATTGAGCATTGAAATTTGCGCAGTAACATGCAATTTTAGGTGAGCAAGAGGAAACCCTTTTTCACCAACTATGTAGCTCCCTCTCTTCAAGGAGAGGGCGGGGGGGTGAGGTATTTTATAAAATCACACTCCCACCCAACCACCCCTTCCATCTTAAAAATCTAATAATTAAAACCTAATTGAAAAGATTTCTCCACTACGGTCGAAATGACGGCATTGTGGAATAGTGTTTTTTCACCAACTATGCAGCTCCCTCTCTTCAAGGAGATATTATCCCGGCAATCCGGGGGGGCGGGGGGTGAGGTATTTTATAAAATCACACTCCTTTCCATCTTAAAAATCTAATAATTAAAACCCTATTAAAAAGATTTCTCCACTACGGTCGAAATGACGATTGTGCATCCCTACCCTGCTCTCTTTAAATGGTTGGGGGTTTAATTCCAACCCCCGCCTAAAGAACGATACAAACCAACAACCGCATTCAACTGCTCGGTTTTAATAGTGGTTAATTCCAGTTCGCTTTGCAACAAATTGCCTTGAGCGGTAATCACCTCTAAATAACTGGCCATACCACTTTTAAATAACAAACTTGCATTTCGCGAAGCTTGTTGTAAAGTCTGCGCTCTTTTCTCTGCAATGCTGTATTGATTCTTCAACTTCTCTACCTTAGTTAATTCATCAGAAACCTCTCCTACTGCATTAATTACCGATTGGCGGAATTGAATAACGGTTTTCTCCCTGTCGATTTTTGCCAATTCCAGATTTGATTTCAGCTGACCTCTCTGAAAAATAGGCTGCGTTATGCCACCTGAAACTAAACCAAATAAAGATGCAGGCACACTAAACCAGTTACTGGCTTTAAAAGAATTGATGCCTCCGCTTGCCGTAATCACAAGAGAAGGATATAAACTCGCCTTTGCAACGCCAACCTTCGCATTTGCCACATTGAGTGCTAATTCAGCAGATTTAATATCTGGTCTGCGGCTTAGCAAAGCTGATGGAAAACCAGCGCTCAAATCCTGAGGGATGGCCATTTTATCTAAGCGGCTGGAACGGTTTATCGCCTTTGGCAAAGTACCGATTAAAACACTTAAAGCGTTTTCCTGTAAGGCAACATTTTGTTCTAAACGTGGGATAAGCTGTGCTGCATTGAGCTGCTGTGCCTCTGCCTGTTGAATGGCTAATGAGGTTACCTGTCCGGCATCGAACTGTAAATTAATGATTCTTAGTGTGCTATCGTTCAGTTTTAAGTTTTTCCTTGCGATTTCCAATTGTGCATCCAGCATCAAAAGATTATAATAACCTTGTGCAACATTGGCGACCAAACGGGTTTGAACCGCTTTACGAGCTTCTTCGGTTTGTAAAAAAGTGGCTAAAGCACCAGCTTTTTGATTGCGGATTTTTCCCCAGATATCAGCTTCCCAAAACACACCCAGATTGGCATTGTAATCTTCAATGTGGGTAGAACCCGTAAATTGATTTAAGCTCAATCCGTTTAAACTATTATCAGAGGGGCGGCTTGAACTTGCCGATACCTGTAATTTCAACTCAGGTAAATAACCTAATTTTGATTGTTTGAACAACACTTCAGCCGCATCAATATTTTTTAATGCAATTTGCATGTCGTAATTTTTAACCAGCGCTGTATCGATTAAATTCTGTACAGTAAGGTCGCTGATAAAGTTCTTCAAAGGCAAATCGCCTACACTTGAAGAATCTGCTGGTGCCGAATTTCTAAACATTTTTGGCGCTAAACTTTGTGGTAAAGCTAAATCTTTAGAGATTGAACATCCGCTCCAGATTAAGGCAAGGAGCAGGATGCTTAAAATATTAAACCGTTTCATAAACTACATGATTTACAGATTCTTCATTGTGATGATGAACAACCTCATTTGATTTTCTTGAAATTTTTTCTTGTAATGCCTGGAAGATGACAAAGAGTACCGGAATAATGAACAATCCTAAAATTACTCCTGAAACCATCCCTCCTGCTGCACCAATACTGATGGAGTGGTTACCTTGCGCCGATGGACCAGTTGCCCCCATCATTGGAATTAAACCAACAATAAAAGCAAGGGAAGTCATGATAATCGGGCGTAACCTTGATTTTGCAGCTTCTAATGCTGAGGCAACCAATGGCTGTCCGCTTCTTCTTCGTTGAACTGCAAACTCTACAATTAGAATGGCATTTTTAGCGAGTAAACCGATAAGCATAATCAGGGCAACTTGCACATAAATATTATTCTGAATGCCGGTTAAACCTATTGCTACAAACACACCGAATATTCCGGCAGGGATAGATAAAATTACCGATAGCGGCAAAATATAACTCTCATACTGTGCAGAAAGCAGGAAGTAAATAAAAACCAGACACAATAAAAATATCACAGTGGATTGCCCGCCTGAAGAGATTTCTTCCCGTGTTTGTCCGGAGAATTCGTAACTATAACCTGATGGTAAATGTTGCTCTGCTACCTCTTGAATGGCTTTTATGGCCTGACCAGAACTAAAGCCCGGTTTTGGAATGGCATTAATTGAAATCGAATTGAACAGATTGTATCTTGAAGCCGTTTCTGAACCATAAATGCGGCTCAGTTTTACCAAAGTATTAATTGGCACCATTTCGCCGCGATTACTTTTCACAAAAACACGGTCGATTGATGATGGGTCTGCCCTATCCTGAACATCTGCTTGAACAACCACGCGGTAATATTTACCAAAACGGTTAAAATCTGATGCCTGTGCGCTACCGAAGTAAGTCTGCATGGTTTGCAAAATATCTTTCACATTTACACCCAATTGGTCGGCTTTTTCATCATTAATATCCAATTGTAATTGTGGATAATTTGCTTTAAAACTGGTAAAGGCTACCGCAATTTCTGGACGTTTCATCAGCTCGCCAATAAATTGTTGGGAGATTCCGCTGAATTTATCAAGTTTACCGCCGGTTTTATCCTGCAATACCATATCCAAAGCTTCAACATTACTAAAACCCGGAACAGTTGGAAAACTAAACACAAAGAAACTACCACCAGAAATGGCGCCTAATGTACCACGAACCTGGTTCATGATTTCTTCGATATTTTTAACTGCGCCACGTTCTTCATTCGGTTTTAAGAGTACGAAAACTACAGCTGATGACGGACTTGTTGAGTTGGTTAACAAGTTAAAACCTGATATTGCTGTTACATCTCTCGAGGCATCGAGTTTACTCAATACATTTTCGGCTTCATTCATTACTTTCTGTGTGCCTTCTAACGATGTTCCGGACGGTGTATTAACAGCAATGGCGATAAATCCCTGGTCTTCAGTAGGGATAAATCCTGCAGGAGTCGTTTTCACCATGAAAACTGTAGCCAAGGTAATCAAGGCCAAACCGCCCATGCTTAACCATTTGTGGCGAACTAAAAACTTCAAACCGCCAACATACCGATTGGTAAGGGAATTGAAACTGTGGTTAAATCCGTTGAAAAACCTTTGCTTAAAGTTTGGCTTCACTTCCGGTTTATCACCATGTGAAGAATGATTATCTTTTAAGAATAAGGCAGCCAAAGCCGGACTTAAAGTTAAAGCGTTAACCGCTGATATTACAATTGCAATAGCCATGGTAAAGGCGAACTGGCGATAAAAAACACCTGTAGAGCCTTCCATAAAACCTACCGGCAAGAACACCGCGGCCATAACCAATGTAATGGATATAATCGCTCCGGTAATTTCGTGCATCGCTTCATGGGTAGCCGCTTTCGGACCTAAACCTTTGTGCTCCATCTTTGCGTGTACCGCTTCAACGACCACGATGGCATCATCCACTACAATACCTATGGCTAAAATCAATGCGAACAATGTCAATAAGTTAATCGAAAATCCAAACAACTGCATGAAGAAGAATGTACCTAAAATAGCTACCGGAACGGCAATCGCCGGAATTAAAGTCGACCTGAAATCCTGAAGGAATAAGAACACCACGATAAACACCAGGATAAAGGCCTCAACCAAAGTATGCTCTACCTGCTCTATAGATTGATCTAAGGCCACTTTTGTACTGTAGAAAATATTCTTTTTTATCCCTGCCGGAAAACTTTTTTCAGATTTCTCCATCAGTTTATTAATCGCGACTTGTATATCATTTGAGTTTGAGCCCGCTAATTGAATAATACCGATTACAATTGCTTTTTTCCCGTTAATACGGGTAATACTGTTATAAGAATAAGCACCTAATTCTACCCTAGCAACATCTTTAAGGTGTAGTATAGAGCCATCTGCATTGGCACGTATAGCTATATTTTCATATTCTTCTGGTTTGGTTAATTTCCCTTTATACTTAATTACGTATTCGAAAACTTCCTTACTTTTCTCACCAAATTTTCCAGGGGCAGCTTCCAGACTTTTATCCTGAATGGCTTTCATTATCTCATTAGGCGTAACTTTATAAGTAGACATTTGCGTTGGATTTAACCAGACACGCATAGAATAATCTTTTACGCCACCAAAAATAGCAGCAGAACCTACACCGGGAATACGTTTAATTTCGGGAATGATGTTAATTTGTGCATAGTTGGCTACAAAAGTCTGGTCGTATTTAGATTCATCATCTGTGTACATGCCAATTGCCATGATGAAACTGTTCTGCTGTTTCGCTGTAGTTACACCTTGTTGTACAACTTCAGCCGGTAGCTGACTAGTGGCCTGAGCCACACGGTTTTGAACATTTACGGCAGCCTGGTCGGCATTTGTACCTAATTTGAAGAAAACAGTGATGGCCAAAGAACCATCATTACTAGCCGTAGAACTCATGTAAGTCATGTTTTCTACACCATTTATAGATTCTTCGAGCGATGGCGCTACTGAACGTAGAACCGTTTCGGCATTTGCACCAGGATAAACCGCAGTTACCAAAACCGAAGGTGGTGCAATATCAGGAAACTGTTGTAAAGGCAATTTCGTTAGACCAAGTACACCGAGTATTACCAACAAAATGGAGATAACAGTTGCCAGTACAGGCCTTTGTATAAATATCTTAAACATTTTTTCTATTATTTAAGCCCCAGTCCAGCCCTCCCCGGAAGGGAGTGATTATGAAGCGTATATTATTGAGAACTAATTTTTGTTTTCTTTTTGTATTTTCAGTATCAGCCTTTTAACTTTCAACTTTTAACTTTTTACTTTAGACTTTTGACTATTACACCATCTAAAGTCATCTAAACTTTTAGTTTAGCATCCAAGTCTTTTGACTTTTGACTTTCTACTTTCAACTTTCTACTTTCTACTTTCTACTTTCAACTTTTTTACTTTCAACTTCTGACTCCCAAGTATTTCACCATCTAAGGCATCTAAGGTCATCTAAGCTTTTAGTTTAGCATCCAAGCTTTTAACTTTCTACTTTTGACTTTCTACTTTTTACTTTTAACTTTTTTACTTTCAACTTCTGACTCCCAAGTATTTCACCATCTAAGGCATCTAAGGTCATCTAAGCTTTTAGTTTAGCATCCAAGCTTTTAACTTTTGACTTTTGACTTTCTACTTCAAACTCGCTGCTTTATCACTTGCTTGCTCTGGTGTAATCACTTGCCCTTCCTGCAAACGGTCTAAGCCGCTTAGTACAATTTGGTCGCCTGATTTTACACCATCTTTAACCAGATAATTGTTACCGCTTTTACCGATTACCGTGATAGGCATTTTGCTAACTTTATTGCCTTTATTTAGTGCGAATACGAAAACTTTATCCTGCATTTCAACCGTAGCCGATTGAGGAATTAATATGGCATCATCATGTTTTAAACCTAAGCGAAGTTTACCGGTATTACCGGAACGTAAAGTCCCGCTGGCATTTGGAAAACTGGCTCTTAGTGTTATCGCACCAGTGTTTTTATCAAACTGACCATCTATCATATCAATTTTGCCTTTAATCGGATATGTAGTGTTATCCGATAAAAGCAACTCTACGGCAGGCAAATGTTTAATCCTATCAGCAGGAGATTTACCCGGATAATTTGCGTTGAAACTGTTGAAATCATTTTCAGCCAAAGAGAAATAAACATGTACTTCATGAATGTCTGATAATTGAGTTAAAGCTTCCTGGTCTGTTGGTGCAACCAAACTCCCTTGTTTTTTAGGAATACGACCGATATAACCACTTACAGTAGCTTTAACATTGGTATAACCTAAATTAATTTGAGCCGATGCAACACTTGCTCTGGCCTGTTCGGCATTTGCCTGAGCTATTTTATAGGCTGTTTTTGCCGTTTTCAACTGAAACTCAGAAACTACCTTATTTTGAACAAGAGGTGTTAACTTATCGACTTCCAATTGTGCGTTAAGTATAGCAGCTTCAGCTGCATGTAAGCTTGCTTTAGCATTATTTAAAGCTTCTCTATAAGGATTTTCATTAATTTTAAAAAGTGTTTGCCCGGCAGATACATAAGCGCCTTCATTAACTAATACCTTTTGCAAATAACCGCTAACCTGCGGACGAACATCAATATCTACGGCTCCCTGTATAGCAGCCGGATATTCAATAAAAGTTGTTTCGGTACTTTCATGTATCTGGCTTACAGGCAATACCGGAGGTGGTGGTGCAGCTGCTGTTTGGTCTGGAGAGGATTTACAACTAATAAGAACGATTGAAAATAATGATAGAACGAATAGAGACTTAACCTGATTAAATGGTTTAACACTGTTAAGTAAAATGAATAAACGATGGATAGCATTCATATGATTAAAAATTATAATGGATTTATAGGTTATAAACTATTTAACACCGTTAAATAGAAGTTAAAAAAATATTAACTATTAATAGATAAGGTAATACCCTTAATAGCGTCTTTTAAAATTTGTTGGTTTAGTTCGTCTGTAGTTCTTCCGTTTGGCCTTACCAGGTTAATAGAAATCAAGCCATGAATAATCGACCAATAGGTATAGTATTTCATGCAGATATCATCATCTGATACTGGTTTTTTCGTAAATAAAGATTCAATTACATCGCCCAGCATAGTGCTAACATGTTCTGCTTCTGGCATAGCGCTTTTAACGTTACAACATACCATATCTACACCATACATCAACTGATAAAACTCCTTATGCGAAAAAGCGAAGTTCCAATAGGCAACCCACATGGCTTCCATTTTATCTTCCGGGTTTTCGTATTTATCGCGGGCTTCCTTAATATCTTTTGAAAGGATTAAATAACCTCGCCTGGTTAATTCTAGTAAAATGCCTTCTTTATTTGGAAAGTATTCGTAAATAATCGGTGCGGTGTATTCAATCTGGTCGGCAATTTTACGCATACTTAAAGCCTGCCACCCTTCATTTTGAACAATGTTCAGGGCTGCATCCAGAATATTGGTTCTGGTTTCTTCTTTCAAACGTAAAATTCTTTCTTTACTTCCCATGACGGAATTTATTAAGCGTAAATAATCTAACACCGTTAAGCAAATGTATAACCAATTCAGAAATCAACAATCATGCAATTGTCAAATAGATTTGAACAACATAAAATATACGTTTAAATAGAAATAGGTGCACATTTGTTTCTCATTATTTTTTTTAAATCAACCGCAACTAAAATAAATCCTGACAAACAGACTTATTTTTTTTGGAAAGCAATGTCTGTAGTTCTTTTGGAACAGCAGTCCCGCCCTTTACTTCCTGCCCACCGCAGGCAGGCAATCTTTTTGGCACATTACTGCACCAATTGCCGTCATTGCGAGGAGGAACGACGAAGCAATCTCTTAACTAGAGCTACAAAAAGTATTTCCATTTCGGTCGGGTTTAGAAAACTTAGGTAATTGCAAGGAACAGAAAAACCATCCCATACCTGTCATATCATTATTTTAAGCCCAAAAAACCTTGTCAGTCTGAGCGGAGTTGAAGACCATTTCGATGGTCAAAAACAAAAAGTCAATACAAAAAATTGCTTATTGTGTAAAATAATCATCCCCCAACCCCCTTCGAAGGGGGATAGCGAGTGCCATAAAACTCATCTACCAACTTAAGATGAAAGTCGCTGTAGCCACTCTGCTATCTGGCATAGGAAGTGTGGGAAGGAGAAAACGTTAAAGCATTTGAACTACCTTTAATATACCATGGAACAAGGCAGCACACCCACTGCGATTCTTCATCGCAGCTTGTGCTGACGCAATTTATGTTTTAACGAATCTATCAGACATCAATTCAAAGCCTTGATGGTATGCCCTTTCGTTCCTTGTTTTTTTAGGTGGGCGTGCTTTCGCTATGCTCAGGTTTATTTCTTTTGTAACAAGACAAATGAAAAATTCCAGATGAAAACTCACGGAATGAAAAAATAATAACCAAAACTTTATCTTAGATTATGATTTATCGTGAAGCCAAAACAACCGACATCCCGCAAATTCAAATCGTTAGACATGCTGTTAAAGAAAACACCTTATCCAACCCGGCACTTGTAACAGATGCCGATTGTGAAGAATTTATTACTGTACGAGGCAAAGGTTGGGTTTGTGAAATTGATAATGAAATTGTTGGCTTCTCTATTGTCGATTTGAAAGAAAATAACATTTGGGCACTTTTTCTAAGACCGGAGTTTGAAGGAAAAGGCATTGGAAAAGAATTACATAGGCTTATGATAGATTGGTACTTCAATCAAACAAAAAAAACAGTTTGGTTAGGAACGGCACCAGATACCAGAGCACAAAAGTTTTACGAATTACAGGGCTGGAAAAATGTTGGAATGGTTAACAAGGGCGAAGTAAAATTTGAAATGTGTTATAATGATTGGGTAAAATAACATAATTCGTTATTGCGAGGTACGAAGCAATCTTTTACAATAGAGTTGCTTACCCGAACTGTCGGTAAAAACCGTAATTCGCAATGAAGACCGCTTTTTCTTGCAAAATATTAAGTTAAATAGCCCCGACAAAGCGGAATGAGGACTTGAAGCGGCGGCGGGACTGCTGTAAGCCAAAAGACACAGGTTTTGCGCTTCAAAATATATTAATATCCAAAGAGCACAAAGCAATCCTTGTTTATAGATTGCTTCGTGCCTCGCAATAACGGGTTTTTAACTACCCCTTAAAATTCTTCATAAAATCACTTACACTTTCTTCAATATTTCCACTTTCAATTGCCTTAACGAAAGCAGTTCCAATAATAGCACCGTTTGCATACGAACAAGCTTTATCAAAGGTTTGCTTATCACTAATACCAAAGCCAATCATTGTTGGATTTTTAAGATTCATGCTTTTAATGCGGCTGAAATAATTTTCTGTAGTATCGCCAACTTCCAGGTTTTTACCTGTGGTTGCAGATGATGAAAGCAGATAAATAAATCCGTTAGTTAAGCCATCAATTTTATGGATACGCTCCTCAGCTGTTTGAGGTGTAATTAAAAACACATTGCTCAAATTATGTTCCTCGAAGCAAGTCTGGTGAAACTCTTCATATTCTACCATCGGCAAATCAGGCACGATACAGCCATCTACACCTACTTCTGCACAAGCTTTACAAAAATTCTCTACCCCAAATTGTAAAACCGGATTAACATAACCCATCAATAAAACCGGAATAGTTACATTCTTTCTTAAATCTTTCAATTGCTCAAAAAGCAATTTTAAATTCATGCCCTGGTCTAAAGATTTTTTACTACTTGCCTGTATAACCGGACCATCAGCAACCGGATCGGAATACGGGAAACCAATCTCCAGCATATCTGCACCAGATTTTTGTAAAGCTTCAGCAATTTGAATGGTATCGTCTAAATTTGGATAACCAGCTGTATAATAAATTGATAATATATTTTTCTTCTTATCGAAGAGTTGTTTGATTCTGTTCATACCCTTAATCTTTCCGTCATTGCGAGGTACGGTTTATCCAGGAGAGTCGGGATAAACCGTGCCTCGCAACGACGACTTATCTCTATAAATTAAAATATTTAATGTAAGTATCTAAATCTTTGTCTCCCCTGCCGGATAAACAAATCACGACATTTTCGCCGCCTTTAAATTCCATTTTTTCCAGGTAAGCCAATGCATGTGCGCTTTCAATCGCCGGAATTATGCCTTCTAATTGGGTGAGCAATAAACCCGCATCAAGGCTTTCCTCATCTGTGATAGATACATACTTTCCGCGGCCGGTTTTAAATAAATGTGCATGTTGCGGACCAATACCAGGGTAATCTAAACCAGCTGAAACCGAATGTGGTTCAACAACCTGTCCATCTTCTGTTTGCATCAAAATACTTCGGCTTCCGTGTAAAACACCTTCCTTACCCAAATAAGTTGTTGCAGCAGAAAAACCACTCGATACGCCTTTACCTGCAGCTTCAACCGCAATCAATTTAACATCTTCATCATCCATAAAATGATAAAACATGCCCATTGCATTACTGCCACCACCTACGCAAGCCAATACATAATCTGGTTGGTCGTTTCCGGTTTGTTCTATCAACTGTTTTTTGGTTTCTTCTGAAATGATGGATTGAAAAATAGCAACCATATCGGGGTAAGGGTGCGGACCAACAACTGAACCAATGATGTAATGCGTATCAACCGGGTTATTAATCCAGTCACGCATGGCTTCATTTGTAGCATCTTTTAAAGTTTTACTACCAGAACTCGCCGGAACAACCTTTGCACCCAGCATTTTCATGCGGGCAACGTTTGGAGCCTGGCGCTCGATATCAACCTCGCCCATATAAATTACACACTCCAGATTACGCAAAGCACAAACGGTAGCTGTAGCCACGCCATGCTGTCCGGCGCCGGTTTCTGCAATAATTCTCTTTTTACCCAACTTTTCGGCCAGTAAAATCTGACCAATGGTATTGTTAATTTTATGCGCTCCGGTATGATTTAAGTCTTCTCTTTTCAGGAAGATATTTGCACCATACTTTTCAGATAGCCGATTCGCTAAATACAAAGGCGAAGGGCGACCTACATAATCTTTTAACAGCTGATGAAATTCTTTCTGAAAGTCAGCATCATCAATAATCTTCAAATAATTTTGACGCAATTCTTCTACATTTGGATAAAGCATCTCTGGGATGTATGCGCCTCCAAAATCTCCGTAGTATCCTTTTTCGTTTACTTTGTATTTCATATCTTAATCAATATTCCGTCGGCAGAAACCAACGGCAATGAATTCTATTCTATTTATTGCCCATGATTGAAATCATGAGTTATTTTTCAACTTCAAAATTTGTCATTCCATCTAACGAAGCCTTAACTATCAAAAGAGAAGAGCCCGTTCGGTTAGGAGAAATACCTAAACTCCTCCCCCTGCCCCCTCCAAAGTGGGGTAGCATAACGCAGAAACTAATTTTCGAGCTTTGCGACAAAAGCCTCAATCCTGCCTGCATCCTTAAAACCCGGTTCAGTTTCAAACCTGCTGTTAATATCTAAAGCATATAATCTTGAATCGTCTATTTCAACTATTTCCGAAACGTGTTCCATATCAATACCACCACTTAAAAAATAAGGCTTATCTAATTTATAGTTAGCCAATATCTTCCAGTCGAAGGTTTTTCCTGAACCACCATGCACTTTTGTTTTAGTATCGAACAGAAAATAATCAACCTGATCTACATAAGTATTTAATGTATTAAAATCAAAATCCTCATAAATGCCAAAGGCTTTTATAATTTCTAAACCGTTAAAACTGTCTTTTAGTTCTTGGCAATATTCAGGAGTTTCGGCTCCATGCAATTGAACAGCTTTTAACTTATGCAATTTTACCTTTTGCTTAACCGTTTCTAAATCTTCATTTACAAATACGCCAACCGTTTTAATTTCTGATGGAATATATTTTATCAGTTCTGCCGAAACATCGTTTATAAAACGTGGCGACTTATCGTAAAATATAAACCCCAAATAATCTGGTTGCAAAGCCGCAACCGCAGCAATGTTCGCCGCGAACTTCATTCCGCAAACCTTAAGTTTCAAACCACTCATTAGGCTACAAGTTTTTTAAAGCTTTCTAAAGCCTTTTTACTAACTAAAGATTCTTCAGCTTCATAAAAACAATCGGCAAATGAGGCTGCTGGTTTTATGGTTTTAATCGCCAATGCCGAGTTACAAAGCACAACATTGTTTTGCACGTCTGTAGCGCCACCATTAAGTACATCCATAAATATTTTTGCCGACGATTCTACGGTATCACCACCTTTTATATCACTTGTAGAAACCTTTTCAAAACCCATATCGCCCAAGGTTAAAATGCTTTCTCCTTTATTATTGAATGTTTTCACATCACAGGTTAAGGAGATTTCATCATAACCTTCAAGCGCATGCACAATGGTATAACTTTTTGTTGTATCCTGGTATAAATAGTTGTATAAACGAGCCAATTCTAAACTAAAAACACCAACCATCTGGTATTTAGGTTGCGATGGATTAACCATAGGGCCTAACATATTAAAAAAGGTTTTTATACCTAAATCTTTACGAATTGGTGCTACAATTTTCATTGCCGGATTAAACAATGGCGCATGCAAAAAGCAAATTCCTGCATCATCCAGATTACGTTTTAAAATACTTTGGTCGTTTGTAAAAGTATAACCTAAATATTCCATAACATTTGATGAACCACAACCCGAAGAAACGCCGTAGTTACCATGTTTAGCCACTTTATGACCCGCGCCGGCAACCACAAAAGAAGATAGCGTAGAAATATTAAAAGTATCTTTTCCATCACCTCCGGTTCCGCAAAGGTCGATTAATTCGAAATCAGAAAAGTCTGTTTTTATCCCTAAATCAAGCATAGCATCGCGAAAACCCTGCAACTCATCAACCGTAATATTACGCATTGCATAAGCCGTAATAAATGCAGCAATTTGCGATGAATTGAATTCGCCTTGCGTAATGGAAATCAGGATATTCTTTGCCTCTTCCCTGCTAAAGCTCTTATTTTCAAATAAATGATTTAATATTTTTTTCATGTTGATGTTTTCCTTTTCCGTCATTCTGAACTTGTTCAGAATCTATTCTGACAGATGCTGAAATGAATCAGCATGACGATAGCCCATAAAAAAAGGATTGCTTTTTGGGCAATCCTTTTCATCGTTTATAAAATATTTTAAAATATATAACAACAGAATTTGCCTAACAAATATCGTTATGCCACCACCAATTGTTATTTAAGTTTTTAATTATCATGTTTGTAAAAACAAATATTGATATAATTTTTATAAATCCAAAATCTTTCTAAAATATATGGCCTTTTTCAAAAGAAAAGTTCAGTTTAATGACGATTTAGGTTTCGGCTCTGTTCCCGTTATCAAAAATCAACGCGTTTTAAATACAGACGGTTCTCCAAATATTGAACGTACAGGCTTGCCCTGGTTTAAATTTGATGATACTTACACCCGCCTGGTTACCATGAGTTGGACCAGATTTTTCATAGTGATTTTAACCGCCTATCTTATTGTTAACACGATTTTTGCCATTGCTTACAATTTAATAGGCATTGAAAATTTAAATGGCGCAAAAGGCAAAACCCTGCGAGACCAGTTTTTTGATGCTTTCTTTTTCTCTGCTCAAACCATTTCTACCGTTGGTTACGGACATATATCGCCGCAAGGTTTTATAACAAGTGTTTTAGCTGCTTTTGAAAGTATGTTGGGCTTACTTGCCTTTGCATTGGCTACAGGCTTACTTTATGGTCGTTTCAGCAGACCAACATCAAAAGTATCATTTAGCAAAAAGATGGTTGTTGCGCCTTATCAAAACCATACCGGTTTAATGTGCCGTTTGGTAAATCTTAGAAAAAATTCTTTAATTGATGTTGAAGCGCAGATGTACATGACCTTTAACGAAACGGTTGATGGTAAATTAAAACGCAGTTTTTATCCGCTTGAATTGGAGCGAAGTAAAATAAGCATGCTCTCTTTAAACTGGACATTGGTTCATCCGATTAATGAAGATAGCCCCATTTTTGAGAAAAGCCTTGCAGAGCTAAGCAATGCCGAGGTAGAAATTTTTGTAGTTTTAAAAGCGTTTGATGATACTTTTGCCCAAACCATTCATAGCCGTACAAGCTATCAGGATGAAGATATTGAGTGGAATGCGAAGTTTAAAATTATGCATTACCATAACGAAGACGGCAAAATGGTTATGGATTATAGCTTATTTGATAAAACAGAACAGCTGCTCGTTAATTAGTTTTTCAAAAGAAAATTTGATTGAAAAAGGTCAGATGTTAATAATGATATTTTAGCTGTACAATGATGATTCTATCACCCAAAACTTGATAAACTATACGATGTTCATCGTTAATTCGACGAGACCAAAAACCTGCCCAATTGTGCTTTAATGCCTCAGGTTTACCAATTCCAGTGAAAGGCGTTTCTATTATCGATTGAATTAATTCAGTAATCTTTTATTGAATCTGTTTATTACCTGATTTTTTCCATTCCTCAAGTTGCTTTTGTGCATCAAGAGTAAATTCTATTTCCATAAATCTGTAATGGCGATCTTAACTGTATCGCCATTTTCAGCTTGTTTTATACTTTTATTTAATGCTTTTTTATTGGCTAAAGATTTGCTCAAGTAAGTGGTTTCATCATCATTCCCTTTCTCAAAAGCGATATCCAAAGCTTTAAGAATAGCCTTAACAGCAAATAATTGCTTTCTATCTTTCGGTTGTACGATTAATGTTTCCATAAAACAAATTTACAATAATTAAAATTAAACAATATAACGAACTTATTTATCTGACGAAACATTTAACATAAAACCTACAATCTCTTGATACAGATCATTTCCACCAAATATCATCTGACTAATCATCGGTACATGACTTTTACCTTTTATTTCTTTCATCTCTGCAGGAACATTGTTTGCTTTTAATATTTCGTACAAACGCGGTGTTTGTAATTTTATCGCCGGATAGGTTTTAGCACCGTAAAAAAGTAAGTGTGGATTGTGAATATTTTTGGTGTAATTTAATGGCGATGCCGATTTCCAAACCGATTGTTTATCGGTAAAAGTTCTTAAAAAATCATAGTAATAATGGTCTTTTTCTGCTGATATTAAGTATTCAAAAATATCCAGACCAAAAGGGTCATTTAATATCATGCCTTTAATTGGATTTTTAATCCCAACCTGCTGAAAATATTTTGGATCAGCATTAATTAACTCGCCTAAATGCGCACCGGCAGAATGCCCCATCACATAAATTTTATCGCCACTGGCTTGATAGTCCGCAATATTTTTTTGTACCCATTTTACGGCCAAAGCACAATCGCCAGCCATTTTTTCGTATTGCGCTGCTGGCGCTAATGGATAATTTATAATTACGGTAACAATGCCTTTTCTTGCAAAATTTCTGCCTAGCCACCAATACGTTTCCTTTTTGCCACTACTCCATGAACCGCCATGTATAAAAACTAAAACAGGCTTATTTTTCACATCGTCATTTTTGTAGAAGATGTTAAGTGTATTACTTTCGTCAGAGTTATTAGCATAGCTAATGTTTTTTACTGTTTTTACCTGAGCGGATGATATTAGGGTTTGAAATAAGAGCATTATAAATAACAATTTCTTGAGCATATTGAAGCTTTTCCTTTTTTGAACAGTAAATTAACGAAATTGTTGGTCAATCAGATTTTCTTTACGTTTTAGGGATAAAAAAAGATGCCTGCTCTTTTACAAACAGGCATCTCAAAAAATGTTATGATTTAAATAACTATGATAAATGTTGAGGCAAATCTTCAACACGCTCGCAGCCCAGCTGGTCCATCACTTGTTTCAGTTGCGTTTTCAGCATACCTATTGTGTGGTTTCCACCTTCACTACCTAAAGCGCCAACACCATACATAAAACTTCTACCTAGAAACGTAAAATCTGCACCGGCAGCAATACTTCTGGCAATATCCGGACCAGAGCGAACTCCACTATCCATCATTACTGTTAACTTATCTTTAAATTTTGGTGCAATTTGTATTAAAGGCTTAATAGCAGATTGCCCGGCGTCCAATTGTCTGCCACCATGGTTTGAAACAATAATTCCATCAAGCCCTAAATTTACGGCCATTTGTGCATCTTCATCGGTTGCAACACCCTTTAAAACTAATTTACCCTTCCATTTATCTCTAATGGATGAAATTCTGTCGGTATTTAATCGACCAGAAAAGGTACGATTCATATATAAACCAAGCTGCTTCATATTTAAACCTTTCGGCATATAAGGTTTCATGGTTTCAAAAGCCGGCTGACCATGGAATAGTGTTCTTAATGCCCATTCTGGCCTGCCCATTATTTGAAGCATATTTCTTACCGACATTTTTGGCGGCATTGCCAATCCATTGCGAATATCTCTTGGTCTGAAACCAAAACTCGGTACATCACAAAGAATAACCAGAACTTTGCAACCAGAAGCTTCTGCCCTGTTTATAATATCGTCTTTAATTAATTCTTCTGCCGGATGATAGAGTTGATACCATGCATTTCCTTCGGTGATTTCTAAAATTCTTTCTATTGATGACGTACTTACCGTACTCAGAATAAAAGGAACATTATGCTCAAAAGCTGCTTTAGCTAATATTTCGGGTGCATTTGGCCAAATTAATCCTTGTAAGCCTACAGGTGCGATGCCAAAAGGTGCATCATAAGTATGCCCGAATAAATTTGTTTTTAATGATGCTTCCTTAAAATCTCTGATGTAAAAAGGCAAAAGTTCTAAAGCTCTGATGTCATCAGTATTACGAAAAAGGTTTACATCTTCGTTACAGCCTCCATCAAGATATTCAAAAGCAAACCTTGGGATTTTAGATTTTGCTTTGTTTCTTAAATCATCAATAGATGGATAATCTGCATTATATTTCCAGCTCATTTGTATTTATATTTTAGAATTGCATGCTGCGTTGTATGGCAGAATAATATTTTAATTGAATGATATCACTTGGTGGCGGATTTGAATTCCAGGAATCGTGAATGGCCAATGCTGTACCAATGGCAGTTGCCTGAGATACAGATGAAGCATAAACTTCAATATCTGGAATAGAAGTTGCAAGCAAGTGCATGTAAATGGCATTTTTACCGAAACCGCCATCAACAAAAATTCTTTTTACGCCTGAGTTTAGTACAAGTTTTAAAGAATAAAGCTGTTGTTTAACCAGGTCGAATATTAATTGATGATAAGCTTCTTCGGCCGTTTGGAAAAGATTTAAATCACGTTCAGCAAAAGCTGACTTTTCAGAAAACGCTGTTTGAGGTATTTGATTTTCAGGAACCTTATTTGCCAGTTTTAAAATCATACCCGGATTAAATTGTAGGTGCTTAAATAAATAAGCGGCTCGGTCGAAATGTTCGGCAATTCTTTTCAGTTGTACTTCATGTTCGTAACCGGCAAAAATACGCGAAGCCTTTACTGCCTTGCCTTTAAAATGCATGTAACAAAGGCAATCCTGTTTCAATTCCTCTTCTGTTAAAACTTCCTGATTAAATGGATTTAAACTAATGCACCAGGTTCCGGTAGAAAGTAGAATAAAGGGCACCGAAAAATTTGCCAGATATGGAATTAAGGCTGCCGAACTATCGTGCAAACCAACACCAACCTTAACATCAAGACTTTCAAATTTGGCATCAAGAACAGCATCCGCAGGTGTAAAAGCACCAAATTTTTCTTCTAAACCTTCATCAAAAACCCATTGGTGGTATTCATTTTTAGCAAAATCCCACAGATGGGTATGGCAACCAATACTGGTAATATCTGCAACTGCTTGTTTTGAGATTAAATAACTTAAATACTGAGGTAAATGAAGCGCATACTTTATTTTAGCAAATACCTCTGGTTTTTCCTTTTTCAGGCGATACAATTGCAATCCCGAATTTAAACTTCCTAAAATCGGGGAAGCGGTTTCTAATGAAATTTTTGCATCACCGCCATATTTGGCATAAAACTCTTGTTTTAAAGTTTCAGGATATTCTTTTAAATAATTGTAAAGTGGAGTTAAAGGCTCTCCATTTTCATCCAGGTAAACAAAACTTGCTCCATAAGATGAAAAGTTAATCGCTTTAATATCGTATTCCTTTAATTGCATAACCTGATTAAGCGAATCAAATACCGACGAACGCAGACTTTCAAGATTTTCACAAACCTCGCCATCTTCATCTTTTGTTTCTACAAAACGAGCCGATCGCTCATAAACGATGTTGTAATTTTCATCGATTAGAAACAATTTTTTATTGGTTTTTCCTACATCAAATATGGCTGCAACAGTTTTTGGCATTTTTTATTCTCCTCTTATAAACCTGTTGCCACCGTTCCTAAACCACGATGTTTAACTAAATTTTCTCTAACTTTTAGATCGCGATATAAACCAATTGGCGATAGCGCTGCATTGGTTCTTAACCTTGATTCGGCAACCAAAGCCCTTAAATCGCTACGGAAAGTATGCTGAAGAATTTCCTGCGCAGCAGCAACATCGTTGTTATATTGCGCAGCATTCAGGCTTTTTCTATCCACCAACAATGCCTGTGTGTAGGCAATCGTAATGGCTTCAACAGATTGCAATAAATCTTCCAGAGGATCTTTAACGTTATGCGAAGCATCAATCATCCATCCTAAATCTTTTGCATGATTCATTCCCTTCGCATCCATACCTTCAACCAGTTCGTTAAAAATTAAGAACAATTGATATGGTTTAATGCTACCCGCAGTTAAATCGTCATCACCGTATTTCGAATCATTAAAGTGGAAACCACCCAACTTGCCTTCCATTAAAAGTAGAGCAACAATTTGCTCAATATTTGCGTTGGGTAAATGGTGCCCTAAATCAACTAAAGTATATGCTTTACTGCCTAATTTATTAGCGTAAAGTAACGATTGAGCCCAATCTCCAACAGTTGTTGAATAAAAATTAGGCTCGAAAGCTTTATATTCAACAAACATTTTCCAATCATCTGGCAAAGCCGAATAAATTTCTTCTAAACTTTCGAGGGTATTTTCGAATGCCTTACGAAAATTGAGCTGACCAGGAAAGCAAGAACCATCTGAAAGCCAAACAGTTAAAGCATTTGAACCTAATGCAACGCCCTGCTTAATTACTTCAATATTATGTTCAATTGCCTGTTTACGAACAGCCTTGTTTACATTTTGAAGTGAACCAAATTTGTAACTATGCGCACTTCCGGCCTGGTCTTGAAAGGTGTTCGAATTCATTGCATCGAAAGTTAAGCCATAGCTACTTGCAAGGCTTTTTAATGCCTCTGCATTTTGAGGAATATCCCAGGGTATGTGTAAAGATATTGCGCCACTTGCACCATTTAAGGCATGTAGCAAACCAACGTCTTCAATCTTTTCTTCTATTGTTCTTGGCTCACCGCCCGTTATTGCGAAACGACCAAAACGAGTTCCACCGGTACCTAATGCCCAACTCGGTATGGCAATTTGAAAATCGACCAATTTCTGGATGACGCTTTCTAAATCAACATGACTCCATTCTTCTTTTAAAAAATTAAGCTTACGCTGATGCGAGGTTAAAAGGGCATCATTGTGTTTTTCTATATGGTTCTGCTCAATATTCATTATTTATTCGGTTATACAGTTTTAAAAAACTGAGGTTAGGTTAATGTATTATTTTATTTCACCCGTGGTGAAAATTAATCATTTTAAAAGTTATTTCGGCCCGCAATGAGCTACGGGCACTTGAAACAACTTACTAAAACTAAATTAAAGAACTTTATCAGTCTGTGATGACACAAGCCGATTATATTTTCCCTGTTTTGGCCTGTGAAGACACAGACCAAGGCTTGCAGTGAACTCAGTATTTTCAAAACACTTTGAAAATCTATCTTACAAATGCCATAGCAACACCGCCATCAACATTTAAAACGTTTCCTGTTGATTTATGCAATAAGCCACCAACAAAGGCGAAACATGCATTTGCAATATCATCAGGCAAAATAATTTGATTTAACAAAGTACGTTTTGCATAATAAGCGGGCAATTCAGCAACAGTTATACCATAAGCTTTTGCACGGCCTTCAGCCCAGCCGCCTGCCCAAATGTTACTATCGCTAATTACAGCATCAGGATTTACTACATTAACACGGATGTTATCTGCACCAAGTTCTGCTGCATTTAATCTGCTTAAATGAAGTTGTGCAGCTTTAGCACTTCCGTAACCTGCGTTATTCGGTCCGCTAACTAGAGCATTTTTACTAACAATGTTGATGATATCGCCACCAATCGCCTGTTTTTGCATGGTGTTTGTAGCAGCTTGTGTAATAAAGAACTGGCCTTTAACTAAAACATCATAAAGTAAATCCCAGTCTTTTTCGGTATGGTCGGCAATGGTTTTTGAAATGGATAAACCTGCATTGTTTACAATAATATCTACACCACCAAAAGCCAATGCTGCAGCATCAAAAGCAGCTTTAATATCGTCTTCGCTGGTTACATTTAAAATCGCCGTTGCGTAAGAGTCTTTACCAAACTGCGCTTTAAACTCCTCTCCGGCTGCTTCCAAACGTTCGGCGTTCATGTCGTTTAAAATCACTACACCACCTTCAGCAACAAACTTTTTCGCGATAGCTTTACCAATACCACCTGCACTACCTGTAATTAAGGCAATTTTACCGGTTAAAGGTTTTGGTTTCGGCATACGCTGAAGTTTCGCTTCTTCTAGCAACCAGTATTCTATGTTGAAAGCTTCTTGATGTGGTAACGAAGTGTATTCAGAAACCGCTTCCGCACCTTTCATTACGTTAATTGCATTGGTGTAAAATTCGGCAGCAACGCGGGCGGTTTGTTTATCTTTCGAAAAAGTAAACATGCCAATACCTGGATATAAAATTACAACCGGATTGGTATCACGAATCGCCGGACTATTTGAATGCTTGCAGTTTTCATAATAATCGGTATACATTTTTCTATAAGCCTCAAAAGCAGGCTCCAAAGTTTCTTTTAAAGCTTTTGTATTCGATAAATCTGCATCAGGTGCTAAAGTTAAAACCAAAGGACTGATTTTAGTTCTTAAAAAGTGATCCGGACAACTTGTACCCATTGGCGCAAGTCGGGATAAATCATTCGAATTAATAAATTCCAATACCCGAACATCATCAGTAAAATGACCAATCATGTGTTGTTTAGAAGAACATAAACCACGTAAAATCGGTGCTAAAGTTGCAGCTTGTTTTTTACGCTTATCGGCCTCAGCACTAGCTATTTTCTGTCCGCCAAAGACCGGAGCTTTTTTGCCGTAGTTTTCTTCAAGATAAGCTGAGCAAATTTCGATAACATCTAAAGTATTTACATAACTTTCGTAAGCGGTATCGCCCCAGGTAAATAAACCATGAGAACCCAACATAATACCACGAATGCTCGGATTTTCGTCTAAACATTTTTTCAATGTTAAGCCTAACTCAAATCCTGGTTTTTTCCACTCCACCCAACCAATTGTGCCCCCAAATAATTCTTCAGTAATTTTTTTACCATCTTTTGCAGCAGCAATTGCAATTGCAGCATCCGGATGTAAGTGGTCGATATGTGCAAATGGTAAAAAGCCATGTAAAGGTGTATCGATAGATGGCGCTTTTGAGCTTAAATCGAAGATACAGTGATTAAACAATTCCACCATTTCATCTTCATGTTCTACTCCACGGTAAATATTTTTTAAGCTTCTTAATCTATCCACATAAAGGGCAGCTAAACCACTTTTTTTAAGTGTTCCTAAATCTCCACCAGAGCCTTTAACCCACATTACTTCAGTTTCCGAACCTGTTAATGGGTCTTTTTCTAACAACTTGCAGGAAGTATTTCCGCCGCCATAATTGGTTAAACGTAAATCGGCACCTAATAAGTTTGAACGATAAATAAGCAATGCAACTTCATCTCCAGCCAGTTTAGCGGCTTCTTCCTCGTTCCATAAGTAACTAACGTGTTTATAATTTTTAGTATCTACTGACATTGTAGTATATATTTATTTTTAAATTTTATGCTTTAATTGAATTACCATAGCCAACAATCAGAACGGATACAATAATGGTTAAAATACCGGCAAGGATAGTCATCATCGTTTTCTTAGATACGCCTTTCCATTCTTTTAATATTAAGCCCCAAACGTTGGCAATTAATATGATAAAGGCCATGTGTAATATCCATGAGCTGGCACCATTACCCATTTTACTTTCGCCCATACCGTAAAAAAAGAATTGTAAAAACCAGGTTGTTCCGGCTAATGCCGAAAAAATATAATTTTTTAATAGTGGCGTACTTGCTTTGGTATAATCGCCAAAAGTTTTATTTCTGGCATTTAAAATCATACACCATATAAAGTTTGTTGTTAAGCCACCCCAAAGCACAACCACATACGTTACATTATTTTGGAAGAGAAAATTTCCTGTTTCTGATGGATTTGCGGCTTTCCAGATTTCATTTGCTGCATCAGCCATTGGTTTTCCGGCCTCAATACCAAAATTAAAGCAGGCACTTAAAACGCCAGACACAATTCCAACAAATAAACCCAAACCAAACTTAAATTCGGTTTTTACCTCCATACCATGCGGGTCTGTAACATCGGCTTTTATCTCTTTCTCTTTCATCATCCCGGCTTTGCCGCAAATAATAATACCAATAACACAAACAAGCAAACCCAGAAGAACCATTCTTCCCCAATCTGTATGGATAAACATGCTGAAAATATCTTTACCTTCCTGAGGGAAAAAATCGAAATAAATTGATGGTAAAATTGAGCCGAGCACCATACAAAGGCCCAGAATGATGCTACTACCTAACGAAACGCCTAAATACCGAACGCCCAAACCGTATGTTAAACCGCCAATTCCCCACAATATGCCGAAGAAATAAGTTAGCCATAAAATACTCCCGCTTGTGCTGGCAATAATGTCGGTAAAGTTTGGAATGGTTAAAAATGCTGCCAAAGGCGGAACAATTAACCACGAAAATATTCCGCCAACTATCCAATAACTTTCCCAGGCCCAGCCTTTAACTTTTTTATAAGGGATATAAAAACTGCCGGAGGCAAAACCGCCGATAAAATGGAATATTACACCTAAAATTGCTTGCATAAAACTGGTTTTATATTTGGTTTTCGAATGTATAGATAGATTCAAACTTAACTGTTATGTACTGTTATGGCAGTTACGGTTAAATAAGAATGTGTTTGCTATATTTGGGAAATATAAGGCCGAAACCGTGAAATCTGAAGATTTATTAAGTCACATTATTATTGATGAATATTCTGCAACCCCAAAATATAAGCAGTTAGTTAATGCAATTTTGTATGCAATAGAAATCGGCAAAATTGAAAAAGGCAACCTTTTACCCTCGATAAATGAGTTGAGTTTTGCTTTAGAAATATCGAGAGATACGGCCGAAAAAGGTTACAGAAGGCTGCGTAAATTAGGTGTAATTGAGTCGATTCCGGGAAAAGGCTATTTTGTAATTAACACAGATTTTTCCAGAAAACTTAAAATCTGCTTGCTTTTTAACAAGCTTAGCACGCACAAAAAAATCATTTACGATTCGTTTAGTAAAGCGATTGGTGAAAGTGCAGCAATAGATTTATACGTTTATAACAATGATTTTACACTTTTCAGAAGCTTACTAAACGCAAAAAAAGATGATTACACTCATTATGTAATTATTCCACATTTTAACGAAGGCGATGAGAAGGCTCAAGATATTATTAATACAATCCCAAGGGAAAAATTAATAATTTTAGATAAGTTGCTGCCAGGAATTTCGGGTGATTACGCTGCAGTTTATGAAAATTTTGCACTTGATATTTACAATGCTTTAGAACAGGCGCTCACACCGCTTTCAAAATACAATACTTTAAAAATTATTTTCCCAAAGGGAAGTTATTTTCCCAGAGAAATATTAGATGGCTTTTACAGATTTTGTCAGCAATATGCATTTGAACCCAAGGTAGTAGATAAAATTGCTGATGAAGCAATTAATGAAGGCGAAGTTTATATAAGCTTGATGGAAGATGATTTGGTTTATCTTATCGAAAAGATTATTTCACAAAAACTGGAAGTAGGCCAGGATGTTGGGGTAATTTCTTACAATGAAACACCCTTGAAAAGAATCATATTGAATGGCATCACCACAATTTCTACTGATTTTGCCATGTTAGGCACCGAAACCGCGAATTGCATTTTAAATAATATTGTAGGTAAAGTTCAGGTTCCGTTTTATTTGAATTTGAGAAAGTCGTTATAGATTTTGTAGAGAAGCGTATGAGTTTTCCCGCAGATTTACGCAGATTTCTTTCGCAGATTTAAAATGATTTTTTTCTTTTTTCCTCATCCGCGAAAATCTGCGAACCTTATCTTTTTAAATCTGCGGAAGAATAAGCAGGTAAACCGTCCTTCGATTACACAGATTTACGCTGATTTCTATAGCAAACTTAAAATGATTTTTTCCTTTTTTTCCTTATCCGCGAAAATCTGCGAACCTTATCCTTTTTAATCTGCGGGAGAATAAGCCTCAAACACCTTCCATTACAGATGTTGAAATTTAACAATGTTAAAAACACATTAAAAATTTTTAATTGTAAATAAATAAACGTTAATTAGACATTTATTTATTGTTATGAGCACAGCAAACTATGTAATCGGTGTAGATTACGGGACAGATTCTGTCCGTTCGGTTTTGGTTGATACCGCCAACGGAAAGGAAATTTCTTCTTCCGTTTTTCTTTATCCAAGATGGCAGAAAGGTTTATATTGTAAACCATCACTTAACCAATTCAGACAACATCCTTTGGATTATATTGAAGGATTAACCCATACCATTAAAGATTGTATTTCGAAGGCGGGCGGAGATTCTATCGCTGCACTTGTTAAAGGAATATCTGTAGACACTACAGGTTCAAGCCCGGTTGCGGTAGATGAAACTGGCACTCCATTAGCTTTGAAGGCAGAATTTTCCGAAAATCCAAATGCAATGTTCGTGTTATGGAAAGACCATACATCGGTTAAAGAAGCTGCAGAAATTAACAATCACGCTAAAAAATTTGATGTAAACTACCTAAAATACGTTGGTGGCACTTATTCGTCTGAATGGTTTTGGGCAAAATTACTTCACATATTAAGAACCGATAAACAAATTAAAAACAGTACCGTTTCATGGGTTGAGCATTGCGATTGGATTCCATTTTTACTTTGCGGAAATACCGATGTAAAGGAAATGAAACGCAGTCGATGTGCTGCCGGGCATAAAGCTTTATGGGCTGAAGAATTTAATGGACTTCCGCCTGAAAATTTCTTTCAATCTTTAGATCCTGTACTTAAAGGTTTCCGCGATAAACTTTTTACAGATACTTATACATCAGATGTATCAGCTGGTAATTTAAGTCCCGAATGGGCTGAAAAATTGGGTTTAAGTACCAGTGTTGTAATCGGTGTAGGTGCTTTTGATGCGCACATGGGCGCTGTGGGAGGGCAAATTGAGCCTTATTACCTTAGCAAGGTTATGGGCACAAGTACCTGCGATATTCTTGTTGCACCCAACACAGATATGGAAGGCAAGTTAATTAACGGTATTTGCGGACAGGTTAACGGCTCCGTTATTCCGGGCATGGCAGGTTTAGAGGCAGGTCAATCGGCTTTTGGAGATGTTTATGCATGGTTTAAAAAACTGATTAGCTGGCCACTCGATAATTTATTAACCGAATCTAGCTTAATTGATGAGCAAACAGCAATTGCGTTAAAAGAAGAACTTGAACATAAAATTATAGCTACACTAAGCAAACAAGCTGCAGAATTACCAAACGAAGATTACGCAGAGTTAGCAATTGATTGGCTAAACGGAAGAAGAACGCCAGATGCAAATCAGGAGTTAAAAGGTGCAATAACCGGTTTAGGTTTGGGTACAGATGCGCCAAGGTTTTTCAGAGCTTTAGCCGCCGCTACTTGTTTTGGTGCCAAAGCCATTGTAGAAAGATTTAAAGATGAAGGTGTTCCGGTTAAAGGCATTATTGGCATTGGTGGCGTTGCTAAAAAATCGCCTTATATTATGCAAATGATGGCTGACGTATTAGAAATGCCAATTCGTATACACCGTTTTGAGCATACTTGTGCATTAGGTGCGGCCATGTTTGCAGCGGTAGCGGCCGGCCTTTACCCTGATGTAGAAACTGCTATGAATGCAATGGGAACCGGATTTGAAAAGGAATATAAGCCAAATATCAAAACTCAAAAGCTTTACCGTCAGCACTATCAGCAATATTTAGGCTTAGGCAGATACCTCGAAAAATACAACAAGAAGGATGTAAAACCATATATATCATGAGCAACTATCAAGATATAAAAGAGCAGGCCTATGCCGCAAATATGCAATTGCCAAAATTAGGTTTGGTATTGTTTACTTTCGGAAATGTAAGCGCTGCTGATAGAAATAAAGGCGTTTTCGCCATAAAACCAAGCGGTGTTCCTTACGAAGATTTATCACCAGAAAAAATGGTGATTGTAGATTTTGATGGTAATACAGTTGAAGGAAGTTTAAGACCATCATCTGACACCAAAACCCACGCAGTTTTATATAAACACTGGGAAGATGTTGGCGGAATTGTACATACACATTCTACCTACGGAACGGCTTGGGCACAGGCGCAAAAGGCAATTCCGATTTTTGGAACTACACATGCAGACCATTTAACAGTTGATATTCCATGTGCACCACCTATGGACGATGAAATGATTAAAGGTAATTACGAGTACGAAACCGGTTTCCAGATTATGAACCACTTTAAAAATTTGCGCTTAAGCCACAAAGAAGTAGAGATGATTCTGGTTGGCAACCACGCTCCTTTTACCTGGGGCAAAACTGCCGACAAAGCGGTTTACAACAGTGCCGTGTTGGAAGCGGTTGCTCAAATGGCTTTGCTTACGCAGCAAATCAACCACCAAGCACCAAAACTGAAAGATTCGCTTATTAAAAAGCATTACGACCGCAAACACGGAACTGATGCATATTATGGGCAAGAATAATTTTTTGTCATGCTGAGGCACGAAGCATCTGTTTTATAGGTTGCAGATACTTCGTTCCTCAGTATGACAGCAAATTCCTGGGTTGCGGCAAGTATAAAGATAAATTTGTCCAATTGGTTAGTCTTCTCACCCAACGAAAAAAACAGAGTAAAGATTAAAATAATTTGAAAAGCAATTGTAGTAATACTTAGGGAAAAGCAGTCCCGCCATTTGCTACAATCTTTTTGTTACTGTCATCCTGAGCTTGTCGAAGGATCTACAAAAAGGATTTTCGCTACTGTCGCGTTTAGGGTTGAATGGTTAACTTAAGTAAAATAACCAAATTGAAAAGATGAAATTAGAACCGTACTAAATCATCGCTCTTTAAAGACATGAAGCTTAAAGTTGTCAGTCTGAGCTTGTCTAAGCATTTAAATAAAGGTCTTCGACAAGCTCAGACTGACAGTTTAAGATATCGGGTTTAAGGTTGAACGATTTACATAAGTAAAATAAACCTGATTGCAGTGAGCACGAAAGCCGATTTTTCATCGGCTGAGTAAAACGGAAAGCCTGCCTACCGCAGGCAGGGCTATCGGAACCAATAAAACCGAGCCTGCTTTTCAAAAAAAAATAAAAATTATCTGTGGAAATACAAACCATAGAAGAGAAACAAAAAATAATATAACAGCAATGATTGATTTAAAAAAGTTACAAGTTTGGTTTATTACCGGTACGCAACATTTATATGGTGAGGAAACCTTAAAACAAGTTGCAGAACATGCAGAAGAAGTTGCAAAATCGTTAAGTGCAAATAAAGAAATTTCGGTAACAGTAGTTTACAAACCAATAGTTAAAACTACCGAAGAGATTTTTGAGACTTTGCAGCAAGCCAATATCGACGAAAATTGTATTGGTGTAATTACCTGGATGCACACATTTTCGCCTGCAAAAATGTGGATTAGAGGTTTAAATGTTTTGCAAAAACCTTTGTTGCATTTACACACTCAGTTTAACCGCGATATTCCATGGAATACGATTGACATGGATTTTATGAACCTTAACCAAAGTGCGCATGGCGACAGAGAATTTGGGTTTATGGTATCGCGTATGCGTAAAGACCGTAAGGTTGTGGTTGGGCATTGGCAAGATGAAGATGTTGCCAAACAAATTGATGTTTGGGCCAGAGCTGCTGCTGGTTGGCACGATTGGCAAGGCGCAAAATTTGCTCGCTTTGGCGATAATATGC
This sequence comes from Pedobacter sp. Leaf170, assembly GCF_920984665.1. Taxonomy (GTDB): domain Bacteria; phylum Bacteroidota; class Bacteroidia; order Sphingobacteriales; family Sphingobacteriaceae; genus Pedobacter. Next base: position 345,587 of record NZ_CAKLBP010000003.1, read on the forward strand.
GTTATGTTGCGGTAACAGATGGCGATAAAGTAGAAGCTGAAATGAAATTTGGTTTTGCTGTTAATACCTATGGCATTGGCGATTTAGTAGCGGTTATTAATTCGATAAGTGAAGATGCAATTCAAAACTTATTGAAAGAATACGAAGAAACTTATGAAATGAGTGCTGACTTAAAAACTGGTGGCGAAAGACATGCTTCGGTTTATGAAGCAGCTAAAATTGAATTAGGTTTAAGAAAATTTTTAGAGGATGGAAATTTTAAGGGTTTTTCTGATACATTTGAAGACCTGCACGGTATGGTTCAATTACCAGGAATTGCTGCGCAAAGATTAATGGCCGATGGCTATGGTTTTGCAGGCGAAGGTGATTGGAAAACTGCCGCTTTGGTACGTGCCTGCAAAGTTATGGGTGCTGGTTTGCCAGGTGGTAATGCCTTTATGGAAGATTATACCTATCATTTCGACCCGGCAAATGCAATGGTTTTGGGTTCGCACATGTTAGAAGTTGATGCTTCTTTGGCAAAAGGAAAAGCAAGTTTAGAGGTTCATCCATTAGGTATTGGTGGTAAAGCAGACCCGGCTCGTTTGGTATTTAATGTTGGTAGCGGCGATGCTTTAAATGCATCATTAATTGATATGGGCAACCGTTTTCGTTTATTAGTTAACGAGGTTAAAGCCGTTGAAACTGAAAATGAGTTACCAAATTTACCTGTAGCTCGTGTATTGTGGAAACCGCTTCCGGATATGAAAACAGGTTGTGCGGCATGGATTTACGCAGGTGGAGCACACCATACGGCTTACAGTCAGAATTTAACAACCGAGCATTTGGCAGATTTTGCTAATATTGCCGGATTAGAATACGTAAATATTGGTGCAGAAACCAAAATAAACCAATTCAGAAACGAGCTTCAGTGGAACGAAGTTTTTTATAAATAACCAAAATAAACTAAATTATGAACAGATTTTCGACGGTTGATTACACCGTTTTTATCTTCTACTTCATCCTTATTTCTGCCTATGGCTATTGGATTTACAGTAGTAAGAAAAATAAAGCTACATCAGGGAGTCACGACTTCTTTCTTGCTGAGGGTTCTTTAACATGGTGGGCAATTGGCGCCTCGCTTATTGCATCAAACATTTCTGCAGAGCAATTTATTGGAATGAGCGGGCAAGGTTTCCAGGTGGGAATGGCTGTAGCTGCGTACGAATGGGTAGCTGCAATTGCCTTAATTATTGTGGCCGTTTGGTTTATTCCGGTATATCTGAAGAATAAAATTTATACGATGCCTCAGTTTCTGCAAACGAGGTATAATGAAACGGTAAGTTTAATAATGGCCATTTTCTGGTTGTTCTTGTACATTTTTGTAAACCTAACTTCTATATTATATTTAGGTTCTATTGCTATAAGTAGCATGGTAGATCCAATGTATTTTAAATACATCGTAGTTGGTTTAGCTGCCTTTTCGTTAATTATTACTTTAGGCGGAATGAAGGTAATTGGCTTTACAGATGTAATTCAAGTAGTTGTACTAATTGCCGGAGGTTTAGTTACCACATATATTGCGCTTACCATGGTGAGTGACCACTTTGGTTTAGGTAAAGATGCAATTGCAGGTTTTAAAATGTTGATGAAGGATTCTCCTGATCATTTTAAAATGATTTTAGATAAGCCAACAGCTAATTCATCTCAGGAATACGTTAATAAATACCTGGCTTTACCTGGTATCGCTATGTATTTTGCAGGTCAGTGGATTGTTAACCTTAACTATTGGGGTTGTAATCAATACATTACACAGAGGGCATTGGGTGCAGATTTAAAAACAGCCAGAACAGGTATTTTATTTGCAGGTTTCTTAAAATTAGGAATGCCGATTATTGTAATGTTACCGGGTATTGCAGCTTATGTTTTACACAGAAATGGGGCTCTACAACATGAAATGGCTCCAGATGGTAAAGTAATTGCAGATAATGCGTATTCTGCTGTATTAACTTTCTTGCCTAACGGATTAAAAGGTTTATCATTAGCAGCATTAACCGCAGCAATTGTTGCATCTTTAGCCGGTAAGGCAAATAGTATTTCAACTATCTGGACTTTAGATATTTATAAAAAATATATTAACAAAAATGCTGACGATAAAAAATTAGTTGTAGTTGGTAGATTAAGTATTTTCTTTGCAATATTATTATCTGTTGCGCTCACATGGGATGATTTGCTTGGCATTGGTGGTGAAGGTGGTTTCACTTTTATCCAGAAATATACCGGCTTTATTAGTCCGGGTGTTTTTGCCATGTTTATTTTGGGTATGTTTTGGAAACGTACAACAGGTACAGCAGCAATTGCAGGTTTAGTTACCGGATTTTTGCTTTCTGTAGTATTTAACAACTACGCACCAAGCTGGTTCGGACACGAGAATTTCTTGTATACCGCATATATAAACAAAGACGGCATTTATGAGATTCCATTTTTAATATGCATGGGTTTATCTTTCTTGTTTACCATGATTGTTATGGTTAGCTTAAGTTTATTAGGTCCGAAAGTAAATCCTAAAGCTTTTGAATTAGATAAATCGATGTTTAAAGTTGAACCATCTACATTGGTATTAATTGTAATTACTTTATTGTTGATTACATTGATATATGTGAAATTCTGGTAGACAGGATAATTATGATTACGAAAAAGGGCAGTTTCTTTATCAGAAATTGCCCTTTTTGTTTTTCCTTTGCTTGCTCATTCGTCATTGCGAGGCACGAAGCAATTCCATTATTGAATTTTTAATAACGATAGCTTAGAGATTGCTTCGTGCCTCGCAATGACCTGGTGTTGAGTAACATTCCCGCATACGCGAGAAGGCTGATGATGCTATTTTTGCTTCGCTCGCTCATTCGTCATTGAGAGGCACGAAGCAATCTCATTATTGAATTTTAATAACGATAGCTTAGAGATTGCTTCGAGCCTCGCAATGACCTGGTGTTGAGTTTGCGGCCTTCGTCATTCCCAATTTAATTGGATATCTTGAAGCGTTTGTACCAAAATGTGCTTTAAGATTCCCGCATACGCGAGAATGCTGATGATGATATTTGCTTTGCTTGCTCATTCGTCATTGCGAGGCACGAAGCAATCTCATTATTGAATTTTAATAACGATAGCTTAGAGATTGCTTCGTGCCTTGCAATGACGTGGTGTTGAGTTTGCGGCCTTCGCCATTCCCAATTTAATTGGGAATCTTAAAGCGCATGTATTTAAACAACGCATTAACATTCACGCATACGCGAGAATGCTGATGATGCTATTTTCACTTTTGATTGTCCATCCGTCATTGCGAGGCACGAAGCAATCCCATTATTAAATTTTAATAACGATAGCTTAGAGATTGCTTCGTGCCTCGCAATGACGTGGTGTTGAGTTTGAGGCGTTAATCATTCCCAATTCAATTGGATATCTAAAAGCGCATATATTAAACTAAGCATTAACCTTTCCGCATATACGAGACTGCTGATGATGCTATTTTCACTTTTGATTATCCATCCGTCATTGCGAGGCACGAAGCAATCCCATTATTAAATTTTAATAACGATAACTTAGAGATTGCTTCGTGCCTCGCAATGACGTGGTGTTGGGTTTGCGGCCTTCGTCATTCCCAATTTAATTGGGAATTTTAAAGCGCATGTATTTAAACGATGCACTAACATTCCCGCATACGCGAGAATGCTGATGATGCTATTTTTGCTGTGCTTGCTCATTCGTCATTGCGAGGCACGAAGCAACCTCATATATTGAATTTTAATAACTATAGCTTAGAGATTGCTTCGTGCCTCGCAATAACGTGGTGTTGAGTTTGAGGCGTTAATCATTCCCCATTTGATTGAGAATTTTAAAGCGCTTGTACCAAAATGTGCTTTAAGATTCCCTCATACGCGAGAATGACGATAAATGGTAATCTGTGCGACACTATATACTTACCATTGCCTTAATCACACCATTCTTCGGGTCTAACCAACTTTCGAAATTATCTTTCACTTCATCAAAATTAACCTGATGCGTAATATAGTTTGTAGGATTTACCAATTCGGCTTTCATTGATTTAATTACATGTTCAAAATCTTCGATAGTAGCATTTCTACTGCTCATCAATGTAGATTCTCTTTTATGAAATTCTGGGTGATTAAAAATTAAATCGCCTTTTTGCAAGCCGATTAAAACAAATCTTGCGCCATGCGCCATGTAATTAATGGCATTATTTATTGCCTTTTGGTTTCCCGTTGCATCGATAACTACCGTAGGCATATCTCCATTTGTAATTTTACTTAATTGCTCTGTAACATCAAGCGAAAGGGCATTGATTATATGCTGAACGCCAAGTTTTTCTTTACAGAAAGCTAATCGGTCGTTGTTAATATCCAAAGCGATAACATTTGCGCCTGCAATTCGGGCAAATTCCATAGTACCCAAACCAATCGGACCAGCACCAATAACCAATACAAATTCTCCTTTTTGAACATCAGCCCTGCGAACGCCATGAGCGCCGATAGCCAAAGGCTCTACCAGTGCTAATTCATCATAGCTCAAACCTTCTCCGTGTAACAGTGTACGCGATGGAACTTGCAAATACTCACGCATGCCACCATCCACATGCACACCGCAAACCTGCATTCTTACACAGCAATTTGGTTTATTCATACGGCAGGCAATACATTCGCCACAATTAAAATATGGAATAAAAGTTACCGCCTCTCCTATTTTAAAATCTGTTGCGCCATCTGCTTCGACTAATTCACCAGAAAGCTCATGCCCCAAAACTCTGGGATAACTAAAAAATGGTTGTGTACCTTCAAAAGCATGTAAATCAGTTCCACAGATGCCAATTCGCTTTATTTTTATAATTGCATGGTCTTTTTTCAATTCGGGTTTTTCGGTTTCTGAATATTCAAAAGTTCCAGGTGTTGTACAGGTTAGGGTTTTCATTTATTTAATGATTGAATTTTGGATGATAGAATGAGTGAATATTTTCGACATTGCGATGCACGAAGCAATCTCATTGTTAATCTAAGAGAGATTGCTTTGTGCCTCGCATTGACGACCGCCAATTAAGATATTTAAAATTACGCGTTCGCTAAAGCTCTATCCAAATGCACATAACCACCATCTACGTGAATGATTTGTCCGGTTGTATGGCTCGATTTATCAGACATTAAGAAGGCCGTCATATTTGCAATTTCTTCAGCTGTAGTCATTCTATTTTCCAAAGGAATTTTAGCCGTAATTTCATCCAGTTTGGCTTGCGCATCTGGCAAGGTTTCAATCCATGTTTCGTAGGCTGGTGTCCAGCATTCGGCCACCACAACTGCATTTACACGGATACCATATTTCAACAATTCTACAGCCCATTCGCGGGTTAAGGCATTTCTACCCCCATTTGCCGCGGCATAAGCTGATGTATTCCCTTGTCCGGTTTCTGCAGTTTTTGAAGTAATATTCACAATCGCACCTTTATTTTTAATTAACTCGGGCAAAGCATGATGTGCCATTAAATAATAATGAACTACGTTTTTATGCAAAGAAGCCATAAAATCTTCATAATTACCACTTTCTAAACCTACACCGTCATTTACACCCGCATTATTTACCAAACCATCAATTCTTCCAAATTGGCTTACAATCTCTGCAATCACCTTTTTGCAATCATCCGGGTTTGATAACTCAGCAACAAATTGTGCAGCCTTACCACCATTTTCAATAATTGAATCGACAACAATTTGATTATCATTAGCTTTTCTGCCTACAACAACTGCAATTGCGTTTTCCTTTGCAAAAACCTCTGCAATGCTTCTTCCAATACCTTTTGCAGCACCAGTAATTACGATAACCTTTTCTTTTAAATTTAAATCCATATCATTTTTTAATTAATGAATGATTGAATTTTGAATGAGTGAATGTGCTAAACAAAATCTTTATCCAACAATCTCTAATTCAATCCTTCTATCACTCTATCATTTTATTTATTAAGTCTGCCTTTCTCGCTTCGGGAAATACTTTTAAATCCGTTAATTTTCCATCTTTCAGTTTACCTTCTATTGTAGTTTGGTATGGTGCATGTAATTTAAAATGCACATTCCATTCTTTCGGCCATGCCGGAAAAAGATAAATCTTCTTTCCATCAACCTGCATTAGCATTTCCTGCATGCCAATCATTCCAGAACCGCCCCAATTATGGTCTGGTGTCCAATCAAAACCTGGCCCCCAAAACGCCGAGAATCTTCTTCCAGAATCCTTTAATTTTTCAGTTGTAAATTTAGCGGCCTCATCTGTTAAACCTAATCTTGCTGCAAAAATATTATCCTGCTTCCAACCGATGTGACTTCTAAATTTCAAAACATCTGTATCATATTTAAAAGTATTAATTGCGGTATCCAAACCAGGTTTGCCAATCCCATAAATCCCCCATGGGTAAACAGGATACAACTGCGGACTTTCGGTATTGTTAATGCGTTCCCAGAGTTTTGCAGGTGCTATTGTAGGCTTGCCATTAAATTCCCTAAAGCTAATTGGCGGAATGGTTTTAAGCATTTCCATCCATTCTGCCTTTTTGTTCTGCGTTAATGTTGGATGCTGAATTAATCTTTCTACAACCGTTTTTAAGGCGGCAATTGTAGAGGTAGAATTGTAAGCCATTTTATACGTTTCGGCAGCTGAACCAGGATAAAAAACCAAATGTCCATTAGCATCTAAAGCCTTTGCTCCTCTTTGCTTGGATAAATAGGTGTAATGTTCTTTAAAAAAGGTTAATGAACTTTCAATTAAAGGAATATATTTTTCAATGTTATTGCCAGCATACCTTTCCGTTTCTAAAATCATCATACAAAATTCCAGCACTGTATCCCATTCATACTCCAGCCAGGCATTGTATTCCATACCTTTATTATAATCAGCCGGACGTTTCCAGCCATATTCTGCAGGATTTGGTAAGCCAAAATTTTCAAGTTGTTCGGTAAAACTTGCGCCATCATGTCCCCAAGCGGCTTCAGTTCTAATTTCTACATTTTTCAATAAATCCAGATAAAAATCAAACTGTGGCTTCATCATTTCAAAATCGCCACTTTTAAGCATTGGCCAATAAACCAAACGTTGATTTTGAGCGGTATGCGTTCCGCCACCCCAATTCCTAAAATCAGGTGTATATTTTAATGTAGAATCTATAAGTTGAGGATCGTAGGTAAATAAACCGCCATTAAACTTCGTTGGGTATTTACCAAAAGCATTGCAACCCAACATATATCTAAATAATTGATAATTTTTTGAGGATTGGTTTGCAGCTTCATTATTAGAATTGATGTAAATAAAACTTGTTTGCCAGTAATCATTCCACCATTTCAAACTATTTTTTTGATTTGAGTTAGTTTTAATTGCTTTTAGCTCTTGCTCCCAGTTTTGGATATCAGCTTTGCTGGTATTTAAAGCAATTGTAATTTCCTGTGATTGGCTTGGCGATTTGCTTTTTAATTTCCACGATTTAAATGGCGTGTTCAAATATGTTCCATCTTCATTACCTGCCGGAATCATATTCTTTCCTTGCATTAAACCACCAAAAACCAGATTTTTTAACGGATTGAATAGCCCAGCTTTTCTATCTTCTAACCCTTGTTGTTTAACAGCAACATCGAAAACGGTTTCTGCTTTATTTTTATGGAAAAATTGAACGCCATTATTTTTAAATGCAATTTCATCTTTTGTAGTTTTAACAATGCCTTGTGGCGCCCATTTGTATGAATTTTGATTATTCTCCTTGCCTTTTGTTATTCTATCTTCATAACGCCAGCTTTCGTAACTTGCTTCGGTAATTATCTTTTGATTTGATTTTATTTCCAAATGAACAACCGGATTAAAAACATCAACCCATACCTTAATCTTTATTTTTGAACCATTAATTTGAGCGTATCCATCCTTTAGAACAAGCTCTTGCTTAAATGTTTTTCCATCAAATGGGTTAGAACTAAATTTAAGTTTTACACGACCAAGTTTTAGCAGTGTATTGTTTTCATCAAAGGTTCCGCTACGCGATAAATAAAGGTAAACCGCTCCTTTTTCAACCCATAAATTTAGTCCGATATCGCCACCACCAACCGGCATCGATTCAGCTGAATTTTTGCTCTGGCTATTCCAGATAACGCTTTCTTGCGCTTGCGTTGTTTGTATAAACCACAAAAACAGGAAGAACACGAGGAAGAGTTTTACATTCCTTGTGCATTTTAGATATTTGAAAACCGTGTTTTTCGGCATTATATTCCTTGTTTCTATTTAAGGTTCTCGTCATTGCGAGGCACGAAGCAATCTATAATGGAGATTACTTCATGCCTCAAAATGATATATAGTTAATTATCCCAATCATCGGTTCTGAATGATGAAACCGGCAAGCCATCGTTTCCGAATAAATCGCCAATGACAAAATCCTTAAAGGCATAACGCACAGCTATCGGATTTTTAACTTCTTCGGCAGACACGACAACACTGCTCCCTTTTATTACCGCTTTCGCGGGATAAAATTTCTTATCTGCGCCAGCAATTTCAAATAAAGATAATTGTTTACTGAAAGAAGTTAAACCATTAGCAACATCTTTAAACTTAACAACAGCCGTATTTTTATCGATTGTTAATGATTCGTAAAGCGGGCTTTTTGCGTTAAAACCTTTAACCCCATAAATTTCTGATAAAGCCAGATATGCTAATCGCTCTGCGCCTTCTTTTTTTCGTGATGGATGAATCATATTTTCTTCACCAATATCCATTAAAACAGCCATCCCTGCGTTCGGAATTTTTGATAAAGATTTACGCTGTGCATCTCTAAGAAAAGCAGAATTGTATTTTCCACCTTTATGAAATGGTGCCAGCTGAGCGTAATTATAGGGTGCAATCTGGGCGTAATAAAAAGGAAATTCTCCAATGTCCCAATTTTTTCTCCAGGACGAAACCATTGCTGGAAACAAGTTTTCGTATTGGTCTGGCCGCTCATAATTGGATTCGCCCTGGTACCAGATTACACCTTTTATACCATAACCAATTACCGGATATAACATTCCGTTGTAAAGCGTGGTTGGTGTTCGGCTAACTTCTTTTATTGAATCGGTTTTAGATGGTATTTTTATTTCAGGAAAAGGTTTTAAATCCTCGGGCGACATCCATGCTTCGATAGATGAACCGCTAAAACTATCGTTAATTATGCCAACCGGAACATCTAAAATTTCATGCAATAGTTTACCATAATAGTAAGCTGTGGCGCTAAAATTTGCGACAACTTCTGGCTCACTTAATTTCCATTCTGATGCTTTACTATTATCTTTTTTTTCGGTAATAGAAGACCTGGGCACTGTATACAACCTAATATTGGGGTTTTTAGATTTTAAGATGGCTTCATTACTACCAATATTCGGCTGTCCTTTGTAACCTTTCATAGGCAACTCCATATTTGATTGCCCACCGCAAAACCAAACTTCGCCAATTAAAATGTCTGATAGAATTAATTTTTCTCCATCGTTAAATTCGATAGTGTATGGTCCGCCGGCGGATGGTGTAGCTATTTTAACCTTCCATTTTCCCTCCGTATCGGTATTTACAGAATAGCTTTCTTTATTCCACGAAGTGATGATTTTTAACTTTGATGATGGTTTTGCCCAACCCCAAATCGCAACTTTACTTTGTTGCTGCAAAACCATGTGATTAGTGAATATTGAAGCAGGTTTTACCGTTGCATTTGAAAAAAGTGCAAAGGTTATTAAACTGATGCTTAATATTATTTTATGCAAGTTTATGTTCATTTTCTTCTTCTTTTATTGCTTTTCTTCTCCAATAGTTTGCTAAAATTGAACCCGAGATATTCATCCAGGGACTAAAAACCGCTGCTGCCAAACCAACGGTTCCTAATTTACCCATTCCGCCTGCTAAGCCAGATGCCATTCCGCCATTTTGCAAGCCAACTTCAAAAGCAACCGTCCTTGATGATTTTTTATCCAAACCAAATGCCCGGCTTAACATATAGCCAAATAAATAACCTGCGCCATTGTGAATAACGGATGCTAAAAATAGCAGAAAGCCAACTTTTAATAAATTATCGCGACCTGCTGCTGTTGTTACGGTTGTAAAGTAAACAATACCAAACATGGAAACGTAAGGCATTAAATCATCCAAATTCATAATTTTTAGTGTAAGCAGATGATAGATTACACCAACCAAAACTGCACCAGCAAAAAAGCTGAAAATTTCAACAGAATGCATGGCATCTTCAGGTAATTTTTGGGCTAAACTATTCCATAAACCAAAATATAGTGCGGCAAGCCATACAACGCTAAAGCCAACAATAACTTTTATAATGTTAATTCCTTTAGGTGTTGCTTTTTTAAGATAATCGTGAACCAATGCTGCTCCAATAGGCACAATAACGATTTTAATAATCTCCATCATCATGTTTAAAAACTTGATTTCGATTAAAGTTCCCGCTAGAAGTTTCATCAATAAAGGTGTCATAATCGGTGCAACCAAGGTTGCGATAGCCGTAACTGCAACCGATAACACCAAGTTTGCTTTAGCTATATAAACCATTACGTTTGAAGCCAAACCACTTGAACAAGAACCTATTAATATAATTCCAGCCGCTATTTCAGGTTCAAAATTGAATATTTTGACCAGTAACAAACCCATTAAGGGCATTATAGAAAAATGGCAAAGTAAACCAATAATTATTCCTCTACCCGAATTTGCAAGTCCAGAAAAATCTTTTAAACCCATTTGTATGCCCATGCCGAACATTACAAATTGCACAACAACCAATACCAGCCACTTATTGCGTAAATCAAAATTACCCCATTTTAAAAATGCTGAGGGATAAACCATTCCCGCAATAACGGCGACGATTATCCACATGGTGTATTGGTAGTTCTTAAGGCTTTCTATTGCGCCAATGCCAATTGCAAAACTTACGGCCAACACAACAGAAGCAGGCTGCCAATAAGTTGCGTTGTTGGTAAAACAACCAAAAAGCAATACTGCAAACGCAATAGCTGATATGACCAGGCAGATTTTTCGGATATTTTGCATATCCCTAATCTTTTAACAATGTGGAAATATGCTGTATAGCTAACGCCGGACTAGCTAAAATCGGAATTTTCCTCTCAGACTCCTGCAAACCATCTACTACACGCGACATGGATGCCTGCGCCAGTACAATAACATCCACTTGGGTTGAAAGCACTTTTAAAGCGGTTGCAACCATTTCATCATGCTTTTCAGGATTTCCTCCCATTAAAGCTTCAAATGCACCTTCACATAGTTTAGCTGTAAGTTCGATTTCTTTACCAGCTACCGCAGCTCTGCGTTTTACCAAATCGCTTGTTGGACCGAGGGTTGTTGGTAAAGTTGCAATAACACCGATTTTTTTACCTGATTGTACGGCCAAATCTGCCATTGGCTGGTCTACCCTCAAAACCGGAACACCGGTTAATTCTGCAGCAGCTTCTACAGCTGCACCAATTGAAGAGCAGGTTACCAAAATATAATCTGCACCAGCTAAGGCAGCAGAACCAACATGATCTACAACTCTTCTGGCGGTTAATTTTGTGAGTTCATTCCGAGCAATAACATCTTTTATCAAGCTATCATCCACTATATTAAAAACGTTAACGTTTGGCAAATGCACTGAACATAATTGTTGAAATACAGGCACAAGCGTAGCTGAGGTATGTACAAGTCCGAGGGTTTTAGTTTTCATATTTGGTTATTTGTTAAATTTTTAATTGAAATTATTTGTTGCTGCCTGAATAAAAAAATCTGGTTTACCTACCTGGCCGCCTTTAAAAACGATTTGTAAATTGTTAACCGCATTATTTTTTGAGCTTGCCATGCAAAGGGGTGCTCCGGGTGCAAGTGGTAAAATCATCTCCGCTGCCTCTATTTCCATAGCTCGTGCCGCATAACTTGATGTATCTCCTCCGGCAATAATTAAACGCTCTATATCGGTTTGTTTGGCAACAATTTTAGCTATCGAGCCAAGTAGTTTTCCATAAAGTTTTGATGCAATTGATTTATCTAATAATTTGCTTTTGAATATTTTATCAGTTTCAATAACCCTAACATCATTATGTCCAAAACTTGTATGTACAATAACATTTTCTCCCGATTTAATAAGTTTTGAAACTTTTTCCGCATAAGCAATTTCGATATTTTCATCTATTTCAAAATCTGCATGATATTGTTCAGCTAATGAAACCGTATCAATACCAACTTCGGCAAAACCACTATTTATTGCATTTTCAATTTGTAGTGAGGTTACCGGAGAACAGCTCCCGGAAATAACGAGTATAGGTTTTGAAATATTAATTTCCTGCCAGGAAGCTTCATTATTTACAATACCTTTTTCTCGCCAATATGAACCTAAAGCCATTTCTACACCAGATGAACCTACAGAAAAAACTACATTTACTGATGTAGACTGACTTTCGATAATTTCACCTATAGGCTTTAAATCATCATTTGTCAGGGCATCGAAAAGAACAACTTCATTGTCCGCAAAATCAGGCATAAATAATGTCTTTCCGGCAAATTGATGAAGATTTATAATGTTAAAAAGTCCAATATTTTTAGTCGTCTGCTTTGCTAAATGCAGGCGTAAATCACTCTCATCCGCAGGCGTAACCGGATGTTTACGCATTGATGGATGCCTGTCTAAACGATAAATATCACCATCACTCCCAATCCCCATTCGGGCAAATAAATTACCAAACAAACAATACCTGCCTAAAGCAGGCGCTGCAACAACCACAGGCACAAAAGGGGTATTAAATATGCTTTGACCAACATCAATGGCCTTGCCAATACTCCCGATAGTTGGTGATGAATCAAAAGTTGAGCAAACTTTGTAATGCACATGTATAGGGTTGAGTTGTTTTAAAGCCTCGAAAGTCGGTTTTAAAACAGCCTCCATATTTTTCGGAGATAAAGACCTGGTTATACCGGCAATTCCGATGGCTTGTATGCCCGGATATTGCGCTAATTGTTTTGCTGATGGAACATCAATAAATAAAATTGTTTTAATTCCTGCTCTGCACAAAAATTCCAAAGCATCTGTCGAGCCAGTGAAATCATCACCATAAAAAGCAATCAATAAACGGTTATTTTCTGTATGCTCCATGAAATTATTTTTTTCCAAAAACGGAAACTGATTGATTAAATTCTGGATATTTTTTTGCGGTGTCTTCAACTGACAGACCATTACCTGCGCCTTCCCAGGCCTGCTGTAAAGCCATAACGCCACCAGCAGGACCGCTTGGATGCGCCATAATTCCGCCACCTGCCATATATAATAAATCGACCGTTTTGGTACGCCTGTAAGTTTCTACAGCTTGTCCGCCCCATTGCCCAGAAGAGACAACAGGCAATACAGAAAAACCAGTTAAAAATGGTTTTAAGCACGATTCAATTGAGGTTACAACAGAATCGTCAGATTCCCAGAATTTGTTTTGGATGCCATTAACATGGATTTGGTCTACCCCTGCCAAGCGCCATAATTTTTGGTAAGCCGGAAAATCGATACCTAAAAGCGGATGCCTGTTTAGCATTCCCCAGCCATTTCTATGCCCATGAATGGCTAATTCCCTATTATCGCTAATTTTTTTTACACCAGCCAAGCCAACACAATTTAAACTAATCATTGCTGAAGTGCCTCCGCTTTTTACAATCTTTTCGTAATTGCGTTGCATTTGGTCAATTTCATCACTTAAATTAAAGGCGTACATCACTTTCTTACCAGTTTTATCAGCATGATCATTAATCACACTCATAATCGCATCAACACGTTTATCAAATGGAGAATTAGCCGACGAGCCCAATAATTCATCATCTTTGATAAAATCGATACCGGCTTCTGCCAGGGTTTTCACCAATTCGGCAGTTTGCTCCGGGCTCATACCAATACTTGGTTTAATGATGGTTCCAATTAATGGCCGGCCTTTCACATCCGTTAACTTCCTACATCCGTCAATCCCAAATTGCGGACCTTTAAAAACATTAGCAAAAGAATCTGGAAAATCAATATCCATTAATTTTAAGCCGGTGAATTGAGTTAATTCGTATAAATTACCCTGTAAAGTTGAGATAAGCACAGGCAAATTGTATCCAAAATTTTCTATCGACCAGGAAACTTTTATAATTGCCCTTTGATAAATTCCGGGCTTTAACTTTACACTTGGAATTGATGGTTGCCTTGAATTATCTAATTTTTCGATTGATTCTACACGAGCTGCAAATCTTGCTTTCAGCTCTTCAGTTTCACCAGGAACGGCAATAAAAGTACCTGAAGATTGTTCGCCAGCTAAAACCTGAGCCGACTTTTCTAAATCAAGCGGTGTTTCAATATAATATGTTGCTGTAATTCTTTCCATTATTTTTATTCTTGCCGTCATTGCGAGGCGATTCACCTATTTACTTACTCACCGGCAACCAAACCGACATTTCTGAATGACCACGATTTCCCCAGGCAAAATATGGCACCAGTTTAATTTCAGTCTCTACGTTGTTTTTACTTACCGGGCGATACAAAACGTTCTTCCAATTATTTGGTTCAACGATTTTGGCATTTCCAACCAGGCTCATCATTTCTGCACCATCAATATTTATTGGCTTTGACTCAAATTTGGTAGACAGTGGTACGAAAGCATTGAAAATACTTTTGCCTGGTAAATCGGTCGACTCTAAGCAATAAACCACCGGGCCGCGTTTTACGGCAATCTGGTTTCTGTTTTCCTCAATCAAAGGGTTTGCTTCAATTAATGTAGCTTCCATTGGTAAGTTCAACTCTATTACATCGCCCTTTTTCCAAACCCGATTTATTTCTGCATAAGTTCCTGAAACTGCCTTTACATTTTCAACTTTCCCGTTGATGGTAATTTGCGCATTTTGCGTCCATGCCGGAATTCTCAGAAAAACCGAATATGCTTTGTTAGCAATTTCCTTAACAGAAATTTTAATCTTTCCATCCCAAGGATAATTGGTTTCCTGGGTTAAAGAAATTTTATTTCCATCGACTAATTTTGTACTTAAGTTATTGCCACCATATAAATTGAAATACAAGCCCTTATCAGATATACTGTAAGCATAATCGCTAACTTCGGCAATTGTTCTAACTACATTTGGAGGGCAACAATTTGAGAGGCCAATGTAGGGCACTCTATCTTTAGACCAACGCTGTTTGAAAGGTAAATCATCGCTTTGCGCCAGCGGATTGGTATACAAAAACTTCTTCCCATCAAGGCTGATTCCAGATAAAACACTGTTGTGCAGAGCCAATTCCATTACATCAGCATATTTTGCATCAGCTGTAATTTGAAGCATTCGCCAGTTCCAGAGTACATTACCAATGTTTGCACAAGTTTCGTTATGGGCTGTGAAATTTGGTAGTTGATAATCGCGACCAAAAGCCTGATGAATTTTTTGAACATCCGCTGGATTATACGAAGTACCATCAGGAGAAGTGCCATCATATAATGACCCTAAACCGCCAGTGATGTACATTTTATGGCTTTGAACATCATCCCACATCAAATTCAAAGTATTTAAAAGCGAGTCTTTCCCAGTTTCTGAATATAAATCGGCAACGCCAGCATATAGATAACTTGCCCTAACGGCGTGACCCATTGCTTTTTTCTGTTGCAAAAATGGAATTCTATCCTGATTATCGTCTGTTCCATCGTCAATTTTACCCTTAATGGCAATTAAATGCTGTGCCAATTCCAAATAGCGTGGGTCTTGCGTGGTACGATACATCTCTACAACGCCCATGTAATGCGAAGGACAAATGGCATTTCTAGCCAAAGTTGGCGAGGCCGATTTGTAAAAATTGTAGAGATAATCGCTTGCTTTTTTGGCGATATTTAGCAAATTCGTTTTGCCTGTAGCACGATAATGAATACATCCAGCCGTCATCAAATGGCCGATATTGTAAGATTCAAAGCTTAATCTATCCTGAAATTGATTTTTAGAGCCCGTTTTACGTTGCTCAATCATTGCTTTGGTGTAAATGTATCCATCTTCACGTTGCGATTTTCCTATAACTTCGATGGCTTTATCCATCATTTCGTTAAGCTTAGGATTTTTTGTTGATGCATAAAGCACCGCAACGGCTTCTAAAGTTTTGTAGTAATCTCCATCATGAAATGATGGCCCGGAATGTGAACCTGTATCCAAACCAGCAGCAATTTCAAAATTTTTAAACGCATGGCTAATTTTCGGGTCGTTATATATTGCCCACATATTTGGAACCATGGTTTCGGTGGCTACCTTAAATCTATCTGCCCAAAAACCTTTCGTCCAGGTTACATCACTCATATCAATGCTGTGCAACTTGGCAAACTTGCTGTTTGAAGTATTTAACAGAGCTTTATCTTGAGCGCTTATCTTTAAAAAGCTTGAGGCTAAGATGATAATTAATGCAAATTTGTTGTTCATAATTCTATAATTTTCTTGCCGTCTTTGCGAGGAACGAAGCAATCTATTTTAATAATTAGATTGCTTCGTGCCTCGCAATAACGACTGATTTATTTCTCTTCAAACTGTATAACAACAGGGCCAAATAAACCAGCTGGATTTAATGATTTTCCTTCCAATCTAAAAGGAGCAGTTGTTTTTGTAAGTCTTTTATCTTCTGGCAGTTTATTATCGCCAATCAAACGGTTAGCCCAGGTATTTACGACTTCAATGGTTATTTCATTTTTACCTTTTTTGATGGCTTTGCTAATATTTAGCCGATGAGGTGCAGTCCATAAAGTTCCGCAGCTTATACCATTGATTTTAACCTCGGCCATACTCGAAAAACCACCCAAATCAATCCAGGCGTTTTTGACATCACCTTTGTAATTAAATGTTTTAGTATAAATAGCCCTTCCGGAATAGTATTTTATTAAACTATCCGAATGCTTTGACCAATCTATTAACTCGTTAAACAAAACTGGTTTTGCCGGACCGCCGTAAGTGGCATCAAATTGAACTTGCCAGCTTTTTGAAATATCCTGTGCAGTTTTAAAATTCGACCAATTATTTCCGTTGGAAAATTGAGTTTCAGCAGTACTTTTATCAAAAATTACAAACAGAGATTGATTAGGATCCATCTTTAAAGCAATATTTGTTCTTCCATCTTTTACAGACCAACTACTTAAAGTAGTTGTATCATTTGTAACAGCATTATAAAGCTTTGGAAGCTTTCCATTTAATCTAAATGAAAAAATTAAATCTCGTTGCTTATTCTCTTGATTTGAAATGAAATAAACATCTTTAAAATCACTTTTTCTATGTGCGTATGATATGTGCTTCGGTAGCGGAATCATCGAACTCAACAATGGTCCCTTTTCTTGTATCTCTAAATCCTTTTCTAAGCCCAGACTGTTAAAAGCATTGCCTTCAAACGGTGCTTTGTAAATTTGACCCAAACCTAATTTCTTGATGTAAATAGGCTTACCACCACTTTTGAACGAATCGAAATTACCACCCCAGATTTCTTCTACAATCTGTTTAAAATCTGATTCAGAAACCTGTTTAATTCCATTTTGATAAAGCGGCTTATCTGAGATGATTACCTTGGCACCAGCTTTAATTAATTCTGCAAGTTTGCGCACAACTTCGTAGCTCATGTATTGGTAATTCGGATTCATTTTCATTTGTCCGGGAATAACCAATATTTTATAGCTTGCACCACTCTCAAAAACCACCTCCCCATTTTTAACGGTTGCAGCGCTTAATACATCCGGATTAAAGCTATCGTAAGCATATCCGCGAAGCGGATTTACCCAATTTTCAGGGTCGGCCATGTTTGCAGAATGTGTAACACCTGCCGGGATTTGCCTTAACGGTTCACCAACATTTGCCAACCTTTTTCTCTCAGCTTCAATAACATCATCGCCAAAAATCCCTGGCAAAGTTTCAACCAATCTATCCGGCAAAACCGATCGACGAGGCAATTCTTCTCCAGAAAAAACGGCAACATCAATTACGGGTTTTCCTTTTTGCAACAAATTTTGAGTCCGCTCTGCATAATCTATCCAAGCTTTACCGAGCTTCCACCAGGTTTGGTCTCGTTGAAAATATAAGCCTACACCATCTAAAGTAACGCCCGGTTTTCTATCTGTAAAAGGATTTTGCACAAAAACGTGATAAACCAGTTTGTTTATCCCTAAGGCATAATTTCTGTCTTGAAGCGTCTTCATATTCGCCGGACTTTCATTCCAATCCATACGAACAGTTGTAAAAGCCTCTGCCTGGATGATGTTTTTACCATAAATATGCGCTCCTGAAATGGCATCCAACATATCGTTTGGTTTATCATGCGTTGGGCTATTCAACCAGAACTCGCCCATTGGTACGTCAACTATTTTGTAATGCATTAAACCATCACTCAGCATGGTTGGCGCAATACTTTCCGCAGTAAAAGTTACACCTTGTTCTTTGGCTAAAGCGGCTAAAGTTTTGTAAAACTGATCTATAACCAATTCAGAAATGGTTTTTCTAACATCATATAAGAAATCCTCAGACAATTTGCTGCTTTCCACAGGTAATCCTGTCATTATCGGAAGATAAGGCGTTAAATCATAACCTCTGCGCTTCAAAAACTCTGCTTTAAACAGCAGCGACCAATTCTGACTACCACATTCCCAACTATCTACATGAAAAGTGCTTAAAACTTTCTTTGCTATTTCTGGCCCACCATGTTTGATTGCTTCGCCATACCAGCTGTTGAACTGCAATTTTACCGCCTCTGGATTAAATTTATCACATTCTAAACCTTTACCTCCACCTGCAGTTGCATTTGTATGCCCGGTTGATGTATGCCCAACCCTAAGAATTGTCCAATTTCCATTCGGTATTTTCCAGTTTAAGCTTCCATCAGGATTCAATTTATCCGTTATATTGATGATTTTATTTAATGGAACACATAGATTTTTAGCAATTTGTTCATCAGTGCTTCTATGGCTCACTCTCCAAACCGAACCATTTTTGCCTTCAAACTGGTTAATTTGTGCTTCGGAAGATAACTCGAGGTTTAACAGTTTCAAAGATGGCTTCCACTTTGCCGCATCTAAATCCTCAGCACCAGGTTCAGAGCCTTTTTTATCATAAATAAATCTAAAGAATTTTGCTGTAATAGGTTTGATGGAATGCGTTACATCTTCATCCGTATCTTGCCAACCGTGGCGTGGCGCTTCTAACCTGCCGGCAGAACGAAAGTTTTTTCCATCGTCACTTACCTCGATGGCTAATCGCTGTGCCTGGTAATTATTCCCACTGATTTTGATAGTTACCGTTCGGCAAGTAAAAGGCTTTTCAAATTCGTACTGAATGTAACAAGGCTCATTTGAACCAAAACTTTTTTTGTTTCCAACCTGAACCAAGCCTGTTGCATCAGCCCCGTTACTTGCTGAAATTTTCGGACTAATGTTTCGCGTAGATATACCTTCGCCAACTGGCGAGGGATAAGCGTAAATGGCAATATCCTTGTAATAATCTTCGTTATGTTCTGGTTTAGGTAAAATTATTTTACCTGTTGATTTAGTGACATTTATTTTAGACCAAACAACCTTTTGCATAGAAAGTTCTGGTGTAATCCATGGACCACCAGCCAGAGCGAAACCATCGCTTACATGCATCCCAATTTTTAGGTTTAAACGTTTAGCTTCAGCCATTGCAAACTCTACCAGTTTCCACCATTCTGGCGTTAGCTGCACTGCAGGAGGATTGTAAACCGGATTTTTATCTGGCCCTTGAATACTCATTAAATATGCACCTGCAATTCCATTAGTTTTCATGGCTTCCAAATCAGCAGTTATGCCTTCTTTTGAAACCGCACCTTTTACCCAATACCAAAATACCCACGGTTTTGCACCATCGCTTTGCTGAGCCTTGAGGTTAAAGCAAATGGCAAAAAGCAGCAAAAAAATTGTACTAAACCTAAATTTCATATTGGGTTAATTTTTTATTTCAAAAGAGATTGCTTTCCCTTAGATACATGATAGGCAGCGCCACTTAATGACGATTCAATTATTATTTATGAACGATTTTATAACCTCTTAATCCGAAGAATAGAATAATTAAATAACAAACTAATGGAATGCTGTAACCGATTTGAATATTATCGCCGTACATATCAATTAAACTTCCCATCGCATAAGGTAAAATTGCTCCCCCAACAATCGACATGATTAACCAAGATGAACCTGGCTTAGTATCATCGCCAATGCCATCAATGCCCAGCGCAAATATGGTTGGAAACATTATCGACATGAAAAAACCTAAACCGCCTAAGGCATAAACCACCACAACACCGCTACCAGTAATGGCTACAATACTCAACAGCACTGATATTACTGCATAAATAGCCAGTAATTTATTTGATGCGATGTAGCGTAGCAAAGCAGTACCTACAAAACGACCTACTAAGAATAGCGTACCATATAAGCCTAAATAATATAATGCTGTATATTCATCAAAACCTCCAGCTTGCTGTGCCGCCCTGATAAAAAAACTGGTTACACAAACTTGCGCACCAACATAGAAAAACTGTGCAATAACCGCCCAACGCAAATGTTTATGCTTTAATGCACCTAAAAAGCTTCCTTGGGAAATACCATCTTTACTGGCTGTTTTCACTTCGGGTAACTTCATAAAATAAAATAATATGGCCACGAGAACTAAAATTGTTCCGAGAATGATGTATGGTGTTTTTACAGTTGAAGCTTCCGTTAAGAAATAATTATTTCTAACAGTATCTGTCATTGCGGCTAATTCTTCTTTAGTGTGAGATTTTCCTGAAAGAATAAAACGACCTACAATGGTGGCTAAAGGTGCTGCTAAGCCATTAAATGTTGCGGCAAGGTTTAATCGCCATGCTGCTTTATCGGGACTGCCCAAAATCGCTGCATAAGGATTCGCGGAGGTTTCTAATAATGTTAATCCACAACCTATGATAAATAGCGCAACTAAAAAGGTTATATAGGATAAGTTATTTGCTGCCGGAACGAATAAAAACGCACCAAAAGCAAAGGCTAACAAGCCGGTAATCATAGTTGATTTATAACCAAATCTTTTTAAAAGAATTCCGGCAGGTATAGCCATTAAAAAGTAAGCTAAAAATACTGAAGTATCAATTAAGGTAGATTGGCTATTACTCAGATTACAAGCCTTTTTTAAATGCGGAATAAGGATGGAATCTAAATTGTGTGCCATCCCCCAAAGGAAAAATAAACTTACTACAAGTATAAAAGGTAAAAGGTAATTTTTCCCTGAAGATTGGTCGCCCTCGGTAATAATTTCTGGTTGTGTGTTGTGGTTCATTATATTTGGTTTATTTTGGTTCAGTGGTTTATTGGTTCAATTGTTCACTAGTCATTTGTTCATTTGTTAGCGAGTGTATTAAAACATGTAGCTAATTAGTTCATTTGTTCTAAAGTGGTAATAGGCATCCAGACCAATTCACTAATAAACAAATGAGCCAATGAACTATTTCTTCCTTACTACAAGAAGATGATCGCAAACAAGAACGACTTCTCCTTGCTGGTTTATTATTTCTACATGCTCGGTTACCGTTCCATATTCAGGTCTTTTGCTTTCTCCTTTTTCAGAAATCGTAATTTCCGAATGGATGGTATCGCCAATAAAAACAGGTTTTACAAAGCGTAATTTATCGTAACCTTTAGACATCGCTTCAGGATTTATTTCTGAGGCGGTTAATCCAATTCCAATGCTAAAAATCATTGTTCCATGGGCAATACGCTTTTTAAAAGGCTGTGTGGCGCACCATTCTGCATCCATGTGGTGCGGAAAAAAATCGCCGGTATGGCCTGCATGCACTACAAAATCTGTTTCGGTTATCGTGCGACCTAAGGTTACACGTTTATCTTGTAATTGGTAATCTTCAAAAAATGTTGATTTGAAATACATATTTTTTATCTATCTTTTATTTGCCATGATTAAAATCATGGGTTATATTATTTCCACATTGGCATTGACACCCAACTGGGCCTAGCCACTACATCTTCGTTCTACTTAAACCGGCCTAACAAATTTTTCGGGTTGCAGTTTCCTTGCCTAATCAGAAACTTTAATAGAAAAATTTTAAGCCGGGAGTTTTGTTTCTTTTGCGGTCAAAAGAAAAAAGCCTGTCTGGCTAAGACAAACTAAAAGATTGCTTCGTGCCTCGCAATGACGATGCGCCTATCCAACCCTAACCCCTCCAATATCACTCGATTTATATGCACTTTCTACAACTGCCATCGTTTGTATCACATCTTCAACACTTGTATGCAATACCTCATCACTTCCCTCATTATATCGCATTAAATTAGCCATAGTACCGATAAACGCTTCCGGAAACCATGAACCATCTAAATTAACCTTTTGCCATTCTGGCGATTTACCATCTTCAATTAGGCAGTATTCAAAAACATCAGGCACGCCGTGCGGATAATCCATCAATAAGCCTATTTTGGCTACAATTGCGCCTTTAGTTCCCTCCCATTTTATATAGCTTTCCTGATGGTTTGGACCGAAATCATGGTCGTGGTTGGTGTTAATTACCGCATGCATAGTATCTCCATAATCAAATAAAATCGTACTACGAGATGATGATAAACTCTTTGCCGGATGCTTCAAAGTTTTAGCTAAAACACTTTGCGGATTGCCCAAAAACGAACGAATTAAATCGACATAATGAATACTGTGATACTGAATTTCTAACCGT
The DNA here is from genome assembly GCF_920984665.1 of Pedobacter sp. Leaf170. GTDB lineage: Bacteria > Bacteroidota > Bacteroidia > Sphingobacteriales > Sphingobacteriaceae > Pedobacter. The sequence continues at coordinate 368,346 of NZ_CAKLBP010000003.1, forward strand.
GGGTGAATGATAACATGCGGAAAAATCTCCCATGGCGTTTTAATCGTAACCCGAACTTCCACATCGTACAATTCGCCAATTAAACCTTTATCGATTAAATATCTGGCCGCACTTACAAAAGGTGCAAAACGTAACTGAAAATTTATTGCCGCTTTTAAATTCTTCGCCCTGCATAGTTCTAAAATTTCATTTGCCTGTGCAAAATCATCGCCCATTGGCTTTTGAATTAACACGGCACTACCATCTGGCAATTGGTTTAACGCATCAATGTACTGCGGTGGCATGGTGGTTAAATCATATACAGCATTTGCAGGAGCATTGGCAACAGCATCAGCAACCGTATCATAAACATTCGGAATGCCGAAAGCATCAGCTAATTTTTGCGCTCTCTCTTTAGTTCGATTTACAATTCCGAAAACCTTAAAGCCTGCAATTTTATATGCCGGAAGATGGGCATCGGCAACAATTCCACCCGCACCGATAATGATGATGGGTTGCTTCGTTTTTGGTAATTCAGGCTTATATTTTATATTAATACTCATTTATCAATCTCGTTAATTCGTTTTTGAGCTTTCTCGATAAGTTGCTCGGTAAGTGCATCTGTATTAATTGCATTTAAAACCATTTCATCAATAATTGCTGCTATTGCAGCCCAATTTTTCTTCTGCGGAAGCATATTCGCAACCTCATGCAGTTGCGCTAATTTATGATAATAAGGAATGATTTGATTAGTTTCTTCATCATTCCAGGTTGAAATTCTACAGCCAATGCCACCCTCTAATGTAAGCTGTTTATCTTGTTCTTCGGCTAAGGCAAAGCGAAGAAAATCGTAAGCAATTTCTTTATTTTTACTGCCTTTGGCGATGGTATAAAGCCAATATACATTTAAGGATGCTGAGTTTTTACCTTCTACCGATGGTAGTAATTCTACATCAATTTTGCCTTTAACTTTTGAATTTTCATCAACCTCACACATTGCAGCAAAGCCAAACCAGTTAATCATCATGGCTGCTTCGCCTTGCGAAAACGCAATTCCGGCGGCTACAGATTCAAATTCATTAGATTTTGGGTGAACAGCTGTTTTATCATTTACAATAGTCCGATAGAAATTTAAGCCATCAATAGCAGCCTGGTTATTAATCTGGATTAACCCGTTCGCATCAACTAAACTTCCTCCCCTGGTCCACAGTTGTAAGCAGAAATCAAATACTGTATTGTGGCCATCAGGATAACACGCAAAAATACTTCCGTATAAATTATCAGCAGGGCGATAAAAAAACTGTGCTATCTGATAGAAATCTTCCCATGTTTTAGGAACTTCAAGCGCTTTACCATAAGTAGACTGATAGTTTGCTTTTTCAGTTTCACTTTCAAATAAATCTTTACGGTAGATAAAACATTCAGGTCCATCATGAAATGGCAAACCAACAACCTCCCAGCCAAAACGTTGTAAGGTTAAAAGCGATTTACTCCAACCTTTCGGAAAATCCCGCGGTTTATTTTTATTGATGTAAGGATTTAAAACTTCAAAATCCTGATTAAAATAGCCTTCTAAAACCCAATCTGTACTGATGTGCGCAATATCAAAATCGCCATTGGCTAATCCTTTTTTAGTGATAGTGTTTTCGTAAAGTTCATGTAAATCCATCACCACCATTTCCAACTCCAGTTTACAGCCCGAAAATTTGCAGTATTTAGTCCAAAAATCCTGCATAGCAGTTTCAAAGGGTGCAAACTTGCGAACGGCAATTTTAAAAGTGCTTATTTGGTTATGCATTTGCAGTTGTATTCTGGGTAATAAATTCCTGGATAATTTTTTCGTTATCCTGACCTAATTTAGGCGAGCCTTTTGATGAAAACAATAATTCTCCATCAATACGAATGGGGCATCGGGTGGTTTGATATTTATAACCATCAACCATCTCAACCTCTTGTATCATATTTAAAACCTTAAAACCATCGTGAGCCATTAAAGCATTCCAATTCAACACATCAGCACACCAAATATCGGCTGGCTCTAGTTTAGAAAGCCAGTTTTCGGTGGTATCAGATAAAAGATGGTTGGCCAGAATCGCCTTAATTTCATCACGTTTATCAAAAGCTTCATTAATTTCAATGTAGTTTTCCAAAGCTTCGCAATCTAACAAAACAGCAAGTTGTGGTATTGAACCCATCGCCAGTGCTAAATATCCGTTTTCTGTTTGATAAATGCCATACGGAGCACCTAAATATGCATTCGCATTGTTGTTTTTAGAACGTTCTGGCAAAGTTCCGCCATCATTCATAAATGTTGTAATGGTTTCAAACTGAAAATCGTAAGCAGATTCCATCATGCTTATTTGCACAAAACCACCTTCATTTTTAATCGCTTTGCGATACAAACAAGCTAGTAAACCTTGGGCTAAATGTGCTCCGGCAAGCATATCTACAATGGATAAACCCATAGCAACCGGGCCGCTGTCTGCATTTCCGGTAAGGGATGTTAAGCCAGTTACGGATTGCAAAAGTAAATCCTGTCCGGGTTTATTTTTCCATTCGCTTTCGGTTCCATAACCAGAAATTTCTCCATAAATGATATTTGGATTTATGTTGGTAACAGATTTATAATCAAAACCTAAGCGTTCCATTACACCAGGGCGGAAATTATGAATCATTACATCTGCTTTTTTAAGCAGTTCGCGAACAATTTCGCAGTCATCTTCATTTTTTAAATCGACTTCAAAACTTTCTTTATTTCTGTTGATGGCATGAAAAACCGACGATTCGCCATTCATAATCAGGTTTGAGGTGTATAGCGTACGGCAAATATCGCCAACGCCTAAACGCTCGATTTTAATTACCCGAGCACCCATATCTGCTAAGCGCAAGCTCGCCGATGGCCCAGAAAGAAACTGGCTGAAATCGATAACTAAATAATCTTCAAGCGGTTGCATAATTATAATTTTTATTAAAAATTCGTCATGCTCTCCTGAATTTTCGGGATCAGCATCTTTTTGCTTAAGACCCTGAAATAAATTCAGGGTGACGACTGTTATTTTATTTCATTTTAATTGTCATTCTGAGCGTGCCGAAGAACTTTTTAAATGCGTTTCGACAGGCTCAACGTGACAATTTGTTTAATTCAAACTTCTTTTCTTTACTATTTGCATCCGCACCTCGTCATTGCGAGGTACGAAGCAATCTCTTCTTTTGTGTAAATTATAAAGAGTGCTTTTAAATGAGATTGCTTCGTCGTAGCTCTTCGCAATGACGGAGTTAAGTTAATTCAAACTCTCTATTAATCTCCTGCGTATCAAATCCAAGTTTTGGCGCAGGTTTTGCCGCAAATAACTTTTCATTATCCAAACGAATCGGACTTACAGTTGTGTTTATTTTTTTTCCGTTGCTTAATTCTAAATCTTGTTCAATCTGCAAATTTTTATAAGTGCTTAAAGATGTTGCCGTTTGATAATTTAGAACTTCGGCGCACCAAATGCCATTACTTTCCAAAAGGTTAACCCAAATTTTAGTTTCTTTTTGTTTGAATGTTGCCGCCAAACGAATAATTAATTTATCGCGATTATCGAAGGCTGAGCCGGCTTCGACATATAAATCATCGATATTGCAATTTATAATGGCACAAATATTTGGCAGATTACCCATGGCCATTGCAATATAGCCATCTTTGGTTTCATACATCCCGTAAGGTGCGCTTAAATAGGCATGTGCACTACCTTTCGCCCCGCTTCTATCAGGTAATTTTCCACCATCATTTAAATATGTGGTAATAACCTCAAACTGAACATCTAAAATCGATTCCAACAAACTTACCTCAACCAAAACGCTTTTATTCGTTTTTGCCCGCTTGATTAAGGCCGCCATAATACCTTGCGCCAAATGGTTTCCGCACATAATATCAGAAACTGACAAACCGAATGGCACCGGACCGTCGGTATCTAATCCGGATAGAAATGTTAAACCCGAAACGGCCTGAACCAACAAATCCTGACCAGGTTTATTTCGCCATGGACCTTCATTACCGTAACCGGTTACTACGCCGTACACGATTTTTGGATTTATGGCTTGAACATTTGCGTAATCTAAACCAATTTTTTCCATCACACCCGGACGGAAATTATGCGTCATTACATCAGCTTTGCTTATAAGTTTCTTTAATTTTTCTAAATCTTCCGGATTTTTTAAATCGGCAGCATAACTTTCTTTATTACGGTTAATGGTATGAAAAAGCAAGCTATCTTCCTCTACAAAAAGATTTTTGATGGATAATTGTCTGCAGGCGTCGCCACTGTTTGGTCGCTCGATTTTAATTACACGGGCACCTAAATCAGCCAGTTTTAAGCCAGCCGATGGCCCTGCCAAAAACTGACAAAACTCTAAAACCAAAAGTCCTTCTAATGGTCTGTTCATGATAAAACTAAAGTTTTAGATTTTTGGAATAGCTCATTCATTTTTGATAGAACCTGAATTTCATCGCCACCATTCATTAAATAATCGCGAACAACATCGCCTGCGTGGTCTTGAAAATACATAGAACCATGGTAACGTGGGCGAAGGAAAGCACGTTGCAGTGCCGGTAAAGTATTTGCAAAATAATTTTGGCTCTGGCGATTTACCTCTTCATTTTGCCAGGCGGCTAAATGACCGGGCTGACCGCCATTTTCATAAAACAATGTAGCCTGACAAGTTGGAGAACCTACAAATTCTACATATTTGGCTGCAATTTCTAAATCTTCGCATTTGGATGAAATGGCCAAACCTGTTCCACCTAAGGTGCTTCGCAGATTTGTTTTTCCATCTAAGGATATCATATCGTGGAAATGCAAAGTTTTACGGGCGTAACCATTTCTAGAATAATTGGAATAGCCATAAGCAAACGGGCAATAAGCAATTTCATCGCTCTGCGTCATCGCTTCATAAACCTGTATTGGGTTTCGGTTGAAATTTGCTTTATCCATTTTTGAAGCTAACTCACGATACATTTGTAATGCTTTAACCCCAGTTTCAGTCGAAACCACTTGTTCATCATTTTGACAAGGGTCTTCGCCCGAAGAACAGCAAAGCGTGTAAAAGTTCATTAAAACATCTATCGGAATACCAGCAAAAGCCATTAAGCCTTTATTTGCAAGTGCTAATAAATCATCAAATGATTTAGGCAATTGCAGGCCTTTTTCGGCAAAAATATCTGGTCGCGATGCGGCTACAGGCGTTGCCGCATCAATTGGCAAAGCCCATAAGTGCGTATCATAAAAGTAACTTTCATATGATTGACCAACAGAATTTTGCTCCTGGTCATTTAAATATTCATCCGATAGGTAAAAATCTAAAGGAACAATTGATTTTGTTTTTGCAGCAAAACCAGCCCAAGGATGGTCGATAACCAGCAAATCAAATCGCTCTGCTAATTCCTGAATTGAAAAATCTGCAAATTGCTGCAAACTTCTTTTTTCCCAAGTGATGTTCACATTCGGATTGAGTTCAGAAAATCGCTGTGCCGTTGCAACCATAGGCAAAAGTCCGCGGCTGTGGTTCCAGGTTATTCCTTTTAAATTTATCGTCTTCTCCACTTTATTTACTCTATTTATATTTATTAAACCGCTAACTTAAGCCAACGGCAATGAATGCTATTAATTTTTACGCTCATCATCATTTAGTACAGTTAATTGTGATTGATGAGGAAGCTAAGCCATTTGATGTAGCAGTTAATTTGATTGCACCGCTTTTTTCTGTTGATTGAAGAATAGCTAAGCATAAACCGTGAAATGCCTTGCGGTAATTCGCTTTAAAAGGCTCTAAACTAGCCTGAAAGCCATTATCTACGCCAGCGATAAAACCAACGCCCTCTACTTTAAAATCAACAAGATTATCGGCATTTGGCACAACATTCCCATCAGCATCTAAAATGCGAACGGTTATGAAAGATAAATCTACGCCATCAGCTTTAATATTCTTTCTATCGGCAATTAATTCGATTTTAGCCGCAGCACCGGCTGTTTTTATTTCACGCACTAAAACTTCCTTACCAGCTTTCCTGGATACTGCTTTCAGTGTTCCAGGCTCGTATTTTACATCCCATTTTACATGTAAATCTTCGCCTTGTTTTGATTTTTTTCCTAATGATTTCCCGTTGAGGTACAATTCAACTTCATCTGCATTATTATAGTAGGCCCAAACCTCAACAGGTTTACCTTGCTCCCTTTCTGCTTGTCCGAATGGCAGGTTCCAATGTGGTAAAATATGTAAAACTGGTTTGTTAGTCCACTCGCTTTGGTACATGTAATATGAATCCTTGGGGAAACCGGCTAAATCGACTATCCCAAAATACGAGCTTCTTGCCGGCCAAGGATACGGCAATGGCTCGCCTAAATAATCAAAACCCGTCCAAACAAACAAACCCGAAACATGGTCGTATTTTTTAGCTGCCGCCCATGTTTCTTCATGAGTAGAGCCCCAATAAGCTGAAACATTATCGTATGATGATGCAGACCATTCTTTATTGCCTTCAACAAACTTTGTTTTGCCATCTCTTGGCCAGCGACGAATTGTATCGGCTGTATCATAAAAACCTCTGGTTTCTAAAGCCGATGTAGTTTCTGTTGCTAAAAATTTAACGTCAGGATAGTTTTTAGGGAAATCAGAATATTTTTTGTGATTATAATTTAAGCCATAAATATCTAAGGCTTTCGCCTGATAAATAAAATTTTTGGCAGAATCGGTTTCAGTTAAAGCCGAAATTACCGGGCGAGTGGTATCTAAATTTTTTACAATGCCAACCAATTTTTTTGTAAGTGCAATGCCTGTGCTATCAAACTGTTCGCGAATTTCGTTTCCGATACTCCAAAGAATAATTGATGGATGATTTCTATCGCGAAGCACCATGTCTTCCAAATCACGTTTATGCCATTCCTGAAAATTCAAATGGTAGTCGTTTTTGTTTTTCTTTTTTGCCCACATGTCAAAAGCTTCATCCATAACAAGAAAACCCATTTTATCACATAAATCTAAAAACTCAGGTGCTGGTGGGTTATGTGCTGTGCGGATAGCATTAACACCCATTTCTTTCATAATTTCTAATTGGCGTTCCATTGCACGAACATTAACCGCGGCGCCTAATGCACCTAAATCGTGATGCAAACAAACGCCCAAAATTTTCATCGGTTTTCCATTTAAAGAGAAGCCTTTTTGCACATCGAAGTTGAAAGAACGTATACCAAATTTGGTTTCGTAAGCATCAATTACTTTACCGTTTTGCAGAATTTGAGTAACTAATTTGTACTGATAAGGATTTTCTACCGACCAGAGGAGTGGATTTTTTAAATCGAATAATTTGGTAAATACATTTTCTTCATTGCCTAATTTTTTAACCTTGAAAGTTGTATTGTTTACTAATTTACCGTTGGGGTCATATATCTTCTCAATCACATCAGCTGACTGAATCTTTCCCGTTTTATTTATAATCTTTGTTTTTATTTCAACAATAGCATGAGGATCTGGATAATGTACATCTTTTGCGTCTGCTTTAACAAAATCAGCTCTTACAAAAGTTCCCCAATGTGCAACCGCAATTTTAGCTGTAGAAGTTAACCAAACATTTCTGTAAATACCCGAACCTGAATACCACCGGGAATCTGGTTGTAAAGCATTATCAACTTTAACAGCAATAATATTTTTTCCTGCTTTTAGGTATTTACTGATATCGTAAGAAAAAGAAATATAACCATAAGGGCGTTTGCCTAAATACTTGCCGTTAATCCAAACTTCCGAATTTTTATAAACGCCATCAAATTCGATGGTAATTAACCTGTTTTGGAAATTTGCAGGAGCTGTAAACTCTTTTCTATACCAACCAATTCCTGTAGGTAAACCACCACCTTCTGGTTTTGCAGGGTTTTTTTCATCGAATTTTCCTTCAATGCTCCAATCATGCGGTAAAGTTAACTTTCGCCATTTGGCATCGATAAAAGCAGGAGATTTTGCACCAGGTTCATCGCCCAAAAAGAATTTCCAATCTTTGTTAAAGCTGGTTCTGGTGCGAGGTTCTGGAGTAGATTGCTTCGTCGTTCCTCCTCGCAATGACGATAAAGGAAGCGTTATTTCAAGGCTGGATTTATTACTAATTTCATTAAATGGCTTTACTGAGGGGGTCGTCATTTCGACCGTAGTGGAGAAATCTTTTCCGTTTGTTGTTAAACTACGTTCAAAGATTTCTCCATTCCGCTGCGCTTCAGTCGAAATGACGAAACCAGAAGCCTCGCAATTACTTGATGCTAAAAACACCAAAAGAATCAAACCAAAAATCCTATGTTTAAATTCGAGCATCTTCATTTCTAATTATTGAACAAAATTCACTTTACTTTTACCTAAATCTTTTGATGTTGCAACTGCAATACCACGTTGGTCTTGCTTATTTACCGCACAATAGAAATGATAAACCACACCTTTATATTTTAAAACGAAAGATTTATGTGCATACAATTCATCATATTTTTCGGATGATTCTATTAAATTATCTCCAGTCCAATCTGTCCAGTTTACTAAATCTTTTGAAACCGCAAAGCGATTAAAAGAGCCTTTTCTGTCTTCCCAAAATGCGCCGAAGTAAAACATCACAAAGTGATTACCGATTTGCTGAATCACGCCATCGCCAGTTATGCCTACCGGATGATGAACCATAGGATTTTTATTAAATCGTTTCCAATTTATCATATCATCAGAAACAGCCATACCAATCCGCTCGTACCAACGCGTTTTTTTGTTATTTGCCAACGAATCGCCAACCGCATTATAATACATTACAAAGCGATGCCCGGTTAACTTTTTCTTATCTTCTATTACTGTGCTTTTAAAAAGCTTATTTCTGTTTTCCCACCAGCGAACATCTTTGTCCAATGAGCTTAAAACAGGCTTATCCAATCTGCTCCATTCCTGTACTACTGATGGATGTTGAGTTGCATAAGCCATACCAATTGATAATGGTTCTACTTCGTAACCTTTTTCTTTTCCGCCAAAATACGACATCCAATATTTTCCATTGAACGATTTTGCTGCGTAGCTTCCACCCCATTTCGTATCTAAAAGCGCATTGTAACCTGCTTTTTGATTATCATCCCATTTACCGGAATCTTCGAACGACATGATTTTACCAAGATTTTGCCAGTTTAATAAATCACTGCTTTTTGCCATCCAGGTTTCGTAACCGCGACCGCTAAAAATCAGGTAAGTCATGTACCAATCTTTGCCCTTTCTAAAAACAGTTGGGCAATCCATTTTATGGTCTTTATCGGCAGGAACCATTACCAAACCATATTTACAAGGCGTTTTTACTTCCTGATAAATCTTTTCCATTGTTTCTGCAGAAACTGGATTAGTTTTTTGAGCCTGCAAATTAACAGCACAAAACAGTAGAAATATGATCATATTAATCCTATTCATTTGTGCATATAAATTTGTAATGGCCAGAACCTATTGTAACTTTTACTTTAACGTTTTCGGCACTTAAAACATTCATCTTTGGGTTAAGCTCATCGGTTATGGTTTGTTTTGTTTTACCCGGAAAATAAACATCAGCCTTAGTGTTTACCGGAATATTCAACTCCAACGTAAAGTTTTTATCCGTTTTTTTCCATGAGGAAGATATCTTTCCATAGGGAGAATCGTAACTAACATCCGCAGCTTTTAAATCGCCGACAACTTCAGGCTCAATTTTAATGTGTTTAAAAGCAATGGAATTTTCAGTCTGACGAATGCCACCTAAACCACTGTATAGCCATTCCATTAAATGGCCAAGCATAAAATGATTATTTGAAACTGTTGGCAAAGCCGCCCAGCTTTCGGTAAGTGCGGTTGCGCCTTTAGCAATTTGCATTCCATAACCCGGTACATCCGAGCGGCTATTCATATCAAAAATCACGTCAGATTTTCCTGTGTCTTCCAGCACACGCAGCACATAGCGGTAACCGATATCGCCGGCCGTTAAACTATTTTTTCTATCTCTAATATCCTTAACCAGATTATCAATAACGGCGTTTTTATCTGCACTTTCTACCAAACCCATATAAACTGCCATAGCATTTGCAGCCTGCGAACCGGTTGCATATTGTTTAGTTTTAGCATCGAAAAATTTATTATTAAATGATTTTCTTACCTCAACAGCCAAATTTGAATAAGCATTTTCATCCGCTTTTTTATCTAAAATTGCAGCTATCTTTTCAAGGATTTTTAAATCATAATAATAAATGGCTGTTCCGGTAACGCCCATTGGTGTTAGTTGTGAAACGCCCGGAGGGTTTGGCCCTAAATCATACCAATCACCCAAACCTTGAGATAAAATATGATTATCAGCTTTAGTGGCAAGATAGTTAATGTAACCTTGCATCATTGGATAATAATCAACTAATGCTTGCTTATCGCCATACCATTGATACAAATACCATGGCAACAAAATGCCGCTGCTTCCCCATTCAGGCGAATCGCGAAACATTCCTCCACCCCAATCAAATTTCACATATTCAGGCGCAATTTCAGGAATTAAGCCATCTGGTAATTGCGAATTTTTCATATCCTGCAATGCCTTTTTGAAAAGTGGAGCAGCATTATAATTGTAACCAACAGAGTTGCCCATTAAATGTAATTGCTCTAACCAACCCAGTTTTTCACGGTGCGGACAATCGGTAAAAACACTCATCATGTTGCTTTTAATCGACCAATCAATCAGCTTAAAAGTTTTGTTAAATAAATCATTAGAAGATGAGAATTGGCCAACTTGCGCCGCAGCATTTCTAACATGCAAGGCTTTCAAATCTTCGATAACGGCTTTGCCGGATGAATTTTCTTTTCCCGTGGGTGTGCCGCCTTTAACTTGCAAATATCTAAATCCAGTATAAAAAAACTTAGGCTGCCAAATTTCGACACCCTCACCTTTCAAGATGTAAGTGAAGTAAGACGGCCCACCGATATTTTTCTGCGTAACCGAACCATCTTCTTTTAATAATTCAGCAGGTGTAATACGAACGGTATCACCTTTTTTGCCACGAACTTTCAATTCTATTATAGATGATGAATTTTGTCTCATGTCATAAACCCATTCGCCATTGGCAACCGGAGTAGTTTTTAGAGCAGCCGTATATTCAAAAACTTTTACAGGTTCTTCTTTTTGAGCATTTAATTTAGGTCCATCAACTATTAAGGCTGATTTCCAATTTCTATCATCAAAACCAGCTAAATTCCAACCCTTTTGCTCAAGGTTTGCATTATAATCTTCACCACCATAAATACTCGAAAAAACTACAGGCGATTTATCCGTTTTCCAGCTCTGGTTACTGACGATGTTTTCCGTTGTTGCATCAGCATATTCTACCAAAACCCTGCAAATCATTTTCGGGAAGCCGTAAGCAACTTTTAATTTTCTATATCTATCTTTTACCGGCGGAACATAATGAAAACCATTCCCAAGCATTACGCCAATGGCATTATCGCCCGTTTTTATTTGCTTTGTGATATCATAAGTTACGTACAAAGCTTCCTTATCATATTTAGTCCAGCCTGGTGCAAGAAAATCATCATCAACTTTTTGGCCGTTTAAGCTCATTTCGAAATGCCCTAAACCGGAAATAAAAGCAGTTGCTTTTTTTATGGTTTTGTTAACTGCAAATCTTTTGCGAAACATGGGCAAAATATTGTTTGAATCAAACTTATCTTTCTTACCATCCGTTGGCAATATATTCACATTGCTATCGGCAAGCTTCTCGTAAGCTATCCATTTTGCGCCTTTCCAATCGGCAACATTTAATAAACCCATTTGCCAAAAGGCAGTTTTACTCCAGCTGGATTGATTTCCCTTGTTATCCCAAACCCGAACTTTCCAATAGTATGTTTTTGTTGATGAAAGTTTTGCGCCTTTATATTGTATTTGAATAGATTTTGATGAATTTACCTTTTTAGTATCCCAAACATCACCCATATTCTTATCTAAATTACTGGCGCTATTTGAAACCAGAATCTGATAAGCCGTTTGCGTTACATTCTGTTTTGATGATGTTAATTTCCAGCTTAATGTTGGCGAAACTAAATCAATCCCGATAGGATTTTTACGATAACTGCATTGAACTTCAGCAATATTTATATCTTGCCCAAACAGCGAAATGCTTATTAAAAACAGACAAGAAAAAATTGCGATTTTACTCATTAAATTTCTACACCGTTAGTGATGCTTGTTTAGGTTCATAATTTGGTTAATATTTAGATTGAAAAAAATCAATTTTAGGATGTTCAATTTAAATAAACAACCTTCAATCAATTCAAATATAAATTATTTTTTTAAATATGAACACAAACTAACTCTAATAAAACTGTAAAATAACTGTAGCGTAATACGCGCTACAATTATTTATTTTTAATAATTAGGGTTTTGTACCAACTGAGAATTATTATCTAATTCGGATGCGGGAAAAGGCAAAACATAATTTTTTGTATCGAAAATTAAAGATGCACCAGCTGGTGTTTTCAATGTAGGCAATTTTATGTGTGCAATGTTCCAACGTTTTAAGTCGTTGTAACGCTGACCTTCAAGTGCTAATTCAATACGTCTTTCATGGCGAATGTAATTTCTCAAGGTAGCCTGCGTAGCATATTTAGTTTTATCGGTTGCAGGCATTGCAACGCCAGGGCGCTGTCTAACATCATCAATTGCTTTGTAAACTGTAGCATCAGGACCACTTAATTCATTTTGAGCTTCGGCGTACATTAGCAAAACATCCGCGTAGCGCAAGTGGATGTAATCCTGGTCGGTTAATGTTGCTGTTGCTGCAGTAATTGGTGCACGCGATAAATCAACATATTTTTCCATCAAAAAGCCTGTAAAAGATTGCGCAAAGCCGCTCCAAATTACATTGGTTGAGTTTCTCCAGGTTTCGTTCGGTAATTTCATGGTTAAATCTAAACGTGGGTCGCGGTTAGCATAGGGATTTGCCGCATTAAACAATGGCGATTCTGCACTTGGCTTTCCATCGGTCATTTCATAATCATCAGCCAAATCTTTATAGGGTTGAATTAGAGAAAACCAACCTAATTCTACATCCATACCTGCAGCACCAGGCGAAATTCTTTGCGGATTTGTGGGTGCCAGATACTGTGTAGAAAACATAATCTCAGTATTTACCGCTGCAGTTGCTTGTCCGCTGGTTTTGAATAATGCTGCGTAATTATTAGATAAAGCGAATTTATTATCCGCCATTATTTCTTTTAAAACTGGAACTGCTTCAGCCCATTTTTGTTGCGTAATTAAAACCCTCGCTTTAATACCTTGGGCACTACCCTTTACTGCATGCCCGTTATATTTTTCGTTAGGAAGATTTGCGATTGCGAAATCTAAATCCTGCTGAATAAACGCATAAACCTGTTCTTTACTGCTTTTCGCAATTTTGACTTCATCAACAGTTTTTGGGTAAGTACTGTTAATTGGAACGCCCCCAAAATTTTGAACTAAATCGAAATAAGCTAAGGCTCTTATAAACCGTACTTCACCTTTGTATAAATTCTTCTTGGCATCGGTTATCGGAGCTCTATCAACATTATCCAAAAAGTAATTGCAGGAAGTTATTGCCCGGTAAGGCGATGAATAAAGGTTTGGTAAAACCCCACTCAAAGCAGGAGAAATACTACCGGTAGTCATTTCCAGTAAATTTGCCTGGTTTGTATTTTGATATGGAAAAGCATTATCACTTAGGGCATCCATATATACCCTTTCGTAACCTAAAAAGTTTTGCTGCAAGCGAGAATAAACACCTGCCAAAGCGGTTTGAACATCGCCTTCTGATGCCCAAAAGATTTGTGAAGAAACACTATTTAATGGATTTTTATCTAAAAAATCTTTTTTACATGATCCGAATGCTAATAATCCGAACAGGGTACAGAATAATATATTTTTATTTTTCATGATATACAGCTTAGAATTTAACATTTAGACCGATATTAAAAATTTTGGTTTGTGGATACTGTGCAAGGTTACCCGTAGAACTTGCTCGCTCGGGGTCGCCACCTTCATACTTTGTAACCGTAAAAAGGTTATCTGCCGATACGTAAACGTTCAAATTTTTAATGCCAATCCTGGAAATCGCTCCAACCGGAACATCATAACCTAACATTACGTTTTTCAACCTTAAATAAGATGCATCCTGTAAATAATAAGTTGATGCCGTGTAAGGTGCAACGCCACTGTAACCCGATACATACAATGCCGGAACCGTATTGCTTCTGTTTTCTGGCGTCCAGGCATTTAAGAATTTTGTTGAAGGCGCAGTTCCCTGCATAAATGGATCGATTCCCCAATTGTTAACACGGTTTTTAATGCCTTCAACGCCTTGGAAAAATGCGCTGAAACTAAATCTTTTGTAACCCATATTTAAGCCAAACGAGTAGTTAAAATCCGGATAAGCGCCATCAACCACTACCCTGTCGTTGGCGTTTACAATACCATCGCCGTTAACATCTTTCATTTTTAAATCACCGGCTTTTGGATTACGGTTTAATTCATGCACGGGTACGCTCGGGTTTCCAATATCCTCAACCTGGAAAATACCATCCCACTCATACAAGTAAAAAGAAGAATATGGTAAGCCGACTTCGTTTATTGTACTGCCTTTTGCCGGTGTTCTGAGCTCAATTACTTTATTTTTAGCTGTGGAGATTAAGGCATTTAAACCATACGTAAATTCGCCTATTTTATTTTGATGCGTTAATGCAAGCTCAACACCCTGACTTCTCATTCTTCCATCATTAACTGTTGATGCGCCCAAACCTAAACTCAAAGGAACATTTGGCCTTGCCAAAATATCAAAGGTTGACCGTCTGAACCAATCGAATGTAGCGCCGAAGAGGCCATTTTTGACATTCAAATCGAAACCTACATCAATACTTCTGGTAGATTCCCATCTTAAACTCACATCTTTAAAATCGTTAATTACACCACCCTGCTGCAATGCGCCATTTCCAAATGGATAATTAACGTTATTGATGATGATGTTATCCTGATATAGGTAGGTTCCGATATCCTGATTACCGAGTGTACCGTATGATGCTCTTATTTTAAAACTGCTTAACCAGCTTAATTTATCTTTCAGAAAACTTTCTTCAGAAACTAACCAACCTGCAGAAAATGAAGGAAATACGCCCCATCTGTAATCAGGAGAAACTTTTGAAGTTCCATCGTAACGGATGTTAGCCTCTAATAGATATTTTCCTTTAAAATCGTAGTTTATTCTCCCAAACAAAGAACGCATACCCCATTCTGATGGTGCAGCTAACGATGGTAAACGTGGATGGGTGAAATATAATGACTCACCCGAAGCAGAATATCCTGTTAAGTCTTCTAAAATTGGTGCAACTGAATTAATTCTTCTGCCCCTTAAATTTTGATTTTTATAAGATAACTGCTCAAAACCAGCTAAAGCTTTAAGGTTATGTGATGTGCCTAAAGTTTTTTCGTAAGTAATTGTAGAGTAAACCGTTGGATTTAAAACTTTTGAATATTGGTCTGTTACCCCTAAAATATCCGGACCGAAAGAGTTTGCAACATATTCGTTTGTTCCGGCGGCTCTATCTTGCAATAAATAAGCTGAGTATGGATGCTGATACATTTTATAGTATTCATCAACATAATTAATTGCAACTTTCGAACTCCAGGTAAATCCTTTGAAAGGTTTAATATCTATATAAGCCTGAGCATTAATATTATATTCTTTTGTGGTTTGTTCGCCCATTGCATAAACTTCCTGCGGGTTACGATTCCTACCTTCATTAGCGTAAGCTCTAGAAACTACTCTACCGCTACCATCAGGTAAAAAAGGACCATAAAGTGGCCCGGCGGCATAAACCAATAAAGCCATATTTTCTCCGGTAAACGGAGGTTCCTTACGGTCTTTATAAGTCATGTTGATGATTGTACCAACGCTAATGCTTTTTGTTAAGTAGTTATTATAGTTCAATAGAGCATTGTAACGTTTAAATTTGTAGCCTTCAAAAACTGCATTTTGGTCTAAATATCCGGCAGAAATATTAAAGGTACTTTTATCTGTACCGCCAGAAATAGAAAGATTATGCTGCATAACATTTGCCGGATTGATATAATAATCCATACTGTTAAAATCAGGATATTGTGCCTTATTGGGCGAATTTCTGTATAATTCAATATCAGCCTGCGGATATCTGAATGCGATACCCGAACGTGCAGCAGCCGTATTGTACATTTCCATGTATTGCGCCGAATTTGTAATTAGATCTGGCAAAGCAGTTGGTGTGTGGCGTGCAAAATTGGTGCGGTAACTGAAAACCGTTTCACCTCTTTTACCTTTTTTGGTGGTAACTAAAATTACGCCATTTGCTGCTCTGGCACCATAAATTGAAGCTGATGATGCATCTTTTAAAACCGTAACGTTTTCAATATCATCTGGCGATAAATTATTGAATGAACCAGCTACGCCATCAATTAGGATAAGTGGATCTGTACTTCCGCCATAAGTAGATCTTCCTCTAATTAAAAAGTTAGGATTATCTCTTCCAGGCTCGCCTGATGGTTGTGTAACCTGCACACCTGTTATTCTACCTTGTATTAAATTTGCGGCATTGGGTGCTGGTCTTTCGGTTAATGTGGCACCAGAAACTGTAGCAACGGCACCTGTTAAATTAATTTTCTTTTGAGTACCATAACCAACAACAATTACTTCGTTTAAGTCATTTTGCTCTTCGGCCAGCTTTATGTTAATTGTATTTCTGTTGCTTACCAGAATTTCCTGATTGGTGTAGCCAACAAAAGAAAATATTAATGTTACGCTTCCTGAAGAAGCAGAAACTGAATATTTCCCATCATTATCGGTTGTTGCACCAGTAGTTGTGCCTTTCACTTTCACACTCACACCGGCAATTGGTTCTCCGGTTTGCGATGTTACTGTCCCTTTAATAATAAATGTTCCTGGTAATGTTTGCGCAAATCCTGAAACCGCAGTAAACAACATTATAAAAATGAGTTTAGCGATTAAAACATTGCGTAGCCTGAATTGGCAATAGCTTTTGCATTTAATTGGGTTCATAATTGAATTTATTTGGTTAGGTTAAGTTTTTGATAATTGATGATCATTATCGGAGAGGCAACTCAGATTCTGGAAATGATTTTTTTAAGCGTGAATATTTGGTTGATTTTACTGACCTGTTACCTAATCATTCTCAGAGGAATGTAAATCTCATATTTTAATAGATTAACCGGCTATCTCAAATATAAATAGTTATTTCATATATGAATGTAACTTTTGTATAGCAATTTCTACTGTCAGATAAATTATTTTTTCTAATTCAAATTATTAAGTTTGTTTAAATTCTAATCAATGAATAACGATACTAAATACCAGGCACCTGCTTTAGACAAGGGTTTGGATATTCTCGAATACTTATCTGCCCAATCTGTACCACTATCGCAAACTGAAATTGCTACAGGCATCGAAAAAACGCCAAACGAGATTTACAGGATGTTAATGAGTTTGGAAAGTCGTGGTTATATTTTAAGAGATGAAGTTTCAGGAAAATACCGCCTCTCCCTAAAATTATTTTACCTTTCACATAGGCACTCACCAATGGATGAGCTACGAAAAGCTGCCCAATTTCCATTGGAAGAATTGGCTAATACGGTTCGTCAATCCTGCCATTTGAGTATTTTGTATATGAACCAGGTAATGGTAATTATACACGCCAAAAGCCCCGGACCAATTGCACTCTCCATTGAAGAAGGAAACCTGTTCCCATTGCCTTTAACGGCTTCTGGAAAGGTTTTATTAGCCTACATGCCAGAAAACGAGAGAAGTAATGCTTTAAAAAACAATGCCATTTTTAAAAAATATCTTAAGCCACAGCAGGATGATTTTATGGCTTCATTAGCAGAGATTCATGAAAAAGGAGCTTACTTAAAAACAAGTGATTTGGCAGCAGGTGTAACGGATATTTCTGTACCTATTGGCGTTTCAAATGGCGGCGGAATTATCGCATGCTTAACCATATCCATGCTAAATGCCTTAAACCTTAACAAAAATGTAGATAACGATGTGATACTTGCAGAAGCTTATAAATGTGTTAAAAAAATAGAACAGAGGATTGGGGTGTAAAGCAAATTCATCATTGCTGAAGAAGCATGACGAAGCAATCTTATTAATTATTTGAAAAGCGGGGCTTGCATTTCTTTGGAAACAGCAGCCCCGCTCATATCTTTATATTTATTAAACAATCAGAAAGAGGGAGGCAAGTTGTAGCCCCGCTAGACACGATGATTAACTGATGTCGACGTAAAAGGATAATCCTCCCTTTTTACTTTCTTAAAGTCCGAACAGTACCTAATGACCATTTGTTTCTATCTGGATCAACGATTAACATGAGCAAGGACTAAGAGTAGTTTCTGATTTGCGAACTTAAATTTAAAGAACATGGTCAATCTAAAGTATTCGGTTGGGATAGATGTATCCAAAAAAGATTTTCACTGCTGCCTTTCGGCCATAGATACCGAACAGTGCGTCAAAGTTAAGGTCAGCCACAAGTTTTCAAACTCCAAGCCTGGGTTTAAGCTTTTCATGGATTGGCTAAGGCGGAACCTAAAGGAGCAGCTGCCTGTTTTTTGTGTAATGGAGGCTACAGGGGTTTATCACGAGCAGCTTGCTTGGTTTCTTGAAGGGCAGGCAATTGCAGTAAGCATCTTATTGCCAAACAAAGCAAAACGGTATCTTCAGGCAAATGGTGCCAAGTCCAAAAATGACAAGATTGATGCCCGCGGCCTTTCGCAGATCGGAGCAAAAAAAAACTGGAACTATGGGTGCCGCCAACCAGAAAGCTCTATGAGCTCAGGTGTTATACACGCCAGCATCAGAGCCTCTGCGAATTCCATACCGCCTTGGGCAACCAGCTTGAGGCGATAGAACATAGCCAGTACCAGAGCAGGGATATTGTTAAGCAACTAAACAAAACTATGGGGCTGATAGAAAAACAGATAATTGAGATGGTGGCGGCCATTGAAAAACTCATCAGTACAGACCCTATCCTTGCAGCCCATTGCAGGAACATAACAGCAATAAAGGGGATAGGCACATTGTCATTTGCAGTGATTGCGGCAGAAACAAATGGTTTTGCCCTTTTTAAGAATGTGAGCTCATTGGTGAGCTATGCAGGTTATGATATTGTAGAAAACCAATCCGGGAACCATGTGGGCCGAACAAAGATATCGAAGAAGGGCAATTCAAGAATAAGGAGGATCCTCCACATGCCTGCACTTTGTGCGGTACGAGATGACCAGCCACAGTTCAGGGATTTATTTGAAAGGGTTTATCAGCGAACAGGTAAAAAGATGAAGGGCTATGTTGCTGTACAGAAAAAATTATTGGTAATGGCATACCACCTTTGGAGAAGAAATGAGGCCTACAACCCGGCGTTTGATAAGGAAATAAAAATAATAACCCCAGAAAACTCCGGGGCTACCCATGATAAAATTCCCGAAGGAAATCTTCACTAAAGCAAAGGTAAAGTTATTGAGCTATATTACAAATGGAGGGATTTTAAATTAATGCTACTCAGAAGCTGAATTTTTATCAAATTTATTTGCTTTTAAAGACAGTACCTTTCCGTTTCAATCTTTTAAACCTATAAGGTTTTTAAAACCTTATAGGTTTAGGAAAAGTATTTTTACTGCAATCGGGTTTAAATGGACAAAACAGTGAAACTATTAAAGAGAAAACCCGTAGCACTAATTTTAAAGTTCATTGCTATTAAGGCGCTCGTCATTGCGAGGCACGAAGCAATCTTACAACTAAGGTGTTATATCTAGCGCTTTAAGATTGCTTCGTGCTTCGCAATGACGGCAATGAGCTTTTACCCACTGTATTTCACTAAATAATCCTTCCCCTTCTCAATTGCAATTTCAAAAACGCCTTTCGCAACCTCTTTAACCGTTGCGCCTTTAACAACCGGTTTCGAATTACTTTTAAGCTTTAGCGTTCCCAGGCCAACAGCAGAATTAATTTTGATTTCTTTTTTGTTCATGTAAACAGAAATATCACCGTTTACTGTTGGCACTTTGCCTTCCATCCATTCTAAACCGCCTAAACTTGGTTCGATGATATAAGTTTCGTAACCTGCACTAACGGGTCTTACACCTAAATAATATTTCCCTAATAAATAAATCGGACTAGCGCCCCAAGCATGGCAAAGGCTTTTTCCATATGGGCGGCCATACATTTCTAAATGCTCTATTCCTTTCTTATCAGGATTGTATTCTTCCCAAAATGAAGTTGCGCCCAATTTCAGCATCCCTCCCCAATAACTTTTCATTTCTTTAAGTACGTAAGATTGTTCGCCCATGGCGCATAATGCTTCCAGCTCGTAAAAACGCATGTATGGTGTGGTAATTTTGGCTACCTTATCGTTCAGTAATACATTCTTTTTTACGCCTAATTTTTGTTCGGGTGTAAAATAATCGAAGAAAATTCCAAACATATTAGCATAACGGGTTACGTTATCGGTTTGTTTATTATCAATTCTGCTATGTACTAAGGCATTTTTATTTGGATTCCAGTACAGTTCGAAAATTTTGCTTTTTAGTTCTTTTGCCTGCTTATCATATTTTGCAAAACCTTCTTCATCATTTGCTAGTTTGGCGCATAAAGCCATGGTTTCTAAACTTCTGGCATATAATAACTGCTCGAAACTCACTTCGCCATCTTTACTTAATTTATCTGCCCAGTCAATAAAAATCCAATCGCCCGGCATCCATTCTAACAAACCGTTTTTGTTTTTCCTGCCGTCTATGTAAGTCATAAGCGATTGCATTCTAGGATAAATATCCTGCACAAATTTTTGGTCGCCGGTAAATTTATAATAATCGTAAATTCCTAAAAACCAATAGAAAGAATAATCCATAATGGTATTGATGTGTGCTGTAACGGGGTCTTTGCCACGTTGTGCCCATAAAGTTTTCTTAACGGTTGGCGCATCGAAAAACGAGTAATAATTCATCAGATAACTTTGATAAGCATCTCCGCTCCACACCCAACGGTCGCGTTTTATACCATCGATAAAAAACTCTCGTGTGTTCAAATGAAATGTGTATTTCGCTACATCGTAAATTTTGTTTAACTCGGCATCTGATGATTTGAAACTCCCACGCTCGGTAACTGGTGCATACTCGTAAAGCATGGATATCGAATCAACTGTTACATTACCTGAAAATTCACGATTAACATAACGAAAAGCCTTTGAAAGCGGCATGATAGAATCTTTACGCTGTGATAAATCAATATCAACATAATCTAAAGTTTCACATTTATCTGTAGAAAGTGCTTCTTCAGGCGATTCTCCGTAGTAAAGACTAACCCTGCCTTTGCCTTTTAATCCATGCAGTTTTATAAAACCAAAAGTTTCTTTGCCAAAATCTAGCAATTCACCACCATCATGCTTTTTTCTGCTAACCGCAGCCATCGGTTTAGTTGGCAACTTAAATTGAGATGGTAATTGTGTTGGGTTGTTTAAATTCCACGAGCCCGCTGAAACAAATGTGGTTCCCGATTTATCTGATACTTTTCCACTTTGGTCTATCCATTCTTTATCTTCAAATGTTGCCAACCAGGTTTCATCAGAAACAACCGTTTTGCCTTGAACAAAAATTGCCGGAACCGCTGCCTGACTGTAAACTTTTAAGCTTAATTTATGCTTCCCTGCCGGAATTTTTATCGTTTTTGGAAAGCCTGAAATTGCCTGACCATCAATTTTTACGTTGTATGTTCCTTCTACAAAAAGTTTAACATCTTCAGCCTCGGTAAGCGTAAATTCTTTATGAAAATCGACCAACACATAATGGCTATCCATTTTCCAAAATACCGGAAAAAATGACCCCCGCTCTGTTCTTCGATTTTGCATTGCGTTACTCATGTAAATATCAAAATCGCCCGGGTACCAAATCCACGAGGCTTTTTGAGCAAAAACTGGAGCTACTAAACTCGTTAGAATTGATAGTAAAAGTATTTTTTTTAAGTTTTTCATGTTGTATGGATTTATGTGTCGTCATTTCGACCGTAGCGGAGAAATCTTTGTACCTTTTAGTCCTGTTAAAAGATTTCTCCATTCCGCTGCGCCTCAGTCGAAATCACGACTTATTTATAATGCACTAATGTCCGTTGAAGAAAATATATAAGGCAATCATAATAATGGTTAAAGCGCCGAAAGAAATCCAAACCCTTCGGGTTGGTTTTTCTGTATTTGCTAAGTGTTCTTCATTAATTTTATAAATTGATGGCGATGAATCGGTAAGTGTAATTATCACTAATAAAATTGCCAGCAGAGCGAAAATCAAAAAGGATAAAACCAAATAATGTGGCCAAAAATGGTATTCTGAAGATGGAAAAATCCATAAATAACAAACGCCGATACCTAAACTGATTATTGAGCCTACGGAAAGTGTGAAATTAACCGCCTTTTTACTCGTTCTTTTCCAAAATACCGATGATAAAAACACTACTGATAGTGGCGGAGCAATAAATCCAAGCACCGCCTGAAAAATATCAAATAGTTTTAAACCTTGAATGTTATCTATAGCCAAAGCAACCAAAATAGCAAATACGCAACCAGCAATAACTGTTAATCTGCCAACCTTAATTATCTGATTGTTGCTTGCCTGAGGATTGATTTTCTTCACGTACACATCCATCGTAAAAACGGTGCTCAAAGAATTTAAGCAAGAGCCAATTGAGCCAACCAATACTGCAATGAGTACTACAATTACTAAACCATTCATCCCGGGAGGAAACAATGTAGTTACCATAGTCATGTAGGCCATGTCTGCATTTTCTAAACCAGGATAAAGTAAATAACATAAAATACCGGTTACAATAAATAATGGTAGTGAAAGTATTTTAAGCCAGCCAATAAAACTAACACCTAACTGACCTTGCTCTAAATTTTTAGCACCCAAAACCGATTGAACCATAGACTGGTCTGTACAAAAGAATGCAACTGCCGAAACCGGATAACCTAACAAAATTGCATACCATGGATATTGTGGGTCGGTTGCGGGCTGAACCAAATTCCAAAAGTGCTTTGGTGTTTTTTGGTAGAGTGCAGCAACGCCTCCTACTTTTTCTAAACCCAAATACGTTAACGCTAAAGATACGCAGATGAGCAAAATCATTTGGAATACGTTTACCTTCGCGATGGCCTTTAATCCTCCAAAAAAGGTAAATAAACCTGCAAAGGCTACAATCACCGTTACCGATTGCCACATCGGCACGCCCAGTATTTGCCTGACCAAAACGCCACCAGCAAATAAACCTAATGATAACCAGGAGATTAATATTTTCACTAAAGCGTACCAGGCTAATATGTTTTGAGTAGAATCGCCGTAGCGGTTGCCCATAAATTCGGGCATGGTGCTTACCTTGGCGGCTAAATATTTTGGCGCAAAAACAATTGCTAAAAGGAAAAGAAAAATAAAAGCATACCATTCAAAATTTACAGCTACAATACCGGTTGTATAGCCAATACTGGCAAAAGCAACTAACATAGACGGACCTACATTTGTACCCCACATATTGAAGCCGATACTACTCCAGCCTAATGATTTATTGGCTAAGAATAAATTCTCATCAGTTTTTTTCTTCGAAAAACTAGCCCTATAGCCAATTATCATTAAAATAATGACGTAGGCTACAACGATAAAATAATCTAAGCTCGTTAATCGTTCTACAATGTTACTCATTGGTTTATTTGGTTAGTTTGGTTTTATTTATCTGGCCATGGAAAAACGGAAAATACACGGAACTTATTAAAGCATCCGTCATTGCGAGGCACGAAGTAATGACGACCGTTATAAGTAATTTTCAATTTTGTTCCTTTTCAGTGTCTTATGTGTTTCCGTGGCAAAAAACTACAATCCTATCGATTCCCTTGTAATGTTATTCGCCTCTAAAATTTCATCAATCTTAACCGGCAAACCTGTTTCCATCGATTTATCCATCGCTTGTAAAAGCGCTACAGTTCCGATGCCTTCTTTCAAATCAGGATAAGCCGTAAATTTGTTGTTAATGCTATCTGCAAAATAATCTAAGTAATTTTGATACTCACCGGCATGATGGCTTTGTCCTTCAAAACGAAAATAATGTTTCAAAGTAGCATCGCCCCAGGTAATTACTTTTTCTTCGCCGGTTTTGGTGGTTACCGAGTAACGCAATTCGTGGTAATCGGCCTGGCTTGCGCCTTCCGTTCCACGTAAAATACAACTCATGCCACTATCGCGACTAGCAGGTTGCGTTGGGCCTGTATATGCGCCACTAACACGTGCAATTCTACCATCCTTAGCTTTAAAAATAAAGTGCATGGTATCTTGATTTTTCAAACCCGCCTTTAAGCCATTTGAACTTAACATTCCATAACCCATTACTTCCTCAATATCAGGCATATACCAACGCACAAAATCAACCGGATGGCTTAAACCGCCATACAACCATTTAAAAGACTCTTTTAACGACCAGCCTTTCTCTAAAAACCAGCGATGATCGGCGTGGTAATAGCTCTCGATGGTAATCAATTCACCAATCAAACCCTTATCAAAATCTTTCTTCTGGCGCATTGCCGGTTCAAAAAAACGAGAACTTTGCCCGACAAAAATTTTCCTTCTCGATTTTCTACTCAATTCTAAAAGCTCATTTGCCTGAGATAAATCATCAATAAAAGGCTTGGTACAAACCACATGTTTACCATGTTGCAAAGCCAGTTTTATATGCTCGAAATGCAAATGGTCTGGCGTGTAAATCGCAATCATATCGATTTTATCACTGGTTAACATATCCTCATAATTGGTTGTCCAGTTTTGAAAATCAAATTCCAAAGCTCTTTCTTCGCAAAGTTTTTTATTGGCATCACAAATTTGAATGAGCTTAAATTTTTTGCTCGCCAACGATGCAGAAATTGTACTTCTGCCTTCTCCTAATCCTAAAATTCCTAATCTTAACATGTTATTGTTTTCTAAGCGTTATTGTTTTTTTCTTTTTTCTGGTCAATATGTTAACCAATCGTCATGCTGAATTTATTTCAGCATCACACATTCTTCATAACTACAGCTTTAAGACCCTGAAACAAGTTCAGGGTGATGACCGCTAAAGCATGAGTCTTGTCTATTTTTAGTCGTCATTTCAAGGCGCAAAGCAATCTTAATGCGCCAGTAATAGCGATTGTTATAAGAGATTGCTTCCTGCCTCGCAATGACGTGTAAATTATTCTATCGGTTTAAAAAACACCCAAACTTCATCAGCTTTTGTGCCTTCTATTCCTTCCTGATATTTTTTCATTATTTCATTCCATTCATCAACTTTTGGATTATTTAAAGTCGTTTTTGGATTTAAATCATCTATTTTTTTCCCTTTCGGGATGCTGATAATCAACATTAATTGCCTGTCGTTTTTAAAAATAGCTAAGCGCTGAAATTCTGCATTGCAAAAGCCTTTTGAAATTTCCGGCCATTTTTCGAATTGTGTTTTATGGTACTCCAGATATTCTTGTTGCATCTTTTCATCTTTAACTAAATTGGCAGATAAAATGATATTTTCCCATTCAGCTACCGGCTTTTCATTGCAGTTTTTTGCTCTTGTAAATTCATAAAACAGATTATCGTACAGCTTAATTTCTTTAGCATTTAATCGCTTTAAGGTTTGCTGTAAACTTTCTACTTTTAATGATGAAGAGTAGAGCACAATCCTATTGTTCCATTTGTAAATTTCACCTGGCAAAAGATTATTTTCTTTCGCAAAATTTTCAAGAACATCATCCGAAGGCTGTTTTTTATCTTCATAAATCAATTCAAAAACAACAGATTTATCTTCGGCAATATTAATTCCACGCTTAGAATAAGCAGTTTTCTCTTTTAGTAAATACTGATAATTTTGTTCTAAGCCGGCACTTAATTTAATGTTATCAGAAACTTTCGGTCCGTTGCTTGCCCACAAATTACCAGGCCCGTTGGCGTTCTGGAGGTATTTTTCAGTTGGTGTCCAATTATTTTTGATGGTGAATTGCGACGAGCCTTCATCAGTATAAAGATAAAACCAATGCTCGGGAAGATGAGCGTAAGGCGCTTTGTAAATGCTATCAATTACGTTTTCAGTGATGAAAGAATTAGGTTGCGCCGATAAGGTATAAATTCCGGCGACATCGTACATGTGTTTGCCGTAATGATGAATTTTATTTGCGCTGACGTTATTATTTTTCATCGCATTTGTTGTTTTTGTCCAACCCCAACCTAGGCTAATACCTGAATAGGAAACATTACTAATCTCGTTATGCAGAATTTCTATGCCTTGAACATAACCAGCACCAATGCCAACGGCACCCCAATCCTCATTAGTTACATCGGTAATAAAATTATTTTCGATTTTATCATTGGTAGATATTTCTCGCTTATCAGATGGATTATAAGGTAAATGAACTTCAGTTGCTTCATCAGAAAAAGTTCCGATTAAAATAGCCGAACCGCCAATATCTTTAAATAAATTTCCTTTGATTAAATTACCAGATGTGCCTTTTTTATAATCCAAACCTGTGGAAGCCAGATGTTCAAAACGACAATTTTCAAACGAGGTATTATTGGCATAAGTAACCTCAACCGCTGATGCAGGTCGGCCAACCCAAGCCTGATTTTCTAACGTAGATTTATCCTTTGTTCCTGGAATTTTGAGTTTGTAGGCATCCAGCATATACAATCCCGCCTGATGCGGAACGTGACCTTGTTTTGATGGCCTTAACCAAGTAGAATGCTCGAATGAAATGCCTTTAACACTCACAAATGAAACCGGATTATCAATTGTTCCTTCAATTTTCAAAAGATTTTCGATTGCCGGCGCTACAACTTCTGCATTTAGCAAATTTTCTGATGCTTTAGGCCAATAATAAAGCTTGTGATTTTTTAAATCCGCGTACCATTCGCCGGGTTCATTTAAGAATTGAATTGCGTTGCTTAAGTAAAAAGCAGAATTTCCGGTTTTTTCAGAAATCCAGGGAGCCGGCCATGGGTGCTCAGATTGAATTCTACTTTCGGGTTGCATGAAAGCTAATTCGGCACTATTACCAACAATTTTAACAAATTTTACCCGAAGATTTGCAATTGCCCACCATTGGTGAATAAGCATTTCCATGCCTTTAATATTAGCCAGATTGATGTTACTTTGAAGCGGAATTCTGCAAGTTTGTTTTTCCTTGTCCCACGATAAAATCCTCCCCATAACATCGCCATTATAGTTTTTAGCTCGGGTAGCTTTATTTCCATTAACCCAAAGCTGGCGAAATTGTAAGTCGCCTCCATCATAATTCGGCATATCGGTTACCCAAACTTTACCCATAGCTTCTTTAGGTAAGCTTTGCAGGTTGCCAACAAGTATTTTCCAGCCTTTAATTTTTACACCACCACTTAAAATTACTTTTTCGGTGGCTATAATTTCCGTAGGGCTAGCTTTTGTTCCAGAGTCTTCAGGACGAAGAACGATGGGCTCATTAAGCTGATAAAAACCTTTTTCGATATAAATTTTTATACCCCCATTGATTGATTTATCATTTAACCGGCGTAATTCACGAGCTTTTCTAATCGCCGAATGTAGTGTAGCCAATGGATTTTCTCTAGTACCCAAATTAGCATCATTGCCATTTAAAGACACATAAATATCTACAGCAGATGCATTTAAACTGAATAACAACAGTGAAGACACTAAAACAAAATATGCTTTAGCTTGATAAATTCTAGGTGAATTAAAACAGTGGTGGTATTTTCTATTGCGATACATATTTAGCATTCTTTTGGCTTTTCTCTTACCATAAATCTATTAATGAGATTGCTTAGCACCTCGCAATGACGAACTATGATTTTGAAAAACCGACTTTAAATAGCTTGTATTGGCGGTAAAATTATATTTCACGTTGGTTGGTTGTGTTGCATCTCTGCTTCTTTCAATAACCAGCCAACCGCTCCAACGCATATCATCAAGGGTTTCCTTAACCTTTAATAAATTGATTTTTGGGTCGTTCTGTAGCCAAACACCGTCTTCATTTGTTGCATGGATTTGGATAATATTTTTCCTACCAAGAATCCGTAATTCCTCGTGCAAATCTCTTCCGTTTTTAATCGCGTTTGAGAAGTTGAAATAGCTTTTAACATTTTTAGAACCAATTTCTTTAAGCAATTTTAGTTCTTCGCGAGCATCTAAGGAAGTTTCTATCCCGATTATAACTCCTGATTTTGCAGCCATCTGTCCGGCAATTTTTAGCCTCTCGATAATTGCTGGTCGCAATTCTGGATTTTTAACCAAATCGCCCTGAACTCCCAAAGGAAGAAACGCAACTTTGATATTCATCGCCTTGGCAGTATCCAAACAATCCTGAATCATTTTTTGATAAGTTGGCCGTGTTGCGAAAGATTGAGCGTAAAAACCGGTCATGGCTAATGAGCAAAACTCCAGATTTAACTCCTTTGCTTTAGCTAAATATTCATCACGGATTTTTGGGTCGGCCAGTTTATTATCAAATGTTTCTCTATTGCCTAAGCCGCCCATATCCAGTTCCAATCCATCTGCACCGATTTCTTTCGCTAATGGTAAAGCACTAATTTTTTGACGCTTAAGAATCATTAAATCGATTACTGCTATTTTATATCTGCTTTTCTTTGCTGATGCCAGTAATATATTTGGCAAAAGCAAAGCACCGGTTAGCAAAGCGGCGTTTGAGATAAAAGTTCTCCTGTTTTGCTCCATTTATTTCGTAGTGTTTGATGGGAATAATTTCTCTAGGTTTTCGAATCCCATAACCGCATTTTTAGGCAATTTCTCACCATTATCGCCAAATACATACAATGCGTTTTCTTTCTCGATGGTTACTTTACTTTCATCATATTTACCCATTTTATCCTTAACCGCCGATGCATTAAGCTTGAAATTCTTAATCAAAAAATCGTAAAGCGCAATGCGTTTATTGATGCCAAAATCATGCTTCTCCGCAGGCAAGTGAACATTTTCAACTTTATTCTTCACACCATAATAACCATACATTTTTTGTAAATACGGAAAATCGTGTTCAGGTGTATGCGCTGTCCAGTCGCCACCATCTGAAACTAAAAGTTGCGGTCGAGGTGCAGCCATTGCGGCTAGCTCCACATTATCTGTTCCGCCTGCACACTGATGGATTGGCATACCGCTTTCGCATGGGCAACCACCATAAAAGTATGACGACATGGCTACAACCGGAGCACTTAATTTTATTCTTTCGTCCATTGCGGTCATTAAAATTGAATGACTTCCGGCGCCCGAGCCACCACTAATGCCAATTCGGTTTGTATCTGTTTCTTTAAGTGATGAGAAATAATCTAAAATCCTTATTCCACCCAAGGTTTGAATGGTTTGAGCTAAACTTTTGCGATGGTCTTCATATTTAAATTGCAACATCGATTCGCCCCAGGCAAATAAATCGTAGCTGAAAGCCATAGCGCCCATACGTGCAATTGTGGCGCAACGCAGTTGACAATCGGCACGGTAACGTTGTTTCTCCCAGTGTCCGTCGGGACTTAAAATAACCGGAATTTTTCCTTTTGCCTTAAGTGGTTTATACAAAGAACCATTAATCCACACACCGGGAAGTATCTCTAAAGCAATGTTTTCAACCGAATAACCATCAAAAATTCTTTTAGCTGTTACAATTGGCTTTGAATTTGGTTTTTCTGGCAACGGAGACAATAACAAGGCTTTATAAAGCTCCGGTTTTATTTCTTCCTTACGTTTTTCCCAACTGTTTTTATCAGAATATTTTGTAGCTAAACTGTCCAGGTAGTTCCACCCATCCAGAACTTCCCAACGATAATATTCATATTCCTTTAACTTATAAACGCCCGGCTTTTCTTTGTTTACTTTCATATCCAAAGGCGCTAAAACGTTAGCTAAAGTTTCATCTACATCGGCCCGAAATCGCCACTCGGCATAATTAACCCATTTATCTTGTACCTGTGGCTCACTGTATTTTATTTGAACTTTGAAACGCGTTTGAATTTCTTTCAGAACGTCTGTTAGCGGTTTTTTATAGAGTTTATCAGAGTTTTGAGTTTGGGCATAGAGGCTTGTAAAAGCACAAAAAAACAAGCTAAGAAACAGCAAGAAAAAGTTAATAACATTTTTATATTTTAAAAGTGATTGCTTTCCCGAAAAACCGGAACGAGCTTTATCTAGTAATGAAGAGCAACCTATCATCATTGCAACGTTTGATTTTTCATCAACCGAAGCAATCTCTACAAAGAAATTAGATTGCTTCGTCGTGCCTCCTCGCAATGACGAGGTGGCGATACATGGAGCAGATACAACGGTCGTCATTGCGAGGTTTGATTTTTCATCAACCGAAGCAATCTCTATAAAGAAATTAGATTGTTTCGTCGTGGCTCCTCGCAATGACGAGGTGGCGATACGTGGAGCATACACAGCGGTCGTCATTGCGAGGTTTGGTTTTTCATCAACCGAAGCAATCTTTGTAACTAACTTAAAAGATTTCTCAACTTCGGTCGAAATGATGGCATTTCGTGATGATTTCTCAATCTTTCTCATGGCTCTTCGTTTTTAGTTTCTGTAATTACCGGTGCTGTATATCCATTTAGCTTTGGCCAAACGCCATTCTTAATTTTCTTAAGCTTTAGTTTTGATGGGTCTACAACTACATGTTTAATTTTTTCTCTTCTCCAGGTGTAAATAAAATGCAGCATACCATCAGCGGTTTGAATAACAGCGGGATAAGAATATTGACTAATCGGCGAATCTTCTAAAATCAAAGCTGCAGACCATGCCTTTCCATCTTTAGAAACCGAAACATTTAACGGCGTTCTCGGACCTTTTGCTAAATCGCCGGGAGGTAAAACATGGTTATAAACTAAAACATGTCGACCGTCTTTCATCGTAACTGCATCCGTACCCGAATTGTTATTTGGTAAAGATGTTTTGGTTAATGCCGACCAGGTTTCTCCGTTGTCTTCAGACCACGACTCAACAATTGCCCTATTTGCAGTTCTGGCCAAAATTTGAAGTTTACCATTTCCATGTTGTAAAATACTTGGTTGAATGGCTTTAATTCCATTTTCGGCAATTGGGCCAACTGTTCTCCAGGTTTTGCCATTATCTTTGGTAACCTCAAAATGAATTTTCCAGCCATTACCTTCTCTGCTTGATGGAGCAAAAAGATTTCCGTTGCTTAATAAAACTGGCTTATTTTTTACCGGGCCAATGTAACCATCAGGAAGTTTAGTAGCCTCAGACCATGTTAATCCGCCATCTTTTGATGTTTTCATTAATCCCCACCATTCAGAGGGTTTAGGACCGATTTTGTAAAAAAGCAGTAAATCTCCGCCTGGAACCTGATACAAAACCGGGTTCCATGTTGGTAATCTCTTACCATCCGGCTGAATACCATTTGCCGCAGAAACCGGAGCTAGCCATTTTCCATCAACATAACGGCTAATATATATTTCTACATCGGGGTTTCTTTCTTTTGTACCTCCAAAAAATGAAGCGACCAAACCTGTTGGCGTTTCAGCAAGGGTTGCCGAATGACATGATGGAAATGGTGCTTTTTCGTACAAATACTCTTGCTTTACAACGCCCTTTTGCCATTTTTCTACTTGCGCTTTCGCCGTTATTGCTAAAGCGATAACAAGTCCTATCGTGATGTATAATTTTCTTTTTAACATAATTACTTTTAATCAATTTTCTATAAATGGTTGTCATGAGGCGAAATAAAATGCTTAATTACACTTCTTCGTCATTTCGACCATAAAGTTGCACTCCACTCGTCATAACCACTTTATCTATTTCCCTTCTACTACAAACTCATAATCGCCAGAACCTACTTCATAAACTGCCCTGCCATTATCCATTTTTATAAATTTTAATTCTTTAATCGATTTCACTACTTCCGAAACTTCATTTCTGTTATTTGCAGGAACATAAACCTGTGCCGATGTATTTGGCGGCACAGTTACTTTCCAATTAAACTTGCTACCAGTTTTAGTATAATTACTTTTAATCATTCCATAAACTGAATTATAACTTGCATTAACCAAATTCAAACCATTAATCATTTCTGGTTTTAAAGTAATCTGCTTAAAAGCAGCATTTTCGGATTTAATTCCGGCAACGTTTTCATAATACCAGATTAGTAAATCGCCCAGCATCATCACATGATTTTGCGAATTCATTTTAGGGTCGGCGGTGTTCCCATTCCATAATTCCCAAATGGTAGTTGCGCCATTATCAACCATATAACCCCAACTTGGGTATGTTTTTTTTGTGGCAATGGTGTAGGCTAAATCCGGGCGACCGAAATCATTTAAACAGCGCATAAGCCATTGTATTCCGACCAAACCATTACTTAAATGCCCTTTATTGGATACTTCGATGGTATGGGTAATATTTTTAAAAACGTCATCCACTTTATTCTGAGGCACCATTCCGAAATAAAGTGGAATAATGTTATCGGTTAAAGCATTTGATGCATAATAACCTTTCTCATTATAATATTTTTGGTTGAAAGCGTCTTTAATTTTATTACCCAAATCCTCATAATTTTTAATGTCTTCTTCTTTACCAATGGCTTTAGCAAACTGCATCATCAACTTTGTGAAATGATAATAATAGGCTGTAGAAATTAATGCAGAAGGATACTTTTTATCGGCACTTTTTCCTCTGCCAAATTCGATGGTAATTGGCGGCATGCACCAATCGCCATAACTATCCTTGGTTAAAATATAATCCTGCATGTAACGGCTTTGCATATAAGCCAACCATTTTTTCATCGCCGGATAATTATCACGAACGGTAGAAACATCGCCAGTTTGTTTGTAAACCATTTCCGTAACCAAGAGCATTGCCCCTGGCCAGGTCATATTGTCGCTGTAATACCTCCAAAATGCCGGTGCAACATCAGGAATTGCACCATCTCCTTTTTGTGAATTCCGAATATCTTGCAACCATTTTGTATAAAATCTGCCATTATCAAAAACGAAACTTTCGCCATAGGCAACCGCACCTCTATCACCAAGCCAAGGCATGCGCTCGTTCCGTTGCGGGCAATCAATCGGAATGCCTTTATAATTCCCTGCAATTCCCCACCAGGCATTTTTAAAAATCTGATTCGTTAGCGCATCCGATGTTTCAAAAGTTCCTACGGTTTTAATATTATCGTAAATCATTTTGCCTACGAAATCATTTACAGATGGCTGATAAGTAAAACCGCTTAATTCCACATATCTGAAACCGCGGTAAGTAAATGTCGGTTCCCAGGTTTCTGTCTCGCCGCCTTTTAAAGTGTATAAATCGGTACATTTCGCATTGCGAAGATTTGATGTAAAAAGTTCACCATTATCTTGCAAAGATTCGGCAAAGCGTAGTTTGATTTGTTTTCCACGCAAGCCTTTAACCTTTATCTGCAACCAGCCAACCATGTTTTGCCCCATATCAAGTACGTATCTACCACCAGATAATTTTGAAATCGAAATAGGTTTAAGCGTATTCATCACACGCATATTTTCATTCATTTGGGCTTCAATAATTCCGCTAGGTTCCTGTACAAATTCTGCTTTCGCCCATTTGCTATCATCAAAACCTACAGTATTCCAACCAGCAGCTTCTTTCGTTGCATCGTATTCCTCGCCATCATATTCATTATTGGTTCGGATTGGGCCATCTGTCGTTCCTTTCCAACTATCGTCTGTATCGATATTTGCAATTGAACCATCGCTGTAAACAATATGAATGTTCAAAAGCATTTTCGGGAAACCAAAAGTTTTAATTTTATATGGCTTTTCATTTTGGCGCATAGCGAAGAAACGACCATTGCCTAAAATAGCTCCAACAGCATTTTTGCCATTAATGATGTGTGATGTAACATCGTAAGTGTTGTATTTTACATTGCGGGTGTAATCTGTAGCGGTTGGTTTTAAAACATCTTCGCCAATTTTTTTACCATTGATGAATAGTTCGTACAACCCTAAACCAATGATGGATGCCGTTGCAGATTTCACGGTTTTGTTGCTTTGAAATTCTTTCCTGAAATACCTTGCAGATAACCTCGAATCTGTTTTAATATTATCCCATGGGAAGGCTCTGTCGAAACCAATCCAACCTTTTGGCCAGTCTTTGTAATTTAACAAACCCATAGAAAATGAGTTAACCGCCGACCATTCACTTTGTCCGACATTTGTCCAGATTTTAACTTTCCAGTAAACTTTTAAACGACTTTTAAGTGGTTCTCCATCATAATTAACATGGATAGATTCTGATGAATTTACCCTTCCCGAATCCCAAATATCGCCCTCGTTCGCTTTTAATTTTTCTTCTGATGAAGAGGCTAAAAGCTGATAAGCCGTTTGCATTACATTGCGTTCTTTAGCGATAATATGCCAGGCAAACCGTGGCTTTTCTGCATCAATTCCTACCGGATTAGTCAGCATTTCGCAAGTTGTGTTTTGTAAAGTAATTTGCGCAAAAGCTTGCCCAACTAACGTGATGCAGATGCTGATGATTAATATGTAGGTTTTAAAATTCATTCAATTAATTTCTATACTATCGTCATTGCGAGGCTGGATTAGCGCGAGCCGAAGCAATCTAATCTTTTTTCAATTGAGATTGCTTCAGCGTGCCTCCTCGCAATGACGGCAGCCATCATCGTCATTGCGAGGTTGGGTTTGAGCGAACCGAAGCAATCTAACCTTTTTTCAATTGAGATTGCTTGGTCGTGCCTCCTCGCAATGACGGCAGCCATCATCGTCATTGCGAGGCTGGATTTGAGCGAACCGAAGCAATCTATCTTTTTTTTTGTCAAATCATTTTACTTATCAGATTGCTTCGTACCTCGCAATGACGACGTATCGAGAGAAAAATCAAAATACAACACCATTTCTAAAGCTCTGCCCGGTTCCTTATCAAAATCATAAAAAACGTGTTTCATGCCCATTGGTCCGGTAGTTTCCGGTTTTTGTGTCTTCGTTCCTATGGCTGATATCCCGTTCATAAAAGAAATATCGCCGTTTGGAAAAGTCGGACTCATATTATCCCATTCCGTATCTTTAGATTTTTTTGGCGTAAATAATCTTAAAAATACATCTTCCCTATCGGTTACCACTTTAAAATTCTGCGTTTTCCCCACAAATTCGCACCAATACAAATTTGAATAGTATCCTTTAAATTCAGGATACTGCCAGGCTGGTTCTCCCGTTGCAGAATCATTATAATCCTTTTTAAATATACCGAATTGTGTACCTTTCATACGGTTTTTCCATACACGATACGGACCATTTCCTTTATATTCAACGGATTTAATTTCTGTTTCGGGATACGAAAAATTTAAGCCAACAAATGTTGTGAAATATGCTGACGGAAAATATTTGACTTCCATTTTTAACCATCCTGATGGATAAATTGTCCACTGCAAAGTATTCCAGCTTTCCTTTTTATCAAACTTTGATGAAATAATTAAATTCTCCCCATCCATTTTGGTTGAGAAATTTTTGAAATTATTTACCGCATCCTGTAAAACGGGGCCGTTTGAAAATGGAATTACACCCTTTGCATTTTTAGCCTGCTGCAGCAGTCCGTTAACTTTATTAAATGTTAAATCGATTCCATTTGCAGAAACCTGATAAACTTTAGCATCCTCTTTTAAAATAACTTTTGATGAAGCAGTTTTAACTACCATTTCGTTAGCATCATCTTTTGGCAAAGCAATTGGATAGCTCCAGGTAAAAAGTTCCTTTCCATCAGGGCCATTCGCCGTTAAATACAGTGCATCGAAATTTCTCCAATCTGCCGGAAGATTGATTTGCAATTTTCCTTTCTCAAAAGGTTTAACATTTGGGGCATCGGCTTTGCCTGATTTTAAATCGGCATCTGCGCCAGCATTTAATTTTTTCAACTTCCAGGTGAAAGTACATTGATTTAGATTGGTGAAGGCGTATCTGTTTTCCAGCAAAAACGAGCCATCAAAACCAGTGGTCATTTCTCTTTTTTCGACAAAAACCGGGCTCCAAACTTCTTTAATGGTAAAAAAGCTGCCTTCTTTTTCATGATAAGGTCCAACAATTCCATCCGGACCATGATTTCCATCCGTATCCAATTCGCCATTTTTATCAGTACGCACAACGGCTTGGTCGGCAAAATCCCATAAAAAACCACCGGCAGAAAGTGGATTATTCCACATAGCAGTCCAATAATCTTCAATTCCGGCACCATGACCGCCATCCCACATGCCATGCAAAAATTCGGTTGGCATTAAAATATTATGCCCATGGTCGTAATTTCCTATGCCGTAATTAAACTCACGGTAATGTGTGGTTTCAAAGCCGCCAAAAACTTCCCATGGATGAATTACAGCACGTTTTTGAATATCTTCTTCAGGAAAAATATGGTCTAAATCTCGGTTATGACCGCCTTCATTTCCATTAGCCCAAAATATAATCGATGGATGATTTTCATCATTCAACATCATCTCTTTTAACAATTTTGTTCCGGTTGGCTTATCGTAATTGCCATGCCATCCAGCCAATTCATCCATAACGAACAAACCCAGAGAATCGCAGACATCCAAAAAATGTCCATCGGGTGGGTAATGCGACATCCGCACCGCGTTCATGTTCATTTCTTTCATCAACAATACATCAGCAATACTGATTTTTTTGCTCGTTGTTCGGCCTGATGTTGGATAGAAAGAATGGCGGTTTACGCCTTTAAACTTCATTTTAACACCATTTACGTAAACGCCATCACGTTCTTTTACTTCTACCGTTCTGAAACCGATTTTCTTTGTTACCTGATGAATTTCTTTCCCTTTTTTGATTAAGGTAAAGTTTGCGGTGTAGAGATTTGGAAATTCTGAAGACCATAATTCAGGCTTATCAAATTGATGATTTACAAACAATTTCTGAGTGCCTTTTGGAATATCAGCCGCGAATTTGTTGCCGAATTTCTTGCCATCCTTTTGCATAAGTTGCACTTCAACTTTATCCGCATCGCCAGTAAAATTCAATTGAGCATTTAAAATTCCGTTGGCTTTTGCGTCAATCTGAACCCTATCAATGTGAGTTTGTGGTAAAGCCTCTATATAAACCGGCCTGAAAATGCCGCCAAAAATCCAGTAATCTGCTTTGCGTTCGGCTTCATTTACCGATTGATTAGCAGAATGTTTGGATACTTTAACTTCCAATAGATTATCGGCGCCAAGTTTAATCAGTTTGGATATATCGTATTTGAAAACGTAAAAAGAACCCTGGTGAACCTCTCCAGCTAGTTTTCCGTTAATTTTCACTTCCGTATCGGTCATCGAACCTTCAAAAACAATATTGATTTTTTGGTTTTTCCAATTTGCCGGAACTTTAAAATTGAACTTGTACAATCCTTGTTCTTTACCTTTATTTTCATCCTTATTAAAACCGTAGTTGTATTTTCCAAAGCCTTGCAATTCCCAATTTGAAGGCACAGGAATAGTTGTCCATTTACCCGAATTTGCACCTGCCGTACAGAAGAAATCCCAATTTACGGTATTATCATTTCCAGTTCCTGAAAGATATAATTTCTCCGTTTGCTGAGCTTTCACAGCATCAAACATCACTACCAAACAAAAGAAAAGTAAAAATCTAAGTCTCATTAATTGGGTTTAAATTGATTGGTTAAAGGATTATCTGTTCGGAAAGGTAAAGCTGGTAAACCATTATTATATAAATTTCCTTTCGGATTTTCGGACCAGTTGTAGCGAACCTTTTTAGGGTTTTTAACTTCTGGAGCACTCAGCACAATGTCTGTACCTTTCTGAAAAGCGGTTGCTTTAGTGTACTTATTATCATGACCGGCAATTTCAAAACCTGTAAAATCATCTCTAGTAGGTGACACAAAAAATTTCAGGTTTTCGAAACTTAAAATGACATATTGCATATAGATGCGCTTTTTTTTCAGGGTCGGCCCAGAGAAATCTATTTTTTGCTGATAGGTTTTGCCCAAAGCTAAAAGCGCTAGTCGCCTGCCCACTTCCCACTTACAGGTTGGGTGCAAATCAGCACCATTATCATTCAAATCATTGGTAGAAATCATTCCCGTATTTGGCATACGTAATATTTGCTGTTGGGCTTCCCAAAAATTCGGCAGCGTTTCTACAGTCAATGTTACTTTATCACTTTTTTGCTTACTGTAATCGTATGGCGCAATCTGGACATAGTAAAAAGGCATATCCTTTTCATCCCAGGCTTTCCGCCAGAGGTTAATTAATGTTTTTAATTTAAACGAATAACTAATGGTTTCATTCAAAAAGCAATTTGTTTCGCCTTGATACCAGAGAAAACCACGGATTTTAAATTTGGAAAGTGGCTCAATCATCGGTGTATAAAATTTTCCAGGGTCGTTACTAACCTTTTGGTTCTGAAAATATTTTTCCTGATTAAAAGCTTCGGGAGCAATCCAGGGTTCTATGGCGCTGCCAGAAACCGAAGAAGAGATTATCCCGACAGGAATACCTAATTTATGTTGTAGTTCTTTGGCGAAAAAATAACCAACTGCTGAAAATGCCTTTAGCGCTGAATCTTTCGCAACCGCCCAGCTTTTGTGAATGGAATCAGGTTTAATTAATTGTTTCCTGTTTACCAGAAAAATCCTGATTTCTTCGTTTTCCGCTTTTTCGACTTCATCTGCAGGGAAACCAAGTTTTTCATTTTTAGGTTTCGAAATTTTAGCCAGCTTACGCATTTGATATTCCATGTTCGATTGACCGGAACAAAGCCAAACTTCGCCAACCAAAATATTGCTGAGCTCAATTTTATTGGAGCCGTTGATGGTCATGGTTTGCGGTTTTGCAGATGTTTTCAAGGGCGCTAAAACCACCAGCCAATTGCCGTTTTTATCTGTTACAGTTTGTTTGGTTTGACCAGCAAAATTAACTTCTACTTTTTCCTCAGGAGATGCATAACCCCAAATATTAATGGATTTATCGCGTTGCAAAACCATATTGCTCGATAAAATTTGCGGCAACAGGATTTTTGCGTTAGCGGAAAATGAAAATAATGCAAAAATTGCAGTGAACATTAAAGATTGCCACATTTTACCATTTCCCGATGACGATTGCACTCCCGTCATTTCGAGCAAAGTGAAACGTTGTCGAGAAATCTTTTTTGTTAGGTTCAAAGATTTCTCGGCTCTGCTCGAAATGACGGTAAGAGGCGATTGCTTTTCCGAAAATTCGGAACTATCTGTACCAAGCAATGACGATAATGCATGTGTCATTGCGAAGCCGGGCTTGTGCGAGCTGAAGCAATCTAATTTATCGAATGAGATTGCTTCGTCGTTCCTCCTCGCAATGACGATGTGTTTAATGTTCCTTCCCATCCTAAAATCCTTCCGTTTTTAAATACTTAATCGAGTAAACCGCTTCTTTTTTCTCTGATTCACCTGCATTTTTTAAATCATAAGTCTGGTCGGCAGGTGTATCTACATTTGGAAAACGACGCGTTGCTCCTGTACGAAAAACAATTCGAGAAACATCAGCAACTGGTTGATAAGCTAAACTTAATGAGGCTTCTTTACCATTAACTGTAAGCGTGTAAAATCTGGTATGCGCATCCAATTTCAATTTGATATTATAGCTTTTGCCAGCTTCATATTTCATAAAATTTTTATAACGGGCACCAGCTTTTCCACTTAAATTTCCAGCTGTATCAAAAGTTAAGCGAACACTTGCCATACCTTTTGCATCTTGTAATTCAATCTCCAGTAAACCGAAATCATTTTGCTTTGGCGTTACCGAGAATGATGTGATTATCTTTTTCGATGCCGGAAAAATTCTTTCAGCCTTTGCGTAATCAAATGGGTCTTTATCTCTTAAAACTAAAAGGCTATTTTCTACTTTTACAGGCGCCCACAGCGGACTATAAATATTCCAATCATCAAGTTCTTTTCCTTTTGTTAATTTGCTAAAATCATCATCAGCATGTTGCAGCGCCTTTTCATTTACGGGCAAAGGAACTGAAGAAACCCAAATATCTTCCTTGTTCATGCTGTAGGTAACCCACAACTTCCCGTCAGCGGGTTTTCCATTACCTTCAATAATGCCACGAACATACTGCGGACCATAAGATTTGTAATTTCCACCATAACGCATTGGTGTAATTTCGCCGTGAATTAATAATAAGTTCGTGTAATCTAAACCGTTTTTACTGGTCGAAATTGCCAAAGGCCACCTATATTCAGATGGGTTATAAACCGTTGCATAATTTCCATCAGCAGTTTTCTGTCCCCAGAATTTGGCATTACTATTTACAAAACCTGGTGCACGTGTGGCGTTTTCGGGCCAGCCTTTACCATTATCATTGCTAATTGCAGTTAGTGCATTTTTCCATAAACCAACTACTCTTCCATCAGGTAAATGGTAATAATTAAAGGCTTTATATTGCTTTTGCAAAGTAATTAATGGGTCTTTTCTATCGGCTTCCTCATTCCATTGCTGCGTCATTAACTTATTGGCAAGCAACTCATTACACGCAGCAACAAAAGCTTTATTTTTGCTTTTTGTATAGTACGGATATTTTGTATTTTTTTCTGAATAACCCGGATTGTAATGAATAAAATAAATTGGACCATATTTGCCATCCGCTTGTATTTCTCGAACTGCTCTACCAATTCCATGCCCATCATTCGGGTCGTCTTTTGCATCAAAACTAATGGCATAAAATCCTAAAACAAGAAATACATTTTTTGTTGAAACATAAAAACCCATTCGCTGATGCATAACCGCATCTAAATCTTTAGCTACATCCGTTCTGCCTTCTTTGGTGGTTCCATCTGCAATTCTGTAAACCGGAAAAATTACATCAGGTTTCGTCCAGGTGTAACCATCAGCAGAAGATTGCAAAAATGTTTGTCCTGGCGGGATGCTTTCTCCAACCTTATCACTCAAATATTCTACAAAAAATTTATTGTTCCAATAAGCCAACATTGGCGCATGATTATATGTCCAGCCGAAGTTTTCGGCTAATTCTGGATGTTCTCTGTTTGCCCTGAAAGTCTGAATATTGTGGACTCCAATTACCGGCGCAAGTTGCCCGTGATGATAATCGGCATTAACCAAAGTTTTACCTGTATAACGAACGGTATCTTGCGCCTGCGATTTTGCAAATACAAATGGTAAGACTAAATAAAGTATTTTAAATATTTTCATTTTATTATGCATTTCGTCATTGCGAGGCACGAAGCAATCTCATCAGCAAATTAGATTGCTTCGTGCCTCGCAATGACGAGGTGGTTATTTACTTCCTCAACCTCTCAATCACTTTCCTTTTTACTTTTATAATAGTTCCATGTTTATGTCCTTCGGGGATAGAAACCTCGGAACTTACATCCTTAAAATTTTTGAAATCTGATGTTTTGTAAGCTGAATAGGTTTTTTGTCCATAAGCATCAAAATAAATCAGGTAATCGTTTTTAACTTTCACAACCGTTGGTCCTTCTGTTAATTTCGGACTAAATGTTTCAGAAACATTTTTATACGGACCTAAAGCATCATCCGCGAAAGCAACTTTTAAATTTCGATTTGGCCGGGTGTTATCCTTTAAAACCAATACATAATCTTTGGCAGCTCGTTTTACAATTACTGCATCAATCACGCTAAAACCAGGATCTAAAAATAATTTTGTTTCAGAGAATGATTTAAAATCCTTCGTGGTGATGCTGTACATTCGATGGTTATTTTCTTCCTCTTCAATACCTTTTTCAAAACGAAATGGTATGGTTGATGCCCAAATGATTACAAATTCTTTCTTTTCGTCATCATAAAAAATTTCTGGCGCCCAAACATTAACCGTTTTAGGCTCATGCGCCATAACCGGAAGAAATTTTTGCTCACTCCAATGAATTAAATCCTTCGAACTGGCGTAACCAAAACCCTTATCTCCTTTCCAGCTGCATGTCCATACCAAATAAAATGTACCATCCGGACCTTGAGCAATTGATGGATCACGCATTACTTTTTGCGTACCAACCGCTGGTTTGAGAAATGTTTTATTTAAATCTGTCCAATGATAGGCATCGTAGCTGTATAAATATCTCAAACCTTCGTTTGCAGGTTCGTGAAATGAAGTGAATAAATACGCTTGATTAGAGCAAGATGTTAATCCACACAAAACCAGGCCAATTATAGCTAAGCGAAATGATGATATGATTGATGATTTTAACACTTATTATTCTATTTGATAATTTCCTTTATCTACTATTTTTGTAGCGGTCGTCATTTCGACCACAGTGGAGAAATCTTTGAACCAGCATATAAAGTTCAAAGATTTCTCTGTTTCGCTATGCTTTAGTAGCAATGACGTTCACGGCAGTCGTCATTGCGAAGTCGGGTTTGTGTGAGCTGAAGCAATCTGTCTTGTAAAATAAAATGCTTGGTCGTTCCTCCTCACAATGAAAGGCTGCCTATACCTTATCCAATATCAAAACCCAATCATTTCCATTTGCAGCATCACCTGGTGGATTAAATTCCTTAATGCCTTTGTTTTCAAATTCCCCTATAACAGTCGTTTTTCCTGTTCTTGGGTCAAACCACGATGCAGTTACATCATCGCCATCGGTTTTGCCCAATTGTACACTAAAAGTTTTACCCGTGTAAGTGTAGAACATTGCATATTCCTCTCCCCTTGTGGCTAAAACCCGATCGTACTTTTCACCATTAGTACCTGCAACCAAAGTTTGGTCTGGCACTCTGTCGAAATAAGAACGCGAAAGCATTAAATCTTTCAGGAATTTCATTTGCGTTGCACCCTTAGCATTCAATGCTATATCCCAGGTATCATTTGGACCATAAGCGGGTTTCAAATCCGTTTTTTTATACATCTGCATTACTGAATTATGACCGTAGGTATAGCCAAAAGCACCTGCAAAAACCGACCAGTAGCCATAACGGCGAACATCAGCGTCATTCCATCGAGGTTCTCTTGTATCATGCAAACCTTGCGGAATATCTTCGTAAGATGGCTCTCCATCAATCGTTGGTTTGTTTGGCTTAAGTTTATAATCGGCTTCTATGTACTTCCAATTATCCTCGCCATAATGCAATTTCTCTTTAGCAGAAGTATCTTGGTTATAACGGCGATGGCCGGATTGAACCATATCAAAATCGCTCCATTTCGAATCGTGAAACCAAGCTGAAGAAGCTGTTCTACCTCTTGGATGAAACGTAATTAAATGATTTGGGTCGTTCGCTCTTAATGTTTCACCAATTGTATTCCAAACTTTTAAGCCATCACTGCCCCTAATATCTCCACCATTTAACCAAATAATATTCCATTTGTCTTTATATCTATCAGCCAAAAACTTAGCGTAAGCTTTCGCTTGAGCTTCATTAACCTTTTTCTCTTTAACATTTGTACCCCAAACCGGAACCAAAGCCATATATAAACCCTTTTCTGCAGCTTTATCAATAGCATAATCTACATGATCCCAATAATCGTAAGCGGTAGAATCTTTAAAATCGCTTTTATCTGTAACAACAGGTATTGAAACATTCTTGGCAACCAAAGCAGAATCGCCATAGATATTTTTGGCTGCAACATCATGTAGAACCATTACCTGAATCACATTAAAACCTTTTTGCTTTCTATCCTCGAGATAAGTATTGGTTTCTTCCCTATTTAAACGACTAAACAACAGCCAACCTGTATCGCCTAACCAAAAAAACGGCTTTCCATCTCCGTTACTAAAAAAGCGTCCGTTATCAGATACTAATAAACTTTTATCACCAAAATGGGGTTTTTCTTTACATCCAAATGCGAGCAGGCTGATAAGAAGTAGAAAGTATAGTTTAGATTTTGGCATCAT
Organism: Pedobacter sp. Leaf170; assembly: GCF_920984665.1. Taxonomy (GTDB): domain Bacteria; phylum Bacteroidota; class Bacteroidia; order Sphingobacteriales; family Sphingobacteriaceae; genus Pedobacter. The sequence goes on from NZ_CAKLBP010000003.1 coordinate 412,259, forward strand.
AATTATATTTTATTAATGAAGATGAGCTCATCTCCAGTTCCAACTTTATTAATTTTTGAAATAGATTGACCATTTATTTTTTCTTCCTTAACCAATACACCGGTTTTAGGATTGAATATCTTCACATTAAATTTTCCAGCAGTTTTAGTTAAATCTAAACTGATAACATCTGTTGATGCGTTATAAAACAGATAAGTTTTGCCTGCATTTTCCAAACCATATTGCTGGCCATTTTTCCCTATCGGGATGATTGTTTTTAATGTTGATATGGCATTTAAAACAGACTTATCGAGATTTTGAACATTACTTAAAGAACCTCCAGCCATCAAAACTGCCCAACCAAAAGCATCAAAATTATCTCCTGAGTACATTACTGCCTTTTCAGGAAATTTAGTTTTATATTCAGATACCGCATGATAAACCTCCTGGAAAGATGTTTTCTTTGGTTTTAGTAAACGGGCATGCTGGCGAGGCGCTAAATTTTGCCCGCCTTGTGGTGCATAAGCCGTTCCATCTGCCTGGTAATGCCAATATTTGATATCGATTAAATCCACAACGTTTGCCCTTTCTTTATCCGCCAAAATAGCATCCTGAACATCTTTAGTTACGCTTAAACCAATAATCGGGTGTTTGCCGGTTTCTTTTTCCCAATCTTTTATGGTATCAATCCAAAACTGAACAAAATGCAGCGGACCAGTAAATTCTGCACCGATTAATTGAATAACGCCGGTATTTCCATCGAAATTTTTTAAACATTTCCTGATGTACGCTCTGTGTATCGCTTTGCGATTTTCATTGCTGATATCGTAAAACTGCTCGGCCATAAAAATACGTTTGTCTCCCGCATAGGGAACCGGTTCCGGGAAACCTGTATTGTTTATATTATTCGCCGTACGCCATGGAAAATCAGCATAATGTGCGCCTGCTTCGATAATATTATGCTGAAAATAATTTTCGTGAATTAAGATTAAGCTCTTTTGGTCGGCCAGGTTTGCAAAAGTTTTTAACCTATCCCAATACCACAGATTATACTTTGTAATGTCGTATTTACTTAAACCATCCCAGGCCTTCCCCTGTCCGCTACGGGCGAAAGGCAGCTCATAAAACGGCGCCCAAACTTCTCCATCCATGCGGCGAATGCGCTCATGGTCGTCTCTTCTTCTATCGTACCAAAGACCATAATTATGGTCTAACACTTTAACCAAGCCATTTTTCATAGAATCGGTTATTGCATTCAAATCATCAGTTAAGCCATTTCCCTCACGACCAGGAACAAAACGGGTAGCATGAAATTTAGTTTTCTTTAAACCATGCGGACGAGCACTACCACTCCACCATGGCACATCTTGCCTATCGCCAACAACAATTTGATTGCCGCGTACCAACCAACCATTTTTGATGGTTGCGGCTTCAGCCAGTTTTATTTCAACAACTTTATCTAAACCAATGTTATCAATCGTTTTCGCATCTTTTGGTTCTGTTGATATTTTATTTCGCTCAGTTGCTGCATCAATATATTCGGCAACTGTTAAAGTGGGTTTAACTGCAAGTTTGGTTAATTTCTGCGCAACATCTACAGGCGGACTGCTCGAGGCTTCGGTTTCAACAGGTAGCAGAAATGTTCTGGTTTCAACCCCATTACCTAATCTATCTTTAAGTTGAGCATAGTATAAACTGCGAGGCTGAATTTGCTCGTTGGACATATCCCAATAACCATTTCCAGAAAACTGGGCCCACGTTCCGAAAGCCCAGTTTTGAGCTGTTGGAGGTTGTGGATTATCTACTCTTGCTGCACTGCATTGCCAAAAAACGCTGTTTGCAGCACTCCAGCCAGCACCTTGCCCATCCTGGCCTCTGTTTAAGTAACTCAAGGCTTGTCCATCGATATTTACAATATCAAACAGAACGCCCGATGCCCAACTATCAATTGTACCGCTGAAACTAAATGGCAGATAGGATTGGCATTGTACGAAAACATTTGGACCTGAAGCGCAGAAACCTACTGCAAAATCGTGGTAACCAAATTCAGCATATAATCTTTGAAAAAGTGTTTGCTGTCCAGTTGTTAAAAATGTAAACCTGCGTTCGCCACCAATTTCAGAAATTGGTGCTAATGATTTACAATCTTCAACGGTAATGCGCTTTGCCGTTTCTAAAACATTTACTGCAGAACCTGCAAAATGTTCAAAAACCACCTGACGAACCCATGCATCTTCTACGTTTTCTAAACAGATGGCTGTCCAGCGATGGTATTCATCTTTAATATTTTCCTTGTGATAATCAGACTCTACCTTTATATTCTCGACACCAGAATTTGAAATTCTTCCATTCCATTGGTATTTTGAAATGGTTGCCCCACCAAATTTAGCATCAAGTGCTGTGGTAATTGGAACATCAATAGTAATAACAGCGCCATTTACAGCAGTAATTTTTCTATCGAAATGAATATCTCTTGTCCCAGGTTTCCAACCTAAAGCACTTTCGCCACCACCAAATTCTACGGTCTTTAAGGTTTCTATCCACTCTTTAGTTGACGGACGATGAATAACTATTTTATCGCCAACTTTAAAACCCGATGCATTTGCTACAGTAAGTTTGGTTGAATTAACAGGAACGTAATTATCGCTGATAGCAATCGGCTTTTCTTCAATTTTATTGTGCTTACCCAAAATTCTGATAACGCCAATTCTATCTAAACCTGTAGCAAAAATTTTTGTGCCATTTTCGCCCATTCCTTTGCCACGAAGCACAACGCCTGAAGCAGAAATTTTTAAAGTTCCGGCAACTTCATAAGTTCCTTTCTCTAATAAAACTGCCCCGCGTAAACCATCTTTCCCGATAGGTAATTTTGAAACATAGTTGATGGCCGATTGAATGCGCAAAGTTGCATCGCCATTTTTTAATGGAACAATTACTTTAATGTTTGCATTTGGGATTGATTTTTCGCCTGCCATATATCCGGCAAAAGAAAAATCAGGGATACGATTGCCCTGCTCATCAGATGTATAAGCCAATTTACCATCTTTATCTTTAAAAAGAGGCTTAGGTGGCTCAATAGGCTTAGTTTTTTGAGCGAAAGAAATACTTGTAGCAAAAAACAGTAAAGCCAATATTGGCAATACTTTGATTTTATATAGATGGTTAGTTTTTTGCATTTTTTATTTTGTTATATTTTCCGTCATTGCAAGGCACGATGCAATCTTAATGCAAAATATACTTTTGTGAGTTTGCTTCGTGCCTCGCAATGACGAGGAGTATATGTTTTTCTGCTTTAGTTATTCCGCTTAAACGTACCACTTATAACTTAAAACGTATTACTTATAACGTATAACTTAAAACGTACAACTTAAAACGTATTACTTATAACGTAAAACCTACAACTCGCCTAAGGCCTAACTTTATTTATATCCACTAAACTATTTAAATAAACCTCAATATTCGAATAGCCAGATTTTGTAATTTTTGCTGCGTCTTTAGCATCCTTTGGATTTAAACCATTTTTCAGCTCGTAACCATCCGGAATACCGTCATCGTCTGAATCAGTATAAGGTTTTCCTTTATATTCGGGGTAACCACCAACCTGAGAAATATCAGAAATTATGCCTTGCTTATAAGAATCTGCAGGTAATCTTCGCTTAACATAACTTTGCTTTTCTGTTAGATGAGCGCCTTCAAAGACCTCAATTTTCCCTGTAGCAACTTGCTTAACAATGCGTTGATCAACTGCATCGCGAACGGGTAAAGATGCACCTGCGTTAGCCAAAACATAATCGTATGCTTTTTTTGTGTCGATGATTGAAATCTTCGCCATTGGTAAAGGCTTATCTGTACGGATAGAATCTAACAATTTCTGTTTATCGCGTTTGCTTTCTGGCTGAATACCGCCATCCCAGTTATTTTTGGTTACTTTTTCGTTGCCTTCTATGATGTTTCCGGTTACGTAAGCACGTCCAAAATCGTTTACAAAACGCTTATCTCTGCCTGATTCCGGTTTCAGTATACGGTAAGAAATCGGTTCTCCCGCAGGTGTAATTGGTCCTGGTTTGTAGTAATTATTGATGAAGCTATAAAATGAAGCATTATCTCCTCCATCAGCACTTCTATTCCACCAGTTAAAAATTACATTATTGGCAAATCCAAAATCGCCATACATACCAACAGATGGGTTTCTACTAATATTTGAAGCCCAGAGATTACGCATAAAAGTAGAATTTAATCCACCTATGGTGCTTCCAAAAGCATGATTATAAGTATCCAAAGCCTCAGAAAAAATTGAATTTTGGATGGTTACATTTACTGTGGCTAGTTTTTCGGGCTTTGAGCCATCTTTCTTATCATAAACATGGCGATAGATAGACATATTTTCATCTAAACCCCAGCTTGCCGATACGTGGTCGATGATAATATTACCTACCGGATTTCCTCCAATCGCATCGTCTCTTCGTGTTACATCAGTTGCCCCGCGGCGAAAACGCATATAGCGAATCACAACATCATGTGTGTCAATTAATACAGATTCGCCTGCAATGCAAACCCCATCGCCAGGTGCACTTTGACCGGCAATGGTTATATATGGTGCTTTGATATTTAATGGCGATTTTAAGCGAATAATTCCGGCAACATTAAATACAACTATTCTGGCTCCGCCTTGCTCGCAAGCTTCGCGTAAAGTTCCTTTTCCTGAATCTTCCAAACTTGTAACTACATAAACTTTACCACCTCTGCCACCAAAAGAATAAGCACCGCCACCTTCTGCACCCGGAAATGCCACCAATTTTGATTGCGGTAAATCACCTGGTTTATTAGCCCAGGGAATGTAAGGTTTACCTGCTTTGGCTTCTGCATCCATTACCGCTTTGGCTTTCAAAAATTGTTGATTAGCCCTTTCAGCGTAAACCGCCATTATCGAATCTGATTTCTTCTCCATCGCTTCGGGGATAACCGGATATTGGGCTAAAGCCGCATTTCCAACACCACAAAGCACAATTACTCCTAAAATAGCATTCCAGTTACGCATATTAATTAGGTTTTACTATTGATACGGGAACCACACTATTTAAGTAATTTTCGATGTTTGAATAGCCAGTTTTAGTAATTTTTGCTGCATCAGAAGCATCTTTCGGATTTAAACCGTTTTTCGATTCGTAAGCATCAGGCAACCCATCGTTATCCGAATCTTTGTAAGGCGTGCCCTTATATTCAGGGTAGCCACCAACTTGAGAAATTTCTGTTATAATACCTTGTTTATATGAGTCTCCAGGTAATCTGCGATGCTCAAACTGAAAAGCAGATGGTTTAGCATCCGGATGAACCTCAATAATTCCTGTTCTTACTTGCTTAATTACTCTGGCATCAACCGGATCTCTTTTCGGTAAAGTTGCCCCTACATTTGTTAAAACAAAGTCTTTCGCCTGAAGCGTTGGGATGATGGATATTTTTGGCATTGGGAATGGTTTTTTAACACGCATTGCTGCAAAATATGGCGATGCCTGCTCATAACTCATTAAATTACCTTTTTTATCCTCTAACTGTACACCACCATTCCAGTTATCTTTTGTTACCTTTTCATTTCCCTCAATAATATTTCCTTCTACATGCGCCCTTCCGAACACTACATAAGGCAATTTACTGCGGCCAGATTCTGGTTTTAAAATACGGTAAGAAATCGGATCTTTTAATTCGGTTACTGGTCCGGGTTTGTAATAATTATTGATGATGTTGTACTGAGCGGTATAATCGCCGCCATCAGTAGAACGGTTGTTCCAGTTGAAAACCACATTATTGGCAAAATTAAAAATGCCGTTCCAGCCAATTGATGGATTACGTGCACCATTATCTGCCCAAAGATTACGAACAAATGCACAATTTTCGCCACCCAAAGTAGAACCAAAAGCATGGTTCCAATAATCTAAAGCCTCAGAAAAAATAGAATTTTGAATCGTAATATTTACCGTACCTAATTTGTCTTCAATTTTCCCTGTACTATCATTGTACATGTGACGGTACATCGACATGTTTTCATCCAATCCCCAGCTTGCAGAAACGTGGTCAATCATAATATTTCCTACCGGATTTCCACCAATGGCATCATCTCTGCGACCAACAAAAGTTTCGCCTCTGCGGAAACGCATAAAACGAACAATTACATCGTGCGTGTTTAACCAAACCGATTCTCCGGCTACGCAAACACCATCACCAGGTGCAGTTTGACCAGAAATTGTGATATATGGTGCACGGATAATTAGAGGTGTTTTTAAACGGATGATACCCGAAACGTTGAAAACAACAATACGAGCACCACCTTGTTCACAAGCATCACGCAAAGAACCAGGTCCGCTATCATTTAAGTTTTTTACAACGATTACTCTACCACCACGACCACCAAAACTGTAAGCACCACCACCTTCAGCACCCGGAAAAGCAACAATTTCTGCCTGCGGTAAATCATTTGGTCGGCCTGCCCATGGAATATATGGCTTTCCTTGTTTGGCTTCTTGCTCAATAATTGGTTTTGCCTTTTCCCATGCAATATCCGATTGACGATAAGCTTGCTTCATCATCGAATCTGATTCTTTTTTAATCTTATCTGGAATATTTGGGTATTGTGCAAAAGCTGAACCAGCTGAGAGAATTAATGCCGATGAAAATAGTAGCGTAAATAAGTTCTTTTTCATGTGTGTTTTGCTCGTAAGAAAAACTAAGCTAAGCAGATTAAATTTAACTATTAAAATTATGGGTTAAATTAAAAATTGTGGCTCATTCTGTAGTAATTCCTGGTTAAAAATTTTGGTTAGAAAGTATATTATCTTTCAAATTTGCATTCAAAAACAGCCTTTTTAATGTATAATTTTCGCTAGCTATTGTATAATATTACCAATCGGACAAATAACCTGTAACAAATTAACTTCATTAACAAAGCCGTGTTACAAGGTAAATAAAAAATTCATATATAAATGTAACATTCTTAAATAAAAAAGGAGAGCAATCGCTGCTCCCCTTTTTCAAACCAAATATATATAAAAGTGGCGGTGCTAAACCCGCCATTAAGCAAGCATTTTAATTTTGCATTTTAACACTTACGTCTATATAAGGTCTTTTTTGCAAGTCAGTAGTAACCTGATTGATTAACATCATTCCATATTTACCTTCTGGTGTGAGGAAAAATACAGCACTACCCGCAGCTAAACCGTTTGCGGCTGTAGTTCCAACTGTATTATTTAGATTTATGGTTCTTGCTTTTGCCAATGCTTCGATAGTGGAGCCTGAGATAGCGCCGGTTAAAAATACTGTTCCTTGATTTGTGATTGGAGCACTAAATTTTGTTGCTCTTTTTTGCCAGGTACTTGTATCGTAAATTGGAAACACACTTGCAGGTGCTGTAGTATTATACAAATTGATTGCATATTGAGTAACACCTTGCGCATCTTTATACAGGGTACGATATATTCCAAAATCTATTTTTGTAGAATTTGCAGCACCATTGGTATAGCTAAAACTTGTAGCATCATTTAATGAGAAGAATGAAGGCAAAACTTTAGCTGTAGAATCTGGTAAAAAGATATCTCTGTTAGCAAAAATTTTGTAGCTTGGGTTTACATCAATAGTTACTTTTTTGTAACCATCACCAATATAAATTCCTTTTTGATTTAGAGCATACACTCTAAAACTTTGTTTACCATCTCTTAATGCAGGGTATAAGCTGTTTGGAATTTTATATATAAAAGAAAAACTTCTCCGTTGTGCCGGATCTGAAATTGCAGTTGTAATACGGGATGGTGTTGTTGTACCAGCCGAAGTTTCTATCACATAAGAATACATATCTTCTGCAGCAGAGTTGATTGTAAAATCAATCCATACTTCATCTTTCTCGTTTACCACTTTGTAATCTGTAACGCAACGCGGATCGCTGTTATTAAAAGTTACGGTTACATCCTTAAACATGGTAAATATATTTTCAGATTCCTTTTTGCAAGAGGCAAATACCATTACACTTATTGCAATAAGGAATAACTTTTGAATATTTTTAGTTTTCATTTGAATAACATTTTAAAGGTAATGAAGCCAGCAGGAGCAGCTTATTAGCACACTCATGCAGGTTTCATATTTAATTTTATTAATCTGATAGGCTCAGTTTATAATCTCTAAGTTTTTAGTCAAGTGGATCAAATGTACCACCTGGCCAACCAACAGTTGTTGCTATGTTGGCACCAAAATTCACAAAATCGTTGTGAAACGTATAGAAATAATGAAACTCAGGAATTGTGTAAGCACCAAAATTTGGCGTAGTTGTTACATTTCTGAAATACCTTTGGTAGGTCGTTTTATCGTTTACATTAATGGTTTCTCTAAACATTACACCGTTTGTTACCGCTTCTAAAATTGCTTTATCTGCTGTATTTGCTAAGGAAACTTCTAATTTAGACATGTTACCAGTTAATAAATGGAAAGTACGTGTTCTTCTCAAATCAGCATTTCGTTTGTTTTCGAATGCAAATTCTACTTGTCTTTCTGCTAAAAGTAAAGTTCTGAAATCGGAAGTGCTATTTGCTAAACCCAAACCATAATCTGCATTACCTGCAACTACACCAGCCCTTACCCTGATTTGTCTTACCAAATCCTTGGCCAAGGCGATATTTCCTGTTTCATTTAAACAATCAGCATAGTTTAACATCACCTCAGATAATCTTAACTCAATCCAATCCATACCACTACCACCAACACCATTAGAGTAACTTACACCACCAACTGCTAAACCTGGTGTTGTAAAACGTTTCACATAAACAGCGTTACCGTTAGATTCGTTAATCGCATTATTGTAAGTCCATTGCTTTCTGGTCGCATTACCACTTAAAGGATAAACACTACCGTTTGTTGCAAAAGTTGCATCAAATCTTGGGTCTCTGTTCTGCCAGAACATAACCGGATCATAAGGAAAGTCGGTTGAGGTTCCTCTTGGTTTTCCGTCTTTCATTGGGTACGACTCTAACATTTTCACCGTTGGCGTATACATTTGATTGTATCCACCACCTTCTGAAGTTGGCCTGTTTCTCGATTCACCATTATGACCTCTGTTTGGAATAGTATTCGAATAAGTTCTAACTAAAATTGCTTCTGTATTGGCTGTTCCTTCAGTACGGAAAATATCGATATAGCTTGGCATTAATCTTTTGCCGGCAGCAATACATAAATCATAAGCTTCTTTGTTGGCTGCTAAAGCTTCAGTCCATCTAGCTGCAACATAAGGATGTTTCGGATCGTTAGTTGGATTAAACTGCGGACTAGCCCAATAAAGCAAAACCTTAGCTTTTAAACACGCAGCAATAAGTTTTGTCATTTTGCCTCTACCGTCGCCATCAGCCGGATTAAAGCCTTCTAACATCGTCATTGCATTATTTAAGTCGCTAACAATAGCTGCAACACATTCTTTCGCAGTTTTTCTACCCTCTGTGTAAACACTATTTGCAAGTTGCTGCTCTAAAATTAATGGCACACCACCATAAATTTTAACCAACTCAAAATAAGCCATTGCTCTTAAAGCATAATACTGGCCCAAATACTCACGTTGTCTGTTCTGAGCCATTCCACCCTTTGGAATGTTTGTAATTGCATCATTACATCTTGCGATATCCCAATATTTATTATCACCAGGATTACCTCTGTATTGATTACCTACAATACCACGAACATCGTTAACACCTAACATACCTTCCATACCTAATGCGGCTCTTGCATTTGCATCTCCATTAGGATAATAATTTTCATCACTTGCAAGGTGTACACCAATCCTATCTGGCAGTACTTGTAATGGGAACCATGGTATGGTTACATCGTAAACTCTGTTTAAATGTAATTGAACAGACCCTTCATTATCCCAAATAGCAATATCAATACCTTCGGTATCTGGTAAAAGAAAAAATTCATCTTTATTTACGCAGGCAGGTAAAGCTGCTGCAATGGCCAAAATCAATAAAGATTTTGTTATGTTGTTTTTTAATTGCTTAATCATTGCTCAAAAATTATAAGTTAAGACTTAAACCTAAAGATATTGTTCTTAGGATAGGATAATCCCATGCACTTGAAGTGTAAGGATCTTTGTAAGGAAGTGGGTTTACGATTGTCCACAGGTTATTACCAGTAAGTAAAACGCGTGCACCACTAAAACCTATCTTTCTGGTAAATCCTGCCGGAGCTTTGTAACTTAAAGTCATCGTGTTTATACGAATAGTTGTTCCATCAACTGCCCAGAAATCAGAATTTCTAGCTAAAGATGGGTCATCAAAACGAGGATACTTTCCTTGCATCGGATTTTCTGGTGTCCAGCGATCTTGCCAGATTGTTAAAACGTTTCTATTTTCTGCCGGAGCTGTTCTCGATCTTCCATCATAGAAAACTTTACCACCAAACCTTGCATTAATGTTAGTGCTTAAGGCGAAACTCTTATAGGTTAGGTTTAAGTTAATACCACCGCCAAAGAACGCATTAGTATTTTTAAACATAGGTAGCATATCACTATCAGAGATTACACCATCGCCATTGGTATCTTCATAGTATAACCAACCTGCCTGTGGAATGCGATCATAAACTCTGTAATTTGGATTTTTAGCCATGAAAGCATCAACTTCAGATTGTGTTCTGAACATACCTATAGTATTTAAGCCAATGTTACTTGAGTTATATACACGAGGATCTGTCCCGAAATCTATAAGCCAATCGGTAGCTACATTGTTAAATAAATTTCCGGGAGCATAAAGTATTTTATCTACAACTGAATTACCATACGAGAAGTTAATACTTGCGTTTAAATTCCAGTCGGTTGCTAATTTTGCTTTGTAACCGATGCTAAACTCAGAACCCCAATTGTAAGTTTCTCTATAATTAATAATAGGTGCTGCTGTTCCAAAATATTGTGGATATAAGTTATTACCACCTAAATCAAACGCATCGTAATTGTAATTTCTGAAAACCTCAACGCTAAAATCTAATTTATTGTTAAACATGGAAGTTTCTAAACCAATATTTAAGGTTTGTTTCTTCTCCCAGGTAATATCCGGATTAGCTAAACGAGAACGGTTTAAACTGTTTTGTGTAGAGTTTCCATAAAGATATCCGTTTGTTACATCAATCAGGAATCTATCTTGCCATAAACGAGTTCCAATTCTGTCATCACCGGTAATACCCCAGTTTGCTTTTAATTTTAAGAAATTAACAAAGCCTAAAAATTTAGAATCTTTAAAGAATTTTTCCTGACTTACAACCCATCCTAAACCTACGTTAGGAGATACACCCCAACGATTTCCGGTTGCAAATTGAGATGAAGCATCTAAACGGGTAATTACTTCTAATAAATATTTTTTATCATAATCATAACTTAAGCGCCCAAAGCCAGAACGTTTTGAAGTCGTTGTTCTTGAAAAATCCTGACGAGCTAAGGTTGATGCATCAAAAGCCCAGTATTGATCTATGCCTGGTATTAATTGATTTGTATAACGAACCGTTGAAGCCTGTGAATTACCTTCGCTTTGCTCGCCACCAACCAATAAGTTCATGGTGTGTTTTCCAAATGTTCTGCCATATTGTAAGGTTAAGAAACCTTGATAACTATTGTTTTCTGAAACGCCTGGTGTAATTGTAGCAGCACTTGCACTTGTTGGCTCAACAAAAAAGGATGTTGCTGAAGTATTCACTAATTGATCTGTAAACAATAAGCTGTTGTTTCCCATTCTGGCATAATTGTACAATCTGTAAGGCGGAATATATTGTGTGCTCTTTGCAGAACCACTTGCCTGAGATATTTGTAATCTTGCAGAAAAACCTTTTAAGAATGTTGGCTCGTAATTTAAACTTGCATTTATTCGGTAGCCTTTATTGCTACGATTGTTGTAGTAGCCAGATTCTGCTTGCGCAGCAGGGTTTAAATTATTATTTTGAAAACCTACATAATTAACATAGTTACCGTTAATACTAATAGGCACCCACCTTGGTGTTGTTACTAGTTTCTCAAAAAAGTTAGCATCAGTATCACTTGCATTGTGTTGCTGAACCCTTGTTCCGTAATCTACGTTAAAATTGATATCAGCTTTTAATCCTTCAACTAAGGTTGCCACAACACCGCTTCTGAAACTGTATTTGTCAAATTTCATTCCGGCATAGTTCGCATTTTCACTTTGATAACTGCCACCAGCAAAAAAAGTAATCTTATCACTACCACCAGAAATACCTATGTTATGACGTTGGGTAGTTGCAGGTTGCCAAAGTTCATCGTACCAGCTTTTGTAATTTAATGTTTTAATATATTCTAAATCCTCTGGAGAAAAATAGGCAGAGGCATTTGCATTTTGAATGCTATAAGTTTCATTTAGCAATTTAGCATGCTCATAGCCGGATAACATTTCTGGTGTTTTTGCAGCATCAGAAATACCTACATAACCATTGTAGGTGATGCTTGGTCTGCCAACTTTACCTTTTTTAGTAGTTACTAAAACAACACCTTTTGCACCCGATGCACCATAAATAGCGGCTGAAGCATCTTTTAAGAAAGTCATGTTTTCAACCATTGATGCATCAATATTATCAAAAGCATCTCTGGTAACCGTAATTCCATCCACAATGTATAATGGTTCCGAAGTTCCACCAGCATCTGTTCCCTGCAATGTGGGCGAAACACTTGAATTCCGGATGTTTATAGTTATTGGAGCACCCGGGCGACCAGAAAGTTGCGAAACGCCAACACCGGCAATTCTATTTCTTAAAGCACCTGCTAAATTTGGTGCCGGAACATCCTGAATTTCAGTACCTGTAATAGTTGCAACAGAACCTAAAATTTCTGAACGTTTCTTTGTTCCATAACCTACTACAACAACATCATCTAAATTTTTGTTATCTTCTTCAAAGTTAATAGTGATGTTTGTCTTGCCAGCTAATGGAACCGTTTGCCTAACATAGCCAATGTACGAGAACACCAATGCATCAGTCGACGGGTCGGCAACTAAAGAGAATTCACCTCTATCGTTGGTGCTCACATTATTCGTTTTGCCACGAATACCAACGGTTACTCCAGGTACCGGCTGTCCGTCCTTTTTATCTACAACTTTACCAGTAATTTGGCGCTGTTGTGCAAAAAGAACTGTACTTACAAGCATTGCAACCAGTAAGGACCATGAAAATTTGCGTAAAAATTTTAATTTCATATTTATGATTTGGTTAGTTTTTAATCTATTCGGTTAGTTTGCTTTTTCAGCAGCTGCTTTTCTTCTCTTCTCCCACTCCACACCTTCTTTTTTTAAGTCGTAGCCTGCGGCTGATAAATAGTTATTAATTCTGCCTTTGTATTTGCCAAACCAGGCATGTTTCTTATCTGATGATTCTGCATCCATAGCGTGTTCTCTGGCTTCGGTTAACCAGATTAATATTTGTTTCTTTTGTGCATCTGTTAAGGTTAAAATTTCTTCCTGATAAGCTTTATAAGTAATTGGCAAAACATTGTAAGTCATACCGTTTTTAACTTTGTCTATCTGGGTTTCATTTAAATTAGATGCAAGTTTGCTGATGTACTTTTTATGAAGTTTTGCCAAGGAAGCTTCAGTAGAACGATTAAGTTTTGCTATTGCCGAATCTCTTTCTACTTTATTATCAGCATTTTTTTCTTTAATCTCTTTCAATTTAGCATCGCGAACGATGTAAATATCATTCAAATTGCTGTATTGGTCTCTTATTGTATTTCTAACCAATTCTACTTTTTTGGCATCCGCAATTTCTAATGTGCTTACAATTTTATCGGCACGTTCTGTAATTGCCTTTACATATTTAGCTTTTTCATCTGCCGATAAATTACTTTGCGCATTTGCATTAACAGAAATAAACGCCGTAAATAATATTGTTATAATCCCTAATCTCATATCCTTTAATTTCTTTTTTCAATCAATTTTACATCACCACAAAAATGAACTTTTAAGCCTAACTCATCCAATGCTGCAGCTTTGATTCTGCAAGCTTCATGTGCACTGGCTTCATAATTTGTATAAACTACCTGTATGTGGTTCGCCTTGTGTCTCGCCATCATTTGGTCGCGGGTAATGCCTTTTAAAACGGCATGCATAATTGGCCATTCTGGTGTAGTATTGTTCCATCTCCTCTGCGTTTCGGCATCAGGCAGGGCAACAACTTCGCCTACACCTAAATCGCAATGCAACTCATTATCCATTACGTAAACCCTGCTCCATACAATAAAACCAGGCTTACTGATGCCTTTTAAAGAGCCACCGCCTAATCTAAAATACATGGCCGGTTGTCTATCACTGCTTGCACCTGCATAACCATTAATAAAGTGGGCCGGAGGTGCTGCGCCAGAAATCAGAAACAGCCAAACAAAGTCATCAATTCCCTCACCCGTGTAATGTTCGCCCCAGCGTATATCATGTAAGGTGTTTTCGCCAGTCATGCCAAGCTCTTTCCAAAGCTTATAAGTTAATAAGGTATCTAAACCTGCACATTCATCAACTTCGTTAAAGTGAGGCAATGCTTGTTTGGCATAAAGTTCTTTACCCACTTTAGAGAAAACAGGTGGCCTATCTTCATTATTTAATAAACCTTCAACTAAATCGCTGGCAACGGTTAAATCTTTTAAGCCTTGCTGATATTGAATCCCGATTGTATCGCAACTAAAATCATCTGCAATGCGTAAAGCCGCGATGTACATTTTACATTGTGATAAGGTTTGATTTTTTGTAAGGTGAATTTCCTCCTCAGTTCCCCAGTTAAAAGTCATTCCTTTTTTTAACAGCCAGTTTAAAACCGCTTCAGCTTCTGCATCTGTAACCTCTAACATAGCCGCGTAAAGTGCCGATTGACTTAAACGTTCTTTAAAAAAACCGGTTTTGTGTAAAAGTTCATCAGGAATAATAGCATTGTACATACCCATACAACCTTCATCAAAAACGCCCATAATAACTTTGCGTTCTCTTAAATTGCTGGCAAAACTTCTGCCTTTTTTATCATCAGCAGCTGGTATTTTACTTAAATCAAAACTTTGAACATGGTTTTGATTGTAAGTGATTGTACCTGTAGATAACCATTCCTGTAAACCTTGGTTAAAGAAATCGTCTTTAAAATCCTTACTCCAAAGTGTACTGTATGGAATATCGGCTTTGGTTAAACAGCCGTTTAAATTTAGCATGCCAACTAAACCCGGCCATTGTCCGCTCCAGTTTGCAACGGTTAAAATCGGTCCTTGATGTGTGGTTAAACCTGCCAGTACATGATGGGAATATTGCCAAACACTTTCGGCAACAATTATTGGTTGTTTTGGGTCGATATTTCTAAAGATATCAATGCCCATTCTTTGCGAATCTATAAAACCATGTTTTTTGCTTGAATCATAAGCATGAGCACGCTTAACCGACCAACCAAATTTTTCAATTTCGGCTGTTAATTTTTGCTCCATTTCGTGTTGAGCGGGCCAGCAATTTTGGTTAGCTGAAAGCCGTAAATCACCACTGCAAACAAGTAAAATTTCGCTCAATTTTGCGTGCTTCATAATTCATTAATGAACAAAATATTTATATTAAAATAATTTGCCGGTTTATATTTTGGTTGGAGCCTGAGTGGCTATATACAAAACTCAACAATCAAAATAGTTAATTTATGATAGTTTTTATCTAATTAATATAGGATATTATCTTAAAAGCAGCTATCTTTAGCCAAGATACGTTTATGTTTCGCCATAATCCATTGAATATTTTAACCAAATATTTTTAGTAAAAATCATGAAACCTCATTTTCATAAAGTTCCGGTAACGCTGCAAAGTTCTTTTAGTATTCGGCATGATAAAAAGCCAAATTTTGGTAACATCTGGCACTACCATCCGGAGTTAGAATTGCACTACGTTATTAAAGGCGAAGGGGTTCGTTTTGTGGGCGATAATATCAGCAATTTTGAGCCTGGAGAAATGGTGTTAATCGGCGAAAATTTACCGCATACCTGGCGCTGTAAAGATGAATATTTTCAGAACAACACCAACCTGAATACAGAAGCAATGGTTATCCATTTTTTACCAGATTGTTTGGGCAAATATTTAATCAACTTACCGGAAGCTTATCTTATCCCCAAATTATTCGAAAAGGCTAAAAGTGGTATGGTTATTAGTGGCGAGACAAAACAAAAATTAGTAGAATTAATGACGAATGCTGTTGATGCAACAAATATCGACAGAATCATTATTTTACTATCCATATTAAAAACCTTAGCCGAAACAGACGAATTTGTAAGCATTGTAGCAAGTTCTAATACATTTTACCAATCTAACGAATCTGAAACACTCCGTATCAACAAAATTTGCAATTACACGCTTAGCAATTATAAAAAAGACATTACGTTAGAAGAAGTTGCATCCTTAAGCAACTTGAGTGTAACTTCTTTTTGTCGTTATTTTAAACTGATGACCAAGAAAACATACTACGATTTTCTGATTGAAATACGAGTAAGCCATGCTTGCAGATTCCTAATTGAAAATAAGTTACCCACTGAAATGATTTGTTTTGACTGTGGATTTAATAATGTATCTAACTTTTACAGGCACTTTAAAAAAGTAACCGGAATGACTCCGCTTGATTATAAAAGGAAGTATTTGAATTAGGTCGGTTAAGTCATAGCGAGGCACGAAGCAATCTATCTCCTGAGATTGCTTCGTGCTTCGCTATGAAGCAATTAAATCTTTTGAGAATTAAATATAAACCTGAATATTCAAATCGCTCCTTAAGGCCGTATAATCATCAAATAATTTCTCCACTCCTTTCCTTACATCAGGTGTAAAATTACCTACATCTCGTCTGGTAAAAGTTGAAATATCCAAACCTCTTTTTTGAAGAAAATATTTAGATACCAGCGGATAAACATTATGCATAACATCCATATTGTCAATCAAAAACTGTTGCACAACTTCCAGTTCTTCCTTTAATGATTCATCATTATAATGATCGCAGAGCCAAACAATAAGCTCAGGAAAATAATTACCCTGAATGCATGACAAACCTGCGGAGCCAGCTTTTAAAGAGTCTAATGCATGAACGATATAAGCATCGTATAAACCAAAGTTATGAACTTTAGTGAGCTTGATTTTTTCTTTAATCTGGGCCAAATCCAAGCAGGTATCTTTATGATAAATCACCCTTCCGGTTGAAACAAAATCTGCCAGTTGCTGAGGTTTTATAATCCTTTTATAAGGAACAGGACATTCGTAAAATCCGATAGGAATATTATCGGTTTGTTTTAAAAGCTGATGTACATTATCATCAAAAACATTATCCTCAGCATTTTCATCAGCAAGCAAACCTGTAATTGCAATAACAGCTTCCACTCCTGTATCGTTTACATGCTTAACAAAATCTGCTTGTTTCGAAATTTCTCCACCAAAAGTTCCAGTTGCCACAACGGGCACAGCCCCACCAACTACCTTAATAACATGTTTTATGGCATCTATACGCTCAACATCTGTTAATTCGAACATTTCGCTCGATAAGCAATTGGCGAACAGACCCGACGAACCAGCTTGCAAATAGATTTCGGTAAGTTGGGTTAGTGCCGGATAATCTATATTTCCGTTGCTTAAAAAAGGTGTAAGCATAACCGGGATGAACCCTTTTTGTGAGTTTTCCATTATTTTGTAAAGGATAATTTTTAATTAAATATTGCTAAAAAGATTTGCCAGCCATTAAGTAGCTTGTTCTTTTGTTTTTATTTTGGTTAAGGCAACGCCCACTAAAAAAATTGTTAAAGTGCCAACTACAATTATCATATTTTGATGCAACGGATATCTAAAAGCTTCTAAATCAGCAGGTAAAAAGCTAGATAGTGTCATCCAGATGATAACTATTATTCCTAACATTGTGGCAATAATAGCCTCGTGATTCTTAGTTTTTTTGCTTACTATTCCGAGTAAAAACAAGCCTAACATTCCGGCCGCGAAAATACCGGAAAGTTGCCACCAAACATCCAGAATACTTTTTACGCCAATCATAGCGATACCTGCAATCATTCCCGCTAAACCAAAACCGACCGTTGCAATGTGTAATAGCGATAAATTTTGCTTTTCCGTTATATCTGGCTTAATGTATCGCTTGTAAATATCTACAGAAAATACCGTTGCCGAAGCATTCATACCAGAGCTAATGGTACTCATAGCTGCTGATAAGATTGCAGAAACAATTAAACCAACCAAACCTACCGGGATCTTAGTCACCATAAAATGTGGCATAATTTTATCGCCGTAATCTGCTGGTTTCAGGCTATTTTCCATGGCAAGTATTTCTGATGCAGAGGCACTTATAGGTAGCCTTTCTATCGCAACCTGATGTTTAATGGATTGTACCAATTCTGGATTAACATCATAATACGCATACAAGCAAGATCCTATAATAAAAAACAACAACGAAGCCGGAATGTATAACCAAACACAAAGCCAAATTGACTTAGAAGCCGCCTTACTTGATGATGCTGTATGGTAACGCTGCACATAGTTTTGGTCCATTCCAAAATTATTAAGGTTGATAAAAAAACCGTAGAGCAACACCACCCAAAATGATGAACCAACAAAATCAGGAGCGAAACTGCCCAGGCTAAATTTATCGCTTGCCTTACCTATTTCGATTACTTTTGATACGCCTCCGGGCATATTGGTGATAATTAAATATAGGATGAGCAAAGCGCCAAAAGTTTTCACCACAGCTTGCACAACTTCCGTCCATATAACTGCTTCTATACCACCTAAAACCGTGTAGATAATAATTGAAATACCCATTACAACCATTATCATTTGCATGGAATAACCTGTTAATGCCTGCAGACTTAGCGCAATTCCGAAGAAAATAGAACCCATTCTGGCTAATTGTGTAAGCAAAAAACAAACTACAGCATAAACTCTTGCCCACGCACCAAAGCGATGCTCTAAATGCGTATAAGCTGATATTTCACCGGTATTTCTATAAAAAGGAACAAAATATTTTGAGGCTATCCAAGCGGCTAAAGGCATAGAGATACTAAAAACGAATGCATTCCAATTGCCGCCAAAAGCTTTACCCGGTACGCCCAAAAATGTATTGCTGCTTAAAAATGTTGCATAAATTGATAAACCTATTGCCCATCCGGGAATGAGGCCCGAAGCTTTTGTAAACTGTTCGGAATTTTTGTTTTTTCTGGAGAAATAAACCCCAACCAATATCATTCCAACAAGATAGATGAAGATTATTGCAAGATCGAATACAGGTAAACCCTTCATCATCGGTTGGCTCGTTTATTAATTTGGTTAAAACAAATATGCAAGGCTAGTTAGCTATATTAATATAAGATTTTTGCCACATATTGTATGATATTATCTTTATCTGTTAACCGTTACATGTTGTTGGTTACCTATCGTAATTTAAATTTAGCAAAGACGTATACAATATGTTACCGAAAACAGGAAACTTATATCTGGCAACATGAAACTCGCAAGAGATGACTAAGCAACAGATTTCCTATTGAACATCCAATGCATCAATTGATAATCCTCCGGTATCAACAGCTAAAATTCTTAATTTATAATTTCCGGCATTTATCATTGTTCCGGTATTTGTATTAAAATAATTCCATTTACCTGCTTTTGTTGGTGCAAATTCAGCCATTTCGGTTTTCATTATCGTACCATCAGCAGATAGAAATTCGAGTTTTGCTTTAATTATTTTCTCAAGAGGATTGTGGTATTTAATCGTTAAAGAATAGGTATCTGCCACGCCAACCCAAAAACTCCATTCCAAAATATCTTTTGATGCAGATTTAAAAGTTACCCTTTGTTTACCCATTAAATCCTCTTTAACAATACCATTTCCAATCAGTTTAGCATCAGTAGCTTTATAGCTGCTTGTCGTTTTCAAATCGTAAGCAGGTTCTAATTCACTCGGAGGCATAACCGCAACCGAATACATTGAAGCATTTGAAGGAATAATGCCTAGCATTACCGATTCTCCTTTATTAAATCTTTTACGATAGACCTTAAAGCTTGTGTTTAAACTGTTCTCCGCAAGGGTTTTGGTATCTTCAAAATCGGTTAGCCAATCTAATTTATCTTTTGCAGAAACATCAATCATTACAAAAACATCGGCAGTTTCGTTAAGGCTAAAATGTATTTTCTCTCTTTTCTTATTAGATGTTTTTATCCATTCGGAACCGAAAAGATTTGAAGGTAAAGTGATAAACTCAATCGTTTCATCAGAGTATTGTATATCGCCAATATCCAACCAATCGGCTGTTAAAATATTATCAGTTACATTAATTATAGATTTAGATGGTTGAGCAGGCTTGATGCTTTTATTTAAACTTGCTATCGCGATAGCAGAAATCACAGCCTGCCCCGATTTAATTTGCGGAAAGGAAATATCCAAGGCTCCACCTTTAACCGTGAATTTTATTGATTTTTTCAAAGCAGCATCATGTCCGGCTTCCTTCCAAACGTCTAAATCCTTTATTACCGTTTGATGATTAAAAGCCACATCAAATAATCGCATGCCTTTAGCATCCATACCACCGCCCGTATTTAACCATGGTTCGATAAAATAAAGCTCTACCAAATACTCACCATCTGGTAATGGAAAATGATAATTTAGTTTATGTCTTCCATAACGAAAAGTTTGGAAAAGTGGCCAATCTTTTGTGTTTTTTATTGGGTCGAATGTTCTTCGCTGACTAGCAAAAAAAGAAGGTATGCCTTTGAAATCTGCCGTCCACGATGTTGAACCAAAACTTTTTATATCGCTTAAATTTTTATCGGCAAACCATTTAAAACCTTTTGAATCCACATAATTCGGACCACCACAATTTAACCGATAAACATAATTATAATTGGTTTCGTTTGAAATCACCTCTGTTTTGTGGTCTAAAAGATTGTTAAAACCAGGTGCTTTTGGTAAGTTATTTAACACGATTAAATCTTTAGCAACCGCGCTTCCGTTTACATATCCAACCGCATAAAGCAGATTATATTGTATGTTTGGCTTATTCCATTGGAAATGCGTACCGATACCATTACGTTTCTGTTTACCTAAAGATTCATGGTTAAAATCGTTAAAAAGCTCTACCTCATCACAGTTAGAATAAATTACGATACTATCTTTTACACCAGGCTTGTTCCATCGATTAGGCCAAGTATGAGAAACAATGTAAACCATTGGTTCAGTTTGTTTTGGTGCATAATTGGCTCTAAACATGTAAAAAACATCAGTTGGTTCTTCCCATGGCGTAAACATACCCTTGTAATTTACCGGGCCAATTCTGTCAATATCCCTTAAACCTTCTCCACCTTGTACCCTACCCGGATTATCATGCGAGCTGTACAACCAAAAGAAATGCCCGACAGTTTTACCCTTAACAGATTCTGCCAGCCTAACTTTGGTTTCCATCAAATCCGTCATTGCATTTTCCGTATAACCTTTTGCTCCGGCATTAAGATGATGCAAATCTATTGTTCGCCAGGCGCCATATTCGCCTACTAAAACTTGTTTTTGCAAGTCATCACAATAGGTTTGCGGATTACCACCATAAGTTCCCGTCCAGTTCTGCGGAACATCCCAATCTGTTCCTTTACCACCATTACAAGTCGTTACTTTTCTTTGTGAAGAGGCAGTCGGATCGAGTTTTCTAATCAGTTCTGTGCATTCTTTAGCAAAATCTTCGGGCAAGGTGCTTTCATTTTCCAAACCCCAAAGCACAACAGAAGGACTGTTTCTGCGTTCCTTAACCCAATCAACCAAAAGCGTTTTAAAATTTTTTCTAAATTCCGGCGTGTCATACCAAATGTGTGCGGCCATCTGTGTCCAGGATAGAATCCCCATTTTATCCCAATGTGTTTGATATTCGAGGTTGTGAGGTTGGTGCGCATCTCGAAAAGCATTAAAACCCGCAGCTTTAATTTGCATAACTCTGGATTTTATCTGCTCACTGCTAAAAGCATGACTCTGTCCAATTAAATGCTCGTACTCAGCAATTCCATTTATGAAAACAGGTTTCCCGTTTAATAAAAACACCTTTTGATTTGAATTATCCCCTATCGGCCAGCTTATCCATCTAATCCCATAAGGCGTATTTAGCTCATCAATAATTTTTCCGTTAGATAAAACTGTGGTTTTTAAAGTGTATAGGTATGGGTTTTCCAAAGACCAGAGTTTTGGATTTAAAAGCTCTTTTGTTTTCTGTTTTACATTGATTTCTTTGCCAGACGCTAGTAAAAGCTTAGTCTTTTGTTCATCTACAATTTTCTTATCGGCATCAATAAGCTGATTTAAAACGGTAATTTCTTTTGATGATGCGCTGTAATTTTTGATTGTACTTTCAGTATTTAAAACCGCAGACTTTTCTGAAATTTTATCATCATTCCAGATGTGAATTCCAAAAGGCTCAATTCTAATATCATTTGTAATAATCAAATGCACCGGTCGAAAAATCCCCATCGGCTGCGAGCCTTCAGAGAAACCACGTTCAGTTGAACAGCCGCCATCAACCCAAGGTAAATCCTGAATATTTGCAGGATGATCTGCCCTTACCGCTAAAACATTAGTCTGATTATTTAATCTTATCGTTGAAGTTACATCTAAGGTAAAAGTTGTTCTTCCACCTGCATGGTAACCAACTTTTTTACCATTTAAC
Organism: Pedobacter sp. Leaf170; assembly: GCF_920984665.1. Classification (GTDB taxonomy): domain Bacteria; phylum Bacteroidota; class Bacteroidia; order Sphingobacteriales; family Sphingobacteriaceae; genus Pedobacter. The sequence goes on from NZ_CAKLBP010000003.1 coordinate 434,925, forward strand.
CATATTGTAGCATAAGAACCTACGCCCTCAAAATATAAGAAAAAGCGTTTTCCGTTGGGTTTTTCAACTGTTTTAAAAGATTTACGATACCAGGCATAACCATGTTTATTGCCATGAAGTTTTCGCTGGTAACCTTCGTATTGGTCCCAATTGTGTGGAACATTTACACTTTGCCAATTTTTAGTTTTAAAACCCGCAATTTGAAAACCGTTGTAAACATTGATATTTTTTTCATCAGCTATGCTAAGCCATTCTTTATTTAAATTAATTGTTTTTCTAACACTTTGAGCGTAGGTATTCGCAAGCAAAAAAAGAAACAAAAAAATCAATAATCCGCTCTTATTCTTCATAACTTATTGAAGTTTTAAATCTCCATTCAAACTGTAGCTTTCTCCGGCTTTCGTTTTAAATTCAATCGATTTATCGTTATATTTAATTCTGCAATCCTCACCACTTTTTGATTTCACAATTAGCGATGTAAGCCTACCTTTGGTCCACGTTATATCTACCTCAAATCCGCCTCTGGCGCATAGTCCATGTATTTGTCCTTGAGGAATGTTATTTGGTAAAGCGGGTAAAATATCCAGATAACCCTGATGGCTCTGCACAATCATTTCTGCTATACCTGCTGCACCGCCAAAGTTTCCATCAATTTGAAAAGGAGGATGGGCATCAAAAAGATTTACATAAGAACCAGCTCCATTATTTGCAGGTTTGATTAGCATTTTTATCAGTTTCATGGCATGGTCGCCATCCTTAAATCTAGCCCAAAAATTAATTTTCCAGGCTAAACTCCAACCTGTAGCATCATCACCACGGTATAACAAAGATTGCTTTGCAGCATTCATCATTTTATTATCCTTATCCCAGGTGATGTCATTTCCCGGGTAAACACCCCACAAATGCGAAACGTGGCGGTGTTTATTTGTCGTATCATCCTTATCTTCTAACCACTCTTGTAATTGTCCGTATTTTCCAATCTGGTTTGGCGCAATCGTTTCCACCTTTTCTTTTAAAGATTTTCGAAATTCCTCATCAATACCCAATGCTTTTGAGGCCTCAATACAATCCTTAAATAATGTTCTGATGATTTGATGGTCCATAGTTGGACCTGCAACCAAACCACCATTTTCGGGCGAATTTGATGGTGTACTAATTAGCCAACCCGTTTTATTATCCCTCACTAAAAAATCTACAAAAAACTCAGCAGATTTTTTCATTAATGGATAAGCTTTAGTTTTAAGAAATTCTTTGTCTCCTGTAAATTGATAATGTTCCCACAAATGTGTGCTTAACCAAGCCGCACCTGTTACCCAAATTCCATGATTTGAGGCATTAATTGGGGCTGTACCGTTCCATATATCGGCGTTGTGATGTAAAACCCAGCCTTTTGCATTATAATAATCTTTCGCCGTTTCAGTACCTTTAATAGATAAGCCTTCAATCTTCTTAAATAACGGCTCATGCATGGCTGATAAATTTAAAAGTTCAGCTGGCCAGTAATTCATTTCCAGATTGATGTTGGTTGTATATTTACTTCCCCAGGGTGGGCTTAATAAATCGTTCCAAATGCCTTGTAAATTTGCAGGCTGAGTGCCTGGTCTTGAACTTGAAATCAATAAATATCGTCCGTATTGCATGTAAAGCGCTGCAAAAGCAGCATCGTTTGATTGTGCAAATTTCTCCAGGCGCTCGTCAGTTGGCAAATGCTCTTGCTCAGATTGACCAAAATTTACACTAAATGCGTTGAAATACGATTGATATTCTTTAATGTGGGCTTGTTTTATGGGTTCATAGCCTTTGCCGGCTATCCCGAGTTGATAAACCAAATTTTTCAGTTTCGGATTACCTGAAACATCACTTGCATTAACAAAATTGGTTGCCGCCGTAAGGTAAAAAGTTACCTCATCAGCCTTTTCAATATTAATTTTATTATCCGTAATTTTTATAGAACCCTTTTTTGAGGTTACACTTAAGTAGCTTTCACCTTTTAATGCGCCGTCTTTTACCTGAACTTTCATTGAAATACTTTGCGCATCAATCTTTACAATTTCAGTTTTTAAATGCGGGCTGGAAAGCGCAGCTGATAAATTGATAGAACCAGTAGTACTTGATTTTAAATGCACAACTATGGCATTATCTGGCGCACTTGCAAAATATTCACGTTCAAAATCAACTCCATTAACCGTATAATTTGTTTTTGCGATAGCCGTTTTTAAATCTAATAAGCGTTTGTAATTAGTAATCTCTCCATTTCCATGTTTAAAATTTAGTTTTAAATCGCCGAATGGCTGATAACTGGCCTGATATTGCGCAACTGCTGGTGGTTCTTGGTTTTGGATTTTATATTGCCATTCTTTAACTAAAGAAATACCTTGCTCAATGGAGCCACCCTGAAGATAAATACCAATTTTTCTGCTTGTATCTTTATATCCGGCTATGCCGCCCTTATCGTAATAGTTTAAAACCTGAATAGCGATTACATTTTTGCCAACCTTAATTAAAGCTGCCGGAATGGTATATTTTCGAGGTTCAAGATTATCAGTATTACCAACCAGTTTCCCGTTGATGTAGGTAAAATCCTGGTCGCGAATTCTATTCAAATCTAAAATTAAGTCTTTCCCTTTCCAATCTGAAGGCACATTAAATGTTGTTCTAAACCAAACTGCACCATCCAAATTAGCTAAGCCGACAGCTTCCCAACCTTCGTAAGATGGAACTTTTAAACGCTTCCAATTTTTATCATCATAATTTGGCAGTGCAGGATTTCCTTCAATTCCTTTTCCTGATTTAATTTCTTTAACCCACGCTTCGCGATTACCGGGCTCACTTTGTAAACCCATAAACTGTGTTTGCGCCAATTCTTCAGCTTCTTTTTGCTTGCCTTCTGATAATAATTTCCGGATTTGCGGTAAATGTGCCGATGCACCCTTTTTGTTATAATTTCTAGGTTTTCCTGTCCAGAGTGTTTCTTCGTTAAATTGAATTTGGTCGGTATTTACACCGCCATAAATCATTGCACCCATTTTGCCGTTACCAATTGGCAATGCATCAGTCCATTTTGAAGCTGGTTTTTTGTACCATAAAGATTCATTTTGGGCTTTCACATCAACAGAAAGAATACACAATACCAATGTAAGTAGTACTACTATCTTTCTAAAAAATGTGTTTGGGTTTAAATCAATCATTATTTAAATATTTTTAAACTTATTGACCTTTATCACCAGAAATAACATTCACTTTTTCAGTTACTTCTTCGGCTTTAAATACACCTTTTAATGCATTTTTAAAATTATTATTACCTAATGATATTCCTTTAGTTTTATCACCGCTTAGGTTTAAATAAGTTGATGTTCCAACTGCTGGAAAGGCGTTGTAAATGAATGCATCGCTCGTATTTTTTAAATCGATTACAGCCGCATTTGCCTTTGGCGTATAGGTTTTTACATTATCAATGGTTAGTTGCTTAACATTCGAAGTAGTAATTACAGCCCCCAACTCAGTGTTAATCTGTACGTTGTGAAACTCAATTTTATTTGCATTATCAATTTTAAAGCCTGTTTTTGCATCCATATTTATATCACTAAAAGTGATGTTTTCAATTGGCATTTCTTCAATTCCATTAAGATAAGCAGCCTGATTTACCTGACCGGTTATGTTACTGAAATGAATATTTCTGAATTTAGGTGTTCGCTCTGAAATGGCTTCTATACTAGTTTTTGCATATTGCATATCCAGTACGATGGCTTGGTCGCGGATGTTTTTCATAATGATATTACTCACCCGAATTTCTTCAACAATGCCGCCTCTGCCTCTGGCGGTTTTAATTCTGATACCTCTATCTGTTCCATCAAAAACGCAGTTCGAAATTGCAATTTTGCGTACATCGCCAGACATTTCGCTGCCAATGACCACGCCGCCATGCCCAGATAACATTGTACAATTTGTGATGACATAATTTTCTGCAGGAACTGCCATTTTTCTCCCAGGCGCATCTTTACCAGATTTTATGGTAATGCAATCATCACCAACACTAATGTGGCAATCTGAAATATGAACGTTTTTACAAGATTCGGGATTTATCCCATCGGTGTTTGGAGAGTGTGGATTGTTAATGGTAACTGCATGAATTTTTACATTTTCACAAAATTCCGGGTTAATTGTCCAGAAGGGAGAATTACGAATTGAAATGCCATCGATTAAAACATTTTTGCAAAACATCGTTTGTATAAATGGCGGACGAAGAAAACCTCGTTTCATTTGCTTTGGGTCGTCAGGTAAGACGATGTCTTTATTTAATTCGTCAAATGTAAGCTGCCATTTTGAGCGTGGCTGACTTTCTTTATAACCTTCTACAAAATCCCACCATTTTTTTCCGTGTCCATCAATTAAGCCTCTACCAATTATGGAAATATTTTCAGCTTTATAGGCATAAAACAGAGGCGAGAAACTCGTTACATCAACACCCTCGTAACGGCTTTTTACCATTGGCAAATAATCATCAAAATTATCGCTGAAATGTAGTTCTGCACCAGCATCGATAAAAATTGTAATGTTACTTTTTAAATGAATGGCACCTGTTAAATATTTACCAGCCGGAAAATAAACCGTTCCTCCCCCTGCCGCAGAAGCTGCATCGATTGCCTTTTTTATAGCAACCGTAGCGATTTTACTGCTGTCGTTTTTTGCACCATATTTTAAAACATTGTAATATGATTGGGCTTTCGTAGCAAAACCCGAAATAGAAAAAGCTAGAAATACGACGATTATTTTTACTGATGGAATAAATTTCATTACTGGATTTTTTACTAATTCAACTTAACAAGTATTTTTTTCAACTCCGTTCCTTTATACTTTTCTTTACCGTTTACGTACACATAAAGTCCTTTTCCCTGATTATATTTTTTACCGGTTTTATCCCATTTTATGGTAATAATTTTGCCATGATAAGATAAATTATCAAGTTTAAACCAATCCCATTTACCTTTCGGGATAAGTGGATAAAGCTCAAGAATTTCATCAGCACGAGGTTTAACACCAATCAAGTCGTTTATAATTAAATCGCAAAAAGTAGAGTGATTGTAAAAACTGCTTCTTGGATTATCGCCTTTTAACCATTCGCCATTTTTTTCATCCTGATATTCGCCTAAATATGGCTTACCATTCTTGGTATGAGATTTCGCATAGGTGTGTAATTCATCGTAAAAAACTTCGGCAGTCATTTTACCATGATTTTTATAATTGGTTAATAAATTTGAAAGCCCTTTTAAAGTTTGCGAAGTAGCAAAAGGCCAAAGCGCACCATCCCATTCACAACTGTGGCCCGTGCCACGTGTTCTGAAGGTTGGGTTTCTTCGCTCTGCAGTAGTTAAACCCCAGGGCGCATCAAAACCAGCTGTATCTACAATTTGATTCCATGCTAAAGCATATTCAGGTTTATCATCCGGCAGGTTAAAATCCCATGGGATAAAACCAATTGCCTCTCTAACATTTGCCAGGTCGCCTTTAGCCAATTTAGTTTCAAAAAATGAAGAGGAATTGCTCCATAAGCTATCCTGAACCAATTTTTTCAAAGCAATAGCCTTCTCGTTATACTTGTTTTTTAAATCTTTATCACCTAATAAGATAGCAATTTGTGCCATTGCTTTGGCATTAGCATACATGTAGCTACTGATTGTTGGCCGTCTGTTTTGGTCTTTTCTTGAACCGCTTACTGATTCTTCCATACCATCTTTAACATCGTGTTGCCAAAACAAGCCACTTTTTAAACCACGTTCTTTTTCCCATTTCTGGTAGTCGGCATCCATTGCCGGAAAAATACTTTTTAAAAAAGCAACATCAGGCTTAACCAATTGATTTTGATAAATCGCATCATCTATCCAACTGCTAAATTGATGGAAACGAGCTTTGCTTTGGCCAACATCGGCCTTGTAAAACCAAAACTTAATGTAATCTTTCAAAAAGCTATTGTCTTTTAACCATCTACCCTCATAAATATGGTGTCCTGCTGCACAGCTGATGGAATTATATTTGCCGGCATGTTTAACCGGCTCAATAAATTCGGTAATGATAAAACCCTCTGGCGTTTGTTTTATGTGTTTACGGAACGACCACCAGCGGTAGTAATAATTTTGCTCCAAAACTTTATCAGGGCATTCAAATAGTGGAATATTTTCTGATAACCAATTGTAGGCATTTGCATTCGGCACAAAGTTTTTTGCCGCTTCGGTATCTATCGAATTAAAATACGTAACATATTCTTTAAGCTTAGCTTTTAAAGGAATTGCCTTTTGCTGCGCCATCCCTGAAAATGCAAAGCCTGCAGCTAATAATAATGTTAAAAAAATCTTCTTCATTTTATTCAAATAACCAGTCAATATCTTTTCCACGACCATCAAGACCTGCATTAAAAATGCGTAGTTCCTGCTTATCATCAATAAAACCTAAAATTAAACTTGCGCCTTTACCCAATGTTAAGGTATGTGTACCCGGCTGAAAAGAGTATGCATGTACATTAAGTGGTAAATAGCCATTTAAAACAATTGCGTTCGAAATTTTAATTTCAGATTGCCCATAATTATTGGCACTTGCATCTGTTTCCAATTGTGGCGGATGTAGTGTATTAGCATCTTTTGGGTTAAAATAACCCACCAAAAGCTTAACGGCAGATTTAGTAGTAAACTTAATTTCTGTACCAGCTTTTATCTGATTAGATTTTGAAACCTTTATTCCCTTTAAACCAACTAATTCTGGAGTAATTTCTTTTACCAAAACACTCGTATCAGAAAATACACTCACACTTTTACCTAAAACAAATTCTTCTGCTTTTGGAGAAAGCACCTTAACATCTGCATTTTTGTAAGCTACAATTTTTGCTACCATACCAGGTTTAATCTGCTTTAATGAGTCGATGCTTTTTTTGAAATGGTTTAATTCTTTGGTAAAAACCGGAAGCATTTCTTTCCAGGTAATAAATGTTTTATCTACACCACGCATCGGAATTTTGCGCTGTTTGGTTTGCATGCTGTTTGCATACAAATAATCATTTTCAGTTAATTTAACTAGTTCTGTGTAAGCATCTAAGCTCTTCTGTAAAAATGGCAAAGCTTTTTCAAGGTCGTTAACATCGTTAGAATATTTGTATCTTAAAATATAAAGTGCTGCTTTAACCTTTTCGGCGTAAGAATTCGCCATTGCATCATAACAATAAATATCGTTTTTTAAACGCTCAAATTCGGCTGTATCTTTTGTAGGCTTCGCCTGATTAATAGCAACAACGGCTTTTTTACCATGCTCTATAACTTCTTTAGCAATCTGCACCGGCGTTTCGCCTACATGACCCTGTTTTTTCCATTCCTTTTCGGCGTACTCAATAATCATTTCGCCTTCCGGTGCTTCAGATTCGTACATTAAGGTAAACAAACCATATCTAAACGGATTGATAAGCTGCGTCATGAGCATACCTAAAGTTAAGGTTTGCCGGTTACCATCTGTAATGCCATAACGGCGTAAAAGCTTCGGCGAAATCTCACCCGATTCTTCATACGCATTCAGTATAGATTTCCCGCCATTTAAATCAGTGCCGTATTTTTTCGACAATTCATTAGCCCAATAATCAATTTCGCCTTTTCTATCTCTCTTGCTATTCCAGGCATAACGACCCCATTCTTTGTACCAAATCCAATCTCTATCGGTTTGCAGCAAACGTCCTTTAACATTATCTGCAGTGTAAGGCCAATCCCAATAACTTGCTTGTGGGTACAAATGCAATCCCTTTGCACCGTAAATTTTATCCATTGCCTGCACCGATTTTTGAATAAAATCTGCCGACCCATAACGAAAAGGTTCCAGATTGGCTAAAATGTGAACGTTTGAAATATTTACCGTACCAATTGATGCCAGTTTTCTATTTAATTCTGCCCATGCCCCACGCGGTTCATAGGTTGTTAAGGCTTCACCATTAAATTTATTCTCTGTGTACAGGTTTTTGTATAATGGCAAGGCAGCTTTCATTACCGCAGGCGCATCTGTATCATGTGCCCTAAGCACTATTGGTGGTTCATCCGTTCTACCCGAAGCTTTTAAACCATCTTTCAAACCAGGAATAATTGTTTTAGTAAACCAATCTATATCATCCTGACCAACGCCTTCCATAGCTTCGCCCAAGGCAACCATTAAACCAACATTTGGGTATTTCTCTACAAAGGCTGCGATAGATTTTCTGGTGTAATCAGAAATTAAAGGTATAATTGGTCTGTTTCTGTCTTGTGTTTTTAAACCGTGCTTATCGGCAAAAGGCTTAGGAATAATAATGTTGTAAAACATTTGAATAACCCATATACCACGTTTATCAGCCTCATGTGTTAAAAACTTAAAAATCTCTTCGTTCTTTTTAAAAGTTTCATCATCAACCTCTATAGCGTAAGGATAATCTTTAAGTTTAACCAACGAAGAAAATGGATGGCCATTCCATAAATAAAGAGAATTGTATCGGTTATCCACCATCATATCCAAATACTTAATCCAAAGTTCTTTATCATAAAACCAAGGGAAAGTTTCGGGCGTGTATGGATATTCGTAAACATCATGTCCGGGTAAATAATCTGGTTTTTGTAAGCCAATGCAAGTGCCACGCAAAACCATTTCAGGCTGCTCCGTAACTGAAATATTTTCGGGAATTTTGCCTTGATTTTTAATTTGCTCCGCCAATTCCATACAGCCGTAAAGCGTACCGGAATCATCCGAGCCTATTATATACAGCGTACCTTTTTCGTCACTAAGAATCGTAAAACCTTCTTTTCCAGTTGCTAAAGCTTTCTTTTTTACACTTTCAGGTAATAAAGCTTCTATTGATTTATCGCTAACTTTACCAATAACAATCGCATCCTTAAAATTTGATAATTTTTGATTAGAAGCCAGCCTTTTCAAAACCGTTTTATAGCCTAAATTTTTAAGCAAAGCTGATATTTTTTCTACTCCAAAATCAGTACGAAGATTACCTCCAGCAGAAACGAAAATAGTTTTACTTCCATTTACTTTATCAATTGTAGCATTAGAAAAAACGGGGGACAAAAATAGACAGATACAAATCAGAAAATTCCTCATTCAGTGTGGCTCTATATCTTAAAGCCTTTTTTACAGACTTTAAAGCATATTTGGTTAAATTATTATTTAAATATAAAAGTAATATTCAAATATAAGTAATATATTAGGTCAAGTTTGTAAAATTTCTGAAGCTAAACTTCTCAAAACCGCAGAAGTGCGTGCATGCGAAGATTAGTTAATATTTAGACAAGAAGATACAATTTTCAATTCGGAAATTATTTTTTATTTGCAATTGGAATATTTCTAACCATGTAAAATTTATGAGTATTCTAATTTTAAAGGCATTTAAATCGCTATATTTCGGCAATGCTAATCATATATAATATCAAAATAAGAGCATGTTTTCATTAAAAAATAAAAAAGCAATTGTAACCGGTGGCGGTAGCGGTATAGGCAAAGCAATAGCGACTATTCTTGCCGCCCAAGGTGCAGAAGTACACATTGTAGAACTTGGCTTAGAGCAAGCTCACACTGCCCTCGAAGAAATTAAATCAGCAGGAAATAGTGCATTTAGTTATGCTTGTGATGTTTCTGATCACGCTTCGGTAATCGAAACATTTAATAAAATCGGTAAGATTGATATTCTGGTTAATAATGCCGGTATAGCTCATATTGGCAAAGTTGATACAACCGAGGAAGCAGATTTCGACAGAATTATGCGTGTTAATGTTAAAGGTGTTTACAATTGTTTGTATGCTGCGATTCCTTTACTCAAACTTTCGGGTGGTGGCGTAATCATTAATATGGCATCAATTGCTGCACTAATTGGCTTACCAGATAGGTTTGCTTACAGTACGGCGAAAGGTGCTGTTAAAGCAATGACCATGAGCGTTGCTAAAGATTACATCGGGGAAAATATTCGTTGCAACTCCATTTCTCCTGCTCGTGTACATACGCCTTTTGTAGATGGATTTTTACAGAAAAACTATCCCGATAATATTGATGAAATGTTTGAGAAACTATCGAAAACCCAGCCGATTGGCAGAATGGCTAAACCAGAAGAAGTTGGTGCCCTGGCCTTATACTTATGTAGCGATGAAGCCTCATTTATAACTGGCTGCGATTACCCGATTGATGGCGGATTTACAACTTTAAATAATTAAAATTACAACGAGATAAAACAATAAAATGAAATTAATTCGATTTGGAGCAGCAGGTTCAGAAAAACCTGGATTGATTATAGAAGACAAATATTATGATGTTTCTTCGCTTGTGAGCGATTATAACGAAGATTTTTTTGGTGGTGATGGTTTAGAAAAATTGAGCGAAGCCATTAAAACAGCAAACTTACCCGAAATCGATAAAAACGTTCGTTTGGGTGCCGCACTTGCCCGCCCTTCAAAAATTATTTGCGTTGGTTTAAATTATAAAGACCATGCTGCTGAAACAAATGCCCCAATTCCGGCAGAGCCGATACTTTTCTTCAAAGCTACATCAGCCATCGTTGGTCCGAATGATGATTTAACCATTCCAAAAAACAGTAAAAAAACCGATTGGGAAGTTGAATTAGCCATTGTAATCGGCAAAAAAGCGAGTTATGTTTCTGAAGAAAATGCACTTAAACATATTGCAGGCTATGTTTTACACAATGATTATAGCGAAAGAGAATTTCAGTTAGAAAGAAACGGACAATGGGTTAAAGGAAAAAGCTGCGATACCTTTGCTCCGATAGGTCCGTTCATTGCTACGCAAGATGAAATTGCGGATGTTCATAATTTACGTTTGTGGTTAACCGTAAATGGAAAAACCTTACAAGATGGAAATACCTCAAATTTAATTTTTAATGTGCCATTTATGGTTTCTTACATCAGCCAGTTTATGACCCTTTTACCTGGCGATGTAATTACAACCGGTACACCTGCGGGTGTTGGTTTAGGTCAAAAACCCGAGCCTTGGTATTTAAAAGATGGTGATGTGGTTGAGCTTGGTATTGATGGACTTGGAAGCAGCAAACAGCATGTTAAAGCTTATCAATAATATGAAAAGATACTGCCTTGCGCTCGATTTAATCAATGATGAGCAACTTATTGAAGAATATAAAGCTCACCATAAAGCGGTTTGGCCTGAAATTAAATCGAGCATTACAGATTCCGGCATCGAAAATATGGAAATTTACCTTTTAGGTAATCGATTGTTTATGATTATGGATGTAAACAACAATTTCTCTTTCGAAGCTAAAAGAAAAGCTGATGACGAGAATACAAAGGTGCAAGAGTGGGAAACCCTAATGTGGAAATATCAGCAAGCTTTACCCGGAGCAAAGCCAGGTGAAAAATGGATTTTGATGGATCAAATTTTTAAACTTTAATAATATGATTGATACCCATGTACATTTTTGGAATTTCGATGCGAAAAGAGATAGCTGGATAACAGAAGAAATGAGCATAATCCGGAATGATTTTTCGCCGAAAAATTTATTAAGGATATATAACGAGCTAAAAATTACGGACTGTATCGCCGTTCAGGCCAATCAATCAGAAGAAGAAAATAAATTCCTCTTAACGTTGGCAGAACAAAATGAAATTATTAAAGGAATTGTAGGTTGGATAGATTTAAAAAACCCAAATTTAGAGGAAAGGTTAAAATATTGGAGCTCGTTTAAAAAGATAAAGGGCTGGAGACACATATTGCAAGCCGAAAAAGCAGATTTTTTCCTCGCCAAGGATTTTATTAATGGTGTTAAAAAGCTAAATAACTATAATTATACTTACGATTTACTTTGCTACCATAACCAGCTTCCTGATATAATAAAGCTTGTTGAACAGCTCGATAACCAACCATTAGTTTTAGACCACTGCGGTAAGCCCGATGTAAAAAGTGGAGCTATTAAAACCTGGAAAGAAAACATTAAAACTTTGGCTCAAAAACCAAATGTAAATTGTAAAATCTCGGGTTTATTGGTCGAAGCCGATTGGAAAAATTGGACAGAAAAACAGCTATTTGAATGCTTTGATACCATCATCGAAAACTTTGGCCCAGAAAGAGTGATGTATGGAAGCGATTGGCCTGTTGTTTTAGTGAGCAGACCCTACAACGATTGGTTTCATTTGGTAGAAAAATACGCTAAAAGACTAACATTTCAGGAAAAGGAAAACCTTTTCCTGAAAAATGCTAATCGTTTTTACAAAATCTAATTATTTTAAGAATTTATAAGTTGTAGTGCTTTTATAAACTGAACCAGGTTTAAGCGTGGTAGAAGCAAAGTTCTCATGGTTTGGCGCATCTGGAAAATGCTGCGTTTCTAAACAAATTGCCGAACGATGCGAATAAGACTTCCCTCCTTTTCCATCTTTGGTTTCGCCAGTTAAAAAGTTGCCGCTGTAAAATTGTAATCCGGGCTCGCTGGTGTAAACCTCTAAAATAATTCCAGTTGATGCACTTTTAACTTTTGCAATGGCTTTGTTTTCATCATGCGGATTTAAGGCAAAATTATGATCGTAACCCTTGCCAAACTTTAATTGCTCATCTTTATCTTCAATGTTTTTACCAATAGTTTTCGCCGTTGTAAAATCAAAGGCGGTTCCTTTAACAGGCGTTATTTTACCTGTCGGGATTAAAGTTGAATCAACCGGTGTATAAGCATTCGCATCAATAAATAATTCATGGTCTAAAATGGTATTATTTCCTTCTCCATTCAAATTAAAATAAGCGTGATTGGTTAAATTTACAACCGTTGTTTTATCAGTTTTTGCTTCGTAATCAATTTTTAAAGCATTATCATCGTTAAAGGTATAGGTAACCTTAACATCAAGCTTACCAGGATAACCCGCCTCACCATCTGCAGATGTATAAGTCAATTCGATTTTATCATCTCCCATTTGCTTTGCATCCCAAACCTTTCCAAAAAAGCCATCAAAGCCACCATGGAGCGTATTAACGCCATCATTTATTTGCAAGCTGTATTCTTTACCATCTAATTTAAATTTCCCTTTGCCAATTCTATTTCCATAACGACCAATTAACGCACCAAAATAAGGCTCACCTTTTTTACGGTAAGATGAAAGGCTATCGTAACCTAAAACCACATCAGTAAGTTTGTTATTTTTGTCGGGCACTAAAAGTGAAACAATTCTACCGCCATAATTGGTGATGGTAACCGTAGCTCCTGATTTATTTTTTAATGTAAACAATTCAACTTTTTTACCATCTACCTCTGTTTGGTAAGCCGAAGTTTTAGCTGTACTATCAGCCGTGTCTACATTATTTTTTTGAGGTTGATTGCAGGCTGTAAATGAAAATGCAAGTAACGCCGCAAGCATAAATTGATAATTATTTTTTTTCATAACAAATAATTTGGTTGCAACTAAAGTATGAAAATAAATAACGTTATAGTAACGATTATAAATTTTATTCAATAATATTGATGCAATTTCCAAATCATCCAAATAAATTAGCATATTTTACAAATTATATGAACATTTCAGAATTTAAGCCTAAAGCTTTCCTTTTCGATTTAAATGGAACCATTATTAATGATATGGAATACCATACCCTTGCGTGGCATGGAATTATGACGGATGATTTAGGTGCTTCCATTTCGTATGCAGATGTAAAAAAGGAAATGTATGGAAAAAACGCTGAGGTTTTGGAGAGGGTTTTTGGAGTTGGCAAATTTTCAGAAACACGAGTTGAGCAATTAGCAACTGAAAAAGAAAAACGTTACCAACAACTTTATATGCCACATTTAGCATTAATAAATGGCTTGGATTTGTTTTTTGAAAAGGCGAAACAAAATAAAATTAAAATGGCAATTGGCTCGGCAGCAATACCTTATAATATAGATTTTGTAGTGGATGGATTAAACTTAAGGCAGTACTTTGATGCCATTGTTTCTGCTGATGATGTTGCGGTAAGCAAACCAAATGCAGAAACCTTTTTAAAGGCTGCAAACGCTTTAAATGTTGATGCAATAGACTGTATAGTTTTTGAAGATGTACCAAAAGGTGTCGAATCTGCTGCAAATGCAGGCATGAAATGTATTGTATTAAGCACTACACATGAAATTTCCGAATTTTCAGAATATAATAATATCATCGCTTTTATTGATGATTATAACGCTCCAATTTTAAATACACTTTTGTAGTATGGCAAAGTATATAAATCAAACACCGGTTTTAGTTGCCGTAGATTGTATCATTTTCGGTTATGATGGAAACGAACTGAAATTACTCGTAATTAAGCGAGCCATAGAACCAGTAAAGGATAAATGGAGTTTAATGGGCGGTTTTATTGGCAACGACGAAGATTTAGACGGTGCAGCTAAAAGAATTTTACTGGAATTAACTGGTTTACACGACGTTTATTTAGAGCAGCTTAATGCTTATGGTAGTCCAGACCGTGACCCAATTGAAAGAACCATATCAGTAGTTTATTTTGCCCTGATTGACATTAATAAATACAGCGCTCAAATAAATGACCAATATCATGCAGAATGGTTTAAGATTACAGATGTGCCGGAGTTAATATTTGACCATAACGAAATGGTAAAATCTGCCATGGATAAAATCAGGTATCAGGCAGCGCTCCACCCTATTTTATTCGAACTCTTACCTAAAAAGTTTACCATTCCTCAATTACAAAATCTATACGAGCAGGTTTACGATTCGCCTATTGATAACCGGAATTTTATACGCAAAATTACAGCTAGTGGATTATTAATAAAACAAACTGAAAAAGATAAATCAAGCTCAAGACGAGGTGCATTTTATTTTAAGCTCGACAGGCAAAAGCATAAAGCTCAATTTCAATCCTTTTTAAATTTCATCTCAAAGCCAAAATAATGGCTAATTCATTTTTCTAAATTCAACTGCTGATACGCCTTTAGTTTTTTTGAAATTACTTACAAAAGAATTTGCCTGCTCAAAGCCTAATATTTCGGCTATCATGGCAACAGAATAATCTGTATGGATTAATAATTCTTCCGCTTCGCGGATTAATCTTGAGTATAAAACTTCAGGTAAATTTTTAGAAAATGCTTTTTTGAGGAATGAATTGAGTTTTCTAGAAGACATACCCATACCTGCAGCATAAAATTCGGTGGAACGCTCTGTTTTAAAGTATTGCTCCAAAATTGCCCTGAATCTTAAAACCTGTTGTAATTCATCTACTGATAAATCCATTAACTCGGCATTTAAAACCGCTGAAAAACCTAATAAAAGAGACAAATATTGAGCTAAATATGAAGTATCTCGTTTTGCGGCTATTTCCCTTTTAAGTTGCTCTAATAATGTAAATGCTTTTTGGGCTTGTTGAGTAGTTAAATCTTTAAATGATAACATCATAAAAAGATTTTTAGATTGAGAATCTGTATGTTGGAGTAGAAATTCGGAGTACAATAAATTACTAAAGCTTAACCAATAGGCAGAAATAATTTCACCTTCTAATCGTATTATTCCTTCTTCGGGTATAAAAAAAACTCTTCCGGGCGATAATTCATAATCACCAGAGTTCATACAAAGTATACCTGATGCCTCTTTAATTATCAGTACCCTAATCGGGAACTCAGCACTAATAGCTTTATCTTTTTTAAATCTACCCTTGATATCTTCAAGTTGTATCATCTATATCAAAGTCTTTTGTTGTTCAAATACAATTATACTTCATCCGCATATAAAAATCAAAATTAAGGAAAAAGCTTAATACGTATTTTTACGCAAATGCCACCTTGAGTGGATTTGCGACATTAATACTTTAAACAATAACAGCTTAAATTTCAAATTGTTTAGATTGTTTAGAGGTTTTACTCAAAATATGAATATTTAAATTGTAAATTTAATCATACACATTGTATAGTTTATGAATATATTTAAAACTCTTATAACTATATATTTGTTGAATAACAATGAAATCACTATCATATTTCTGCTTTGTTATTGTATTGTTTCAAGGATGCAAAAAGGATATCCCTGAACCAGACGTGATTAAACTTCAGTTATATCAAACAGAAATTAAATTCACCAATATTGGCGAGCCAAACATACTTAACTGGTATGTTAAAGTAGCGAATAAAGGCGGCTATTATTACCTATACAACACCAAAAATATAACCGATTTTTCTGATTATTCTTTCGAGTACTCACAAGGATTACCTAAAGATTTAGTGAACAAATCTCCGGTTAGGGATATTGTTGTAAGAATAAATCAACTAAATGGAGATATGTATTTTGATATAATGGGCCGACTGAAGTAATAGTCCAAAGATTTCATCATTACATAACTTTTATTTTTAGCTCTTTTTTCCGCCACCAAATATTACACAGAATACGCTAAAACCGCCAAGTATAAAACCAACCCCTAATATGAAATTTAATGTATCGCCCATAATTGAAAGTTAGCGCTATTATATGACATTTCACAGACTTTTTAAAATTTTATCACTCTGTTTAAGAATATGTAAAAACTGTTAAAAACAATAATGACTTTCCATTAGTTATTTTTACAAAATGAAAAGGATTAACAATGATACCAGTTCTGAGGAGCTCCAGGATATTAAGAAAGGCGATTTAGTTACAGATACGTTTAGTAAAACCGGCCTGGTTGAAGATATAAATATAATTGAAGACGCTTTATACAGAACCTATGAATTTCATTTGGTTACGGGAAGAATAATTACAATAAGAAAATAAAAAGAGGGATAAATATCCCTCTTCCAATTTAACAGTTAATCACTTTATTAATTCAATAAAGAATAACTGATAAATAAATATGTAATAACATAGTTTAGGTATTGTCTGGTTTTTAGAAAACTATAATTGCAGACAATTTGAAATTACATATCGAGTGAAAGTCAAAAACCATTCCACAAGAGATAGGAGTTTTAGACTTAGTGTCTTATTATTTTGTTTATTGCCGCTGCCATATTGCCAACGCCTGTTTTAGCAATAATATGTTTTCTATGGCTTTTAATGGTTTCAGTACACAAATACAATTTAGCAGCTATCTGCTTACTTGTATAGCCCTGGCTCGCCAATTCTAAAACTTCTTTTTCTCTTTTTGATAAATTACTATCAATTTCAGGAAATTCTTGTTCGTGGCTTAGTTCAAAAGTACCTGATGGAGATAATAAATGAACCGTTAAGCAAATCACATTGTTAAAACTAAAACCCGTTATATCGGTGCAATTGATATACTCTATTACAGGTTTTCCATCATCAGTAAAACTAATAAAATTACTCTGCCTCAAAATGTGAATGTAATCCTGGTTTTTAGTCCTCACCCTTAAATTATATCCAAAACGTAATTTTGGACGTTGGCTTTTAGGCGTTTTATAATAGTACTCGAAAATAGATTGATGAACAGCCCTTACCCTATCCAAATCGACTGGATGGATGATGCTTAGACTAAAATTTAAACCTTTTTTAATAAATATTTCAGGTTCATAACCTAAAATAGTTTTTATAGAATTACTGATACTTAAATATTGCATGCAAGACCAATTGAAAACACCTTGATAACCAATACAGCTTTCTGATTGATGTGTAATAAGCTCAGGTATAAATTCTACCGATTTACTACTTTGCTGTAGCTGATTCGCATATCCGGCAATTCTATAAAGTTCGTTTTCAGACAAGTCATTTAACTTATTCATAATGAGAGAATTAAGGATGTATAAAATTACAATCTTTTTCTGATATAAAACAGGAATAAAATCCCCCTTTGTAGGGATAATGCGAATAACTTTAAATTAGGATATTGTAACTACAATCTATAAATCTTTCATAATCGATTATAATTCACGATTTTTAGCTTAAAGCAGCTCAAACACTTACATTATGTCTTATAAAATTTTATCTCTTGATGGCGGCGGTTCATGGGCATTGATACAAGTCCGAGTATTGCAAGATATTTATGGCGATTTAAACGGCCATGAGTTATTGAGAAAATTTGATATGGTGATTGCAAATTCTGGTGGGAGTTTAATACTGGCTACTCTTTGTAATGACATGAAGTTGAGCGAAATTATTTCTGTTTTTGAAGATGAAGGCAAACGCAAACAGGTATTTTCAAAACTATCATTCTGGGAGAAATTAAAATGGCGCAACATTGCTAGTTTAACCAACGTTTTAGGTCCTAACTATAGCATGGAGCGCAAATTATCGGGTTTGCACAACGTTTTAAAAGCTTACAATAAATTAATGCTCCAAGGTAAAACCACACAACCTACCCTAGAGATTAACATAAACGAACTCCCGCAAATAATTGGGAAGCCAGCACTACAGATATTAATTGTTGGCTTCGATTATTTCAGACAAAGAGCAACCTTTTTCCGCTCAAATATAGCTAGTAAAACTGATGCTTTTAGTGGTGGTAAATACTATCAAATTAGCCTGGGCCATGCAATACATTCATCAAGCAATGCACCGGTTAATTATTTTGATGCACCTGCCGAAATTAAAATTAGTCAACTAAATGGCCAGGATGTACGTAAAACAAAAATGTGGGATGGTGCAGTTTCAGGTTTTAACAATCCAGTTTTGGCAGGCTTAATTGAGGCGATGACGAATAATGATATTCCATTGAGCGACTATAAAATTTTATCGTTAGGAACCGGTACGGGTGGACAAGCTATGATTGCAGATTATCAAACTTCGAGCAATCAGGAAATTCAAAATATTTTTGAAAAGAATAGAAATAACAAATTAGCTTTTACAGATTATGATTTAACCTTTGTTTCGGATATCAAGAAAATGTCGACAAGTATTTTAGGCGATCCACCAGATTCAGCAACATTTATTGCCTACTCTATTATCGATCCATCCTTGAGTAATACAGCTTGTTTGGTAAGAATAAATCCATGCATAAAACCCATTTTAAACCCAATAACCAAGATTTTTGAAGCACCCGAGGTATACAAATCGCAAATAGATGGTTCTGAGCATTTTGCTAAATTAATGGATTTAGACATGGATGCTATTGCGAACGAAGATGTTGACTTGATTAAGCAGCTTTGCATAAATTTTATAAATGGAAACAATGGTTTTGTAACCGCTAATCAACTTATCAGAGGAGATGGAAACGGGATTCACTTAGGCGACGATACCTACGAAAAAGCAAAAAAACGGTGGTTAAATTGTAATCCTGTATAATTTCTGAGTATGCAATTTGAATGTTAACCTTTTAAGCCTTTATATTTATGCATGATAAAAATTGATGAGCTTACACCAACATCCGACCTTTTGAGTTTAAAGACAAACACATCAATAGAAAATGACAAAGGAATTTCTGGTAGGATAGAAAATATCAATGTGGAGGTAACAGACCTATACTGGGATTTTACATTTTTGTTGGATAATGGCTCGAAAATTCAAATCAGAAAAGTAAAAAACGTTTGTTAGCTAAATTAAAATTCCTATATCAGAATCATAATTATTTAAAGATATTTGCAAAAAGTTTAATACTCATGCAAAACATCAAAAACATCATTTTTGATTACGGAAACGTAATTTTCGACATCGATTTCAGAATTGCCCAGGCATCTTTCCAAAAATTAGGCATAACGGATATCGAAAATTTCTTTGCGCATAAATCTCATAATCAATTATTTGATGATTTTGAAACTGGAGCAATCTCTCCGGCTAAATTTCGGGAGGGGATTAGAAAAGCTGCAAACAAACCTGAATTAACGAGTAGCCAAATTGATGATGCCTGGAATAGTTTATTGATTGGTACACACCAGGAAAATCATGAACTTCTTTTAAAAGTTAAAGAAAAATACAGAACTTTTCTATTGAGTAATAATAACGAAATTCATTACGATTGGATTATCAATTACCTTAAAACTACGTTCCAGCTAAACAATTATGATGATTATTTTGAGAAGGCCTACTTTTCTCAACACATGAAATTGCGCAAACCAAATACCAACATTTTTGAACAGGTTTTAAAGGACAATAATTTAAATCCGGCAGAAACTTTGTTTATTGATGATAGTCCGCAGCATATTGAAGGCGCAAAAAAAGTTGGTTTAAATACTTTATTAATGACTGAAAAACCAGCCCAATTAGCATCATTTTTAAAGGCACACGGAATTTTGTAAATTAAGATTATGGCAGAAAAAAGGTTTAAATCATTAAAAGAGTTCTATCCATACTATTTGTCAGAAAATACTAATACAACATCGCGGGTGCTGCATTTTATTGGCACCGGTTTAGTTGTATTGGCCTTTTTTACAGGTTTTATGTTCCACAACTGGCTGTTCTTTTTAGCGATGCCGGTTTTAGGTTATGGCTTTGCTTGGATTGGTCATTTTTTCTTTGAAAAGAACAAGCCGGCAACTTTCAAATATCCTGGATACTCATTGGCAAGTGATTTTATTCTTTTCTACGATTTGCTTACAGGCAAACAGGGCTTTGTAGTAGAGAAAGACTAAGCAATATTCCAATACATTGATTAATAGAAAGGGCAATGAATCAAAACCATGATAATATATTTCTTATTATTATAGTTTGCTTTAGCTGCCTTTTTTTATATGATTAAGTGTTTGGCCAAAAGCTTCGTTTCTAAACCCGATTGGAGCGCGGAAATACTTTTTATTAATCCTATAAGGTTTTTAAAACCTAATAGGATTGAAAAAGATTGAAGCAGAAAGCGGGACTGCATTCTTCCAAGAACCACAGTCCATACATTTCCAAAACATCAATAAAAATATTTTAAAGCCTTCTTCTCTTCAATTCCCTTTCAATTAAACCCAACTCTCTACCGGTTTGGCCGGCAACTGAAGTATTTTCTTGTGCTCTTCTAAACAAATATGGCATTACAGCTTTAATTGGGCCGTAAGGAACATATTTGGCCACATTATAATTTGCATCTGCAAGATTAAAACTCAAGTTATCACTCATGCCTAAAAGTTGCGCAAAGTAAACGTGTGGATGATTGTGGGCTACTTTTTTCTCGTCTAAGAGGTATGTAAGCAAACGACTGCTATCTTCATTGTGCGTTCCGCAAACAATTGCAATCTCATCAATATGATCTACGCAATAACGCAAAGATTCATTGTAATCTCTATCTGATGATTCTTTATCGGGTTGTATTGGTGATGGATATCCCAGCTCAGCAGCACGTTTGCGCTCCTTTTCCATATATGCACCACGAACCATTTTAACGCCTAATATAAAGTCTGCAGCTTTGGCAATTAAGTGGTCGGCTTTCATATCGGCTAATTTATCGTGGCGATACATTTGGTAAGTATTGTACACAATTATGCGTTCCTGGTTAAATTTACGCATCATATCTAAAGCCAATTCATCTATAGTATCCTGAATCCAGGTTTCTTCAGCATCAATCATAATTGGTACGCCTTTATCAAAAGCGGTGCGGCAAATCATTTCACAACGCAATTTAACTTTGTCAAATTCAGCCTGTTCTGCAGAAGTTAAGCTTTGTTTTGCGTCTAATTTTTCTAATAATGCAAAGCGACCAATTCCCGTAATTTTAAAAACGGTAATCGGGATGTTTTTATCGCCATTGGCACGCAAAATGGTTCGAATGATTTCCTGGCAAGTTTCGTCGAAAACAATTTCTTCTTCCTCTCCTTCAACCGAATAATCTAAAATAGTTCCAACACCACCCTTAGCCAGTTGGGCAATTGCCTTATCACATTCGGCAATGGTTTCGCCACCGCAAAATTGCTGAAAAATGGTCGATTTAATGGCGCCCTGGATTGGCAAACCAATATTTAAAAAGAAATTTGTAATCGGAGGACCAACTTTTGTAAGGAAATTGCTGCCTATCATTTTAAAAAGCCAAAAAGCCTTTTTTAATTCGGCATTGGTTTTTTGGCGAAAAGCAACTTCGGTGTTGTCAAAATTGGGTTGTTTATTGGATGATGAATCAATCATTTGTTGTGTAATAAGTCAGACGGATGCAAAATTATAAAAAGCATCCATTGTTGGAACGTAAAACATCGAAATAATCGTATTTTTGCAACAAAATGATACAATTCAAATTAGAGGGCGAATTTATACCACTTATCCAGCTTTTAAAGGCTACGGGTTTGGTTGGAACAGGTGGAGATGCCCAGGCCGTAGTAATGGATGGCTTAGTTAAATGTAATGGAGAAGTAGAATTTCGCAAGCGTTATAAAGTAAGGGTTGGCGATATTATCACTTTTGAACAAGATAAAATCGAAGTAATTTAATGGAAACCTTAACTAGCGCAGGCCATTCGCTTTATTTCGAAAGCAATTTAGATGCCTTAAGAGCACTTTTAGAAAGTAATAAATACAGTAAGGTTTTTGTTCTTGCTGATGAAAATACAAGCGAAATCTGTTTGCCGGTATTTCAATCGATGATGGATGACTTTGCAGATTTCGATTTAATTGAAACTTCTGCTGGCGAAGAAAACAAAAACATAGATTTCTGTATAGGCATTTGGAAAACGCTTTTAGATTTTGAAGCCGACCGTAAAAGTTTAATGATAAATTTAGGCGGTGGCGTAATCACCGATATGGGTGGTTTCATTGCTTCAACATTTAAGCGTGGTATCGATTTTGTGAATGTTCCAACTACATTACTTTCGCAGGTTGATGCTTCAGTGGGCGGTAAAACAGGTATCGATATTGATAACGTTAAAAACATGGTAGGTACTTTTACGCTACCTCAAATGGTTTTTATCGAAACTGAATTTTTGAAAACTTTACCCCAGCGAGAGCTTTTATCAGGCTTTGCCGAAATGATTAAACATGGTTTAATTTACGACAAAGCTTACTATGAAAAGTTAAAAACTACCGATTATTTAACGCCATCGGCAGAAGATATTTACCGTTCTGTTGAGATTAAAAATGAGGTTGTAAAGATTGACCCACATGAAAAAAATCTGCGTAAGATTTTAAATTTTGGTCACACGATTGGTCATGCGGTTGAAAGCTATTCTTTAGAGAACGATGAAAACCCGCTTACACATGGCGAAGCAATTGCTATTGGCTTTGTTTGCGAGGCTGCCTTGTCAATTAAAAACAGTGGCTTAACGAAAGAAGAATTAAAAGATATTAGCGAGTATATGCGCTCACTATATCCTAAATACCACATTAAAAAAGAAAGTTTTGAAACGCTTTTGGAATTGATGAAAAGTGATAAAAAGAATGAGGATGGTAACATTTTGTTCTCTTTACTAGAAACAACTGGCAAATGCACGTTTAACTGCCGTGTATCTACAGCCGATATTTTGAGCAGTTTAGATTACTATAATAGTTTGTAATATGAAATACACCGGAAGTGATATTTCTGTTGGTGCCTTATTTGGCTTTGTAATCGTTTTAACCCTGGTTGAAATGTATTTCAGCTATGCCCACGATAGAAAATTATATACCAAACGCGATACCTGGACCAATATTTATTTAATGGTTACGGCAATTGTAATTAATTTAGGCATGAAAACTGCCACGTTCTTTTTATTAGAATATTGCTATCAATTCAGGCTTTTTCAAATCTCAAATATTTGGATTTATTGGGCCGTTTTAATCCTTGCACAAGATTTTCTATATTGGTTTTTACATACTGTTGGGCATTATGTGCGCTTCTTTTGGGCTATGCATGTAACGCATCATTCATCAGAGCATTTCAATTTAACAACAGGTTTCCGCTCTACAGTTTTCGAGCCATTGTATCGCGTTTTTTTCTACTTGCCTTTAGCTTTTATGGGTTTTACGGCGATGGATATCCTTTTTGCTTATCTGGTTACTCAAATATATGGTAATCTGGTTCATACACAGTATGATATCAAATTTCCTAAATGGTATGAGTACGTTTTTGTAACGCCATCGCATCACCGTGTGCACCATGCAAGCAATGTTCGTTATTTAGATAAAAATATGGGTATGGTTCTAATCCTTTGGGATAGATGGTTTGGTACTTTTCAGGCAGAATTACCAGATGATAAAGTTAAATATGGACTAACTACGCAACCATCCGACACGGGACCGGTAAACATTATCTTTCACGAATTTATTGCCTTAAATGCAGATGTAAAAAAGGCACCGACTTTTTTGGATAAGGTGAAATACATCCTTAATCCGCCGGGATGGAGCCACGATGGAAGCACCAAAATTGCCAAAATTATGCAACAAGAATTGCGTGATGCAGAAAAATCAGCAAAAAATCAGAATTTTATAGATATTAACGAAGAGCAACGAACGCTAAGTTCTACAGGATAACATGTAAACGGCTTGTATTTTACAAGCCGTTTTTTTAGGATTGTCATGTTGCTTGTTAAGCCTGGTTAGCGGAATTGTCATATTGCCCACGATTTAAATCGTGGGTTATGTGCCAAGCAGCATAATTATTAGCATTTTTTTTCTCAGAGAATATTTTTCTTTTAAGATTTTGGAAATGAGTAGCTTTGTTCATTTGGCTCATTCAGCCCTGCTATTCATTCCCTGACTACCGCAGGCAGGCAATCTTTTAAAAACTTCTGTCATTCTCAGGAACAGAATATGTAGGTTTCCTGCAATTTTAAAAGTATTTCCATTGCTATCAGGTTTAGCAACAAAGCATTTGGGCCTTTGGAAAAACCTGAACATCATCATAATTCATTAAGATAATTCGTATTTTTGGTAAAAGTCGATTTTATTATGACAACATTAACCATACAAGTTAAGGATAACGACACTGAATTTCTTTTAGAGGTATTAAAAAGAATTGATGCAAAAATTATTCAAAATTCTAAAAAGCAAGAGTTGCTTGATGGAATTAAACAAGGCATACAAGAGGCCAGGGAAATTAAAAATGGAAAAATTGCACCATTATCATTAAAAGATATATGACAACGGGAATAAAAATAATCTATTCCCCTATTTTCATCAAAAAAGCAAAACAATTAAAAAAGAAACATCAATCATTAGTTAACGATTTAACTCAATTAGAATTAATACTTAAATCAGACCCAAAAACAGGCACTGACTTAGGGAATAGCGTTTTTAAAATAAGACTTGCTGTAAAAAGTAAGGGTAAAGGAAAGAGTGGCGGTTATAGAGTAATAACCTATCTTCAGACCGAGAATGAAATCACAATGATTTACATTTATGATAAATCTGAAGAAGCAACTATTTCAAAGAAAGATATTCAGAAAATTATCGACAGCCTCTAATAACCATTAAATCTTCATTTCATACCCAACACCAAAACGGTATAAATGAAAAAAAATAAAAATATTTTCATTTTCCTATTGACAAATTAAATTTTGTTATTACATTTGGCTCAAGCAAAAACAAGAATGAAATTATTCAACACATATTACTTTGGTTACTTTTACTATTTTAGTAAGAGCCGGGGCTAATATGCAAAAAGATATATAACAATATTAAAATGTATAAAAAAGTCCCGGCAAACAGCCGGGACTTTTTTGTTTTACGCAAAAATGGAAACGACAAAACGAGTAGCAATTCAAGGTATTAAAGCATCTTTTCATGAAGAAGCAGCCTACAAATTTTTCGGTAAGGAAATCGAAACTGTAGAATGCAATTCTTTTAAAGAAACCTGCGATAAACTGGAAAAAAACGATGCAGATTTCGTTGTAATGGCGATTGAAAATTCTATCGCAGGTAGCTTATTGCCAAATTATACCTTAATTCGCGACTATGGCTTTTCTGTTGTTGGAGAAGTTTACCTTCCTATTCAACTGCACTTACTGGCATTGCCAGGGGTAAAATTCGAAGACATCAAAATCGTAACCTCACATCCTATCGCTATTCGTCAATGCATCGATTTCTTTTACGATTATCCGCACATTAAAATTGTAGAAAGTAACGATACTGCAGCTTGTGCAAAACGTATTCAAGAAGAAAAACTTACTGATACAATGGCTATTGCAAACAACTTAGCAGCAGAACTTTACGGTTTAAACATTCTAGAACGTCGAGTAGAATCAAATAAAAAAAATTACACACGCTTTCTTATCCTTAAAAAGGATAAAACAGATGAAGGCAAAAAAATAAACAAAGCATCAATTTGCTTTCAGGTTGGCCATAAAGCTGGTTCACTTGCAACCGTATTAAATATCTTCGCAGAACAAGAAGTAAGCTTAACAAAAATACAATCTATGCCTGTGTTAGGTAAACGAAACGAATATTATTTTTACGTTGACTTAGAATGGCCGAGTACAGAAAAATATGATAAAGCTGTTAGAAAAGCATTAAAATACACTTCGAATTTCAATATACTCGGCGAATATCAAAAGAACGATAAAGTATGATAGCGTTACGATTTTAGATTTACGAATTACAACTCCATAATTAAGCAGTACAACAATTAAACAATCGAATTATAAAATATTACAAGCCATAAATCATGAAACTTAATTTAAACATCCAACCTTTAAACACATGGTTAAACGTTAACAACGAACCATTAATTATCTCTGGTCCTTGCAGTGCAGAAACTGAAGAGCAATTATTAACTACAGCACATTTATTAGCTGCAACTGGTAAAGTTTCAGTTTTAAGAGCCGGCATCTGGAAACCACGTACTCGTCCGGGAGAATTTGAAGGTATTGGAAGCATTGGTTTAGAGTGGTTAAAACGTGCTAAAGCAGAAACCGGTTTACCAACTGCTGTTGAGGTTGCAAATGCAAAACACGTTGAAGAGGCATTAGCTGCTGGTGTTGATATCCTTTGGATTGGTGCTCGTTCTACAGTAAACCCATTTACAGTTCAGGAAATTGCTGATGCTTTAAAAGGTCACGATATTCCGGTATTAATTAAAAACCCGGTTAACCCTGATTTACAGTTATGGATTGGTGCAATCGAGCGTATCAATGGGGCAGGAATTACTAAAATTGGAGCAATACACCGTGGTTTCTCTTCATTTGAGAAAAGCTCTTTCCGTAACGAACCAATGTGGGAAATGGCTATTCAACTGAAAACTTTATGCCCTGAATTGCCAATCATAAACGACCCAAGTCACATTTGTGGTAACCGTGAGTTGATTCCTTACATCTCTCAAAAAGCTTTGGATTTAGACATGCAAGGTTTGATGATTGAATCTCACGTTGACCCATCAGTTGCCTGGACAGATGCTAAACAACAAGTTACGCCGGCAGCTTTAGCTGAATTAGTTGACCGCTTAACAGTTCGTGAACCTGAAGCACCAAATGAAGCTTTCGCTGATAAATTAGCTGATTTGCGTAAGAACATTGATAAAATTGATGATATCTTATTACAAAAATTAGCTGAACGTATGGCTATTGTAGAAAAAATAGGAGAATTTAAACGCGATAATCAGGTAACGATTTTACAAGTTAACCGTTGGGATGCCATCATTAAAAAAGGTCACGCTTTTGCAAAAGCTTTAAAATTAGATTTAAACTTTACCGAGAAATTTTTAGAATTGGTACACGGCGAATCTATTCGTAAACAAACTGAAATTATGAATGCTGGCAAAGCTGAAAAAGGAATTGCTGCAGAACAACATACAGAAGTTAGTAAATAAGGTTAAGGGTTGAAATGCTTAAGGTAGAGGGTTTCAAGTCCAAAGCTTAAAGACCATCTCGTTGCGAGACATTTTTCGCAACAAATCATAATATTAAAATATCAGCTCACTGTAAAGCCCTTCCCTCCGGGGAGGGTTGGGTGGGGCTAAAACAGAATACCATGTCAAAAAACGCCTTAGTTTCTTTTAAAGGAGCCAAGAATATTAATACGGAAATCCAACTAACAGGCTCCAAAAGCGAATGCAATAGAGCATTGATTATTAGTGCTTTAAGCAAAAAGCTAGTACAAGTTAAAAACTTATCAAATGCTGCCGATACGGTAACGTTGAATGGCATTCTTAATATTTTAGAGGATGAATTAGAAGTAGAGATTCAAGAATCACAAACTGTTGATGTTGGCCCGGCCGGAACAGCCATGCGTTTTCTTTCTGCTTATCTTTCTGCTAAAAACGGTAATTTTCTATTAACCGGAACTGAACGTATGAAACAGCGTCCGATTGGAATTTTAGCAGAAGCTTTAAAAACCATCGGGGCAGATATTTCTTACGCAGAGGCTGAGGGCTTTCCTCCATTAAATATTGTTGGCCCGCTAAATCAAAAAACTGCTGAAGTTAAAATCAAAGGCGATATCAGCAGTCAATATATTTCGGCATTGTTGATGATTGCACCGGTTTTACCTGAAGGTTTAACGTTAGAAATTGAAGGAGAATTAACCTCAAAGCCATACGTAGACATGACTTTGGATATGTTAGCCGAAGTAGGCATTGAACATACATGGAGTGGAAATTCGATTTCTATAAAACCTCAGTCTTTTAAGCCTGGAATTTTAGTTGTAGAGCCTGATTGGAGTGCTGCATCTTATTGGTATAGTATTGCTGCTTTGGCAGATGAAGCTAAAATCAATTTACCAGCATTGAAAGAAAAAAGCTTGCAAGGCGATAGCCAGATTAAAAAAATCATGAAGATTTTTGGTATTGCAACAGAAAAAACCGAAACAGGAATTTCCATAAGCAACTTGGGCTTGGCATTAGAAACCAATCAGGTTTTGGATTTAAAAACTTGTCCGGATTTAGCACAAACCATTATTGTGATCGCAGCTGCTTTGGGTAAAAATATGTCGTTTACCGGACTTGAAACTTTAAAAATTAAAGAAACAGATAGAATAGCCGCCTTGCAAAACGAATTGGCTAAAATTGGTGTTACTTTAACGGAAGATAATTTAGTTTATACTTTAAATACAGATGAACTTCATTTCCCTGAAAAAATTACCATTGCAACTTACGAAGACCACCGTATGGCGATGGCCTTTGCCCCGCTTGCATTACTAATCAACGAAGTTGAAATTGAAGAAATGCAGGTTGTAGAAAAATCTTATCCTTATTTTTGGGAGGATTTGAAAAAAGCAGGGTTCTCAGTAGAAAGTATTTAGTAAAAAGTATAAAGACTGGGAGTGTAAATCTCAATCAATCATTCAAAAATCAATTATTCACTCAATAAAATATGGCAGGCAACTCTTTCGGACAATTATTTCGCATAACCACCTTTGGCGAATCTCATGGTGTAGCCATTGGGGTAATTATTGATGGTTGCCCGGCAAAATTAGATATTGACATGGATTTTATTCAGTCAGAATTGGATAAACGTAAACCTGGTCAATCTAAAATTACCACGCAGAGGAAAGAAAGCGATACCGTTCAAATCTTATCTGGTATTTTCGAAGGAAAAAGTACCGGCACGCCTATCGCTTTGCTAATTCCAAATGAAGACCAACGCTCTAAAGATTATGGTCATAATGTTGATGTTTACCGCCCTAGCCACGCAGATTACGTGTACGACGCAAAATATGGCATACGCGATCATCGCGGTGGCGGACGTTCTTCTGCCCGTGAAACTGCCGCCCGTGTAGCTGCAGGCGCAATAGCTAAGCTATTTTTAAAACAACAAGGCATCGAAATTTTTGCCCACGTAACTTCAGTCGGAACTATTGAGGCACCTAATTTAGAAAGTAACGATTTATCAGCTTTGCTGGATATTAGAGAAGAAAATATTGTACGATGTGCAGACCCTGCAACAGCGCATGAAATGATTGAGTTTATCGATTCGGTTAGAAAAGATGGCGACACTGTTGGTGGTAAAATTGGCTGTGTAATTAAAGGCTGCCCTGCCGGTTTAGGTGAGCCTGTTTTTGATAAATTACATGCCGATTTAGGTAAGGCAATGTTAAGCATTAATGCTGTTCACGGTTTTGAATATGGCTCTGGTTTCGCCGGAAGTGAACTCAGAGGTTCTCAACACAATGATATTCCTCAACCAAAAGCAGCAGATTCAAAAGTATTTAAAACCACCACAAATTTTGCAGGGGGTATTTTAGGTGGTATTTCCAATGGAATGGATATTACCTTTAAAGTTGCCTTTAAGCCGGTTGCTACAATTATGCATAATCAGCAAACCATTAATGCTGCCGGCGAAGCCTCTGAAATTAAAGGTAAAGGCCGCCACGACCCTTGTGTGGTGCCGAGAGCTGTAGTAATTGTAGAGGCAATGGCTGCTTTGGTTTTAGCGGATCAGTTTTTGAGAAATAAAGTAAGTGTAGTTTAGGCTACAGGCTAATATTGTAATACTTTTAAGCAACTTGTCATCCTGAGCTTGTCGAAGAACTTTTATATTATTAACCATCATTTCAAGCGAAGCCGAGAAATCTTTAAATTATGTTTAGCAAATTTCAAACATTCCTCCATTCCGTTGTGCTCCAGTCGAAATGACGATGACAAAATAAAAATCATGAGAAAACTTCTCCCTATCCTACTACTCTTCATCAGCATAAATACTTCTGCTCAAAATTATGCGGAGCAAATTGCAAAACACCGTGAAAATTATAGGCAAGATTTTATTAAGGAAAGCAATTCTCCATTAAAAGAAACTGATTTAGCGAACCTTCATTTTTATGATGCTGACCGTAATTATAAAGTTTTAGCAAATGTTGAACTTTTAAAAAATGAAAAGATTTTTAAAATGCCAACTTATGATGGAACAAGTAAAGAATTTTATCGCTTTGCGAAAATAAGCTTCGATTTGAACGGCAAACAAATTATATTGACGCTCTACAAAAACGTGGCCTTGGCTGGCAATCCGATTTATAAAGACTTACTTTTCTTGCCTTTTACTGATGAAACCAATAATCAGGTAACCTATGGAGGTGGACGCTACATTGATTTAAGTTCAAAAGAGATTGTAGATAATAAAATTGAAGTCGACTTTAATAAAGCCTATAATCCGTATTGCGCCTATAGTGATGGGTACCGTTGCCCCGTACCGCCGGCAGAAAATGATTTACAAATTGAAATAAAGGCTGGAGAAAAACTTTATACTGGAGAAAAAAAGCACAGGAATTAAGCTGAAATAAACCACTTAAGGCAATTTTATAATCGTATTAATAGTTATCTTTGGATTTCACATCCCCATACAATGTATAACTGTTTAATAGTAGATGATAACGAGATAGAACGTGATGCGATTACTATGCACCTCGGTAAAATCCCTAATTTAAATATCGTTTCAATCTGTAAGGATGGTGTAGAGGCAGTTGACATCATAAACAAAAATCAAATTGACATCGTTTTTTCGGATATAAATATGCCCGAACTTTCTGGTACATCTCTGTTAAAAACACTTAAAAACAAACCAGTATTTATTTTTATAACTTCTCATAACGAATACGCAGCAGAAAGTTTTGATTTAGATGCCATTGATTTTGTGGTAAAACCAGCAACTTTCGAAAGATTGCTAAAATCTGCAAATAAAGCGATTGAATACATTGAACTTAGAAAAGCTGCCAGTTTTGTAAAAAGCGATATTAAACAAGAGGATGAATACTTTTTTTTTAGAGAAACTAAAGGAATAACAAAGTTGAAATATAGCGATGTTATTTATATGGAAAGCATGGGCGATTTCTCGAAGATTTACACTGCTGATGACAAACACATTATTTTAGTAGGTCTTAAAAATCTTGAAAAGCAACTTCCAAATCAATTTATGAGGGTTCATAAACAATATATTATCAATACAAATGCAATTTGTACCCTAACTACACATGAGGTTCATTTAGAACACAAATATATTGTACCTGTTAGTGCCGCTGCAAAGCAGGAATTGCTGGAAAACGTTATTGAGAAAAAAACACTTTCGCGATTTAAAAAATAGCTTAACTTCTTTTAAAAATCAGGCTAAATGTAGAGCCTTCGCCATTTACGGAATGTAAAACGACTTTACTGTCCATTAGTGCCATAAAAGTTCTACATAAAAGTAAACCCAAACCAGTTCCCTTTTCCTTATTTGTACCAAGTGTGCTAAATCCGGCACCCTGAAATGTAGAGTTATTAAAATGGTTAACCTGTCCTTCTGCCATACCAATTCCATTATCTGAAATGGAAATAACGACCTCATTCTCCTTAGTTGAAGATGCAATCGTAATTTTTCCGCCTTCGGGTGTAAATTTTATAGCGTTGCTTATTAAATTTCTTAAAACCAACGAGAGCATATTTTCATCTGCCCTGCAAATTGTATCTGGCTGAACATTGTTGTGAATAGAGATGCGCTTTAGGTCGGCAGAATCTTCAAAAGCATTTAATACATCGAGAATTAGCTTAGAAATATCCAATAGTTCTAAATAAGGGTTAAATCCTTGCATTTGGCTGGCTGCCCAGTTCAGTAAATTTTCCATCATTGATGATGTATACGCTAAACTATTCTTCAACGATGAAGCATATCTTGTGAGTTTTTCCTGTTCAATTTTACCTGCTTCTAATAGCTGAATAAATGATATTAATGAATTTACAGGCGTTCTCATATCATGACTAACGATACTGAAAATCCGGTCCTTAACCCTACTCAGCTGTTCTAATTCTGCTTTTTGTTTGTTTATTATTTTATTTAATCTGGTGGTTTTACGTTGATTGAAATAAATTAGCGCTGCAGTTAACATTACCAAGGTAATTGCAACCGTTAAAAATATTTTCACCTTCCCGTCAAATTCAATTTGTTGTTTTTGCTCTGAAATTTGTCTGTTTTTTAGATAATTATCGTAATCTGATTGCAACTTTGACCTTTCAAAATTACTGCTTTGTAGATCTTTCTCCTTGCCCACCAATTTAAGCTCTTTCTGATTTAACAAGAGTTTTTGCTCTTGTTGCTTTGCCAAAAGCAACTGTTCTTTTAAGGTTGCATCAGAAACTTGCTGCATAAGCTTGTAGTCGTTCTCCTTAACCCCAAAATCTAACATAAGCTGTCTTCTGGTTACTTCGCGTTCTTTATCCTCATCAAATAATTTATCTTTTGCAATGATGTATTTCTTATAATAATCTAATGATTCTTTATATCTATTCAAATCAAGATAGATTTCACTAAGTTTTAAGAGTACATTTCTCTGAATATCTAAAAAATTCATTTCTAATGAAGTATTGAGCGCTGAATTTAATGTTTCAATAGCATCATTATATCTTTTCTGATTTTTGTAGAATTCCCCTAAAGTTTCCAGCGTTACTGCGTAATAGGCTTTTTGTCCAGTTTGCTCATCATACTTTAATGCTTCTAAATAAAACTTCAGTGCTAATGCTTCATGCCCTTGCTGCTCGTAAACTTTACCAATATTTCTTTTAAATGACGAAATACTTAACTGATTATCAGAATTTTCAGAGATTTTTAATCCTCTGTTAAAATAGTCTAAAGCAACATCGAGCCTCTGTTCGGGTTTAAGCCCGATATCTAATAAGTCAGCAGTGTTTGCCGCCATGTAACTTTCTCCTAAACATCGGTAGGCAAAAGCTATTCCCGTTTGGTCGTTATTGGCAGTGAATAATTTTAATGCTCTTTTTGCGTATTCAGTGGCCGATTTCTGCTTATTCAATGCTTGATAAACTGTCGCAATATTAATGTAACAGCTAGCCAAATCTTCCTGACTATTTGTTTTTTGATACAGAAACATTGCTTTTTGATTTGCTTCCAGCGATTTCACATAGTCTGGAATAGATCCATAAAGCGCACTCATATTTAGATAAATATCTGCCTGCTTATACTCGTTCTTTAGGATTTGATATTCATTTAAAGCTTTTTTATAATACTTTTCGGCTTCCAGATAATTGCCTAGGCCGTGATTAAATAAAGCTCTGCGATTATAAATCACTGCAGAAAAATCTCTTCTGCCTAGCTTTTGAGATAACTGTAAACTTTTCTGATAATACTCCTCAATTTTTGATGAACTTTTGAGCAGCATGTATTCCCTCATAATAAAATAAAGCGTTTTCATTTTATTAGAATCGGGCCTAGAATATTTTTGGTTGACTTTAAAAAGACTATCTAACTTACGCGGAATAACAGTTTGCGCAAAGGTTTTAGAAAATAAGAGTATAAGAGTTAAAATTAGTAAAGATTGTTTAAACAATCTTCTACCATAAAGCCATTCACTAATCTCAGTTCTCCTGTAAACCATTGCTCAAATCTTAATTACCTCGGTATTTTTGGTTACATTAAGAAACTACATAAAACGGAACTGAAAAAGAAATTCTTTTCTAGCAATAGAAAAGAATTGAGGAATGATCGGTTTCTTAATTATTACCGAAAGATAATTTTTTTTAATTAATAGATAAACCCAAATGTTTGTTTAATGCATTTAAAACGATTTTTTTTGAGTATAAATACAGCTTTACAACCTTTAGTTGTTCGATTTAAAACAAACTGATAAATTTAGTTGGATTAGATTCCTGCATCATTTCATACACAAGTTCTATAATATCATCAACCGATGGTTTACTAAAATAATCGCCGTCTGATCCAAATGGAGGTCGGTGTGCTTTTGCAGTGAGCGTTCTTGGTTGTCCATCAAGATTAAAATAACCTTTCTGCTGCTCTAAAATTTGTTGTAATATATAAGCTGAAGCACCTCCTGGAACATCTTCATCTACAACTAAAAGCTTATTTGTTTTTTTAAGTGATGTAGCGCAAACTTTAGTTTTGTCGAATGGTAACAGGGTTTGAGGATCAACAATTTCAACTGAAATACCTAAAGTTGCCAACTCTTCTGCGGCTTCTTGTACAAGTTTTAAAGTTGAGCCATACGATACAATTGTAATATCTGTTCCTTCTTCTAAAACTTCGGCTATCCCTAACGGAATTGTGAATGCTCCAACGTTATCAGGCAATTTTTCCTTTAAACGATATCCATTTAAGCACTCAATTACAACGGCAGGTTCATCAGCCCTGAATAAAGTATTGTACATACCTGCTGCCTGCGTCATATTTCTTGGTACGCAAAGGTGCAATCCTCTTAATGAACCTAAGAGCATACCAATTGGCGAGCCCGAATGCCAAACACCTTCAAGCCTATGACCGCGTGTTCTGACGATTACCGGTGCTTTTTGAATGCCTTTTGTACGATAGGACAATGAAGCCAAATCATCGCTGAGTACATTAAGTGCAAAAATTAAATAATCTAAATATTGTATTTCGGCAATAGGTTTTAAACCTCTCATGGCCAAACCGATACCTTGCCCCATGATAGTCATTTCACGAATACCGGTATCTGTAATACGCAATTCGCCATATTTCGCCTGTAAACCTGCAAAACCTTGATTTACATCACCTATATTTCCTAAATCTTCACCAAAAGCCACTAATCGCTGATCGCGGGCAAAATTTGCATCAAAACAAGCGTTTAAAACTTCTCGGCCATCTACCATTTTAGATAAATCGTTAAATTCGGCTTCTACAATCTCAATTTTATCCGGAGATTCGTTTCCATTGGTATAAAGTTTTGAATTATATCTTGCGTAATTTAAACCTTCCTGATTTTTATACCAATTCAGTAATTCATCACGCTCTGCAGAATTAAACTTTACAGAAAGACGTATCGCTTTGCGGGCAATTGTAAATATTTCACGTCTTTGAGCATCAGCAATAGAAGCCAATTGAGTAGAAAGCTTTGCCAGTTCGGGCTGGTGCTTTACCATCCCTCCAATTAAATCAATTACCTGTTTTTGCTCTGGTTTAATGCTATCTAAAAACTCATTCCATGCTTCTTTTTGAGCATTACGAACAAATGCTTTAGCTGTTTTTTCTAATTCAGCAAGGTCTTCTTCAGAAATTATAGCCGATTCCAGCATCCATTCTCTCATTTTTAAGATGCAATCGTGCTCGTTTTCCCAACCTAATCTATCTTTTGATTTATAACGTTCATGAGAACCCGAAGTACTGTGACCTTGCGGCTGTGTAAGCTCTGTAACATGAATAAGTACGGGTACATGCTCTTCCCTGCAAACGTTAATTGCCTTTTCATAAACTTCGCATAAAGCGGGATAATCCCATCCTTTAACCTTATAAATTTCGTAGCCTGCAAGTTCCTTTGTACGCTGAAAGCCTTTTAAAACTTCAGAAATATCTTCTTTAGTGGTTTGATATTTTGCCGGAACGGAGATACCATAAGCATCATCCCATATAGAAATGGCCATAGGAATTTGTAAAACACCGGCAGCATTAATCGCCTCGAAAAATACACCTTCAGAAGTAGAAGCATTGCCAATTGTACCAAATGCTACCTCGTTTCCATTAACCGAGAAGTGTTTTAAATAATCTAATTCTTTATTGTTTCTAAAAAGTTTAGATGCATAAGCCAGACCAACCAAACGAGCCATTTGACCACCGGTTGGAGAAATATCTGACGAACAATTTTTAGTTTGTGTTAAATCATTCCAGCTTCCATCTTCGTTGATAGATTTTGTTGCAAAATGACAATTCATTTGCCTGCCGCCCGAAAAAGGATCGGCACCTTCTGCCGGATTTGCGTACAATTGAGCAAAAAATTCTTTTATTGTAGAGATACCCGTTGCAAAAGCAAAAGTTTGATCACGGTAATAGCCAGAACGCCAGTCGCCTTTTTTAAAAGCTTTAGCCATTGCTATTTGAGGAACCTCTTTACCATCGCCAAAAATGCCAAATTTCGCCTTCCCGGTTAACACTTCTCTTCTGCCTAAAACGCTAGCCTGACGGCTTTCAAAGGCAATTTTATAGTCGTTTATAACGATAGATTTAAAATCGTTAAAACTTAATTCAGAAGCATCAATAGAGTTGGTAATCAATTTTTCATTCTGCATCGTAATCAAATATTGGTTGTCGCAAATATATATAAAATTAAAAGTTTGCCTTTATCCTAAATTGTAAAATTATATATGGGTTGATAAAATATATTTGGAATAGTTTTTGTTTTACTCCTATTAATATTAAATTTGTTTAATAAGTTTAACAAACATTTTTTCAACGCAGAAACATGAAAAAGATTTTTATATTATTCGCCTTTGTAATGGGATTTGGTTTAGTTGCTAATGCACAAACCGCAGCTAAAGCAGAGTTTAAATTTGAGGCTGAAACCCATGATTTTGGTAAGATTACGGTTAATAAACCTGTAACTTACGATTTTAAATACACAAATGTTGGCGAAGAGCCATTAATTATCACTAAAGCAGAAGCTAGTTGCGGTTGTACTGTACCAAAATACACAACAGTTCCTTTGAAAAAAGGTGAAAGCGGAACAATTTCAGTTACGTTTAGCGCTGCAGGTGCACCACAACCTTTCACCAAAACGGTTACAGTTACATCAAATGCTAAAACGCCAATTAAAGTGCTTTATATTAAAGGTGAAACTGTTGCCTCAGCAACAAAATAATTTTTTAATCTATAATCTTTAAAAAGTCCCGATTTTCATCGGGACTTTTTTATTTTTGTGCCATGCCAAAAATTTCACAAAAAGGTTTGCAGATGCCTGCATCGCCAATCAGAAGATTAACGCCATTTGCAGATAAAGCAAAGCAAGATGGTAAAAAGGTTTTTCATTTAAATATTGGTCAGCCAGATATAGAAACGCCAGAAGGAATGTTAAATGCAATTAAAAACATCGATTTTGATGTTTGGGCTTACACTCCGTCTGAAGGCACTCTAGCTTATCGCCAAAAACTTACCGAATACTATAATAAACTTGGTTATAATATCAAACCTGAAAACATTTTGGTTACTGTTGGTGGTTCTGAAGCCATTACAATTGCAATGCTAACCTGTGTAAATGAAGGTGATGAAATCATTATTCCTGAGCCTTTTTACGCAAACTACAATGGTTTTGCTTGCATGAGTAATGTTGTTGTAAAACCAATTTTATCTTATATCGAGAATGGTTTTGCATTGCCACCGATAGCAGAATTTGAAAAACTGATTACCGATAAAACAAAAGCAATCATCATTTGTAATCCAAATAATCCTACGGGATACCTTTATTCGAGAGCAGAATTAGAAGCTTTAAAATCACTTTGTGTAAAATATGATTTGTTCTTATTCTCTGATGAGGCTTACCGCGAATTTTGTTATGACGGACGTGAATTTATTTCTCCAATGCATTTAGATGGCCTGGATGAGAATGTGGTTGTAATGGATACTGTTTCTAAACGTTACAGCGCTTGTGGTGCTCGTTTGGGTTGTTTAATTACAAAAAACAAAGAGGTTCTCGCATCGGGATTAAAATTTGCACAAGCCAGGTTAAGCCCAGGTATGGTTGAGCAAATTGCCGGAGCAGCTGCTGTTGATACACCAGATAGTTACTTTGAAAAAGTTAACACAGAATATACACTTCGTAGAGATACGCTTGTGGAGCGGTTGAATAATATTGAAGGTGTTTTCTGCCCAAATCCAGGCGGCGCATTTTACGTTGTTGCAAAATTCCCGATTGATGATGCTGATAAATTCTGCCAATGGATGCTTGAAGAATTTAGCCATAATAACCAAACCGTTATGATGGCGCCTGCAACTGGTTTTTACTCAACCGCAGGTTCTGGAAAAAATGAAGTTAGAATGGCTTATGTTTTAAATACTGATGATTTAAATGCATCGATGGATTGTTTAGAACTTGCTTTGAAACAATATCCAGGTAGAGTAATTTAAAAAACTACAACCTTAAAATCACAAAAGGCTTCAATTTAAATTGAGGCCTTTTGTGTTTCCGTTAAATTAAAAATTCTTAAATTCTTAGTACAGATTAATCCTTTTATGTTGCCGGCAGTCAAAATATCATTCAATTAATGAATTCTCAGCATCAAATTAATGAAATTTGTAAAGTATATCATGAAATTAATTAAATCAGCAGTAAATTTTTCGAAAGATAAAGAGCAAAACAAGCTGATTCTATTTATTTTGATTCTTAGTGCAATATTAATCGCTATAATTCTACTAAGGCAAATTTATTTATTGTAATTATTTTAAAATTATATAATTAAGGATTAACAAATTGATTGGTTTATTATCTTTGGGCTATGACAATCCCTGAACTCGAAGAATATTTTAAATCAGTAGAGAAACCCGTTACCCCACTCCTGCTTAATCCGGCTACCATCATAAATGACTATGAGCATTTTTTGGAAAGTCATTTTGCGCCTTTAAGAAAAGATCCGGATTCTAGAGTAAACCAGCCTTTACTCTGGCGTTTAAAAGCTTTAAAGTTACTTATAGAATCAAATGCTTAATCCGGAATTTACATTTAATACATTCTGTTCATCAACAGTTAACATCTAAAAATTATTTTTACTCAATTAAATTTCAAGATTATGAAACAAGGTTTACTTATTGATATGGACGGCGTGATTTACAGCGGTGAAGAATTAATTTTTGGTGCTGATAAGTTTATTAAAAATTTAATTGACGAAGATATTCCTTTTGCTTTTATGACCAACAACAGTCAAAGAACGAGCTTAGAGGTTGTGCGTAAACTAAAAGGTTTAGGCATTACAGTTGATGAAAGTCATGTATATACAAGTGCAATGGCTACAGCTAAGTTTTTGGCCGATCAGAGTCCGAATGGAACAGCTTATGTTTTAGGTGAAGGCGGGTTATTGAGTAGTTTGCACGATAACGGCATCACATTGGTAAATACCGACCCGGAATTTGTGGTGCTTGGAGAAGGCAGAAATTTTACTTTAGAAATGGTTCAGAGAGCGGTTGATATGATTTTGGCAGGCGCCAAATTTATTACAACAAATCGTGATCCTTCACCAAAAAAGCCAGGATGGAACAATCTTGGTATTGCAGCAACAACGGCCATGATTGAGGAAGCTACCGGCAGAAAAGCATTTGTAACCGGCAAACCAAGTCCGGTAATGATGCGTTCTGCAAGAAAATTTTTAGGACTAGAAACCAGCGAAACTACCGTAATTGGTGATACAATGGAAACCGACATTCAAGGTGGTGTGCAGATGGGTTACAAAACCATTTTAGTGTTATCTGGTATTGCAAGTAAAGATAGGCTTGGCCACTACGCTTTTAAACCTGATATGGTTGCCAGTTCTGTAGATGAAATTCAGTTTCCATTAAGTTGGTGGGCTAATAAATAAAATTCAATTTTAAATGTTGACAAATAAATTCAAGTGCAAAGCATCTTGTTTTTATTTTTGCAGCAATGTCTTCTAAATACAAAACACTATTTCAATTTGAAAACCAGGAACTGGTAATAATTGAAATTAAACGACTTGATTTACCCGAAACTGCCACTTTGAATGAGATTTTTCATTGGCTTTATTTTGAGAAGGATACAAAATCACTAATTAAATTATGGTTTCGTTCTATGGATTCATCTACTGAAATTGAAGAACGTTTTTTTGAACAGGGTTATTTAAAATTTAATTTAACTGAAGCTACATATATAGAGAAATACAATTCATCACAACATAAGCTTAAAAACTGTAGTAAAGAAGCGTTAAATAGTGAAATAAAAGCTTCAATTGAAGATTACTTGAAAAAGGCGTATTAAAGTAAATTACTTTAGCTGCAACCTAACGATTGCTAAAAGGTCTTCAACATCGAAAGGCTTAATTATAAATCCGTCAGCAAAACAAGGAATTTCTAAAAACTGTGTTGGCTTTAAGGCAGATAAAAGTACAATAGGAATTTGCATACTTTTCGGATTTTTCTTTATCAGGTTACAGAGTATTCTACCATCAGCGCAACTGAGTTGAATATCCATTATGATTAATTTTGGATGGTAGCTCTGAATAACAGCTTGAAGCATATCACAATTGTGAATACTTTCTACTTCAAAGTTTTCTCGCTCAAGAATTGATGTAAGTAAATCGGCGTTAAATACGTCATCATCAACAATCAGTATTTTTGACATATCG
The DNA here is from genome assembly GCF_920984665.1 of Pedobacter sp. Leaf170. Lineage (GTDB taxonomy): Bacteria > Bacteroidota > Bacteroidia > Sphingobacteriales > Sphingobacteriaceae > Pedobacter. The sequence continues at coordinate 475,646 of NZ_CAKLBP010000003.1, forward strand.
GGAGATTCGGTACTTAAATCTAAGTATTATTACTTATAATAGAAAATAGATGGAATAAGTCTTTTTAGCTGATATACAAATACTTATCGAAACCTGTAATAAATAATGATCAGTAACGAAAATATTTAGGCAATATTAATGCGCCTTTATAAAATAATTCAATCGTAATTTTAAGGATGAAAGTTATTAAATAATTACTACTGGCATAATTTTTATAATTTTAACGGCGATATGCCATTAACTCTGCTTTCTGAAAAAGATATAACCCGCTACCAAGAATTAATTTCTGATAAAAAAACTTCTATAAACATTTTATTTACCGAATTAATTGAGCTTTATAATAAGCTTGAAGTAAATGAAAATGCCTTAAAACAGTTTGAAAATCAAGCGGAAATTATCCGCATAAAAAAAGATTATGATTTAAAAAAGGAACACTGGGATAGTGAACTTTTAGAGCTAAAAAAACAATACAGGCAGCTCGACAATAGAATTATTGCTGCTGAGCAAAAAATGGCAAGAGGCATTCCTGATGATTTAATGATAATGGAAAAACTAATTGCAGAGCAAGAAGCAATAGTTGCCGACCAGGAAAAATTGAACCAAGCCGAAAATGAATTGATTAGCCATGTTCGAGAAATAGATATTGAATATGGAAAGCAACAGGAAAAAATTAATCAAAGAAATGTTTTTGTAAAAGCCGATGCTGGTGATAAAAATGGAAATTTACGAGAGAAAATTAAATCTGCTGAGCAGAAAATAATCTATGCTACAAAACTAGTGGCTACCATACTTACTCTAATAATACCGGTTATATTGGATTATTTCACAAAAAGCATTTCCTTAAGTTTAAAACCACATTCAGTTTTATCAAATCATTATATTTTCTTGATTTCATTCATCCTAACAGAAGTTTTTTTAGGTGAAAAAATCCGTCAATATGTTTCCAATATATTTGCTTCGAAATACCTGAAGAATGATTTTGAACACTTGAAAAGTCTGTTTTCAAAAAACAGCAGTAAAATCAGCAAATTGGAAAAAGTTTACAACATTAAACTACAAGAAGTTGTAAATCACTAATCAAATTATATTTCCCGCTAAGCCTCCTCTGGATGCTAAGTTACATTAACCTCAAGTAAATTTCTTCAGGTTAATTTGATACTTACAATAAAAAATTGCTTATAAAATTTCTTAAAACTTATAGCTATATTTAACATAGATGATTGAAACATCATGGAAAACTGTCGGCTATGCTTGTCAAAACTGAAGCTCTTCCATCTTTCTGATATTCAAAAACTTTCTATGTGCTTACGCTGGTTTTTAAAACTTTTTCTATTTATTCTAATTGCTCAAACCAGCTATGCCCAATCTACAGCAATTGACAATTTGCTAATAAATGCCAATACTTACATTAACTCGGGTAACTACAACCAGGCAAATGCGCTATTAAAAGATGGCTTAAAGCAAGCTGAAGCCACTAAAAATAAAAGAAAAGAAGCCCATATTTATGATTTACTGGCAGAAGTGAGTTTTAAAAAAAGGGAGTTTAAAGATTTTAAAACTTACGATGCCTTTGCCAGCCAAATTGCCAATCAGTTAAAAGATACTTTATTGCTTATCGATTTAAATAACCGAAAAGGAATTTACTACGCCGAAGATGGTCAGAATGATTTGGCCACGCAACACTACAATACCGCTTTAAATTTATGTTTGGCCAAAAAGGAAAGCAAAAAACTTGCAGAAGTTTACAGCAATATTAGCTCTCAACTTTTAGCCACGGGCGATAAAGACAAAGCAATAAACAACTTTTTTAACGCCCTGAAACTTTTTGAACTGAACGAGAACAAACGTGGCATTGGCGAAACTTACAGCAATATTTCATCGGTTTATTATTTAATGGGCAAGGTTGATGATGCGATAAATTACCAGAAAAATAGCATAGCAGTAAGAGAAAAAATTAACGATAAACCCGGACTTGCGATTGCGAATTTGAACATCGGACAATTGTATCTGATAAAAAAGGAAAATCCATTGGCTAAACGACATTTAACCAATGCGGTAAAATATGCAGAGCAAACCGAAAACAATAAATTAATTGCCAGCACTTATGCTGGCATGGCCACTTATGAGGCTTTAGGTGCAAAAAACAATCAGAATGCTTTGCAATGGCAAAGCAAAGCAATTGCGCTTTACGAGAAAATTGACGACAAACAAATGCTATCACGCATGTACGTTTCAGCGGGTAATGTGGCTAATAATATTAACGATACAACAGCTTCAGTTGCTTATTACAATAAAGCATTATTATTATCTAAAGCCTTAAAAAACAAAGAAAATATCAGCAATGCTTATGATAAACTGAGCAGTTTTTATAACACGAGAGGCAATTTTAAAAATGCTTATGAAAATTATAAACAGCATATTTTATATCGCGATAGCATAACCGAAAAAAGTAATTTGGCGAAAATTGAAGAGGTTCGGGTTAAATACGAAACCGAGAAAAAAGATGGCGAAATTTTAAAATTAAGCACTTCTGAACGGTTAAAACAACTCCAAATAGAAAAACAAAATGCTTTAATTACTGGCAATTTACTTTTGGCCAGGCAAAAACAAAGTGAAATAGAACTTCTATCAAAAGAGAAGCAATTGCAAGATTTAAGGTTAAAGGAACAGAATGAAAAAATTAGAATTCAGAATTTGAATGCCGTAAACAAAGAGCAACAATTACGCCTGGCAAAAAATGAGCAAATAGCAAAAGAAAATGAATTAGCTAACGCAAAAACGACAAGAAATTTATTAATAGGTGGTTTTGTTTTGCTCTTACTTCTAATCGTTACTTATTTTAATCGCTACCAACTGAAGAAAAAATTAGAACAGCAAACAGCGCTATTAGCCATAAGAAACAACATTAGTAAAGATTTGCATGATGAAATTGGAAGTACTTTAACCAGCATCAACATTTTAAGTAGTGTATCGCAACAAGCGATGGATAAAGATACCGGCGAAGCCAAAAAAATGTTGCAAAAAATAACTTCGCAAAGCAAAACCATACAGCAAAGCATGAGCGATATTGTTTGGAGCATACAACCTAATAACGATAAAATTGAAAATCTTGCCATCAGAATGCGAGAGTTTGCAACCCAAACGCTCGAACCTTTGGGTATTTTAGTTTCGTTTATTACCGATGAAGATTTAGCGAGCAAGTCGTTACCCATAGAATACCGCAAAGAGATTTTACTGATTTACAAAGAAGCGTTAACCAATATCAGCAAACACGCTAACGCAAGTAAAAGTAAATATCGACCTTAAAAAAATTGATAAAAATACAGCGCAATTATTTATTGCAGATAATGGCCTTTGGAAAGGCGAAACTTCTGGAACGGGCATTCGGAGTATGAAAGAAAGAGCTTTGGCCATAAACAGCACACTAACTTTAAGCAATGATGATAAGGGCACTGTGTTATTGCTTGCTATCAACCTCCCCTAATTTGGGCATAGCCGATAAAAAAATGATAGCTTAATTTTGTAAATCAATGGCAATAAACGTTTTAATATTTGAAGACAACAGCAATTTGCGCTTTAGCATAGAAACCATGCTTCAGTGGAATGCCGATTTCAATTTAATTAAGGCCATGCCTGATGCAAACTCTTTGGATGAGATTTTGCAAACTTACAAAGCCGATGTTATTTTAATGGATATTGATATTCCTGGCCTAAATGGCATTGAGGCGTTGAAGAAAATCCGCCAGCAAAACCAAGAAATTTTTGTGATAATGCTAACTGTTTTTGAAGATGAAAATAACATTTTCGATGCCATTTGCGCAGGTGCTAACGGTTATTTGTTAAAGAAAAACTTCGACCAGGTGCCTGCTGCTATACATGATGTGATGGCGGGTGGCGCACCTATGACGAGTAGCGTAGCTAAAAAAGTGCTTTCTTTTATCCCCCAAAAACAAAATAAACACCAGCAAACCACCGAACTGCTTACCCACCGCGAAACTGAAATTCTAGAATATGTGGTTAAAGGTTTAAGCTATAAAATGATTGCCAGCGAACTTCATATTTCTGTGGAAACCATTCGTAGTCACATTAAAAAGATTTATAAAAAGCTACAGGTAAATAGCGCAACCGAAGCTATTTATAAGTACAATCAAGGTTAGGCACTAACCCTTTTATGGTATTGATGGGCAGTTAATTAGCCTATAAATTTGATTATGAAACCATTAATTAAATCTCGCCATAAAAAAATTAACTCTATTATTAATCTTATTTGCTACAACTATGCTTGTGGCAAATGCTCAAAAATGCGATTGTAACCCAAACGGTTTTAATCCTTTTGTTTATTCAAATGGTAAAGCAGCCCAAACTGTAAGAGATGGTCATCAATTTAGCATAAAATGCAAACAGCCATTTTCTTTTAATGGAGGTTACAAATGCGATTACAGTATTAAGGTTTGTGATGTTAAACTTGTTGCTGTTATAAAAAATTCGGCAGGAACGGTAATAAAATCTTTTCCAAACTTCACTTTTCCGTTGGAATATGAATTTGAAACTGGCGGAAATTATTCGATAGAAATAACACCGATTTGTGGCGGCAAAAAATGCCCGACAATTAAATTCTATTTTAATGTTGCTTGCGATGAGCTTGCTAAATGTGAGTGCAATAAAGCAGGCTGGGATAATATTTATGTTTCTATAGACAATGTTTCGAAGCAAATTGCTTGTGGCGCAACCATTGATTTAAAGGTTGGTATGCCATTTTCGTTTAAAGGCGGTTACAAATGTGAGGGCAATTGCGAAGCAGTTTTAAATGCCAAACTAACTAATCTGAGCACTGGCTTAGTGCAAAACTTCCCGAATTTTAAAATGGATGGCGTTAATTCTCCTTTTCCAACGGCAGGCAAATACAAGTTGGCTATTAATCCGCTTTGCGGGAATAAAAAATGCCAGCCTTGCAGTTTCAATATCATTGTTAATTAAATACCTGGTTATGAAAACTCAACTCTTTTTAATGTTGATGTTTGTTTGTAGCCTTTGCAAAGCTCAAATTAACACCAAAGATATTAAACGCAATGCTGAAGGCCGAGCCAATGAAGCCATAAGTAAAGGTGTAAATGCTGGAATAGATAAACTTGAAAAAGGTATTGGTGGATTATTTAAAGGCAAAAAAAATAAAGCAAAAGCCGATACTTTAGCAACGCAACCGGTAACGCAACCAGCAGAAACAGTAAGCGAAACTGGCAACGAAATGCCACAACAAAACGCTGATATTTTAAGGAAATTTGATTTTGTGCAGGGCGATAAAATTTTAGTTCTAGAAAGTTTTAGTCAGGATAATTTGGGCGATTTCCCAGCCAAATGGACGACAAACAGCGGTGGCGAAATTGTTGAATTAAATGGCGAAAACTGGTTTAATCTTGGTAAAAACGGCGTGTTTTTGCCTCAGTTTATCAATAACTTACCAGATAATTTCACTTTTGAGTTTGATGTTACTTGTAGCGCAAATTTTAACTTTTACAGCAATCCACTTAATTTTTCTATTGCCGAATTAGCAAAACCCAGCACCGATTATTTGAAATGGAAAATGCTTACCCGTTTGGGTAGAAATGGTATCGAAGTTGGCATTCATCCTAAATCAGTTTCTACAGTAAACGCAAAAGGCACTACCAATTACCAAATTTACGATAATGGCAGTTTGGGCGCTAAAAATAAAACCGTACAAAGTGAATTTATTAGCGATGTTAAAGCTACCGTTCATGTAAGTGTTTGGCGCCAAAAAAATCGTTTGAGGGTTTATTTAAATCAGGAGAAAGTTTGGGATTTACCTAATGCTTTTGTGGATGGAAGAAAATACAATACCATCCTGTTTCAAACTGGTGGCGTTAAAAAAGAAGAAGATAAATATTACATCAATAATTTAAGGTTGGCCGTTGGCGAAGCAGATACCAGAAACAAGTTATTAAACGAAGGCAAATTTGTTTCTTCAGGTATTTTATTCGATGTAAACTCGGCAAACATCAAGCCCGAAAGTTTAGGTTTAATTAAATCTATTGCGGTGATTTTGCAGGAAAATCCGCCAGTAAAAATTAAAATAATTGGCCATACTGATAGCGATGGCGATGAAAAAGCAAACCTGGCCTTATCTAAAAAACGTGCCGAAGCTTTAAAAAACATGTTAACTACAAATTTTGGAATTGAAGCCAGCAGAATGCAAACCGATGGCAAAGGTGAAAGTGTACCTGCAACGCCAAATACAAGTGAAATAAACAAGGCAAATAACCGCAGAGTTGAGTTCATAAAAATTAAATAAACCTAAATACCATGAAAAAATTACTGTCTATTGCATTGTTGATGACTTGTTTCATCAGCTTTGCTAAAGCGCAAAAAGGCAGAGAGACCGGAGTTTTTATAAATCCAGATAGAAAAATTGTACAAATAAAACCAGATTTATCAATACTTCTTATCCCTGGCTTAACAAATGGCGGAACTGAAGCAATTTACCAGCCTGCTACTGTTGAGACTAAAAATAAGACTAAAATTCCCAAAAACTTAATTATTAAGAACATCGGCCTTGCCACTTCAAAACCATGTAAAGTGATTTTATATGTTCATTTCCAAGCCCCGAGAACTTTTTCTGAGGTAGAGCATGGCGTGGCAGAAGGTGCTTTTAATGATGCCGCTATTTCTGATCCGTTGCCTTTACCAGCCTTAACACAAGGACAAGATTTGGGTAAAGAGCATTCTTTTGTTTTTAATACCTTTCCAAATTTATCGCCTGGTAAAAAAGTAAGGTTAACTGCAATAATTATTTATCCAACACCTGCCGCGGAGGCCAGTACAGATAATAACACATCAAGAAAGTTTGAAGTGGGATTAGTAACAAGATTATAAAATCATTAATTAAAAAAAGTATATGAAAAAGTTAATTACCACAGTATTAGCACTAGGGATTAGTGTTATTAGTTTTGCACAAGTTAGAGTTAATGATAGAGTAGGACCTGTACCACCGAAACTAACTTGTAATTGTAGCGATTTAAAGGTAAATGTTTACTTATATAAAGAAACAGGTACAACAAACTACATTGTTAGATTAGATTATTTTAATAACAAATCAAATGCTTGTACACCTACAGTTAATACATTGGGTATTTTTAGGGGTGGTTCAGAAAGCCTAATTAGAGTGCCATTAGCAGAATTAGAAAAAACCTCGAGTAGAGGAGTTATTTTGTACCGAATTAAACCAGCTCAATAGCGGGAAGAATTATTGGTTAGAACAACACAATATGTTGTTAGGTATAGATTAAATTATGGTTTGCTAGCAACAAGTTTATGCCCAATTGTAAACAAGAGTTTAGGGCTTGAAGTAGGCGAACCTATTTTATAAAAATTTTTAAAAGGCTGTTTTAATTGATAATCTAAACAGCCTTTTAGTTAAAACTCTTAACTTATAAATCATGAAAAAATTATTGCTTCTTCTATTATTATTGCCCGTTTGTTTATCTGCCCAAATAGTTAATAATCGGTATAAATTAAGTTTGGTACCTAGCAATTTACGCATGGAACTTGCCAGTGGAAACTTTATTAGAGTTGCTGAAGATTGCAGAGATAGAACGCCTGGATGTGGTTCTCAAGTTTGGTTTGTAGCAGGAGTTAGAGGTAAACCTAATACTTACCAAATCACATTAAATGGTAGTAGTAAGTATTTAACATGGGATGAAGCAACACCTGACGCAATAAGCCTAAAAATTAGGTTAGAGCCACGTTATCCTAATGAAAAACAAAAATTTCAGCAGTTTATTTTTACATTAAATGATAAAGGAAGCTACCAGATACAGCCAGCTATAGATGGCAATGCAACAAATGTCTTCTACTTAGGGGCTAATTTTGATACAGGTTCATATAAAGGTGTTAGATTTTTTAAAATAGCTGCGAGTGAGTTTAGTGAAGTAAAGTATGCCTGGGTTTTGGCCGCTCCAATTACCCCATTACCCGTTCAAAATGCCGGTACTGTAATTGTGAGTGCTCCCTCAGACAATAAGATAGATGTAGATTTTAAAACATGAGCTGATAACTTGGAAATGAAACCTTTTCAGGAAAATGTTGAGATAAGAATAATTTTACAGAACAGAGCCGATGCAATTTTGGCAAATGCAAATAACAATCAGAATTGGCCGAACAACTCTATAAAAAGGGTTAGCATACCATTACCAGCAAATATTAATGTTAACGAAATTAAAGAGTTACATGTTTACAGAAAGCAAAAACGAGGAGGCACGCCAACACCAACAATATTTAACATTGCCGAAAAAGACAATTGGAATGTAGATAAAATATCTGCAACGGCAAGATTAAAGATTGGTGGGGTGCTAAAATCGTATAAATTCCCTGATTTTATAAGTCCTTTAGGAAGCCGAAACCCTTTGTTTAGATTTGTTTACGAAGGTGGGGATGGAAAAACTGAAGGTCAATTTTTTAAGGGTATTTTATCGTATTTGTCGCCTGATACATACCCCAGAACAACAGCTGTAAACCCATTATTAAAGATAGAGACCTTAACAGGCGGAGATGACTTACGAGGTGGAAACGACAACCTAAACGTATTAATTAGATTAAAATTTAGGCCAGTTAGAAATATTGCATTAAACAATATAAATGGTAGCCAAAATTGGGGAAACTTTAGCGAACATACCTTCACTCGTTCTATTTCGGCTCTGCTTTTTACTTTCGATGATATTGAAGATATTGTATTGCGCCATACAGGTGGTGCTTTTGGGCAGGGTATTGATAACTGGTATTTAGATAAGCTAAAAATTACCCTAACCATTGCTGGCGAAACAAGAGTTTTAGTAGATCAAGTTGCTGCGCCAATCCATTATTTTAAAGGTGATGCTCGCTCAAAAACATTTCAAATTAATCGTTAAAATGTAAAACCATGAAAATAATATTGATGTTTACGGCATTGCTAATATTTTCGTTTTGCAATCTATGCGCACAAAAAGTAAATACTAATACTGGTGTTGCTGCTAACCAAAATAAAGCAGTATCAAGGGCTTTACCAGACTTAACTTTTCACCTTGTACCGGTTTTGGTAGGCAGTGGAAACGGTGTAGAAAAACTTGATGATACTTCGGGCAGAATAAAAATCCCTATCAATTTTATTGTAAAAAACATTGGTTTTACAACATCCAAACCTACAACTATTTATGCAGAATATAGCTATATGAGTTCACAAGGTTTAATTTCTATCAAATCAAACCCAATGTTTTTACAAGTTATAGAACCAGGTAAAGAACTATTGCTAAAACATCAGTTTAGTTTTAAACCTACACCCGAGCAGGCATACGGTAGGGCTTTAAAATTGAGGTTGGTTATTGTGGTTGCAGGAGCAAATAATCAAAATGAGCTATTGGTGGGTAACAATATTTCTGATGAGTTATCTCTAAAAATTGATAAATAGACTTATTTTTTTTAACATCAAACTTTTAACATGAATGGTTTAAAAACATCAGCTTTGCTAATTCTAATTGGGTTGGCAACGGCAACTATGGCAAAGAAAACTGAGGAAGAACCACATATTTTTGATAGACCTTGTCCGCTGCCAACCTATAAAAAAGGACAAACTTCTGCGCAAGTAAATGAAGAAACAAGAAAGTATGTGGAGTGTAAAAAACTATTAGAAGCAAGACAAAGAGAGCGGGCTCAAGAGGCACAAAAACGGCTTCAAGAAAAACTACAGCAACAGCAAGAGCAAAAAGAAAGAGATAGGCTTAACAGACAAATAGATCAAGAAAAAAGAACAGAAGAAAGACGTAGAGAAAATGTGCGCAGAGAAGATGAACGTCAACGAAATGCCCTAAATGCACAAATTGATAAGGAAAAAAGAGCAGAAGAAATTAGGCGACAAAGAGAAGCCAATACCAACAGACAGCCACAAAGAACACCATCCCAGCAACGAAACGACCCACAAAAAGCTGCAGCACAAAGAGCTCGGGAAGAGAGGATAAGACTTGCCAGAGAACGTGCTGCTGAAGAAAGAAGAAAACGAAGAGAAACTGAGGGTAATTAATTAAACCATATCTAAATTCTTCATAATGAAAAATCTTATCTTGATTTTTGCTGCAATTATTCTGCTCACGAGCTGCACTATACTAAAAAACGGCATCAGCTATGCTGGCGAAGAGTAAGCCTACGACCAACCCATCTTGACTTAACTTGTTTTGACTGTTAATTTTGATTAAAAATCATGATATGAAAAAACCAGTTTTACAGTCAAACGAAATGTTTCCCCATGTTGAGGCCTGGATGTC
>NZ_CAKLBP010000004.1 GCF_920984665.1 Pedobacter sp. Leaf170
GGATGGTGGACTACAATTACCATCGACCACACCAGGCATTAAACTTCAAATCTCCTGTAGATTTATTGCAGGAAATTTGAGGACAAAATTATACTTTTGAATGGTCTGAAAAACAGGGGAGCTTACACACCAGCTGACAACTCAACAATATCTCCATTACTCTTTGTGTAATATGTCGGCAAGCCAAAGACAATATGATTAACATCAATATGCCTAATTAACCTGTTACTACCCCCAACCCAAACCCACTCAAGCTTGATTTTATTTAGACCTGCCTCTTGCCAATTTGCGCCTGAAGTTTTAATAAAAACGAATGACTCGCAGTCTGTATCCAAAGATTCATCTTTACCTGTTCCAGTATCACCGGGAGGTTGTTCTTCTTGGTCAACCCCATTCGGACCATTCGTTCCACATCCTGTACTAAATAGATAAGACCAATGCTGATCTACTTCAACATCGTTCTCATAATACGTATCAACCCAATAATAGTGGACACAATTGGATTCCATTATTATATTATCCTTTAATTTATTCAAACTTTGCAGCTTATTAACTTTAAGGTTTGGTTGTTTATTAGACAGTTTATTTTCGTCGCTCGAATTTTGAAATCGAAGAATTGATTTATCCTTAATCTTTTTACCTAATGACGTAAGTTTATACAACTTTAATGGCGTTAAGCTTGTTGTATCAGATAAATTTTCCTTAAATAGATTTAATATTTGATATCTTCTAAGGTCATTTTCAACTTTGATTACCAAATATAATTGACCCTTTTTATTAGTTAAATCAAAAAGATTAGTCTTTATTGGTACAGTAAGTATAAGAGATTGTTCATTCAAATACTGCGTTTTTACATTATCCCATTCGGGTTGCTGCTCAATCTTAATTGAGCTTCCAGTATTTGAATTAAGGTTGCTATTTTTATTCTTAATTTGTTCTAAGTACCAAGATTTTGCATCTGAAATTTTATCAGAAATTGATAAGTTTGATGAATTATCCTTTTTACACGAATTAAAAACAAGGGTAAAAACGTGAACCCTATTATAAGCAATAAATTTATTTTTCTCATCCTGAGCGATTTTAGATTAAAGATTAGTGGGATGAGATTATCTAAAATAATAATTATTTATTATATAACAAAATATCTTTTAAATAAAAAATGCCCCTTGATGAAAATCAAGGGGCATTTTTTATAATTTATTAATTTCTAGTATAAAGTAAATTCTACACGACGATTTTTCTGACGACCAGCTGCAGTTTTGTTAGTTGCAATTGGTTGACCCATTCCGTAACCTGTAGCTTCGATACGAGAGGCATTAGCACCTTGAGAAACTAAGTAAGCTTTAACAGATTCTGCTCTTTCTTTAGATAAACGTAAGTTTAATTCTTTAGAACCTGTGTTATCAGTATGACCAGCTAATTTTAAGCTAAAGTTTTTCTGTACCAATAAAGCAGCAACTCTGTTTAATGATGCAAAAGATTTAGAACGAATTGTAGCTTTACCTAAATCAAATTCTAAGTTTTTAATCGCTTCGTTAACAACTTTACGATCTTCTTCAGTAACTACAACTTTCTCAACAACTTTTTCAGGAGTTTTCAAAGGACAACCTGAACCATCAACAACTGTACCTGAAGGTGTTCCTGGGCATTTGTCTAATTTATCAGCCACACCATCACCATCTGTATCTTTTAATAAATCAGCCATTTCAGAACGTAATCTAGCATTCTCAGCTTTTTGAGCATCTAAATCACCTTTTAATGCATTAGCCGTATTTTTTGCAGCAAGTGCTTCATCATAAGTAGCAGCAACCGGATTATGGAAAGCTAATTGTTTTCCTTTACCTAATGCAAACTCTAAACCAGCGTAAGCATAGTTGTATTTATCGTTAGTTCCGTTTTTGTATAAACCATCTAAATTATCACCATCAACATAGTTGATAGTCCAACCTAAATCGATATTAACACCATCAGAAACTTTGAATTTTGCACCAACACCTACCGGGATAATTAATTCATTGATTGTTTTTCCACCTGCATAAGACGATGAACCACCTGCAGTAGTGATAGTTGGTTTGTAACCAGCTAAACCAGCACCAGCTGAAGCGTAAAGTTGAACAGCGTTTTCTTTTCTGAACATATCAATATTGAACATATTGATAACTGCACTTAAGCTAGCTGAGTAATTTAATTTTGTATCGAAAGCAGATACAGTGCTTGTATTAGTGAAACCACTGTCATAAGCTTCAGTGTTATCACCTTTTAATTTACCCATTACTCCGTCTAAACGCAAAGAGAAATAGTTAGTTAATTGTTTCTTCACGTATACTCCGTAGCCGAAACTTGTTTTGTTATTGCTAAAATCGTTTCTTCCACCTAATGGAGATAAAGGCGTTAAACCACCGGCATTTACACCAATTGACCAAGTTCTGAAAGGGGTTGCTGATGAGGTAGCAGGCTCTTGAGCCATTGCAGTAGACCCAACTAATAATCCGGCTAGCACAACCGGTAGGGATTTGAATAAATTTGATTTCATCTTGTTTTAAGTTTTAACGTTAATAAGCGTTGCCCACCTATTACAATCGTCATACCAAAAATGTTTAAGAATGATAAATAATTTTCAACTTTTTAAAATTAATAACCTATAGCTTTATCGTCACCACGCGGATCGGCTCCGCCTTGGTAATAACCCCATTTGGTTCTAAGGATTGCATCAACACGCCCAATTGGCCCTCTAGACAATATTTTGTACCCCTTTGATTTTAATTTCTCGGTAGATAAACTATCTAAAGCACCTGTTTCTACATACACTTCATCTGGCAGCCATTGATGGTGAAATTTTTTAGCAGAAACAGCAGATTGCATCGACATATCAAAATCAATAACATTAATGATTGTCTGAAATACAGACGTTATAATGGTAGAGCCTCCGGGTGTACCAACAACCATAAATAATTTTCCATCTTTTTCAACAATACTTGGTGTCATAGAGCTAAGCATTCTTTTGTTAGGAGCAATGGCATTGGCTTCTCCGCCAACCAAACCATACATATTTGGTGCCCCTGGCTTTACAGAAAAATCGTCCATTTCATTATTCAAAAGAAAACCTGCACCTTTTACAGCAACCAGCGACCCATAAGAACCGTTTAACGTAGTGGTTATAGACACTGCATTTCCTTCTTTATCAACTATAGAAAAATGAGTGGTTTCTTCATGTTCTTTTGCATTTACATCACCTGCTTTAACTTCAGCGCTCGGCGTTGCTTTAGCCCAGTTAAAGCTTGCCATTCTATTTGTATTGTATTTAAGACTGGTTAATTTTGATTCAGGCACTTTATAAAAATCAGGGTCGCCGAGGTGTGTAGCCCTGTCTGCATAAACTCTTCTTTCTGCCTCAACAATCAATTGAACTGTAGAATCTGCATTATGACCCCATTTTTTTAGTGGATAAGGTTCTACAGATTGTAATAATTGAATAAGTGCAATACCGCCGCTAGATGTTGGCGGCATGGTAATAATTTTATATCCTCTATAATTCCCCGTTATAGGCTTACGCCATGCAGAATGGTAATTTTTCAAATCTTCTTTAGAGATTAAACCCTTCCCTTTCTGCATTTCTGCCACAATAAAATCAGCAACACTTCCCTCATAGAACCCTGCTCTACCTTTTTCCTGAACCAATTTTAAGGTGTTTGCCAATTCTTGTTGAACTAATAGATCATTTTCCTTCCAGGTGCCTTCTAAACTTACAAATGCGGTTCCATCCGGATTAAATTTCATAAAATTTCTGTGTAGACCATTTAGTTCACCAGCCTGGCGTTTGGTAATTTGAAAGCCGTTTTGAGCCAAATCAATAGAAGGTTGTACAACCTGTGCCCAGGTTAATTTACCGTATTTTTTATGTGCTTCAACCATGCCATCAACTGAGCCTGGTACACCTGCTGCAAGATGACCGTACAAACTTTTAGCTACAATCGGGTTTCCGGCAGAATCTAAATACATATCTCTACTTGCCGCAGAAGGTCCTTTTTCTCTAAAATCAAGGGTGTTTATTTCTCCTTTTGATGAACGATAAACCATAAAGCCACCGCCCCCAATATTCCCCGCATTGGGGTAAACAACTGCCAATGCAAATTGAACTGCTACCGCAGCATCAACAGCATTACCACCCTTTTTTAAAATATCTACACCAACTTTTGATGCTTCGGGATGCGCAGACACCACCATCCCGTTTTTGTATTCATCACTATTTTTTTTACCTAATTGTCCGCTAACACAACCAGAAAGTGTTAAGGCAATTAAAAAACATCCTGTTAGGATAAAATTAAGTTGAAGCTTTATAGTCTTCTGCATCTTTGTAAATTTTTTCAATTATAGTATTATTTTTTTCGGTTATTACCTTTCTTTTCAAGCTTAATTTTGGTGTAAGTTCCCCACCATCAATACTCCATTCTTTTGGGAGTAATGCAATTCGTTTAATTTGCTCCCATTTACCAAAACCCACATTAGCAGCTTCAATTACTTCATTATATTTAGCTAAAATCTGTTCGTTTTTAATTATTTCTTCGTTAGATGTGAACGAAATCCCTTTACGAGCCGCCCAGTTTTTTAACGTTTCAAAGTTCGGCACAACCAATGCCGACGGAAATTTTCGATTTTCGCCTAAAACCATTATCTGCTCAATAAAAATAGATTCTTTATACTTGTTCTCTAGCATTTGTGGCGCAATATATTTGCCACCGGCCGTTTTAAACATCTCTTTTTTCCTATCGGTGATTCTTAAAAACCGACCATCAACCAATTCGCCGATATCGCCGGTGTGAAACCATCCATCTTTATCAATCGCCTCGTCGGTTAAATCAGGACGGTTATAATAACCTTTCATCACCTGATGTCCGCGGGTTAAAACTTCCCCATCTGGTGCAATTTTAACTTCTACACCACTAATCACTTCTCCAACAGAACCAAACATTGTACCGCCGAAATGATTAACCGTAATTACAGGCGAAGTTTCTGTTAAGCCATAACCCTCAAATACCGGCATACCAGCGGCCCAAAAAATTCTGGCTAAACGAGGATTTAACGCTGCACCACCCGAAACAATAACCACAATTTGGCCACCTAATGCTTCCTGCCATTTTTTAAAAACAAGTTTACGAGCGATGGAAAGTTTAAAATTATACCAGGCTCCGGCATCAATTGTATACTTTTCGGCAAGCGCCACCGACCAAAAGAAAATTCCCTTTTTTACTCCGCTTAGCGATTTACCTTTTTCCATAATTTTATCGTAAACCTTTTCTAACAAACGCGGTACGGTAGAAAATGCATTAGGTTTTACATGCTGAATATCGGCAACAATGGTTTCCATACTTTCGGCATAATAAACTGAAGTGCGGTTAAACAGATATAAATAAATTATCATCCGTTCGAAAATGTGTGAAAGTGGCAAAAAGCTTAAACCTTTATTAACGCCTTGCGGCATTACCACCGCAGAATGCACAAAATTACAAACCAGATTACTATGCGTAAGCATTACGCCTTTCGGTGTACCGGTTGTTCCAGAAGTATATATTAAGGTAAGAATATCTTCGGGTGTAATTTGGTTACGATGCTCATCAAGATTAATTTCGGGACTGTTTTGCCCATCGTTAATAAGCACTTTCCAATTATCAGCTCCGCTAACTTCATTAAAAGTATAAATCTTAATTTGAGGATTTACAGCCTCTATATTTGGTTTTACTTTCTTATATAAATCTTCATCCGCAACAAAAATTATTGAGATTTCAGCATCCTTTAATATGAATTGAATATCGTGATCAGCTAATGTTGGATATAAAGGAATTTGATAAGCACCAATTTGATTTGCAGCAAAATCTGCAATGTTCCATTCTGGTCTGTTATGAGACATTACAGCAACTCTACCACCTTTTTTAATGCCAACTTTTATTAAACCTCGGCTCAAACTATCAACGGTGGCACAAAATTCTTCTGTACTGTAATTTATCCACTTGCCATTTACTTTTCCGTTAATAAATTCTGACTTAGGCTGTTCAAGACTAAATTTTAGGAGGTCGAATACACGTTTAATATCTGCAGCCATAAGATTTTATTATTTGGTTAAGTTAAAAATATCACCTCAAAAAGCCAATGAATATCAAGAGGTTGAATTCTGGAGATCATCTAATTTTTATGGAAACTATTTTGAGGTACAATTTATTGGAATAAACTTAGCAAATACATTATTACTATGCAAGCATTGTTTTTATGAAAGACAATTTTTACCTAAAAAATATAAACGGCACTAAAGTTGTTAGGCAGATATTACTTTAAAAAAACATTAAATATCACATTATGAAAAAATTATTTACTATTTTATGTTGCACAGCTCTATTTGCTCTGGCAACAACATCTGTAAAAGCACAAGACTACAAAAATGCTATTGGTGGTCGTTTTGGAAGCTACAACGGTGTTTCATTTAAAACTGCTTTAAGTTCAAACACTAAGTTAGAGCTAATTGGTAATTTCAGAAGTAACCGTAATTTTAGCTGGGCTCAATTAACCGGTCTTTACGAAGTTTATAATCCAATTGGTGGTGCGCCAGGTTTAAAATGGTACTATGGTGGTGGTGCAAGTGTAGGTTCTGTTAAAAATAAAGCATTTGATTCAAGCGATATTTACTTAGGTCTTAACGGTGTTTTAGGTTTAGATTATAAATTTAAGGGCGCTCCGATCAACTTATCACTAGATTGGATTCCAACTTTAAGAGTTACACCTGATACTGATTTCTATAGTGGAGATATTGGTTTAGGTGTTAGATTCACTTTCTAAGCTTAATTCAAAATAAAAAACGCTCTGGTAAATAATTATCAGAGCGTTTTTTTATGTCAAAAATTTTATCAATTTATATTCCCATCCACTTTTTCAATACCGCTTTTTGAGCCGGTGTTGCATTTTCATCAATGGTTGCTTTTAAACGCACACTCGGATTAGCCTTTAGTGTTAAAGTAATCTCTTTTTCAATTCCATCACGTTTAACTTTAAGCTTTAATGTATCGCCAATATTCTTTTTGGCAACAATAGGTAATGCTTCTAAAGATACAGCTGGTGTACGCAATTTAATATTTGATAAAGCATCACCAACGGTAACATCATCAAGTGAAATAATTACATCATTCACATTTAAACCAGCATCCCAAGCTGCAGAACCTCTTGTAGTGCTGGTAACTGCTAAACCATCATTGGTTAATTGTCCGGCTGCACCTGTAACCGGCTTATCAGGTGTGGCATTTTCAGTAGAAACATTAACGCCGGCATAGCCAAAGTATTTTACATATTCAGCATCAATAACCCCATTCACATATTTCTCCCAAAAATTTGTAAAACTAATACCAGCAACTTTTTCTACCATTGCTTTAAATTCAGCATCAGTATAACCGCGTTTTAATGTTTTACATTGCAGGTACATTGCTTTCATCACATCATCTAAACTTTTAGCGCCTTTTGTTGCATTGATGATTTCCAAATCCATTAAAATACCAATTACTTCACCTTTACTGTAATAAGAAATTGAATTATTTTTCGAATTTTCGTTAGGGCGATAACCAATTATCCATGCATCATAACTTGATGAAGCAGCAGATTGAACTTTAGCGCCCGGAGTATTTAAAACAGTAGCGGTTGCTGCTGCTAAACCATTTACAAATCCATTCGGATCTTCAAAACCTGCCCTTAACATGTATTTGTTTTCGTAGTAAGATGTAAAACCTTCAGCTACCCAAAGATTAGTTGTATAGTTTTCATTATCATAATCAAATGGGCCTAAAGCTACCGGACGTAAACGTTTTACATTCCACAAATGATGATATTCATGCGCAACTAAACTTAAAAAGCCTTTATAACCCGCAGCTGTGCTGTAAGCATTTCTGGTTGCTCCTAAAGTTGTAGAATTTAAATGTTCTAAACCTCCGCCACCGCGGTTAAAATTATGAACAATGAACAAATAATATTTATTTGGATTTTCACCATAAACTGCTGTAGCCTGCTCAACAATTTTGGCCATATCAACCTTTAACTTTTCTTTATCATAGTTACCTCCACCATACATTGCAACCTCATGGCGAACGCCCGAAGCCATAAATTCGAATGTATCCTGATTACCAACTTCAATCGGACTATCATATAACCAATCGAAATCTGGTGCCGAGTAAGTAAATTGTGCTCCAGCAACAGGAGTTAGGCCTGTAGATACTTTGCTCCAGGTATTAAACGGGATAATTTTCACCGTGCTCGGAGATTTAATCATCCCAGCCGGATGCATAAAAATTCCTGTTGGCGATAAAAACGCATGCGATTCATCGATAAATGGTGTACGAACAGAAATTTCAAAAGCATAAACACGATAGTTTATTTTAATGTTGTTCGCCTTAGCAGAGAATATCCTCCAAATATTTTTTCTTACTTTTTCTACTTTTAAGGCTTTTCCAGAAGCTGAAGCTGTAAATCCTTCAACACTTTTCTCAAACTCGCGAACCAGGTAAGAACCTGGCGTCCAAACCGGCATTTTAACATCAACATAATCTTTTGCTAAGCCCGAAATATTCATTTGAACTTCGGCATAATGAGCTTGCGGCTCTTTAAAGGAAACCTCAAAACCTATTTTTACTTGCGCCTTCGCTCCCATAACCGCTAATAGTATTAAAACTAAATTTAAAATTGACTTTTTGATAAACATATAGATTTGTTTTGTCGCAAATTTATATTTTATGTGGATGGATTAAAATTAAATTACAAATTGTGTCGTAAAATAATTGTGGTTAAATCTCAAAGTATCAATTTACTGCTCAAAATCTGCTTATGTAAAATAATTGTGCATATTTAAACCTGCTTGTTAAATGTTTGTCGTTAACATAGGGCAAAACTTAAAAGTAGTATTGCAACAATAGATGAAATATTATGATTGTTGGATTATTAGAAAATAAATATGCTGTAACATCCTTAATACAACATTTTTAGCAAGAACTAAATAGATATTTTTACGCTCTGCTTTCTAAATTAAAACAGTTAACTAATGTTTAGAAGGCTCAACACAAAAGAAAAATGAAGAAAAGGTATATTTTTTACGCCGTTTTAGCGCTGGGTTTAGCTTACCTGGTTTACTACCGAATTAATGCAAACAAAAAATTAGAAGGAAAAGGTGGCGCTGCCTCTGGTGCAGCTAAAGGAGGAAAAGATGGTAATTCGGCACCTCCAATGGCTGTGGAAGGCATTGTGGTAAAACCTACAACATTTGATAGCGATTTAGAGGTAACAGGAACCATTGAGGCAAATGAATCAGTTGTGTTAAAAAGTGAGGTTTCTGGCTTAGTTACCGGGATTTACTTTACCGAAGGTGCAAACGTTTCTAAAGGTGCAGTTTTAGTTAAAATTAACGATAGAGATATTCAGGCGCAATTACAGGAAGCTTTAACCAAACAAAAACTTTCTGCTACAAATGAAAACAGGGCAAAACAGCTTTTAGAAAAAGGAGCGATTAGTCAGGAAGAGTACGATACCTCTCTTGCAGATTTAAAATCTTTACAGGCGCAGGCACAACTTATACGTGCACAACAGGCAAAAACAATAATCAGAGCGCCATTTAGCGGACGTGTTGGTTTAAGGAATATTTCATCCGGTACTTACCTAACACCATCAACTGTTATTGCGAACCTAGTTAGTACAAACCCGGTAAAAGTTACTTTTTCGGTACCTGAAAAATATGCAAGACAAATTAAAATGGGTGGAAATATTTCTTTTACTACAGATGGTTCGCCAACGTTAAATATTGGAAAGATTTACGCCATTGAACCGGGAATAAATGCTGCAACGCGTACTTTACAAATCAGAGCCTTGGCTCAAAACAATGAAAATAAATTACTACCGGGTTCTTTTGCAAAGATAAAATTGGCACTCAGCACTTTACAAGATGCTATTTTAGTACCTAATGAGGCTATTATTCCGGTTTTAAAAGGAAAAATTGTTTACGTTCAAAAAAATGGAAAAGCCGAAGAAGTTGCTGTTGAAGCCGGAACACGTACGGATGAAAGCATTGTTATTACTTCAGGTTTAAAAGCAGGCGATACCGTTTTAACAACCGGCTCTATGTCTTTAAAGAAAGGTTCTGCGGTGAAAGTTCGTTTGGCAAAAGATTAAGTATGAGCATTTCAACCACGAGTATAAAACGCCCGGTTCTGGCAATAGTGATGAATCTATTGATTGTCCTGTTTGGAGTAATCGGCTATAACTTTTTAGGGGTTAGAGAATACCCGTCTATCGATCCAACGGTGGTATCGGTAAGAACTTCTTACCCAGGGGCAAACTCTGATATCATCGAATCGCAGATTACAGAGCCATTAGAGAAATCTATAAACTCGATTGATGGTATTCGTAACATCTCATCATCAAGTAATCAGGGTACAAGTAACATTACAATAGAATTTAACCTTGATAAAAATATTGAGGAAGCTACTAATGATGTAAGAGATAAGGTTTCGCAGGCAGCAAGAAATTTACCAAGAGATATTGATGGCTTACCAATTGTAAGTAAAGCCGATGCCAACTCCGACCCGATTTTATCCATGACTATTCAGAGTGATAAAAGAAACACTTTGGAGTTGAGTGATTTTGCAGAAAATGTAATTGCAGATCGTATTCAAACCATTCCTGGCGTTAGTAGCGTGCAAATTCAAGGTCAAAGGAAATATGCAATGCGTATTTGGATGGACCCAAATAAGCTTAGTGCTTATGGTTTAACAGCACAAGATATTGTTACAGCGCTTGATAATGAAAACGTAGAATTACCCTCGGGAAAAATTACCGGCGCAACTACCGAGCTTACCGTAAAAACATTAGGTAAATTGGTGAATGAAGAACAGTTTAACAATTTAATCCTAAAATCAGACAGCAATCAGGTTGTTAAGCTAAAAGATGTTGGAAGTGTTGTTTTAGGTCCTGAAAACGAAGAAACCATTTTACGTGAATCAGGCAAACCAATGGTTGCTGTTGCCATTATCCCACAACCTGGTGCCAATTATCTTGATATCAGCAAAGAATTTTATAAACGTTTTGATAAGCTAAAAGCAGACATTCCGAAAGATATTAAGCTGAAAGTTGCTTTAGATACTACGCTTTTCATTAAGCGTTCGGTAACTGAAGTTGCTGAAACCATTGGTTTATCACTGGTTCTTGTAATATTGATTATTTACTTGTTTTTTAGGGATTGGGGCATCGCATTCAGACCATTAATTGATATTCCGGTATCCCTTATTTTTACATTCTTCATCATGTACGCCTTCGGATTTTCGATAAACGTACTAAGTTTACTTGCCATTGTTTTAGCAACAGGTTTGGTTGTTGATGATGGTATCGTGGTAACAGAAAACATTTTTAAGAAAGTTGAGGAAGGCATGTCGCCTTTTGAAGCGGCTATTAAAGGTTCAAACGAGATATTTTTTGCGGTAATATCTATATCCATCACGCTTGCTGCGGTATTTCTTCCGGTAATTTTCTTACAAGGCTTTGTTGGAAGATTATTTAGGGAATTTGGTGTGGTTATCGGCGCTGCTGTTTTGGTTTCGGCTTTTGTATCCTTAACCCTTACGCCAATGTTAAATGCTTACCTGATGAAAAAAGGCGGGCATAAACCATCTAAATTTTACAATTGGACAGAGCCATATTTTGTAAAGTTAAATGATGCTTACGAATCGAACCTGAACAAATTTTTAGATAAACGATGGTTAGCTGCACCAATTATTTTGGTGTGTATGGGGATGATTTTCTTATTCTGGAAAATTTTACCAAAAGAAACAGCGCCTTATGATGATAGAAGTGCCATAAATGTTAACGTATCAACTCCAGAAGGTTCTTCTTTTACATACACTGATAAATTTATAATGAAAATTAATCAGATGATAATTGATTCTGTTCCGGAGAAAAACGTAAACATTACCATAACTTCTCCGGGATTTGGTGGCGCAGGTTCAACAAACTCTGGTTTTGTTAGAATGGGTTTAGTAGATCCGGGAGAGCGAACGCGTACGCAGAAAGAAATTGCAGATATGCTAACCAAAATCACTAAAAAATATAGTGAAGGTAAAACGATTGTAAATCAGCAGCCAACCATTTCTGTTGGTCGTAGAGGCGGGTTACCTGTGAGTTACATTATCCAAGCGCAAAATTTCGAAAAGCTTAGAGAGAAAGTGCCATTGTTTATGGATGAAGTGGCAAAGAATCCTACTTTCACTGTATCTGATGTTAACTTGAAATTTAATAAACCAGAAATTAACCTTACCATAGATAGAGATAAAGCCAAAAATCTTGGTGTTTCTATTTCTGCAATTGCGCAAACTTTAAACCTTGGCTTAAGCGGACAACGATTTTCGTACTTTTTTATGAACGGGAAGCAATACCAGGTTATTGGCCAGTTTGATAGAGCCGACCGTGCAGACCCTTTAGATTTAAGCTCAGTTTACGTTAGAAACGATAAAGGCGAACTCATACAGCTAGATAATTTAGTTACTGCGAAAGAAGAAAGCAGTCCGCCGCAATTATACAGAAACAACCGTTTTATTTCGGCTACAGTTTCAGCTGGTTTAGCGCCAGGAAAAAGCATTGGCGAGGGAATTGACGCAATGGATGATATTGCAGCCAAAGTGTTAGATGAAACCTTTTCTACCGATTTAAGTGGTGAATCTAGAGATTTTAAGGAAAGTTCTTCCAATACCTTTTTTGCTTTTGGATTAGCGCTTCTTTTGGTTTATTTAATCCTTTCTGCTCAGTTTGAGAGCTTTAAAGATCCTGTAATTATTATTTTAACCGTTCCGATGGCTGTAGCAGGTGCATTTTTATCGCTATGGTTATGCGGTCAAAGCTGGAACATTTTTAGCCAGATTGGAACAATCATGCTAATTGGATTGGTAACCAAAAACGGGATTTTAATTGTAGAATTTGCAAATCAGCTAAAAGAAAAGGGAATCCCTATTCCTGAAGCCATCCGCGAAGCATCTGTTTCTCGTTTGCGCCCAATTTTAATGACGAGCTTAGCCATTGCTATTGGCGCATTACCAATTGCTATGGCCTTAGGTGCAGCAGCAAAAAGTAGAATGAGTATGGGAACCGTAATTGTTGGCGGAACCATGTTTTCATTGGTTTTAACCTTATTTGTAATCCCTGCCATATATTCTTACTGGGCTAAACCTTACAAACCAAATAAAGACTTAAAAGAAGCAGAACGTTACGAACATGAAGCTTTGGAGACAGCATCAAAATAAACAAAATGATTAAAAAAATAAATCTATTTGTGTTGTTACTGAGCATTTTTTTTACTGCTAAAGCGCAAGAAATGCTCACTTTGCAAGATGCAATAACTATTGCAATGCAAAATAATTACGATATAAAAATTAGCAAGAACAATATTAATATTGCAAAAAATAACGCCAACATAGGTAATGCTGGTATGTTGCCAAGCCTAACCGGAACTTATTCAAACGGAGGAAGCCGCCAAAATACCCGCCAAACGCCGGCAACAGGCCCCGATAGAGTAATTACCGGAGCCAGAAGTACAAATAACGACTTAGGTGCAGATTTAAACTGGACAGTTTTTGATGGATTTACCATGTTTGCAAATTATGACAGGTTAAAAGAACTTGAAAAACAAGGCGAGTTAAATTCTCGCTTAACCATTTTAACAACCATTGCTGATGTA
Organism: Pedobacter sp. Leaf170; assembly: GCF_920984665.1. Lineage (GTDB taxonomy): Bacteria > Bacteroidota > Bacteroidia > Sphingobacteriales > Sphingobacteriaceae > Pedobacter. The sequence continues at coordinate 13,736 of NZ_CAKLBP010000004.1, forward strand.
ATAACTGCATACTATGATGTTGTAAGACAACAAAAATTAGTGGTCGCTGCAGATAGTGCAATTGATGTTTCCGTTTTTAGAGAGCAGATTGCAAAAACAAAATTACAATTAGGCAGAGGTTCTAAATTGGATGTACTTACTGCACAGGTTGATTATAATGCAGATACATCAAATTATTTACAACAACTCAATGCTTTGCAAGTAGCAAAAGTTAGGCTAAACCAAATTATGGCGAGAAATGTTAATTTAACATTTACGGCCGCAAATGATGTAGCTATTGATAACACTTTAGTATATAGCAAACTTGCAGAGCTTGCAGAAAAGCAAAATCCTAATGTTCAAAATGCTTTTATAAATCAAAGAGTTGCATCGTTAAATCTTAAATCGATTAAGGGTGCAAGATATCCTGTAGTAAGTTTAAATTCTGGCTATAGCAGAACAAATAGCACAAGCCCAACAGGGTTTAACCAGAAATTTGCCGCCAATGGTTTTACTTATGGGGTAACTGCAAGTTTGAATATATTTAATGGCTTTTTGCAACGGCAACAAGAACGTAACGCCAAGATAGAGATTGATAATTCTACATTAAACCTAAACAAAACCAAACTCGATATTAGCTCTCAATTGCTAACGGCTTATCAGAATTACATAACTTATCTTGATTTAGTGAAGTTGGAGCAGAAAAATGTTGATATTGCAAAAGAAAATCTTGAAATTACATTAGCCAAATATAAATTAGGTAGCATCCCGCCATTAGAGTTAAGAGAAGCTCAAAGAAATTCTATTGATGCTCAAAATCGATATATAGAAATGGAATACCAAGCTAAAATTGCCGAAACCATTTTAAAAGAGATTACCGGAAATATAGATTTATCTAATTAATTTTTATATTTATTGCCATGATACTTGTTGCAGATAGCGGCTCATCAAAAACAGATTGGATGGGTTATTTTAATGGTAAAGTGATTAAATTTAATACTCAAGGTATTAATCCATACTTTTTAAATGAGCAGGAAATAACAACCATCATTTCAAAAAACGAAATAATTGCACCCTTAGTAGATGAAGTAACCGAAATATATTTTTTTGGTGCAGGTTGCTCCTCGCCCGATAAGCATGAGGTGGTATCTAACGGGTTATCAGCAATTTTTAAAAATGCTTTTATTTCAGTAGAACACGATTTGTTAGGCTCTGTTTACGCAACATGCGGCGATACTGAAGGGTTAAATTGCATATTAGGTACTGGTTCTAACATTTGCTATTTTGATGGAAAAAAAATCCATGACGGGCACCATGGTTTGGGTTATGTTTTAGGCGATGAAGGTTCGGGTACTTTCTTCGGCAAAAAAGTGCTCTTAAGTTTTCTATATAATAAGATGCCAGCAGATTTACGAGCAGCATTTAAGAAGGCATTTCCAGTAGAAAAGGAACAGATTATTACGAATATTTATCAGAAACCTTTCGCAAACATATACCTGGCCGGCTTTAGCCGATTTATGGCTGATAACCAGGAGCATGCCTTTATCCAGGAAATTTTAAGAAAAGGTTTTCAGGAGTTTGTTGATACAAATGTTAAAGATTATCCAAACTATAAATCCCTCCCCTGCCACTTTGTTGGTTCAATTGCCTACTACTATCAAAACACTTTAAAAAGTGTATTAGCTGAAAATGGAATAGAAACCGGCAAGATTTTGCAAAAACCAATTGAAGACCTTTTTAACTATATTTTAAATAAAGAAGGTATAGTAAAAGCGGTAAATTAATTGCTTTTTCACATTTATAAAATCTAAAAAGATTATAAACATAACAATAAACATATTGTTATAATTATAAAAGCGTTTAATGCATAAATAATATGAAGAGAATACTGGTAGTTGATGATGACGTAGAGGTTTTAGAAACCATTCAGTTGATATTAGAAATAGGTGGATTTAAAGTTTCGGCACTTCTTGATGGTGAAGAAGTTTTTAATAGAATAGAAAGCTTTAAGCCTGATTTGATTTTGCTTGACATATCATTAGGTCATATTGATGGCCGTGTATTGTGCGAGCAACTAAAATCAATTGACAGCACATCAAAAATTCCAATCTTACTTATCTCTGGATTATATGACCAGAAAGATTTTACAACTTTAAACTATGGTCAGGATGATTTCTTATCAAAACCTTTCCAAATGGATGTTCTTTTGAAAAAAATAAGTAAGATATTATCTTTAGAACAAGATGAAACATATTTAATGAATTAAGATAATTCTAAAAATTATTGAAGCCGGTTTATGCCGGCTTTTTTTTGCTGAAAAATTCAATTTGATGATGTGCTTTCAATTTAAACCCGATTGAAACGGCAGCCCCCGATTTTCTCGGGGCTAAAGTGTAAAGCGGGACTAACATTATTTGAAAAACAGGCTTTGCTTTCCAAATTTTTAAACTCCGGATTTTTATATCTTTCTGTCAATTTGTCAAATAAATTGGTTTGGAACATTGCTTGTTAGGTACCAAGAGATTAAATAATTTATTTACATATGAGCATTCAAGAAAAAGGGAATATATCGATACACACGGAAAATATTTTCCCAATAATTAAGAAGTTTTTATACTCAGATAACGAAATTTTCCTTCGTGAGTTGGTTTCTAACGCAGTTGATGCTGTTCAGAAAATAAAAAGATTAGGATCGTTAGGGCAGTTTAACGGCGAAGTTGGCCAACCATTGGTTCAGGTAGCAGTTGATAAAGAAGCAAAAACCATAACCATTAGCGATAATGGTTTGGGTATGACTGCCGAAGAAATTAAAAAATACATTAACCAGGTTGCATTTTCTGGTGCAAGCGAATTTGTAGAGAAATTTAAGGATGCTAAAGACGCAAACGAGATTATAGGTAAATTTGGATTAGGATTTTATTCTGCATTTATGGTAGCCGATTTAGTCGAAATACAGACTTTATCATACCAGGATGGCGCAGAACCTGCTCGTTGGGTTTGTGATGGTAGTACAGAATTTGAAATTACAGAAGGCACCAAAACTACTCGTGGAACAGATATTATTTTGCATGTTAACAAAGATTCTGAAGAGTTTTTAGAAGAATCTAAATTACAGGAAATATTAGATAAATACGCTAAATTTTTGCCTGTTCCGATTAAATTTGGTACCAAAACAGAATCAGAAGAAGATGGTGAAGATGAAGAAGGAAAGAAAAAATATAAGGATGTTGTAGTTGATAACATCATTAACACAACCAATCCGATTTGGACGAAAGCTCCTGCAGATTTGTCAGACGAGGATTATTTAAATTTTTACCGCGAATTATATCCTTTTAGTGAAGAGCCTTTATTTTGGATTCACTTAAATGTTGATTATCCATTTAATTTAACCGGTGTATTGTATTTCCCTAAGTTGAAAAACGACTTTGAAATGCAACGCAACAAAATTAAATTATACTCTCGCCAAGTATTTATTACTGATGAGGTTAAAGACATTGTTCCTGAATTTTTAATGCTTTTACATGGCGTAATTGATTCACCGGATATCCCTTTAAATGTTTCGCGTAGCTTCTTACAGGCAGATAGCAATGTTAAAAAAATAAATAATTACATCACTAAAAAGGTGGCTGATAAATTAGCAGAATTATTTGCTAAAGACCGTAAATCATTTGAAGATAAATGGAAAGACATTGGTCTTTTTGTTAAATACGGAATGATTAGTGAAGAAAAATTTTACGATAAAGCTAAAGATTTCGCCTTAGTTGGGAATACCAAAAACGAACTTTTTACGCTAAATGAATACAAGGATAAAGTATCTCCATTGCAAACAGACAAAAATGGAACAGTAGTTTATTTGTATTCAAATGATGCATCGAAACAAGATGCTTTTATACAATCGGCTAACAAAAAAGATTACGATGTTTTAGTTTTAGATTCTCCGATTGATAATCACTTCATTCAACAATTAGAGCAGAAATTAGAAAAGACATCAATAAAACGTGTTGATTCTAGCGTAGCTGATAAACTGATTGAAAAAGATGAAGTGAACGAGCATGTTTTAAGCGAAGAGCAGGTTAAAGAGGTGACATCAATTTTTGAAAAAGCAATTACAAAAGCCGGAATGCAGGTTGAAGTTGTTGCGCTAAATCCTGATGAATTACCTGTTACCATTACTATGGATGAATTTATGCGTAGAATGAAAGACATGGCGGCAATGGGCGGTGGAATGGGCTTTTATGGCCAAATACCGGATAGCTATAAAGTTGCTATCAATGGAAATCATAAATTGGTAAGTAAAATTTTAAAAGCCGAAGGTGAAGAGCAAAGTAACCTGGCAAAACAAGCAGTAGACTTGGCTTTATTGGCTCAAGGAATGCTAACTGGTGCAGAGTTAACTGCATTTGTGAGCAGAAGCGTAGAATTAATTTAATAGATAATCTTAAGATTATTTAATGCCAAAAAAGCCTCTAAAATTTTAGAGGCTTTTTTGCTAAACAGCAATATTATTTTCTTTATTTACGTTGAAGTAATCTTTATGTTCTTCTAAAAGCTTAGCTATTGTTGCAGCTTTCATGTCTTTAATGTTGAACTCAAACAAAGGTTCCTGATTTTTTTTGCTCTTAACCATTTTCTCGGTGTAAAAACGATAGTCTAAACCATTGGTTAGCAAACCATACTTAGCCTTAGTTTTACGGAAATATTTTGACAGGCGAGAATCGTTGATATCAAGATTATCGGCATGGTGCTTACATTCTACAAGGATAGTTGGTTCACCATCTTTCATAATAGTGTAATCTACCTTTTTGCTTTTTTTCACTCCGAAATCTGCAACTGCTTCAGATTGTACTTCAGATGGATTAAATACATCATAACCTAAGATTTGGATGAAAGGCATAACCAATGCGTTTCTTGTCAAATCTTCTGATTGAACTTGCGGAAGCATTTTCTTAATTCTAACTGCAAATTCTCCAATTTCGTCTTTAAGTTCCATAATCAAATTTTTAATTATATGTTCTTCTTTATTTTTGCAAATTTCCCTGTTTTGTATCGCCTTAAAAACATAAATTTCTAAAGGCCATACATAATTAGGGATGGGTAAATGTTGTTAACTGCTAGAAAATGAATCTTCTAACAATTATTCGTTTTTGGCAAACATCACTAATATTGATAAAACAACTAAAAGCTCTTATTTTTTTACACGAACTACCCAAAATTTTACATCAAAGCCAAAATTGATAAGCGTTTAGGCCAGAAAAAGATTTTGAGACGAGCTATATGAAGGAATTCTTTTTTTATTTAACTTGCGTTAAAATCATTCCAAACACACTTTGTAAAACATCATGAATTTAAAATGCGTTGTTATTGACGATGAGCAGCATGCTATCGAGGTTCTAACTGACCACATAGCCGAAATGCCTGGCTTAACGGTTTTTAAAACTTTTACCAGTCCGGTACAAGCTTTAACGGAGATTAGTGTGGGCGATGAGATTGATCTTTTGTTTATGGATATTGATATGCCAGGAATAAATGGCTTAGAATTAGCTAAAAATATTCGCGAAAAGGCGAAATATTTGATATTTACTACCGCACATCCAGATTATGCGCTACAGGCATTTGATGTGCAATCAGATCAGTATCTGCTTAAACCAATATCTTTCGCAAAATTTGCGCTTGGGATAGACAGAATTTTAAAGAAGGAAGCAAATAATGCTAAAAATGCAGCGAAAGAAACTGAACAGGTTGCTGCGCTTTACATTAAAGGAGATCATAAATATGCTTTCTCTAATATTTTGATTGATGATATTTTGTACATAAGGGCATTACAAAATTATATTCAAATAATAACGAAAACCGAAACAAATACCACATATCTAACCTTAAAGGAAATAGAAAAGGCTTTGGAAAATCATGCCTTTATACGTGTAAACAAATCTAATATCGTTGCTAAAGCAGCTATTAAGAAAGTAGATGGCAATATTATACGTTTAGTTAATAATGAAATGATTCAGATTGGAGAAGGATACAAAGAGGCATTCTTTGCTTATATTCAAAGTAGCTTATTAAAATCCGGAAGAAGTTAAAACTATTTGCTGAATATATTTGACATTGATGATTGTGTCATTAGTATTGTATTAGCAGTTGGATCCGTGCTAAAGAAATCTGAAGATTTGATATTTTTAAAGATAAAAATCGTCTTCTTTTTGATTTGAGTATTTGGCTTGAAGTTCATTTGATTAGGTTAAAGGAGTGACATCACAATTATAAGAATTAATTTTATTCTTACAATGTTTAAACTAGCTTTCCCGTCAAGAAATCAATACTAACATATACTCAATGGCTTATTTATGACTAATGTTAGATGGAGATTGGTTTATCATTTAAATTTCGGTATTGAATTTTATTAAGACTTGCCGCTTTTTTAAATGAGTTTAGATTTTTTTTAACTTGATATTTTAAGTTGTAAACTCTTACTTGTTGAAGATATTAGACATCGAAGATTGAGTCATTAATATTGTATTTGCAGTTGGGTCTGTGCTGAAGTTGTTTTGAGACTTAATGTTTTTATAAACAAATGCAGTGTTCTTTTTTAGTTTGATATTTTGAGTTTTCATATGATTACTTGTTGAAGATATTAGACATTGAAGATTGAGTCATTAAAATTGTATTTGCAGTTGGGTCTGTGCTGAAGTTGTTTTGAGACTTAACGTTTTTATAAACAAATGCAATGTTCTTTTTTAATTTGATATTTTGAGTTTTCATATGATTACTTGTTGAAGATATTAGACATTGAAGATTGAGTCATTAAAATTGTATTGGCAGTTGGGTCTGTGCTGAAGTTGTTTTGAGACTTAACGTTTTTATAAACAAATGCAACGTTCTTTTTTAATTTGATATTTTGAGTTTTCATATGATTACTTGTTGAAGATATTAGACATTGAAGATTGAGTCATTAAAATTGTATTTGCAGTTGGGTCTGTGCTAAAGTTGTTTTGAGATTTAACATTTTTGTAAACAAATGCCGTATTCTTTTTTAATTTTGTAGTGATTTGCGCTTTCATAGTATATATATTTATTGCTTTTAAGTAATTTGCTATCGTTTCGATTAACTGATGTAAAGGTGCGTCGAAAAAGAAGGTGATGCGAAATTTTTACATGAACCCGTTATTTTTACAGATAAAACCCCCTATTTAGTAGATAAAAACCATTTAAATGAACATTCTGAAGATTAAAAGCTGGTATACTAAAAATCATATCCATGTCAAAGCTTGGGCTATTTTTATTATATATGAGGTTTCTATAACATCAATCGTAAATAAGGGATTAGGAGATGTCGGCAGTTATTTATTTCACTATTCCCTCAATATTGGTCTGTTTTATTTTCATGCTACTTTTTTTCAAAAGTTAATGAATGGAAATATTAATTTCAAAAATTGGCTTTATATACCTTTATTGATATTAGAAATAATTTTATGCTTAGCCATTTCATACCCGGTAGACTACTTACTTTCTACGACAATATATTATCACCCTGAAAGACCAAAACTTGAGTTCAATAGTATATACGTATTGAGAGTTACTTGGAGAGCACTATATTTTATAGCTTTCAGTTCAGGTTACGTTTTCTTATTAAATTCTATCAAAGAACGAAGAAGGGTTCAGAAACTTGAAAAACAAAATTTAATTAACCAAATCGAAAAGCAAGCTTTAGAAAATGATTTAGTACAATCTCAAAACAATTTCCTCCGTAGTCAGATAAATCCACATTTTCTGTTTAATACCTTAAATTTTATTTACAATGATGCAAGGAAAAAAGCGCCTTTAGCAGCTGATGCGATTATGAACTTATCAGAAATGATGAGGTATGCATTAAAACGTCCTGAGGCTTCAGAATTAGTGCCATTAAGTGAAGAAGTTGAGCAAATTGAACATCTAATAAACTTGCATAAATTACGTACTGCAAACACGATAAACTTTAATCTTGAGGTAAATGATGATCTATTTGGACTAAGATTTCCGCCACTTATATTGTTAACCTTAGTTGAAAATATGTTTAAACATGGCAACATTACACATTCTGTGCAGCCTTGTATTGTGCAAATAAACTACGATAGGAAAAATTTAGTTATCACAACTATTAATATGATAAATGATGTGAAGAAAAAAGAAGTGGAGAGTCATCATGTAGGTATGGAAAACATAGATAAACGCCTTAATAACTTCTATAAAGATAGATACTCATTCAAATTTTATAAAGATGAAACCAATAGATATTTTACAGAAATAAGGGTAGATATTGAAAATCCAATGGCAGGGTTAAATCAAGCGGCAAATATTTAATTATCTAAATCAATATTATTTATTCATCGCTTTTCTACGCTGAACATCTTTTAACAGAAAGTAGTATATAATCATTTCTTGTGTCCGCTGTTCTTTATTAAACAAGCGATTTACATGCATGTGCATTAGATCGCTAAATAACTGGCCTCTTCTCGATTCATCTACACTTTTTAATGTGGATATAAACGATGCTGCAAAACGATTAAACCGTATTTTCTGTTCATCAATTAGACCTTGAATATCCGTTTTGCGATAAATTTGATATTGATTATTTAGTTTCTTAAAGTCTGCAGGTTCTAAATTATGCTCATCATTAAAAGAATCAGACATTAATTTCACAATTTCAGCTATGCGGCTATCTTCTAAAACATTTGAATTTTGAATAATTTCGACGATATCGGCACAATACTTATATTTACTTAAAGCATCTTTATTATCATTTAGAAGGGATATCACATAATCACTATCTGTTTTAAAATGTGTTTCTACCTCTTCAATAATATCGTTACCATAACGCTGAGTTTCTCTTTTATAGATCTTAATCTGTATATCAGAAACCAAACCACTTGCAACATCATCACCCAGATAATCTGAAAATGCTGAAGTGAGCATGTGATTATCTTTTTCATCGTTTAGTTGAATCCTGAACCTAATATGGTATCCATTTTCATTATACCTAATATAAAACCATTTTTTAATGTAGGTATCATATTGTTGAAGAAAGTGTGCTATTGGCCCTGCCAATAAAGCATCAGAACGTTGCTGATGGCAATAAATCTCAAAATACAACCATTCTTTTCCCGGAAGGAAAAATTGCTTTACATTATTTTCTGAAGTTATTGCATAACCATTTACCCCTTGATAAATATTTTCTTCGTGGTAAAGATTTAGAATAATTTGAGCCAAATAAGGTTTATTATGTTCATCAATAACAGCACCATGCGTTGGTAATAACACCTCCTCGAGATAGATTTTATCTTGCTTTTGCATATAAGATTGAAAAGCAAGTAAATCCAAATCATTATCAATATCGAAGCACAATGTTTGGTCGGAAAGGCCACATTTAAAGTATCGGTTTAGCCCAATTAGTTTTAAGTGATTTCTGATTTCATTTACGTTTAGCGATTCGATTTCAACTTTAAAAATTTGCCATTTTTGTTGGGCAATAACAATGTTTTGGTATTGGATTCGTGGATAATATTTTAAATCGGGAAAGAGTTGCTCCAAGAATAAAGTTAAATTGGTTTGAATATTTTGATGCTGCAAATCGCATAATAATCTGAAAACAGATAAATCAGAACGGCTGTAATTATACGCAGAAGCCATTCGTGGTATCAACCGCTTATTCAAACTTCTTGACTTTAAAACAACTTCGTTTCCGTGTACAGAAAGCAAAATATCATCTAATGTTAATGGCTCATCAGAGGTATCAAAATTCAAGATAGACAATTGCTTCCCGTAAACCAGTTTTCTGCGGTTTATGTTGTCAACATTTGTTTCAACCATGTAGGCAACATCGAAAAAAAGTACATCTGGGTTGGCATTTTGTTCAATTTCTGCAACTGATTTGCAATGTGATAGCACCTTATCGGAAGCCAGCGTAAAGCGACCGCTCAAAGCATTTGCAGTGCTGCCGCCTGTTTGGTCTACACAAACTAAATCATCTACCAAGGTTAACAACATGCTAAAGGAATTAGGGATCTTGGTTGGCTGTTCGGCTAAAGTAATCCCAAGTTCATCTAATTGAATAACATTATTCGATTTGAATCCCTCTACAGAAAAGAGTTTTTTAAAATTATCCTTGAGTTTATCAGTCCAATCCCCTTTTTTGGTCAGCTTTTTACCGCGAAATTGAGTAACAAAATCATCATCCTCCCCTGCTTGCTCTAATTCATCGTAACCTACACCCATTTCAGGATCTAACGCCAGTGATAATGGAATTTCCCGCTGCTCAAATTTGGTTCTGAATTTATTTGTGAAATTTGTAAGTGCTTCCTTAACTTCAATCGGCTGAATACGTTGCATTATATTAATCAAACCAGGCACGGCATTAAACTGATTAACATTTATTCCGCCATTAATTACATTTCGTTCAGCAATTAAATATTTAGGTGCTTGTTCTGAAAGATTAAATTCAACCCTTTTAAAATAATCTTCTCCAATTATATTCGGATCAGCTTCGCTAAGTAATAATTGCAGCGATAGCATGTCTTCAAGTAATGAGATTATGTCGTTCCTACCTACCTCATAAGTACTAAGCTCTATTAATAATTGATTTATACGTATAGGATTTTTACATGTTAACAATATTTTATAAACGAAGTCATCCTTATCAATTTCTGCAAGTTCAAATAAGCCATCAGCGCAGGCAATGTATCTTATGCTTGTTGAAGTAAAGTAATAACTGCTATTAGCAAAGATTAAGTAATTGCTTTCCAGCAACTGGTTGATTGAAAACTGTACATTATTTTTTTCCGGCCAATCGATAAATTCATGTATTTTTTGTTGCTCTTTAACAACTATTAGATTTTGACTGGCACTATTAAAACCATTTTCTAAAATGCTAAAACCGGCAAAAGTTCCATAAGGTGTTGAACGAAATTTTGAACGATTAAAATACTTCCAAACCGTAAAAAATATCTTTGGCGATAAACTATCTAAATCTTTAGCCTCTACATCTTTAATGGTTTCGTAAAAAGCTGAAGATGAAATAGAGATTGCTAATTTAAGCTCATCCCAACAATCGGCAAGGTTAGCCAGATAAGAAAATTTCGGTGTTCGAAAAATGATGTTGGGATGTATTTTTAGTTTCATAAAATAGATTTCAGGCGAAAATTACAAAGATTTCATTTAATCTGGCTAGAAAAGGTTGTGATTAATGAATTGTGATCACAAAAAAAGCCCCGATGGCTATCGGGGCTTAAGAATTTTAAGATTACTTTATCAAATTATATAATTCATCTAGTTTTGGAGAAAGAACAATCTCAATCCTTCTGTTTTTACTTCTCGCTTCGGCAGATGTATTTGCACCTAAAGGCTGGAATTCTCCTTTTCCGGTTGCGGTCATCCTTACACTTTCAATTTTTTCATTTTCTGTTAAGTAACGAACAACAGATGTTGAACGCAAAACACTCAAATCCCAATTATCTTTTATCTGTCCGAGATTATTTACTTTTTGATTATCTGTGTGTCCTTCAACAGAAATATTAATTTCAGGTTGTTGCTTTAAAACCTTTGCAAGTTCTGTTAATGCCTGCTTACCTTTTTCATCAATTATTATGCTACCAGAGGGGAATAAAAGTTTATCTGTTAATGAAACATAAACCTTACCGTTTTTAATTTCGACAGTTAAACCACTTTTAGTAAAACCCAACAATGCCTGCTGTAGCTTTTCCTTTAGTTGATTGGTGGCCTCATCACGTTTGCGTAAAACTTCTTCCACTTCTTTCAACCGTTTCTCTCTTGCAGCTAAATCGCCAGATAGTTTAGTTATTTCTGTTGAACTATTATTTTTTAACTTGTTAAAATTTGCGTTTGTTTCAGAAAAACGACCTTGCAAATCACGCAAATCTTCGCCAAGCATTGTAGTATCCTTTTTTAGTTTATTAACTTCTTTCTCCAGATTTTCTATTTTTATCAAACCTTCGTTAAAAGCGGTATAAAGTGAATCTTTAGTACCCAATAAAGCTTTATACTTTTTTGGAGAAAGCACTACGCATGATGTTAGTGATGAAGCTAAAAGAAAGAGCGCAAAGGCAAAAAATGTATTTTTCATTATTGTTTTGTGATTATAAGTCGCAATTTAACTTTTAAATTCATTGAAAAACTATTGTTCTATAGCATTGCGTAAAAATGCAACTAATGGATTAACCGTAGTAAAAGAACTTATTAACTTATTAACGATTGTTGGCTTCAAAAACTCCTCATCAGGTATTTCCGTTGTGGCTTCAAAGCTTTTCAATTTTAAAAATTCGATATTCGGATCTGCAGGGTCATAGCCTTTAGGTGCGTTCTTAAGGGCATTCGCTGTACCTAATTTGAAATTCTTTTTAAAACTTTTGTCAGTTATAATCTTTTCAAAATCGCCAAAATTGTAATCTATTTCTTGTCTGATAAGTTTTAAATGTTCTGCTTCGGGCATCCAGTAACCACCAGCTATAAAATTTTTACCTGGTTGAATGTGCAGGTAATAACCAGGCCCATTGGCACCTTTGTTTTTTGCAGAAAACCAAATACCAAAGTTGTTTTTGTATGGGTCTTTATTTTTGCTGAAACGTACATCACGGTAAATCCTTAATAAAGATTTTTTCGGATCAGTTTCTGAAGAAATTAAAGGATCAATTTTAGAAAGTTCGGGAATTATCTCCGCTACCAGATTTAAAACATCTGTTTTTGCATCTTCATAACGATGCTTATTCTCAGCAAACCATTCTCTGTTATTATTATCTGCAACATCTTTAATAAAAGCAAGGGTATCTTTTTTTAACATATCTGATTTTTAAGAGAAAACTATGATAGCAATGTTAAGGATTATCGTAATAAGGTTTATATTTTATATTAGGCGATAGTATGTGGAGGAGTAGAATTCTTGAATACCGATAATTAAATGGATAAAAGATAAAACATCCACTAAAGATGGTGATTAAGTAGGTCCAGAAATTTTCGTCTTTTAATGTACCCACAACCAGATAGGTAATGAAACTCACGGTAAGCATTTCTATTACATTCATCGCATAGCTTACATACATTGCAGCATAAAAATATCCAGGCTCAATTTCTATTCTTTGGCCGCAATGCGAACATACTTCTTTAGTGTGCTGAATGTTAAAACCATACATGCTGCCTGTAAATATATCGCCTCTGCGACAATGGGGGCATTTTGCATGAATGATAGCATACAATTTAGAAGTTTTCACAGCCATCTTAATTAAGATTTATTGGCTCAGACTTCATATTAAGTGTCACATTTTTTTTGCGGTATTTTTTATACCAGATAATGCCAACAACTGTGGCAAGTAAATATGGAATAACCAATAAATAAATTACACCGGTATTTAAACCTGCAGCCTGCGTGTTGCCATTTTTTACACCTTGCTCAGCATTAATTGTACACATAGCACATTGAGCTTGTACATCAATGGCAAATAGCAACAAAAACGCAGTTGAAAATAGGATAAAACTCAATGTCTTTTTCATCACAACAAATATAATGATAAACGAATGGAGGGTCGCAAAAATTATGTCATAAAAAACCCTCATTCTTTTAGAATGAGGGTAAAATTTAAATATAATATGATTTTTGTTTGATAAATCCTACGAATTGGTAAGCTATTTTAATTATTGTTTAAGACAATTAGAATATAGGCACCAATTTTATTGTTGCAGCATCATTTGTATAATATCCGTTAGGATAGCCCGTTGTGGCTGGTTTAAAGGTTAATTCTTTAAAGCTTACACCATTTACGACAACTGGTGATAATAATTCTAAACCTGTAGTTGTTACTCTGAATGAATAAATCGCGTTTAAAGATTCAAGTTCCATAAACCATCCAAATTCAAGATTTATATTTCCAGTTGCTGTTTCAAACCTATAAGATTTTGGCGCATAATATCTTTGCCACGCGGTTTTGTAAGCGCTAATAACTGTTGTAGGATTAGCTGGCATAGGAACCATAACAATTTTTGTACCCCGCTTTCTACCTTTTAAGATAACAGAATCAGGATCAGCTTTTGTAACTAAAAACTCAAAATCTCCACCTAAACCACCATCATTACTAACTAAACCTGTTATTGCACCAGGAGCAGCAAAATATGCTAAAATAGAATTGTAGGTATCAAAAGTTAGTATTGGACCAGCCCCTGGGTACACCTTATAGGTGCTGGTTACATTGCTTGAAGTATAATCACCCTGAACATTCACATCCGTAGCCGAAGAAAAATTCATAAACAAATTTACGCCACCATATGGTGCATTAGTACCCGGGTAATACTGCATAATCCAACCATTAGGTTTACTTTTTAAAATGGTTTGTGCATTCAATACAGCCGCGTTTAATCGCTCTGTTGGGCTATCTTCAAATATCCTATCTTTCTTCTTATCGCAAGCAGCGAATAAAAGCATACCTGATATTAAAACTAAAAAATAATTTCTTTTCATTATATAATTTCTTATAAAGTTGTCTGATCAAATGTGCCTAAATTGGCTTTCCTGTTTACGATATTGGCTCTTAATACATCCATATCAATATTCCAAACCGTTTGCATATAGTTTTTTACCAGCACCAATTTGTTATTGATAATAGTTCTACCTGCAGGAGTGCTACCGGTGACATTTAACATTGCGTTAAATTGTGTTGCAGACAAGGTAATGTAGAAAGAAAATAATTCTGCAAAATCTTCCTTATCGCCACCACTTGCATAAGGAGAGATAAAACCCGCAGCTATTGCAGCTCCAATGCCTGTCGCATTATTCGGATATATAGTATTCCAAACATCATCAACGTAAGCTGTTCCGGAGATTGTTCTAAAACTCGACGGAAAATCAGTCGTTTGATTTAAGATATGCTGAAATTCGTGATGAATAGTATGGAAGTAGCTATCCGTTAAAAAGTCGGCATTAACACCTGTTGTAGCATTAAGTGCATTTACTTCATAAAGCGTTATTTTCTTTGCGCCTTCTGCTGTACCTAAAATCCTAGTTCCATTATTATTATAGGCAGCTGTACCAATAAAGTTGATTAGTTTTGGGAAATAACGCTTGATAAAAGCTTTGCTTCCTGTTACATCATCATAAGGTTCGAAACCTAAATATTTAAATAATTTTGTTAATCGAACAGAACTATTATAACTCGCCGGAACCAGATTATAATTCAGATTAGATTCCTTATCTACATACTTATACAAAATATCTACGTTATAATTTAGTATATAGTTATTATAAATATAATTATCTAAAGGGTTTTTCTCAGTTGATGAATCAACAAAAACGCTGCTTGAATCTAATTTTTCCTTTTTACAAGCGCTTGTAATTAATACGCCTGAAAGTAGAAGTATATAAAATTTATTGTATTTCATAATTATCGAGGATTAGGGGTTAAACCTGAACTTATAACATCTTGTGGTAGTTGTAATGCTCTCCTGTTGTCTCGTACGGTTAATGTATTTGTACTTATCGGTCCTACAGCATTTGCAACAATTGTTCTTCTGGTAATTTCAATACCATAACGTTTCACATCAAACCAACGCAAGCCAGTGTGTAGTGTTTCTACCCTTCTGTAAAATAGAACTGCATGAAGCATATTTTCTTGTGTACCAGTTTCTATTGTATATTCAGAATTAAATTTCTTCTTACTTGTAGATACTGCTGCAGTTGAATATGCTCGTCCATTGGCCCAATTGTTAATCATTGCCTCAGTCAAAACAGGATTTGTATTATAGGTATTATTAAGAAAAAGTTGCATATCGGCGATAGCAGCTGAGTAGTTTTTCAAATGAATGTTTGCTTCAGCTCTGGTTAGTAAGGCTTCCTCTGCAGTAAATGCTGTGAATACTCCGTGAGCATAGCCTATGCCTGCAACCGGATCTGTGTACTCAAATTGGTAGGAAGCATGTGGCAATAATACTTTATCCAAATTAGCTCCAGAATAAGTGTATGTACGAATTCTGTAGACTGGAACTGCAGTTCCATAGTTAAAGTGCGGTGTCAGTGATGATAAGATAGTTTCTTGCCTAGCAATGTAATTACCGTGTGAAAATCTACTACCAGTATAATAATTTCCGAAAATAGTGCCAATGGCTGATGCTGGTGTACTGATTAAAAAATTTGCCTTAATATTACTAGAATTGTATTCTCTGGTCATATTGGCAAAAACTGCACTAAAACTTGAAAGTGTTGTCCAATCTCTTAAATAGGCCGATGGCGAATTATTAAATGAAGCAGTAGAATAAGTTACAGCCTTTGCCCAATCTCCTCTATAAAGAAATAACCTTGCAGCAAATGCATTTGCTGCAGATTTATTAAAATGATATTTTGCCGCATTTGCATTTGAATATGAGGCATCGTTTATTAATGGTAAACCTTCTTCAATATCCTTAATCATAAAATCATAAACTTCTGCTACAGTATTTCTTTGATATTTTGGATTGAGAGTAGTTTCAGATTTGGTCATATAGGTTATGCCTAAATCAGTTGCAGATTTAGTTGGCGAATAATGTTGAGCAAATACATTTACCAAAATAAAGTGACCGTAAGCTCGAGCTACCAAAGCCTCACCTCTTTGTGCAGAAAGCGAAGCTGGATTTCCTTGGGCTTCTATAGCAGCTAACGCGGCATTAGCGCTAGCTATAGCGCTATAACAAGAACCCCACAATCTGTCTATTCCATCATTAGACGTTTCTGTTACATCTTCCCATTTAAACAACTGCTGACTAATTCTATCGCTATAGGGATTTGATTCGCCGTAATCATCCACATTATCTGATGATAGCTCGGTTGCTAAAACGTAAGAATTTTGAGGGTAGGCTGATACTAACATTTTGGAAATTTTTTCCGTGTTGTCTAGCTCTGCTCTATTATCTGGCAATTCATCAAGGTATTTTTTACAAGAAGAAATACTTAAGATTGTAATTGCACTAATGGCTATAAATAAATATTTATTTTTCATTTTCAATTCAATAATTAAAATCCAACTCTTAAAGTCAATGTGTATTGTTTTGGAATTGGCAGGGCTACACCACCAGCATTTACAAATTCCGGGTCCTGACCATTTAATTGTTTATCAGCATATATAAGCCATAAATTTGTGGCATTTAAACGTAAGCTTGCTGCCGCAATTCCAATCTTTGCAAGCCCATTTTTTGGAAAATCATAGGATAGTGATATGTCTTTTAATCTGACAAAATCACCTTTAGCTACATTTGCTGTAGAATAATTATAAGAATTGTAGGCAATTCTATAATTAGCATCGTTTCTTAAATATCTGGTATCTAAAATTACCGGTATGTTAGTCTTCAACTCATCACCGGGTACCGTCCAGGCATCAAAAAACTCTCTCGTATTGGCATCCAAATCGCTATATCCTGTTTTAAAAGCTGGATCTAAGCGAACAACATTTCCGTATGAATACGTTACAAAAACATTTAATTTAAATGCTTTGTAAGCGAATATATTCCCAAAACTTCCTAAATGAGTTGGTTCCAAAGTTCCTTCATATTTTAAGAAATCTACTTTGTCTCTATTTTGAAGATAAACTCCAGAAACAGTTGTGGAGCCATCGCTATTGGTGAAACGTGGTAATCCATCGCTTTGCAAGCCTACAAATGGAATAGAGAATAAAGAACGGGCAGCATAACCCTGCAAACCATATCCCCTGCCAGTAATTAAATCAATTACTCTCGCATTATTTTCAGATTGAGTTATTTTATTGGTAGTATGTGTATAGATGAAGTTAGATGTCCAGGAGAAGTCGCCCTTTTTGATAATCGTTCCGGCAACACTTACTTCGATACCACTAGATTTCATATCAGCCACATTACCATATTTAGTAATTTCCCCACCTAATCCCTGCGTATTCACTATCCCTATTAAATCGAAATTATTTCTTTTGTAATAATCAACATCAACAGCTAATCTATTTTTGAATAAGCTAAAGCTAGTACCTAAATTTAATTCATGTTTCTTCTCATATGTTAGCTCTGAATTCTCTAAATCATCTAATTCTAAACCTGTTTCTCTGTCTGCAGCTGTTGGTCTCCAAGGGTTATAACTCGGGTAAATTGCCTGAGAATTTGTTACATAACTTGGGCCTCTGTTTGCCGATAAACCATAAGAGGCTTTAAATGTTAAACTGGAGAATGGTGTATTCAGTTTTTGGAAGAAGTCTTCCTGCATTACATTCCAAAGTCCAGATACACTCCACGTAGGTAACCATCTCGCTGTTCTTGATTTACCTAAACGATTGCTACCCTCATATCTACCAGTAGCTTTGATGGTATATTTATTATCAAAAGTGTAAGCACCTTCACCAAAGAATGCAACCTCTTTACTTCGGGTGTTGCCAACTCTAAAATATTCAGTATTTTCTTCTGAAGCTCTTTTGAATATACGGTAATCGGTAAATGGAATTTCTCCTAACCCTTATTGTAAACCCCAACCCCTATTCCAATTATTATTTCTGGTAATAGAACTTAATGTAGAACCAGTTACAAAATCAACTGTATGTTTTTCGGCGAAAGTTTCGTTATACTGAGCAGTAAAGCGGAAATCATCACTTGTCATTTTGTAATCTGTACGATTATAAATACCACCCGCAGGTAGAATAGTTACCGGTATAGCATATAAAATACTTGGATCTGTATATAAATAAGGATTAGCATCTCTTATAATAGTTGTACCCATTGCTCTGTAAGCCATTGCTTGGTTAGACTCATCCTTTATGTAGTGCTGTTGCGATGTTTGCTGATATCTAGTAGAAGCTAAAAAGCCGAAATCTAAAGTTTTTAATGCCTTCCATTTTAGTTCGCCTTGAAATTTAACATCTGCAACATTTACATCCATATAATTATTTTCCATTTCTTTCAAAATATTAAATGGAGCATAATTTCTTGTATATATTTCTTTAGGATCTAATGTTCTTGATGAATTTAATGCGTAAGAGAAGGGGTTAATATCAAAATCACGACCAACAGTACCAAAAACAACATCAGTTGATTGCCCTAATGTACCTGGAGCTCTTTGGTCTCTGTAAGAACCATTAGATAGGAGTGTTAGCTTTAAATTGTTTCGAAGGTTATACGTAGCATTAAAATTTGCAGTATATCGTTTAAACTTGCTTTGCTTTGACCATCCTGGATCAGTAATAGCACTTAACGAGGCATAATATTGAGCCTTCTCCGAACCTGAAGTGATGCTCACTGAATGGTTTTGAGCAATATTAGTGCTAAACAACTCACTAAACCAATCTGTATTTCTGTATTCAGCCTCTCTTAAATAGGCATTTTTTGCAGCTTCAGTATTTAAGAGTTGTCCAGAATTGATTAATTGAAACATTTTGCCATAAACACCACTACTTGCTGCGTTTGATACACTAGAATTGTTTAACCATCCTCTCTGTTCCAACATTTGATAAACACCCATTTGCTCTTGGGAATTCATGATGT
Organism: Pedobacter sp. Leaf170; assembly: GCF_920984665.1. Lineage (GTDB taxonomy): Bacteria > Bacteroidota > Bacteroidia > Sphingobacteriales > Sphingobacteriaceae > Pedobacter. The sequence continues at coordinate 33,209 of NZ_CAKLBP010000004.1, forward strand.
TATAGTTATTATACGATGGTGTAGCACGAGTTGTTAATTCAGAAACATAATTTAGCGAACTAACGCCATTCTTACCTCTTTTTGTTGTGATTACAATAACGCCTCCCATACCTTTGGCGCCATATATTGACGTTGCTGCACCATCTTTTAAGACCTGAAAGGATTCAATATCATTTGAGTTTAAACCACCAACAGCAGAACTGATTAATGTTAATGCATCTCCAGATGAAAGTGCATCAGAACTTACATCTGCCACATCTTCTAAAATTACACCATCAACAACCCAAAGTGGTTTTGAACTTCCAAAAATTGAGGTGGCTCCACGAACTCTAATCTTAGGCGCTGTACCAAAGGTTCCTGTAGTGTTTTGTACAACAACTTCAGCAACTCTACCATCCAACATTCTACTTGGATCAGGCAAGCCGCCAATCTCAGCATCAGTAACTTTTAGGTTTGAGGTAGCTCCTGTAAATGTTCTCTTATCCACCTTAGTACCCATACCGGTTATTACAATTTCATTTAATTGATTGGCATCTTCCTGGAGTGAAACATTAATTGTAGATCTACCATTTACAGATATTTCGATGCTTTTATAGCCTACTGACGAAACAACTAAAATAGCACCATCTTTCACTTTAATTTGATATTCACCGTTACCATTAGAAGAAACTGCATTTTTTGTTCCCTTTTCTTTAATGCTAACACCAGGCATCGGATTTCCATCCTTCTTATCAGTTACCTGCCCTTTGACTAAAAAGTCTTGTTGAATTTTAAAATCCGCATGATTGTTATACTTAATTGATGCATGCGCATTTGTGGTAGTAAGAGTGAATAAGTAAAGTAACCCGAGTAGGCCATACCGCAATCTTACTACAAATTGGTTGTAGATTTTCTGCATAGAAATTGGTTAATTTTTGTTTAAGCAGAAGCTAAATAAAACAGGATGGCCAAGCCAAAGAATGGGTTTAGCGAATTAAGAGCAACTAGATAATAAATAGTTAGTTAATAAAATTATCAGGGGACAATTTTTTTCAAAAATATAATTTTATTCCATATATCTCTAAAATTTTGAATTTAAATTTTTAGAGTGGTATGAATATAATTATTTATAATAGATGATAAGATTTTTCAATAATCAAAAAAGCCCCTGATATATTCAGAGGCTTTAATAATCTTATTAATACTTTTTTTAATACTGATAATATGGTGAAATCATTAAATAAACAATTACACCTGTTACAGCAACATACAACCACATTGGATAGGTAATTCTGGCTAATTTTCTATGTTTATCAAATTTCTCGGCAAGTGCCCTTACGTATGTAAATAAAACAAATGGAATGATAATTACCGAAAGGCAAATGTGTGTTATCAGAATAAAATAATAAACATACCTGATAATTCCAGTTCCGCCGAACTTTGTACTATCAGCTGTCATGTGATAGGCAACGTACATTGCCAAAAAAGCAACAGACAAACAGATTGCAATTTTCATTAGGTTTTCGTGGCGTTTACGTTTACCATTTTTTATTGCAGAAACTGCTAACACCAATACTATCGCAGTTAAACCATTTACTGCTGCGTATATTGGTGGCAAAAAACTCAGTGGTTTAACATCATAACCTAACTTCTTTAAATTTACGCCAAACAATAGCGCAACAACAAGTGGTATTGCAACCGATAGTACAATAATCCATTTATTATATTTCTTTTCTATAGAATTATCACTCATGATTTTTTTTCAGATAATTTTATTGCTTATCTCCCATCTTTTATATTTCTCAATTCTTCAGCTACCAAAACTTTAATTTCATCATCGAGTTTAGATAAAGCTTCAGCATTTGTAGCTTCATAATATCCACGTATCCTTCTATGATTATCAATTAAAAGAATCTGGTTTCCGTAAATGAATTTAGGCTTGCCGTCTTTATTGTGATAAATCATATCTAACAATAAACTTCTACGGATAAATGGATAGGTTCTTAAAGTATCGCCACTTAAAAAATCCCACTTACCAGGTTTGGCATTTAACGAATCTGCTAGCGGTTTAAGATTTTTAGGGTTATCGTTCGGGTCTACTGATAGGCTTAAAAAACGTATTAATGAATTTCTTTGGTAGCCTTCTTCTATCTTCTGGATATTTGTATTTATTTCTTTAACTGAACTAGATTTGTAGAACAGATTTAAAACAACGATTTTATCTTTTAAAGGAACCCAATTTATGGTTTCATTTTCTTGATTTACCAAGCTAAAATCTTCAACAGTGTGGTATATCGTATCAGGTATTTTTTTTCCTCTAACGGTATGAAAAGTTGATGCAACCTTTTTACCGCCAAAAATTGGTAAAGTTTTATACCTGTTTTTTGCGAATTGAGGTAAAAGGTAAAAAAACAAAAATCCCGGTATAGCTAATATGCTTACCAGGATTAATGTCTTCTTTATTGAAAATCTTCTCATTAAAAATTGGGTGTATGGTGGAATAAGAATCCACCTTCAATCAACATTAAAACTAAGAAGTAAATAATAAAGATAAATGTTACTGTTAGTGCAAGTTGTAAACCAAGTTTCTCATATTTAAGGTGCATAAAGTATGCAACAATATAAAATGCTTTTAATAAAGTTAAGGCGATGTAAACAAAGTTACCAACTGCATGAGACATGTAGTGATTAGGTAAAACCCAAAGCGCAATAATAAACTCAATAACTGTGATTAACAATAATATTCCAAAAACCTTCCAGATTTTTCCTTTGCTTAGACCCACGTGTTCTTCGTGGCCTTCTGTATGTGAGTGATTTTCTGACATGATAATATTTTATAAACTAATTAAACCAAATAGAAGAATGTAAATACAAACACCCATACTAAATCTACGAAGTGCCAATATAAACCAACTTTTTCAACCATCAAATAATGACCTCTTTTTTCAAACGTTCCGTTGATGGTCATAATTAAAATGATTATATTAATGATAACACCACTAAATACGTGAAAACCGTGGAAACCAGTTATTGTAAAAAATAAGTTTGAAAACTGCTGAGCCGACACTAGAGAAACATCACCAGAAAACAAATGTTTTAAAGTTTCCATTGGAGGAATTTTACCCCAACCAAAACCTTCGTGGAATAAGTGCGTCCACTCTAAAGCCTGACAACCCAAGAACATAAATCCACCAATGATAGTTGCAATCATCCAGCCTATTACTTCTTTTTTTGAATTTCTATGTCCTGCTTCTACAGCTAATACCATCGTGACAGAACTCATAATCAAAATGAATGTCATGATACCAACGAATACTAATGGTGCTCCATGATCCATAACACCAGGAATTGATTGAAAAACCAAATCCGGATCAGGCCATGTTAATTTTGAAAAACGCTGAGAACCATAGTATATCAACAGCGATGAAAATGTAAAAGCATCTGATAAGAGGAAAAACCACATCATGATTTTACCATATTCTACTGACCAGGGCGAACGACCACCACTCCATGGTCCTGTTTTAACGTGATCTAATTGTGATACTGAATTCATTTGGAAATAGTATAATAGTTTGTTAACAAATTTAACGGTTCAAAAGTAAAAAAACATACAGATATATCCATAATATATCTATAAAATGCCAAAAAATAGAAGTTATTTCCATACGGAATTTATTTTTTGACAATGGAATATTTTTATAACTACCCACTAAACTGCTGATTATAAAACCTAAACCAGCAATAATATGGAATAAGTGCATTAACGGCACTACATAGATAAATGATATTGCAGCATTGTTTCCTACAAGAGTTGCTCCGGTTTTAACCATGCTTCCCCATGCCACAAACTGCATAAAAGCAAATCCGAAAGCTAAAATCATTGTTAGCCACAACATTTTACGTTGCAATTGGAAATTTAATTTTCTTAATGCTCTTGATGCTAATGTTAGCGTAACACTACTGGCAATAATAATTAATGTACTGTAAATAAAAGCATCTGGTAAAACTAAACCATGCCCCTTACCTTTTGATGCAGCGAATACCAGATAGTAACTGGTAAAACCGCCAAACATAATTGTAGATGAAACGACAAAAAGCCATACTACAAATTTCTTTGGCCTTGGGTCGAATATATCTTGTGTATTTTCCATTGTTAAAATCATAAATAATTATTTTGCAATAAAGTCAAACAATAAAACCAACTGTACTGCCGGGATATAAAAAAATGAGCAGAACATTACTTTCTTTGCATCTGCTAACTCTCGGTTTACCAACAATTTGAAAGCCAAATAGCTAAATATTGCGCCAGCAATTATTGATATGACTGCTATAAAATATCCGCCAAAACCATATATTATTGGTAACAAACTTACCGGTATCAGGATAAGCGTGGTTATAAATGTAAATAGTGCCGAAGTCTTATCTCTTTTCTTAGTTGGCAATAACCTAAACCCGGCTTTCTTATAATCATCATCCAAAACCCAGGCAATAGCCCAAAAATGTGGAAATTGCCATACAAACTGAATCAGGAATAATATAACTGCAATTTTATAATCTATATCTAAAAACAAATCCGACTTTAAGCTTCCAAATGCTGCAAGGTAGCCAATAAGTGGTGGTAATGCACCAGGTATAGCACCAACAAAAACAGCAATTGGCGATTTACGTTTTAATGGTGTATAGGCAAAAGCATAAAGTAAAATTGAGAATACAGATAATAAACCAGTTTCTAAATTTAAATGACCTAAAAGCCATGTGCCTAAAAAGGCCATAAAAACGCCTAAAACCAAACCTTGGCCTGTGGTCATTCTACCAGCAGGCATTGGTCTATCCTTCGTTCGGCTCATTAACTTATCCAAGTCAACCTCTATAATTTCATTAAAGCAATTTGCAGCAGCTGTTACAAGAAAGCCACCAGCAATTAAAATTAACCAGTTTTGCCATTCAATTGACGGAATGTTTCCTCGGCCAACTTGCATTTTCTGCCCAATTAAAAAAGAAATTGACGCAGAGAACACTACCGTAAAAGACAGTCTAAACTTAACTAGTTTTGAGAAATCTGAAATAAACTGCTTCAATATTATTAATGTTATTGTTTATATGTTTTTGTTCGGTAAACCAACAAATACAAATAAAACTGTAAGCTAAATAGCATTGTAGAAAATAAAATATGCAATGCTTGTGCAACCGGTGGTAAAGAAATATAGGCCAGGGCAAATCCACTTAAAAGTTGGATTGCCAAAGTAACCAAGATAAATCTTGCCGTTAACAAAGGCGCTGCTTTTCCGCTAAATCTATCTATTACCATTTTATATATAACGCCATTGGTAATTACTACCAGAATAGCAAAATCTCTATGATAAGAAAAAATGCTACCAACTTTTGAAACCCAAAGGTCGCGGGAAATTAAAGATTTGGCAATAACATCAATTGCTTCCCTAACTTCAGTTCCTAATACAATTTGTATAATACTAACCGCGAGCGTAAAAAATAAAAATCCTTTTAACCAGGCTATGCGATACATAATTACCGATGGTTCTTTATGTAGTTGTTTGGCATAGCTATACGTGTAAATAGAAATGGCCAAAAGCACCAATGCCAAAAGCATGTGCGCTGTAACCACCCATTGCATTAAGTTTGTAGAAACAACTATAGAACCCAGCCAGGCCTGATAACCAACAACAAATATATTAACTATACTCAGTAGCATTATTCTTTTAGCAGACTTCCTGTAAGTAAAAGAAAAAACTGCTGTTAACAGTAAGAAGATACCGGCAAGCACACCAACTAAACGATTGATATATTCTGTCCAGGTTTTTGAAGGATTAAATTCCTCAGGAACAGTAATAGATTTATCATGCCTGATACTATCTGCCAATTCCATTTTACCCAAGCTCTCTAAATATTTAGCAAATTTTTCATTCTTTTTCAATCTGCCGGCCACATATTTTTCTTTATAGTCTGCAGGTAGTTGAGAAACATCGGTTGGTGGTATGTATCTATCAAAACATTTAGGCCAATCCGGACAGCCCATGCCAGAGCCTGTACTGCGTACAATACCACCGGCAAGTATAACCAATAACGTAACGATAATGGTTATAAAATTTATCCTGATAAAACGTTGTTCTGATCTGCTGATCATATCTATTTTAAGATGAAAAGGGTATCCGGATAAGCAGAAACTTAATCAGATACCCTTTAAAATTTGCTAAAGCTATCTAACTAGCCCTTATTTTCTGTCACAGGATTGGCAAGTTCCCAATCTTGTTGTATTTTTTCTGCTTCAGTATTTCCTTCAAAATCATGAGGTAAATTAGATCTCATTGTTTGAGAGAAAGGAACAGTTTGAGGAATGAAATCTTCATCATGACCAGGTTTGCTATAGTCATACGGCCATCTGTAAACCGTTGGAATTTCACCAGGCCAGTTACCATGTAAATGTTCAACTGGTGCAGTCCATTCTAATGTATTTGATTCCCATGGATTTTGAGGTGCAACTTTACCTTTGAAGATTGAGTAGAAGAAGTTCCATAAAAATGCTACCTGAGCTAGTGCTGCCATAATAGCAGCCCAAGTTACAAATACGTTAACCGTTAACCATTTCTTCATGAATTCAAATTCAGTAAATGCATAGTAACGACGTGGAACGCCATCTAAACCTAAAAAGTGTAATGGGAAGAACACTAAATAAGCTGCAATAAATGTTAGCCAAAAGTGTAAGTAACCAAGTTTCGCATTCATCATACGACCAAACATTCTTGGAAACCAATGATAAACACCAGCAAGCATACCGAAGATAGCTGCAGAACCCATTACCAAATGGAAGTGGGCCACTACGAAATACGTATCGTGTAAATTAATGTCTAATGAAGCATTACCTAAGAATAATCCTGTTAAACCGCCAGAGATAAAGAATGATACTAAACCGATAGCAAATAACATTGCCGGAGTGAAACGAATGTTACCTCTCCATAATGTAGCCAAATAGTTAAATGTTTTTACTGCTGATGGAACCGCAATAATTAATGTTGTAATCATGAATACGCCGCCCAATAAAGGATTCATACCCGTTACAAACATATGGTGACCCCAAACGATAAACGAAAGTACGGTAATACCGATTAGAGAGTAAACCATCGCATGGTAACCAAAAATTGGTTTACGTGAATTTACCGAAATAACTTCTGATGAGATACCCAATGCAGGCATAATTACAATATATACCTCCGGGTGACCTAAGAACCAAAATAAGTGTTGCCATAAAATCGGAGAACCACCTTCGTTAGGTAAGATATTTGTACCCATAACAATATCAGACAAGTAAAAACTTGTTCCGAAACTACGGTCGAAAACTAAAAGTACCACACCAGCAACCAATACCGGGAATGATAAGATACCCAATATCGCTGTTAAGAAGAATGCCCAGATTGTTAAAGGCATTTTCCATAAATCCATACCTTTAGTACGCATGTTTAAAATTGTACTTACGTAATTAATACCACCCATTAATGATGATGCTACGAAAAGTACCATACTGATTAACCACATCGTCATACCCATTCCAGAACCAGGAATTGCTGTAGGCAAAGCCGATAATGGAGGATAAACTGTCCAACCACCAGAAGCTGGTCCGGTTTGTATAAAGAATGAAGCCATCATTATCACACAGGCTGTAAAGAAAAACCAATATGAAAGCATGTTTAAGAATGGCGATGCCATATCTCTGGCTCCAATTTGTAATGGAATTAACAAATTACTGAAAGTACCACTTAAACCTGCGGTTAACACAAAGAATACCATGATGGTACCGTGAATGGTTACTAATGCTAAATAGAAATCAGATTTAATACGACCACCTTCAGCCCATTTTCCTAAAAATGTTTCTAAGAAAGGGAAACTTTTATCTGGCCATGCTAATTGAATACGGAATAAAATTGATAGACCCATTGCAATAACCGCCATAATAATACCGGTTACTAAAAATTGCTTCGCAATCATTTTGTGGTCCATACTGAAGATATACTTTGAAATCAAAGTCTCCTTATGGTGCCCGTGATCAGCGTGATCGTGATTGTGTTCGTCGTGTAATGCTATTGTTGACATAATTCTTTTCGCTCTTCGGTATATTATTTATTTAAAGCCATTTGGTTTGTTTTAACAGCTGCAGAATCTGTAGCTATCGAATCTGAACCTGCTTCTACAGGTTTAGGTGCCACTGGCAAATTAAATTGTTTTCTTAAATCATCATTTAAGTAAGGTTTTTGCTCTGCAATCCACTCATCATATTCCTTTTGAGAAACTACACGTACAACCTTTTGCATGTTGTAGTGACCAGAACCGCAAATTTTTGCGCAATAAAATAAGTACTTAAAATTTGGATCGTTAGTTTTTTGCTGCATCTCTGCAGTGGTAATGGTTGGTGTAAATTCAAAGATAGTTTGCATACCCGGTACAGTGTTTAACTGTACTCTAAAGTGTGGCAGGTAAAAACTGTGAATAACATCTTTACTCATTAAAAGCAACTTAACTGATTTTCCAACCGGAATAACCATTTCATCAGCCATTAAATCGTCACGAGATTTTAAATCTTTAAAATCTATACCTAAAGTATTTGAAGCAGTAGTTAATTTATAGTTTTTCTTACCTACAACACCATCTGCACCAGGATAACGGATTGACCATTTGAACTGCTCTGAAGTAACTTCAATTTGAAGTGGTTTGTTATTTGGGTCTTCAACTTTATAAAAAATTGATCTCCAGGTTAAGAAACCCATTAACACTAATACAGTTAAAACTAATGCCGGAACAATTGTCCAGATTTTTTCGATTGTATTATTGTGAGGATAATAATATGCTTTTCTCTTTGCAGAATATTTATAAACGTAAGAAAACCCGAATAATAAAATGTGAGTTACTACAAAAACAATCGTTGTGATAATTAACGTTAGGTTAAACATCTTATCAATACGTTCTCCATGTACTGATGCTGCATCTGGTAACAACATTGCACCGTGTACTGTATATTCCCAATACACACCATACAATCCTAAAACTAAGAACAATGCAAATAAACTTGCATGAACCCTGTTCCAGTTAATACCTACGGGTTTACCTTGTGCTTCGCGGCTTAATTCATAAACTCTTATGGCTTTACCCACAATAGCAATGAATAAACATATGGCCAGGAATACCAGTACATAAAAAATTACTGATTTGTAAACCTCACCCATATCAACTTTCGGTGCCGCGGCAGCTCCTGCTGCTGCATCTTGCGCAAATACGCTCGTGTTAGCAAAAACAGTAAGTAATACTGCTAAAGCTGCGGTCGTTTTATTCGTGATAAACTTTCTTAAACTCATTTTCTTAAAAGTAGTACGCTGTACTTCTATATAATAATTAAATATTCGCTATTGTAAACATCAACTACAGCTGATGATGTAAGCTTTCTTGTAATAAAGGGTGATTTTTAGCAATTAAAGGTTTTTTACTTAAGTTGCTTAAAACCGTAAAGGTAAATAATCCAACGAAACCAATCGCAGTACCAATCTCAATAATACCAAATCCGTTGTGTCCATCCTCTACCGCACCTGGCATAATCATTTGATAATAATCTACCCAGTGACCAAGCAATACTACGATTGAAACAAATAATAATTTAACATCAGTTCTCTTATTATCTCTATCCATTAATAATAATACCGGTGCAAGGAAATTCATTGCAAGGTTAAGGAAGAACCAGAATTTATAATATTCGAATCTTCTGTAGAAATAAACGGTTTCCTCTGGCATGTTTGCATAATAAATTAATAAGAACTGTGCAAACCATACATAAGTCCAGAAGATAGAGAAACCAAAAATGAACTGACCTAAGTTATGTAAGTGGCTATTGTTAACCCATTGCATATATCCAGCTCTTCTTAATAAGATTAAGATGATTGCAATTGTAGCTAAACTGCTTACCCACATTGCTGCGAAGTTGTACCAACCAAACATAGTTGAGAACCAATGCGCTTCTAATGACATGATTGTATCAAAAGCAAAAATAGGCGTTGTAAAACCGTAGATAACTAAGAAAATACAAGCATTTTTAAAGCTTTTTCTGTATGAATTTAAACCACCTTGTAAATCTTCGTTGTAAGAATATTTTACAAACATCATTGCAAAAATGCTATACACACCTAAAAACACTACCTGACGACCTAAAAAGAAAGGTACATTTAAGAATACAGCTTTACCTGCAATAAGCGCATCGTAATTAGGGCTGTTTGGGTCTGTTAAACCGTCAGCATGCCAATGGTGATATAAGTTATGTGTATATAAACCTGCAGAAATAATAACAACAAGTATTACAGCAGCAATAGGCAATGTTTTAGCCATGGCTTGCGGTACACGTAAAATTGAAGCAGACCATCCTGCCTGAGCAACAAATTGAATAGCAAGGAAAAACATACCAGACATACAAACGCATGCAAAGTAATATCCCATAAGTAACAGGTTGGCAAAAGTACGCTCGTGCATTACTTTATCGCCAGCAATAAAACCGTAAGCAATAGCAAGCACACCTAAGGCTATACCAACTATACTTAAAGTTTTTACTTTTCCTGTAAACTCAAATTGTTCACTAAAATTAATATTGTGAGTTCCCATTTATATCTGCTTTACTTATTGTCCTTTTTGTAATTGTTGAACATACAACACAACTTTCCAACGATCTGTTGGCGTGATTTGCGAAGCATGCGAGCCCATGTTATTTACACCATATGTAATTGTATGATATATTTTTCCTGCCGTTAAATCTACCATATTACCACCTCTTGATGAAGCACCGGTTTGGTAAGCAGGTACACCGTTAAATTTTTCTATCTTAACTAAGTGACCTTGTCCATCACCTTTCTCACCGTGACATGGTGCACAGAAAACAACAAATGAATGTTTACCTTCTGCAAGAGTAGTGCTATCTGCAACTAACGGATTAACCATTTTAGCGCCAGCTTCGTTATATCCTTCTAATGTATTTGGATATTGATCGTACTCTGTAAAACCTACAGGTTTAGTATTTGCAGGAGGTAACTGTGCAGTTTTACCATCCTTAAAGTTTTTATTTGGCTGATCCGGGTTGTAAGCAATCGGATCATACATATTCCTGGCATATTCTAAACCAGTACTACGTTTATCTCTACAAGCCGAAAAAGTAGCTGCAAAAGCGATAGCTAAAAACGCGGCATAAACAAATTTATTCTTATTCATAGCTAATGTACTTCCTTTCATTATACTTTACTTCTAAAGCACCTGCATCTTTTAATAAACCATCAATTACAGTGTGCGATGCATTTTCGTGTGCATCTATTGCAATCACAAAACGATCATCAGTAGCACGTAAATCCATTACTCTTGGCGATCTGCCCGGAAATAAATGGGTTGATGCATAATAAGTTAACACCATACCGAATGCACAGAATAATACTGTTAATTCGAACATTATCGGAATAAAATCCGGCAATGCAAATGATGGTTTACCACCGATATTTACTTTCCAATCGATAACTGCACAAAAATAAATTAAAGCAAAAGCTGCGCAAGTTCCAGTAATACCAAAGCAAAATGCTGCGATATCGATTCTCGATCTTTGAATTCCTAATTTGGCTTCTATTCCGTGTATAGGCATTGGAGTATAAACATCATAAATGCTGATGTTATTTTCCTGAAGTTTCTCGATGCCATGCATCATTTCGTCAGGGTCGCCAAAGCTGCCTAAAATATATTTGATATCACTCATTGTTATATTTTTGCGTAATCTTCTTGTTTAACACTATCAAATTTCTCTAAAGATTCTATGTATTCAGCTACATACTCTTTATTCTCATGACCTTCCTTAATCTGTTTCATTTTCGCTTGCTCAGACGCAGTTTTTAATAATAACTTAACCTCTGCAATTGCAATTGATGGTAATACTCTTAAGAATAATAAGAACAAAGTAAAGAATAGTCCGATTGAACCTACGAATACACTGATATCAACCCATGTTGGATAAAACATTGCCCAACTCGATGGAATATAATCGCGGTGTAATGAAGTAACGATAATTACGAAACGCTCAAACCACATACCCACGTTTACCACGATTGATAAAATCCAGGTAGCCTTGATGCTTAAACGAATTTTCTTGAACCATAACAACTGTGGAGAGATTACGTTACAAGTCATCATCATCCAGTACGACCACCAGTAAGGACCAGTAGATCTGTTGATGAAGGCATATTGCTCATACTCAGAACCTGAATACCATGCAATGAAGAACTCAGTTAAGTAAGCTACACCTACGATTGACCCTGTTAAGATGATGATTTTGTTCATCGACTCAATGTGGAACATGGTGATGTAATTTTCTAGACCTAATACTTTACGGGCAACCAATAATAAGGTTAATACCATCGCGAAACCTGAGAAAATCGCACCAGCAACGAAGTAAGGAGGGAAAATTGTAGTGTGCCATCCCGGAATTACTGATGTTGCAAAGTCCATTGATACAATAGTGTGTACCGAAAGCACTAGTGGTGTAGATATACCTGCTAAAATTAATGATACCGCTTCAAAACGTTGCCATGTTTTAACACTTCCGGTCCAGCCGAAAGAGAAAATAGAATAGATTTTTTTGCGTGTACCTACAGCACGGTCGCGAATTGTAGCAATATCCGGTAATAAACCTGTGTACCAGAATAATAATGATACAGAGAAATATGTTGAGATTGCAAACATATCCCATACCAATGGTGAGTTAAAGTTTACCCAAAGTGAACCAAACTGATTTGGTAAAGGTAAAACCCAGTATGCTAACCACGGACGGCCCATGTGAGACACGACATAAGTTGCGGCACAGATAACGGCAAAGATTGTCATCGCCTCTGCAGAACGGTTAATTGAGTTACGCCAATTTTGACGGAATAGTAATAGCACTGCCGAAATAAGTGTACCGGCGTGACCAATACCAACCCACCATACGAAACCGGTGATATCCCAAGCCCATCCAACTGTTTTATTTAAGCCCCATGCACCGATACCATTCCAAAAAGTGTAACTAACAGCTACTACCCAAAGTAATGCACCTAATGCTGAAACGATGAAACCAATCCACCAAGCCTTGTTTGGCTTGTTTTCTACCGGGCTCAAAATATCATCCGTAATTTTTGCATACGTGATATTATCGCCGGTAATTAATGGTTCTCTAAGTATTGATTCGTTATGTCCTGACATAATTTGTATTTTCTTTATACTAAAGCTTACGCTTGTACTGTTGTATCTGTATTTCTAATTTTTGTCATATATCCGATACCAGGTTTCACGTTGATTTCTTCTAGAACATAGTAAATACGCTCTGAACGTAAAGCTTTTGAAACTTCTGAATTAGGATCGTTTGAATCGCCAAATATGATTGCGTTTGCTGAACAAGCTTCCTGACAAGCCATTTTAATATCGCCATCTTTTAATGGACGTTTCTCTATTTTAGCTTTTAATTTACCTGCCTGAATACGTTGAACGCACATAGAGCATTTTTCCATAACACCACGTGAACGTGTAGTTACATCAGGATTTAAAACTAATTGAGTAAACTCGTTATTTAAATAGTTATCGAAACGTGAATCATTCCAGTAGTTAAACCAGTTAAAACGACGTACTTTATACGGACAGTTATTTGCACAATAACGAGTACCCACACAACGGTTGTAAGCCATTTGGTTTAAACCATCCGATGAGTGAACTGTTGCCAATACCGGACAAACTGTTTCGCATGGAGCGTGGTCGCAGTGTTGGCATAACATTGGTTGGTGAACAACAGAAACATGATCTAAGTCCTCTAACTTAGCAATCTCTTTTTCTTTTGTTACATCACCATTTGGTGTTTCGTAGCTATAATAACGGTCGATACGTATCCAGTGCATTTCACGACGACGGCGAACCTCATCACGGCCAACAACAGGAATATTATTTTCTACATTACAAGCCACTACGCAAGAACCACAACCTGTACAAGCATTTAAGTCGATAGCCATAACCCAGTTGTTACCTGGTTTTTCATATTCGTCCCAAAGGTCGTAGTTTTTGTGGTCACCTTTATGGTTACCGGCTGATGCATCTTTTAAGTATTCTTTAAACGTTGCTTCTTTTATTACTGCACGACCTTCAAAAGAGTGGTGTGTTTGTGTTTGCGCCAATTCGTAATATCCACCAGTTGGTGTAATCGTAACAGTTGTAGCATACTGCATAGTACCATTAACAAACGATACGAACGGAAATGCATTCTTACCAACATCATTACCCGCTTTACCAACCTTACTACGGCCATAACCTAAGGCTATTGAAGCTGTACCTTGCGCTTGTCCGGGTTGGATAAGAACTGGTAAATCAACTGAATATCCGTTGCTTCCTTTTACAGTTACAACATCAAATTCTTTAACTTTTAATGATTCTGCAAATTTAGGTGCAAGTGCAACATAGTTATCCCATGTTACTTTTGAAACCGGATCAGGTAATTCTTGCAAGAATGCATTGTTAGCATTTTTACCATCCCTCATTGGAATGTTCTCGTATACCTGAAGCTGAACATCTTTATTTAATGCTTTGCTGCTACTTGCAATTGCAGTAGCAACCTGCGCTAAAGATTGAGTGAATGAATATGCTCCGGCTGGTTTTGCTGGCACAGTAATCACACCCTTTTCTAAAACATCCGACCAGGTTAAGCCAAGTGCAGGAAGCATTTTGGTTTCCCAGTTGTTACGTACAAACTGGTAGTATTCTTTAATAGGCGCATCGGCCCAGATTAATAAACTTTCTTCTGCCTGGCGGCTATTGAAAACAGGGTTGATTGTTGGTTGTACGATTGAGTAATAACCTTCATAAGCATTTGCATCACCCCATGATTCTAAATAATTATGATTGATTGCAATTGCATCACATAATGAAGCAGTTTCATCGGCTCTATCAGCGAAAGAGATTTTAGCAGGAACATTTTTTAATGCCGCTTCAAATTTCTTTGCATCCAAATAATCGTAAGCAGGGTTACTGTTTAAGAATAAAACAGCACCAACTTCACCACGAGTCATCTCAGCAACCAAGCCATTAAATTCAGCATCGTTACCTGCATATAAGAAACAAGGATTATCTAAATCGATTGTTGTACCATAACTTCCGATAGCGGCGTTAATAGCATTTACTAAAATTTGAGTAGAAACATCGTTAGACCCACAAACAACTAATGCTTTGCCTTTGCTCTGCACTAATTCTTTTGCCGCTAATTTGATTACTTTATCAGCAGTAGCGTTATTTCCTAAAGTACCACCAGGTAAAGCCTGACCAGTTATTGCGTTGTATAAAGCAATTAAAGCCGGTCCTTCTTCTGATAATTTAACAGGAACACGAGTATCTGCGTTTGTACCTGTTAAGCTCATTCCACTTTCGAACTGAATGTGGCGGCTCATTTTTTTGCCTTCTAAAGATCTATAATTACGGTTAGCTGTATACTGAGCAGTAAACTCCTCACCGTTAATCCATGTACCTAAAAAATCAGCACCAAAGCTTAGAATTAAATCGGCTTTGTTAAAATTGTATTTTGGTAAAACTGCTTTACCAAAGCTATTTTGATTAGCCTGAATAATACCTGTATAAGAAACAGCATCATACTGAACTAATTTAGCAGCAGGATATTTTGTAACAAACTGTGCTAAAACAGCATTTGTTGAAGGACTGTTAACTGTTGAAGCAACAATACGGATTTTTTTACCTCCGGCCTGCGCTTTAGCTAATTCACCTTTAACATAGCTATCAATTTTAGTCCATGTAGTTTCTTCATTTTTAAGAACCGGTGCTTTTAATTTAGATACATCATATAAATCTAAAACAGAAGCCTGTGCTCTTGCATCAGTACCAACGTTAAATTCGCCCGCATTAGGATTTGGTTCGATTTTGATTGGACGACCTTCTCTTGTTTTTACTAAAATACTTTGGCCGTTAAAGCTCGAAGTATAATAGTTAGGAATACCCGGTGTAACCTCTTCTGGTTTTACCAAGTAAGGAATAGATTTATGAATCGGGGCTGTTTGACATGCTGCTAAAGTAACTGCACCTAAACCAAAACCTAACGCCTTTAAAAAGTCGCGGCGTGGGGTAACGGTACTTAACCCTGCTTCATTTAAAACATCTTCTATTGGAAGTGGCTCGGCAAATTCGTCTTTGTTATTCTTAACAAAATCGGGTGTATTTTTATACTCCTCTAAGCCTTTCCAGTATTTTTTGTTGCTTTCCATTTAAGCTATATTACTGTTTATTCGAACGTTTCTTAAAAACTCTACAATTAATAGTGGCATTTACCACACTCTAAACCACCCAATAACGCTGGTGTAACTTTCTCGCCTTTTTTAATTTTCTCATGCGCTTCGATTACTTTAGCGTAGAAAGCATTATTTTTCTGACCAGAAATATCTGTCTCTTTGTGGCAGTTAATACACCATTTCATGGTTAATGGAGAATATTGATAAATTTCTTCCATTGTATTAACCGGACCGTGACAAGCGAAACATACAGGCTCAGTTGGCTGTAATCCTTTTGCCTTACGAATGGCATCTTCAGCAACAACTACGTGTTGAGAGTGGTTGAAGTAAGCAAAGTCTGGTAAGTTGTGTACACGTACCCACTCCATTGGCTTTTCTTTACTCTTATCGTATTTTTGAGTTTCAGGATCGTAACCTAAAGCATTGTAAATTTTCTTAATCTCAGGAGAAATTTCACCATCATAATTATCTCTTGCCTGTACTGCTTTGTGGCAATTCATACAAACATTTAATGATGGAATAGTAGCATTTTTAGATTTAAACGCACCATTGTGGCAATATTGACAATCGATTTGATTGATACCTGCATGTAACTCGTGAGAGAATTTAATTGGTTGTACCGGTTGATAACCTGTGTGAACACCAGTGTTCCACATACCCATCCAACCCCATGAACCTAAAGCAATGATTAAACATAATATGAAGAACATTACAAATTTCTTGTTCTTGAACATTTTACGCACACCAACTTTTAATGGCACATCTTCTTCAATCTCAATGCCTTGTTTTTGTAAAATTAAGCGCTCTAATAATTTAGAAGCACGACCTAAAATCACTAAAATAACAATGGCAATGGCAACGATAGCTACAATACCAGCAATTGATAAGCCTGATGTATTTTCATCTTTAGCAGCAGAACCACCGGCTGCACCAGCAGCATCACCTTTCGGTTTAGGCTCGCCTTCTTTAATGTATGCTAAAATGTCTTTTACCTTTTCTTCATCCAACTCAGGGAATGAAGTCATGGCAACCTTACCATTTTCGTTAAAAAGCTTAACAGCATCAGGATCTCCTGAAGCGATTAATCCTTGCGAATTAGGAATCCATTTTAAAAGGAACTCTTCAGAGTGACGATCGCTCACACCAGTTAAGGCAGGACCAACCATTTTCTGATCTAATGCGTGGCACGATGTACATTTTGCTTTGAAAAGTGTTCTTCCATTCGCAGCATCTTGCGCATTAACGGTAGAAACCGCTATTGCAGAAATGGCCGAAAACAGGAATAACGACTTCCAAACGTTTTTTAAAATCATCGAGATATCTCTCATAATGAACACTTTATACTTATTTAATTTATTTTTTGTTGTGAAATTGATGCCTAAACTGAAGTAGTTCCATCAAAACTTGAACAAAAGTATAACTTATTAATAAATCCCATGACATAATACTGACTTGAAATACAATTTATAATCATTCTAAACAAATGCAGTTTTATGCGTATTCTCCAATAAAAATGCCCATTTTCGAAGTTCATCTCTAATGGGCATCATCAAAACCAATTTGGTTTTGTTATTTATATAATTATTGTTTTAATATCCAGGCAAACATTAATGGCGCAACAATTGTCGCATCGCTTTCTACAATAAATTTTGGTGTATGAATATCTAATTTACCCCAGGTAATTTTTTCGTTTGGTACAGCGCCAGAATAAGAACCATAAGAAGTGGTCGAATCAGATATCTGACAGAAATAGCTCCAGAAAGGAATATTTTCCATTTCCATATCCTGATAAAGCATCGGCACAACACAAATCGGGAAATCGCCGGCAATACCACCGCCAATCTGGAAGAAACCAATTCCCTTACCACCACTGTTTGCAATATACCAATCGGCTAACCATCCCATATATTCAATACCACCTTTTACAGTAGTTGCAGTTAATTCGCCTTTCATCACGTAAGAAGCAAAAATATTACCCATTGTAGAGTCTTCCCAGCCCGGTACAACAATTGGTAAATTCTTCTCAGCAGCCGCTAACATCCATGAGTTTTTAGGGTCAATTTCGTAATACTGCTCTAAATCTCCACTTAAAAGCATTTTGTACATAAACTCGTGTGGAAAATAACGCTCGCCTGCAGCTTCAGCATCACTCCAAATTTTCTGAATGTGCTTTTGTAAACGGCGAAAAGCTTCTTCTTCCGGAATACAGGTATCCGTAACGCGGTTGTAATGGTTTTCTAACAAATCCCACTCATCCTGCGGACTTAAATCGCGATAGTTAGGTACACGCTTATAATGTGAGTGCGCAACCAGGTTCATTATATCTTCTTCAAGGTTTGCACCAGTACAAGAAATTATAGCCACTTTATCCTGGCGAATCATCTCTGCAAGTGAAATACCCAATTCTGCAGTACTCATTGCACCAGCAAGTGTGATCATCATTTTACCACCCTCATCTAAATGCGTTTCGTAACCTTTGGCCGCATCCATCATAGCCGCAGCATTAAAATGGAGATAATTACGCTCCATGAACTGAGATATTGGTCCTCTTGTATTGCTCATTTTGTTCTGTGTTATTTTGCGCAAAAGTAGGCATTTAGCCCGAAACGATAAAACTTATGTCTTTATTGATTAAAATTAAGATGCGCTATTAAGATTTGGAAAGCAATCTCAGTATTCATAGGTTTAAGCAGCCCGGCTTTTTGGTACAAGGCCCGAAAAAAAATCGGGCGCTTTCCCCGTCAATCCGGTTTAAGTGGTATGGCTTTTACTAAAATTTGCAGAAAGCCTTGCCACCGTCATAAATTCATAGCCTTAATCCGCACAAATAAATCTTAAATAAAAAATGATTTAATTTGCGCCGATGAAAAAAATTTATTTCCTCTTACTATTTATTCTATTATCTGGAAGTTCATTCGCCCAAATGAAACTGATTAAAAAACTGCTTTCTAACGAGAAAGACACTTCACGCAAAGCCAGTTTTTTACCAATCCCATCTTTTGGTTATGCACAAGAAACCGGCTTTCAGTTTGGTGTAGGTGCTATTGTAGGTTTTTATGCAGATAGGTTAGACACCACAAATCGTCCATCATCATTAACCTTAAACCTAAATTATTCAACATTGAAAGCATATAACATGAGTTCATTAGTTGACATTTGGGGCAAAGGAAATAAGCTTCATTACATTGGCGAATTACGATTTAAACGTATGCCTTTTAATTTCTACGGCGTTGGAAACAATACTCAGGAACAGAATGAGGATAAACTAATTCAGCAGCAAATTAAGGTTTTACTACAAGCCGAAAAACAATTGTTACCAAAGGTCTACACAGGCGTATCGTTAGGCTTTGAAAACTATGAATACAAAGATGTGGTTGCAGATGGTATTTTTAATGCCAATCCATATTACAGTAACAGAACCGGAAGCGTTTTGTACTTAGGTTTATCACAAGGTTACGACTCAAGAAACAACAACAATTACACAACAAAAGGTTTTTTTGCCAGAGGAACATACCAATATGCACCAAATATTTTTTCAGAAGGTAATTTTATCGGAAGCCAGATAAAAGTTGATGTTAGAAATTTCTGGCGATTGAACAAGAGCTTTGTAATTGGCGTACAAGGACTATACAATACGGTAATGGGCAACAATACTCCTGTTTATTTATTACCGCAAATGGGTAATGATGAAATAATGCGAGGCTATTACGGTGGTAGGTATCGCGATAAAAATTTACTGGCTTTTCAAGGCGAACTCCGCTACCGCTACAACAACCGGTTTGGCGCTACCGCCTTTGCAGGCACAGGAACCGTTTGGGGTTTTGATGAATTTTCAACCAATTCATTCAAGCCAAATTATGGCGCAGGCTTTAGGTATTTCTTCGATCCTGAAAAAGGAATTAGTGTACGTTTAGATTATGGCGTTGGCGAAAAAAGACTTAATGAAAAACGCCAGAGTGGATTTTATATTAGCATTTCGGAAGCCTTTTAAGGGATGTAAAATTCAAAATCAATATAAGGGTATTTTTAGCGTTGTCGTCATTGCGAGGCACGAAGCAATCTTCTCTGAAAAAATATTTTTGACGATGAGATTACTTCAATCAATGAAGAATTGATTTCGCAATGACGGGCAAATCGTCCATTTTCCATTTCCCATCTTACATCTTACATCACCCATCTTACCTCTTACATCTTCTACCTTCCATCAATTACTTCTCCTTCGCTCCTCTTCATTTCCTGCTTTTCGTTCTGCTTGTTTAATTTTTTGATTTCCGAAATTGTATCGAACACTTAATCGCAATTGCTGATTATCGTAATAGTTATTATAAGTTTGCAAAATGTTATTAATCAAACTACTGTAGCGGAATTTATTTGTTTTAAACACATCTGTAAAATTAATAGCGCATTGCAGCTTTTTATCTAAAAGCAATGCCTTCAATCCCAAATCAAGATTATATTGGCTTCTATTTTTATTTAGTCCATCAACCGCAGGAAACTGATACCAGAAATTTACATCAGTAAAAAATGTTTTCTTTTTATTAATGGTAAATTGGTTTGAAGTAGAAAAGTACGCACCGAAGCCACTTAAATCTCTAACCGTTTGCGGAATATTCGATTGAGATAAATTATAAAAAACATCTACTTGATTTATACTCTGCAGCCATTTCAAATTATTCAAAACTATTGAATTACTCATTTGATAACTGTAACCTTTAATAAAATTAACAGGTTTTAAAACCTGCGAATTGGAATTTGCATCAACAAAATTCACATCATTATAGCCATCGGTTATTTTATTAAAAGATAAAGTTGTGGTAAATACATCTTTATAAGTATGCGATAACTCTATGTTATTACTGTATGATGGCTGAAGAAAAGGATTTCCCTCGGCATACACAAACTGATTGCTATACCAGCGGAAAGGATTTAATTTTCGGTAAGCCGGTCTATTAATCCGCCGACCATAACTTGCAGTGAACAAACTGCTCTCACTAAGTTTATAAGTTATAAAACCAGTTGGAAAAAGCTGAAAATAACGACTGTTATTATTTTGGTTAGCAGAGCTGCCGTTCAACTGTGTATATTCTCCTCTTAGACCAAACTGAAAATCGAATTTTTTAGTTTTCTTATTTAAATTCAAATAAAGTGCCTGAGTATTTTCGTTATAATCGAATTGATTGAGCTGATTTAAATCTGGTTGATAGACATTGTCAAGTTTTTTGTAAAATGCCAAACCACTTTGGTTTTGAATAAAGCTGATTTTTGCGCCAAAAGCAATATTAAAAGCCTTATAAGGAAAATCAACATCAGCTTTTAGCGTATATAAATTTATATTCTGATTGCTTTCTGATAAGTATTCGGCAAGCGAATTTGCAATATATAGACCATTACCTGCGTAACTTGTATTGTTAAAAAACCGATTTCTATTATCAGTATATTTAAACCAATCTCCTGTTATCATCAACTGCTTCCCGGCCGAATCTAAATTATGCTTGAGGTAAAAGCCAACTGTATTAAAATTCGATTTAATTTTAGCGTTTGCATCAGAATTAAGAAAGGAATCAATACTTCCAGCGGAATTAAAAATCGTTGTTTTGATATTCTCGATCGAATGAAAATCAGTCAATCCGCCATTATAAGAAACGCCAGCTGTAGTCTTTTTTGTTATTTGATAATCTACACCTATTTGTATGCTTGGAACTGTTCTGAAATTTCTATCCTTATTTACCACATTCCAGGTTTGAAGAGGATAAAAAACATCGCTTTGCTCAAAAGGAACCAATGAACCTTTGCGGATATTAAAGTTTGAAAATAATGTTAGCTTATCTTTTTTAAAACTTAGATTTCCACCCGTAGCAAAGGTTGGGTAGGTTGCCTGGAAGTAACTCATATTTACCGAGCCTTTAAAACCTTCGGTATTATTTCGCTTTAAAACAATGTTGATTAATCCATTATTTCCTTGTGCATCGTATCGGGCAGGAGGATTGGTTATAACCTCAACTTTGGCAACATTATCTGATGAAATAGACTTTAGGTAATTCGAAAGTTCATCTTCGGAGAGCTGAATCAGTTTGTCGTTAACCATAACATTAACAGCACCCTTTCCAACTAAAGAAATCCTATCATTCATTACCCTTACACCAGGCACTTTAGTTAATAATTCCAGCGCATCTGTTCCAATAGCAGCCACACTATTTTCAGCGTTGTAAACTATACGGTCAACTTTTCTTTCAATTAACTGCTTTCTTGAATTTACCTGAACCTCTTGAAGATTGTTAGAAACAAGTTCCAAGGTGGTTTTGATAAGGGTATCAGCTTGTAGCAGGACAGAAATTTTGCTTTTGCCCGTCTGAATTGAAGAAAAATCAATGGTGTAATTACCTGGAGCTAAATTTTTAAAAATGTATCGCCCTAAAGTATCACTTTGGGTTATTTTGTTAGTTTTATCACCAGTTAGTTTTATAGTTACTTCTGCAACATTCTTACCATTTAAGCTTAATTCACCAGCAATTTTGAATTGGGCTTTGGCTTTAAAGGCAATGCTAAAAAAAAATATAAAAGCAAAGATTTTGTGCATCAGTTACTTAAAGCTAAGAAAAACATGATAGTTTAAGACTTCGAGAATTTCAAAAAGCCATCTAATATCAGATTACTGATTCGTCTTAAATTAGCTTCGTCGCTAACATAAGCAAGGCTTTTTTCGCTGCTAATGTTTCCAAGTTCTACAACCAAAGCCGGAACTTTTGATTCTCTCAAAACCAATAGGTTCGCATTTTTCAACGAATCGCGTACTTCTATACCATTAAGTTGATTTAAACTTTTCAAAACGTCAGTACCAAACTGTTCAGCTGATTTAATATTTGGATTTAACTGAGAAACAAAAACCTCAATCCCCTCAAATGGAACTTTCAAATCTGCCCTTGGCATACTGTTATGATGAATCGAGATAAAAGCAGTAGCAGATTCATTTGGTAACCTATCTCTTAGTGGTATAAATTTATCTTTATCTCTAGTCAGTACAACTTTAATATTTCTTTTTTCAGCTTCCTCTTTAAGAATTTGGACTGCTTTTAAATTCAGATCTTTTTCTTTAATCCCCGATTGACTTTTCGATGCACCGTCTTGCCCGCCGTGGCCGGCATCAATAACCAAAACTAAATCCTTGGCTAAATTGAGTTTTTTAACTTCTGCGTTGATTTCTACATTTTCAGTTGGCGCATTTAAACCTAAGTTGTTATCTGCAACACCACTCAAAAAGTTATGGTTAGTTCGTGTAAGGGTATCTTCCTTAATTCTATTCGCAGCCGTACGAGCAATCTCATTAATATCAGGTGAAATTGTGTTCTCACTATTAACCGAAACAATATCTTTTTTACCTGCATTTTTTTGAGCAACAACTTTCATTGTAACAATTTCTTTCTGATTTACAAAAGCCAGACAGCAAAAAGAAATTATTGGAACAGCAATCAGATAGGTGGATTTTTGCAAATTCGAATTTGGTTTTTTATACATCATCATAATTCTTTTCTTTAATGGAAGCTTACTAAAACTGTTAATTAAATTGTTCGATGGCATGGCCAATTGCAAGAGCAAGGAGGCATATTGCTTTTTATCCGCAGAATCAGCCGTTTCTTCATCGGCTAAAAACTCATGGTTGCTGTAAATCTCGTTTCGCCAAAAATAGATTACCGGGTTTAGCCATAAAATACAGGCAACCGCATTTACAATCAGTTTATCAATAACATGAGCCTGGTTAACATGAACCAATTCGTGCTTAATCACCAATGCTCGTTCATCATTTTTCAAAGCAGCATCAATAATTATCTTGTTAAAAAAAGAACAGTTTTTGATTTTGGAATCAGACTTTACAGTAATAATTGAAGCGTGTTTTGAAATCGTAAACTTCTTTAAAATGCGCCCTATGTAACCCATCAAAAATAAATTCCGAATTAATAATCCAGCAATAACAAAATAGTATCCGTATTCTAGTATTTGCGCCCAATTCAGTTTAATAAAAGCCTTTTCATCACCTACAAAATCCTTCTCAAACCCGTTATCATTGCTATAAACTATATTTTGAGCTGGTGCAGCTTGATGAATAATTACTTCTTTTTGATGCTCTATCGTTATCGCCGGAATAGCAAAGCTGATGAAAAGTGTACTCAGTAGATAAATCCTATTAAGCTTAAAAAACGTAAGCTTACTAAGCAATAATTTATAGGCTGTAAAAAATATTAATGTACAAGCCGATACCTTTAGCAAATAGAGTAAAATCATGATTTCGAGTTTTCGTTAATAATCTTTTTAATCTCTTCTATATCCTTGTCACTCAATTTTTCTTCCTTCACCATAAAGGATAGCAAACTTGCAGGCGAATTATTAAAATACCCCGAAATCATTTTAGAAAATGTGGTTCTAGCATAATCTTCTTTGCTGATGGATGGAAAATATTCGTAGGTTTTGCCATAAGCTTTATAATTAACATAGCCTTTCTTTTCCAACAAACGAACAATTGATGAGATGGTGTTGTATGGTGGTTTTGGCTCGTCATCCAATTCATCAATAATATCTTTTACAAATGCCTTTTCTAATTTCCATAAAACCTGCATAATGCGCTCTTCCGTTTTGGTTAATTCTTCCATAACTCAAACTTATAACTTATTTTTCAGTTATACAACTATAAAATAAGTTATTAAACGTAAAAATCAGTTTAAAATATTATTTACCTGATTTTCAGACAATTAAAATTTATTGAAAACGAATTTCAGTCGTTCTTGGCGATTTGAAGTCCCGCCATTCGCTGTAGCCCTCGTAGAAAAAACTCGGGGCTGCGGGTTTAAAATTAACGGACTGTTTAGCAAGACGTAGAATCTGTTGAGACAGGAACCAAGGTTTTAGAGACAACAAAAACCCATAACCGTCATTCCGAGCGAAGCCGAGGAATCTTTGAACTTAGCGACAATAAGAAACGGAGGCTATTTTGTACGTACTCACAAACTACAAGTTTAACAAACCCAAAACTTATAACTTATAACGTAAAACTTAAAACCTACTTACTTAAACCTGCAAGCGCATTAATGGTTAGCGCAACAATTACAGTGTTAAAAATAAAAGAAATTATACTATGCAATAAGGTCAATCTGCGAATGTTTCGAGCAGAGATTTCGACATCAGAAACCTGAAAAGTCATCCCGATAACAAAAGAAAAATAGGCGAAATCTATAAAATCAGGTGCATCTTCATTAGGAAATTCTAAACCACCTTTTTTAGTTTTACTATCGCCATAAAATAAATGAGCATAACGCATTGCAAAAGTAGTATGCATCAGCGACCAGGATAAAAACATACCAGATATTGCAATTATCAAGTCGAGCGTTTTAATGTTTTTATCGAGCAATAGCAGAATAACCGCTAACATCCCGGCAAAGGTAGAAACAACTACAATTACGAAGATTTCACCTTTGGTTTCATCTTGTTTTTTTGCCTTTAAGTGTGTTTCTGATGCTGTTGTATTAAAAAACATATACCAATGAAGCGATATCAAAATCACACAAAATACATCCCAACCGAACATAATGCGTGTTAAACCATCCATATTTAACAAAAAAGAACCAAAATAAGCAAGCAATCCGGTGCCTAAGCTCAGCAATAAAATATATAACGCCGAAACTTTTTGTATGCCGGTCAATTTTGGTTCAGTTTCCATTAAATTTTATTGCTTAAATTTTAATTTGAAATGTTCTTTTGCCTGCCCTTTTTTAAAATAAACCAATCCTATCCAAAATAAATCTACTGTAACGGTAACATCAGGATGGTTTTTGATTTCTTCCCAAGCTTCTTTCATGCCTTTGCTCCAATAAATATCATCAAAAATGAGCAAAGAATTTTCTGTAACTTTTGGTAAGCACCATTTAAAATAATTTAGAGTTGCATCCTTTCTATGATTGCCATCAATGTACACAAAATCTAAAGTTGGCTGCTTGGCAATAATGTCAGGTAAAATTAAATCGAAATTACCTACATGAAGTTCGATGTTATTCAAAGCCAAATCTTTAAAATTATTGCTTGCCACGCCTGCCGTTTGTGGACAACCTTCAATAGTTATAATTTGTGCTTCGGGATTGGCTGCCGATAAATAAGCAGAGGTAATGCCTAAACAAGTACCTAATTCTATTGCAGTTTTTGGCTTTGTATTTTTTGCAAGGCGATAAATCAATTTAGCAAGCCGCGGGCTTTTAAGTGCATTTTTAGCAATTTGGCTTACCTTTTTTACGTTATTTTTATTTAAGTGCGAACCTGCGCCAAGGTCGGTAACCGTGATTTCAGAATCGTCATTAAAAAGTTTTTTTCGTTGTGCTTCTATATTTTCATATTCAGATTTCTCGGTAAAATCGTAAATTACATCGTCGGCAAGCTTGTAAACGAATGGCGAGTGCGTTCCATGTCGGGTTTTTGCCGTTAAACGGTGTTTTAAATAATCTGTAATAAATTGAATTATCATATATTGCAAAAGTAATTAAACGCCGCAAACCAATGTATTTTTTATGGAAAATAACGCAGAGATAAGCGCATTAGTAAAATTACTTGATGATCCTGATCAGGAAGTTTACCAGCACGTAGAAAAGAAACTTTTAGAGTATGGCGGAGAAGTTATTCATTTTCTGGAAAACGCCTGGGAGCAATCTTTTGATGGTTTAATGCAGGAAAGAATCGAGAACATCGTTCATCAAATACAATTTAATACCGTAAAAGAAGATTTAAATCTATGGTACTTAAGTGGCGCTTTTGATTTATTACAAGGCGCTTTAATCATTAATCGTTATCAATATCCCGATTTAGACGAGCAGAAAGTTATCAATCAGCTTGAAGAAATTAAGCGTGATATTTGGCTTGGTTTACAATACGAAATGAGTTCGGTTGAGAAAGTGAAACTAATAAACCATATCCTTTATCAGCAATACGGCTTTGGCGGTAACACAAAAAACCACCACGACCCGCAAAATTCTTACCTGAGTCAAGTTTTAGAAAGTAAAAAAGGCAATCAAATTACGCTTGCGATTATATACTCTACCCTTGCGCAAAAGCTGGATTTACCAATTTACGGCATTAATTTACCGCAGCATTTTATACTTGGCTTTATTGATGAAAGCAAGCAGGAAAGCACAGAATACGGTGTGCTCTTTTATATCAATGCCTTTAATCGTGGCAATATTTTCGGCAAGCACGATGTTGATCAGTTTTTACGTCAGCTAAATTTAGAACCAATGCCCGAATATTATCGTCCATGCAGCAACACTGATATTATCCGCAGGGTTTTGAGAAATTTGATTTCTGCTTATGAAAACGCAGGTGCAACCGATAAAGTGGCAGAGCTTAATCAACTGCAAAATTTAATTAAAGACGATACTAAAACAGATTAAAAAATAATTGCAAATGATAAAAAATCTATTAAAACCTATCTTATTATTTATTGTTTGCATAGCCATCACGGCGAAGCTTAGCGCACAAAAATCAATTAAACCAAATGTTATCGCTTATTATACCGGTAATGGTACCGTAATCGATAGTTTCCCTATTGAAAAGGTAAGCCATTTGATTTATAGCTTTGCACATTTGAAAGGCGATAGTATTCACATCAGTTCTGCAAAAGATTCTTCCCTTATCGAAAAAATGGTTGGTTTAAAAAAACGCAATCCAGATTTAAAAGTTATGATTGCCTTAGGTGGTTGGGGTGGTTGTGCGCCATGTTCTGAAGTTTTTAGCAGGGCCAACGGCCGAAAAACTTTCGCCAAAACAACCAAAACGCTTCTAGATTATTTTAAAGCAGATGGTATTGATCTTGATTGGGAATATCCTGCAGTAGTTGGGCATCCGGGGCATAGATATGAAGAAGCCGATAAGCAAAACTTTACCGAATTGGTAAAAGAATTACGCAAAAGCCTGGGCAAAAAAGCTGAAATTAGTTTCGCCGCAGGCGGAACCAAAAACTGCATAGATTCTTGCTTTGAGTGGAACAAGGTAATGCCTTTAGTTAACCGCATTAATTTAATGAGTTACGATTTAGTGAGCGGATACGCTACCGTTAGCGGTCACCATACGCCATTGTACTCCACACCTCAGCAACAACTTTCTGCAGATTTTGCAATAAATGCGATGAAAGCTTATGGTGTTCCGGCCAATAAAATTGCATTAGGTGCTGCGTTTTACGCCCGAATTTTTCAAAACACAACCGATGCAAATAACGGCTTGTACCAACCCACTAAATTTTTGCGTGGCATTGCCTCAAAATCTTTTAAAACAGAGTTTACCGAAGCAAATGGCTATAAATATTTTTGGGACGATGTGGCTAAAGCGCCCTATTACTACAATGCCCAAACCAAGCGCATAGCCAGTTTTGATGATGAAAAATCTATAGCTTTGAAAACCAAGTATGTTATAGACCAGAAACTAAACGGCATTATGTTTTGGGAACTAACCGAAGATGCTTACGAAAATGGTTTGTTAAATGAAATAGATAAAGCCATTAAACCTTAGTTTTTGAAGCGCAAAAACAGTACAATTTTTAAAGTTGCTTCCCGTTTTTCGCATATACGCCTGCCTGTCCGGCAGACAGGCTTCGCAGTTGGTTCCCTACTTGCTGCAGGGTATCGCTGCAACCGGGGCTAAATGGCAAAAACTTTCGCTTTTTTTAATGTCTGGGCGAAGAACCCTCGTGTCTAAACCCGATATAAGCGGCAGCCCCGAAATGCAATGAGGGCTACAGCGTTTAGCGGGGCTGGTTTAGTCAAAAGTGATTAACCTTTAATTTTCAAATCCTTATAACGGATTTAAAATTTTTCCTTCTTCATCCAATCGGCCATTAGGTTAAACCAATCTACATCTGAAGTTTTATTTTTTAAACCGAAGCCATGTCCGCCTTTTTCATAAAGATAAAGTTCTGTTTTAACGCCATTCTTTTTCAAAGCTTCGCTTAACAGAATGCTGTTTGCAACCGGAACTGTTTTATCATCCTTTGCGTGAACCAGAAATATTGGTGGCGTTTTCTTATTTACGTTTTGGTTTGCAGAGAAATAGTGCTTTAATTCATCGCTTGGCGTTGCACCCAATAAGTTTTTCATGGTTCCGGTGTGTACCGATTCCTCGAAACTTATTACGGGGTAAACTAAAACCCCAAAATCAGGACGAAGATTAACTTTTTCTTTGTCTTCAATTTTGATATCAGCGTAATGCGCTAATAAAGTTGAAGCCAAATGTCCACCTGCGGAGAAGCCCATCATCCCGATTTTATTTCTTTTTACACGATACTTTTTAGCATTTTTCCGAACTAAATAGATTGCTTGCTGCGCATCTTGCAAAAGTGCGTAGGTTTTATCAACCATTATTTCTTCGCTGGGTAATCTGTATTTTAACACAAATGCAGTTACGCCAATTTCATTAAATCGTTTGGCTACGTTATAACCTTCATGGTCTATAGCCAAAATGCCATAACCACCACCCGGGCAAATTATTACAGCCGTACCGGTTGCTTTATCAGCCGGAGCTTCAAAAACGGTTAGTGTAGGCTCGGTTACCTTACTAATTCTCGATATGCCATCGCTTCCCTTTTGTATAACTTCGGTATAAGTTGTAGAAACTTTTGAACCTGGAACCACTCCAATATACAACGGAATAACTTCTTGTGCATTTGATTTTAACATGAGCAATACACTTAAGATAAACAAAAGGGAAACTTTTTTCATAAAAATAGATTTAAAACTCCATTAAATAGGCCTTTAAAAAACCATCAATATCGCCATTTAAAACGGCATCTGGATTTGAGGTTTGGAAATTTGTTCGATGGTCTTTCACTCTTCTATCATCCAATACATAACTGCGAATTTGCGAACCCCATTCAATTTTTTTCTTTGAACCTTCAATAGCAGCGATTTCTTCGTTACGCTTGCGTTGTTCAATTTCGTAAAGCTGAGATTTTAATAAACGCAAAGCATTTTCCTTATTTTGCAACTGCGATCTCGACTCCTGGTTTTTAATAATAATGCCCGAAGGTTTATGGTATAAACGAACTGCGGTTTCCACCTTGTTTACGTTTTGTCCACCCGCACCACCCGCTCTAAATGTTTCAAACTCCACATCAGCAGGGTTAATATTTATATCAATGGTATCATCAATAAGCGGATAAACATAAACTGAAGCAAATGAAGTGTGCCTGCGGGCGTTAGAATCGAATGGAGATATCCTCACTAGGCGGTGAACACCATTTTCTCCTTTTAAATAGCCATAAGAAAAATCGCCATCAAATTGCAGGGTTACAGATTTAATACCAGCAACCTCCCCTTCCTGACTATCCTGTTCGGTGATTTTATAACCATTTTTTTCGCCCCACATCATGTACATACGCATAAGCATATATGCCCAGTCGCAACTTTCGGTACCGCCTGCACCAGCTGTAATTTGCATTACGGCTGACAGCTGATCTTCTTTAGTACGAAGCATGTTTTTCAGTTCCAAATCAGAAACGATTTGTTTACTGTTTTCGAAGAGTTCTTCTAACTCTGCTTCGGTAGCATCGCCAGATTGAAAAAACTCAAACATTACCGCAGCATCTTCTACTGCACTGTTTGCCTTTTCAAAACCATCTGTCCACTTTTTCTTTGAACTGATTTCTGCAAGAATTTTTTCTGCTTTTTTTGGCTCCTCCCAGAAATCAGGCGCCATTGTTAATTTTTCTTCTTCGCGAATAGCGTAAAGTAATTCGTCGACGTCAAAGATGCCTCCTCAGAGACGTTATTCTGTCTCTTAAATCCTGTATTTGTTCTTTAGTCATGTTGACAAATATATAAATTAGCTGATTAGTAAATGTGTTAGTTGCTTAATTCTTTATAAACCTAGCCGGACATTACGGGACACAGCCTGCCCCGACAATTCGGAGAAGCGATCTTTAAAACAAAATAGATTGCTTCGTGCCTTGCAATAACGATTTGTCTATCTAGATGCGCTTTGCTAGCATCCTGAGCAGCGATAGTATATAAAAATACCACAGAAAACTCCGTCATTGCGAGGCACGAAGCAATCTCTACGAAAATTAGATTGCATCGTGACTCGCAATAACGGAATCTTTAAAGTTAGTTCTTCTTCATCGACATATAATCAAGCGTTAAACTCGATAGCAATTTAACACCCAATACAAATCCGCTTTCATCCAAATAAAAATCAGGGGTGTGGTGCGAAGGCGCTTTTAATGGATCTTTTCCTTTCGGCATTCCACCTAAAAACACAAATAAACCTGGAACTTTCTCTTGGAAGAAAGAAAAATCTTCTGCACCGGTTACAGGTGGTTTAAGTTTTACATGAGCTGACCCGGCAGTTGCCTGCATACTAGGCAGCATTTTTTCTGTTAATGCGATATTATTAAAGGTAACGGGATAATGATTGCTGTAAGGAATTTTAACTTCTGCTTTTCCACCTCCAGCCTCAGCTGTTTTGGTAGCAATTGTTTTTATTCTTTCGATAAACATTGCTTCATCTTCTTTGCTAAAATTACGAACTGTACCAAGCATTTCCACTTTCTCTGGGATGATATTTGAACGCACACCACCATTAATAGCACCAATGGTTACTACACCGGGGTTTTCAGTAACATTTAAATTTCTGCTCACAATGGTTTGCAGATTATTTACAATTTGTGCAGAAATTACAATAGGATCGATACTACTCCATGGGTAAGCACCATGCGCCTGCCTACCGGTAACCGTTATTTTCATATCGTTTACTGCCGCCATTGTTCCACCGGGGCGATAGGTAACATCGCCAACTTCGGTTTGAGAATTAATGTGCAGGCCAAAAATTACATCAACCTTTGGATTTTCTAAAACGCCTTCTTTTATCATTAAAGCAGCTCCACCTTCTTCGCCAGCCGAAACACCTTCTTCTGCAGGCTGAAAAATAAATTTTACTGTTCCGGCGATATCCTTTTGCATAGAAGCAAGCACTTCTGCAACACCCATCAGGATTGCAACATGGCTATCATGTCCGCAGGCATGCATTACCCCAACTTCTTGTCCGTTGTATTGAGTTTTTACTTTTGATGCAAAAGGTACATCTACCCTTTCAGTAACAGGCAAACCATCCATATCTGCTCTTAAAGCAACCACCGGACCAGGTTTACCACCTTTCAAAATCCCAACTACCCCGGTTTTTGCAACACCAGTAGTTACCTTAATCCCCAATGCTTCCAGGTGTTTAGCAATAATCCCGGCAGTTCTGGTTTCGGTATTACCTAATTCTGGGTGTTGATGAAAATCTCTACGCCAGGTTATTACTTTCTGCTCGATGGCATCAGCCTTTTTTGAAACTGCAACATTTAATGTACTTTTTTGTGCATATAGTTGAGTAGAAATTAAAATGATAAATAGAGAATAGATTTTTTTCATGAAAGGAATTTATAGTTATTGAATACTATTTAAAATTAATTAAACTATCTGTAAAAACATTTTATCCTTTTTTAAATATAGAAATCCTTCTTCCATAAACATCGCAAGTAATAACTTCTCCATTCGGGCCAATAGCCATATCTACTAAATTGTTAAAAGTACCTTCGCCAATTTTTTCCTGAACATCACCACTTTCATCTGTTTTTATAACATAACCTGGTGAATTAGCTAAGAATAGGTTTGTACCATCTGTCCTCATTCCGTGTATATAGCCTTTTACCGGAAATATCTTTAAAAACTTTCCGGCCTTATCAAAAACTTCAACTCTGTTATTTCTGGTATCAGAAACATATATTTTATTATTGAGATAACAAATACCGAAAGGTGCATTAAAATCTCCGTTACCACTACCTTGCTGCCCAAATTTTAATAAAAGGTTTCCATTAATATCATACTTCTTTACTCGATGATTTACGCCATCAACAATCCAAATATTTTGCTCATCATCCAAAGTTAAACACTCAATGTTACCAAAATTACTATCGCCAGTGCCGTAGGTTCCCCACTCTCTTATCAGTTGTTTATTGGCATTAAATATTTGAACATAGCTATTGCTTTGTGTTCTGGTTGCAATGTAATTTCCATTAGGTAAAAATGCAATTGCCCGTGCTCCAGAACCGGTGTAAAACTGTTCGAGAAATTTACCAGCCGGATCGAATTTTAAAACTCTATTGGCACCCTCATCGCTGACATAAATATTGCCTGCTTTATCAACTTCAATATGCATTGTAAAATTAAACTGTGTAGGCCCGGTTCCTTCAGAACCAAAGAAAGATGCTCTGTAATAATTTAAACCAGAGGTGTATCCAAAATCTGCATCACTAAAACGGCTATATACAGAAGTGCTGTTAAAGGTTCTTACTTTATAAAAGTTTTTAGTTAGCGCTTTGCTAATGTTAGCATCATCAAATGTTGTATCTGCAAGCTCTTTAAACAGATCATATTTCTGGGTCGAGCCATTAAATTTCCATATCTGATATTTCTGAGCAAGCGGCATGGGCGTCCACGAAAGGGTAATTCTCGAACCATACACGCCTTTGGTAGCTTTGAAATTTATTGGTCTATCGATATTTAATGTATCAATAATCCTTATAGTATCTCTTATGGTTTTTGTTTCAACAATTGTTTCAACTTCTTTATCACAAGAAAATAAAAATGAGCTCGTAAGTATTACGAGTAATGTTTTAATTTTATTAGAGTGGAGCATTAGTTTGATTTTAAAATCACTAAAGATATTCAAATTAATATCTTTAGTGAGAAAGTTTTAATTAAATAAGCCTTTAAGCTTATCCATAATACCACCAGACTGTTGAGCGCTACCGCCTTGAGCCTGATTACCGCCGTTAAACATACCAATTACATCGCCAACATCAAACTTTCCATCCGCACCGCCAGCAAGATTTCCTAAAACATCCTGAATGTTGAAAGAGCTATCATTTGGATCGGCAGTTTTTTTGGTGAGCTTGCTTAAAATTACCGGAATAACTGTTGCTGCTAATGTTTTAGCCGTTTCTGCATTAATGCCCAATCCAGCCAACTTATCTGTAAAACTCCCTGCTGCCTGCGCAGTAACTGGCGAATTTTCCGTATTGCCGGTATTGAAAATTTCTGCCAAACCACCAATATTGCCAGAAGACAATTGATTTTTTAAAGCATCAAAAATAGAACCTGAAGCTGCTTGAATTACGGCCTCATTTTGTTCATTTGGAACTGCGCTATTGTTTACAACGCTTTCCTGTACGTTCTCTCGAACCAATTCACTCAAATTTTCTAACATAACATTTTTAATTAATGTTTACAAAATAGGATGCTTAGTAATTTAGGAGATGTTTACCGCAAGTTAATTCTTTATCAGAAATAAAAAATGAATTTTTTTGAACAAAAAAAGAATACTTTTAAAAGTTTGCTTTACTACTTTTACAAAAAACAAAAATACTATGTTACCAAAAATAAATTTTACCGAAACGGAAGCCTACAAATATTTGGCAGATCATTTTATAGATATCAACGAGAAAAGCATAAAGGATTTATTTGCTGGAGATGCAGACCGCTTTTCGAAGTTCTCTTTATTTTTTGAAGACATTTTACTGGATTACAGCAAGAACAGAATAACGGAAGAAACGCTTGCTTTATTGATTCAGCTTGCCCGTGAGTGCAAACTGGATGAAGCCATAAAATCGATGTATAATGGCGATAGAATAAATGAAACAGAAGACCGCTCTGTTCTTCACATCGCATTGCGTAATTTAAGCAACACACCGATTTTAGTTGATGGTAAAGATGTTATGCCTGATGTTAATGCCGTGCTTGCTAAAATGGAGAAATTTAGCAACAGTATTATCAGTGGCGAATGGAAAGGATATACCGGCAAGGCAATAACTGATATCGTAAACATTGGTATTGGTGGTTCTGATTTAGGTCCGGTTATGGTTACCGAAGCTTTGAAGCACTACAAAAATCATTTAAACATCCATTTCGTTTCAAATATTGATGGAACACACATTGCTGAAACCTTGGCCGGTTTAAACGCAGAAACTACATTATTTTTAGTGGCCTCTAAAACCTTTACAACGCAAGAAACCATGACTAATGCGCATTCTGCCCGTTCTTGGTTTTTAGAAAAGGGTGGTAAAGAAAACGACATTGCTAAACATTTTGCAGCCTTATCAACCAATGCGAAGGATGTTTCTGCATTTGGAATTGATACAGAAAATATGTTTGAATTCTGGGATTGGGTTGGCGGTCGTTATTCTTTATGGAGTGCAATTGGTTTATCAATTTCATTAAGTATCGGTTTTGATAATTTTAAACAATTACTTGCAGGTGCGCATGCGGCAGATAATCACTTTAAAGATGCAGAATTTGAAAGCAATATGCCTGTTATTTTAGGCTTATTGGGAATTTGGTACATCAATTTTTACAATGCAGAAACGCAGGTTATTTTACCGTACGACCAATACATGCATCGCTTTGCGGCATATTTCCAACAAGGAGATATGGAAAGCAATGGTAAACATGTAGATAGAAATGGTAATGAGGTTGATTATGAAACTGGTCCGATTATTTGGGGTGAACCCGGAACAAACGGCCAACATGCATTTTACCAATTAATACACCAGGGAACCAGAATTATTCCTGCAGATTTTATAGCACCAGCACAAAGTTTAAATCCGCTAGGCGAGCATCACCCTATTTTATTATCGAATTTCTTTGCTCAAACCGAAGCCTTAATGAATGGTAAAACGGAAGAAGAAGTTTCATCAGAATTAAAAAAAGATGGTAAAAATGCAGATGAAATAGCAAAGCTAGCGCCTTTTAAAGTTTTTGAAGGCAATAGGCCGACAAATTCAATTTTATTGAAAAAAGTTACGCCTTACACATTAGGTAGCCTTGTGGCCATGTACGAGCATAAAATTTTTGTACAGGGCATTATCTGGAATATTTTCAGTTTTGACCAATGGGGTGTTGAATTAGGTAAACAATTGGCTAAGAAAATTTTGCCAGAGCTGGAAGGAAACGAAAAAGTTGGCAGCCATGACAGCTCAACCAATGGATTGATAAATCAATACAAAACCTGGCGATAATATCAGAACATATAAAAAAGCGAGCTAAAACACTCGCTTTTTTTGTGATAATTATATAATTTAGCCGAATCTCCTATTTGTTTAGTTACAATTCTCAAGTGATTATTAATATTTTTTAAACCACGAAATCAAACCCAACGATTTCAAAAACAAACAAATTATCTAATGAAAAAAAGATTTCTTTTTGCTCTTGCCATTTCCGGTTTGTGCTTTAGTGCTTCTGCTCAAAAAGTGCAATTCTCGGAATTTGATTTAGACAATGGCTTGCATGTAATTTTACATCAAGACAAAACTGCTCCAGTTGTAGCCGTATCGGTAATGTACCATGTAGGCTCAAAAGATGAAGAAACAGAACGAACTGGTTTTGCACACTTTTTTGAGCATTTACTTTTCGAAGGTTCTAAAAACATTAAACGAGGAGAATTTATGAAACTAGTGAGCAGTAATGGTGGCCAGAATAATGCCAACACCTCACAAGATCGTACATTTTACTACGAGGTTTTCCCATCAAACCAATTAGAATTAGGTTTATGGTTGGAAAGCGAACGCATGTTACATCCAATTATTAATGAAGTTGGTGTAAAAACTCAAAACGAAGTTGTTAAGGAAGAAAAACGTATGAGGATTGATAACTCTCCGTACGGAAAATTCACCGAGAAAATTTTTACGCATCTTTTTGATGGTCACCCTTACAGATGGCAACCAATTGGCTCGATGGAGCATTTAGATGCTGCAAAGCTTAGTGAATTTATTGCATTCTTTAAAAAATACTATGTGCCGAATAATGCAGTATTAACTATTGCAGGCGATTTAGACGTAGAAAAAACTAAAGGCTTGGTAAAACAATATTTTAACGAAGTGCCAAAAGGTGCACCAATCGTTAGAAAAGAGATTGTTCTTCCTGAGATTAAAAAGCAAATTATTGATACAGCTTACGATGCGAACATCCAAATACCGGCAATTTTTGCAGCTTACCGCGTACCTGGAATGAAGAGTAGAGAAAATAAGGTTTTAGGTATGATAAGCTCGATTTTATCTGGCGGAGGAAGCTCTAGATTAAGTACTAAAATGGTTGATGAAAAGAAAACGGCTTTACAAGTTGCTGCATTTAACTACACGCTTGAAGATTATGGTGCGTACATCACTTTAGCTTTACCAAATAAAAACACGCCGCTTAACGATTTATTAAAAGATATTGATGAAGAAGTTTTACGCTTACAAACTGATTTAATCAGCGAAAGCGATTACAAAAAACTTCAAAATCAATTTGAAAACAGTTATGTGAGTGCAAACAGCAGAATGCTAGGCGTGGCAGAAAATTTGGCTAACGGATATACTTTTCACAATAAGGATACAAACGACATAAATAAAGAACTTGATGTAATTAAATCGATTACCAGAGAGGAAATTAGAGATGTGGCTAAAAAATACCTGAACAAAGACCAACGTATTGTTTTGTATTATTTACCTAAAAAATAACTAAAGCTATTTTCAAATTACATTATTTAAGACATGAAAAAATTATTCATAATAGCTGCAGTTTCCTTATTGGCTCAAGGTATCTCAGCACAAACAATAGATCGTAGCCAAAAACCAAAACCTGGTCCGGCACCAGTTATTACCATTGGCGACCCTGTTATTTACAAATTAGCAAACGGCATTACCGTACTGGTTGTAGAAAACCATAAACTACCAAAAGTTACGGCAAGTTACAGCATTGATGCTGGTCCGATTACTGAAGGCGCTAAAGCAGGTGTTGTTAGTTTAATGGGAAGTATGTTAAATGAGGGCACAATTACAAAAACAAAGGCTCAGTTTGACGAAGCTGTTGACCAATTAGGTGCAGATGTTTCTGCAAGTGCATCTGGCGGCTCGGTTTCGGCTTTAACACGCTATTTCGACCAGGCATTTATGCTAATGGCCGAAAGTTTACGTAAACCGGTATTTCCCGCTGCTTCATTCGAAAAATTAAAATCTCAAACCTTAACAGGATTAAAATCAAACGAAAAAAGTGCAAAAGCAATTTCTACAAGAGTTGTAAATGCACTTTCTTATGGTATTAATCATCCAAGCGGTGAATTTACCACTGAAAAATCAATCAATGGATTAACGCTAGATGATGTTAAATCGGTTTATACCAAATACATCACACCATCAAGAGGTTATTTAACTTTTGTTGGCGATATTAAGCCTGAGGCGGCTAAAGCGCTTGCAGAAAAAGCATTCGGCGATTGGAAAGGTACGGCCTTAACATTACCAACCGTTGCGAAAGTTAGTAACCCTGCAAAAACAGAAGTAGATGTAGTGAATGTAAGCAATGCGGTACAATCAGAAATTACTGTTGCTAACTTAGTCGATTTGCCTTTAAGCAGTCCTGATTATTTTGCTGTTTTATTGGCAAATCAAATATTAGGTGGCGGTTCTGAATCGAGATTATTTATGAACCTTCGAGAAAAACATGGTTTTACTTATGGCGCTTATTCTGGAACAGGTTCGGGTAGATTTCAATCTAAATTCTCTGCAAATGCTGCCGTTAGAAACGAAAAAGTAGATAGTGCAGTTGTAGAATTTTTAAGAGAAATTAATAACATCCGTACAACTAAAGTAAGTGCTGAAGAACTTCAAAACGCTAAAAATTTATACAATGGTTCGTTTGCGCTAGGTTTAGAAAACCCGGCACGTACGGCTGGCTTTGCAAGTAGCATCTTAATAAATGGTTTACCGAAAGATTTTTACCGTACTTATTTACAAAAAATAAATGCAGTAACTACTGATGATATTTTACGAGTTTCTAAAAAGTATTTTAATCATGATAATACACGTATAATTATTGTTGGTAAAACCGATGTTTTTGTTCCTGGCTTAACAAAGGCTGGTTTCAATGTCAAAACCTTTGATAACTATGCCGCACCGGTTACGGCAACATCAAGTGCAGCTACGGCACCAGTAAAATCTGCACAGGATATTATTGGCAGTTACATTAAAGCCATTGGCGGCGAAGCTGCATTAAAGAAAGTAACATCGCTACAGCAAAGCGGCGAAATGGATATGCAAGGCAATAAACTTGCTGTTTCATTTAAAAAGATGAATCCCAACATGAGCAGCATGGAAATCTCGATGATGGGCCAAACTGCAATGAAACAAACCTTTAACGGCACAAGCGGCTACCAAATGCAAATGGGTAAAAAAGCAGAAATGACCACTGAAGAAATTGCTGAAGCCAAAGCAGATAAAGGAATTTTCAATCAACTTTATTATGGAACTGATGGAAGTAAATTAGAGGCAGCAGGCACGGCAAAAGTTGGCAAAGCCGATGCTTACAAGCTAATTGTTACTTCTGCTGCTGGTAAAAAGAAAACAGAATATTATGATACAACATCTGGTTTACTTTTGAAAGAAGAAAGCACTACAAGCAAAGATGGCAACGAGATTACGCAAAGTACAGAATACGCAGACTATAAAAAAGTTGGTGATGTTTTGTATCCTCATACCATGATGCAAAGTGTGCAAACTGCAAGAGGCGGACAAGAATTTAACATCTCCATTAAAGAGATTAAAGTAAATCCAGCTTTACAAGCAGCTGATTTTAACTAAAGCATTATTTTACAACTCTTAGAGGCTGTAACATAAATCAAATCTCTTCTAACCTTGTCATGTTGAGCTTGTCGAAACGCCGAAAATGGTGTTTCAGCAACTCCTTCGACAAGCTCAGGATGACAAATTGAATTTATGGTACAGCCTCTTTTTTTGTGTTTTTTGGCTCGAAATTGGTTATATTTAATAGTCATCTACCTAAATTTCATTTAAGTAATTATGGAAAATGCACACTACTAGCATCTATAATTTGTATAAAACATAAACACAAATGAAAAAGATAAAAATATTATTGACTGTTATTTTTGCCGCTACATTTATGCAGGCAATTGCTCAAACCGACAAAGAAACCACTGCCAAAATTATTAAAGAGCAAAATTATACTTTTAACGCACAAACGGCTTTACCATTGGCAAGCAATGATGTAAACCAGGTGTTAAGAAGTTTACCTGGAGCTATGGGTGGCGGAACCATTAATTTAATTGGCTCGCAGTACGATTTAAGGGTAACTAAAGATAGTGTTGTTGCTTATCTACCTTTTTATGGCAGAGCATTTAATGCTCCTTATAATCCTTCGGAGGGCGGAATTAAATTTAAATCGAAAGATTTTAATTATAAACTTACTAAAAACAAAAAGGGCTCGTACACCGTAAACATCAGAACAAATGATGTGAAACAGGAAAACTACCAGCTCACTTTAACGGTTTCTCAAAATGGTTATGGAAACCTTGTCGTTTTTAGCAATAATAAACAATCTATAAATTTTCAGGGTGTTTTAGCAGAGCCGAAAAAAGATTAGAAGACTACAGAAATTGTACAAACCACAATTTGGTTATTACAGTGCATTTTTTAAATTTACTAAAAGCTCTGCAATACAACATTTTATAATTAGATTCAAAGATTTCTCGACTACGCTCGAAATGACGATGCCCTATTAGACATTTAACTAAGCCATCACCTCGGCAGTAGTGGAGAGGTCTTTTAAACTCGTTGGAAAATAGCCATACAAAATGACGGAATCCCATTAGGTGCTTTTATTAAAATTACTTTTTGCTAATTTTAATCTCGAAGATATAAGGCCATTTCTTGCCGGCAACGAACAACCTTTTAGTAGCCTTATCGTATGCGATTCCGTTTAAAACGTTATTCATCCTTTCATTATCAGTTTTGAAATATGATGTGGAGAATAAACCTGTCAAATCAATTTTACCTTCTACGGCACCAGTATTAGGGTTTATAATAACAATATCATTTGTTAGGTAAACATTCGCGTAAATTTTACCTTCGATAACTTCGAGTTCATTTAACTGTGAAATAGCACCTTTATCATCGTAAACATCAATAGACCCAATTTGCCTGTAAGTGTTTTTATCAAGAAAATAGATGGTGTTTGTTCCATCAGAATTTAAAATTTTCACGCCGTCGAAAGTTAAACCCCATCCTGCTTGCCCTACAGAAAAAGGAAACTGCTTTATTAGTTTAAAGGTATTTTTATCATATTCAAAGGCCGTTTTTTCATTCCATGTTATTTGCAATATTTTATTATCGATAACCGTAATGCCTTCGCCAAAATATGCGGTATCTAACTTAACCTGCTGAAGCGTTTTACCACTTTTAACATCAACTTTCTTTAGATATGAGTTGCCTTTTTCGCCAGTTCCTTCATAAAAATTGCCATCATGATATTCTAGTCCCTCTACGTATGCACTAGTATCATGTGGGAATTTCGCGACAACCTGATAGGTATATAAGTCTGGTGCTTTAGCCGAAAGGATATTGATATTTGTAGTTAAATCTTCAGATTCGCTACCATTATAAATTTTTGCAGTGATGATGTGGTTGCCGAGCTTTAATCCCTCAGTTTTAAGTTTTATTGCCGAAGTATCAGTTTTAGAAACTGATTTTATCGTATCAATTAAATAAACTACAGAATCTACGGCTTTCTCCTTTCCGAAAAGGACTTTTACATCAATCTCGTTTCCAGATTTTACATTTAAGCCGGTAAGTGGCGAAATAAAACTACGATAGGTAGAACTTTCTTCTTTGCAAGAGCTTGCAAAACTGATTGCAACCGCGATAAAAAATAAGGTTTTGATTTTGTTAATCTTCAGGCCAAAAAGCATCTTCAATGTGGTTTAGTGTAAATGTATTATCTTTTTTAAAGGTAATGGCAATGATGTCAAAGCGAATATCGTTTTGATGATTCATAATTTCTATGTAAGCCAATGAACCTAACTCCATTTGTTTTTGTTTTCTTTTTTCTACAAAATCTTCTGGCTGACCAAAGGCCAGCGATGTTCTGCTTTTAACCTCAACAAATACCATTATTTGGTTTTTGTAAGCGATTAAATCTATCTCGGTTTTGCCATGAACCCAGTTCTCGTCCAAAATTTCGTAATCATTATCTTCAAGATAAGTTTTGGCAATTTGTTCACCTTTTCGACCTAAATCGTTATGCGTTGCCATGTTTAATTATTGAGTGATTGAATTTTGAATAGTTAAATATTTGTAGCTACTTAACAATAACAGAACCTAAAAACTTGGAAATTTCTCGCTCAACATTTTTAATTACACCATAACGCTGCATTAAAATCATTTGATTATCGCCATCTGATTCATCCTTAATTTCTTTTAACAATGAAGTTAAAATTCTATCAACTTTACGCTTTTTTAGGTGAAATATTCCGCCTAAGATGGTAGCTTTTAAATTCATGGATTCATCTTTAACATAAATAAGATGCTTGTTTAACCAATTTTCGCTTAACGCATAAGGCGAGGTTGACAAGTCTATAGCTAAATCAGCAATGATTCGCTCCTCATGCTTAATAAAATGATTTGCCGTTGGAAGTCTTCCGTTATCTAACTCCACTTTATAAAATTCAACAATTTGCTTGCAAACCGAATTTTCAAACTCTACATCGGCTAAGTTTTGCATGATGAAAGAACCAATGTACATATCATCAATATTATCCCAGTTTACAAACTCATGTCCGTATGCGAGTAACAAGCGTATAATTTCCTTTTCCTGATTTTCATCGGTTTCGGCAACTTGAGTTGTAGCAGATGGGCCATTATCATCCCATAAATCATCAGGCGGTCCAAGCGGTTCTGGCGCACCAGAATTATAGTTGTTTTGATTAGACCGTTGGTTACTTTCAAAAGCTTTTTTGCTTTTGTTAGAGCGCATTTTATTCAATTCAGAAAGTAAAATGCTTTCCTCAATTTGTAATAAGCTGCTGCTTTCTCTAATAAAAACGGAAGCTTTAATGGGATCAGGAATCTTTGCAATACTTTCTACTATATCTCGTATAATACCTGCCCTTTTAATTGGGTCGGTTCCGGCTTCTTTTAATAAAACGTTGGCCTTATATAGAATAAAATCTTTACGGTTATCTTCGATGTAAGTTTTAAAAGCACCTGCACCTACATGGTGCATGTACGAATCGGGGTCATGACCATCAGGAAAGGAAACGATTTTAACGTTTAATCCTTCTTCCAAAATCATATCCAAACCTCGAAGAGAGGCTTTTATACCCGCAGCATCGCCATCAAAAAGAATGGTTACATTTTGCGTAAACCGACCAATTAATTTAATCTGTTCTACAGTTAAAGAAGTACCAGAAGATGCAACTACGTTTTCTACGCCTGCCTGATGAACAGAAAGTACATCGGCATAGCCTTCGGCTAAATAACAGTTATCTAAATCACGAATGGCTTTTTTAGCATGGAATAAACCATAAAGCACGTTCGATTTATGGTAAATTTCACTTTCAGGCGAGTTTACATATTTCGGAACGTTCTTATCCGTTTTTAGGGTTCTGCCACCAAAACCAATTACTCTACCTGTAAAATTATGAATTGGAAACATTACACGGCCTCTAAACCTATCGTAAATTTTTCCATTATCGTTTTTAATTGATAAACCGGTTTGCTCCAAAAATTCGAGTTTATGACCTGCGTTTACGGCACTCTGTGTCATAGCGTCCCAAACATCAGGCGAGTAACCGACTTCAAATTTCTTTAAGATATCTTCTCTAAAGCCGCGTTCTTTAAAAT
Source organism: Pedobacter sp. Leaf170 (assembly GCF_920984665.1). Taxonomy (GTDB): domain Bacteria; phylum Bacteroidota; class Bacteroidia; order Sphingobacteriales; family Sphingobacteriaceae; genus Pedobacter. Next base: position 77,234 of record NZ_CAKLBP010000004.1, read on the forward strand.
AACTTAAACCAATGGTTTTACCTTCCTGAGTTTCCCAAAGTTGTTTAACAAAAAAAGCCGTCGCAAATTGCGAAACTACATAAAGGCTTTCCTTTGCGTTTTGGGCTTCTGTATCTTGAGGAGTAAGTTCTGTTTCCTCAACCTCAATATTGTATTTATTGGCTAAAAACTTAAGCGCTTCGGGATATGAATATTTCTCATGATCCATAATGAAGCGAACCGAATCGCCACCCTTACCGCAACCAAAGCACTTATAAATTCCCTTCGTAACCGAAACATGGAAAGATGGTGTTTTCTCTCCATGAAAGGGACAATTACCAATTAAACTTGTTCCGCGTTTTTTTAAGTGTACGAAATCCCCAACTACCTCCTCAATACGGGCGGTATCCATTATCTTATCTATCGTTTCGCGGTTTATCATTTAGGTTGTAAGTTTTAAGTGATACGTTATAGGTGTACCTACTTAAACGTATTACTTAAAATTTTTAATATGTTGGGGTAGTTTTTTGAATTGGAAACCTATAAGTTCAAAACTATTTTAGAGGTTTAAATTTTACAATAGGTTTGTAGGCTCACAGACTTACAACTTACAACCTATAACTTATCACTTATTTTACCAAAGGCAGCAATTGGTCAGCAACTAATTTATTCCCGGTTTCGTTCAAATGAACTCTATCACCTGTTAAAATGCCTTTTTCTTTATCTTCGGGGTTATTTTCAGCTTCGTATTCAGCAAAGATTTTTCTTAAATCACAAACTGGCAGATTGTTCTTCGCGGCTAATTGCCTGATACCTTCTGCATATTTATTTAAATCTGCATCTAATTCATTTGTACCATCTTTTTTCTCGCCAACAACTGAAGGTGTAACCACTACAACCTTACTTCCTGCAGCTTGAATTTTATTAATCAGCGCTTGATAAAACTTTAAAAATTTATCATAATCGGTTCCGGTGTGAGAAGATTGCTTGTGCCAAACATCATTAATACCCACGTAAATTACAACCAAATCAGGCTTTTTGCTTAAAACATCATCCTCTAAACGCAAATACAAATCATAAACCTTATTGCCACCAATACCCGCACCCATTACGGTGTATTTGGTAGAATCCAAAGCTTTTTTAATTAAGGTTACATATCCATTCTTAGATACACCTTGCTGTGTTATAGAATCACCAAAAAACACGATTCTCTTTGGCTTAAATGTCATAGATGTTAGAATAATTAGGCATAAAGAAAAAAACAGGGTAATTTTTAGTGTGGTTCTCATCGCGGTATTTTTATTTTCTTGGAATTAGATTGTAACGTAAATTTATAAATTGAATGTCGATATACCAAAGTATTATTATTGGTTTATGTGTAGATCAAGTATCTAAGAAAGATTAATATTTGACAATTAAACACTGACGAGCTGAACTTGCAGAAACCTTAAAGAGTTTCAACAAGCTTAGGTTGACAAATTGTTAGCTGTAATAAGCTAGATTAAGAACTGCCTTATTTTTTTTCTAATCTGTAATCTTTGTGTAGAATCAAAAAACTTGCTCGTTCTTCCTTTTTTAATGGATAATCCCAATTGCCTTGATAGGTGATTTTTGTAGGGAGTTTATCTTCGCCGAAATAACCCATTTCAATATTCATTTGCACATCAAAATCGAAAAGCATGTTACTATATTTCATATCAACATATCGACCTAAAATATTGAAATTACGTTTATCGAAAATCGTAACCAGCTCTTTTATCATGATGCCGTCTTTTGTCCAGCTGCTTAAATCAGGTTTAACAGAAACCTTAAAACGGTAAACCGGAATGGAATCAAGATAGGTTCCGCTTGTAAAGCCATAATCATAATACTGACGCATATTTGCACTAAAAATTTCAGTTTTACTGCCTATAAACGGCACTTTTACCGGTCGACCAGGATTAAATATTAACGTTTTAAGTTTGCTTTTATAACTTTCGTTTGTACCGCCTTTTCGATCACTAGCTGGTGCGTTTGGAACGAAATCGGTATTGTAAGCGTTCATAAAAATGTAATCAAACATCTCTACAGTATATAACTGATACTTCCCGTTCTTTTTATACATTTTGCCTTCATCCTCCTTTACCAGATATTCCATGCGGTAAGGGCCGTTATTATTATGTTTTATCTTCCGATAAATCTTTCCATCAACCTTATTGTTTTTATCATAACTATAAATGCGGTTTTCTGCAATAAAACTATAACGTTTCATATCTCTAAACGACTGATAAAAACTAGTATCGTTAACAATTGCATTGATAAAAGTTTCAATATTTAATCGCTCGGCTTTAATGTTTACTGCTCCAGAATCGAGCATAATTGTTTTTACGGTATCCGGATTAAACCTATCAATAACCTGACTGTAAACCTGTGATGTAAAAAGCGTTAAAAAGGATATTGATAAAATTATTTTTTTCATGTGGTGGTGAATTGTCAAAAATGATGCCCGTTTATGGGTGAATGATGGAGAATGGGTGGAGGATAACGGATGATGTAAGATGTGAGCGGAAAATTAGATATTCTATCCACCTTCCATCATCCATAAATCACATCGTACAGCAATCGCTAGTTTCCAAGTTGCTTAACAGCGATGTAAGCCATTAAACCTGTTGATATTTTCAAGGCATCTTCATCAATATCAAATTTTGGTGTATGTACAGAATGTGTGGTATCTTTAGCTGTATTTCCAGTTCCTAAGCGGTAGAAACATGCATCAGTTACCTGAGAATAAAAAGAAAAATCTTCAGCAGCCATCCAGATATCTAAATCAATAACGTTTTCCTTTCCTAAAAAATCTTCGGCAAAACCTCTTGCATTAGCCGTTAATTTTTCTTCATTAATAAGAAACGGATAACCTTTGTGGATATCAAAATCACAACTACCACCCATGCTTTCGGCAATACCTTCAGCCATTTTTTTCATTCTTTTATGGGCTTCGGCACGCCAGTCTTCATCTAAAGTTCTAAAAGTACCCTCTATTTTAACTTCATTAGGGATGATATTGGTTGCGCCATTTGCAGTCACTTTACCAAAAGACAACACAGATGGCAAACGTGGATCTGCATTTCTACTCACAATTTGTTGCAAAGCAATAATAATATGAGATGCAATTAAAACCGGATCTATATTTTGATGTGGTTGTGCACCATGGCCACCCTTTCCGGTAACTGTAACATACAGCTCATCTGTAGAAGCCATATATATTCCCGAGCGAAAACCTACTTTACCAGATTCGATTAAAGGCATTACATGTTGCCCAACTATGTATTGAGGTTTTGGATTTTCCAATACGCCCTCTTTAATCATAATACTTGCACCACCCGGTAATAGTTCTTCAGCAGGCTGAAAAATTAATTTTATAGTACCGCCAAACTCATCTTTTAACTGATTTAGAATATACGCTGTGCCTAAAAGTGAAGATGTATGCACATCATGTCCGCAGGCATGCATAACTCCATGATTTTTAGAACGGTAAGGTTTGTCGTTGTCCTCATGGATGGGCAATGCATCCATATCTCCACGTAAAGCAATAATTTTATCAGATGGTAAATTGCCCTTAATTAAACCCACCACACCGGTGTTGGCACAACTTGTAAATTCAATGCCCCATTTACTAAGCTTATCTTTTACATATAATGATGTTTCGAATTCTTTAAATGATAATTCAGGATTTGCGTGTATGTGGCGACGATAACCTACAACATCATTGAAAATGATATCTGCTAAGTTTTTGATTTTATCTTTGATCATCAGTAGTGGTATCTAGAGTTGGTGCATTAATTTTTTCCCTGAAAATAAATAGAGTAGGGAAAGTTGGGCGAAGCTCACTCATTAATCGTTGTGCTTCTAACTTCGTTCTGAAATCGCCAACCCGCAAATAATAATTTGGCTCTTTGTAAATAATGTAGGTATTGATTTTTGGATAACTGTTTTTAAAGCGAGATTGCTGATTAAACATTTCTCTCCTATCAGAGCCATAAAAAACCTGAACCCGATATCCATAAGCCGAAACTATTGGTTTATTTATTTTAACGGCGGCATCACTGCCAGTTCTGTAAACCTCTATTCGTTTTGCAATTAAGCTATCAATCAGCGGGTCTTTATTAACGATTACCTCCCCTTTTTGAGCAAAAGATGTACTGTAAATAAATAGGATGAAGCTTATTGTATAAAATATTTTCATGTTGTTATGACATCGCTGGCGCTAAAAATGTTTTAAAACAAGAATGCCGAACTTTCTGCAAAATTCGGCATTCTTTATGGGTTGTGCAAATGCTTATATCTAAATACTTAAGCTATCAGGATTTTCACTGGTGGGCCAAAGCGTGTGGATTATTATACTGTCTTCATCACACTCGTAAAAAATAATATAATCCAATACAATCAAACCTCGAACATTCTCAACAGAAGATTGAATACCTAAAAAAGGATTTCGAATCAAAAGTTTAATTTCTTTATTAAATCGCTTGTATAATTTAGCCGAATAGTTTTTATTTCCATTCCGATCGGCATAAAATTCAAGAATAGTGAAAAGTTTAATTCTCGCTTTATGCGACCATATTATTTTTTTAGCCATTTTTCAACTTCATCATCAATCTCAGAATGCTCTGTAAATAAACCTTCTTTTATTTGCTTTTGGGATGAGTTGATTTCTTGTTCTTGCTGTGGGGATAAATTAACGGTTTTATTTTGTGTATCACTGCTAATTACCTTCGCACCAAATTCTTCGAGTACCTGACGAATTAGAATACTTTTATCATCTGGAATTTCTATTGTTAATGTTTCCATAGATTAAAAATACTAAAATTATTTCGGATTAATTTAAAACACAAAAGCCGAGTTTATTTAAACTCGGCTATATTATCTAAAGGTGAAATTTGATTACAAATTTGCGCCGTGGCAGTTTTTGTATTTCTTACCGCTACCGCAAGGGCATGGCTCGTTACGCCCGATTGCTGCTTCTTTACGGATTGGCTGTTGTTGAATTGGCTCACGCGTATCGCCTAACTCTAAACCTGGTTGCTCTGCACCAAACTCTTGTTTTGTGGTTTGCAATTTAGGCTGCTTTACCGGAGCTGGTGCTTCTCTAACCTGATCTGGCTCTTGCTGAACCGGGATACCACCTTTATATAAGAAACTTACAACCTCTTTATTAACTGCATTAAGCATGTTTTTAAATAAGTTAAAAGCTTCCATTTTATAAATCACTAATGGATCTTTTTGTTCGTAAACCGCGTTCTGAACAGATTGCTTTAAATCATCCATTTCGCGTAAGTGCTCTTTCCAGCTATCATCAATTAGGGCTAGCACAATTGTTTTTTCGAATGAACGAACAACTTCTTTTCCCTTATTATCAATTGCCTTTTTCAAATCTACAGCAACCTGAATACCACGGATACCATCAGTAAAAGGCACTACAATTTGCTCAATGTGCTCTCCACGTTCTTCAAAAACCTGTTTTAATACCGGCATTGATTGCTCAATTATTGCATCTGATTTACGGGAGTAGAAAGCTTCCGCTTCCTCGAATAATTTCTCGGTTAAGGTTGCGATATTTGTTGATGAAAATTCCTTTTCAGTAATTGAAGTATCAACAGAGAAGTTTTTAATTACTTCTAATTTAAAACCCTCGTAGTTTGATTCTTCTTTGTATTCGGTTACAATATCTTCAGCAACATCGTAAACCATGTTATTCATGTCAACATCTAAACGCTCACCAAATAATGCATTTTTACGTTTTGCATAAATTACCGTACGTTGTGAGTTCATCACATCATCATACTCTAACAAACGCTTACGAATACCAAAGTTATTTTCTTCTACTTTTTTCTGTGCACGCTCAATTGATTTGGTAATCATCGAATGCTGAATAACTTCTCCATCTTCAATGCCCATACGAACCATAATGCTTGAGATTCTTTCTGAACCAAATAAACGCATTAAGTTATCTTCTAATGAAACAAAGAATTGAGATGAACCTGGGTCACCCTGACGACCTGCACGACCGCGTAACTGTCTATCTACACGACGAGATTCGTGACGCTCGGTACCTACAATTGCTAAACCACCGGCTTCTTTAACGCCTGGCCCAAGCTTAATATCCGTACCACGACCAGCCATGTTGGTTGCAATGGTAACCGTTCCGGCCTGACCGGCTTCCGCCACAATATCAGCCTCTCTTTGGTGCATCTTAGCATTTAATACATTATGCTTAATGCCACGAAGCTTAAGCATTCGACTTAACAACTCAGAAATTTCAACCGAAGTTGTACCAACCAATACTGGTCTGCCGGCTTCTGTTAGTTTTACAATTTCATCAGCTACTGCATTATATTTTTCGCGAACTGTGCGGTAAACATAATCTTGCTCATCTCTTCTAGAAATATTTCTGTTAGTAGGAATTTCTACTACATCTAATTTGTAGATAGACCAGAACTCACCTGCTTCAGTAGTTGCTGTACCCGTCATACCGCAAAGCTTGTGGTACATACGGAAATAGTTTTGTAAGGTTACGGTAGCATAAGTTTGCGTAGCATCTTCAACTTTAACATTTTCTTTAGCTTCTATTGCCTGGTGTAAACCATCAGAGTAACGGCGACCATCCATAATACGGCCGGTTTGCTCATCAACAATTTTAATTTTTCCTTCGTCGATGATGTATTCAACATCAATTTCGAATAAAGTATAAGCTTTTAATAATTGATTTACCGAGTGGATACGTTCTGCCTTAACAGAATAATCACGCATTAAAGCATCTTTCGTTGCTACTTTTTCATCCAATGGTAAATCAGATTTTTCCAGCTCAGCAATTTCAGTACCTACATCAGGCAATACAAAGAAATGAGGATCCTCACCTGATTGGGTAATCAATTCGATACCTTTCTCCGTTAACTCAACCTGATTATTTTTTTCATCGATATAGAAGAACAATTCAGAATCTACCTTAGGCATATTCTTCGATTGGTCTGCCATGTAATAGTTTTCCGTTTTTAATAGTAAACCACGAACGCCGCTTTCGCTTAAAAATTTAATTAAAGCTTTGTTTTTAGGCAAACCACGGTAAGCACGTAATAAAGCTAAACCACCTTCGCCTTCTTCTGTACCACTATTACCTGCGTTGATTAATTTTTTAGCCTCATTTAATGATTGCGTAACATAAGCCTTTTGAGCATTTACCAATCTTTCTATTCTAGGTTTTAACTCGTAAAATTCATGCTGATCGCCATGCGGAATAGGTCCGGAAATGATTAATGGTGTACGGGCATCATCAATTAAAACTGAATCGACCTCATCAACCATTGCAAAGTGAGGTTTGCGCTGAACCAGCTGATCTGGTGTTTGCGACATATTGTCACGCAGGTAATCGAAACCAAACTCATTATTTGTTCCGTAAGTAATTCCAGCCGCATAAGCCTTTCTTCTTTCTTCAGAATTTGGCTCATGTTTATCAATACAATCAACACTAATGCCGTGGAATTCGAATAAAGGTCCGTTCCATTCACTATCCCTACGAGCAAGATAATCATTTACCGTTACAACATGCACGCCTTCGCCTGCCAAAGCATTTAAATAAGCAGGAAGCGTACTTACTAAGGTTTTACCCTCACCAGTAGCCATCTCGGCAATCTTACCGCTGTGCAATACAATACCGCCAATTAACTGTACATCGTAATGAACCATGTTCCATACAACTTCAGTACCTGCAGCATCCCAGCGATTTGCCCATTGTGCTTTATCGCCCACAATTTTTACATTGTTCTTGCGTGCTGCGTAATCTCTATCAAACTGCGTTGCGGTAACCTCTAAATAATCGTTTTCACTTAACCTACGAGAAGTTTCTTTCACTACAGCAAAAGCTTCTGGTAAAATTTCCAGCAATACCTTTTCTAATTCGGTATCGCGGTCTTTACCTAACGCATCAACCTGCTCATACAAAGCTGTTTTTTGATGAAGCTCTAAATCTTCTTGCTCTGCTTCAGCTTTAAGCGCCGAAATTCTGCTATCAATCTCTTCTAAAAAAGAAGAAATTCTGCCTTTAAATTCTATTGTTTTAGCACGTAGCTCATCATTGCTTAAAGAAGATAATTTTGCATATTCTTCATTTATTTTTACAACTAATGGCTGTATGCCTTTTATATCTCTTTCCGATTTACTTCCGAAAACCTTCGCTAAAAATCCTAACATTATGTTTTATTGGTATTTATTTAAAAAATGGTGTGTTACAACAACTAAGCCACAACTTGCATTAAGTCATTTTGGCTGTTAGCTGCATAAAATGATGAAAGATCTTAAATTAAGATCTGCTTCGAGGAAGATACTACGGACTATTATTCTTAGGTTTTTTCCTAATGGATAAATCAGAAACTATTTGATTTACAGTAATATATTTTGCAGCTTTTAATGGCGCTTGAGTTCCAATTAAAGCTAAGCTACTGTAAGAAAGCAAATATGGATTGCGGTCTTCGTTGAGCTGAACAGATGCCTTACCTGCGGCATTTATAACAATAATGTGTTCAGTGCAATATTCGTTTAATATCCTGAGCCCTTCAACACGCTCGGCTTTGGCCAAATGCGTTAAGCTAAAAAATACAAGGGATATGGTAACGAGGTGCTTCATTATTTAGCGGCAAAGCTACTTTTATTCTTTTATAAAATGAAATTTCATCTTCGCAAAAACTATACCTCTATTTATTAACTCATCTTGGATAGTCATTGTGATGAAAACAACCTAGAACAGTAAAATCCTGCGAATCTTCTATTTAACTTATTTTAACAACGAAAAACATTCTTTCATATATATATTTGTTACAAGCATTACATGTCTAAAGAAGCGCTAACCAGTAAGTTAATAAACCGAACAATATATGGAAAGGAAAAATTTTATCAGGAGTTTAATGGTTGGAGCAATCTCAACGCCTGCAATAATCGAAGCTTGTAAAAAAACAAGCTCAAGCGATGGTACTAATGCAGCGTCAGGTTCTGGTAGCGCTGGTACAACGACCAGCACAAATGGCACCTGCACAGTTGCACCTACGGAAACTGAAGGTCCATTCCCAACAAAAGTTCCGGCATCTTACGTTAGAAGCGACATTACAGACGGACGAAATGGTTACAAAATGACCGCCAAAATTAACATTGGCAATCTAAATAATAGTTGTGCCGCATTAGCCGGAGCAATTGTAGATATTTGGCATTGTGATGCAGAGGGAAATTATTCTGAATACGGAGGAACAGGCATGCAAAGCACAAATTACCAAGCCGTTCATTTTCTACGTGGAAGGCAAATTACCGATGCAAATGGCTTGGTAACCTTTACAAGTATCTTCCCAGGATGGTATAACGGCCGTGCAACTCATATTCACGTTCATGTTTATAACGCGGCAGGCATTTCTTTAAACGTAACACAAATTGCCTTTCCCGAAGGTGCAGGAACATCAGTTGCTTTAGTTAATGGTTACAATAAAGGTTTAAGCGGTTATACCTACAATAATGCTGATAATGTTTTTAGTGATGACAAGACCGGTGTACAAATTGCTACTGTTACCGGTACAATAGCTACCGGTTTCGATTTAGCATTTAAATTAAATGTAAGAGCATAACTTATAATTGTTTGTTTATTTTTATGCAGCGTTGAGATTAACTTCTCAACGTTTTTTTATGCACAAATGATGTCAGAAAAAATAATTACCCTGTGTTATCGGAAAATAATTGATGTAACAAATATTAACCCTTGGGATAAGTTTGTACATGAGGATAGTTTTGCAGAATTTAAAATGCAAGCTCAATTTTATAATCAGGGAAATATATACCCTACTTTTTCTGAGCTTTTGATAAATGTGCCCGAAGCCAAAAAGCTTCATTTCTTGGTTGGCGGCGCAATTGTAGGTTATATTCAGCAGCTAAATGGTATTATACCAGATGTATTAGACAATTTAGGCAGACGCTTTTTAGTTTTTGAAAACTTTAGGTTTGAAATTATAAATTCGGATATAAATGACATTAATAAGCATAAAATTGCACTAAACTTTTTTTCAAAACCTTTAGTTTTACACCAAACTTTTGGAGAACATTTACTTATATCGCAGTTTGCAGAAAATGAGGAAAAAGAAATTTTCACAAATTTATTTAAGCTACAGCCTTTTGTAAGTATTCACTCCATAAAAAACTAAACATATTGGAAAAGCCCGGTAAAATTTATTTAGCAGATCAACGTGGATTAATTGAAAATTCAAGTATAAGAAGATATTGCACATTCAATTTTGAAAGCTATTTTAATGAGCATAGAACAGCTTTCGAAAACTTATTTATTTGTAATGATGATTCTATTGCTGCAGGAAAACTCAATTTCTATTTAGCCAAACAAAACTCTTTGCATTTATTTATCCCAATTACTGGCGGCATTGACATTGTTGCCAAAAACAAGGAGTTTTCTGTTGAAACGGGGCAGGTTCAACTACTGAGTTTAGAGAAAGGTGAAGTTTTAGAAATAAGCAATCCTTACCAAAATGATGTGGTTAATTATATCCATCTAGGTATGCTAAATGATGATTTTATATTCTTTAAAGATCAGCAATTTTCTTTCGATTTTGATAAAAACCCTAACAAATTAATTGATATTATTTCGGGCTATAAATTTCCTTTTAAACTTAGTGCAGGCATCTTTGCGGGTAGAGAAGCGGTAATTTATAACCTTTTGGAAAAGGATAATTTTTTTTATGCGTTTGTTGTAGATGGTGCTTTTGAAATTGAAGGCCGATTAATGCATGGCCGCGATGGTTTGGCCTTGTGGGCTACCGAGAATATAGAAATTGAAGCACTTAGCAATAATGCAATTGTTGTTACCCTGGAGTTATTTCCATTGATTTAGCGAAAAATATTATTCATAGTTTTAAAGGCGCAGGGTTTGCATTAGGGATAACGAACGCCGCCACTAATCTAAATTATTTAAAAACTACTTCGGTTGCGCCATAACCAAACTTTTCCTTTCTTGCATCCATATAAGTTTTGATATGCGGATTTTTGCTTATCAATTTATGGATTTTATCCCTCAAGGTACCATTGCCAATACCATGTATAAAAATCATTTTATCAAAATGATGAACAATCGCTGCATCTAAAGCATTTTGAAAATGGGATAATTGAATTTGTAAGATTTCATCAGTTTCTAAAAAATGATGATCGTCTCTTAGTTTTTCGATATGCAAATCAATTTCCTTATTAGGCACATCGACAGTTCTTTTTTCTGAAGGAGATTTAAAGAAGCTTTCTTTTAATTTTTGAGGATCTATATTTACTGAGGCCAATTCATCCAACCGAATTAACCAGCCTTTTTGCTTTAAACCAGGTAATTCCTTCTGTTCAGAACTAAAATCTTTTGCTCTGAATTTTTTAGTTATCACCAATGGCTCCAAAGGTTTTACATCAGCTTTGCTGAATACTATAAATTGAAAGGTAAACTCCGGCCACATATCCAATTCGGATAGGGAAGCAGAATGTACCATTGCTGATTGGAAATTTTGAATAATCCCGTGATAAAGACCTGTATATTTTTCTTTTCTTTCAGTAGTTAAACTTACAAGTAAAGTATTTGGAGATTGATTTTGTAAATGAAAATGAACCACGCTGCCGGCTTTTCCATCTGCTGCAACAGCGATATAAATTCCGTTTTCTATCTTGTGGATTGATGGTGCATTAACCTGAATTGGTTTTGGCGCATCTTGCTCTTCGGCAACAACACCGTGGCCATGAACCGAGGTTAAATTACTTATGGCAACCGGAATTTCGAAGCCATCTTCATCAGTTACACCCAAAGTTTGCGCATCAATTATTTTTGTAACATAGCCCTCACGTTTTTCATCTACAAAACGTACAAAATCACCAAGATTAAACTTCATATTAAGATATTTCTGAAAATCAATCATCCTAAATAAAACGATTGGATACAAAAGTACCTAATTTTTAGCTTAGGAAACGATTAGCATGTTTCTTACTTGCTGCAATTCTCCATTTTGTAAGCGGGCATAATAAACCCCTGGCGCAAAATGCTGGTTTTCAAAATTGATATTATACGTGCCTTCATCTTTTACAGCATCAACAACGGTAGCCATTAATTTACCCATGGTATTAAACACCTGAATTAAAACATGACCACCTTTTGAGGTGTATTTTATGGTAGTGGTTGTGGTAAAAGGATTTGGGTAATTACTGATTAAACTTTCGCCACTTAACCGGTTAGTTTGCGCTAAATTGGTAGACATACAATTGGTGCCGGCCTGAATAAGCGGCAGCGATTGGAAATTTTTTAGCATAACGCTTGATAAGGTTGCTTTATCTACGCAGAACCAGTTCTCTAATAATGTTGCATAAACCGAACGGAAATCATACTGCATCGGGATATTATCATTCACAGATGTTGCGGCGGAAATCGTTGGATTTTTACCTAAAACCCCGCCCTGAATAGCATCTCCAAAAACAATTAAGGGTGCTGCAGCACCATGGTCTGTTCCGTTACTTGCGTTTGATTTTATCCTACGCCCAAATTCTGAAAAAGTCATACCGGCTACTCTTTTTGATGCACCAAGACCTTTTAAATCGTCCATAAAGGCTTTAATGGCATCACTAACTCTTTGCAACAAAACAGCATGTGTTCCGGTTTCGGTTGAGCCCGTATTTACCTGTGCTGCATGTGTATCGAATGAGCCAATATTTACCATGTACAAACGGGTTTTTAAACCTCCGGCAACTAATCTTGCCACAACTTTTAGCTGGTCGGCAAGCGAATTATTTGTTGGATATGCACCTTGCTTGGTTACTTTGCCTGCGGCTGCTTTAATTACCGAAGCGTATTGTTGTGTTTGTTGTGAAACCTGACGGATGTAGGTTAGCTCTTTACCTGCGTTTGAATTTGGTGCAGGCGATTGAATGCCATTTATTAAATTATAAAAATTAACCGGGTCTGAAATTGCCATACCCATATTTACCGAAGGACCTTGAAAAGCGGGTGAAATAAATGAACCGATTTGAATGGCCAAAGGATCGGGCATTACTGTGTTTGGATAACCTATCGGAAAATTTGTATATTCTTCGCTTAAATATCTGCCAGCCCAACCACTTTCTATGGTTTGGTCAGCATCTGATGCAGAAAGCCAAATATCTGTAGCCCTGAAATGGCTAAAATTTGGTTGCGGATAACCTACTGATTGAATAACCTGAACTTTACCATCATCGTACAAACCTGCCAAACCCGACATAGATGGATGTATACCCGTGTTAAAACCAGAAAGCTTTATAATTTTATTTTGTGGAAGAATAATATTGGGGCGAGCCAATGTAAGGTTATCGTATTGATCTAAAGGTAGAATCATGTTCAAGCCATCATTACCGCCATTTAGCTGAATAATAACCAGTACATGGTCTGTTTCTTGATTAGCGGCCGTAATTGCCGATAACAAACTGGACGCACCAAATGCCTTCAACGAAAATCCACCGATTAAGGAAGGAAGCACTACGCCGGCTGGCATTGCCTTAGTTAAAAATTCCCGTCTTTTCATGATAGCTGATACTCTTCAAGGTTCATAATGTATTTATAAAACTCCTGTAAACGGGTTTGTACAATTGCAGTTTTTGCAGTAGTTGGGGCGGCTTTATAATCGAGCCAGGCGGTGGTCCAATAGGCATCAGTAACCTGGTTACTTAACAAAATACTTTTCAAAAACTTCTTTACGTCGGCACTTACATCAATGGTGTAAAGATGCGCCAATGCTTCATCGAGTAAGATATTTGGGTCTTCTGGTTTACTAAATTTAGAGGTGTAAGCAATTGGGTCGATAACTATTTTTTTCCCGTTTCGGGTATAACCCGTACTAATGAATCTATCGGTAAAAACGTTTCGCTTTGGTAAGGTATCTGAGTTTATCCAAAGTTCGTAAAACTGAGGTATTTGATAATAAGCCGGCCAACCGGAAACATTAGGCGGATCGGCCAGATTTTGCTGTAGGTTAGATGCTGTGCTGCGCAAATAATCACTCATGTAATAAACATTCACATAATCACTGGCATCAGGAAAAACGATTTCAAATTCGCGGGCCAAACCCACAACAAAATCAACCGGTGCTTTAATATTACAAGAACGATTTTGTGCTAAAAAGAAATGATTGCTGGTAAACAAAACCTTCAACACTGGTTTTATTTCATAATTGGCATTTCTAAATATTTCGGCCAAAGGCGTAATAAAGTTCGCCTCTACATCTGCTGTAATATCATAGTAAACAAAAAACCTGTACAAGCGCCTGCAGATATATTTGCTAACTTCTACCTGCGCAAAAATCATATCAAGTAAATCGTCAACTTCTTTTGCACCATCTGTACCGGTTCTCCCTTTAATTAATTTATTTCCATAAAATGATGAAAACTGTTTATCAGTAATATCGTGCCTGCTTGTGTTAAATACCGAAGTGATATTTGTGCTATCTAAAGTAAAACCAGTTAACAATCGGGCGGCAGCCTTAACATCGGCTTCTGTATATTTAGAATCCGGCCCTTTGCCTAAAGTAAAAAGCTCTTGTAACTCCCGGGCGTAATTTTCATCGGGTGCTGTTCTGGTACTGGCATATCCATTTAAATAGCGCAGCATTGCAGGGTCGATAGTTACCTGCTTGGTTAAGATTTTGAAATTGCCCATTGCATTGCTCCGCAGCAAAGCATTATGTTTGTAGATGTATCTGGCATCATCAACCATATCGGCTTCTGTTGCAAAATGATTGTGCCAAAATAAGGTAAGTTTTTCGCGAATAGATGCCGGCTGATTTAACATTTGTGTAATCCACCATGCTTTGAAAGAAGCAACTCTTCTACTATTGGCCGTTCCATCTGTATATGGCGCTGTTACCCACGTTTGCCCCGCTGGAACATTTGCGTCTGTGTAAGCTGTGTCGTTGTAATTGTTTACCGGAGGATTTGGTAGCGGTAAATCTCTTAATAAAAAATCAACAACCTGAGCAACAGATTGCCCGACAAAACCAGCTATATCACTTCTTTTAGCTCCGAATAAGGTACGTTTTAGTAGATGATTTAGTTCTTTTGCCCCGAAATTTCCTGCGTAAATGTCTATCGCCATGCAAATTATCTTGAAACAACATAAAATTATAAATTAATATGCTGGTTTTCAGTTTTTTTACACGAAATGTCAAAATTTAGTTACCAAACCTTTTTTTACCAACGGATAAGCGCACTTGCCCAAGTAA
Organism: Pedobacter sp. Leaf170; assembly: GCF_920984665.1. GTDB lineage: Bacteria > Bacteroidota > Bacteroidia > Sphingobacteriales > Sphingobacteriaceae > Pedobacter. The sequence goes on from NZ_CAKLBP010000004.1 coordinate 92,494, forward strand.
AACCCGAACCGAAAGCCGCTAAACAAACTAAGTCTCCATCTTTAATTTTACCAGCTTCCCAGGCTTCGCAAAGTGCTATCGGAACAGAGGCAGCAGTAGTATTGCCATATTTTTGAATGTTATTAAAAACCTGGTCATCTCTTAAGCCAAGTAACTGCTGCACATATTGGCTTATGCGTAAATTAGCCTGATGCGGCACTAACATATCAATATCTTTCTCCGTTAGCTTATTTGCGGCTAAAGCTTCTTTAATTACTTCAGGAAATTTAACAACCGCCTTTTTAAAAACCGATGGACCATCCATGTAGGGTAAAGCCGCTCCGCTTTCCAAAATTTCTGGTGTCATAAACAAACCACCCAATTCTTGTTCAGGAAAAGCCGGTTTATCTTTCATCCACTTATTGGCATGAGAACCTGGATAATACATTGCCAAAATTTCGGCATCTGCACCATCACTATGCAAATGTGTACTCAGTATTCCTTTACCAGGCGCATTAGTTGGTTGCAAAACCACAGCTCCTGCCCCATCACCAAAAATTACTGAAACATTTCTACTGCGGGTTTCAAAATCCATAGCGAATGAATGCTTTTCACTACCAACAACCAAAACGTTTTTATACATGCCGGTTTTAACAAACTGATCGGCTACAGAAAGTGCATAAACAAATCCCGAACATTGGTTGCGGATATCCAGTGCGCCAATTTCGCCCATGCCCATTTCTCGTTGTAATAAAACACCACAACCCGGAAAATAATAATCAGGGCTTAATGTTGCGAAAACAATAAAATCCACGTCTTTTGCCGTAATTCCGGCTCTTTCTAAAGCAATTTTAGAAGCTTCAATCCCCATTGTGGTGGTTGTTTCTTCATTCCTATCTGCAAAGCGGCGTTCTTTAATACCTGTTCTTTCTTGAATCCATTCATCGCTGGTTTCCATAAAACGGCTTAAATCATTGTTGGTGTATACATTTTTAGGAACGTAGTAACCTATTCCGGCAATTTTGGATTGGTGCATGTTATTATATATTGGTTAATCAAAGCTAATCATTTATTGGTTAAGGTATTATTATTCACCAATGAACAAAATCTTGATACTTGATACTAAATACTTAATACTAATGTTTATTTTTGCCAAATGTCTACAGAAACAAAAGAAGAGACCTTTACGCTCGAAGAAATTTTAACTTCCTTAAAAACTGTACATCGTTTAATTTTATGGAATGATGATGTAAATACTTTCGAGCATGTAATTTATTGCATGATGAAATATTTAGACTATAACGAATCTCAGGCAGAAAAAATTGCCTGGAAAGTGCACAACGACGGTAAATGCCCGGTTTTAGAAGGTTCTTTTACGGAGATGGAAGTTTACAGAAAAATTCTACAACAAGAAGGATTAACGGTTTCTGTAGATTAGATATATATAAATCTCATCGTTATGCCAAAGTTGTTTCATCATCCCTCACATTAAGTATTAATTTCAACAAATTGCGGCTACCGGTTGATTTGGCTTAATTCTTTAATCCTTTAAAAAGCTCCGCTAATTCCGCCTGCGTAGTTAAAGTTTTATCCTTAGCGTACCAGCCATGAAGCCTTTCAGCTAAAATAGTCATCTCTGTAGTTTCCTGTTTCCATTCTTTTAACAAGCCTTGCAAAATTTTTGGCCTTGGTGCCCATGTTGCTAAAACTTTATCAGCAGTTTCATTTAAAATAATTAAAACCGGAATTGCCCTGCCACCATTGGTTAAGTGCGCATCAATCAAGGGTAGGTTTTTATCCCGCAAAACAAATTTTAAATCAATTTTACCCAGAGATGCTGTCGCAATTTTATTAAAAACGGGAACAATTTGCGCAGCATCACCACACCAACCTTCGGTAATGACCAAGAATTTATAATTTATTTTAAAGCTCCCGATAATATTAGATAAATCTTCAGTTAAACTAACTGTTTTATCAACTCTGTTCATTCGTTGCACATTCATTTTAGTGTAGTGCAAATCGTAACTAACATCACCTGTAGCTTTACCTTCCAATAACAGTTGCTCTACCAATGCTCTGTAAGATTGGTAGTCCATGCCTTGTTCGTTGAAAATTTCGCTGTAGTTAATCATGATATTTATAGAATTTTATGCCGCAAAGGAAAGGAGAAACTGGAATAAATTAATCATCGCTTTGCAAGAAAATTTGAAGGATAATTAATTCATAAATACAATGTAAGACTAAGCAGTAAATAGGATTTGTCTTAGCCAGACAGGCTTTTTTCTTTTGACAACAAAAGAAACAAATTGCCGGCTGAAAATTTTTGTATTGAAGCCACTGCTTTGGCTTTAACAGAATAGCCCCAAAAATTTATGAGGCCGGTTTTAAGTAAAACGTAGGTTTTGTGCGAAGGCTACACAAATTTAACAATTTCAACAGCTACAAAATAAAATATTAAGCTTCCATTAATTTACTTACATGTTGTGTTAAAGCTACAAAATCAGCAACTGTTAATTGCTCTGCTCGTTTTTCGAAATAAATATGATTATCCATTTTATCTTTTGGCATTACAGCCGAAACCGCATTACGCAATGTTTTTCTACGTTGATTAAAACCTGCCTTAACCACACGCCAAAACAGTTTTTCATCGCAATCTAAAGTTTCAATTTCATTTCTTGTTAAGCGAATAACAGCCGAATGAACTTTTGGCGGTGGATTAAACGTACCCGGTTTTACGGTAAACAAATATTCAATTTTATAATATGCTTGCAGAAAAACACTTAAAATACCATAATCTTTTGTTCCAGCTGGTGATGCGCAACGTTGTGCAACTTCTTTCTGAAACATCCCAACCATTTCAACTACTTTATGACGATTATCTAAAATTTTGAACAAAATCTGAGATGAAATATTGTATGGGAAATTACCGATAATGGCAAACTGACCTGGAAAAATATCGTCGAAATTTAGCTTTAAAAAATCGCCGTTTATTAATCTATCTCCCAGTTGGGGATATTTCTCATTCAAGAAATGAAAAGATTCTGTATCAATATCAATTAAATAGGTTTGCAAATCCTGGCGCTGAAGCAAAAAATCGGATAAAATTCCCATCCCCGGACCAACTTCTAAAACCTGATTATATTTATCGGTATTAACCAAACTTTCTACAATTCGGTTTGCTATGCCTTTATCAGTTAAAAAATGTTGACCTAAATGTTTTTTTGCTTTTACTAAACTCATGGAAACAAAGGTAATGATTTAAGATGGAAGGTGTAAGCTTTAGGGCGTAAGGTATGGTAATTCAATCTATAAAGCCTATACCTTAAACCTTCCGCCCTATACCTTAATTATCAAATCAAATCAGTATTTTGCGCTAAAATTTTCCATTAATTATGAGCAGTAAACTTAAAATTGGTATTAGTATAGGCGATGTGAACGGTATAGGTTTAGAGGTGATTATTAAAACGCTTTCTAATCCGGCTATTCTAAATTATTGCACACCAATTGTTTACGGCCATACAAAGGTTTCTTCTTTCCACAGAAAAGCAAATAACCTTGGCGATTTTAGTTTCAACGTAATTAATCATGCAAATCAGGCGCAAGTTAAAAAAGCGAATATGATAAATTGCTGGGAAGAAGATGTTAAAATAGAACTTGGCCAGGTTACAGAAACTGGCGGAAAATATGCGCTTTTATCATTAGAAAGGGCAACAGCCGATTTAGTTAGCGGCGAAATTGACGCTTTGGTTACAGCGCCGATTAACAAACATAACATTCAATCAGATACTTTTTCTTTCCCCGGTCATACCGAATATTTGCAGGAAAAAAGCGGCAGTAAAGATGTGCTGATGTTTTTAGTTAGCGAAGGTTTACGCGTGGGCGTAGTAACCGGACATATCCCTGTTAAAGATGTACCCACAGCCATCACAAAAGAAAAAATCATAAATAAAATTCGTTTAATAAACGAAAGTTTAAAGAAAGATTTCTGGATTGAGAAGCCAAAAATTGCTGTTTTGGGCTTAAATCCACATGCCAGCGATAACGGTTTGCTTGGTGCAGAAGAGGCCGAAATTATTACCCCAGCAATTGAGGAAGCTTACGGCAAAGGCATTATGTGTTTTGGTCCGTACCCTGCCGATGGTTTTTTTGGCAACGGCAGTTATAAAAAATTCGATGCCGTTTTGGCCATGTATCACGATCAGGGCTTAATTCCTTTCAAAACTTTGGCTTTTCACAATGGTGTTAATTATACAGCAGGTTTAAACTTTGTGCGCACCTCTCCCGATCATGGCACGGGCTACGATATTGCCGGCAAAGACTTAGCAGACTCAACCTCATTTACCGAAGCACTATTCTCTGCTATCCACATCGTAAAAAACCGCAGAGAGCAAGAGGAAATGCTAATCAACCAGTTACGCACAGGCGGAAAGGTTGTAGAAACACAGTTCGATATTAAAGACGATGCTTCTTAAAGTTTAAAGCAGAAAGCTTAAAGTTTAAAGCTTTTTTTTCAGAAAAGCAATTCCGGCTTTTCATCGGTTTCGATAGTCCTGCTATGCGTTGCAATCTTTTTTGGTAATTGCCATGCTGAGCTTGTAGAAACACTGCAACAAAAAAGTATTGCTACTTCTATCAGGTTTATTTCAGTACAAACTGTGCAATAAGGCAAAATGAGCGGCACAAAAAAAATTCAATAATTATAATAGCAGAAAGAACTGCATTCATTTAACTATGTAAAGCTTTTTTTTATCTGACCAATCCTTAGGCTTCAGGCGCTTTTCAAAAAGCAAAAAACATTAAAAAAAATGGAAATTCCCTATCCATGATTCGATAAAATTGCTGAACTTTAAAGAAACCAAAACCTACAGCTATGAAAAAATCACTATTATTTCTCTCTGTTTTATTTGTTTCGATTGTAATTTCGAATGCTGCAATAGCCGCTGATGTTTATGCTGAATACGAAATTACAGGAATGACGCCAAGCCCGGTAATTAGTAAAATGTATAGTAAAAATGGTAATATACGTACAGAAGTAAATATGAAAATGGCAGGCAGTCAAATCAATACTACAACACTAATGCTTAAAAGCAACCCGGGTGTAACAATGGTTTTTAATTCGATGACGAAAACTTATACAGAAACCAAAAGTGGCAAAAATGCTGCGGTAAAAAATTTTACGGTTAAGGTAATAGGTAATGAAAAGATTGGAAAATATAACTGTAACCATGTTAGAATGACATCTGATGGCAAATCGTGGGATGTTTGGTACAGTAAGGATTTACCTCCCATTAACTTCCCGGTAAATGGCAGCAACATTAGCGACGATAAAATTGTAGCAGAGTTAAAAAGTAAAGGCGTAACGGGTATGCCCGTAAAAATTGCTTTTCTTAAACCAGGTACAACCCTACCATCAATGACTATGCTGTTAAAAAAATACGAGCCTAAAAATCTTGACGCCTCTTTGTTTACAATTCCGGCGGGTTACAAAAAAAGCAGCGTAAATTTCAATGCAGAAAAAATGAAAAACATGAGTCCTGCTGAACGTAAAGAAATGATGATGAAGATGATGCGTGAACAAATGAAACAATAATTATCATCTGGCTACTTAATTGCAAAAATTAATCAAATGCAAAAAAAACTTTCACCAATTATAAAACCCGAAGATTTAACCTGGTTAAATTTCGATGAAGAAATTGTAATCATAGATGCTAGCGCTGGTTCAAAATCGAGATACGATGAAGAACATCTGGCCGGTGCAATTTTTGCCGATGTAAATGAAGATTTAGCCACAGTAGGAGATTTTGCTGAAGGTGGACGCCATCCGCTACCTACACCAGAGCGTTTCGCTACGGTTTTACAAAAACTTGGAATAACAAAACATAGCCACGTTATTGTGTATGACGATAAAAATGGTGGGAATGCTGCTGCCAGATTTTGGTGGATGTTAAGGGCAATAGGACATGAAAACGTACAAGTTATTGATGGTGGTTATCAGGCTGCCGTTAAATCTGGATTTCCGGTAACTCATAAAACAGAAATACCAAAATCTGTAGACAGTTATAAAGCAGATAACTGGAGTTTGCCATTAACGGATATTGATGAAGTAGAAAAAACTTCAAAATCAAACGAAAGTATTGTAATTGATGTTCGTGATGCTAATCGCTATGCAGGATTAACCGAGCCAATTGATACCATTGCCGGCCATATTCCTGGTGCCATAAATATTCCATTTACAGAAAATCTTGATAACGACGGCCGTTTTTTAGCGCCTGAAGTTTTAAAAGAGAAATATACTTCCACACTCTCTGCTGTTAAACCTGAAAATGTAATCGTTCATTGCGGCTCTGGCATTACGGCTTGCCATACTTTATTAGCACTGGATTATGCCGGCTTACAAATTCCAAAACTTTACGTAGGCTCGTGGAGTGAGTGGAGCCGAAACAATAAGGAAATGATATTAAAAAGCTAAACCTTTAAGGTTTTAAAAACCTCACAGGTTTTTTTACAGCGAACAATTTTTAAAAAACATTTTTAATCTAACTATTTTATCCCTACATTTGCAGGCTAAAATTTTACAGTACTTTGAACCCGCTAAAACAATTTTCAGTACCGTTTACCGGATTAAAATTGGGAAGCCATCATTTTGAATATGAGCTTGATGACACCTTTTTTGGTGCCTTTGAGTACTCGATGATTAAAAATGGTAATTTAAAAGTTGACCTGGAACTTGAGAAACAAGAAACCATGTTGCTACTTAAATTTAAAGTTTTAGGTACTGTTAATTTAGATTGCGATAAATGCCTTTCGGAATTTGCTTTACCAATCAATTTGTACGAAAGGCAAATTGTAAAGTTTGCAGAAGATGAACTTGAAAGCGATGATGAAGAAATTATTTCATTAAGCAGAAAAGAAACTTCGATTGATATATCGAAGCCACTATACGAAATGATTAACGTAGCAGTGCCTTATATCAAAAACTGCGAGCAGGCTGGTAAAGAATGTGATCAGGAAATGATTGATAGATTAGAACAACTTTCTATCGACAAGCAAGCTGAAGAAAATGAACAAATAAGCGACCCACGTTGGGAAGCACTTAATAAGTTAAAAAAATAATTAGATTATACACCAATGGCACATCCAAAACGGAAAATCTCGAAACAGAGAAAAAATAAAAGAAGAACGCACTATAAAGCTGAGCTTCCTTCTTTAGCAACTTGCGCAACTACAGGTGCTATCCACGTACCTCACCGTGCATATAACGTTGATGGTAACTTATACTATAACGGTAAATTGGTTATCGAAAATACTCAAATCGGGTAATTTTCTTAAAAAATTGTTTGTGTTTTCAGCGGCTTTAGTCATACCTTAGTCAACTGAAAAATCAGGATTTTACCTGTACTAACACAAACAGATTTTTTCTATGAAAATAGGCCTCGACATAATGGGCGGAGACTATGCTCCCAAAGCTGTAGTTTTGGGAGCAATAGCAGCTCATCAATCGCTAAACGCTGGTGAACATTTAGTTCTTATCGGCGATACCGAGCAGATTAAACCAATTCTTGCAGAAGAAGGATTTAATCCAGATCATTTTGAATACGTTCATACTGATGAAGTTATTGGTATGGGCGAACATCCCACAAAAGCAATTGTTCAGAAACCGAACTCGAGCATAGCCGTTGGTTTTAACCTTTTAAAAGGTGGTAAAATCGATTCTTTTGCAAGTGCCGGTAATTCTGGCGCAATGTTGGTTGGCGCTGTTTTTAGCGTTAAAACCATTCCGGGCATTATCCGCCCATGCTTATGTACAATCCTTCCAAAAATTAAAGGCGGTACCGGTTTATTATTAGACGTTGGTGCAAATGCCGATTGCAAACCTGATATTTTACTTCAATTTGGTGCTTTGGGCAGTTTATATGCAGAAAATTTATTGCAGATAAATAACCCTAAGGTTGCTTTAATGAATATTGGTGAAGAAGATGAGAAAGGTAACATGCTAAGCATGGCTACTTTTCCGTTAATGAGAGATACCAACTTATATAATTTTGTGGGCAATGTTGAAGGTAGAGATTTATTCAACGATAAAGCTGATGTAATTGTTTGTGATGGTTTTACAGGAAATGTGATGCTTAAGTTAGCAGAATCATTTTATGTGATGACGGTTAAAAAAGGATTAAAAGATGAGTTTTTTGATCGCTTTAATTACGAACAATATGGCGGAAGCCCTGTTCTGGGGGTTAATGCACCTGTAGTTATCGGACACGGAATTTCTAGTCCGCTGGCTGTTAAAAATATGGTACTTCAATCTAGAGAAATGATTACGACCGGTTTGGTAGAAAAAATTAGAACGGCATTTAATTAATTTATTAAAATTTTTAAAATGAGTAAAATTCACGCTGCTATTACGGCAGTAAATGGTTACGTTCCTGATTATGTGCTTACAAACGCAGAGTTAGAAACTATGGTTGATACTTCGGATGAATGGATTACCAGTAGAACGGGAATTAAAGAACGTAGAATTTTAAAAGGTGAAGGCTTAGGCACATCAGATATGGCAGTACATGCCGTGAATGGCTTGCTTAAAAAACGCGGTATTGATGCAAAGGAAATTGAATTAATTATTTTTTGCACCACTACTCCTGATTTTACCTTTCCTGCTACCGCAAATGTTTTAGCAGATAAAATTGGTGCTACAAATGCCTGGGGTTGGGATTTACAAGCAGCTTGTTCTGGCTTTATTTTCGGCTTGGCAACTGGAGCTTCATTTATTGAATCGGGCAGACATAAAAAAGTTTTAGTGGTTGGCGGCGATAAAATGTCGTCAATTATTAATTATGAAGACCGTACAACTTGTATCATTTTTGGTGATGGTTGTGGCTGTGCATTATTAGAACCTAATGAAGAAGGTTTTGGAATTCAAGATTCTATTTTAAGAACGGATGGTGCTGGAAGAGATTTCTTAGGCATGAAGGCTGGCGGTTCTGTTAAACCTGCCACACACGAAAGCATTGATGCAAGAGAACATTTTGCACACCAGGAAGGACCAACAGTATTTAAATTTGCGGTAACTAATATGGCAGATGTTGCAGCCGAAATTATGGAGCGCAACAGCTTAACATCAAATGATGTTGCCTGGTTAGTGCCTCACCAAGCAAACAAACGCATTATAGATGCTACCGCAAACCGCATGGGTGTATCTACTGATAAGGTGATGATAAATATTGAGCGTTACGGTAATACAACAAATGGTACAATTCCATTATGTTTATGGGAATGGGAAAGCAAACTTAAAAAAGGCGATAATATTGTACTTGCAGCTTTTGGCGGTGGCTTTACCTGGGGTTCTATTTACCTAAAATGGGCATACAATAGTTAGTTAATTGGTTTCTTAGTTGGTTAGGATTGTACATCATTCCAAAAAAACGAAAAATCGAGAAACCGAACAAGCAAACAACAAAGAATAAAACAAAAAAAGTATAACTTAGTTAATTCATTTTATACACTATTTTTTACATAACAAGGATTAAAAAATGGATATCAAACAAATACAAGAACTGATTAAATTTGTTTCTCGTTCTGGCGTAAATGAAGTTGCAATTGAGCAAGAAAATTTCAAAATTACGATTAAAACAAATCAAGCACCTACTGTTGTGCATGCCACTGTACCTCAAGCACCGCTTGTACAGGCAGCAGCGCCGGTAGCAACCGCCCCAACTGCACCTGTTGCGGCTACACCAGCAGTACCAGTTGCAGATGATACATCTAAATACATCACAATTAAATCGCCAATGATTGGTACTTTCTACCGTTCATCAAGCCCTGATAAACCTATGTTTGTTAATGTTGGTGATGAAATCGGTACTGGTAAAGTTGTTTGTATTATCGAAGCAATGAAACTTTTTAACGAAATTGAAAGTGAAGTTTCTGGCCGTATTGTTAAAATTTTAGTTGATAATGCTTCTCCAGTTGAATACGATCAACCATTATTTTTAGTAGAACCTATTTAATTAGCGAATTAATCAGTTAGCTAATTAGCTAATAAACAAGCATTATGTTTAAAAAAATACTAATTGCCAACAGGGGAGAAATCGCTTTGCGTATTATCCGTACCTGTAAGGAAATGGGCATCAAAACGGTTGCTGTTTACTCTACCGCCGATCGCGAAAGTTTACATGTACGTTTTGCTGATGAGGCCGTTTGTATTGGACCTCCGCCTAGCAAAGATTCTTACTTAAATATTCCTAATATAATTTCGGCTGCCGAATTAACTAACGCCGACGCGATTCACCCTGGTTACGGCTTTTTATCTGAAAATGCTAAATTTTCAAATATCTGCCGTGAGTATAATATCAAATTTATTGGTGCTACTCCTGAGCAGATAAACGGTATGGGTGATAAAGCTTCGGCTAAGGAAACCATGAAAAAAGCTGGCGTACCAACTATTCCAGGTTCTGATGGTTTATTATCTAGCGTTAAGGAGGGTATTGTAATTGCAAACGAAATGGGCTACCCGGTTATACTTAAAGCAACTGCCGGTGGTGGTGGCCGTGGTATGCGTGTAGTTTGGAAAGATGAAGATTTCGAAAATGCATGGGATAGTGCTCGTCAGGAATCTGGTGCTGCATTTGGTAACGATGGTTTATATTTAGAAAAATATATTGAAGATCCTCGCCACATTGAAATTCAGGTTATTGGAGATCAGTTTGGTAAGGCTTGTCACTTATCTGAACGTGACTGCTCTATTCAGCGCCGTCACCAGAAATTGGTTGAAGAATCTCCTTCTCCATTTATGACGGATGAACTTCGGGTAAGAATGGGCGAAGCCGCTATTAAAGGTGCACAAGCTGTAAATTATGAAGGTGCGGGAACTATTGAGTTTTTAGTAGATAAACACCGTAACTTCTACTTTATGGAAATGAATACCCGTATTCAGGTAGAGCATCCGGTAACAGAAGAAGTAATTAATTTCGATTTAATTAAAGAACAAATTAAAGTTGCTGCAGGTATTCCAATTTCTGGAAAAAATTATACTCCAGAAATGCATGCAATTGAATGTCGTATTAATGCAGAAGATCCGGCAAATAACTTCCGGCCATCACCTGGAAAAATTACAAATTTCCACTCGCCGGGCGGACATGGGGTTCGTGTTGATACACATGTGTACGCAGGATACCAAATTCCGCCGAATTACGATTCGATGATTGCAAAATTAATTTGCGTTGCACAAACACGCGAAGAAGCAATTTGTACAATGGAACGTGCTTTAAGTGAATTTGTAATTGAAGGTATCAAAACAACAATTCCTTTCCATTTACAATTAATGAAAGACCCTAACTTTAGGGCGGGGAATTTCACTACAAAATTTATGGAAACATTTGATTATGTAGATTCGCAATAAAATATTTAAAATCATTTTATAAAGCCAGGTTTTTAAAAACGCCTGGCTTTTTTTGTTACAAGGGATTAGAAAATCATCCAAAGTCTTTTAAAAAATTAACGCTAACCTTGTAGCGTTTAGGTAATTGCCATCGTTTTGCCTTAAAACCACTAAACAATGAAAAACTATTTACTTAACGGACTTATGGCAATATTCGCTATAGCGATATTTAGCCAGTGCAAAAAAAATGAAGACAATGATCTAAAGCTAATCCAGATTAGTAAGTTAATTACTGTTGAAGCCATGAGAACGCTTCCTGTTGGCCTAACGAAAGCAATAGCGGTAAAAAAGCCGGGCAAAATATACATCTACAACGATTATCTGTTTATTAATGAGCCAAATAAGGGCATCCATATCTATAACAATGCTAACCCTAATGCTCCTGTTAACCTGGCGTTTTTGCAAATTCCGGGTAATGTAGATTTGGCGATAAGCAATAATGTTTTGTATGCTGATAGTTACGTGGATTTATTGGCTTTCGATATCACTTCAGTAGCCAATATTAAACAGATAAAAAGATTACCTGATGTTTTCAAACAGTTTTACGCCTTGGGCTATAGTAATCAAAAATATGTAGTTACCTATAAAGATACCCTGGTTAGAGAAAATAACGCATCATCAGGTTTCAAAAACGATATAGCCTTTTACAGTTCGGCATCAAGCAGTTCATCAGGTCAGGGAGGTTCAATGGCAAGATTTACTTTATTAAACGATCATTTATACACAGTTGGAACGATGGATTTGAGTTTATTTGATGTAAAAGCGCCTGCAAATCCAACATTTGTAAAATCAATAAATTTAGGTTGGGGCGTAGAAACCATCTTTCCATACGATAACAAATTATTTATCGGAACGAATACTGGCATGCATATTTTTAACGCTGCCGATGCCGCAAATCCAGTAAAACTTTCTACTTACAGCCATATTTTTGCTTGCGACCCTGTAGTTGTGCAAGGAAAATATGCCTATGTAACCTTACGTATGGGTACATCCTGCAGGCAAGCTGTAAATCAGTTAGAAGTTGTTGATATAGAAGACCCAACTAAACCTAAGCAGGTTGCGGTGTTCCCAATGCTAAACCCACATGGCTTAAGTGTAAGTGGTAATAATTTATTCTTGTGTGAAGGCGATTATGGTATTAAAAGCTTCAACATCACCAACAAAATGGAAGTTGGAAAAAATATGCTACAGCACATTAACAATATAAAGAGTTATGATGTAATTGCCGGACCAAAATCTTTAATCGTTACCGGAGCAGATGGCGTTTATCAGTTTGCCTATTTCAATCCTGTTAATATGAAACAACTAAGTTTAATCAGAGTTGATAAATCAGCATCGTTATAAAATACTTTGTTATACAGCCCGCATTTTTATAGCGATTTCTCACAATAATATAAACTATTCTTATATTTAACACGTAGATACCATTCTATTCAATTAGAATGGTATTTTTGTTTTCAACATGAGCAACACTAGAGAAAAATCATCCCTTACCAAAGCCATTGGCCAACGCAGTACAACCTTAGAGGCAGAAATGTCCTTCTTCGATCATCTTGATGTTTTACGTAAGCACTTAATCAGAGCAGCAATCGCAATTGCAGTATTTACAGGGGTTGCATTTTATTTTAATGAAGAAATATTAGATAAAATTATTTTCGGTCCTAAAAAACCAGATTTCTGGACATATAGAATGATGTGTAAACTGGTTGATATGTTTCCATCATTAGGAAAAGATATGTGTATAACCAAAATTAATGGCGAAATTATTAACACGGAAATGGCCGGGCAATTTAATTTGCAGTTAAATGTTTGTGTAATGTGCGGTATCGTTGTTGGCTTTCCTTATCTCCTTTGGGAAATATGGAGATTTATAAAACCAGCATTACACGAAAATGAACGCAAATCTGCTAGTGGTTTTGTATTTTTTGCTTCTGTTCTGTTCATCATCGGTATCTTTTTTGGGTATTTTATTATTTGTGCTTTATCTATAAATTTCTTAACAGGATATACGGTTAGTACTGAAATTAAAAATACTTTTACCATTGATTCTTACGTATCATCTATTGCTACACTAACCCTCGGAACAGGAATTATCTTTGAATTACCAATAATCATATTTATACTTTCAAAGCTTGGATTAATGACGCCGAAGTTTATGAGGGCAAGTAGAAGATATGCCGTTGTTATCATCTTAATTATCGCAGCAATTGTAACACCAACGCCTGATATTTTAACCATGCTAACCGTTGCAGCGCCATTATTCTTACTTTATGAATTGAGTATTTTCGTTTCGGCATACATCGAAAGAAAGAAGAAAAAAGAAGATAAAGCGTTCTATGCTAACTAACAAAAACATTACGAATAGATTTCATAATTCTCTATAAATTTGGCCATGTCTGATAAAAAAATCAAAATTGCCATTGGAGCAGATCATGCTGGGTTTGAATACAAGGAAATGCTTAAAACTCACCTTTCAGATTATGAGGTTAAGGATTTTGGCGCCCATTCATTAGATTCTGTAGATTACCCAGATTTTGCTCATCCGGTAGCTTCTGCCGTAGAAAGTGGTGAATTTACCTACGGTATTTTGCTTTGTGGCTCGGCAAACGGCGTTGCCATAACAGCTAACAAACATCAGGGCATTAGAGCCGGATTATGCTGGGAAAATGAGGTAGCATCGTTAGTAAGAAAACATAATAATGCGAATGTTTTATGCATTCCGGCTAGATTTGTTTCTGAAGAACAAGCTAAAGAAATTACAACAACCTTTTTAAATACCGAATTTGAAGGTGGCAGACATCAAAACAGGGTAAATAAAATATCCTGCTAAATTTAATTGCAACTAACTTTACTAAAAAAATGAATAAAAAATTTTTAACACTTGGCTTTGTGTCACTACTTGCTGCAAGTAGCTTCGCTCAGGTTAAACCATTAGTTCCAAATAAGGATGCTATAAGGTTTAGCAAAGTCATCAATCCAGAAAACGGCTATAAACACTTATCTGTTTTAGCTTCTGATGAATATGAGGGCAGAGAAACCGGTAAGAAAGGTGCATGGATGGCTGCAGATTACATTCGTGATTATTTTAAATCAATTGGCTTAAAAGGTCCTGTTGATGGTAGTTATTTTCAAAAAATTGATTTGGCTAATTTTTCGATAACACAAAGTTCTTTAACTATCAATGGCCAGCCAAAACAATTGTATAACGATTATTTAATAACCAGCAATTCGGTTGGGTTAAACGGTTTTACTTTTAGTGCTGATGATTTAGTTTTTGCTGGTTACGGTGTAAATAAAGATGGATACAACGATTTTGAAGGGTTAAATCTTGAAGGAAAAGTTGTAGTTATTTTTGGAAGCGGAGACCCAACAGCTAAACCTGAAGACAAACAAGACAGAAGAACAATGATGATGGCAAGAGCCAGAAAAGTTACTTTTATCTCTCAAAGCAAAGCTAAAGCAGTTATAATTATCGACCCATCATTGGATAACAGAGCAGAGCAGCTAAAGGCTATTTATGGCGAAGGACAACCGGTAATGAAATCTCCGGAAGTTGTGGAGCGCATGAAAAGCCAAAATCCTTTTACCATGATTAGTGTAACTACGGCAACGGCTAACGAAATTTTAAAAATTGCAAATACTTCGGTAGAGGCTATTCAAAAGAAAATTGCAGAAACTAAAAAGCCAGCTTCTCAAGTTATTAACGTTGCAGTTTCTGCAAGCGCAATGAAATCTGAAGTGGCGGTTAGAGCCGAAAACGTTTTAGGATTTTTAGAAGGTTCTGACCCGAAATTAAAGAAAGAAGTTTTAGTATTAACCGGACACTATGACCATATTGGCTTAGTTGCAGATCCAAATGCTAAAGATAAAGTAAACAATGGCGCTGATGATGATGGCTCGGGAACTACTGGTGTTTTATTAATGGCGAAAGCATTTACTGATGCTAAAAAAGCAGGTAAAGGACCAAAGCGTAGTATTTTATTTATGACAGTTGTTGGCGAAGAGAAAGGACTTTGGGGTTCTGATTGGTATTCTTCTCATCCTGTTTTCCCAGTTGAAAATACAATTGCAAACTTAAATACAGATATGATTGGCCGTACTGGTGAATTATATTTGAATACACCAGATTCAGCTAATTACATCTATTCTGTTGGTTCTAATATGCTTAGTAGCGAGTTAGGAAAACTAAGTGAGCAAGTAAACGCAACTTACACAAAAATGAAACTGGATTATAAATATGATGATCCAAATGATACCGACCGCATTTATTATCGTTCTGATCATTATAACTTTGCGAAGTTGGGTATTCCTATTATTTTCTATTATGATGGAATGTTGCAACAAGATTATCACCAACCAGGAGATGAAGTAAGCAAGATTAACTTCCCACTTTTAGCGAAAAGAGCTCAATTAACCTACTATACGGCATGGGAATTGGCAAATCAAGCTAAACGACCGGCAGTTGATAGGGATGGAAAAGGAAATCCTAAGAAATAAATATTTAAAAAGCCTCGATATCTCAATCGGGGCTTTTTTATGCACATTACTTTTCGTGCCTGCTTAAATTCTTATCTTTGAAGTATGATCAAAACTGCCGAGGAATTTTTAGAGAAGTCTGATGAGAAAGCTTTCGATTTACCGCATCGTAAAACCATAAATTATAACATTGGTAAGTACAATACGGCTGTTGAGCGTGGCTTATCAAAATTCGAAAATCTCGAAGCATCAAAAAAGAAAGCACATGTTACAAAATGGCGGGTGATGGAAAATTTGGACAAATTCTTACCAGAATTTGAATCCAATTTTCAGCGTCGAGGTGGAAAAGTGATTTGGGCAAACGATGCAGCAGAAGCGCAGCAGGAAATTCTGAATATCATTAAAAGAAACAATGGTAAAACGGTTATCAAATCAAAATCGATGACTACGGAAGAAATCCATTTAAATGATTTTTTGGAAAGCAATCAAATAGAATCTTTAGAAAGTGATTTAGGTGAATATATTGTTCAGCTATTAGGGCAAGCGCCCTACCACATTGTTACTCCTGCAATGCACCTAAGCGCTACAGACATTGCGCAATTGTTTCACGATAAATTCGGAACGCCGCTTGATGCCACACCGCCGCAATTGGTACAAAAAGCAAGAGAATTGCTTCGTGATAAATATTTAAATGCTGATATTGGAATAAGTGGCGGAAACTTTTTAATTGCGGATACCGGAAGCATTGCCATTACAGAAAATGAAGGTAATGCCAGATTAAGTACAACCTTTCCAAAAATCCACATCGCAATCGTAGGTATAGAGAAAATTATTCCTTCAATTGCTGATTTAGATTTGTTTTGGCCTTTATTGGCATCACACGGAACTGGTCAAAATTTAACAGTTTACAATACCATTTTGAGCGGTCCACGGCAACCAAATGAAACCGATGGACCGGAAGAAATGTATGTTATCCTTTTAGATAATGGGCGTACCAATTTATTGGCTCAAAAAGACCAGCGTCAAGGTTTATATTGCATTCGTTGTGGAGCTTGCTTAAACGCTTGTCCGGTTTATAAAAATATTGGCGGCCATACCTACAATACCACTTATAGCGGACCAATTGGTTCGGTAATTACCCCGCATTTAAAAGGAATGGAAGAGTTTAAACATTTAAGCTACGCTTCCAGTTTATGCGGAAAATGTACGGAGGTATGCCCTGTTAAAATCGATATCCACAAAATGCTGTTACTTAATCGCAGAGATGCGGCAACCTCACACGAGAACAAGAAAGTAGAAGAAATAGGTTGGGGAATGTTTAACCGCATGATGCAAAAGCGAAAACTGATGGATTTATTTGGCGGAAAATTTAAAAACTTTATGCTAAAAACATTCTTCAAAAAAAGCTGGGGTAAATATCGCGAGTTGCCAAAGGTTGCTGATAAATCCTTTTCAAAACAATGGGATGATTTGAAGAAAGGTAAGGAGAATTAACAAATCATGCTCGGCTTATGATGTCTTTAATACTTGAATAAACAAAAATGATTTGATATCTGATACAATCCATCTAACCAAATATGCAATTTAACCGAGCTGATAAAGCCGACTCATTCTTACTGAATTTATATAAAAGATTGCTTTATCCTCGCATGGTTGAGGATAAAATGTTAAAACTTTTGCGTCAAGGTAGAATTGGAAAATGGTTTTCAGGTATTGGGCAGGAAGCAATTGCCGTTGGTTCGACTCTAGCCATGCAGAGCGATGAATACATTTTGCCTATGCATCGTAATTTAGGTGTTTTTACTTCTCGCGATATTTCCCTAAAAAAATTAATGGCGCAATGGCAAGGAAAGGCTAGCGGTTTTACCAAAGGCCGCGACCGATCCTTTCATTTTGGAACGCAAGACTATAAAATTATTGGGATGATATCTCATCTCGGTCCGCAGATGGCATTGGCTGATGGCATTGCATTGGCTGATGTTTTAGCAAAGAAGCAAAAGGCAACTTTGGTGTATACTGGAGAAGGTGCCACCAGTGAAGGCGATTTTCATGAAGCAATTAACGTTGCTGCTGTATGGAATTTACCTGTAATTTTTCTTATCGAAAATAATGGCTACGGTTTATCTACCCCAAAATCTGAACAATTTCGATGTAAAAATTTAGTTGATAAAGCGATTGGTTATGGTATAGAGGGTATTCAGATTGATGGAAATAACATCCTTGAAGTTTATCATACTATAGACAGAATCGCAAAAGATATCCGCCAAAATCCCCGCCCGGTTTTATTAGAATGTTTAACTTTTAGGATGCGAGGCCACGAGGAAGCATCGGGCACAAAATATGTTCCGCAGGAATTATTTGATGAATGGGAAAAGAAAGACCCGTTAAGCAACTACGAAGCTTATTTAATTGAAGAAGGAATTTTGACTATTGACTCAATTATCGATATCAGAGCAAGATTTAAAAAAGACATTGAGTTAGAAGTTGAGGAAGCTTTTGAGGAACCTGAGCCAGAGGTTGATTCCGTTCGAGAGGAAAACGATATGTATTATCCTCACGAGCAAAACGTGGTTCATGCAAATCAATCATCAACAGAAAAAAGATATTTAGATGCCATAACTGATGCTTTGGATTTGGCCATGCAGAAATACCCAAATTTAGTTTTAATGGGGCAAGACATTGCCGATTATGGTGGCGCATTTAAAATTACGGATGGTTTTACAAGCAAATATGGTAAAGGCAGGGTTCGGAATACGCCAATTTGCGAATCGGCAATTGTTGGTGCAGGTTTAGGCTTATCCATTAATGGTTACAAAGCCGTTGTAGAAATGCAGTTTGCAGATTTTGTAACGGTTGGTTTTAATCAGATTGTAAATAATTTGGCTAAAACGCATTATCGTTGGGGCGAAAAGGCCGATGTTGTTGTACGTATGCCTACGGGCGCAGGAACTGGCGCTGGTCCGTTTCACTCACAAAGTAACGAAGCTTGGTTTACCAAAACACCAGGTTTGAAAATTGTTTATCCGGCATTTCCTGAAGATGCTAAAGGTTTACTTTTGGCTGCAATTGAAGACCCAAATCCGGTATTGTATTTTGAACATAAATATCTATACAGAAGCTTATCCACTCCTATTCCTGATGGTTATTACATCACCAAAATTGGCAAAGCAGTAACCTTAAACAAAGGAAATAAATTCGTAATCATTACTTATGGTTTAGGGGTTCATTGGGCGTTAGATTATTTAAAAAACAATCCACAAAGTGATGCAGAATTAATTGATTTACGTACGTTACAACCTTGGGATAAAGAAACCGTTCGAGCAGCAGTAAAAGCAACCGGAAGGGTTTTAATATTACATGAAGATACACTTACCAATGGCTTTGGGGCAGAAATTTCAGCATGGATTGGCGAACATTGTTTTCAGGACTTGGATGCGCCAGTAATGCGTTGTGCAAGTTTAGATACTGCAATCCCGATGAATAAAGCGTTGGAGGATGAATTTTTGGCAAAGGCAAGATTGGCAGAAACCGTTGAAAAATTGCTTGTATACTAATATGACATTCAAAAGTAAGGTCGACTTATTTTACCTTATTATCGTAGTAATAACAATCTTGTTATTAATCAGCGTATCGATTTATACTTTGATAAGATGTACCGATGGTTTCTCAATTTTATATACATTTATCATATCAACGTTGGTTGGTACTTTACTCTTATGGTTATTGTTTGATACAAAATATACCATTCAAAATAAGGTTTTAAAGTATAGGTCTGGTCCTTTTTTTGGACAAATAAAAATTGATGAGATTAGGGAATTACAATTAAATACAAAGAGTTTTGTAGGTTTTAAACCGGCTTTGGCATGCAACGGAATTATTATAAAATATAATAAATGGAATGAAATTTACATAAGCCCCAAAGAAGTTGAACGCTTTGTTATAGAACTTACAAAGGTCAATCCTAAAATCATCACAACTTCAAATAATTTATAACAGAAATGAGCAATTTTAAAGTCGAAGGAAATATAGTTGACATCACAAAGCGAAATATTTTCTTTGGCGAAGTAGAGGTAGAAAACGGAAAGATAAAATCAATAAATAATATTTCCGAAGCAAAAGATAACACACATTTTGTCCTTCCGGGATTTATTGATAGCCACGTTCATATTGAGAGCAGCATGCTCATTCCAAGCGAATTTGCCAGGTTAGCTGTTGTGCATGGCACCGTTGCAACCATCAGCGATCCACACGAAATTGCTAATGTTTGCGGTATGCAAGGTGTAGAATTTATGATTGAAAACGGCAATACCGTTCCGTTTAAATTTAATTTTGGTGCACCAAGTTGTGTGCCGGCTACGATTTTTGAAACTGCGGGGGCTGAGTTAAATCATGAAGCTGTTAAAGCGCTTTTAGAAAGACCTGAAGTGAAATACTTGAGCGAAATGATGAATTTCCCGGGTGTGCTTAATAGCGACGAAGAAGTATTAAAAAAGATTGCTGCTGCACATGAATTGGGTAAACCAGTTGATGGTCACGCACCGGGCTTACGAGGCGATGCCGTTCAGCAATATATTGATGCAGGAATTTCTACCGACCATGAGTGTTTTACTGCCGAAGAAGCTTTGGATAAACTTCAATGTGGCATGAAAATTCTTATTCGCGAAGGCAGCGCTGCTAAAAATTTTGAAGCTTTGATTGATTTAATGAACGATTGGCCGCAAATGATGATGTTTTGCAGTGACGATAAACATCCTGATAGTTTGGTTGAAAATCATATAAATTCGCTATGCGCAAGAGCGGTGGTTAAAGGAATAGACATTTTTAATATTTTGCAGGCAGCTTGTATCAACCCAATACTTCATTATAAATTAGATGTTGGCGCACTGGAAATTGGCGATTACGCAGACTTTATCATTGCTGAAGATTTGGTAAACTTCAACATAAAGCAAACTTATATTGATGGCGTTTTACTAGCCGAAAATGGTAAAATGGTTGGCGATTGGGTCAAAACTGTTGACGATAGATCCTCCGTAAATCATTTCGAATGCAGCCTTAAAAAAGTAGAAGACTTTATCTATCCTTACCAAAACCAAAAGGAAATTCCGGTAATTGAAGCATTAGATGGGCAACTCATTACCAATAAATTGTTTTTTGCACCAAAGGTTGATAATGGAAACATCATTAGTGATTTGGATAATGATGTTTTAAAAATGGTTGTAGTCAACCGTTATAATGATGCGCCCGTTACAGTATCATTTGTTAAAAATTTCGGAATGAAAAGTGGCGCAATCGCATCGAGCGTGGCCCATGATAGTCATAACATTATTGCAGTTGGTGTAGATGATAAAAGCATTTGCGATGCTGTTAATCTGGTTATAAACGAAACCGGCGGAGTTGTAGCGATAGGGAATGGTAAAGAGGAAGTTTTGCCTTTACCTGTGGCGGGTTTAATGAGCAACCATAACGGTTACGAAGTTGCTGAGCGATACACTTCTATTGATAAATTTGCTAAAGAACTAGGCTCTACATTAGTCGCTCCCTTTATGACGCTTTCTTTTATGGCATTGCTGGTTATTCCTCATTTAAAATTGAGTGATAAAGGTTTGTTTGATGGCGATACATTCGGTTTTTTGATTGATTAGTTTTTAGCACCAAAATCTCGTCATTGCGAGGCACAGACGGAAACATTATTTGAAGAGATTCTGAAACAAGTTGAGAATGACGGCAGCAAAAAGATTGAACAACCAACAAACCAATCAACTAACAAAAACCTCTGCCAGCGGATTAAACAGATATACCCGTTTATCATCTAAACAAATACAACGATAACGTTTCCTGATGCGTTCGCCTTTGGTAAAACGCCTTCCATCTTTAATTTTAAAAACGGTGTTAATGGGTAATTGCTCTAAATGTAAAGTTTCAATTTTATCAGAATCGTATTTTTTTAGTGCCCGCGACAAGTGTAAATCAGAACAACTTGATGCTGCCGGATTAGACATGTAATTATCAATAGCCTTGTGTATATCCTGCGGAAAAATATTCATTTTGAAAAAAGGAACCATCATTCGCTGAAAGTTTTTCTTCCATTCTGCACCATGAGGCTTTACTTTATTTTTATAATCGTTCCAGGTTAAAAGATGTGCAAATTCATGCACGGTGGTTACTAAAAAAGCGTAATTATTTAAGTTAAAATTAACTGAAATTCTATGACCTTTACCTTGATATGGATGGCGGTAATCACCTAATTTGGTAGAACGTGTTTTAGAAATTTTGAATTCACATTGAAAATAATCTATCCATTTAGCAATTAAAGGCGCAGCCTGGGCAGGCATATATTGTGCTAAAACATTAACTTTCTCCATTTAACCGCAAAGTTCGCAAAGTTTTCCGCAAAGAAAAGAAAGATTTATAAGCCATTTACGATTCTTCTCAAACCATCTTTTAACCTGATTACATTAAAATTCATCAATAATCCTAATTTATAATTCCCCAGTTTCATATAAGTTAGTACTTGAGCCAAGTGTATATCATTGAGTGCTTCACAACTTTTCAACTCCAAAACGAATTTTCTTTCTACTAAAATATCGATTCTGTACCCACAATCAAGTCTTACATCCTCATAAATTAAAGGCATAGCTTTTTCCTTTTCAACAAATAAACCAGCTTTAGCAATTTTATAATATAGACATTCTTTATAAGCGCTTTCTAATAATCCCGGACCAAGCGCAGTATGTACTTCAATTGCTAAGCCGATAACAATTCTAGATAATTCATTTTCTTCCATATTCTGAAATAGCTCTAGCGTTCTTCGTGTTTTTCTCTTTGCGTTCTTTGCGGTTAAACAAAAACTATTCCTCTGTTGGAAACAATGAAGCTAACACTAGTTTTATCTCTCCAAAAGAATAATCCTTACCTAAAAACTCTCGAATTACGGCCATTGATTTAGTTTTCTGGCTTTCAACGGCATCACTTATATTTCTGATTTTGTTTGGTTTAACTAATTTCTTAACATCAATTTGCTGAGTAGAAACATAATACGCTAAATGACCTTCGATAGTTGTAACACTAAAGCCTCGCTCCTTAGCAATTTCTGCTAACGTTTTTCCTTGCTCATAGAGTTCAAAACTAACAAGCTTAGTATCAACCTTTGGTTCTTTCTTCTTTTTTTCAACTGCAGATTTTACTTTTAAGGTTTCTCCTTTTAGCTGGATAGCCTTCTGCAACTGTTTTTCACGCTCAGAAGTATTTAAAAGCGCATCTGTATCTGCTTTGCTAAACTCTTTTCCATCAATCATGGCTTGCAATAAAGCTTTGCTTTTGTGCATTTTCTTTAACTGTTCATAAACTAAAATCTCTAGTTCAAGTAATTCAGTTAAATAGGTTTTAATCTGTTTTTCTGCCTTTATGGCTTCAATATGCGTCAGTAGTCTATCAGAAACTTCCTTAATTAATGGATTAAAATATTTCAACGCAGCATCCACCCTTTTTGAAACATTAAACAATGTATGCTCGGTTTGTGTGGTAAACAAACCTTTTAATTGGTTTATGAAAGTATCTGCGGTTGCGGTAATTTTCTGAAAATCGCGGTACAATTCCATCGTCCAATCATCATAATGTTGTTTGGTAGATTTTTCTCCCTTATCGAAA
This sequence comes from Pedobacter sp. Leaf170, assembly GCF_920984665.1. Taxonomy (GTDB): domain Bacteria; phylum Bacteroidota; class Bacteroidia; order Sphingobacteriales; family Sphingobacteriaceae; genus Pedobacter. The sequence continues at coordinate 116,030 of NZ_CAKLBP010000004.1, forward strand.
GTTTGTACATGTTCTTTAAGGTAATAACGAACCAAATTCAAATCAAAAGCCGCAAATAAATAGGTTTTGATAAAATCATAACTCTCTACACTAATTTGCTGCGTTAAAACTTCAGCAGGTTGTTTAGTGCTTGAGAAATAATGAATGTTTTGGTCTTGCTGCAAACCAGTTTCACGCAAATGCGAAGTTAAAACTAAACCTTTAAGCGAGCGTAAACGCGAAAGCGCTACGTATGCTTGCCCGGGGGCGAATGCATCGCCAATATCAATAATCGCTTTATCAAAAGTTAAACCCTGACTTTTATGGACTGTGATTGCCCAGGCTAATTTTATAGGATATTGTACAAATGAACCGGCAACATTTTCTGCAATCTCGTTTGTAGCTTCGTTTAATTTGTATTTAACGTTTTCCCAAGTGTATGGCGAAATGGAAATTACAGTTCGCTCATCCGGAAGTTCAATTTCAATAGTATCTTTTTCAATGTGATGAACAACGCCTATTTTACCATTGTAATAACGCTTTTCGGCAGTCATATCGTTTTTAATGAACATAACCTGCGCCCCAACTTTAAGCTCTAAACTTTTCTCGTTTGGATAGGCATATTCGCTAAATTCGCCTGTAATCTTTGCATCAAAAAAGTAAGATTTAGTTTTTAACTGAGTCAGCCTTTCTCTGTTAATGGCATCAGCTTTATTATTATGGGTAGTTAAAGTAATGTAATTTTCATCCGCTGCAGGCTTAAAATCTTGCATGAAGTGCTGACGAAGTAATGCTGTGTCTTCAGGCGTGATTTTATTATTTCTTAAATTGTTTAACAAATCGATAAACACAGCATCATCCTGGCGATAAATTTTATCCAGCTCAATATAAATTGGTGGGTTATTTTGCAAAGCCAAGGCATCAAAAAAGTAAATGCTTTTATAAAAAGCAGCCATTGCCCGCCATTCATCGTTTTTTACCACTGGTGGCAACTGATGTAAATCGCCAATAAAAAGCAGCTGAACACCGCCAAACGGTACGTTTCTGTTTCTGCGGATGTAACGTAAAGAAAAATCAATCGCATCGAGCATATCCGCTCGAAGCATACTTACTTCATCAATTACAAGCAATTCCAACTCTTGAATCATGCGCCGTTTGTTGCCTTGCATATTTAAATGCTTAACAATTGTTTTAGGCGTATTAAAGTTAAATGTGATGTTTTGGTTGATAATACTGGAGGCCGCATCCGGAAAAAACGCCCCGAAGGGCAACTGAAAAAGGGAGTGAATGGTAACACCAGCTGCATTAATTGCTGCAATGCCGGTTGGCGCACAAATCATTGCTTTTTTATGCGTGAGCTGAATTAATTTGCGCAAAAAAGTGGTTTTACCAGTACCGGCTTTCCCCGTTAAAAAGACATGTTTTGAAGTGTAATTAACAAATTTTGCAGCAATTTCTGCTGGCATAGAAGTTTCCTCTAATTCTGGCATTTCTTTTAAAAAACTTGTGTAAATAATATGGCGGGATAATTTTAAAATTAGCCAATATTTAGCAAAGTAACGTATTACTTGCTAATTTCGTGAGCATTTAAATTATAAATATGCCATTTAGAATATCATTTTTATTGATTTTGTTATCCTCATTAAACGGATTTACACAAACGGACAACAAAGCTTTCGTTTTAGTTTTAGGCGTTGCACAAGATGGCGGCTTTCCACACATGGGATGTAACAAAATTTGTTGTACCAATGCATGGAAAAATCCTGAAACGCAAAAGGCTGTCGCTTCATTAGCGCTCGTTGACCCGAAAACAAAAAGATGGTATTTGTTTGATGCTACACCCGATATAAAGAAGCAATTGCAGAATTTTAGAAAGCAAACAAAAAATTTATACCCCTATTTGCCAGATGGTATTTTCATCACACATGCACACATCGGTCATTATACAGGTTTGATGGAATTTGGCCGGGAGGTGATGAATACCAAAAGCCTGAACATTTATGTATTGCCCAAATTAAAATCCTTTTTGGAGGATAATGGACCGTGGAATCAATTGGTGACATTACAAAATATTAAAATTACAGTTTTAGAGAATGATAAACCTTTTGAGCTGGGCGAAAATAAAGTAACGGCTTTCACAGTTCCACATCGTGATGAATACTCAGAAACCGCTGGCTTTGAAATTGCTACGCAAATTAAAAAATATCTTTTTATACCTGATATTGATAAATGGTCTAAATGGAATGAAAGTATTGTTGAGCGGGTGAAAAATGTAGATTTTGCCTTTTTAGATGCTACTTTTTACAATGCCGAAGAACTTGGCAATAGACCAATAAGCGAGGTGCCGCATCCTCTGGTTACAGAAACCATAAAAATATTTAAGGATGAACCTGCAAGTGTGAAATCGAAAATTAAATTCATTCATTTAAACCATACTAATAAATTGTTATGGGATAAAAATGCCCAAAAGGATTTTTTGAGAAGTGGCTTTGGTTTGGCACAGCAAAACGGTGTTTATTAGCAGATTTTGAGTTAATTAAAACCGATTGACGTAGAAATCCTTTTTGGTGCAGATCTTCGACAAGCTCAGATTGACAATGACAAAAAGATTGTAACAAAAGCGGGGCAGATTTAACCTAAGAATTACTGCAATTGCTTTACAAAAAATGATTAGCTACTGGGTTTTCAATTAAACAATTAAGCGGTAAAAACAGTTAACCAATTTTCTTATCTTTGCAGCCTGATGAAACAACATTATTCAAATCTTATCGCTGTTAAATTCCTTTAACAAGGTTTCATCGCCATTGTACCCAAAAATTTTATTATGCTTAACCCTGAAATAGAAAAACGCAAAACCTTTGCCATTATTAGTCACCCCGATGCGGGAAAAACCACTTTAACAGAGAAATTTCTGCTTTTTGGTGGTGCAATTAATACGGCTGGAGCGGTAAAACGTAACAAGGCAAATCAGAGCAATACATCCGATTTTATGGAAATTGAGAAACAACGTGGTATCTCGGTTGCAACTTCGGTTATGGGTTTTGAATATAGCGGCAAGCGAATTAATATTTTGGATACGCCTGGTCACAAGGATTTCGCCGAAGATACTTACCGAACTTTATCGGCTGTGGATAGTGTTATTTTGGTTGTGGATTGTGTTAAAGGTGTAGAGGAACAGACCGAAAAACTGATGTCGGTTTGCCGTATGCGTAACACACCGGTAATCATTTTCGTAAATAAAATGGACCGTGAGGGTAAAGAAGCCTACGATTTATTAGATGAAATTGAAGAAAAGTTAAATATTAGTTTGTGCCCACTTTCTTGGCCAATTGGGCAAGGACATACATTTAAAGGTGTTTATAGCATTTACAACAAACATTTAAATTTATTTAATTCTGATAAAACCAAAGTAACCGATTCGGTTGTGGCTGCAAATGATTTAAACGACCCATCGTTATTAAATTATTTAAAAGAAAATGAAATTAACACCTTAAAAGATGATGTTGAACTGGTAGATGGAATTTATGGTAAAATTGAAAAAGATTTATATACCGAAGGCTTAGTAGCCCCTGTATTTTTTGGCAGTGCGATTAATAATTTCGGCATAAAAGAGCTTTTAGATACGTTTATTGATATTGCGCCATCGCCACGCCACCGCGAAGCCGAAGAACGTGATGTGTTGGTAGAAGAGAAAAACTTTAGTGGTTTCGTTTTCAAAATTCACGCCAATTTAGACCCAAAACACCGCGATAGAATTGCTTTTTTACGTATTTGCTCGGGTAAATTTGAGCGTAATAAATTTTACTATCATACCCGTCAGGATAAGAAATTAAAATTTTCGAATCCGATGGATTTTATGGCAAACGAGAAAAGCATAGTTGAAGAGGCTTGGCCAGGCGACGTGGTTGGTTTATATGACAGTGGCAACTTTAAAATTGGCGATACATTGACCGAAGGCGAAAAATTGCAGTTTAAAGGTATTCCGAGTTTCTCTCCATCTATTTTTAAAGAGGTAGAAAATATGGACCCAATGCGCACCAAACAATTAGAAAAAGGTATTGAACAATTAACGGATGAAGGTGTGGCGCAATTATTTGTAATGCAACCCGGAAATAGAAAAGTAATTGGTGCGGTTGGGGAACTTCAGTTTGAGGTTATAAATTTCCGTTTGGAGCATGAATATGGTGCGAAATGTCGTTTCCGAACCTTGAGTTACACACGCTCGAGCTGGGTAACATCAACAGACAGAAAAAAATTAGATGAATTTGTGAAGCGTAAGCAACAACATATTGGTTTTGATAAAGAAGCAAACCCGGTTTATTTATCAGATAGTGATTATATGATTAATCTAACCAAACAGGATTATCCTGATATCGATTTCCATAAAACTAGTGAGTTTAAGAGTTAACTGATTAAACTCCAATAAAAAAACCGCTCAAAAATATTTTGAGCGGTTTTTTTGTAAAATATATAATTATTTCAACTTGTTAAGCGCCGTTTTAATTCTCGGTAACATATCCTTAATATCTTGCAAGGTACATGCACCAACTGATGCTCTGAACCAAGGCATACTATGTTCATTACCGAAAGCAGAGAATGGAACAAGTGCAGCTCCGGCTTCTTTAATTAAATAGAAGTTTACATCTGCACTATCTTTTAATAATTGTCCGTCTTCAGTAGTTTTACCAATGTAATCTATTTTAATGGTTAAATAAATTGCGCCCATTGGCTCAACCGCATCAACATTAAAACCTTCGTTTTTCAACTCGTTAAAACCATTGTAAAGTGCGTTTAAACTATCTTGAATTTGAGCTTTGAAGCTTGTTAAGAACGAATCTACTAGTGCTTTATCATTAAAGTAATTTGACATGGCAACTTGTTCGGCTTTTGGTGCCCAGGCGCCCATGTGTCCAACCAAAGCTTTCATTCTGTTAACGATATCTTCCGGACCGAAACCCCAACCAACACGTACGCCAGTTGCAGCTAAACATTTCGAAGTACCATCAACAAAAATAGTAAACTCACGCATTGCCGGGCGTAATGAAACCGGGTTTACATGCTCTTTTCCAAAAGTTAAAAGCGAATAAATCTGGTCGTACATTAAGTACAATGGTTTTTCATCCGCTCCGCGGGATGCATTTTCTTCTAAAATTACATCGCAAATCTCAGCTAAAGACTCCGCATCGAACATTGTTCCGGTTGGGTTTAATGGCGAACATAAAGCCAACATTGTTGCACCTTTTAAATGTGGTTTCAGTTGCGCTGCAGTTGGCATAAAGTTATGCGCCGCATCGGTTTCAACAGCAATTGATTTAGCCGAAGTTAAATGACAATAATGATTGTTATTCCATGATGGCGCCGGAAAAACAACAGTATCTCCCGGGTCAATTACGGCTAAATACGCCGCATAAATTAACGGACGAGAGCCACCAGAAACTAAAATACTGTTGGTGTTATATTCTAAACCAAACCTATCTTTTAATAATTCCGAAACGGTTTCTCTTAATTGTAAAACACCATCAGCTGGCGGATAATTAGTTTGATTTGCATTATAGGCTTCAACTATTCCAGCTTTCAATTCTGTTGGGATTGGGTAGATATTTGAATCGAAATCGCCTATGGTTAAGTTAGCGATTGATGCACCTTTGCGCTTCATATCGTTAACCTCGTTACCAATTTTTATAATCTCTGAGCCAATTAATGCTCCAGCTAATTTTGATACTTTCATTATAATGTTTTTTGTCGCTACACACGTCATTGCGAGGCAAGAAGCAATTCAAACCAAGAGATTGCTTCGTAACTCGCAATGACGACTTAACGGATTAACTCTTCTATTGCTTTATTCACTTTATCAAAACCAAATTGATTTAAAATCGATTGCATTGAAGCAGCAATTTGTTCGTTGCAAAGGTTGCCGATGCTTCCTTCGTGTGTATGATGTATTTGGCTCGATGGTGCAAAAGTACCATTTTCTATTTGTTCGCCAACTATTTTATAAGCCTCTCTGAAAGCAACACCTTGTAAAGCCAATTCGTTAACCACTTCTACGCTAAACAAATAATCGTATTTTTTATCTTTTAAAATATCATCCTTAATGGTAATGTTTTGAAACATAAATGTAGCTATCTCCAAACATTCGTTTAACGAAGTTATTGCAGGGAAAAGGTTTTCTTTTAGCAATTGTAAATCGCGATGGTAGCCCGATGGAAGATTGGTAATCATCATGGCAATTTCATTTGGCAAAGCCTGAATTTTGTTGCAACGAGAACGAATCAGCTCAAATACATCAGGGTTCTTTTTGTGTGGCATAATGCTAGAACCCGTAGTTAACTCTGCCGGAAAGCTAATGAAACTAAAATTCTGGTTGATGAACAAGCAAACATCCATTGCCATTTTAGCTAAAGTTGCAGCAACTGCGCTCATTGCTTGCGCTAAAATTCTTTCGGTTTTACCGCGACCCATTTGTGCATATACTACATTGTAATTTAAGCTTTCAAAACCCAATAAATCAGTTGTTAAAGTTCTGTTTAGTGGAAAAGATGAACCGTAACCTGCGGCAGAACCTAATGGATTTTTATTGGTGATTTTCCAGGCAGCTAACATCAGTTCCATATCATCGGCAAGGCTTTCTGCATAAGCGCCAAACCATAAACCAAATGATGATGGCATCGCAATTTGCAAATGCGTGTAACCGGGCATCAATTTATCTTTATGCGTATTGCTCAGCTCTATTAGTTGATTAAACAAAGTTGATGTTTGGTTAACCATATCTTCAATGCAAGCCCGAAAAAATAGTTTTAAATCAACCAAAACCTGGTCGTTACGCGAGCGACCGCTATGAATTTTTTTACCGGCCTCACCAATACGTTGGGTTAGCAGCCACTCCACCTGCGAGTGTACATCTTCAACGGTATCTTCTATAGTAAAGTTGCCGGCCTCAATTTCAGCGTAAATATTTTTAAGCTCCTTTTGTACAGTTTCCAATTCATCCGCGGTAAGCAAACTAATGGTTTCTAACATTTGCGTGTGCGCCAATGAGCCTAACACATCAAACTTTGCCATTTGTAAATCCAATTCTCGGTCTTTACCAACAGTAAAGGTTTCCACGAATTTATTTACATCAATATTTTTTTGCCAAATCTTCATTTCATTTTATTTAACCTCAAAGTGCGCTGAGTTTTTCACGAAGAGCGCTAAGCTGTTTATAATCAAATTATTATTGCAAGGTACTAGGCAATAGATTGCTTCATACCTCTCAATAAAGTTTTCATTGTATTTCTAAACAAGAGAATTCCTCTTGCGTCATAAAATCATTTATTAATTGCTTTTTCTTTATCAAAACATCAGCGATTCCTGATGTTGTATTATTTCCAAAACGCAGCCAAATTATTTTTGGAGGATGTCCATATAGATTGGAAAACTCATAAAAGTCAGCATTGAAAATTGCCACGATAAATTTATTTTGGCCAGCAAATGTCCAGATTTCCTTGTCAGATTTATTTTCTAATTTCAACTGCCTGATTTGATTGCAGTCCGAGAATTCGGTTTCCAAAAGTTTTACAATTCTGTAAGAAATATTTTGGTCGAATAACAATTTCACTAGGCAACTCTAATTTTATGCTCTCTATCTGCTGAATAAGCCAAACATGATAAAACTTCCTCCTCACTTATTTCAGGAAAATCTACAAGAATTTGCTCTACGGTCATTCCATTAGCTAACCATCCTAAAACATCATAAACCGCAATTCTAGTGCCTCTTATGCAAGGTTTTCCAAAACGTTTGCTGGAATCAATTTCTATAAACTTAGAATAAGTTTTCATGTAGTAAAGATATGCAATATTATAAGAACTTCAATTTAACCGCAAAGCGAACTTCGTCATTGCGAGGCACGAAACAATCCTCTTTCAAATTAAGTTTATCGTTGCGAGTACGAGTGCTTTAAGATTGCTTCGTACCTCGCAATGACGTATTACAGTATAACTGGTTTCAACATATTTACATAACCTTCCACACCTTCTGCAACCTCTCTAACATATAAAAATTCATCAGCCATGTGTGAGCGGCCAGAAAAACCCGGGCCACATTTTACCGATGGAATATCCAATAAAGCTTGGTCTGATGTTGTTGGCGAACCATAAGTTGTTTTACCTAGAGCCACACCCGCCTGAACTACAGGATGATTTTTATCAATTGATGATGGTTTCAAACGGATAGAGCGTGGTGTAACATCGCAACCTACATTTGCTCGAATAATTTCCAAAACTTGTTCATTGGTGTAAGCATCAGTTACCCTAACATCAACCGTGAAAGTACAATTTGCCGGCACTACATTATGTTGCGAACCTGCATTAATAATCGTAACAGTCATTTTTAACGGACCAAAAACCTCAGATACTTTTGGAAATTGATAATTCCTAAACCATTCAATATCTGCTAAAGCTTTGTAAATAGCATTTTCGCCTTCTTCCCTAGCCGCATGACCCGCTTTACCATGAGCCACACAATCTAAAACCAACAAACCACGTTCGGCAATAGCCAAATTCATTTCTGTCGGTTCGCCTACAATCCCAAATTCAAGTTCGCCCAAATCAGGCAAAACCAATTCTAAACCATTGTTCCCAGAAATCTCTTCTTCCGCAGTTGCGGCCAAACAAATGTTATATTTTAAGTTTTCTTGCTCGAAATAGTACAAAAACGTGCCAATTAGTGAAACCAAACAACCGCCTGCATCGTTACTGCCTAAGCCGAAAAGTTTATCGCCTTCTATTGCTGCATCATAAGGGTCGCGGGTGTAACCAGAATTGGGCTTCACTGTATCATGATGTGAGTTTAGCAATAAAGTAGGTTTGCTGGCGTCAAAATGCTTATTATATGCCCAAACATTGTTCATTTTACGATGAATGCTAACACCTCGCTCCTCTAAAAACTGCGCAATTAAATTTGCAGTTCTGTCTTCTTCCTTGCTAAACGACTGAATGCGAATTAATTGTCGCAACAAATCCAGACTTTCCTTTTGTATTTTTTCTAACAACATAGTATCGAGTAGTTAGTATCAAGTATCAAGACTAATCTCAAACTTGCACTTTTTAAATTATTGGCCAGGTACATCTTCCATTTTACCTTAACCATTTTACATTAAGCTTAGCTTTCTTTTGTGTACAAATTTCCTGCTTTTAGCGCCGATAATTTAATACCTTTTATCAATGATGAACTAAAGCCATTGTGCTCCATTTCGTTTAAACCGGCAATGGTACAACCTTTCGGCGAAGTTACTTTATCTATTTCTGATTCCGGGTGCGTGCCGTGTAATAAAAGCAAATCGGCTGCGCCTTTTGCCGTTTGCACCGCCATTTTAAGCGCTTCATCTGCATGGAAACCAATTTCTACACCACCTTGCGATGCTGCCCTAATTGCTCTTAAGAAAAAAGCAATTCCGCAAGCACAAAGTGCCGTAGCCGAAGTCATCAAATCTTCATTTATTTTCACGACAGAGCCAACCGTCTCAAACATTTTGGTCACATCCGTAATATTTTCTGCCGAAGCATTATCACTTGCCATACAAGTCATCGATTGGCCAATTGCAATAGCTGTATTTGGCATTACGCGAACAACCTCAACGTTTTCGCCTAATTTATCTCTAACCGCAGCGCAACTCACACCAGAAATTACAGAAATAACCAGATGTTTGGCTGCAATTATAGAAGGTTGAATTTCATCCAAAACCGTATTTAATTGTTGGGGCAAAACAGCAAGAATTACAACATCGGCAGCAGAAACCGCTTCTTTATTATTATTGCTTACACCAAAGCCCGCATCAGCGAAAGATTTTAAATGGTCAATATTTCTACGGGTTAGCGTAATATCTGCAGCTTTGGCAAAATCAGCCTTTACAAGGCCTTTTGCTAAAGATAAACCAATATTTCCACTCCCGATAATGGCTATTTTCTTGTTCATTTGGTTCGATTTAATTAATTCTACTAATTGAATTTAAATTGTAATACTTTAAGCGTATTCAAGATATGAAAAGCAGTTTCTCTGGTTCTTTTTAATGTTAGTCCTGCTATTCACTTCGATCTTTTTTAAACTCATTGTCATGCGCCCCAACATCGTCATTGCGAGGAGGAACCAAGTGGCAATCTTTATGGTTTGTTCCACTAAAAAAGTATTTTCGTTTCTATCAGGTTTATAAAATCTCCGTCACTGCGAGGCACGAAGCAATCTTATTGCGATAATTGAATAGCGATAGTTTTAAGATTGCTTCGTGCCTCGCAATGAAGAAACGGCGATAGGTCGTCAACCTTTTAGCTTATACCCTATTTCAACATCTTCGTTCCAAAAACTCCATTAGCAAGCTCATTTAATTCATCGGCTTTGCCGATATAAACTGCTGAAACACCCATTTTAATGGCTTCAAATGCATTATGTAATTTCGGAATCATGCCACCTTGCACTGTACCATCTGCTTTTAAACCCTCAAATTCATCAGCTTTGATTTCTGTCACAACAGATGAATCATCATTAACATCTTTCAAAACTCCTTTTTTCTCAAAGCAATATACCAAACGTGTTTCATATAAAGCAGACATCGCCACGGCAACCGAAGATGCAATTGTATCTGCGTTAGTGTTTAGCAATTGTGTATCTCCATCATGCGTAATGGCACATAAAACCGGAACTAATCCAGCTTTCAACAAGCTTTTTAATGTTTCTGCGGAAACTGAGTTTTCGTCTAAATCGCCAACAAAACCATAATCAATAGTAGCCCCCTCTAAATCTCCCCCAGTTGGGGAGACTTTTATAATGGGTCTTTTTTTAGCTTTAATAATGTTTCCATCAGCGCCTGTTAAACCAATTGCATTGATGCCTTTGGCTTGTAATTGGGCAACCATGTTTTTATTAATCAATCCGGCATAAACCATTGTTACAACACGCAGGGTTTCAATATCCGTAATCCGCCTGCCTTCAACCATTTTTGCTTCAATACCTAAGCTTTCGCCCAGTTCGGTTGCAATTTTACCGCCACCATGAACCAAAATTTTATCACCGGGCAAAGCCGTAAAATCCAACAGAAACTGGTGTAGGTTTGCAGAATTATCAATTACATTTCCACCGATTTTTATGATTGTAAGTTGTTTCATTTTATTTAGCTTAAAGCTTAAAGCAAAATGCTGAAAGCTTTGGTCTTTTAGCTTTAGTCTTTCTGCTTTTTATAATTCCTCCAATATCGCTTTAATCACCGCTTGCGCTGCCCATAAACGATTACCTGCTTCATGAATAACCAATGAATTTGGTCCATCTAAAATTTCAGAAGATAATTCCAAATCTCTACGAACAGGTAAACAGTGCATCACTTTTGCATCATTCGTAAATTTCAACTTTTCGTTGTTCATCATCCATCCATCAGGATAAGTTAAAACCTTGCCATATTCTTTATAGCTGCTCCAGTTCTTTACATAAACATAATCAGCGCCAGCCAAAGCCTCTTCTATATTATATTGAATATCTGCACCCGGTGTAAATTCTTCAGCCAGTTCATAACCTTCAGGTTGGGCAATGGTAAAATCAATCATCCCCTCTGCTTGTGCTTTACACATCCATTCTGCAAAAGAATTTGGAACTGCTTGCGGCAAAGCTTTTACATGTGGCGCCCAAGCCAAAACAACTTTGGGTTTTCTGCCATCAGGTTGCTTTGTCCAGGTTTCGTGAATGGTAATAATATCGGCAAAACTCTGCAGCGGATGACGAGTAGCACTCTCCAAACTCACAACAGGAACAGCGCAATATTTTACAAATTTGTTAAAGAAATCTTCGCTGTAATCTTCCTCGCGGTTGTTCAGTTTTGGGAAAGAGCGTAATCCTAAAATATCGCAATATTGACCCATCACAGCAGCAGCCTCACGAATATGTTCAACTGTTGAGCCATTCATAACTACACCATCCTGGGTTTCTAAAGCCCAACCCTCTTTATCCAAATTCATAACCATTACATTCATACCTAAATTTAAAGCAGCCTTTTGAGTGCTTAAACGGGTACGCAAACTAGGATTCATAAAAACCAAACCTAAAGTTTTGTTTTTACCCAAACTCTGGTGCGCATAAGGATTCGCCTTTAATTCAAGCGCATCTTTTACAAATTGTTTGATGTTTGGAACATCGTGTACGGAAGTGAAAAGTTTCATTTTAAGACGTTGTAAGTAGTAAGTTATACGTTATAAGTTTTGTGTATCCCTCATTAAAAAATAAAATTATGCCAGCTCACACTAACCTCTTATGCTGTCGTCATTGCGAGGCACGAAGCAATCTATCTAATTAGATTGCTTCGTGTCTCAATGACGAGTGTATTATATTACTTTACCAGCTTCCCGAAAGCCGCTAAAAATTCATCAGCATGTGCTTTAGTTAAATTTAATGCTGGCAATAAACGGATTACATTTGGTTTAGCTTCGCCAGTAAAAATGAAGTGCTTAAATAACAATTCTTTTTTTACATGTGCTAACTCCTCCGGCAATTCAATTCCAATCATCAGTCCGCGACCGCGAACTTCTTTTACCTGCTCAAATTTCTTTAATTCAGTGATAAGGTAGTTGCCAATTTCTTCGGCATTTTTCATTAGGTTATCTTGCTCCATAACTTCAAGAACTGCTAAAGCTGCCGCACAAGCTAAGTGGTTACCGCCGAAAGTTGTGCCCAATTCGCCATGCCAAGGCTTAAATTTGGGTGCGATAGAAATTCCCGCAACCGGAAATCCGTTACCCATCCCTTTTGCCATGGTGTAAACATCAGCTTCAACTCCAGACCAATCATGCGAATAAAATAAGCCTGTTCTACCGTAACCACACTGAACTGAATCGGCTATGTAAACCGCGTTATATTCATCGCAAAGCGAACGGATTTTTTGTAAGAAACTTTTTGAAGCTTCTTTTATGCCACCAACACCTTGTATACCTTCGATAATTACAGCAGAAATTTCATCGCCCTGCGATTTAAAAGTTTCTTTTAAAGCTACCTCATTATTAAAAGGCAAAAAGATTACATTTTCGGTTTGGTTAACCGGTGCAACAATTTTAGGGTTATCGGTTACCGCGACCGCTAAAGAAGTACGACCATGGAAAGCACCACTAAAAGCAATAACTTTCTTTCTGCCATTGTAAAAAGAAGCAAGCTTTAAAGCGTTTTCATTTGCTTCTGCACCAGAATTTACCAAAAACAGCTGGTAATCTTTCTTTCCAGAAACCTGACCTAATTTTGCTGCCAATTGCACTTGCAAAGGAATTTTAACCGAATTAGAATAAAATCCAACTTTATTTAATTGGTCAGTTAAACGACTTACATAGTGCGGATTGGTATGGCCAATCGAAATCACCGCGTGACCGCCGTATAAGTCTAAGTATTTTTGTTCATTAGCATCCCAAACATTACTGCCTGATGCCTTTGTAATTTCTATATCGTTAAGAGGGTAAACGTCGAATAAGTTCATATTACTTGTTATAAGTTGTACGTTTTAAGTTATAGGTTTGGGTGCTCTTACTCTTGAAATTAAATTGATAAGCATTGCCTTAACTTCGTTAATACTATTTGATAAAATTGTGAATTCATCTTCAGTTAGGTAATCTAAATCTTTTGATAAAATCAAAAAGTATTCAGTTTCATTAGCCGAGCCCAAAGAGATATTTAAAAAATTAGCCAAATCCGCTTGTGAATTTTTACCACAACCTTCGGCAATGTTTGCTGGTATTGATGCCGCTGCCCGCCGTAGTTGATTTGTTAAACTGTAAATTTCTTCTTTTGGAAATCTGGCACTTATTTTATAAACGCTTAGTGTAAGCTGATGGGCTTTATCCCAAACCTTCAAATCTTTAAAATTCTGCATACACTTATAACGTATTATGTAAAACTTAAAACCCCACCGCTTTCAAACGCAAGCCTGCTGTTTCTTCCAAGCCAAACATTAAGTTCATATTTTGAACCGCTTGACCGCTGGCGCCTTTTAGGAGGTTATCAATAATACTGATGATAAATAATTTATTGCCATGCTTTTCTACATGAACCAGTGCTTTATTGGTATTTACAACCTGTTTTAAATCGATGTTTTTCCGGCTAACGTGCGTAAATGGATGTGTACTGTAATAATCCTCGTAAATGGCTTGCGCTTCTTCTAAAGTCAAATCGCTTTCCAGGTACATCGCCGCCAAAATCCCTCTGGTAAAATCTCCGCGTTGCGGGATGAAGTTTAAAACAGCCCCCTCCAAACCTCCCGCAGAAGTGGAGGCTTTAGCAGCTTGCAGAAGGCTTTCGCCAATTTCATTTAAATGCTGATGCTCAAAAGCCTTATAAACCGAAAGATTATTATTTCTCCAGCTAAAATGAGAAGTTGAAGCAAGGCTTTGTCCGGCGCCGGTTGAACCTGTAGTTGCATTGATGTGAACTTCATTTTTAATTAAACCTTTTGCAGCTAATGGCAATAAGCCCAATTGAATACAAGTTGCAAAACAGCCCGGATTAGCAATATTATTTGCGGAAGCAATCTTGCCCTTATTTAACTCCGGCAGCCCATAAACAAACTCTCTATTAGAATTTTGAATTATGAGTTTTGAATTTTGACTTAACCTAAAATCCTGAGATAAATCGATGATTTTTATGTTTTCGTTAATCTGATTAGCGTGCAAAAATTTCTTTGCATCACCGTGCCCAACGCACAAAAACAGCACATCGATATCTTGTGGAATATCACTTACAAAACGTAAATCAGTATCGCCAATTAAATCGGTATGAACATCAGAAATTAGGTTTCCGGCGTTGCTTGTACTATTTACGAAAGCAATCTCAACGTTTGGATGGTTAATTAGGATACGAAGCATTTCGCCGCCTGTATATCCTGCACCACCAATTATTCCTGCCTTAATTTTGTTACTCATAATCTGTTCTATCAATTATAGATGGATATGAAAATTAGTTTTAATAACCCTTCGACAAGCTACCGATGTAAATCGGGACAAGTCAGGATGACAATTGTAAAGAGATTGCTTCGTCGTTCCTCCTCGCAATGAGGAAGCAGGAACGGAAGCTTTCTATTTTAGTCTTTTAGCTTTAAGCTTCTTCAGAATTCACTTTATGCCAAATCATTACCTGGTTACCGAAGATTTTAGAGAAACCTTTAACATCTTCTCCGCTCCAGGCGTTGTTCATTTCGCCGTAGCTACCAAATTTATTGCTCATTAAATCGTGGTTAGATTCTATACCAATAATTTGGAAACGATAAGGCAACAATTCAACAAAAACTTTACCGCTTACTACTTTTTGAGTATCCGCTAAAAAAGCCTCTATATTCCGCATAATTGGGTCGTGAAACTGACCTTCATGCAACCAGTTACCGTAGAAAGAAGATAATTGTTCTTTCCAGCTTAGCTGCCATTTCGTTAAAGTATGTTTTTCTAATGTATGGTGTGCTTTAATAATTAAAACTGGGGCGGCTGCTTCAAAACCAACACGACCTTTAATACCGATAATTGTATCGCCAACATGAATGTCGCGGCCAATACCAAATGGCTGTGCAATAGCTTGCAATTTCTGAATCGCTCTTACAGGCGCTAAAGTTTCGCCATCAATTGCCACTAATTCTCCCTTTTCAAAAGTTAACTCTAGCTTACGCGATTCTGTTTCAGAAACCTGAGTTGGCCATGCACTTTCTGGTAAAGTTTCATTAGAAGTTAAAGTTTCCTTACCACCTACAGAAGTTCCCCATAAGCCTTTATTAATCGAATATCTTGCTTTTTCAGCACTATATTCAACACCATGTTCAGCCAAATATTCTATTTCCGCTTCGCGGGATAATTTTAAATCTCTAATCGGTGTAATGATTTCAACCTCTGGAATAATGATGTTAAAAATCATGTCGAAACGTACCTGATCGTTTCCAGCACCTGTACTTCCGTGAGCTACATAATCAGCACCGATTTTTTTTACATAATTTGCAATCGCCGTTGCCTGACTAACACGTTCTGCACTAACAGAAAGCGGATAAGTTGCATTTTTTAATACATTGCCGAAGATTAAATATTTAATACAACCATCGTAATAATTATCTGTTTCATCTACCACAGCGTGAGATTTTACACCTAAAGCATAGGCTCTTTTCTCAATTTCCTGCAATTCTTCATCAGAAAAACCACCAGTATTTACAATAACAGAATGAACTTCTAAGCCACGATCTTGAGCAAGATAAATACAGCAAAATGAGGTATCAAGACCTCCACTAAAAGCTAAAACAACTTTCTTCTTCATTATTTATTAAATAATAGGGTAAATAAAAACATCAATACTTTAAAGCCCGATTTCGGCTTAGGTTTAACAACTAAACGCTGCTTTATACGCATAAAGCGTTCGTATAATTTCGGTTTCTTCTGCAATTCTTCAGCAAATTTCTTGGCTGCATCGTGCTTCTGAGTAGCTGGGTCGTATAGCATTGCTGTACACATGCAATTTTTCCGCTCCTTCATTTTCAAAATCTCAAAGTTTACACAGCTTTGGCAACCTTTCCAAAATTCTTCATCCTGCGTTAATTCAGAATAAGTAACAGGTTCATAACCTAAATCAGAATTGATTTTCATTACGGCTAAACCAGTGGTTAATCCAAAAATTTTGGCTTTAGGATAAAGGCTTCTCGAAAGTTCGAAAACCTTCTCTTTAATGGCATGAGCCAAACCTGCTTTTCTAAATTCAGGAGATACGATTAATCCGGAGTTGGCAACAAATTGCCCATGGCTCCAAGTTTCGATATAGCAGAAACCTGCCCATGTACCATCTTTATGGAATGCAATAACAGCTTTGCCTTCTTGCATTTTATTTGCAACATATTCAGATGAACGTTTTGCAATGCCTGTACCACGTGCTTTAGCAGATTCGGCCATCTCGGTTACGATTTGTTCTGCAAATACACGATGTTCAGGTAGTGCAACCTGCACTATAAATTCGTTAATATCCATTCGTTTTCTAACGAAAAATTATAAGTATTCTTGTTAATTGGGTTTTTAGAGAGGATCAATTCCTCATTACGTTTAGTTGAGTTACTAAATACGTGGAGTAAAATTTTGCCGACTTGTGGGATAGTAGAATACGGGCTGAAAACGATTAATAAATAAACTCTCACCAGCAATTAAGTATGCTGTGATATTTGAAAGTTTATGTAAAAATTGTTTAATCATTATTTACGTATTAAAACGGCTTTAACTCCATTGAGGTGCAAAGGTTTAAATAATTATCGAGTTCCACAATATTAAACTGATTTTTTTATTTTATAATAACAATTTATTAAAGTAATCTGACGGTTCTAGACAACGTTTCATAAAAATAACCATCCTTCTATCAGATAGATTTCAGCTTAAGAAACGAATTTTTGTGTAGCGTTTTCAACAATGTTAAAATACAGAGCAGAACTTTAACATCTGCTTAACATCATTTAACAACCTCCCAATAGGTTTAAACACAATATTTGTATCCATGTAGCGAATGGCTCTGTCCCTTCGTTTATTTTTAAAATTCAAAAAGAAATTAAAACGAATGAGAAACTTTACATCGAAAAAAAACAGTTTTATAATTTTAGCTCTAGCGGTATGCTCAATATTTTTATCCTCTTGTGGAAAAACAGACGTTACAGACACAACAGTTTCTTATCTGCGAGTAGTAAACGGCTCGCCAAGCTTGGCCACTTTTAACGTTTATTTATCCGGAAATATTATTAATTCAGCAGCATTACCATTCGCAGGCTCAACATCGTATACCTCAAGAAGTTCTGGAGCATATAATTTAAAATTTACCAGCGCAAGTAGCGCCGAAGCTTTATTCTCTAAAGATATCACACTAAAGCCAAGTACAAATTACTCGTATTATCTGGTTAATAAACCAGGGCAATTAGATGGTTTTATCGTTAGTGATGACCTGTCTGTTTCATCAAACGATAAGGCATATATCCGATTTATTAATTTATCTACAGATGCAGTAGCATTTGATTTAGCAAAAACCGGCGCTACCACATCATTAATTACCAATAAAACTTATAAAACTGCAAGTTCATTTATTGCTGTTGATGCCGGCACAATTTCGTTCGACATAAAGGATACCTCAACCGGAATTATCAGAGCAACCCAAACAGATGTTGTGCTTAGCGCAGGTATACATTATGATGTAATTTCTGGCGGATTGATAAATCCGGCAAATGATACTGAAAAAGCATTGACCATACAGGTTTTAGCCATTAAATAAACTCAATCTTACCCAAAAAATCAATTAAATTGTAAGTCGTTCTATATTTAGAACGGCTTTTTTTTATGATCTCAGATAGCCAAATTGAACCGCTTTAAATACAAAAACATTTGCATGCAGAATTGAGAACCATCAAAATTGATTCGGCAAACCTTATTTAGAATTATTCAAAATAATTTGGAATTTTAAGAATTGTAATGTTATTTTGCAGCTCTTTAGAATTAATCCAAATAAAAACAATGAAAAGATTTATCCCATTTTGTTTAACGTTAGTTATATTATTAAGCTCCACTACTTCATTTGCACAACAATTTGGAACCATTAAAGGTACCATAACAACCAAAAATGGTAAAGCTGCCGCTTACATTTCTATAGGTTTAAAGGGAAGCGGTAATGGTACAATTACCGATGATAATGGAAAGTACACCATTCATCGAGTTAAACCCGGCACCTATACTATTAAAGCATCAGCGGTTGGTATTACATCAGCAGAAAAAGAAGTTAAAGTTATTGCCGGCGAAAACAAAGTAATAGATTTTACACTTCAAGAAACAGACGAGGCCTTGGAAGATGTAATCATCGCCGGAAAAAAAAACAGATATAAAATTAGTTTGCCTTCTGCCTCTTTACGACTTAATGAGCCATTACTTGAGGCACCCCAAAATATTCAAACCGTTAGCGACCAGGTTATAAAAGATCAACAAATTATTAGCATGAGCGATGGTTTGATAAGAAATGTGAGCGGTGCAGTTCGTGTTGAACATTGGGGTGATATGTACACCAACATTACTATGCGTGGTTCTCAAATTCAGGCTATGCGTAATGGCTTTAATGTGGTTTCTTCATTTTGGGGTCCGCTAACGGAAGACATGAGTTTTGTAGACCATATTGAATTTGTTAAAGGTCCGGCGGGTTTTATGCTAGGCAATGGCGACCCAAGTGGTATGTATAATGTGGTAACAAAAAAACCAACAGGATTTAACCGCGGTGAAGTTTCTTTTACTTTAGGAAGTTATGATTTATACAGAACCAGTATAGATTTAGACCGCAAGTTAACCAGCGATGGTAAGTTATTGTTCAGATTAAATGGTGCTGCACAAACTAAAGGCTCATTCAGACCGTATGAGCAAAATGACCGTTACAGCATTGCGCCTGTTTTGAGTTATCAAATAACAGATAAAACAAAATTAACTGCAGAATATACTTTTCAGAATGCAAAAATGACCGAAGTTGGTTCGTATTATATTTTCTCGCCAAATGGCTATGCTGCCTTTCCGAGGGAATTAACTATGACACAACCAGGTGTTCCGCCAACGCGAATTAACGACCAAAGTTTATTTTTAAATTTGCAACATAATTTTGATGAGCATTGGAAATTAACAGCTCAGGCTGCATATTTTAAGTACAATCAAATGGGATACAGCTCATGGCCATCAGCTGTAAATGCAAATAATACAGTTATTAGAAACGTTGCCATTTGGGATGCAGCAAGCAGCATGAAATTAGCCCAATTTTTTATTAACGGACAAGCGAAAACGGGCGGCATAAACCATAGAATTTTAGCAGGTTTTGATGGAGGTAAGAAAAACTACATGGCCGATTGGGGCCAAACTCACGATTTAGATTTAGCCTCATCGCCGTTTGATTTGAACAATCCAAACTATGGTTTCCCGGCCAATGGCTTACCAAACTTTAATCGCATTACACCATTAGCGCAAAGGGCTATCAGCGCAGGCGGTTTAATGGATTCGAAATATATTAGTGGTTATGTTCAGGATGAATTAGGATTCTGGGAGAATAGAATCCGCTTAACATTAGCCGGAAGATATACTTATGTTAGCCAGGCAAATTGGGGAGGTGCGCCAGATAAAGCTAAAAAAATAACGCCCAGAGTTGGTTTAAGCGTATCGCTTGATAAAAACACAGCAGTTTATGCTGTTTACGATGAAGCATTTACACCACAAAGCGGCTTGTTACGCAATGGCGGAAAAGTAGAACCTATTACCGGAACAAATAACGAAATCGGTATTAAAAAAGATTGGTTTGATGGCAAGTGGAATACAACCCTATCGGCCTATAGAATTCTTAAGCAAAATGAGTTAACCGCCGACCCGACGAATACACCAGGCACAAATTTTAGTGTTGTATTAGGTGAAAAAAGAGCACAGGGAATTGAGTTTGATTTAAGAGGTAAAATAACCGATGGGTTAACATTAATTGCAAACTATGCTTATACAGATTCGAAAGTTACTGAAGTTACGTCTGGTGTTACCGGCATTAATGTTGGAGACGTAATTCCGGGTTTTGCAAAACATGTATCAAATGCCTGGCTAACTTATACCTTACAAGAAGGTACTTTAAAAGGTTCTGGAATTTCGGCAGGCTTTACCTATTTAGCAGATAGAGCAACGGATACCTGGAGTGTTGGTTTGCAAAAATTACCTAATTATTTCAAATTAGATGGTGGACTATTTTACGAACGCCCAAAATTCAAGATTACCGGTAATGCATTTAACATCTTAAATAAATACCTGTTTAGCGGTTCTTACTATCAATGGTTAAACGCTTATTATTATCAAGCCGAAGCACCAAGAAATTACAGAATTAGTGTAGCCTATAAATTTTAATTGAGATAGATGGCTGTAAATAAAAAAAATAAAACCTTTAAGTATTGGGTTGGAAGATTACACTTATGGTTCGGATTAATTTCCGGGCTATTTGTATGTTTCTTAGGCATTACGGGCTGCATTTTAGCTTTCGAAAAAGAAATTGAATTTTATACTCAACCGTACCGCAAGTTAGAAACTCAGAATAAACCATTATTATCGCCAACTACACTAAAGCAAATTGCCGATAAAGCTTTACCTAACAAACATGCGCATAGTGTTACTTACCAACCGGGTAAATCGGCACAAGTGGTTTACTATAATTTTGAGCCAGAGTATTATTACATTGTTTTTGTAAATCAATACACCGGAGCAGTAATAAATGTTAAAAACATGAACGAAGATTTCTTCAGGATTGTAATTATGGGGCATTATTATTTATGGCTACCGCCAGAGATTGGTCAGCCTATATTAACCAGTGCAACCTTAATATTCGTTTTATTGTTAATATCCGGATTAATCCTTTGGTGGCCAAAAAACAAGGCGGCCTCAAAACAAAGATTTTCAGTAAAATGGAATGCAAAATGGAGAAGGGTAAATTACGATTTTCATAACGTATTTGGTTTTTACATCACCTGGATAATCATATTTATTGCCCTAACCGGTATGGTTATGGGTTTTCAATGGTTCGCTAAATCTGTTTATTATGTAAGTTCGGCGGGTAAACCATTAACAGAATTTACCGAAACATTTTCTGATACAACAAGCAATTCAAATCTTAAATTAAACCCTTCTGCGGCTGATAAAATCTGGAATGATTACCTCAAAGCAGATCGAAATTTTAAAGGCAGCATTGATGTTCATGTTCCTGAAAATGAAAAGGCATCTATTGAAATAGCCAAAAACCCCGACCCGGACACTTATTGGAAATCTGATTATAGATATTATGACCAGCACACGCTCAAAGAAATTGAGGTTAAGCATGTTTTTGGCAAAATTAAAAATGCAACTGTTGCCGATAAGATTTACAGAATGAATTATGACATACACGTTGGTTCCATTGCAGGCATTCCAGGTAAAATTATTGCCTTTTTTGCCAGTTTAATTGCGGCAAGTATGCCAATAACCGGCGTTTTAATATGGATTGGCAGAAATCGTAAAAAATCGAAAGCTCAAAAACCATAAAAAAGAATACAGAATAAAGAGGTAAATATTCTTTTAATGATATTCTAAATCTTTGCTTACATAACATATTATTGAAGCCGTTTGACCTAAAATTAAACGGCTTTTATTTTGATTTAATTACATTTATTAAATTGCGGTATGCAAATCTCCACCTTAAGAAAAACCCTGTTCCTTTTATGTTTGTGCTGCTCATTAAATACATTCGCTCAAGATTCTACCTACACGCGTAGCCTGATTAAAACCTTAACATCTAAAGCATTTTGGGGCAGGGGTTACACAAAAAATGGAATGGCTAAAGCAGCCGAGTTTATCGCTTCAGAGTATAAAAAAATAGGTGTTTTGCCAATGGGCGATAAATATAAACAGGATTTTAGTTTTCCGGTTAATACTTTCCCGGGTATAATGAGCCTTAATATTGATGGCAAAAAACTTATTGCTGGTAGAGATTTTATAATAAGCCCCGAAAGCATTGGTAAGAAAAGCGTTATTGATAAAATTAAAGACAGTTTAAATTTATCGGATACTACAAGTTTAACCATTAAAGTTGTTGATAAATTAACCTGGTCGGTTGCACAAAAAACTACAGATTGGACAACAATAAGTGTTAAAAAATCGGCCATTAAACAACCATTTAATTCGGTGAAGGTTGATATAGAAAATCACTTCATACGCGATTTTAAAGCTTCAAATGTAGTTGGAATGGTTAAGGGTACCAAATACCCCGATTCTGTTTTAATGATTACAGCACATTACGACCATTTAGGCGGAATGGGTGCAAACACTTATTTCCCTGGTGCAAATGATAATGCAGCGGGTGTTGCAACTTTGCTAAGTTTAGCTAAATACTATGCGGCAAATCCGCAGCCTTATTCTATTGGTTTTATATGTTTTGCTGCAGAAGAAGCCGGTTTATTAGGTTCCAAATATTTTGTAGAGCATCCATTGGTTGCATTGAGCAATATTAAGTTTTTAATAAACTTAGATTTAGTTGGAACAGGTGAAGGTGGAATGACCGTTGTAAATGCAAGCGTTTATCCAAAAGCTTTTGCTTTACTTAACGAAATTAACAATTCTGAAAATCTGATTTCTAAAATAAACCAAAGAGGAAAAGCAGCCAATAGCGACCATTATTTCTTTACTGAAAGTGATGTACCTGCATTTTTCTTTTACACTCAAGGCGGACCAAGCGCATATCATGACGTGTTAGACGTAGAAAAAAATCTTCCTTTAACGGAATACAATGATTTATTTAAATTGATTGTCAGTTTTAATAATAGGTTGATGGTTAACTTAACGGTTAAATAACTTTAAATATTCGGCCAAAGTAGAAAGCCCAACAGATTTTCTTCTTGAATCTACCTGATCAGGATTCTCTATTGGAAAAGGTTGGCTTTTCTTGAGTGCTGCATTATAACGTACCTGTGTTCCATAAATCTGTTTTTTACCTTCGCTAACCAAAACCCTATCCTTTAGCATCGCATTATTTGAAGCTGAAGCGTTCTTAAGTTTCACTTCTTTATCCATAAGAAAAAGTGCCTTCTTTTGAAAAGCTAAGTCTTCATCGCAGTGCTGAATGATTGACCAAAACTTATTACTGCCTTCTGAACCGACCAAACTATATCCAGGAAAACCATATTTGGCTGTAATCTCTTTTGCCAATCTCAAATTGATACTATCGGTTTCAGCCAGTTTTTTATTTATAATATTTTCATTAAAATCAGACTTTTCACCAAAATTTATTTTGTTGTATTCTGTTCGCCATTTCTGGTCTTCTTCAAACATTGCTGATATTTTATTTACTAAAACAGAATTAAGTTTTTGTTGCCCTGCTGCAGATAATGAAATTAAAGACAACACAATCATTATTGAAAATCTCATATAACTAATTTTTTAGGTAATTTACTTATTTCATTTTAAATAACCTATTGGGATAAAATTTTAACCCGTTGGGATAATTAAATAGCTGCATTTATATCTTCTTAACATCTTTGAATCAACAAATCAAAAACAAGATTCCTTATGCAAAAGATACACAACATCTGCTTATCCCTACTATTCATTATTAGTTCGGCATTAACTTCAAAAGCACAAATCGAAATCGTTATTGTTGGCTCGAGCCATAACAATACTAATTCAAAACAAAATTTTCAGGCGGTTATTGATAGATTAAAAAACTTTAAACCGGATATGGTTTTTGGAGAATACATACCAGCCGCAGACTATGCAAAACTAGATGATGATAATTGGGCGAAAAAAGGGTTTAAGAAAAAACTGGATTATGTAAATAAATTAAATCCCGAGCCGGTAAAAACCACATCAAATTTTATTAATAAAAGTCAAAAAGCCTTGGCTTCATTTCCATACTATCATAAAACAAGAATGAATTTGGCCGTTGCTTATGCTAAAAATTGGGACCGTGGGAACTTTGATTATCAAGTATATGTTTTAGAAAACTACATGAAACAGAATTTTGGCAAAGAAGAAAAAGCAGCCTACGATAAAATGTTTGGAAGTATAGATTCTCTAAAAAAACTTGGCGTAATCAGACCAGGAAGTGAATACAATAAAATTTATTTCCCATTAATTTACCAATTAGGGCAAAATCAAATTTATAATATGGATTGCCAGACTTACGATAAACCATGGGGAATTGCCTGGGGTAAAACAGACTCTCTTATTAAAATCCTTTCTGCGAAGGCAAAGGCTGATACACTTTCTGCCGAAGCTAAAACCGTAAAAGCAATCGAAAAAGCTTCTAGCTATGCAGATGGTGAAGAACAAAAATTTATGGCAGATGAGTACGCAGGTATGAATAGTTTAAAATATGCAGAACTTGATGAGGTTTGGAATTTTTACGGTGGAAGAAAATTTTATGGCTATGCAGGCTTCCCAACCGAAACGGTTAAAGAAATGATTGCACAATGGACACTGAGAAATGAAGGCATGTGTAAAAATATTTTAGAACAGGCAAAAGCAAAAAACGCTAAAAGAATTGTGGTTGGCGTTGGTGCATCTCATCGCAAAATTATGGAAGAAATTTTAGCCAAAAACAGTAATGTTAAAATTATTAACTATAACGATTTAAAGTAGTATTTAAACCTATTTACTGCATCATTGCGAGGCACGAATCAATCTTCCACAAATGAGATTGCATTGTGCCTCGCAATGACGCGATTATAGATAATCGTCTTTCTGAACTTGTTTCAGAATCTCTTCAATTAAATTATTAGAAAATTAAAGTTTGATTTCAATGGCGGCTTGTAGTCCCGCCAAACACTTTACTTCACTGCGTTCCGTGTTCGTTAATGTCGGGTTTAGGCACATAGATTTGTGCACAAAATGTTTCAACAAAAGCACAGCTTTATTTAAATAGCCCCGACATAACGAAAATCCTTTTGGTAACTCAAAAGTTCAAATTGTACAAACTTTAACCAAAAGATTGCAGTATTGGCGGGACTGCTGCGACCTATTCTTACTGCTTTTGCGCTACAAATCGTTTAAGAAACTAATTTGTAATAACTTGTAATTATTAGAATGCTACAACTTTGCCAACACCAACCGAACCAAATATTGGTCTTCATCATCATCAAAAACAATTTCGCTAACCCAACCGGTTTCTTTTGCAATTTCGGCTATGGTTTGCTGGTCGATGTATAACCATTTAAACCAGTTTCCTTTCTCACCTTTATATTCATATTGATAAGAAACCTCTCCGTAATATTGGTTTTGAGGTTTAGGCAAATCTTCATATAGATATGCAATATCTGAAGTATCAAATAAAACCTGCCCATCAGGATTTAGCAGTGATTTTAGTTTAATTAAAAAATCTTTAAAACCAGGCAAAGTTCCCGTTAAACCGATGCCATTCATCAACATTAAAATGGTATCGAACTTTTCTGTGTAGTTAAAAATATCTTGATGAAGCGCATTTTTAACGCCTCTGTCTTTCATAATTTTCACCGCAGCTTCAGATATATCAATTGCGGTAACATCAACATTAAAAGCCTGTAAAACCAATGCATGGCTTCCCACACCAGCGCCAATATCCAATACTTTACCATTACACATCTGCAAGGCCTGCAACTCTAGTACCGGCATATCTTCATCATCTCGAAAGAAAAAATCTACAGGCATTTCCTCTGGCTCACCATAAGAATTGTGTAGCCAAAGTATATCTGCTTCGCCAGATTTATAAAAATCAGTAATTGCTTTACCAAAAACATCCATAGGGCAAAGATAAAAAAAATGGAAGATGTGGGATGGAAAATGGAACAAAGCTAATGATGGAAATTAGTCATGTTGTTCTGCAAAAGAGCCACATATTAACAGATTTTAAATAAATATGAATCTGAAAATTTGTGGCGAAAAAATTTTGAGCGAAGTTATCCTAATTCAAATTCCTGATGATACTCTGGAATAGCTACATGCTTAAAACCATGGTTTTTTAATCGCTCTGCGAAATTTTGCTGTACTTCATATTCACCATGAACAAGGAAAATTTGTTTCACTTTTTGAGGGTCCTGGCCAGATAAAAATTGAAGTAAATCTTCGTAATCGCCATGCGCACTCATAGATTTTATAGAGCGAACTTCAGCCTTTACTTCGTAATCATCGTTAAAAATATCTACAATTTTTTGCCCGGCAATCAAACGGCCGCCTAATGATGATGGCTCGCAATAACCAACCATTAGAATTGTATTTTTAAAATTGCTAATGTTATTTCTTATATGATGTTTCACGCGGCCAGCTTCTGCCATTCCTGATGAGGAAATAATTACACATGGTCTTGGATCGGCATTTAAAGCTTTCGATTCTTCAACACTTTCGATAAAGCGCAAACCTTTAAAGGAAAAAATATCTTTATCAATCTTTAAAACTTCTTTAACACCATTATTATAAACTTCAGGATGATTTTTTAAAATTTCTGTGGCTTTTGATGATAATGGGCTATCAACAAAATACTTAACATCAGGAAGTTTGTGCTTTAATTCTAAGCTATTTAATGCATATAAAAGCTCTTGCGTTCTACCTACACTAAATGCCGGAATAATAACTTTACCCTTTTTTACATTACAGGTATTGTTGATCACTTGGTAAAGCATATCCTCAATTGGGTCTAAATCTTTGTGAAGCGAATCGCCATAGGTAGATTCCATCAATATATAATCTGCCTGGCTAAATTGTTGCGGACTTTTCAATAACAAATCGCCATAGCGGCCAACATCGCCACTAAAAGTAATTTTTGTAGCCTTGCCATCTTCAGTTATTGTTAAATGAACCGCTGCACTACCTAAAATATGACCAGCATCGGTAAATTTTAAACGGATATCGGGCTGAATTTCAAAATCCTCTTCGTAATCAACAATCTTCATCAATCCAACCGTTTTGGTTACATCATCATCTGTATAAAGAGGCTCTTCCTTTTCTTGTCCGGGTTTTAGGTGGCGGTTGGAGAATTCGGCATCTTGCATTTGTATTTTGGCCGAATCCATCATCAGGATTCTAGCTAAATCCATAGTAGCAGCGGTACAAAATATTTTACCGTTAAAGCCTTCGGCTACCAAACGTGGCAATAAACCACAATGATCGATATGCGCATGCGATAAAACCAGATAGGTTATTTTTTTAGGGTCGAAACCAAAAAAGCCGTTAAGCTTATCGGTAATATGTCCCATGCCTTGAAATAGGCCACAGTCTAATAGTATTTGAGTGTTGTTTTTGAGCGTAATAAGGTGCTTACTGCCCGTAACTGTTCGAGCAGCACCATGAAATGCGATTTTCATTTTTGATGGTTAGAAATTATAATTGAATAAAAATGCCAGAATTATCCGGCATCTCCAATTATTTTAAGCTTTAATTTCAGAAACTTTATCTTTCACTTTATCTGCAACATCTGTTGCTTTGCCTACTAAATCTGATATTTTATCTTTTGATGAATCTAACAAGTCGCTAAACCAATCTGAAAGTTTATTTTTAACATCATTGTTCGAATCTGAAGATAATGCTAACGCGATTGTTGCACCCAATGCTGCTCCGGCTAATACGCCTACTATAATTTTTGTTTCCTTTGTCATAATCTTAATTTTTAATTAATAAACATAAATTAGCGCTTGCTGTTTTTATTTTTTTTAATCTTACAAAAACCAATCCATAATGAAAAAAATTTTCTTCGTTGATTTAGATAATACCATTTATTTCACAAAACCAAACGAACAACAATTAATGGGTGGGCTTTACGCAGTTTTAGAAAACCAAGATTTAGGTATTTCTGTAGATGAATATCAAATGGCAAAAACAGAGATGCTCAAAACGCCATTTCAAAAGGTTGCTGCTAAATACGGTTTTAAACAAACTGCAATTGATAATGCAGTAAAATATCTGGTAACAGGAGAAGTTACTGAACCATTGAGTACATCAGAAGATTACCATTACATCAAAAATTTAATAGGAAGAAAATTTATTGTAACTGCCGGGTTTTTAAGAAAACAGACCACTAAAGTAAAAATGTTAGGTATTAGCGATGATTTTGAAGAATTATATGTTGTAGATGTAACCACATCAAATCAAACCAAAAAAGATGCTTTCGAAGCATTGATAAAAAAACATAAGCTAAATCCGGAAGAAATATTAGTTATTGGTGATGATGCAGAATCAGAAATAAAATACGGATTGGAATTGGGGCTTTCTACCTTTCTTTTAGACCCGGAAAACCTTCATCCGAATGCAAAAACCACCTTCCGGGGAAAGGATTTAAGCGAACTTCATAAAGCGGCGGGGCAGGCATAAAAAAGTCCCGAACTTCATCGGGACTTTCATTATTGAATTATCCTCTGCCACCTCTACCAGGCCGGCCACTCTCACTACTTCTTTCACCACCACCTCTATTTTGCTGTTGCGGCTGTGCTTGTTGCCTGGTTTCCGCAGGGCGCTCCATTCTTTGCTGACGTTGCTGCTGAACTTGCTCATTTCTTTGCTGCTGCATTTGTTGCGAACGTTCTTGTTGTTGTTGACGTTGTTGCTGCATTTGCTCGCTACGTTGCGCTCTTTGTTGTTCCATTTGCTGGCGTTGCTGATCAACTTGTTGAGAACGCTGCATCTGCTCATTTCTTTGCTGTTGCATTTGCTGTGAACGTTCTTGTTGCTGGCGTTGCTGTTGCACCTGCTCGCTACGTTGAGCCCTTTGTTGATCCATTTGTTGGCGCTGCTGCTGCATTTGGTCATTACGCTGTGCATTCTGCTGGTCGCGATTTGCTCTCTCCTGCTGACTGCGTTGCTGCATTTGCTGAATGCGTTCCTGATCACGATTTCCCTGCTCTCTTGTTCTGTCGTTCGCTTGTCGGTTCCTTTGGTCAGTATTACCTAAATTCTGGTTACCTCTATCAGTTCTTCCATTCGCATCGCGACTATTAACATCCGGACGATTGTTCGGTTGATTATCTCTCCGATTATCTACAGCACCATTATCTCGTCTGTTGGGTTGGGTCATTCTGTTATCGTTTCTATCTCCAAATCGATTATCATTTCTGTTTCCATCTCTTTGATCGCGATTCGCATAACCTGTTTCTCCCCTTCCATTTCTGTTAAAGCCGGCATTGCCTTGCTCAAATTTTCTGGGTGCCGCGTTGCGGTTATCAACACCGTTACGTTCTGGTCTTGGACGATAAATAGATACTGCTCTATCATTAATTCTTCCTGCACCTGGTCTGTTACTTTGCTCAAAACGATAAACCCTTACATCTCTGTTAGTAGCTCTTCTAATATCTTCTACCCTCGGCCCACCATAATAACTTCTTCTGTTATAAACATAAGTGTTATTTATAATTGTAGTATTGCGGATGTAAACATTATTCCTTCCATAATCATATCTAGGAAATCTGTTGATATAAATATTAGTTTGAGGGATAAAATTCCAGCAAAACTCCGGCACAACATAACGGCGACCAAAGCTTAAATTTATATTAATAGATGGTGCCATCGGAGCCCAACCGTAATATCCATCGCCACTTCTCCAGTCAACCCATGCTGGTCCCCAATTTGTATCAGGAAGCCAAATCCATTGTCTGTAATTATTGATTACCCATCTTCCATAGTGAAATGGCGCCCAGCCCCAGTCGTAATTAGAAACCCATGTGTTACCATATTCAGTCATTACCCAACGGCCGTTAGTGTAGTATGGGCGAAAATCATCCTGATCTACATCCGGACGCCAAACATAACCATATTGAGGGTCTTGAATCCAGGTACCATACGGCGAAAGCTCATCATAAAATGTTTGCATAGAAACATTTCCTGTATTGTAACGATCGTTCTGGTAATTGTCATCATAGCCTTGTGCCCGGGCGAGGGTTGTGGTTCCGGCAAGGAGCGAAAAAAGCCCCAGCACAAGTGCCGTAGTTTTCAGTGTTTTCATTTGTGTGTTTATTTTAATAACCTAATGTGTGTGTAACAATTAGAGCACCAATTTTAATTTTAGTTTAATATGCTAGCATAGTTTATTTAAATATTTAAAATATTGGCTTGCAGGGCATATTTTACTTATTATTAACGATTTGGGTAGTTATTAATTGTGCAGAAAATAAGTCGATCTGCAATAAAATTTGCTACACCACTGTTTATAAAAAAGAATATATTGTTATCAATATAAATTTTAGAACATATATTTTATTTATTGTAAGTATTTTTGCGATATGCAAAATGGCACCTTATACTTAATACCTGTACCGCTGGCAGAAGAAGCAGCTGCAAAAACTTTCACACCTTATCTGGTAGAAACAATTAATCAAATTGATACCTATATTGTTGAAAATAGCAAAACTGCCCGAAGATTTTTGAAAGAAGCTGGTTTAAAAACTGCTCAAAAGGATTTAATTGTACATGATTATGGTAAACATAACCGAAACGATTTAAATCAATTTTTCCATGAATTAAAAGCTGGTAAAGATGTTGGCTTAATGAGTGAAGCAGGTTGCCCGGGCATTGCAGATCCTGGTGCAGATATCGTTGCTGAAGCACACAAAAGAGGTATTAAAGTAGTTCCATTGGTTGGTCCGAGTTCAATTCTTTTAGCGCTGATGGCATCTGGTTTTAACGGACAAAGTTTTGCATTTTGGGGATATTTACCTATTGATAAAGAACAACGCACCAAACGCATTAAAGATTTGGATTTATCAGCGAGCCGTTACAAACAAACTCAAATTTTTATAGAAACTCCTTTTCGAAACAATCAAATGCTGGAAGAGGTATTAAAAAGTTGCAAGCCAAATACCCAGCTTTGCATTGCCTCCAATTTAACTGCCGAAGATGAGTTTATAAAAACACAAAGTGTTTACAATTGGCGCAAAGAGCAGATAGATTTGCATAAAAAACCAACGATATTTTTGCTGTACTAAGTAGATTAAAGAGCGAGTTAAGGCAAATTACAATTTCCTTAATTATCGCTCTTTTTATTTATACATGCCTTTGCTGTCAATAAAGTCGATTACTTTATCCGGCAGGAAATACTGAACATTTTTGTTTTCTTTTATCGCTTTACGGATAAATGTAGAAGATATTCCCATAAGCGGCGTATTGGTAAAAGTTATAGATGGATGGTTTTCCCATTCGGTAACATCGGCACCGGGCCGTGGGTAAACGAAAATCTGATAATCCTTTAGCAAAACCTCGTAGTTCTTCCATTTTTTAAAAGAAACCAGATTATCGGCACCCATAATTAATACAAAATCATTTTTAGGGTAACGCTCTTTTAGATGGATCAGCGTATCAATAGTATAAGATGGCTGAGGCAAACTAAACTCAATATTGCTCACACGTAAATTTAGGGCATTTTCGGTTGCTAGAGTTGCCATTTCAAACCTATCGTACATATTAGCCAAACCACTTTTCTCTTTCAAAGGATTATGTGGCGATACAACCAACCATACTTCATCCAGATTAGTATGATTGGCCATATAGTTGGCAATAATTAAATGACCGGTGTGTATTGGATTATAAGAACCGAAGAATAAACCTATTTTCATTTGGAAGTTTTAGTTTATTAAAACGTCATTGCGAGGCACGAAACAATCTCTCTAACAAATAGATTACTTCGTACCTCGCAATGACGACTGTTTATTTTTAGACTAAAAAATTATCTCTTTAAAAAATCCCCTACCAGCTTTTCAGCTTCCGCACAAGCCGTTTCTAAATCGAAATTCTTTAAAATCACATCAAATTTATCAGCGTAAAGCAATTCTTTTTCGGCCTTCACAAAACGTTCCTGAAGTTTTTCTACGCTGTCTGTACCGCGTCCGCTTAAACGTTCTTTCAAAACCTCTAAAGATGGTGGCTGCACAAATATAGCCAAAGCATCATCTTCATATTTTCTCTTCAAACGAAGTCCACCTTCTACATCAATATCAAAAATAACGTGTTTATCGTCATTCCAGATACGTTCAATTTCCGACCTCAAAGTTCCGTAGAAAGTTCCATTGTACACTTCTTCAAATTCTACAAATTCCTGGTGCGCAACCTTATGTAAAAACTCCTCTTTAGAGATGAAATAATAATCGTTCTCGTGTTTTTCAGCGCCTCTCGATTCGCGAGTTGTTGCAGAAATAGAGAAGCTTAATTCAGGAAACTTTTTAAGTAAATGATGAACTATTGTAGTTTTACCTGCTCCTGATGGTGCTGAAAATATAATTAATTTGCCTTGTTTCATTCTGTTAAGCATAAAGCTTAAAGCAAAAAGTCCAAAGCTTTAGCCTTTGAGCTTATTGCTTTAAGCTTTTTATAATACATTTAATAACTGTTCTTTAATCTTTTCTAATTCTTCTTTCATGCCCACAACAAACTGCTGCATTTGCGCATCATTTGCTTTCGCCCCCATTGTATTTATCTCTCTGCCAATTTCCTGCGAGATAAAGCCCAATTTTTTACCATTTGCCTCTTTACTTCCCAAGGTTTGTAAAAAATAATCGCAATGACTTTTCAAACGGGTTTTTTCTTCAGTAATGTCGATTTTATCAATGTAATAAATCAGCTCTTGTTCAAACCTATTTTGGTCGATATTAACCTTTCCAACAGCCTCTTCTAAAAAGCTAGAAAACTTATCGCGAATTGCTGTAATTCTTTTAGGTTCAAGTTCTTCTACAGATTTAAAATAAGATAAAATATTTTTTATCCTTAACTCCAAATCAGCCTTTAAAACAGCACCTTCGTCAGTTCTAAATTTGTTAAAATTAACTAATGCCTCATTAAAGATTTTATATAATTCATTCCATTCATCTTCACTAACGCTCTCCTCTTTGTAACTAATTACCTCCGGAAAAGTGAGCGCCGTTTGTAATAAATTATTACTATTTGCCTGTAATTCGTTATTAACGGCCAGTAATTGGTTATAATAATGCGTAAGTAATGCGGTGTTGATACTTGCTCCAGTAACCTCACCAGAATTTCTATCTACAGTAATGCTTAAGCTAACTTTACCACGCTCAATATCTTTGCTGCAAATGTTTCGCAGAATTAATTCTTTATCAGAAAAAGCTTTAGGATATTTTAAATTCAGCTCAAGAAACTTGCTGTTTAGCGATTTGATTTCGACACTATACTTAGCATTTGCATAATCAGCTGATGCCAGTCCGTATCCTGTCATGGATTTTATCATGCGCAAAGGTAAGAAAAATTTGATGTTTTTCAGACTGCAAAATGCCCTATATAATTCCTCAAAATTATTTTTTGAAGCGCAAGAACTGTGTTTCATGGCAAATGCAGTCCCGCCAATGCTCCAATCTTTTGGCTTAACTAACGAAGTTTTACAAGCATCTTCATTATAGACTTCATAAATTTAAAGCGCCAAAAGTATTTCCGCTAATGTCGGGGCTAAGTAATTCTTGAAGTGGTTTTTGGCTCCTTTTAAAAAATATGGAGGCAAATAGCTTTAACAAATGCAGCGTATAGTTATAAAATACAAACAATTAATAAGCGTTAACGTTTTTTTAACAGTTTACTTCAGCAGCAATTGTTAATTTTACCAGAAAATACCGCTAAATGAATTTCAAATACCTTTTTATTTTATTAGTCACGGTTACAACTATGAGCCTATCATCAAAAGCTCAGGATTTTATTGTGAAAGGTGTTGTGTTTGAAAAAGGTGCTAATGTTAGGGTAGCGCTGGCAAATATTACCAATGTACGCACAAAAACGGGCGTTACCAGTAATGATTTGGGGATGTTTCAAATCAGAGCGGCAGTTGGAGATACACTTTTAATCAGCAAAACATATTTAAACGACCAAAGGATTATTATTCATGGTCAGCAAGATATTTTAATTTATCTGGTACGAGGCAGTACAGTTTTAAACGACGTAACTATTTATGGCAATACTAAAAAGCAGGATTTAGCAGAAATAAGCCGGGAATTTAAAAACAAAGGCGTTTACAATGGTGGCAAATCTTCCATTCTATCATCTGTGTTCCATCCATTAAATGCTGTTTATAATTTATTCGGTAAAGACCCAAAAAATGCCAGAAGATTTGGTCGCTATGCAGATAATGAAATTAAGCAATCGCAAATTGATGTTTACTTCAATCCTTCTATAATCAAAAATAATACAGAATTAAGAGGTGATACGTTAGAAAAATACATGATTGATTATCGCCCTGAATATCAAAAAGTACAATATTGGAATAGCTACGATTATATCAAATACATCAAAGAAACCTCTAAGAAATTTACCGATACTTTAGGGAAAGGAAAATAAGTTTTTTGTTGTGTTTTAATTCTGGCAAGTCAGTCAATCTTTTAAAGCTTCTGATAACGCCAAATTAAGCAGTTTAACAAAATTCAAAGTCAAATTAGATAGAAAGCGCTTCACAAGCCTTTTCGGCGGCTAGTTTCTCAGCGTTCTTTTTATTATAATCTCTGCCAATGCCAACCTTTTCGCCTTCAACAACAGCGCTAATGGTAAAGAGCTTATTGCTTTCGCCTTCACCATTTTCTACCAATTCAAAGATGATATCTTTACCGTGTCTTTGGCACCATTCAATAAGTTTGCTCTTGAAATTAGTTTCCGTTAACTCAAGTGTATGAATATCAATATGGGGCTTAACAATCCTTCGTAGTAAAAACTCTTTGGTAAAATTGTAGCCTTTATCCATGTATATTGCGCCAATTATAGCTTCAAAGGCATCGCCTAACATAGAATTATGCTTTGTTTGAATACTTACTGAGCGCTGATCAAATTGAATCATCTTATCAAAACCCATCTTTTTAGCAAGCTGATTAAGATTTGCCCGATTTACAATTTTAGATCGCATTTCAGTTAAAAAGCCTTCTTCCTTGTATGGATAATGCTTAAAAAGTAATTCAGCAATAACTGAACCCAGTACGGCATCGCCTAAAAACTCTAACCTTTCATTGCTACTTCTACTACCGTTTTTTAAAACTTTTGCTGCAGAGCGATGCCTGAACGCCATTTTATATAGCGTTACATTACCTGGTATAAACCCAAGAATATTCTTTAGCTTTTTAACAAATTCCTTTTCGGGAGAGATGTAAAGTTTATATAATTTTAATATCGGCATTAAATAAATAACAGAATTAGTGGCTTAAGAGCATATTTAACTAAGTTATCTAATTTTAACTAGCATACAAAATTATGTAGCAAGGGCTGATAAAATTAATCTTCGTACTTTTTGAAAATTACTGAAGCATTATGACCACCGAAACCAAATGTATTACTTAAAGCAGCTCTAACAGTACGTTTTTGAGCCTTATTAAATGTGAAATTCAATTTTGGATCAAATTGCGGATCATCTGTAAAGTGATTAATTGTTGGAGGAACAATATCATTTTTAACAGCAAGAATTGCAGCAATTGCTTCAATAGCGCCAGCAGCACCAAGTAAATGCCCGGTCATTGATTTAGTAGAACTGATGTTTAACCTGTAAGCATCTTCACCAAATAAATCACCAATAGCCTTGGTTTCACTAATATCTCCAAGCGGAGTAGAAGTTCCGTGAACGTT
This sequence comes from Pedobacter sp. Leaf170, assembly GCF_920984665.1. Classification (GTDB taxonomy): domain Bacteria; phylum Bacteroidota; class Bacteroidia; order Sphingobacteriales; family Sphingobacteriaceae; genus Pedobacter. The sequence continues at coordinate 152,060 of NZ_CAKLBP010000004.1, forward strand.
AATGTAATCAATATCTGCAGTTGTTAATCCTGCATCTTTCATAGCGTTAGACATTACCATTCTGGCACCTAAACCTTCGGGATGCGGAGCTGTAATGTGATTTGCATCAGCGCTCATTCCACCACCAACAAGTTCGGCATAAATTTTTGCACCTCTTGCTTTAGCATGTTCAAGTTCTTCCAAAATAATAGTTCCGGCGCCTTCACCAGCAACAAAACCATCGCGATCTTTATCGAATGGACGTGAAGCCGTTTGCGGATCATCGTTACGTGTAGATAATGCATGCATGGCATTAAAACCACCCATTCCTGCTTCGTTAATGATAGCCTCAGAACCACCGCTGATGATAACATCTGCCATACCCAAACGGATATAGTTGAATGCATCAATCATTGCGTTTGTAGAAGAAGCACATGCCGAAACAGTTGCAAAATTTGGCCCACGCAAGCCATACTTAATTGAGATATGCCCTGGAGCAATATCCACAATCATTTTAGGAATAAAAAATGGATTGTATCTTGGCGTACCATCTCCTTTGGCGAAATTTGAAATTTCATCCAAAAAAGTTTTCAATCCACCGATGCCTGCGCCCCAAATTACACCAATACGGTTGGTATCCAATTTCTCAAAATCGAATCCTCCATCTTTAACGGCTTCTTCGGTAGCCACAAGAGCATACTGTACAAACGGATCTAGCTTGCGAGCTTCCTTTTTCTCCAAAAAATCTTCAGGATTAAAGTTTTTTACTTCACAAGCGAATTTAGTTTTAAACTTTTCAGTATTAAAACCCACAATAGGAGCAGCGCCACTCACCCCGTTAGTCAATCCTTCCCAAAAATCGGGAACATTATTGCCTATAGGAGTGAGCGCACCCAACCCTGTTACTACTACTCTTTTTAATTCCATTTATACTGAAAAAGCGTAATTCTATTTAACGTTTTTTTCCAAATAAGCAATCGCTTGACCAACTGTACCGATGGTTTCAGCCTGATCATCAGGAATAGCTACATTGAATTCTTTTTCAAATTCCATAATTAACTCTACGGTATCTAAAGAATCTGCACCTAAATCGTTGGTGAATGAAGCCTCTGGCGTAACTTCGCTTTCGTCAACACCTAGTTTTTCTACGATAATAGCCTTAACTCTTGAAGCAATATCAGACATAATTTTATAATTTAATGGTTAAATAATTCTGTGCAAAGAAAAATAAATTCTTACAATTTTCAAATGTTTTTATTTCGACACCTAAATTTGGCTCTGAAATAACAAGCGAATATAGAATTAGTTTTTTAATTTCGTTCTGTAAATAATTTATTTCGCCTTGAATAAAACTTACCTAAAATTAACCTTAGACCTTGATTTTACACTAATTGCGGTAACTGCCCCGTTAAAAGACTATGTGTTATGCCACAAAATTAATACGCGTTTAAACACTCACTTTGAGAAGATAGACGACCATGAAATATTTTTTAACATTGACGAACCAGCCTGGTATTTTTCTAAATATTACTTTTTTGTTGAGGAAGGAGAAACAGAATATTACCTGATAAGTAATAAAAGCAGCGATGGAATTTTGGTTCCGGAAATGAATAATGTTGATTTTTTTATTATCATTAAAGAATTTATTGATAAGGAAGATTTGAATTATTTAATAAATGGATTAAACAAACTGCCTGATATTCAGGTGGCTGCAAAAATAGACCCCACCAAACTTAAATCGAAAGAGAATTTGGTAATATAAAAATTATATACTTGGTGTATTAATTACACTATATTTGAGGGTTATAAAAAACTGTACAAAACAAATTATATATAAATATTAATGCAGTTTAATTAATTTAGATGATTAATTAGATACAAAACAGCATTGCTAAAACAATTATTAAATGAAACCTTTTCATTCCAGAACAAAAATTGTAGCCACACTCGGCCCCGCTTCAGCTAAACCAGATGTATTATACAGCATGTTTAATGCAGGTTTGGATGTTTGTCGTTTAAATTTCTCACACGGTTCACAAGCAGATCACCAAGCGGTATTGGATACAATCCGCGATTTAAATAAAAAATACGATTATAATGTTGGAATTTTAGCCGATTTACAAGGCCCTAAAATTCGTATCGGTTTAGTTAAAGAAGGTGGCATTAACCTTATCAACGGTAAAACAACAATAATTACTACGCAAGAGTGCATCGGTAACGAAGAGCGTATTTACATCACTTATCAAAACTTTCCTCAAGATGTTCAGGCAGGTGAAATCATCCTTTTAGATGATGGAAAGCTGCAGATGAAAGTGATTTCTACAAACTTGAAAGATGAAGTAGTTTGTGAAATCGTTCATGGTGGTATCTTAACATCAAGAAAAGGTGTAAACCTTCCAAACACTAAAGTCTCAATTCCATCTTTAACTCCAGAGGATAGAGAAAACTTAGAATTTGTTCTTGAAAACGATGTTGAATGGATTGGTTTATCTTTCGTTCGTAAGGCCGAAGATATTATCGAACTTAAAAAAATAATTGCTGAGCGTGGAAAAACTGCTCGTGTAATTGCCAAAATAGAAAAACCGGAGGCTATCGCAAACATTGATGAAATTATCGCTGTAACAGATGGTATTATGGTTGCCCGCGGAGATTTAGGCGTTGAATGTCCGATGGAAGAAGTTCCATTATTACAGAAAATGATAGTTGCAAAATGTAGAGCAGCTTCAAAACCGGTAATTGTTGCAACTCAAATGTTAGAAAGTATGATTACCACACCTCGCCCTACACGTGCCGAGGTTAATGATGTGGCTAACTCCGTTTTAGATGGTGCAGATGCGGTGATGTTAAGTGGAGAAACTTCGGTAGGTGAATTCCCGCTGATTGTTATCGAAACCATGCAAAAAATCATTCAAAACATCGAAGAAAACAATTATCCATTCCATCCTGATAAGTTTTTAAAACCAAAATCTCCATCATTTTTAAGTGATGCGATTTGTGATTCGGCTTGTTTCTTGGCTAAACAAACAAACGCTATTGGTATCGTTTCTATGACTTTGAGTGGTTACACCGCTTTCGAAATTTCTAGTCACCGCCCAGAAGCGTTAACTTTCATATTTACAAGCAACCGTGCTTTATTAAATGCAGTAAGTTTATTATGGGGTGTTAGAGGTTTTTACTATGATAAATGGGAAAGTACAGATAATACAATCATTGAGGTTAACGAATTCCTTAAAAGCAAAAAATTGGTTAAGCAAGGAGATATCATTATCAATACTGCCGCTATCCCAATGGAAGCAAAAGGTAAAACCAATATGTTAAAAATCACTGTTATTGATTAATTTCGATAACGAAGAAATATTAAATGCTTCCAATTAATTTTGGGAGCATTTTTTTTGAATAAAAAATATATTTTTGCTGTCCATTCGGAGAGGTGTCAGAGTGGTCGATCGAGCACGCTTGGAAAGCGTGTGTACTGCAAGGTACCGCGGGTTCGAATCCCGCCCTCTCCGCTTTTTTGAATTCCACACTTATTCATGCAGTCACAAACCCAAGCATTTACTTCTAATTTTTTTAAAACTCCTATCCGAATAAAAGCCATACGTTTCTTTTTTGTATTATTATTGATAAATTAAAATCTAATGAGAAAACAGTTTTAATTTTATCGCAAAGAACAAACCTAAAAATGAATAAATATTTATTAAGCGTAACGGTTGTTGCTTTGGCTTTATCGGCTACAGCACAACAAAAAACTGCTTTTACAGCTCAAGATTATGAGCGTGCTGAAAGCTTTATGAGTTACAATACCGAGAAATTTATAGATGCAGGAAGTGTGCGTCCGAACTGGCTTGATGGTGATAAATTTTGGTATTCGGTGAAAATAAACGGCGAGGAGAAAAGCTATTTGGTTGACCCAAAAGCAAACACAAAAACGCTAACAACTGATTACAAAGCCAGCAATTCTGCACCGGGACCACGTAGATCAAGAGGCGAAGTTTTATCCCCAGATGGAAAAAAATCTATTCTAATTAAAGATTATAACCTTTATGTTAAGGATGTTGCTTCGGGTAAATTAACCCAATTAACAACTGATGGCATTAAGGATTACGGTTATGCTACGGATAACGCCGGCTGGAAACACAGCGATGGCGCCATCCTTCGCTGGTCGCCAGATTCAAAAAAAATTGCAACATTTCAGCAAGATCAGCGTAATACAAAAGACATGTATTTAGTGACCACAAATGTTGGTTCGCCAAAATTAGAAGCGTGGAAATATCCCTTACCGGGAGATAAAGAAATTCCAACCATCAGACGTGTAATTATTGATGTGGAGCAACCAAAGGTGATTTCTTTAAATGTAGCACCAGATCCACACCGTGCAACTTTAAGTGATGATATTTCGAGCAGTGGCACTTTTGATGATATTGACTGGAAAGCAGATGGCTCTGAAGTTGCTTTTGTTTCAACTTCGAGAGATCATAAAATAGAGAAATTCCGCATTGCAAATGCAACTACCGGTGCGGTAAGGGAGGTTTTTGAAGAAGTAGTTAAAACGCAATATGAATCGGGCCAGGGCGCCATAAACTGGAGATACTTACCTGCCACAAAAGAAATCATTTGGTATTCTGAAAGAGATAACTGGGGGCATCTTTATTTGTACGATTCTACAACCGGAAAAGTTAAAAATCAGATTACCAAAGGCGAATTTGTGGTTGCGAGAGTTGTAAAGGTTGATAAAAAAACCCGCACAATATACTTTATAGGAAATGGAAAGGAACCAGGAAACCCATATTTCACACATCTTTATAAAATCGGATTTGATGGTAAAAAGATGGTTTCTTTAACTCCGGAAGAAGGAAATCACGTGAGTAGTTTTTCACCTTCGGGAAATTATATTTTCGATACCTACTCTCAGCCAAATGTTCCATCGGTTAGTGTTATAAGAGATTTAAATGGTAAATTAATTACCACTTTAGAAAAAACAGATGTAAGCAGGCTAGCCGTTACCGGCTGGAAAGCACCAACCCCGGTTTCGGTAAAAGCACACGATGGCAAAACTGATATTTATGGTTTGGTTTTTACGCCAACAAAAATGGAAGCCGGGAAAAAATATCCTGTAATTGATTATATCTATCCAGGTCCACAGGGTGGAAGTGTGGGCAGCTGGGCATTTTCAGCATCAAGAGGCGACAACCAGGCATTGGCAGAGTTAGGCTTTATTGTAGTGGTAATTGAGGGAACAAGTAACCCAGACCGCTCAAAAAGTTTTCATGATATGAGTTACGGAAATATGGCTGAAAACACATTGCCAGATCAAATTACTGCGATTAAGCAACTTGCAGAAAAATACCCGATGGATACAACAAAAGTTGGTATCTGGGGACATTCGGGTGGTGGTTTTGCTACAGCTACAGCAATGTTTCGTTATCCGGATTTCTTTAAAGTTGGTATTGCTGAATCGGGAAACCACGACAACAGAAACTATGAGGATGACTGGGGAGAACGCTACAACGGTTTAGTAGAAAATGCTGATTACGAAGCGCAGGCAAACCAAAATTATGCAAAAAATTTAAAAGGTAAACTTATGCTTGTGCATGGTATGATGGACGATAATGTTCCACCATCAAATACTTTATTGGTTGTGGAAGCACTTCAAAAAGCAAACAAGTCTTTCGATTTGGTAATTTTTCCAAATAGTGCGCATGGCTTTGGTGCTTACTCGCCGTATATGATGAGAAGAAGATGGGATTATTTTGTGCAGCATTTATTAAACGCAGAACCACCAAAAGATTACAAAATGCAGGGAACTATTATTAGATAGTACGAACCCAAATTGATATTAAGTCCTGCAAGTTTTAAATAGTTTGCAGGGCTTTTTTTATGCTTATTAAAACGTTAAGTAATGTTAAACTTATGAAAACCATATTGTTATGTAATATATTGACCTAATGCGCTACTTCCTTATCTTCGTACTAATTATAACATCGAACAAAATTGTTGCCCAGCAATTAATTACCGGGCAAGTGCTCGATAATATTTCGAAGTTGCCAATCGAAAATGCAATAGTTAGTTATGGCAATCGTGTCAGCATCACCTCTTATACTGGTAAATTTTCATTTGTTAGAGATACTTCAACTAAGTTTATAAGCATTAAAAAATTAGGTTACATAAATCAGGAAGTTAGCCTTAGTAATAGATTTAAAGAAGTTGTAATTCTGCTTAAAGCATCAGAAATTAATCTTCAGGAGATTACCATTTATCCGAAACGGGATTATCTTAAAGATTCTATTCAGTTAAGGAAAGACTTTGCGAAGGTTTTTGCCTATAAGGAGTTAACGATTAAGGATGTAATTGTAAAGAAAGGTTTGCGCTATAAAACACCTGGTTCTAATCTGGTATCAAACTCTACCTCATCCATATTTAGTGTTGATGTTTTGAAAATAGCGGGCTTACTAGCGAAGAATAAATCTTCTGTTTCAAAACTGAAAAAAGCGCAGCTTAAAGATGAAGAAACAAAATACATAGACCACCGATTTGATGTTGAAAAAATCGTTTCTCTAACGAAATTAGAAGGCGATTCTTTACAAAAATTTATAACCAAATATCGTCCATCGGCAGCCGAGATAAAAAAAATGAACGATTATCAGTTGCTTAGCTACATAAAGAAAAGTTTTTTGGAGTTTACTAAGCAAAACAATGATTAATTTTAGAGGTTGATATATAAAACTTAAAGATGGGAAAGAGCAGAGCAACAAATAATGTTATAATAACCGGCAGCACGGGTATGGTTGGCGAAGGCGTTTTAATCAGGTGTTTAAACAGCCCAGAAATTGACGCTGTTCTGGTAATCAACCGTAAGCCTTGTGGATATTTACATCCTAAATTGAAAGAGGTTATACGTGAAGACTTTTTTGATTTTAGCTCGATTGAGGAGCAGTTAAAAGGTTATAATGCTTGTTTTTTTTGTTTAGGGATAACATCAGTTGGTGCAGATGATGATACTTATTATAAAATGACATATACATTGACCATGCATGTTGCACAAACATTAAGCAGGTTAAATAAGGATATGACTTTTTGCTACGTTTCTGGTAGTGGAACCAACCCGGAGGGAAGATTAAAATGGCAAAAAGTTAAAGGTAAAACTGAAAATGATTTAACCGCACTAACTTTTGAGCAGGTTTATAATTTAAGACCAGGCTTTATAAAACCAATTAAAACACAAAAGTTTGCACATAAATTTTATAACTATGTGAATTGGATGTTTCCTATCGGAAGAAAGTTTTTCCCGAATGGTTTTTGTACAATGGAAGAACTTGCTGATGCAATGATTAATACCTTAAGCCATAATGGCGAACGTAAAGTATTAGAAGGAAAAGATATTATTGCTTTGGCTAATGAACCAAATTAGGAATTGAAGACGTAAATGGGAAAATAGAATAGGGTAAATGGCTGAAAGAATATGTAGAAAGGAAAATTGGGAATGGAAAATGTAAGATGGACGACGGAAAATACGAAGTGTAAACCAAAGTAACTATCCCATCATACATTTTCCTTCTTCCATCTTACATTATACTATTTCTTATTATCGTGTTTACGCTGATTATCTTTATTCGAGGTTTGGTCTGAACGTTGTCCGCCGCCATTGGTTATACCTTGAATTTTCTTATCAACTTTTACGTCGTGATTTGCTCTGTCGGCAATAGAACTTCCCTGAACTGTAGGATTATTCTTAGGTGTATTTACATTTTTCATGGTTAAAAAATTTAGGTTAATATTTTATCCAGAGCGTTATTGTATTAACTTTTGATTTTACAATATGTTTTAATTTTTTTATTAAATGATGCATTGGCTTTTGAATTTTGTATTTGAAATACTGCCTTTGTTAGATAAACCGGATTGACGTGAAAATACCTTTTTTGATGGTTAACGATAAAGATTGCCACTTCTGTAAGTATTAAAAGGATTGTAACAGAAAGCAGGACTGCAGTTTTGATAGTATTACTGAATATTCGTTTTCCAAATATTTTTATAAAAATCCTGGCTTTTTATAACGCACAACTTTAAATTTTAAAATGTATTAAATCGATTACTTAGATTGGTTTTTGTTTTATTAACATTTTACTTACTAATTTAGCCGACACAATAAAACACCGTGAAAAAGAACTTAATTACCTTAATTGCCCTATTTACGCTTGCAATTTATGCACACGCACAACAAAATTCTTATATAGAGATGTTAGCTAATCAGCCAAAATGGGTTGATTCTGTATTTAAAAAATTAAATAGAAGAGAAAAAATTGCGCAAATGTTTTTCGTTAGGGCGCATACTAATTTAGGTCAGAAATATACTGATTCGGTTGGTTTGGTAATTAAAAAGGAACAGCTTGGTGGTGTAATTTTCTTTCAGGGTGGCCCGGTAAGACAGGCTGTGGCTACAAATGCCTATCAAAAGGTAAGTCGCGTACCATTAATTGTTGCCAATGATGGCGAATGGGGATTAGGTATGCGTTTAGATAGTACAATTTCATATCCTTATCAAATGACTTTGGGCGCCATCCAAAACAAAGAATTGCTTTATAAAATGGGGCTTGAAGTGGCTAAAGATTATAAGCGTTTGGGTATGCACATGAATTTGGCACCCGATGCGGATATTAATAACAATGCGAAAAACCCGGTAATTAACTACCGCTCTTTTGGAGAAAACAAATTTAATGTTGCGGTTAAAACCGGTGCATATATGAAAGGCATGCAGGATGGTGGTTTGCTAACTACCTTAAAGCATTTCCCCGGACATGGTGATACAGATGTAGATTCGCACTATGATTTGCCACAGCTAACTTTTAGCGCAACCCGACTGGATACTTTGGAAATTTATCCATTTAGAGAATTGATAAAGCAAGGTGCATCAGGAGTGATGATTGCGCACATGAATATTCCATCTTTAGATAATACGCCAAATTTACCTTCTACCCTATCAAAACCAATTGTTACCGGAATTTTGAAAGAGAAATTAGGTTTTAAAGGCTTAATTATTTCGGATGCTATGGATATGAAAGGCGTTGTTAAATATTTTAAAGGGGGCGAAGCCGATTTATTGGGCATTATTGCCGGTAATGATATTCTGGAGCTTTCGGAAAATAGCGACAGGGCAATTCATTTGGTTCGTAGAGCGATTCGTCAGGGTAGAGTTGATATTAAAACAATTGATGCCAGTGTGAGAAAAATTTTGACGGCTAAATACTGGGCAGGTTTATCGCAAAAAGATACGGTTGTTACCAAGGGTTTAATTGCAGGCATTAACCGTAATGCTAGCAATGCACTTGTGCAGGAGTTGGCGAATGCTTCTGTAACGATGTTAAAAGGCAAGGATTATATTAAAAACTTAATCCCAATTAGAAGAACTGCAATTGTTAGTATTGGTGTGCCATCGGTTACCAGATTTCAAAAGGAAGTAGCCAAAGGTTTTTACAATTCCGTTTATTATGTGCTTGACAAAAATGCAAGTGCTACGCAAATATCGAACGTAGCGAGAGAAATTGCCGCTTTTGACCAGGTAATTGTAGGTATTCATGATAGCCGGGCAAGACCAGCAAATAACATTCAGTTAAATGCAGGTGTTAAAAGTTTTATTAAAGATTTATCGACCAGAAACACCGTATTTGCTTTGTTTGCAAACCCTTATAACCTTGCCGGATTACCAGGATTAGAAAACAGTAAAGGTTTAATTATCGGTTATCAGAAAGAAGATTATATGCAAGTTTCGGCCGCGGCTGTAATTAATAACAGATTGGTACCTACCGGAAAATTACCGGTAAGCATTTTGCCGAACTATAAGTTTGGCGATGGCATGTAAGCCTTTAAAAAAGCTTTAAAAGGAGCCACAGATTTGCAGATTTTATGAGTTAGAATAATCTGTAAATCTGTGGCTTTCTTCATTTAAAGAAAAATCATTAAAACAAATCTTCGCCCAAAATCATTATCTATCTATAAAAACTTATTGTTATGATAGACCCAGAAAACGAAGATTATTCGAACGACCCAAATGATGCATTACGCAGGGAAGACGATACAGAAAACATAAATGAATTGGATGGCGATACCTCAAAAGTAGAGCACGACAAAGATTTATTAAAACAAGCTGATGAGGCTTCCAGACCATCTTACGAGTTAAATGTTGATGATTTGAAGGAAGATGACTTGGATGATTAACAAAAAAGCCACAGATCATCAGAATTAAAATCTGATTATCTGTGGCTTTAAACTTTAGTCTTTAAACTTATTTGGTTTTAGGCCTGTAAGTTTCAGGATCTACAGCTGCAACGGTCCATCCCTTTAAAAAGGAAATTGTTTTTTTAACATCATGACCAACTTTTCTTTTACCGTCTGCTCCAATTTCTTCTGATTCGAGATAAGCGGAATTCTGAATATGCAACACCTTCCCTTTTCCATCCAAAACCACAAAAACAGGGTAACCAAAACGGTTTGGAAAACCTAAGTATTTCATAGCTTCATCGTTATGGTGGTCTTTATCCCAATTCACCAAAACGTACTCGAAATTATCGTTTATTGTTTGTTTTAAAATAGCAGTAGTATCAACCAGGTTATGGAAGGCAATGCACCATGTACACCAATTGCCGCCAACTTGTACCAAAACATGTTTATTTGCTTTTGCGGCTTTCTCTGTTGCGGCTTTTAAATCGGCCATTGCGTTAGCCTCCGGATTATAAATATGAACGCCTGCTGTTTTCGCCTGACTAAAAGCAAGTGTTGAGCTAAATGTAATCGCTAAAATTGTGATTAGTTTTTTCATGATTTTAATATAATAGCGTAAAAGTAATAAAGACTACCATTTTTATAGATTATCCCACATTTCTTTTACAGAATAAATACAATTTTGCAAAATACTATCTTTGTAGCGAAATGGATTTTTTAGATGTACACACTCATAAAACTACTCAGCAAAAAGGAGTTATTAGTATTCAAAGTCTTTCGCTAACCAGCGATATTTTCTTGGCAATGCCGAAAACCAAACCCATTTCAATTGGCTTACACCCTTGGTACGCTAAAAAAGAATTACTCGAAACTCAATTAAGATATTTAACTGTTCTGGCTAAACAGAAGAATGTAAAATTGATTGGAGAATGTGGTTTAGATAAGTTAAAGGGCGAAAGCCTGGAAGACCAAATTTATATTTTTGAGCAACAAATTGCTTTAGCAGAGCAATTGAAAAAACCCATGATTTTGCATTGTGTAAAAGCATTTGCAGAATTAATAGAAGTTAAAGATAGATTGAGCATTAAAGTGCCGTTGATAATTCACGGTTTCAATAAAAATGAAGAATTAGGGAAACAACTATTGGCAAAAGGCTTTTTAATATCTTTAGGAGCAGCTATTTTAAATGAAAATTCCGGTGCAGCAAAGCTGATTAAACAAAGTGACAACTTTTTTCTGGAAACCGATGATTCGGAAACGTCCATTGAAGAAATTTACCAGGCTGCTTCTATTATAAAAAAATGTTCGGTTGATGAGTTAAAAGCCCTTATTTTTGCAAACTGGAAGAAATTGGAATTACTTTAGCTTTGCAACGGAAACACAGAAATAGTGGAAGCTTTAAGAAATTTATTTCGTTTTAATCCATGTTCCGGGTCAGTGAAAAATAATATCTTAAAAGCACATATTTTTGCTAACTGGTATAATTGAGTTTGCTATAACCATTTTTACTTTTAGTTTTTACTTTACACTTTTTACTTAAATAAATGTCTGATACTAGCTGGCTTTCACGCTCCGCACTTTTAGTGGGAAATGACGGAATTGATAAATTACAATCGAAACATGTGTTAGTTGTCGGTTTAGGAGGCGTAGGCTCTTTCGCAGCAGAATTTATTTGTCGAGCTGGTGTTGGCGAAATGACCATTGTTGATGGTGATGTTGTAGACCCAACCAATAGAAACAGGCAATTACCTGCATTGGCTACCAATCACGGTGTAAGTAAAGCTGCCATTATGCAAGAACGGTTGTTGGCCATAAACCCCGAATTGAAACTTCATGTAGTAAATACTTTCCTAACGCCCGAAAAATGCAGAGAAATATTAGAATCGAAATTTGATTATATTATGGATTGCATTGATAGTGTGATGCCGAAGATCACACTTCTATCAAAAGCTTTGGAGAAAAACATTCCAATTGTTAGTTCTATGGGTGCTGGTGGCAAAATGGACCCTACGAAGCTCAGAATAGCAATGCTGCCCGATACTTATCAATGTGTTTTTGCAAGTTATGTGCGTAAGCGATTGAACAAACTCGTTGGAGCAGATAAAATCAGGGCGGTTTTTTCTACTGAAGAAATGGACAAAAAATCTATGATAATGACAGACGGCAGCAATTTTAAGCGTTCTGCCTACGGAACAGTTTCTTACCTTCCGGCGGCTTTTGGCGGTACGTGCGCATCAGTTGTTATTCGCGATTTATTAGGACTCAAAATTGAAATGGCAGAACGCCCTGCAAGAATTAGTCATAAAACTTTGGCAAAAAGAAAAGCTAAAAAGAAATAAGCTATTGTGGATATCCTGATTTCGGGAAAATTTTAAATTGTTGTAAGTTAGGATATTTTTAAATAGCCACCCCCGCCTTACAGGCACCCCTCCAAAGGAGGGGAATAAAACCCATAGCCAAGAAAAATATGCCTCAACCCCTTAAAATCCTTCAAGCTTCTGCCGGTTCTGGTAAAACATTCAGTTTAACTGCGCACTACCTTACTTTGCTTTTTTCTGGCGAGAATAAATACCGAGAAATTTTAGCCGTAACCTTTACCAATAAAGCTACCGAAGAAATGAAGAGCAGAATTCTGGAGGTATTGGTTGGCTTAGCAAAAGGAAATCCCGCAAAGAAAATTGATGATTATCGGAAATTGGTTTTAGCGGCTCATCCAAATTTAAATGCTAAAGAACTCCAATTTAAAGCTGATAAAATCTATCGGAAAATTCTTCACGATTACAGCCGTTTTTCGGTAAGTACCATTGATGGTTTTGTACAAAAAGTAATTAGAGGCTTTGCTTTTGAACTTGGCTTAAATGCAGATTATAATTTAGAAATGAATTATGATAAAGTTAAAGATGATTTAGTAAATAAACTTGATGAGGCTTTAAACGACAATAAACAATTACTGCAATGGATTATCGATTTGGCTATCGAGCGCATTAGCGATAATAAAAGCTGGAATTACAAAATCGAATTATATAATCTAATCGGAGAAATTTTTTCAGAACGCTTTCAAATTTTCGAATCAGCCGTAGAAGAATTAGGGCTGGAAAACATTGATGCTCTCTTTAAAAAATACATCAGCGTTACTAAAGATGAAATTAAAAATTTCGAAAGCGAAATTATTCAGCTTGCTAAAGATGCAAACGAGGCACTTGAAGTTTTAGGTGTAGAAAACGACCAGCTAAAAGGAAAATCGAGAAGCCCATTAACAAAATTAATTCTAATTGCCCGTGGCGATTTCTCCAAAATAGAACCCATTTTTAATATAATTGATGAGCCTGAAGAATGGTTTCAAAAAAACGCAGATAATCCTGAAGCCTTTACAACCGTTAACCCGATTTTGCAAAAGATTAAAGCTCATTATCTAAACCATTTACCAACTTATCAATTAGCAATTGCCTTTAACAAAAACCTTTATTATTTAAGGTTGATGCAGGAAATTGCCGTGTTATTAAAGGAATATCGGGCCGAGAATGATAATCTATTAATCAGCGATGCTCAAAAATTAATTTCAGGAATTACGGAAGATGCCGGCGACAACCCTTCGTTTATCTGGGAAAAAGTTGGTAATCGTTATCGTAATTTTCTTTTTGATGAATTCCAGGATACTTCTACAAGCCAATGGGGAAGTTTTAAATCGCTTTTAACCAATGCTATTGCCACACCCAGTTTAGATTTAACCGACCATCTTATTGTTGGTGATACAAAACAATCTATTTATCGCTGGCGAAATGGCGATTGGAATATTTTACACAAGCATGCAAAAACGGATGTTGGCCCGCATAATGTTATCGAAGACAGTTTAGCAGAAAATTATCGGAGCACAGAAAACATCATCACATTTAATAACTTTTTATACCGCCAAATTCCTATAACCTTACAAAATGAGTTAAACCAGAGTTTAGCGAGCAAGCCAGAAAATATTACAGCATGGTGGAATACGCAGCATTACGACTCCATCATTACCGATATTTATGCAAGCTCAACCCAAAATTTTGCAGCAAATACGCTAAAAGGCGGAACCATTAAAATTAAAAAATTTAGCAAAGAACAGGTTCCGGACGAGGCACGTTTTACAGAAACAATTTTTAGAGATATTGCTTTAAACGATGTTATCGAAGAAATCCTTCACCTTAAAAACGAGCAAAATTATGCACTAAAAGACATTGCAATTTTAGTTCGCTCCAATAGCGAAGCCATGTTAACGGTGCAGAAGTTGATGGAACAAAAACTTCCGGTATTATCTGGTGATGCTTTATTGATTTCAAACAATTCTGCCGTTCAGCTCATCATTAATACTTTAAAAATATTGATAGGTTTAGATGCTCAAACCGCACTTTACAAGGCAAATTGCATTGCACTCTATCATTCTTTACATGATAAAGATGCAAACGCCAACCACTATCTAAATTTAGTTAACGTTTCATTAAGCACGCTAGGTAATGTTCTCCCAAAATCGCTTTGCGAAAACTGGCAATCGTGGCTGCAACTTCCGCTGGCAGAATTAATAGAGATTTTGCTCGAAGCTTATGATTTAAAAAATCTTGCTCAACATTTACCCTATTTATTGGCCTTTAGAGATTTAACAGCAAACGCCGGAAAGCTTGGCGAAAAAGGTATTATTTCTTTCCTAACCTGGTGGGATGAAGATGGCGTAAAAAAATCTCTACCATCGCCAGAAGGCGCTGATGCGATTCAAATTATTACCATACATAAATCTAAGGGATTAGCTTTTAGGGCGGTTTTTGTCCCCTTTTGCAATTGGGAAGTCAAAGGCAAAGCGAATTCTACTTTTTGGGTATCATCAGAAGATACAGTTTATAAGGAACTGCGGGGTATTCCATTAAAATACAATAAAGATTTGGCTGATTCATCAATCGCACAAGCCTATTATGAAGAGTTACTTTATAACAATATGGATGCATTGAATATGCTTTATGTAGCCACTACCCGCTCTAAAGATTATTTATACATCGCAACTATGGGTAAGGCCGAACCAAAAGGGAATAAAGAAATTAATTTATCCAATATGGGCGATGTAATAAACCTCACTTTCGAAAACGAATTTGATGAAAACGGGGTTTATGAAATTGTAGAATACATTACAATCGAAAATAAGGATGGAGCATCAAATTTTATTAATTTGAAAAGCTATCCAACTACAACACGTTTATCAGAGCTCTACACTTCTTCAGAAGAAAAGCATTTAAAACACTTGGTTAATATCGAAAAATCGGGTCGGAAAGGTTCATTGCTTCATGATATATTGGCGAGTGCAACAAGTCAGAAAGGTGTTGAAGATTATGCCGCAAACCTTATTTTGCAAGGCATTATCAAGGTAGAAGAAAAGCAAAAGCTGGTTGAATCAGCAATGGAGGTTTTAAACCATCCGGAGCTTAAAGAACTTTTAGATGCCGCCGGAGAAAGTATAACCGAGAAAAGTATTATTGATGTTAATGGTAAACTTCACCGACCGGATAGAGTGCTTATAAATGATAATGAAGTAATTATTCTGGATTATAAATTTACTTTAGAAGAAAGTGAGAAACACATTCAACAAGTTGATGGCTATAGAAATTTATTATCGGAAATGGGTTATGATAATATTAAAACCTATTTATTTTATGCTGTTAAAGGCAAATTGAAATTAGTCTAATATGAAGTTCTACGACATAGATATTAACCACTTTAAGATTGCTTCGTGCCTCGCAATGACGACCGCACAAACGTTATTGCGAGGCACAGTCTATCCCGATTTTTCGGGAGAGCAATCTTCTTTAGAACTTTCAAATCTGTTTTTTAAATCTTAATTATGAAACCATTTTTACAAGAAGTTGCCGAAGATTTAGTTAGCAGATTTGGAAATCAGCTGGCTAATTGTGCCATTGTTTTCAATAATAAAAGACCAGCTGCTTATTTGCAAAAGCATTTTGCAGATATAATTAAAAAGCCGTTTTTCAGTCCATCCTTTTTTACCATTCAGGAGTTTTTTGCATGCTCTACAAATTATAAAATAGCCGATTTCTATTTGCAATTTTTTACGCTTCATAAAATCTATAATCAACTTTTGGTTGAAGAAAAGCTTGAAACCATTTCAAGTCATAAATTTTTTCCTTTAGCAAAGATAATTTTAAGCGATTTTAACCAAATTGATGCTGATTTAGTTGATGCAGAAAAACTCTACCGCGATTTGGAAGACATTTCAGTTATCAATCAGGATTTTGATTATTTAAGTCCGGAGCAATATCAATTCCTTTCACAATTCTGGACGTCATACTCAGAAGGTAAACACAAAAAACAGCAAGAATTATTTATAAAAATGTGGCGCAGAATGCCAAAGCTTTATAACAAATTTCACGCTGTATTAAAAGAACAAGGCTATTTAACCAATGGTTCAGTTTATCGCCACCTGGCGGATGATATTACAAGTCACCAGGAATTTATCTCAAATTTTGATAAAGGTAAAATCATTTTCGTCGGATTTAATGCTTTGAGTAGTGCTGAAGCAAAAATTTTTAGTCAGTTACAAGAAACAGATAAAGCGCTCTTTTATTTTGATGCAGATAGCTATTATTTAGATGATGCTTCGCAAGAGGCGGGATTGTTTCTAAGAAAAAACCTCAACCTTTTAGGCTTAAGAAATGAATTTTCTGAAAAGGAAAGCTTAATGAAAACGGGCGAGCACAATGTTAATGTTTTCAAAGTTCAGGGACAATCGGCACAGGCAAAAATCCTGAATAATATTTTAGAAGAAGATTACACCAATGCAGAAACCGTTGGTAAAACAGTTGTGGTTCTGGCAGATGAGAGTTTGCTTATTCCAACGTTACAAACCATCCCTACAAATTATGATGGTGAGGCAATCGACCTTAACGTAACCATGGGTTTTGCACTATCAACCTCAAGTATTTTTGGTTTGGTTGATTTATGGTTAACCTGCCAACTGGAAATTTTGCAAGGCAATAAAGTAAGTTACAAAAATGTTGAAGCCTTTTTAACGCATCCATTAACTGGCTTAACGCAAAAAATGCGTGATAAAATTTTAACTGCACTATTAGAAGAAAATCAGGTTGAAATAGAACACACTCGTTTATTGCGACAAAGTGGTTTTTTTGAAGTTTTTTATAAAAAAATCGATAATCCTCAATCGGTTGTGACCAATTTATTAGAGGTTCTGGATTTTGTTTTAACCAGATTATCAAACGCAAAAACTTTAAAGAAAATTGATGCTGAACTTTTTGTAAAAACCATTCAGGAGTTAAACCGCCTGCACGACACCTTTAATTCACATATTGGTAAAGAAGAAATTCCTTTTGTTATTTACCTTGTGCAAAAATCGCTACAAGCCATTGCAGTTCCGCTTTCCGGCGATCCACTAAATGGTATTCAGGTTATGGGCTTGCTCGAAACCAGGAACTTAAATTTTGATAAAGTGGTTATTCTCGGTTTTAATGAAGGCATCATTCCTAAATCATCTATCGGCAATAGCTTTATACCAGATTCTATTCGAAGGGTTTATGGTTTGCCTGTTTTAGAAAATTTAGATGCCATCTCATCATACATGGTTTACCGTTTGATGCAAAGAGCGAAAAATATCAACTTTGTTTACAACAGTTTAACCGATGAATCTACATCGGGCGAAGCCAGCAGAATTTTAAAGCAACTGGAATATGAAAGCGGCTTTAATTTTACCTACCATGAATTAAATCTCGAAGTAAAAACAGAGGAATTTAAAGCCGTTCAGATTGAAAAAACAGGAAATGCTTTTATTCAGGAAACGCTGCAAAAATATCTTGATAAGAAGAAAATTTTATCGCCTTCGGCGCTAACGCAGTACATTGCTAACCCGATTGATTTTTTCTTCAACTACATTGCAGGTATCAAAGAACCCAAGGAAATTAGTGCAGTTGTTGAGGCAAATGAAATTGGTTCAATTTTGCACAAGGTGATGGAATATTTTTACGAAGATTTAAGAAGTGCAGAGATTACTGAAGAAAGAATTAAAGAAAGGAAAAATTTAGTTCCTCAGTTAATTCAAAAAGCCTTTAATGCAGTAATGTTTAATCATGCTGACAAGGTGATGGAATATAAAGGCATGCAAAAGGTTATTCTTGCCATTGTTGATGCTTATGTAAACATTATTTTAAATCAGGATATTACGCAAACGCCGTTTACCATTATAAGTTTAGAGCAAAAAGTAGAGGCCGAAATCAGCTTCTCATTAAATGGAAAGCAAGAAAGTGTTAAAATTTTCGGTTATATTGACAGGGTTGATGTTAAGGATGGCATAACAAAAATTGTAGATTATAAAACGGGTAGTGATAAATTGGCATTTAAAGATGTTGATGAACTTTTTAATTCAAACGGTAAACATATCAACAAAGCACTGATACAAACCTTGCTTTATACCTATGCATACGAGCAATCTGCAGGCAAAACTTGTGTAGAACCAAATTTATATATCGTTAAAACAATGAACGACCCGATTAATGGCGGTGTTTGGTTTAAATCTAACCGACAGGTTTTAAAAGGCGATTTTTTAGAAGAAATTAAGCCTTTGTTTTTAGCCCGATTAAAAGAAAAACTTGCAGAATTATTTGGCGCACCGTATTTTAATGTCAGCGAAATACCTGATAATTATAAGTATTCGATCTATAAAACTTTGTTTGGGAAATAGGGGTTGGCTAAAGCCCATTTTTATGATCTTAAGCCGTTGGTTGAAACCAACGGCAATAAATAGAAAACCAATCAATATAATGAAATCGCCAACTGCACTGTTCATTTCTTTGCCGTTGGTTTCAACCAACGGATAAAAATTATTTCATATATTGGCTTTAGCCAAAATATCCATTATGTCGTATGTAAAAATTTGGGTTCACCTGGTGTTCTCAACAAAAAATCGACATCCCTATTTAACCAAAAGCATCCGTTACAAAGTTCAAAATCATATAATTGAAAATTGTATAGAAAAATCTATTTTCTTAACCGCTATAAATGGACATACTGAGCATTTGCATTGTTTGATATCGTTAGGAAAAGAACAAACTATTGCAAAGACCGCACAACTGATTAAAGGAGAATCAGCTTATTGGATAAACAAAAACAAACTAACTACTGATACATTTAATTGGCAGGATGATTATTTCGCTATATCTGTAAGTGAATCGCAATTAGAAATTGTAACAAGTTATATAAAAAACCAAGAGAAACATCATGCTAAAAAATCATTTGCAATGGAAGTAAAAGAATTCGCAGATAAGTATAAATTTGAAATACGAAACGAATAAAAAATGCTAACCCTCAACTTCACAAAATTCCCTATCCTCGAAACGGAACGATTAATCCTTCGGGAACATGCCATTTCTGATGCGGAAACTTTATTCGCCATGCGAACCAATGAAACGGTTATGAAATATATTGACCGTGAGAGGCCGAAAGATTTAGAGGAAATTAAAATATTCATTACCAAGTTTAACCTGGGTTTTGAAAACGGTGATAATTTAGCCTGGGTAATCGCTTTGAAAAAAAATCCGAATCAAATGATTGGCTCTATCGGTTATTGGCGAACGGATTTTGCAAATCACAGGGCGGAAATCGGCTATATGCTTCATCCCGATTATTGGCGAAAAGGAATTATTGCAGAAGCTTTGAAAAAAACGATTGATTTTGGTTTTCAAGACATCAACCTGCATACAATTAGTGCCAATATAAATGTAGACAACGATGCATCTCGACAAATGCTTATAAAACATGGGTTTTTAAAAGAAGCTCACTTTAAACAAGATTACTATTTTAGAGGGAAATTTTTAGATAGCGAAATTTATGGATTACTAAATCCCAATCATTAAATGTTTGGAGAAATAAACAAAATGTAATACAAAAACAACCTAAGTTAATGCACCGCGAAATTATATTTTAGCCTTTCGATAATAACAATCTAAATAAAAAGTAAAAAGCCAAATATTCCATCAAAACCAACCACAATTATTACAAAATACACGCATTATAGCCTTTGGTTTCAATGCTTTTAATAATTATATTTGCCACCGTTATAAAAATTTACAATGAGAGAAATCCAATTTAGAGAAGCACTACGCGAAGCCATGAGCGAAGAAATGCGTAAAGATGACCGCGTTTTTTTATTAGGTGAAGAAGTAGCAGAATATAACGGAGCGTACAAAGTAAGTCAGGGCATGCTTGATGAATTTGGTGCGAAACGCATTATCGATACCCCGATTGCCGAATTAGGTTTCGCAGGTATTGCAACTGGTGCTGCAACAGCAGGCCTTATTCCAATTGTTGAATTTATGACATTCAACTTCTCATTGGTAGCTATCGACCAAATTATCAACGGTGCAGCTAAAATTTTATCAATGAGTGGTGGTCAGTTCTCATGCCCAATGGTTTTTCGCGGCCCAACAGGTAATGCGGGCCAATTAGGTGCACAACACTCACAAAACTTCGAAAACTGGTTTGCTAATACTCCAGGTTTAAAAGTAGTCGTTCCGGCTACACCATACGATGCAAAAGGATTATTAAAACAATCTATTATCGATCCAGATCCAGTAATTTTTATGGAATCTGAAGTAATGTACGGCGATAAAGGTGATGTTCCGGCTGAAGAATATTATATCGAAATTGGTAAAGCAAAAGTAACCAAAGAAGGTACTGATGTAACCATTGTAACTTTCGGTAAAATGTTAACTCGCGTGGTTAACCCTGCTGTAGAAGAATTAACTAAAGAAGGTATTAATGTAGAAGTTATCGATTTACGTACTGTTCGTCCTATCGATTACGCCACAATTATCGAATCTGTTAAGAAAACAAACCGCTTAGTAGTTGTAGAAGAAGCATGGCCATTAGCATCACTTTCTGGTGAAATTGCCTTTATGGTGCAAAAACAAGCTTTTGATTATTTAGATGCTCCTGTTTTACGTATCACTTGTGCAGATGTACCACTTCCATACTCGCCAACTTTAATTGCAGCCAGCTTACCAAATGCTGAGAAAGTAATTAAAGCGGTTAAAGAAGTTATGTACGCAACAAAATAAATTGTCATTCTGAACAAATCGAAGACAAAACATATACAAATCCTCCAAAGCAATTTGGGGGATTTTTACGTTATACGTCATTTCAAGGCAGAAAGCAATCTTACTTTAATAAATAAATTCTGTATTTCAGTGGCAAATAATTTGAAAACCAACCTTCAGTAATTCTTCGCCTTCAGTAGCCCCGCCATCCATTTCAATCTTTTTATAACTTTTGTATGCTCAAATTGTCGTCATTGCGAGGAGGAACGACGTGGCAATCTTTTTCGTTGGTATGACAAAAAAGTATCTCCATTCCTGTCAGGTTTATTTTACAAAAACCTGTGCAAAAAACGCAGTGCGGTTCTTACTCAAACCCAAAAAACCAAACGATAATTTTTATATTAGCTCAGCAAAAATTATTATTATGGAGAAAATAGAGCCAAAAACCATCGATGAATATATTGCATTATTTCCTGCTAAAACGCAAGAAATTTTACAGCAGATTAGAGAAACTATTCATAATGCGGTGCCAAACGCTACAGAAGTAATCAGCTATAAAATGCCGGCTTTTAAGCAAAATAGGGTTTTAGTCTATTTTGCTGCCTATAAAAAACACATTGGCTTCTATCCTACTGGTTCAGGCATCGAGGCTTTTCAACACGAATTTGGAGATTATAAATGGAGCAAAGGTGCAGTTCAGTTTCCAATTGATAAACCAATGCCGCTGGATTTGATTGCAAAAATAACCAAATTTAAAGCGCAAAGAGATTTAATGAAGGCAGAGGAGAAAAAATAAATGTTTAAATTTTACGCTTTGTAGCCCTTCATAGCAGCAAAAACTTAAGTTATCTAAACGGGATTGAAGCGGCATCTCCCGATTTTTCATCGGGAATATAGCGTAAAGCCCGACGGACCATCATAAAATCTTCTGTTTTTGCTTTCCAAAAAATAAATCTAAAACATTCAAGTCTTAGTACACTTAAAGATTAAATACTCAAAATTTAAGGTGGAAAAATCATTTCTAAAAATCCTTAAATCCTGATTAGCTTTGCCGCATTAATTTTTGAATATGCTAACTCACCATAAAATAATTGCAGCCGAACTAAAAGTTGCAGAAAAACAAGTAAGCGCAACAGTAAACTTATTAGATGAAGGCGCAACCGTTCCGTTTATTTCGCGTTACCGTAAAGAATTAACCGGAAGTTTAGATGAAGTTCAGGTTGCCGCAATACGCGATAGAGTTTTACAATTACGGGATTTAGACAAACGCCGCGAAGCGATTTTAAAATCGATGACCGAATTGGGTAAACTTACACCTGAACTCGAAAAGCAGATTAATGAAGCCGAAACCATTTCATTTTTAGAAGATATTTATTTGCCTTTTAAACCAAAACGCAAAACCCGTGCTTCGATGGCGAAAGATAAAGGCTTAGAACCTTTAGCTTTGCAAATTTTCGACCAACAGAATTTTGATTTAAATGCTGCGGCAGATAAATTTATAGATGCTGAAAAAGGCGTAAATACGCTGGATGAAGCCTTAGCGGGCGCTCGGGATATTATTGCTGAAATGATTTCGGAAAATCTTGAAGCACGCACCAAAATGCGCACTTATTTCCAGGAAAAGGCCGAATTTAAATCGGAAGTTATTAAAGGAAAAGAAGAAGAGGGTATTAAATATAGGGATTATTTTGAGTGGACTGAACCAGTCAAAACGGCCGCATCTCATCGAGTTTTAGCCATGCGCCGTGGCGAAAAAGAACTGATTTTACGCTTAGATGCACTACCACCAGCTGAAGGAGCTTTATCAATTTTAGAAAACCAGTTTATTGCCGGAAATAACGCTGCATCTAAACAAGTGCAACACGCCTTAGAAGATGGTTATAAACGTTTGTTAGAGCCTGCAATGGAAACTGAGCTGCGGGTTTTTACTAAACAAAAAGCTGACGAAGAGGCCATTCGAGTTTTCGCAGAAAATGCTCGTCAGTTGTTGTTGGCTGCACCAATGGGACAGAAAAATGTTTTAGCGATTGACCCTGGTTTCCGTACAGGTTGCAAAGTAGTTTGCTTAGATAAGCAAGGCAAACTTTTGGAAAATACGGCCATTTACCCTCATACCGGACAAGGAAATGTAAAAAATGCTGAAACTACGCTTGTGCAGCTTTGCGAAAAGCATAATATAGAAGCTATTGCAATTGGTAATGGAACTGCTGGAAGAGAAACGGAATCTTTTGTGCGGAATTTAAATTTACCAAATGTTACAATTGTGATGGTTAATGAAAGTGGTGCTTCGATTTATTCAGCTTCGGAAGTTGCCCGTGAAGAATTTCCAACTCAGGATATTACCGTTCGTGGTGCGGTTTCAATTGGCCGCCGTTTAATGGACCCTTTAGCAGAATTGGTAAAAATTGATCCAAAATCAATAGGTGTAGGGCAATATCAGCATGATGTTGACCAAAACAAATTACAGGCTAGCCTGGATGATACCGTAATTAGTGCTGTAAATGCGGTTGGTGTAGAATTAAATACAGCTTCGAAACAAATTTTAGCCTATGTTTCTGGCTTAGGACCAACGTTAGCACAAAACATAGTAGATTATAGAAATACAAACGGAGCTTTTAAAAACCGCGAAAGTTTGAAAAAAGTTCCACGTTTAGGCGGTAAAGCTTATGAGCAAGCAGCCGGTTTTTTACGTATTCGCAATGCAGAAAATGTTTTAGATACAAGCGGCGTTCACCCAGAGCGATATGCTGTGGTTGATAAAATGGCTAAAGATTTAGGCACCACCGTTTCTGCATTAATGAAAGATACAACTTTGCAAAAGCAGATTAAATTGCAACAATACGTTACAAATGAAATCGGCCTACCAACACTAACAGATATTTTGAAAGAGTTAGCAAAGCCCGGCCGCGACCCGCGTGAACAATTCGAAGCCTTCAGTTTTACGGATGGCATAAATGAAATTGCTGATTTACGAATCGGCATGAAGTTGCCTGGAATTGTAACCAATATTACCAATTTCGGCGCTTTTGTAGATATCGGCGTTCACCAGGATGGTTTGGTTCACACCAGTCAGCTGGCAAACCGTTTTGTGGCAAATCCAAACGATATTGTTAAAGTACACCAAAAGGTTGAAGTTACGGTTATGGAAGTAGATGCTGCCCGTAAAAGGATTTCTTTATCGATGAAGACTGAAAATAATCCGAAGTTGGGAGTCGGAAGTCCGAAGTCTAAAGAACAAAAGCCAAGGCAAGATTTTAAACAGAACAATTCAAAACCTAATTTTAAGCCTAAGCATGAACAAAAAGATGCTGATGGAGATTTACAGGAAAAATTAGCGAAGCTGAAAGGTATGTTCAAATAGGTTTTAATTCGTCGTTTTACTTCCGTCATTGCGAGGCACCGTTTGTCCCGTTTTTTCGGGAAAGCAATCTCTTATAAGTGAGATTGCTTCTGCCTCGCAATAACGGACTAAAACTTATTTTCTTTTCATAACATAAACAGCATTACTTGAATCTTTCCCATGTTCTGAATACACTTGAAAAAGTTCGTACCCATAATTTTTAAATTTATTAATAAAATCTATAGTAGAATTAAATTCCATTCGCTTACCGGCATCATCTTTAACAACAACGTCATTAAATTCGGTAACAATTTGTCCGTATTCTAAAGAAATTAGAATTTTATCCGAAAATAGTTTGCCCGAGCCCTTAATTTCAACATAATCAGCATGGATATCGCTTAGGCGAACGCCGTTAATAGTTTGGGCCTTAGCACTAAATAGTGCAAAGCAGGCAACAGCCGTTGCCAGTGCAGTAATTTTTTTCATAATAAGGTCTCATTTTGTGTGTATCCCAAAATAAAGAAATTATAGTGTTCTGTTTTATGCTATCTGTAACAAAATTACATTTGAATTATCTTAAAATAACAAATACGGTATCGCCATTGCGAGGCACGAAGCAATCTCTTTTCATATAGATTGCTTCGTGCCTCGCAATGACGGAATTGGATAATATATTGCAAAAAAATGCAGTATAAATAATTTAAAACAAAAATATACAATGAATTTCATAGGCAATATTATCTGGATTATTTTTGGCGGAATATTTATATTCTTTGAATATATAATCGGTGGATTAATATTGTGCTTAACTATTGTTGGTATTCCCTTCGGGATTCAATGTTTTAAATTTGCAATTGTTGGCCTGGCTCCATTTGGGGTAAAAATTACGGATACTTCATCAAATACCGGATGTTTATCAACCGTTATGAATTTAATCTGGATAGTATGTGGAGGTTTTTGGATTGCATTAACACACCTTTTCTTCGGTATTTTACTTTGCATCACAATTGTTGGTATTCCTTTTGGCAGGCAGCATTTTAAATTAATGAACCTGGCTTTTACGCCATTCGGAAAGTCTATTTCATAACCAGTTTGTTTCTTGCCAAAAGCAGCAAATTTATTTAAATAGCCCTCGATTGAATTGAAGCCATTTTTCATGGCGAAATGAAAGCGGGACTATCGAAACCGATGAGCAATACAATTGCGCTCCAAATTCTAAGAAATTAAACCTATTCGTTTAGAATGCTCAATAGCCTCTAAGCTATTGTTAAAAAGGCAGGTCTTAATTGGAAAAGGCTTTACCCTTTCGAATAATTTAAGGCTTTCTTCAACCTTTTCGGGTCTAATATTCCGAATGTAGATGGCTTCGATATTTTTTGGATATTTCTCGGCAATAGACGTATATATTTCCGGATCTTGCTGCGAATTATCGCCAAAAAACACAAACTTTTGGTTAGGGAAAGCGTCTAAAATCCGCATTACTCTAATTAATTTCCCCTCATGTCCGGTTTTACCGGTACGTATCAAATCCTTCCATCTCTTTAAAGTATTTAACAGGAATGCCCCCTCAGGCAATTCATTAAATCTAAAAGTTTCTAAAAGGTAATCGTACAAATTCCATTCGCTGCTACTCACGTAAAAAAAAGGATTTGGCTGGTTTTCTTCCGTATGAGATTTGGCCAAAAGCTGATAATGGTTAGCCACATCAGGAAATGTTTTTCGCGTTCGCGGATTTTTAATGAACAACTCCCGTAATCTACGTCCTATGGTTGCCGAATGCGATACCATTACGGTATCATCAACATCAGAAATAAAGGCGTACTGCGTAATGTGCGGCACATAAACTTTGCCCTCGCTACAGCTTAAAACGGTATCATCTGCGGCTAAAGCCTCAACTTTTACATAATGCCAACCGGCTTCAACGTCACTGTTTGCCTTCCATTCAAATTTAAAAAAGCCATCAGCTTCTGTTTTATTGTAGATGATTTGATCGAAAAATTGCAAGCGTATTTTAACAAAAGCATAAGGTTTTAAAATGAATAATTTAAGTAAGTGAACAATGTTTACAAATAGATTTTCGCTGTAAATCTGCTCAGTTTTTGCTTTCCGCTTAAACACGTGACCATACACCACCAAATTTTGGGTATGCCCGTAACCATGATATATCTTTACGCTTGTAGATTTATTCATCTATTTTAAAACAGACTTTGTGTTTAGTTGTTTTGAAAGGAGCAAATTAGCTTGCATTCATGAAATTACTATTCATTATTAACCCTGGTTCAGGCAGCCACGATATCGATCTAAAAGATGTTATTTCGAAATATTTTATTGATAAAGATATTGAAATAGATTTATTTGAATTGCCGGATGATTGCTCGATGGATAAAATTAAATCTAAAATTGACCAATCAAAAGCTGATAAAGTAATTGCTGCAGGTGGTGATGGCACATTAAAACTCGTGGCCGAATGCTTGCTAAATTCTGATACGCCAATCGGTATAATTCCAGCGGGGTCTGCAAATGGTATGGCAAAGGAACTTGGCATACCAACAAACATTGAAGAGGCATTAAAAATTATTGAACATGGAAAGCCTAAAAAAATTCACCTGGTTAAGTTAAATGATGAAATTTGTATTCATTTGTCTGATTTAGGCTTTAATGCTTATCTGGTTAAAAAGTTTGATACTTTACCCAACCGTGGTATGTGGGGTTATGCAAAGGCTACCTGGCATGCTTTATGGAACCACAAACGCATGGATGTAGAAATTAAAATTAAAGGCGAAAGCGTAAAATCTAAAGCTGCGATGGTTGCCATTGCAAATGCTACCATGTACGGCACTGGTTTAAAAATAAATCCGGATGGAAAGTTAGACGATGACCTTTTCGAAATTATATTGGTAAAGGATTATTCGTACTTAGAAATTTTGAAGATCTGGTTTACCAAACTTCCATTTAACCCAAAAAAAATCGAGGTTTTTCAAACATCTAGCGTAAAAATAGCATCGAAACATAAAGCGCATTTCCAGGTTGACGGAGAATATATCGGAAAAATTAACACTGTTGAAGCAGAGATACTACCTGCTGCTATTTCAGTAATTGTGTAACATTAAAATGTTTCACGATGAATTTTGATGGTAAAATATAATCTGAAAAATTCTGCAATGAAACAAATTTTGAAAAAGATATCAAACCAGAGTTCTTTCAGGTTGAAAAGCTCGGGCAGTAGCGTGATGAAACCTACCGTAAAAACCCAGATGATAAGTCGGATAGGAAATTGAACGTAATAAGCAATAAGCACAAACTTTTTATAGATGATTAAGCCTGCTGCCGATATAAAAAGAAGCAAGAACATTGGCAGTGTTAAAACGACTCTAACTTGAGATAGCGTTTCTTGTGGAATTTCTTTAAAGTGCGTAATAATTTGCCAAAAAGGCTGCGCTAACAAAGCAATACTGATAATATCTAAAAGGGCAAAAATTCTAACGGTTAAACGCATTTATTTACAATGTTTAGAAAGATAATTATCTGCTTTATCGCTACCCAGATTTTTAACCGTAGTAAAATCTTCACAGGCACCTTGTTTATCTCCCTGTTTTATTTTTTTCAAGCCCATATTTATCAACGAGTCGAAATATTCATCATCAATGCCTAATTGCGTTTTGATGGCTAAGATCTGACCTTCTTGACCAGGTTTAGCTGTATCAATGTTTTTATAGAAATTAATTACTGCATTTGTTAATCCCTCTTCGGCTAAAAAAGCGTTAATTGCAGATTTTATTTCGTTACTTGATTTACCCTCGCAACCGTAACCCGAAAGTTTAAAGTTTACCGGAACAACAACAGTAACAGTGGTATCATAACCTGCCGGTATCTGCCATTTTCCACTACTCAGGCGAATTAAACGCAACGCCTCGTTATCCAAATCAGAAATAATTCCTTTTGTAATTTTAGATGAGTATACTTTACCGCTTTTATTTAACTTAAAGCTGATGTTTACACTGCCTTGTATGCAATTCTGTTTTGAAAATTGCGGATAAATGGTGTTATTCTTAATGAAAGTTGCAAAACCAGACGGCCCATTTTTAAACTGCAATTGTGCTTGTGCAAATATAGTGCATAAAATAAAGCAAAGGGTTATTAACTTTTTCATCTATCTAATTTACGTAAAAAAGGTAAAAGGCTAAAGCGTAAAGATTAAAGTGATTTCAGGCTGCAATTTAAAATCAAGTTTGGGTTTAAACAGTTAGCCAAATACTTTTCGCGTTCAGAAAACTTACACACGCCGGGATAATCGCCTTCACAGCCTTCCATATTTTTTACAATTTGAAAGTGCAAATGTGGCGGCCAAAAACCATTTTCTTCTTTAATGCCTAAAGTTGCAAATGCCTTTCCTGCCGGGATAAATTTACCGGTTTCTAAACCATCTAAAGAGGCCAGACTTAAATGACCGTATAAGGCATGAAATTCGTAACCGTCTATTTTGTAATTTAAAATTATAGTTGCGCCGTAATCACCAAAATTATTGTTATTGGCAAAGCTGTGAACGGTAGCATCGTAAAAATTATAGACTGGAGTTAAAGCAGGCGCCCAAATATCTACACCTAAATGCAATCGTCTGGGTTCTTCGCCAGTATCAAAATGTCTGCTTCTAGAGTAGATGGTTCTATGTTCATTATAACCGCCAATGCCATATTTGGCGCCATTCGCCTCGAGTTCATTATTTACCCAAGCCGAAAATAAATCTGTATTATCTAAAATTTCATCTGTTAAAGCCGTATTTGCTGCGGTAAAATCAAGTGCTAATAGTTTATCACTTTGTAGATTGAAATCGACAACTTTACCAACTACAGATTTATTTGCTAAAATAACTTCTTCAAAAGTTTTCATCAAAAACTATTCTGCTTCTTCGTCTGGTTGTCTTGGTTCTTTAGCAATCTTATCAAAAAGATGATCCATCCGTTCTACATATTCGTTGGTATCATCAACAAAAAAAGTAAGTTCTGGAACAACCCTTACCTGATGGCGAATTCTAGACCCTAATTTATACCTGATTTCTCCGGCATGTGAATTTACTGTATTGATTGAAAGCGTAGTATTATTGGTATTAAAAAAGCTTAAATAAACTTTTGCCACCGCTAAATCGGGCGATACACGCACACGAGTGATGGTTACCAATGTGTTTGGCAAAAATGCAGCACCCTCACGCTGAAAAACCTGTGCTAACTCTTCTTGTAGCACTCCTGCAAATTTTTGCTGACGTTTACTTTCCATAATATTAAAATTTTCAAATTTCAATAGTCAATTATCAAACCACAAACGCCAAAAAAATAAAATAACGATTGTATCTGAAAAACAACTACAAAATTCTTTATTGCTGTAAAAATACTATATTTATTTAAGAACATTCCTAATATCAAACTCGATAACTAATATCCCAAGTTTTATTAAGCCATATTATGAATGAAACAAATTTCAATCTTGAAGATAGAACATTTCACTTTGCACAATCTATCAGAAAATACT
This sequence comes from Pedobacter sp. Leaf170, assembly GCF_920984665.1. Lineage (GTDB taxonomy): Bacteria > Bacteroidota > Bacteroidia > Sphingobacteriales > Sphingobacteriaceae > Pedobacter. The sequence goes on from NZ_CAKLBP010000004.1 coordinate 182,192, forward strand.
GTAAAAACGTTAGTCAAACAATCATCAACATTCAAGATATTAAACAAGTTGTACGCTCATCAGGCTCAGTTGCCGCGAATTACATTGAAGCTAATGAAGCATTGAGTAAAGCTGATTTTATATATCGTGTAAAAGTTTGTCGCAAAGAAGCTAAAGAAACAGCACTTTGGATAAATCTAATCGACATAGAAGACAAACCTGAACTTAATTTGGTAAAATCTACATTAGCTGATGAAGCAAAACAACTTATGTTAATCTTTAATGCAATCATTAAAAAATCAGCTTAGCTATTATCTACGAAACTTCGCACCTTGCTGGTTTGATAATTGAAATTTGAAAATTGCTTACTCTATCAATTAATAAAGTAAATTACTATCATACGGGTACCTTGCAACATGCGCTGCTTTAACCTTATCGTATAATAATGTTTTAAACTCTTCGATATTTTCCTTTTCAGTTGCTGAAATAAATAAAACCGGAACCTTATCATGGCTCATCCAGCTGCGTTTAAATTCTTCAAGCGTTAATTTTCCATCGTCGTCTTCATCATCAACCTCCGGCGAAACATAGGCATCAATTTTATTGAAAAGCAAAATCATATCCTTATCAATTGCACCAATATCTTTTAAAGTTTCGTTTACGGTGTTTATCTGATCCTCAAAATTCGGATGCGAAACATCAACAACATGAATCAATAAATCAGCTTCTCTAACTTCATCTAAAGTAGATTTAAAACACTCTACCAAATGGTGAGGAAGTTTGCGAATAAAACCAACCGTATCAGATAAAAGAAATGGAAGATTTTCAATCACCACTTTACGAACAGTAGTATCAAGCGTAGCAAAAAGTTTATTTTCTGCAAATACTTCCGATTTCGAAAGCATATTCATAATCGTTGATTTACCAACATTTGTATAACCTACCAGCGCTACACGAATTAACTGACCGCGATTTTTGCGTTGCGTTTCGTTTTGCTTGTCAATATTTCTTAAACGCTCTTTTAACAGCGAGATTTTATTTAAAATTATCCTTCTATCACTTTCAATCTGCGTTTCACCAGGACCACGCATACCAATACCACCTTTTTGACGCTCAAGGTGCGTCCACATACCAGTTAAACGCGGTAAAACATATTGCAATTGCGCTAACTCTACCTGTGTTTTAGCCTGAGCTGTTTGTGCCCGGTTGGCAAAAATATCCAGAATCAGATTACTTCTATCCAAAACCTTAACACCTAATTCTCTGTCAATATTTCGCAGTTGCGATGGCGACAATTCATCATCAAACACAACCGTATCAATTTCTTCTGATTTTACATAGGCCTTTATTTCCTCGAGCTTACCTGTACCTACAAAAGTAGCACGCTCTGGCTTAAGCATTTTTTGTGTAAAAACCTTCTCCACTTTTCCGCCTGCGGTTTCAACCAAAAAGGAAAGCTCGTCAAGATATTCTTTTGTTTGTTCTTCCTTTTCGCCGGGTGTAACCACACCAACCAAAATTACCCGCTCCTGCTTTATCGCAGTATCATAAAATTTCTGTTTTCCCATTAATGCAACAAAGATACAAAATTTGTAAAATGTGATTTCACATAGAAACCATAGAGATGTAATAAAAGTTTTATAAAGACAGAAAAGCGACCTGCATAAGGCAGCCGTCATTGCGAGGCACGAAGCAATCTACTACTGAGATTGCTTCGTGCCTCGCAATGACGAAAAAATTACGTACTTCCGTGGCAAAGAAAGAATTACAGATGCGTTACAAAATCCCTAATCGCAGCACCCGGATTATCGGTTTTCATAAAATTTTCACCAATTAAAAAGCCGTTAAAACCAGCATTTCTAAGTTCTTTTATCGTTTCCGGATTGCTAATTGCACTTTCCGAAATCTTCATAAACTCATTCGGTATTTTATTAACCAAATCAAAAGAAGTTTGGATATTAACCGTAAAATCAGCCAAATTTCTATTGTTAACACCAATTGCATCTAAATTAGGGCAAATACTGCGTTCTAATTCTTCCAAATCGTGAACTTCTAACAATACATTTAAGCCCAAACTTTGTGCAAATTTGCCGTAATCGCTAATTTCCTTTGGAGTTAATATTGCAGCGATTAAGAGAATAATATCCGCACCCCAGGCTTTAGCTTCCAGAATCTGGTATTCATCAATAATAAAGTCTTTTCTTAAAACCGGAATATTGTTGGCTGCTCTGGCTGCAATTAAATCTTCGGTTTTACCGCCAAAAAAATCAACATCTGTTAAAACAGAAAGCGCAGAAGCACCGGCATCGCTGTAGGCTTTGGTAACTTCAGCAACATCAGCAATTCCATTTATTAAACCTTTGGATGGTGAACGACGCTTGAACTCTGCAATAATTCCGTTTCTATCATCAGCCAAAAGGAAATCTTTAAAAGAATATGGTGTACGGTTAAAATTAGTCGATTGCTCTAAATCAGCAACTGAAACCAACTGCTTTGCATCAGCAACTTCTTCTTTTTTACGTAATACAATTTTATCTAAAATAGTCATTTTTCTAAGCTATCGTCATTGCGAGGCACGAAGCAATCTATTGATGAGATTGCTTCGTGCCTCGCAATGACGTGTTTATTTTTAACTGGTCAACCAGTTCTCCATCATTTGTTTACCATATTCGGTAAGCACACTTTCAGGATGGAATTGTACACCCCGAACATCTAGTGTTTCGTGTCTTAAAGCCATGATTTCGCTCTTGTGGTCTCTTGCTGTGATTTTTAAACAATCCGGAAAATTCTCTTTACTTACTACCCAACTGTGGTATCGCCCAACATTAATGGTTTGCGGGCATTCCCAAAATAAAGATTCATCGCCATCTACAACCGTAACCGGAGTAGCAATACCATGCATTGGTCTGCCAAGGTTTAAAAGCGTTCCTCCAAAAACTTCGGCTATGGCCTGCTGACCTAAACATACGCCAAAAATACTTTTTGTGGCTGCATAAGTTTTTATTACATCAAGAAGCAAACCCGCTTCCTCCGGAATTCCCGGACCTGGAGATAACAAAATCTTATCGTATTTATCTACATCAGCAAGCTCAAATTTATCATTACGCCACACTTCAGCTTCATAACCAACCTCATTAATCAAATGAACCAGATTGTAGGTGAAGCTATCGTAATTATCGATTACAAGAACCACCCCCTTGCCCCCTGAAGGGGGAATATTACTATTATTCATTTCTATCCTTTCTAAAAAAATCCTTTATATACAATCTTCAAAATTTGCTATTAAGCTCCCCTTTATGGGTTTGGGGGTTAAATCTCTTTCGCCATTTCAACTGCTTTTCTAAGCGCAGCAATTTTATTATTCACTTCCTGCATTTCAGTTACAGGTACAGAATCGGCTACAATTCCGGCGCCAGCACGATAATGCAATTCATTATTTTTACTCATAAAAGTTCTAATCATTATGGCATGATTAAAATCTTCGTTAAAGCCCATAAAACCTATTGCACCTGCATAGAAATTTCTACCTAGTTTTTCGTTTTCATCAATTAATTGCATGGCTTTATATTTTGGCGCACCACTTAAAGTTCCGGCCGGATAAGTATCTGCCACAACTTTAAAAGCGCTAACATCATCTTGCAAATGGCCGCTAACTTTACTAACGAGGTGTATTAAGTGAGAATAATATTGAACTTCTTTGAATGATTTAACCTCAACGCGATTACAATGCCTGCTTAAATCGTTTCGAGCCAAATCTACAAGCATCACATGTTCTGCACTTTCTTTTGGGTCTTGCTCTAACTTTTTTGCCTGCTCTGCATCTTCCACATCATTACCACTACGTTTAAAGGTTCCGGCAATTGGGAAAATATTTGCAGTATTATTTTTTATGGTGATTTGTGCCTCCGGCGATGAACCGAAAAGCTTAAAGCTGCCGTAATCGAAGTAAAATAAATACGGCGATGGATTTATAGAACGAAGGCAACGGTAAACATTAAATTCATCGCCAGTAAATGCTTGCTTAAAAGCTCTTGATGGCACAATTTGAAAAACATCACCACGGTAAATATGCTTTTGAAGTTTTTCTACCAAATCGATAAAGCCCTGGTCGGTAAGGTTTGATTTTTCTTCGCCTTTGGTTTGAAATTTATATTCAGGATAGTTTTTATTCTGAATTAAATATTCCATTTTCTCCAAACCACTTTCTTCCTCGCCTTCAAATGAATTTCTAAACAAAGTGATTTCATTTTTGAAATGGTCTATAGCAATAATATATCGGTATAAGTGGTACTGCATTTCAGGAATTTCCTCACCATCTGGTGTTTCAGAACTGAACTTAATATCTTCGAAGTGCTGTACGGCGTTCCAGGTAAAATAGCCAAACAAACCGCTGGTAATAAATTTAATTTCAGGGATTTCGGTTTCCTTAAATTTATCTTTAAAATCCACAATTTCTTCAGTTAAGTTTTCTGTTTCCTTAATCTCAACGGTTCCGTCGGGGAAATAAGTTTCCAACCGATTTCCTTTTAAAATAATTCCGGCAACAGGCTCTGCACAAACAAAACTCATAGAATTTTCTCTACTATGGTAATCAGAACTTTCTAATAAAATACTATTCGGATAAACATCGCGAAGGCGAAGGTAAATACTAACCGGAGTAGTGGTATCGGCAAGCATTTTCTTGTATTGTGTATTTATTTTAAACATTATCTTTTCGTCATTGCGAGGAGGAACGACGAAGCAATCTCTCCCCTTTTGAATTATTATTATAAAAATAAAAAGCCCGGCGTGTGGTTCTACGCCGGGCTTTAATGGTTCTTTTTAAGATTTAGGATGATAGAATATTTTCATCATACGCAGCCGGCGCAATTCTGTTTTGAATTACCTTGCCAAAGCCATGCATGTATATTGTTAATCATATAGAGCAAAAATATAAAGAATTTTGAAAAATGAAAATTTTTATAAAAATAGTTTAATGTATGGTTTGATTTATTAACCAAATTGAGGGGTATGACTATGAATAGATGTACGAGGCCTAAGTTTATAAACCTGACAGCGCGAAAATACTTTTTGTTTCAGAAACTTAAATTAAAGCCCTGCCTTAAACAAAAAGATTGCAGTAATGGCAGGGCTTTGCTTTAATATATGCTGAAACTTGCTTTTCAAATAAATTTGATTAACATATCATTAAGAAATACCAAAAAAGCTTCTTCCCGGAACTTCTTTAACCATAAGGGCAATAGATACAATGATGATAAGTAAACCCAAACCAAAAAAGGTGGCAATAGTACGATGTTTAGCCACAGCATCGGCAACTTTTTTTGATTTCGCATTACCAACGGTAATTAAAATAATTGCGATAATCATCATGCTGATGTGTTCCATTTTAAAATAACGAACCGCAGGCGCACCTTTACTGCTCATAGCATACCAACCTTCGGTAAAATAAAGCACCAATCCGATAAGCAACTGGATGTGTGCACTAATTAAGGTAAACACGTTTAACTTTCTATTGCCTTCAGTGTAAGGTTTGTTGCCAAACCAGCCCGATAATGCTTTAACTACGGCAACAATTAGTAATGCAAAAACAACATAGCGCCAACCTGAATGCGCACTTTTTAGAATTTCGTTCATGATTTTATTTTTATAACCCTCAAAAATAAATATTTATTGTAAAAAATAGGTTAATTAACAAATTGAACAGTAATTTATATTAGTTTTAAAGCAAATAAACCCCCTAAACATATTATGAAGAAAATTTTACTCGCCTTAGCGCTGGTATTTTCCTCTACAATTCTGTTTGCACAGCAAACCACCTATCCTGTTAATGGCTCATACGATACAAGACCAGGAATGTTTGCCTTTACTAACGCAACAATTGTAGTAAATGCCACAAAAACTTTGTCAAATGCAACATTATTAATCAAAGGACAAACGATACAAGCCGTTGGTGCTGGTTTGGCTGTTCCAAAAGGTTATGTGATTGTAGATTTGAAAGGAAAATTTATTTACCCATCACTTGTTGATGCCTTTTCGAGTTATGGTACACCAGATGCAGCCACTCAGGCTCGCGGATTTGGCGGTCAGCGCCAATCTATATTTGTATCAACCAAAAAAGGAGCATACGGTTGGAACGAATCTATCAGACCTGAAACCTATGTAAAAAATATTTTTACAGTTGATAGCAAAAAAGCAGATGATTTACGTAAAGCTGGCTTTGGTAGTGTAAACGCTATCAGTCGCGATGGTATTGCCCGCGGCGTATCAGCCGCTGTAACTTTAAATGATGGTGCAGATAACAACGTTTATCTAAAAGATCAAACCGCAGCCAATTATTCTTTTAATAAAGGAACATCATCAAACGATTACCCGACTTCATTAATGGGTTCTATCGCTTTGCTTCGCCAAACTTATTACGATGCGCAATGGTATGGCAAACAAAAAGAAGAGTATAATATTTCTTTGGATGAATTTGCCAAGCAACAGGCAATGCCTCAAATTTTTGAGGTTGATGGTTGGGCAAACGTACTTCGTGCCGATAAAATTGGTAAAGAGTTTGGTAAACAATACATTATTAAATCTACTGGCGATGAATACCAAAGAATTGCAGAAGTAAAAGCGACTGGTGCAAGTTTAATTATTCCATTAACTTTCCCTAAAGCATATGATGTAGAAGACCCGGCAGAGGCAAGAAACATTACATTAACTCAAATGAAAGCCTGGGAAATGGCACCAACTAATGCTGCAGCTTTAGAAAAAGCAGGTATTAACTTTGCATTAACCTCTTTCGGGTTAGATAACACACGCGATTTCTGGACAAACATCCGCACTGCGATAGAAAATGGATTAACGGAGAAACAAGCTTTAGCTTCGGTAACGGAGATACCAGCTACTTTATTAGGTATAAACGATAAAGTGGGTTCACTGGAGAAAGGTAAAGTAGCCAACTTCTTAATATCATCTGATAATTTATTTAAAAAAGAGAATATCATTTTCGAAAACTGGGTACAAGGAAAACGTTTCATTGTAAATAAAATGGATGTTTCTGATGTTCGTGGTACTTATAATTTAAATGTTGATGGTATTGCTGGAGCATTAATTTTAAAAGTTACCGGAACTGGTAGCGGCTCTAGTGCAGCAATTGAAAGAACTGGTGCAGACAGCACAAAAACAACTGCAACTTTTACCAGAAACGGCGACTGGCTAAGCATCAACTTCAATTTAAAGAAAAACCCTAAAGGAGATGTTCGTTTAAGTGGTTATTTAACCTCTGCAAATCCACTAACTTTTAAAGGCGAAGTAGCTTTGCCTGATGGAACTTTTGGAAAATTTACAGCAACTTATAAAGAAGCTGCAAAAGAAACGCCAAAACGCGATGAACCAAAACCAGCAATAGCTATGGGTTCTTTACTTTATCCTTTCGGTGCTTTCGGAAATACAGAAATACCAAAACAAGAGAGTGTTTTAATTAAAAATGCAACCGTTTGGACTAACGAAAAAGAAGGAATTTTGCAAAATGCAGACGTGCTTTTAGAAAACGGCAAAATAAAAGCCGTTGGAAAAAGCTTATCAGCAGGAAGTGCAAAAGTTATTGATGGTACAGGCAAACACGTAACTGCTGGTATAATTGATGAGCACTCACACATTGCAGGTAGCGGAGGCATTAACGAGGGTGCACAGTCTGTTTCTGCTGAGGTACGTATTGCGGATATCATTAACTCTGAAGATGTAAACATTTATCGCCAGTTGGCTGGTGGTGTTACTACTTCACAAATCTTACACGGTTCGGCAAATCCCATTGGTGGGCAATCTCAATTAATAAAATTACGTTGGGGTAAAGCACCAGAAGAATTAAAATTTGCAGGTGCTGATGGTTTCATCAAATTTGCTTTAGGCGAAAACGTTAAGCAAAGTAATTTTGGTACTGGCGCACGTTTCCCGGTTACCCGTATGGGCGTTGAGCAAACATTTGTAGATGAATTTACACGTGCAAAAGAGTACGAAAAAGCAAGAGCAGTTAAAGGTAATACTGTTCGCCGCGATTTAGAATTGGATGCAATTGTTGAAATTTTAAATAACAAACGCTTTATCACTTGCCACTCTTATGTGCAAAGCGAAATCAATATGTTAATTCATGTTGCAGATAGTTTAGGTTTCAAAATCAACACTTTTACGCACATTTTAGAGGGTTATAAAGTAGCTGATAAAATGAAAGCGCATGGCATTGCAGCTTCTACTTTTTCTGATTGGTGGGCTTACAAAAACGAAGTTGCAGAGGCAATTCCATACAATGGCAAAATTATGCACAACGTTGGTGTAAGAACAGCATTTAACTCTGATGATGCGGAAATGGCTCGTCACTTAAATCAGGAAGCTGGAAAATCAGTGCTATACGGTAATGTTCCGGAAGAAGATGCCTTAAAATTTGTGACTTTAAACCCGGCTCGTATGCTTCATATTGATGATAAGGTTGGCAGTTTAAAGCCTGGTAAAGATGCTGACGTAGTAATCTGGTCGGCAAACCCATTATCTATTTATGCAAAAGCAGAAAAAACTTTTGTTGATGGCGTGGCTTATTGGGATCTGGAAAAAGATGCTCAGGTAATGAAAACACAACAAGGAGAAAAAGCTCGCTTAATTCAAAAAATGTTGGAAAGCAAAAACACCGGCGGTCGTACACAACGTCCGTTTGGCCCTGCACCACGTTTATACAATTGCGAAACTTTAGGAGATTATTCAGCAGACTTAAACGAAACAGACCATGCACACTAACATAAAGTATATCTTAAGTCTGGCTTTATCAACATCTAGCCTGATGTGCTTTGCTCAGGCAAACATATCGCCAGCAAAAAAACAAACTAAAACCATTGCCATAACCGGAGCAACAGTTCATGTTGGCAACGGAACGGTTATTGAAAACGGAACTATCCTTTTTGGTAACGGAAAAATTATCTCGGTAGTGGCGAATGGACAGGTTCCGCAAGATGATGTTTTACGCATCAATGCCTCGGGTAAGCACATTTATCCGGGTTTAATTGCAGCAACAACAAATTTAGGTTTAGCAGAAACTGAATCTATAAAAGCAACTTTAGATTATCAGGAAATAGGTGATTTCAACTCACATATCCGTTCTATTGTGGCTTACAATACCGATTCGAAAGTTCCGGCAACCTTACGTAGTAACGGTGTTTTAATGGCACAACCTACACCACAAGGCGGCACAATATCTGGTAGTTCATCTGTTGTACAACTGGATGCCTGGAACTGGGAAGATGCAGCGATTAAAAAGGATGATGCTATGCACATGACCTGGCCGGTTACGCCTCGTTTCCGTGGTGGTTTTGGCGGTTTTGGTCGCCCGCAGGTTTCTCCGGAAATGCTTAACGAAAGAACGCAGGCAGCAATTAACCAGTTAACTTCTTTCTTTGCCGAAGCAAAAGCATACTCAGAAATGGGAAAAGCAGAAGTAATTAACACGCGTTTTGAAGCAATGAAACCTGTTTTCGCTGGTAAAGAAAAATTATTCATCGCAGCCGAAAGTCAGAAAGATATTGTTGCGGCAGTAAATTTTGCTAAAAAGTTCGGAATCACGCCGGTTATCACCGGCGCAGATGAGGCTTATTTGGTCATCGATTTCCTTAAAGACAATAACATCTCTGTCGTGGTAAAACAACCTCATGCACTACCAAATAATAACGACGATGACGTAAATATGCCTTATAAAAATGCAGCTATTTTAGCTAACGCAGGACTAAATGTGGTGTTAAGTATCGATGGCTACTGGCAACAACGTAATTTAGCATTTATGGCCGGAACAGTTACCGCTTGGGGTTTAGATAAAGAAAAAGCTTTATCAACCATTACGCTAAATGCTGCAAAGGTTATGGGTGTAGATAAAACTACCGGCAGTATCGAAACCGGAAAAGATGCAACTTTCTTTATTTCAGCAGGTGATGCTTTGGACATGAGAACAAACAAAGTGGAGCAGGCTTTTATCCAGGGAAGAGATATTAACCTGGATAACCTACATAAACAGCTTGATAAAAAATTCAGCGATAAATACGAAGCTGAAAAGAAATAAGTTAATCATCTAACAAATCATTTTAATCCCTTCACCGATTCATTTCGGTGGAGGGATTTTTATTTTTTAGGCTATTTTATGTCGTTCATGTGGCCACGTATGTCGTTCATGTCATTTTAGCTAAAGTTTAAGTTTATTATTTTATATTTAAGTATTCATCATCCCTAACCAAACAGAAACTAATTATAAAAAATGATGAATAAATTAATGCTCAGCAAAGGCAAAGCTATGGCTTGCCTAATCTTAATGTGCCTATTTGTGGCGCAAAGTTGTAAGAAAGATTTATTAAAACCCGAATCTAATGACCTTCATAACGGTATTTCTATTGCTGAGGCAAAAGCTTATTTTGATTCGAACTTAAGGCAGAATGCGAAGCCTAAGAAGCTGATGAGCAATGGCCCTTTATCAAACAGCGTAAATTTACATGATTTGCTAAATAGTAAACAACCAATCTGGGATAAAGCTTACGAAAAATTAATTTCGACAGGCAAAGCGGTTAAAATACCTCTAGATTTCGGGAAAGCGGAAATAATTGTTAATTCAAAAACAAAATCAGTTATACCTTTTAGCTCGTTAAATTATTTGTTAATGTACAAAGACAGTCTTGAGCAAATTCATGCAGAGTGGGTGTCGCTTGTTCCACAAGCTTCATGGCTTGAGAAACAAAGTAATGCTTACAGAGGACAAGTATTTGTAAAAGACTGGGCTGGCAAACTGATAAAGTGTTACTCCTATAACACAGTTCAGCCACAACCTAAAACTGCTCTAGGAGCTAAAGGCAAAATAATGTCTGCAACCGAAACGCATTTAACTCTGCCTGTTTATGCTGAATCATACTGTATACGATTACCTGCAGGTGTTTGCACTTGCACAGCGCCTCCTTGCGATTGGAGAAGTTGTAATGTTTGTGGCAAAACAATTTGTGGCCTTGTATGGAGCGGTGGTGGAGGGGATGAACCAGACCAGGAGCCTGAAAATAATAATAGCCAAAATTACGATGGATGGACTCCAACATCGCATTCAGGTGGTGGAGGCGTTACTAACTGGACGGACTATCTGCCAAGTTGTAATCCAGACCCAAATTATACTGTTCCAAATTATCCTGCTCCTAATGGGCAGGAGTGGGTTATGTCTTGTTATGGGCTACCCTTGCCAGAGAGTCCAATATTCGAAGCAAGAGAATATATGGCCAACTATATGGGCATAACCGATTTAAATAAACAAAACTTTTTATTATCAAATAGCAATGTGTATGGTGCTCTTGTAGATTATACACTTGCCAATGGAGATACCCCTGAAAATAAGGATTTTATTAATTGGGCAGTAGGGTATTTAATGCAAAATCCTAGTGTAAATCTCAATGATTTTACAAATCAGTTTTTTCCAACTACTACGATCATCACCAATCCTGATGCAGACAGTTGGACAGACCCTGATGATCAAATATTATTTGATTCTGATCAAACTGTTTATCAGCAATATCAGGATAATCAGCCATGGCCTACTGTTAATAGGGTAATAGAATTTGAAAAATTTGTGCCATTAAGACAAACAATTGGTCCTAATGGACAACCGAAAGATGTAAGTTGTTTAATATTAGCTAAGGAACAACTTGGTAAAGCGGGTTACACCTGTTCTGGTTATTTGCCAGGATCGCAGACATTTTCAATTTATACTACTCAAAACGGCGTAGATTTGGCTGAAACTAAAAAAGCCATTAGTTATGTGATTAGTTCGCTAAATCAAAAAATACCAGTATTAATAGGAGTCGATAATAGACCAGGTCCACCAGCTGCCAATCTAGACAATTCCACCGATCATTATGTGGTTATAGTTGGAATGGGAACCGATATTAATGGTAAGTACTTTCAGTTTGTAGATAGTGCAACGAATAATCCTTCTACCGGAGCAAGTTATAATAATAGGTTATATTATAATTCAGCAACCGGAAAAATCACAGGAAAAACGGCTATAGTAGGCTATAGAAATTTAGCAGGAATGCATGATTATATTATAACTCAAGTTCGGAAAAGCATAAAAAAATAGAATCATGAGGAAGCCAATATTTATACTTATACTTTCTATATTTTCAACTTTTGGTTATGGCCAAAAAAAAGGTAATGACGATATAGCAAAAATTAAAGGCACAATTCTGAATTTTTTAAACTGGTATCGGATGGATCAAATTTTAGATACAACAAAAAAAAACGACCCGAGCATAGAATATCATCCAATTATTATTCGTGAGCAAATAGATACAATGATAAAGTTAAGTGTAGACATGAAAGCAGTTGAAGAATATTTGGTTCACTTAAGATCAAGTAATTATTTATCAGAATCTTTTATAAATGATTTAAGGCAGTATCATCAAAAGATTGCTGATGATATCAAGGGTTCAAAGCCTTATTCAGCCAGAGAGGGGGACTTTGCAATTCCTGGTTTGAATGTTGATGCCATTTTTGGTTTCGAGCCTGAAGATATATTGGACCACATAAAAGAGGGACGTTTTGCAAAAATTCGAATAATATATGATAAAGCATTAGTAAAGTTTGATATTACTAATATTAACCAATACATTTTTACGCTCACAAAAGTTGATAACAGATGGTTAATAGATTACTTTGGATTAGATAGAACAAATATTGAACGATAATTAAGTAACACGTATCAAATTATCCTAACCCCCCTCTAGTTTAAGTGTTCGCTTTTTCAGCGGTCACTTAAATTATTATTAAAAAACGAAGACCTAGAGTGAATTAATACAACTCAATGCCAAATGTCGGTCAGGAGACCTTGTTTTTCACATGGAATTTAAGTGATCCGTAGGAACACTTAAACCAGACTGAGATGTTCTGAAAGGCATCTCGAAGTTTTGATGAAACAAGGATTTGAAATCCTAAAATCATTCCTATTAAGGATGCACTTTGCTAACATCCCAAACAGCAATTCAGCGATAAATGCGAAGCTGAAAAGAAATAAGCTAACATAAACTTAACAAGTAATGGTCAGTATTAATTTATTGGCCGTTTTTTTATGAATAAAGAAGGTAAAAAAACACTATTCCTAAACCATTTCTTAATGATAAATATAATTTCAATTAATACTACTACAGCAACTTTGCAGCATAAAATCAGAAAAACTTATCATGGTAAAAAATTTACTCCTAGCAGTATTAATGCTGTGTTTTTGTGTTTCAAATTCCCTAAAAGCACAAACAACCCAAGCCTCAATTTCCGGTATTGTTACCGATGAAAAAAAACAACCAATCCCTGGTGTATCCGTTCAGGTTAAAAACAATTCTACAGGTTTTACAACCAGAACATCAACAAATGCACAAGGAGAATACACATTTAAAGAACTTCCTTTAGGTGGACCATATTCAATTAAAGCACTTTATATTGGTTATGGCGAACAAACAAGAAGTGGTTACATGTTAAATCTTGGTGATGTGGTTAAAGTTTCTATCAATATGCAAGAAGCTTCACAAAACCTTACCGATGTTGAAGTTAGCGGTACTTCATTAAAAAATAAAGTACAACAATTTGGCGCTTCAACTGAAATTTCATCAAAAACGATGAACATTTTACCAGTAAACGGTCGTAACTTTTCTAGTTTAACTGATTTATCGCCCTTGGCGGGTCCTGGTGGTATATCTGGTCAGCTAGGTTCATCCACCAATTTCACTATTGATGGTATGACTGCTAAAAACCCTACATCTTCCGGCAGCACAACCAGCCGTAGTGGCGCTCCATATTCTATTTCGATAGAAAGTGTTAGAGAGTTTAAAGTGGTTACAAACCAATATGATGTTAGCCTGGGTCGTTCGGGTGGCGGAACCATTAGTGCGGTAACAAAATCTGGTACAAATGAAATTACCGGAAGTGCATTTGCTTATAACCGTGCTGATTTCCTGGCAAGTAAGTATGACATCAGAGGAAATCCTCGAACTAACGATTTCTCTACTTACCAATACGGTTTTAGCTTAGGTGGACCGATCATTAAAGATAAATTACATTATTTCGCAGCCTGGGATCATCAAAGAGATTCTCGTCCTTTGATAATTGCAGATATTAATTCTGATGCAGATGTTGCTCGTTTTAATATTACAAACAGTACGTTAAATAACTTCTTAGCAGTTGCAAGAAGCAAATATGGCGTTGCTAATACCCAACAATTTGGTTCTTTTGCTAAAAAAAGAGGTACAGATGCAGGTTTTCTTCGTTTAGACTGGCAAATTAATGATAAGAATTTATTAACAGTTAGAGATAACTACACCAATGATAGAAATCCATTAGGTTTAGGCGATAATACTGCGATAAATTTCTATGAAAGTTATGGTAACGATAAAAATGTTGATAACAGTTTATTGGCAACATTGCGTTCTACAATTAGCAGCAAAGTAACTAACGAACTAAAATTACAACATTTATATACCTATCAGGCCAGTACTCAAAATGATGAATTAGGTTTTGCTATACCAAGGGCTGTTGTTTCCAACTTAGAGTCTATTTCTCCTACTACCGGGGCAACATTAGCTACAGCAGTTCAAATTGGTGGGCACCGTTTCGGGCAAGAAGGTTTTACCAATAACGTTTTCCAGTTAGTAGATAATTTCTATTACAACACCGATAAAATTAAATATACTTTCGGTATAGACATTATGTACACCCACGCCAAATCGTTATACGGTAGTGAGGTTAATGGTCGTTTCACATTTAACAGATCGGGTACTGCCGCGGCAGGAAATCAACAAACCTCCTTACAAAATTTTAACAACTTAATCCCAATCAGCTATTACAGAGAAGTTCCTTTAGTTGCTGATCCAACTGTTGTTGGAAATTTATGGAATTCTGCAATTTATGGTCAAATGCAAACTAAACTTGGCAAAGGTTTAGACTTTACAGGCGGTATACGTTTAGACTTTAGTAAATATCCAACTTCGCCACTTAACCAACAGTTATTTGATGCGATTGGGGTAAGAACTGATAATAAATTAAAACAATTTTTAATTCAGCCCAGAGTTCAGCTGAATTGGGATATTAATGAAAACAGAACAGATTTCGTTCGTTTTGGAGCAGGTATTTTTGGTTCAGATATTAACAACTACATGACCATTAACAACCTTACCTTTGATGGTAAACACTTCGCAACGGTTGATGTTACGGGTACAGGCGTACCAACGCCTAACTTTATTGGCTACAGAAACGGAAGCGCAACAGCGCCAACATTAGCAGCGCTACAAATTCCAACCATTAATACTTATGCTGATGATGCTAAGGTACCTGTGGTTTACAAAGCAAACTTATCTTACAACAAACTAATAAATGATAAAATACGTATTGGTATTACTGGCTACGTAACATTAGCACGTAACAACTACATGTACGTTGATAGAAACATGGTTGCAAATCCTTTCTTTACATTATCAAATGAAGGAAACAGAGGCGTATATGTGCCTGCTAATACAATTATTCCGGGTAACGGAACTACGGATTGGAAAACCGGTCGTTTAACAAATGCGTTTGGTAGAGTTTTAGAGTTAAACAGCAAAGGTAAAGTTAATCAGTTTGCTGTAGTTGTAGATGGAACATGGAGATACTTTAAAGATGGTGAAATCTCTGCCAGCTTTACCTACAACGATTCGAAAGACAATACTTCGTTTAATGGTAACGTAGCAAATTCGGCAACTTTATCTTTACCTGTAGTTGATGACCCTAGAAATTTAAGTAATATGACTTATTCAAATGGTCAGTTTAGAAACAAAGTTGTAGTTTATGGTACATTGCCATCATTCCATGGAATTAAAGCGGGTATTCGATATTCGGGTATTGGTGGTACCAGATACAGTTTATTATCTGGAGGCAATACAAACGGCGATTTCGTTGCCACAAATGACTTAGCATACATCTTTAGTCCATCAAATACAAATGTGCCGGCAGCGTTAAGAACAGCTTTACAAACATTATTAGCCAATGGCGATGCAAGCCAGAGTTTAAAAGATTATATAACCAAATACGAAGGTACTTTTGCTCAACGTAACGGCGGTATAAATGGCTTTTACGGTACTTTCGATTTAAGATTAGCTTACGAGTTTAGATTCGGACCACGCAAAAAACAAAGCCTGGAAATTTCTGGCGATTTATTTAACGTAGCCAACTTGTTTAAGAAAACCTGGGGCACATCAGAAACTTTAGGTACACAAGCACTTTATGCGGTTACCGGGTTTGATGCTGCAACCTCAAATTACAACTACCGTTTAAATAACACTGGTGTAGTAATTCCAACAGGTAATCCATGGCAAGCTCAAATTGGTTTGAGATACGGATTTTAGTAACAGAAGGATACATTCGTATCTTTTTAAAAAGTCATAAAAAAAGGGAATGGATTTTTATCCGTTCCCTTTTTTTATGTTTGCACTTACAAACAACAAAACTTTAATGGGATTATTATTAGACTACCTGAAAAACCACAAATGGATTGTGGTTTTAGCGTTATTGCTTGCAGGTTTAAATATAGGTTTTTCACTTTTAGACCCATATATAACGGGCAGAATTTTAGATCGCTTTATAAATCAGAAAGACAAACTTACCTACAGCCAATATTTATGGGGCTCTTTAGGTTTAATCGGCTTGGCTATTGGTGCGGCCATGGTTTCGCGAATAGCCAAAAACTTTCAGGATTATTTTACCAGCGTTATTGTACAAAAGGTTGGCGCAAAAATGTATGCCGATGGTTTGCAGCATTCGTTAAAATTACCTTATCAGGTTTTTGAAGATCAGCGAAGTGGCGAAACTTTGGGCATTTTGCAAAAAGTACGCTTAGATTCAGAAAAATTCATCACATCATTTATAAGCATTCTTTTCGTAAGCTTAATCGGGATGATTTTCGTTATTGTTTATTCGATTTCGATAAGCTATAAAGTTACGCTGGTTTATTTTACTGCCATTCCAATCATCAGTTTTGTAAGTTGGTTTTTAAGCCGAAAAATTAAAACCATTCAACGTTCTATTGTTGGCGAAACTACAGCTTTGGCGGGTTCTACAACAGAATCGCTAAGAAACATTGAATTGGTAAAAAGTTTAGGTTTAGCAGATCAGGAGATTGAAAGGTTAAATAAAACTACTTACAAAATTTTAGGTTTGGAGCTTAAAAAGGTAAAATATGTTCGTAGCATGAGCTTTGTTCAGGGCACTACCGTTAACCTGGTAAGAAGTACAATGATTTTAGTTCTGCTCTTGCTTATATTCGATAATGCCATTACCGCCGGTCAGTATTTAACCTTCTTGTTTTACTCTTTCTTCCTTTTCGGACCATTACAAGAACTAGGAAATGTAATTTTAGCCTGGAGGGAGGCAGAAGTATCGTTAGGAAATTTCAAGAAAATCTTGAGCACACCGATTGATAAAAAGCCAGATAATCCGGTATCCATAGAAAAAATAAAAGATTTAACTTTTAGTGATGTAGGTTTTAAGCACCAAACCGCTAACAGAAACGCACTCGAAAATATTTCATTTAAAACGCACAATGGCCAAACCATTGCTTTCGTTGGTCCATCAGGTTCTGGCAAAACAACCTTGGTTAAATTGTTGGTGGGTTTATATCAACCTAAAGATGGCGATGTGCTTTACAATGGTATTTCGAGCAAGCAGATTGATTTAGATGCTTTACGCGAAAAAATCGGTTTTGTAACGCAGGATACACAACTTTTTTCGGGCACAATTAGAGAGAATTTGCTTTTCGTAAACCCAACGGCAACCGATGAGGAATGTTTTAAAGTATTAAATCAGGCCGCTTGCCAAACTTTATTAGCCCGTGCGGATAAAGGTTTAGACTCGCTAATTGGCGAAGGTGGTGTAAAAGTTTCAGGTGGTGAGAAACAGCGATTATCTATTGCAAGAGCTTTATTAAGACAACCAGATATATTAGTATTTGATGAGGCAACGTCCTCTTTAGATTCGATAACTGAAGAGGAAATTACCAAAACGATTAGAAATGTATCTGACTTAACAGACCATATAACCATTTTGATTGCGCACCGTTTATCAACAATTAAGCATGCTGATGTGATTTATGTTTTGGAGAAAGGGCACATTATTGAGCAAGGTAAACATGAAGAACTGATTGCTCAACAAGGCTTATATCAGGCAATGTGGCGCCAACAAATTGGCGAGCGGATTGTTGAAGCATAATATACCGACACATTTATGCTATTACAAACCACCGTTAACAGCAATCAGATTGCTTTATTTATTGTTATTCCGGCTATTTTATGGCTGATATTAATTTTAATTGCGCTTTATCATATTTCCCGAAATCGTGAAATGGCATTTAGTGTTAAAGCTTTATGGTTTATCATAATTATTATGGCGCCGTTTTTAGGCTCGATAATTTATTTAATCTGGGGAAAGAACAGAAAGTTTTGAGGTTTTTTCCCGCAGATTTTAATTGATAAGAATCGCAGATTTTCGCGGATTTTTTTCTAAGGAAACGAACACAGTAGCACAGGTTTGTTTATCTTAATTATTAGGACGCCGTTTTTAGGCTCGATAATTTATTTAATCTGGGGAAAGAACAGAAAGTTTTAAGGTTTTTTCCCGCAGATTTTAATTGATAAGAATCGCAGATTTTAGCGGATTTTTTTCTAAGGAAACGAACATTGTAGCACAGGTTTGTTTATCATAATTATTATGGCGCAGTTTCTAGGCTCGATAACTTATTTAATCTGGGGAAAGAACAGGAAATTTTAAGGTTTTTTCCCGCAGATTTTAATTGATAAGAATCGCAGATTTTCGCGGATTCTTTTCTAAGGAAACCAACGTTGGAGCACAGTTTTTTGTAAATAAACCTGATTGCACGGAAATACTTTTTGGAGCAGGTCTTCGACAAGCTCATACTTACATTGACAAAAGATTGGAGGAAAAGCAGGAGGATGCTTAAATTTTGGTGCTGTTCTGCCTTTCCAAATCAATATAATTAATTCTTTATCCTTTAGCAGTTTGCTCGTTAATATCTTGCAAACTTAGTTTTGTAAGCGGTTTTGTTTTTAGCCAGGTGATAAATGCAATAGCCACAGTCATACTGCCGCCAAAAACAACGGCAGGTACAAGGCGCATGTATTTTGCAGTAAGCCCTGATTCAAATTCACCAATTTCGTTTGATGAACCGATAAACATACTATTTACGGCAGACACCCTTCCCCTCATTTCATCGGGCGTGAGCAACTGCATAATTGTTTGGCGGATAAGTACACTTACGCTATCAAATGAACCTTCTAAGAACAAGAAAAACAGGGTTAAATAAAAATTTCTCGATAGTCCATAACAGATAATACTTAAACCGAAACCCGTTACTGCAATTAATAAATTTCTCCAGGGTTTTCCCATTGGCGAAAAGCGTGTCATGGCAAGCATAGTGATTACAGCGCCTAATGAAGCAGCGCCACGCATCATACCCAAACCGAATGAGCCGAGGTTAAAAACATCTTTTGCAAAAATTGGCAATAAGGCCACTGCGCCACCAAAAAATACCGAAAATAAATCCAGGCTCATTGCCCAAACCATCATTTTTGTTTTGAATACAAATTGAATTCCTTCCTTTAAACTGTTAAAAATGTTTTGGGTTGGAAGGTATGTTGCTTCGTGCTTTTTAAAGCTTAGGATACAGATAAGCGCAATGGTAACAAAGGCCACAATTACGGTATAAGCTGCGGTTATGCCCCAAATCCAATTGACTAAACCACCCAAAGATGGGCCAATTACTGTTGCCAGTTGAAAACTGCTGGTGCTCCAGGTGCTGGCATTTGGGTACAATTCTCTGGGTACAATTTTAGACATTAAAGAGAACGTGGCCGGACCGAAAAAACCTCTTGCAATGCCTATGCAAAAAACCAAACCGTACATAATCAGCACAATAACATCTTCCTTTAAATGGAGATATTTACTGGTGATAATCAGCATTAAAACAGAAACAAACCAAACACCCGAAAATATTTTGAGGAGTAAAGCTCGTTTTTCACTTTTATCGGCAATGTAACCGCCGTAAAGTGCAATACAGATGGCTGGAATAACCTCACAAAGGCCAACTAAACCAAGTTTTAATGGATCGTGTGTTAAATCGTAAATATGGTAGGCAATTACAACAGCCTGCATTTGATAGGCAAGGGTAAAAAAGAAACGCATGCCCAAAAACGAACGAAATTCTTTATAGCGCAATGCCGCAAAGGTATCAGGTTTTATTGCATTGGTATTGGGTTCGGAATCTGCCATTAGAAATTTTTATGCAAAACTACGTTTTGAAAAATTAAAACTTCATTAGCTTTTTGCATAAGATTGTAATTTATTTCTAATGCAATTAAGAAATTTTATCAAAAGAAATGCCCCTTTCTAATCTCTGCAAATGTGCTTTTAAAATTGCATGTTCGGGTTTTTCTAATTTTACGTCCGTTTCAAAGATTGAAATCACCGTGTTCCTGGCTTCAGATAATATGGCTTGGTCTTTAGCCAAATCGGCAAGTTTTAAATCTAATACACCGCTTTGCTGTGTTCCGGTAATATCACCAGGGCCACGCAATTGCAAATCGATTTCAGAAATCTCAAAGCCATTATTGGTTCTCACCATGGTTTCGAGCCTTATTTTACCTTCTTTGCTTAGTTTGTTACTGCTCATTAATATACAAAAAGATTGCTCTGCACCCCTACCAACACGGCCGCGAAGCTGATGTAGTTGTGACAAGCCAAAACGCTCGGCATTTTCTATCACCATAACCGAAGCATTGGGCACATTAACACCCACTTCAATTACGGTGGTGGCTACCATAATCTGGCTTTTACCATCAATAAACTGTTGCATTTCAAACTGCTTATCTGCATTAGGCATTTTACCATGTACAATGCTAATCTGGTAATCTGGCCGTGGAAATTGATAGCTTAATTGCTCAATTCCGGCTTCAAGATGCAAAAGGTCGAGTTTTTCACTTTCTTTTATTAATGGATAAACAATATAAACCTGGCGACCTTTAGCAATTTCCTGTTTCATAAAACCAAACATCCTTAAGCGCTGACCTTCAAATAAGTGTCGGGTTTCGATTGGTTTTCTACCGGCAGGAAGTTCATCAATTTGCGAAACATCCAAATCGCCATATAAAGTCATGGCTAGCGTACGTGGAATTGGCGTGGCCGTCATGACCAAAATATGTGGTGGAATTACATTCTTTCGCCAGAGCTTTGCACGTTGCTCTACTCCAAATCGATGTTGTTCATCGATAACAACCAAACCAAGATTCTTAAATTGAACTTTGTCTTCAATTAAAGCATGGGTGCCTATTAAAATATCGATTTCACCATTTTCCAATTGTTGATGAAGAATGGTTCTTTCTTTCTTTTTGGTGTTGCCCGTTAAAATGGCTACCCTAACCAAATCATCGCTTACCAAATCTGTAATGGACGCGTAATGCTGACGGGCCAAAATTTCTGTTGGCGCCATCATACAAGCTTGGTAGCCATTATCATTAGCCAAAAGCATACTCATCAAGGCCACGGCGGTTTTACCGCTTCCAACATCACCTTGTACCAACCTGTTCATTTGTATGCCTCGCTGCGTATCTATCCTAATTTCTTTGATAACCCTTTTTTGAGCATTTGTGAGTTCAAAAGGTAAAAATTCTGAATAAAAACGATTAACCTTTTCGCCAACTTTATCAAACGAAACCCCTTTAAACTTTAACTGCCTGAGTTGTTTATTGTGCAAAAGCTGTAATTGGATATAAAACAATTCTTCAAACTTCAGCCTTCGTTCTGCAGCATTTAAATCAGTTTGATTTTTAGGAAAATGGATGTTCAATAACGCGGTTCGCTTATCAGGAAGCTGATACTTCTTTAAAATGTATGCCGGAAGATTTTCATCAGTTTGCGGAATTACCTGATCAAGCAATCCGG
This sequence comes from Pedobacter sp. Leaf170, assembly GCF_920984665.1. Taxonomy (GTDB): domain Bacteria; phylum Bacteroidota; class Bacteroidia; order Sphingobacteriales; family Sphingobacteriaceae; genus Pedobacter. The sequence continues at coordinate 204,185 of NZ_CAKLBP010000004.1, forward strand.
CAATTAAACGTTGCAAACCTTTTGAGTCGAGATTAAATTTTTTAAGCTTTTCGGTAGAATTGTAAACGGGCTGCAGTGTCTGGTTTCCCCTGCCTGCAACCTTGCTTTGGTATAATTCCATCTCAGGGTGAGAAATACTGAAGGTATTGTTAAATAAAGCAGGCTTTCCAAATGCTACATAAGCTGCACCAACCATTATATTTTCTTCAACCCATTTTAAACTTTGAAACCAAACCAGTTCCATTAATCCGGTTTCATCTTTAAACACAGCAATGATTCGTTTTGTACGTTTTTCGCCAACAAGCGTTTTACTTACAATGCGTCCAATAATTTGAATGTATTGCGAATCGAGGTTTATCTGATTGATTTTATAATACTTTGTTCTATCGATGTATCGAAATGGATAATGCGAGAGCATATCCCGATAGGTAAAAAGACCGAGATCCTTTTTAAGCACATCTGCACGGCTCGGACCAACGCCTTTTATAAATTCAACAGGTGTATCTAAAATCGAGTTGAACAAAATATCTTACTGCTTATTAGTAACCAAACTTTTAATCAATTGTGCATTAAAAATAACAATAGAGACTAGCAAAAGCAAATAAGCAAAAAGCTGATGAACATCTATCTGTTCTTTAAAGTAGAAAAAAGCTACAGCGAAAGCTACAATTGGATTTAGGTAAATTAATATGCCCAATGCCGATGATGGCATACCCAAAAGCGCATAAGAATTTAAGAATAGAGGTATAATGGTAAATATTATGGCGATTAAAAATATATGTGCCCAAAAAAATCCACTTACCGGAAAAGATGCAGCATTAGTAAAGTACAAGGGCAACAGCAATAAACCAGATATAATTAATTGTACGCCTAAAAAATTAAACTTATCGAAATGCTTAATCACTTTTAAAACAATAACGTATAGCGCATAGAATGATGCCACAACTATTGCCCATAATACTTCGTGTAAGGAACCGGTTGCCAGCAATGCAATGCTAACAAACGCAATTATTAAGGCTATAATTTTTGCTTTTGATAATTGTTCTTTAAGGATTATAAAGCCGCATAAAGCTGTAAGCAAAGGGCAAACCATGTAAGCGAATGCAGCGGCTTTTAAGCTTACGCTATTAACGGCATAAATGTAAGTAAACCAGTTACCGGTAATTAATACTGCAGAAAGAAAGGTTAATACGAATAATTTGTTTCTTTCCTTGCTGGATATCGATTTTAGAAAGTTTAAATCATTTGATAATGCTTTTTTTCTAAAAATAAAAATTGTTGCCCACACCAATATAATCGAAACCAGGAGGCGATAAAAAAGAATTTCCTGAGGAGGAAAACTCTTTATGTTACGTAAAGGAACCGACATTGTTCCCCATATAATGTAAGGAATAATGCCGGCAGTAAAATATTTCGCTTTGCTTGCTGCCAAAATTAGCCTTTAACTGCAATCACAGAAATTTCTACATTAACATTTTTTGGTAGTGCCGAAACCTGAACGGTTTCTCTAGCAGGAAAATCCGAAGTAAAATACTTACCATAGATTTCATTTACCGCAGCGAAGTTGCCCATATCTGTTAAAAAAATACTGCTTTTAACTACATTATCTAGAGTTAAACCAGCCTCTAATAATACCGACTTTAGATTTCGCATTACCTGGTGTGTTTCTTCTTCAATATTAGGCATATTTAACTCACCGTTTTCAGGATTTATGGCAACCTGACCAGATACAAACAAGAAATTGCCAGCCATAACAGCCTGGTTATATGGACCAATAGGCGCTGGCGCATTGGTGGTATTAATAATTTGTTTCATTTTATTTATTATTTAGAAAGCCATTCAACAAGCTTATAGATGATACCTGCCAGAAAAACAATGATGGCCAATGCATTTATAAAATGCATGATTTTTAAATTTATATTATTTGGCCTATCGGGATTCTTTTTTCTAAAGAAGTACATAAAGCAAACTTAACAAAAAAGGCGAAGCCTTAAAATTAAAAGGCATAAAAAAAGCCCCGATAAATCGGGGCTTCTAAAATTTTATATTGAAATACTAGTTTCTAGCAGTTTCAACACGACGGTTTTGGATACGACCTTCTTCAGTATCGTTTGAAGCAATTGGATTAGCTTCGCCTAAACCTTTAGTAGTAACTTGACTAGCGTTAACGCCAGAGTTTACTAAGTAAGTTTTAACAGAGTTAGCTCTGTCTTTAGATAATTTCATGTTATATGCAGCAGTACCTTCGCTTGAAGCGTAACCAGTTACAGTTGCTTTACCACCGTTTTCACGTAACACTGAAGATAATTTATCTAAAGTAGGGTAAGACTCAGTTTTTAATACAGATGAGTTGAAATCAAAAGAGATTTTTTCGAAACCTGTTACATTACTTGCAACAGTATCAGCAACCATTTTAGGAAGAGGACAACCTGAACCATCAACAGCAGTACCTGCAGGAGTTCCTGGGCATTTGTCGAATTGATCAGCTACACCATCACCATCAGTATCTTTTTTCAAATCTTCAACAGATTTTTCAACAGCAGATACACGGTTTTTCAACGCTTCAACTTCTTGACGTAAAGTAGGATCTTTTAACTCATCGTACATAGTAGCTAATGGGTTAGACCATTCTAAACTTGGTTTTGCAGAAGAACCTAAAGAGAATTCTAAACCAGCATAACCGTAAGAGAATTTATCTTTAGTTTGACCTTTAGCATAAACTCCGTCTAAGTTATCAGCATCAACAAAGCTCATAGTGTAACCTAAGTTAAAGTTAACACGCTCAGAAACTTTGAATTTAACACCAGCACCAACAGGGATATACATAGCTTTTACGTAATCTTTTGGGGAATCGTGTCTGTCATCAGCAGGACCTAAAGCTTTACCTTTCCAGTCTACAACTGTACCGTTAGTATAAGTTACTTTTGGAGCATAAGCCATATAACCAGCACCAGCTGTAACGAAGAAACTTACAGCGTTTTCACGACGTAAGAAATCGATAGAACCAACGTTAACTACACCACGTAAATCAACTGCATATTGCATTTCTGTTTCGAATTCTCTTACAGTAGCACCAGTAATACCTTCGTTAGTACCTGATAATTTACCACGAGTTCCGTTTAATTCTAAACCAAAAGAGTGACCTAATTGCTTACGGATATTTAAACCATAACCTAAGTTAGCATCCCATTTGTTAAAATCATTAGTACCACCAATAGCAACAATCGGCATTAATACACCACCGTGTACGCCAATTGACCATGTTCTGTACTGTCCTCTACCGCCAAATACCTTGACAGCAGAAGTTGTTGCAGGAGCATCCTGAGCGACAGCAAGAGAAGCAACTCCTGTTAATGCCACTAAAGAAAGCGCAACACTTTTCTTTAAAGTAGAATAATTCATAATCTTTTTCTTTTTTAAGGGTTAAACAATTTAATTGATTAATTTTTTAGTAACTGCAAAATTAAACAAAATATTAAATTTTCAAACTTTTATACAAACTCCGTTCCAAACTTCACTATCCTTTATCATTTTCTTACATTTGGCCATTACCTGTTTTACACTATAATAATTATGAAATATCCCCAAATCAATCAGGATTTATTTGTTTTAAATAGAAAAAATTTCGTTAAACATTTAAAAGACAACTCATTAGCTATATTTCAATCGAATGATGAATTCCCTAGAAGCGGCGATCAAAACTTCATCTTTAAGCAAAATCCCGATTTATTTTATTTATCGGGTATTGACCAGGAACAGACAATATTGCTGCTTTATCCCGATTGTCCTAATCCTTTGTATAGGGAAGTCCTATTTTTAAGACAGACCAACGATTACATAAAAGTTTGGGAAGGATATAAGTATACAAAGGACCAAGCCATGGCTTCATCGGGCATTAAAAGCATTTATTGGCTAGATGATTTCGATAATATATTACACAGCATAGTTAACTACGCAGACAATATTTATTTAAACGCAAATGAAAACGATAGATATGCGCATACAGTTCCCTATCGGGATATCAGATTTATAAATGATATACGAACTAAATATCCATTACATCATTTAGAGCGTTCTGCTCCCATTATGCGCCAGCTTAGGGCTGTAAAATCTGATGTTGAAATAGAACTAACAAAAAAAGCCTGTGCAATTACCCGTGATGCTTTTGTGAGGGTTTTAAAATTTACAAAACCAGGCGTTAAAGAATATGAGATTGAAGCTGAAATTATCCATGAATTTATCCGCCAGGGCGGAACCGGACATGCCTACACGCCAATAATTGCCTCCGGCCATAATGCAAACATTTTGCACTACAATGATAACAACCAGGAATGTAAAGATGGTGATGTAATCTTATTTGATTTTGGAGCAGAATATGCGAATTACAATGCAGACATGAGTCGCTCTATACCGGTTAGCGGTAAATTTACAGACAGGCAAAAACAGGTTTACAAAGCCGTACACCATGTAATGAAAGGCGCTACTAAATTGTTGGTTGATGGTGCCGTTTGGAATACTTATCATGAACAAGTTGGCGAACTTATGACCGAACAACTCGTTAATCTTGGTTTGATATCAACTGATGATGTAAAAAAACAAAATCCTGCTTGGCCAGCTTACAAGAAATATTTTATGCATGGAACATCGCACCATTTAGGTATTGATGTTCATGATTTTGCCGGACGGTACACGCCATTTGCCGTTGGAAATATATTAACTGTAGAACCTGGTATTTATATCCCTCAAGAAGGTTTGGGCATTCGTTTGGAAAATAACATCCTAATTACATCAAATGGCAACATCGATTTAATGGCCGATATACCTGTTGAGGCTGATGAGATTGAAGATATTATGAATGGTTAAAAATGGCAGTGCTATAGTCTAAAGATTGCTTCGTTCATCGTAGTAACGGCCGCCACATCGTCAATGCGAGGAACGAAGCAATCTCCTCACAAAACTAATTTTGAGATGATTGAAATTCATCAGCAAAACGATAGATATTAAAATTATCATTTTTTAAAGCTTCGCGAACGGCATCGCGGAGCTTTTTTTTGTCTATATTTTTCATTTTTTCCTGCTGGATAAGCTTAAGGGCTTTTTCGGCAAATAAAAATATTTTCCTTTCTGATTGATTATCGATATCAGATTTCATCATCCAATTGCACAAATCATCAATACCTAAACCTTTATCGGCAATTGTTTTAAAAACAGATAGCTCTTTAACGCCCTGATGAACCATCTTTTTGAGGTTATTAGCAAAAGTATCGGCACCTTCCCTATCTGCCTTGTTCACCACGAAGCAATCTGCAATTTCCATCAATCCAGATTTTATATTCTGAATTTCATCGCCCGATTCGGGTACCAAAACAACAATGGTTTTATCAGCTAAACCGGCAATCTCCACTTCAGATTGCCCAACACCAACCGTTTCCACCAAAATTAAATCGAAATTGCTGGCTTTTAAAACATCAACCATTTCAATTGTTTTTACCGAAACACCGCCTAATGCACCACGGGTGGCTAAAGAACGAATAAAAACATTGGGCTTATTAAACTGATTAGCCATTCTGATTCTATCGCCTAGCAAAGAGCCAAAATTAAATGGCGAAGTTGGGTCTATCGCTAAAATCGCTATGCGTTTATTTTGTTGTGTAAAATGGTCGGTAATGGCATTTACAAGCGTACTTTTTCCTGCTCCAGGTGGCCCCGTTATACCGATAACTTTAACATCTGTTTTACTATCCAATTCCCGCAAAATCGTTGCCGATGGCGAAATATTATTCTCAACCAAACTCAAAGTTCGGGCAAGTGTTTTAATATTTCCCTGCTTAATTTCGCTTATTACAGATAGACTGGTATTCATCAATAAAACTATATTTGTACAAATAAACAAAAATATAAACCGTTAAGAATCTAAAATCATCAACTAATTTTTTAAATGAAAGTTACCGGATTTACCTTTATCAGAAATGCAATTTCAAACGATTATCCGGTACGGGAAGCTATACTTTCTGTTTTACCCTTATGTGATGATTTTGTAGTTGCCTTAGGGAATTCGACCGATGAAACTTCGGCTTTGGTTAAAAGCATCGACCCGAAAATCAGAACCATTAACACAATTTGGGATGACAGCCTAAAGGAAGGTGGTTTCGTTTTTGCCGATGAAACTAATAAAGCCATTGCCGAGATATCCAAAGATACCGATTGGATGGTTTACATCCAGGGTGATGAAGCCATTCACGAAGATTATTTGCCTTTGATAAGGAAAGAAATGGAGCAGGAGCTAAACAACAACAACGTTGAAGCGCTGCTTTTAAAATACAAACATTTCTATGCTTCTTACGATTACCTTGCGGAATCGAGAAGATGGTACAGACGGGAAGTCAGGATTTTAAAAAATCTTCCTGGCATACAATCTTACCGCGATGCGCAAGGCTTTAGAATTAACGATAGGAAGTTAAAAGTTAAATTAATTGATGCCTACATTTACCATTATGGCTGGGTAAAACCTCCTAAAGGATTACAAGGCAAGGTTAGAAATTTTAACCAATATTATCAAACTGAAGAATGGATTGAAGAACGTTATCCGGTTCAAAATTCGTTTGATATGCATAATGCTGATAGGTTGGTACATTTTAATGGAAGTCACCCAAAGGTGATGACCGAAAGAATTGAGGCAGCCAACTGGAAGTTTGAGCAGGATTTAACCAAGCTTCCATCAAAAATGAATTTTAGAAGAAAACTGCTGCAAAAGATTGAAGACCTAACCGGTTTGCGCTTATTTGAGTACCGTAATTATAAAATTGTGAAATAGATGCAGAAAAGCGTTTCAATTGTAATTCCGAATTATAATGGCAAGCATTTGTTAGAAAATTATCTGCCATCGGTATTTACTGCAGCCCAAAATGCAAAAACTGATTTTGAAGTTATTGTAATAGATGATGGCTCGAAAGATGATAGCATCAGTTTTATTCAACAAGTTTACCCCAACATTAAACTTCTAGTTAACGATAAAAACAGAGGTTTTTCTTATACCTGCAACCATGGCATCCGCGAGGCGAAATATGAATTGATTTTACTTTTAAATTCGGATGTGAAGCTAACACCAGATTATTTTGAGCAGCAATGGAGGTATTTTGAAAAACCAGACACTTTTGGGGTAATGGCGAGAATTATGAGTGTTGATGGTAGTAAAATTGAAGATGCTGCCCGGCTTTTATATTTCAGCGGTTGCCGAATTAAAGCCAGTAAGTTTTATTACAGCGAAAACCCAACGGATGATAATGTTTATACGGCTTATCTTTCTGGTGCAAATGCTTTAGTTGATGCAAAAAAACTGAAAGAATTAGGTGGTTTTGATGAAATTTTCTCGCCATTTTCTTCAGAAGATTTTGATTTAAGTTTAAGGGCATGGCAATTGGGTTGGAAATGTTATTATGAGCACCAATCAGTTTGTTATCATCACGTTAGTGGAAGTACCAAAACGCAGATAAAATCAAACTTTATTAAGAAAATATATTACCGAAATCGCTTTTTATTACAAGCAATTGAGTTAAATGGCTTGCGCTTAACTTTATTACCATTGCATTTGCTTTTTGCCGAAATTATACCAAAAATACTGACCGGTAAATACTGGATTTGGAATGCTTTACAGGAATATAAAGATTTAAAAATCGAGATTGAGGCAAGCAGAAATAGACTAAGCAATTTAAAGAAGAAGAACAATTCTACTATTGATGTAAGCGGCATTATGCAAATCATCAATCAATCGCTTGAAGGTAAGAACATAAAACGATTGTAATTTTAAACCTGTATGGCTGTGAAAAACTTATAGGTCTGTTTCAAAACCGTACATTTGCAAAGTTTAAATTTGGTTTCTTGGATACATTTTTAATCCTTATTCCATTTTACATATACCCTTTTACATAAAATGAAGACATATTTTCGTTTATTATCTTTTGCAAAACCGATTGAAAAGTTTGCTATACCTTATGTTATCGCAACGCTTTTTGCCATAATATTTAATACATTTCTATTTACTTTACTAGGGCCTTTAATGCAAGCTATTTTTTTAAAAGATAGTACCACAAAGCCTTTCACAACTTCAGGAGAGCATTCTTTATTAGATCCGAGAGAGCTTTTTCAATCTTATATTGATAAAATTACTGCACAACATGGCGATGTTTATGCCCTTCAGATAATTTGTGTAGTAATTGTAATTACCGTTTTTCTTGCAAATTTCTTCCGTTATTTCTCTCAACGTTATATGGAAGATTTAAGAGTACATACCCTACTAAATCTTCGCAAAACCGTTTTTAATAATGTGATGAATTTACATGTTGGTTACTTTAATAACGAAAGAAAAGGAGATATTATTTCTAAAGTTGCCTCTGATGTTCAGGTTGTACAGTTTACGGTAACCAATACACTACAGGTAGTTTTTAAAGAGCCTTTACAATTAATATTTTTCATTGCTGTATTGTTGTCTATATCAGTTAAATTAACTCTGTTCTCATTGTTGATTATTCCGGTTTCAGGTTTTATCATCAGTAAAATAGTGAAAAGGTTAAAGCAACAAGCTACGCAATCACATGAATCTTTTGCAAAAATGATTGGCTTTCTGGACGAATCTTTAAGTGGCATAAAAATCATTAAAGCCTTTAATGCATCAAACAGAGTTAAGGAAAAATTTGGAGAAGAGAACAAATTCTACTCTTTTTTAAATCGAAAAATGGCAAGAAGGCAACAGCTTGCTTCTCCAGTATCGCAAACTTTAGGCGTATTGGTTGTCGTATTTATTTTGCTTTATGGCGGAACCATGATTTTAACCGGTCAGGGAAGTTTAAATGGCGGTGAATTTGTGGTTTACCTTGCTACTTTTAGTCAGGTTATGCAACCCATTAAGGCATTAACAGATTCGTTTAGCGGCATCCATTCTGGTATTTCGGCTGGAGAGCGTGTTTTAGAATTAATTGATACAAAACCAGAGCTTAATAATAAGCCAAACGCAGAATCCTTAAATACTTTCGAAAAATCGCTAGTTTTTGAAAATGTAGCTTTTAATTATGGCGAAAAACAAGTTCTAAGAAACATTAATTTAACGATAGAAAAAGGACAAACCATTGCTTTGGTTGGTCCATCAGGAGGCGGAAAAAGTACGCTGATGGATTTGATTCCGCGTTTCCACGATCCAAAATCAGGAATTGTAAAAATTGACGGTATTGATTATAAAGATTTAACGGTTGAAAGTATTCGAAGCAATATGGGTACGGTAAACCAAGAATCTTTTCTTTTTAACGATACTATTTTCAATAACATTGCTTTTGCCAAGCCAGATGCAACCGAAGCAGAAGTTATCGCGGCAGCAAAAATTGCCAATGCGCATGACTTTATCGAAAATACCGAAAACGGCTATCAAACTTTTGTGGGCGATAGAGGTAACAGATTATCAGGCGGACAGAAACAACGGGTTTGTATTGCAAGAGCGGTTTTAGCAAACCCACCGATTATGTTGTTGGATGAAGCAACATCTGCATTAGATACTGAATCAGAAAAATTAGTACAGGAAGCTTTGAACAATTTAATGAAGAATAGAACTTCAATCGTGATTGCACACCGTTTAAGCACCATACAACATGCTGATAAAATTGTTGTGATTGATAAAGGCGAAGTAATTGAAACAGGTTCTCATCAGGATTTGATGCTTAAAAACGGCTTATATAAACGATTAATTGATATGCAAGCCTTTAACGATTAAAATGAGCACAAGCATTTTAAATATTGCCACTTCGATTCAGGCAGAAAATTATGCTTTTGAATTTTCGGTGTGTACGCTTGTTACCCGTAAGCAAGAGTACAATGAAATGCTTCAATCATTTTTATCCAAAGGCTTTAGCAATGATAAATGTGAATTTATTTATGCCGACAACACTGAAAAAAATAATTTTGATGCCTTTTCTGCTATTAATTTATTTTTAAAGAAAGCAAAAGGGAAGTATATCATAATCTGCCATCAGGATGTTTTAATTAATCAAGATGGTTATGAAGATTTAATAAATTGCCTGGCTAAGCTTGATAATTTAGATACCGCTTGGGGTGTTTGCGGGAATGCTGGGGCCGCCGGACCAAACCATATTGTGTATTATATTTCTTACCCAGACGGAACCTTTATGAACAAAGGCAAATTTCCTTTGAAAGTAACAGGTTTGGACGAAAATTTTCTGCTGGTAAAAAATAGCGCAAACCTTAAAGTTTCGAATAATTTAAATGGCTTCCATTTGTACGCAACTGATTTAGTATTGCAAGCCGAATTGAATGGCTTTTCATCTTACGTAATCCCTTTTAACCTCACGCACAAAAGTCGTGGAAATCGGGATGGCGATTTTTTCCGAATCAGAAAAGAATTAATAAACAAATATAATAGGTTTTTTAGAACGCGTTGGATACAAACGAATTCTACGGTTTTTCATTTATCAGGTTCTTTTTTAGGCAAGTTAACCGGAAATGGTTTGTTCTTGTTTTTTGTTAGGATGTGGAACGGATTACAAAAGCGCAGAAAATAATGGATGTGAAACAACCGCTTGTTTCTATTGCTCTATGCACTTACAATGGCGAGAAATTCCTTGCCAAACAACTTGATTCCATTCTAAATCAAGATTACCCGAATGTAGAAATCATCATCAGCGATGACTTATCTAATGATGGAACTGCTGCTATTTTAGAGGATTATGCAGCAAAAAATCGAAATATTAAATTCTGGATAAATGATTCTAATTTAGGTTTTAACCAAAACTTTAAAAAGGCGATTAATAATTGTGTGGGCGATTTTATTGCAATTGCAGACCAAGACGACATCTGGCTCGAAAACAAAATTACACTCTTGATTAAAAACATCGGAGATGATCTTTTAATTTATCACGATTCGGAATTTATAGATGACCAGGACGTGCCGACAGGAAAAAGTACACTTTCTCATCACCGATTTGTTAAAGGCAATTGTAGTAAAAACCTCCTTTACTATAATTGTGTTTCTGGCCATACCTGTTTATTTAAAAAAGAACTTTTAAAACTTATCCAAAATTTCCCTTCAGGACTTTATTATGATTGGTGGTTGGCCTATACAGCAGCTTGCACCGGTAAAATAAGCTATTTAACAGATAAACTTGTGCGCCACCGTAAGCATACAGAAAGTTCAACAAGTAAAGATAAAATTGAGGCAAAATCACTAAGAAAAATGCATCTGAATCTATTTTTAAGTCATCCACTAACGCCAAAAAAACTAAAAGAATTTATTCAATCTTTATTAATTGGTTACGATGAATTAAATAGGAATACTTTCTCCTTAAAACTTTTTACACTGCTGTTAACAAATTTCACATCCCTTTATTACATCAGAAAGCGTTCAGTTTTTTCGTTATTGAAGATAATGTATAGAGAAAGCAAATCGAATTAGTTAATTTTGAACCATGTTAAATCTGCCTTTGATAAGTATTGCCGTGTGCACCTATAATGGGCAAATTCATATACATGAACAACTGCAAAGCCTAGTCAATCAAGATTATATTAACAAAGAAATTATTATTGTTGATGACAGATCAACAGACGGTACTTTAGAAATTTTGAAAGATTATGAGCAAAAATTTTCATTCGTAAAGATTTATCAGAATCCAACAAATTTAGGCTACATAAAAAACTTTGAAAAGGCAATTTCTTATTGCAATGGTGATTACATTGCTTTAAGTGACCAAGATGATATTTGGGATTTACAAAAACTAAGTAAACTTAAGGATAGCTTTAATCAAGCTTCACTTTTAATATATCATAACTCAGCTTTAGTTGATGAGAAAGGAAAATTGCTTAATAAAACGCTTTCGCAAACAATAGGTTATCTTGATAATAATGACGGTAGAAATTTATTGTTAAATAATTGTATTGCCGGTCATTCAATTATGTTCAAAAGAGATTTAAGAAATAAAATTTTACCTTTTCCTAATACAATTCCTCATGACCATTGGCTAGCTTATGTCGCAACTGTTACAGGACAGATACAATATCTTCCCGAAACTTTAGTCGAATACCGTCAACATAATTTTTCCTTAACATTTACGGAGCATTCAAAAGACAATCAACGACTAGTAGTTGAAAATAATGATAAAAAAGCTGAAAAATTAAACTTAAACAATCTGAGGATTAAGCATTTGATAACAATCAAATCATTTTACGAAAATGATAATAAGGAATTAAAGTTCATCAATAAGATAATTCGGTTGTTAGTGAACAAACCTAAAAATGGATTTGCCTTTTCTTTATTCTTTTTTTTAGCTTGCCACCAACAGCGGCTGTTTAAATTGTACCACAAATCTTTTTTAAGCACGTTGATTTTAATAATTAAAGAGTGTAAAAGTTAATCGTTTAAAGCTGATGACATTCCAAAACCCAAAAATCTCTATTGCGATATGTACTTACAATGGTGCTTTATTTATAAGAGAACAACTAAAAAGTATTCTTGATCAAACATACCAAAATTTAGAAATTATCATAATAGATGATAAATCTAGTGATGAGACCGTAAAAATCTGTAAATCTTATAATGACAGTCGCATTCATATATTTTCAAATGAGATAAATTTAGGATATACTAAAAATTTCGAAAAAGCTATTACAAAATGTTCTGGTGAATACATATGTTTATGTGATCAAGATGATATTTGGAATTTAAATAAAGTCGAAACATTACTAAATGAAATAGGCACTAATCAATTAATATATCATGACTCTAATTTTATTAATGAACACGGTGAAGTATTAAATGTAGCTTCGATGGCTAATAGATACCATATGTACCAAGGTAAGGATGCTTTGCCATTTTTGCTATTCAACTGCATATCTGGGCATGCGTCGATGTTTAGGCAAGAATTAACTAAGCATTTATTGCCTTTTGACACAAGATTCTTTCATGATTGGTGGCTAGCCTATGTAGCCGTTAATGTTGGTACTATTAAATTTATTGACAAAATTTTAGTCAGCTATCGCCAGCATACGAATAGCATTACAGATAATTTAGGTTTAAAACCTGACATAAAAAATACAGGCAAACGGGTTAAAATTAACCTAAATTGGATAAAAAAATGTTCTGATTATCCAAACAATAAAAATCCAGAGCTAATACAGCAAGCGTACTACACTTTTAAAATGCTATTGTCTGGTAAGAAACGATTGAGTGCATTTTTATTTATCGTTAGGCATTATGACAATCTATTTTTTATCGCTAACCGAAAGAAAAAAAGCTCAGTAAGTAAGATAAATTTTGCAAGGAAGTTAAGTTTAGCTAATTTGAATGAGTTATGAGCTCGACACTTTTCTTATCAAATAGCGGTTTAGTTTTAGAAATAAGGCGAAGTTATATCTTCTGATTCCATTCTTTATCCATAATACCTTAAAAAGTTGTCTCTTTGAAATTCCGTAGAATAAGGCTTTATTTATAAAATCTTTAAATGTTCTTTTCTCAATACCTTGCAAAGTTTTATTATCTAAGTCAACCGTTGTAATTGGTAAAAATATGCTCCATTTTTGATGAAGTTTGATGATTTCATTTAACCAGGATCTATTAAAATTGCCTTCAGAAAAATGCTGCAAAAGGATATCGTAACGGACATTGATTTCATATTTTTTTCCAACTTGTAATGAAAAATCAATATCATAAGCATGAAAACCTTTAAAAATCTCCTCATCAAAAGGATTTTCAAATACTATTTTTTTTAAAGCACAAAACCATACACCATCAACGCAGACCACTTTGGTAAATTCTTCCTCATCAGGATTTCTTGTATGATGTAGCTTCGTTTTATCAGAAAATTTAAATGTTTGAATAATATTGCTTCTTTCTGTATTTTCTGAGTTGCTATGCCACCCAGATGGACTTAATGCCTTGTAGACACTGCCAGCTATCCCTAAAAGTCCTAATTTAGTATTAGCAATAAAGGCTTGATTAACGATTTCGCCCCAACTACGAGTTTTTATATTAACATCTTCATGCATAAAGCAGAGTAATTCATATTTTGCCACTTTAGCGCCGGAGTTATAGAGTTCACAAAGACCTTTTTTACCTTCACTGTTTTCGAAACTTATAATTTCGAATGGTACTCCAATAGTTTCAGTAATATTTTTAGTTACATTTTCTAGAAAGTGAGGATCCGTTGAAGATATAATTATTGATATCATCGTAAAGAATTATATAAGAATAAATGTATAAAGCTAACGAAAGTAAGTATTTGAAAAATATATTCTGCAATTACACAGATGTTAAAAATGTTTTTTCCAAAGGAATGGATTACTTAAAAAAGCAATAATCAATCAATAGTTCTTATTATTGCAAAATAATTATGTCAGATCCTATTAAAAAAGAAAAATTAAATTACGATTTCATTGATTCGCTAAGATTCATAGCAATTATCACAATTGTTTTAGAACATACTTACATGTGGCCGGAGCCTAAATTCTTTAAGGATGTTATGGAGCAATCAATTCAGCTCTTCACCATGCAGGTTTTTAAATTCGGTACAATATTGTTCTATTTACTTGCAGGATTCCTGATTGGTGATAAAATTCATACAACAACTTCTTTACAATACTTAAAAAGACGATTTGATGGAACCTTTAAACCTTGGTTATTTTGGATAATTGTATTTTTAATTCTAATATATGCCAATTTACTTGTTGTGTATTTAAAGGGAAGTTGGTCGCCAATGTTCGAGAAACCGATTTGGGGTTTAGCCAACCAGATTTATGACATTATAGTTAAAACCAGTTTTTGGTTTATTCTCAATTTCCTTGGAAGTATTTCACTTTTATTGATATTTAGAAAATACTTGTATAAATATCAACTCGGTATATTTTTAGGCATTTGCTCTGTTTTTTATTCTATTAATCTATATCATGAGTGGATTTACAGTACGCATACTACAGCCATTTTTGGATTTGTATTTTATTTGTGGTTAGGTGTTATACTTCATAAATATTTTAAAGAATTTAATGAATGGATTAAAAGACGTTCTGTAATCATATTAGGCTTAGCTGCAACGATTACTTTAATAATTTCGTGCTGGGAAAGTTATTATTTAATTAATGCTAATATACAAGGCGATCCTTATAATACATTAAGATTTTCAAACATCATCTACTCTCTGGTTTGCTTTTTGTTTTTGTATCGCCTTGGGAACCCAAAATGGATAAAAAAGTTGAATCCAAGAAGCAGCACTTATGGAATACACTTAATCCATTTTATAATTATTATGCAAATATTGCCTCAAATTTTTAATCCTTTAAAAATCGGGCCAGAAGGGAAGACCTCATTTGAATTAGTAATTCTTCAATACGTCAGATTTTTCATTGTGTATTTAGCTAGTTACTTTATTGTTTACGTCATCAATAAATTCGATAAAATAAAATGGATAGTTGGACAGTAGTGTTAATTTGCTTTCTTAAATAAGTAAAAAACTGCCGTATCACCTCTTCCCTCTGCGTTCAATTTAGCTGCTTTAGTCTGGTAATTTTCTATCTCTTCTTCAGAAAAATATTTTTCTACCGGGTAAGCCAGTCGATTATTTTCTTCGGGAAAAAGCGGAATATCCTTTTTGTATAATTCACTTGCCCAAAACTGAAAACTTAATGAATCAAAAAGTTTATGTCTAATCTCATAACCTGTTTCTTCCGCCAGAATATTCATACTTTTAACAGTATGCAGAAAAAAATGTCTTGGTGCATCTAGTTGAACCCAATTTTCCTTGTATATTTCAAAAGCTTCCGCGATGATTGGAATGGCAATTAACAAGCATCCTTCATCTTTTAGAAGTCTTCTACAATTTTTTAGTACATTCAGTTGCTCTGGCATGTGTTCCAAAACATGATTCATAATAATTAAATCATAGTTGTTAGGTTTAAGTTCTTCAATATCTTTTTTCAGTATACGAACGCCGAAGCCATGATCAATTTCTTGAGGAATAAATTTATCAACACCTTCAATATTTTCGAAACCAAGATTGAATAAATCGCAAATCTGCCTTCCTTTCCCACAACCTACTTCCAAAATTTTATTAGAAAAATTTACATCAATAGGCTTTAAATAACGTAGGGCTGGACGGTCCTTTTTGAAAAGCTTTTTCAACCTGAAGTTACCTACAATTCTTTTTATAAATGGCTGCCGTTTTAAGGGCGCCGTTTCAGCATTAAAAGAATAATAATATGGGGGATAATATTTATCAATGTTTTGAGGAAACTCGGCAATTTGTAAACAACCACAGCTTGAGCACTGATTGTAAGAGAATTCATCTCTAAACCCGAACATCATTTCTTTAACAAGGTAGGTATCTGAAAAAGGGGAATAACAAATTTTACATAATTTATTATTCCCCTTTAATGCGTTTTCTGTATTCAAAGTAGATTAATTTTATTTACAATAATAAATAAAACATCACGAATACCTAAATTATCATCTGGAATTTAAATCGCTTATAACGATTACCCCTCCGCATCACGTAATCCTTTAATTTTATCATGAGAAACTCTCAAAGCTGCTTTCTGCTCAGAAATTAATTCTCTGATATTGGCAGGAACACCTTCAACTTCTAAAGCCATTTTGTAAGCGTTTTGGGCTGCATCTTCACCAAATTCGCAGTTATTTAATACCGTTTTACGATCGTGGCCGGTAAATAATGCTTTAACGTCCATCCAGGCTCTGTAAATTTTTCCTGAATTTGTAGTTCCTGTTTCAATGTCTTCACCCAATACGCCAACTTCTTGGGCTAAGGCCAACTTATATTTCTGACTTTCTTCTATCATGCTTAAGAATAAAGATTTCAAATCGGCATCACCATCTTTAAGTTCTTTGCGAGCCTTTTCATATCCTTCAATTCTATCGTTATTAATTTGAACTAAATCGTTCAAAACCTCTGCTGTTAATGTTGTCGTATTCATGTTATTAATTTTTATAGTTTTGATGTATTTAAGCAACATCGCTATCCAAAAAAATGTTTGTGCTAATCTAAAAAGCTTACACCTAATGGCTATAATGTTACCAGGCCGTTAAATTCTGGTCGCAGTTTTTTTACCTAATGATAAAGCAAAAAGGTTGAAATACCAGGTTTATAAATGCACCTTGCAAATAATCAAAAACGCATTTGTTAATATGAGCGAACTTATCCAGAATCCGCCAGATGGCGGAACAATTTATACCGAGACCAACCTGGCGAACTTTTTCCCTGAACCACTAAATACCATAACAAGTTGTTTCTTTTTGGCTATTGCAATTTACTTTAGCTTTAAAGTTTGGGGCAATTTTAAAACACATAAGTTCTTATCATTTGCTTTAATTCTGCTTTACATTGGTGGTATTGGAGGCACAACGTATCACGGTTTAAGAAGGTGGCCAATATTTATCATGATGGACTGGGTGCCCATAATGCTGCTATGCTTATCTGCCGGGGTTTATTTTCTGGCTAAAATTACCAGATGGTATTTTGCGTTGTTGATAGTGTTGTTATATGCAGTTTTTCAGTTTGTGTTGCGTAAACAGTTTACCGGTGGCGATTTCCAGATATTTGTAAACCTAAATTATGCATTTATGGCTGCATTGGTTTTATTCCCGGTATTTGGATATTTGTTAAAAGACGAATGGAGAAACGGTAAATGGGTAGGCTTTGCATTGCTTGCATTTATATTTGCGTTAACTTTTAGAATTGCCGATAAATGGGAAATACTCGATGTTGGAACTCACTTTTTATGGCATACTTTTGGCGCCATCGCATCTTATTGCATGCTCAATTATATTTACTTGGATAATGCCAAAAAGAAATTAGCAAACAAATAAATTCCTGAAAGGAGTAAAAAATTTTATATTCGTAAAACAACACGAAATGAAAAAATTATTTGTAGCAACAGCTCTTTTAATGAGCTTAAACTTTGCAGCACAGGCGCAAAGTATTTTAAACAAAGTTGGCACCGCGGCGGTAGCGGCTTCTGGTTTTAATATTAATGGTTTAACGTCGGGCATTTTGGGTAAATTAACACCTGCATTAAATTTAACACCTGCTCAAAAACCATCCGTAACATCTATTATAAAAGATTTTCTTATACAAAAGGCTGGTATTATGTCCACTCAAAAAACAGATCCGGCAGCTTACAAGAGCAAATTTTCAAAATTAACAAGCGGTTTAAAATCTAAATTAGGAACCGTTTTGACAGTTGCTCAACTTACAAAGTTTGCCGCTTTAAAACCAAGCAACAACACGGCTTCTAACGTTTTATCACAGTTATTTTATTAAAAAGCAAAAAGCTCCAAATTTAAAATTTGGAGCTTTTTGCTTTTGATTTATAATTTTCGGATTATAACACCCAGTTCCATCCAAATTCATCAGTTGCCAATCCGTAACGGATATCATTAAGCTTTTTAGCAATGCCATTAGAAACTGTTCTGGTAGAAGAATCAGTTAACTTGTAGGTTTTGCCTAAATAACCAATCTCACCAATTTGAGTTACAGTAGCCGCTGTACCAGCTGCAAAAGCTTCTGTTAAAGTACCACTCTCAATTCCATCAATAACTTCCTTTACAGAAACTCTTCGCTCTTCAACCTCCACACCAGCAGCTTTAGCCAATTTAATAATTGTATCACGAGTTACACCATCTAAAACAGTACTTCGTACCGAAGGTGTAACCAATTTACCGTTGATAACAAAAATTAAGTTTGCGGTTCCTGCTTCTTCAATGTACTCATGATTAACAGAATCTGTCCATATTAACTGATCGTAACCTTCTTTTTTTGCCTGTTCAAATGGATACAAAGAACGGGCATAGTTACCGGCAGTTTTCGCATAACCTACACCACCTTCATCGGCTCTGGTAAATTCGGTTTCAATTTTAACCTTTAAAGCGCTGCTGTAATATGGACCAGTTGGTGTGGTAAGCAAAGCAAATTTATAGGTATCAGAAGCTCTAACACCCAAATATGGGTCTGTTGCAAACATTACCGGACGAATATACAATGCATAATCATCTTGAGCAGGCACCCATTTTTCATCTATATTAATTAAAGCAGCTAAACCTTGCATAAAAATTTCTTCAGGGATAGATGGCATCGACATTCTGGCTGCAGATTTATTAAAACGCTCAAAATTTTTATCAGCACGGAAAACACTAATTTTACCATCTGGCTGGCGGTAAGCTTTCAAACCTTCAAAAATTGCCTGTCCGTAATGTAAAGCAGAAATAGCCGGACTCATTTCGATTGGACCATAAGGCAAAATCTGTAAATTCTTCCACTCACCATCTTCGTAATCTGCTGTGAACATGTGGTCGGTAAAAACCTTCCCAAATGGCAGCTGAGAAAAATCTGTAACTGATAAACGGGTTTTATCTGCTTTAACTATGTTAATATCTAATGTTTCAGTCATTGTAATTTAAATTTTGGATGATTGAATTTTGAATGAATGAATGGTTTTGAATTCTGGAAATTCAATCATTTATAAGGTTCTAATTCAGTCAATATTTTTTTGCAAGTTATAAAAAAACGAGCGATTTTAATAGTATTTGAGCATATTAATCTTTGTTCTTTAGTGTTTTAAGCACACTAAGCACCCATCCTCTACCCCACTCATCCATCTGTTCATCAGTCCATAAAAAAGGGTAAAAAATTCTTTTTTGAAAACGCGGCGGCAAATATTTCTGCCAGTTTGTACCACCTGTAGCGGCAATGTCAGTTGGGTCTTTTTCTAAATATCTAACTGCTGATTTATAATGTGATAAAGGCCATTCAACGTTCACATACAAATCAAGCTTTCTTAATTCTTCGGCTAATAGGCGTACATCCGCTCCTTGTGCTTCGAGGTTATGGTAAAGGGCAGAAAAGTTAGTTAAAGTTCTGTCTTTTGCCAGTTGCAAAAACTGAGCGGCGTATTTCTTTATAAACTGTTTTAAAGTAAGTGTTTGCTTGCCAGATGAAAGTTCTGTAGCGCCAAATTTCCAGTAAATATGTTCGAACTGTTCTTCTATCGATGCCTCTTTTAACGCTTCCCTTTTACTTTTATCCGTTAAACGAATAAAATCTGTTGCACTAATTTCAATCATTCTGTATTGCCCGGATTGAAATCCGCTTGCGGGTAAAAGCGACATTCTGAATTTTAGAAACTGATCTTTTTCCATGCCATCAACCATCACCTCGAAAGAAGTTGTTAACGCATTAAAATACGCATTTATCCTTTTTACTCTGGTTGTAAAGAATTCAACGTTAAGGTTTTTGTGTTCTGCTACCTGATTAAATTCATGCAAGGCAAGCTTAAAGTAAAGCTCGGTTATTTGATGATACATGATGAAAATTTCTTCATCAGGGAAAGGCGTTTTAGGACTTTGCAGACTTAATAAAGTATCCAGATGAATATAATCCCAATATGTTAAAAAATCAGCATATAACAAACCATCCAGATATGAAGCCATATCCTGTCCCATTGCCGTATATTTTTCCTGCAAACTGGTTAAGTTTATCTTTAATTTCAGGGGTAAAATCCATTGCGTAATTTGTTTCCAAACAAAGGTGATAAACATTTTGCAACAAAAGGCTAAAATTTATACTTTTGACTGATGGCGATGGGGTACCGCCAAAACCGCCAAAACAGGCTGATGACTCCTACGATTTATTTAAATTGATAAAAATGCCTGTTAAAAAATTAACGGAAGGTTTTCTTCTGTCTGTTTCTCAATTCTTTAAACAAGAGTTTCGAGTTCTATTTTTAAACCTTTTTAAATGGCTTTTAATCTCTGCTATTTTAGGTGCAATTGTTGGCAGCGCTTCGGCTTTATTTTTAGTGAGCTTAGAATATGTAACCGATTACCGCGAACAGCATACTCAAATCATTTATTTGCTCCCGCTTGCAGGTTTAGCAATTGGATTGTTATATCATTACTTCGGAAAAGAGGTAGTAAAAGGCAATAACCTTTTAATAGAAGAACTTCAAAGCCCTAAAAAGGTTATCCCGCTTATTATGGCGCCACTGGTGTTCGCCGGCACAATCATTACTCATTTATTTGGCGGCTCTGCCGGAAGAGAAGGTACTGCCGTTCAAATTGGAGGAGCATTTGCCGATCAGTTTACAAAGCTGTTTAAACTAAGCCCGGCTGATAGAAAAGTTATTCTAATTTGCGGCATAAGTGCCGGCTTTGCCTCTGTTTTCGGTACGCCGTTGGCCGGTGCAATTTTCGGTTTAGAAGTTTTTATCATCGGAAGTTTATTTTACACCGCCATATTACCATCTTTTTTAACGGCGGTAATTGCCGATTATGTTTGCAAAATATGGGGCGTTGGCCATACCCATTATCATGTAGATTTTGTACCTCAACTAAATGCTTTAAATTTAATTTATACCCTATGTGGCGGAGTACTTTTTGGTTTAGCCGCCCGCCTATTTTCATCTTTAAATCATGGCTTTAGTACGCTTTTTTCCAAGATAAAATATCCTCCGCTAAGGCCCGTTATTGGAGGCATAATTCTGGTGATTATAATTTTTGCTACAGATGCTTTCAAATACATTGGTTTAGGAATTCCGGCGATAGTTGAATCATTCCAGATACAACAGCCTTACTATGCCTTTGCGGTAAAGATATTTCTTACAGCATTAACTTTAGGTGCAGGTTTTAAAGGCGGAGAA
Organism: Pedobacter sp. Leaf170; assembly: GCF_920984665.1. Lineage (GTDB taxonomy): Bacteria > Bacteroidota > Bacteroidia > Sphingobacteriales > Sphingobacteriaceae > Pedobacter. Next base: position 225,875 of record NZ_CAKLBP010000004.1, read on the forward strand.
GTAACGCCATTGTTTTTTATTGGCGCCACACTTGGTAGTTTTTTAAGCATTTTTATCCCATTACCTGTTGCATTATTAGCGGGAATGGGTTTTGTGGCTGTATTCTCTGGCGCTGCTAATACACCATTAGCCTGTATGATAATGGGTATAGAGCTATTTGGCAGCACAAGCGGGATTTACATCGCGATAGCTTGTGTTGCTGCGTACTTATTTTCTGGTCACAACGGCATTTACAGTGCTCAAAAGATTGGGAGTTCTAAATTCTACTTACCTAAAAAGATCTTATAATTTTTATCGTTCTGTGAGGATACAAATTATGAGGTATATTGATTTAATTCAGTCTGCAAGGACACAGACTGAGGGATATAAGATACATACCGAGGCTTAAAATTTAAGATGACCTAATATAAAACCCTGAATTTTATAGTATGCTCAATCTTTTTCAGCGCTTTAAATAACTGCTTATCGTATTCGGTGTTAATATCTGTGATGGCATAACCTATTTCAGTGTTTGTCATTAAAAATTGTCCAACAATGTTGATGTTATGTTTAGCAAAAACGGTATTAATTTGTGCCATAATACCCGGAACATTTTTGTGAATGTGAATTAAGCGATGTGATTTATCGATTTTAGGCAATTGCAAATTAGGATAGTTTGAGCTTAAATATGTTGCACCACTATTCATAAAATCAATCATCCTTTTAGGTATAAAATCGAAATTACGCGGATTTGCTTTTGGGTCATCAAATATTATAATACCCATTTTGGTACAAAGCTCTGCATCAACTTTGTTTTTTGAATTACCCAGATAACCGATGGTTTTCAGTTTCACTGCATTTTTTAATTGTGTTTTATCAATTTTCTCACCATCTGCCAGCAAAATTACACCAACATCTTTAACATATTTTTCTTCAAAACTTGCTTTATGTCTGATAGATAAGCCATCATTTTTTAATAATGCAATGCTTTTTGGATCAACATCACCTAAAACTAAACATAAAATTCGATTCTTAGGGTACGATATCGCCCTTGGCAAATCATTCACATATAAAAATTCATCGAAACTTGGCGTAACGTGATCGGCTTTTGCCACAATACTTTCACGTGCAATATTTTCTGTAAAGGCGAAAAACTTATTTATTAAGCCACTTTCTCTTAATTGGAAATCAGAATAACCATCGCCAATGCCAAAGAGTTCGCCTTCTAACTTGAGATGTTGAAGCAGTTTAACCTTTCCTCCTTCTTCACTTAAAGGATTGGCATGGTCATAATCTATAATTTTGCCATCGCCTGTGGTTACAAAAGTATTGGCGTAAATATTTTCCTTTTTTATGTGATACTGACTAACAACCGGCGTTATAAACTCTTTAAATCCGCCAGAAACTATTAAAACTTCATCAGCATGTTTTTTAAAAAATTCAGCATTTCGAGAAAAAGAAGTAGAAACCTTTTTCTTTAGATGTTTTATCAGCTGTTTTAAATGCTCTTCATCGGCCTCTAACAATTTTACCCTTTGAGCCAGGCTTTCTGAAAATGATAATTTTCCTTCCATTGCCAGATTGGTATAATCCTCAATTTTTTGAAAAATTGATTCTTTTTGAGGGTGTTTCTTTAGTGAAATTCTGGCTAATTCATCTAAGGCTTCTACTTGCGTAAAAGTGCTATCAAAATCAATAATGTAGTAGGCTTTTTGTTTAGGCATTATTTTAAGTGTTGGGTAATTTCTGCAATGCTATTTGAAAGTGGCTTAAATTGTATGCCGATTTGGTTAACGATTTTATCATTTGAATAGTAGCTTAAAGTAACGCTGCTACGTGCTGTATCTTTTGTTATTGAGGGTTGAGTTCTGCTAAAAACCGAGAAAAATTTGAGCGCTCTCCAGGCTATACCCAATATCCAGGGTTTGGCTTCTTTAGTTGGCGCTTTAACATTAAAACCATTTGCAATAGCCCTAAATAAATCTTTGTAATGGATGTTTTCTGAGGAAACAATGTAACGTTCTGCAGTAATTTCACTATCCATTAGTGCAATCATAGATTTTACTACATCATCTACATCTACAAAACCAGATGCGCCATTTGTGTAAAACGGAAAACCACCTTTTACCAATTTAAATATTGCGCCACTGCCTTCAAAACCAGCGTTTTTACCAATAATTACCGATGGATTAACGATTACAGCATCCAAACCTTCGGTTATGCCACGCCAAACCTCCATTTCGGCTTCATATTTCGAAAGCCCGTATGCATCAGCTTTTGCATCATATTCCCGAAAATCCTTTTCTGTAATTTGCTTTCCCTTTTTAGGCTCGCCTAATGCAGCAATAGAACTTACATGAAGCAACCGGCAATTATTATCCACACAAAGATTTACAATGTTTGATGTGCCTTCGATATTTACATGAAAAAGCTGCTTTTTATAGCTCGAATCTAAAGAAACAAAAGCTGCACAATGAAAAACTTTTGTAATGCCCACAAAAACATCCTCAAGCGATGATGGTTCATTTATATCACCATCAACCCATTCTATTAATTTAATGCCTTTTAATAAGGATGGAATTTTAGAAGTTTCTCTCTTCAACGCCCGAACGGCTAAACCATTATCAGTAAGCTGTTTTATTAATTCAGATCCTAAAAATCCCGTTCCGCCGGTTACGAGTATCATTATATTTTTTTGGGCTATTGGTGAAAATACGCTTTCAAAAATAGATATTTGAGGCGATAGTTTTTAAATATATGTCATTAACCGATTTCTTTTCTCCCTTAAATATTGATCAGTTTACACCAAAACAAGGTTTTCTTACCAGTCAGCTGGGATTAAAAGCCGAATTTTATACTGAATCATTTCCAGATTTGGAGGAAAACAAATTTGATATTGCTATTTTTGGTGTGCTAGATGGACGAAATGCAGTGAATAATGAAGGTTGTGGTATTGCTCCGGATTATTTGAGAGAAAAATTTTACAAGCTAAACGAGGGCGCATTCGAAAGCAGAATCGTTGATTTAGGAAACATCAGACCAGGTGCTTCTGTTGCCGACACATATATTGCCGTAAAAATGGCGGTTTCTGAGTTGATCAAAAACAATATAATTCCGGTAATTATTGGCGGCGGCCAAGACCTTACCTATGCACAATATTTGGGCTACGAAGATTTGGAGCAGAAAGTTGATTTAGTAGTGGTAGATAATCAATTTGATATTGATGGACACGAAAGTGAAGGCATAGAAACCCGTTCTGATTGCTATTTAAACAAAATATTCTTACACCAACCTAACTATCTTTTCAATTTCAGCAACCTGGGTTATCAAACCTATTTTGTAAATCAAGAGAGCTTAAATGTTATGGATAAGCTTTATTTTGATGCTCACCGTGTAGGCGAATTTGCTCAGGATATAACACTCACAGAACCAATTATCCGCAATGCGAATATGGTAAGTTTTGATATTGGCGCCATACGTTCTGCGGATGCTGCTGCCAATGCAAATACCACACCCAACGGATTTGACGGGGAAGAGGCATGCAGAATTGCCCGATATGCAGGCATGAATGATAAGTTAACCTCTATCGGTTTTTATGAATTTAATCCGGCTTACGATAATAACGGACAGACGGCCTTTTTACTTGCGCAAATGGTTTGGTATTTTGTAGATGGTTTCTACGCCCGTAAAAAAGACTTTCCACTAACACCAAAATCTCAGTTTATCATTTACAGAACGAGCTTAAAAGATGGTTCGGGAGAGATGACATTTGTGAAAAGCAAAAAATCTGACAGGTGGTGGATGCAGGTACCTTATCCTGCGCAGCAATCGAAAAATGAACGATATCATTTGGTTCCTTGTCGCTATGACGACTATCAAACCGCCGTTAACGGAGAAATGCCCGATTTGTGGTGGCGCACTTATCAAAAGCTTGCATAATTTTACAAAATTTTTAATTTGTTAAGCTTACATTTTTATACATTTGATTTTTAGAGTTTAAATCCCTCACAACCAATAAAATAAACCAATGAAAAAAATAATTTTAGCGGCTATGGCAATTTTGCCTTTGGCTGCAATGGCTCAAAAGCCTTTTACAATTAAAGGTGATGCCAAAGCATTAAAAACCGGCAACAAGATTTATCTGATTTACAGCGAAAATAGTCAGCGTAAAACAGATTCGGCAACGGTAAGCAACGGTAAATTTGAATTTAAAGGAACCGTTACCGATCCATTATCAGCAAATCTATTCAGCAAAGTAAATCCTTATGTTAAAGGTGCAAATACAAAAAATTTAGATTTCGCTAATTTATATTTAGAGCCAGGAGTTATTACTGTAAGTTCGGTAGATTCGATAAAATCAATGACCGTTAGTGGTACACCTGCAAATAATGACAATGCTAAACTAAAAGCTAATTTAAAACCTATTGCAGAGCGGATAAGCGCAATTGATGCAGAATATGAAAAACTTTCTGCAGAGCAAAAAAAGGATAATGCGATTGTTGGTGCTTTAAGAGAAAAATATTCGAAGATTTCAGAGGAAATGACTCCGGTATATTTAAACTTCGCGAAAAGTAACCCAAAATCATACGTTAGCTTAATGACGCTTAGTCAACTTTCTGGCGACCCGGATGCGCAAGCCCAGGTTGAAATGGCTTACGCAGGTTTAAGTCCGGAACTAAAAGCAACCAAAATTGGTACAACTTTAGCAAAAACTTTAGAAGCAACCAAAAAAACTGCTGTTGGTGTTATGGCTATGGATTTTACACAAAATGATGTTGATGGAAAACCGGTAAAATTATCAGATTTTAAAGGCAAATATGTTTTGGTTGATTTCTGGGCATCATGGTGTGGCCCTTGCCGCCAAGAAAACCCTAATGTTGTGCTTGCCTACAATAAATTTAAAGACAAGGGTTTCACCGTTTTAGGTGTATCATTGGATAGACCAGGCGCTAAAGATGCTTGGGTTAAAGCCATTGCAGATGATAAATTAACCTGGACACATGTTTCAGATTTAAAATATTGGGAAAATGAAGTTGCTGTAATGTATGGCATACGTTCTATTCCTGCTAACTTTTTAATAGACCCAACCGGAAAAATTATCGCCAAAGGTTTAAGAGAAGAAGCTTTACAAAGTAAATTACAAGAACTTTTAGGAAGTAAAACGAAATAAGTTCTTTTAAACGAAGAAGCCACAGATTAGCAGATTTCAATTGAAGAAAATCGGTTAATCTGTGGCTTTTATATTTTACTGATTTTTAAATCAAATCGAAACCGATATCTTCTCTAAAATATTTACCATCAAAATAAATTCTGCCGGCATCGGCAGTTGCAGATTGAAGCGCAGTAAATAAATCTTTTTGCAAGCTTGTAATTGCAATTACTCGTCCGCCATTTGTTTTAACAACATCGTTATCTAACAATGTTCCGGCGTGGAAAGCATTAGAGTGACGAAGATTTTCAATTCCTGAAATCGCTTTTCCTTTCAAATATTCGCCAGGGTAACCACCTGCAACAATCATAACCGTTGCCGCCGTTTCTTCGCTAATTTCCAACTTAACCTGGTTTAAAGTTTTATTGGCAGTTGCCATGAAAAGCTCAACCAAGTCATTTTTTATCCTTGGGATAACACTTTCCGTTTCCGGATCACCCATACGGGCATTGTATTCGATAACGTAAGGTTCATCGCCAACTTTTATCAAGCCAAAGAAAATAAAGCCTGTATAATCGATGTTATCTTTCTTTAAACCATTAACAGTTGGTTTAATAATTCTTTCTTCAATTTTATTTAGAAATTCTGCAGATGCAAAAGGTACCGGAGAAACCGAACCCATTCCGCCAGTATTTAAACCTGTATCGGCCTGACCGATGCGTTTATAATCTTTAGCCTCTGGCAGTGTTATGTAATTTTCGCCATCCGTTAAAACGAAAACTGAAAGTTCTATTCCGCTTAAAAATTCCTCGATTACAACTGTTGCTCCGGCAGCGCCAAATTTGCCACCAAGCATTAGTTTCAATTCCTCCTGGGCCTCGATAGTTTCAGTACAGATTAAAACACCTTTACCCGCAGCTAAACCATCAGCTTTTAAAACAACTGGTAAAGCATGGTTTTGCAGATAGGCTAAACCGTCTTCCAAAGTATCTGGAGTAAATGAACGCGATGCAGCGGTTGGAATACCGTGTCGCTCCATAAATTGCTTAGAAAAATCTTTACTACCTTCTAAAATTGCGCCTTCTTTTTTTGGTCCGATAACTGGCACATGTGCAATAGTAGAATCGGCTAAAAAGAAATCATGAATACCATTTACCAGGGGTTCTTCAGGCCCAACCACAACCATATCAATTTGCTCCTTTAAAACAATTTTTTTGATTGAATCGAAATCGTTAACGCTGATGTTGATATTAGTACCATAAGCACCAGTACCGCCATTACCCGGTGCAATTATTAGTTTATCACAGTGTGATGACTGGCTCATTTTCCAGGCGAATGCGCTTTCTCTGCCACCTGAACCTAATAGTAAGATATTCATATTGGCAAAGATAATAAATGAGGGATGGAAAATGGTAGATGGATGATGGAAAATATGATAAAATTATGGATGATGCATAGCTGCAAGCGTATAATGGGCAAGCATTTCATTATCCATTTTCCATAATTACATTTTACATCATTTAGCGCTTCGTGTCATTTGTTCTAACATATCCCACATTTCATTTGGGATAGCTTCGAGTCCATTCATTTGACCAGCGCCTTGCAGCCATTCGCCACCATCTATGGTAACAACCTCACCATTAATATAACCAGAGAAATCGCTTACTAAAAATGCAGCTAGGTTTGCAAGTTCCTGATGCTCGCCCACTCTTTTTAAAGGAACACGGTTTTTAAAATCGAATTTCTTCGCCAAATCTCCTGGAAGCAACCTTTCCCAGGCGCCCTTTGTTGGGAAAGGACCAGGTGCAATTGCATTTGTCCGGATGCCGTATTTGCCCCATTCTACCGCTAAAGAACGGGTTAATGCTAAAACTCCACCTTTTGCACATGCCGAAGGCACAACATAAGCTGAACCCGTAAAAGCATAAGTTGTAACGATATTTAAAACTGTAGCAGTTTGTTTTTCTTTAATCCAATGTTTACCAAAAGTTAAAGTACAATTAACCGTTCCCTTTAACACGATATCGATTATTGAAGAAAATGCATTGGCCGATAATCGCTCTGTTGGAGATATAAAATTACCCGCAGCATTATTTAAAAGGATATCCACCTTGCCAAATTTTTCTATCGTTTTAGCAAGCACATTTTCAACCTGCTCAATTTCCCGAACATCACATGCTACAGCTAAAACTTTACCTCCCGTTTTTTCCTCCATCTCATCAGCAGCCTTTTGCAAAACATCTTGCTTACGACTTGTAATGACCAGATTAGCACCAAGTTTGAGGAAATAAACGCCCATCGCTTTTCCTAAACCTGTTCCACCTCCGGTAATTACTATTGTTTTACCTTTTAAGGCATCATCGCGTAACATTGGTTGATTAAAATTTAACATATATCTGGTTGTTTACTGGTTGATTGTTTAACTGTTGAACTGAATAATTGTTCAATTGGTTAGTTATTGAACTGATTAAGCGTTTAATTGCCGAATTGGTAATTGAACAATTGTTAATTTATGAATACATAACTATTTCCTTTGCAGGTTTTCTAAAATGGTTTTTAAAATATGCCTGGTAGATGGAGCCCACCATTGTGCTAATATTTTCTCTAAAGTTTCAGATTGCTCACCGCTTACTGCAGCGATTAAATCCGTTCGGATATTTAACTTGCTTTGCGACCAGGTGTTGCTTTCAAGCTCCATAAATTTCTTTATTTTGCGTTCTGCAGCGGTTAATAAACTTTCGTTTTTTACCACCTCATCAACCAAACCAATCTTTAAAGCTTCTTCCGGATTAAATAATTTACCGGTTAACAAACTTCTTGAAGCTTCTGCAGTACCAATCCAAAATGAGTATAATTGGAAGATGCTATTAGGCACAATAATTCCAACCGGAACTTCATTTAAACCAATGATAAACTGGCCTTCAGCCATTACTCTATAATCGCAAGCTAAAGCCATAACGCAGCCACCCGCAGGGCTGTGGCCACTAATTGCCGCTACAATTGGCTTTTTAAACCCAACCAGGTTTGCTGTAAATTTGAAAAATAGTTCGAAGAAAGTTTTTGCCTCCTCCTCGTTATAGCCGTAAAGCTCTACCAGATCTAATCCTGCTGAAAAGAAAGGGGCTTTACCTGTTAAAATAACACCACCAATGTTATCATCTTTCGATATATTATCCAGCATATCGTTAAGCTCGGTAACCAACTCCCTGTTCATGGCATTTGACTTGCCTCTATCTAAAGTAATGGTGGCCAGGCGATCTTTTACGCTAACTTTAATCGTGTTCATAGTATTGGTATTAGTGTTGAATGTTAAGCAAAATAATAAATTTGAATTAGTATGCATGCATACTAATTCAAATTTATTATTTTTTAGCTAGTTAATATCAAAAATGGGAAATCCATTTTAAGATAATACTCTCCAATAGAGTATTTGATATTGCTATTTTACATCAAATGTTGATACCGACCTGGCAAAATGGCCTTCAGCATCAATGCCTTCTATAACCATGCGGTAAGTTCCGGGTTCATCTGCATTATAAAAACTGAATGATGCTTTACCTTCCTTATCGCTCACCACCTGCGGATTCCAGTAAATTGTGCTCCTGTAATCAGCTCTTGTGCTATTTGTTGCATCGTCATATTTAGGAGCATAAAACTCTCTGGAAATAGAAAAGCCTTTTTGATTTACTGTTACTACACCTGGTGCATATACACTTGCTAAATTATCACTTCCACCACGTTTTGTAGTCACAATTAATACGCCACCAGCGCCTCTGCTTCCATAAATAGCTGTATTAGCAGGCGTTCTCAACACTTCAATCGTTTCAACGTCATTAGCATTAAGAATATCTAAAAAATCAGGCTCTACATTCATACCATCAACCACTACAGCCATAGGTGTATTTTGACTTCTTGTTGAATAAGGGATGCCGTTTCGCCAAATTACAAATGGAATTCTTCCGTTTAAACATTGCGAAAGCATAACACAAGCCGATAAATCTTTTGCAGTTATGATAAAGTCTGCACGACCAGCGCCATTTAAATTAGCAGAGTTTTTTGCTGGATTTCGCTGCTCCGTTACCGTAACTTCGTTTAGTTTTATAGTTCTTTCCAGCAACCCTAACCTGGTCATTTCATTAAAGTAATTATCACTTTCTTTAATATATTTCATCAAAGTATTGTTAACATTTACATCAATTTCGGCACCATTTTTACTTTTGGTAATGATTTGATTGGGTACGGCATCAAGTTTAATTTCTACAAACTTTCTATCTGTTTTCGTTCTGGCTTGCACCACAAACCTTACACTATCGTTAAATTCTAAATTATCAAAGCTAAATTTACCTTCGGCATTTGTAATTGTATCTTGGATAAATAAGCCACCTTTTGTAGCCATTATCATTACTTTTCCATTCGGAACAGGCTTGCCTCCTTTTGTAACCGTACCACTAATTGAAGTTGATTGTTCAGCTTTGTAAGTTAATGCCGGACCAACATTGTTGATTACGTTTCTCCACAAAAACCTTCTCCAGCCATGCGTTAAGAGCAAATCATCTAAGTTTTTTGAAGTTGTAACATCATCCTTTAAAAAGTAATAATTTGGCTTTTCTACAAAACCTGCCAAATCCGAAGTAAGCAATAGATTTGCGAAAATGTTACTTTCATTATTTTCATCAGGAGCAACTTTGTTGGTATTGGTAACTGCTACAGAAAAACTGCCGATTAAAGGTTGCTGTTTATTAGAGGCATTAAAACTAATTGTTGATTTGCCTCTCTTTAAGTTAGAAACCTCAGCTGAATTTACTTTTAAATCAATTATATCGCCTCTATTTTTATTAAAGATTAATCGTTCTGCAATAGGCGTATTATCATTTGAAAACAAAGTAAACTGTATTATACCAGCCGGCAATTTGCTTTTAGAAATTGTAGCTGTTAATAACTGTTTATCTACTTTAGCTTTTGAAACATAGTAAATATTACCACCTTGTTGTGCCACAATCTTCAATTCATCACCATTAATCCTGTCGGCGCTGGTCATAATTTTTACAGTAACCTTTCCTGTATCTAAATTATTTACAGATAAAGCATTGCCACTCTTTAGCGCTAAAGGCAATTTAAAATCTTTTTGAGAACCATCTTTAAAGGTAACTTTTGCAGTATAGGCTTTGTTTGGCTGCATGTTTAAAACGAAACTTCCCATACCTAAATGTGTAGTGGCCAGGCTCATTACTTCAAAGCCGGTGTCATCAACAATTTTTGCTTTAATATCTTCGCCCAACCCAGCACCGTTTATGGCTTTAATCGCAATTTTTTGTGGCAGCTCTTCAACCATTGCGCCACCTTCAGGTAAAAATTGTACATCTACATCATTACTTGTTGAAGTAATTGGGATAGACTTAACAATCTTTTGCTTATTATCTAAAGTAATGGTGGCAACAATTTTTCCTTTTTTATTTAGAAAAGATTGATTGTTGGTAAAACTTACGCTTGCTTCTCCAGCGTCGTTTGTTGTGGCTTTGCCTTTAGCAACTGTTCTATAATCCAGTTGCACCTCGTAATTTACCTCATTATTTTTATAAGGCGTTCCGTCTTTATCTTCAAACTTTATCGTTGCGTTTACCTTATCTGCGCTATTCTCTTTACTAAATGTATACTGCGTAAAAGTGAAAACCTTATTCGCCCAACCATTACCAATTTTAATATTCTTATCGAAGAAAAAATCTGTTCCGAAATTGCGCATGTAGTTGGTATAGGCTCTGATTCGATAATTACCTTCGCCAAGCGAATCTATAAGTTTTAAATCGCCCCAGGTAATACCGCCAATTATGGGCAACTTAATCAGTCGTTTTAAAGAATCTTTTTCATTAATCAGTTCTACATATAAAATTTTACTGATTTGAGATGGCTCGAGGGTTTTGGTATTAACGGTGTAGGCTTTAAACCATATATCATCGCCTATGGCATAATAAGGTTTATCTAAATGCAGGTATACTTTTTCCTGAGGATACTTGGCAGAATAATCCTCTAGCTTTTTAAGCAATTGCGTAAAAGGATCATCATCCAATTTAAATGCTGCGAAACCTAAAAGCACAACAAAAAAACCGAGCAGGAGCGAGATTTTGATTTTCATCTGGCGTAGTTTATAAATAAAATATGCCTCAAGGTACAAAACCTGAGGCATATAATTATGAATTTTACATGAAAATAGAAAGCGCTAAAAGTTATTCTTCCACATCATACTTTCTACCGGTTTAGTTGTTTTATTGCTATATTTTGCATTGCCTTTATTGTTGTACATCGTTTCTACATCGCCTTCTACAACAAAGTAAATTAATTGCCCAATAGGCATACCTGCATAAACTTTTACAGGTTGCGCAACAGAAATTTCTAATGTCCAGGTATTGCAAAAACCAACATCGCCTTTACCTGCTGTAGCATGAATGTCGATACCTAATCTTCCGGTGCTGCTTTTACCTTCTAAAAATGGCACATGGCTATGCGTTTCTGTATACTCTAAAGTTACACCTAAATACAAGGTACCCGGATGCAGAATAAAACCATCCTTCGGAATTTCGAAATGCTCTATTTCATTATGTTTTTTGGCATCTAATACCCGGTTTTTATACGTTGCCAAATATTTTCCAAGGTGTACATCGTACGAATTGGTACCTAAGCAACTGCGATCGAAAGGCTCAATTATTATCGTTCCCTTTTCAATTTCTTCTAAAATCCTTTTATCAGATAATATCATTTTTATGCGTATTTTTGGCCTAAATTATCATTTATTTAAGATAATTTTGCATGTTAAATTTCAATTTTATAAATGCCAATAGTTTATAATAAAAATATCGATGAACATTCTGTTCTGGCCATCTGGAAAATTGAGGAAACGGAAGCGCAACTCTTAGCCGGGTTACAATTAAAACAGCACGAACTTGATATCATTTCATCTTTAAACAATGGAAAACGATTGCTGCATTGGTTAAGCACCCGCTTGCTACTTCGTACCTTACTAAATACTGCAGAGTACATAGATTGTAAATTTGATGAAGATGGAAAGCCTTATCTGGTAAACTTCGATTACAAAATTTCTTTAAGCCACTCTTACGATTATGCGGCTGTTATGATTAGCAAAGATTATGCGGTAGGCGTAGATATTGAGCTGATAAAACATAAAATAAAAAGCATTAAGCATAAGTTTTTAAACGATATTGAGCTTGCCCAAAGGCAAATTGGCGATAATACCGAAGGACTTTACGTATGTTGGTGTGCAAAGGAAGCCATTTACAAGTGGCACGGCAAAAAAGTACTTGAATTTAAAGCACATATACACATCAAACCGTTTAAGTTAAAAAGTGCAGGCAGTTTAAATGCGCTTGTAGAATTACCAACCGGCACCCGCGAATTAACCGTAAACTATTTTAAAACGGCAGATGGATATATGGTTGGCTATGTACAAGCTGCGCAAAACTAATCCGTTAAAAGAAAAATGAAAGAGGCAAGCGAGCAAAATAATACGGATAAGTTAGTTTTAACACAATTTTTAGATTGGGGATTAACAGATTACCAGCAAGCCTGGGATAAACAGGAAGATTTGTTAAATAAAACTGTTGCCATTAAAAGCGAAAACCGCGTTAATGGTACAAATTTACCAACTCCAAACTATCTTATCTTTAACGAGCATCCGCATGTTTACACACTGGGCAAAAGCGGGCATCCGGAAAACTTGCTTTTAGATGAGCAAGGACTTAAAGATAAGCAAGCCACTTACTACAAAATAAATCGCGGTGGCGATATTACTTACCATGGTCCGGGCCAAATTGTTGGCTACCCGATTTTAGATTTAGATAATTTCTTTACCGATATTCATTTATACCTCCGAACGCTTGAAGAAGCGGTAATTTTGACACTAAAAGATTATGGTATTGCAAGTGGCCGATACGATGGCTACACCGGCGTTTGGCTAGATGCCGATAATGAAAAAGCCCGCAAAATTTGCGCAATGGGCGTTCGTTGCAGCAGATGGGTTACCATGCATGGCTTTGCTTTTAATGTTAACGTAGATTTAGATTATTTTAAAAACATAGTTCCTTGCGGTATTGATGATAAAGCCGTTACATCTTTAGCCCATGAGCTGGGCTACAAACCCGATATTGAAGACGTAAAGAAGAAACTAAAAAATCATATTGCTGCACTCTTTAAAATGAAACTGATTTAATTTTCTACGTTTTTTATTTTGAAAATGTAAGGTTCTGTTCATTTGGCGGCTTACAGCCCTGCTATCGCCTATAGTCCTCGCTCGTGCCTCGCTCCGGGCTATTTGGCTCTATCAGGTTTAAGAACAAAGTTTTCCGCCTAAAGCCCGCATAATGCCAAATATTCATTGCCGTTGGTTTCAACAAACGGATTAATAGATGAAAGCCATAAAGAATTTTTCGATTCGGTTTTGGGTTAGTTTGTACATGCTTTAAAAATAGCCCCGACATAAGCGGAAATACTTTAATTGCAGTAACCTTGAAATTATTGGGTCTCCAAACAATGAAATAGCTGCTTCGTGCCGCAGCAACACAGAAGTTGTTTAAAGATTGCAGCATTGGCGGGACAGAACCCAACCAAAGAATCACAGACATTGCGCTTCTAATTAAAAAAAGAATAACATCTTTATTTTAAGAAGAGAAATTTTTATAAAAGAAAGAAAAGGTTTCGATGAGCAGTTTGCGCTATCAACGTTCGAAATCACAGAATAACTTAAAACCACATAAGCTCCTTTTCCGTAAATTGCCTTATGAAAATTTTATTAAGCGTCATTTTATTTTCTTTTCTATCTTCGGGATGCACTAAAGTAAAAACGATGCCTGCAAAAAATTCGACCGACAATTCATTAGTAACCAAAAATACTACAGGCGTATTTACCTACCTGGCCTTGGGCGATTCTTATACCATTGGCGAGGCAGTACAACAAAATGATTCTTTCCCCTATCAGCTAAAAAATTTATTAGTTAAAAACGGTTTTACGGTTGAAAACCCAAAAATAGTTGCCAAAACCGGCTGGACAACTGATGAACTTCAAGGCGCAATAGCACAAGCAAAAATTTCTCAAAAATTCGACTTCGTTACGCTACTTATTGGTGTAAACAACCAATACCGAAGTTATAGTTTAGAAACCTATAAAAAAGAATTTCGTGAGCTGTTGGAAACCGCTATTGGTTTTGCCGGTGGAAAAAAAGCAAGGGTTTTTGTAGTTTCAATTCCGGATTGGGGTGTAACTCCTTTTGCCAAAAGCGGCTTTAAATCTGCAGATGCTATTGCAAAAGAAATTGACGCTTTTAACAGCGCTGCTGAAAAAATAACTAATGATACTGGCGTAAGTTTTACCAATATTACGCCTGGCTCACGGATGGCTGCAAACGATTTAACACTTGTTGCAAGCGATGGCTTACACCCAAGTGGCAAAATGTACAGCAATTGGGCATCTGCACTCGAGCCGAAAATATCTAGCGTGCTTAAATAAATCCACTAAACATTCATGTTTGCGGTAACATGTTTATAATCCTTCATAACGGTTTCTAAAAACTGTAATTCATTCATCCCGGCAGGAAGATTTACAGCCATGTGGTTTTTAATCTTCGCAGACATGGCATAAATTAAATCCGGATTTCCAGTGGTGTAATAACCCGTCAACACCTCATAAACAAGTTCTGCATCTCTATCGTTTAAATGCAAAACCTCTTTAAAAGTTGGCTGGTAATCTTCAGGCAGCGAAAAGCTAAAAGCAACATTATCAATTTTTGTTCTTGGTACGGTTTTAATCAGTGTTGTTTTCGCTAGTTTATCTCCAATACGCTGGTGTTTTTCGGTTACCGCCACCGAAATTAGTGCAACAACACCCCAACCAAACCACACACCAAAATCAACAATTCTGAAAATCCATCGCATTAAATATTGTCCAAAAGTTGGTTGGCCGCCATCAAGGCTAATGACTTTTATCTTCATAATTTTCTTTCCGAAGCTTTGCCCGTTCATCATCATTTCGCAAACCAAATCGTAAAAAATAAAAATAACCGCAAATAAAATTATTAATACGATAGAAACATTACCAGAGGTGCTAAATTGAGCGGCTACCATTAAAATTAAAACCACAATATATAAAACAGCAAAACCAGCAAGATCTATTAGTCTGGCGGCAATGCGCTCGCCTAATCCAGCAATTTCATATTCAATATCAACGTTTTGAGCAGTGCTAATTATAATGGATTCCATGTCTCAAACATAATTTTTTTTATGGATAGATAGTAGTTTAACAAACGTAATTTTTTCATCTGTAAAATAATTAAGCATTTGCTTTATATTTTGTTAGGGAAAAAAATTAAACTATTTTAACCACAGATTTGAGCAGCTATTCATGAGAGAAGCTTTATTTGTTAAACAAAATACCGAAAAGTGGCAACGATTTAATGATTTGCAACAGGCTAGTCCTGATGAATTGGCCGATCGCTTTACGGAAATAACAAATGATTTAGCCTACGCCAAAACTTTTTATCCAAACTCGAAAACTACAGCTTATTTAAATGGCTTAGCCTCAAAACTTCACAGTTCGGTTTATAAAAATAAGAAGGAAAAATCAAACCGCTTTCTAACATTCTGGAAAACTGAACTTCCATTGCTCTTTTTCCAACATAGAAAGCAGGTTTTTTACGCATTGGCCTTTTTCTTAGTTTCTTGTGCAATTGGCGCTATTTCGGCAAAATATGATGATACATTTATCAGACTAATTTTAGGCGATGGTTATGTAAATATGACGAATGATAACATTGCAAAGGGCGACCCATTTGGCGTTTATAAACAACAAAACCCAGTGCTTATGTTTATCCAGATTGGCGCTAACAACATTTTCGTTTCTTTGTACACCTACGTTTTAGGCATAATTTTCTCTTTCGGAAGCATTGTTTCACTATTTAGAAATGGGGTAATGCTTGGTTCGTTTCAATACTTTTTCTTTAGCAAAGGTTTAGGTATTCAATCGGTTTTAGTAATCTGGATTCATGGAACTTTAGAAATATCGGCAATCGTTTTGGCCGGTGCTGCAGGTTTAGTTTTAGGCAATAGCTTCCTGTTTCCAAAAACATATACCAGAATGGCATCTGTTTTAAAAGGCGCTAAAGATGGTTTAAAAATTGTGCTCGGACTTGTACCAATATTCATAGTTGCCGCATTTTTTGAGAGTTTTATTACCCGACATACCGAAATGCACTGGACATTAAGTGGTTCTATATTAATCGGCTCTGCCGCTTTTATAATCTGGTATGTTTTTATTTATCCTAAAAAAATCTATCTGCAAACACAACTAAATTAATATGCTCAATAAAATTGAATTTAAGAAAATACGCGATTTCGGCCAGATAATTAATGATACGTTCACCTTTATCCGACAAAATTTTAAACCATTAATTAAAACCTACTATATATTTTGCGGGCTTTTTGTATTAGCCGGAATGCTGGCAATGCTGTTGCAACAATACAAAGCCGTAAATTTTATAAATAATATGGATGGATTAAGAAATAGAGGATATAGGTCGCAATTATATGGCGTAGAATATTTCATGGCAATACTATTCTCCTTAGCGGGTTATGCATGCACTACGGTTACGACGTTATCATATATAGCAATTTATGTACAAAAAGGTAACCAAACACCAACTACCGATGAAGTTTGGGGCTATATTAAATATTATTTCTTTAGAGTATTTGGCAGTTCACTTTTATTAGGCCTACTGCTTGTTGTTGGCTTTGTTTTTTGCTTACTACCTGGTTTTTGGCTCTTACCAATCATTTCGCTGGTTTTCCCCATTATTGTTATCGAAAATGGAACTTTAGGCTACGCCTTTGGCAGAAGTTTCAAATTAATAAAGGATAACTTTTGGATAACTTTCGGTACGCTGTTTATCATTTGGATAATTGTATACGCTTGCATGTCATTTGTAGTTTTGCCCACCACATTATTTAGCATGCTTGGCTTATTTTCGGGCAGCAAGCCACAAATGTCGTTAGTATTTACAATGCTGAGCACAGTTTTACAATACCTTTGCCAGGTGTGTACCGTTATACCCATCATTACCATAGCACTATCTTACTTTAGTTTGGTTGAGCAAAAGGAAAGCGCTGGCTTAATGGAGCGTATCTCTACATTTGGAAACGAAGAAAAACCAGTTGATTACCGCCCCGAAGAATATTAAGCGCATGCTAAAATTGGTTTTTAAATTCTTGATTTGTTTTCTATTGCTTTTTGCAGGAGCGAAGGCTATTGCGCAAAATAATAAACCAAAACCACAGCTAGCTGTAAAAATAGATAGCAGTAAAGTTTCGCCCTTAGCTTTTGATAAAAAAGCAATTGAAACCTATGAAGAACAAAAAGAATTTAAATATGATGAAGCTCAAACACGAGATTTATCTCTGTGGGATAGGTTTTGGATGTGGTTTTGGCAAATGGTTTCGAGGTTAATAACCACTGCAGGTTCTACACCTGGCTCAAAATATTTCTTCATTATCATCGGCATAGCCATTTTGGTTTACATCATCGTAAAAATAATTGGCTCAGAAAATATTTTTAGTAAAAAATCAAAAGAAACCATTCTTCAATACGATGTTTTAAATGAAAATATCCATGAAATTGACTACGAAAAAGAGCTTCAAAAGCTAATCGACCGAGGAAAATATCGTCTTGCGGTGAGGCTGTTGTATTTAAAAACTTTAAAAAAATTAAGCGACTCCAACATCATTGATTGGAAACCAGAGAAAACCAATTATAACTACCTAACAGAAATTAATAAACCAGAGTTGAAATCGGAATTCGGAAAGCTTACACACCACTTTGATTATATCTGGTATGGAGATTTCCCTGTTGATGAAAATAAATTCGAGCCAATTAACCAATCTTTTAACCAGTTTAACTCGGCAATAAAATGAAGGGTTATAAAATATATTTTGCCATTGGCTTAATACTGATATTGGTTTATCTTATTGCTCAGTTTAATAAGCCAACACCAACAGATTGGTCTCCATCTTATAAAAAAGAGAGCAAAATTCCTTACGGAACGTATATTCTGTACAACCAACTTCAGGATGTTTTGCCGGGCGTAAAAAAGCAAGCATCGGCTATGCCAATTTACAACACACTAAAAGGCAAAAATTATACTAATGCAAGCTATTTAATTATTGCGCCGCAAATAAAAATTACAAAAGTCGATTTTGAGCAGATAAAGAAGTTTACAAGCGCTGGAAACAAAGTGTTTATTGCCAGTTACACCTTGGGTAATCATGCAGAGGAAGCATTAAAAATAAAAACTGCTTATAATTTCAATAAGGATGGCAGTTCAATAAATTTTACAAATCCGGCCTTAAAAACAGTTGTAAATTATGGTTTTGATAAAGGCATTGGCAATCAATATTATCGAAGTATAGATACTGCAAAAGCAACAGTATTGGGTGTTGATGCGAACAATAAACCAAATTTTATCAGTTATAATTTTGGTAAAGGTGCTCTTTATGTAATTGCCGGGCCAGGCTTTTACAGCAACTGTAATATGCTCGATAAATATGGTCCTGAATATGCTGCCAAAACTTTGAGTTATTTAAAAGGTACAAACACTTTAATTTTTGATGATTACTACAACATTGTTGATGCCGGAGAAACTAATATTTTAAGGGTATTTTTTAAACATCCTGAATTAAAATATGCTTATTATCTGTGTATTTTTAGTTTGCTGCTTTTTGTTTTTTATGATATAAAAAGAAGACAGAGAATAATCCCGATTGCAGATCCCTACACGAACACATCTGTAGAATATGCCCAGGTTGTAGGTAGCGTATATTACCACGAGCATAACAATCTTGACATCGCTCAAAAGAAAATAAGTTATCTGCTAGAGCATTTACGAAGCCGATATTACATCAGAACAAATGAAATCGACAGCGCTTTTGCAATTACCCTGATGCAAAAAACCGGTATTAATGAAGCGATGGCGAAATCGCTAACACGCTACATTACTCAAATTCCAACGCTTAAAAATTACAGCGATTCAGAATTAATTGGCTTAAACCAGATTATAGAAGATTTTTATAAAAACACAAAAACCTAATGGAAGAGGAACAATTTAATCAACGTACAGATTTATCAGCATTAACTGATGCCGTAAATCACATTCGCTCGGTACTTAGCAATATTATTATCGGGCAAAAACAGGTTATCGATTTTTTAATTGTTGGCTTGCTTTCTGACGGACATATTTTAATTGAAGGCGTACCAGGAGTTGCCAAAACCCTGAGTGCAAAATTATTGGCAAAATCAATTGATGCACAATTTTCGAGGGTGCAATTTACACCCGATTTAATGCCTTCTGACGTATTAGGAACACCAATTTTCAATACCAAAAGCGGCGACTTCGAATTTAGAAAAGGTCCAATTTTTGGCAATATTATCTTGGTTGATGAAATTAACCGTGCCCCTGCCAAAACACAATCTGCACTTTTCGAAATAATGGAAGAACGCCAGGTTACCATTGATGGTACAACTTACCTGATGGAAGAGCCTTTTATGGTTTTGGCAACGCAAAACCCGATTGAGCAAGAAGGCACTTATCGCTTACCCGAAGCACAACTGGATAGGTTTTTATTTAAAATTGAAGTTAAATATCCATCCTTGGAAGAAGAAACGGAGATTTTGATGAAGCAGCATAGCTTGGTAAACAAAACCTTGCTTGATGAAGTAAAACCAGTTTTATCGGTTCAGCAAATTAAGTCGGCCAGAGAAACCATTCGGAGTTTATTTGTAGAACCAAAACTTATTGAATTTATTGCAAAAATTGTTAATGAAACACGCAATAACCCATCCTTATATTTGGGTGCTTCACCACGAGCTTCGTTGGCCATTATTCATAGTGCAAAAGCCCTGGCTGCAATACAAAACCGGGATTTTGTTACGCCAGATGATATTATAACCGTTGCCGTTCCGGTTTTGGCACACCGTATTATTTTATCGCCAGAAAAAGAAATGGAAGGCATTACAACAACCGACGTTGTTCATCAAATTATTAAAAGAATAGAAGTTCCAAGATAAGTTAAGCTCAAAAACCAATTGAAAAACATATTCCAACAGTATTATAAAAATTTATTTCTAAGCAACAGGTTATTTGCCGCATTGGCAACCTGTGTATTGTTATTTATTTTAAAGTTTTTCTTTAACTGGTTGGGCGAAATTCCTGAAATTTTTACTGGTGTTGTTTTTATTTTATTGATTTTGAATATCGTAATTCTTTATCGAATAAATAATGGAATTGAAGCAAGCCGATTAACTTCGAAAAGATTAAGCAATGGCGATGAAAATCCGATTCAAATTGAGCTTAAAAACAAATATGGTTTTGGGGTAAATCTTCGGGTGATAGATGAAGTTCCTTTTCAGTTTCAATTACGCGATAAAGATTTTCGATTAAGTTTAAAATCCGGAGACATCAAATCTATCCATTACAATTTAAGGCCAACAAAACGTGGCGAATACGATTTTGGTTTTATAAGGGTTTACGTAAGCTCAGCATTAGGTTTGGTTAGCCGCAGATTTAATTTTGATGGCTCAAAAATCCTTCCGGTTTATCCGTCCTTTATAAATTTAGGCCAATATGAATTAATGGCCGCCTCTAATCATTTAACCGAGTTTGGTGTAAAAAAAATCCGCAAAATCGGACAAAGTACAGCGTTCGACCAGATTAAAAATTACGTTGGTGGCGACGACATCCGAACCATAAACTGGAAAGCTACGGCTAGAAAAAATAGTTTAATGGTTAATACTTATACCGATGAGCGTTCGCAAAATATTTACTGCATAATCGATAAATCGAGAGTAATGCGTATGCCTTTCGAAGGTTTGAGTCTGCTCGATTACGCCATTAATGCAACCGTTGCGCTATCAAAAGTCGCCATGCTTAAACAAGATAAAGCAGGAATAATAACGTTATCAGAAACGATAGGAACAATTGTGCCGGCTGAGCGAAAATCAACCCAGCTTAGCCACATAATGCAAGTGCTTTATAAAGAGAAAACCCGTTATCTAGAAAGCAATATGGAGGCGCTTTACAGCACTATCCGTTCGGTAATAAAACAGCGTAGTCTTGTGGTTTTCTTCACAAATTTTGAAAGTTTATCTGCCTTGCAAAGGCAAATGCCTTACCTTAAAAGGGTAGCAAAATATCATTTGCTTTTAGTGGTGTTTTTTGAAAATACCGAGCTAAAAAGTTTAAGTAACAAACCCGCCAAAGATATCGAAGGTATTTACCATAAAACCATAGCAGAAAAGTTTATCTACGAAAAGAAATTAATGGTTAAAGAGTTAAACAGATGTGGCATTTTATCAATTTTAACTCCGCCGCAAAAATTAACCATTAGTGTAATCAATCAATACTTGGCATTAAAAGCGCAGCAAAAAATTTAAAAAACTAAATATTTAAACCCATAATCTGTGGAGAATCAGACTATTACAACTTAATTATTAATGACTTTTATCGGGTAATTCCCAGGAACATTTCGGCCTGTGGAGACACAGACCGGCGAGTCGAAATTAAATTTACTCTGTAACCCAATCCATGGCCTGTGTCTTCACAGACCATCCAGTAATTTAAAGACCTTTTCGATAATTATTTCCTCTTAAAAAACTGTTCTATAATCAGAAATTAATTCGAAAGGGTCAATTTCATTCATATAAAATTTCGCAGAAGACCATAAATAATCTTCGGGAATCTGAGCTAAATTCCACCTTTCTTGTAATGGATTTTTATGAATATAATCCAATTTCTGCTCTAACATATCTCTTGAATCAATTAAGATAGCTAGTGAATCCCTTTGCCATAATCTGAAATTTCTATCTGACTCCTTAACAATAAATTTTTGGAGTAAGATTAGGTTTCTAAATTTTAAATCCTCAATTATTTTATGCGAGGTAAATTTCGTAAAACTAGCGTGTGGCATTTCTTTGCCATTCATTTGCAGCATTTCCCAAATGATATGAATATGATTAGGCATTATAACGTATCCGTAAATTTTGATGGTTCTTCTTGCAATAAGCTCTTTTAATGAGTTTAAAATGATTAGCTTATAAATATCATCGGTTAATACACAGCTCCAATCTTTAATTGTACTTGTCCAAAAATATATTTGGCCTAAATTCATTGCAGAATTGCGCCGTTGTTTAAATAAGTCTTTGATAGGCATATTTAAATTTAATATTTAGTTTGGTTATAAAGACATCCTTCTTACAGAATTGAGTGAAGGATTGTTATTAACTATTTCAGTCTGTGGAGACACAGACCATTACAAATTAATTATTAATGACATTTACCGGGTAATTCCCACGAACATTTCGGTCTGTGGAAACAAAGACCAAGGTGCAGCAAAAAATTAAAACAACTAAATGTTTCAAATCCATGGTCTGTGTCTCCACAGACCATTACAAATTAATTATTAATGACTTTTATCGGGCAATTCCCTGCAACATTTCGGTCTGTGGAAACAAAGACCAGGGTGCAGCAAAAAATTAAAACAACTAAATGTTTCAAATCCATGGTCTGTGTCTCCACAGACCATTACAAATTAATTATTAATGACTTTTATCGGGCAATTCCCTGCAACATTTCGGTCTGCGGAAACAAAGACCAAGGTGCAGCAAAAAATTAAAACAACTAAATGTTTCAAATCCATGGTCTGTGTCTCCACAGACCATTACAAATTAATTATTAATGACTTTTATCGGGCAATTCCCTGCAACATTTCGGTCTGTGGAGACACAGACCGAGGTGCAGAGATTAGATTATATATGCAAACCTAACCATGGTCCGTGTCTTCACAAACAGAATTGCATATAAAAATTATCCTAAAAAACCTACTAAACAGAACTACTCCTCTTCCCTGAAATAAACTTTATAATAGTTCATAGATTTTTCATCATCGTAACCTTTCTCAATCATTTCTTTATTTCCATGAATGTAGATGTGAAAATTCTTATCCAATTTTAAAACACTTTTATAAACCCGAGCTTGTTTTTTAACCGCGGCATCGGCAATTTCAAAACTATCCGCAATCGGACTTTCATATTCCTCCTCGTAATTTTTCTTGTAGTTTTTAAAAGATTCTATTCCTTCGGCATTACCAATAACCTCATTTCCGAATTCTTCAATATCAAAAGTTTCCTTTTCCTTAAAATATTTCATCGAACGGTTAAGCAAATCAATCTTATCAGCTTTACTTATTTCATAATCATCATCAAGCTTTTGAGTTACAAAGTTTTTGTAAACGCCCAACACATTGTTGGTTTGGTTATAACTATCGTTTCTAATTTTCAGTTTCAAAAACTCATCTTTCCAATAAACTGCGCTATCATTGCTGCTCTTAGATTGGTCCAGCACAACAATTTTAAACCCTTCTTCTTTCTCAACATTAAAAATCAAACAACCTTTATCTAATTTATTAATATTGATGGCTTCTTGCTCGTAGCTCACATTAAAACCGTCTTGCTCAGGGTAAACCTTCAAATAAGTATCTTTATTTTCCGATTTAAAAATACCTAAAACATCAAGCTGCTCGCCTTCAATCTGCACTTTTTCGAAATAGGCAACATATAATTCGCCCGATTTAATTTTCGGATGGTTCGCCACATCATATAAATGTTTTGCCAGCTGTTCCGAATTTTCGTGAAAAAGCGAGTTATTTTCAAAAATCTCATTCGCAAAATGGTACACTTCGTTCAATTGCAAATTATCACTCGGATGGTAAAAGCGAAAAACTTCATTCACCTTTTCAAAAGGCTTTAAAAAATACTGCATTAATAAATTACCCAAAATTTCGTCCTCAATTTTTAAAGGTGCGTCAGATAGTTTGTAATATTCTTCCAGTAATTTATTGCCGGTATGGTGTATAGAAAGTTGCTTTAACGAAGCTTCGAAAAATGAAATCATGGCGGCAAAAGTAAGTAAAAGCCATGGGAAAGAAAGATGCAGATTTTTTAAAATTTTATAATAATTTGAAAATGTTTCAGCAGTAATTCTTGGCAGCTGTAGCCCCGTTATTCGCTCATACGCCCGCAGGCCTTAAGCACAGGCCGGTATCCTCTACTACCGGGTTTAAAAAACAACGGGTGATTAGGCAAATCTCCCATTTTAATTTACAGATAGTCTATTTTAAAATCTCTGTGGTTAATAAACCTTTTTGTACTTTTGCGGCTATGTCAGTTATTAAGCCCAGTTTAGCAAAAGGTACCCGCGATTTTTCTCCTGTAGAAATGGTGAAACGCAACTTTATTTACGATACCATTAAAACGGTTTTCAGGAAATATGGTTATGCAGAAATTCAAACACCAAGCATGGAAAACCTTTCTACCTTAACCGGAAAATATGGCGATGAAGGTGATAAACTGATATTTAAAATCTTAAATAGCGGCGATTATTTGAGTAAAATCGATGAGCAATTACTGGCAACACGCAACTCACAACTGGCAACATCAAAACTATCTGAAAAAGCCCTTCGGTACGATTTAACCGTTCCTTTCGCTCGTTACGTTGTAATGCACCAAAACGACATCACACTTCCTTTCAAACGTTTCCAGGTACAACCCGTTTGGCGTGCAGATAAGCCACAAAAAGGTCGCTACCGCGAATTTTACCAATGCGATGTTGATGTGGTTGGATCAAAAAGTTTATTAAATGAGGCTGAGTTTATTTTAATTTACGATGAAGCTTTAAGCAAATTAGGTTTAAAGGATTTCAATATAAAAATTAATAACCGTAAAATTTTATCGGGCATTGCCGAAATTATTGGCAAACCAGATTTAATTATCGACATGACTGTTGCCATAGATAAACTTGATAAAATTGGTTTGGATGGTGTAAGTAAAGAGTTATTGGAACGTGGTTTTACCGAAACTGATTTAGAAAAACTTCGTCCGGTAATATTGCTTGAAGGCAATAACGAGGAGAAACTGGCCAGCTTAAAAACTGTATTGGCAGAATCAGAAACCGGATTAAAAGGCATAGCTGAAATTGAGCAGGTTTTTGAATATGTAGAAAGCCTTATATCTTACACTTTACCTTTAACTGCAAAATTAGAACTCGATATTACACTAGCAAGAGGCTTAAATTATTATACTGGTTGTATTTTTGAGGTTAAAACTAACGAAGTTGCTATGGGCAGCATTGGTGGCGGTGGCCGTTATGATGATTTAACCGGCATGTTTGGTTTAAAAGATTTAACCGGCGTTGGTGTATCATTCGGAGCGGATAGAATTTATGATGTTTTAGAAGAACTGAATTTATTCCCGGCATCTGCAGAAGTTGGAACAAAGGTTTTAATCAGCAATTTTGATGATGAAGCTGAACGATTTGCATTGCCAATTCTGCAACAATTTAGAACTGCTGGCATTGCTGCAGAGCTTTACCCAACATCAGCAAAGCTGAAAAAACAAATGTCGTACGCGGATGCAAAAAAAATACCTTACGTGGTGTTAATTGGTGGCGATGAAATTGCAAGCGGCGAGCTTACTTTAAAAGATATGCAAAGTGGCGAGCAGAAAAAAATGACGGCCTTAGCCATTATGGATTTATTGAAATAGAAATTAATAAATGATCTGTGAAGACACAGGCCATTTAAAAAAATTTGTCCCTCTGTAAAAACGGTCGTCATTGCGAATATATTAGTGTATTAATTACCTATACTATTATCCGTTGGTTGAAACCAACGGCAATTAATGTCTGCAAGTTTATTAGCACTGCAAAATAGATAACAAGGCATTCATTGCAGGCTGCTTTAGCTGCCTGTTTTATATTAAGCACTTAGCGGCTTTAGCCAAAAACCTTCGTTCTTAAACCCGATTGGTTGAAAAGCCCGTAAGCGAGGAACGAGTGCGGACTTGTAAAGGAAAGCGGGACTGAAATTACCGAAGAATTACTGAAATAACGTTTTCAAATATTTTTAAAGGCAATTATTGGAAGGTCTTTAAGCCAAGATGCTTCGTATTTCGCAATGAATATTGTCTAAAGCATTGTGGTCAACTAAGTATCTATCTTCCAACTCTCAACAAAACCGGGAAACGGACATCTTTTTCAGCGTCGCTGCCCCAGGCTTCTTTTAGCTCGGTGAACATGTATTCTATCGGGTTTCTTTCGTTCGCTTTTTTGTAATGTTGCAACGCAGACCAAGTATTTAAATAGCCGATTAGCTGATTAAAATTCCAACGGGTTTTTATCAAGAAATGAGGCGGTGTAATTTCTTCAAAAGGAAACGGAATGGTTTTATAATTCTCCTCGATGTACCTTCTTTCGGGGTCCCAATATTTACCCAAAAAATCTTCGTAAAGTTTGTGTACAGCAGCATCAACCTTTTTATCGATATGCATAATTCCGTAGCCGATTATTGCAAAAATCCCATCAGGCTTTAAGGTTCGTTTAACTTCGCTGTAAAAAGCATCGAAATTAAACCAATGTACCGCTTGCGCTACGGTAATCAAATCAAAACTATCATCATCAACATTTGCTTTATCAGATGATTCTACCTGATAAACAATGTTTGGCAATTTTAAAGCCTGCTCAATCTGCTTTTTGCTAATGTCTGTAGCATAAACGCCTTCAAAATGCAAAGCTAATTCTCTCGCCACCTGCCCGTTTCCTGTTGCGCAATCCCACGCAGCTTTTTTATTAACAACTAAAGAAAATAAAAAATCATAAAGCTCTTTCGGGTAAGTTGGGCGATATATTGCATAATCCGCAGCCTGGTTAGAGAAATTATCTTTCATATCAAAATGCTTAACTTTTAGTAACA
This sequence comes from Pedobacter sp. Leaf170, assembly GCF_920984665.1. Classification (GTDB taxonomy): domain Bacteria; phylum Bacteroidota; class Bacteroidia; order Sphingobacteriales; family Sphingobacteriaceae; genus Pedobacter. The sequence goes on from NZ_CAKLBP010000004.1 coordinate 252,849, forward strand.
GAATAATTGAAGTTATGCATTTGTTTGCAAAAACATTATTCTACTGCTATCTTACCATAAAACATACATTTGTGTTTTATAAACTTGTAAGATGAGCAAAACCTTAACTGATTTTAAAGCCGGAGAAATTGATGAAGTGAAATACAGGCTGAAATCTATTTTTGGCGGCTCGGTAGGGAATTTGGTAGAATGGTACGATTGGTACACCTATTCGGCTTTTGCATTGTATTTTTCTCCTGCATTTTTCCCTAATAGCAACGCTACTGCACAATTATTAAACAGTGCGGGTATTTTTGCAGTAGGCTTTTTAATGCGACCAATAGGCGGTTGGTTATTCGGCAGCATTGCTGATAAATTTGGCAGAAAGCAATCAATGGCGATTTCGGTTTTTATCATGGCCATTGGCTCACTCATCATCGGATTAACGCCAGGCTACAAACAAATTGGAATTGCTGCACCATTATTATTGGTTTTCGCCAGGCTAATTCAAGGTTTAAGTACAGGTGGCGAATATGGAACATCTGCTACCTATTTAAGTGAAATGGCGGCGAAAAAGCATCGTGGTTTTTACTCAAGCTTTCAATATGTAACGTTAATTGGCGGTCAGTTATTGGCATTAGGCATACAGCTCATTTTGCAGAATTGGCTGCTAAGTCCGGCAGAATTACAAGCCTGGGGATGGCGCATTCCATTTTTTATTGGTGCAATTTTATCTTTCATTGCTTTGTATTTAAGAAGGCACATTGCCGAAACTTCTGCTTTTAAAAGTAAATCTGTAGATGATAAAAAAGGCGGCATAGCCGTTTTAATGCAATACCCAAAAGAAGTGCTAACCGTAGTTGGCTTAACTTTGGGTGGTACAATTGCGTTTTATACTTTTAGCACTTACATGCAAAAATTTTTGGTTAACACGGTTCATTTAAGTAAAGAAACATCAACAACATTATCTTTTACTTCGTTATTGGTATTTGCAATTATTCAACCTTTATTTGGTTTATTATCCGATAAAATTGGAAGAAAACCTCTTCTAATTGGCTTTGGCGTTTTAGGCGCATTGCTTACTTATCCAATATTAACCGGAATAGCAAATGAAACCAATACCATCCTTATTTTTCTATTAATGATAGCCGCATTAATTATTGTTAGCGGCTATACCAGCATCAACGCAGTGGTAAAAGCAGAATTATTTCCTGCTGAAATTAGAGCACTTGGTGTGGGTTTGCCTTATGCTTTAACAGTAGCAATATTTGGTGGAACTGCCGAATATTTGGCGCTTTGGTTTAAAAACATTGGCCACGAGAATTATTTTTATTGGTATGTAACCGGATGCATTTTAATTTCCCTAATCCTTTATACCACCATGAAAGACACTAAACATCATTCTAAAATTGAGGATTGAAGCTACTGATGCTTTAATTCTAACAATTATAGGTTTGTTACATAGGCTAAGCTAAAATTCGCAGTAATAATCAGCAGGCAAATATCATTTTTCATATATTTACGATTATGCAAAACCTGCCACCTTTAGCCGAAAGAATGCGCCCGCAAAACCTAAATGAATATGTTGGGCAACAGCATTTGGTAGGCGAAAATGCAGTTCTACGCAAAGCGATTGAAAGTAGCCAGCTACCATCGATGATTTTTTGGGGACCTCCAGGCGTGGGCAAAACAACACTTGCCTACATAATTTCTCAAACATTAGACCGACCATTTTTTAATTTAAGTGCAATTAATAGTGGCGTAAAAGATATTAGAGAAGTTATCGATAGAGCTGCCCAATTAAAAGATAGCTTTTTAGGTTTGCCTATTTTATTTATTGATGAGATTCATCGTTTTAGTAAATCGCAACAAGATAGTTTGCTTGGCGCTGTTGAACGGGGTTTAGTAACCTTAATTGGTGCAACAACCGAAAATCCATCTTTCGAAGTTATATCCGCTTTGTTATCGAGATGCCAGGTTTACATTTTAAAATCATTAACAGAAGATGAATTGTCTGGTTTACTACAAACAGCCATTGAAAAAGATACAGTACTGGCTCAAAAAAAAATAACGATTAAAGAGCACGAAGCTTTAATCAGGTTATCTGGTGGCGATGCCCGTAAACTTTTAAATGTTCTGGAAATTGCCATAAACGGAATTGGTGGCGATAAAATTACGCTCACCAATGAAAATGTGCTTGCCCACGCACAACAGAATTTAGCATTGTACGATAAAGCGGGCGAACAACATTATGATATTATTTCTGCTTTTATAAAATCTATTCGCGGTAGCGACCCAAACGCAGCAGTTTACTGGCTAGCCCGAATGATTGAAGGCGGAGAAGACCCCTTATTTATCGCCAGACGATTACTTATTCTTTCTTCAGAAGATATTGGAAATGCAAATCCAAACGCTTTACTCCTTGCCAATAATTGTTTTACGGCAGTAAATGTAATTGGTTATCCCGAGGCGAGAATTATTTTATCGCAATGCGTAACTTATTTAGCCAGCTCGGTAAAAAGCAATGCATCTTACGAAGCAATAAACCGTGCGCAAGCCTTGGTTAAACAAACCGGCAATTTACCTGTGCCCCTGCACATACGTAATGCACCAACCAAGTTGATGAAAAATATTGGTTATGGAAAAGATTATAAATATTCGCACAGTTACGATGGTAATTTCGAAACGCAAGAATATTTTCCGGATGAATTGAGCGGAACAAAACTTTACGATCCGGGCAAAAATCCGGCAGAAGAAAAACTTAGAGAGAAGTTACGGCAAAACTGGAAAGAAAAATACAATTACTAACTGTAACATTTTTGGCCTAATGCATACTAATAATAAACCAACATCAATAACTAAAACTATATGCTGAATACTTTTTTAAGCCATCAATGGAAATCATTCTGGCGTTCGCGGAACCGGGGCAGCAGTATTGCGGGCCAAATTGTTTTGGGCTTTTTTATGCTTTACTTTCTTGTTCTTGCGCTTGGTGCAGGTTTCGGAATGCAATTTTTACTGCCGAAAATCTTCCCAAATCAAGATGTTATTAAAAGTTTTAACGGCTTAATTCTTTATTATTTCGCACTAGATTTTATTATGCGCTTGCAACTGCAAGAATTACCAACGCTAAGTATAATTCCTTATCTGCATTTAAGAATCTCAAGAAGTAAAATTATTAGTTTCCTTAACCTAAAGGCATTATTTTCTGCTTTTAATTTATGGCCGATATTTATTTTCTTACCTTTTATATTTTTAAAAATCGGTACAACTTATGGCATATTTACCGCTTTAATGTATGTAGTAACCATACTTTCTATAACTATTTTTAACAATTATTTGGCGCTGTACATTAAGCGTAAATCGATAAGCAATGTACTCTATACACTTGTTGGCCTAATTATTTTTGCAGTTTTTGCTGCGCTGGAGTACTATAAAGTTATTTCGGTAATGGCTGCATCCGATTATGTTTTTAAAACCATCGCCAAAATGCCATTTATCGGCTTTGCCTTTACCTTAGCTGCTGTTGCAATTTTTTACATTAACTCCAGCTTCCTGCTTAAAAACTTGTATACCGAAGAATTAAGCAGTAAACAAGAGAAAAAAGCAAGTACCGATTATGCATTCTTAAATAGATTTGGTAGAGTTGGCGAACTTGCAGCATTGGAATTAAAATTAATTTTGCGCCATAAAAGACCCCGTTCTTCTGTAATAATGGGTTTCTTTTTTCTGTTTTACGGATTCATCTTTTACAAAGAAAAAGCCATTGATAGAGATGCTTTCGGACAAATGATGTTCGGTGCAATTTTTATGACTGGCATTTCTATCATCATATACGGTCAGTTCATGTTCGCATGGCAAAGCGCACATTTTGATGGTATTTTGGCTAACAAAATCAATTTCAAAGATTTTATCAGAGCAAAATTTTTACTTTTTACAATTGGCTGTACAGTTATTACTTTGCTGGCAAGTTTTTACGGCTTTTTGAGTCCGAAGTTATTATTGTTACATGTTGCAGCATATTTATACAACATTGGTTTTGGTACAGTGGTGGTTTTATACCTGGCTACCTTAAACTACAAACGCCTTGATATCACAAAAGCGGCAAGTTTTAATTATCAGGGAACTGGCGCTACACAATGGTTATTAATGTTTCCTTACGCATTAACGCCGATATTAATTTATGTTCCTTTCGGGATGTTGGATAAACCATATTGGGGTTTAATTGCCGTTTCCATTTTCGGCCTTATTATGTTATTAATGCGTGGTTTCTGGGTAAACTACATTGCTAAAAGATTAGAATTACAACGTTATAAAATAGCCGAAGGCTTTAGAGAATAATTATGATACTAGAAGTTAAGAATTTACAAAAAGTTTATGGCGATAAAACCGTTGTAAACATTCAGGATTTAAATATCGAAGCCGGAGAAACTGTTGGTTTAGTAGGCAATAATGGCGCTGGTAAAACAACATTCTTTCGGATGCTTTTAGATTTAATTCGCCCAACCAGTGGCGAAGTATTATCAAAAGGCGAGAACGTAATGCAAAACGATAATTGGAAAAATTATACCGCTTCGTTTTTAGATGAGGGTTTTTTAATAGATTACCTCACACCTGAAGAATATTTTACTTTTATTGGCAGCTTGCACAATTTAAGCATAGCTGATGTTTCTGCTTACCTTACACAATATGGGGAATTTTTTAATGGGGAGATTTTAAATAGTGGCAAATATATTCGCGATTTTAGTAAGGGAAACCAGGTAAAAGTTGGTATTGCCGCTGCCTTAATGCAAAAGCCAGAAATATTAATTCTGGATGAACCGTTTGCAAATTTAGACCCTACAACGCAAATTCGTTTAAAGAATTTATTAAAGCTTCAAGCTGGAAGCATGACTACCTTTATCTCTAGTCACGATTTAAACCACGTAACTGATGTTTGTAACCGGATTATTCTTGTAGAAAAAGGCGTAGTTATTAAAGATTTTAAAACAGACGAAAATACATTGAAAGAACTGGAAAGTTATTTTTCTGCATAACCTTGTACTAATAATGATACAAATGAGGAGCGTTCTACAGCCGGACGCTCTTTTTTTATGCTTTAAATTATTCTTTATTGCTCTGAATTAAGAAAATTACACTAATTCTCTACACAGATATTTTTTGGCATTGTGTTTGAATAATGCAATTCAGAATTATAAATCAAGATTATTATGAATATTTCAAAAGTAAGAATAGCAACATTAAGTATAGGGTTAGCAGTAGGTTCAATGGCATTGCAAAGCTGCGATAGTTTAACTAAGACTCAAAAAGGTGCAGGTATTGGTGCTGCTGCAGGTGGTGTAGTGGGTGCATTAATTGGTAAAAAAGCGGGTAACACAGCAGTAGGAGCATTAATTGGTGGTGCTATTGGTGGTACAGCTGGTGCATTCATCGGACGTAGAATGGACAGACAAGCAGCTGAAATTCAGAAAGCCATTCCTAATGCAGAAGTAATTCGTGAGGGAGAAGGTATTATTGTAAAATTTGATAGTGGTATTTTATTCGATTTCGATAAAACTGCTTTAAAAGATGCAGCAAAAGCAAATGTACAGAGCTTAGCCGCTTCATTAAATCAATATCCTGATACAGATATTAAAGTGATTGGCCACACAGATAGCCGTGGTACTGAACAGTATAACCAAGGTTTATCAGAAAGAAGAGCAGCAGCGGTTAAAGCTTATGCAGTTTCTCAAGGTGTACCTTCATCAAGATTAGTAACAATTGGTAAAGGTTTTGCAGAGCCAATTGCAGATAACGAAACAGATGCTGGCCGTGCGGCTAACCGTCGTGTTGAGATTGTTATTGTTGCAAATGATGCATTAAAATCTACTGCACAAAAACAAGGATAATTTAAAAATTCCCTCTACCTATGAGGTCATTATATATCCAATCCCGATGTCAAAACATCGGGATTTTTTTTGTTTAATATAAAAATAATATTACCGTTATTTCGACCGCAGTGATAAATCTTTTAAGTTAGGTTTTATGTTTCGCTGCAGTCAATCGAGAAGACGATATTGCTGGTTTTCTTAGCACAAATCATTGTGCCTAAACCCGATAGAACCAAATAGCTCCCGATTTTCTCGGGACTATGGGTGATAGCGGGACTGAAGGCCGCCATAAAAACCAATCGTTGCTTTTCAAAAAACTATCGTGCTATTTCTTTAATTGGTTTATAAACTCAATAAACTTTTTATTAGCGTAATTTGCAATGCCTTCGTTTTTAAAAGCAAAGCGACCTTTCTTATCAAAAATTACAGTGGTGGGTAAAGACCCGGAAAAAATTTGCTCAGGAATTTGGCTTTCTGCCTTGTAAACAGGCATTTCATATTTTCTATTAGCCATAAACTTTATCGATTTTGGCAAATCACTATCTGCATCTACGAATAAAAAAACTACATCTTTGTCGTTTTTGAACTGATTATATAATTTATTTATTGATGGTAATTCTGCCCTGCAAGGCGGACACCAGGTTGCCCAAAAATTTAGAAAAATTACCTTACCTTCTAAGCTGTGCAGATCAGTTATTTCTCCTTTTGCATTACTAAATTTTATACCCGACAAATCCATTTTAGGAGTTTCAGTTTTCTCAACTTTTGGCGAGAATAAACCAACTTCCATTAAGCCTCGCATTAAAAAGGCTTTAGCATCGGGCACAAAAATTATAAGTAAAAAGAAAACGATTAATAAGGTGCTAACTATATTTTTCTTGATGAATTTCATGAGTTTCAATTTATATTATTTTTCTCATTTTTAAAAGCAATAAATACAAACCAAAGATTAACAATTGGTATGGCAAGAACTTTTCCAGGAAATAAAAGTATTTGACTGTATATTATAAAACGGTTAATATCATCGGTATAACGAAACGGATTATCTATAAAACCTAAAAAACCCATATTATCTAAATTGGGTTTTGGGTAAACGTAATAGGAAACGCATAAATAGATAATTATTAAGCCTGTGATGAGCATTGCGTTAGATAATTCGTAATAGTGAAAGCGATTGAAAGGCCCTATGTAAATGATAAACCCGACGACAAGAAGTGAAGTTAAACCAGCAGCAAGAATCCAAATTCGTGGCCAGTTTAACCTGCGGTGACCAGTTTCAAAATCACCGGTTGGTCCGGGATTATTTATTTCAAATAACCATTCAAATATCGACATTTATCTAATCTTTTAATCCTAACCTAAATTTTCTGGCAGTATCTTTTGCAATGTCGTAACCGGCATCTGCATGGCGGATAACGCCCATTGCGGGGTCATTATGTAAAACACGTTTTATTCTTTTTTCAGCCTCTGGCGTTCCATCAGCTACGATTACCATACCGGCGTGGATTGAATAACCAATACCAACGCCACCACCATGATGCAGAGAAACCCAACTCGCACCGCCAGCGGTATTAATCAAGGCATTTAAAATTGGCCAGTCGGCAACCGCATCAGAGCCATCGAGCATGGCTTCTGTTTCGCGGTTAGGTGAAGCAACCGAGCCGGTATCCAGATGATCTCTACCAATAACAATTGGCGCTTTCACCTTTCCTTCTGCAACCAACTTATTAAAAGCAAGTCCGGCTTTTTCTCTTTCGCCTTGCCCTAGCCAGCAAATGCGTGCTGGCAAACCCTGAAAAGCAATACGTTCCTGAGCCATTTTTATCCAACGGTGTAAGCTTTCGTTTTCTGGGAAAAGCTCTAATATCAGTTTATCGGTTTGATAAATATCTTGTGGGTCGCCGCTTAAAGCTGCCCAACGAAATGGTCCTTTTCCTTCACAAAATAAAGGGCGAATGTATGCCGGAACAAAACCTGGAAAATCGAAAGCATTTTGTACGCCAACCTCTAAAGCACGACCGCAAAGGTTGTTACCGTAATCAAAAGTGATGGCGCCTCTTTTTTGTAACTCAAGCATCAATTGAACATGTTTTGCCATTGTTGAATACGATTTTGACACATATTCATCAGGATTATTTTTACGTAAACTAGCCGCTTCTTCAACGTTTAAGCCTTGTGGAAAATAGCCAATTAATGGATCATGAGCAGATGTTTGGTCGGTTAAAGTATCTGGTGTAATGTTGCTGTCGATCAATCTTTGTAAAAGCTCGACGGCATTGCAAACAACTCCAATAGAAATGGCCTTTTCATCTTTTGTATATTGTAGTGCCTTATCTATCGCTTCATCTATATCATAAATAATTTCATCGATGTATCTGGTTTCCAAACGCTTCTTAATTCGCCATTCTTCAACCTCAGCAGCTAAACAAACGCCTTCATTCATGGTAATGGCTAAAGGTTGTGCCCCGCCCATGCCACCCAAACCTGCAGTAACATTTAGCATACCTTTTAAACTGCCATTGAAATGCTTTTTTGCTAATGCAGCATAAGTTTCATAAGTACCCTGAACAATACCTTGAGAGCCGATGTAAATCCACGAGCCGGCGGTCATTTGCCCGTACATCATTAAACCTTTATCTTCCAATTCATCGAAATGTTTCTGCGTTGCCCATTTTGGAACAAGTTGTGAGTTGGAAATCAAAACCCTAGGTGCATCAGCATGCGTTGGTAACACGGCAACAGGTTTGCCCGATTGGATTAGAAGCGTTTCGTCATTTTCCAAATCCTTAAGTGCAGCTACAATTAAACTTAACGATTCCTTATTCCTTGCAGCTTTACCTCTACCACCATAAACGATTAAATCTTCCGGGCGCTCGGCAACATCAGGGTCCAGGTTGTTTAACAGCATACGTAAGGCGGCTTCTTGTATCCAACCTTTACAAGTCAGTTCAGCGCCTGTTGGCGTTTGTTTCTGGCTTAAGTTTAAACCATTGGTTAGCTTTGTCGTCATAATTACTATAAAGGCAATGTTACTTTCCAAAGATATATAATTGCATACTAATTGCTAATTTTGGCAAGTTGAAAAAGCACAAGCAACATATTAACCATTTGCTATCGGTATTTATGCTGATGGTTTTTGCTATTGCATTAACGCCATGGAATATTATCCACCATCACCAGCAAGCGCCGGTAACGGTAAAGGAAGTTAACTGTAAACATTTAAGCCATGTACAGGCGCATGCAGATAACTGTCTAATTTGTAATGCCGGCTTTGAAAAGAACTATGTTCATACCGCGTTTCTTTATAAAATTTACCTTTCGGTAAAAATATTCGGACAAACCGAAGCCACTTTAAAAAGTTTTTACACCGAGATAAAGCGAACCTCGTTACGAGGACCACCGCTGGTTTAATTTTTTCTTCTGAGGCATATTCATGCCACAACAATTATTCATTTTTTATTGTGAGATAGAAAAGGCATCGCTTTGCATGCTTAAATTTTCTATTTCAAAATTTTAAACAAACAGACATGAAAAAATTACAGCTTATAGGCTTCGTAATTCTATATACATTATTTAGCATTAACACTTTTGCCAACACCCTGCAAGATATAAAAGGTAAAGTTCTTGATTCGGAAAGTAACCAGCCATTGCCAGGTGCTACCATATTTATTCCCGATTTGAAAGTTACCGCCGTAACCAATGCCGATGGAGAATTTACTTTGAAAAACCTTCCATCAAAAGGAACTTATCTTGTTGAAGTTCATTACATTGGATATAAAGAAGTTGCAAAACTTGTAAATTTTAGCAGTACAGCTCCAATTGAATTTTCGTTAAAATCTACAGCGATTGAAACCAAAGAAGTAGTAATTACCGGAACGCTGATTAGTAGTACAAGCAGACGAAACAGCGCTTCATCTGCAGTTGTAGGGAAAGACCAACTTTTAGCACCATCTACAAATCTAATTGATGCATTAGCTAAAGTTCCGGGGGTTTCGCAAATTACCACGGGTCCATCAATCTCAAAACCAGTTATAAGAGGTTTAGGCTATAACAGGATTGTAACTTTAGATGATGGAATTAAACAACAAGGGCAACAATGGGGCGATGAACACGGAATAGAAATCGACCAGTTTAAATCTGACCGGGTAGAAATTTTACGTGGTGCTGCATCATTAATGTATGGTTCGGATGCACTTGGTGGCGTTATAAATTTACTAGAGCCTAGCACCGCACCAGAAGGGCAAGTGAAAGGTGAGTTTGTAACCAATTACTCGACCAACAACGGCTTAACCGCAAATTCATTAATGCTGAATGGCAATGAAAATGGCTTTGTGTGGAGAGCCAGGGGTACTTATAAAAATGCCCACTCTTTTAACACACCCACAGGTTATTTCCCAAATTCTGGTTTTAATGAAACTGCTTTAAGTGGAATGGTTGGCTTAAATAAAAGCTGGGGATACACGCATTTAAACGTTTCAAATTTTAGAAATAACATTGGTTTTTTTGAAGGAGGAACAGATGCCAATGGAAATTTTGTTAAAGAAGATGGCGACCCGTTTTTAGATAGCGATTTTAAAAGCAGAACTTTAGATTACCCTCGGCAGGACATTAGACATTTTAAAATTGCTTTAAATAACAATTTTGTTTTAGGTAATGGCAATTTAAAAGCTGATTTTGGTTACCAGCAAAATCAACGTAGAGAATTGGAAGACGGACCAGACCCATCATTATTTTTCGACCTTAAAACTTACACAGGCGATTTAAAATACTACATCCACGAAACGAATGGATGGCAGCCAGTTTTTGGTTTAAGTGCCGATGCAGGCAAAAGCTTAAACAAAGGCGAAGAGTTTTTAGTGCCAGATTATAATACTTATGGTATTGGTGCTTTTGCTTATGCAAAAAAGAACTGGGAAAAAAACACTTTCAGGATTGGCGCACGTTATGATTTTCGTAAAAATAACGGAAAACAATTAATTGCCGAAGGCGAAGAAGTTTTTGCGCCGTTTGAAAATAAATTTTCGAATGTTAGCGGTGCTTTAGGCTTTACGCATCAGTTTAATGATGAATTGAATTTTAAAGCAAACGCTGGTTCTGCATTCAGGGCACCAAACCCGGCAGAATTAGGCTCGAATGGTATTCATGAAGGAACTTTTAGATATGAAATCGGCAATGCAAATTTAAGTCCGGAGCGCAGTTACCAGGTTGATGCCGCCTTAGAATATGAGGGTAAAATTGTAAGCGCTAGCGCGAGCATTTACAACAACTACGTTGATAATTTTATTTATGCATCAAACAATGGCGAAACCATTGTTGCCGAAGGCGATGTTTACCCTGTTTACAGATACGGACAAGTTAATGCGAACCTTTATGGGGCTGAGGCAACGTTAACCATTCACCCGGTTTCTTTCATTCATTTTGAAAATACTTTCGGTTATGTACATGCGCAAAACACTACGCTAAATCGTCCTTTGGCTTTTATCCCGGCAGGTACATTAAGAAATGAGTTACGTTTTGAACCAAAAATTAAAGGTACAAATGATGCGTATGTTTCTGTTGGAATTAATTCTGCTTTCAAACAAAATCGTGTTGACGATGTTTTCGAAACGCCAACAAGTGGTTACACACTTTTAAATGCCGGAATTGGCGCAACCTTTAACTTAGGCAAACAGCCGATACGTTTTTCAGTATCGGCAAATAATTTATTAAATCAAAGATATTATGATGCTCTGAGCAGATATAAACCTGGTCGCTTCGACTATGAAAACCCGAGTCTTGGTGTTTTTAACCCAGGAAGAAATATAACCTTTGGGTTGTATGTGCCATTTACTTTGGCAAAATAACGAGGAAGATCATCCCGATTTAACTCAAAAACGCTCCCGATTTATTGGGAGCGTTTTTTATGAAAACCTATTTTTTAAAAGTTTCTCTTTTAGCTCTTACATATTGATTTGGCCATTCAATATTATCACCTAAAGTCTGTGCGGCATGAGTTGGAAAATAAGCATCTCTTAAAGATTCGCGAGCAATAAAAATCAAATCGGCTTTTCCTTGCTGCAAAATATCCTCTGCCTGATTTGCATCTACAATAACACCTACAGCACCAGTGTAAATACCAATTTCATTGCGGATTTTATCGGCAAAAGGAACCTGATAATTTGGTCCTGCCGGGATAAACGCATCCGGAACGTTGCCACCAGATGAGGTATCAATTAAATCAACGCCTTTATCTTTTAAAACCGCAGCCAGTTGCAACGAATCATTTTCATTCCATCCACCTTCTGTCCAATCTGTTGCAGAAATGCGTACAAATAATGGTAATTCCTGTGGCCAAACCGATTGCACTGCCTCAACAACATCTATCACGAAACGAATTCTGTTTTCGAAACTTCCGCCATAAATATCATTTCGTTTATTGCTAATCGGACTAAAAAACTGATGTAAAAGATAACCATGTGCCGCATGAACTTCTACAACTTTATAGCCTGCTTCTACTGCTCGCTTTGCCGCAGCTCTAAATGCAGAAACAATTTCCTGAATTTCTTCAATACTCAATTCATGTGGTGCTTTCTGACCGCTTTTAAACGGAACTGGAGATGGCGCAACTGTTTGCCAACTGTTTTCTCCTTCGGCGATTTGTTCTCCACCGTTCCATGGCAACTCGCAACTTGCCTTTCTTCCCGCGTGAGCCAATTGAATACCGGCAATTGCTCCGTTTTCATGAATAAAAGATACAATTTGCTTTAATTTATCGAGCTGTTCATCTTTCCAGATACCTAAATCTGCATGAGTAATTCTACCTTCTGGCACTACAGCTGTAGCTTCCTGAATGATTAATCCGGCGCCACCAACAGCTCTGCTTCCAAGATGCACTAAATGCCAATCGTTCGCAAAACCATCTACCGCCGAATACTGGCACATCGGTGAGATTACAATCCTATTTTTTAGGGTGATATCCTTTAACTTAAAAGGAGAAAATAATTTAGACATGCGTGTTTTGATTTTTGTAATATATTGAAATATGTAAGTCTGAGCCTATCGGAGACTTAATAATTGTATTCGAAAGGCTCAAACTGACAAGTAAAAGTAGTAAGCTTGAATTTAAAATCCTGCGTTTTTAAGTTCTTTGTTTATAAATTCAATTTCTTCAGAACTTAATTTTACTTTTACTGCCTCAGCATTTTGTTTAGATTGATCTGCATTTCTGGCACCTGCCAAGGCTATTGTTATACCAGGTCTTTCAATTGTCCAACGCAAAACCAATTGAGACAATGTTGCATTTTTTTCATCAGCCAAAGGCTTAATTTTTGCCAAAAAAGCATTTGTTTTTTCTATGCTTTCTGGCGTGAAAAATGGGTTTCCCTGACGATGATCTCCTGCTTCAAATTTATGGTCTGCTTTTAATTTACCTGTCAATAAGCCTCTTTCCATTGGGCTGTAAGCCAAAACAGCTTTGTTTTTTTTAATACAATATGGCACGGTTTCGTCCTCAACACCACGATTAACCATACTGAATGGAATTTGATTTGAAACAATTTCCAAGGTCTTATCAGCTTCTTTTAGTTGCGCTACATCGTAATTACAAACTCCGGCGTAACGAACTTTTCCTTGCTCAATTAATTTGCTCACCGCTTCAAAAGTTTCGCTAATTGGAGTTGTTGTATCTGGCCAATGAATTTGATATAAATCGATGTAATCTGTGCCTAATCTTTTTAAAGACTGTTCACATTCGTAAATCACACTTTCTTTACCTGCATATTTGTAAATATCAATCTCCTTACCAGAATTATCTTTGCTCTTGAAACCAAAGTCGCCTTTGGCTAAATCCCAACGCATCCCAAATTTGGTAACAATTTGCAATTTGTCTCTCGAGATTCCTTTAATTGCATCACCAACAATTTCTTCACTATCACCTTGACCGTAAATTGGAGCGGTATCTATAGAAGTTACACCTAAATCATACGAAGCTTTGATGGCTTCTATTGCATCATTTCTATCAGTGCTTCCCCACATCCAACCACCGGCGGCCCATGCACCGAACGTAATTACCGAAAGTTCTAAATCTGAATTTCCAATTCTTCTGTATTCCATATTATTTCTTTAAAATTTTATCAACCGCATAACTATTATACGGAAGGTATGCCAATAAGATTGATAAAAATGCCACGTGGATAAGCTGCGATGGTAAAGCTTCCCAATTTTCTATCATAGTTGTACCAAAAATTAATGCCAGCGATGTTACGCCAGCTAGCAGTAACCCTTGCCTGGTAAACAAGCCAATTAAAATCATTAAGCCTGCTACAAACTCCAATATTGGAAGCGTATAACTAAATGGCAAAACCAGCGCATCGGGTAAAATAGATTTTTCAAACTGGCCCATCATCCACTTACTAAGGCCATCAAGCTTAGGTAAACGCACCAATCCATGTCCAAAAAAGCTTAAACCAATGGCCAATCTGCTAATTAAATAGCCTAAATTTTTATCCATAGCAACATTATTATCATATAAATATACAATTGGCTAAGGCCTGATGTTTGGTTGTAAAGTATATTAAACTCACATTTTACATAAACTTTATAATGGAAGAGAAAAAAGATCAGAAATAATTTGGTGATGTGAAAAATAGAAGATACTTTAGTGTATTATTTAACTAATACAGTAGAGATGATAAAAATTGACAATCTTAATTTTGGTTACAGCAAGCATAAGCTATTATTTAAAAATATGAGCATGCAACTTAGCAATGGCCATATTTATGGTTTGCTTGGCAAAAATGGTGCGGGCAAATCTACGCTCCTAAAGAATTTGGCTGGTTTGGTTTATGCCCAAAGCGGAACTTTGGATGTAATGGGTTTTAACCCTGCGAAGCGCCAGCCACAGCTTCTGGAGCAAATTTGTTTTATACCTGAGGAATTGTATTTGCCATCGGTAAAAATTGATGCGTATTTGAAAGCAAATGCACCTTTCTACAAAAACTTTAATCATGAATATTTTGATTCGTTAATTAAAGAATTCGATATCCCGGCAGGCAACAAACTTATTAATATGAGTTATGGCCAAAAGAAGAAATTCATTATTGCGTTTGGTTTGGCAACGGAAGCAAAGCTGATTATTATGGACGAGCCCACAAATGGTTTGGATATCCCTTCCAAAGCTCAGTTTAGAAAAATAATGGCTTCGGCTTTAACCGAAGATAAATGTATAATTATCTCAACACACCAGGTTAGAGATTTGGATAATCTCATAGACACCGTTATTATGCTTGATGATAATGATGTAGCATTGAAGGCATCGGTACAAGAAATTACTGAAAAATTGACTTTTAAAAAAATAAAAGAAGTTGATGAAAGCATCATTTATGCAGAGCCATCATTATCTGGCTTTAACGCCGTAATGCCCAACTATCATAACGAAGAAAGCAGACTGGATATGGAATTGCTATTTAATGCTATTCTGGCAGAGAAAACCAAGTTTAAACCATTATTTAATTAAGCGATGAACAATACATTTAACATTAACCGTTTCGGGTTATTACTAAAAAGACAATGGTTAGATTTTGGAAAGATATACCTGGTAAGTCTGCTTGTAATTATGGGCATAATTATAGGCTTTTACGCCTGGAATGCGCCATCGCCCTTAAGATTTAATAACTATGATAATGATGGCAATCTTGATATGCGATTTAGATATGGTTTATTCCTAATGTTAGGCTTTCTTTTTATAAGTATTGTTGCGAGCAGCTATTTTGCCTCACTCGGACAAAAAGCAAGGGCTATTCTTGAGCTAATGAACCCAGCATCTTCATTTGAAAAATTTTTAGCAGGTGTTTTTTACACTGCAATTTTTAGTTTGGCTACTTACCTGATACTATTTTACCTGGTCGATTTATCTTTCGTAAAATACATTAATTCAAACCTTTCTGAATTTAAATTTGATGAGGCTAGAATTTCGGCAGTAAAACCCGCAGAAAGCATTGCAGCTCAACTTTTTGATGATGCACACTACAGAACTTACCTATTGTATTTTATTTCTGTACCCTTTTTGGTTACCAGCGTATTTTTATTGGGATCAATCTATTTCAACCGATTTCATTATATAAAAACAGCTATTTCAGTAATGCTTTTTATCGGGGCCGCGAGTTACATCATTTATAAGTCGGCAAGCTTTTTTACACGCAATATGGTAAATGTAAATCATAATGTTAGTGAGCATAAAGAGGACCTTGCCTTTTTACTAATCTTCTTGATAACAACAGCCTTAACATTAATTTTTTGGGCCATTGCATACATCCGCCTAAAAGAAAAAGAGGTTTAATTTTTTAATTGGTATACACATGGAATTTAGAGATAATAAGGCAATATACCTTCAAATAGCAGATTATGTTTGCGAACACATTCTGTTAGGAAAATGGAAAGCCGACGAGAAAGTACCTTCTGTAAGAGAATTAGCTGTACAAATGGAAGTAAACCCAAATACTGTTATGCGCACTTACGAATTACTACAAAATAAGGGCATTATTAACAACAAGAGAGGCATTGGTTTTTTTGTTGATGAACATGCAATCGATAATGTTAAAAGTTATCGTAAAGTTCAGTTTATTGATGATGAATTACCGGTGGTTTTTAGAAACATCTATTTACTAAACATCGGTTTTGATGAACTTGAGGCCAAATACAAATCATTTGTTAAAGAAAATTTTAACGCTTAAAACATGAAAACAAGTAATAAATTATTAATCGCCTTAGCCGTTTCGCTAATCATAATACCAATCATTGTAATTGCGGTAAATGTTAAAATGAATTACAAAAACGAAAAGGCTTTCTATAAAAATTTAAAAGAAAATACAGAACTTAAATCTACATTAGATGGTTACACGAGCAAAGAATTACCACAATTTTCTGCCGTAAGTTTAAAAGATGGCAACGATGCTTATGTGAATTTTGTTATTATAAAAAGTGATAAACCCGGCATCAAAATCCCAACTGATTTAATGGAAATTTATGGTGTTAAAGTTGATAATAATGGTATCCTTCAGTTTGAGTTGAAAAATGCAGACAAGAAATTAAAATATTCTTTAACAGCCTATATTTATTCCAATAATGTTAAGGCTTTTGATATTGCAAAAGCCACCGGGTTTACTTTAGATATTAAAACCGATTCGGTTATTATTAATGCGAAAGATATAAATCGTTTAAATTTTCAAGAATTAACGGAGATAGACCATTTAAAAATTAATACCGATAAAGTTGCTGATTTGAGTTTCGACAGCAATAAAATTAACAACGTTGATGTAATTTTAAATAATTCAAATTTTAGAAGTTTAAAATCAATGTTCAAAACCATTAATATTGATGCTTTAGGGAAATCGAACATCGAAATTTATGGTGATGCAAAAGAAAAACATCAGCTTAGTGATTTGATGATTAAAACAGCCGGCAAAACAGAATTAAACATCGATGCTATTCAAGTGCTGAAATCTTCAGGCAGTTTATCCGATTCGACGAAGGTAAATGCTTCAGCATCAATAATTAAATCAATGTTTAATAAATAGATAAATTCTAACTCAGTAAGTTTTGTGCTTCAAATTTCTGCATAAAATTTACTGAGTTTTTTATATCATCAGCAAGAATTCTATCAGCATCATTAAAAGAAATACATTGGCGGTATGCATTCCAGATTTCTTCTACTCTTTTTGATGATTTTAAAGGCCTTCTCAAATCCAAAGCCTGGCAAGCCGTTAATAACTCGATCGCCAGTATATTTTCTAAGTTATTAACTACACGTAAACATTTGGTTGCGCCATTTGCACCCATACTTACATGATCTTCCTGTCCGTTGCTACTTACAATACTATCAACTGATGATGGTGTACAAAGTTGTTTATTTTCACTAACAATTGATGCAGCAGTGTATTGCGCTATCATCAAGCCAGAATTTAAGCCTGCATTTTTAACTAAGAATGGCGGCAAACCGCGTTGTCCGGATATTAATTGAAAAACTCTTCTTTCGGATATTGAGCCAAGTTCTGCTAAGGCAATACCTAGAAAATCTAAACTCAGTGCTAAAGGTTGTCCGTGGAAATTGCCGGCAGATATAATTCTGTCTTCCTCCGGAAAAACATTCGGGTTATCCGTAACAGAATTAATTTCAGTCTCAAAAACAGAGCTAATATAAGCTATGCTATCTTTACTGGCGCCATGTACTTGTGGCACACACCTGAAAGAATATGGGTCTTGCGTTTGCTTGCCTGATTGTTGTATAATCTCACTACCACTCAAAAAATTTTGTATAAAATCAGCGGTTTCCAGCTGACCTTTATGCGGCCTAATCTGATGGCTTAACGCATCAAAAGGTTCAATTCTACAATCAAAAGCATCAATAGAAATTGCAGCAATTTTATCTGCCCAGCTTAGCAACTGATTTGTTTTTATCAACATGTGAATACCATAGGCACTCATAAATTGTGTTCCGTTTATTAAAGCCAAACCCTCTTTAGATTGCAGCGCCAGTGGTTGCCAGCTTAATTTTTTATAAAGCTCGGTAGTTTTAATTTTTTTATTTTGATAAATCACTTCTCCCTCGCCAATAAGTGGTAAAGCCAAATGGGCTAGCGGGGCCAAATCTCCAGATGCACCCAAAGAACCTTGCGTATAAACAACAGGAAAAATATTGTGTGTATAAAAATCTACTAAACGTTCTACGGTTTTAAGCGAAACTGCAGAGAAACCATAGCTAAGTGATTGTATTTTTAACAGCAACATTAACTTTACAATTTCCTGAGGCACCTCTGCACCCGTTCCGCAGGCATGAGAAAGCAATAAATTATGCTGCAAAGTTGTTAAATGCTGGTGTTCTACTTTAACGTTCTGTAAGTAACCAAAGCCAGTATTAATTCCGTAAACAGGCTCATTATTAAGCTTTAACTTGTTATCAAGGTAAGTTCTGCATTTCGTAATTCTCTCTTTTGCCGCATCGCCAAGGGCGATGATATAATCGTCTTTTATGATTTTAGAAATAATTTTTATGCTCAAAGGCTGCTCACCTATATAAAAAACGGGCATGGTTTTTAGTCTATTTGGTTGGCTCAAAATTATAAATTAAGTCGGTTAGCAAATTAAATTGCAATAAAATATTTTACACATGAGAAAACTTTTCCTATTCATATCGATTACCGTTCTTCCGTTATCAGCAACTTACGCACAAAAAATAGATACATTATCAATTAATTTAGAAAATGTAAATTATCCTTATGCATTAAAATATTTGCCTCTAAATGTTGATGGGCAGGACATCAAAATGGCTTACATGGATGTTGCACCAACTATTAAACCTAATGGCAGAACGGTAATGCTTTTTCATGGGAAAAATTTTGGCGGCTACTATTGGGGCAACGTAATTAGGGCTTTAACAGGTGTTGGTTTTAGAGTAATAGCTCCGGATCAGATTGGTTTTGGACGTTCATCTAAACCCATTATAAATTATACATTTGAGCAGCTTGTTAATTGGAACAAAAAGCTATTAGATACCTTGGGTATCCAAAAAACATCCATTTTAGGGCATAGCATGGGCGGTATGTTAGCAATCAGGTTTGCCTTAATGTATCCCGATAGGATGGAAAAACTACTTTTGGAAAACCCAATTGGACTAGAGGATTACAAAACATTTGTACCGGCATCAACCGTTGAGGAACAGTACCAACGCGAATTGAAAAATACTGCCGAAAGCATTCGCAAATATTACAGAAGTTCATATTTTACCGTTTGGAAACCTGATTACGAATATTTGGTAAACATTGGTGCGGGTGTAACTTTTAGCGCCGATTACCCAAGATATGCGAAAGTTGCAGCGCTGACTTACAATATGATTTACAACCAGCCTGTTGTTGATGAGTTTAAAAATCTTAAAGTACCTACAATTTTATTTATTGGCAAAGATGATAAAACCATTGTTGGAAAAGGCTTGCTCAATCCCGACCAACAAGCCATCCACGGGTTATACCGGTTTTTAGGAAAGAATACAGCTTTAAAAATTCCAGGCTCAAAAATTGTAGAATTTGATGCTTGCGGACACATTCCACACATAGAAATTACGACAGAATTTTTGGTAGCCTTAACTGGAAGCTTATAACATTTAATTAATTTCTTTCCCGGTGATTTTTGTGATGCCTTCTAAGTCGAAATCAGATTCAGAGCCTGCGGATTTTATTTTACCATAAAGTTCTAATCTGGTATGGCCGCTAGATATCATTCCTGTGGTTAAATCAACCTGGGCATCCCCAATGTTTAAACCCTTTAAATCGGTTTGAGTTTTTGTTCCCATAACTTCAAATTCGCCCTTGGATAAAAGATTACCACTTACCGTTAGTACGCCAATATTTCCTTTCACTTCCTTTAAGGTGTATTTCGTTGTTGATTCTATCGGCATGGTAATGTTTACTTTCGAAACGATTGTCCAACTATCACCAACTTTAACCGGTTTATCCGGGGAAATTTTTAACGCAGATTCCATGGTTTGTTTAATCACTTCGGCATTAAACTGCTTAGAAAGCGAAGCTTTAACTGCTCTAGTTTGAGCCGTATCGGTTGTAATTTTACCAACCATATCGGTAACCATTTTTTCTACACCGGAAACCGATTTAACGCTACCGTTTGCACTCAGAAGCATACTAAAACTTGCATTCTTTAACCCGGAAAAAGGGTTTGGTTTACCAACTTCATTAATATCCGAATCCAGAATTAGCTCGTTGCCCATGCCGGCAGATTTTATCCGAACACGATTGTAAACCACTTTTATATTTTTATCCAAAGCTTTGGCTTCAGTAATTTCAAATGTATAATCGGTACCAACATTTTGAATATAATTGGATTCCTTTCCATCAACTTTCTGACTAATTATCTGGTCGGAATTTATAGTGTAAGCGTACTTTTTACCTACCGGAAAAGCTTGTTTAAGCGTGTAAGTTTTTTGAGCAAAGCTGCTTGTAACGATTAAAAAGCAGGCAATTGTGGTTAAGAGTTTCATAGAATGATTTTTTGTTATTTTGCTGGTTGCTGGGCAAAAATCCTGCTCAGTTGTAGGTACAGTTCCGGATGTTTTTCTTTAAACAAATCTGGTTTTTCGAAGAAATATTCTGAAACTACTGCAAAAAATTCTGCTTCATTTGTTATTGCATAAGGATTTATATCCGATTTATTATCTTCTATCCTTTCAATTTCTTCACGCATCATTTTTAGCCAGGGTAAAGTATATTCATGGGCCATTAAATTTTCTGGAACGCCGTCAGTTGCTCCATCAGATTTATCTAATAAATGTACAAATTCATGAATGGCAGTATTTTCTTTACCAGCGCTTTTAGAAAATCCATGCCTTAACGCCGACCGCGATAAAATCATTTGCCCGTTCATGTATCCACTACCAACCATACCCATAATATTTCTTTCGCCACCTTCAAACTGGAAATCTTTGTTAAAAGTATCAGGATATAGCAAAACGCTGCTCAGGTTTTTATATTGCCAATCATCGAAACCAAAAATCGGTATCACAGCACTAGAGGCAATTAGCAATTCATCTAAAGTTGTTAACTCCAGCTCAATGCCTTCAATCCGAACGGAAGCGAAAAAATCGGCCACCTTTTGCTCAAAACGAAGTTTATCAGCCTTATCTAATTTTTGATAAAAGCCTACATAATCATTTAAAATTTGCTTGTCAACCGCTGTTAAAGCTTCAACCTTTGGCTTTTTTTTTCGAAGGATAAAATACAAAGCAATTAAAAAAATTGGTATTAAATACGCAAATGGTAGTGAATTCATATTCTCAATTAAGGCTTAGCTTTCTAAAATTTCTAATTGGATTAAAACATCCTCACGCTTAACCGGATAAGGAATATGGTTTGTTATCGATTGATAAACAGCTTCAAAAAGCGGCAAATAGCTTCCAATTTCCGAAGGAATAATTTCTTCGGTTTTATTACCTTCTTTATCGATTGTTGTTAATAAACCTTCCTTACCTTTTGCTTCTACCCCGTAACCATCATCAGTTAATTTCATTCCAGAAAGTAATTGTTCTTCCTGGCTATCACTGCGGTCTTTTATGAAACTTCCATTTACACCATGCAAAACAAAGGCTGCCTGTGGGTTTACAACTAACATGCTCGAGGTTACAAAAACATTTACGCTATCTTCATAATTCAGCTGAATGGTAAAATAATCATCAACTACAGTATCTTTTCGGTTTTTGCCTAGGGTTTTGTGATAAGAAACAGGTTTACCAAACAGACTGATAACCTGGTCTAAAAGGTGTGGACCCAAATCATATAGTAATCCGCTGGCTTCAATAGCTTGCTCTTTAAAAGCCTTCGGACCGATAACATTTCTGTATCTATCATATCGCAGATGAAATTCATTAAGTTTACCTAATTTTCCACTCGCCAACACCTTTTTTACTGAAGCAAAGTCACTATCCCAACGGCGGTTTTGGTAAAAGAAAATCTGTTTCCTAACTGAATCTGCCACATCAAATAAAGTTTTTGCTTGTGCAGAAGTTGCTGTAAAAGGTTTTTCTACTAAAATGTGTTTCCCGCTTTTTAAGGCAGCTTCTGCATGTTCGTAATGTAAATTATTTGGTGTATTAATAACCACCAACTCAATTTCCGAATCATTCAATAATTCATTAACGCTATTGTAACTTAAAATTTCAGGATAATCTGTAGCAGCTTTTTTAGTATTTCGTTCTACAACAGCTTTTAATTTAAATCCATTATGTGCATTTAAAAAAGGTGCGTGAAATACCTTACCAGACATTCCGTATGCCAACAAACCTGCTGTTATTATTTTATCTTGATTCATATTTACTCGTTATAATACAGGTAAAAATACAATTATCAATTAAGCTTTGTTCTTTATCGATAACCTTTTTACTTTAAGGCGTAAATGTTTTTACGCTATCTTTGCTTATATGAAACCGTCGGAGATTAACGCTAAATGGAAAGTTTTACAAGAAAGGATTTCGCAAGAATTTGATTCTGATTTCCCTGACTTAAAAGTAATGCTTTTTTTAATTGGCGTTCAGGAGTTAGGAAAAGGACCAAAAAAATACAGCAAACGCCAAAAAGAAGAGTTGATGCATATTGCAACCTGCAGACTTTTAAGCGAGATGGATTTTTATGAATTAGAAGGTGTAGACCAGGATGGCTGGCCGCATTGGAAACTGATAAAACCAATTCCTCCGTACACAATGCTAGAGCAGGAGCTTTTAATGAAATCTTTAGTGGTTCGCTATTTCGAAGATATTTATTCTTAGTTTATATTCTCCGTTGGTTGAAACCAAACGGCAATGAATAATGAGCGAGTTTACTAATGTAATTCCATCCTTGCTGTTTGGTTTCAACCAAGGGTAAATTTAAATGCAGTTATTGGCTTTAGCCAAATCTAAAATTTGCAGTTTTGTGCAGTTTCCATTGTTCCTAAACCCGATGGCAGCGAAAATACTTTTTGTTGCAGTATTTCGACAAGTTCAACATAACAATCACAAAAAGATTGTAGCGAATCAGCGGGGCCGAACCAAACCCAAAAACCTCTCCAGCACCTTTCCAAAACAAGAATCAATGCAATCTTAAAATCAGTGTAATTAACCCGAAGGAAATATCGAATATAATACCTTGCTTTATAGGCAAAAAACTTAAATTTGCGACAACAAAAATCAAATTATAATGAGTTTCAGAATAGAACACGATACCATGGGCGAGGTTCAAGTGCCTGCCGATAAATACTGGGGTGCACAAACCGAACGCTCACGCAATAACTTTAAAATTGGGCCCGAAGGTTCGATGCCTAAAGAAATTATTCATGCTTTTGGTTATTTGAAAAAAGCTGCTGCTTTGGCAAATACCGAGCTTGGTGTACTTGCTGCCGATAAAGCGGAATTAATTGCTAAAGCTTGCGATGAAATTATTGCTGGCGATTTAGATGACCAATTTCCATTGGTGATTTGGCAAACGGGTTCGGGTACGCAAAGTAACATGAACGGAAACGAAGTAATTGCAAACCGTGCTCATGTAATTAACGGTGGCGCATTGGCTGATGATAAAAAAGTGCTTCACCCGAATGATGATGTAAATAAATCGCAATCATCTAACGATACTTACCCAACTGCAATGCACATTGCAGCTTATAAATTAACAGTAGAAAATACTATCCCGGGTTTAGAAACCTTACGTAATGCTTTGGCAAAAAAAGTTGAGGAATTTTCGGGTATTACCAAAACTGGCCGCACCCACTTTATGGATGCTACGCCTTTAACGCTTGGGCAAGAGTTTTCGGGCTACGTACAACAAATTGATAACAGTATTAGAGCAATTAAAAATGCATTAGTTATGGTTGCCGAGTTGGCTTTAGGTGGTACTGCAGTTGGTACAGGCTTAAATACACCAAAAGGTTACGATGTTTTAGTGGCACAGAAAATTGCCGAGCTAACAGGTTTGCCTTTTGTTACCGCTCCGAATAAATTTGAAGCTTTAGCTGCACATGATGCAATGGTTGAGCTTTCTGGCGCTTTAAAACGTACGGCTGTAGCTTTAATGAAAGTTGCTAATGATGTACGTATGCTAAGTTCTGGACCGCGTTGTGGTATCGGCGAAATTGTTATTCCTGATAATGAACCAGGTTCATCAATTATGCCTGGTAAAGTTAATCCAACACAGCCAGAGGCTTTAACTATGGTTTGCGCTCAGGTTATCGGTAACGATGTTGCGGTTTCTGTAGGCGGTATGTCTGGTCATTTTGAGCTTAACGTTTTCAAACCTTTAATTGCAGCCAATGTTTTACAATCTGCCCGCTTAATTGGCGATGCTTGTGTTTCTTTCACTGTTAAATGTGCGGAAGGCATTACAGCAAACTTGCCGGAAATTGAAAAGCATTTACAAAACTCGTTAATGTTAGTTACAGCTTTGAACCCACATGTTGGTTATGAAAACGCTGCTAAAATTGCTAAAAAGGCACATAAAGAAAACAAAACTTTAAAAGCTGCAGCTGTAGAATTGGGCTTATTAACCAGCGAACAGTTTGACGAGTGGGTAAGACCGGAAGATATGGTTGGAAATTTAAAGTAATCAGCCCAACCTAGCCTTCCCAACGGGAGGAACTTCTCTCTATCGTCTATAAAAAATGTTAGAGAATTTAAGGGTTTTAGTAAAGCAGGGCAAATCGTTCTTCGGGTACGACAGCCCCGCTTTACAATTCAATCTTTCTCAAACCAATAAGGTTTTAAAAACCTTATTGGTTTATTAAAAGTATTTCCTTTCCAATCGGGTTTAGTAAACTTAAAATAGTGCTTAAAAAATAATCGCCTTGCGAAAAATGCTAAAAACAGAACTAAATCATTTAAAGAAATACTGGCGACTCAATTTTCGTCTCCCTATTTTCTCCTTTTTACAATTTACTTTTTACTTTTTACTTTTATTATCGGCTTGTTCTCCTCGCCCTAACATTCAAGGTAAAGGAGAAGAATTTATGCAAGGTGTTTGGAATGAAGATTCTGTTGCCTTTAGCGATAAATTAAGCAATTACACGCAACACCATTTCAAAATTTCTTGCGATTCTATCTACATAGATTTAGTAACTAAAAGCAAGTTAAATTTATACGAAGACTCTTGCTATAATAATGGTATATGGAAAGAATATGCAAAAGGTGTTTATGCTGTAAAAGGCGATACTTTATTTGTTGGCGCAACCTTTACCCATGCAAATTATAAACAAAAAATTTCTGGTTGCTATCGTATTGGGCGCTACGACAAGAATTTCCTGATTAAGAAAAAAACAACCGACAGTTTAATTTTAGAAAGTTTAAGCGACCAACGGGAAATTGTGCTTTCTTTAAAACAAAAAATAACCTGCGTACAAAAAGAATTATAAAAATGATAATCAAATCAATTAAAAAGAAACTTACAACCATTGCAACCGTAGGTTTACTGGCTTACTTACCAATACAGGCGAACGCCTGGGGCATGATTGGACACCGCGTTGTAGGCGAAATTGCTGATAGCTACCTAAAAGCTAAAACGCGTAAAGCCATTCAGGCAATATTAGGCAATGAATCTATCGCAATGTCGGCCAACTGGGGCGATTTCATTAAATCAGATTCTGCTTACAATTACCTTTATAACTGGCATTTTGTTAACCTCCCGGGAGGATTAGATAAACAAGGAGTTTACAACATTTTAGAAACAGAGAAAGCACCTAATCTTTACAACAAAATACTTGATTTAACTGCAATTTTAAAAAAGCCCGGCAGCACTGTGGAAGAAAAAAAATTAGCCTTACGTATGTTAATTCACATGGCTGGAGATTTAAGTCAGCCTATGCATGTTGCACATAAAGAAGATTTAGGCGGAAATAGAATTTCAGTGCTTTGGTTTAACGAAAAATCAAACCTTCACCGCGTTTGGGATGAGCAGTTAATCGAATACCAACAATTAAGTTATACAGAATATACTAAAGCGATTAATCATCCATCTGCTGTTCAACTTTATAACTGGCAAAACACAACATTAAAAGATTGTATTTACGAATCGTATCAGGTTTGTTCAAAAATTTACGATAAAACAAAACCTGATTCAAAATTAAGTTACCGTTATAACTTTGATTGGGTTGAAACATTAAACGAACAATTGCTAAAAGGTGGAATACGTTTAGCAAAAATGCTAAACGATATTTACGGATAGTTAATATTAAAATCCTTCTTTTTGAAGGATTTTTTTTGTTCAAACTTTAACAAATTGAAAAAATGAAAATTTTAATGGTGTGCCTCGGCAATATTTGTCGTTCTCCTTTAGCAGAAGGTATTATGCGTCATTTATCTGATAAGGGAAATTTAAACTGGGAAATTGCTTCTGCCGGAACAGGAAACTGGCACATTGGTAAAGCACCTGATAGCAGAAGTGTAGCCGCTGCAAAACATCTAGGCTATGATATCAGCAGCCAAAAAGCGCAACAATTTAACCACAGCATGTTTGCAAACTACGATTTGATTTTTGTAATGGATAAAAACAATTTGAAGGATGTTCAAAGTTTGGCCTTAACAGATGAGGAACGTAAAAAGGTGAAACTATTTTTGGATAACGATGAAGTTACTGACCCATATTGGGATAATGCACTATTTAATCCAGTTTGTTTGCAGGTTGAAGAAAGATGCAAAGAAATTATCAAACAACTTTCTTAAATTTATCAACCTAACCAAAACCTATATGAAAAAAATTTTAGCCCTTTGTTTTATTATTATTTCGATTATTCTATTACAAAGTTCCGCAGCTCAAAAAAAACAGGCCAGAATTTTAGTTTTCTCCAAAACCAAGGGTTTCAGGCACAATTCAATAGAAACCGGAAAATTAGCCATTCAGCAACTTGGCATAAAAAATAATTTCGATGTTGATACCACTGAGAATGCGGATGTGTTTACTGAAGATAATTTAAAAAAATATGCTTCGGTTGTTTTTTTAAGTACAACCGGTGATGTTTTAAATGATAAGCAACAAATAGCATTTGAAAGATATATACAGGCAGGAGGAGGTTTTGTTGGCATACATGCCGCAACAGATACCGAGTATGATTGGCCTTGGTATGGTAAGCTTGTAGGTGCTTATTTTATCAGCCATCCTGAAGTACAGGAAGCACGTTTTGTTATTAAAGACAAAAACCATCCCTCAACAAAATTTTTTACCGATTCTGTTTGGATGCACAAAGATGAGCTTTACAACTTTAAGAACATCAATCCAGATTTAAAGGTGCTGATTTCTATTGATGAAAATTCATATAAAGGCGGAAAAAATGGAGCCTTCCACCCCTTTAGCTGGTACCATAATTCCGATGGAGGTAGAGCCTTTTATACATCAATGGGGCATACAAAAGAATGTTGGACTGAAGAGAAATTCCTAAATCATTTATTAGGCGGCATAAAATACGCTATTGGAAATCAAAAGAGATTAAATTATAAAAAAGCAGTTTCAAAATTTTAACAAACAAAAAGGGCTAACTGATATCAGTTAGCCCTTTTTGTCTTGATTGCTGTATTCTATTTATCTAAAATAACAACACCTTTAGCTTCAAAAGCAAGTTCCTTTTTTGGGTCGGTTATTTTTGCAATCTCTTCAGGCGATTTTTTAGCGTCTTCAGCATAATGTTTTAAGGTTTCAACTGATATAGTTTGCTTTTTAGCAATACCATCTAAAACAACATCTTTACCAACAATATCCATCGGCATAAAAAAAGCATAATCTTTAAAGGTTACACGCATTGGCTCTCCATTTGGTGTTTCCAAGGTCATCCAGCAACCTTTCTTTTTGCAAACCTCAACCACTTTGCCTTTAATCTTCATATCAGCAACATTTTTATTGCCCATTGATGATTCAATTTTAGCTACGGTTTTGATATCGCCAGGTGTTACAGCTGCTCCAAATTTTTGACCTTTAAAATCAGCTTGGGCAAATGTTACTGCTGCAAATAGGCAAAAACTCAAGCTTAGGATAATCTTTTTCATAATAATATTTTTTCAGTATTTGGTTTATAATTTATTCGGTTAATTATCTGCTACAAAGTTATTTAAATTTTTGTCTAAATAATATAAAGCAAAAAAAATCCTCGCTAGCTCTCACTAACGAGGAAAATCATCCCTATTGTTATAGATCACATCCCATGATGTACAACACAATGTATTAGGCAACTTCCAATCCAAATTTTAAAAATCGTAAATTTACATTGCAACACATTGTAAATGAATACATTGTATAAAATAATTAATTATAGCAAACAGTAAATCAATTGGGGATGTGAGGAATATATTCTCTGTATTGTGGAAATTTGTGGATTGCATTCCTCTTCTTTTAATTTAATTTATCCAAAAATTAATCCAAAAACATCTTCAATCTTGCTAACAGCCTTAATTTCTAGGTTATATTTTTTGGCATCAATACCTTTTAAATTATATTTTGAGATATAAATGGTTTCAAAACCTAGTTTATCTGCTTCGGCTATGCGCTGTTCTATTCTATTTACTGCCCTAATTTCTCCAGACAAACCAACTTCGGCAGCAAAACAGTTTTTGCTCGATACCGGAATATCCTGATGGGAAGAAATAATTGCAATTAAAACGGCTAAATCTATTGCAGGATCTTCTACTCGAATTCCGCCGGCAATATTAAGAAACACATCTTGAGCACTCAGCCTAAATCCGCATCGTTTCTCTAAAACTGCCAAAAGCATATTCATACGTTTGGTATCAAAACCGGTAGCCGAGCGTTGTGGTGTTCCGTAGGCAGCCTGGCTAACCAAAGCCTGCGTTTCTATTAACATTGGCCTTGCGCCTTCCAACATTGCCGCAATGGCTATTCCGCTTAATTCTTCATCGCGTTGCGAAAGTAGAATTTCGGAAGGATTAGAAACCTCTCTCAGACCGCTTCCTTGCATTTCGTATATCCCAAGTTCTGCAGCTGCACCAAAGCGATTTTTTATCGAACGTAAAATACGGTAAACGTGATGCCTGTCGCCTTCAAACTGTAAAACCGTATCAACCATGTGCTCCAAAATTTTCGGACCAGCAATCGCACCATCTTTTGTAATATGACCAATCAAAAAAACTGGTGTACCGGTTTCTTTAGCAAAACGAAGCAGTTCTGCAGTACATTCTCTAACCTGAGAAACACTTCCTGGTGTAGAATCGATATGTGCAGAATGTAAAGTTTGTATAGAATCGACAACTACAATATCAGGTTCAAGAATTTCTATTTGCTTAAATATATTTTGGGTTGATGTTTCTGTTAATATGTAGCAATTAGATGATGGATTTTCGGTAATTCTTTCCGCCCGCATCTTTATTTGTTGCTCGCTTTCTTCACCAGAAACATATAAAAGTTTTTTACCTTTTAAATTTAAGGCAAGTTGCAACATCAGTGTAGATTTACCAATTCCAGGTTCACCACCAATTAATATCAACGAGCCTTCAACCAAACCACCGCCTAAAACCCTATCTAGTTCTTTATCATTAGTAGATATTCGTCTTTCTACAGATTGTTCTATTTCATCAACCTTGCTTGGTTTATTAACTTTTCTTCCGGTAGTTTCGTTTTTCCAGGTTGGTACAGAGGCTGGCGTTTTTTCAACAATTTCCTCTACAAAGGTATTCCATTGATTGCAAGAAGGACATTTACCAAGCCATTTTGCCGATTCGTACCCACAACTCTGACAGAAATATGCAGTTTTAGATTTTGCCAATTGATTTTAGATTTTAGATTTACGAATTTAAATTTAAACGGCTTTAAATTCTGTAATATTTTTGAACATGATTTAGGCGAGTAAGGCTTTAATAAATCATGGAAAAACAAAAAGCCCGATTAATAAAAACCAGGCTTTCTGCTAAATGTATTTTAAATTAAAGTTTTATTTCTTCGTCTTTAGAAGATATAAAATGAAACTCAGTTAAGTAATATGCTGATTGTGCTTTAACTTTAATCCATTGGCCATATTTAAAGAACCAACGGCGCTGAAGATTGAAAACTCCTTTTGTAATGTAAGCTTCGATATATGGATGTACACAAAGTGTAATTCCTTTTTCATTTTGCTCACGTAAAATATAATTCAGGTTATTTTCAATATCATCCATTAAAACAATACTTGCTTTAATTTCTCCGGTCCCATCGCAGGCCGGACATTTTTCTACCGTAACAATATTCATTTCCGGACGAACACGTTGTCTGGTAATTTGAACCAAACCAAATTTACTTGGAGGTAAAATGGTATGTTTCGCTCTATCCAATAACATCAGCTCACGCAAATAATCGAATAGTATTTTACGGTTTGTTGGCTTGTGCATATCAATAAAATCGATAACTACAATACCGCCCATATCACGCAAGCGCAACTGACGGGCAATTTCTTTAGCCGCTTCTTTATTTACCTGTAAAGCATTTTCCTCTTGGTTTTCTTTACTGGCAGTGCGGTTTCCACTATTCACATCTATAACGTGAAGTGCTTCAGTATGCTCTACAACTAGGTAAGAACCACCTGGTAAGTTTACTGTTTTGCCAAAAGCATTTTTGATTTGCTTTTCTATTCCAAAATGGTCGTATATAGGTTCCTTTTGCTTATAAAGTTTCACAATTTTTTCCATTTCCGGAGAAATATCATGCACATAAGAACGAATATCATCGTACAATTCTGGTGTACTCACATAAACGTTTGTAAAATCAGGATTCAGAATATCACGTATCAACGTTGATGATCTGTCCATTTCGCCCCAAACCCTTTTTGAAGGTTCGGCAGTAGGAAGTTTTTTAATAAATGTTTCCCATTTAGCAATTAAATCTAAAAGATCTTTTTGCATTTCGGCAACACCTCTTCCTTCGGAAACGGTTCTGATAATTACCCCAAAATTTTGAGGCTTAATACTTTCGATAATCTTTTTTAAACGATTACGTTCGGTATTACTTTTTATTTTTTTTGATATGGAAATGGTATTGGAGAATGGCACCAGTACCACATATCTGCCGGCAATTGATAGATCAGAACTTAAACGCGGTCCTTTAGTAGAAATAGGTTCTTTTGCAATTTGCACTGGCAAAAGCATATTTTTACTTAGCACATCAGATATTTTACCAGCCTTGTTTATATCGGCTTCGAGTTTTAAATTATCTAATAATGTGCCTGTAACCGAGCCATTTCGCTTGATCTTCGTTAGCTTGATTAAAGATTGTACCTGAGGGCCCAAATCAAAATAATGCAAAAAAGCATCTTTTTCATAACCAACATCCACGAAAGCAGCATTCAGGCCGGGCATAATTTTTTTAATGCGACCCAAATAAATATCGCCTACGGCGTAGTTATTATTGATTTGTTCTTTATGAAGCTCAACAAGTTGTTTGTCTTCAATCAACGCTATGGTAACTCCGGCAGGAGTCGAATTGATAATTAATTCTTTTACCAACAGCTACAGATTTAAGGCTTTCGCCTATTAACAAATGGATAATATATAAGAACACAGTGATACAGCCCTAACGCTATACGAAAGAAAATCTTGTATAAGTATTTAAACCTCACAGTACAACTATGAGGTTTAAAAAGGCTAAATCAACTAAGAAATTATTTTTTCTTATGTCTGTTTTTTCTTAAACGTTTTTTACGTTTGTGGGTAGCCATTTTATGTCTTTTTCTTTTTTTACCGCTTGGCATAATTTTAAGTTTTAAATGTTTTTATTAATCCGTTAATTAATTTTTATTCTTTAGTTCAGCAACCTTCTTATCGATAAAAGATGATAAAGTTGGATTTGCCGCTAATTTTTTGCTTTTTAAATAAGCTTCTACAGCTTCTTTATTTTTGTCTAAATTTTCTAAAGCCGTAGCTAAATAAAAATAGGCTTCAGGTGTTGGTGCTATTGCAATAACCGTATTAAAACGTGGAATTGCTTTATCAAACTGACCTGATTTAATAGAGAATAAACCAAGATTCATGTTTGCTTTTACGTTTTTAGGTTCTTTAGCAACCACTTCAAGCAACATTGCAATACCTTGCATTGGTGCGCCTAAGCCGTTTACTATAGTTACGCCTAATCCTGTTTTGGCATCTATATTTTCTTTGTCTAATTCTAGTGCTTTTTTGAAAGATACATTTGCTTTTTGCAACAACGCAGGCTGTGCTAAACTATCTTGTGTGCTTTCAAAAGCCTTTAAAAATTTGTTACCTGATGCTAACCAGCTAGCTGTAGATGGCTTTGCTTCTGCAACAACTTCTAAATAAAGTGCCGATGGTGTTATCTGTTCAACATCATCCCATTTCTGGGCAAGTTGTTGTGCAAACTCAACCTTTTCATCACCTTTTGCACCTTTATAGCTGTTCTCTAAGTTTGTAATATCTTTAGCAAGGCTTTGATTTATTACATTTTTAGCAGCTGTAGAGGTTTGTTCAATCGTTAAACCAGAGGTTGATGGTACACCTTGCTGAGCAATCTGACCAGCTGCAGGCATTTTACCATTCTCTTCTGTAGGCTTAACTAAACCTTTAATATCTCTTGTAAATAAGAAAGCAACAAGCAATAAAATCGCTCCGATAATGATAGTTTGTTTTAATCTGATGCTACTATTCACATTAATATGGCTTAGGCTTCTACTTTAATTTTCTTTGAGTTACTTTTTACTTTATCAACAAATACTTTTGCTGGTTTAAAGCTCGGTACAAAATGTTCAGGGATAATTATTGCAGTGTTTTTAGAGATGTTTCTAGCAGTTTTTTGCGCTCTCTTTTTAACAACAAAGCTTCCGAAGCCTCTAACATAAACATTTTCTCCGCCAATCATACTAGTTTTGATAACCTTGAAGAATGCCTCAACTGTTTCCTGCACATCAACCTTCTCAATTCCGGTTTTTGTTGATATTTCTGAAATAATATCTGCCTTAGTCATATTTTATTATTTATAATGTATTGTGTATTTTAATATTATCACTGATTTGGGGTTGCAAAAGTATTGCTTTTTAATGAGATAGGGAAATAAAAGATGATTTTTTTATCTATGCGCTTATCAGAGTATTGCAACTTTTTCTTAAAACCAATTATTAGCCCGTAATTTGCACTGATGACATTCCAAAATGAAATTATAAACTGGTATTTAGCCAATAAAAGAGATTTGCCCTGGAGACACACAAACGATGCTTACACGATATGGCTTTCAGAAATAATTTTGCAACAAACAAGGGTAGAACAAGGCCTGCCTTACTTTAATAAGTTTTTATCCAATTTTCCAACCGTTAACGATTTTGCAAACGCTACCGAAGCCAAGGTTTTACAACTCTGGCAAGGTTTGGGTTATTATTCTCGTGGCAGAAACATGCACGCCACAGCCCAAATCGTGCTAAATGAACATAAAGGAATTTTCCCAACAAGCTACCATGAATTAATCAAACTTAAAGGTGTTGGTGAGTATACCGCAGCGGCAATTTCGTCGTTTTCTTCGGGCGAAGCTAAAGCTGTTGTGGATGGGAATGTATTTAGGGTTTTAGCAAGGTATTGCGGCATCGATACTCCAATAAACACGCCAAAAGGCAAAAAAGATTTTTTCAATCTTGCTAATGATTTGCTTTACATACCCGACCCGGCTTTGTATAATCAGGCAATAATGGAGTTTGGAGCAATTCAATGCAAACCTAAATCTCCAAATTGTGCGGTTTGCCCGCTAAATTTAGATTGCCATGCGCTTAGAAAAAATATCGTAAATCAGCTCCCTGTTAAACTTCCAAAAGCTGAAAAAAAATTTAGATATTTAAATTATTTCGTATGCATTGCAGATGGCAAAATTTTGGTTCGCGAACGACAAAAAGGAGATATCTGGCAACATTTGTATGATTTTCCCTCAATTGAAACAGCGCATATTCCAGATAGCAATGATGAAAGTTTTATAAAATCATTGAAAGAAGAATATGGAGAAACTGCAGCGGTTAAGCTGGTAAGTTATAAGAAGCATGTATTAACTCACCAAATAATCCATGTGCAATTTTTTGCTTTAAAAAATTATATCTTTAACTTTAATAAACAAAAGGAACTTAATTGGGTTTCTTTTAATAGCTTGGATGAATTACCAAAACCTAATGTAATCAGAACTTTTATTGAGGAATTTTCTGAAAGCATTTTGAAGACTTAACTAACCTTCTTTTAAAGGTTTTTTGGTTCAACTGAGTTGAAAACTAACCAAAAAAATTTTTTATGTCTGGAATTAACAAAGTTATTTTAGTTGGACATTTGGGCAAAGACCCTGAAGTTCGGCACTTAGATGGAGGCGTTACAGTAGCAAGCTTTCCTTTAGCCACATCTGAAACATATAATAAAGACGGCAAGCGGGTAGAACAAACTGAATGGCATAATATCGTTTTATGGAGAGGTTTGGCTGAGGTTGCTTCGAAATATTTGCAAAAGGGAAAGTTAGTTTACATTGAAGGAAAGCTTAGAACCCGTTCTTTTGAAGATAAAGAAAAAGTAAAGAAATACGTAACCGAGATTGTTGCCGAAAACTTTACAATGCTAGGTAGAAAAAGTGATTTTGAACCAGGGCAAGCCACAAATCATAGTCAACCGAATTCAGAAACTAAAATAGAGGATGAGTTTACAATAAGATCAGGCGATGAAAGTGGTGATTTACCATTTTAACTATCATATAAAACGCAAAAAGGCAGCTTTCAAAAGAAAAGCTGCCTTTTTTTATGGATACAATGCTACTCTACCGTAACCGATTTGGCAAGATTTCTTGGCTGATCAACATTACAACCACGCATTACTGCAATGTGGTATGATAACAACTGAAGCGGGATAGTTGCTAACAGCGGTAAAAATGCTTCGTCAGCATCCGGAATTTCAATGCAGTAATCAGCCATTTTCTTAACCTCAGTATCGCCTTGTGTAACAATTGCAATAACCTTTCCTTTACGGGCTTTTACTTCTTGAATATTACTGATTACCTTTTCGTACGATGAATTCTGTGTTGCAATAAACACAACCGGCATTTCCTCATCAATTAATGCGATTGGCCCGTGTTTCATTTCTGCAGCAGGATAACCTTCAGCATGGATGTATGATATCTCTTTAAGCTTTAATGCACCTTCCAGCGCTACAGGAAAGCCGCTACCTCTTCCTAAGAACAGGCAGTTTCTAGAATCCTTTATTTTCTCTGCAACTTCTTTAATTAATTCATTTGACTCTAAAGCAACCTGAATTTTATCAGGTACACTTTCTAACTCAGTTAATAAATTAATCATTTTAGATTGTGTGATGGTACCTTTCTGCTGTGCTATATAAAAAGCCATCAATGTAAGTGCTGTAACCTGAGCGGTAAATGCTTTTGTAGAAGCTACGCCAATTTCAGGCCCAGCATGAGTGTAAACACCAGCGTGAGACAAGCGTGGAATAGATGCTCCGGCCACATTACAAATTCCAAAAATGGTTGCACCTTTTTCTTTCGCCATTTCGATTGCGGCCATTGTATCGGCAGTTTCGCCAGATTGAGAAATTGCAATTACAACATCCTTTTCAGATATGATTGGGTTCCTATATCTAAATTCAGAAGCATACTCAACTTCAACCGGTATACGAGCATATTCTTCAATTAAATACTCTCCTACCAACCCAGCATGCCATGATGTACCACAGGCAACAATAATAATCCTGTCAACGTTCTTTAACTTCTCTACAAACTCTTTTATACCGCCGAGTTGTACTTTACCTTCCTCAGGATAAATACGGCCACGCATACAATCCTTAACAGAACGTGGTTGCTCATAAATTTCTTTCAGCATAAAGTGGTCAAAGCCACCTTTTTCTAACATTTCCAGTTTTAATTCTAATTCTTGAATTAAAGGGGTTTGAACAACGTTATCGATATGTTTAACAAGTAAATCACCTTTGGTAACTAAAGCAATTTCATTATCATTAAGGTAGATTACATTTTTAGTGTATTCGATAATTGGCGTAGCATCAGATGCGATAAAATATTCGCCTTTGCCTACACCAATAACCATTGGACTGCCTTTTCTGGCAGCAATTAAACGCTCTGGGTTTTCCTTATCCATGATAACGATGGCGTAAGCACCGCTAACCTCGTGTAAAGCCAATCTAACAGCCTCAAATAAATCAATTTGCTCAATTTTTTGAATCTCTTCAATCAGGTGAATTAAAACTTCAGTATCTGTATCACTATTAAATTCGTGACCACGACCTATAAGTTCCTCTTTAATAGTTGCATAATTTTCGATTATACCATTGTGGATGATAGACAACTGACCGTTATTTGAAGTGTGGGGATGTGAATTACGGTCAGATGGAACGCCATGCGTAGCCCATCTGGTGTGGCCCATTGCAATGTTTCCAGATTTATCTTTGTTTTCTGCAAATTCTTCGAGAGCAGCAACTTTACCTACCTTTTTGTAGATATGTTCACCGTTATCATTCATTATTGCAATTCCTGCGCTATCGTAACCACGATACTCTAATCTTTTCAGACCTTTTAAAACGATTGGCCAAGCATCTCTATAGCCAATGTAACCTACTATTCCACACATGTTTTTATAAATATATGTGGCAAATATAACAAACAAACGTTTGTTTTAATCAATCATCAATATTTTAGAAATTTAATCCAAAAAAAAACCTTACCTACTGAGTAGATAAGGTTTTTAAAGAAAAATTATTTTGCTTAATTCATTTTTGTATAGTAAATATTGAGCTTTAAGCGATTTGTAGGATTACCAAAACTTCCAACAACTGCTCTTGATGCAGTAGTAGTCGTTCTTGATAAACCCAGATTTACAGATGTTGCTGTTAAAGATTCAGGTGCAATGAAAGTACCATAATCATTTTTTGTTCCGTCAATTAAATCCTGAATATATGCCGTAACATTAAAAACGTATCTGTTTTTTAATGAGTCGTAATATCCACCAAAAGCTGCATCAGTTTTCGCTCTAGGGTCTCCGCTGTAGTTAGATGCAGACTGATCTCGATCAGGTACGTTTACTTCTTGCTGTGCAATATCCCAACGGTATAAAGATAATCTTTGAGATGGCGCAAAAGGTGTAGCAAATGTTCCTGCGCTTAAATCTAAAACTAATTCTGCCTTATTAATAACTGCTTTACCATAAACTGTTGTAAAGTTTTTTAGGTTCGGAAAAGAAATCTTTGTTCTAACACCAGCTAAACCTTGTAAATAAGTTACACCATATTGAACCGTTGGATTATCCAATTGCGTTTGTACTGCAGTACCGCTGTAATCATGTTTAATATTGGCTGTAACAGTATTTGCTGATGCAATTGCAAAGTTTTTTGATAAAGTATCTATACCATTTGTAGTATTTGGTTTCCTGTAAACTAATTGCAAATAAGAATTTGAGCCTGCAAAATCTAAAAATGCAACACCACCTGTTCCTGTTGATGATGTTTTATTAACCTCAGCATATAAACCCTTAAAATATTCTATAAATTTTTCAGCTGTAGATGTACTGGTTGCAGGCAAAGCCAAAATAGTATTTTGGATAAACACTTTGTTTAAAGGAATTCTGATTTGAGGTGTCATTGTCCTTATCGTATCATTTTTACTAGCTACAACTTCAGTAACCTTAACTTTAGTATTAGGAAAAATCTTATTATTAAAATTACCTAATAAAGTAGAATTATGCGGAAGTGCATCAGAAGATTTGTACTTGGTAATCTTATTAGTTAACTGATAAACATCAATACTATATTTAGATGTAGCAGTATCGCCATAAAACTGCGGAGCTAGGTTAAGTACCAATACTGCAGAATCTAGTGTTGCAGAGGTAAAATCTAAGCTTGTTTCAGTTCCCGGAAGTGAAACAGTCATCCCAACGTTCGATTCGGTTTTACCAAAAATCGGATCAACCATATAACCAAGAGGATGAGCAGATAACATAGATGTTGTTAAATCTGGTTCTCTTACGGTTTGAGAAGTAACCAATTGATCGTTAACAAGAGTGCCTTGAATTGCAGAATTTGGATCTACATCTAAACCAACTCCATCAGGATTTTTACAAGACGCAAAAAGAAAAAGACCTATCAACAGGGTTAATAAGTCTTGTTTTATAAATTTCATATTTAAAAATAATAATGCCTATTTAAGCTACAGAAACCAATTCTTCATTTGAAATCTCCTCGTAGAAAGTATAGAAGTTATCAAAATTTTCGGTTAAGTTATAAGCTAAAGTTGGCTTATTTGAATCTTTAACAAATTTTAACATAGCCGCATCAAGGTTTTCATCTGCTAAAACTACTGCATCAGAATGTGTTATAGCGCCCATGTGCAAACTATTAACATCAGCACCTTTATAAGCTTTAGTATCTTCTTCAGTCATGTTTGCCATTACAGCCTTTTTAGAAAAATTCTCATTTAATTTCTCTGTAAAACCATCTTCATAAACCGAATAAACAACTCTAGAGTTTTTAAACGTAGGGTCGTTTTTGTAAGTAGTTTTGATGTACGCAGGAACTAGAGAACTCATCCAACCATGACAGTGAACGATATCTGGAGCCCATCCTAATTTTTTAACAGTTTCTAATGCACCTTTGCAAAAGAAAATAGTGCGCTCATCGTTATCGTCGAAAAATTTTCCGCTTGCATCTCTGAATACCTGCTTACGCTGAAAATATTCTTCATTATCCAAGAAGTAAACCTGCATACGTGCCGCAGGGATTGAAGCTACCTTAATAATTAAAGGGTTATCATTGTCATCAATAATGATGTTCATTCCAGATAAGCGAATTACTTCGTGTAAACGATTTCTTCTCTCATTTATATTACCAAACTTCGGCATAAGAATACGGATTTCGAATCCTTTTTCTTGCATAGCCTGCGGTAATTGACGAGTAATTTCAGAAATTTTAGTAAGCTCGAGGAAAGGCGACATCTCGTGTGTAACAATCAGCAGCTTCGTTTTTGCCATCTCCATATTTTAGAAAAATATTATGTTAATTAAAAGATAATGAGCTGCAAAGATAAGAATAATAATACTATTTATCAATATAACAAGTATTTGTTTGCTTAGTTTTAGATTAATTTACACCTTTATGCCTTTAATTTAGATTGTCGGAATTGGAAATATTCAAAACAAAAGACGCACTTAAAGCTTACCTCAAACCTTTAAAAGCATCAGGAAAAATAATTGCACTTGTGCCTACTATGGGCGCATTGCATAACGGCCATATTTCGTTAATCAAGCTTGCGCAAGAAAATGCCGATATCATTATTTGCAGCATTTTTGTTAATCCAACTCAATTTACAGATCCGAAGGATTTAGAAAAATACCCAAGACCTATCGAACATGATTTAGCCATGTTAGAAAATGCAGGATGCAATGGCGTGTTCATGCCAGATGTTACAGAGATGTATCCATCTGATAAAACCGAACACTGGCACATAGATTTAGGCAAAGCCGAATTTTTATTAGAAGGTGAATTTAGAAAAGGTCATTATCAAGGTGTTACCCAAATCGTTAAAAAGCTTTTTGATGCCGTAGAGCCCAATATTGCTATGTTTGGGCAAAAGGATTTTCAGCAGGTGTTAATGATAAAAAATATGCTGGCTCATTTCAATTTACCTATTAAGATTTTTACCTGCCCAATTATCCGTGAAGATGATGGCCTGGCCATGAGCAGCCGAAACATTCACTTGTCGGCATCTGATAGAACTCATGCACTCGTGCTCAACAAATCTCTCCAATTTGTTTTAGATAACTATAATAACTATTCCTTAACCGAACTTCAGGAAAAAGCAAAAAACTTTTATAATGGAATTAAAGATGTAGAATTAGATTATTTTGTAATAGCTAATGGAGATACATTAGAGCCTGCAACTTCAAAAAATGAAAAAAATCAGGTAGCTTTAGTTGCTGCAAAAGTTGGTTCAACAAGATTGATTGATAATATGATTATTAATTAATGATTGAATTTTATTGATTGAATGATATGATATTCGCAAATACATAATATCATTAGTTTATTAAATCCTAAATTCAAATCATTCTGTAATTCTATCATTTCATTAATTCTCTAATTCATTATTACTAACTTTGCAAAATGGTTATCACAATATTAAAATCGAAAATACACCGTGTTAGGGTTACACAAGCCGAATTAAATTATGTTGGCAGTATAACGATTGATGAAGATTTAATGGATGCAGCGAATATTATCGCTAACGAGAAAGTTCAGATTGTTAATAATAATAATGGTGCTCGTTTCGAAACTTATGTTATAAAAGGCGAACGCGGCACAGGTACAATTTGTTTAAATGGTGCAACGGCCCGGTTAGCACAACTTGGAGATGTACTTATTATTATGTCTTACGGTTCTTTACCAATTGATGAAGCAAAAAAGTACAATCCTATTTTGGTTTTTCCTGATGATAACAACCATCTGCTAAAATAAATGATTTGATACTCGACCTAAAGACAGCATTAAAATATATCATCCTGTTTTTAATAGGTGTAGGAGTTCTATATTTAGCTTTTAAAGGTCAGGATTTAGCCAAAATATGGCAGGAAATTAAAACTGCTAATATTTTTTGGATTTTCATTTCAGCGTTTACCGTGTGGATAGCTAATTTTTTAAGGGCACTTAGATGGCAAATGCTGTTTCAATCCATCGATTACAAAGTAACTTTAAAAAA
The DNA here is from genome assembly GCF_920984665.1 of Pedobacter sp. Leaf170. GTDB lineage: Bacteria > Bacteroidota > Bacteroidia > Sphingobacteriales > Sphingobacteriaceae > Pedobacter. The sequence continues at coordinate 293,890 of NZ_CAKLBP010000004.1, forward strand.
TGCTTATCACAGCCTAATGATAGGCTATCTTGCAAACCTTGCGATACCAAGGTTCGGAGAAATCGGGAGATGTTCAATTATTAGCAAAACCCATAGTGTTCCAATGTTTTCATCCATCGGAACCGTAATTACAGAAAGACTTTTTGATATTTTAGCTTTATTTCTAAGCGCATTAATTGTGTTAATATTTCAGTATAATCTAATTTCCAATTTTCTTCACGAAAATATTTATCAGTCCATAGCAAACAGAATTTCCTCATTAAATTACTTTTGGATTATCGTAACTGCTTTAGCATTTATTCTTGTTGTAATTGTTCTGATATATTTTTTAAGACAAAAATTCAACACAAAATTTTTAAAAATTATTGTCGGCTTACGTCAAGGATTTAGTTCATACGGAAAACTTCAGCAAAAAGCATTATTTCTTTTTTATACAATAGCCATCTGGCTGTGTTACTTTGTTTCGATGTATGCTTGCTTTTTTGCACTCGAAGAAACTTCAACACTACCTGTTAATGCTGCTTTTACGGCGATGGTATTTTCCGGTTTCGCAATGGTTGCTCCCGTTCAGGGTGGTATTGGTGTATTCCATTGGATGGTTGCACAATCTTTAGTGCTTTATAATTTGCCGTTTAAAGATGGCTTAGCTTATGCAACCATTATTCATTCATCACAATTGCTCTTAACACTCTTATTAGGAACCTTAAGTTTATTAGCGGTTTTTATGGTCAAGAGGAATACACCTGAAGAAAGATAATTATATTTTATCTGTTTCACAGCTTCTCCTCATAAATAATACTATGCAACCATAGTATTTTTGAACTATAAACCCTACATTTGAATTACTAACCTTTTATAGATAAATGTTATGCATTTCGAATTAAATGAAGAACAATTAATGATACAACAGGCTGCCCGCGATTTTGCGCAGCAAGAATTAAAGCCTGGAGTTATAGAACGAGATGAACACCAAAAATTCCCGACAGAACAAGTTAAAAAACTTGGTGAATTGGGTTTTTTAGGGATGATGGTTGATCCAAAATATAATGGAAGCGGTTTGGACGCAATTTCCTACGTTTTAGTAATGGAAGAGCTATCAAAAATCGATGCTTCTGCATCTGTTGTAGTTTCTGTTAATAATTCACTGGTTTGTTACGGCCTTGAAGCCTACGGTAGCGAAGAACAGAAAGAAAAATACCTTAAACCTTTAGCATCCGGAGAGAAAATCGGAGCATTTTGCCTTTCTGAACCTGAAGCCGGATCTGATGCGACTTCTCAGCGAACAACTGCAGAAGATAAAGGCGATTACTATTTGCTAAATGGAACTAAAAACTGGATTACCAATGGTGGCACCGCATCTACCTATTTAGTTATTGCCCAAACCCATCCCGAACTTAGGCATAAAGGTATTAACGCATTTATTGTAGAAAAAGGTGCCGAAGGATTTACAATTGGCCCTAAAGAAAATAAGCTGGGTATACGTGGCTCAGATACACATTCTTTAATGTTTAATGATGTTAAGGTGCCTAAAGAAAATAGAATTGGCGAAGATGGTTTCGGGTTTAAATTTGCCATGAAAACTTTAGAAGGTGGCAGAATCGGAATTGCAGCGCAAGCTTTAGGCATTGCACAGGGTGCATTCGAATTGGCAACTCAATATGCAAAAGAACGTAAATCTTTTGGCAAGCCGATTTCAGAGCATCAGGCTATTGCCTTTAAACTTGCAGATATGGCTACACAAATTGAGGCTGCCCGATTATTGGTTTACAAAGCTGCGTGGCTTAAAGACCAGGGTTTACCATACACTCAAGCAGGTTCAATGGCAAAATTGTATGCTTCGAAAGTTGCTATGGATGTAACGGTAGAAGCCGTTCAGGTGCACGGCGGCTATGGCTTTGTGAAAGAATATCACGTAGAACGATTAATGCGTGACGCAAAAATTACTCAGATTTACGAAGGAACTTCTGAAATTCAGAAAATGGTAATTTCAAGAGAAGTGATTAGATAGCCTTAAGGGGAATGGAAGAAGAAAATGTAGATTAATGGAAAATGAGGGATATAAGATGGATAATGGAATTTCATTTGCCATCTTACATTTCCCCTCCTACCTCTTACATTTTCCATCTTACATTTTGCATCCTCACCTATTCTTTCTCTCCTGCAATTGCACCGAATACTGCTTTAATCAACGCTACCACAATTGCTAAAAATGCTGCAGCAAAAAAACCAGTTGTATTAAAAGAAGTCATCATGCTATCTACTAATAAAATCATTAGTACCGTTATAATGAAAGACATTAACCCAAGGGTAAGAAAATTAACCGGGAAGGTTAAAAGCCTTAAAATAAAACCGATGGTTGCATTTGCAAGTGCAATTAAAACTGCCGCTATAATTGCGCTTCCGTAACCATCAACAGTTACACCCGGAACAAGTTTTGCGCCAATAAAAACCGCTAATCCCATTAAAAGGATTTCAATAATTAGTCTCATAAAGTTTAATTTAGTAAAATGTTAAAATCAATTAAATATTTGTTTTTTGCGTTGTTGGTTATAAATTTAACTTCTTGCACGAATACAAACAACAATATTGTTATTAAGTTTTCGCCAGATAGTAATTTAATTATCCTCAACAAAATAGATAAAAAAAGCATCTATCAGGTTAAAAACGATTTGAAACAAAATTTAGACTCATCAAATCTAGTTTCGGTGGTTTGCATACCAGACGAATTAGATAGTTTACAAGATGAAGAAACTATTTCAGGTAAATTAACACTTGCAGGCGACTCCTTAATTTTTGCACCTGATAAGCCTTTTCTAAAAGGAAAATCATATTTAGTTGAAAGCTATCTCGGTACATCTTTTGCAGATAGAAACAAACTATTTAAAGGCACAATAAAACATAATCTTAAGCCCCAAACTCAATTGCTGAAAAGATGATTTAAGATGTAAAATACTGTATAAGAGTTTGATTATTTCCAAAATAGTTGTACATTTGCATCGTAATCGAAGAAAAGAGAAGGGGACCATGTCCCCTTTTTCTGTGAAATCAGGTTAAAATATGCAGGTAGAAAAGAGAGTTACAGCACTCGTAGAGGAAAAAATTGCAGACAGGCCGGAACTATTTTTGGTTGAAGTGAAAATGTTGCCAAACAATAAATTAATTATCCATGTTGATGGCGACCAGGGCATAAGCATACAGGATTGTGTAGCCATTAGCAGGCATGTTGGTTTTCATCTCGAAGAAGAAAATACAATAGAGCAAGCTTACAATTTAGAAGTTTCATCTCCAGGTGTAGGCGAGCCATTAAAACTCATCCGCCAGTATAATAAAAACATTGGCCGTTCGGTTGGAATTAAACTTAAAGACGGACAAAAGAAAGAGGGTAAGCTTTTATCGGTTACAGAGAATGAATTACTGATTGAAGAATCGGTTAAACAAAAAGGCAAAAAAGCGGTTTCAGTAGAAACAACTGTTCCGTTTAATGATATAATAGAAACAAGTGTGTTAATTTCATTTAAGTAAAAATGAGTACTACAACAATTAATTTAATTGACTCTTTTCAGGAGTTTAAAGATTTCAAAAATATAGATCGCCCAACGGTGATTAGTGTGTTGGAAGAAGTTTTTCGTAGCATGTTACGTAAAAAATACGGAACAGACGAAAACTGTGACGTGATTGTGAATCCAGATAATGGGGATTTAGAAATCTGGAGAACGAGAAAGGTGATGGAGGATGGATTTTCTGAAGATGATGATTTAGAAATTGAACTTGCAGAAGTTTCTAAACTTGATAGTACTTTAGAGGTTGGTGATGATTACATTGAACAAATTACCTTAGAGAGTTTTGGTCGCAGAGCAATTTTAGCCGCTCGCCAAACATTAGTTTCTAAAGTTTTAGAATTAGAGAAAGACGAAATTTTCAAGAAATATAAAGATCGCGTTGGCGAAATTATTACAGGTGAGGTTTACCAGGTTTGGAAAAAAGAAACTTTAGTTTTGGATGATGAAGGCAACGAACTTTTGATGCCGAAAACTGAGCAAATTCCTGCAGATTATTTCAAAAAAGGAGATTCTGTAAGAGCAGTAATTTCTAAAGTAGAAATGATTAACGCTAACCCGAAAATTATTATTTCAAGAACAGCACCAGAATTTTTGCAACGTTTATTTGAGCAAGAAGTTCCGGAAATTTTTGACGGCTTAATTACCATCAAGAAAATTGTTCGCGAACCGGGAGAACGTGCTAAAGTGGCTGTAGAATCGTATGACGACCGTATTGACCCGGTTGGAGCATGCGTGGGCATGAAAGGTTCACGTATTCACGGTATCGTTCGCGAATTGAAAAACGAAAATATTGACGTAATCAATTTCACAAATAACATTTCATTATATATTACCCGTGCTTTAAGCCCGGCAAAAATTACCTCTATTAAATTAGATGATGAAACTAAACATGCATCTGTTTACTTAAAACCAGACCAGGTTTCATTGGCAATTGGCCGTGGCGGACACAACATTAAATTAGCCGGCAAATTAAGCGGTTATGAAATTGATGTTTATCGCGAAGCAGGTGAAGAAAGTGATGAAGACGTTGATTTAGAAGAATTCTCAGATGAGATTGATAGCTGGATCATCGATGAATTAAAGGCTATCGGTTGCGATACCGCTAAAAGTGTATTAGCACTTACAGTGGAAGATTTGGTAAAACGCACCGACTTAGAAGAAGAAACCATTAAGGAAGTGGTTCAGATTTTACAGTCAGAATTTGAATAAGTGGTGTAATTGCCAAATAAACACTACTTTTGTATTAAAATAAAAAATAACAGGAGCTAAATGTCAGACGACAAACCAATCATTTTAATTAAAGCTATTAAAGAACTTAATATAGGCATGGGTACGGCCGTAGAGTTTTTAAACAAAAAAGGGTTCTCAGCCGAGAAAAGCCCTATGTTTAAACTTTCGGGCGATATGTATGATGCCTTATTAAAAGAGTATCAGGGAGATAAGATCGTAAGAGAAGAAGCCAAACAAATAGTGATTGGTAAAATACGTCGTGACGAGCCTGAGACTGAAAAGCCAGCTGAAGCACCTAAAAAGAATACCGATTTCGAGAAAAATGAAGAGATTTTGATAAAAAATACTCAATCATTTGCACCGCCGGTAGAAAAGCCTAAAGCTGAGCCAGAGAAGGTTGAAGCACCTAAGGTGGAACAACCTGCAGCTAAAGAAACTGTTGCGGAAACGAAGCAGGAAGAAAAAGCAGAAGACGGAAGTTTGCCAGGTGTAAAAATTGTAGGGAAAATCAATTTAAATGATTTAAACTCAAAAACTCGCCCCGCTAAAAAAGAAGAGGCTCCGGTTGAAGCGCCAAAAGTTGAAACTGCTGCAAAGCCTGTTGTAGAAACTCCAAAGGTTGAAGAAAAACCAATTGAAGTTAAAAAAGAAGAAACACCAGTTGCACCGCCTGCACCTGTAGCGCCAGCCGCTACGGTTACAGCGCCAGAGCCAGTTAAACCTGTTGATCAGCCTAAAGCAGAAGAAAAACCTGCTGAAATTAAGCCTGTCAGCAACGAGCCTGAAGTAATGAAAGCTCGTAGCGTAAAATTAACCGGTCCAAATATTATTGGTAAAATTGTTTTACCTACTACGCCCGATAGAAGAAACGGTCCTGTTGCATCATCTAGTGATAGCGAAGCCGCCAAACGTAAACGTAAGCGTAAAAAAACTCCGGGAGCTCCGGGTCAACCAGGTCAACATGGTGGTAATCCAGGGCAGCAAGGGCAAAACCCAGCTGGTCAGGGTGGTGCACCAGGACAACCGCGTCAACCTTACCAAGGTAACAGACCGGCCGGAACACCATATCAGGGTAACAGACCTGCCGGACAAGGTGGAACTCCATATCAAGGAAACAGAAATAACAACAGACCAGGTTTTCAAAATAGAAATGCTACACCAAGCGGACCTAAAGAAGAACCTACTGAGAAAGAAATTCAAGATCAAATCAAGGCTACTCTTGCTCGTTTAAGCGGTGCGGGTAAGTCTGGTAAATTTGCTCAACGTGCTAAGTTACGTCGTCAAAAACGTGATGATGTTGCGTTTTCAGCAGAAGAAGCAGCAAATGAGCTTGAATCTCAATCAAAAATATTAAAAGTAACAGAATTTGTTACGGCAAATGAATTGGCGAGCATGATGGATGTTCCGGTGACAAAAATTATCGGTACTTGTATGAGCCTCGGCATGTTCGTATCAATTAACCAGCGTTTAGATGCTGAAACTTTAACCATCGTTGCGGATGAGTTTGGTTACGAAATACAATTTGTTAAACCAGATGAAGACGAAGAAAATGTAATTGAAGAAGTTGATAACGAGGCAGACTTGATTGAAAGAGCGCCGGTTGTTACAATCATGGGGCACGTCGATCACGGTAAAACCTCATTGCTGGATTATATCCGTAAAGCAAATGTTGTAGCTGGTGAGGCAGGTGGTATTACCCAGCACATTGGTGCCTACATGGTAACTACTCCTTCAGGCAAAAAAGTAACCTTCTTAGATACACCTGGTCACGAAGCTTTTACGGCGATGCGTGCTCGTGGTGCGAAAGTTGCAGATATTGCAATTATTGTAGTTGCGGCGGATGACGCTGTGATGCCTCAAACTAAAGAAGCAATTAACCACGCACAAGCGGCTGGTGTTCCATTGGTTTTCGCTTTTACTAAAGTAGATAAACCGGGTGCTAATGCAGATAAAGTTCGTGAGCAATTATCAGTAATGAATATTTTAGTTGAAGATTGGGGTGGTAAATATCAATCACAAGAAATCTCAAGTAAAAGTGGTTTAAATGTTGATTTGCTTTTAGATAAAGTATTATTAGAAGCTGAATTATTAGAACTTAAAGCTAATCCTAACAAGAGAGCAACAGGTTCGGTTATTGAATCAGCATTAGATAAAGGCCGCGGTATTGTAACTACTGTGTTGGTACAAGCGGGTACTTTAAGAGTGGGTGACCCGATTTTAGCTGGTAGCTATAGCGGACGTGTAAAAGCATTAACTAATGAGCGTGGACAAAAAGTTGAGTCGGCTGGTCCATCTCAACCCGTACAGGTATTAGGCATGCAAGGAGCGCCTACTGCTGGCGATAGATTTAATGCACTTGAAAGTGAAACTGAAGCACGTGATATTGCAAACAAACGCATGCAATTACAGCGTGAGCAAGGTTTACGTACGCAGAAACATATTACACTTGATGAGATTGGCCGTCGTTTAGCGATTGGAAACTTTAAAGAGCTTAACATCATCGTTAAGGGTGATGTGGATGGTTCGATTGAGGCCTTAGCCGATTCATTATTGAAATTATCGACTGAACAGATTCAAATTAACATTATTAGTAAAGGTGTTGGTCAGATTTCAGAATCTGATGTATTGTTAGCTTCTGCTTCTGATGCGATTATTATTGGTTTCCAGGTTCGCCCATCAACTGGTGCACGTAAACTGGCAGAAGCTGAACAAATCGACATCCGTCTATATTCTATCATCTATGATGCAATCAACGAGATTAAATCTGCAATGGAAGGCATGTTAGACCCAGAATTTGAAGAGAAAATTGTGGCTAACGTAGAGATTCGTGAAACATTTAAAATTACTAAAGTTGGTACTATTGCAGGTTGTATGGTATTGGATGGTAAGATTACACGTAACAGCAAAATCCGCATCGTTAGAGATGGAGTTGTAATTTACACTGGTGAACTTGCTTCATTAAAACGCTTTAAAGACGATGTTAAGGAAGTTAATAAAGGATATGAGTGTGGTTTAAACATTCAAAACTTTAACAATATCGAAGTTGGAGATATTGTAGAGGCTTACGAACAAGTAGAAGTTGCAAGAAAGTTATAATTAGAATTTCTTATAAACAAAGAAGCCCCGAAATTTTCGGGGCTTCTTTGTTCATGGCTTTTTGGCAAGTTAACCTTCCAGCTCTCTATCTAAATGCTCCGTAACACGTTGAATGGTATTATCAATTGTATTACTTAAAATGGTAATATAGGAACCTTTTTCAGCCGTATCAATCGCATCCTGAAGGCATGCAGTGCTTTTATTGTTTACTACAACTTCTTTATTAGGATCAACTTCTTTGATTCCTTGTAATAACAAATCAACCAATTCCTGCTGATCGCGGCCACGTAAATATTTCTCCTGGCACACATAAATTTTATCAAACATCTGGGCAGAAATTCTTGCAGTTTCTATAATGTCTTCATCTCTCCTATCTCCAGTACCTGAAATAATTCCAACATGTTTGGTTGCCTCAACAGATTGCAAATAAGCTTTTACACCATTAAAACCATCAGGATTATGTGCAAAATCAACTAAAACCTTAAAATCTTTAAAGTTGAAAACATTCATTCTGCCCGGCGTATGAGCTGCTGAAGGAATAAAAGTTTCTAAAGACAAACGAATATCTTCTGGTTTGTAACCCCACAAATAAGTAGCAAGTGTTGCTGCAAGAACATTTTGAATCATGAAATTAACGGAGCCACCGAAAGTTAATGGAATATGTGTTGCTTTATCCACACGCAGCTTCCAATCTCCGGTTTTAATGGTGATAAAACCATTTTCGTAAATTGCAGCTACGCCACCTTTACGGCAATGTTCTTTAATAACCGGATTATTTTCATCCATACTAAAGTAAGCGACATTACAACGGGCATCCTTTGCAATACGTACACAATAACCATTATCAGCGTTTAAAACAGCCCAGCCTTTTCTTCTTACTGCGCCAATAACAACGGCTTTAACCCTTGTTAAATCATCAAGCGTATGAATATCAGAAAGGCCTAAATGATCTTCTTGTATGTTAGTAACAACGCCAATATCGCATGCATTAAAGCCTAAACCAGCTCTTAAAATACCACCGCGTGCAGTTTCGAGCACTGCAAATTCTACCGTTGGATCTTTTAAAATAAATTCTGCGCTGACTGGTCCGGTTGTGTCACCTTTCATCAGCATAGTATTATGTACATATACGCCATCAGAAGTAGTAAAGCCAACACGTTTACCATTGCTCCTTACAATATGTGCAATTAACCTCGTGGTTGTGGTTTTTCCATTAGTTCCGGTTACAGCAATAATCGGTATTTGAGACAATCGCCCTTGCGGATATAACATGTCTACAACCGAAGCCGCAACGTTTCTTGGTAAGCCTTCGCTAGGCGCCAAATGCATTCTGAAACCTGGTGCGGCGTTTACCTCTAAAACGACACCCCCGTTCTCGGTAAGCGGTTGGGTTAAGTTCTGTGCCATGATATCAATACCGCAAATATCCAGTCCAATAACTCTTGATATTCTTTCGCAAATAAAGATATTTTGAGGATGAACAATATCAGTAACATCTATAGAGGTGCCTCCGGTACTTAAATTAGCCGTTGATTTTAGGTAAACAACTTCGCCCTTTTCAGGAATCGTTTCCAATGTGTACTCTTTTTTAGCTAATAAATCCAGTGTATCTCTATCAACGCTAATTTCTGTTAATACATTTTCATGCCCGTAACCACGACGAGGATCTTCATTCTCCTTATCTATTAGTTCCTGAATAGTATGGATGCCATTGCCCCGCACATGAGCTGGATCGCGTTGAGCTGCCGCTACAACTTTATTATCAATTACGAGTACTCTAAAATCATATCCGGTAATAAACTTTTCTATGATAACTCTTCTTGAATATGTTTTTGCATATTCAAAAGCAGCCCTTGCAGCTTCTAAAGTTTTAACATTTATGGTGGCGCCTTTACCATGGTTACCATCCAGAGGTTTAAAAACTAATGGGAAACCCACTTTCTCCACAGATGCTTCTAAATCATCAGGATTTGAAATGGTAACGCCTTTTGCAACAGGGATAGCCGCCTCAGTAAGCAAGCGTTTGGTTTCTTCCTTATTACTGGCAATATCTACCGCAATGCTACTTGTTTTTTCTGTCATGGTAGCACGAAAACGAACTTGATTTTTACCATAACCCAACTGTACTAAAGAACTTTTATTTAATCTTATCCAGGGGATGCTTCTGCTCACCGCTTCTTGAACGATAGAGCCCGTACTTGGACCTAAAGCCTCCAATTCACGGATTTCTTTCATTCTTCGAATATCATGTTCCAAGTCATATTCCACATCATCAATTAAAGCTTGGGCAATATTAACGGCTGCCTCGGCAGCATAAACGCCTACCTTTTCTTCCAGATATGTGAATACGACATTATATATACCTTCGGTTTTTGTTTGGCGGGTTCTTCCAAAGCCAGTTTCCATACCAGCTATCGATTGAATTTCCAATGCAATATGTTCTATAACATGCCCCATCCACGTTCCTTCTTTCACACGGGTAAAAAAGCCTCCCTCTACTCCTTTAGAGCAGCGATGGGTAAACATGCTTGGCAAAAGTTTTTCTATTCTATCACTAAATCCATCTATGGTATTGGTTGGCCTTTGCTCTAAATCCTCCAAATCTAAACGCATTTGGATTAGCTTTTTACGACTGATAGACCATATGTTTGGTCCTCTTAATACTTGTATATTTAATATCTTCATGTAAAGTTTTGTATTCGTTTAATAAGGCTTGGAGATGCCCTTTTCATTTATTAATTGAGCAGAATTTAGTGACTGTAAATTATACATTTATTTTCAATTAGTGATAATCAAATACCTAAATCAATTTAAAGTGTAATTGTTTTAATTTCAACCCGAAGAAAGCCGATTTAAAATAAAGTTTTTTGCACGTTTGTTAATAAAGTGAATATTATTGACAAAAAAAGTCGTGTTTTTTATCATAAGCTGATATATTTGAGTTTTTTGATAAATACTAATACACAAAGAATGGTTCCGAAAGGTAAACTTATCATCATAGGTGGGGCAATAAATACTGGTAGCTTTGCAGAAACGCAATTTGGACTGCCAGAAAACATGAATTTTTTTGAGCGTGGAATTTTAAAGAGAATTACCACAGAATCTGTTAAGGATGCAGAATCTCGATTTGAAATCATTACAACGGCATCCTTAATGCCAGAAAAAGTTGGTGAAGAATATATAAAGGCTTATGCTCAACTTGATGTTCATAATTTGGGCGTATTAAATATTGCTAACCGCGAAGATGCAAATGCTGAAGAAAATTGCGAAAGAATTAAAGCCGCTGATGTTATCATATTTACTGGTGGCGACCAATTAAGGCTATCGTCAATATTCGGGGGAACAAAAATCCATCAAATTTTATTGGAGAAATATAAGAATGAAGCCGTAGTTATTGCCGGCACATCTGCTGGTGCTGCTGCAAGTTCTAAAAACATGATTTATCAAGGCAGCAGCAAAGATGCCTTACTTAAAGGTGAAGTAAAAATAACAGGTGGTTTAGGTTTTATTGATGATGTTATTGTTGATACACATTTTGTACAACGCGGTAGAATTGGCCGTTTATTGTATGCAGCAGCTAGTAACCCTGGTATTTTAGGCATTGGTTTAGGCGAAGATACCGGTTTATTTATTTCTGATGGACATACCATGGAAGCCATCGGCTCTGGAATGGTAATTTTGGTTGATGGCAGAAACATGGCCGATACAAACTTAACTGATGTAGAGATGGGGCAACCAGTTTCGATAAAAAATATGGTGGTGCATGTTATGTGTGATGGTGATGTATATGATTTAACCGATCACAGCCTTGTGATTCACCATCCAAAAGTTATTCCTGTAGCATAGTTCAGCAAGCTTAAAGCAAAAAGGATAAAAAACCTTAATAACTATTAGTCTTAATATCTGATACTGACATCTTAATACTAATAGCTAGAAACTAACAAAATGAAACTAATTATTCATGGTGGCTTTTTTAGCGAGTCATCTACAAACTTAGAAACCAAAAAAGCAAAGCAAGATGCCCTTGCAGAAATTGTAACACTTGGACACCAGTATTTAAAAAATCATACCGCTCTAGAAACTGTAGTTTACACTGTTGCACTTCTGGAAGATAATGAATTGTTTAATGCTGGCATTGGCTCACAAATACAAAGTGATGGTAAGGTTAGATTGAGTGCTGCACTAATGGATGGAAAAACTGAAAAGTTTAGCGGTGTTATCAATGTTGAAGATGTTAGGCATCCTGTTGAGTTATCTTTAAAATTAATGGATTACGATGATCGCGTTTTGAGTGGTGCAGGTGCGCAAAATTTTGCAAGAAAAAACGGCTTCGATTTTTTTAACCCGATTACAGCACAAAGACAGCAAGAATACCAAGCCAAATTAAATCAGCAAAACAATAAAGGTACAGTAGGTTGTGTGGCTTTGGATAAAGATGGAAATATTGCAGCTGCTACATCAACCGGTGGTAAAGGTTTTGAAATTCCTTGCCGCGTAAGTGATTCTGCAACCGTTGCCGGAAACTATGCAAACCAATTTGCTGGTATATCTTGTACCGGTGTTGGCGAAGATATTGTTAGCGGTGCATTGGCCGCAAAAATTGTAACACGGGTAACAGATGGTTTTTCACTAAAAGATGCCGCTGATAAATCTTTCAAAGAATTAAAAGCCTTTGATGGCTTTGCAGGCGTTGTTGGAATAACCGCCGGGGGAGAAATTTACCACTGCGATTCTCACCCATACATGGTTTGGGCATCTTTCGATGTTAATTTACAGGTATTTAGCTAAAATCTAATTTAAAGTATTATTTTTGTTGCATGACTAAAATAGTTGTGGCTTTTATAAGCCTCTTTGCATCCCTACAACTTAATGCTCAAAACATTGATAAATCTGATAATCAAGAACCAGGTATAGGCGGAAGTGCTATCAATATCGCTGTATCTAAATATGATTTGGCAGAAGGTAATAACTTTTTTGAAGATGCAGAGGATTTGGAACGCAAAGGCGATTTCAACGAAGCCCTAACGCTGTTTGGCAAAGCTGCATTTGAATTTAATGCCGTAAAAAATCTTAATCTTTACGTACAAGCGCTTACCAAAATGAGCAACATGCACTATTTATTAGGTCGTTTTGGCGATGCAGAGCAGATTCTGTTAAATGTTGTTTTAAAAAATTATTCGAAAATGGGTAGCCGTAGCGGGCAAATGAATACCTATAATTTACTTGGTAAGGTTTATCTGGCTAGTAATAAATATACTCAATCTATGTGGTTTTACACCCAGCAAGGTATTTTAGCTAAGCAATTAAGCAACAATAGTGCTTACATAGAATCAGTTCTTGGCTTGGCTCAGGTAAAAATTAAAAAGAAAGACTATACTTTAGCAAGCAGAGACTTAAATCAGGCTGAACTTCTTTCGCGTTCGCTTAAAAACACATCATATAAATCTCAGATTAAAGATGCCCGAGAAGTCATCGCTTCTAAAACATCTGCAAAGAAATAACCAATATCTTCCATCCTCATCAAAACAATTTTAACACTATTTAACATAGTGATAATCTTGATGTAAATTTCATTCATTAAACCAAGCTAATTCTTCATTTCAAAACAAAAGGCGTACATTATCGTTGTTTTAGTGGATTGAAAAATAAAAAGCTTTTGGTTAGATTTGGTACATTTTAAAAAGAGACGGAAATAATACTTCCGCTTTTTTGTTTATTTGATAAAATGGTATCATATTGGCTATATAAAATTTGAAATGGATTTTAAATTATTTAAAGAGATGTTGAAGAGAATATTTTTTGTACTATTTACGGCGGCAGTTCTCTCTTGTCAAGCGGCTCCGAAACCCCAACCTATGGTTGAAGGTGTAGTAAATGTTAAGCCAGATGAGCAACAACAGCTTGTAATTAGAGAGGTGGTTAATTTAATTGAGAGTTACAACTATAAAAAACTCGAAATTAACGATTCAATATCTTCTATTATTTTAGATAGGTATATAAAATCTTTAGATCAAGGTAAAAACTATTTTATAGCTTCTGATATTAAGGAGTTTGAAAAATACAGATACAAACTTGATGACGATTTCAAAAATGGCGATTTAAGTGGTCCTTTTTACATCTACAATGTTTATGCTAAACGTTTAAATGAGTATTTCACATATTCATTGGCTCAAATCAAAAACAAATACGATTTTAATCAAACAGATTCATACGTTTACGATAGAGAGAAAATGCCATGGGCAACATCCATTGCATCACTTAATGATACCTGGAAAAAACGTGTTAAGTATGAGTTAATTAACTTGAATTTAGCAGGCACAACCGGACCAAAAAGTATTGAAACTTTAACCAAGCGTTATCAAAATCTTCAATCTCAAACGTCTAAAACCAATAATCAGGATGTTTTCCAGATATTGATGGACTCATTTACTGAATCTATTGACCCGCATACCAATTATTTCAACCCTGTTAATGCTATTGCTTTTAACGAAGACATGTCGCGTTCATTTGAAGGTATTGGCGCTCGTTTACAATTAGAAAACGAAGTGGTCAAAATTTCGGAAATTATTGCCGGCGGACCAGCTTTTAAGGACAAACAATTAAGTCCGGGTGATAAAATTATTGCTGTTGCGCAAGGCGATGGAGAATTTGTAGATGTTGTAGGCTGGAGATTAGATGCTACTGTTGCAAAAATTAAAGGCGCTAAGGGCACAAAAGTTCGCTTAAAAGTGATTCCATCTGGAAAAGAGATGTCTTCGAAACCAGTTATCATTTCATTAATTCGAGATAAAATTGTTCTGGAAGAAACATCGGCGAAGAAAAAAGTTAAAACCATTACACAAAATGGCAAAGAATATAAAATGGGTATAATTTCATTACCTGCATTTTATGCCGATTTTAAAGCTGCTAATGCAGGTGATAAAAACTATAAAAGCACAACCCGTGATGTGAGGAAATTAATTGATTCGCTAAAAACTTTTGATAAGGTTGATGCAATTGTAATGGATTTACGCGGTAACGGCGGTGGCTCTTTAATTGAGGCTATTTCATTAACGGGTTTATTTATTGATAAAGGGCCGGTTGTACAGGTTAAAGATTTACGCGGCAAAATTGAGATTAATGAAGATGAAGCGCCGGGTGTTGCCTGGGATGGACCGCTTGGAGTGATGGTAGATAGATTAAGTGCATCTGCATCTGAAATTTTTTCCGGAGCGATTCAGGATTATGGCCGTGGTATTATTATGGGAAGCCAAACCTATGGCAAAGGAACTGTGCAATCATCAATCGATTTAAACAAATTGGTTAACCCAAGTATGTTGCAAAGAATTGCCGGCATTATCACTAAAAACAAAACAACTGGCACAGCACCTTCTGGCGCTGCAGCAGCAACAGCAGCAGATATTAACCTTGGTCAGATTAATTTAACAATGGCTAAATTTTACCGTGTAGCCGGAAGCAGCACACAACATAAAGGTGTTGTACCTGATGTAACTTTCCCATCGCTTTATCCAATGGATAAAATTGGTGAAGATACCGAGCCGTCTGCATTGCCATGGGATGTAATTCCAAAATCAAACTTTAAATCTGTTGCAAATTTAACGGCAGTTAAGCCTAATCTGATTAAAAATAGCGAACAACGTGTTTCTAATTCATTAGATTTTAAATATCTGAAGGAAGACATTGCCGAAATGAAAAAACGTGATGCAGAAACTTCGGTTACGTTAAACGAGGCAAAACTTAAATCGGAGCGTGACGCACAGGAGACTAAATCTTTGGCTCGTGCAAACGAGTTGAGAACAGCAAGAGGTTTACCTGCATTAAAGAAAGGTGAAAAAGTTACCAAACAAGATGCTTTTGACTTCATTGAGGATGAATCGTTGCATGTTATGGGTGATTTTATGCAACAGTCGGGTAGTTACGTTATGAATTTAGGCTTAGGTTCTTCGCCGAAGTTTTAATAATATTTATTTAAGAAAAACCCGATAGTGAAATAAGCTATCGGGTTTTTTTATGCAATTTGCTTTTTGATGCAGCAACCTTTGTAAATAAACAGGATGGTAGCGGTATACTTTTTTGCTTCTGAAGGCCAGAGTTATGAAACTTTATGAAACAATACAGCCAAAAACTTTGTAAGGTTTTGGTAAAGCAAAAAAGATTTAGCGAACAGCCTGACTGGTTAAACCGAATACTAACTGCCTTTGCTTTTCAAATAATATTATTTTTTTGCGTTATTTGCCTGAGTTTGTTGCATTGCCATCATTTGCTTCATGGTATTGTTCATTCCCTCAGTACTGCCATCAAGGAAAATAACATTGCCTTCGCTGTACTCTGCAAATTGTTTAATGGCTTCAGTCCACATAGTGAATAAAATTACCGAAGTATCTAAATTAGCTTGTTGCATTTCGTGGGCCGCATTTGTCATACCTTTTGCAACCTCTTCTCTAAATAATGCGATACCCTGACCACGAAGTTGAGCAGCCTCACGCTCGGCAGTTGCAGCGATTTTTATGGCATTACCATCGGCTTCAGCGCCTTTTGTTTTCGTAATTAATAACGCTTGTCCTTCGTTTTCTGCGGCTGCTTTTAAGTTATTTGAAGCCACAACACGACTCATCGAGCGCATAATTTCTTCATCGAAAGTAATATCGTTTAACTGTAAATCTTGCAAGTGATAACCCCAACCATCTAAAACCTGGTCGATTTGCTCTTTAACATGTAGCACAATTTCATTTCTTTGTGCCAATACATTTGCCTGCTTTTGGGTGGCAACATAAGCCCGAATAGAACCTTCAATTGTTCTGATTAACGCCTGCATTAGGTTGGTCGCATCAACAAATTTAAAAGCTACATTTTTTATGGTTTCTTCATCCTGATTTATAACCGAATAAAGCAACATGGCTTTAAAATACACATTAGCCTGATCTTGAGTAACCGCCTGAAATGACAGTTCTACGGAACGATTCTGGATGGAAATACGTGAATAAATTTGCTCGATTAATGGAATTTTAAAATTTAAACCCGGACGAAGCAAACGTTGGTATTTACCAAAAACAGTTACCACTGCTATAGTACCTTGCTTTACCGTAACAAAAGAGCTTAATAGAATGATAACACCAATAAAAATGAGAATGTAGATTGTATATTGCATAACTAGATTTTTTTATGAAGTTAGAAAAAATTTAATATAAACTACCTGCTGCATTTTGTAGCTTTACTTAACTAACTTTTTAGAAACGTATGAAAAAACAATTAATTCTGCCTGCAGCTGTGTTGTTAATGTTAGCTGCTTGCCAAAATGACAAAAGCCACCAGGCAAATGAGGCTGACCAAAGAACTGTATTTTTTGATACAGCCGGTATGGATACAACCGTAAAACCTGGTGATAACTTTTTCCTTTATGCGAATGGAAAATGGCTTAAAGAAACCGAAATTCCAAAAACCGAAACTGGTTGGGGATCTTTTTATACTTTGTATAATGATAACCTTAAAAACCTAAAAACCATATTAGAGCAGGCTGCAAAAGGAAATGCAACCAAAGGTACTGCAGAACAAAAAGTTGGCGATTTTTACGCTAGCGGAATGGACTCAATTACCATCGAAAAACTAGGCATTGAGCCAATAAAGCCACTTTTATCTCGTATCGATGCGATTAAAGATGGCAAAGATTTAATCAACTTTGTTGCCGATGGCTACAAAAATGCAGAGGGAGATTTACTTGGCTTCGGCGTTGAACCTGATGATAAAATTAGTAATAAAAATGCGTTGGTATTTTCGCAAACCGGCCTTAATTTACCAGAGAGAAGTTATTATTTAGACCAGGATGATAAGGCAAAAAAGATAAGAACACAATACTTGGCATACATTTCTAAAATTTTTGCGCTTGCTGGTGATTCTGCAAACAGTAAAAAATATGCTGACGATATTCTTAAGCTTGAAACAACGATTGCACAATCGCACTCTACGCCCGTTGAGTTGAGAGATCCGGTAAAGAACTATAATAAATTTGCTGTTGCAGATTTTCAAAAACAAGTGCCGGACATTGATTTTAAAAGTGTTTTAAGCAAATTGGGTACAAGTGTAGATACAATAATTGTACGCCAACCCAAATATTATAAAACATTGGCGGCCTTAATAAAAACACAACCAATAGCCGTTTGGAAAGAAAAATTAAAGTTTGATGCTTTAAACAGTAAAGCCTATGCCCTGCCTCAAAAGTTTAGAGATGCCAGGTTTGAATTTTTCGATAAAACATTAGCTGGCCGCCAATCGCAAAAAGAGCGTTGGAAATCGATGGTAAATAATACTGATAATAATTTAGGCGATTTATTGGGTCAGTTATATGCGGAGCAATATTTTAAACCAGAAGCTAAAAAGAGAATGCTTGAGCTGGTTAATAATTTGCAAAAAGTGTATGAGGATAGAATAAAAAAACTAGATTGGATGAGTGCTGAAACCAAGAAAAAAGCACTGGAAAAATTAAATGCCTTTGTAAAGAAAATCGGTTATACTGATAAATGGAAAAAATACGATGATGTGGAGATAGCTAAAAATACATTTTTTGCTAACCTTCAATCGGCTGAAAAAAATCAGTATAAAGAAATGATTAATAAGCTTGGTAAACCAGTTGATAAAAGCGAATGGTTTATGACGCCGCCAACTGTAAACGCATATTATAATCCTGCCTACAATGAGATTGTTTTCCCTGCCGGAATTTTACAATTTCCATTTTTTGCATTTAATGCTGATGATGCCATTAATTATGGAGCGATTGGCGCTGTAATTGGTCATGAAATGACTCATGGATTTGATGACCAGGGCAGACAATACGATGCCACCGGAAATTTAAAAGAATGGTGGACAAAAGAAGATGCTGCTAAGTTTAAAACCAAGGCAGACAAAGTTGGTGCATTCTACAGTAATTTTGCTTTGTTAGATAATCAACATGTTAATGGTGCCTTGACAATGGGCGAAAACCTGGCAGATTTAGGCGGCTTAAATATTGCTTATGATGCGTTTAAATTAACTAAACAAGGAAAAGAAACTGATAAAATTGATGGCTTTACTCCAGATCAACGTTTCTTTTTAAGTTTTGCTCAGGTTTGGAGAATCAAGAATCGTGATGAAACAATGCGTGTGCGTTTAAAAACTGATCCACATAGCCCGGAAATGTTCAGAGTAAATGGCCCAGTTTATAATATGGAAGCATTTTATAAAGCATTTAATGTACCGGCAACAGCAAAAATGTACATTGCGCCTGAGAATAGATTAGGCGTTTGGTAATCTTTAATAACAAGTAAATAGATTTTTACGTTAGCCACAGATTTTACGGATTAATCATCTGTGAGATCTGTGGCTTTTATTTTTAACATATTTAACGAAGTTTAAAACAAAACGAAACCATTATTGTATTATACTCTGATAAATTTTAACATATGAATGTAAAACGCACTTTTGGAACAATATTAACCATATTAGGTGTTATTGGATTAATTTATGCAGGTTATGGTTTTGTACAACACAGCCAAGATACACGCGGACTGATGGTTTACGGTATAATTGGTTTGATTTTCTTTGTATCAGGTATTGGCCTGGTTAAGAATACTAAAGATGAAAGTTAAACTTCATTAACTCCTATAATTTGTTTTGAGAATGCGATCATATTCGTATTTTTGCATTCTCAAAATCATCCCAAAATTTATTTAAAACTCTAAATTATGGGACAAGATATGCGATATCAACTTATAGGTGATACAATTCGTACGAGACGAGTTGAATTAAAAATTACTCAAGAAAAAATGGCTGGCCTGCTTAACATTGCTACCGCCACCTACTCTAAAAACGAAAAGCAAGCAAAAGATATACCTCTGGAAAGACTCTTCCATATTGCTTTAATCTTAAACTTATCTGCTGAAGAAATACTAATACAAAAATAATCTACTTATTTTTTCTTTTGCTTTTGATAATCAGATATTGGCTATAGGCTACTACCGAACCTGCAAGAATAATTATACCAGCAGACAATAAATTTTTAGGATTTTGGTTGATGTAAAATGCAGCAGCAAAAACTAAAATTACTGCGCTTATGCAAATTATATAATGTATGTAAATTAAATTTTTCATTAACAAATGGTCTTAATTATAGGGAGGTTAAGCAAACTTTAATCTTTTAAGCTTATTTTATTGTTTTCAAATTTTAATTGATGGCCATTAAAATCAATATCCGTTAGCTCTTTAATTTTCTTAAATGCAGTATAATTTTCATCAAGCGTTAAACCGTTAATTTTATCTTGCTTAACCGAAATCATATTTGCAAATAAGAAATCGCCTCTACTATTAATTTTAAGCTGCAAAAGAGGTGCAAAACCATTTGAACCTTTAAGGCTAAACATGCCATAAGTACAAAAGTTACCTAAACTGTATGCTATAAATTTATTTTTATACACTTCTACAGCTCGGCTTACATGCGGCCCATGCCCCAAAACCACATCAGCACCGGCATCAATTACAGCATGCGCAAATGCGTAAACATTTCCACGATTTTCATTGTAAAAAATTTCGTTTTTTCGTGTTACGTGTTCAAACCTTGCACCTTCTCCTCCACCATGAAAAGAAACGATTACAATATCAGCAATTGCTTTAAGCCTTGCAACCAGCGCTTTAGCACTATCAATTTTATTTATTGATACGGTATTTTCGTTTGGAGCAAAGGCACAAAAGGCATATTTAACACTATCTTTTTCAAAAACATCAAAAGGTTTATTTAGCTGGCCGGCATAATGAATTTGGAGTGAATCTAAAATTCTTGCGGTATTTTTACGGCCTTTTGCATCAAAATCACCTACATGGTTATTGGCAATACTTAAAACATTAAAACCTGCCTTTTTGTAGATGCCTGCATAACGCTCGGGCATTCTGAAAGCGTAACAATTGTTTGGATTAATGCCATTACATTTTGTAGAATTTCCAGAATTTAGAAAGCATCCTTCTAAATTTCCAAAAACGATGTCGCCTTTTAAAAGACTGTCAACCGCCTTAAAGCTACCTACAGCATCATCGGGTGGAAGATTAACTTTGGATGGAAATGCCGAACCAAGCATAATATCGCCAACTGCAGTTATGGTAATTGTATCTTTTATTTTTCTGGCAACAGTATCTGCTTTGTCGATAGGTAGGGTTTGAGCATTATTGCTCGTACAACTGATAATTGCTATTAAAATGAGGAATGATAGAATTATGCTAGCGGTTAATTTCATTAAGTAGTCAATTAAAGTTATGTGCTTCCAATAAATAGCTATCGCTGTAAGATTCTGAAATAAATTCAGAATGACGACTATAGTTGAACGGGGGTATGTATAAAAAAATCCTCCAAAATTGCTTTTGGAGGATTGTATATATTTATTTTAAGTCGTTATTCTACAATCTTAAATTTATTTATTCTACTGTAAAATCTTTCTTAAACGACTCTAAAATACGGCCACCTTTATAAAAATAACGGCTGTAATAAGGCTCATTTAAATTGCTGATAACTACCCCACGAGAACTTGATGCGTGAGCAAATCTGTTATCTCCTAAATAAATACCGATGTGAGAAATGCTTCTGCTTTTTATTTTGAAGAAAACTAAATCGCCTTCTCTTAAATCTTCTTTAGATAATGGATCAACCATGCTAAAAATATCTCTTGAATTTCTTCTGATGGTTGTGTTGAAAACTTTATCGTAAATAGCTTTGGTAAAAGCTGAACAATCGATGCCTCTTTTGGTATTTCCACCGAAACTGTAAGGCGTTCCAATCCATTCGTAAACGAATTTGTATAATTTTAAATTAGATGTTGCATCTACAGCTACACCCATAACCTGAGAAAAATACTGAGAAGCCAGGTTATCTGGGTCATTTAATTCTTTGCCTGTTTCTTTTGTTTTTGTTTGCGCAAATGCGGCGGAGAGCGTGCAAATAGCGATTAGAGATGAAAACAAAAATTTTTTAATCATGTTATACAGTTATGTTTGGGTACTTCACTTACACATTAACGTACACCAGCTAGGGCTTATTGTCTGAGTTTCAAAATTATTAATTAAACAAATGTTATCCAAATGTTTGTTGTTAAAAACCTAAAGTTATTAACATTTTTTCTTTTTTGGAAGATGCTTTGATAGGAATATAGCTATAGGTTTTGTGATTTATCACAAGTATTTATTTCGAAGAAAAACTCAAAACTTGTTTTCGCACACATATTTAGTTATGATATTTTGTAATCATTAAAGGCTTAAAGTTAATTTCTAAAACAATGGTTTTAACGATAACCAAATTATACAGGCTGTAAAATGGTATTTATTAGAACAGGCTCAAATTAAATAAGCCCGACAGCAGCAATTATACTTTTTTGATGCAATTCCTAAAAATCAGCAGAAAATTTCGATAAAAAAGATAATGCGAATGGCGGGACTGATGTAACCGATTTACTACTTCAATTGCCTTTCTAAAAATCTTTATATTATGAATAATTTGCCTTTTGCAGAATTAAATTTTACTTGTATTTAAAATCAATATCTTGAAAAATTGCAAAGTTAAACTTCTATAAAATCGGCTACTTAGTGTAAATGCCAGAGATTTGATTTATTTAATTGTAAAACAACTATTAAGTGATATTTTAACCCTATTATTATGATGTTTTTACAATAGAAAGTGACAAAAATTACAATAAAAAAATTAGATTTGCTGTCGCAAAAAACAAATAACCTTAAAATGAGTGCAGTAGAAATAAATAAAGATACCTGGTTGAAGTGGTTCGAGTCGATGTTGCTTATGCGCAAATTCGAAGAAAAAACTGGCCAGTTATACGGACAACAAAAAATTCGTGGCTTTTGTCATTTATACATTGGACAAGAAGCTGTAGTTGCAGGAGCAATTTCTGCAATGCAAAAAGGCGATTCGATGATTACTACTTACCGTGATCATGCTCATGCATTAGCTTTAGGCGTAAGTGCCGATAGTATTATGGCTGAAATGTATGGTAAAGCTACTGGTTGCTCTAAAGGTAAAGGTGGTTCTATGCACATGTTTAGCAAAGAGCATAACTTTTATGGTGGCCATGCAATTGTTGGAGGTCAAATTCCACTAGGTGCTGGTGTTGCTTTTGCAGAAAAATATAAAGGAACAGACAACGTAAATATTTGTTATATGGGCGATGGTGCGGTGCGCCAGGGTGCATTAAACGAAACTTTTAACATGGCTATGTTGTGGAAATTGCCTGTGGTTTTTGTTTGCGAAAACAACGGTTATGCAATGGGTACGTCGGTACAACGCACAACAAACATGACAGATATTTACAAAATAGGTTTAGGTTTTGATATGCCTTGCGCTCCTGTTGATGGTATGGACCCTGTTGCTGTACACAATGCAATGGATGAGGCCATTCAACGTGCCCGTAAAGGTGAAGGACCAACTTTCTTAGAAATGAGAACTTACCGTTACCGCGGTCACTCTATGTCTGACCCTGCTAAATACCGCTCTAAAGAAGAATTAGAAGATTATAAAGCAAAAGATCCGGTTGAGCATGCAAGAGAAACTATTCTTAAAGAAAAGTATGCTGATGAAAAATGGATTGAAGAAGTAGAAGCTAAAGTTAAAGCTACGGTAGACCAGGCTGTGAAATTTGCAGAAGAATCTCCTTGGCCAGATGCATCTGAGTTGTACAAAGATGTATACATGACTGAGAACTACCCTTACGTAATGGACTAATTTTATAAAGATTTCAATTAATTAGATATAATGGCTGATGTAATTAAAATGCCCAAAATGAGCGACACCATGACCGAAGGGGTTTTGGCTAAGTGGCACAAAAAAGTAGGCGATAAAGTGAAAAGCGGCGATGTTTTGGCAGAAGTAGAAACTGACAAAGCAACAATGGATATGGAATCTTATTGGGATGGTGTTCTTTTATACATTGGTGTAGAAGAAGGTACTGCTGTTCCGGTTGATGCTGTTATGGCCGTTATTGGTAAAGAAGGCGAAGATTACAAAGCGGCATTAGAGGCTGAATCAGGAAGTCAGGAATCGGCAAGCCCGAAATCTGAAGATGCAGCGCCCAAAGCTGAAGATAAAAAAGAAGAAGCGGCTCCTGCCCAAGGCGGTGGTTTAAGCGAAGAAGAATTAGCAGCTAAAGGTGTTACGGTTATCCGCATGCCTTTATTAAGCGATACAATGACTGAAGGCGTAATTGCTGAATGGCATAAAAAAGTTGGCGATAAAGTGAAGGATGATGATGTTTTAGCTGATGTAGAAACCGATAAGGCTACTATGGAAGTTATGGGCTATGCAACCGGTACTTTATTACACATTGGGGTAGAAAAAGGTTCGGCTGCTAAAGTAAATGGAATTATTGCTATTGTTGGCCCGGAAGGAACTGATGTTAGCGGAATTTTAGCTGGCGGTTCTGCGCCAGGAGCAAAAGCTGAAAGCAAAGAAGAAGCTCCGAAAGAAGAAAAACAAACTGCTACTGCCGATGCAAATACATCTGCTCCTGTTCCAGAAAGTTCTTCTGATAGCCGTGTAAAAGCATCTCCTTTAGCTAAGAAAATTGCTAAAGATAAAGGAATCGATTTATCGCAAGTTGCAGGTAGTGCAGAAGGTGGACGTATCATTAAAAAAGATATCGAAAACTTTAAGCCAGCTGCTACGCAACAATCTGAAAGTCCGAAGTCAGAAAGTCCGAAGCCTGCTGCCGCTCCGGTAATTCCAACTTATGTTGGCGAAGTTAAATATACCGAACAACCTGTTTCGCAAATGCGTAAAGTAATTGCAAAACGTTTGGCAGAAAGTTTATTTACTGCTCCACATTTCTATTTAACGGTAAGTATTGATATGGATAACGCAATGGCCGCTCGTACAGCTATCAATGCAGTTGCTCCTGTTAAAGTATCTTTTAACGATTTGGTTATTAAAGCAGTTGCTGTTGCGTTGAAAAAACATCCGGCAGTTAATTCATCGTGGGGTGGCGATAAAATCCGTTTCAACGAGCATACTAACATTGGTGTTGCTATGGCAGTTGAAGATGGCTTATTGGTACCTGTTGTGCGTTTTGCTGATGGTAAATCATTATCTCACATTTCTGCAGAGGTTAAAGATTTCGGTGGCAAAGCAAAAGCTAAGAAATTACAACCTGCAGATTGGGAAGGTTCAACCTTTACCGTTTCTAACTTAGGTATGTTTGGCATTGATGAGTTTACCTCAATTATCAACTCTCCTGATGGTGCAATTTTATCTGTAGGTGCTATACAAGCGGTTCCTGTGGTTAAAAATGGGGCAGTGGTTCCTGGAAACGTAATGAAATTGACTTTAGGTTGCGATCACCGTGTGGTTGATGGCGCAACCGGAGCACAGTTCTTACAAACTTTAAAAGGATTATTAGAAGAGCCAATTAGATTGTTAGCGTAACATTAAAAAGCAATTGTCATCCTGAGCTAGTCGAAGGATCTCGTAATATTTTTAAGGCTTCCTGATTTATCGGGAAGCTTTTTTGGTTTTTAATATTTGTCCCGCAGATTTTTATGATTTACACAGATTTTAATGATTTGAAATATAACCAGAAATTTATAAGCCATTTGCCTCTCTATAAATCGAATCGATAATGTTTGCAGTATTAAAATTGACTAAAATCCCTTGCTTCACTCCTGAAAGTTTAAGATAAGTTAATAATTGATTATGATGAACAGGTGCGATAATTTCAACGGATTTTATTTCAATGATAACCAAATCATTTATTAATAGGTCTAATCTATACCCTGCATTTAATTCGATACCACCAAAAATTATAGGCAAGACAACTTGCCTTTTTACGTCTAAGCCATTTTCAGTCAACACGTGAACTAATACTGCTTCATAAGCAGATTCTAACAATCCTGGGCTTAGGGCATTGTAAGTTGTGAAGATTGCTCCTCTGATTAGATAGATATATCATTTTCATCCATAATTGTCTTTATTTAAAGTATGGATGATTACTTTAAATCTAATAAATATCTAACCATAAAGAATAGATGTAAGAAAAAATAATACCTCTGCGAAAATCTTCTTTAATCTGCGGGACAAACAATCTTAAACCCTTTCCCTATTCCATTGTTAATTAATGAAAACACCCTAATCATGGATAAAGAAAAATTAATTCAGGAAGCCTATTTAGTTTCGCATAAAATTGAAGAAAACGGAAATTTCCCTAATAACCCCCTATATCCACTTATGATTTATAAGGGTGCATTTTTGATACATCCTGATGATAAAATAGATGTAATTAAAACAGTTTTTGCTAAAAACGGCTATACAAATGCCTGGGTTGATGGTATTTTTGACTATCATCATTACCACAGCAATACGCATGAAGTTATGGGTGTTTTCTGCGGCAAAGCCGATGTACAATTTGGTGGCGAACATGGTGTTTGTATAGAACTTGATAAAGGCGATGTAGTATTAATTCCTGCCGGTGTTGCACATAAAAAGTTAAACTCAAGTGATGACTTTCAGGCAGTTGGCGCTTACCCGAAAGGCGCAGAATATAACATGAATTATGGTGAAGCAAGTGAAAGACCACAAGCAGATGAAGATATTGCAAAAGTAGAGAAACCCGACAACGACCCGGTTTATGGTAGCAAAGGACACTTATTTGAGTGCTGGTATAATCAGAATTGCCAAAATGTGTAAAACTCTTTGCCTTTAACCGTACAAAATTCTTTAATTTTCGGGTTTTAAATACTACACTACCTGAATAAATGAATTTTAAGCATATAATTTCTGCATTAGCAATTTCGATTACCATATTAACCGCCTGCAACAGCAAAAAAACAGAAGAAAAAAAGGCTGCTGAAAAGAAAGTCAGAATTAAAGAAGATGACAAAGCCGACAGCTTATTATTAACTTACGACCCGCAAAAAGGCGATAAATGGATTGCAGATTTTGTAACCAATTTGCACAAAAAATATGGTTTTAACGGAAATATGCTTGTGGCCAAAGATGGTAAAATTCTTTATGAAAAAGCAATTGGATGGGCAGATTATCTTCATCGCGATAGCTTAAAAATCAATTCAGAATTTGAATTGGCATCCATTACCAAAACTTTTACCGGCGTTGCCATTATGCAATTGGTAGAAGCCGGAAAGCTTTCACTTAATGATGATGTTAAAAAATTCTTTCCAAATTTCCCTTACGATGGCATTACAATAAAGCTACTTTTAAGCCACCGCAGCGGCATGATGAATTATGTTTATTTCATCGACGACATTTGGAGAAAAGAAAAACGTCCGATGAAAAAAGGAATAACCAATCAGGATGTGATGAATGTTATTGCCGAGCGTAAACCAACTCCATACACAAAACCCAATAATCGTTTCCATTACAACAACTCTAATTTTATGGTTTTGGGGGCTATTATCGAAAAAGTTACTGGCCAACGCTATTCGCAATACATGATGGAGCACGTTTTCAAACCTGCCGGATTAAAACACACCCACGTGTACAGCACTTCTGAATATGAAAAAATTCCGGTAGATGTGGTTGGTCACGATAGAACCTGGCGTTATTCGGTAGCGCAAAATTTCTTAGATGGGCCGGTTGGCGATAAAGGTATTTACAGCACCGTGCATGATTTGGTTCTGTTTGATAAATACCTGAAAAACGAAAGATTGCTGAGCAAAAAAAGCCTCGATTCAGCTTACGTTGGCCGAAATAAACCAGTTAATGGCCACTTTAATTATGGTTATGGCTGGCGCATGTTCGATGGCGAAAAGATGGATAAAGTGGTTTATCATACAGGTTGGTGGCATGGTTTTCGCCACATTTATGTTAGAGATTTGGATAAAAACATCGTAATTGTCTTTTTAGGCAATTTAACAAACGGCAGTTTAATGCACCTCGACGATTTGTATAAGCACTTTAACATGCCTGTTATTCGCAAAGGCGCTTATCATGGCAATGGCAGCTTACCAGGCAGCGACGAGGATTAATAAATCAATCGAAATATTTATTTGAAAATGATCGGTTGCCGTATTTGGCGGCCGATAGCCCCGCAATTGCCAATAGGCCCGATGAAGCCTGTGCAAGAACGAAGCAAATACTTTTATAAAATCGGGCGCTATTTGGCGCTATCGGGTTTATAAACAAAGGTTGGCGGATTGCAAACCCACCGAAATGCAATTAATTTACTTTAATAGCCCCGACAAACGCGGAAATACTTTTGGTATGCAGAACCTTCGATACATTGTCATGCTGAGGCACGAAGCATCTGCAACAAATGAAACAGATGCTTCGTGCCTCAGCATGGCAGAAGTTACCAAAAGATTGCAGCATTGGCGGGACAGGATTTGCCATGAAAAACGGAACCTTGCGCTTCAAAAAAACCAGATAAATTCAAAAAAGTTCATGCAACCTACTTGCAAATAATAAAGTAAAATAACATCGAATAATTAAATTCTTAAAACAATTTGCCGATTTTTGTTTTTTAATTAAAACGATAAAATTATGTTCGATAAATTATTTGCAGCACAACAAAAGGCCGAAGAAGTAAAAAAACGCTTAGATACTATTTCGGTATATGGCGAAGTAGAAAACGGTGCAATTAAGATTACTGCAACAGCAAATAAAGCCATTACAGGCATTGCAATTGATGAAGAGTTTTTTAAAAATGCAGATAGAGAAGAATTGGAAGAGCTTCTGCAAACTGCAATTAATAAAGCTTTAGCCAATGCCGAAGAGGTAAGCAATACTGAAATGCAGGCATCGGCAAAAGACATGCTTGGTGGTTTGGGTGGCATGTTTGGTCAGTAAAAATATAAACAATTCTAAATATTAATCTGAACTATGAACTTTACATACTATGGTCAATCTTGCTTTTTACTAGAAGCAGATGGCAAAAAATTTTTATTCGACCCATTTATAAAACATAATCCTCTAGCTAAGGATGTAGACACCTCAAAAATCGAGGCCGATTATATTTTGGTTAGTCATGGCCACGGCGACCACGTTGCTGATTTGGTTGAACTAGCAAAACAAACAGGTGCACCCGTTATTGCAATGGTAGAAGTTGCAGACTGGATTAAAAAGCAAGGCGTGGAAAACGTTATTGATATTAATTTCGGCACACAGCAATTACCATTCGGCAAATTACGCACTGTTTGGGCTGTTCACAGCAGTTCAAATCCTGATGGTAGTTATGGCGGAAATCCGGCGGGATTTGTATTAACTTTAGAAGGAAAGCAAATTTACTTTGCTGGCGATACGTCATTAACGGTAGAAATGAAACTATTAGCCGAATTACACAATTTAGACTATGCCATTCTGCCTATCGGTGGTCATTACACCATGGGAGTGGATGATGCCGTAATTGCATCAAAATACATTGATTGCGATAAAATTATTGGTGTACATTACAATACTTTCCCACCAATTAGCATTGATACAGAAGATGCTGTTGCCAAATTTGAAAGGGAAAACAAAAGTCTTTTACTTCCGAAAATAAGCGAAACCATAACTTTATAAAAAAAAGAAGGCTCCAATTTTTCAATCGGAGCCTTCTCAAAATTAAAAACCAAACCTAGTTCTTTTTTGCAGCAGGTTTATTTGCTTTGTAACGCATATCTGCTGTACCATCTTTTTTGGTAGGACCAACAACTTTGGTTACCGCCTTACCTTTATTTTCTTTATAACGCATATCTGGCGTTCCATCAGCTTTTAATTTAGTAGCCGTTGTAGTTGTTTTAACTTCTACCTTTTTAGCTTCTTGTTTTGCACCAACTTTTACAGGTGTAACTGTAGTTTTTACTTCTTTTTTAACAATTGCTTTTGCAGGCGCCTTAGTAGCTGGTGTTTGAGCAAATGCTGTTGTTAAACCAAATGCTGCGATTGCGATTAAACTTAATAACTTTTTCATATCCTTTAGATTTGTTTTTAATTAACACGAGCCTCTTTTTTAAATTCAAAGTTCGTATGTTTCTTTTTTTTAATTCGTTAATTGATTGGTATAAAATTGATGAATCGGGATGAAGTTTTAATGAAGATAGGGATAAATATTGTCTGCTTCTAAATTATTAATTTATTAAATCTGTATCCTGTTATTTTTTTAACCCGCTGTAATTTAAACAACATACATACTCAGTTTTCGCCGAAAGTAGTGCTTTGTAAAACATTACCGCTTGCATCATAAATTATCCACGTGCCGCTTTTATTCCCCTTTGAGTAATAGCCTTTTACTTTCGGCTTTGCATGCTCGTATTCAATATAACCACCATTTAAAACCGTTAATTTCTCATCGATAAAGGTTTCTCTTTTCAAGAGTTCCAGGTTTTGGTTCAGCGTTGTCCTAATCCAGGTAGAATCATTAAGCTTGTAAATTTTATAAACATTTGTAGTTTTTGCCTTTTTGATTTCCTTACCACCAATATTGATATAACTATACAAAGTATCGCTTTTTTGCGCTAAAGATTTAATAGATATTAATGTTAAAACCAGGATGATTACAAATTTCATATTAATAAATTAATGAGCGGCAAGCCAATTTTCTCCCTCACCAATTTCTACGACTATTGGTACGGTTAATTTAATCGCATTTGCCATTTTATCTTGAATAATGGCTTTCATTATATCTTTTTCAGATTTTACAACATCAAAAACCAACTCATCATGTACCTGCATTGTCATGGTTGATTGAAGTTTTTGTGCCTTCATTTCTTTATGAATGTTAATCATGGCAATTTTAATCATATCTGCAGCCGAACCTTGTATTGGCGCATTAATAGCATTTCGCTCAGCAAAACCTCTAACCGTTTGGTTGGCAGAATTAATATCACGTAAATACCTTCTTCTGCCCATTATGGTTTCTACAAAACCATTTTCCCTGGCAAAATTCATGGTATCACTCATGTATCGTTTAATACCAGGATATTGATTAAAATACTGCTCAATAATTTCTGCTGCTTCTTTACGTGGAATGCCCAGGTTTTGAGATAAACCAAAAGCCGACTGGCCATAAATAATACCAAAATTTACCGCTTTTGCATTTCTACGCTGAGTGCTATCCACTTCTTCAATGCTTATTCCATAAACTTTTGCAGCTGTTGCGGTGTGGATATCAATACCTTTTGAAAAAGCATCGAGCATATTTTCTTCTTTACTGATTTCTGCAATAATTCTAAGCTCTATTTGCGAATAATCGGCAGATAACAAAATGTGATTTTCATCCCTTGCGATAAATGCTTTTCTCACTTCCCTACCGCGTTCGGTTCTGATTGGAATATTTTGAAGGTTTGGGTTATTGGAACTTAATCTACCCGTTGCAGCTACCGCTTGATTATATGATGTGTGTACGCGACCTGTTTTTGGATTGACCATCAACGGCAAAGCATCAACATAAGTAGATTTTAATTTTTGCAACTGGCGAAAATCCAGAATATCCTGAACGATATCGCTTTTGCTAGCCAAAGCTAATAAAACATCTTCCCCGGTTTGGTACTGACCGGTTTTGGTTTTCTTGGCCTTTGGATCGAGCTGTAATTTATCGAATAAAACTTCACCTAATTGTTTTGGAGAAGCCAGATTAAATTTAACACCGGCTTTGTCGTAAACATTTTGTTCAAACTTAACAATATCTGTTTCCAGCTCTTTAGAATATGCTTTTAAGGTTTCAATATCTATACGCACCCCTTCCTTTTCAATATCTGCAAGAACATAAACTAAAGGATTTTCTACTTCCTCGGCAAGTTTTGCGGCATTTAATTCTTTAAGCTTTGGCTCAAAAACATGTGCCAATTGAAGTGTGATATCTGCATCTTCTGCTGCATAATCAACAACTTGCTCTACCGGAACATCACGCATATTGCCTTGGTTTTTACCTTTTGCCCCAATCAGTTTTGTTATTGAAATTGGCGAATAACCCAGGTAATTTTCAGATAAAACATCCATGCCATGGCGAGTATCCGGATCTATCAAATAATGCGCAAGCATCGTATCAAAAAGCTTTCCTTTAACATCTATATCATACCATTTCAGCACCAAAATATCATATTTTGTATTCTGTCCGATTTTTTCGATGTTTTCATTTTCGAGCACAACCTTAAATTCATTAAGAATTGCTAAAACTTCATCTCGGTTAGCAGAAAGCGGAATATAAAAGCCCTCTCCCGGTTTTACTGAAAAAGACAAACCAACCAGTTCGGCCATATTTGCATCAGTACCTGTGGTTTCTGTATCAAATGAAATTCTTTTCTCCTGAAGTAATTGCTTTATTAAATCTGATCGTTTTTCAGGAGTATCAATTAATTGATAGTGATGTTCTGTATTGTCTATATTTTTAGCAGGTAATTGCTCTGCCGGCTCTTCTTCCAAGGTATTGGTATAAACAATAGTCTCACCTTGCTGATTTCCAAATAAATCAGTTTGTGCACCTTCTTGAAATTTTGCAGTAGTAACCGAGAAGCCATCCCCAAAAACCCTTCTGCCTAAAGTTCTGAATTCGAGCTCAGTAAATAAAGGCTCTAATAAATCTTTGCTTGGGTCGCAAAGCTCTAAGCTTTCTTCATCAAGTTCTACCGGTACATCTAATAAAATGGTAGCAAGTTTTTTAGATAATAAACCTTGCTCTGCAAAATTTTCTACGTTTTCACGCTGCTTTCCTTTTAGTTCATGCGCATTTGCAATAATATTTTCCATCGAACCATATTGCTTAATCAACGCTTTTGCCGTTTTCTCGCCAATACCCGGAATACCCGGAATGTTATCAACTGCATCACCCCACAAGCCTAAAATGTCAATAACCTGTAATACATTTTCAATTTCCCATTTGGCTAAAATCTCTTTAACACCCAATATTTCCATATCGTTACCCATTCTGGCAGGCTTGTAAATGAAAATATTTTCAGAAACCAGTTGCGCAAAATCCTTATCGGGTGTCATACAGTAAACCTGATAACCTTTTAATTCTGCTTTTTTAGCTAATGTTCCAATAATATCATCTGCTTCATAACCATCAGATGTTATAACCGGAATATTAAAGCCTGTAATGAGTTTTATAACGTAAGGCATCGCCGCTGCCAAATCTTCGGGCATTGCCTGGCGCTGTGCTTTATAAGCTTCGAAAGTTGTATGTCTTTCAGTTGGTGCTTCAGTATCAAAAACAACGGCAATATGTGTTGGCTTTTCTTTCTTTAAAACATCGAGCAAAGTATTGGTAAAACCCATCACTGCAGATGTATTTATTCCTGTTGATGTAAAACGAGGATTTTTACTTAGTGCAAAATGCGCTCTGTACATTAGCGCCATACCATCTAAAAGAAAGAGTTTTTTATTGTTCATGTGAAAAACGGTTTAATAATTTACCGATTGGCAATATTTTGCTGCCAGATAAAAGTAACCAAAGTTAACGATAACAATAAAATTTAAATGTAAAGGATAAGATTATAAATTTAGTTCCGTTATTTTTGAGCAAGCAATTTTTTTATTATGAAAATATTCTTTCTTTCGATTTTAGTTTCTGTTTTTGCACTTACCGCTTCTGCCCAGGATTTTATCGTAAAAAATAATGATGATGTAATTCGTGGTACAATTAAAGGCACCGATTATTTTTCTGTTTACATTAGCGCTAATGACGAAGCTGATGTAATTTTGCTTGCAAAAGATGTTAAGAATTTTTTTTGGAATGGTAGCAGCTACATTAGTAAAGGCTTTGCCAATAAGAAAAACTTTGAATACCGATTTGTAAAAGTTATTGAAACGGGTGCAATAAATTTATATTCTTTCGGCGGAGGCACATTGATGCCTGTTAAAAAGGAAAAAAATGTAAGGTTTAGACCTTCGATTGGTATTGGTACCGGAACCGGTGGCTTAGGAGGAACGGGAATGGGTGGCGGAATTAGCATTGGTGGTGGAAGAAACACTGGCCCAGAACCCCCAATTGGCGCACTGGCGGTTCGCTATTTTATCGAAAAACCAGGAACAGGCCCGCTTCAGGAAATTCCAATAAAAGCGATAACAGAAGACACAAGAAAAGCAGAAGTGCGTAGCATTTTATTACAAAAGCTTGGCGACAAGCCTGCTCTAAAAGAAAAGATTGAAGCAAACTCAAGCTTAAATAGTAAGGATGTTGCTGAGTTGGTTAGAGAATATAACGAAGGAAAAAAATAGGATCAGGATTTTTAAAATTTAAGGATTTTAAGATAAAGGTTTCAACTTTGCAAAAATTGATAAGCTAACTGTCTTGCCATTTTTAATTTCACAGTTTTTCATGGTTCCTTCGTATTCAAAAGCTAATTTTAGCAATGCATTTTTACTGTTCTCATTCTCAGACTCTACAAAAGCTTCTATTCTGTTAACATGTAAACTATAAAATGCGTAGTTACAAATTGCAGTTGCTGATTCATTTACAATTCCTTTTTTCCAATATTTAGGTATTAACCAGAATCCTATTTCTACTTTCTTGTGCGATTTATTAAAATTATTTAAATCCAACAGCGCCCATAAAATCGCCATTTTGCTTATTACAAATTGCCCACCATATTCCTGTGTGTTCAATTTGAATTGTTTTAAACCATTTTAATTGTTCCTGAGTTTCTTGTATGCTTTGGTAATGTACTCCATAGTATTTGATTACATCAGGATTCGATAAGCCTTTGTAAACATTTTCTAAATCAAAATCTTCAAATTGCCTTAATCGCAATCTATCGGTACACAATTCAGGAAAAACATCAATCATCTTGCACAGCAATTTATTAAGTGATCATTTACCATTCCCGTAGCTTGCATGTGCGCATAACAAATCGTTGTCCCAAAAAACTTGAAGCCACGTTTTTTCATGTCTTTACTTATTTTATCCGACAATTCTGTTCTGGCAGGAACGTCAGACATCTTTTCAATATGATTTAAAATTGGCTTTCCATCAGGTAAAAATCCCCAGATATAATTTGTGAAACTCCCGAATTCTTGCTGAATTTTTATAAAAAGTTTAGCATTGGTAATTGCACCACTCACTTTAAGTCTGTTTCTGATTATTCCCGCATCAGACATTAAGCGTTCAATATCTTTACCATCGAATGCAGCAACTTTTTCAACATCAAAATCAGCAAAAGCTTTTCTGTAGTTTTCTCTCCTTTTGAGTATCGTTATCCAACTCAAACCTGCTTGCGCACCTTCTAAAATTAAAAACTCAAAAAGGGTTTTATCATTATAAACTGGCTTTCCCCATTCTTCATCATGATACTTTACATAAAGCGGATCTGAGCCAGCCCATGTGCAACGGATGCACTCCTCAGTCTTTAGTCCCAAGTCTTCAGTCATTTTACGAAAATTTTAAGCTTCCCCAATACTACTACAAACCTACCTTGATGAGCTCCGAATTTGAGCAAACAAACTAAACTGTTCTGCTTTTCGGAAAAGTCTTTGTTAAATTACGGATCTCTACTAATAAGGAAAATCATTTTTTATAAACAATTAGTTCTCTGAGATTACACATACCATATTGTTTTTCTGATATAGCATTTTGGTATAATACTTTTGACTAACTAGAAAGCTCATCCCAATACTCAACAGCTCTTCTGTAATGCGGAATGACGATGCTGCCGCCAACTAAATTTGCTATCATAAAAATTTCGTTCATCTCATCACTGTTTACACCTGCATCATGGCATTTTCCCAAATGATATTTGATACAATCATCGCAACGCAAAACCATCGATGCAACCAAACCCAACATCTCCTTAGTTTTAACATCTAAAGCGCCATCGGCATAACTTGTGGTATCTAAAGCAAAAAACCGTTTAATGTTGGTGTTTGCAGTCTCCATAATTCTATCGTTCATTTTTTCGCGATAGCCATTAAATTCTTCTACTAATTTCCCCATGATTATTATTTAAATGAATGATTTTTTATAAAAATTGTAAGCAACCTGCCGGTGCAATTAGTCAACAGAAAGTTCATCTAAAGGATTCCAAAAGACTTTCTTAAAATCTACAACCTTATCGTTTTTTACTTTGATGCCTTCTTTTGCAAGCAATTCCTCCATCAATTCTGGCGGACTAAAATGAAACTTACCTGTTAACAAGCCGCTACTATTTACAACTCTGTGCGCTGGTACATAAGGATGCGCAGTACCTGCATAGCTCATTGCATGCCCAACCATACGAGATGATTTTGCTGCTCCTAAGCTCTTTGCAATTGCACCGTATGAGGTAACTCTTCCCTTTGGGATGAGCCTCACAACCTCGTAAACTTGCTCATAAAAGTTGGTGTCCATTACGCAAACGAAAATTGAATGTAATTAATGTTTTTATCGTGCAAAAGGTATTTTTTCTCGTAATATGTTTTAATCGAAAGTATTTCATCAGCAAATTCTGATGTATACAAATGGTCGGTATTTTTATGAACCGGAATATTTAATTCTGATACTTTCTCGTTTGTATAAAGATAAAGCTGATCATTATCAGTTTTTAAATTTACCCTTCCACCAGCTTTTAAAATAGCCTTGTATTTATCTAAAAACGCTGGAAAGGTTAACCGTTTCTTTTCGCGACTATCCTGTGGTTGAGGATCAGGAAAAGTAATCCATATTTCGTCAATTTCTCCAGCCTCAAAATAATCAAGCAAGTTTTCTATCTGAATTCTTAAAAAGGAAACATTGTTTATACCTTCTTCAATAGCAGTTTTAGCACCACGCCAAATGCGATTGCCTTTATAATCAATCCCAATAAAATTTTTATCAGGAAATAATTTAGCAAGGTTTACCGAATATTCACCTTTTCCACAGGCCAATTCGAGCACAATAGGATTATTATTTTTGAAATGTGTGTTAGCCCAATTGCCTTTGAGCGGCTTTCCTTCATCTAATTGCAATACGTTTGCAAAAGTTTCAATCTCTGCAAAACGCCTAAGTTTATCTTTACCCAAGAGTTTTTTTTCGTCAAAAATACAATTAAATCATTTAACGGATTTTTTTTTACCAATAATCTTAATACGTATTCGCTTAATGTGTTGTATTTTTGGAGGCATTTTTAACATTCAACATTGGAAAAATCAGCTAAAATTTACATCGCAGGGCACCGAGGAATGGTGGGTTCAGCAATCTTTCGCAAGTTAGAAAAAGAAGGTTACACAAACCTGCTCACCAAAACTTCTGAAGAATTAGATTTAAGAAACCAGCAGGCAGTTACTGATTTTTTCGCTGAAGAAAAACCTGACTATGTATTTTTAGCCGCAGCAAAAGTTGGTGGCATTGTAGCCAATAATACATACAGGGCCGATTTTCTTTTTGAGAATTTATCTATTCAAAACAACGTAATCCATAATGCATATTTAAACGGAGTAAAAAAACTTATGTTTTTGGGCTCGAGTTGCATTTACCCTAAATTGGCTCCGCAGCCATTAAAAGAAGAATATCTTTTAACCGGAACTTTAGAAGAAACCAATGAGCCTTATGCCATTGCAAAAATTGCCGGAATTAAAATGTGTGATGCCTATCGCGACCAATACGGTTGTAATTTTATCTCTGTAATGCCAACCAATTTATACGGCTATAACGATAACTATCATCCTCAAAACTCGCATGTTTTACCTGCATTGATACGTAAAGTTCACGAGGCTAAAATTAATGATGAAAAAGAAGTGATTGTATGGGGCTCTGGCTCGCCGATGCGTGAGTTTTTATTTGCCGATGATTTGGCAAATGCCTGTTATTTCTTAATGGAAAACTATAACGAAGCAAACTTAATAAATATTGGTGTTGGACATGATTTAACCATTAAAGACTTAGCATTGCTTATTAAAGATGTTTTGCAATATAAAGGAGAACTGGTTTTTGATGCCAGTAAACCCGATGGAACACCGCGTAAATTAATGGACGTTACTAAACTTCATAATTTAGGCTGGAAACACACCATCGAACTTCGTGAAGGAATAGCTCTTGCTTATCAGGATTTTTTAAGCAGGTATTAATTAATTCTTAGCCCTGATTTTACTGAGAAATTCTGGTGTGAAACCTAAATAAGAAGCCAGCATATATTGCGGTATTCGTTGTACAAATTCTGGAAATAACTTATTAAAGTGGTGGTATCTTTCTTCGGCAGTTTGGCTGTATAAAAACTTAATCCGCATTTGCGATGCCTGGTGATTTTTCTGTAAAATAAGTCTGAAATATCTTTCCATTTTTGGCAATTTGCTAAACAGCAAATCGTAGTCACGGTGTTCTATAGCAATTACCTCAGTATTTTCTGCCGCTTGAATATAAAATTCTGAAGATTTCTGAAACAAAAAACTTGTCAAATCGGTAATCCACCAATTTTCGATAGCGAATTGAGTAGTTTGCTCTGCTCCTTTTATATCGATGAAGTATAAACGCAAACAACCCTTAACAACAAAATAATTCGCTTTGCAAACTTGTCCTTCCTCAAGCAAAAAAGCTTTCTTTTTAATTGTTATCGGTTTGAGTAATGAAGTCAGGGTTTCCTTTTCTACATTACTCAAATCGATAAATTTGTTGATATGATTTAAAAGTGGGCTATACATTTCAGTTGATTTAACCCCGCCAATTTACCACAAATTATAGTGTAAAGGCTTTTAGATAGGGCTGTGCATAGGCGCCTTCGTCTTTAAAAACCGATAGCAGGATTTTCTTTAGCCCCGCATTATCTGTAGGCTTTCCTTTGGCTGGCGGCAACAAATCTTTTTCTGGTACGGCTACTTCAGTAACCTTGGTTGCAAACCAGGTAATATTATCGTGCGGTAAAGCTAAACCTAATATCATACCAGGCAAACCACTAAAGGTTTCAGGGCCACCAGAAACAGCAATTTGGTTGGAGTAATAAGCTACAACATATACCGAATCCATAATAATTGCATTTGCTCTTCTGCATTCATATCCAGCAATTTCACGGGTTTCATCAGTAATTTTCCAATTTATTTTACGTACGCTATCTTTTACCAAATAGGTTGCCTCATAAACACTTTTTTGAATGGTATTGGTTGCCGTAGTATAATCAGTGGCGATAATATTTTTTAAATCGGCTATTGGATTATTGTGCAGCCAATTATTGGTTGTTGGTGCCGCATCTTCAATAAATTTATAGAAACTTTTATCGCTGTTAAATTTTAGTGTGCTTTTAGCCGATTTAAACTGCGGAAAATTCTTCTTATAATTCTCAAAAGCTTGAGCCATGTAAGATTCATTATCACTATTTATTTTCTTTTTTACCAATGCGTACATATTTGAGCGTTTCTCGTATTCGATAACACCATTCTTAATAAAATGTACATTTTGTGCAATACAAGTATTGCTGATAAATATTACCGCTAAAATTATTGTAAGTTTTAATATCGTTTTCATGGCTATTAATTTTGAGGTGCTGGAGTAGCTGCGCCACCGCCCATTTTAGTAAAATCCCAGCTTACAGTAAACATAAAATATCTTCTGATGGTTCTATAACTGCTCTGTGTAATGTTTCCGTTTGATGCATAACGGTTAAACCCTTGATTCTGATTTAGTAAATCAAACCCTTGAATTGATGTTCTTAAATTTTGTGCTTTGAAGAACTTTTTCGTTATTGTAGTATTCCAGATAAGTTGTGTAAATGATTCGTTAAAAGCCTGAGTTTTTGCACGATACGTGTATTGCCCGTCTGTTGTTATCTCCAATTTACCTGGTAATTGAACCGAACCTGATAAGTAACCCGAAGCGCCCCATCCATTACTATTAAAAGCTTGCTGAACCGAGGCTACCGAAGTTGTGTAATCTGGCCCGAAATAGCCGTAAATGCTGTATTTCCCATCTTTATATCTATTAATATTGATTTGAGGAGAATAACGCATTGTTTTAGTCTGGTTTAATACACTATTAATAAAGTTATAAGATGTGCTACCGTTCATATTAAGACCTAAACCCACATTTGTACCAAAAATTTTCCGACCAAAGCTAGAATATAAACTAAAATTTGTTGGTACTTTATCTGCTAAATTTACAGCTTGAAAAGTACTTTTACCTGCTGCATCGGTTACCACATTACTTGCAATCGGGTTGTTTGTAAAGCTAAAATAACCACTAATATAAATAGACTGACTGCTTATAACTTTATAGGAATTATAACTTGCATTTAAATTACTTCTAAAAGATGGTCGTAAATCCGGGTTTCCTAAAGTAATATTTAAGGGATCGGTATTTACTCTTATAGGCTGAATTTGGTCTAAACTTGGCTGTTGTGTATTTCCATTATAGTTTATACGGAAAGATTTTTGCTGAGAGAAATTATATTGATACATCGCCTGTGGCATGTAGTTTATAAATTTCCTGTCGTATCTGATTTTATTGTATAAATCTTCCTGTTTAAAATTAACATCGCTAAATTTAGAGCCAACATTTAAAACACTTTTTCCCTTCTTGTAGTTAAAGACTGCACCCCCAGAATTGATGATCTGATCCAATTGGTAATCATTACTAAATTGAGTATCTAATATATCATATCTGCCAGGTAAAGATTGATTAAATGATTTTCTATCTGAACGGCCATTACTTAAATTTAAACCATAATTAAGAATCACTGTTAAAGATTTCGTAATGGGCTCTGTATAGGCCAAATTGGATTTAAAAACATTGTTTTTAATGCCATTCAATTTATACTGGTTTATGTTTGCAATACTATCCAAAGCGCCATTTACATTATAAAAACTATTAGCAGAGTTTAAATATCCTTCTGTATTATTATCGGTAACAGATTGACTTAAATTTAGAGATAACGTACGTCCTTTCTTTTTTAGTTTTTTTGTTAAAAAGGCATTGATGTTAAATATCTTATCTTCAGCATTATTAGCTAATGTTCTAGAACTTGTATTTAGCAAACTATTATTACCTCTAGTACTAACGGTAGCATAATCTTGAAAGGTGTCGCTTTTTTTAAGTGTTCCATCAACATTAATTTTTAGTGTTAAAGTAGTATCCAACTTAATTTCATACATCGCATCAAGCTTCTGTCTGAAAACATCATTATCATAATTCTGATTTGAAATATTATTAATGATACCCGAAGCTAAATTATTCTGGCTGATTGTATTTCTATCACCAAAAACCCTTAAAGAACCGATTTTGTAATTTGTATTTAAAGTTTCTTTATCGCTATTCCATTTGTTATCGAAATGCAAACCACCGGTTCTGGCTACCGGAATACCTTCTCCATTATATTGTCCGCCCCAACCCTCAAATTCATCACCACTGCTGGTAAAATAAATACCACCATCATCACTCATTGTACCAGCACTTTGCGTTCCAAGCTTCTGACTATCTTCCCAGCCTAAACCAACCTTACCATTGTTACCTAGTATACCATAAGCAGAAAATTTCTTCTTACCTGCAAATTTGTTAAACATTAATTGGCCTTGATAAAAATCATCTGTACCAACACCTGCAATTACTTTTCCAAAATAGCCGTTTTTAGCATTCTCTTTAAGCTTAATGTTTAACGTTTTGGTTTTTTCGCCATCATCAACACCTGTAAAAGTTGCCTGGTCGCTTTTTTTATCATAAAGCTGAACTTTATCAACCATATCAGCTCTAATGTTTTTTGTCACCAGTGTGGGGTCGTCTCCAAAAAACTCTTCTCCATCTACTAAAACCTTCACGTTTTTTTGGCCTTGTGCGGTTATTTTGCCGTCTTTATCAACCTCTATTCCCGGAAACTGTTTAATTAAATCTTCAACCTTTGCATTGGGCTCAATATTATATGCCTGCGGGTCAAATTCTGTAGTATCTCCTTTAATTTTTATCGCAGTGCGATTTCCTTTAATAATTACATCGGCAAGAAGCTGCGCTTTTCCCGTTAGGTTAATTTTACCATAATCAACATCTTTTTTAGTAGAATCCAGCACAAAGTGATCAACAAAATCAGCGTATTTCGGATAGGAAACCAAAAGGATGAATTTTCCATTACGGATGTTGGGGAGCTCAAATGAGCCATTTTCTGCTGCCCGGGTAAATTTTACCAAAGTAGAATCTTTGGCATTTAAAATCGAAACTGAGGTTCCTCCGAGGATAGAGGTTGCGGCCGTATCAATAACACGGCCCTTAATAGTATGCAAATTTTGAGCTTTTGCTGTACAAAAAATCAAAAAGAGAAAACATACTGTGAGTAGCGTTCTTTTCATAAATAGAGTTGGTTTTCAGGACCAATATAAAACTAATTTTTTAGTTTCATTATGCCTTAACAAAATTTAACAATAATGTTATGTGGAAATTACATTAGCTGAAACGTTTTAGCTGAAACAGCTATAAGTTTACCATTTTTGGTATAGATATAATGCCCGTTCGTCTATAAATTACCGACAGTGGTATATTACTGTTCACTAGCCTGAAACGTTTCCTGAGTGTTGCCGTCTTATATTTAAAACCACCTAGAAATTAGGGGATTAAAAAAAGATTTACAAAACATAAAATATTCAGGTCATGAAAAATTCTATTAAAAACTTATTCGCAGCAGCTTTAGTTATGGTAACTTTAAGTAGCGCCACAGTTGTAGCAAACGCAACAGAATTGAAGTCTAGTTACACTACAATTAATCAGGTAAAAAACATCAGCAAAATCTCGGTAAGCGGAAATGTAAAATTAATCCTGGTTCAGGATAGCCAAGAAAGCATAGAGGTTTTTGATAAATATTATACCAGCAATGCATTGGTGCAACAACAAGGTTCTGAACTTAGAATCAGTTCATTTGCCAAAGAACCTTTAACTGTTATTGCACATGTTAACAACATTCAATCAATTGTAGCTTCAAATACATCAAGCGTTACCACCTCAGGAAAATTCAATTTATTAGATTTAGAGGTTATCCTTAAAGACAAAGCTTCGGCAAACATTAATGCCAACACCGTAAACTTGTTTACAATAGCAAATGATGGTACAAGTTTGAATTTAGAAGGCACTACAGAAATGCATACTGCAACTTTAGGCAATGAGGCGAAATTAAAAATGAATGAATTTGCTGCTCAAAATACCAACATCAGCATTGCGCCAAAAGCAATTTATGCAAGCAACTTAAATCGCTATGAAGATTTAAAAATAGACTTATTAGAAAAACTTTTCTAATAATCCATCATACATATAGTTTAGTTTTAGTTAATGATAACATCGGCAGGAGCAATTCCGGCCGATGTTTTTGTATTTTAAACTATAAATCAAATTTTATTCCTTGTGCTAAAGGCAAAGTATTAGCGTAATTTATGGTGTTGGTTTGTCTACGCATATAGGCTCTCCATGCATCAGAACCACTTTCTCTTCCTCCGCCAGTTTCCTTTTCGCCCCCAAAAGCGCCGCCAATTTCTGCTCCGGAAGTACCAATATTTACATTTGCAATTCCACAGTCAGAGCCTTGATAAGATAGAAATTGCTCGGCCTCTCTTAAATTAAGCGTCATTATGGCTGATGATAAACCTTGAGGAACACCATTTTGCAATGCAATCGCTTCATCAAGATTTGTATACTTAATCAAATACAAAATCGGTGCAAAAGTTTCATGCTGAACAATTTTATAATCATTTTTAACTTCGGCGATGCATGGCTTAACATAACAACCACTGGCATACTTTTCACCCTCTAAAACGCCTCCATCAACAACAAAATTACCACCTTCGGCTTTACATTTTTCAATAGAATCGAGATAGGCATTTACCGCATCTTTATCAATCAGCGGACCAACATGGTTATTTTGATCTAAAGGATTGCCAATTCTTAACTGGGCATAAGCTTTAACCAGTTTGGCAACAAATGTATCGTAAACGCTTTGGTGAATAATTAATCTTCTTGTTGAGGTACAACGTTGACCAGCAGTACCAACCGCACCGAAAACTGCCCCAATTAAACTCATATCTAAATCAGCATGCTCTGATATGATGATGGCGTTATTACCTCCAAGTTCTAATAAACTTTTACCTAAACGAGCACCCACCGCCACAGCTACAGCTTTACCCATCCTGGTAGAACCAGTTGCAGAAATTAAAGGTACACGTCCGTCATTAGTCATTAACTCGCCAATTATTCTATCGCCAATAATTAAACTCGATACCCCTTCAGGGATATCATTAGCTTTAAAAACTGCTGCAATAATTTTTTGGCAGGCAATGCCGGTAAGTGGTGTTTTTTCTGAAGGTTTCCAGATGCAAACATTACCACAAACCCATGCCAACGCAGCATTCCAGCTCCAAACCGCAACAGGAAAATTAAAGGCAGAAATAATTCCAACAATTCCAAGCGGATGCCACTGCTCGTACATGCGATGGTTTGGACGCTCGCTGTGCATGGTTAATCCATAAAGCTGACGCGATAAACCGACAGCAAAATCGCAGATATCAATCATTTCCTGCACTTCGCCATAGCCTTCTTGCAAACTTTTACCCATTTCGTAAGAAAC
The DNA here is from genome assembly GCF_920984665.1 of Pedobacter sp. Leaf170. Classification (GTDB taxonomy): domain Bacteria; phylum Bacteroidota; class Bacteroidia; order Sphingobacteriales; family Sphingobacteriaceae; genus Pedobacter. The sequence continues at coordinate 338,178 of NZ_CAKLBP010000004.1, forward strand.
CAATGTTCCTAAAGCCTCTTTATTTTTACGCAAAGCATCGCCAAACTGACGCACAATTTCTCCTCGTTTAGGTGCAGGGACAGTTCTCCAATACACAAATGCTTCTTGCGCTTTTGCAATTACTTGTTCGTAATCATTATTTGAAGAAACCTTTATCGATGCTATTTTTTGTCCATCAACAGGCGAAAAACTATCTATATTTTCTGTGTTATTTGCACCACCCCAATCATTGCCGGTACTATATGCCGGGTTAATATTTTCTATGCCGAGTTGTGTTAAAATCGATTGAATATTTGCGCTCATGTTTTTGATATTATTATTTTATAAATCTAAGGTTTACAATTATCTTTTCTACGGGTATCTATTAAATAAGCAATCTGCCAGCCTTTTTCGCCCTTTACCAGTTGAAAGGAATTTACCCCGCAATGGCTAAATCTTTCATCAATGTAAAATTTATATTCGGTCCAAACAGCAGCTAAAGCACCATCAATTAAAATTTTAGAGAATACAATCCGCTCATCATAAATTTGCGTTCGTGGTATAGCTATCATTTTTAAAAATCCCAAAACGGATTCTGTTTTAATGGTGTTTTTGCCTTCTTTACTTACAATTGTTTGCAATATACTTTCTTTAGCAAAAGCTGATGCCGCTAAAGAGCTATCGCCATTTTTCATCCCTAGAAAAAGATTATTTATAGTTTGCTTAATGGCTTGTTCATCATCACTTTGTGCCCACAATACATTAGCAGAAAAAATGATGAATAACGTTAAAAAGGTTACTTTTTTCATGACTTATTGGTTACGCTTAATTAAATAAATTTATACTATTTTTGTGAAAGAAGGGAAAAGGAACTGCGCTACAGAAAAAAGTTGTTGATAATACACACAGGCCAAAACCGCCAATATCATTTATTTTCAACCATTTACATGCAACAGCATTAACAATGTTGATAATTATTTTTATAGTTGCTTTGTAAATATTGTAAACTTAGGTTGTGTTTATCTGCTTATTGGCACGGTTCTTTAATAGTTTAATATATGGAAGAAGAATTCTTTTTTGAATCCAACGAAGATGCACAACGTTCAGTTGAACGTTACGAAGAGATGATCCGTAATAAAGATCAATATTTTTTCGATGCAGGCGCTTTTGAATACATTGTAGATTTTTACATTGAAAAAAACGATCCGGTTAAGGCTTTACAAGTTGTAGATTACGCTGTTAGTCAGCATCCTTATGCAACAGTTTTTTTAATTAAACAGGCGCACCTTTATATTTTAACAAATAATTATGAGAGCGCTTTTCTGTCTTTACAAAAAGCTGAACTTTTAGAATCATCAGAACCTGACATTTATCTGCTTCGCGGAAACATTTATCAAAATACTGAGCGTTATACCGAAGCTTTAGAAAATTATGAAAAAGCTTTAGGCTTGGCAGAAAGTACGGATGAAATACTTTTGCAGATGGCTTATGTTTACCAAAGCATGTCTGACTATGAAAATGCCATTGTTTACATTAAGCTAAGCTTAGAGCAAAACATGGAAAACCAGGATGGTTTGTATGAACTGGCATTTTGTTATGATGTTTTAGATAAACAGGAAGAAAGTATCAAATTTTATCAGCAGTATATTGATACCGACCCATACTCTTATGCGGCCTGGTATAATTTAGGCAACAGTTTTCATAAATTAAATCTTTTTGAAAAAGCAATTGATGCGTATGATTATGCAATTTTAATCAAAGAAGATTTCAGCTCTGCTTATTTTAATAAAGGAAATGCTTTAGTTCAGCTCGATAAATATGATGAAGCTATAGAGGTTTACAAACAAACTTTTGAATATGAACAGCCTAATGCCGATACCTATTGTGCAATTGGCGAATGTTTCGAGAAGCTCGAAAAAATGGACGAAGCCCGTTCTTATTACAAGAAATCGGTAAAGATGGACCCAAAAATGGCTGATGCCTGGTTTGGTATTGGCGTTACATTAAACCATGAAGAACGTTATTTCGAATCGTTACATTTTTATAAAAAAGCAATTGATTTAGAAGGCGAAAATTCTGATTTCTGGTTTGCAATGGCCGATGCCTACTACAAGCTAAATCAAATTGATGAATCTATAGAAGCGTACGAAAAGGTTTTAGAATACAATCCTTTGGATATTGAAGCCTGGCTAGATTTTAGTACCGTTTTGTACGAACAAGGTAAACTTTTAGAAGCTTCTGAAACCATGGCAGAGGCCATTAAGAACAACCCGGAAGCGGCAGAATTATATTACAGAATGGTTGCTTACTTATTTGCGCTTGGCCACTATGCCGATTCGTTAGGTTATTTAGAAACTGCTCTAACTACCGACCCGGATAAGCATTATATTTTGTTTGAATACCTACCACAATTGCAGGATAATAGTGCAATTATAAATGTTATTAACCGTTACATCAGGTAAAATCAGTGTGAGAAAATTTTGACATATAATTCTCAATTTTTTTTCCACTTTTGTACACATATGAATTACCCATTATTAAACGTTCCCGAGCGTCCGGAAAAGCCACGCCAAAAAGGCATTACAATGGTTATGGATAAGGGATTAAGCCTACGTCAGGTAGAAGATTTTCTTGATGTTGCGGGCGTACATACAGATATCGTAAAATTAGGCTGGGCTACCTCTCATGTTACCCCAAAGCTTAAAGAAAAATTAGCATTATATAAAAGTGCCGGTATTCCAACCTATTTTGGAGGAACTTTATTTGAGGCATTTATCATCCGCAATCAGTTTTCAGATTACCAACGTGTTTTAGATCAATACGGAATGGAATATGCCGAAGTTTCTGATGGCTCCATCGAAATTGAGCACGATTTAAAATGCAATTACATTAGTGAACTTGCAAAACAGGTTACTGTAATTTCTGAAGTTGGAAGTAAAGATGCTGCTAAAATATTTGCGCCATATAAATGGATTAAATTAATGCAGGCCGAACTTGAAGCTGGCTCTTGGAAAGTTATTGCCGAAGCTCGCGAAGGTGGAAATGTTGGTATTTATCGCGGTAGCGGTGAAGTAAGAGAAGGTTTGGTAGATGAAATTTTAACACAAATACCTGAAGAAACAATTATCTGGGAAGCACCACAAAAAGAGCAGCAAGTATGGTTTATCAAACTTATTGGAACCAATGTTAACCTTGGTAATATTGCACCTGCTGAAGTAATTCCATTAGAAACCATCAGATTAGGATTAAGAGGTGATACATTTGATCACTTTCTTAACTTAAATAAATAAAATTTAAACCATTTATTTGAATGGCAAAATGGCTTTAGCTTAAACAGGCTAAAGCCATTATTATATTATCGGCACGCAATTCTTTACCTCTATTATTGGGCAAACGAAATAAAAATGAAAACTTACGGTCTAATCGGTTATCCGCTTTCGCATTCCTTTTCAAAAAAATATTTTACTGAAAAGTTTTCGAAAGAGCATATTTCAAATCACCAATATGAGCTTTTTCCAATGGAAAATGTTTCTTCAATCGTAAATTTATTGAATGATGACGAAAGCCTTTGCGGATTAAACGTAACCATTCCTCATAAAGTTTCGGTTTTGCCTTTTCTTGATGAGATTGATGAAGCAGCAGATAAAATTGGTGCTGTAAATTGTATTTCTGTAAAAAACATCAATGGCAAAAAACACCTTAAAGGATACAACACGGATGCTTTTGGTTTCGAAGAATCTTTAAAACCTTTACTTAAACCGCAAAATACAAAGGCTTTGATTTTTGGTGATGGCGGCGCAGCAAAAGCTGTTAAATATGTACTCCACAAATTAAATATTGATTACAAAACTGTTGTTAGAAAACCTGCTTCAGGCGCAATTTTATATTCAGAAATTACGGATGATATGCTGCAATCTCATAAGCTTTTAATTAACACAACGCCTTTGGGTATGTCTCCGAATTTAGAAGGTTGCCCGGAAATTGAATACACATTATTAAGCAAAGAACACTTAGCTTATGATTTGGTTTATAACCCATTGGAAACTAAATTTTTAGAAAAGGCAGCATTACAAGGCGCTTCTACAAAAAATGGTTTAGAAATGCTGCATCAACAAGCAGAACAAGCTTGGCGTATATGGAACAATTTGGATTAAAAAACGTTTGGCAAACAGGATATGAAAGCTAAAAACTTATTTTTTTTACCCATTATTTTACTTTTGTTTATTGCTGCCTGTCAGAACAATGATTATAGCCCAAAACCTAAAGGCTATTTTCGCATCGTATATCCTGAAAAAAAATATCAATCTTTTGATAGTAAAGCTCCTTTCAGTTTTGAATATCCGGTTTATGCTAAAATGGAAAATGATGACAAGAAAGGGCAAAAATATTGGTACAATCTACATTTTTCGCAGTTTAATGGCTATCTGCATTTAACATATTATGATATTGCCAATAAAGCCATTTATGATGAAATGGTGGAAGATGCCCGGAAACTTGCATTTAAACATACCATAAAAGCAAGTGCAATCGACCAGAAACTTATTAATTATCCCGATAGGAAAGTTTACGGAATATATTATGCCATAGAAGGCAATACAGCTTCATCAGTTCAGTTTTTTTTAACAGATAGCGCTAAGCACTATTTTAGGGCTGCGCTTTACTTTAATGAGCGCCCGCAGTACGATTCTATTGAACCTGTTGTAAAATTTATCAAGAAAGACATTGATAAGATGATTACAACCTTTAAATGGAAAAATTAGATTATAAAAACATGATTAAAATAAAAATATTTACGTTTAATGCCTACGGTGAAAATACATACGTGCTTTTTGATGAAACCAATGAATGTGTAATTATCGACCCGGGAATGTATGAAGGCTTTGAGCAGAACGAGTTAGTTTCATTCGTTAAAGAAAATAACTTAAAGCCCGTATTACTGTTAAATACCCATTGCCACTTAGACCATATTGTTGGTAATAAATTCGTTTTTGATACCTGGGGTTTAAAACCTCAGTTTAACAAAGGTGAATTACAAGTTTTGCAGGCTGTACCCGGCTATGCGCCTCAAATGGGTTTTACTCAGTATGAATTATCGCCTGAGCCTGAAACATTTTTGGGTGAAACCGGAACTGTAAGCTTTGGCAATAGCACCTTAGCACTAATTTTTGCGCCAGGTCATTCGCCGGCACATTTGTGTTTCTACAGCAAAGTTGATAACATTTTAATTGGTGGTGATGTTTTATTTTATCAAAGCATTGGCAGAACAGATTTACCGGGCGGAAACCACCAGCAATTAATCAATAGTATTGAAACTAAACTGTTTACGTTACCAAACGAATGCAAAGTTTTTCCTGGTCACGGCCCATCTACTACAATTGGTTTTGAAAAACAAAACAATCCGTTTTTCTAAGTGTCTATCTACAAGCAAACAATTTCTACATAATTAAGCTAAAACATTATATTTAATCTGTGAATACGCCTTTATATATCGCCAAAAGATATTTGTTTGCCAAAAAATCGACAAATGCAATCAATTTGATTTCCGGCATATCCATGGTGGGCGTTATGGTTGGTAGCGCAGCATTAATCATCATCCTATCTGTTTTTAATGGCTTAGAAGTAACCATTTTAAACATGTTTAATACGCTTACGCCTGAAATTGCAATTACACCTGCTAAGGGAAAAACCTTTAATCCAAACACAGCATATTTCAATAAGTTAAAGGAAAATAAAGATGTTTATTCTTTTACAGAAGTTTTGCAAGAAAATGCGCTCTTAAAGTATAATAATAAACAAGCTGTAGGAATGGTTAAAGGCGTTGGACCAGATTTTCTGAAAAATAAAAAACTGGATAGCACCATAAAAGAGGGTCGCTTTGTGCTCAGCAACAGAAGTGGCTACACTTCCGTAATTGGCTCTACCTTGCAAACATACTTGGCTGTAAACACAGTTGATCCCTTTACAGAGCTTGAAATTTTTTCGCCAAAGAAAGATATTAAGGTCAATAGCATAAATCCAGCTGAAGATTTTGTAACCGAAAGTATTCGTGTAAGTGGCGTTTTTGAGGTTCAGCAAGAATTTGATAATGGGATTATTGTTCCGTTAGATTTTGCCCGCGAATTATTGGGCGAATCAGAAAATGTTTCGTCAATTGAAATAAACCTTAAACCAGGTGTTGATATAGAGAAATTCAAAACCGATGTAGCAGAGCATATAGGAACCGATTTTGAGGTCCGTAATCAGGCAGAGCAAAATCGTTCCGTTTATCACATCCTAAATACCGAGAAATGGGCTGTTTATATAATTCTAACATTCATACTAATAATTGCTATATTTAATATTATAGGCTCATTAACCATGCTGGTAATTGATAAGGTTAAAGATATAGCGATATTACGCAGCCTTGGCGCAAGCAAAAAGCTTATAAAACAAATTTTTCTTTTTGAAGGGATGATGATTACAATGTCGGGGTGTGTATTGGGGCTAATAATTGGGGTTATATTTTACCTTATACAACATAATTTCGGTTTGATAAAAATGGGAGAAGGTAGTGATACACTTTTAAGTTCCTATCCCATAGGCCTTAAGTGGAAAGATTTCATTTTAGTTTTTGTAACTGTAGGGATTTTCTCATTTTTGGCATCTGCTTTGTCATCAAATTTAAGTGTTAAAAAGATAGACCAAATAAATCAATCAATATAAAAATGAAGTTATTTAAACAAGCAATTGTATATGTTATGCTTTTAGGTGTGGCCATTACCGCTTGTAACCGAGCAGAAAAGCCAGAGGAAAGCGACAAGAGAACTGTTAAGGGTTTATATAGCTTTGGCCCGGAGATGAAATCTTTCACACTGTGTGAGGATAATCGTGAGTATTGGGTTTTAGATAGCGTAAAAAATCTCGAACTATCTTATAGCAACCTTAATTTCGAAAAACCTTACGAGCCGGTTTATGTAGAATTAGAAGGCTATTTTGCAAAATCAGATACTGCCACAGTTTCAGCTGATTTTGATTCGACACTGGTGGTTACCAAAGTGATAAAAATTAGCAAAGAAATTCCAGACGGCCCTTGTGCCCAATAAATATTAAAAGTTTTATCTGAGGCCTTTTGTAAAGGCCTTTTTTATTTCTAATTGTTTAACAAATTATCATTTTACGAAACATACCATGGAAGATATTAGCTGGAACGATTTTGAAAAAGTAGAATTAAGGGCGGGAACTATACTTGAAGTTTTCGATTTCCCGGAAGCCAGAAAACCTGCTTACAAACTAAAAGTAGATTTTGGACCATTTGGAATTAAAATGAGTAGTGCCCAAATTACCAAGATATATACCAAGGAGGAGTTACCTGGCAAGCAAATAATTGGCGTGATAAACTTCCCTAAAAAACAAATTGGTAAATTTATGTCTGAGTTTTTAGTAACCGGCTTTGCTAACGAAGATGGAGATATTGTACTCAGTACAACGCAACTAATTGTACCAAACGGCAGCAAGTTGATTTAAATATAATATGAGTTTTTATAATTTCGAAGATAACAATCCTGAAGCGGAAGATATTCATTACATGAAGCTTGCTTTGGCCGAAGCTGAAAAAGCCCTGGCAGAAAATGAAATTCCAATCGGAGCAATTATCGTTAGTAAAAATAGAATTATTGGCAGAGGTTACAATTTAACCGAGCGGTTTAATGATGTTACCGCTCATGCAGAGATGCAGGCTTTTACATCAGCATCGCAAACTATTGGCGGTAAATATTTAAACGATTGCACGCTATACGTAACGATTGAGCCTTGCGTTATGTGTGCAGGTGCTAGCTATTGGACTCAAATTAGCCGAATTGTATATGGTGCAAGAGAAGAGAAAAGAGGTTTTCTATCTAAAGATACAAATCTTTTACACCCAAAAACTAAACTAAAAGGTGGTGTTTTAGCAGAAGAATGCAGCAGGTTAATGGTTGATTTTTTTAAAAAGAAAAGGTAATATTTTGCTATGTGCCTTTATCAACATTACAATTATTTAACCTAACACAAATGCAATTGATGATAATTACATGAACAAAACTTAATGTTCGAATGTTATATTTGCTTCAAGAAACATTTTTAAACTTAAACATATAATATTATGGCTTTTGAATTACCTGCGTTACCTTACGCAACCGATGCACTAGAACCGCATATTGACAAAACGACCATGGAAATACACCATGATAAACATCACCAGGCTTATGTTACCAACCTAAATAAAGCATTAGAAGGTAAGCCTGAAGCAAATTCAAGCATCGAAGATATTATAAAAAATATTTCAAAATATCCTGCTGCAGTTAGAAATAATGGCGGTGGTCATTACAATCACTCTTTATTCTGGACTGTTTTAGGCCCTAATAAAGGTGGCGAGCCAACTGGCGATTTAGCTAAAGCCATTAATGATGCTTTTGGTTCATTTGCTGACTTAAAAACTAAAATGCAAGAAGCTGGAGCTACACGTTTCGGTTCTGGTTGGGCTTGGTTATCAGTTGGTGCAGATAAAAAACTTCAGGTTTCATCTACTCCAAACCAAGATAATCCATTAATGGATGTTGCCGAAGTAAAAGGTACTCCAATTTTTGGTATCGATGTTTGGGAGCATGCATATTACTTAAAATATCAAAACAAACGCCCGGATTATTTAGCGGCAATTTGGAATGCAGTAAACTGGGATGCAGTTGCTGAACTTTACAAAAAAGCACTTTAATCATCACATTTTAGCATGATATGGGAGCCTGCAAAACACAAATTTGCAGGCTTTCTTATTAATTAATAACTTCGTATAAATTTTAGCAGATATGAAAAAGGTTATATTTTTATTTTTAATCGCAATAGGCATCAGTAATTTAGCAAAGGCACAGCAAAATAAAATGCCTACGCCTACAGAAATCGCGAAGAAAAATGTAGAGGATTTAGATAAAAAGCTAAAATTGAATGATACGCAAAAAAGCATTATCTATAGCCTAACGTTTAACCAGGCTAAAGAACAAGCAGAGCTGATAAAACGTCAGCAGGCCGGAACATCTAGAGAAGAAGATGCCGACAAGTATTTTAAAATGCAAAATGAAACCACTAAAAGCATTCGTAACGTTTTAAAAGGCGACCAGCCAAAACAGTACGATAAAATTATCGAAGAGCGTTTGAGCGGAAAATCTAATAAAAAGAAGAAAAAAGGCGAAGAAGAGGTTGAAGGCGACATCAATGGTCTTTTATTAGCAAAACCAGAAAAAATGAACTAAGGCTTATATTCCAATTATATCCTTTTTCTTTTTTTGCTTCATTGTTTTCGGGATAATTTCTAAAATTTCATCTTTTAAGGCATTTAACATCCTTTTCTTAATGAAATTTTTATGTGTAACTAAACTAATTTCCCGCACTGGTTCAGGGCTTTTAAAATGCCTGATTTTTCCACTTTGCTTGGCGCTCAATTCTGCTATTGCTAATTCTGGCAATAAAGTGGCACCTCCGTTTAAATCAACCATTCGTATTAAAGTTTCAACACTTCCGGTATTGTATTCTAAACCTTGTAATCGATTATTTTTAGTAGAACGACAAATATTTAATACCTGATTGCGCATGCAGTGGCCTTCGTTTAAAAGCCAAATGTTTTCATCGTTTAAATCTTCCGAATCAACCGCTTTTTTCTTGTATAATTTGCTGTTTTTGCTAATGTAACTTACAAATGTTTCATAATATAAAGGCATTTCAACAATATTAGCATCCGTTAGTGGCGTAGCTAAAATGCCGCAATCTAAAACGCCGGTTTTTAAATGATGAATAATATCTTCGGTGGTGTATTCCCAAATCATAAGTTTTAATTCAGGATATTTTTCGAGCATGGTAGAAATTACCTCGGGCAAAAGATAAGGCGCTATAGTTGGAATAACGCCTATTCTAAGTTCACCTAAAACATCTTGTTGCTGACTATTAATTAATTCTTTAACCTTACCGCTTTCTTGTAAAATGATTCGTGCCTGCGCAATAATTTGAGCGCCAATTTCGGTCGGACTTACCGGTTGTTTGCTTCTATCGAAGATTTTAACGCTTAGCAATTCTTCCAATTTTTGCACTTGCATACTCAAAGTTGGTTGTGTAACAAAACACTTTTCTGCGGCAGTTACAAAACTTCTGTACGTATCTACGGCTACAATATATTCCAGCTGAACTAAAGTCATATAGTTAAAAACGATTAATAATCTCAAATATATAAGTTTTAACTATTAATAATAAACGATTACCATTAAATGGATTAATTTATTTCTTAAACTACATTAAGTTTTTTAACAGTCGGGTTTCAGAACTTTACATCAACAGAAAACAAAAATAATGGAAAGTAGAATCGATATTCAAAAAACAGAACCAGCTGCTTATCAAGCTATGTATGCACTAGAAAAGTATTTAGCTGGCAGCAAACTAACACCAATTCATAAAGAATTAATAAAAATGCGAGCATCACAAATTAATGGTTGCGCCTTTTGTTTAAATATGCATAGTGTGGATGCGAGAAAATTAGGAGAAACAGAACAACGTATATATTTATTAAACGCCTGGAAAGAAACCAATTTATTTACCGAAGAAGAACAAGCAATTTTAGCTTTAACTGAGGAAGTTACGCTGATTACAAACCACGTATCAGACAATACGTACAATAAAGCAGCAAAGTTATTTGACCAGAATTATTTATCACAAATTATTATGGCCATTGTAACTATAAATGCCTGGAATAGAATTGCGATAACATCAAGAACTATGGTTGGCTAAACCTTTTGAAATAAACTCCGCCTAAATGGCGCCCAAAGGTGAAGTTTATTTCATTTTATTAATCTTTATCAGCTCATCAAAAACCAACCTGGCCACTTCTTTTGCACCTTTTGTCTGGAAATGCGTATTATCTTTTAGTCCCTTTGGGTAAGCTTCATACTTACCTGAATCTAAATTCATGAAATAGTTTTTTGACACAAAATCCTGACCCATTTCAGTGAAGAATTCTGCTGATAATTTTGTTAAATCAATAATCGGAACATGCATTTTATTAGCTACATCTTTAACAGCTTCCGGGTAATCACCATGTGCGCTTCCAAGCACCTTACCCTTCCATGGATAATTTCTGGTAACCGGAGTAATCAATATCGGGATTGCTTTTTTTCCGCGTGTTTCCTTAACATACAACCTTAGCAATTTTTTATATCCAGCAGTATCAATATATCTTTCTGGTTTATCTTTAGCGGCATCATTATGCCCGAACTGAATTAAAACTAAATCGCCTTTTTTAAGTTTTTTTGTAATTTCTGTCCATCTGCCTTCTGCTAAAAAAGTTTTTGTACTTCTCCCGCCTTTAGCCTTATCTACAACCAAAACAGTATCATTATCAATTAAATGGTTTAATTTTTTAAGTGTTTCTTTACTAAAGAATTGCTGAAAAACCTGCCCCCATCCAGTTATAGGATATTTTTTAGCCATATAATTTTCTTCCAAGGAATAGTCGGCTACTGTAGAATCACCAATCAAATAAATTACAGTTGGTTTTTTAATTAGTGTAAAGGCCTGAAAAATCAAACCAAACAATAACATCATCAAAATTATTAGTCGCCTGCTCATATTTTATCAACTCTAAACCAATCATATTCAGCAAACCCTGAATCATTTGTTTGCGTATTCCGGGTAGCAAAAATTCCTACTTTGGCACCAATCCATTGGCCTGCAACTGCCTGAAATTCTTTATCAATTTCGATGTAGTTTTTACCATCTTCACTATAACTAAACTTACATTTTGCACCAGCGTAAACTTTTACTTTTAGGTAAACGGTAGATGATTTTAATTTAAGTATTTCGGTTGCCTGCTCATCTTTTCCTTTATCTGCATTATGGCAAATGCCCATGCTTAAAAACAATTCATCATTTTTACTTTCTACAAAAAGGCTTGCATAACTTCTGCCCATAATAACCAAACCAGTTCTTTCATTTTCGAGTTTCGGATTTGGTTTAAACGTGAGTTTAGTCGTTACCTGAAATTCCTCGGCCGGAAATTTCTGCATCAAAACATTAGGCACATCCCATAAATTTTTTGAGTTATCAGGAATTTTGGCAGTGTAAAGTTTAAGTACACCTTTTGCAGCATCAGTAAATAACCAGGTTGGTTTCGGGTTTGCCTGCCACTGCCATTGTAAACCCAATTTTTGCGATGAAAACTCATCACTTTCTGCTGGTGTTTGAATTGGATAAACCTGATTAACATTTGGTTTTTTATAGCTTACAACTGGATCACCAATTCCATCACCATCTTCATCCAAACCAATTACGGGCCAATCATTTACCCATTTCAATGGCTGCAAATGTACAACTCTTCCATAAGGATCTTTATCCTGAAAGTGAAGAAACCAGTCTTCGCCTGATGTTGTATTAACCCAAGCGCCCTGATGTGGTCCATTAATGGTAGATTTACCTTGATGCATCACAACCCTTCGTTCGTAAGGGCCATAAATATTTCTGCTCCTTAAAACAAGCTGCCATCCGGTTGAAACACCTCCTGCAGGTGCAAAAAGATAATAATAACCATTGCGTTTATAAGCTTTGGGTCCTTCAATAGTTGGGTCTAGTTCGTGTCCATCGTAAACAATTTGGCCGTTACCGCTAGCCTGCGAGCCATCGGCATTTAAAGGCATAACAGCTAAAACACTTTTAATACCTGCACGGCTACCTGCATAGGCATAGGCAAGATAAATTTTACCATCCTCATCCCACAGCGGACATGGATCTATCAAACCCTTTCCTGCAATAACTAATTTTGGCTCAGACCAGGTTCCGGTAACACTTTTTGCTTTTGTTAAATAAATTCCAAAATCCGGGTCGGGATAGTAAATATAAAATTCGCCATTTTTGAACCTTATTGAGGGTGCCCAAACGCCATTACCATGCTGTGTTTTTTCAAAATGCTCAAGCGGAGGTTGTTTGAGCAAGGCATGAGCCACAATTTTCCAATTAACCAAATCTTTCGAATGCAAGATTGGCAAACCGGGAACAGCATCGAAACTTGAAGCAACCATGTAAAAATCATCGCCAACCCTAATGGCATCCGGGTCTGAATAATCGGCATTTATAACCGGATTTTTATACCGACCATTTCCCAAATCAGATATCCATACTTTTGAAATGTTTAGCGTATTTTGGGCATGAAGAGATAAGCTAATATTAACCAGAAAGAAGGTATATACAAAGTATTTCATAGGCTCGTTTGAAATGGTAGAAATTATATTTGGTTAAGCAATTTTAGTTGAATTTTAGCCCGAAAACAACTTGAGTTGTGCAATCGTTCCCGATATCGTTTGCACTTTTAAATTCTGACAAATGTTTTTTAGCTTTAAGTTTAATGACTACAATTGCTTATCATATTTTAGTTTTAGAATTCGGCTGCTTATTAGGAAACTAAAAAATGCAGCCGATTTTAATTTATACCTAACCAAATTATATGAAATTAGCCTTATTTATATTTCTTTTGTTTATTAGCCCATTAGTTTATGCAACTAATGTTAAAGCAGATTTTATCGTGTCTAAAGATGGTAGTGGAAATTTTAAAGCCGTACAGGAAGCCATTAACGCTGTGCCCGACTTTAGAAATAAGGTGACCGTTATTTTTATTAAAAAGGGTATTTATAAAGAAAAACTAGTGCTCTCAGGTTCAAAAAAAAATATAAAATTTATTGGTGAGGATTTGCACAAAACCATTCTAACTTATGATGATTTTGCACAAAAAAAGAATGCTTTCGGCGAAGAAAAAGGAACATCAGGCTCCGCTAGTTTTTATATTTATGGAGAAGGTTTTACTGCCGAAAATTTAACCTTCCAGAATTCTTCTGGCCCGGTTGGACAAGCTGTTGCCGTTTGGGTTGGTGGTGATAAATCAAGCTTTATAAATTGCAGATTTTTAGGCTTTCAAGACACGCTCTACACTTATGGAGGGAATAATCGCCAGTATTATAAAAATTGTTACATAGAAGGTACTGTTGATTATATATTTGGATCAGCCACCGCCTGGTTCGAAAACTGTACTTTATTTTGCAAAAAGGCGGGCTATATTTCTGCCGCATCAACTGCCGATACTACAAAATTCGGTTATGTTTTTAATAAATGTAAGGTTACGGGAGATGCGCCCGATAATAGTTTTTATTTAGGAAGACCATGGCGTCCGTATGCGAAAGTTGCTTTTCTGAATTGTGATTTATCAGCAGTTATCAAACCAGAAGGCTGGAACAATTGGGGTAAAGAAAGTAACGAAAAAACAGCTTATTACGCCGAATACAATAATACCGGTGCAGGTTCAAAAATAACTTTAAGAGTAAACTGGGCTCATCAGTTAACACGGCAAGAATACCAACTCTACACTTTGGAAAACGTTTTCCGAGGATGGATACCGGAGCCCAAATAAAGCATTAATTTACTTATTACAAATAAGTTAACTAAAAATACTCAAGCCTCTCTGCCACAATCTTTGGCAACGATTGCATAGATTTCTCTTCGATTTTAGCTGTAAAGACCGTACACTTGTTTATTAACAACCAAGTATATTTAAACCGAGCAGCTAATGAAACATAATTCTGGTTACTTAAACCAATTTAAAAGGCTATTATTTACAGCCATTTTGTTTTCTGCAGGCGTTGCAGGAGCTCAAAATCAAAAGTTACCAACCATCCAACAGGTTAAATTTAAAAAAGATACCCTAAGCATCGCAAGTTTCGGTGCCAAAGGCGATGGCATAACTTTAAATACAGCACAAATAAACAAAGCCATTTCAGCAATGAACCAAAAAGGTGGCGGCGTGGTTTTAATTCCTTCGGGATTATGGCTTACCGGACCAGTTGAGCTAAAAAGCAATGTTAACTTGCACATAAAACGTGATGCAATATTGCAGTTCACGGCTGATTTTAACCAATACAAGCTGGTACAAGGTAATTGGGAAGGTCAACCTGCGTGGAGAAACCAAAGCCCGATTTCAGGTTTAAATCTCGAAAATATAGCAATTACTGGTAGTGGCATTATTGATGGTAATGGCGGTGCCTGGAGAATGGTAAAAAAGGATAAATTAACCGATTCTCAATGGAAAAACTTGGTTGCTTCTGGTGGTTCTGTTAGTGAAGATGGAAAAATGTGGTATCCATCAGAAAAAACTGTAAAAGGTTCTAAAACCAAAAATGCAGGCGTAATTATTCCGGGCAAAACTGCAGCAGATTACGAAGATATCAAAGATTTTCTTCGCCCTAATTTATTGGTGCTTACAAATTGCAAAAAAGTTCTTTTAGAAGGTGTTACTTTTCAAAATTCACCTGCCTGGAACCTGCACCCATTACTTTGTGAAGATTTAACGTTAAGAAACCTGCAGGTTAAAAACCCCTGGTTTGCACAAAATGGTGATGGTGTTGATATCGAATCTTGCAAAAATGTTTTAATAGAGGGCAGCACTTTTGATGTTGGCGATGATGGAATCTGTATTAAATCTGGTAGAGATGAAGCAGGGAGAAAACGAGGTGTAGCAACTGAAAATGTAATTATTAGAAATAATGTGGTTTATCACGCCCACGGCGGTTTTGTAATTGGCAGTGAAATGAGCGGTGGTGCTAAAAATATCTGGGTTTACGATTGTTCTTTTATCGGTACAGATATTGGTTTACGCTTTAAAACTACACGTGGCCGCGGCGGCGTTGTAGAAAACATTTATATTGATAGAATTAACATGATTGATATTCCGGGTGAAGCGATTCTTTTTGATATGTATTATGCTGCGCAAGACCCGATTCAACTTGCTGGTGAAAAACGCGAAGCCATAAAAACGGTAACCGTTCCGGTAACAGAAGCTACGCCACAATTCAAAAACTTCTACATAAAAAATGTTGTAGCTAATGGTGCTTCGAAAGCCATATTTTTTAGAGGATTGCCGGAGATGAATATTAAAGATGTTCACTTAGAAAATGTAACGATACAAGCTAAAAAAGGTATCGAAATTATCGAAGCTTCGGGCATTTTCTTAAAAAATGTAAACGTTATAACGGAGGATACAAATCCGGTTGTAACTATCCAAAACGCAAGTAATGTAAATATAAACGGCTTGCAATACAAAAAAGATGCGGAGCTTTTATTTAATATCAACGGAGAAAAAACCAAAGGCGTTAAAGTATTAGCAACCGATGTATCAAAAGCAAAAAAAACATCAGCCTTTGGCGAAGAAGTAAATAAATCAGTTTTAGAAATTTCCAAATAATTAAGCATGAAATTATCTGTCATTTATAAATCCGTTGCTGTACTTGGATTGAGTATTTTATCCATCGGTAGCTTCGGGCAAAAGCAATTATCAGAACAGCTCACATTAACGGCCATGGAGAAACTTTTTCAGGATACAACGGTCTTGAAAACGGCTAAAGGACCAAAATGGAGTTATGATATGGGCGTTGTTTTGGAAGGTGCCGCATTGGTATGGAGAATCACCGGAAATGGCGATTATTTTAAGTACATCCAATATTCTATGGATGCTTATTTAGATAAAGATGGCAACATCACTACTTATAAAGCCGAGGATTTTAATATTGATAATGTAAAGAATGGCAGAGCATTATTATTGCTTTACAAAGTTACCGGACAGCAGAAATACCTATTAGCAGCAACGAAGTTATACGACCAATTACAGCAACAACCTCGTACCAAAGAAGGTGGTTTTTGGCATAAAAAAATCTATCCAAACCAAATGTGGCTGGATGGATTATACATGGCCGAGCCATTTTATGCAGAGTATGCGGCCTTAATGAAAAAAGATGCTGCATTTGATGACATTGCCAATCAATTTATCTGGATGGAAAAAAATGCCAGAGATTCAACAACCGGTTTACTTTACCACGGATGGGATGAAAGTCGCGAAGAAAAATGGGCAGATAAAACAACTGGAAAATCGCCAAATTTTTGGGGACGAGCAATGGGCTGGTACATAATGGCGCTTGTTGATGTTTTAGATTACTTCCCAAAAAATCATCCAAAATACAATGAATTGCTAGCGATTTTAAATCGCACTGCCACAGCAACCGTAAAGTACCAGGATGCAAAATCTGGCGTTTGGTTTGATATTTTGGATATGCCTAAACGTGAAGGAAATTATCTGGAATCATCAGCATCGAGCATGTTTGTTTATGGCTTAGCAAAAGGTGTTAGAAAAGGCTGGTTGCAAAAATCTTTTGCCGCAGCGGCGAATAAAGGTTATGCAGGTTTAAAAAAGGAATTTATTGAACCGGCAGGAACCGATAGAGTAAATTTAACTAAAACCGTTTCCGTTTCGGGATTGGGTGGAAAACCTAGATACCGTGACGGTAGTTTTGAGTACTACATCAGCGAAAAAGTTATCACAAACGACCCGAAAGGTGTTGGCGCTTTCATTTGCGCTTCGGCAGAAATGGAAATAGCTGCCTTGCCAAAACCAGGAAAAGGCTTAAAGGTTACGGTTGATAATTTTTTTAACAACGAATACATGACCGGCCCAACGGGCGACAAAATTCCATTCCATTACCTTTGGGATGAAGATGACAATAACGGTTTTTCTCTATTTGGTAAGGTTTTTAATGATGCAGGTGTAGCGACTTCAACGTTAAAGACGGCACCAACAACTGCAAATTTAAAAGGCACGGATATTTACATAATCGTAGATCCGGATACACAAAAAGAAACCGCAACGCCAAACTTTATGAATGCAGAACACGCCAAACAAGTAAGCGAATGGGTAAAAGCCGGCGGTGTTTTGGTACTGCTTTTAAACGATGCTGGAAATTGTGAAATAACAAAATTTAATGTTTTGCCAGAAACGTTTGGCATCCATTTTAACGAGGATAGCAGAAATAAAGTTCAGGGTTTAAACTTTGAGCAAGGTGCTATAAAAATCCCGGAAGGAAATACAATTTTTAAAACCGCTAAAAAAGTTTACATCAAAGAAATTTCTACTATAAAGATTAATAAACCCGCGGTATCGGCTTTAACCGATAATGGCGATGTGATAATCGCGACAGCAAAATATGGAAAAGGAACTGTATTCGCGGTTGGCGACCCTTGGTTTTACAATGAATACATTGATGGTAGAAAATTACCGAAAGACCTTGAAAATTTCAAAGCAACAAACGATTTAGTAAATTGGTTAATCAAACAAGCGGCGGCTAAATAATGATAAATAGATATAGAATATTATCATCCCTCCTATGCAGTTTTATGCTGGTATCTTGTTATGCGCAAAAGCCAACAGATAGCACAGCCGATAAAATGTTGGTTTATCAATTGGCAAACGGCGGCTGGCCTAAACAACTAGAAGATAAAAGCGTGGTAAATTATGGTGCTACTTTAAATGATGATTTATTATCAAAAATTAAAGCAACCACTGTTTTACATGCAACTTTTGATAATAAGGCAACCAGCAGAGAAATTACTTATCTGGTTAAAGCATACAACACTACCAAAAATGAAGCTTACTTAAAAGCAGCCGAAAAGGGTTTAGATTATGCCTTATCTGCACAAAACAAAAATGGTGGCTGGCCTCAATATTATCCTGACAAATCGCTTTATCGTTCGCAGATTACTTATAACGATGATGCAATGATTAATATTTTGAATATCCTTCAAGATATTATTAAAAAAGCTAATGGTTTTGATGTGGTGAATCAATCTTACATTCCAAAAGCCGAAGCAGCTGTAAGAAATGGAATCGATTGTATTTTAAAAACACAGGTAAAGCAAAACGGCCAATTAACCATTTGGGCTGCACAATACGATAAAGATTCAATGTTGCCTGCAAAAGCAAGAAATTTTGAACCAGCATCTCTGAGCACAGCTGAATCTGTAGGTATTGTTCGGTTCTTGATGCGTTTGCCAAATCCATCACCTGAAATAAAAGCATCTATTTCTTCAGCTGTAAAATGGTTTGAAAAATATAAAATTTCGGGCTATAGATTTGATAGAACAGAAAACTCGACAGGCAAAAACGCGGCGCTGCTAGAAGATGATAAAAGTGTAGTTTGGGCAAGATTTTATGATTTAGAAAAGAATATCCCAATTTTTGGAGACAGAGATAACAGCATAAAATTAAAGTTCGAAGATTTATTGCCAGAACGCAGAAATGGTTACGCATGGTATGGCAACTTCGCTCAAAAATTATTAGAAAAAGAATATCCAAAATGGTTAACAACCAACGGAATAAAATAAGATAAACTCGTCATAGACGGCAAAAAAGAAAACAATGATTTTAAACAAAGAAAATTTAAAAAACATAAACGCAGAAAACGTTAATATCCCTGCGGCAGAACTTTTAGAATTGCCCGAAAGAGTTATTCAGTTTGGCACAGGTGTTTTACTTCGTGGCTTACCAGATTATTTTATCGATAAGGCAAATCGCAATGGTATATTTAACGGTCGCGTTTTGGTTGTAAAATCGACTGCCAAAGGCGGTGCTGATGCTTTTTCTAAACAAGATAATCTATACACGCTTTGTGTTAAAGGAATCGAAGATGGAAAAAATGTAGAGGAAAATACCATCAATTCTTCAATAAGCAGAGTTTTATCTGCTTCGCAGGATTGGGCAGAAATTTTAAAGGCTGCACAAAATGCGGAGTTACAAATTGTAATTTCAAATACAACTGAAGTTGGCATTGTAGCCAGTGAAGATAAAATTACAGATACACCTCCACAATCTTTTCCGGGTAAATTACTGGCCTTTTTACACGAGAGATTTCAAACCTTTAACGGATCTGTTGAAAGCGGAATGGTTATCGTGCCAACAGAATTAATTAGCGATAATGCAGATAAGCTTAAAGACATTTTATTGAATTTAGCTATTCATAACAAACTTAGCTGGGATTTTCAGCAATGGTTAAAAACTGCTAACCATTTCTGTAAAACTCTGGTAGATAGAATTGTACCCGGAAAACTGCCTGCCGAAGCTCAGGCATCTATCGAGAAACAATTAGGTTATAGCGATGAACTGATGATTATGGCGGAGCCTTTCCGTTTATGGGCAATAGAATCATCAAATGAAAAGGTTAAAGAAATTTTATCTTTCGCAAAGGCGGATAAAGGAATTTTCATTGTTCCGTCAATCAATAAATTTAAAGAACTTAAGCTTCGCTTATTAAACGGTACGCATACTTTCAGCTGTGGATTAGCCATCCTTTCGGGCTTTAATACAGTTAAAGAAGCAATGGCTGATGAAGTTTTCGCCAGCTATGTATCTACCCTAATGCAAAATGAAATTGCACAATCTTTGGAGAACGACGATATTACTTATAATGATGCCGTTGACTTTGCTAAAAGTGTAATCGATAGGTTTAGCAACCCATTTTTAGAACATAAATGGCAAGCCATTACGCTGAATTTTACATCGAAGATGCAGATGCGGAATATGCCATTAATCAGAAAATATTATAGTCAGAAAAACGAAGTGCCACCATTTATGGCGGTTGGTTTGGCAGCGTACATCATTTTCATGAACACTAAAAAAGATGGCGAAACATTTACAGCGAATGTAAACGATAAGAATTTTGCTATTGATGACGAGTTTGCACAAATATTATATGAATACTGGAAAAATCCTGAAACTGCAATCGACAACATTTTAGGCGATAGACGTTTGTGGGATAAAAACTTAAATAACTATCCGGGCTTTAACGCAGCCATTAAAAACTACGTTAATTTATTACAAAATAAGGGTGCAAAAGAAACTTTGAGTAATTTGCATTCAGAAAGAACACTTTAAAAATGGTAACAAGAATTTTAAAAATTCATCCGAATGATAATGTATTAGTGGCTTTGCAAAATCTTGCAAAAGGAGAAACCATTATACATGATGGCCACGAATATGTTTTACAGGATGATATTCAGGCAAAGCATAAATTTTTTATGCAGGATATGAATGAAGGCGATCACATCATAATGTATGGCGTATTGGTTGGGAAGGCACAGCATTTTATTTTAAAAGGCGGCTTGATGGATACCGAGAACACTAAACATGCTTCCGACCCTTATGAATTTAGACCATATCATTATGAGTGGCAAGCACCTGATGTTTCTAAATTCGAAGGCAGAACCTTTAATGGCTATATACGTAACGATGGCAGAGTTGGCACAGCAAATTACTGGCTGTTTATTCCAACCGTATTTTGCGAAAACCGTAACCTGGATGTGATAAGAGAAGCATTACATAACGAATTAGGTTACGCAGTTACCGATAAATATAAAACCTATACTCAACACCTTGTAGAAGCCTATAAAAATGGCGAGAATTTGAGTGAAACAGATAGTAATTCTATTGCACAGGCCAATCATGTTTCAAACCGAATTTTTAAAAACGTTGATGGAATTAAATTTCTAAATCATCAGGGCGGATGCGGCGGTACTCGCCAAGATGCGGCAGTTTTAAGCAAACTTTTAGCAGCTTATGCCGATCATCCAAATGTTGCCGGAGTAACCGTTTTAAGCTTAGGATGCCAAAATTTGCAGGTTCAGGATTTTGTTAACGATTTAAAATTACGTAGCCCTAATTTCGATAAACCACTATTCATTTTTGAGCAGCAACAATCGCAAAGCGAAGAACAGCTGGTTAAAGAGGCCATTCGTAAAACCTTTATTGGCCTAACCGAAATCAATAAATTCGAGCGTCAGCCGGCACCTTTAAATAAATTGGTGTTAGGCGTAAAATGTGGTGGAAGCGATGGCTTTAGCGGCATCAGCGCAAATCCTGCAGTAGGTTACACCTCTGATTTACTGGTTGCACTTGGCGGTACAGTTTTATTGGCTGAATTCCCTGAATTATGCGGTGCAGAGCAGCAACTTATTGATAGAACAAAAGATGAAACTGCGGCTCGTAAGTTTATCCAGTTAATGACCAATTATAACCAGGCAGCTGAAAATGTTGGCTCAGGATTTTTTATGAATCCATCGCCAGGAAATATTAAAGATGGGCTTATTACAGACGCGATAAAAAGTACCGGAGCGGCAAAAAAAGGCGGTACATCGCCAGTTGAAGATGTTTTAGATTATACCGAACCGGCAACAAAACCTGGCTTAAACCTGGTTTGCACACCTGGAAACGATGTTGAAGCCACAACCGGTAAAGCGGCATCTGGTGCAACGTTGATTTTATTTACAACAGGTTTAGGTACACCAACTGGTAATCCGGTTTGCCCAACAATTAAAGTTTCTACTAATAATGCACTTACTAAAAGAATGAGTGATATTATTGACATTAACTGCGGACCAGTTATAGAAGGTGAAAAAACCATTGAACAAATGGGCGAAGATATTTTAGAATATTGCATTAAAGCAGCCAGTGGTGAGGTAATTCCTAAAGCTGTTTTACTAAATCAAGATGATTTTATCCCTTGGAAAAGAGGCGTTAGCTTATAATTCAGATATCTGAATAGACAAAATAAATAATTAATTTAAAAATAATAGATTTTAGCAATAAGCATGTGCATTGCAATATCTGAAACATATTTTAGCATGAAACCTTTTTTAGATGATAATTTTCTTTTAGAAACCAAAACCGCAGAAACGTTATTTCATGAGTATTCTAAGGCTTTGCCTATTATAGATTATCATAACCATTTGATTCCTGAACAAATAGCCAATGATGTTCAGTTCGAAAACATAAGTCAGGTTTGGCTTGCCGGAGACCACTACAAATGGAGGGCTATGCGTGCAAATGGAGTTGATGAAAGATTTATCACCGGAAGTGCTTCTGATTTTGAGAAATTTGAGAAATGGGCCGAAACCGTTCCTTACACGCTAAGAAATCCATTATACCATTGGACTCACTTAGAGCTTCAGCGCTACTTCGGGATAAGTGAATTATTAACCGGTAAAACAGCTAGAAAAATTTTCGATGAATGCTCGGCGAAGCTACAAACTCCAGAATATTCAGTGCGTGGTTTACTTGCTAAAATGAATGTTGAAGCCGTTTGTACAACGGATGATCCTTTGGATAGCTTAAACTTTCATCAACAACTCGCTAATGAAGGCGCTAAACTTAAAATGTTACCTGCATTTCGCCCAGATAAGGCAATGAATAGCGATGATGTTTCAGGCTTGAATGAATATATTGATAAGCTGGAAAAAGTTGTAGACAACAGTATTAGCACTTTCCAAAATTATATCGATGCTTTAAAAAGCCGCCATGATTATTTTAGCGAGAATGGCTGTTCAGTTTCCGACCATGGTTTAGAGCAGATATATGCAGAAGATTACACGGAAGCAGAAATTTCTTCAATATTTGACAAAATCAGAAATAAGCAAAACATTTCTTATGAGGAAAATCTAAAATTCAAATCAGCTATGCTGGTTTACTTTGCAGAATGGGACCATGAAAAAGGTTGGGTTCAACAATATCATTTAGGCGCTTTAAGAAATAATAATGCCCGAATGTTAAGCAAACTCGGGCCAGATACAGGCTGGGATTCTATTGGTGATTTTAGTCAGGCGAGAATGCTTTCTAAGTTTTTAAATAGATTAGATACACAGGATAAATTGGCTAAAACCATTATCTATAATTTAAACCCTGCAGATAATGAACTGATTGCTACCATGATTGGAAATTTCAATGATGGTTCTGTAGCAGGAAAAGTTCAGTTTGGTTCTGCATGGTGGTTTTTAGATCAGAAAGATGGTATGATTAAACAACTTAATGCGCTATCAAACATGGGCCTTTTAAGCCGCTTGGTGGGCATGTTAACAGATTCTAGGAGTTTCCTTTCTTTTCCACGCCACGAGTATTTTAGAAGAATTGTATGTAACCTTTTTGGAACAGATGTAGAGAACGGAGAGTTACCGAACGACATTGAGTGGATTGGCAAGATAGTTAAGGATATTTCGTATTTTAACGCGAAAAATTATTTTAAATTTTAACCAAAACGAAGCTTTTATCAGGAAAATCCTTAGAATCAAATCGTTTCAATCGTTTTCCTAAAATTTATATTTCAGCTATCA
Organism: Pedobacter sp. Leaf170; assembly: GCF_920984665.1. Classification (GTDB taxonomy): domain Bacteria; phylum Bacteroidota; class Bacteroidia; order Sphingobacteriales; family Sphingobacteriaceae; genus Pedobacter. Next base: position 362,166 of record NZ_CAKLBP010000004.1, read on the forward strand.
AAATAGCGTAAACACGCCGATTAATCAAAAAAATGAGCAACCCGATATCATCTTCATTAAGAAAAGGAGAAAAAGTTTTAAGCTTTGGCGAATTGCTTTTACGCATCTGCCCTGATATGGATGGACAATGGCTTAAAGAAAATAAGCTCCCTTTTTACATTGGCGGTGCAGAGCTAAATGTTGCTACTGCCCTAGCTTTATGGAATGTTCCATCTGCTTATTTATCGGCTGTGCCTAAAAATTCGGTTACTGATGAGATTATTGATTATTTAAACCATAAAAATATTGATACCAAACCCATGGTTTACCATGGAGATAGGTTGGGTTTATATTATCTACCAAAGGGAAAAGACTTGAAAAATGCAGGCGTAATTTATGATAGGGCAAATTCTGCTTATGCAACTTTAATGCCCGGACAGATAAATTGGGATGAAGTTTTTGATGGTGTAACCTGGTTTCATTTCAGTGCAATTTGTCCGGCAATAGATCAAAATATTGCCGATGTTTGCCTTGAAGCCTTAAAAGCTGCTCAATCAAAAAACATTACCATTTCTCTTGATTTGAACTACCGTTCTAAACTTTGGAAATATGGTAAAGAACCTATTGAAATTTTACCAGAACTTGCCAAATATTGCACCTTGATTATGGGTAACGTTTGGGCTGCAAACAAAATGTTGGGCACTAACCTGCATGATGATTTAAAACCATCCGAAGGTTATGCAAAAGAAACGCTACTACAACAGGCAATTGAAACTTCTAAAGAGATAATAAAAGATTTTCCGGCATGTAAAGCGGTTGCAAATACTTTCCGTTTTGATAATGGAAAAGGAATTAGATATTATACCGCAATTTATACTGAAAATGAATTAACAGTTTCGGCAGAATACGTTTCTGAAGAAATTTTAGATAAAGTTGGTAGCGGAGATTGTTTTATGGGCGGCTTGATTTATGGTTTTTACAACAACCGCAGTGTACAAGAAACATTAGATTTTGCAACGGCTGCTGCCTACGATAAATTATACATTCCGAGCGATGCAACAACCAGCACCGTAATCGACATAGAAAAAAGAATTATACGAAATGATAAGCAACAAGCATAAAATTTTAGATGCCATTTTAGAGCAAGGCATGTTACCACTTTTTTATCAGGATAGTGAAGCTGGAAGCGTAGAAATTTTGCGCACACTTTACAAAGCTGGTGTTCGTGTTTTTGAATATACAAATCGTGGTAAATCGGCTTTGCCAAATTTTAAAAAGCTAAAAGAAATTCGCGATGCGGAAATGCCAGATTTATATTTGGGTATCGGAACCATAAAAACGCCGGCAGATGCAAATGCATTTATCGAAGCCGGAACAGATTTTATTGTTGCGCCAATTGTTAATCCTGCAGTTGCAGAAATTGCAAATAAAATTGGTATGCTTTGGATTCCAGGCTGTATGACGCCAACCGAAATCAGCATTGCACAGGAACATAAAGCCATGTTAATTAAAATTTTCCCGGCTAACATTCTAGGTCCGGAATTTATTTCATCGATAAAAGATTTATTTGCCGGACAACTTTTTATGCCAACAGGTGGTGTAGAAATTAATTTAGAAAACCTTAAAACATGGTTTAAATCTGGTGTTTGCGCTGTTGGAATGGGCAGCAAATTAATTAGTAAAGAGGTGATGAGTAAAGGTCTTTACGATGATTTATTCGAAAACACAAAATTAGCGCTTGATTTGATTAAAGAAAGCAAATAAATAACACAAACCTAACCAAAATGAACCAATCAGTTAAAGGAAATTACAGATGGACGATTTGTGCGCTATTGTTTGTAGCAACAACCATTAATTATTTAGATAGACAAGTTCTTTCGCTTACCTGGAAAGATTATTTCGTTCCTGAATTTCACTGGACAGATAGCGATTACGGCACAATTACCGCACTTTTCTCTCTCTTTTATGCAATTTCGATGTTAATAGCAGGCCGTTTTGTAGATTGGATGGACACCAAAAAGGGGTTCTTGTGGGCAATCGGCATTTGGTCTGTAGGTGCTTGTATTCATGCTTTCTGCGGTATTGCAACTTCTGGTTTAATTACCGGCGATTGGGCTTTAAGTTTCTCAGGCGCTAAAGAATCCCTTTCAACCGTTGGCAATACAAGTTTAATTTTATCTACAAGTTTATCATTATTTATTTTCGCACGTTTTGTACTTGCATTGGGCGAAGCAGGTAATTTCCCTGCGGCAATAAAAGCCACAGCCGAATATTTCCCTAAAAAAGACAGGGCTTTTTCTACAAGTATATTTAATGCTGGGGCAACTGTTGGTGCATTAGCGGCACCAGTTACCATTCCATACATAGCAGAAGCTTATGGTTGGGAAATGTCTTTCCTAATTATCGGTGCATTAGGTTTTATCTGGATGTTTTTTTGGATTCTACTTTACGGCAAACCTGAAACGCATCCACGTGTAAGTAAAGAGGAGTTAGCCTACATACAGCAAGATATCGTGGTAACCGAACAACTTTCTGAAACGGTTACAGCGGCATCACCAGTAAAAAAATTATCATTTACCGATTGCCTTAAATTTAAACAAACCTGGGCTTTTGCTTTTGGTAAATTTATGACAGATGGAGTTTGGTGGTTTTATCTGTTCTGGTCGCCAGCTTACTTAAAAGATATTTATAAAATGAATGGTACCGAAAGTGCATTTCCGTTATTCATTTTGTATGTTATTACCTTGTTATCTATTGTTGGTGGTTGGTTACCATCGTATTTTGTAAGCAAGAAAAATATGAATCCTTATGATGGAAGAATGAAAGCCATGCTAATTTTTGCATTTTTCCCTTTACTTGCTTTGCTTGCGCAGCCATTAGGTGGCTATACTTTTTGGTTACCGGTTATAATAATTGGTATTGCCGGTGCGGCACATCAGGCTTGGTCTGCAAATATTTTTTCAACCGTAGGTGATATGTTCCCTAAACAAGCCATTGCAACAGTAACCGGAATTGGTGGTATGGCCGGAGGTTTAGGCTCGTTTTTTATAAACAAAGGCTCTGGAGTACTGTTTACTTTTGCGGGCGATACTCAAATGACTTTTATGGGTTTTCAAGGCAAAGAAGCTGGCTATTTCATTGTATTTTCTTTTTGCGCCATTGCCTACCTTATTGGCTGGATAGTAATGAAAACCTTGGTACCAACTTATAAAATTGTCGAAGTAAAATAAATTCATTTTCCATGCGCCTTTAAAAAAGGCACATAGAAAAACATATAAAAGCACTAAACAACAAATCTATACTTAAACTATAGATTTACCGAATTATAAACCTAACAATAAACCAACTTGAGCACAAACTTAAACCTCGAAAGCATTTTCGTTGATGAAAGCCAGATTCCGGAAGAATTTAGGCTTCACGAAGAAATAGAGCAGAAAGAGTTTCTCTCTAATGGAGAAATGAAAACCTGGAATGGTCCATTCAATGATGTTTTTTCGCCGGTGTGTGTAAAAACGCCCGAAGGCTTAAAACGTAAACGGATTGGCAGCTTTCCGGTTTGCACTGAAAAAGAATCAACAGAAGCACTTGATGCCGCAGTTGCTGCTTATGATAATGGCCGCGGACAATGGCCAACCATGAGCGTTGCGGATAGAATTAGTTGTGTAGAAAACTTTACACATAAAATGATTGAGCAAAAGCAAATTGTTGCGAAGTTAATTATGTGGGAAATCGGTAAATCTTATGCAGATTCTATCAAGGAATTTGACCGTACCGTTGAGTATATTTATGCAACTATTGATGCCTTAAAAGATATCGACCGTCAATCCTCTCGTTTTGAACAAGAACAAGGTATTATTGCTCAGGTTCGTCGTTCGCCATTGGGCGTTGTATTGTGTATGGGGCCGTTTAATTATCCATTGAATGAAACTTTCACTACCTTAATTCCGGCTTTGATAATGGGCAATACGCTACTTTTTAAACCACCTAAGCATGGTACATTATTGCATTATCCATTATTAGAGGCTTTTCGTTCGAGTTTTCCAAAAGGTGTTGTAAATACCATTTATGGAAGAGGAAATACGATTGTGCCTGGATTAATGAAATCTGGTAAGGTAAATGTATTAACCTTAATTGGTTCGAGTAAGGTTGCGAATGAGTTGAAAAAACTGCATCCAAAAGTGAATCGCTTAAGAGCAATTTTAGGACTTGACGCAAAAAATGCTGCAATTATCACTAAAGATGCAGATTTGGATTTAGCCGTTTCTGAAACTGTTTTAGGTTCATTATCATTTAACGGACAGCGTTGTACGGCGATTAAAATTGTGTACGTACACCGCAGCCTTGCACAAGAATTTTTAAAGCGTTTATCAGCAGAAGTAGAAAAATTAAAATTTGGAATGCCTTGGGAAAAAGGAGTTGCATTAACACCGCTTCCTGAGTTGAACAAGCCAGAATATTTAAAAGATTGCATTGATGATGCAGTATCTCATGGCGCAAAAGTGGTTAACAAAAACGGCGGACAAACCTTGGAGACTTTTGTGTATCCGGCAATTGTATATCCGGTTAACAGCAACATGAAATTGTATCGTGAAGAACAATTTGGCCCGGTAATTCCGGTTGTTCCATTTGATGATTTGGAAGAACCAATCGAGTATTTAATTGGCTCACCACATGGTCAACAAGTTAGTATTTTTAGTAATAACGCGGCTGTAATCTCTTCACTTATCGATCCATTGGTAAATCAGGTAAGCAGGGTTAACGTAAATTGCCAGTGCCAACGTGGTCCGGATGTTTTTCCATTTACCGGAAGAAAAGACAGTGCCGAAGGAACGCTTTCAGTTGTTGATGCTTTACGCTCGTTTTCAATTCGTTCGTTAGTTGCAACCAAATTAACAGATAATAATAAGAAACTGTTAAACGAAATTGTAAGCGGAGATGATTCTAACTTCTTAAGTACGAAGTATATTTTTTAAAGTAAATAGTCGAATCGTCATTGCGAGGCACGAAGCAATCTATTAGTAAAGATTGCTTCGTGCCTCGCAATGACGATTTTTTACCGCAACTTCTTCACCAAATTTAATTTCAGTTCTTTAATCCCTTCCACTACTAAACCTGCAATTTGCCGGGCACCTTCAGGACTTAAATGCGTATCATCTTTCTTGCCTGCCGGATAATTCACATGCCCGGAATCGACATAGTTAAAAAGTTTAATTGATGGTTTGTCACCTAATCTCTTCAATAAACTTTCAGTTTTAACCAACATATCAATAAGTGGAACTTTTAAAGAATCTGCAACTGCTCTGGTCGCTTTTGGATAATCGCCATGCGTATCCATCAACTTACCATCTTTAAAACTTCTTCTCGATATCGGTGTTAACAAAATCGGTATAGCGTTTTTATTCCTTGTTTCTAAAACATATTTGCAAAGGTTGGCTTTAAATTCACTAATTGATGTGCCTGTACCTGGCTTGTCAATCTTTTCATCATTATGGCCAAATTCTATAAACACATAATCGCCAGGTTGTAGTTTTTCAGTTATTGGCTGCCATTGTTTTTCATTTAAAAAAGATTTTGTGCTTCGGCCATTTAGCGCTCTGTTATCAATAACCACAGATTTTTTAAAAAACGATTGAATCTCCATTCCCCAACCTGTTTCCGGATAAGCCTTTGCTTGTTTGTTTGCAGCTGTCGAATCGCCAATTATGTAAATTGTGATTTGTTTTTTAATTGCGAAAGACATCAATAGTATCGAGCAAACCACTACAATGCTAAAAATTATTGTTGATTTATTTTTTAGGATTCCAGCCATCATAACCATACAAAATATTTGAAACAGTATATTTCTTTGCCTCATTTTTACTCAATTGCTTAGCCCAAATTACGCGTTGCGACGTTACCGAGCCTTCGCCAACATTTTTGAACTCTCCATAAAAAACTGTTTTTTCCTTATCAGGAAACATGGCATCACCTTTCCATGGATTCCAGCCATCTGCCGAAATATGTTTTCCTAAATCACAGAACAGAAAAACTGTTTTAGCATAAGGCCGCCATGGCCTGCCCAAATAAGCCTTGTTTACATCTGCTTCTGCAATTAACTTACAATGCAAAAATACAAAGCCAAATGTTTGTGCTTTTAATGTTGATGCAGCGGTGATAAAGGAATTTGTTAAATTCTTAATCGTACAGTCTTCAAATACAACAGTTGCCGAGCCAAAAATAAAATCGGTTGTGCCTTCTATATAACAGCTAGCATAATATTGCCTACTATTATCTGTGGCCAAATAAAGTGTATCCTGATTCCCTAAAAAACTACAATTTAGCGCTGAAAATCTATCTCCTTCAACATGTAAAGCAACCGCCTGGCCAACTCTACCTGCGGTATTGGCAATTGTTAAATTTTTAAAAGTAACATCATTCGCTTTTACCTGCACAGTAAAAGAAGTGAATGTAGAAAACTTAGCATTACCAAACTCATCCCTACCAGATGGAACCAGTTTACCTGAATAATCGTTATTGGTAATAATTGTGTTTGATTTGCTTTCTCCAATTAATAAAATTTTTGTTTTCCATGATGGAATAATAATCTTTTCGTTGTAAGTTCCGTTTTTTACAAAAATTTCAACTTCTTGCGCCCCTAAATCACGTATTGAATTTATGGCTTCCTGTATGGTTTTATAATTGCCAGTTCCGCTTTTATCAACAGTAATTTTTGAAAGATAAGTTTTATTCTGTGCGGATAAATCTCTTCCAGCAACGAGTAAAAGAAATAAGATGATAACCTTTGAGTAAATAAATTTCATTTTATTAGAATTGATTAGCAAAGCGATTAGATTAATTCGTCATAAAAAAAGGGCTAATAAAAATAGCCCTTTTTAAATTAATTGTTTGGTTTAAATTTTTTAATAACCGTATAACTGTCCGCCCAACTTCGGATTAGCATCAATTACAGATTGCGGCAGTGGTAATAATTCGCTTTTATTTGGTGTAAACGCAATTGCGTAATAGGCAAGTAATGTGCTATTAATTGTTGTTGGATTAACCCATGCCACATTTGCCGAACCAGTAGGTGCCGTTGGAGATGGCGAGTAAAATGAATTAAGCCATACCACAGTTGCCTGGTTTGGTGTGTAATACATGGTTGCAGGTAAATTTGCGTAAGGAGCAGACCTGGCTGCCATAAGCGCTAAGTTTGTTTTTGTTTCAGCAATTTTTGATGCAAGCATATTCCATCTGATTAAATCATATTTACGAATACCTTCACCGCCAAATTCAAACTGACGCTCTTTAACAATCGCATTGAAGAAACCAGTATAATCTGAAGGCGTAGTTCCAATTAGTGATGCTGTACCACCAAATCCACGCACTCTCACTTGCTCAAAAGCAGCTTTTGCAGCAGCAGTTGGCCCGGCGCTTAATTCATTATCTGCTTCAGCAAACATTAAAAGCACATCAGAAAAACGAATAATTGGCCAGTTAACACCAAAATACTGAGATGCGCTTGTTAAAACAGATGGCGTTTGCCAGTCTCTTCTAAACTTTCCATCAAGCATGGTAACCAAAGAACGTGGACGTAAAGTTAATTCCAGGTTATTATCGTATGGCGCACAGGTAACATCTCTGCGTCTATCGTTTGCATCAAAAGCATAAAAATAAGTTGGTAAAATGGTTAAGGCTGCATTTCCAAATGCTGTTGTACCAGGCGTGGCAACTGTAAATTGGCGAGGGCCGTTGTAATAACCAAGTTTACTATCGCCCACACCCGAGCTTCCTCCGGTCATACCAACTTCCCAAAGTATTTCTCCATTTGCTTCAAAACGGTGTGCATTTAAGGCATCTTTAAAAACAGATTGAAAACTTGCATTTAATTTATGGTCGGCCCTGGCCATAATTATTGCACATTCATCTTTAGCAATCTGATAAAATGTTTTGTAATCGGCATTACGCTTCATAGTTCTGTCACTTCTTAAAGAATATCCACCTCTAAATAAAGCATAACGGGCACGTAGCGCTCTAATTGCACCCTGACTTAATCTATCGCTTGTTACAGAAGATTCTGTACGCCAGGGAACTAAAGGAGCAGCAACAGCTAGGTCTTTAATAATGCGGTTGTAAATGGTATCTCTATCTGTTCTACCATTGTATGGGTCAGAAACATTTATTGATGAGGTAAACTGAGCCGGAACATCACCCCAATTTCTAATAATTTCGAAATAAAACTGTGCCCTCAAAGCCAATGCTTCGCCATAAAGTCTTTTGAGTTCTTTTTGATCTGCTGCACTACCATTTGTATAAGCATCCATTTTTGGAATATTATCTATACAAATGTTTGCACGTTCTATACCCGTATATAATTGATTGAAGGGGCCTGCCAACTGTGTATTAGCAGGTTGAACGTTAAAGTGGGCAATATCTCTACGTTCATTATCCGGATAAGGTGTTCCACCCTGACCCATCATTTCATCATTATCGTATGGATAATACATACTTAATCGTATGCCGTAGCCTTGGTCGCCACCAAGCGCTGAATAAGCACCCAAAACAGCCTTTTGTGCATTTGTTACGTTACTGAAAACGTAATCGTTACCGAAAGATGAAATTGGTTCTACTTCTAAAAATTTTTTACAAGAAGAAACGGTGAAAAGTGTTGTGGTGATAAAAATTCCACCTATAATTAATTTTAAATTAGTTTTCATTTTGCTCAGTTTAAAGCGTAAAGTTTATACCAAAAATAAATGCTCTGCTGCGAGGATATGCAGAATAATCTACACCAGGGGTTGTTCCATTGGCACGGCGAGTATTTACTTCCGGATCGTAACCAGAATAATTTGTAAATACAGCAAGGTTATTAACGGTTGCATAAAAACGCATTCTGTTTATTTTGATTCGTTTTAAAAGCTCGCTTGGCATAGTATAGCCCAAGGTTATGTTGTTAATTCTCAAAAAAGAACCATCTTCAACTGCGTAAGAATTTACGAAGAAAGAACTGTTACTGGTTAGTGGGCTCCAAAGCGTAGCATTTGCATTAAGTGCAGCCAATTCCGTAGGGTCGGTTACCACCACACCCTGGTCGTTTACATTTCTCCAGCGGCCATTCATAACAGCCAATAGATTACTGTTTGGCGTATAACCACTTGTAAACTCTAGCTTGTTTGCATTTAAAATATCGTTACCAACCTGGAAATTTACAAATACGTTTAAATCCCAGTTTTTGTAAGTAAAGGATTGATTAAAACCACCTGTAAATTTTGGATTTGCATCTCCAATAATTGTTCTATCATTCGTAATATCAACAATTCCATCACCATTTAAATCTTTAAATTTGATTACACCCGGTTTTGGCGTTAGTGAGGTTACACTCGAGTTATTTGGTACACCTGTTTTTAATGTATAAACACCATTTGCGTAGTTAAAATCTTCAATTTTATAAAAACCATCATTCACTAAGCCATACATTTTACCAACGGCCTGCCCTACTGCAACCTGGTAATCTGCCGGAACATTTGTTCCAGCCCAACCAGAATTTATTAAGAAAGCTTTTTGGTATTCACCCAAACTCTCCACTCTGTTTTTGTTGAAGGAAATGTTAAAATTAGTTGCCCAAGAGAAGTTTTTAGTTTGTATTGGTGTTCCGTTGATTTGAAACTCTATACCCTTATTACTTGTAGAGCCGATGTTTTGAAGTTGAAAAGCATAACCGCTTGTTGATGGAAATGGATTATTTACTAAAAGACCTCTGGTTTTATTGCTGTAAACATCAAGTGAAAATTGTAACCTGTTGTTTAAAAAACCTGCATCTAAACCAATATTTCTAGAGATTGTAGTTTCCCATTTCAGATTAGGGTTTGAAAGTTCTGGTGCAACCAGTGCCGTTACCAAAGTATTGTTTATATCGTAAAAAGCTGTAGGCCTGAATTGAGTTGTATATAAGAAATCGGCAATGCGGTTATTCCCTGCCTCTCCATAACTTACTCTCAACTTCAAATCATTCATACGGATGGAAGTTTTAAAGCTTTCCATAAATTTCTCATCCGAAATTCTCCAGGCAATTGAACCTGACGGGAAATAACCCCACTTATTGCCTTCAGCAAATTTCGAAGAACCATCTGCCCTCATACTTAAGGTTAAAAGGTATTTTTTATCGAATGAATAATTTAACCTGCTAAAAACGGAAAACAATCTTGCAGTTAAATCGCTTGATGTAGCTGCACCAGCCGGCGTTGTTCCTAAAGCCATGTTTGATAAGGCTCGCTCGGCGGTTATCCCGATAGGAAATAACCTGTTTTCTGTAAAGTAAGCTTGCACTTTATCTTGATAAAGCTCCTGACCGATTAAGGCATCGATGCTATGGCGTTTACTAAATTCGCTTTTAGAACCTGAGTTTGTATAAGAAATTACGTTTGAGTTGTTAATCGTTTGTCTGTTAGAGGTTCCGATAGAAGCAATTGGCTGAGATGAGCCAACCAGTCTTGATTCGTTTGTGATGATATCGTTAAATATATTAGTACGGCTGTTGCTAAAATCAACACCCAATGTACTTTTAAAAGATATACCCTTATAAATTGTGTAATTAAAATAACCGTTAAAGTTGGTTACGTTCGTAAATACCTTTTTGTATTCTGCATCATTCAATAATAATGGATTTACCAAAGAAAGGCTATTTCCATTTGTTTCACTGGCATAATCAGGATCATAAGCATAAACATCCTGACCTTTAACCAATAATGGCCTGTATTTAACCGCCTGGCGTAATCTGTTAAGCGATGAAGAACCCTCGCTACTTGTGCCTGCACCATTAACAACGGTGTTATTGTATCTTACATTAAAACCAACTTTAAGCTTGTTATTAAACTTATGGTCGAATTTAAAATTGATAAGCTTTCTATCGAAATTTGAAGCAAGCATTACACCGTCTTCAGTATTTGAAGTTACACTTAAATTAAACGTAGATTTTGCATCACCACCTGTTACACCAACATTGTGCGTTTGCATTAATGCATTTCTGCCAAATAATTCTTCTTGCCAATCTACAAATGGCGAACTTTTAAAACTCTCTAAATCGCCAAAAGTTCCATAATAACCTGCGTATAAACTTTCACTGGTTGCGTTTCCGCGACTTGCCTCGTACTGATACTTAACAAAATCATAAGGATTCATTACTTCAAGCTTATTTGCTAATTGTCTGATACCCACCAAACCGTTATAAGTAATGGTAGTCTTCATCTCTCTGCCGCCTTTTGTTGTGATTAAAACCACACCATTGGCACCACGGGAACCATAAATTGCTGTCGCAGATGCATCTTTTAAAACATCTATACTTTCAATATCTTGAGGTGATAAAACAGATAAAGCATTTTCTACCTGAATACCATCAACCACATATAGCGGTGTATTATCTTGCGTAATCGAACCGCCACCACGCACCCTTATTTGTGCGCTTGCATTTGGCGTTCCTTCTGAAACTGTAATCTGCACACCTGCCAAACGACCAGCAATTGATTCTGCCAGAGAATTATTAGGAATATCTTTTAATTGTTTTGCCCCTACTGATGAAACTGAACCGGTTAAATCTCGGCGATTAACCGTTGCATAGCCGATGGCCACAACTTCATCTAATTCTGTAGCGTTTGATTCCAGACTGATTTTTAAATTCGTTTGGCTACCAACCGTAACTTCTTTGCTTTTATAACCTATATAATTAAAAACCAACGTAGCTCCGGTATTTACGGCTATAGAAAACCGCCCGTTGTTATCGGTTTGTGTACCGGTTTTGGTTCCTTTAATTAAAACGCTTACGCCTGGGATGGTTTCACCTCCTGCTTCGGTTACTGTGCCCGAAACCGTTTTGGTTTGCCCAAGCGCAGTGCTGAAATAAAAAGCGAATACACTAAAAAAGAGTAAAATTCTGCTCATAACTGTTAATTGTTTGATATTTGGTTTTTTTAGAATGTGCAACTGCTTGCTTATAGAATATTATTTTTAGTTGTAGAAATATTCTTAGTTAATATTTGGTTGTATGGTGTAACAATTTTACAAACTAAAAATGGCTTGAAACCAGTTTTAGCCAAAAAAGTGTGCAATCGTTCCCAAAAACGTAGTTTTAACGTTTATAAAAAATAGACTTGAAATGCCTAAAAGAGATATTTTTTGTAACTTGTGAGCAAGTATAAGAGATGAGATTTGAAACTTCAACTATAAAAGATATTGCCAAAGCTTTAGGATTATCTACTTCTACAGTTTCAAGAGCTTTGAGAGATCGCTACGAAATTAGCGAAGAAACCAAAAAAGTAGTTTTAGCATACGCCGAGAAAGTAAATTACCGTGCCAACCCAATTGCCAGAAGCTTAAAAGAAAGAAGGAGTTATTCAATAGGCATTATTGTAAGTGAAATTGCCAATAACTTTTTTTCTCAGGTGATAAATGGAATGGAATCCATCGCTTACGCAAGGGATTATCATGTTATAATAGCACAAAGCCACGAATCCTCCAAACAGGAAAAACTTAACGTAGAGCATCTGGCATCTCGTTCGATTGATGGTTTGCTTATTGCCTTATCATCAGAAACCCAAGATATCAGTTACCTTAAAGATTTATATCAAAAAGGATTGCCCATTGTGTTTTTTGATAGAGTACCCGATAATTTTGAAACACACAAAGTGATTGCAAACAATTTTAAAGGCTCTTTTGATGCAACGGAACATTTGATTTTATCTGGCAAAAGAACAATAGCACACTTAACCAATTCTGAAACCCTATCCATTACAAAAGAACGTTTGGCTGGTTACAAAGCTGCTCTCGCCAAATATCATATCAATTTTAATCCAGAACTGGTAAAATATTGCCAGCATGGAGGCATGCATAGTGCCGAGTTAGAAGATGCAGTAAAAGAACTTTTGCCCTTTAAACCTGATGGTATTTTTATTTCGAGCGATAGGTTAACCACTGGTTGTATTATGGCTTTAAAGAAAAGCAGCCCTGAAGTTGCACATAAAATCGCGATAGCGGGCTTTACAAACTCAAGCCTGGTCGATTTATTTAGTCCTTCTTTAACTTCGGTTAAACAACCAGCCTTTGAAATGGGGCAAGTTGCCACAGAATTGCTTATCTCAATGATTGAAGCAAAAAGACCAATTACCGAATTTGAAACTAAAGTATTGGATACAGAGCTTGTAAGGATGCAGAAAAACGTTGGAAATCCATTTCTATAGACTTCATTTACAAAAGCACAATTAATTATTTAAAGCCTAAATCTCTTTTACTTACCTTTGCGCCATGGTAGAAATCATTTTAAAAAGGGGAAAAGAGAAGGCAGCAATTCAAAGGCATCCATGGATATTTTCGGGTGCTTTGGAAAAAGTAAAGGGTAAACCAGAAAATGGAGAAGTTGTAAAAGTTATTGCTTTTGATGATGAGTTTTTAGGCTATGGCTACTACAACAGCAATTCTCGTGTGGCTGTTCGCCTTTTGGAATGGGATGAAAACCAAACAATAGATACAAAATGGTATGAAAACCGTTTAAAACAAGCTATCGCTTCACGCCAGTTTATTTTAAATGATGAAACAAATACATGCCGCTTAGTATTTAGCGAAGCTGATTTTTTGCCCGGCCTCATCGTAGATAAATACGCAGATTTTCTTTCCTTGCAGATATTAAGCTCAGGCATTGAAAGCGTTAAAAATGATATCGTTGAAATTTTAAAAGCAGAACTTAATCCGAAAGGAATTTTTGATAAAAGTGATGCCATAGCCCGCGGACATGAAGGTTTAGCCATTGAAAATGGTTTGCTTTGGGGAGAAAATCCACCTGAATTTTTAGAAGTAAAAGAGAATGGAATTGCTTACCATATCAATATTGCAGAAGGACAAAAATCGGGCTTTTACTGCGACCAGCGAGATAACAGAAGCATTTTGGCAAGCTATACAAATGGCAAGAAAGTATTAGATTGCTTTAGTTACAGTGGTGGTTTTACTTTAAATAGCCTTGCGAAAAACGCCAAAAGCGTTACCAGTGTTGATAGTTCTGCTTTAGCCATCGAAACCTTAAAACAAAATATTACCTTAAATAATTTTGATGCGGAGAAGGTTACAACTATACAATCTGACGTTAATAAACAATTGAGAGTCTTTAAAGATAGCGGAGAACTTTTTGATGTTATTGTTTTAGACCCACCAAAATATGCGCCTTCTCGTTCGGCGATGGATAGAGCGGCAAGGGCTTATAAAGATTTAAATCGTTTAGGCATGTTGCTTTTAGAAAAAGGTGGTTTACTGGCTACTTTTTCTTGCTCAGGAGCGATTGATATAGAAACCTTTAAACAAATTATTGCCTGGGCAGCGCTTGATGCCGGCAAAGAAGTTCAAATCATTAAACAATTTTGCCAGCCTGAAGATCATCCGGTTCGTATTTCTTTCTCTGAAGGAGAATATTTAAAAGGGTTATTGCTCAGGGTTTTGTAAGAAAAAATGCCACGGAAACACAGAACACAAGGAAAAAAATTCCGTGTTAATCCGTGTTTACGTGGCAAGTTAAATCTTTAAATCTTTTGTGAACTTTCAAGTTTTTCATATTCACCTTTCCAGGCATAAAAACCAAAAATCATAAGCCCCAGGCTAATTGGGAAAAATATAAAAAGTATAATTCCCCACTGCAACATGGTGTTTGTTCTTTCGATATCGCTATGCGCTAAGCCTACTTTATCAATTGCCTGAATAAATAAAAAAGTCATCGCAACCGGACCTAAAACCATCCAAATTAAACCTAAAAATTTCTTTAACCTATTCATAAAAAATATTTTCTAATCGTTAATGTTTTCGTCTGCTTTGTTCGATAAATAAATTGTACCGATTATTAAACTTAAGGTTGCAATCCCGATAGGATACCACAGACCAGAAAGTGGATTTGAGCCTGCAAAACTGGCAATTAATGTTGCAATAAATGGAACCAAACCACCAAACACCCCATTACCAATGTGGTATGGAAGCGACATGGAAGTGTAGCGTATTTTAGTTGGGAAAAGTTCGACCAAAAAGGCTGCTATTGGGCCGTAAACCATGGTAACCAGCAATATTTGAAAGAAAATCAATCCTACAAATTTCCAGAAAACAGGCGTTGGTAATACTTTATCTTTAACCAATTCTTTTGCTGGCAAAATTCCTTTGGTAACAGAGATGGTATCGGTTTGAACTCTTGTAAACTGCATACCATTTGCAAGTTTTACTCTGGTTTCCACCACACTTAAACTATCTCCAGAAGCTGAAAGAGGCGTAATTTTGCTATCGCTCGAAGTACTAGAAAGCACAGGACTGTTAGCATAATTCTCAACACTCGTATCATTTAAAAACGTTTGGTAAATCGGTCGGTAAAAAATAATACCGAGTAACATTCCGCTCAGCATAATCCATTTCCGACCAACTTTATCGCTCCATGCTCCAAATATCACAAAGAAAGGTGTTGCAAAGGCTATTCCCCAAAGCAAAATATATCTCGAATCGTTAAAATCTAATTTACAGGTGTTTTCTAAAAATGATTGAGCGTAAAATTGTCCGGTGTACCAGATAACGCCCTGCCCCATGGTAGCCCCAAATAATGCCAGCAAAACCATTTTAAAATTCGCCTTATTGTTAAAGCTTTCTTTTAGTGGATTTTTAGAAACCTTGCCTTCTGATTTAAGTTTAGAAAACATTGGCGATTCATGCATTTTCAGCCTGATGTAGATTGAAACAACCACTAACAAAATAGAAAGTAAAAAAGGAATGCGCCAACCCCAATCGCCAAAAACATCAGCGCCTAAAATATTTTTGGTAATTACGATTACGCCAAGCGATAAAAATAAACCCAATGTAGCGGTTGTTTGAATCCAGCTGGTAAAAAAGCCCCGCCTATTTTTTGGCGCATGCTCTGCTACGTAAGTTGCTGCTCCACCATATTCACCACCTAAAGCCAAGCCTTGAATAAGTCTTAAAATTAAAACCAAAATCGGGGCAGCATAACCAATGGTTTTGTATGAAGGAATTAATCCGATTAGAAAGGTAGAACCGCCCATTAAAATGAGCGTGAGCAGAAAAGTATATTTCCTGCCAATTAAATCGCCTAATCTGCCAAATACCAAAGCGCCAAAAGGACGAACAATAAAACCCGCAGCAAAAATTGCAAGCGTATTAATTAGCGCAGAAGCCCCGGCATCTTCAGGAAAAAGTTGATGCCCGATAATTACAGCCAGACTACCGAAAATATAGAAATCGTACCACTCAATTAATGTACCCAAAGATGAGGCACCAATAACTTTAAAAATGTTATTCTTCGGAAGTTCTTCACTCATAAATATGATATTTGGTTTTCTAAGATAATGATTTGCAGTTCAAAACAATATAATGTGCTTTAGCTTGATTTAAATTGTTACAATTAAAACATTTCAGCTTTACTTTTGTATTTTGATACGAAAAAATAAATTTATGCTTTTAGTACAAAACATTAGGTTAACCAGAATATTAAGAAATACCTGGCAAGTTGATTTAATCATGATTGCATCTTGCAGCGTGGCTTACTTGGTTAGGGAGTACCTGATTGCGCATCATTTTGAAATCCCATCGATAATACCAACTGTTTTAGGAACAGCCATTGCCTTTTTTATTGGTTTTAACAATAATCAAGCTTACGATAGATGGTGGGAAGCCAGAAAAGTTTGGGGCGCATTGGTTAACGATTCTCGCTCTTTTACCAGAAATTTAATTAATTATGCTGAAGACGATCAGGTTATTGTAAAAAGAATGATTTACAGGCACATTGCATTTCTTTATGCATTGAAGGCTAACCTGAGGGATACAGTAGATGAAATTTATATTAAATATTTGGATGAAGCCGACATCGCCGAGATGGCAAAACACAAGAATACGCACAATGCGCTTCTAAATATTCAATCCAGAGATTTACAAAAATTATCAAAAGCTAATGCAATTGATGGTTTCAGATTTATAGAAATTAACGAAATGCTTGTACGTTTTTCTGACTCGATGGGCATGAGCGAACGTATTAAAAATACGATTTTCCCAACTACTTATAACTATTTAACAAAGGTTTTTATCTGGTTATTTGTTATGACCTTTACACTTGTTATCAGTCAATCGGCAGGTGTATATTCTATATTTTTAGGCTGGATGATTGGATTCGTTTTTGTATCAACCCAAATTAATGGTATGAGCCTGGTTAATCCATTCGAAAATAATTCGGCTGGTGTTCCTTTAAATTCTATTACCAGAACCATCGAAATTAATTTACTGCAAATGCTGGAAGAAAAAGAAATCCCTGAACCAATAAAACCAATTAACGAGGAATATATTCTTTAATTTTTGTGATTTAATCGCTTTGCGATAAACACAAATAACATGGAGAGTAGCCAGAAAACAATCATTATAATAAAAGTATTTAATAATGCCTTCGGGTAACCCAACTCTACTACATTGATAAAGGGATACGGATATTCGTTAATTACGGAACCGCGGATAATAGTCATTACCACATAGCATAATGGGTAAATTAACCAGTTAAAAGTTTGTTGATATTTCAGCGCCGATTTTTCCACAAAAAACACCCATAAGCCTAAAAACAATAATGGGTTTATTACATGCAAAAGTTCATCAGCTACTATACGCCAACCTTTTAATTGCACTAATCCACGAAGTGCAACATTATAAATTAGCCCAACAACTAATATGTAAATGGTAATTGCGGTTATGGTTGAAGATTTTGAAAAAAATTTGCCTAAACTTTTACCATGAAATAATACTATTGATGTTAAACATATACCACATAATATATTTGTAAGTACTGTAAAATAAGATAGGAAAAGAGCTAACGTAGAAATGACATTGCCATTTTTAAGTCTTAAACTTAAGTTAAATTGCAAACAGAGTGCAAACCAAATAACTATTGCGGCGATTAAGGCATAAATCTTTCCTGAGTGAGATTTCATAAAATTGAGCGGGTGATTTAAAAATATTAAGGCAAAAAAAATGCCTACCCTAAACAAGGTAAGCATTTTTTTTAGCTTAAAACCAGCCTTATTCTTTAGGAATATTACGAAGCTTAACTGGTTTTTTATTCTTTGTATTTTTCTTCATTTTTAAATTTAACATCTCTACTAAAACAGAAAATGCCATTGCAAAATATACATATCCTTTCGGGATGTGTTGGTCTAAACCCTCAGCTAATAAGGAAACGCCAATTAGCAATAAGAATGATAATGCAAGCATTTTTACCGTTGGGTGATTGTTAACAAATTCACTAATTGCTCCAGCCGAAAACATCATGATAATTACGGCAATTACTACGGCGGCAATCATAATCTCGATATGATCTGCCATTCCAACAGCTGTAATTACGGAGTCGAGGGAGAAAACAATATCCAATATTAAGATTTGAACAATGGTAGCCCAAAAAGAATGCTTTTTTATATTGCCTTCATCATCTTCTTCACCTTCTAATTTGTTATGAATTTCATGTGTGCTTTTGTAAATCAGAAACAAACCGCCAATAATCAAAATTAAATCCCGCCCTGAAATCGCTAATTTCTCAAACCATTCTCCGGATGTAATGCCTATCCAACTTCCAATATTAAATAATGGAGAAGTTAAAGTCATTATCCAGCTTAAAGAAAGTAGCAATAATACTCTGGTAATCATTGCTAAACCTAAACCAAGCTGCCTTGCTTTTTTCTGTTGATTTGCTGGCAATTTGCCCGATAAGATAGAAATGAATACGATGTTATCTATCCCTAAAACGATTTCGAGAACTGTTAAGGTTAGTAATGAAATCCACGCTTCGGGCGTGCTTAAAAAGTCCATATTTTTATTAATCTGATAGCACGAAGATATTAAAAAGACTTATGCTTTTAGGCAATAGGTGATTAAAATTTACCTTGGATTAGCGCTATTTTGTCTTAAAATTAACAGGATATTCGACTAGTGGGTAGCCATCTATTGATTTAAAACCTCTGCCAGTAATTAACATTTCATAATTTTGATTTGGTTTAAGTTCTATCAAAAACTTTAAGCTTTTGTTACCATCTGCAAATCCTAAAGGTTTTTTAAGTGGGAAGGTTTTTTCTCCACCTGCACCAAAACTAATCGACATTCTGTTTTTATCCATTGGCTTAGAAAAAAATATGGTCAATTCGGTAATATTTGATTCAACATTTATATCGCCATTCCTAAAAGGTCCTATTTGCGTAACTATAGGCTTATTTTGCTCGAAAGCTTTCACTATTTCTTCCTTATTAAATCCTTCGATAAAATAGTTGGTATTTCTTAAAAATCTTTCTACAGCCACATCATTACCATAATCTAGCTCAATCAACTCTTTAATGGCGGCTTTCTTGTCTTTAGCTTTCTCATAATAATCTTTGCAAATAGAATAGCCGATGTAATAACCTAAGTCTCCTACCCCATATCGGTTTGATGTTCCATTATACAACCAGCCACTAAATTCTGACAAAAACATTTCTTCCTTAAACTTTGCTTTTAACACTTCATGATTAGCTTTCCCATAGGTCATGTAAGGCATAGCCGGAACTTTTCCGGTAATTAATTCGGCAACAAAATCTGCTGTGCCTTCAAAAATGCATTGGGCAAGTAAAGTATTACCATTACTTTTTTCTTGTGTGTGAACATATTCATGCATGTTTAAAAGAACAATATCTTTAAAAGGATTAGACCCAAAATATGTAGCTAGCCATTTTTTGGTATTTTGTGGCAACTCAGAAATATCTACTTCAGAATCTCCCGTTGCAAGCTCTGCGCCAATTAATACTTTATCACCTTGTGTAGTACCGCCAGAACGCATAGCACCTATACAGAAATAAATGCTTGCAGATTTTAATTCGGGGTATAGTTGCTTAAATTTTTTAAGGTATGGGTTAAATTGGGTTGTTAAACTTTTAACTTGATAAGTTTTAGCACGTATAGATGCCCAATACTTAGGATATTTACGAATACAATCCAGCCAGGCAGCTGTAGTATAACTTTTTGCTTCCATAAAAGCTTTCAGGCCAGGCGTACCTTTATCTACGTATTCAGCTTGTAGAATTTCAAGCTGTTTTAAACTATCAGTTACATTATTTACTTTATCAAATGCCAACCAAAAATTATCAATATCTGCAGTTATAATAGCTTGCTTAGGCGCTTGTGCAAAAGCAGATATCGCCAATAAATTAAAAGCTAATAATTTGAATAAACTCCTCATGTTTAGATGTGTATCTTAATGATTTTTGATTATAGCAAAAAGTCTTGCATCAATTAAGAAACAAGACTCAAAGCTTTGATTTTTTATCTTATTTAAAAACGACAGCGCCGTATTCTGATTTTATCGAAATATTGGCATTCCCGCCGCTTCCAACTTTTCCTGTATACTTTTTAGTTTGGTCGTATTCGCCGCTGGTTTTACTTGCCGAAACATTCGAGCCATGTTTAAAACCTGCATAAGTTGTAGTAACATTAAAGTTTGCTGCGTATCTATCATCAAAACCAACACCTACACCAACATATTCGCCATCAAAAATTAAGTTTTTACAAGCCGGTGTAATTTCGGAAATGTTTAATTTATTGTAACTCATCGCAATATTAGCATCTCCATTTAAAGTACCGAGCGCAACACTTGTATATTCACTTTTTAAAGATAGCTTGCCCACGCTTGCCATTGTTAAACTACCATAAGCTTGCTTAATTACCGTATTGCCTTTTACGTTATTGATGTTAACCTTTGCATATTCGGCGTTAAGCATTAAATTACCTGCAATATTACCCACAGTTAAACCAGAGCCGTACTGTATTTTTAAATCTGCAGATTTACGTATAGAGTTAATATTAACTCCAACATACTGGGCATCCAAATCGATTGTATTTACTGCGCCTATACTTAGTCCGCTACCGTATTGGTGCTTTACAATTGCCGTATTTAAATCTTCGATAGTGGCTTTACCATACTGTACATTAATATAGTTGTTATTGTTGGATAAATTCCCGGCAGTTAAGTTTCCGTATTGAACCTTAATAGATGTTGGACCTGAAAAATCGCCCATATCAACATTACCATATTGTTGTGAAACCGTTAAAGCATTTACCGATGGCATGTAAACCGTATAATTTACCTTAACTTCTCTTCTCCAGGTTGTAACTCCGTTTTTTACGTTTCTACCATATCGGCCACTTCTATCGCCTACATTAGTTTTAAAAGAAACAAGATCACCACTCTTTGAGGCATCAATGCTCACCTCATCAATAAGTTTCTGCGCATCACTTTCTGATGTGCTATAGGCTCTTATGTCAACATCAACCTTTACTTCTCTTTTGTCCCAGGTTTTAATTACCATGGCTCCATACTGATTGTTAAGATTAACTTTATCACCATTATCAACGCTGAAACTTTTACTAAAAGATTTGGAGCGTTCATTATCACCTCCCGTTTCCTGAGCATCGTTTGTATAAACATTAACAACGGAAGATGTATTAGATGTTATTTTGGTGTTTACAACCGCATAATTATTATTGGCTGTTGTAATTGATATGTTGGCTTGCTGAGCGTAAGAATTTACGGCGATTGAAGCCACAAAGGCTAATAGTATTGCTTTTTTCATGTTGTTGTTTTTTTTAAAACACTGTTGCTTAAACCTGCCGGCTGGCCTAAGTTTTAGTGTTATGAGCGCATGTATTTTTATTAACTAAATTTGGTTAACCTTCTTATAATCGTCTACCTGGTTTATTATTGATAATTGTTGCTTTAATAGGTTTAACTGAAGCTCGCGATTTTTAACCATCGCTTTAACCACAAAAACCTGATTTGGTGTATTTGGCAGTTCCGCTTTTAAACGTTCGTAATCTTCATCAAGCTTTTTTAAATCAGCTGTAAATTTTTTGTACAAATCGGGATTTGTAGAAGCAAAAATTGCCAGGCTATCCCTTTTTTCAGTAATTAAACTCGTAAACTGAATTTCTTTCTTAGCAGCAGCTGCATTTACATCAGCAATTTCTACATCATTATTTTGTGTTCTGCCTTTATACAACCAAACTAACCCAAAAACAACTACAATAGCCGCAGCCGTACTCATCCATAAATACAACCTTTTTGGCTTTACCTGTTTTGCAGGTTTTTGCTCATCTAATTGCTTTTCAATTTTTGCCCAAAGCGCAGCCGATGGTTCCATTACATCGAAAGCCTTTCGGTTATCCTTAACAAATGTTTCTAATCTATTATTCATCTCTCATCCCTTTCATTTCTAAAATACTTTTCAATTTCTTTTTCGCCCTCATGTATTGTGTGCGACTCGTATTTTCACTAATTTTTAAAATATGCGATATCTCTTCGTGGTCGTAACCTTCTAACAAATACAAACTCAAAACCACTCTGTAACCATCTGGCAATTGTGTTATGGCTTGTCTAACTTCATCCGCTTGTAATAAAGTTTCGTGTTCATCAAAACTTAATTCATCAGGCACTTCACTAATTTCATCAGTACTTACAAATTCCATTTTTCGCTTACGCAGATAGTTAATGGATTTGTTGATTACAATCTGTTTAAGCCATAAACCGAATGTGGTTTCCTGTCTAAAATCAACAATTCGTGTAAAAGCATCTAAAAACGATTCCTGCAAAACATCTTCTGCTTCCTCTTCGTAATTTAAAATTCGCAAGGCCACGTTATACATCGCCTTGGCATACAGTTTATATAATTCAAACTGCGCTGCCCGGCTGCCCTGCATGCATTCTTTTACTAATTCTAGGTTTTTATCGATGTATACCGTCTCCAAAATTTTGATGATTCTGATTATAAGACATAAGAGATTTTAAAACGTTGCATCAAGGTAGAAAATAATTAAAGAAACTTCTTTACGCTCATAAATATGTAATTGTTTGAATTTTAGAAAAGCAATTGCAGTAGCTTTTAGGTTATTGTAGCCCCGCCTTTCGTTGCAATCTTTTTTAAACTCCTGTCAATCCCTTACACTTGGGTCATTGCGAGGAGGCACAGCGTGGTAATCTTTTTCGAGCATCCATTAAAAAAGTATTTTTACTACAATCGGGTTTATTTAACTTCGTTTCTACAATAAAATAACCACCCCGCCCTGCGGGCACCCCTCCAAAGGAGGGGAATTGCAAAATGCCCTATTCAATTCATCTTAAATTTTGAAAACACTGAAACAAAGGATTAACTTCATGCCATGGAAACAGATTTAATTATTTCGGAAATAGATGCGATACACAGAAAAATTGATTTAGCATTAGAGCAGAAAGACGTTGGCGCATACGCATATTTTCTTGATGAAAGCATTGATTATAAAAACGCTGATGGAACCATATTAGATAAAGCCGGGCTATTTGAAGAAGTTAAAAGATATTTTGATAGCCTAAAATCGCTGAGCACTTCACATTATCGAATTAAATCATCATTCGATAATGAAATTTTTATCGAAAAAATTGCCAGAAAATCAGTTGTACATCAAAGCAATCTGCTAATATTCACCAAAAAGAAAACCACTCAAACCGAAGAAATCTACCAATGGAAACAATTTGGCCCTGAATGGAAAGTCATATCAATTGAAATTACTTTGGAGGAAAAATATTAAAAGGAAAGCTTTCCAATTCCGTGTTTTCTGCGCTTCCGTGGCAAGCAAAACAGCAACATAATTTTACTCAAAACTTTAAAACAAAATCGGTATTTTTGCCGCTCAATTTAGATTACAATATATGTTAAGAACAGTAACTTGTGGTGCGCTAAACCTAAATAACCTAGGCGAAAGTGTAACTCTATGTGGTTGGGTACAAAAATCAAGAGATTTAGGCGGTATGACTTTTATAGACATTCGCGATCGTTATGGCATAACACAGTTAGTTTTTAATATGGATGATAACCGTACGTTATGCGAAGCCGCCCGTACGCTTGGCAGAGAGTTTGTAATTAAAGCAACCGGAACCGTTGTAGAACGTAGCAACAAAAACCCTAAAATGTTAACCGGTGATATTGAAATTAAAATTTCGGACTTGGAAATACTTAATGCAGCTAAATTACCTCCGTTTTTAATTGATGATGAAACGGATGGTGGTGATGAGTTGCGTATGAAGTATCGTTACCTCGATTTACGTCGTAACCCGGTTAGAAATAACCTGGTTTTACGTCATAAAATGGCACAATCGGTTCGCCGTTATTTAGATGCTTTAGATTTTATCGAGGTAGAAACTCCGGTTTTAATTAAATCTACACCAGAAGGTGCGAGAGATTTCGTTGTACCTAGCCGTATGAACGAAGGCGAGTTTTATGCTTTGCCTCAATCGCCACAAACTTTTAAGCAATTGCTTATGGTTTCTGGTTTCGACAGGTATTTCCAGATTGTTAAATGTTTCAGAGATGAAGATTTAAGAGCAGACCGCCAACCAGAATTTACACAAATCGATTGCGAGATGTCTTTCATCGAGCAGGAAGATATTTTAAATACTTTCGAAGGTTTAATCCGCACTTTATTTAAAGAAGTTCGCAATTACGATTTACCTGAAGTTCCGCGTATGCAATATGCTGATGCAATGCGTTTGTATGGTTCTGATAAACCAGATACACGTTTCGACATGCAATTTGTAGAGCTGAACGATATTGTAAAAGGAAAAGGTTTCCCGGTTTTTGATAACGCAGAATTGGTTGTTGGTATTAATGCAAAAGGTGCTGCAAGCTATACCCGTAAACAATTAGATGAGTTAACAGATTTTATCAAACGCCCGCAAATAGGTGCAACTGGTTTAATTTACGCCCGCCATAATGATGACGATACCATTAAATCATCAGTAGATAAATTTTTTAACGAAGACGATTTGAAACAATGGAGCGAGGCTTTTGCCACAGAAAAAGGCGATTTAATTTTGGTTCTTGCTGGCTCAACAGATAAAGTTCGTAAGCAATTAAACGAACTTCGTTTAGAAATGGGTAATCGTTTAGGCTTACGTGATAAAAACAAATTTTCGGCACTTTGGGTGTTAGACTTCCCGCTGTTAGAATGGGACGAAGAAACTGAACGTTATCATGCCATGCACCATCCTTTCACCTCTCCAAAACCAGAAGATATCGCTTTGCTTGATACTGACCCTAAAAATGTTCGTGCAAATGCTTACGATATGGTTATCAACGGAACGGAAATTGGCGGTGGTTCTATCCGTATTCACGATAGAGCGTTACAAGCTTTAATGTTTAAACATTTAGGTTTTAGTGCAGAAGAGGCTCAAAAACAATTTGGTTTCTTAATGGATGCTTTTGAATTTGGTGCTCCGCCGCATGGTGGTATCGCTTTCGGTTTCGACCGTTTAACCTCAATCTTTGCTGGTTTAGATACCATTCGTGATGTAATTGCATTTCCTAAAAATAATTCGGGAAGAGATGTAATGATTGATAGCCCAAGTACAATTGATGAAAAACAATTAAAGGAACTAAAGATTAAGACGGATCTATAGATGGTTCAATAGTTCATTGGTTGATTAGATCATTGGGCTAATCATACAAGGATTTTGACAATAAAAAAACCCACTTAGCATAATGTTAAGTGGGTTTTTTAGTTTTATCATTTCGGTATAAACTAATGACCAACTAATATTGATGAACCAATGTTACTAATGAACAACTGATACCAATGAACTAGTAAGTTTCACTATCCGGCGGGATGCCATAATCAATAAATTTTTTGTCTTTTTTTTCTTTCTTTTTTCCAAACCAACCTTTAACAGAATTAAAGATTGCAGAAATATGTTCAGCATCAAGTGATTTACCAACTTTTCCTGAAACCAATCCAACAGCTGCTTTAGTTAAAAACCCGGCGCCTCTAAATAAGGTTTTATTCATAAACATTGGTAAAATTAACGACATTGCAGTACCACTAAGATTTAGCTTATCATCAACTTTAAAAAGATTACTAGGCGTAGCATATTTTTTAATCAATGCGCCTAAAGTAAACTGCTTTGCATATTTTTTGGCGTCTGCCTTTAGCAAATTTCCTTTTAGCGTGAAATCTACCTTAAGCTCAAGCTTTCTAGATTGCAAATCTTCGAGAGTGCGAATGTTTTTATATGCGCTCATCTTCTTCCTCCTTATCCGCTAGCTTATCAAAATACTTTCTTATCGCAATATTAATAATTGCCTTTTCTATGTACTTATCTTTAGTTACATAAACCCCAACGGCAAGGAGTATATAAATTAATGATACACAACCAAAACCACGTGTAAAACTACCAAGAACATCAGATAAAAATAACGCCAGCGTAACCGAGCCGAACAGGAAAGCCAAAATAAAGCAAACAATTACGGCAGTATTTGTAACTAAATCTGCAAAAATTTTAGATACTTTTTCTACTAAATAAAGCCTAGTATATTCAATCCTAGCCTCTAAATAGCCCTTCGCATCGTCAACAATATCTTCGATGCTTTTTTCTTTATTTTCTTGCATAGTTTAGATTGAGTAAATGAAACCGGATGCGGGCGCATCCGGCTAAAAATTTATTATGCGTGCTCTACGTCGTCGCTATATTCTTCTTCAACACTTCTCAATTTAGTTTTAATTGAGCTAACTACTTTCTCTTTTAAACTAGAAAGATTATTAATTTCGTCTGCAGCTTTATCGCGGATAGAATCACCTAAATCTTTTAGAGATTGGCTTAATTTATCACGAGTTTCTTCACCTTTTTCTGGTGCAAATAAAAGACCTAATGCGGCACCTGCAGCTAATCCTGCTAAAAGGGCAACTACAACTTTTGAGTTATCATTCATAATTATCTATTTTAAGGGTTTAACATTACAATATAACGGCGCTATATTATTTTAAGTTAAGCTATAAATCATAACTCAATTTGCTCATTATTTGTTTTAATTCTTTCTAATCTTTCTGAAGCCAGCGTACTGGTTTCATAAATTTTAATGAGCAAAATAAAATAAGACAGCAAAAGCGGACCAAATACTAGTCCGAGTATTCCGAATAAAGGGATACCAATAATTACGCCAATTACTGTAATTATCGGATGTATGTTGCCAACTTTTTTCGCGATTATAAACCTGAGAACGTTATCGATATTAATGATAACTACAAAGCCAAATATTAACATTGCCCAGCCTGCAAAGTTATTTCCATTTGCAATTTGAAATATTGCTGCCGGAACAAATACAACAGGAGGCCCCAATACCGGAACAAACGATATAAATGTAGTAATAACACCCCAAAATACCGGATCCTTATAGCCTAAAACATAAAAAGATAAGCTAACCAAAGAGCCTTGCACAATACAAATTAAACCTTGCCCAATTACATTTGCATAAGTAGTGTTTCGCATTTCATCGCCAAAACGTAATGCATTTTGCTCTCGTAGTGGTGCGTATTTTATTAAAGAAGTTTCAAATTGTTTCCGCTCGATTAGCATAAAGTACAGTAAAAAGTACATCACCAGCAGGCTTAGTACAATATTTATTGCACTCGATATTAATGAAGGAAAAAGTTGGGTTGCCCAGGTACCCAGCCTATTCATCCCATCCTGAATAAGAGTTTCATTTACCTTAAATGGAATAAGATGTTGGATTTTAACCAGTAAGTTTCTAAAAAATATTTCGTTGCTTTTAAGCTCAGATATTTTACTGATGACCATGCTGCTTAAAGCATAAAACGGCAAAATTATAAGCACAATACTAACTGCAATAATAAGAATGGCTACAATTCTTTTATTCCAACCTTGGGTTTCTGCGAGGTATATATAACCCGGGCGCATGATGGTGTAAAGTACTAGGGTGCTTAATATGGCACTAAAAATTCCTTGCAAAGAGTACGCAATTAAAAGCCCCAATGCTATTATTATAACAAGGTTAATGTTATTGCGTTGCTTATAAGAAAATACCGACATAAGGTTGTGTTGCTTAGTACTTTCTAAAGATGAAAAACAGAATAATTGTTTTTGCTGATTTAAGATTTAATTTTGGTCATCAATCTTAATAGCTTTGATTTTATTATACAATGTTTTTCTATCAATATTCAAGATTTTTGCAGCTTTGGTTTTATTAAAATTTACTTCTTTCAAAACCCTTAATATCGTATCATATTCGGCTTCCTGAGCTGCATTTTTTAAATCTTTTGGTTTATCGCTTTGCTTAAGTTTTACCTGTGTTAAAACTTCATCCCTATCGTAATCTCTAACATAGTTAGATAATTCTAATGGCAAAACATCTACCTGAATTTCGTTGCCCTCTGTTAATAGCGCAACACGTCTGATAACGTTTTTCAACTCCCGAACGTTTCCTGGCCAATTGTAATTTAAAAAGCACTCTTTAACTGCAGGAGAAAAACCCTTTATATTTTTTCCTAATTCCTCATTCGCTACCGTTAAAAAATTCTCGGCAAAAACTAAAATATCTTTACCACGCTTTTTTAAAGATGGAATATGAATGGAAAACTCATTAAAGCGGTGGTATAAATCTTCTCTAAAAGTTCCTTTTGAAATATTTTCGACTAAATTTTCGTTTGTTGCAACGATAATCCTTACATCTAAATCTATTTCTTTAGTGCTCCCAATGCGCTTAACCTTACGCTCTTGTACAGTTCTTAACAGTGTAGCTTGAATTTCGTACGATAAATTTCCGATTTCATCAAGAAACAAGGTACCACCATTAGCCTGTTCAAAATGCCCAATTTTAGTGTACAATGCGCCGGTAAATGCGCCTTTTTCATGACCAAAAAATTCGCTTCCGGCAAGTTCTTTTGTTAATGAACCGCAATCCATTGCAATAAATGGCTTATCTTTTCTTAAACTATTTAAATGGATGGTTTTTGCAACGTATTCTTTACCCGTACCACTTTTACCGGTTAAAATTATGCTATAAGATGTTGGGGCAATTAAATGTATTTGTTTTAACAAGGTTTTAGAAACATCACTCATGCCATCAATATAATCGCTGTGGTTGATGTACTCTTGTTCGGTATTTTTATTATTGCTGCCTTTTGTATTTTTTACTACTACATTTTCATTTAAAGCACGTTGGGTTTCAAGCGCTTTATTAATCGTATTTAAAATTTCATCAGGGTAAAGTGGTTTTGTTATATAATCGTAAGCGCCTAACTTAATTAGCTCAACAGCTAGTTTAATATCGCTGTAACCTGTAATAATAATAACACCAGTTGTAGGGTAATTTTCCTTTATTTTGATAAGAATTTCCCGCCCGTCAGTATCATCCAATCTATAATCGCATAATACCAAATCGAAAGTTTGCGTAGTTAGGATATCCATTGCGGAATTACCTGTAATGGCATTAGCTACCTCAAACCCGTTTCGGGTTAAAAATTTAGACAATAAAAGGCCAATATTTACCTCATCGTCAATTATCAATATCTTTTTTTTCATAAGGTGAGAATCGTAGTACATAATTAGGGAAAATATTTCAAAACGGGAAATTTTTTCTACACTAAATACCAGATTCTCATAGAATTAATAATACGAAGACTACTTACCAGTAAATTTTCCTGGTCTTTTTTCAATAAAAGCTTTTACACCTTCTTTAAAATCATCCGTATCAAAGCATTTTCCAAAGGCTTCAATTTCAACATTATAGCCAGATTGATTTATTGAAGCATTTACCGCTTTAATTGCACCAGCTACTGCAAGGGGTGCTCTTTGCTTTACAAAGCCTAAAATTTCTTCAGCTTTGCTAATTAAATCGGCCTTTGGCACAACATAATTTACCAGACCAATCTTCCCGGCTTCTTCTGCCGATATCATATTTGCAGTAATAATCATTTCTATAGCCTTACCTTTACCAACCAATTGAGTAAGCCTTTGCGTGCCGCCATAACCAGGTATTAAACCTAAAGTAACTTCAGGCAAACCTAACCTGGCATTATCTGCTGCCAACCTAATGTGGCAAGCCATTGCCAACTCTAAACCGCCGCCTAAGGCAAAACCATTAATGGCGGCAATAAATGGTTTAGAACAATTTTCAATCGCATTAAAAATATTTTCTTGTCCTTTTCTTGCCAATTCCTCACCTTGTTTTCCGTTGTAATCAGAGAATTCTTTTATATCTGCACCCGCAACAAAGGCTTTTTCGCCAGCACCGGTAATAATTACACCTCTAACATCGTTGGTTTTTTCAGCATACTCAATTACATCGGCAAGTTCCGTTAATGTATCTTTATTTAATGCATTAAGCGCCTTTTCCCGGTTAATCGTTATATATAAAATATTTTCTTTTACTTCTGATATTAAATTTTGATATGCCATCGCTTAAAAATTTCTGTTTTCTGTAACCCAATTTTGAATATACTCTACAATGCTTGCCATTGTTGTTCCTGGAGGAAATAATTCCCCAACACCCAAATCTGCCAACTTTTTCCTATCTGCTTCGGGGATAATTCCGCCGCCTGTTAAAAGTACATCATCAAGCTGTTTCTCTTTCATAAAATGAATAATTTTCGGGAAAACCGTCATGTGTGCACCAGATAAAATCGAGACGCCAATAGCATCTACATCTTCCTGTAATGCAGTGTTAACCACCATTTCCGGTGTTTGGCGAAGCCCGGTATAAATCACTTCCATACCGGCATCTCTTAAAGAAGTTGCAATTACTTTTGCGCCACGGTCGTGCCCATCAAGCCCAACTTTTGCCACCAAAACACGTATTGGCCTGTTTAATACTTTGCTCATAATGAATATTAAGTTGATGTAAATGTATTGATTTTGATGTTCAAATTAATCATTAACTAAAACAACCAGAATTGCTCTAATCTTTTTACCTTTGCATTCCTAATTTACAGGTTTTTATGAGTGAAGAAAAGTCATTGAACTTTATTGAAGAAATTGTTGAGAACGACTTAAATAGTGGTAAGTATGAAATCCTGGTTACGCGTTTCCCGCCTGAACCAAATGGTTATTTACACATTGGCCACGCAAAAGCGATATGCTTAAACTTCGGACTAACACAAAAATACGGCGGTTATACTAATCTACGTTTTGACGATACCAATCCGGTTACCGAAAAAACCGAATACGTTAACAGCCAGCAAGAAGATATTAAATGGTTAGGTTTTAACTGGAAAAATGAATTATATGCATCAGATTATTTTGATGAGTTATATTCTTTAGCTGTAAAACTTATCGAAAAAGGTTTAGCTTATGTTGATGAAAGTTCTGCTGAAGAAATTGCAGCATTAAAAGGCACACCAACAGAACCCGGACAAGATAGCCCATATCGCAGCCGTAGCGTTGAAGAAAATTTGGACCTTTTCACCAAAATGAAAAACGGCGAATTTGCCGATGGCGCTTATATTCTGAGGGCTAAAATCGATATGGCGAGTCCGAATATGTTAATGCGTGATCCAATTATTTATCGCATTAAACATGCCGAACACCACCGTACCGGTAACAAATGGTGCATTTACCCAATGTATGATTTTGCTCACGGCCAAAGTGATAGTATTGAACACATTACACACTCTATCTGTACTTTAGAATATGTTTCGCACCGCGAATTGTACGATTGGTTTATCGAGAAATTAGAGATTTTTCCATCAAAACAATACGAATTTGCTCGTTTAAACCTTACTTCAACAGTAATGAGTAAACGTAAATTACTACAATTAGTAAACGAAAACTTAGTTAGCGGCTGGGACGACCCACGCATGCCTACAATTTCTGGCTTGCGCAGAAGAGGTTTTACACCAAAAAGTATTCGTGAGTTTTGCGAACGTATTGGTATTGCAAAACGCGAAAATTTAATCGAACTAAGTTTATTAGAATTCTGTATTCGCGAAGATTTAAATAAAACGGCTAATCGTGTAATGGCAGTTTTAGATCCGATTAAACTAATCATCACTAACTACGAAAAAGGAACTGAAGATTTAATCGGAGAAAATAATCCTGAGGCAGAAGATGGAGGTGGTACACGTGTTATTCCTTTTAGCAAAGAACTTTGGATTGAGCGTGAAGATTTTATGGAAATACCTGCGAAGAAATGGTTCCGTTTGGCGCCTGGCGCAATGGTTCGTTTAAAATTTGCCTACATTGTTAAGTGCGAAGATTTTGTTAAAGATGAAAATGAAAATGTAACCGAAATTCATTGTACGTATATTCCAGAATCGAAAAGCGGAAGCGATACAAGTGGCATTAACGTTAAAGGAACAATCCATTGGGTAAGTGCGCAACACGCAAAAACTGCAGAAATTCGTCTATACGATAGATTATTTACTTCTGAAACACCAGATGCTGAAGAAGGCGATTTTAAAGATTATTTGAATCCGGAAAGTTTAACGGTTTTACCAAACGCATATATCGAACCTGCTTTAGCTGATGCAGATTTGGATGGACGTTATCAATTTATTCGTAAAGGATATTTCTGCTTAGATAAAGATTCTACAGCCGATAAATTGGTTTTTAATAGAACTGTTACGCTGAAAGATACTTTTAAAAAGCCGAATTAAAGCCCCACCCAACCCTCCCCGGAAGGGAGGGCTTAAGCAATAGCGTTAAACAAATTTAAAGCCCTACATAGTTCTCTCCAAAGAGAGGAGAGAGATTGTTTAAATAGCCGAATTAAAAGCCCACCCAACCCTCCCCGGAAGGAAGGGCTTAAGAAATAGCGTTAAACAAATTAAAAGCCCTACATAGTTCTCTAAAGAGAGGAGAGAGGTTGTTTAAGTAGCCGAATTAAAAGCCCGACCCAACCCTCCCCGGAAGGGAGGGCTAAAAAAATTAATACTTCAAATAAAGATTATAAAGCACCAAAATATCAACCGGTGTAAGTTTTTTACTTATATCAGTTTGTATGAAATGTATTTTAAAAGCTTCGATGGCGGCCGGTAAGTTTGTGGTGTTGTAACCAATATATCTCAGTGCTTTTTCTGTGTCGAAATCAGCTGGTGGATTTTTCAAAATCGAATCGTACCAAAAACCAAAACCCTTATCTGCTAATTTTTTCCAAGGGAAGTTTTTCGGGTCGTTTTTACGACCAGGTGCAATATCTGCATGCCCGATAAAATTTGCTGTTGGAATATTGTAGGTTTTCTTTAACGTTGCCAAAAGCTTTATCAGGCTATTAATCTGAGCATCTTGCCAAACATCGCCAATACCGTTATTATCTAATTCTATACCTATTGAAGAGGAATTTAAGTCGGTATCTTTGCCCCATTTGCTCACACCCGCATGGTTTGCACGCAGGTAATCGTTAACCATGTGCACAACCTTACCATCACGACTAATTACATAATGTGCGCTTGTACCCGCTTTTGTAGAGTGAAATGTTTTAATGGTTTGATTTAAACTATCTTGTGCAGTATGATGAATAACTACAAAATTAGGCTTTCTTATACCGAAATTCACAGAACCAACCCATTGCTGATTGTTGGTGTTTAATGAATCGTACAACTGTCCGGCTGGAGGCGTTGCCTTTATAATTTCTGAAAAATCCTTTGCTTTTTGCTTATAAACCTTTTCGGTTACGGCATATTTACTTGTGCTACATGATGTTACAAGCATTGCAGAAATAATGACTATTGAAGAAGAAAGTTTCGAGATTTTAAACGAAAACATATTTGCTTTTGTTAATGTAGTAAAATGACAAAGTTATAGTAAACATCCTCCAAATCATCAAAATTATTCAAAGCTTTTAAATTTTACTAATTTAGCGGCCTTATCCATTTTAAAATGAAGAATTTATACAAATCGAATATACTTTTAATATCGTTGGTGGCTAGTGTTTTTGCAGCCTGCAACGGAAATAATACCACAGAAACCAATAAACCAGTTGCCGTTCAAAAAGATAGCTTAACAGATTATGTTGCACAGCGCTTACCGATTTACGAACGTGTAAAGCTTTCTACAGACCTTAATAGTTTAAGCGTAAGCGACCGTAAAATTTTGCCTTTGCTTATACAGGCTGCAGAAATTATGGATGAACTTTTCTGGAAACAAACTTACCCGCAAAAAGATAGTTTACTTGCGACCATTAAAGATGAAAAAACACGTGAATTTTTTGCTATAAACTATGGACCTTGGGATAGATTAAACAACGATAAACCTTTTGTTAATGGTGTTGGCGCTAAACCCGATGGCGCATCATTTTACCCGGCTGGAATGACTAAAGAGGGGATTGAAAAATCTAATCTGAAAGATAAGTTTGGAGCTTACTCGGTGGTAAGAAAAGACAGTACAGGTAATTTAACTACTATTCCTTATCATGTTTTATTTGCTGCGGAATTGCAAAGAGCTTCATCTTTACTTAAACAAGCGGCATTAATTACTGAAGATGCTGG
The DNA here is from genome assembly GCF_920984665.1 of Pedobacter sp. Leaf170. Classification (GTDB taxonomy): domain Bacteria; phylum Bacteroidota; class Bacteroidia; order Sphingobacteriales; family Sphingobacteriaceae; genus Pedobacter. The sequence continues at coordinate 396,438 of NZ_CAKLBP010000004.1, forward strand.
ATTAAAAAAATATTTAAACTTAAGGGCCGATGCATTAGTGAGCGATAATTTTACAGCGAGCGATTACGCCTGGCTAGACATGAAAACCAATGGTTTGGACATTATTATTGGTCCGATTGAAAATTATGAAGACAAACTTTTTAACGCCCGTACCAGCTACGAAGCTTATGTTTTGGTTAAAGATGCAGCGTGGAGCAAGCGCTTAGCTAAATATGTTGCCATGTTACCGGAGTTGCAGAAAAATTTACCTGTTGCCGCAAAATACAAAGCCGAAAAACCTGGTACTGATTCAGAATTGAATGCTTATGACGTAGTTTATTATGCCGGCGATTGCAATTCAGGCTCAAAAACCATCGCCGTTAATTTGCCCAACGATGAAAAAATTCAGCAGGAAAAAGGAACCCGCCGTTCGCAATTAAAAAATGCGATGAGAGCAAAATTTGATAAGATTTTAGTGCCCATTTCGAAAGAACTTATTGAGGCTGAACAGCAGAAATACATAAAGTTTGATGCCTTTTTCGCAAATGTAATGTTTCATGAAGTTGCGCATGGTTTAGGCATTAAAAAAACCATTAGCGGTAAAGGTTTTGTGCGTGAAGCTTTGCAAGAGCAATTTAGTTGGTTAGAAGAAGGTAAAGCGGATATTTTAGGCTTATACATGGTAACGGGTTTACTAAAAAAAGGAGAACTGCAAGGCGATATTAAAGATTATTATACCACTTTTATGGCCGGCATTTTACGCTCTGTTCGCTTTGGTGCGGCAAGCGCACATGGAAAAGCCAATATGCAGTGCTTTAATTACTTTAAAGAAAAAGGTGCCTTTGAACGTTCGGCTTCGGGGGCTTACCGGGTAAATTATGAAAAATTTGCTACCGCGATGAACGATTTGAGTGCATTCATTATTACACTACAAGGCAATGGCGATAAAACTGCTGTTGCAAAAGCACAAAAAGAAAAAGCAAATATTTCTACTGAATTACAAAGTGACTTAGACAGATTAATGAAAAAGAACATTCCGGTTGATGTTGTTTTTGAGCAAGGTGTTGACGTTCTTGGAATGAAATAATTTTTTACCTGAAATTTAAACCGCAGTATTTACAGGTTTACTGTACATCTGCGGTTTTTTTGTACAGGAAATTTTGTTAAATAAGCCTTACAGTAGCGGAAATTACCTTTAAATAAGCTCCAATAATGAAACGCTTTTATGCTGAGGTACGAAGCATCTACAACCGACGAAGGAGATGCTTTGTGCCTCAGCATGACAGAAGTTGTTTTTAAAAGATTGCAGCGCCTGCCGGACAGGCAGGGCTGAAAAAGCCATAAAGCACTGATTTTCACTTTCGAGAAAATTACAATACAACCTTTTTTAAAATTCTTGTAACCTTTTAAAAAAACGGTCGTCTTACTTATAACTGAGCAAAAGAAACCTTTCCGTTTCTGAACTAAACTTAAAATTAAAGCATGCGATTAAAGCCCATGAAAATGGCGCTATGGAAATTGTTTTGCCGTTTTTTAGCCGATTAAAATTTATACAAATGAAGAACCTATACAAAATTGCACTAATATTAACAGCCATTTTTTCTTACGGAAAAAGTTTTGCCCAAGTAACTCCTAAAGCAAATATAACAGGCACTATTATAGATGAAAATAAAAAACCAGCAGATTATGTAACTGTTGTACTCTACGCCGCAGCAGATTCTAGCGTGGTTAAAACCGCTTTTACAGACCCAACAGGTATCTTCAGTTTCTCGGTAAACACGAAAGGAAACTACTTTTACAAAGCAAGTAGCATGGGTTATGCTGCCATAAAAAGCAAAACACTTACCATGGGCGATGACCAGAAAATAGATTTTGGGACGGCTCAATTGGTATCAACAAGTCAGAATTTAAAGGAAGTTACCGTTGCAGCAACTGTTCCTTTAATTGAGCGAAAAATGGATAGAACGGTTATGAATGTTTCTAACAGTTCAACCGCTGTTGGCTCCACTGCTTTAGAATTACTACAAAAAGCACCAGGAGTAAATGTAGATCAGAATGATAACATTTCGATGCAAGGCAAACAAGGTGTAATGATTCAGATTGATGGTAAGCAAACATACATGAGTAATGCGGATGTTGCCACTTTGCTTAAAAGTATGCAAAGTTCGGAGATAGAAACAATTGAACTTATAACTAATCCATCAGCTAAGTATGATGCAGCAGGAAATTCGGGAATTATTAATATTAAAACAAAGAAAAATAAAGGTGGCGGTACAAACGGAAGCGTAAATGCGGCTTTTGGTAGAGGAAAAAGGTTTAGAGAGAGTGCCGGTGGAAATATAAATCACCGCACAAAATCTGTTAATTTATTTGGCAATTACAGCTACTATAATAATACCCGGGTTACCGATTTAACAATAGATAGAATCGCTAATGCATCAGTAGGCGACAGATATTTTTCTCAATTGAGCACTTTCGAAAGAAAAAATGATGGCCATAATTATAAAGCCGGAGCAGATTTTTTCTTAAATAAAAACAATACGCTTGGAGTATTAATTACCGGTTATACTGGCATAAGTAATGAAGGTTCTGTAAATAAAACCAATATCGGCGCATCATTTACCCAAAGAGATTCATCTGTTTTGGCCAATAATATAATTCGTAATAAATACAGCAACATTTCGTACAATTTAAACTATAAATCTGTTTTAGATACCGCCGGACAAGAAATTACGATAGATTTAGATTATGGCAGGTATAAAGGAAATGATGATGCAGATTACGTTAGTGATTACTTTTTTAACAATGGAGGCTTAATCAGACCTACAGTTATTACCAGAAATATTACGCCATCATTAATAAATATAAAAGCATTTAAAGTTGATTATGCCTTGCCTTTAAAAAAGCAAATGAAGTTAGAAGCAGGCTTAAAAAGCAGTTGGGTTACAACAGATAACAATTTAATTGCAGAGCGATTTGTAAACAACAACTGGCAAAACAATCAGTTATTAAGCAATCAATTTATTTACGATGAGAATGTTAACGCCGCTTATGTAAACTTTAACAAGCAATTTAAAACAACAAGTGTGCAGTTGGGTTTAAGAGCCGAACAAACCAATTCAAAGGGCAATTCAATAACCACAAATAAAGTTATAGATAGACGTTACTTAAACTTTTTTCCTAGCGTGTTTATAAATCAAGTGCTAGATAAAAATAACGACATCAATCTGTCGTACAGTCGCCGAATTGATAGACCAAGCTACGATGCTTTAAATCCTTTTGTGTACTTTCTCGATCAATATACTTACAACCAGGGTAATCCATTTCTAAATCCACAGTACACTAACAATTTCGAATTTACCTATCTATTAAAGAAAAAATACTCAGTTACTTTAAATTATAGCCGCACTACTGATGTGATTACCGAAGTATTGCTTCCTGATAACGAGAAGCAGGCTTTGTATCAAACCAATGAAAATATTGCCACACAAAATGCTTATTCTTTAGTCTTAAATGCGCCCGTTAAATTTGTAAAATGGTGGAATAGTAATAACAGCTTAAACATTTTTCACATCGGCTTTAAAGCGCCAGATTTAGCCGGTCAAAAACTCGATAATAAAAGCACATCATTTCAATTTAAATCTCAGCATACCTTTAATATTCAACCAGGCTTATCTGCAGAGTTAATGTTTAGATATGATAGTCCGGTTACCTTTGGCGTAATGGAAATCGGCACGAGATATGGTTTTGATGCTGGCTTTAGCAAGTCGTTATTTAATAAAAAAGCGAGTTTAAAATTGGCTGCAACAGATATTTTTAATACGCAGATTAATAGAATTAAAAGTGCTTTCCCAGGCTTATCATATTCACTTTATGGCAATAACGACAGGCAATATGTTAGCTTAAGCTTTACTTATCGTTTTGGCAAAAATGAAATTAAACCTGCCAGAAACAGAAGCACCGGCTTAGAAGCAGAGCAAGGTAGAATGAAAAACTAAATTTTAAATCCTTTGAAAAGCAAAAGCTCGGCTATGAACATCGTTAGCCGGGCTTTTTGCTTAATCTTTTAAATTATTTCTGCAGTGCTGAGTTAATGAAGTATCCCTGCCTGCGGCATGTAGTGTTTTATCGGTTGCAGATGCTTCGTGCCTCAGCATGACATTGTTAATGAAGTTGGTGCAAATTTAAAAGGATATCGCTTCAATCCCGTTTATAAACAAAATTTATTGCTGCTATTAAAAGTTGCAAATTGGCAATAGCGAACAATCAGAAAACAAAAAAAGGGCGATGTTTCCATCGCCCTTTGTTGTTATTTACTCAAATACATCGATTTATCTTTGTAAAGCTTGCGGAAGTAAGGGTCTTCCAAATCTTTAATGAAACGTATAGCTTCACCAGTAGATTTCATTTCCGGACCTAATTCTTTCGTCACTTCAGGGAATTTCTCATAAGAAAAAACCGGTTCTTTAATTGCGTAACCTTTTAATTTACGTTCGATGGTGAAATCTTTCAATTTTGCAACACCCAACATAATTTTAGCCGCAATATTAATGTAAGGAACATCGTAAGCTTTCGCAATAAATGGAACCGTACGCGAAGCTCTTGGATTGGCTTCAATTACATAAACCTTCTCATCTTTAATTGCAAACTGAATGTTTAATAACCCTCTAACATCTAAAGCTTTGGCAATTTTAACAGAGTATTCTTCCATCGCCTTAGTTACTTTTTCAGATAAACTAAAAGTTGGCAATACTGCAAACGAATCTCCTGAGTGAATACCTGCGGGCTCAATATGCTCCATCATGCCAACAATGTGAACATCATCACCATCAGAAATCGAATCAGATTCTGCTTCTTCTGCTCTATCTAAAAAATGGTCAATTAACACGCGGTTGCCAGGCAAATCGCCTAATAATTTTACTACTGCTTTTTCAAGGTCTTCATCATTAATTACAATGCTCATGCCTTGTCCGCCTAATACATAACTCGGGCGCACTAAAACCGGATAACCAACTTCGTTTGCAACTACAATTGCTTCTTCTGCATTTTCTGCAACACCGTAACGTGGATATGGAATATCTAACTCTTTTAACAAATCAGAGAAACGACCGCGGTCTTCGGCTATATCCATGTTCTCGAAAGAAGTACCGATAATTTTAATGCCTTTTTCTTTAAGTTTCTCAGCCATTTTCAAAGCTGTTTGACCGCCTAACTGAACAATAACACCTTCAGGTTTTTCTAAATCGATAATCTCACGAACATGTTCCCAAAAAACCGGCTCGAAATAAAGTTTATCAGCCATGTTAAAATCGGTAGAAACCGTTTCAGGGTTACAGTTAACCATAATGGCTTCAAAACCGGTTTCTTTAGCGGCAAGTAAACCGTGTACACAAGAATAATCAAACTCTATACCTTGGCCAATACGATTCGGACCAGAGCCTAAAACGATTACTTTTCTTTTATCAGAAGGTTTCGATTCGTTTTCTTCATCAAATGATGAGTAATAATATGGTGTTTGAGCCGGGAATTCCGCAGCGCAGGTATCTACCATTTTATAAACTCTTTTTATACCAAGCTCTTTTCTACGGTCGTAAACTTCATCTTCTGTTACATTACCTAATAACCAGGCAATTTGTATATCAGAAAAACCTTTTTGTTTCAGCGTGAAGAAGAAATCCTGAGGAATATTATTTAAAGAGTATCTTTTCAACTCAACTTCCAAAGCCACAAGCTCCTGAATTTGATTTAAGAACCATTTATCAATTTTAGTAACCTTACGGATTGATTCCAAAGGCACACCCATCGTCATGGCATCTTTTATTAAGAATAAACGGTTCCATGAAGCATGCTCCAAACCGTCCATAATATCTTCAATGTTACGTACTTGCCTTCCATCTGCGCCTAAACCTGCACGGCCAATTTCTAAACTCTGACAAGCTTTTTGTAAAGCTTCGATGAACGTACGGCCAATTGCCATAACCTCACCTACAGATTTCATTTGCAAACCTAATTCCTTGTTAGCGCCTTTAAATTTATCAAAATTCCAACGTGGCACTTTAACGATAACATAATCTAAAGTAGGTTCAAAATATGCTGAAGTTGTTTTTGTTATTTGATTTTCGATTTCATCTAAGTTGTAACCGATAGCCAACTTCGCTGCAATTTTAGCGATTGGATAACCAGTGGCTTTACTTGCTAACGCTGATGAACGAGAAACACGAGGATTAATTTCGATAGCAATGATATCATCATTAGCTGGATTAACCGAGAACTGAACGTTACAACCACCAGCAAAAGTTCCGATGGCACGCATCATTTTTATAGCCTGGTTACGCATTTCCTGGTAACAACGGTCAGATAATGTCATAGCCGGTGCAACCGTAATCGAATCTCCGGTGTGGATACCCATTGGGTCGAAGTTTTCGATTGAACAAATGATAATTACATTATCATTGCTATCTCTTAATAACTCCAGCTCATATTCTTTCCAACCTAAAACTGCTTGCTCTACTAATACTTCATGCGTTGGAGAAGCTTCTAAACCACGTTTTAAGGCAGCATCAAACTCTTCTTTTTTGTGTACAAAACCACCTCCGGAACCACCCAAAGTATAGGATGGGCGTATTACTAACGGAAAACCAATTTGTTGTGCGGCTTCTTTACCTTCTAAAAACGAGTTCGCAATTTTAGATGGTGCTACACCTACGCCTATATCAACCATTAACTGGCGGAAAGCTTCACGATTTTCAGTTTTTTCGATAGCTGCTACATCAACACCGATAACTTTAACGCCGTATTTTTCCCAAACACCGCGTTCTGATGCTTCAACACAAAGATTTAACGCAGTTTGTCCGCCCATTGTAGGCAATACTGCATCAATTCTTGGTAAATCCGGCGAGTCGATGTGCTCCTGTAAAATAACCTCAATCGAATCAACAGTTAACGGACGAAGATATACATGGTCGCCAATTACCTTATCCGTCATAATGGTAGCCGGATTAGAGTTGATGATTGAAACCGTAATTCCCTCTTCTTTTAAAGAAAGGGCCGATTGAGAACCCGAATAATCAAATTCGCAGGCTTGACCAATAATAATTGGGCCTGATCCGATAATTAATACTGATTGTATGGAAGTGTCTTTAGGCATGATAAAGCTTAAACAATGATTAAAATTCTAAAGTTGTTAACCTTTTCAGGTGAAGAAGCAAGGAGGTTTTTTGCTTTTGAGGAGGAAAATCCCAACTGTTCTGTCGGGATGCAAAGATACACCTTTAGATATTATTTTAAGCCTATTTTTTAAAATAAAAAAGAGGATTTAAGAAACCCTCTTTTTAAACTTTTCTTTTGCAAAAACTGCTATTGCTGTAATTTTATTTCGCCTAAATCGGTTGTAGAACTATCTTTTACGGCTACATTTTCAATCGTTGCATCTTTATAAGGTGCACTGCCTTTAATCCATACTTTGTAAACTCCTTCTTTTAGGTTAATAAAAGTAAAAGAGCCCTGGTTTAAATCGGCTTTTAAAGTATCTGTTCCGGCAACTAATGCCACAGCAGCCACGCCACTTGCAGGTGTAATCTTTCCGGTAATGCCCCCAAGTTTAATATTCGTAAATGCGAAGATTGCAACACTAATCATCAGCAGCGCTGCAATAAATATATTTTGCTTTCTCATAGTTCTCGAATTAAAATTTGCCAGATTTATAAAAAGTTAAATTATGTTAAATATAAACGCTTAAAAACATCAAAAAGTTTATGGTTATGCATTATAATTTAAACACTGTACCAATTCTTGTACATGGAAATATGTGCCTCAGACTACAATTGATGAAGAATTTATTGCCATTATGGTCTTTTTTAATTTGATTTTAATTGGGCAGTCATGTTTAAGTCACGAATGACTGAAATGAATACTATTGGCAACAATCTTGTAATAAGCTCATCGTATTTGCGTTTTGTAAATACTTTAGAGTTCGATCTAAAGCTTCCTCAGCGGCTTAGTTACCCGCAAAAGAGGATTTCTTCATAAATAGTTTGTTTGGTTTATTATCCGGTCAGAGGAGCCCTCCTCGACCGGATTTTTTCTTTAATGTGGTTTTTGTTTCTATTTTTGAAATACATGACAATTGCCGCAACCTCTTTCTTCGATTTTTTGGTAAACCAATTTATACAAACATCAATTCTAGAATGGTTTGCTGTAATTACAGGCTTTATTTGCATCTATCTTGCAGCCAAAGAGAGCATTTGGAATTGGCCAATATCATTAATAAGTGTTACTTGCTATGGCTTCTTGTTTTTTAGAGAAGCTATGTATGGCGACATGACTTTACAAGTCTATTTTTTGTTTACCGGAGTTTATGGCTGGAATTATTGGCTCAGCAAAAAAGAGGAAATTCAAAAACCAATTACAACACTTAAGCCCAAAGATTGGTTTCTTGCCATTTTATTCATAACTGGCCTTAGCGTACTGCTAGGGTGGTTTATGGCAAACTACACCAATAGTACAGTGCCTTATGCCGATGGTTTTTGCACATCAATAAGCTTTGTAGCACAAATTTTGTTAACGAGAAAAGTATTACAGAACTGGCTTTTATGGGTTTTTGCAAATGCTTGTTATGTACCATTATTTATTTACAAGCATTTAAATTTAAGTGCAATATTATATTTTGTACTAATTATTATCGCCTATGATGGCTATCGGGATTGGAGAAAAAAATATCGTGAACAAGAAAATTAAAAAGATAGCAATAGTTGGCCCGGAAAGCACCGGAAAATCGACCATGTCGAAATATTTATCTAAGTACTATAATGTATCGTGGGTACCAGAATATGCCCGTTATTATTGTGCCAACCTCGAAGCGCCATATACTTTACAAGATGAGCTGAACATGTATTATGGGCAAATTTCTCTTGAAGATGCCATCCTGAACATCACAACAAATGATTTCATCATCTGCGATACCACTTTTATAACAGTAAAAATATGGAGTGATGAAATGCTTGGTGAAACGCCGCAAATTGTTACCGATGCCTTACCCGAAAGGCCGTATGATTTATACCTTTTAATGGATATCGATTTGCCCTGGCAGGATGATCCACTACGGGACTTCCCCAACCAGCGAGAATATTTTTTGAAAATTTGGCATAAAGAATTAAAGGCTTTGAACGCAAATTATAAAGTTATAAATGGTTTGGGCGAGCAACGCGAACAGAACGCTATTAACGCTATTGATAAATTTTTAGCATTATAGATTTTGGAAAGCACTGCCCATACAAAATTAGGTTAATTTCTTCCCGCCCCCGCTTCTGCCCCAACGAAAAGTTGGGGGCATCTCGCTATGGTCGCCTGCCTGCCGAAGGCAGGGGTTTAGGAGGCAAAAATAGTTGCGCAGTTTAATGTAAAATAAGCCTGATTGACGCTGAAATCTTTTTGTTGCAGCTAAACTTTAATATACTGTCATGCTGAGGCAGGAAGCATCCGCAACCGATGAAGCAGATTCTTCGTTCCTCAAAATAACAAGAGATAAAAAAAGTTGCAGCAAAAAGCAAGACTATCGAAACCGAAGAACCATTAAAATTGCTTTTCTAAAAAAAGACAAGCGTTTTTGAACAATAATTAACATATTTTTCTACATTTGCCACATCATTAGGGGTGCCTTGTTTTAAATAACACAAAAACGGGCTGAGATCATACCCATTTTACGGTAAGAGGTAAAAGGTGAAAGGTAAAAGGTTCTGCAATTTGCAAGCCCTATGCCCTAAACCTCCAAGCTTAAACCTTAAATGCACCTGATCCGGGTAATGCCGGCGTAGGGATTGGAGTTATGGAAGTTTAACTGAAATCGGGAGTACCCCTATTTCCGATGGGTTTAACTAAAAAACAAAAACATTGAAAAAACTAATTTTTGCGGTTTTAACTGCAATGCTGCCATTTTTTGCACTGGCACAATTTTCTGTTACGGGTAAAGTTACAGACAACAATCAAAAAGCCTTACCAGGCGCAACAATCAAGGTTAAAAACTCAAAAATCACGGTATCTGCCGATGAAAATGGAAATTTTACCATTGGAAATTTATCGAGCGGTAAACATGTGATTTCTGCGAGTTACCTCGGCTTTAAATCAACAGAAAATGTAGTTGATTTAAACCAAAACCTAAATTTAAATTTTACGTTATCTGCTCAAAGTTTTCTTGCCGAAGAAGTTGTGGTTAGGGCGACGAGGGCAAACGAAAAATCGGCAACTACTTATAAAAACGTAAGCAAAGCCGAAATTCAGGAGAATAACTTTGGGCAGGATTTACCTTTTATTTTGCAAAACACGCCAGGTGTTGTAGTAAATTCTGACGCTGGCGCAGGTGTTGGCTATACCGGTATCCGCATCCGCGGTAGCGATAACAGCCGGATAAATGTTACGGTTAATGGCATTCCAATTAACGATAGCGAAAGTCAGGGTACATTTTACGTTAACATGCCTGATTTTGCTTCATCAGTTGATAACATACAGATTCAGCGTGGCGTGGGTACATCTACAAATGGCGCAGGTGCATTTGGTGCGAGTTTAAACATTCAAACTACAGGCAGCGAAATGGAACCTTATGCCGAATTAAACAACACTTACGGCAGCTTCGACACCTGGAAAAATACAGTAAAAGTGGGTACAGGTTTAATTAACAATCGCTTTAGTTTCGATGGGCGTTTATCAAGAATCAGTTCTGACGGTTATGTTGATAGAGGTTCATCATTGCTGAAATCTTACTTTTTATCTGGTGCGTACCATGGTAATAAAGATTTGCTTCGTATAAATGTTTTTGCTGGCGCAGAAAAAACCTATCAATCGTGGAACGGTATTCCAGAATCGAGGTTAAATAATGATGTTGCCGGTATGCAGGCTTACATTGCTAGAAATGAATTGAATGCAGAAGATGCAGCCAATCTTTTAAACTCCGGCAGAACGTACAATAGCTTTACGTATAATAATCAAACAGATAATTATTGGCAAAACCACTATCAGCTTCTTTATGCTAGGCAACTTACCGATAAGTTTTCGTTTAATGGTGCATTACATTATACTCAGGGCGAAGGTTATTATGAAGAATACAGAGCAAACAACCGATTAAGCGACTATGGTTTAAATCCGGTAGTAATTGGCGGCACAACAATTTCACGTACAGATTTAATCCGTCGCCGTTGGTTAGACAACGATTTTTATGGCGCAACCTATTCATTTAATTATGTGCCTCAAAAAAACCTAAATTTTACGGTTGGTGGTGCATACAACGAATACAAGGGTGCGCATTTCGGACAAATTATCTGGGCGCAATACGCATCCAATGGAAATACAGACAGGCATTATTATGATAACGATGGTTTCAAAACCGACTTTAACATCTATGGCAAAGTGAATTACAGTCCGGTTGAGGCTTTGAGTTTATTCGCCGATTTACAATACCGCCGTGTGTATTACGATATCTTAGGAACTGAGAATAAGCTGAACTTTTTATCTATAAATGATAAGCTAAATTTCTTTAATCCCAAAATCGGGGCAACTTATTTCATCAATACAGAAAGCAATTTGTATGCGTCTTTTAGTGTGGCCAATAAGGAACCAAATCGCGATGATTATACGGATGCCGCAGCCGGAACATTCCCTAAAGCAGAGCAATTGAACGATTTAGAGTTGGGCTATCGCTTTAAAAACAGTAAGCTTAATTTAGGCGCCAATGCTTATGGTATGTTTTACAAAAATCAGCTCGTTGTAACCGGAAAGATTAATGATACCGGAGGTAATTATCGCCAAAATGTCGATAACAGTTATCGTTTAGGTATCGAACTGGATGGTTCATACACATTTAATAAATTTTTTGCTTTAAATGCGAATGCTGCTTTTAGCAGAAATAAAATTAAAAACTTTATTGAGTATTACGATGATTATGATAATGGTGGCCAGGTCGTAAATAATTATGAATTAACAGATATTTCTTATTCACCTGCTGCAGTGCTTTTTGGTGAAATTGTATACAAACCAATTAAAGGTTTTGCCATTGCACTACAGAGTAAATATGTAAGCAAGCAATATTTAGATAATACTCAAAATAACGATAGAACCATTAACGGATACTGGGTTAACAACGCTCGTTTAGGTTATAATTTTAAATTTGCCGGTGTTAAAAATGTAAACCTGGGCTTATTGGTTAATAACCTATTAAATAAAAAATACGAAAGTAACGGATATACATACGGCTATCTTTTAGGTGGAAGCAGAACAACAGAAAATTTCTTTTATCCCCAAGCCGGCACTAATTTCTTGTTAAATTTGAACGTTAAGTTTTAATAAAACTATGATTTCGTCATTGCAAGGCACCAAGCAATCCCAATCAATAGATTGCTTCGTGCCTCGCAATGACGATTTTTATAATAATCCTGGCATGAAATACATAGAAAAGCTTCATTACATTACACACGATATTCCAAATTTTTCGCACTTAGACCAGGTGCAATTGGCCTGCGAAGCCGGAGCAAAATGGATTCAGTATCGTTGTTTAAGCAAAGCTGATGATGAGCTTTTGGAAGAGATAAACTCCATCGCCGAAATTTGTGATGACTGGGGCACAACGCTCATCGTTACCAATCACATCCATTTAAATGGCAAAGCTGATATTCAGGGCTTTCATGTAGAAGATATGGGTGCAGATTTCATCGCATTGCGAAAACTTGTTGGCAACGACATTACTTTAGGTGGCTCGGCAAACACAGTCCAAAACCTTATTCGCCTGGCAAAAGAAGGCGCTGATTATACAGGTTTTGGTCCATTCGCAGTAAGTAAAACCAAGCCGAATAACTACCCGGTTATTGCATTGGAAGATTATAAAAAGGCAATTGAAGAATTAAATAAACTGGAAATTAATCTGCCAATTTTAGCTGTTGGAGGAATTACCTTATACGATGTTGAAGCTTTAATGCAAACCGGCATTTATGGCATTGCAGTTGCCGGGGCAGTAAATTCAGCTGATGATTTTATACAAGCTTATCAGGATTTTTACGAAGCGGTTAAGGGTTAAAAAATCCTGAAATCGTAATCCTAAAATCTGAAATTAGTTTATATTCGCAGTATGTCGTCACACCATATTGTAAAAGAAAAACAAGAGCCTGCTTTATATATTGATGAGCTGGGAAATTTTAACGAAGAGCTTTTAGGTCAATTATTAGAATGGAGCCCTACACTTTTGGTTAATGGAGATAACTATGATAAAATTCAATCTTTAGGTATTAAGATTGATGTTTTAGTAAATGGAAAAGACGGTGATGGACAAGAGGACACTAAAGTTATTCAAGGTCCGGTTGATTCTTTTATGGTGGCAATAAACTACCTTGTGGGTGAGCAATATCCCGCAGCAAATGTTATTGCAGCAAAGTTCGATTTAGAAAAATTTGCTGGCTTTGAAGAAGACATTAATCTTGTAGTATTTACCGAAAAAGCTAAACATTACCCAATCAAATCTGGCTTTTCTGTTTGGAAACCTGCCGGAAGTGAATTTTTAATCCATGGCAATCGTTATTTGGAGGTAACTAACCTAATGCAAAGAGAAGACGAGATTTTTGAAGTTGTGAACGATGGCTTCGTAGAATTTACCTTTTCAGGAAATCCAATTTTTATTAGCGAACCCCTATGATAACCATCAGAAAAGCAAAAGAAGGTGATATAGAAATCATCAGATCGATTGCAGCCAATACCTGGCCAAGTGCATATTTGGAAATTATCGGACAAACACAAATAGATTATATGTTAGAGAAAATGTATAATCTGGCTGAACTGTTAAAGCAACTTATGGATGGGCACACTTTCCTTATCGCCGAAGATGGTGAAGCCGATGCAGGATTTGCCGGTTATTCGATAATTAACCACGACGAAAGAATCTACAAACTGCATAAGCTTTATGTTTTACCAACAGCGCATGGAAAGGGGATTGGAAAAATTTTGATTAATGAGGTTTTTAATCAGGTAAAAAACCTTGGTGCTTCCGCATTACAGCTCAACGTAAACAAACATAATAAGGCAAAAGATTTTTACCTTAAAGGAGGTTTTAATATTAAAGAATCTGTTGTATTAGATATTGGCGATGGATTTGTTATGGATGATTACGTGATGGAATATAAGTTTTAATGTAATAGCACCTAAAACGGTCGTCATTGCGAGGCACGAAGCAATCTTTATTCAGAGATTGCTTCGTGCCTCGCAATGACGAGATGTAGGAAATGAAAGCCACAGATTAGCAGATTAAAACTTAAATAATCTGTAAATCTGTGGCTTTAATATTTCCGCCCTTGGTTTGTGTCCTCACAGACCATATGAAAAGATTTTATAAAATAGATTGCTTCGTGCCTCGCAATGACGAGATGTAGGAAATGAAAGCCACAGATTTACAGATTAAAACTTAAATAATCTGTAAATCAGTGGCTTCTTAGTAACTAAATATTCAAAAATATAGCGTTGCTAGAAAACTACTTCATTGCGAGGCACGAAGCAATCTATCTTTCTCGTCTTGGAGATTGCTTCGTGCCTCGCAATGACGAAACTAGTCATAAATAAAAAACTATTGTTTCAATTTTGGAATCCTTGTTGGCGCATCCGTTCCGTTAACAATAGAAGTTGCGCTTTTTGCAATGGCCTTTATTGTAGAAAGAATATTCTCCACATCCAAAGTGCTGTATTCATCCTTTACTGTATGATAAAATTTGTCAATGTCAATCTGGTCAGTGCTGATTGTATGCGCCGGAACACCTAATGCAGCCAGTGTTGCATTATCACTTCTATAAAATAAATTCTGCTCTTTATAAGGATCAGGGTGGAAAGTAAATTCTGTTCCGGCTAGGTTTTTTTGTAAAATTTTGCCAAAGTCAGATTTATCGTAACCTGTAATAAAGGCTGTGTTTTTACCAAATTTAGAATCCTTACCAATCATTTCGATATTAAACATGGCTACCACATCATCAGGATTTAATTTCTCTGAAAAATATCTCGCACCAAAACCACCAATTTCTTCGGCCGTAAAAGCCACAAAAATTAATGTGCGTTCATTATTTTTTTGCGCTTTGTAATATTTCGCCAAGGCAATCATCGCAGTAGTTCCAGAAGCATCATCATCAGCTCCATTTCCAATACTATCGCCATCAACTGGTTTGGTTATACCTAAATGGTCGTAATGACCAGAAAACACAACCAATTCTTTTTCTTTTGATTTACCAGGAATCATTCCCGCAACATTAAATAGAGGAAGCTTTTCTACTTTGTTTTTAACTTCAGCACTAAATTCTTTTGCTTCACTTAAACCCAAAACAAAAATTGTGGCATCCGGTGTTGGCGATTGAGCATCTTTTTCATCTATAATAGCGCCACGATTTAAAAATGATTTATAACGTTTAAAATCAGCCGCAAATTTTGCATCAACCAAAACAACTTGCTTTTTACCCGGGCGGCTAAGTGATCGATATTGAGCTGCAAAAGTTTTTGTAGTATCTAATTTAATTATACCGTCAGCGCTAGTCTGGTCAAATAGTATTGATGGAGATTTTGTCCAAACCAAAATATTTTCTTGCGGAATAGTCTTTCCATCAATAACCAGTTTTGTTGGCTCTGGTGTTAACCTTACTTTATAAAAAGTCTGACGGAAAGTGCTTTCTCCATTAAGCGGTTTTAAGCCTATTTTTTTAAATTCCGACTCGATAAAAGTAGCTGCCTTATCAATACCTGGCGTAAATGTTCCGCGACCTTCCATTGCATCGCTACTTAAAGTTTTGATTAAATGGTCGGTATATTCCCGTGTTATTATTTTATCAATATTTTGAGCGCTCAACTGTAAAGTTGCCATCCCGGCTAGCGCTACAAGAAAAATTTTCTTCATTATTATATATCCTTTTTATTATTTAGATTTCACTTGCGAGTTTAACCAATTATCCCTAAAAATCTGCATTTCTTTTGTTAAACTGCCTCCAGTTTTTTCTATAGATACAATTTCTAAAACCGGATTTTCTGTAAATGTAAGTTTTGTTGTTTTATTAACACCATAATAGGAATATGTCACCTCTACAACATCGCCTGGCTTATGTGTTTCAGTTACTTTATTTAACGCCGCCTGATCTTTAATTTCCACACCATCGATTGTTAAAAGCAAAGCACCAAAATCTAGACCAGCATCATATGCAGGCGTTCCGGTCAAAGTTTGTGGAACAATTGCTTTTCCATCTTCAAAAGTTACCCTTCCAATTCCTGTAGAAGCTTTGCCAGCATTGGCTTTACGTAAAACATAGCCAGCATTTAATAGCAATTTTGCGTAGTCATTTTTTTCCGTTCCGTAAATGTATCTTTTAAAGAAATCTGTGGCAAAAGCTGGGTTCTTTGTCAAAATCCCTAATGTTTTTTCTAAATCAGGTATGGTATATGCAATTTCTGGTTTGCCATAAGCTTTCCAAAGCGCCCGCATGTAATCATCAAGCGTTAGCTTAAATTCAGCACGCAACCTTAAATCCAAGGCTAAAGCTGTGGCAGCACCATAAGTGTAATAAGAAAGGAAAATATTGTTTTTATTGGTTTGGTCGATAGCAACGCCTGCATCAGCAAAAACCGCATAGCGACTCGCTTCTACCGGCGAGAAGTTTTTAGCACCGGGTGAATTTAAAACCGCATTTGCCAAACCACTAAATGTTTGAGCGGCATTTTCAACAGATTTAAATCCTGCCCGGGTTAGAAGTAAATTACCATAATATTGGGTAAAACCTTCTGCCAGCCAAAGTTCATTACTGATATTTGAATGTGTAAAATCAAATGGTTCTAATGTTTTCGGGCGAAGTCGTTCTACATTCCAGCTGTGAAAATATTCATGAGAAAATGTGCCCAATAAATTGGATTCGTAACCTTCAATTTTTGGTGTCCGCTGAACAACTATTGTAGAATTTCGGTGCTCCATTCCATCGCCTGCATAATTTGGATAAACATCGTGCAAGAAATAGTAATTGCCGTAATCATATATCGGAAACTCTCCCCAAACTGCATAATGCTCATTAACCATTTTTTTAAGCATTTCTGCATAATTATCTATAGCTTTTTGATCATCTTTTGAGTGCGAAACCAAATGAATGTTTTGCATTTTACCATCCTTATTTTTTACTTGCCAGTTTGCTGTTTTATAATCCGCTATTTCGGTAGGGCTATCCATAAAATACTGCAAATTGGCAGCATAATACGTATCATTTCCCATTGGTTTTAATTGCGTTGCAACTTTCCAGTTTAATTTCTCAGCGTAGTTAAATTTTATAATCCGCGGACGAGCATCCATACCAACCGGGAAAGCAAAAGTTGCCGGAATATTCATGTGGGCATGTGTTTCATCAAAACCCGCATACGTACCATCTATCCAATTGCCAAAAAGGGTGTAAGTAATTTTAACATTTTTACCATGCTCTGCAATTTCGTATTCATCGCCTGCCGGCTGAATAATTTTTAAAGCCTTTCCACTTTCATTAAAAGCTTTAAAATTATAAACGTTTTTGCCAAACTCATGCGTAGCATACCTTCCGGGAGAAGAACGGCTCAGTCTAACCTTTAATTTACCTGCCGGGATATTTGGAATTTCTATCGAAATTTGAGCTTCGTGATGGATTGCGTTAGGAAAAGAAATGCTGTAACGAATTTCATTTTGCGCAGCAGCTCCAAAAGATAAGAGCATAATTGCAACTGCCCCAATAATTTTTTTCATCTGTATATAATGTTTTTAATGGAGATGAAGCTATCAGAATTATTCATATCACTGGTTTGGTATGAAAAATCATGATGGTTTCATAAGAATAATTTGATGGCCTTAAAATAAGAAAAAATGGAAGATGAATTATCAAAAAATGGAAGATGGAAAATGTGATATGTAGAATGGAAGATGTTTTTTGGATAATGGATGATGTAAATTACATATCTTCCATCGCACATTTTCCATGTTACGTCCTAGCTGTTCCTTTTTCCGTCCCACATCTTACATCCTTTATTCTCCGTCCCAATCGTACTTTTCTAAATCGCGATAGGCTTTTCCTTTGATGATTTCTTTTCTTTTAGAAGATTCTGCATCAACCTTAGTTTCATGGATATTATCTGCAACTTCCATTCTAAAATCTTTATGCTTTTTTGATTCGTAAATATCGGCTTCATCGCCATCTGCGGTTACATAATCATAAGGACCGCGGGCACTCATCAGTTTTACAAAAACCGGTAAACATTCAAAGAAAATAAATAACAGACCAATAAAAGTGACAGCAAGTGCCGTATTATTATCTCTTGTGCCATCAGCATTGAAAGAAAGCTGCCCAAGCGCCCAGTTTCTATCGGCAAAGCCAGCGATGTTTGCAAGGCTATCCAATTGTTTTGCCGTATAAAGTTTTTCGGTAAATAGGCCATCAAAATCCTTTCGTTTATCAATAAATGATTCTGATTTATTGATGTTTGCTTTTAAGCTATCCAGCTCTGCTGTGCGTTGCTTAATTTCGGTTTCCTTCCTTTTAGCGTACGGACCATAACCCATTACACCTGAAGTTTCGTTGGTTTTATTGCCGAATATTTCGAAATTAAGTTTTTGTCTATCGGTTTTAATCCCTTTTTCTAAACTATCTCTGGTTGCCTTTTGCTGGTTCAAACGTCCAAATTCTACCTGATATTTTTTTTCAAAAGCTTTATTGAGCGTATCTATTTTTTTTCTTTGTCCGTTAAGGTAACTAACCTTTAACCGTTCTTTAATTTCTTTATCAAAAATCTTTAACTCAATTGGGCGGGAAATTACAATCCCAATCATTATCGCTAACAAAATACGTGGTGTTGCCTGTAAAATCTGCTTGTTTGTAGTTGCGCTTTTATTTATGCTCGATACAATGTATCTATCCATATTAAAAATTGCAGCACCCCATAAAAAGCCAAAAATTAAGGCAAAAAATACAGCCAAATCATCGCCTTTAAAAACGAAATACATGGCATAACCGCCAGAAAGCGCAGCAAATAATCCGGTAAAAAAGATAGTTGCACCAATGCCTGTATATTTATTTTGCTCAGTAGAATATTTTTCTAGTGTGGGGATGTGCGCACCAGAACAAAACCAAAAAAATCGGTTAAGCTTGTTCATAAGAATATTTTATAGTTAAACGCCCAAGCAATTAAGTTGTTACAGTTTTAAACCATTTATTTTTGCTGTAGAGTGCTTAACCCATATAATTATACACCATACAAACAAAAGCATTGTTGTACCTTGAAGTAATTTATATAAGTTTGTAAAAATAATTTTCACATGAAAGAAATATCAGTACAGGAACTAAAACAGAAAATCGATAATAAGGAAGATTTTCAATTAATTGATGTTCGCGAAACGTTTGAATATGAGGTTTCTAACCTTGATGGAGAGAACATCCCTTTGGGCGGTATATTAATTGAGGCTGATAAAATCTCGAAAGATAAACCAGTTATTATTCAGTGCCGTAGTGGTAAAAGAAGTGCTGCAGCTGTAATGCAATTAGAATCTCAATACGGTTTCGAAAATCTATATAATTTAAAAGGTGGCATTTTGGCTTGGCAAGAGGCTTACGACCCAAATATGCCGGTTTATTAAATAATTAATATAAAAATCTCAATTATCAAACTTGGTAAATTGCATACTAAGCCTATACGGATTTGATAATTGAGATTTGATTATTGTACATTAATCCTTAAAAAAATTTTTCATTGTGGGAAAAAAAATTGCTTTAAATATATTTTACAACCTTGCAATTATTCTTTCGGTTATTGGTGTGGTTTGGTGCTACAATAACCATAAATATTTACCCGGAGCATTTCTTGTTGGTACTGCGGCCTGTTTTCTTTATTTCAAAGTTCAGTTAATGAAACAGATTAGGAAAACGTATCAGGAAAAAGACCAGAAGTAACACCTTCTAAACCCAAGCCTGGCAGAGGTTTTAAAATATACCTTCCATTCTGAAAGTCAAGATCCTTAAAAGGATTATTTTTAGTTAAAAAAGGTCCGTCTAAATCTGCCCAATTACAAAGGGGCGCCAAAGCCGCAGCCGCCAAGGTAGCACAACTGGTTTCGCTCATACAACCAATCAATACTTTCATTCCAAAAGAACGGGCTTTTAAAATCATTTGATGGCCTTCATACATTCCGCAGCTTTTCATCAACTTTACGTTTATGCCATGGTAAGCGCCTTTCAGATTATCCATGTCTGCCAAACGTTGCATGGCTTCATCAGCTAATAAAGGAATGGGGCTACGCTCCGTTAACCATGCATTGCCTTCGATATTATTCTTATCCATTGGTTGCTCAATCAACACAACACCCTGGCTATGCAACCAGTAAATTAAATCGATGGCTTTGATTTTATCTGCCCAGCCCTGGTTTGCATCAACATATAGTGGAACATCGGTAATACTGCGAATCGTTTCTATGATTTCTTTATCATTATCTCGACCAAGTTTAACCTTTATCACTTTGAAATTTTCAGCATCCTTTAGCTTTTCCCTAATCACATCCGGAGTATCGATACCAATTGTATAAGAAGTTACAGGCATTTTATCAGGATTTGCTCCGTAAATTTCGTAACAAGGTTTATTTAAAATTTTTCCGTTGATGTCATTCAAAGCGATATCAATTGCAGCTTTAATTGCCGGTTGTCCGGGCGCTACACTATCTAAATAGGCAATAATTTCTTCAAAATTGAAAGGATATTTAATGCTATTCCAATCTACCAGTTTTAAAAATGCATTTGCGCTCTCATAACTCTCGCCCATGTAAGGCACCATAGATGCTTCTCCATAACCTATTACGCCATCAAAATCTATTTTTAAAAGCATTAAAGGTGTACTGGTACGCGTAAATTTCGATATCGAAAAAGGATGTTTTAATTCTAATTCAAACTGCTTGCAACTTATATTCATTATCAATCGTCTATAATATTATTAGAGTTATTAGCTCTACAGAAAGTATATTTGTTTTATTAACGCAAACCATTCCTGCCATGAAAAACATTTCAAGATTACGGTATTTTATTTATTTATCCTTAACAATTATTGGAGGATGTACCACAGGAAAAAAAGCCTTGCAAAAAGGCGATTATGATGCTTCAGTTTTAAAGGCAGTGAGCCGCTTACAGAATTCGCCCAAGAACAGCGAGGCACTAAGTGTTTTGCAAACGGCTTACAACTACGCATTGCAAGATCATTTAAGAAGGATTGAGGAAAGTAAAGTGACAAATGATTTGTACAAATGGGAAGCCGTGATGTACGATTATCATAAAATAAATCAGCTTGCTGAAGAGATAAACAGTTGCCCCGCTTGCTTAACCGTTGTTCCCAATCCATCAAAATATATTAAAGAACTTGATGAAAGTAAATACAATGCCGCTACAGCAAGGTATAATTCTGGCATTCAGTATTTAAATGCTAACAATCGTCAATCGGCCAAGAAAGCTTACTACGAATTTGAGAAAGTTCAGAATTTGCAGGCAAATTATAAGGATGTAAAAGCAAAAATGGACGATGCCTATTGGATGGCCGTTACCAGAGTTGTTGTGCAACCAATTTTCGTAAACAGCAGATTATATAAGTTAAGCGGCGATTATTTTCAACAACAAATTGATGGTTTTATGAGCGATTACTCCAGAAATAAATTTGTACTTTTTTATTCTGAGCAACAAGCTTCAAAGCAAAAAATTGTGCCAGACCAGGTTTTGAGTTTAAACTTTGATGATTTTATTGTTGGCCAAACTTATGTTAAGGAACGTGTTGAAAGACTAAAAAGAGATAGCATAGTGATTGGCGAAACCCGCGAAAGAAAACCCATTTACGGAACAGTAAAAGCTACATTAAGCATTTTTGAGAAAAATATATCTTCTTCTGGTTTATTGGATATGACGATTAGCGATTGGCAAAGCAAAAAAATAGTTCGCCAACAAAAGTTTCCTGGAACTTACATCTGGACGGATAGCTGGGCGAGTTATAAAGGCGATGATAGGGCATTAAGCAAACAACAATTGGCCATGACCAGAAGAAGAGAAGTTGTTCCGCCACCACCGGAAGCTTTATTTCTGGAATTTACAAAGCCAATTTATAATGATTTGGTAAACTCGATTAGCTATTTTTATAATAATCATTAACAATTACGTCATTGCGAGGCACGAAGCAATCTTGTATATGAGATTGCTTAGTGCCTCGCAATGACGACCTTTTCTTAAAGAAACAAAATCTATTTAAATCTGCGATTCTTATCAGCGAACATCCGCGGGAAAACTCAAGCTTCGTAATCCGAACGTTAAAATAATTAACCACCACAGAGCCATAAAAATATAATGGTTAATATTGCAGCGATGAATACCGGCTTATACAATCCATTCCAAAAATTCGATTTCCTTTACAAAAATTGCTTTCTAAGTGGCAGCACTTTTAAATCGCCATTAATTCAAATCCCTTTAATCCCGAAATGGTTATTGGAGCAGGCTGGTTTAAGTGGCGAAGAACAGATTCAGTTCTTAGATGAAAGCATTCGTTCATACAACAGCATTGTCATTCCGGTAAATGCAGAAGTAAACAAGCAATTTTTAAATCCACTGGAAAATAAAATTGAAAAAGCTTTTGAGGGCGGTTATGAATCCGTTTCGGCATTAAGCGAGCTGGATTTATTTAACTGGATTGGGAAGTTTCTTTATGGATTTGTGTATACAGAAATGCATGGCGCTTTACGTAAGGAAATGACCGCAGATGGACTGAACATGTCTCAATCTCTGATGATGAAATTTGCGAATTTGAATTTCATGATGCAGAATCTTTATACCAGCATTGAGTTCGAAAATTTTACGCCGTGGTCTATAAATGTTGTAAAATTAAGAAATCCTGAAACGCCTTTTAGCTTTCGCGATGAAATTAACACCTTAACATTCTCTTTAAAATTTAAAGATTTTGGCATCGTTGCCTGCTTGCAAGATAACGGCACAAACAACCGCTATCATCAGGAAATTATTAATGAAATAAAAGGTAAAAGTTTATCAGCAGAACAATTTGAAGAATTGACAGCAAGGTTTTATTATTCGGCTTACCTATTTAACCGCTTACCTGAATACACTTTTATGCCTGTTGAAGGTACAACTTACATAGAAGCCATGCCTTTGCGAGGCAACATGAGCAAACCTTTATTTGATGTTTGGCAACACAAAGTTTATGCTCAGGTGCTCGAAAATTTCTGGAAACCATGGGGTTATGTCAAATTCGAAATCATCAAAAACCCTGAAGAACCAATGAGCTTTTTTGAAAACCCTTGCTTACCTGTTGCCGGTTAAAATACCGATGAAATTCTGCAGGATTCCAGGCACAAAAATTATTGTAAAAATTAAACCCGTTAGTGCGCCGTAAAAGTGCGCATCGTGGTTTATGCCATCCCTTGAATTTTTAGAAGCATAAGCGCAGTATATTAAATAAATAAACCCAAATACTACAGCAGGAATTCCGATAGGGATAAACATGATGTATATTTTAGACATAGGGTTAAATAATATGTAACTGAAAAGCACGGCACTAATGGCGCCAGATGCACCTAAACTGTTATAATTAAAATTATCCTTATGCCTAAAAACGGTAGGTATATCGCTTAAAATTAAAGCTAAAAAATAGAGCAAACCAAATTGCCAGCTACCCATTAACCGCTCTAAAGTAAATGCAAAGGCATAAAAGGTAAACATGTTAAAAAACAAGTGCATCCAATCGGCATGTATTAAACCACTTGTAATTAAAGTAAATATGTTTTTCCCTTTCGATACACTATACGGATGTAACATAAACTTGCCGTAAACGCTATTATCGTAAAATGCATATAGACTGGTTACTACCGTAAAAACAAAGATTAAAGAGGCTACGGGTGCCATGTTGAAATACTCCATAATACTATTTTAAATCGAGTTTAACATCCCTCACTAACCGTGCCACGGGGTATCTGTTATGTGTTTTCTCGTAATAATCTGAATTTTTATAAACAAAATCTAACTGAGCCGAACTACTTTTGGCAAAGGTGGTATCGTTCAATTTTTTCTCTTCAAGCCTGGCTTTTAAAGCAGGGTTATTTTTTAAAAGTTCTGTAGCAGTATCTTCAAAAATATAAGCAGAAAAATGTTCCTTCATATCTAAAATAGAATCAAAAAAATTCCAGTTGAAGAATGAATCCGTTGCCTGTGGCTCAAGGGTTTCTACAATATAACGGTTTTCGGGTTGATTAACATAAACAACAAAATCACCTGCATAATATTGTATTTGCTGGTTTACAGCATTTAGTTTACCAGCATTATGTAGGTAATGTCCTTCATACGGACGAGTACCTGTCTTCATATCAGCGATATAATAACTCTCCACATTAAGTTTAACATCAGTTTTTAACTCATTTAATTTAACGTGGTTCAGTTTAAGCAAAGCGATAACCTTATCCCAAGCCTTTGGAATTATATAAGCTATTGGTTTTTCAATGCTTACCGAAGGCTCGTAATTATTGTATTGCTTTATGGTTTTGGTATAGGGCTTTGTTCTGTCATAATATAACCTATCGAAACCGCTCACGTTACTGGCCTTTTTAGCGCCTTCAAAACCTTTAAAAGAAATACTATCAAACTTATCTTTGTTCAGTTTCCATTCTAAAGGAAATGTTTTTTGCTTCGATACAAAATCATCTGCTTTGCGTTTATTTTCTCCAATCAGCTTTGCATCACGCTGTACAATTTTAACATAATTTGATAGAAGCTTATATGTTGCATCAACACGTAAATCAAAAGATTTAAGCATGTGCGTTTCGGGCATGAAACCGATAGAATTATGAAGGTTTGCATAACCGGTAGAATAACGTGGCGACTCTATAAAACCACTTATTCCGCTTTCTGGCGTTTCGCCTAACGAATTTACGTAAGGAACCATCGGATAGCCAAGTTGCTCCATACCTTTATATAAATCAGGAACCAGCGTAGACGTTAAATAACCTGATAATATTGAATTCAGCTTGTCTTTTTGAGTCGGGATTAAGGTCATCACATATTGATAATCCGAACCGTTACTGGTGTGCGTATCTACAAAAATCTCAGGTTTCCAGGTATTAAAAATTAATTGAAAAGCTGCAGAATTTTTCGAATCTGTTTTGATGAAATCGCGGTTTAAATCTAAATTTTTACTGTTTCCACGAAAGCCATAAGCTATTGGCCCATTTTGATTTGCTCTCGAAGTTCCAGTTCTGTTAAAACTCCCATCAATATTATATACAGGTATAATACAAATTACAACATCTTTCGGGAGTTGATTATTTTGCAACAAATCGCGGGCAAGCATCATCGATGCATCAATACCTTCAGGTTCGCCCGGATGAATACCGTTATTGATTAGCAAAACACGTTTATTAACTTTTTTAATCGAGATTGGATCAAAAATTTTATCTTTTGATAGAATTAACAAGTGCAAAGGCAACCCGAAATCGGTTGTACCGTAGGTTTGTAATTTTGCCTGCGGATATTTTTTGGCTAGCGCCCGGTAGTATGTAATAGCGGCTTTATAAGTTGTAGTTTCCTTTTTACCACTACTTTCGTATGGTGTTTGTTGTGCAAATGTTGGCAAACTTAAAAACAACAACCAAAACACGAAAGTATTTCTCATGTTAACAAGGATGAAGAATTTGAAATTATAAGGTTTTACGGTAAACTTTAATGTTTCCGAAATAATATTTAAACCCAATACTGTAAACGTTGAAAGTATCCGGGTCGTAATTTTTAAACTTAGTTGATGGGTCGTTGTAACCATCCAATCCTTCTCCAAAGGTAAAACTACTTTGGGCATTAATGTTCAAAACATAGCGAACATAACCATAGCCATCATTAATGTACCAGTTCATTCCAAAATTAACAGGCACCCATAAGTCAACACTTTTATCCTTACCCGGAAAAGGACCATAACCCGGATCGTATGCAGCCCAACTTGGTTTATAACGAACAATATCGGTAATATTATTTTTAACTGCTCCAATGCCTATACCGGCATAAAGGCCTTTAATGTTGTACAGGAAATTAGATTTATTATAATCTATTAACTCTCCGAGCATTAATTTTACATTAGCATTAATGCCTGTGTACTTATTTACAAACTGTCTGTTGTGTAGGTCGGTTGCAATATCACCACCCTGTACCATACCATACTGCGCCTCTAAGCCACCGGTAATAAAAGGTGTAAAATGATGGTCTAAATTGCCGTAAATGGTATAGCCCCAACCGCCCTCAACAACATCTGTTTTAGAGTAATTTGGTCCCGCACCTAAACCATAAGACCATTTGAAATAGTTTGATTGGGCGGATATTAAATTGGATGTGATAATTAAAAAAAAAGTTAGGGATATAATTTTTAGAGGCTTACAAATCATATAGTTTTTTTACAAAAATAAAATGTTTATTCAATATCCATAACTTTTTACCTTTGGAAAATGAATACTTATCAAAATATTAACGGGTCTTTAGAAAATAGGTTTATTAAATATGCAAAGATTGATACCCAGTCTGACCCAGAATCGCCAACATGCCCATCCACGATGAAGCAAAAGCACCTGGCAATTGAGTTGGTAAATGAATTGCTTGAAATGGGTATTGATGATGCACACATGGACGAACACGGTTACGTATATGCTACCATACCATCAACAACCGACAAAATTGTTCCGGTTATATGCTTTTGCTCGCACATGGATACCTCACCAGATTGTAGTGGCGAGCATGTTATGCCAATTATTCATAAAAATTACGATGGAAACGATATCATATTACCCGATGATGAATCGGTCGTTATTAAACTCACAGAACATAAAGATTTACAGCACCAGATAGGGAATGATATAATTACAGCAAGCGGAACAACCTTGCTCGGCGCCGACAATAAAGCTGGTGTTGCAGAAATAATGGAGGCAGCAGCTTTTTTTGAAAGTAATAAAGAGGTAAAACATGGCGTTATCAAAATATTATTTACACCCGATGAAGAAATTGGAAGAGGTGTTGATAAGGTAGATATTAAAAAATTAGCTGCTGATTTTGGTTATACCGTAGATGGTGAAACTTTAGGTTCTATTGAAGATGAAACGTTCTCTGCAGATGGGGCAACATTAACAATTAATGGTGTTAGTAGTCATCCAGGGTTTGCGAAAGGCAAAATGGAAAGTGCCATTAAAATACTTGCAGAAATTATTGATAAATTACCAAAAGAAACCTTAACGCCGGAAACTACAGAGCTTAAAGAAGGTTTTGTTCATCCGGTAGGTATTAAAGGGCATGTGGAGCAAGCAGAGGCACAGTTTATTATTCGCGATTTTACGGATGAAAAACTAGAAGCTCATGCAACCGTTATAAAAAATGTTGCTGAAGAAGTTTTGAAGAATTATCCAAATTCGACCTACAAATTAGCTGTTAATGCACAATATCGAAATATGAAGCAAATATTGGATAAACACCCAAAAATTGTTGAGTATGGCGTAATGGCAATTGAAAGAGCAGGTATAAAAGCCAAAAAGCAAAGCATTCGCGGTGGAACGGATGGCTCTCGCCTATCATATATGGGATTACCTTGCCCTAATATTTTTGCCGGAGAGCATGCATTTCACAGTAAGCAAGAATGGGTAAGTGTTCAGGATATGGAGAAAGCCGTACAAACCATCATAAATATTGCTTGTATCTGGGAAGAGCACAGCTAATCATTTTATGAAAACCAATACAATTAAATTCGAATTGTTTATTTTTAAGGATAGATGATAACATTAGAAAACGATTTTTTAAAAGCGAACATCGCGGTAGAAGGCGCTGAGCTACAAAGTTTATATAGTAAGGAAACCAACATAGAGTACATGTGGAATGGCGATGCAAATTATTGGGCAAAGCACAGCCCGGTTCTATTTCCTATTGTAGGCTCGCTAAAAAACAATAGCTATAGTTTTAAAGATAAAGAATATGAATTACCTCGTCATGGATTTGCCAGAGATTATACCTTTAAGGCCGAAAAATTAAGTAATACAGAAGCAGTGTTTACTTTATCCTACAGCGAAGAAACGCTTAAAAACTATCCTTTTAAATTCGAACTGAAGTTAACTTATCAGATTATTGAGCGTAAACTCGTTTTAAATTATACAGTTAAAAACACAGATACCAAAAAGATATATTTTTCTATTGGTGCTCACCCTGCATTTGCTGTGCCAAATACACCAGATACCAATTACGAAGATTATTATTTGGCATTTAATGAAGATGAAAAACTAACCTATTGGAAACTGCAAGATGGGTTGGTATCAAACGAAACCGAAACTATTGAATTAAGCAGGCATCGATTAAATTTAAGACACGATTTGTTTTATAATGATGCATTGGTATTTAAATCCCTGCAAAGCAATTGCATAAGTTTACTAAATAATAAAAATGATTATGGATTACATTTTCATTTTGATGATTTTCCATACTTTGGGATTTGGGCGGCCAAAGATGCATCATTTATTTGCCTTGAACCATGGTGTGGCGTTGCCGATAGCGTAAACCATAATCAAAAACTCACTCAAAAAGAAGGCATTATTAAGTTGGAAACCGGAAAAAACTGGAGCCGTTTTTGGGAAGTGGAATGTTTTTAGTTCCTCCCATTAAACATAATCCACTTTACCCTTGTAATAAAAGACAACACTGTTATCGAAGCTATGGCTAATCCCAAAAGAAGCGTTTTAGAATAGTTTCTCCACCAAAGCCTTAATAAACAAACGGCTGGTGGCCTTTTAAGCCAGCGGTTTGCTATTTACGGATAATTACTATTCTAGATGTTTAAATCAGTTCTATTAAAGAAGTATCTGTCCTCCGCATTCCTTATGTTACTTTTTTCCTGCCAGAAGAAAAGATTAATAACTCCGGCACCAACTAAAATCGAAATTACGATGAAGCTTGGTTTTATTTAAATAATAAGGACCCCACTAATGCTTTCATTAAATTCTATACAGTTGCCACCTTAGGTACACATATTCGAGCTTAAAAAATTTAGCATAATTTAACATGATAGGCTTAATCATAACCTTGATATGAAATATCAAAAAAGATTTGGTTTTGAAAACGAAAGCTGGTTTTTCATCGGTCCATCCAGCCCTGCTGTTGTTCCAATCTTTTTGATGATTGGCAGCAGAAGTTATAGAAAAGCCTGTGCACTCAAAAAGGATTTCCACGCCATCAGGTTTAGCTGGCCTGGTCTGCTGCGTAAGCCTACGACCAACCCATCTTGACTTAACTTGTTTTGACTGTTAATTTTGATTAAAAATCATGATATGAAAAAACCAGTTTTACAGTCAAACGAAATGTTTCCCCATGTTGAGGCCTGGATGTC
>NZ_CAKLBP010000005.1 GCF_920984665.1 Pedobacter sp. Leaf170
AATCTGGGATTCCGTAAACTTGATTCTTTTCATATTGCCAATTAAAATTAATAGTTTTTCTAATAGCCTCGCTGCGCTCGGTCTAGAATTCTACTTTTAAATGGTCTGAATTTTGGGAAGTGCACAGGTGGAGCCGCAAATAGATCTGCACAAGCCGTTGAATTTGCTAGAAATATGACGTATACGGAATTTAGAAACGCTCCATATTTACCAAATGATGCCGCAGTAATTCAGTATTTTAAAATACAGCTTAATCTCTATACGATGACCCACATGGGGACTGCGGGAACGAACGGAACTGGAAGCCCTAATATAGTATTCCGAAATGAAGAAAGAAGTGATTGGACAAATCCGAATGATTGTTAAATTTAATTTTAAAAAAAGTTTTCTAACTTTTTTGCTACTATTACCCGTAACTATGTCATATAGCCAAATCGAATCAAAATATAATTTTAAGTTAGATAAATTAATTTTTCAAAAAGAAACTTTGCTTCAACTTATTCATAAACAATTTAATTATTACGAATTTAATTGGGAAGAAAGATTCGAGCTAAATAATGAATTCTCTATATATAAGATAAACCGTCGGGCAACTTCAACTATTGAAAATTATTCTTTGTTTGGTTATGCAGTAGAACATTTGTATGGATATACTAACGGTAATGCTAGTGAATTTGCTATTTATTTAATGGTCAAATTGGATGTATTTTTGCTTAACAAAATTGTTTCGGAATTAGGAAATCCTGAAGGAATTGAATCTAAAATTAATTCTTTAGATGACCATAACATTTTGTTCTGGAGTAAGGAACGTTTTCAGGTCTTAATGACTAAACGTGATTTTGGTAATAATAAAAATAAATGGGGAATTATCATCTCGAATTTGTCTTATAAAGCATTAATTAGGGATGAATTAGGAATAAGGTAGGTATTAATTAGGAAATTTTATTTGACATTTTAAGTTTAATCATGCTTACGTAATTCATTGAAAGGTAATAAATTAATGATTTTTAAATCGTTTGTTTCGTGTTTTATATTTACGTTTATAATCAAAGTAGGCTTTTCGCAAGAAAGGGCGAAGACCTGTATTTATATTTTATGGCAGATTCTTCAAAGAGGATTTATAAGAATGTGACTAAAGAACACGATATATTTACCTATTCATATATCTCCAGTGATGGAAAAAGAGAACTTATTTTCTACTTCTAATTGTAAATAAATTCTCATTATGAAAAATGTAATTCTAACTATATCCTTAAGCTTTTTAATTATCGCCTGCAAAACGCAAAAGCCTCTTGCCAAAAT
The DNA here is from genome assembly GCF_920984665.1 of Pedobacter sp. Leaf170. Taxonomy (GTDB): domain Bacteria; phylum Bacteroidota; class Bacteroidia; order Sphingobacteriales; family Sphingobacteriaceae; genus Pedobacter. Next base: position 1,303 of record NZ_CAKLBP010000005.1, read on the forward strand.
GGATGAGGGAAAAATTAATATATCCGGAGAAACTTATCTGATAAAAAAACCAGATCATAAACGTACTCAACTCGTAAATACATCAAATAAATTTTCCAAAGTAAGATTTTATGCTCCAAATTTACCCCAAGATATAAAAATAAACAGCTATATTAAATTTGATAAAAAGATAGTGACCCAAATATGTGCTAAATATATCCCACTTAGTATACTAGAACAGTTACCGAAAGGTTTTAATGATTTTTTATTTATTGGCTTTAAAATGAATGAAAATGGAAGTCCTATTGAGATAGAATTTCTGATGAAAAATACCTCGCTACTAACTCTAAGTCAATTAAAAGAAATAGAAGAAGAGTTAAAAGCTGGAAAATTTAAAGTTGTTATACAACCTGAGATAAAACAGTTTTTAAAAGGTATTAATTATTTCGAAGTAGATATTCCGGTTCTATACTCTGATATGCTTAAATCAAAACAAGAGAAATTTTAAGAGTAGAGGTAACTGCAATGATTTATAAATTAGTTTTGGCATTCTGTCTTCTTTATTTAAACTTAAATGCTCAAAAACGAGAAAAAAAAGATTTGTATCTCTATTTTAAAGTTGATTCTTCAAAAGTGATTTATAAGAAATATTTAAAAATCGGTGAAACTAAAAGATTAGATAAGAAAATAGATCGCTCAGAAACGAAGCATGACATTTACACTTATTCATATATTTCCAGTGATGTAAAAAGAGACCTTATTTATGACCTTTTTGCTAGTATAAATAAGAATAATTTTTGTATTACTGATAGTAGCATTCTTAAGAAGAAAAGAGTTTTACCCTATCAAAATTTAGAAAAAATTAAGGGGTTAATCAGTGACGAGTGGAATCAGAAAAATTTTAAATATAAACGTGTTTTTATTGTAGAAAAACTTGCAGAAAATCAGTTTAAATCTACTCAGGTTCAGCTATATTTTCCTTTTACCTCTCATGGCTTTAGAACCAGAGATGTTGGCTCAAAAGAAACAATAGTACAGCCATAAAATTATATTTTTTATTTAATCGTTTTTATCAGTTTCTGAATACTACTTAAATCATTCATTTCAAAATTTAAGGTATTAGGGGAGAATTTTTGATAGATGATTTGATTATCCCGACTGTCGTAAATGCTAATTATTTTATCACTACCACGTTGTGTATAAATCACATATTTGATTGGTGTGCTCTTATCTAAAATCAAAGTATCTAATTCTTTAGATGTGGCAAACTTTAATTTATATGTATATGGCTCTTGTATTGTATTTGCATCATAATTACTCACAGCGCCAGGAATTTTAATTGTGCTAAAAGCTTGTTTAATGTATTCCGGAACATAAAGTGTTTGATTTGCCAGTTGCGGTAATCTAACCTTATTGTAAAACTCTAATTCAAGTACTCTATTTGTGGGCGAATTTAATCCGTCATTTATTTGTTTTAAATAACCTGCCAATATTCCTGACGACCAATTATAAAAGTTAGATTGATTAAAAAGCTGACCTAATAATTTTGATTTCTTTGCCTTCTTCGAACCTGATTGCTCATCCATCGAGTTTACCTGCAAATTTGTATAAACATCTGCAAATAGGGTAACTGTGGCTAATACCGATTCTTCTTTCTCTTTTGCTTTTTTGCCAGGAGTAGCCAGCTTCAAAACATAAACTACATTAGCTTTACTTGTATTCTCAAATTCTTCGCTATAGGCATCAAAATAAAAAAAAGAATAATTTGCAAGCGTATCATATTTAGCTAAATCTTCTGGTTTTATGATTTTGTATGGGGTAATCGTCCAGCTTTTTTTTATAGCAGCATCAAATTTTTCTAGTTCCGTGTAGTCTTTGTATTGAAGTGTAAAAAGCGTTGTAGTTTTTTTAAATGCCTCAAATTTTTCTGGTGGGATTGATTCTTTTCCAAAGTAGGATACTTGCGCAGAGCTAATTCCGTAGCATAAAGTGAATAAAAAAAACAGCTGAATTTTTCTTAAGTGTAGCATAGGGTATTTTTTCATTTGTGTAGAATCAATTATAAGAATCTTTTGACAAATATTTTCAATTTTCCTATTGCATTAACAAAATACATTCATTAGCTTTGTTATGCAAGCATAATAAATTGAATAAATGAAACAACAGCAAACTATAGATTACCATGTTAAGTTTGCATGGCAAAACATGTTTAATAAGTATAACCAAATGGCATCAAGCTTTGGGATTACCCAGGCAATTGGCTACATGCTTATAAACATTAATGATGATGAAGGTACTGCTGTTTCAAACCTTGCCGGCTTGCTTGGGGTTAAAGCAACAAGCCTTTCTCGAATGCTGAATAACATGGAAGAAGCTAAGCTTATTTACCGCGAAACTTCAGTAGGAGATAAGCGTTCGGTAAAGGTTTTTTTAACTGATTTTGGAAAAGAAAAGAAACAACTGGCCAAAGGCGTTGTACGGAAATTTAACGAATATTTAGATGAGCACTTTACTAAAAAGGAAAAGGAAACGTTCATCAATCTATTAATAAAACTTAATGATATTACGGTAGCATATACTGTTGATTAAATATATTTTCTGATGAAAAGAAGCATAAATAAAGTTGCTGTTTTAGGTTCGGGTATTATGGGCTCACGCATTGCTTGCCACTTTGCTAACATTGGCGTAGAGGTTTTGCTTTTAGATATTGCCCCAAAAGATTTATTACCAGAAGAGGAAGCAAAAGGCTTAACGCTCGATAAACCAGCAGTAAAAAATCGGATTGTAAATACTGCTTTGCAAACCGCTGTAAAAACAAATCCATCTCCGGTTTATTCTAAAAAGGTTTTGAACAAAATTAAAACCGGAAATTTTGATGATGACATGTCTAAAATTGCAGGCTTTGATTGGGTTATCGAAGTGGTGGTTGAAAACCTTGACATTAAGAAAAAGGTTTTCGAGCAAGTTGAGCAATTCCGCAAACCAGGTACTTTAATCACATCTAATACTTCTGGTATTCCGATTCACTTGATGGCTGAAGGTAGAAGCGATGATTTTAAAGCGCATTTCTGTGGAACACATTTTTTTAATCCGCCCCGTTACTTAAAATTATTGGAGATTATTCCAACGCCTCATACCAAGCCAGAAATTGTTGATTTCTTAATGCATTACGGCGACAAGTTTTTAGGTAAAACTACTGTTTTATGTAAAGATACACCTGCATTTATTGCCAACCGTGTTGGGGTTTATTCTATAATGGCTTTGCTACATTTAGTAGAGAAACTGGATTTGACCGTTGAAGAGGTTGATAAATTTACGGGTCCGGCTTTAGGCAGACCAAAATCGGCTACCTTCCGTACTTCGGATGTGGTGGGTTTAGATACTATGATTAAGGTTGCGAAAGGACTTTATGATAATTGCCCTGACGATAAAGCACATGATTTATTCAAACTTCCAGCCTACGTGCAAAAAATGGAAGAAAATAAGTGGTTGGGCGATAAAACCAAGCAAGGTTTCTATAAAAAAACCAAAACGGCTGATGGCAAAACCGAAATTTTAGCCCTTGATTTAAAAACGCTTGAATATAAACCTCAGCAAAAGGTAAAATCGGCTACGCTAGAGATGACCAAGCCTGTAGAAAATCTTCGCGAACGCATGAAGATTTTTGCTAAGGGAAAAGATAAAGCCGGCGAATTATTCCGCCATTCTTCTTTCGGTTTATTTGAATACGTTTCGGATAGAATTCCTGAAATTTCTGATGAATTGTATCGCATTGATGATGCCATGCGAGCTGGTTTTGGTTGGGAATTAGGTCCGTTTGAACTTTGGGATGCGGTTGGCGTTAAAGAAGCGCTCGAAGGAATGGAGCAATATGGAAATAAAGCTGCGGCTTGGGTTCACGAAATGCTTGATGCCGGGCATACTTCATTCTACAAAGTGGAGGCAGGCGTTAAGAAGTATTACGATATTCCATCAAAATCTTATAAAGCCTTACCAGGAACTGATGAATTTATCATTTTAGATAACATCCGAGAAAATAAAACGCTTTGGAAAAACTCTGGCGTATCGATTATTGATTTAGGCGATGGCATTCTGAATGTAGAATTTCATACTAAAATGAATACCATCGGTGGCGATGTAATCTCCGGAATTAATAAAGCCATTGATATGGCAGAGAAAGATTATCGCGGTTTGGTGATAGGTAACGATGGCGCAAATTTTTCTGCCGGGGCAAATGTCGGGATGATTTTTATGATGGCGGTAGAGCAGGAATGGGATGAGTTGAATATGGCCATCAGAATGTTTCAAAATACATCTATGCGCATTCGTTACTCCTCAATTCCGGTTGTTGTAGCGCCTCATAATTTAACATTAGGTGGTGGCTGTGAGTTCAGTTTACATGCAGACCATGTTCAGTTATCGGCAGAAACATATATGGGTTTGGTAGAATTTGGCGTAGGTGTAATTCCTGGCGGCGGCGGAACAAAAGAATTTGCTTTACGTGCATCTGATGAATTTAAAGACGACCAGATTGTTCAAAATGCTTTGAAGGAACGTTTCTTAACCATTGGAATGGCTAAAGTTTCAACATCTGGTTACGAAGCTTATGAGTTAGGTTATCTGCAAAAAGATAAATTTTCTATCTCGATGAACCGCAACCGTTTATTAGCTGATGCAAAAGCTAAAGCGATTGAATTAGCCGATGCTGGTTATACAAAACCTGTTCAACGAACTGATATAAAAGTTTTGGGTAAACAAGGTTTAGGAATTGTATACGCCGGTGCAAATAGCATGTATGCTGGGCATTTTATTTCCGAGCATGATAAAAAAATCTCTGAAAAATTAGGCTACGTTATGTGTGGCGGCGATTTATCAGCCCCGACAGAAGTGAGCGAACAATATTTGCTGGATTTAGAAAGAGAAGCATTTTTATCTCTAGCAGGGGAAAGGAAGAGTTTGGAGCGAATTCAAAGCATCATTACAAAAGGAAAACCATTAAGGAATTAGATTGAGTATCGAGATATGAGTATCAAGTATCAAGATTGGAGTTTGTCTAGTCGTCTCGTCATTGCGAGGCACGAAGCAATCTTTAGGGATGGGCTTTTTAAAGAGTTAAAAATGCTGAGGGGTATCCTCCTTTGGAAGAAGCAGGGTAGGATTTTTGTTTAAACCAAACCTAAATTCTCTAAACCCGATAGAAGTGGAAATACTTTTTGGTAGTTATAGCAAAAAAGATTGCTACGTAGTTCCTCTTCGCCTACCTACTGCAGGCAGGCAATGACGAAAATGGGCAGAATGACAGAAGTTTACAAAAGATTGAAATGCTTAGCCTGCTTGCGGTAGGCAGGCGGGACTATCCTAACCAATGAAATGCAGGTTTTGCTTTTCTAATGATTAATAAATAAAAATAGAATACTGGCGATTTCAAATTTGAGCCCTGTCTTGATACTTGATACTCGCTATTTAATACTAATAAAAATGGAAGCATACATTATAGCCGGATATCGTACAGCAGTGGGCAAAGCGCCACGTGGCGTATTTCGTTTTACAAGAGCTGATGATTTGGCTGCAGAAGTGATAAGAGCTTTGGTGGCATCGGTTCCGAATTTAGATAAAGAACAGATTGACGATGTAATTGTAGGTAATGCAACTCCGGAGGCAGAGCAGGGTTTAAACATTGCCCGAATGATTTCGCTGATGGGACTGGATACGGATAAAGTTCCGGGCGTTACGGTAAACCGTTATTGTGCATCTGGTTTAGATACCATAGCAACTGCGGTTGCTAAAATTAAAGCTGGTATGGCCGATTGTATTATTGCGGGTGGGGTTGAGGTTATGAGTGGAATGCCTTTTGGTGGTTGGAAATTGGTTCCAAACGCAGAAGTTGCAAAAAACAATCCGGATTGGTATTGGGGCATGGGTTTAACTGCCGAAGCGGTTGCCAAAGAATATAATGTAAGTAGAGAAGACCAGGATGCTTTCTCGTTGAAATCTCACGAAAAGGCTATTCATGCCATAAAAAATGGCCATTTGAAAGATGGCGTTTTGCCAATTACCATTAACGAAAATTATTTAGATGAGAACCTGAAAAAGAAAACACGTTCTTACGTGGTAGATACAGATGAAGGCCCGCGGGCAGATACAACTTTAGAGAAACTGGCGAAGTTAAAACCTGTTTTTGATGCGGTTGGAAGTGTTACGGCTGGTAATTCATCGCAAACATCTGACGGAGCAGCATTCGTTTTGGTAGTTTCTGAAAAGAAAATGAAAGAACTAGATGCCGAACCTATTGCAAGATTAGTGAGTTATGGTGTTGCTGGTGTGCCACCAAGAATTATGGGTATTGGTCCGATTGAGGCGATTCCGAAAGCATTAAAACAAGCAGGTTTAAAGCAAGATGATATTGATTTAATAGAATTGAACGAAGCTTTTGCTTCACAATCTTTAGCCATTATCAGAACTTTGGATTTAAACCCTGATGTAATTAATGTAAATGGTGGAGCGATTGCTTTAGGTCACCCGCTGGGTTGTACCGGAGCCAAGCTTTCGGTGCAAATGCTAAATGAATTAAAGAGACAAAATAAAAAGTATGGAATGGTTACTATGTGCGTAGGTACAGGACAAGGTGCAGCAGGGATTTTTGAGATGTTTTAGACGATTTGGGGAATGAGTATTGCGTATTGAGAGAAATCATACAGTCAAATTCTTAACAAATGCATAATATTAAAGACTTAAAAATATGGAGTAGAGCAATTGATTTAGCTATACGAATTTATGGTGTTTCTGGTAAATTTCCTGCTGATGAACGATTTGGTTTAATATCTCAAATTCGACGGTGCGCAATTTCAATTCCTTCAAATATATCGGAAGGAGCAGGCAGAAATACAAAGGGAGAGTTTAAGCAATTCTTAGGAATTGCGAATGGCTCTTGTTACGAACTTCAAACGCAAATAGTAATTGCCCAAAAACTGGGGTTTATCAATGATGTAGATGGTAGTAATATTTTAGATGATATAGATACTCTTCAAAAAATGAATTATAAGCTTCAATCGGCACTAATACAGAAATAATTAACACTGCGAAATGTGATTGAAAAATCGACTCAATACGCATTACGCAATTCACAATACTAAACTATGAGCAACACAATTAAAGGCGGCGAATTCTTAATTAAAGAAACTGCTTACCAGGATGTATTCATTCCTGAAGAATTTGATGAAGAGCAACAAATGATTGCGCAAACTTGTCGCGATTTTTTAGCAGCTGAGGTTTATCCGAATTTAGATAAAATTGATAAACAGGAAGACCCTGATTTAATGCCTACACTATTAACCAAAGCTGGCGAATTGGGTATTCTTGGTGTTTCAGTGCCCGAAGAATACGGCGGTTTCGGTAAAAACTTTAACACTTCAATGCTGGTTGCCGATGTGGTTGGCGCCGGACACTCATTTGCAGTAGCACTTTCTGCTCATACCGGAATTGGTACTTTGCCAATTCTATACTATGGCAATGATGAGCAAAAGGCGAAATATATTCCAAAATTAGGCTCTGGTGAATGGAAAGCGGCTTATTGTTTAACTGAGCCAAATTCGGGTTCTGATGCAAATTCTGGAAAAACTAAAGCAAAATTGAGCGATGATGGTAAACATTACATCATCAACGGACAAAAAATGTGGATTACCAATGGTGGTTTTGCTGATATTTTTATTGTTTTCGCAAAAATTGATGATGATAAAAACTTAACCGCTTTTATTGTAGAGAAAGATTTTGGTGGCATTACCATGAATCCGGAAGAACATAAAATGGGTATCAAAGGCTCATCAACTCGTCAGGTTTTCTTTAACGATTGCCAGGTTCCTGTTGAGAATATGTTAAGCGATAGAGAAAATGGATTCAAAATCGCGGTAAACATTTTAAACATTGGTCGTATAAAATTATCTGCAGCAGCAATTGGTGCTTCAAAAGCTACGCTTAGCACAGCGATAAATTATTCAAATGAGCGGATTCAATTCGACAGACCAATTTCAAAATATGGTGCAATTCGTTTCAAAATTGCAGAAATGGCTTCGAAACTTTACGCTGTTGATGCTGCAAATTATCGTGCGGGTCAAAATATTGATGACACTTACGAACAATTGGTTGCCGGTGGAATGGAATCGGGCAAAGCCCGATTAAAATCGGTAGAACAATTCGCAGTTGAATGCGCCATTTTAAAAGTTTGGGGTTCTGAAGCTTTAGATTATACGGTTGATGAAGGTGTTCAGATTTATGGAGGAATGGGTTTCAGTGCAGATGCACCTATGGATAGAGCATACCGTGATGCCCGCATTAATAGAATTTTTGAAGGTACGAACGAAATCAATCGTCTGCTTACGGTAGATATGATGTTGAAACGTGCTATGAAAGGCGAACTGGATTTAATGACGCCTGCAACTGCTGTTGCGACTGAATTAATGAGCATTCCTGATTTTGGTGAAGAAGACACAACTTTATTTGCCGCAGAGAAAAAAGTTTTAGCCAATTTGAAAAAAGCTACCTTAATGGTTGCCGGTTCCGCGGTTCAAAAGTTGATGATGACGCTAAGTAAAGAGCAGGAAATTTTGATGAACATTGCAGATATGGCAAGTTATGTTTACGTATTAGAATCAGCTTTGCTAAGAACAGAAAAATTGGTTTCTATAAAAGGAGAAGATGCTTGCGCCGGACAGTTAGATTTGCTTAGAATTTACATGGTTGAGGCAGTTGACGGTATTGCCAAAGCCGGTAAAGAAGCACTTTGGGCTTTTGCCGAAGGCGATGAACAACGCATGATGTTGGTAGGTTTACGTCGTTTTACAAAAGTGGAACCATTTAACGTAAAAGAAGCTCGACAAAGAGTTGCTCAGCAGTTGATAGAAGCAAATAAATATATTTTTTAAAAGCTTAAAGCATTGTGCTGAAAGCCTAAAGCTGAGCTCCCGAGCATTCAGCTTTAGGCTTTTTGCTTATAGAGTGTTAAATTTGGTTAAAAATTGTCGCAACCATATTAAAAGCTTATTTTTGCGAACTATGCTTAAGCTAAAACATTTTTTCTTAATGGTTTGCATTGCAGGATGCTTTGCGGCCTGCAAAAAAACAGACGTGGGTGAAGTTTACGATCCACTTCCACAATTTAAAGCTGATACCACTGCAATTAGAGCATTTACCAAAACAAACAATATTGTGGTACAAAAGGATGAAAGTACAGGCGTGTTTTATCAGATTATTGCGGCGGGTACTGGTACCTATGTGTATACAACATCAAGTATTATAACTGTTGATTACACCGGGAAACTGCTTAACGGAACTGTTTTTGATAATTCTAATGGTACACCAAGAGAGTTTACATTAAGCCGCTTAATACCAGGATGGCAAATTGCTATACCAAAAATTCAGAAAGGTGGGCAGATTAGGTTTTTTGTTCCATCTTATTTTGGCTATGGAAATGTTGCGCAAGGCTCTATTCCTGCAAATTCTATACTTGATTTTACCGTTACCCTTAATAATGTAGCCAATTAATGAAGTATAAATTTTTAAAAATTACTGCATTCTGCTTTCTTTTTATTTCGGTTTTATTTACAGCTTGTAAAAAGGATGAAGATGCTGAAAAGCAGATGACTGAATTTATACAAAAGAATAAAATACAAGCAACTAAGCACCCTTCAGGATTATATTATCAAATTATAAAACCCGGAATAGGTTCTTCAACTTATCCATCAGGGACTAAAATAACCATCAAATACGAAGGCAGATTGTTAGATGGAACTGTGATAGATGATGGTGGAAAAATTGAAAATACTTTTGTGCTTGCGCAATTGATAGAGGGTTGGAGAATTGGAATACCTTTAATACAAAAGGGCGGAGAAATAAGATTAATAATACCCTCAGAACTTGCCTACGGCAGTGAGGCAACTGGTCCGGTACCGGCAAATTCGGTTTTGGATTTCACAATACAATTAATAAACGTACAATAAATTAATGAAGAACTTTACAAAAATCAACCTTATGCTAGTTCTACTTGCAGCTGTAATATTTACATCTTGCAAGAAAAATGAAGAATCAATTCAGGTTGTAGATGATGCTGCAATACAAACGTACATCAAACAGAATAATTTAACCATGACCAAGGATGTTACAGGATATTATTATAATATTACAGCACTCGGAAATGGTGTTGAGTTAAAAAATCCTGATTCTATTTTTTATTCCTATACATTCAAAACATTATCCGGAACAGTATTAAATCAATCAGACAAAATCGCTATTCCCGGTACATTTCTTGGTTATTCGGATAGGTTTGTTATTAATGGTAGCCCTTACACCTTAACACCAGTACGCGAAGTTTTATCTAAGCTAAAAAGAGGAGGTAAAGCAAATGTTATCATTCCTTCTAACCTTGCTTTTGGGAGAAATGGAATTGCGGCTTTAGGTATAGAATCTAATGAAAATATTTTAGTTGAACTTGGAATTTATACTCAAGCTAAAAGACACGAATTGGATGATTACCTAATAGATACTTTTTTAGCCGCAAATTCTTTAACTGCTATTAAAGATCCATCTAGAGTAAGATACATTGTTACTCAACAAGGTACAGGTACAGACCCAATATCAAATAATAGTACAATATCTGTAAATTATACAGGTAGATTTTTAAACGGAACCAGTTTTGATAAAACTGATGGCACTCCATTATCTTTTGAATTGTTAAGCACAATTGCAGGATGGCAAATTCTTAAGAATTTTAAAGCAGGAACGAAAGTTAGAATATTCGTTCCTTCGGATTTAGGTTATGGAACTTCAGGCAGTTCAACCGGAACTATTCCACCTAATACCAATTTAGATTTTGATATCGAAATCGTAAGCGTTAAGAATTAAGTGCTTCCTTAAAAACTTTAAGCACTCTATCTCGTGCAAATGTATGCTCAACCATTGGTTGGGCATATTTTTTTGTTCCATATTCTGGTACCCACTTCTTTACATATTCAAATTTTGGGTCGAATCTTTTGGCCTGTAATTCGGGGTTAAAAACCCTAAAATATGGTGCTGCATCATTTCCCGATCCTGCCGCCCATTGCCAGCCACCAACATTACTTGCCATTTCATAATCAAGTAATTTCTCAGCAAAATATGCTTCGCCCCAGCGCCAATCTATTAGTAAATGTTTCGAAAGAAAACTTGCAACAACCATTCTAACCCGGTTGTGCATCCATCCGGTTTCGTTCAATTGGCGCATTCCCGCATCTACTAATGGGTAACCAGTTTCACCCTTACACCAAATTTTAAATTCTTCTTCATTATTTCTCCATTTAATTTTATCGTATTGCTTTTTAAATGAATCGAAACCTGCATAAGGAAAATGCCACAAAATCATCATATAAAACTCCCGCCACGCCAATTCTGATAACCAAACATTGGATTTCGCTTCAATTGCATCAGCTACTGCTTTTCTAATGCTTAAAGTGCCGAAACGCAAATGCAAGCCTATGTGTGTTGTGCCTTCTATTGCAGGGAAGTCTCGATTTTTTGCGTAATTATCCAGTTTATCTTTAAAGCTTAATGGCGGGAATTTTAAATCACTTTTTTCAAAGCCCATTTCATTAAGTGTAGGTAGCGCAAAATGTGATGTTTGGTAAAGGTTTTTAAAGTATTTTTTTGTGGGATAACTTTTATAATAAAAATCTTCAAGCTTTGCCAGCCATTGTTTATAATAAGGAGTAAATACAGTGTATGGGGTTTTATCAGCTTTTAAAATCTCGCCTTTTTCAAAAATCACTTGGTCTTTATAGGTTTTAAAGGCGATTTCTTCGCTTGCAAAGAACTCCGCAATAGCATCATCTCGTTCTTTAGCATAAGGCTCGTAATCGTGGTTTGTGTAAACTTCCTTTACCTCAAATTCCTTTAAAACCTTTGGCCAGATTTTTTCGGGTTTACCATATTCTATTAAAATATCAGATTTGTTAGACTGAAGTTTACGCTTTATATCTTCTAATGTTTGAAAAATGAACGTTACCCTTGCATCATTTTTTGGAAGCTTATCTAAAATATTCTTATCAAATATGAAAAGTAAAAGTACCGGGTTTTTACTTTTTAAAGCATTATACAGGGCTGCATTATCTTCTAATCTCAAATCACGGCGTAACCAGCAAATGTTAACAGTTTTCTTCATCTTAATAAGTTGGATTTTTAATCGTCAAATTTAGCCTTTATAGATGTTTTTTAAAGCATCCTGTATTTGGGTAAATTTAAAAATATATCCCGCATCTAAAAGTTTTTGTGCAGATGTATTGTTGCTCATTAAAATGGCATCAGCTCTTTCGCCCATTATTATTTCTAAGGCTTTTTTTGGTACATTAATTGGCCAAACTGGTCTGCCGAGCTCTTTAGCAATTGCTTTAGTTAATCCTTTATTGGTTACGGGGAATGGTGCGCAAGCATTATAACTTCCTGCCATTTTAATGTTTTCTAGTGCCTCAAGATATATCCCAGTCATATCATCAATATGGAGCCAGGGTACCCATTGTTTTCCGGTTCCAATAGCTGCGCCAGCAAATAGTTTTACTGGCAAGGCAAGTGGCGGCAATGCTCCGCCATCTTTAGCAAGCACAATTCCGGTTCTAATTTTAACAACTCTTAAGCTATGTTTTTTTCCTTCATCAACAGAATTTTCCCATAATTGGCAACAATCTGCTAAAAATCCAAAACCATTCGGACTATCTTCTGTCAAAATTTCATCTCCGCAATCGCCATAATAACCAACTGCCGATGCAGAAATGAAAGTTTTAATTTGATGATTTTTATTTTCTGCAATCGCTTTGTAAAGTAGTGCTGTAGATTTTACTCTACTATCAATGATTTGCTGCTTCCGCTCTGCCGTCCATTTTTTGTCTACAACGCCCTCTCCAGCTAAGTGAATTATGGCATCAACGCCATCCAGGCAACGGCTGTCTATTTCTTGTTTATAAACATCCCACTGGTATGCATTTGCTTCTTTTTCAGGCTTGCGAGATAAAGTATTTACTTCGTAATTTTTACTCAAAAGTAGTTTCTTCAAAGAAGAACCTACCAGACCAGTTGCTCCGGTTATCAGAATTTTTTTTGCCATCTTTTAACAACACTAAAGATACAAAACGGTTTTTTAGATTACATCCACTTTTAGCTTATGGTAATTAGTTATTCATTTTCTCTCATTCGTCATTCCCGCGTATGCGGGAATCTTAAAGCTAAAGAAGGATAATCTAATACATTAAAATTTCCTATTAAATAGGGAATGACGTGTTGTTTGCAAATATTTTGATTATTAAATCTACAATCCAGCAATTACTTTATTTTTTGGTGATTTTACCGAATAACTCAATTTTATAATTTTAGTTTCGTTTGGTGCAAGTTTAAAATTCCAATTTAAAATTCCGGTATCTTTATTTACTTCAGCGCCGCTGTTTTCTAATAATTCTACTTCAACATCACTTTGTGTTGATAGCGGATATTGGTCTTTTAGTGATAGCTCAACAGATTCCTTTTTAGTGTTTCTAACCTTAATTAGATAGGTAAAAAGTTGTTTTTTATTACTTCCAATAAATTTTGTGCTGCTAAAATCTTCTTGCTTTTCTTTTGTGATGATGATTTTTTTGTCTTTACCCATACTTAAGCTTAGTGTATCTAAAATATTATTTGGGTTGATAAAAGACTTGCCGGTATATGTGCCTTCGAAAATGATATTTGCGTTGCCAGCTTGCAGATTCAATTTTTCCCAGTCGAGCACATCTGCTAGCAAATAAGCATCATTACTTATACGTGGGGCAGCATAATATTTATATTTTGCAGGTACATTATACTCTTTAAAAGAAACCGTATGTGGCTTATTGTCGCTATTTATATCATAAGGAATATCAATATCGAAAGTTACGCCAAGCTGGGTTTCATTTACTGATGTGTAATTGTTTATTGTTGAAACCGAAGCGGCTACATTTTGTCTTTTTTCTGCTTTACCATAGCCAATCATCAGGGTTTCATTAAGCTTGTTTTCATCTGCCAAAGGCGATGCCACACCTCTTATTTTTATACCTTGAACCTGACTAGCTAATGATTGTTGTTTTGGTAAAAAGGCTGAAACAAACCAAGGATTTAAAATTGGTGCAGTAATATTATAATTTGGGTTGCCTGTTGATAAAGAAAGCTTTACCTTTTTCCAATCTAAACCAGTGCTTTGAGTAATTGCACCTTTGTAAACTATAGCTAATGGGCTTGTTGTGTTGGTTGCCTTGATATCATAACTTGCTAACCAGGTTGCACTTGGGGTTACATAACTAACATTATAAATTGCATTAGTACTTTCCTTTGCCATTAATTGCAGAACCAATTGCCCCAATTGCTGGTTTGGATTATTCCTCAATTCAGCCAATTGTTGTTGCAAAGCGTTTAATTTTTTGGTTTGCCTTTCTTCTGTTGCTGATATTGATACAATCGCGTTGCGAACTTCTGCACTTTTTGTTCGATAATAATCTGCAAGTTTAATAAGTTCGGCAACATTTGTTCCGGTATTTGTACCGCCCGATTTTCTATTTTCATCCAATAAAATCAAAGTTTGTTCTTCAATGGTTTTAGCATTTTTTGTTTTCGATAATTCTGCATTAACGATTCTGATGCTATCATTCAATAGCTTTATTTCAGGATTAGCAGCATCGGTGTTTAAAAAATCGCGGTTAAACTGAACAGCTAAAATGGTTACCCCGGTTGATACCTCAACTTGAATGGAGTTTTCATTAACACGGCCCGAAATATTATTAATTACAATTTCGGATGTGCCTGCCGGAAGATTGATTTTTCCGGTATGCAAAAGTTGGGCGCCATTATTATAAACGGTTACCTGCTCTAACGATGCTTTACTTTTTATTTGTTGTTGTGCAAAAACACTTAGTGGGAATAATAGCGCAATTAAAATTCGTTTCATTTTGATTTGTGTTGGGTTAAAATTTTACAAATGATGCATTGAATGTTTATTTTCCACAAGGCAATTTAATTTTGTAGGTGATTTGTAAAGAATTCTTAAGGGTTTTGATGCGTAGAAAAAATAAGATAAATTTGTGGTTAAGCTCTTCATCACAACTTCTACAATAAGCATGTCTAAAAAAATTCTAGTCTGGTTTAGAAATGATCTTCGACTTCACGATAACGAGATGTTGGTAGAAGCAATTGCTAAATCTGATTCAATTTTACCTGTTTACATTTTCGATTCTCGTTCCTTTGGAGAAACCAAATACGGTACGCTAAAAACCGGAAGTATCAGAGCGCAATTTATTTTGGAAAGTGTTGCCGCATTAAGAAATTCACTTAAGCAAATAGGCGGCAACCTACTTGTAGCTCAAGGTAAACCTGAAGATATTATTCCTGCTTTGGTTCAGGAATATGAAATAAATGAAGTTTATCATCACCGTGAGGTGGCTGAAGAGGAAACAAAAATTTCGAGCGAATTAGAAAACGGATTGTGGAAACTCAGGATAAATTTGAAACATTTTATTGGGCATACGCTATACAATAAAGAAGATTTACCTTTTCCAATAAAGGATATTCCGGATGCATTTAATCAATTTAAAAAGAAAATTGAGAGAGATGCAATTATAAAGCCTTGTTTTGCGGCTCCAGATAGAGTTAATGTTGCCGAAGTTATTGATTGGGGTAATATTCCAACGATTACTGATTTTGATTTAAGTACGCCAAAGAAAGATACTCGGTCTGATTTTGAATATATTGGAGGTGAGGCTGAAGGAATTGCTAATTTGCAAAAGGTTACAATTGCGATGCAACAAGCCGCCACTTCAAAAAATTTGATATTGGCATCTAAACTTTCTGCCTGGTTGGCAATGGGTTGTTTATCACCAAGAAAAGTTTATTGGGAGATTAAAAAAATGGAAAGCATGCCTAATACTAAGGCAATGTTTAATCATATTTTACTGGGCTTATTGTGGAGAGATTACTTTCGCTTTATGTTTAAAAAGTATGGGAATAATTTTTTTAAACCTAATGGTTTCGGTAGTCAAGGTATTGTTGATGAGGTAAATACTGCTGAAAATCTTAATAATTGGAAAAACGGACAAACAGGTTTTGCCATTGTTGATGCAGTAATGACAGAGCTTAATCAAACAGGTTATATTTCAAATGTAGCCCGCCAAACTGCTGCACTTTATTTAATTAATAATTTAGAAGTTAGCTGGGTTTTAGGCGCTGCATATTTTGAAGAAAAACTGATAGATTATAATCCGGCAAGCAATTGGGGTAATTGGGCAAATATGGCTGGTGTTGGTAACGACCAAAAATCTAAAAGTGTTTTCGATTTCGATAAGAATCTTAAAAATTTAGATCCTAAAGGCAATTATGCGCTTACCTGGGCATCATAGGTAATAATAGATTTATTGATTTTTGACTGATTGAATATGCGATCATTACATTTGCAAATTCAAAAATCACTAATTTTTTAATTAAAAATCCATTCATTTATCCATAATGATTCTATTCTCTAATAAATCTCATTTTAATCGAGTTTTTTTCCAATAATGTTAGGTAAAATTCTAATTTTGTAATGCTTATAGTAAACATTTAATAATGGGTAGTTTATCATATCTTAGCGGCGAAAACGCCGAATATATAGATTCTTTATATCAGTCGTATCAGCAAGATCCTGAATCAGTTGAGTTTGGTTGGCAGAAATTTTTTGAAGGTTTTGATTTTGGAAGAGGTTCCGAAGCACCTTCCGTTACTGCCGAAACTCCAGAACATTTTTTAAAAGAGGTTAGTGTTTTAAATTTGATTGATGGTTACAGAAGCCGCGGTCACTTATTTACACACACAAACCCTGTTCGCGAAAGACGCAAACATCAGCCAACGCTAGACCTTTCTAACTTCGGACTTTCAGATGCAGATTTGGAAACCGTTTTTAACTCTGGTGTTGAAATTGGTATTGGCGCAGCAAAACTGAAAGATATTGTAGCTTTCTTAAAACAAACTTACACAAGCTCTATTGGAGCAGAGTTTAAGTTTTTACGTACACCAGAAGTTTTGAACTGGATTCAAGGCAAAATGGAAAGTGCTCGTAATACACCTAACTTTTCTATGGAGGAGAAAAAACGAATCCTTCGTAAATTAAATGAAGCGGTAAGTTTTGAAAATTTCTTAGGCACAAAATTTTTAGGTCAAAAACGTTTCTCTTTAGAAGGAGCGGAAGCTTTAATTCCGGCATTAGATTCAGTTATTGAAAAAGGTGCAGATTTAGGAATTGAAGAGTTTGTAATTGGTATGGCGCATCGCGGTCGTTTGAACGTGCTGGCCAATATTATGCAAAAAACCTACAAAGATATTTTTACCGAATTTGAAGGTAAAAGTTACAACCCTGATACACCTTTTGGTGGCGATGTAAAATATCACTTAGGTTATTCTACTGATGTAGCAACACTTTCAGGTAAAAGTGTTCACTTAAGTCTTTGCCCAAACCCTTCGCATTTAGAAACTGTTGATGGTGTGGTTGAAGGAATGAGCCGTTCGAAAATTGATTTTAAATATGGTGGCGATAACAGTCGTTTGGCTCCAATTTTAATTCATGGTGATGCTTCAGTTGCTGGTCAGGGCATTGTTTACGAAGTAATTCAAATGGCTGGTTTAGATGGTTACAAAACTGGTGGTACCATCCACTTGGTAATTAATAACCAAATTGGTTTTACAACAAATTATAAAGATGCTCGTACAAGTACTTATTGTACAGATATCGCTAAAGTAACTTTGTCGCCGGTTTTCCATGTTAATGGTGATGATCCTGAAGCTTTAGTTTATGCGATAAACTTGGCCATGGAATATCGTCAGAAATATAAAAACGACGTTTTCATTGATATTTTATGTTACCGTCGTTTCGGTCACAATGAGTCTGATGAACCTAAATTTACGCAGCCTTTATTGTACAAAACAATCGAAAAACACCCTAATCCACGGGAAATTTATATAGAGCAATTAACTAAAGAAGGTAAGTTAGAAGCTGGTTTGGCAAAAGAATTGGAAAAAGATTTCCGCGGAATTTTGCAAGAGCGTTTAAACGAGGCTAAAGAGTTTGTTGCAGGAGAAACTGAAGTAAAATTTGGTGGTGCATGGGCAGATTTGCGTATGGCTACGCCAAAAGATTTCGAAAAATCGCCAGTAACGGCTGTTAAAAAAGCTACTTTATTAGAAATTGGTAAGCGTATTACCACATTGCCATCAAACAAAAAGTTCTTCAAAAAAATTGAAAAATTATTTGCTGAACGTACAAAAATGGTTAACGAAACCAAAGTTTTTGATTGGGCAATGGGCGAACAATTGGCTTATGGTACTTTGTTATCAGAAGGCAAACGTGTTCGTTTAAGTGGCCAGGATGTTGAACGTGGTACATTCTCTCATCGCCATGCGGTATTAACTTTAGAAGATAGCGAGGAAGAATATGTACCATTAGCAAATATTTCAGACCAACAAGCTCCATTTGATATTTATAATTCACATTTATCAGAGTACGGTGTTTTAGGTTTTGAATATGGTTATGCAATGGCTAACCCAAATGCATTAACCATTTGGGAAGCGCAGTTTGGAGATTTCTTTAACGGAGCACAAATTGTAATCGACCAATATGTTGCCAGTGCAGAAACAAAATGGCAACGCGAAAACGGTTTGGTAATGTTATTGCCACATGGTTACGAAGGTCAGGGACCGGAGCATTCATCGGCTCGTATTGAGCGTTTTATGGAGCTTTGTGCAGATTACAATATGCAGGTAGTTAATTGTACTACGCCTGCAAACTTCTTCCACGTTTTACGTCGCCAGTTTAAACGCGATTTCCGTAAACCTTTGGTTGTGTTTTCTCCTAAAAGTTTATTGCGTCATCCGGCATGTGTTTCTAAATTAGATGAATTTACAGAGGGTGGCTTTAAAGAAGTGATAGACGATGTGAATGTTAAAGCTGCTGATGTTACCCGTGTAGTTTTCTGTAGCGGAAAAATTTACTACGAATTGTTTGAAAAACAACAGGCTGATAAGGTTAAACATGTTGCTGTTGTACGTGTTGAGCAATTATACCCAACACCGGTTGACCAAATGGAAGCAATTAAAGCAAAATATAAAAATGCAGACGAGATTTTCTGGGTACAGGAAGAACCAGAAAACATGGGCGCATGGCCATATTTATTCCGCAAATTATATAAAACTGGTTTAAAAGGTATTGATGTAATTTCTAGAAAAGAAAGCAGCAGCACAGCTACTGGTTTTGCTAAACAACATGCAAACCAGCAAGCTTATATTTTAGCTAAAGCTTTAGAACTTCCTGTTAAAAAAGAAGAAGTTAAAGAAGCCACTAAAAAGGCAAGTAAAAAAATGGCAGAAGCCGATTAAAAAATTCCAATAACCAAATTTCAATTCTCAAATTGCAATGTTTGATAATTGATTATGGAAATTGATGATTCAAAAATTGGTCATTATATAAAATTAGAGACATATATTAAACATTATGAGTTTAGAGATAAAAGTTCCACCAGTTGGTGAGTCGATAACTGAAGTTGTTTTATCACAGTGGTTAAAACAAGACGGCGACGTTGTTGAAATGGATGAAGTTATTGCTGAATTAGAATCAGATAAAGCGACATTCGAATTAACAGCTGAACAGGCTGGAACTTTAAGAACCATAGCTGCAGAAGGTGATACCCTGGCTATTGGCGCAGTAGTTTGTAAAATTGAAGATGGCGGTGCGGCTCCTGCTAAAGCTGATGCTCCAAAAGCAGAAGAAAAGGCAGTTGTTGCAGAAGATAAAACATCGGCTCCTGTTGCAGAAAAATCATCTGGCGAAAGCTATGCTGCCGGAACTCCATCACCTGCAGCTGGAAAAATTCTTGCTGAAAAAGGTATTGATGCTGGTGCTGTAAAAGGAACTGGTGTTGATGGTCGTATTACCAAGGATGATGCTGTTAAAGCGGAAGCTGGTAAAAAGGCAGAGGCGCCTAAAGTAAATGCAGCTCCTGCTGCTGCGGCTCCTGCTGGCGCACGTTCTGAGCGTCGTGAGAAAATGTCGCCATTACGTAAAACGGTTGCAAAACGTTTAGTTTCGGTAAAAAATGAAACGGCAATGTTAACTACATTTAATGAGGTTAACATGAAGCCGATTATGGATTTACGCGGAAAATATAAAGATTCTTTTAAAGAAAAATTTGGCGTTGGTTTAGGTTTTATGAGTTTCTTTACCAAAGCGGTAACAGAGGCTTTAAAAGATTTCCCTGCGGTAAATGCTCGTATAGATGGCGAAGAAATTGTTTACAATAACTTTGCTGATGTTTCTATCGCGGTTTCAGCGCCAAAAGGTTTAGTGGTTCCGGTTATTCGTAATGCAGAAAGCATGAGTTTGGCAGAAATTGAAAAATCTGTTATGGCTTTAGCTTTAAAAGCTCGTGATGGTAAATTAACTATAGAAGAGATGACTGGTGGAACTTTTACAATTACCAACGGTGGCGTATTTGGTTCGATGATGTCTACTCCGATTATTAACGCACCACAATCGGCTATTTTAGGTATGCACAATATTATTGAGCGTCCAATTGCTGAAAAAGGAGAAGTTGTAATTCGTCCGATGATGTACGTTGCATTATCGTATGACCATAGAATTATCGATGGACGTGAGTCGGTTGGTTTCTTGGTTCGCGTTAAACAGCTATTAGAAGACCCAGCAAGATTATTATTAGGCGTTTAGCTATTATCCTAAAGGGAACTTTACATATTTAAAGCCTCAACTTTTTAGTTGAGGCTTTTTTTTGTTTGTAAAAGGTAAATTCGTGCCTCGAGAGGACGGAATATTGGGCACAAAAAAAGCTTTGCAGTTATGCAAAGCTTTTTGTTTTATATAGATAGATGAATGTTGTTCTATATGATTACAAAATCAAAATCAATAATAAAATGATGATGATGATAGCACCAACTGAAAGATAAACACCACCAGAAACTGCACGTGCCTGACCTTTTAATTCTTTCAATTCGCTACGAAGTGCTTTACGTTCAGCTCTTGTTAAATTAGATTTATCCATGTCTCTAATTTCTTCAACACGGGTTTTAATTTTCTCTAATTGTAAAGCTTGTTCTGCCGTTAATTCAGTAGGGTTTTTTGCTCTTTTATCTGCGGCTTGAGCAGAATTAAAACTAATTGCCAAAGAAAAAACAAGGGCTAAGGTGTAAATGAATTTTTTCATAATTTATAAGTTTTTTAATGTTACAATGATACATAAACAAAAAACCTACCAAAATGTGTTGGTAGGTTATCAAAAAATAATAAAAAAAATTAAAAATCTTATTTTATTTCAAAAACTGCATTAACTGTAAAGTTTAATTTAATCTTTTTAAAGTCAATCTCCGGTGCACCACTTGCATCAGCCATTTCAGTTTTCATCATATAATTTCTGTAAACTGGTTGCATAACATTATCGCCACCATCTTGTATATCAATTACTGCACCTAATTTATCGCCAAGCGCCGCAACCATATAAGCTGCTTTTTCTCTTGCCGCTAAAAGCGCTTTAATTTTAAGGTCTTTTTTTAAGCTTTCAATTTTCGAATAATCATAGCTCTCTATGTTGGTGCTTGCAATACCTTTCGCATCTATAGCTTCAATAATCGAATTAAATTTATTTAAATCGCTAACTTTTAAACGGTATTGTTTGCTGGCTAAAAAATCAGGATTTTTCTTTTTTTCTGTTGCATAATTCCAACTGCTTAAATCACTTACCATTAAATTTTCTTTTGCAATTCCGGCTTTTTGTACCGCTGCATAAAGTTGTTTTTCCAATTCAGTAATTTCAACTTTTTTCTTTCCGTTTAAATATTCTTTTAGCGAAATACCAATGTAAATAATATCTGGAGTTACTTCTGTTTCTGCCGAACCGCTAACATTAATTTTTCTTCTTAAATCTGCTTGCTGCGCTTTAACTGTTGATAAACCTATCAATGTAACTAATGCAATTGCTATTAACTTTTTCATAATTCTGTTTTTTCTTTGTGTGTACTGTAATGATGTAAGCGCATAGCAAATTCCACACCGAGATTTAAATTTTTTTTTTGATTTTGGAAATGTACGGTTCTTTCTTTCATGGCAAATGTAGCCCTGCTATCGTTTCAAGCCGCACCCGAAAAAAATCGGGATGCGGGCTTTTACTCCTATCAGGTTTATTTACAGCAGATTGTATAGCTATGTAAAGCAATTTAACAAAAAGGTAAGTTACAGACCGTAGAGACATTATTATTTGTGCATTTTTTATTTGCAAATGAACTACAGTTTTTGAAAAATAAACCAGACAGAGCTAAATAGCCCGGAATGAAAGCGCAGCGAAATGAGGACTATAAGCGATGGCGGGACTGAAATAGCCAAAGCCAACAGGAACCTGCTTTTTTAAAATTTTAAAAAAAAGTTTTGATATCTCTTTAAAAGAAAAAAATGCGCCAGGTTTTATGCTTAAATAGACGGAATTATATATGTTTATAAAACCTTGCGCAGCAGAATTTTCTGCAGGTTGGAGATGGATTTACAATCTTAAAAATGTAAATCGAAAATTAAATTAAACTTTAGAAACTCTAACCGCAGTTGGACCTTTTTGACCCATTTCTACTTCAAAAGTAACTTTATCGCCCTCTTTAATTTGAGTTGTTAAACCATTAACGTGAACAAAAATACTGTCTTGAGTTTCTGTATTTTTGATGAAACCATAACCTTTACTATCGTTAAAGAATGTTACCGTACCTTTTTTAATCGGATTTTCATCAATAATATCTTCTTGTCTTGAAATACCAATCTGAATATCTTCAGTATTAATAACTTTCATTTTTTTAGGATCTGGTGGCGTAGAAGAAATGTTTCCATTTTCATCAACATAAGCCATCATATCTTCGAGCGCTAAACCTTTTTTTGCATTAGCCTGACGCTCTTCTTTTTTCTCTTGTTTGTCTTTTTGTTTTTTTAGTCGTTTTTTTTCGTTCTCTTTTTTACTATAAGTTGCCTGAGATTTAGCCATATTTTATTAATTATTTTGTTGTTAGAAAGGTGAGTGGAATGTAGAATTATACAAATATAGCATTACTTAAGCAGAAAAACTATTGTACAGGTACAGGGTTTTGTAATTATTGGGCAGATGACCACTCCGTTTTAGTAATTTCGTAAACGAAATTCCATTTTTTTGGTTCGCCATAATAAGCAACCTCTATTTCGCTAACTTTTTTAGCGCCAAGTTTCTCTGTAGCCTTCTGCGAACGGAAATTGGTTGCTCCAATATGTAAAATTATTTTATCTACAAATTTAAAGGCATGGTTAAACATTAAGGTTTTTAAAGCTCGATTGTGCTTTTTACCCCAAAAATCTCTACCAATGAAGGTATAACCAACCGCAACCGATTTATTGATTTCATCTAATTCATAAAACCTCGAACTGCCAACAACTTTGCCGCTTTGCTTTTCGTAAACGATAAAAGCACCACCAGATTCCATGGCGCCTTTAAAAAAGTTTTCAAAAACCGGGCGTTGGTAGCGGTTTTGATTCGGATGCTGCTCCCAAAGTAATGGGTCGTTTGCTACTTCGTAAAGTTTTTCAAAATCTGTGGCCCGCAAAGGCACAACGCTTAACAAGTCATCTTCTAAAATAGGTTGTAACTCAAAGTTCATAATTTAAGGAAATTAAAAACGGCTGGTTTATTCGCCAGCCGTTTAATATTTATAAGAGAAATTGTTTTAGATTTTTAATCTACTAAACCTTCAATTTTAACAACTTCGTTGGCATCTTTTTGATAATCAACTTTATCAACTTCAAAACCGAATAAGCTTAAGAAATCAGAACGGTAACCAGGTAAATCGCCAATTGCAGGTAAAGTTTCTGTTGTTGCTTCTTCCCAAAGTTTTGCAACTTTAGCCTGAACATCCTCACGCATTTCCCAATCATCAATTCTAATTCTTCCTTTTTCATCTACAGGAACTTCGCCACCTTTATACAATCTATCGGCAAATAAACGCTGAATTTGCTCAATGGTACCTTCATGTATGCCTTCCTCTTTCATTATTTTGTATAATAATGAAATGTAAAGTGGTATAACCGGAATAGCAGAACTTGCTTGCGTAACTAAAGCTTTGTTAACAGAAACGTATGCTTTTCCGTTAAGGTCTTTAAGTTTATCGCTGATTGTAAAAGCAGTTGCTTCTAAATCATCTTTAGCACGTCCAATGGTTCCTTTACGGTAAACTGGTTCGGTTAAAGCCGGGCCAATGTAAGAATAAGCCACTGTTGTTGCGCCTTCAGCCAATAGATTTTCTGCTTTTAAAGCATCAATCCACATGGCCCAATCTTCGCCACCCATAACGGCAACAGTATTTTCAATATCCTCATCAGTAGCAGGCTCGATAGAAATCTCGGTTACATTGCCTGTATGAAAGTCAACTGTTTTGTTTGTATATGTGCCACCGATTGGTTTTAACGTAGAACGATGCAGAACATCGGTGTTAGGGTTTTTTCTAACTGGCGAAGCCAAACTATAAATCACTAAATCTATCTGACCTAAATCAGCTTTGATTAAATCGATGGTTTTTTGCTTAATCTCATTTGAGAAAGCATCGCCATTAATACTTTTAGCATATAAACCAGCTGCATGCGCTTCTTTTTCGAAGGCTGCACTATTGTACCAACCTGGCGAAGCCGTTTTACCTTCAGATGGAGCTTTTTCGAAGAATACGCCAATTGTTGCTGCATTTGAGCCATAAGCCGCAGTAATTCTTGATGCTAAACCAAATCCGGTTGATGCACCGATTACCAAAACTTTGTTAGGACCGTTTACTTCGCCTTTTGATTTAACATATTCAATTTGGTTCTTTACGTTTTGTGCGCATCCATCTGGGTGAGCAGTTAAACAGATAAAGCCCCTCATTCTTGGTTCAATAATCATTGTTTTTTGATTTTATGTTTTTGTATTATTTTTCGGAAAATGATTACAATTGCCGAAATCTTTAACGAAGATAAATTTTTAATCGCTTAACGCTAAATGAAATTTAAATAAACCTAAATCTGTAAGCGATAAAATCTTGCTCCAATATTAAATTAAAGTTAAGTTTAGCGCTTAATATAAATTTTCTAATTTAGCGCAACACAGATAAAACCGTATACCTTTTATGAAAAAGCCACTATTGCTTGCCATAGTTTTGCTAATGGTTGTTGGCAAGCTTTCTGCCCAAACGCAAAACCAAAATACCGGTTGGTTCATGTTTGTAAACAATACAAAGTTTAATGAAAAATGGGGTTTGCAATTTGATTTTCAAGTTCGCTCTGCAGATAAATGGGATCATGTTAGAAACACGCTTGTTAGACCAGCGCTACAATATTTCATCAACAAAAACAGTAATGTTGCCTTAGGTTATTTATGGCAAACTACACAGATGTTTCCGGCAGGTAGCGATGCCGCAGTTTCATTAAATGAACACCGTATATTTGAGCAATACATTTACAATCACAAAATTAAATCTGTTTTTGCAAGCCATCGTGTAAGGTTGGAGCAGCGGTTTATTGGTAGAACTGGCAACGAAGAATTGTTTTCGCAACGCTTTAGATACTTTTTCAGGTTAATTCAGCCTCTGCAAAAAACAGAAGAAACTTTTACAAAAGGTGCGTTTGTGGCGTTGCAGAATGAGGTTTTCTTAAACCTTCAAAATAAGGATGAATTAAATGGGTACGTATTTGACCAAAACAGAACCTATTTAGCACTGGGCTACCGTTTCTCCAAAAAGTTTGATATTGAAGCGGGTTACATGAACCAGGCTTCAAAAGGTAGAATCAATAATACAGTAAATAACATTGTTCAACTGGCTTTATACACCAAGTTCTAATCTGATTTTAATGATTTAAAGTCATATTTTATATCCGAACTGTTACAATATGTTAAATCACTTGTAATATTTCGAGGTTTTTGCTCAATTTGCCGAGTGAAAAAGTTCTCCGTATTATTTTTAGCGCTCTTGTTTGGTAAGCGTATGCAGGCACAAGAGCTAAGGCCTTCATCTGTTAGCAATACACCAATTTCAAAAAGCCTGTTTAATCCGGAGCACAGAAGGAATTTTTCTCGCAAGGGCGATTTTTATTTTCATTGGGGCTACAACAGTTCCTGGTATGGCAAAAGCGATATCCGTTTTGAAGGGCCAAATTACGATTTTACGCTTAGCGATGTAACCGCCCGAGATAGGCAATCGAAATTAAGTTGGAGTTATTTAAATCCCAGTTTGATAACTGTTCCTCAATATAACATTAGAGCAGGGTATTTCATTAAAGATAATTACAGTATTTCCATTGGTTGGGACCACATGAAATACGTGGTTGATATTCCTCAAACGGTTGCCATAAATGGGTATATTGGTTCGAATATTTCGCATGATAATGCACCAACAGGTAGTTTGGCAGGTACTTATAATGGGCAAATTATAAACGTTAAAGAAAGTATGTTAACCTACGAACATACTGATGGCTTTAATTATGCAAATATAGAAGTAGAACGCTATGATGATATTTGGGTTGCCCCGAGTGGAAATACTTCTTTAACATTAGAAACCGGTTTAGGTGGCGGTTTATTGGTTCCACGTTCTGATGTTCGTTTATTCGGGCAAGGCCGAAATAACCACTTTAGCATTTCTGGCTACGGTGTTTCTGCAAAAATTGGATTAAAGTTTTACGTTTGGAAACACATTTATCTGCAGAACACAACGAAAGTTGGCGCTACAAATTTAACCAATGTACATACCACAGGGTGGGATGAATTAGATAAAGCAAGCCAAAAAATTAATTACCTGGAAAATATGTGGGTAATTGGTTTTCAGTTTTAAGCATTTTTTTTTTGTAAAAAAAACGCCCTGTTGTTTAATCAGAGCGTTTTGATATAATTTATAACTGGTTATATTTTTCTAACTCGGCCAGAACCTACAATGGTTTTATCTACGTGTGCATTACCCGAATAATTTACACTCCCCGAACCGCTAATTACGGCTCTAATGTTTTCTTCGGCATTAATATTAACTGTACCAGAACCACTAATTGTTGAAGTTAAATCATTTACAGAGAAGCTTTTGCCAGCGAAGCTACCAGAGCTGCTGATTACAATTTTAGCTCTGTCAGAACTTCCGGTAATATTCAAAGAGCCTGAGCCACTAATTACACCGTTATAATTATCTACATCGGCATTAGCTTTAATGCTACCAGAACCGCTCAAAGTTGTCGTTAATTCATTCGTAGAGATTTTTCCCTTAACTTCTAAACTTCCAGAACCGCTCATGGTTAAGCTCTTGATAGATTTTGCAGTAATATAAGCTGTAATTTTTTTATCCTCATATTTTTTAGACCAGCTTGTTACACTATTCTCTGGACGAATAATTAGAATATTGCCTTTAACTTCGGTAATGATGGTTGTAATGGCTTCAGCATCACCTTCAAAACGGCAGCTTTCTGTATTGCCTAAAGTTATAATCACATTTATTGGTCCGGCGGATGCAATTCCGCTAAAGTTTCTTACATCCCTATCATCAGATTTTTTAGATGTTGAAATGGTGATTTCAGTTTTTGCGAATGTGTTTAAACTAGTTGCTGTTATTAAGGCAGCAAATGCAAGGGCGAATATTTTTTTCATAATTGAGGTTTAAGTTTTTTATTCCATCGATTTAATGGATTTTCTTAATAAGACGATCCTTTTTGCTAAAAGTTGCACCAGCTTAAATCTTTTTGTTTATCTGGCTGATAAATTATTTATCCTTTTTTTGTTTTGATGTAAAAAAGCGGATCGTTTTTAAAATTATCAGCATTTACGCTACTATCAACTTTTATGGTTTTCCAATCGTTTGATGGCTTAATTAAAGTATAAATTCCATTTTTTAAAGTTACCCTAACAGGCATGTCAAATCCTTTAACATCTGTTATCCAACGGTAAGAAAGTACATTGTTGTTAATTTTATATTCTAAAACCGGAATATTAGTGTGGCGTAGGTATTGGTCAAAAATCTTTGCCAGCTTCAATCCACTTTGTTTAGAGATGTAATTTTCAATTTCAGCCGTTGTAACCGTTTTGTGGTAAAAAGTTTTATTCAATCCACGCAAAATTTGCCTGAATTTTTCATCGTTATTTATCAACTGGCGGATGGTGTGAATTAAATTTGCACCTTTTGGGTACATATCTCCAGAACCTTCTTTGTTAACACCATAAGAGCCAATAACCGGAACATCATTTTTGATTATTTTTTGTAAACCGATGGCATATTCATTTGCTGCGGTTTTATTTTCTGTACATTCTGTAAATAAAACCTCCGAATAATTTGTAAAACCCTCGTGTACCCACATATCAGCTATATCTTTTGAGGTAATGTTATTCCCAAACCATTCGTGTCCGCTTTCGTGGATGGTGATGAAATCCCACTTTAGTCCATGTCCGGTGCCGCTTAAATCTCTGCCTAAGTATCCTTTTTCAAATTGATTGCCGTAGGCAACTGCGCTTTGATGTTCCATACCTAAGTGCGGCGCCTGTACAAGTTTATAGCCGTCTTTATACCAGGGATAAGGTCCGAACCAATTCTCAAAGCATTTTAGCATTGGTTTTACATCTGCATCCCAATGTGGACGGGCTTTGGCGCTATCGGTTTTTAAAGCCCAGTAATCGATACTTAACTTTCCGTTTTCACCGTCAAAACTGTCCGTCCAATGTGAGTATTTGCCAATGTAAAAACTTACATCGTAGTTGTTAATTGGATTGCTTACCAGCCAATTGTATTGCTTGTAGCCATCTGGTTTATCTACGGTGTTTAATAATCTTCCGTTAGAAATTTCTTGTAAATCTTTTGGAACGCTGATGCTGATTTTCATGCTGTCCACTTCATCGCTTTGGTGATCTTTGTTGGGCCACCAAACACTTGCACCTAAGCCCTGGCAAGCTACAGATACAAATGGATTGCCGTCAGCATCTTTTTTAAAAATGAAGCCTCCATCCCAAGGAGCCTTTTTTGCTACACGAGGATTGCCTGAATAAAACACGGTAAATTTTTCTTTGCTGCCTTTTTTAATCGCCTTAGGAAAAGTTATAAATACAGCATTATATTCTCGTGTAAAACTCAGGTCTGTTCCGTTAAAAGCTACCCGCTCAACTTTTAAATTCGAGAATAAATCAAATTGAAGTTTAGTAAAATCCTGCGTAGCAGTAAATGCAAATTCATTACTACCCGAAACGGATTTTTGGTCGATATCTATTTTAACATCCAAATGGTAAAAATTAATATCATAACAAGTTCTAAGCGGTGTTAATGTGCCGCGTAAACTATCTGCTCTAGAATTTTCCTGGTTTTTGCCAAGCATTTGTGCTTTTACGCTGGATAGGCATAAAGCGAAGGCAATTATTGTGATTATTTTTTTCATTATGTTTATTCTACATCATGACGAGGCACGAAGCAATTTCGCAAACAAATTAAAACCCATTAAGATTGGATTGCTTCGTGCCTTGCAATGACGACCGTTTTAGTGATTAATTTGTACCTATATTCTATTTCAAAACCGATACCGAAATGTACGAGCTATTAGAAGTATCGTGAAAAATTTTATGTGTGGCTTTCTGGAAATCAGAAGGCTCAGCCTCGTAAATGTTCATAAATTTTTGTGGGTTTCTATCTGCCAAGGGGAACCATGAATTCTGAATTTGTATCATAATTTTATGTCCTTTTTTAAAAGTGTGTGCCACATCTGGTAAGGCGTAATTAACCTTTGTAATTTGGCCGGGTACAAAGGCTTCAGGTTTTTCAAAGCTATTGCGATATTTTCCCCTCAAAATTTCACCTCTAACCAACATTTCATAACCGCCCATCATAATGTTTTTTGGGTTAGGGATTGGATTTGGTTCATTTTCAGGATAAACATCAATTAACTTTACTACATAATCAGCATCTGTTCCGGTTGTAGAAACAACAAGATTTGCTAAAACCGGACCGGTTAGAGTAATGTCCTCATTTAAAGCATCGGTTTGATATACTTTTACATCTGGCCTGCGAGCTGCAAAACGCTGGTCATCAATCATATATTCTCTTGTGCGTTTTGCTTGTATGCCATCCTGATAAGGAACCGGATTATTAGGGTCGCTTACATATTCGTCCCAACTATCGGTTCTGCCTACTTTTTCAAAAGCCAGTTTTCCATTAGGGTGTAAATAAAGGTTTTTCGTTTCAACCTCTTGCGGTGGCCAGCTTGTAAATTGCTTCCACTCATTGCTTCCGGTAACAAAAATATTAGCTTCAGCTGCTTTAAAGTCACCTTCTCCTTTTAAGTAATGTTTAAAGAAAGGCAGTTCAAATTGTTGCTGGTAATCAATGCTTGTCTTCTTTTCGAATTTAATATCGCCAAAAGAAGAGCCATCACTACGTACCCAACCACCATGAAACCAAGGGCCTGCAACCAAAATATTATTTGTATTTGGATTTTGCTTTTCGATGGCTTTGTAAGTTGCAAAGGTTCCGTATGCGTCTTCGGCATCAAAGAAACCACCTACAACCATAACTGCAGGTTTTACATTTTTTAAATGAGGCAGAATATACCTTGCTTTCCAAAATGTATCCAGATTTGGATGCTTTACCAAGTCATTCCAGAACTTAATGCTATCTGCAAAATATTTATCTTTTAAATTTTTAACCGATCCTGCTTCCAAATAAAAACGGTAATTATCCTGGATAGGAAACTGAAAACTTTTTGGGCCTTTATCTGGTGTGATTGGTTTTGGGCGAGGAACCCCAAAGCTGCTCATAAAGCTAAAAGCATCCATTACAAACAAAGTTCCGCCGTGATGAAAATCATCTCCAATAAACCAATCGGTTACTGGTGCTTGTGGTGAAACGGCTTTTAGTGCCGGGTGTGCATTGGGTAAGGAGGTTGTAGAATAAAAACCTGGATAAGAAATGCCATAAATACCTGCATTTCCATTGTTGTTTTTGATGTTTTTTACCAGCCAGTCAATCGTATCGTAAGTATCGGTACTTTCATCAATATCTTTCTTGCCCTTTTTTAATGTCTGCGGACGAATATCCTCAAAAGTACCCTCGCTCATCCATTTTCCTCTTACATCCTGATAAACGAAGATAAAGCCTTCACGCATCATTGCAGGAAAATTTCCTAAACTCAGTTTATATTTATCTTCACCATAAGGTGCTACTGTGTAAGGCGTTCTGTTTATTAAAAAGGGATATTTTTTGGTTTGATTTTTGGGTATGTAAATCGAAGTAAAAAGCTTAACCCCATCACGCATAGGTATTTGTCGCTCTATTTTTGTGTAGTTCGCAATAACATAAGCAGAATCGCTCTGTTGAGCCATTATGGAATTAGAAAGCAGCAAGCAAACGATAAAAGATAAAATTTTTGTAAGGTTCATTTAACAGTTGATTTTTTAGGAATAATTTTTAAATATAGAGATTAGCCGAATAATTTGGAAAAAGCCATGGTAAAAGGTTTGTTAAATGCCCGCTGCTAAACCGTCATTCCATTATCAGAATTTAGTTAAATTAATTTAAGTCATAATCTTTTGTAGATTTTCATCGTCATATAAATAATTGAATAAAACACCATAAAATGAAAAGGTTATTAAGTAAAGGATTGGTTGCTTTTGCTGTAGCAGCAATTGTTGCAACTTTTAGTGTAGAAAGTGCTTCGGCCCAACGGCCAAGTAGGGGCGGGAGTGCAGGCGGAGGAGGTTTTTCCGGTGGAGGCCGTTCCGGTAGTGTAAGTCCATCAAGAGGTGGTGGCTTTTCCCGTCAACCATCTATGCAAGCGCCATCAAATAATAGAATTTCTCAGGCTCCAAATCGTGGTAATTATAGCTATGGTGGCAGGCCAGAGCGACCAGGTTATCGTTTAAACAATGGTTACAGAAATGGGTATAATTATCGCCCGGGCTATCGTTTTAGCCCCGGTTACCGCTTTTACGGTCGCCCAAATTATGGATATTACAATTTTTACAGGCCCTTCATCGGTTTCCGTTTAAATGTATTACCATTTGGTTATTACCCGTTTTTTTATGGTCAAAACCAATATTATTATTCTGGCGGATTATTTTATCGTCAATATGAAAATAATTATCAGGTAGTTACGCCACCAGTTGGTGCCGAAGTTCCAAACTTGCCTGAGGATGCTAATTTGGTAACGATTGATGGTGTTGATTATTACGAATTGAAAGGCGTTTACTACACTCAAAGCACTAATAAAGATGGTAAAACTGTGTATGTTGTAGCCGGTAAAGATGGCGTTCTAAATACAACCGATGGGCCGGTGGTTACACATCAAATTGGAGATATCATCTCGGTTTTACCAGATGGATGCAGAGAAGTTATTATTAAAAATGATAAATATTTTGTTTCTCCTGATGATGTTTATTACGAAGAGGTTATTGATGGTAATAAAACCAGCTACCGTGTAATTGGGAAGTTGGATTAATTAATGATGACGGTTTATAAGCTGTATCAGAATTGATTTTTATAGTTAAATGAATAATATTTCGATTGACGTCATGCTCAGCTTGACTGGGCATCGTAATGCATATTATATTGTACATTGTTGTGCTTTAAGATTCCCGCCTTCGCGGGAATGACGAAACTTCTAAAATTACTTCTTTAAAATCTATCAATTTCTGTTTTTGATACAGCTTCTTTTTATTTAGCTAAAAACTATATTTTTGCTTCAAAACAAAATCTTTTGAGAATATTATCAGCTAAAATCTCCCTCCTTTATATTATTTTAATCGGGCTTTTAACTTCTTGCTCAACTAATCGTTACGCAACCGAAAAGAATAAAGAAACTTCTATTTCAGCGCTTAAGTTTTTAGATGATTATGCTTTACCTGTTGATGCGCAATTTAAAGGAACTGCAGTTGGTGGTTTATCGGGCATAGACTATGATGCAAAAAATAACCGTTATTTCTTCATTAGTGATGATCCAAGTCAATTCAGCCCTGCCCGGATTTACACAGGCAATATCAAAATCCAGAATAATAAAATTGATACTGTAGAAATAAATGGAATTATTCCCATTCATCAGGAAGATGGGCAAGAATATCCAAAATATGGAACGGTAAAAAATCTTAAAGCAGATGGCGAATCGGTTCGTTTTAATCCTATTAATAATCAATTGATTTGGAGCAACGAAGGCGAAAGGTTATTTAAAAATGGAGACTCACTAATTATTCAGCCTGCTTTAACATTTATTTCTTCTGATGGAAAATTTTTAGATACCATTCCGTTGCCAAAAGGTTTTTATTTTACCAAAGGCGCAAATGGACCACGTAAAAATGCGCTTTTTGAAGGCTTAACTTTTGCCGATAATTACAAAACACTTTATGCAAGTTTAGAAGAACCATTGTATCAGGATGGGAAACCGGCTTCGTTTGGTTTTGGTGGCGCAATAACCCGAATTTTAAAGTTCGATACGAAAACAAAAAAGAATACGGCCCAATATGCTTACAATTTAGGCGAATTACCGATAGAGCCAACCGTTCAAAGTGATTGGAATGTGAATGGAATTTCCGAAATTCTGGCGGTAAATGACCATATTTTACTGGTAATGGAAAGGGCCTGGGCAAAAGGGCACGACGACCATACGTACATCAAGTTGTATCTGGTAGATTTGAATAGTGCAGAAAATGTGATAAAAAATGAATCGTTCGTAAAAAATCCACCCAAAATCTTAAAAAAGAAACTTCTATTTGATTTTGATACCATAGATAAACACATTGATAATTTTGAAGGTGTAACTTTTGGACCAAATTTACCGAACGGACATAAAACTTTAATTTTCTGCGTAGACAATAACTTTTCCAAAATTCAAACTCAGCAATTTTTCCTGTTTGAGGTGCTGCCTTAATGGCTATTGTTGCAGCTTAGTCTAATTATTTTTCCTCTCTTTTAAAATGCAGTATTCAGCTTTTTAATGTTATAGCTTTTGCTATTACTTGCCATGGGCAAACACATTATTGTAAACTTGCCGGTTTAGGCTAAAAACTCCATTCTCAAAACGCATAAGGCTTTGTGCTTGCGCCTTTTTTCCCTACCTTTGGGCAATCAAAATTTTAAAGAAATTATGCAATACGATGTCGTTGTTATCGGTTCAGGGCCGGGTGGTTATGTGGGTGCAATCCGTTGTGCTCAATTAGGTTTAAAAACTGCCGTTATTGAAAAATACAAAACTTTTGGAGGTACTTGCTTAAACGTAGGCTGTATCCCATCTAAAGCTTTGTTAGATTCTTCAGAGCATTACCATAACGCTGCTCATACTTTTACAACTCACGGTATCAACCTAAAAGATTTAAAAGTTGATATGAAACAAATGATCGCCCGTAAAGATGACGTTGTTTCTCAAAATACTGCTGGTATCACTTATTTATTCAAAAAAAATAAAATCGATACTTACGAAGGCTTAGGTTCTTTTGTTGATAAGAACACCGTTTTAATCACTAAAGAAGATGGTTCTACCGAAACCTTAACGGCTAAAAACGTAATTATTGCTACAGGTTCTAAACCTACAGCTTTACCGTTTTTACCAATCGATAAAAAACGCATCATTACTTCAACTGAAGCTTTAAACATCAAAGAGGTTCCAAAAACAATGGTTGTAATTGGTGGTGGGGTTATCGGTTTAGAGTTGGGTTCAGTTTATGCTCGTTTGGGCACTAAAGTTTCTGTTGTAGAGTTTTTACCATCTATCATTAGTACAATGGATGCGGGTTTAGGCAAAGAACTTCAACGTGTGTTAAAGAAATCTTTAGGCATGGAATTTTACATGGGACACAAAGTTACGGGCGCTACCACAAAAGGTAAAGTTGTTACAGTAACTGCCGAAACTCCAAAAGGCGAAAGCATTTCTTTAGAGGCAGATTATTGCATCGTTGCGGTTGGCCGTACTGCATATACAGAAGGTTTAGGTTTAGATAAAATCGGCATTACAATTGAAGAACGTGGCAAAAAAATCCCTGTAAATGAGCATTTAGAAACTTCAGTTAAAGGTGTTTATGCCATTGGCGATGTAATTACCGGTGCAATGTTGGCGCACAAGGCAGAAGATGAAGGAACTTATGTTGCAGAAACCATTGCCGGACAAAAACCTCACATTAATTACAACTTAATTCCGGGTGTTGTGTACACTTGGCCTGAGGTTGCTTCAGTTGGTTTAACAGAAGAACAGTTGAAAGAAAAAGGCACAAAATATAAAGCAGGTTCGTTCCCATTTAAAGCCAGCGGACGTGCAAAAGCGAGCATGGATACCGATGGTTTTATTAAAGTTTTAGCTGATGCTGCAACTGATGAAGTTTTAGGTGTACACATGATTGGTCCACGTGCTGCGGATATGATTGCTGAAGCAGTTATTGCAATGGAATTCCGTGCATCTGCCGAAGATATTGCCCGTACTTGCCATGCGCATCCAACTTATACAGAAGCATTAAAAGAAGCTGCCTTAGCTGCAACTGATAACAGAGCTATACATATTTAATAAAGTACTGATACGCCTTGGTTTGTGTTTTCGCAAGCCAAAAGTAATAGCCGATAAGAAATTATCGGCTTTTTTATTTTTGTTATTTAGAATTTAAACCACTCATTGCCCTCTGCTTTAGCAAATGGTTAAAAATATTCTGGGCATGCCCCAATCCCGAAGAAATATTGGGTAAGGGTTGGGCTCTCCGTTCCTATTCACGATAAATCTGGAGATTTCCACTGCTATCCCTTGTTCAAAACCCAAAGCCAAATTGTGCTTTTGCCTATCCTGTTTGTAATTTCATGCACTCTGCTTCAGCTTACGGTAAAAGTGTTTATCATTCCTTAACCAAAAGATAACATTGTAAGTCTATAAAACAGCAAGTTGCGAATTTATTTTTGCGGTTTAGATAAGTAAAATAAACCATGAACTGTAAAAAACTTTTTGTAGCCTTAATGCTGGCTGCAATGGCATTAACTGCCTGCAAAAAAACTTCAGACCCAATTGAAGAAAAAGAGCCAATTGTTGCCGAAGATATATCAAGCTTTAAAGAAACTGCCTCAATTGATTTAGGTGGAGAAACATCAGCAGAAATCTCTGCCTACGACCCATCTACCAAAAAACTATTTGTAGTAAGTAACGAAGGTGGTGCTAAAGTTGAAGTTGTAGACTTAACGAATTATCCAACGGTAGCTAAAACAAGAACTTTAACATTTGCCAGCAATGCCGGTATAAATAGTGTTGCTGTTAGCAATGGTTTATTGGCAATAGCTTTGGATGGTGCAGACAAGCAAGGTAATGGCGACATAGTGGTTTTAAAAACATCAGATTTATCAGAAATTAAAAAAATAACAGTTGGTGCAATGCCAGATATGGTTACATTTAGTCCGGATGGAAATTATATTTTATCTGCCAATGAAGGTGAGCCAAACGACGCTTACACAGTTGACCCGAATGGAAGCATTTCAATTATCAATATCAAAGATAACTACTCAGTTAAAACTTTAGATTTTTCTTCATTCGAATCGCAAAAGGCGGCTTTGGTGGCTGGTGGTTTCAGAATTTACGGACCAAAAGCAACGTTTGCTCAGGACATTGAACCCGAATATATTGCCATAAGTGCTGACTCTAAAAAAGCATACGTTACGCTACAGGAAAATAATGGAGTTGCAGAAGTTGATATTATATCCGGAACAATTACCAAGATTAATCCATTAGGTACAAGAGACATCAGCCTTGCTGAAAATGCTTTTGATGTAAGTGATTTAGATAATAAAATAGCACTGGGAACCTGGCCAATAAAGGCTTTTTATCTGCCAGATGCGATTTCATATTTTACTACAGAAGGAAACAACTATTTGGCTTTAGCGAATGAAGGTGATACCAGAGCCTGGAAAGGTTATGATGAGGAAGCAAGAGTGAAGAGTTTAAAGCTGGACCCGACAAAATTCCCAACCGCAGCAACGCTTCAGTTGGATGGGAATCTTGGCAGATTAACCGTTACAAAAGCTTATGGAGATACAGATGGTGATGGTGATTACGATGAGTTATATGCAACAGGTGGAAGAAGTATGAGTATAATAAATGCAAATACTGGTGCATTGATTGCAAATGTGGGTAAAGATTTAGAGCAACGTGTTATTGATGCAGGTAAATATGATGATACACGTTCTGATAATAAGGGTGTAGAAGTTGAAGGCGTAACTGTAGCACAGGTTAACGGCAAAACTTTAGCCTTTATTGGTTTGGAACGGGCAGATATGATTGCAGTTTATGATGTTACAACACCAACAGCACCAAAATTTGTACAATTATTTGCTTCTGGCGATGCACCCGAAGGTTTATTATTTGTTAAACCGAAAGATAGCCCGAATGGCAGGAGTTTATTAGTTGTAGCAAGTGAAGGCGATGGAACAGTAAAGTTTTTTCAGCCGAATAAAATATAAAATTTTCATAGTTAAACTAAAAACCCGCCGAGTAGCGGGTTTTTTAGTTTAATAATTATTTATAAATGTTAAAAACATCTTTCTATTACCGTTTGATTTAATGATCTTTGTCATCAAAATTACCCATCATTATTAATATCGAGTTTTGGAAGAGTTGAACTTAAATCAGGAAGTACATAATCAAACAGATAATAAACCTGTTCAGCAAAATACTCCAAATCGAATTCGCTTAGCAGTATCATTGTTTTATTTCGGACAGGGGATTGCTTTCGCTTCTTGGGCAAGCCGTATTCCTGATATTAAATACACTTTAAATTTATCAGATGGTGCTTTGGGTAGTATTTTATTGGCACTGCCGCTTGGTCAGCTGGTTACCATGCCAATTTCTGGCAGGTTAGTTACCAAATACGGAAGTAAAAAAATATTAACCATTAATGCACCGCTTTACGTTATTGCGCTGTCAAATTTGGGGCTTGCAACTGCACCATGGCATTTGGCGGTCTTCTTATTTCTATTTGGGGTAATTGGTAATATGTGCAATATTGCCGTTAATACACAAGGTTCAGAAGCAGAAAAATTATTCGGTCGCCCAATAATGACTTCATTTCACGGTGCCTGGAGTATTGCCGGCTTTACCGGAGCGTTGGTGGGCTTGTTGATGGTAAATTTACATATTGCGCCTTACCATCATTTTTGGATAATCACCATATTAATCTGGCTAAATATATTTTTAAATTATAAATATCTGGTTCCGGGTAAAGGCTCGAAAAGCGAGCGTAAGCCTAAATTATTTACCATGCCCGAAGGCTCACTATTGCAACTTGGAATTATAGGTTTTTGTAGTATGGCAACTGAAGGCGCTATGTTTGATTGGAGCGGCGTTTATTTTAAAGAAATTGTTAAGGCACCAACTTCGTTAGTGATTCTTGGCTATGCATCTTTTATGATTATGATGGCTACAGGACGTTTTGTTGGTGATAAAATTATCGAAAAACTTGGGCGAAAAAGAACAATACAAATCAGCGGGCTAATTATTTCTTCCGGGATGTTTTTATCGGTTTTTCTACCTTATGTTATCCCTGCAACTATTGGTTTTATGTTGGTTGGAATTGGCGTTTCAAGTATTGTTCCAACAGTTTATAGCGTTGCCGGGAAAAACGGAAAGGTTTCGCCGGGTATAGCAATTGCAATGGTTTCTAGCGTAAGTTATTTAGGTTTCTTGATGGGGCCACCATTAATTGGCTACATCTCGGCGCTTTCGAGTTTGCAATATTCTTATGCTGTAATTGGTATTTTCGGCTTATTGGTAAGTTTTATCGTAGGCAAAATCAGAGCGATGGTTTAATAGGCATTACTCTTTCTTCTTTATCATATTGTGTTCTTTTAAAGCGGCTATTGCGATTTCGATTAATCGCAGATTTTCCTCTATGTGGCCGTGTTGCACTTCAACATTTATGTACGGAATATTATTTAATTGGGCATAAACCGAAAGCGAGCCATCATTTTCTCCGTATTTAGATTGAAGGATAACATTTACGTTTGCCTTTTTCAAACTGTTAAACAATTTTAAATCGGTAACATAAAGTAAATCATCACCATCCATTTCTGCATTCAGATAAACTGAATCTGCGGTGCTTGATAAATCGTAACCCGGTAAATAAGATGAAATTCCGAAACCACCATCAGCATTATTGTGTAAGGTTAAAATATAACCGGTTTCTTTAGGATTATAAAAATCGAGGATTTTTTTACCAGCGTCGTTTAAAGCTTTTTCAACTTCGTTTGAACTAAAGGCATCTTTTTTTAATCTGGTATTTATGCCTCGTTCTGTATAGATGGCATTCGGATCTATACGATATTCATCATCCATGTAAATGAAATTATAATCTCTTACACCGCCGTATTGACTATCGATTAGTTCTCCGCCGTTCCACCTAATGTAATCAAATCCAGCTTTAACACCAGTATCTTCATTATCGTGCACCACCAAAAATTTAATTCCGTTCGGCTTGTAAGTATATTTTACCAGATCGATTTTTATGTCGTAAAGCTGAAACGATGAAGAATCCATTGTCATGGCTTCAAAAACTGGGGGATGTTGAGCGGAAACGAATATGGCGATATTTAATAGTATTGCGCTAAGGATGATTTTAAGCATAAGCTAATATACAAACTGAAATAATATTTTGTTTGGCGTTTGGCATTATTGCACTGCATTAGGTTATTAAACGGGATGCAAGCGATATCCTTTTAAAATTGCAAAAACGATGTCCGTCCAGGCAATTAGGGAAAGCATTTGTAACCAATTAAACGCCTGACTGCCGTAGGTAGAGATTTCTCGTTCCTCGGAATGACAGGTTTTTTAAAAGATTTAGCGTACAGCCCGACTATGCAAAGCAATGGAACACTAAAGTACCTTTCCAAAAAAAAGAGCTGCCCTTTGGGAAGGCAGCTCTGGGTGATTGTTAATCTGGATGTTTATTAGTGGTCTAAATCTGCATCGTATTCCAATACGTCTTTATGGTCGTATGGTTCTACAAGCAATTCATCAATAGTTTTTACTTTTTTGTTGAAACCGAATCTATCTAACATTCTGTCGAAAACCAGATAAACCACAGGTACAACAATTAAGGTTAAGAATAGCGAACTGGTTAAACCGCCAACGATAACCCAGGCTAAACCATTTTTCCATTCGGCACCGGCACCGCTTGCTAATGCAATTGGAAGCATACCAAAAATCATGGCGATGGTTGTCATCAAAATCGGACGTAAACGGGCGTGGTTAGCTAATATTAAGGCATCAATTGTTGATTTTCCTTCGGCTTTCATGTGGTTCGTAAAATCGACCAGGATAATCGCATTCTTCGCTACCAATCCCATCAACATAATAAAACCTAAAATGGTGAAAATACCTAATGAGTTGTTGGTTAAGGCTAAGGCCAATAAAGCACCAATTAAAGCCAATGGAAGCGAAAACATTACAACCAATGGATAGATAAAACTATCGTACAAGGCTACCATAATAAAGTAAACCAGGATGATTGAAGCCAATAATGCGATACCCAAAGTACCGAAACCTTCAGCCTGATTTTCTTCATCTCCAGCCCAAGTATAACTTACGCCAACTGGTGCTTTTAATTTACCATTTTCTTGTAACTCGATTAATTTAGCTTTAAAATCTGCTACGATTGTTCCTGTTGGGCGACCGATGGATTGTGCCTGAACAGATACTGATGTAGATTTATTTAAACGCTCTAACTGACTTGGGCCTGAACCTTCGGTAATGTTAGCAAATTGAGAGAGTTTAATTTGCGCACCTTTATCGTTTATAAAAATCAGGTTACGTACATCATCAATATCTTTTCTGTTAAAATCCTGATATTGAATATTGATATCGTATTCATACTCGCCTTTTCTATATTTACCATCTGTATTACCGGCAAAGGCTGTTTGCATGGTAGAACCAACTGTTGCAAGTGTTAAACCCACGGCCGACATTTTATCTCTATCAACCTGAACGTTAATTTCCGGTGTTCCTTTTTCTACAGAAAGTTTAATCTCAGTAGCACCCGGAATAGTTGCTAAAACACCTTTGGCACCTTCGGCATATTTTAAGGCACTATCTAAGTTTGAGCCCATTACCACTAAACTAATCGGTGCATTTTCTGCAATACCCAAAATACTGATTGGTACAGTTTTAACTTTCGCCCCAACCAATACTTTAGCTAAAGCACGACTCATCTTCGTAGCAAATACATCAGATGACATGCCTTCGCGTTCTTTACGCTCAACTAATTTTACGTTAATTTCCGATTTGTAAGCAGTTGCCTGTGTACCACCAAAGTCTCCACTGGCTTGACCAACAGTTGTAATTAACTGCGTAATTTCTGGCTGTTTATCTAAGTAAGCTTCTGCTTTTTGCGTGTAGAAGTTTGTTTGTTCTAAAGGTGCATCTTTTGGTAATTCAATTTGTACCAAAAATTCTCCTTTATCTGATTTAGGGAAAAACTCTGAACCAATAAAACCAGCACCTAATAAACCACATGAGCCTAAGAATAAAACAAAAACCATAATTAAGGTTAATGCTTTATGGCGTAACGACCAGTTTAGGATGTTTGTAATCCAAATTGTGAATTTTTTAAGTTGCTTTTCGAACCATAAAATGAAGCGGCCAAACATGTTTTTACCTTCAATATGTTCTAACTTACCATATCTAGAGAAAAGTAAAGGAACAATTGTGAATGAAGCCACCAATGATAGTAAAGTTGCTATGATTACAACCACACAAAACTGGCGCAAAATGTTCGAAACTAAACCAGAACTAATTGCGATAGGGAAGAACACAACTACAATTACCATGGTAATGGATACAACGGTAAAACCGATTTCTCTTGTCGCATCAGATGCCGCTCTAACCTTGTTTTTACCCATCTCCATGTGTCGCTGGATATTTTCCAATACCACAATTGCATCATCTACCAAAATACCCACCACAAGTGATAAACCAAGTAACGACATTAAGTTTAATGTATAACCAAAAAGGCTAATACCAATAAAGGTTGCAATTAACGATGCCGGAATGGAAACCATTACAATTAAGGCATTACGTAAACTGTGCAAGAAGAAAAGCATTACAAATGCTACCAATACAACGGCAAGCATTAAATCGTGAATTACAGCATCAGCAGATTCTAATGTAAAAATCGAACTATCGTTTACAATTTTGATATCAAGTTTATTGCCGGCATATTCTGTTTTAAGCTTAGCGATGATGGCATGTACACCCTCACTAACTTTTACCGCATTCGCATCACTTTGTTTAATAATTTGAATTGCAATTGATGATTGACGGTTGATACGAGCTAGTTTAACCGTTTCCTTTTTCGAATCCTGAACATCAGCAACATCGCCTAAACGAATCTGAGCGCCTTCTTTTGAAGTAGTGATAACTAAGTTTCTTAACTCATCAATACTTCTGTATTTACCAGATAAACGAATTAAAACGTCTTGATTAAGTGTTTTAACACTTCCGGTAGGGAAATCTAAATTTGAGCTTAAAATCATTTGCTGCACCTGAGGGACAGAAAGATTATAGCCTTGTAGTTTTGCTGCATCTAAAGAAACCTGAATTTCTCTTTCAGAACCACCAACTAAATTAACCTGTGCAATACCACTTACCCTCGAGATTACCGGGGCAATCCTTTGGTCGATTAAATCGTAAAAAGTAACATCATCCATATTAGCCGAAGCTGTCATGGTAATTACCGGTAAATCATCTAATGAAAACTTACTTAAAGACGGTGTTTTAACATCATCAGGTAAATTAGAAAGGATTGCATTTACTTTACGCTGTGCATCGTTTAAAGATATATCGATGTTTGCAGCATCAGTTAATGTAATGGTTACAACGGATAAACTTTCATAAGAAACTGCGTTAAGTTTCTTAATATTTTCCATTGATGATACGGCATCCTCAATTTTTTTGGTCACCGTGTTTTCAACCTCAGCCGGCGATGCACCAGGGTAAATGGTTGATATAGATACTACGTTGTTTGAGAATTTTGGAAGTAATTCATAACCCAACGAAAAGTAACTTAACAGCCCCAATAAAGTAAGTGCGGTGAACACCACAATTACCAGCGAGGGCCTTTTTATAGAAATGTCTGTTATCTTCATTTTGTTTTTTTAATGCCTTTTAGTAATACTTAAAGACTTATAACTTAAAACTTTCGACTTAATACTTACTTTACAATGCTTACAGCAGTGCCTTCAGCTAAGTTGATTTGTCCGCTGGTAATTACCGTTTCGCCTTCGGTTAATCCACTAATAACTTCTACGTTATCGCCTAAAATTCTACCAGTTACCACTTTTCTGATTTTTGAAGTATTTGTAGCTTTATCATAAATAAAAAGTTGGTTACTACTTACACTACCCACAAATGAGGTACGCGGTACAAGAATACTAGGCGCCTGTTTAGGGAAGTTGAATACAGCAGTTCCATACATACCCGCTCTTAAGCTATTTTTTGTGTTGTTTGATACTTCAATTTCAATCGGGAAGTTTAAAGTAGCATCGGCTTTTGGTGCGATAAAGGTAATTTTGCCACTAAATTTTTCATCCGGAAAAACTGTTGATTTGATATCGATATTATCGCCAATTTTTAAACTCGCAACCTGCGATTCGTTTACATTAACTTTTAATTTAAGTTTAGATACATCAACAATTTCGAACAATTGAGTTCCTTGTGCAGTTACAAAAGCACCAACTTCAATATAACGTTTGTTAATAATTCCGTTTATCGGCGATTTAATGTTTGCATCACTTAACTTTCTTTGAGAAGCTTGTAAACGCAATTTTGCATTTCTGGTTGCTAGTTTAGCCTGATCTAACTGTTGCTGTGTAACACCACCAGTTTCGTAAGAGCTTTGATATCTGGCTTCATCTCTTTTTGCATTATCATAAGATGCTTGTGCTGTTTCTCTATCCGTATTTATGATTTCTGCATCTATACGTGCTAAAACCTGTCCTTTACCAACTCTTGCACCTTCATCAACATAAATTGCAGATACCCGGCCAGCATTTTCTGATAAAAAGTTTAATTCTTGTTTTGGAACAAAGTTTCCGTTGGCTACAAAATCCAAATCAACCACTTTTTTCTCTACAGTAGCAACACGAACGGCAACAGCACCACCACCTTCGGCAATGAAAGCAGTTTTAGCTTCGTTCTTCTTTTTATTGTTGCTTAAAACATAAGCTATTGCACCTAAGGCGACAACAACTACGATTATTATGGTAATTATCCTTTTCATTTTTTCTATTGTACTAGCGATTTAATATTTCCGTTTGATTTTACTAATTGTATTTCGGCTACTTTATAAT
Organism: Pedobacter sp. Leaf170; assembly: GCF_920984665.1. Taxonomy (GTDB): domain Bacteria; phylum Bacteroidota; class Bacteroidia; order Sphingobacteriales; family Sphingobacteriaceae; genus Pedobacter. The sequence continues at coordinate 45,646 of NZ_CAKLBP010000005.1, forward strand.
TTAATAGCGCTTGAGTATAACTGTTTTGTGCCTCTGTTAATGCGTTCTCTGTGTCGATTAAATCAGTTAGAGTAGCTAAACCGTTATTGTAGTTGTTTTGAGTGCTTTTGTAAATTTCCTGCGCTAAATTTGCATTTTTACGTTGCGAGTTAATTGTGTTCAGGTTATTACGTAATTGGATTTTCGCATTCTCATAAGCCAGGTTCAACGAGTTTGTAGATTCTTTTCTGTCTTCTTGTGCTTTTCTGATATTTACATCTGCCTGGCGAACTTTTGAACGTGTTAAAAAGCCATTAAAGATTGGCACTTTTAAGCTTAGGCCAACAGCCGATGAACCAAAACCAATTGCTGTAGCATTTGTGTTTAAGAAATCAAAACCATTGCTTTGACTTGAATAGGTATAATTTCCTGTTAATGATAAAGTAGGATAGTACTCTGCTACGTATGCTTTACGCTGTAGCGATAAAAGTTTATCCTGGTTATCTAGAAGCTTAACTTCAGTTCTGTTTGATAGGTCAACAGAATCAGTAAGTACTGGTAATTGTGTAACTTCGGTCAATTCTGTTGCTGGTAAGCTAATCGGATTTGATACAGGCATACCCATTGAGAATTTCAATTGATTTTCCAATTGAGTAATTCCATTGATAACCTGCTCACGTTGTGTATTCAAATTCGTTAGGTTTACGTTTATCCGATCAACATCAATCTTTCTTGCCAACCCGTTTTTGTATTGATTGCCAACAATTTTCTCTATAACCTTAACATTTTTAATGTTTGTGTCGATTACATTTAATTGCTGTCTGTTTACTAAAACCTGATAGTAATTATTTGCCACTAACTCAATAATTTGCTCTTCAGTTAATTGAGAGGTTAGTGCATAATACTCTTCGCTAGATTTTGCTGCTTGTAAACCAGTAAAAACCTGTTGATTGAATATTTGCTGCGACAATTGAACACCTGCACTCGAATTCCATTTCTGTCCAAATTTTAGGGTTTGTAATTGTCCGCCGAAATCGACAACCTGTTGGCCAATTATTGGGTTATAAGTTAAACCTGCAGTGCCTGAAACTGTAGGTAAAGCCTGTGCCCTAACTTCTTCCACTTTATATCTACCGCCTTCAATATCCAGTTTCGATTTACGAACTTTATTATTGTTCTGCAGCGCATAAGTTAGCGCATCTTTTAAGGTAATCCGTTGCTGTGCAGCCAACAGATTTGGTAAAGTAATGCCAAATACAAGCAGAAGCATTAATTTTACCATTTTTATTCTAAGCATAATATATTGATTTTTGTTTTTGGGTTCTGTTTATTATTTTTTGTTTATCTGTTTTTTAGTTATTTTTCAAAAGCTTTGCTTTTTATTTGTTTACTCACACCTTAATCCTCTGGTAAAAATAATTGAAAGATCTTTTTGCTTTTGAGTCATTTTGTTCAGTATTTTCTTATCCGGAACGATATCCTTACCGGTTTGAATCACGCACATGGTTGTTAATCCCATCAGGCTTTCTAAATAAAGCTCAGCTATGTGATTTGAATCTTCATGCTCTATTTCACCCTTTGCTTTAGCATGTGTAAATAGCTCAGCAAAAAAGTTTAATTCAATCTCTTTTAATGCATTAAGTTTTGATTTTATAGCTTCATCATTAAGCAAATCTGGCACACCTTCTGCAATTTTTAACATATAGTATTTTTGAAAAAAGGTGTTTCTAACGTCTATGGTATTCATCAGGTTGGCTTCTAAGCTTTGCTCAGCGCTCCGTTTCTTTTGCATAGCTTCAAAAAATTCGTTAAAAATCTTCTCAATTACACCAAGTATTAAATGCTTTTTATCTGGGAAATAATAATAAAGGGATGGTTTTGAAACCGCTAAATCGTCGGCAATATCATTCATCGTAGTTTTGTTGATGCCAAAATGGCTAAACCGCTTTATAGCACCCTCAATAATTTGTTCCCTTTTTTTATCGGCTACAATCATTTTACTTTTCTACTTTCTGACTTTTTTAATATAATGGTCAAAAGTATATCTAAAATTTCAATTCTTAATCAATCGATTAAAAAAGCTTCGATAAGCTTACATTTTTGTGACAATATTGAGCTTGGTTATTGGTTTATATTGCGTTGTAAATAATTTAATCTACTGATGCAGTTTTTGTTAAATATTCTAATTGTTTGTGCAACTGTTGTGTTTATGGAATGCTTTTCCTGGCTTTTGCATAAATATCTATTTCACGGACCGCTATGGTTTATGCATAAAAGCCATCACACACCTTCAAAATCTAACTTTGAATGGAATGACATATTTGCTTTAATTTTTGCATTTGCTTCACTCTATCTTATGTATGTAGATAGGCAAAACCTGGGTTATAAATTTGCGATTGGAGTAGGGATTAGTGTTTACGGGTTAATTTATTTCGTGGTTCACGATTGGTTTGTACACCAGCGAATTAAAGCTTTTAAATCAAAAAATGGCTATCTAACCAGAATCAGAAAAGCACATAAAATTCACCACAAAAATATGGGTAAAGAAAAAGGGAAAGCGTTTGGATTGCTGTATGTAAAGAAAAGTATTTTAACTAAAAACCCTGTAGATTAGCTTTAATCACCCACAGATTATAGTTCTATCTATTATTTCTTACTTTTGTCGGCATAACAAAATCGCTATGCTTCAAATACAACAAAACATTTCACTTAAACCTTATAATACTTTTGGTATAGATGTAAAGGCAGATTATTTTGCCGAGATATTTGAAGTGGCTGATTTAAAAACTCTTTTTGAAAACGATATAACCAGAACGCAAAAAATACTTGTTATTGGTGGAGGCAGTAATATGCTTTTCACGAAAGATTTTGAGGGTTTAATTATCAAAATAAGCATTATGGGTATCCAATCTACTACCAATAATGAACAGGTTTTTGTTACTGCCGGAGGTGGTGTAGTGTGGAACGATTTTGTTAATTATTGTGTGGCGCACAATTTTGCTGGCGTAGAAAATTTAAGTCTTATACCTGGTACAGTTGGTGCTTCACCCATACAAAATATTGGCGCTTACGGTGTAGAATTAAAAGATGTTTTTTATAGTTGTGAAGCATTTGAAATTAGTACAGGCAATATCAAAACCTTTAATTATAACGATTGCCATTTCGGTTATAGAGAAAGCATATTTAAAGGCGAATTAAAAGGCCGGTTCATCATCACATCAGTTACCTTTAAATTAAAAACTGAGGCTGCTGTAAATACATCTTACGGTGCAATAGAAGCTGAGCTAAAAAACAGAGGGATTGAAAATCCTGGCATAGCCGATGTTTCTGCTGCGGTATCGCATATTCGAGTAAGTAAACTGCCCGATCCTTCAACTATTGGTAATGCCGGTAGTTTCTTTAAAAATCCGGTGATAGAGAAGTACGAGTTTGCAGACATTGTTGCAAAAACACCCGATGTTGTTCATTACCCAACGGCTGATGGTAAAATAAAACTCGCCGCCGGCTGGCTTATTGAGCAATGCGGATGGAAAGGTAAAGTTGTCGGAGAAACTGGTACCTGGAAAAACCAAGCCCTTGTTTTAGTTAATCATGGAAAGGCCACAGGTGCAGAGGTGTATAGTTTCTCCGAACAAATAATAGACAGTGTAAAGTCTACTTTTGGAGTCACTTTAGAGCGTGAAGTAAATATACTGTGACGAAAACGTGCCTGGGCTTGTAAAATATAGATTGGCACCGTGCCAAAAAAAGTTGGTACTAAGTTTGTTTGGTTTAGGTAGAAAATAGAGAACAATTTTTTGTTTTTTTTTAATCGTACCTAAAGCTAAAAATCATGACAAAGTTTGAATTCAATCATCTAGTTAACCTCCATTCAGTATCCCTAAGATCTTACGCTTTAAACTTTACTAAAGATGCTGAAGACGCAAATGATTTAGTACAAGATACCATGCTAAAAGCAATAACTTATTACAACAAGTTTAAAGAAGGTACTAATTTAAAAGGATGGTTATTTACCATCATGAAAAATACATTTATCAATAACTACCGTCGTACGGTTAAAACAAATACTTTAATTACACAAAGTGAAGATATTTCTTCAGCAAATCTTTCTTACAGCGCAACTAAAAATCAAGCCGAAAGTAAATTTGTAATGAGCGATATTGATAAAGCGCTTGCTACGCTTCCACAAGAGTATTATGTGCCTTTTATCCGTTACTTCGAAGGGTTTAAATATCACGAAATTGCAGATATGTTAAATATTCCAATCGGAACCGTTAAAACACGTATCCATGTAGCAAGAGGAATTCTTAAGAAATACCTTAAAACATATTCAAAAGAAATAGCTATCGAAGAAATGGCTTAAAAATACATCCACTTTAAAACATGAAAGCTCAGATTTTATCTGGGCTTTTTTTATTAGTGTATTTTTTAAATAAATTATTTGAAGCGCAATTGCATTAGGTTTTCGGTTACATCAGTCCCGCTATCATTGCAAGTCCGCTCCCGATGAAAAAAATCGGGATGCGGGCTTTCCATCCTATCGGGGCTATTTAACTTAGCAATATGCATTTTGGTTAAATGTTGCCGTGCAAAAGAAAGCTATGTGTTACAAAACCTTTGTAAAAGCAAAAGGCCGGGAATAAATCCTGGCCTTTTTGCTTATCATATATTTGGTTAGTTGATTCTTATGTTTTATTTCAACAATTTGCCTTCTCTCTAATTTCGAAACAAATGCAAACCTTTATAACTTATGCGTTTTAAGATTGTTTAGCACTGTTTTTGTTTTGTGGTTATAAAGATAAGGGAAATTTTAAATTTGTCAAGCTTTTTTCAACTTTTTTATTATTTCTTTTGCAACAACCTCTCCCGAGATAATTGCAGGTGGCACACCAGGCCCTGGAACGGTTAATTGCCCGGTATATAATAAATTCGTTACATTACTCTTCATTTTTGGTTTTAAGAATGCTGTCTGTTTCAAAGTGTTAGCTAAACCATAAGCATTTCCTTTAAATGCGTGGTAATCATTTTCGAAATCTGTCATTGCGTAGCTCCTTTTAAATAAAACACTATCGCTAATATCATTTCCGGTTAAATCTTTAAACCGATTAACCAATAGATTAAAGTATTCTTCCCTTTTGGTTTCACTATCTTTCAAACCGGGTGCAATCGGAATCAAAAAGAAAAGATTCTCACAGCCATCCGGCGCAACGCTTAAGTCGGTAACAGATGGGCAACAGGCATAAAATAATGGTTTCGAAGGCCATTTAGCATCAGTGTAAATTTCTTCAGCATGCTCATCAAAATTTTCATCAAAAAATAAATTATGATGTAGAACATTGGTGAGCTTTTTATTTAAGCCAATGTAAAATAGCAGGCAGGAAGGTGCCATGGTCCTTTTATCCCAATAATTTTCGTTATATTTTCTGTATGGCTTATCTAATAAATGTTGTTCAATATGATTGTAATCGGCATTGCCAACAACAAAGTCGGTTTCTATACTACCTCTTTTGGTAATTATTCGGTCAACCTTATTATTCTTTACTTCAATCTTAGTTACCTCATTATCAAATTCAAATTTTACACCCTGCGCTACGGCAATTTGCTGCATAGCCTCTACAATTTTGTGCATGCCACCCAATGGGTACCAGGTGCCTAAAATTAAATCGGCATAGTTCATTAAACTATACAGTGCTGGTGTGTTTTGTGGTGTTGCACCTAAAAACAATACCGGAAATTCTAATAATTTTCTGAGCTTTTCATTTTTAAATAATTTGTGCACATGGCTTCTCATATTCCCAATTAATTGGAGTTTGATACCACTTACAGCCAGGCGTGGGTCGAAATATTCCATCACACTGTGGGATGGTTTATACACATATTCGGTCATGCCAACTTCGTATTTATATTTAGCCTGATTTAAGAAAGTGCTTAAATTTTTAGTGCTGCCTGGTTCTAATTCTTCAAAAAGTTCAAATAACTCTTTTTCAGTTGCTGGTACGTCTATAGTATCATTAGCGCCAAAATAAATTCGATAGGATGGGGCAAGGCGCTTTAAATCATAAAAATCAGAGGTAGTTTTGCCAAAAAGGCTATAAAAATTTTCAAAAACATCAGGCATCCAATACCAGCTTGGTCCCATGTCAAATAAAAAACCATCTTTGCTCCATGTTCTGGCTCTTCCACCAGCCATTTCGTTTTTTTCGATAACAGTAACATCACAACCATTTTTAGCCAATATTGCCGCTGCAGATAATCCTGCAAAACCGGCACCAATAACGGTTATTTTCGCTTTTTTATTCATGATGTAAATAAAGCAATTTTTAGGCAATTTGTTTTTTACGAAATTGCCAAAGGTTTTGCCTTAATTAATATTATCTCTTGTAGCTTTTATTACCTTTGCTTTACACATGAATAAATTTGGCTTCTTACTCTTTCTATTGTCTTTGTTTGCGCAAATCTCTAAAGCACAATTATCTAATAAAGAGATAGCTATATTAAAAGTTGATTTAGTTAAGGCTGTAGATAATACAAGTCTTACAGATTCTCTTTTAAAAAGATTAAATGCATTATCAAACAAAAATGCATTGTTAACTGGTTATACCGCTACGTTGGAAGCCTTAAAAGCTAAACATGCATGGAATCCATACAATAAAATTAAGTTTGTAAAGCGCTCATTATCAACTATGCAAAAAGCTATCAACATGGATAAAGAAAACATGGAAATTAGATTTATGCGCTTTTCTATCGAGCATTTTACACCTGGCTTTTTAGGTTTTAGTAAAGATTTAGATGAAGACAGGAAAGAGATTGTAAAGCATTATCAAAACAATAATTTCGGTTTGGCTGATGATCAACTCATAAAAAACGTGGCTAAATTTATGATTGAAAGCAAACGTTGCACGGCTGCGGAAATAAAGATTTTTAAAAAATACATTTAATGAAGTTTATATATCTGCTGATTAATATTGGTGTAATCTTATTTCCACTTTTACTTTCGTTTGATAAGAAAGTACACTTCTTTAGCAAATGGAAATTTGTTATTCCTGCTATTTTAATTACCGGAGTGGTTTTTTTAATATGGGATTTACTTTTTGTTAAGCTAAATGTTTGGTCATTTAATCCTGATTATATTGTTGGTATTAAATTTTTTGGATTGCCTTTAGAAGAAATTTTATTTTTTTTAACAGTGCCTTATGCCTGTATTTTTATTTATGAATGCCTAAATGTTTATTTCCCTAAAAATGATTTGCAGCGGTATAGTTTGGCACTCAGCAATTTATTTCTAGGTGTTTGTATTGCAATTTTATTTTTTGGTTACAGTAAATGGTACACGGTAATTAACTTCGGTTTTTTGTTTGTGGTGCTTTTTTATGTTGAGTACGTAAATGGAAAACTTCGGTTTATGTACAAATTTTACCGAGCTTACCTGGTTTCATTACTTCCGTTTTATATTGTTAATGGATTTTTAACGGCTATTCCGGTTGTAATTTATAACAACAATGAAACTTTAAATATGCGTGTTGGAACCATACCTTTCGAAGATCATTTCTATTTGATGAGTCTTTTGTTGATGAATGTATTTCTTTACGAGTTTTTTAAAAGTAAAGTAGTGCTTAAAAAAATCGATTAATTTTTTGAAAATGAAAAGACTGTGGTTCTTTGATTCTTTAGTCCTGCTTTACATTACTCCCGATGAAAAGTCTGCATTCATTTCAATTAGGTTTAAGAACAGTGGCTTGCGATTTGCAACCGAACAAATGGAATGCTGTTTTAACTAACTAACCCCGGTTGCAGCGATACCCCGCAGCGAGTTTTTTACGAGCGAAGCCTGCCTGCCGGACAGGCAGGCGTATAAGCGAAAAACGTGATCAAACTTTAATTTTTGTATAAATTTGCGCTTCAAAACATATATAAATGGAATTACCGGCTTACACAAAATCTCAATTAGCCTTACGTAATGGGCAAGATAAGCCAGAAATTTGGGTTGCCTACAAGGGTATTATTTATGATGTAACGGATAGCCGGTTGTGGCGTAATGGTAAGCATTACGAACATTGGGCGGGGCAAGATTTAACTGATGAATTGGCCGATGCACCACACACAGAAGCCGTTTTTGAAAAATTTACGCCTATTGCCAGAATGATTTAAAAGGTAGCCGCATATTCTAAGATTTTTAATTAGGTGGCTTTAAATTACAGGGCTTAAAGATTGGGCGAAAATAGAAAAGCCACAGATTAACAGATGAATAAAATCTGTTAATCCGTGGCCAGAAATAATAATTGAAGCTTTTATGCTTCTATTGAAAATGCGCTTAAGTTTACAAACTCTTGAATTCTAGCTGAAACATCTTCATCGGTTAGGTTTAACAATTTTTCTGTTCCGAATTTTTCTACACAGAATGAAGCCAAAGCAGAACCATAAATAATGGCATTTTTCATGTTATTGAAGTTAACGCTTCCAACTTTTGCCAAATAACCGATAAAACCACCGGCAAATGTATCGCCTGCGCCAGTTGGATCGAAAACTTCGGCAAGAGGTAAAGCAGGTGCAGAAAAAATCTGATCTTCGTGGAACAACAAGGCTCCATGCTCGCCTTTTTTAATAATTAAATATTTCGGACCCATTGCCAGAATTTTCTTCGCAGCTTTAACTAAAGAATATTCTCCAGATAGCTGACGAGCCTCAGCATCGTTAATGGTTAAAACATCCACTAGTTTAATGGTTTCCAATAAATCGTCCATCATAATGTCCATCCAGAAATTCATGGTATCCATTACAATAAGTTTTGGGCGATTTTTAAGGCGTTTGATAACGGTTTGTTGCACTTGTGGCGTTAGATTGCCTAACATCAAATATTCGCAGTCCTGGTAGCTTTCAGGGATAATTGGGTCGAAGTTTTCTAATACATTAAGTTCTGTAATTAATGTATCACGACTATTCATATCGTTATGGTACTTACCCGACCAAAAGAAGGATTTTTCGCCGGCTTTAATTTGTAAGCCTTCAGTATCAATTCCGTGTTTGGTAAAAGTTTCAATGTCTGATTTTGGGAAATCATCTCCAACAACAGCAACAATTTTTGCTTTATTGTAAAAGTAAGAAGCAGCTAAACTTGCGTAGGTTGCAGCTCCACCAACTATTTTATCTGTTTTTCCAAAAGGAGTTTCAATAGCATCAAAAGCTACAGTACCTATGATTATCAGGCTCATATATTTTAATTTGAATTTTTTTAAAAATTTTTCACTGCAAATATTGCATAAATAATTTAAAAGCCCTAATATTGCATTCCCAAAACGAACAAGGGTTTGCAAGCTACAAAGCATAACAAGCCCAGTTTTAGGAAAAAACCAGCACTCCTTCTTAGCTCAGCTGGTTAGAGCATCTGACTGTTAATCAGAGGGTCGCTGGTTCGAGCCCAGCAGAGGGAGCAAAATCCTCACAGTAATGTGGGGATTTTTTATGATAAAATTGTCAAATGATTTTGGCTAAAAAAATTTAAACCAGAATAATCTTCCTTCTTAGCTCAGCTGGTTAGAGCATCTGACTGTTAATCAGAGGGTCGCTGGTTCGAGCCCAGCAGAGGGAGCTTGATAAATCAAGCTAAACCCCACTCCGTCCGAGTGGGGTTTTTTGCTAAGCATATTTTTTCAAATACTTCAACTTTTTGCTTACTTGCTTTAGCCAGACTCTAGTCATTAGCTCATGCCCAGCAACCGTAGGATGGATTCCGTCCCAAATCCAATAGGCTGGAGGTACTGATTTTGGAGCATTTTTAAACGCAAGCTGAAAATCGACTAATATTGCATTGAATTCTATTGCAAGTTTTCTGATTATGGAACTTAATTTTTCAACAAGCGTTTCGTAGTCATTTAATCGCTTTTGTACCTTTCCTACGGCGGCAATAAACGGTAAACAAAGCACTAATATTAGGTTTGGATTTTGAGCAATGGATTGACTGATGATTTTTCTATATGTATCTTCAAACGCCTGAAAATCTTCGGGTTTGGTAACTGGTTCTGATAACATTTTAGCAACATCATTAATACCTACGAGTATGCTAAGCAAATCGGGTTTAAAGTTTAAGCAATCTGTTTCCCATCTGGCTTCTAATTGAGAAACCCGATTTCCACTAATACCTTTGTTGTAAAAAATTAAATCTGCCGAAGGAAAATCTGCACCCCAACGGCTGGCAATAGAAAATGCATAACCATGCCCCATAATGTGATTGGGGTCTGTATCCCTACCATGCTTTCCATCTGTTATAGAATCTCCCTGGAACAAAACTGTTAGCCCTTTAGGTTCTAAATATTGCTCTTCAGGTTTTATTTCTAAAGCCTGTAAACCTGCAGGCAATCCAGCGGCAATACCAGCCAATGCTGTAGAACGTAAAAATGAGCGGCGTGATCGTTTTTCAGTCATTTTTGATTTAAATTTTTCTAAATCGAATATAGTTTCAATTCTATCATTTAAATAATCTTTTATCAACAATCCGGTAAACCATTAATAGAAAAGCCAAGTGTAAACAAAAGAAATTAATACTAATAAATGTTTTTATTGCTCAGCATTCTGGGTTGCACATAAATACAATAATTTCAAATATTTGCGGAAAATTTTTCCATAAATTACCCGATTTTCTACAAGTTAATTAGATTATTATGTGTGATAAAATAAATATAAAATGTATTTTTAAAATTACAAATAGACATTTTATTGCATAAAATTAGCTGAAAGACGATTTTATAAGTGTGTGCATAAATATCTTCAATTGTAATAGCCTTTTGTTTAAATGATTGATTACTAATGGCTTTAAAATTGCAATTATTTGGTTGCTTGTGGATTGTTAATCAGCGAAAACAGATAATGCAAAAATTTAAAAATATTACTTTAACACTTATTATTGGTACGCTTTTCTTTTGTGCTTACGGTCAGAGTGGTATTGGTACAAAAGCGCCTGTTGCAAGTGCAATTCTAGAATTAAATTCTACAAATAAAGGTTTTAAAGGTCCTGGCATTGCCCTGCAAAGCCGGCTTGATCAAAGTTTGACTCCCGAAAGAGGATTGATCGTTTATAATACTGCAACAGCTGGCGTTAGTCCAGATAATGTTTATGGTAACAGATATTATTTTTGGAATGGTAGTGAATGGGTTTCTTTACCAGGATTAACAGCTGTAGAAGAACTCATCACACCCAGGGTTTTTTATGCAAAATCTGTTGTTACACAAACATTTGCTTTTACCAATGATACTCAAGTTTTACCGCTTAGCTTCGAAACTGTAGATTTAAATACTGCCAATATCATTACACCTAACCTTGCAGGTACAGCTTTTCGTATAAATAAAACGGGTTTGTATGAGCTCTCATCATTTATGAGTTATAATCCAAACGGTTCAAATGATAGAGCTTTGCAAAACTTAATTATTCAGAAAGGAACGAGCGCAACTGGTCCCTGGGTTGCAGTTGCGGGCTCACGTGGAAATTGGGGTCAAGGTTCGGTTTCAGATTTTAAAACAGTTATTATTCCTATCATGGCAGTCAGGTTAAATGATGGTGAATTCATCCGTGTAATAACGGCTTGTCCATATCCAACCGGTGGTTCTGCTCAAGGTTTAGGTACAATAAGTATTACAACCAACACGCCGGTAGCCAAATCTTTAAATGTTAGGTTAATTGATTTTACATTATAATATGAAGAAATTAAAATCCTTTCCAATTTATGTTTTTTCAATATTTTCTGCCATATATGGTCAGGAGTTAAAAGCACAGGGTACGGGAATAGGAACAAAAACACCGCATGCATCCACTATATTAGAAGTCAGTTCTTCATTAAAGAACGGTGGCGTTTTAGTGCCAAAAGTTAACCTTAAAGCAGGAGATGATATTTTAACCATTCCTAATCCGGCAATAGGTTTAATGGTTTATAATACTAATACTGCAGGCATAAAGCCTAATAATGTAGAAGCCGACCATCATTATTTTTGGAATGGAAGCAGTTGGATAGATATTGCCGACATTAATACAATAAAGAAATTATTATTGCCTCAGGTATTTTTTTGTCAGGAACCAGTAGAACAAGAATTAACAAGTGCAAATCTGACCGCTATAAATGGGGGTTCGGATGTTGTAGTAACCTTTAATAATATTTATGTTCTTACAAATAATGGTGGTAATGTAAGCTTAAATAATAATCGATTTACCATTAATAATACAGGTGAATACGAAATATCTGGTTACATTAATTACAATCCGCATATAAATAATAATGCAAACTCAAATACTAATTTACTGTATAAAATTCAACGCTCTACAAATGGTGGCACGAACTGGGTAACTGTGGCGCAAACCACCTTAGTTTGGGGTAAAGATACAGGTGGTTTTTCGAGAACATTAATTTCTCCACCATCAATTATCCACCTTGATAAAAATGATGTAATCCAACTGGTAATAAGTAAAACATTTGGTAGCAATCATCAATCACCTGCTACCATAAGTGTTCCCGGAGGATTAAATTTTTCAAAAAACATAAGAATATTTAAGCTTGACTAATATGAAACTTATGATGAAGAATTTTATGCTGATACTGCCAATGGTTATGTTCTGCTTAATAACAAAAAACCTTTCGGCGCAATCTACAGGTGTACAAACACGAACGCCAAAATCATCAGCTTTATTAGATATGGATGTTTCAAATTTAGCAGATGGTGCAAAGAAAGGATTTTTAATGAGCCGGGTTAGCCTTACCAGAACTAATTTGGCTGCTCCGGTTAATCTGCCGGTTAGCGGTTTATGGGTTTTTAATACCAATACTACAACAGGTTTAAACGCGGTGAAGGGTAATAATGTTTACATGTGGAACGGTAGCGCATGGGAACCATATTCTTCAACATTAGAGATACAAACAAGAATTTCTCCTGATGATTTTTTTATGAAATCTCCAACAGATTTTCTAATGTCGGGTGTAGCATTAACAGGCTTTAACACAGGGCTTTTGGTGCCAGTGCCTTGGGAAGCAGGTAGTGTGGCTATTTCTAATCCAACTTATGTAACATTAGATGCTAACCTGGAAAGTTTTACCATAAATACGTCAGGGTATTATGAGATTTCAGGATTTTTAAATTATAATCCAAAAATTAATGATAACAATAGTAAAACGGCCCTATGTTCGATATTACAAATTAACAAATTGGGTGTTTGGACAGATAGAATTGGAATAAACTCTACTTTTGAAGAAATGGCGACCAATACGGTGCAAACGATTACGATTCCGTTTGATATTATAAAACTGGATGCCGGAGACAAATTTAGAATTGTAATTACCAAACCCATAATTGGAGGAAATGTTAACCACACTTCTACGGCTGGAATAACATCAATAGTTGGAGATTTAAGGAAATCTTTCAGAATTACTTATATCAATCAATAATAATAGCGAGCACTGTTTTTTGTGAGAAGTAAGATAGGCGCAAATATTTAATTGCGCCTTTTCTTTTTAGAAGCTTACAAATTTTACGCCCAAGCTCAACCACCTTGATGGAAGTGGAATTGCACCAATTTCAGTATATGTGGTATCAAATATATTCTGAGCATCTAAGAAAACGGTAAATTTTTTAATCGACTGGCTTAACCGAATATCGTTTATCCAATAAGATGGTCCGGCCATTCTTTGATTAAATCTTGTAGCCAACAAAACAGCGAAATTTACATAGCGAAAATCAACTGTGTTTGTAACCTGGTGTTTTAAGGAAGATATTAAATATTTATATGCCAGTTGCGAATTAAGGTTTTTAAAATCTGAATCCAGATACGAATAACCTAAATTGATATTAACTTTTGATTTATCTGCGATAGCAAAATTGTAATTTGCTCTGAAGTTTAAACCTGAGGTCTGTAAATCGCCAATATTATTGCTCTGCCAAGGTTCGGTTGTTACGGTACGTGTCCAATCGATAAATTTATCTATAGTTCTGTAAAAGTAGTTAGCGTTGAAATTAAAATTTCCTTTGTCGATTTTTATGCCTAACTCTGCCTGTAAAGCATTTTCTGGAGTTAAATTTTCATTGCCAATATTTCCTGGGCGTTGGTTCAAATATAAATCGGTAAAAGATGGATTTCTTTGACTTGTACCAATGTTTGTTACTAATTTAATGCCGGTGGAGATTTCGTAACTTGCATCCAAGCCTGGATAAATTTGCCATTTATAATCAGAATTATAGTTGAGATAAGTACCGATATTCACATTTAGTTTTTCAAGTAATTGAGTTCTGTACTGCGCATAAACGCCTAAATTATCTCTATCACGCTTGCCAATGCTGGTAGAATTGATATCATCCTTTCTGGCTTCTGCCCCAAAACCAAATTCACCCGATGAAATTTTATAGGTTGTATTTAATTCAGCAGAAAATGAATTGCTAAAATGCCTGCTTCGACCAGAATTTAGGTTTGTAGGACCAAAATAACGATAATCATCAAAATTATATCGATAGCTTAAACGTGGCATTAGTGTCCATCTTTCTGAAAGCTTATGTTTTGATTGTAAGGATGCTAACGTAGTCTGAACTTGTTCATCAGAATTTTTATCACCCGGACTAGCATAAAATCCATTCGCTCCAAAACCACTTTTAACATATCCAAAAAGCGCATCAATGGTGTTGGATTCATCAATTTGGAAATTTCCTAGATAAAGCAATTTATTGTTTTCAAATCCCGTATTAAATCGATAGCCATTACCTTTATCATGCGAAGCAAAAAGCGAGTGCTGATGTTTCTCTTTGCTTAGCATCCCGCCAACCTGTACACCTCCACCAACAAAAGTTTTGCCGTTTCCTTCTGTATTCTTCTCGAAATTGGAGCCTGCGTAAGTAGAAAATAAAACGCCAGAAGTTGCAGGTTTTTTGGTGATGATATTGATTGCACCGGTTAAACTGTTAATGCCATAAATTCTCGCAGCAGGACCACGAATAATTTCTATACGCTCAATAGCCTCTACCGGTATAGGCAGGTTAAGCATGTTGTGTGCGGTTTGCATATCAATAATCTTCGTTCCGTTTAAAAGCAACACAGTTTGCTCAAAACTCCCTCCATCAATACTAATATCCGCTTGCCCGCCAAAAGCACCTCTTTGCCTGATATCTATTCCGTTGGCATATTGTAACACCTCCTGAATGGTTCTGGCCGGTAGTTTGGCAATAGTTGCATTGTCGATTATGTAAACGTTTCGGTTTTGTTTTGATATTGGCGTATTGAAACGATTTTCATTGATCACAACATCGTTCATATTTATTATACTGTCCTTTTTGCTTTGAGCAAATAAGTTGATGGCTAAAATGGTAAAAAGGAAAGTTAAGTATAGTTGCTTCATTTTCTAAATGTTTTTGCAAAAGTAGTATCTTGCCGTACCATTAAAGTATACCAGTTTTAATAAAATGGATAGTCCGGTTCAAATTCCTTTCAAAAGTTTTATTCAGCTTAAGCCGAATGATGATATTGCAGTGTATCTACAAATTGTTTTCGAGTTTATTAAGGCGATACAAACCGGTTTATTGCCCGAGGGCACCAAATTGCCGGGGACTCGTATACTTTGCAAACTTTTAGGTATTAACCGAAATACCTTGATTAAAGCCTTTACCGACTTACAATTACAAGGTTTTATAGAGATTTCTCCAAATAAGGGCACATTTATTTTATCGAACCAGAAGCAAAAAAATGATTTAAAACCGCATCAAAACGCGAATACAGAATCTAACTTTGATTTTAAACGGTCACTGATTTTAGAAGACCCAATAGAAACAAGTAATTTGCCTTACCAGCTAAATGATGGATTACCAGATTTAAGGTTAATGCAAACAGATGTTTTGGCAAGGCTGTATGTGTCAAAATTAAAGAAGAAAAAAAGTGCAACCGATTGGAAGCAGCTTCAATCTATATCTCATGATGAATTTAAAAATCACTTTGCAAATTTTTTAAATGTTACCCGAGGTTTAAGAATTTCGACTTCGAACATACTTACCACAAGCAGCCACGAAGTAAGCTTGTATTTGGTTAGCAAACTTTTAATATCCGAAGGTGATAACGTTATTATTGGTTCGCCAGGTTACTACGGCTCAAACATGACTTTATTAGATTTTGGTGCAAACATTATAACCATACCGGTTGATGATGAAGGGCTAAGCACCAAACATCTTAAGAAAGTTTGTGAAGAAAACAACATCAGGGCGTTATACCTAACATCAAACTACCATTATCCAACATCAAATTGTTTAAGCGCAAAGCGAAGACTTGAAATTTTAGAATTGGCTAAATTTTATAGTTTCGTAATTATTGAGGATGACTATGACTTTGATTTTCATTACGATAATAATCCGGTATTGCCTTTATCTGCATTTAATCCAAACGCAAATGTGGTATATATTGGCTCTTTTGCCAGAAGCCTGCCATCTGGTTTTGGCTATGGTTTTATTACTGCACCAACCGAATTTATTACAGAACTGGAAAAGCATCAAAGAATTTTGGAGCCTGGAATTGATGTGATTAAAGAACAGGTTTTAACGCATTTTATACAAGATGGAGAAGTTCATCGCCTTGCGAAAAAAAACAAAAAAATATACAAGGAGCGCAGAGATGACTTTGTTAATTTATTGAAAGAAGAACTTAGAGGCAAAATAAAATTCGCAATTCCTGCCCGAGGCTTAGCCATTTGGGTAGAATGGCTGGATGACTTCAGCCTGATTAAATTTAAAAATTTTTGCGCTTCAGAAGGTTTATTTCTACCCAAAACCATTCTGTATCAAAGCAAAAACCTTCGCGGCATGCGTTTAGGTTTTGGTCATTTAAATAAAGCTGAAATGCAATTGGTGGTAGAAATTTTAAGTAAATCGCTGCAAAAGGTTATGTTATAATAACAGATTCTTTGTCTTTCTGAAGAGCGTATTAATACTTATCTTTGATTAAACGCCAGATTTTTGGAGTTTATTAAAAACAACAAAATGAAAATACTAAAACAAATTAGCGTGCTTGCACTGTTCGTGTTAACAGTGGGCGCTGCAAATGCACAATCTGCAGCAGAAGATGTTGTAAAAGATTGGGAAAGAGCAAAAGCTTACACAAAAGAATATTTAGATGCAATGCCAGAAGCTTCTTACAGCTTAAAACCAACACCTCAAATGCGTTCTTTTGCAGAGCAGTTTCTTCACTTAGCTGATGCGAATTATGCTTTTGCTTCAACGGCAACTGGAGAAAAAAGCCCGGTGGCAATGGGAGCTTTAGAAAAAGGAACAGATAAATCGAAAGCAACGGTAACCAAAGATGTACTGGCAAGCTATGATTTTGTAATAGCCAGTGCTAAAAAATTAACTGCTGCCCAAATGAGCGAAATGATTAAGCTTTTTGGAAGATTTGATTTAACCAAAAAACAAGCATTAGATAAAGCCTTTGAGCACCAAACTCACCATAGAGGACAAGCTACAGTTTACATTAGATTGGCTCGTGCAACACCTCCACAAGAAAAATTATTTTAATAAATTTATCAAGATTTTAAATAAAAAGGGCATTCATAACCAAGGATGCCCTTTTATTGGAGTGGCAAACTGAAACCAACATTAGAGCCCTTTCCAACTACGCTATTTGCCCATATTTTTCCACCATGCCTTTGAATAATTTCGGCACTTAAATATAATCCAATTCCAAATCCCGAAATTGTACTGGTTTGTTTGCCTTCTACCCAGTAAAAGCGGTCGAAAAGATTTGGTAAGTTTTCTGGCTTAATGCCCATACCATAATCCTTTACCAAAACTTCTGCGTTATTGTTATTTATATTGCAAAAAACCTCAATATTTTTGTTATTCGGAGAGTACTTTATTGCATTTGAAAGGAGGTTTGTAATTACATTGCCTATTTTATCTCTATCTGCCTTCACTTTTACAGAAACAGATGTTTGCAACGCAATGTTATAGTTTGAAGAAGTTAATAAAAGTTCAGATATTATTTCCTCAACCAATAAATTCAATTCAAATTCATTCTTTTCTAAATGGATTTTTCCAGATTCTAAACGAGATAAATTTAGGAAACCATTAATCATGGTATTCATTTTTTTTATCTGCTGCCCGGCTTTATCCAAAGCATTTATGGTATGGCTCTCTGTATTATTAATATTTATTTTTTGAAGAAGTTGTATATATGCGCCTAATGATGTTAATGGCGTTTTCAACTCGTGGCTTACCATGCCAATAAAATCATTTTTTCGCTGTTCGTCTTTTTTCTGCTCGGTAATATCCATAATAATACCAGTAAAAGATGAACTTTCTGTATTCGCACCTTCAGTTAAATTACCTACAGTACGTAGCCACCTTATCTTTTGGTCGTTAAATGTTCTTATAGTGAATGATAAATCAAATTCTTCAGGATGAGTTAGGGCACTTTTTATTGCACTTTCTGCAGCTGGTTTAAAATCATCCGTAATCTGATGTAAACAATCGGCTAGCGTAACCTTATCCTGCGGATGAAATCCAAACAGTTCCTTAAATCGAGCGGAAGAAATAAGCACTCGTGAATGGACATCTATGCTCCAACTGCCAAAATTTGCAGCCTCAATCGCCATTCTAAGTATTTGTTCAGATTGTTCTAGCTGCTTCCGCGATAAAATGAGGTCTTCATTTATATCAGTAAGCATCTGATTGGTTGTAATTATCTGTTTATTCGTTACCGACAGCTCTTCGTTTGCAGTAGCAAGTTCATCATTCAATTTTCTAACTAGCTTGGCGGCCATTACCTGCTCGGTAACATCTACTGCAATATCAATAATCCCTGTTATTTTACCATTTTCTATCAATGGAGTGTAGGTAAAATTGTAAAAACCTGTTTGTATTTTGCCATTGCGTTTAAGTTGTAGGGCGGTTTCGTTCCCTGTCAGCGTTTTCCCGGTGGTATAAACTTGCCTTAATAGCTCGTAGGGTGGTTGTCCTGCTAATTCAGGAATAGCTTCCAACAAAGGTTTTCCTGCAATTTCAGCCTTTTTATCTAAGAGCTCCAACATTTTAGGATTTACCGCATCAATGGTTAAATCATTTCCCTTAAAAACAATAATGGCAACTGCAGCCTGCTCAACTAAGGTCTTTATTTTTCTTTCACTTTCTTCTATAATTGTATTAGCCTTAACCTGCTCTGTAATATCGTGTAGTACCAGCATCATTGAAGTAGCATTTTCTTCATTTTCTAAGGGATGGTAAGCCATTTCATAATAACCCTGAACCATCTGGCCTGCACGCTCAAAAAATATTTTTATTTCAGGGATATGCTTGCTCACCCGCTCCTCAAAAAATTCCTTTAATAATTGTGGTAGAACTTGCTTTTTAAGTTCTGGTATGGCTTCCATTATCGGTTTTCCAATAATTGAATCCTCTTTACCTAGCAAAGCCAACATTTTATTATTTACACTTTCCAGAACCATATCTTCCCCTTTGATTAGGGCAATTGCTACAGGGGCATCTTTTAATAAAGCCAGCGCTTTTTTCTCGCTTGTATCCAAACGGATATTTTCTCCAAGAAGGTTTGTATTAGAATAACCAAGCTGTTGGTTTTCTGTTGCAAGTTCAAAATTTGATATCGAAAGTTCTTGATTGGAGCTGGTTAATATTTTGTTATCAGAATTAAAACGTTCGTTTAGTTTATTAAGCTCCTCATTAGTTGATTGGTATTCTTCATTAATTGCAATTAGCTCATTGGTAAGTTCTTGTTCACGTACAGATTTTTCGTAAACTAACTGCTCCGCTATTAATCTTTCACTTACTTCGATTGCGGTATGTAATATGCCATAAATTTTACCCGTATTATCAAATAATGGTTTATATTCAAAATCAAAATAAAATAACTGGAGTTTTTCTGCAATGCGAAGTTCTGCAGGCATATCTCGATGTATAATCGTTTTACCGGTTTCCCACACATCTTTTAACATGGTACTAAAGGGTTGTCCTTTCAGTTCTGGTACAGCTTCATCTAATGTTAAACCGATAATACTTTTATCTTTTCCCCACAGATTTAACATTGCCTGATTTGCAAATTCGATTACAATCGAGCTTCCGGTGTATATGGCCGTCGCATACTTTGAATGAAATAGAATATTTTGAATATCCTCATTAGATAATCTGTTTTCAGCTGACATAAACCATCGATAATACTAACAAATATATTTAAAAGGCTTTTTGTTTTTTGTATTATCAATATTCTAGCTTAGCCGTTTTGGGAATAGTTAAGCGTTACATAGAAGGCAATGTTTTTGGTTGGCAAATTTACCTCAAAACATCAATCGCTATAATAATTTCTGATAGCAAAAAAATCTTAATCCCGGTCTTTTAGCCAGACTAATTTCACCACTAAAACTATAGCCTAATTTCGGAAATAAAGTGTTTGTAGCTTGGTTTTGGTTATTGGTATCTACCCGAAGAATTTTTATATTTTTTGTATTGGCAACTATTTCTGCTTGTTGCATTAAGGCTTTCGCAATACCTTTTCCATGAATATCCGGGTTAACCGCCAATCTATGGGTAACAATAGCTTGCTCTGTAATATCCCAACCCGCATCTGCATATTCGGGGTCTTGGTCTGTTGTTATAGCTGAAACGCCAGCAATCTTTTCATCTAAAACAGCAACCCAAAGCTGTCCAATTTCAATGTCTGCTTCGAAAACGGCTGGGTTTGGATAGTCATCATCCCATTGGAAATTACCTGTGGCTCGCATAAGCGGAACAACTTTTTTTACCAATTGCATAATTGCAGAAACATCTTCTTTGCGTGCTAACCTTATCTCCATATAGCAAAGATATAAGAATGGATTTTTTTACTGCCAATGAAACTTCAGAATTACTTCAAATTTGAATTATAGTTTTGAATAAAATCATCCGTATATGAAAAAGATTGCCTCGGCATTTTTAAGTTTATTTTTAATTCCTTTAGCCATATTTTCGCAGAATTTTAGTCCCGATACTGTTACAAGTAAATGGAGCAGTTCTGATATCGTACCTAAACAAAAATTTAAGGCAGTTTCTTTTATTGCTCCTGCAGTGCTTATAGGCTATGGTTTTGCTGCGGTTTATGATAATGGTGCGTTAAAACAGCTTGATGTAAGTACCAAAGGTGAACTTCAGGAAGACCATCCATTATTTGCAGCTCATGTAGATGATTATTTGCAGTTTGCGCCAATGCTTTCTGTTTATGCACTAAATTTATCGGGCGTAAAAGGTGAGCATAATCTTTTCGATGCTTCTATGTTGTACCTAACTTCTGCGGCAATTATGGGTGTATCAACACATTTTGTAAAACAAGGTGTTGGCAGAATGCGGCCAAATGATAACGGAAATAATTCCTTCCCTTCCGGACATACAGCTTCTGCATTTATGGCAGCAGAGTTTCTACATCAGGAGTATAAAAATAAAAACCCATGGATTAGTTATGCAGGTTATTTTGTAGCTGCAGCCACCGGAACCTTAAGAATGTATAACAATAAACATTGGTTTAGCGATGTAGTAGGGGGTGCAGGTTTTGGCATTGCAGCCACTAAAATATCTTATTTGGTTTACCCATACATTAAGCATGTTTTTTCTGCAAAGGGAGATAAAAATTTAGCCATATTGCCAATGTATGGTAGTGGGATTAAAGGTTTTGCATTAGTTAAAAGATTTTAAAATTGCTAAAGTGATGCTCTGTGGCGTGCGCCCCATTTTTCCAAATCTAAAATAATCGGTTTTAGTTCGTAACCAATTTCGGTAAGTTCATATTCTACTTTTGGAGGCACCTGAGCGTAAACCTTACGTGTGATAATTTTATTTTCTTCTAATTTTCTAAGCTGTAAGGTTAGCATTCTTTCGGTAATGTTGGGTAACAATTTTTTTAATTCTCCAAATCGAAGCTTACCATTCAATAACCAGGAGCAAATTACCAAAGCCCATTGTCCGCCGATTAAATTTATAGCATAAACTTCAGCACACTCTTCGCCTAAGGCTTGCTTATTTGCAAAGTTGGTAGAGGTTTCTTTGATTTCAGACATTACTTACATTTTTGATAGTACATTACAATTGGTTGCTAATATACAAATTCAATAGTGTTGCCCCTACATTTGGAAAAAATTAAGAAACATGAAAATTTTAGTAATTGTAACCCATCCAGATTTAGAAAAATCTTTAATAAATAAAAGATGGGTTGCTGAATTGGAAAAGCATCCAGAACGTTATACCATACATAATTTGCATCAACAATATCCTGATGGAGTAATTGATGTTTTAAGAGAGCAGGAACTAGTAGAAAAATATGGTAAAATTGTATTTCAGTTCCCGGTTTATTGGTTTAGTTGCCCCGCATTACTTAAAAAATGGTTTGATGAGGTTTTGATACACGGTTGGGCTTATGGAAGTAAAAGCGGTTATAAAGTATCTGGCAAGAAAATCGCTTTAGCAATGACGGTTGGCGTGGAAGAAATAGAATACAATGCTGGTGAAAAATATAAATATACGCTTGCAGAATTAACCCGGCCTTTTGAACTCTCTTTTGAATACGTTAAAGCAGATTATCAACCTTTTTTTGCTTATTACGGCATAGAATTAAATTCCTCCACAGAACACATTGAAAAAAGTGTGCAGCCATATCTGGCATTTTTAGACACTTTATAGAGGAATGGCAGAGCTAAATTTTGTTTAAAGAAATTTTACTTTTTTTGCATCATCATTAACGGATTTAATGCGATGGTGGTTATCCAGCAACATTAAATCCGTTTAGGTAAATCTTTCTTAAACAAATAACAACAGGCGTTTTTTGCTACATTGAAAACCTTGTGCTTTGATTAAATAGCTTCTTTCGGATCAAAATCTATCATCCATTCTATACCATATTTATCTCTAAACATTGCAAAATACGTTCCCCAAGGACTATCGCCTATTGGCATTTCAATATGTCCGCCGGCAGAAAGCCCATTAAACAATTTATCTGCTTCCTCTTTACTTTCTGTTTGGATAGTAATTTTACTCCTGTTTTCGTTTTCGTTGGTTTTGCCTAAAATTTCGGGAACATCATTGCCTAGCAACACACTACCTGTCCCTATTGGCAAAGCGATGTGCATAATTTTATTTTCTTCTTTTTCAGAAACCGGAAACTCATCGTTTGCCAAATCTTTAAAACGGATAACTTTCGAAAAATCTCCGCCGAAGGCTGATTTATAAAATGTAAATGCTTCTTCGGCATTGCCGTTAAAGTTGATGTGGGGATTAATTATTGCCATGTTGAATTAGTTTTTATTGTTTATGATTTACTGCTAAAATGCTATTAAGTGCTGTTTTTCTTTAGTGCCTTTTTTAGATAATTAACGTTAATTGAGCACCAAATAATAATTATTATAAAGGTTACTGAACGTGATAGTTGCAACCTGCCCGATGTGAAATAACCAATACAAATAAATATTATTGGTATGATGATAGATAAAATCAAAAGTGCAGCATAGATATTTAAACTAGATTTTAGTTGCTTATCTGTTTTGTTCTCGTATAATTTCTCCAGCATAATACTATTCAGCTTATTCGCCGTGGAAACTTAGTGATATCCATAAAGAAAATTTCCCAGGTATGGCCATCAAAATCTTCGATAGTTCTTTGTTGCATAAAACCATAATCCCTCATTTCATTAGGCTCAGTTCCGCCGGCAGTTAACCCAGCATCTACAATTTTACTTACTTCATCAAGGCTTGCAACAGATAGAGAAAAAAGTCCGGCCAAACCAGATTTTGTATCAGCAATAGGTTTTGTAGCGAAGCTTGAAAATTTTTCGTGGCTAAGCAGCATTACAAAAATGTTATCGCTCCACATCATACATTTACCCGAATCGTCAGAAAATTGAGGATTATTTGTAAAACCCAATGCGGTGTAAAAATCTAAAGATTTTTGAAGGTCTTTAACCGGAAAATTAATAAATATCTGGTTGTTCATTTTGGATAGATATGTTTAATTATTTTTTCTTCTTAAAGTTATAAATAATGAGCTGTATATAAAACATTGATTTTGTAGCCTTGCAATGTTTTGTTTTGGTTTAGCTTTTCAGTTTTAGTTTCATCATAATATCTGTTTGCTCATCATCACCGAGTTTAAATATATGCTTATCAAACTCAACAAAGCCATTCTTTTTATAAAAACTTATGGCCCTTTTATTTTCTTCCCACACACCTAACCAAACATAATCTGCTCTTTTATTTTTGGCGATTTCTATAGCCTTATCGTAAAGTATTTGTCCAACTTTTTTGCCATGAAATGCTTTCAAAACATAAATCCTTTCTATTTCAAGCGCTTTGTTGTCTTTTAATTCTGTTTGCGATTGGCCGAAGTTGAGTTTTAAATAACCAATAATTTTGCTCCCTATTTTTGCAAAAAAGAATTCAGCATTTTCATCATGTAACTCAGCATTTATCTTTTCAACAGAAAAACTACTTTCCAGGTAATTAGTCATATTTTCTTCAGAATTACTGTCTGAAAATGTTTCATAAAATGTTTGTCGGCCAATTTCTCTTAATTGGTCAATGTCATTCAAACTAGTTTTTTCGATAGTGATATTATCCATTTCTATGTTAGTATTTTCTTGCCTGATTTGGTCTGCAAGTTTTTTGGGTGCCACTTCACAATAAGCTGTTTTTAAGGCATCAACAAATAATTCTGATTTCACCTTATCCATTTCAATAATTGTCCAGCCTTGCTTTCCCCATTTGTTATTAACAGGGTAAATAATTGTTTTATCTGGTGAAGAAAAAACATCCTGGTCAATTTCTGATAACTTTATAGAAGCCCTTTTTTCTGATGAATCGTAAGTTGCGAAGATTTTATTTTTCACTCTAAAAGAAGTTTTATCAAAATGAGGTTCTTCTGTTGTTTCCGGGAAAGATAAAGCCAATTTTCTAAACGTATCAATTGAAACCATGTATTATACAAGTTTTAGTGATTCTTTTTATATAAAGATAGTGAAATCCATTCTCAGGGATTTTTGTCTATATGTCAGGTATTTAAGTCTACGCTTTTTGTAAAAATCTTATTTTTGTGATTTGTTCCCCAATCTTTTAAAGCATAAATAATTGGTGTTAAGGTATCGGCGTAAGGTTCTAGTTTATAACATATTTTTACAGGATAATCATCAATAACTATTCTTTTTATAAGTTGATGCTGCTCCAAATTTCTCAATTCTTTAGCTAAAACTTTTGGTGTTAAGCCTGCAATACTTTCTTGAATATCTGTGAATCTTTCATTGCCTACACCAACTGAAATAATTATTGGCAATTTCCATTTTCCATTAATCACATCAAGCGCATCTCTAACAGGCTTTACTGTGTCTAAACAACTGCAATGATTTTTACTTTTCGCCATAATAAATATTTTCTACTTTCTTTTGGGAAAGCGCTATACAAAGGAAAGTATATATAAGTAAATTTGCAAAGTAATTTATGATAAGTTAAGTTGGATGAAAATTGATAAACAAATGTTGATTGGTTTGCACCTTGGCAACGGTTATGGCTCTCAATCGGGAGCTTGGCGTTTTCCAGGTGTCGACCCTAAAAGTTACACTAGTTTCGATGCAAGGGTAAAACAGGCACAGGCAGCAGAACGAGGTAAGTTTCAGTTTCTATTTTTGCCCGATGGGCCTGGCGCTGTTATGGCAGATATTGATACAGATGCACCTGCATTTAACCTCGATGTTATGCTTACACTTGCGGCTGTGGCCCGAGAAACAAAGTATATTGGCTTGGTTGCTACTGGTTCTACTACTTTTAATGAGCCCTTCAACTTAGCCAGACAATTTAAAGCTCTCGACGTGATGAGCCATGGTCGTGCAGGTTGGAATGCAATAACCTCTAGCGGAGAAGATGTTGCAGCTAATTACGGGAGAAAAATTCCTTCGAGTGCAGACCGATATGGACGAGCTCATGAAGTGGTACAGCTCATTCAGGCGCTTTGGGGAAGTTGGGGAAAAGATGCTTGGGTACACAATCAGCAAAGTGGCCAATTTGCAAAAAAAGATCAGATTGCACCTATTAATTTACAGGGTAAATTTGTGAGTTCAAGCGGCCCGCTTTATATTCCACCATCTGAACAGGGGCAACCTATTATTTTTCACGCCGGAGGAAGCCCAAATGCACATCGATTAGCAGGGCGTTTTGCCAATGTAGTTATTGGTTCGGCATTTACAATTGAAGATGCAAAAGACCAGCGAAATACTTTTAAACGAGCTGCAGAAAGTTTTGGTCGTGACCCTGACGAAATTAAATACATTCCAGGTTTGATGACCACTATCGCGAAAGACAGACGTGCTGCACTCGACCGCCGTATTCGGTTAAGTGGAGATTTTTTGTTACAAAGAATTGGTTATTTGCAACAAATGTTGGGTGTTCCACTTAATGCCTTAAGGTTTAACGAACCAATTTCAAAATCTTTGTTGGATATTGCCCGACCTTCATATTACGACCCACGGTCTGCTAACGCTTTAAAAATTGCCAGAGAAGGTTGGAGTATTCGTGATATTTTGGCGCATGGTGTTATCGATTATCATCCCGTAATTGTAGGCCCGGGAATTGAAGCCGCAAACCATATGCAAGAGTGGTTTGAAACAGGTGCAGCCGATGGTTTTTGGATCTCGCCTGATGTTAATGCCGATGGAATTGGTGCTTTTGTGGACGAAGTTGTTCCCATTTTACAAGAACGTAAACTTTTTCACCAAGATTACGAAGGCAAAACTTTGCGAGAGCACCTTGGTGCACCCAATCAATACGGATTGACCCACGAGTTTAAAATTTAAAATAATAAAAATATATAATATGAAAATAGGAATAATTGGAACCGGTAATATCGGAAGTGCATTAGCAGGATATTTAATAAACTTAGGTCATGAAGTTACTATTGCAAATTCTAGAGGACCTGAAACACTTGTCGAAATTGCAGCAAAAACAGGTGCAACCCCAGTAACCGTTGAACTAGCCGCAAGTGCAAAAGACCTTGTTATTATTGCCATACCACAAAAAGCATTGGTTAAATTACCTATTACTATTCTATGTATTTCAGAAGCTATTATTGTAGATGCAGGAAATTACTATCCATCTCGTGATGGTGAAATAGCAGATATAAAAAACGGATTGACAGATAGTGAATGGACAGCCAAAGTAATTGGTCATCCTGTAATTAAGGCTTTTAATAATATTGTTGCTCCAAGTTTGTCTTCAAAAGCTGTTGCTGCCGGCAGTCCAAATAGAATTGCATTGTCGGTTGCCGGAGATAAGGAAGAGCACAAACAAGTTGTTAAAAATTTAATTAATGAAATTGGTTTTGATGCAATTGATGGTGGATTGCTATCTGATTCGTGGAGGCAACAGCCCGGTGAACCTGCATATTGTCAGGATTTAAATAAGGAACAATTAAAAACGACATTACAAAAAGCAGATATTACAACACATTCCGAAAACCTTGCTAAAGCAGATGAGATGGCACGTCCTTATTTTTAGATAATAGAGGTTTCAAATATGTGAAAGCAGAAGTTTGAAAAATTGTCTGCCTTCACATTGCCATTAAACAATTTTTAATGATTTAATCAAACCATTTTCAAATTCATAATGATAAGTTAATATAATCGGACTACCCGGAAATATTCCTGATACCTCGGATTTTAGCGTTTGTTGTGTTTCAGAATATTCAAGAGGTTTCATTGTTGCTTGATATTCTTTATTTGCTTTTGCTATCCAATTTTCTATTTCTTTCCGTCCGTTGTGCGTTTTACCTTCATCAAAAACTACGGCTGTTTCTGTAAAACACTTTGCATACGCAACGCTATCAAAGCTATTCTGCGTTTTTACTAATTCTGTTAATACTTTTGGTAAATTCATATCTGTTTAATTTTTGGTTATTAAATTGTTGGCACCGTGCCGCCATCTATTACAAAATTTGTCCCAGTTAAATAATTAGCTCTTGGTGAAACCAAAAAACCGACCAATTCTGCTACTTCTTCTGCTTCGGCAGGCCTGCCAAAAGGTATTCCGCCTAAAGCATCCATTACGCCTTGTTGTGCTTCTTCTATGCTGCTGTTTGCATTTCGTGCAATTTCACCCAACCAGGCTTTTGAGGCATTTGTATTAATCCATCCCGGCGAAACAGTTAGCACCCGAATACCTTTGGGGGTTACTTCGTTAGATAAACTTTTGCTATAATTTATTAAGGCTGCTTTTGAAGCAGCATAAGGAAGTGTAGAGTCGTATAACGGTAGTTTGCCTTGAATAGAGGCGATGTGGATAATTACTCCACTTTTTTGTTCAATCATTTGTGGCAAAAATCCTCTATCCAATCTAATGGGTGCTAGTAAATTAGCTTGTAGCATTGATTCCCAATCTTCATCGCTTAATGCAGCAAAGCCTCCGGCAGGAGTTACAGACGAACCCAGGTTATTAACCAAAATATCTAGCCTGTGGTAAGACGAAAGTATATCACTAATTACTTTTTGTGCATCGGTAGTCTTGCTCAAATCTGCAGGAATGAAATGCATGTTTCCGTCGTGTTTTTCTGGTGGGTTTCGGGCAGTAATAATAACCGTTGCGCCAGCTTGTAAAAGCCTCTCGGCAATTGCTCTACCTGCACCTTTTGTACCACCGGTTACCAAGGCAATTTTGCCCGACAACTCATTATTGAAATTAAAATGTTGTTCCATTGTATAATTGTTTAGGTCAAAATTCAGACTTATGTGTAGTTATTACAAGTACGGAATTACGATTCGGATAGGGATAAATTTTTCTCCTATTGCACATTTTGGAACATTGATTTAATTTTGCCTTATGTATGAAAGGAAAATTATACCGAACCTTAATTGTGGTTTAGATTTGATTGGTGAAGTGTTGTACGGAAAATGGAAAATCCGCTTATTATGGTTTATTAACCAAGGCCATCAACGTCCGAGTGAATTACAGCGGAAAATTCCAGATGCAACAAGGCGTGTATTGAATATTCAACTGAAAGAATTAGAAGACCATGAATTGATTACCAAGAAAATTTACCCGGTAGTACCGCCAAAGGTAGAATATAGTTTAACTGATTTTGGCAAAACACTGATTCCTGTAATTGCAGCAATAGGAGAGTGGGGAGATAAAAATGAGGCACATTTACGTACCGTTATACTAAAACGGTTGACAATCGAAAGTTAGTGGTGTGAGAGTTAGGTATTTCTTGTGGATGGTGATAATACCAAATAAAGGAGATATTCAAGTGAGTCTGTTTAATTATTGCTTTTGCTTAATTGGTCAATAAATTTCAAAATCACTTTAGTTTGTTTGTCTTCCGATTTTGTAGAAGCAATTTTCCCCAAAATTTCCTTTTGATCTTCATCATGCAATTTTTCAAAGGCTTTTAGAACTCCTGCTTCTTTGAAGGTTTCCAAAATTTCTTTTTCTGTTACTTTTTCTTGGTTTGAAAGTAGATAAAGCGTAACAGTAACAATGTCGCCACCTTTTTTATTGATTGCTTTTCGTATTTCGCCATTTATAGAAAGCATTTTGTCTTCGCCCTTTATTGGTGCAAGATTTCTTGCTTCAATTTTATAATTATCAACGAAACCTGAAACTTTTATGTCGCCCCATTTTCCATCAATATTTTTTGAATTTCGAATACGCAAATGGTATGTCCAAGCACCTTTTCCGTGTTCGTAGATTAGTTCAAGCTTTTCGTCTTTTATAATGTAGTCCATTTGTAATAGGGTTATCTTTTAGCCTTTCCGCTAACGTTTTGGGGCTTTGCGATGGTGGGGCAATCGAAGCACAAATCTTCAATTTTGTACTAAAGTTCAATCGAAGAAATACTGTTGAACTTTGCAGTTTCGCCCCACTATTGCAAAACCCTTGTTATCTGTAGTGCTTTATTAGGTTTTCAATATTCGTTATTCTTAATTCATAATACATACAATCATATTTTGCTTCTTTAAGCCAATTTTTGAAGGATTGCAAACTGTCAAAAGAGATTATTTTATCAGTCTTTTTTACCTTTAATTCGCAATTTGTATTTTTGAAAAAATTAATTATTGGTAATAATTTGCTATTTGCATAACCAACTGCAGAAGCACAGTTATATGACAAGGCATTTTCTATTTCTTCGATTTCATTAATTGTTAGAATTTTTTCAAAAACTTTTTCATCTCCATTCATAAGCAATTGAATTTACTATTTGGTTCACGGCTTTTTGGTCAAAATTGGTATTTTTTTTTAAAAATTGTCTTGAGTTTTCAGCTCCTTTTTTTAAATCAGTAAAATTCCATAATTCATATTGTGAAGCCTCTTTATATACTTTTGAAAAAAACTCTTTCTCAATTTCTGTAATATTTGAATTGTCCATAATAGATTTGTAAAATGTCCACGGTTTTTCCCAATCAGAAAAATTGTTAATTATTTGCGTTAGGTTCTTCATAGCATTACAGATAACTTCTAAATTTACGCATTGCGTTTATCCGAATTTAATAACATTCGTAAATCTAAAATAGAAAATACTATTTATTCGTGAAATTTTCTCTACTCAAACCATCTTAAATCGTGTTTTCCTTCAAACCAGCTATTTCGGCTTTGCGAATGTTTAAAGCTTAGAAAATTATAGCAGACCCATTGTTTCCGCTACTTTGCAGGCCTCGAAAGCATTGGTTACGTTTAGTTTGTTGAAAATATTTTGCCTGTGCCGGTTTATGGTATTAATGCTTAAAGAAAGTTTTTCGGCAATTTCCTTACTTCTATAACCGAGTTTAATCAGCTGTAAAATTCCCCTTTCTCTTTCTGTAATAATATATTTAATCTTTTGCTCATCATGTTCAATTACCTTCCCGGTAAGTGTATTAATTATAACAGCCTGCGGAATGGTGAATTCCAAATGTTCATTAATCAGGTTATACAAACAAAGTGCGAGCCATACGCTGCCATCATCATTGCTGCCTAAGTAAACCAAACGATGTTGTAGCAAAATGTATTTTCCCCCGGTATTTTTGATTCTCAATCGCGTAACAACCTGGTAATTTGTTCGTTCGTTAATATTGATTTCACTTAAAATTTTAAAAAACTGAAACTCCATCTGATATTTTTTCAAGAGGTCTTCAGGGTGAACCCGGTTTAAAAGTTCATCCTCCCAAATAGATTTAATTTCAGATTCTTTATTCGTTAGGCCAATATTATCTGCAATGCCGCTATAATATAGGTAACTGTTTCTTGCCTTTAAATCGCTGAGTACGCTAATGCAGTTTTCGAGCTTGCAATACATTTGCGCAATAGATTTCGCCGAGCTTAATTGCGCATCCGTAGTTAAATCATTCTGAAAAGTCTGCGAAAAAAGTTTGATATCAAGGTGCGCTCTCATCTTAGGTTTGTTGTGGTTATTTTTTACCATTGAATATTTTTTCGATGATGAATAACTTTGCGAACATACTAAAGTAGACTGTTGGTTTTAGTAATTCCAGCATCAAATATCAGATATGAAAAAAATATTTTTAGCATTGGGTTTAGTTTTTGGCTTATCAGAACTTAAAGCGCAAACGCTTGAAAAAATGCAATGGTTTAATGAACCTGCAAAATGGCAAATAAAAGATAACAGCCTGATTATGCAGGTAACTCCACAAAGTGATTACTGGCGTATTGCTCACTACGGTTTCACTGTAGATGATGCGCCATTTTATTTTGCAAACTATGGTGGCGAGTTTGAAGCCAAAGTAAAGTTAACAGGTGCTTACAAAGCCCGTTTCGACCAGATGGGTTTAATGATAAGAACCGACCATAAAAACTACATTAAAACAGGTGTAGAATTTGTTGACAGAAAGTTTAATGTAAGTACTGTGGTTACGCATGAAAAAAGCGATTGGAGTGTACTAACGCTCGATAAAGTGCCGGCATTTATTTGGATAAAAGTTGTACGCAGATTAGATGCGGTAGAAATTTTTTATTCGCTTGATGATAAAAATTACATCCTTACACGTAATGCGCCTTTGCAAGATAATGCACCTGTGCAAGTGGGTTTAATGGCTGCAAGTCCGGATGGTGCAGGCTTTGAAGCTAAATTTGAAAATTTTTCGGTTAAACATTTACCAGATCAACGCAGATTGGAATGGCTAAAAAATCATCAATAAAGCCTTATATTATTAGTTCTGTTGGTATGTTTACGGTTGATAATGAATAGCTGCGGGTGCGGTAAATTTTGAAACGCCAATAGTTAAATAGCTCAAATATTCTAACGAAAGTATTAAAGCGCCAGATAAATATGGCTCGTAATTTTTAGGTTTTACAATGTTTAATATGTTTCGTTTACTAAAAAAGTGTTCGTCGCAAAATAAGTTAAACAGGTGAAACCGTTTTTCTAAATCTTTACCCGCTAAAATAAAGGCAGCAGTTTCTCCAGTTGGTATAAAACCATCGTAATTCTTATCCTTTAAGCCACCAAACTCAGTATAGTTTTTGTCGTATAAAGAGTTTTTACTTAAAAATACATCAAAAATTTCTGGCCTGATGTGTGGTGCCAAAGCTAAGAGTAAAACAATTCTTTCCTGTACGCTAACATTATCCCTTTTAAGCACTTCAGCGTAGAAAGATTCTCCATCACTAATATCGGGCGGTTCAATATCGTAGATGCTTTCTATATTATGGTCTAAATCGAAAAAGGTTTTTATACTGATGTCTATAACTTGCTGAAGCCAGTTCAGTTCTTTTTCTAATGCCTCTGCATTTTTTTTGACCATTAATTTCATCGTACAAAAAATTATTGAAACGTTAAGATAACGTTTTTTTTATTACAATGAATATTATTTTT
This sequence comes from Pedobacter sp. Leaf170, assembly GCF_920984665.1. Classification (GTDB taxonomy): domain Bacteria; phylum Bacteroidota; class Bacteroidia; order Sphingobacteriales; family Sphingobacteriaceae; genus Pedobacter. The sequence continues at coordinate 78,430 of NZ_CAKLBP010000005.1, forward strand.
ATAGTTAAATAGTTGGTTTATTGTTTGTTATTTGGCGCTGTGGAAAGACCTTAAATCCTAAAATTCAAATTCTAATTGATTATCTTTTTCTCCATCAACAATTAAATCATCGTAAAACCTCGAAACTGTAATGCCCAATAACCTTACTTTGGCAAATCCAATTTCAGCCTCATTTAATAAATTGATGGCTTCGCTGTAAATGATTTCTGCACTATAAACCGGGGCAGCAAAAGAGCGACTTCTTGTAATCTGTTTAAAATCTTCGAATTTGATTTTAAGAGTAATTGTTTTTCCTTTCAGTTGTTTTTGCTCTAATCTCCGGGCAACTGTACTGCTAATTTGATTTAAAAGACTATGCATAACAGATGCCTCGTTGGTATCATTTGCCAATGTATCTTCGGCACCAACAGATTTTGTTTCGCGGTGGGCTTGCACCGGCCGTTCATCTATACCCCGCACAATTTTGTAATAGAATTTTCCGGTTTTACCGAATTGTGCTACCATTTGCTGCTCCGTAAGTTTTTTTAAGTCGGCACCGGTATTTAGTTGCATGGCTTTCATGCGTGCTGCAGTAACCTTACCCACACCAAAAAATTTTTCTACGGGTAGCTTTTCCATAAAAGCTTTAATTTTTGATGGACCGATAAAAGTTAAACCGTCAGGTTTGTTCATATCTGATGCAATTTTGGCTACAAATTTATTTATCGAAACGCCAGCAGAGGCCGTAAGATTTAACTCGTTTTTGATGGCATCTTTTATAGATTGCGCAATATCAATGGCAGAGCCGATAGCCAATTTATCTTCAGTAACATCTAAATAAGCTTCATCTAAAGAAAGTGGCTCAATTATATCTGTATAACGGCTAAAAATTTCCCTTATACTTTTAGAAACGGCAACATAAGCATCAAACCTCGGATATACAAAAATCGCTGTCGGACAGAGTTGATAGGCCTTACTGCAAGACATGGCCGAGCGAATTCCAAACTGCCGGGCCTCGTAACTGGCCGTAGCTACAACGCCTCTGCTATCGGGCTTGCCGCCAACAACCAAAGGTTTGCCGCGGTATTCTGGAAAATCACGCTGTTCTACAGATGCATAAAATGCATCCATATCAACATGGATAATTTTTCTGAAATTTTGTTTGCTTTCCTCCGGCATTTACATGCTAAAATCGGGTTTTTAACTTTATAAATTGAGGAGATTATTTTTCTTTACAAAATATAGCAGTAGTTCATCGATATATGAAGTAACAAGTTACGATTAAGTTAAATGCTTTGAAGAACTTTATTTAATGATGATATGATATGAACGACTAATTGGCTATTCGCCCACACATTACAAATCGGTTGCTGTTTTTTGAATTTGAGAATGTTTTGAAATTGGACTATAGAAGATGTTTATAATTATCTATTAAGCATCAAATGAAGGATAAAGAATGTAAATCTAAGTCAATAGTAATCCTACTTTGTTTAATAGAGCATCCATTTCAAATGGTTTTTCCATGAAATCATTTGCGCCGGCATCCAATGCCGATTGCCTGATGTCGCGGCTTGCAGATATCATTAAAACCGGGATTTTGCTAAAAACTGGGTCGTTTTTAAGCTGCTTGCAAATATCCCTTCCATCGTGCCCACTCATCCATATATCTAAAAGAATTAAATCAGGTCCTTTTTTTACTAATTCTAAAACTGCGCCGCCGTCATAAGTGAAATCAACTTCATAGCCCATTACTTCTAATATCATTGATACTGCATCTACAATGCCCTCATCATCATCTGCAATAAGAATTTTTTTAGTTTCCATTAAATGTTTTCAAGTAAGCGTTCTGCTTGGTTTCAGCCAAAAGCCGATAATTTCTCACAGTATAAATACCTGATTTATATATTTTGTTTTAATTAATAAATATTTTTTTGCTATTGGCAAATTTCCTTCTCAAATGTATAAGTTGGATTACACTTTTAAAGCAAGTTGTGGTTTTTTTGATTTTATTAAATTAAGCGTATTAGTACGATAATATTTTATATTTACAGCATAATTTTACAATGATAAGGTTTGTAAACCAAAATGGATAGTATTAATATAAAGAAACTAGCTAAAGCATTAAATTTATCTACATCTACTATTTCGAGAGCATTTAGAGATAATAGCGATATTAATGCAACTACCAAAGCACTAATATTGGAAAAAGCTAAGGAATTAAACTATCAACCAAACCATTACGCCAGTAATCTTCGTGAGCAGAAAAGTAAAACCATTGCCGTAATTGTTCCCGAGCTGGCAAATAATTATTTCTCGCAAGCCATACATGGAATTGAACGTGTAGCCCGTGAAAATGGTTACCACATTTTAATTTACGTTACCGACGATGATTTTAAAAAGGAAGTAAATTTTATAATGCACCTGCACAACGGCAGGGCAGATGGAATTATTATGTCGGTTTCTGGTGAGGCTAACGACCATAACTATCTAAATAAATTTGGTGCGAAACGTTTGCCTTTGGTTTTTTTCGATAGGATTTATGAAGATATTGAAACGCCTCGGGTAATTACAAATGATTATAACAGTAGTTTTTTGGCTACCGAGCACTTAATAGAGCAAGGTTGTAAACGAATTGCTTACCTGGTTGTAAATAAGAGTTTATCAATTGGTAAAACCCGTATGCAAGGTTATATAGATGCGCTTTCTAAACACGATTTGAAGTTTGATGAGCAATTGATTGTGGATTGCAGCAACAGTTATGAAGAAAATAGCATCATCATCAAAAATGCTTTAACAGAGCTAAAGCCTGATGGCGTTTTTACATCTGTTGAGCGTTTGGCTTTTGCAAGTTATTACGCGTGTTATGATTTAAATATTTCGATACCCGATGATTTAAAAATAATCAGTTTTTCGAGTTTGGAAATCGCACCACTTTTAAATCCATCCTTAACAACAATTACACAACCTGCTACCGAAATTGGTATGGAAGCAGCCAAAATGCTGTTCAAAATTTTAGATAAAAACAGTAACGAAAACTGCTCATTAGAAGTGGTTTTAGAATCTAAAATAATCATGCGGAATTCTACCTCAAATTCGCCTCAAAAACACTAAAAAAACTACCTGTTTTTAGCCCTCATTTTTGATAAAAAAAATCTTCACTTAGTGTATTTTACGCAGAATTTCGCTTCATCATCGGGAACGTTCCCGATAAATATTCCGAATTGCGCTTGAAAAAGTCGGGAACGTTCCCGAAAAACAGGTAAAAAATCACTTAGTGTAAAAATTACACACAAAATTTATTTTTAACATTTTTAAATTATTGTAAATCAATGTTTTAATTTATTAATCATTTGATTTGAGTAAGATAAAAAAATGGAAAAGCTCAGGTTTTTTAGCCAGAAATTAATTTGAGAAGAGCTGCTCAAATATATTTTTTAAATAAATTTTGAATTATGATTTAGTGCTGTAAATTAGTCGGGTGTGTAAATCACAATAATATTTAACCAAATTTTTATACTTAAAAGAGCTTCGAATATGAAAGTATTTTACCTGTTAAAACAGGGGCTTTTGATGCTGTTAGTTTTATCAGCATTAATCGTAAAGGCACAAACCGGATCAATTTCTGGTAAGGTGCTTGATGAAACCGGACAACCATTGCCTGGTGCTTCTATTTTAGTTAAAGGAACTACAAGAAGTACATCAACAGATGCAGATGGTAATTTCAAACTGTCGGGTTTAACAGCAGGTTCCCTAACTTTATCTGTAAGTTTTGTAGGTTACCAAACTATGGATAAAGCTGTAAGTGCTGCAGCAAATACAACTGTTAGTTTTCAGTTGGTGCCCGATGCACAAAAATTAAATGAAGTAGTTGTTATTGGTTATGGTACTGCCGAAAAGAAAAATTTAACTGGGGCAATCACTTCAGTAAGTGCAAAAGATTTTCAGAAAGGTACTATTACAACACCAGAGCAATTAATTCAAGGAAAAGTTGCGGGTGTTAACATCACATCAAATGGCGGTGCCCCAGGTTCGGGTAGCGTAATCAGGATTCGTGGTGGTGCATCTTTAAATGCAAGTAACGATCCGTTGGTTGTTATCGATGGAGTTCCTTTTAGTGGTAATGGAATAGGTAATGCACCAAGTCCTTTATCATTGGTTAACCCTAATGATATTGAAAATATCACAACCCTGAAAGATGCAAATGCTACTGCAATTTACGGTTCAAGAGCATCAAATGGTGTGGTATTGATTACCACTAAAAAAGGTGGTTCTGGTGCGCCTGTTATTAACTTTAACACAAACAATTCAATCGGTACGGTGGCTAAAAAAGTAGATGTATTATCTGCAGATGAAGTTCGTGCTTATGTAAATGCAAATGGTAGTGCTGCTCAAAAAGCATTATTGGGTACTGCAAATACAGATTGGCAAGATGAAATTTACAGAACGGCATTTACAACTGATAATAACCTGAGTATTGCAGGCTCATTTAAAGGTGTTCCTTATCGTGTTTCTGCTGGTTATTTAGATCAAGAAGGTGTTGTTATCAAAAGTGATTTAAAAAGAGCAACCGGTGGTTTAACCATTTCGCCTAAATTCTTTACCGACCATTTAAAAATTGATTTAAGTTTAAAAGGTGCTTTAACAGAATCGCAGTTTCCAAATGATGCTGCTATTAGTAATGCAATTCAATTCGATCCAACTAAACCTGTTTATGCAGCAAATCAATTTGGTGGTTATTATGAATGGATTAACGGAGCAGTTCCAAATCCAAATGCGCCTCGCAACCCTTTGGCTTTAATCGAATTACAAGATAATCAAGGTAGAGCAGCCAGAAGTTTTGGTAATGCTAGGTTCGATTATTCGTTCCACTTTTTACCGGAGTTACACGCTAACTTAAACTTAGGTTATGATGTATCTAAAGGTTATGGATACACCAGAGTACCGATTTTTGCTGCTCAAAGTGCTTCGACACAAGGCTCTTATTCAAACAGAAAAAATATAGAGCGTAATACATTCTCAGAGTTTTACTTAAACTATTCGAAAAATGTAGAAAGCATTAAAAGTAAGTTTGATGTAACAGCAGGTTATGGCTATTACGATATTGCGCAAACAAACTTTAACTATAACTCTTACAGAGGTACTGGCGAGTTATTAACCACTCCTGTATTTCCTTTCTCAGTAGAGCAAAATAAATTGCTTTCTTATTATGGTCGTTTTAACTATACTTTTGATGATAAATATATCTTAAATGGTACCATGAGGGCAGATGCTTCTTCGAAATTCGCTGAAGATAATCGTTGGGGATATTTCCCATCGGTTGGTTTTACCTGGAGAATTATTGGTGAAGATTTCTTAAAAGATAGCAAAGTAGTTTCTGATATGAAACTAAGATTAAGTTATGGTCAAACTGGTAATAAAGATGGTATTGGTAATTATGAATATCTATCGAGATATTATGCTAACACCAATAATGGTCAATATCAGGTTGGAAATACCTTTTACAATTATTATAGCCCGGCTGGATATGATCCTGATTTGAAATGGGAATCTACAACAACATACAATGCAGGTTTGGATTATGGTTTCTTTAAAGGAAGAGTTTACGGTAGTTTAGATGCCTATTACAAAAAAACTAAAGATCTTTTAAGCGTTGTAAACATCCCGGTAGGTACAAACTTTACAAACTTATTAACTACAAATGTTGGTAATATGGAAGTTAAAGGTGCAGAGGCAAGTTTAAACATTATTGCTATTCAAAGCGATAACGTAACCTGGGATTTCGGCTTTAATGCTGCGTATAACAAAAGAAAAATCACCAACTTAACTTTAAATCCTGATCCGGGTTCTAAAGTTAGCGCAGGAGACATTACAGGTGGTACAGGTGTAACACTTAAATATCATGCAGTAAACCAAATGCCAGGTGCTTATTTTGTTTACAAACAAGTTTACAATGCTAACGGAGTTCCATTAGAAGGTGTTTACGCAGATTTAAACTCTGATGGTGTAATTAACACAAGCGATCAATATTTCTATAAATCACCAGATCCGAATTTTACTTTCGGTTTCAATACTTCGTTTACTTTTAAAAAATGGAGTTTCAATACAGTGCTAAGAGCAAACATCGGAAATTATATTTACGATAACGTTTCTTCTAACTTCGGTATCAGAAACAATGTTTTAAGTACACAAGGAATATTAAACAATTCTGGCAGAGATATTTACAATACAAATTTCCAAACCAGCCAATACTTAAGTGATTACTACATTAAAAACGCTTCGTTTTTGAAAATGGATAACGTTGGTTTATCATATAATTTCGGTAAACTTTCTCCTAATGGAAATACTACAATGCGTATCTCGGCAAACTGCCAGAATGTGTTTGTCGTATCTGAGTATAAAGGTATAGACCCAGAGTCGGTTTCAGGTATTGATTACAATTTATACCCTAGACCAAGAACATTCACTCTAGGTTTAAATGTTGGTTTTTAAATAAAAGATAAAGATGAAAAATTCATTTAAAATATTATTAGCATCGGGCGTTTTACTGCTTTCTTTAAATTCTTGTAAGAAAGATGCTTTAAATTTAAAGCCGACTAATGATGCAACTGCTGATGTTGTTTATGCAACGCCTGCAGGTTATAAAAATAGTTTGGTAAAATTATATGCTACATACTCGTTAACTAGTCCATCAGGTTCGGATGCTAGTGATGTAGGTGGTTTAAATGCTGGTTTCGCAGATTTTTTAAGGTTGTTCTGGACTTCGCAAGAGTTAACAACTGATGAAGCCATTTGCGCATGGGGCGATACAGGCATTCCTGAATTAGATTATTCTACACCAAGTGTTGATAATCAGTTTTTAAGAGGTTTGTATTCGAGAAGTATTTTACAAATTACATTTGTAAACGAGTTTCTTCGCGAAAGTACACCAGAGAAATTAGCGAGTCGCAACATTAGCGGTGCTGATGCTACAGCGATTGCTAAATACCGTTCAGAAGCACGTTTTTTACGGGCATATCAATATTGGGTATTAATGGATGCTTTTGGTAATCCACCTTTTGTTACTGAAAATGATGCAATTGGTAAAGTTGCGCCTCAGCAAATTCAAAGAGCTGCTTTATTTAATTATGTAGAGTCTGAGTTAAAAGCAATTGAAGCAGAATTACCTGAGCCACGCAGCGAATATGGTCGTGCTGACAAAGGTGCTGCCTGGGCATTGCTTGCGAGAATTTACTTAAATGCTCAAGTATATTCAGGAACAGCTAAATACACAGAAGCCATTACTTATGCTAGTAAAGTAATAAATGCAGGTTACAAGTTGAAACAAAATTACATGGATTTATTCAGAACGGATAATAATGTAAATAACTTAGAAACCATTTTAAGCATTAATTATGATGGGGTTAATGGTACCAACTACGGAGGTACAACTTTCTTAATTAACGCAGGTATTAACGGCGATATGAATCCAGCATCTTATGGTGTGCCAAATGGTGGTTGGGGTGGTAACAGAACCCGTGCTAATTTGCCTGCTTTATTCCCCGATGCTAATGGTACTTTAGATAAACGTGGTGCTTTCTTTGGTTCAAAAAATGGTATTGATGATATTGGCGTATTTACAGATGGTTTACGTGTTACTAAATTTAAAAACGTAAGTTCAACTGGTGTAACGCCTCCATCATTAAATGGAACATTCAGTTCGTTAGATTTTCCAATTTTCCGTTTAGCTGAGCAATATCTTATTTACGGCGAAGCGGTAATGCGTGGTGGTACCGGTGGTTCAACGGCACAGGCCTTAAATTATGTAAATGAATTACGTACCCGTGCTTATGGAAACGCTTCTGGAAATGTTACGGCATTATCTACAGATTTTTTCCTGGATGAACGTGGTCGTGAATTATACTGGGAAGGTCACCGCCGTACAGATTTAGTGCGTTACGGAAAATACACAGATGGAAGTTATTTATGGCAATTTAAAGGTGGCGTAAAAGCTGGTACAGCATTGCCTGCATATCGCAATTTATATCCGCTGCCAACAGCAGATTTAATTGCTAATCCAAATCTGAAACAAAATACTGGTTATTAATCTCAATCATTCAAAAGATATGAAATCAATTTTCTTAAAATCCTTAGCATTAAGCTTAATCGCTGTATCGCTATGGTCTTGTAAAAAGGATGAAACTAGAGCAGTTGCTACATCAGGTAATGGTGGTGCTTTGCAAGCTTCTGCTACCAATGTAGTATTAGATAAATCAAAACTAACTACAACAGTTGTAACATTTAGCTTAACTGAAGCGAATTTCGGTTATCCGGCAGCAGTTACCAATACCTTACAAATGGCTGCAAAGGGCACTAATTTTGCTGCTCCAAAAGAGGTGTTAATGGATGCAAAAGTTGCTTCTAAAGCTTACAACGGGTTAGATTTTAATAACCTATTACTTGCTTTAGGTATTCCTACCACAACAAATACAGATGTAGAATTCAGAATAAAATCTTCTATTTCTGCAACTGCGGCACCGGTTTACAGTAATGTTGTAACCATAAACACTAAACCTTTCCCATTAACTTCCTGGATTTATGTACCAGGTAATTATCAGGGATGGAATCCTGCAAGTGCAGATAGTTTGGTATCAGTTACCGGTAATGGCGTTTATTCTGGCGTAATTAAATTTGATGGACAGAACTTCAAAATAACACCTGCAAAAAAATGGGATGTTGCTTATGGAAATGCTGGCGGTGGTAAATTAAGTACTTCTGGAGGTGATATCAGTTCTGTTTCTGCAGGATTTAAATTACTTACCGTTGATTTAAACACTTTGGTTTACACTATTGCTGATGCAGATTACTGGTCGATTATTGGAAACGCCATTCCTGGAAGCAACTGGTCTGTAGATACAGATTTAAAAGCTACTAACGATGGTAACAATACATGGACAGCTACTGTAGCATTAACTGCTGGTGAGTTCAAATTCAGAAAAAATCACGATTGGGGAACAAGCATCGGTAACGGTGGTGGCAATATTGTTATTGCAGCTCCTGGTAACTACAAGCTTGTGCTAACGGTTAGTGCCGATGGTAAAGGCGGTACTTACACAGTAACAAAATTATAATTATCAATCCCCTGCAATTTAATTTGCAGGGGATTACTGTTAATTTCCTAAAGCATTTAATATGTTCAGTTCCATTTTACCTAAGGAAACTAATCTTGTTTCAAATTTAAATGCTCAATCTAATTTTCTGGTAACACTGCATCAATCAGTTTCATGCGTGTTCAACAATACTAGAATGAAAAACTCTTTAATATTATTGATAGTACTGTTTTTAAGCACAAATCTTTTTGCTCAAAAATTAGAACGCATTGAGCCGATGTTTTGGTTCTCGGGGATGAAAAACCCTAAATTACAATTGCTTGTTCATGGCGAAAATATCGCTGCAAGTAGCATAAGCCTATCTTATCCGGGTGTAAAACTGGTTAAGATTAACAAAGTTGAAAATCCTAATTACCTTTTTGTCGATTTAGAAGTTTCTGCATCAGCAAAACCGGGTAAATTTCCTATAAATTTTTCTGCCAAAGGCGAAAAACTATTTTCCTATACCTACGAATTAAAAAATCGTGATAAAAGTGCAAACCGCATTCAAGGCGTAACACAAAAAGATTTTATTTACTTATTGATGCCAGACCGTTTTTCGAATGGCGATAAAAGTAATGATGTTGTGCAAGGTTTAGCTGAAACTGCATTAAACCGCGATAGTATGTATTATCGCCATGGCGGCGATTTGCAAGGCGTAATTAATCATTTAGATTATTTAAAAGATTTAGGCATTACAACCGTGTGGATGACCCCCGAAATCGAAAATGATATGGAAAAAGCTTCGTATCATGGTTACGCTGCAACAGACCATTATAAAATAGATCCTCGCTACGGAACAAACGAATTATTTAAAAAGTACGTAGAAACTGCTCATGCCAAAGGCATGAAAGTTATTAAAGATATTGTGCACAATCATATTGGCACCGGACATTGGTTTTTCAAAGATTTACCGATGAAGAATTGGGTGCATCAATGGCCAAAATATACACAAACAAGCTATCGCGACCAAACCGTTATGGATACACATGCTTCTGAAGCAGACCGTAAAAGAATGTTAGATGGTTGGTTTGTACCATCAATGCCAGATTTAAATCAAAACAATCCTTACGTACAAAATTACCTGACGCAAAATCACATCTGGTGGATTGAATATGCAGGAATTGATGGATTGCGTTTAGATACTTATCCATATAACGACCCTGAGTACATGGCAGATTGGGCATTAAAACTAAAAGCTGAATTTCCAAACTTATCTGTATTTGGCGAAACTTTCGTTTCTGGTGTGGCTAATCAAGCATACTTTACTGGCGGCAATACAGTAAATCGTGGTTTTGATACACATTTGCCCGGTATTACCGATATGGCAGTGAAAGAAGGTATTTATGAAGCGCTTAATGGTAAAAACGGCTGGACTGATGGTATTAACCGTTTATATGATGTTGTTGCTCACGATTTCCTTTACAAAGACCCAACATTAAACTGTATTGCTTTGGATAATCATGATATGAGTAGATTTTACTCCGTGGTTAATGAAGATTTTGATAAATATAAAATGGGTATGGCACTTCTGCTAACCATGCGTGGCATCCCGCAAATGTATTACGGAACAGAAATTTTGATGAAAAATTTCTCTAATCCAGATGGTTTGGTGCGTTCTGATTTTCCTGGCGGATGGGAGGGTGATAAAAAGGATAAATTCATCTCCAATGGCAGAACCAATAAAGAAAATGAAGCCTTTAACTATGTTAAAACACTGGCTAACTATCGCAAAAATAGCATGGCTCTGCAAAGTGGTAAATTAATGCAATTTGTTCCGGAGGATGATATTTATGTATATTTTCGTTATAACAATACAGCGAAAGGGACTGTAATGGTTATCTCGAATAATACGGAAAAGGAAAAAACATTAGCTACTGAGAGATTTGCAGAACGTATATCAGGAATATCTACAGCTAAAAACATTATAACCAACCAATCTGTATCAATTAAAGAAATTAAAGTACCTGCAAAAACAACTTTGGTTTTAGAATTAAATTAGTCATTCATTGCCGTTGACTTCAGTCAACGGAATTTAAAAATTACAATGCAACAAACATCTCACATTTCACCTATTACATCACCCATCAAAGCCTGTCTATTCGATTTAGATGGCGTTTTGGTTGATACAGCAGTTTACCATTACAAAGCCTGGAAGCGCCTGGCAAATACCATGGGTTTTGATTTTACTGAAGAACAAAATGAGCAATTGAAAGGGGTAAGTCGCGTTGAAAGCTTAAACAAGATTTTGGCCTGGGGCAAGGTAGAAAAAAGCGATGCAGAGAAAGATGAACTGGCAACTTTAAAAAACAGTTGGTATGTTGATATGATTACCAAAATGACACCATCCGAGGTTTTGCCTGGAACTGTCGATTTTTTAACCGAAATTCATAAAGCAGGTTATAAATTAGCTCTAGGTTCGGCAAGTAAAAATTCAGGAATCATTTTAGAGAGAACAAATCTTGCACATTTCTTTGATGAAATTGTAGATGGTAACATGGTGACTAAATCAAAGCCCGACCCCGAAGTTTTTTTAAAAGGAGCCGAACTTTTAGGTTTCAAACCTGAGGAGTGTGTGGTTTTCGAAGATGCGGTTGCAGGTGTAGAAGCCGCAAAATGTGGCGGTATGAAAGCCATTGGTATTGGCGAAAAAAGTGTACTTACAGATGCAGATGTGGTGGTAAGTGGATTAGATAAATTAACGGTTAAAGATTTAGAAGAATTATAAAAGTATCAGGTATAAAGTAGCAAGTATCAAGTCAGGGTTAACTAAAAATATCCAGTCTCTTGCTTTCTGAAATACACTACTAAAGTTGATATTATAAAGATTATGAAATTAAGGTTTAGGTTAAGTCTTGCTACTTAATACTAACTACTTGATACTAGAATATGAAGAATTACATTAAGGCAGATGAGTGGAACATTATCGAAGAAGGCTTTGATCCACATTTAAATAAAATTTCGGAAAGTATTTTCAGTTTGGGTAATGGCCGAATGGGCCAGCGTGCCAATTTTGAAGAAACTTACACTGGCGAAACTTTGCCTGGAAACTACGTTGCAGGTGTTTACTATCCTGATAAAACCCGTGTTGGATGGTGGAAAAACGGTTATCCTGAATATTTTGCAAAAGTTTTAAATGCGGCAAACTGGGTAGGTATTGAAGTAAAATTAGATGATGAAATTCTGGATTTAGCTACTGCTGAAGTTAGTGATTTTAAACGTGTGCTAAATATGCATGCGGGTGTTTTAGAACGTACATTCACTGCAAAATTAAAAAGTGGCAAAACGGTAAAAGTTAAAGCTAGTCGTTTTTGCAGCATAGCTGATGATGAAGTTGGCGCCATCCGCTACAGCATCACAGCATTAGATTTTGATGGTAAACTAACTTTAACACCGTTTATTGATGGCGATGTTAAAAATCAGGATAGCAACTACGATGAAAAATTCTGGGATATGGTTTCTGATGAAATCACAGGAACAGAAGCTTACATTAAATTAAGAACAAAGAAAACAGAGTTTGAGGTTTGCACCGGAAGCAATATCGAATTGTTCAAAAATGCTGAGAAAGTTACTATCAATCCAGAAGCAGTTCGTAAAGAAAAATTTGTCGGACAAACTTTTTCTGTTGATGTGAAATCGAACGATGAAATTACTTTAGTTAAAATTGCAGCTAATTTATCTTCAGAAAATTACCCAAAAGAAGCACTGCTAAAAGAAGCTAAATCAGTTATCGCGAAAGCAACGGATAAAGGTTTTGATACCTTATTGCAAGAGCAAAGCCAGGCTTGGGCGAGCAAATGGGAAGAAAGTGATATCGTAATTGAAGGTGATGTTTCGGCTCAGCAAGCAATCCGTTTCAATATTTTTCAGTTATTTCAAACCTATACAGGTAAAGACGACAGACTGAATATTGGTCCGAAAGGTTTTACCGGCGAGAAATATGGTGGTTCTACATATTGGGATACCGAAGCATATTGTGTGCCTTTTTACTTAGCTACTGCTCCGCAGGAAGTAAGTAAAAACTTATTAATTTATCGCCACAAACAGCTTGGAAAAGCCATTGAAAACGCAGCTAAATTAGGCTTTTCAGATGGTGCTGCATTGTACCCAATGGTTACCATGAATGGCGAAGAATGCCACAATGAATGGGAAATTACCTTTGAGGAAATTCACCGCAATGGTGCTATTGCTTTTGCCATTTACAATTACATTCGTTATACTGGCGATGAAAGTTATTTATCAGAATATGGTTTGGAGGTTTTAATTGCCATAGCCCGTTTTTGGAAACAACGTGTAAACTGGAGCGGCGAAAAGCAAAAATATGTTATGTTGGGTGTAACTGGTCCGAATGAGTACGAAAACAACGTAAACAACAACTGGTACACCAATTTATTGGCAACATGGTGCATGAAATATGCAACTGAAGCGGCCGAAATTGTAAAAAATCAACAACCAGAAAAATATACAAGCTTGTTAAAAAGCTTAAATTTTGATGATAAAGAATTTGCTGATTGGGCAGATATCATCGAAAAAATGTACTACCCTGAAGATAAAGAACAAGGTATTTTCTTACAGCAAGATGGTTATTTGGATAAAGAGCAAACTTTGGTAAAAGATTTACCTGCAAGCCAAAGACCAATTAATCAGAAATGGAGTTGGGATAGAATTTTGCGTTCGCCATTTATTAAACAAGCAGATGTTTTACAGGGAATATACTTCTTTGAAGAAGATTATGATTTGGAAACCATCAGAAGGAACTTCGATTTTTATGAACCTCGCACTGTTCACGAAAGTTCTTTATCGCCTTGCGTACACAGTATTTTAGCCGCTAAATTAAGTGATGAAGCCCGTGCTTACGAATTTTACTTACGCACAGCCCGTTTGGATTTAGATGATTACAATAACGATACGGAAGATGGTTTGCACATCACCTCTATGGCTGGAACCTGGATGAGTGTTGTGGAAGGATTTGCCGGCATGCGTGTTCGCGATGGCAAATTACAGTTTAATCCTTTCTTGCCAAAACAATGGAAATCGTTCTCGTTTACCATTGGTTTCAGAGGTGCAACTTTAAAGGTTAACATTACAGAAAACGGTATCAACATTAAAAACAATAATGATGTTGAGTTGGAAATTGTAATTAAAAACCACAGTTATAAGTTATCCGGCAACGCCGAAATTGAAGTTAATAACACAGCGTTGGTATGATGAAGGTTGATGGTTTAGAGGTTGAGTGTATAAGGTTTAAACCTCAACCCTTAATAAGTGCAAAGCGTTTTTCGGTTCTAAGCTCATCTCCATTTGAATGGGCTTCGGGTAAGATTTTAGCGTTTTTCATTATCTTTACCATTCTATCTCAATCATCCTTTTCACAAAAAAAGAGTAGAAAAATGAACGATAAACAAATCGTTATATATCAATTGTTACCAAGATTATTCGGAAATAAAAATACTACAAACATCCCTTATGGTACTATAGAGCAAAACGGTTCTGGAAAATTTAATGATATTACCGATAAGGCATTGGATGGCATTAAAGAGTTGCATGCAAATTATGTTTGGTACACCGGTGTAATTGCTCATGCTAGCTTAACTGATTATTCAGCTTATGGAATTAAGGTTGATGATGCCGATGTTGTAAAAGGCAGAGCAGGTTCGCCTTATGCTATTCGCGATTATTATGATGTAAATCCTGATTTAGCGGTTGACGTTAAAAACCGAATGAATGAGTTTGAGGCCTTACTTAAAAGAACTCACGCTAAAAACTTAAAAGTAATTATCGATTTCGTTCCAAATCATGTTGCCAGAAGCTATCATTCTTATGCAAAGCCAAAAAATGTAATTGATTTTGGTGCAAAGGATGATGTTACTAAAGGTTTCAGCACGGCGAACGACTTTTATTATATTCCTGGTAAGCCTTTGGTAGTGCCAACCAACGGGCAAAAAACGCCATTAACTGTTTTGCAGGATGGTAAATTTGATGAAAACCCAGCAAAAGTTACCGGTAATGACGCTTTCACTGCATCGCCAAGATATGACGATTGGTATGAAACCATCAAATTGAATTATGGTGTAGATTATCAAAATGGCAGAAAAGAACACTTCGATCCCATTCCACCGGTGTGGAATAAAATGCGTGATATTTTAGTTTTTTGGGCTAAGAAAGGTGTTGATGGTTTCCGTTGTGATATGGCCGAAATGGTTCCGATTGCTTTTTGGAATTGGGTTATTCCGCAGGTTAAACAAATTAATTCAAACATCATTTTCTTAGGCGAAGCTTATAATCCGCAGGTTTACAAACAATATTTGGAGCAAGGTAAATTCGATTATTTGTATGATAAAGTTGGTTTGTACGATGGCTTGAAACGATTAATTAGAAACGAACCGAATGCAGATGTTGCCGCTATCCGTTATGTATGGCAGAAAGAAAGCGCTGGTTTTGGCAAAAATATGTTGCGCTTTTTAGAAAATCACGATGAAGAACGGATCGCATCAGCAGGATTTGCCGGCAAGGCCGAACTGGCTTTACCTGCAATGGTAGTTTCTGCAACTTTAGGTTCTGGTCCGGTTATGCTTTATTTCGGACAAGAAGTTGGCGAGCCCGGAAAAGGTGCTGAAGGTTTTGGTGGCGATGATAACCGTACTACAATATTTGATTATTGGGGCGTTCCAAATCATCAGAAATGGATGAATGGAGGCTTATTTGATGGTCACAAATTAAATGCTTCGCAACAAAAATTACGGGCATATTATCAACAGCTTTTAAAGGTTACCACACAAAGTGATGCTGTTTTAAATGGCGAAATTTATGATGTGTCTCAATCTGGTAATATGAACAACCGCATGTATGCATTTATTCGCTATTCGGGAAAGCAGCGTTTGTTGGTTGTGGTAAATTTTGATAGAAACCAAACTTTAGAAGCTAATATTGAAATTCCTGACTATGTTTTGAAAGTGAAACATTCATCTCCGGTTACGGATTTATTAACTGATAGAAAATTAAATATTCCGGCAGGAACGAGTATTCCGGTAAAGCTTGAGCCTGTATCGGCACAAGTGATAGAATTTTAAACCAAAAAGCCCAAAGAACGCAAAGATTTTCGCAAAGATTCAAAAGAACAAGCAAGCAGTTTTGCATTCTTCACATCTTTTCACTTTGCATCCTTTGCGGTTAAACAAAACCAGATATAATGAGCTTAAAAACAATATTCGAAAACCCGAAATTAACGCTTGCACAAATCATTAACATGAGTGTTGGTTTTTTCGGAATTCAGTTCGGTTGGGATTTGCAGCGTGCCAACATGGGTCGTATTTACGAAAACCTAGGCGCCAATCCAGACCAGGTACCTTTATTGTTTTTGGCAGCACCTTTAACCGGCCTGCTGGTTCAACCGGTTATAGGTTATTTAAGCGACAGAACCTGGCATCCAAAATGGGGTAGAAGAAGACCATATTTTATGATTGGAGCAATTGTAAGTAGTATTGCTTTAATTTTTATGCCACACAGTAGCGCCTTATGGATGGCTGCTGGTTTGCTTTGGATTTTAGATGTTTTTGGCAATATTGCCATGGAACCTTTCCGTGCTTTTGTTACCGATAAATTACCCGATAGTCAGGTTAATCGTGGTTTTATTATGCAAAGCATGATGATTGGTTTGGGCGGAAGTATTGCATCGGCCTTGCCCTGGTTAATGAATAATGTTTTCGATTTACAAAACACTGCAGAAAAAGGAAACATTCCTGATAATGTTAAATTCTCTTTTTACATCGGCGCATTTTTCTTTTTCGCAGCGGTACTTTGGACGGTTTTTACCACAAAAGAATATCCACCACGCGAAGAAGAACTTACAACGCATAACAATAAAGGCTTTGCAAATGGCGTAAATGAAATTTTTAGCGCTTTAAAAAATATGCCGAAACGCATGCAGGTGGTTTCGTTAGTGCAGTTTTTTACCTGGCCAGGATTATTTTTAATGTGGTTTTATTACACAACTGCTGTTGCCGTAAATGTTTTTGGCGGTAAAGATGCAGCCGACCCGATTTATGCGCAAGGAGCCGATTTCGGAAGTTTAACCTTAGCTTACTATAGCGTAATTACCTTCCTATTCGCTTTGGTTTTACCAAAAATTGCCGATGCTTTAGGCAGGAAAACAACCCATGCATTGTGCTTGCTTTGTGGCGCAATAGGCTTAATCAGCGTAGCCTGGGTACACGATAAAAATATGCTTTATGTATGTATGACAGGTGTGGGCATTGCATGGGCAAGTATTCTTTCTATGCCTTATGCCATGTTAAGCGGTTCATTGCCAAAAGATAAAATTGGAATTTACATGGGTATTTTCAACTTTTTTATCGTGTTACCAGAAATTATTGCATCATTAGGTTTTGGCTGGTTAATGCGTAATGTACTTAATAATGATAGACTTTTAGCCGTTCAGCTAGGTGGAGGATTAATGATTCTCGCTGCTGTGATTTGCTATGTGTTCATCAGAGAACCAAAAAAGACCGATGAAGCTTTAGCTGCAGAATTGGCAATTGAAGAAAATAGATCAGTATAAATAACATTTCGCCATTGCGAGGCACGAAGCAATCTATTTAGTCAGAGAGATTGCTTCGTGCCTCGCAATGACGACCTCCTCCATAAAATTCCCTAACCAAATGAAAAAAATAATCTACCTGCTGTTAATTGTAACGGCATTCAATACGTCCTGCAAAAAATCTTCAACAGATGGCGGCACGGAAACACAAACACCACAACAGCCTTCAACAGATTTACCTGCTGGCGCAAAAGATGGCGTTGCGTTTATCAATAATGGCACATCGGCTATCGTAACACTATTTGCACCGGGTAAAACTTCAGTTTCTTTAATTGGAGAATTTAATGATTGGTCTGCAACTGCTGCTGCAATGAAAAAAACTGCCGATGGCAATACCTGGTGGATTCAAATTGATAACCTAAATCCAAATACAGAATATGCCTATCAGTTTTTTATTGATGGAAAATTAAAAGTAGCCGACCCTTACAGCGAAAAAATACTCGACCCGGATAACGATAAATTTATTTCAGCAAGTGTTTATCCAAATTTAAAAAGTTACCCTACCGGAAAAACAACCGGTAATGTGAGTGTAATGCAAGCAAATCAACCTGTTTACAACTGGAAAAATAATAATTTCGCCCGTCCGGATAAAAACAATCTCGTTATTTATGAAATGCTGATTCGCGATTTCACCACCGAACATAGTTATGCCTCAACATTAAAAAAATTAGATTATCTGGTAAACATGGGGATTAATGCAATCGAATTGATGCCAGTAAATGAGTTTGAAGGAAATTTGAGTTGGGGCTACAATCCATCTTTTTATTTTGCAGCCGATAAATATTATGGTACCAAAACAGCTTTACAAAATTTTATTGATGAGTGTCATGGTAAAGGAATCGCAGTGATTTTGGATATGGTTTTAAACCATTCATTTGGTCAGTCGCCTATGGTGCAAATGTATTTTGATGGTGCTAAACCAACTGCAAATAACCCTTGGTTTAATGTTGACGCCAAACACCCTTTTAATGTTGGCTACGATTTTAATCATGAAAATGCGGCAACCAAAAAGTTTTCGAAAGATGTGATGAAATTTTGGATGCAGCAATATAAAATCGATGGTTTTCGCTTCGATTTATCCAAGGGTTTCACACAAACTCAATCTACTGATGATGCAGTTTTTAGAAAATATGATGCCGGGAGAGTGGCTACCTGGAAAGATTATAACAGTTACATTAAAAGTATCGACCCAAATAATTTTTATGTTATTTTAGAACATTTTGCAGAAGAATCTGAAGAAAAAGTATTAGCTGAGGATGGTATGATGCTTTGGAACAATTTGAACTATAACATGAATGAAGCCACAATGGGCTGGTTAGGAAGTTCTGATTTCTCTTATGGTTTTTACGCCAAACATGGTTTTAGCAAAGCTGATGGATTGATAACTTACATAGAAAGCCATGATGAAGAGCGATTGAACTTTAAAAATATCACTTACGGAAACGCATCAGGAAATTACACGATTAATGGAAATCTAGCAACATCACTAAAACGCCAGGAAATGGCTGCGGCATTTTTATTCGCCACACCCGGACCGAAAATGGTATGGCAGTTTGGAGAACTTGGCTATGATGTAAATATCGACTTTAACGGTAGGACCGGAGAAAAACCTATTAAATGGGAATATTTAAATGAGCCAA
Organism: Pedobacter sp. Leaf170; assembly: GCF_920984665.1. GTDB lineage: Bacteria > Bacteroidota > Bacteroidia > Sphingobacteriales > Sphingobacteriaceae > Pedobacter. The sequence goes on from NZ_CAKLBP010000005.1 coordinate 97,770, forward strand.
ATCGTAAAGCTTTATATGATGTATATGCTAAATTAATCAAGCTAAAAAGAAATAACTCCATCTTCAATGCGACCAATTCAACTTATAATTTAACCAGTGGGATTAAATATATTAAATTAACTGATGCTTCAAATACAGTGATTGTTGTTGGTAACTTTGATGTTGTAAGCCAAAATGCAAACATAGATTTTGGCGCATCAGGAAACTGGATTGATGCTTTTGGTGGAAGCATAAATTTAACATCCAACACCTATAATGCAACTTTAGCGCCTGGCGAATACCACGTTTTTAGCAAAGTAGCCTTAAAATAGATATCAATATCAGAAAAGTTAAACAACTATATTTTAACGGTTCTGCCAAAAGCAGAACCGTTTTTTTATTGGTAACATTTTCAATGTTTCTTTGAATTGCAAAAGCTTAGTTTGATATTTATAAACCAAACCAAACTTTTAAATGAAATTCAAAATTATACTGTCAGTATGCTTGCTTAGCAGCTATTTTGCAGGTGCACAGCAAACGCCAAAAAGAACTCCGGCTAAAGAAACCACTACAACATCGCAGGTTACCATTAAAGAAGAGCCAAAACCTGTGGGTAATGAAAGAGCAATTAAAGTAGAAAGTACTGTGGTAACCAACCACAGTGTTACTATTGGCGGCAAATCTGTTCCGTACAAAGTAACCACAGGAACTTTACCCGTGTGGGATGAAGATGGAAAGGCAATTGCAGGTTTGTTTTATACATACTACGAAAGAAGTGATGTTCAAAACCGAGATAAAAGACCTTTAGTGATTTCATTTAATGGTGGTCCGGGTTCTGCTTCTGTTTGGATGCATATTGCTTATACTGGTCCGGTGGTTTTAAATATTGATGATGAAGGTTATCCGGTACAACCCTACGGTTATAAAGAAAATCCTTATTCTATTTTAGATGTGGCCGATATTGTTTACATCGACCCTGTAAATACCGGTTACTCAAGAGCGGTGAGCAAAGATATTCCGGGTAGTAAATTTTTTGGCGTAAGGGCTGATATTAAATATTTAGCCGAATGGATTAACACCTTTGTAACCAGAAATAACCGTTGGGCATCGCCTAAATTTTTAATTGGCGAAAGTTATGGTACTACACGTGTTTCCGGACTTGCTTTAGAACTTCAGAACAATCAATGGATGTATTTAAATGGCGTAGTTTTAGTTTCGCCGACCGAACTAGGCATTGAACGCGGCGGACCAGTTGAGGCGGCTCTGCGTTTGCCTTATTTTGCGGCTACTGCATGGTACCACAAAGCTTTGCCTGCAGATTTACAATCGAAAGATTTAACGGCAATGCTGCCCGAAGTAGAGCAGTTTACAATTAACGAAGTTATTCCGGCAATTTCTCAGGGTGCAATGTTAGGCGCCGAAAAGAAAAAATCAATAGCAGCTAAAATGGCTCGCTACTCAGGTATTTCTGAAAAGGTTTTTATCGATTATAATCTCGATGTGCCAACCAATTTCTTTTGGAAAGAACTTTTAAGAGATAAAGGTTTCACCGTTGGTCGTTTAGATTCTCGCTACAAAGGCGTTGATAAAATGGCTGCAGGCGATGGTCCGGATTATAATGCCGAACTAACTTCATGGTTACATTCGTTTACGCCTGCTATAAATATGTACCTCAGAAATGAGCTGAATTACAAAACCGATTTAAAGTATAATATGTTTGGCTCTGTGTACCCATGGGATAATTCTGGCGATAAAACCGGAGATAACTTACGCCAGGCAATGGCCCAGAATCCTTTTCTACATTTGTTGGTTCAATCGGGTTATTACGATGGCGCCTGCGATTATTTTAATGCAAAATATAGCATGTGGCAATTAGATGCTGCGGGCAAACTGCAAGATAGGATGAGCTGGGAAGGTTACCGTAGCGGGCACATGATGTACCTGCGAAAAGATGATTTAAAAACCTCAAACGAACATGTTCGCGAGTTTATAAAGAAGGCATTGCCAAAGGCAGGCGAGGCGGCTAAATTTTAGATCAGGATTTTTAAGGATTAATGGATTTTCAGGATCATATAGATTAAAATTAAATCTGCGAAAATCTGAGAGAAAATCTATTAAAATAATTTGAAGCGCAAAAACAGTACAACTATTAATCGTTCGTCCTGCTTTGCGCTTCAATCTTTTTGTCATTGTTACACTTAGTCTGTCCGCTACTGCACCAAAAAGTATTTCCGCTGCAATCAGGGCTATTTTACATAGGCTTTTGAAAGTAAAACCTCTCATAGTTGTAAAGACTTTTGTAATCTAAACCTGATTGTACGAATCCCGATTCTTCATCGGGAGCAGGGAAAGCAGGACAGAACCTAAGTATTTGGCAGTGCAATTGCTTTTCAAAAAATTATTTAAATTGAAGCGCTTTTGCTTCTTCTAAATAAATTATGAGTGTTAATAAAACACTAACTATCGCAAACTAAAAATAAATACTTATTTTTGCTGTCCAATTATGCAGCAAATAAAAACATCATTCGATTTTGAGAAACCTATTGCCGATTTAGTTCAGCAGATAGAAAAGGTTAAACAAGTTGCCGAAAAGACTAAGGTAGATATGTCTGCCACTTTAGATGAACTTGATGGCAAATTAGATGAAACCACAAATAATCTATATAAAAATTTAACCGGCTGGAATAAGGTTCAAATGAGCCGTCATCCGGATAGGCCTCAAACCCTGGATTATATCAATATGATTTGCGATGATTTTATCGAACTTCATGGCGATAGAACCGTTAAAGACGATAAAGCAATTATAGGTGGTTTTGCAACAATTAACGGACAAACCGTAATGGTTATTGGGCACCAAAAAGGTAAAAATACTAAAGAGCGCCAGTTTCGTAATTTTGGTATGGCCAACCCTGAAGGTTATCGCAAAGCTTTACGTTTAATGCGTTTGGCAGAAAAGTTTAACAAACCTGTTATTTCTTTTATCGATACGATGGGTGCTTACCCTGGTTTAGAGGCAGAAGAACGTGGTCAAGGTGAAGCCATAGCAAGAAACTTACTTGAAATGTCTATTTTAAGAGTGCCGATAATTTGCGTTGTAGTAGGCGAAGGTGCATCTGGTGGTGCTTTAGGTATTGGTATTGGCGATAAAGTTTACATGTTAGAGCATACCTGGTATTCGGTTATTTCTCCTGAATCTTGCTCATCTATTTTATGGAGAAGCTGGGATTTTAAAGAGAAAGCTGCCGAATGTCTTAAATTAACATCTGATGATATGTTTGGTAATAAACTTATCGATGGAATTATTCCTGAACCTTTGGGTGGTGCACATCAAGACCCTGAATTGATGGGACAAACGCTTAAAGATTATCTTTTAAAAGATTTAGCCGCTTTGGGAAAAATTAAAACAGATAAACTTATTGAACAAAGAATAAATAAGTTCTGCGAAATGGGACTTGTAAACGAATAAAATTTAATCTTCTTTAAATTAAACCTGCTTAAATTAAGTAGGTTTTTTTGTGGCTTAGACTTATGAAGTTTTTCGGGCGGTTTTTTCAAACCTCCTCGTCATGCTGAATTTTTCATTTTGGTTTATTGTTATTTGAATTGTATTCAAGAGGGCTTCTCCGTTTATTTCCATATCCTAGAGCGTTAAAGACTAAGTTAGACTTACCAAATTTATCTCTGCATTTGTTTATAAACTTCGTAACTCATGCATCGTAAAAGTAAGCTGTTTCAAAAGGGTTTGTTTTATATTATTATAGAACTCTTCCTTACATTATCGTCATTCCCGCGAAGGTGGGAATCTTAAAGCGTAATAATATATAATATGCATTACGATGCCTAGTCGAGCTGAGCATGACGAAAAAACAAAACAAATTTTATCACCTTTATCGATTTCTATCTGTTAGTGGGTCTCAACGAATCTTATAAAAACAAAAAGCAGTTACAAATTAATGCAACTGCTTTAAAATTTTTGAAATTTATAGAACCTTACTCGGTTGGTTGCTGACCGAAATATCTGCTAAATCTTCCTTCTAAAGCGGTAAACTGACGCTCTAATTGTGCGCTAACTTTAGTTTGCCCTAATGCTTTAGAAGTTTTAACCATCTTATCTAAATAATATAAGCCAGTTTGGATATTCTGCATACCGGTAAGGTTAGATTTTGAATCAGAAACATCGGCTAAATAAGTTAATTCTTTAGTGATGTAATCGCCCGATTTCATTAAAATATCGTTAGCCCTTACATTTTCGCCTAGCTTATATAAATTTTCGGCCATGTAATACTTTACCACAACAGTACGAATGCCGTAGAACTTATCTGGCATTACTTCAAAATATTTGTTTACTACTTTTTTAGCTTCATCAACTTTGCCTTCTTTAATTAAGCTTCCGGCTAAACTGCTGAAAACGTTTGTGAAAATGAAAGTATCATCAGATGATTGTGGATCTAAGTATTTGGCTGTTTTCATATTGCCCCACTTAAATTTTTCCATTACATTTTTGTAAAGTACCGGTGTATTTAATAGTTCTGCTCTTTCATCACCAGATGTAGTATCTGCTTTTAAAGGCAGTAATCTCAATGCTAAACCTTCATTGTACAAATATTTATCTAAGCCATTGTATTGCTCAGAAGGTACAGTTGAAGCAAAATAAATCGGGCGTTTCCAGTTGTTATGTGCTAAAATATCGAACATAGCTAAAGTGCCTTTGGTTACATAGCCTTTGTTAAACTTCCACTCCATAGCAGGCGTAATTTTATCTGCTTCGGCTGCAGGCACAGTTCCTGTGCTAATCACTTCCTGTGGGTTTATGGTTAATTTGAAATTCTTTGTTGGTAAGAAGTTTGATTTTGTTCCATCCTGCATGGCAACTTTATCATCAGCACTATCAGATAGCAATAAATCTACTACATTTTTAAGCTCAACACTACCAGCAATTTTGTAATCATCATAAGGCATCACATCGCGTTCGCCTTGTACAAACTGCGATTCTTTCATCGAAATTGGTAACGGCTCTGAATCGTTTTGCTTTTGTTTCATGCCGTTAATGTACCAATCGGTATCAAACAAGCTTAAATTTACAATACGCACATCCGGACGAACTTTCTCAACTTCCTGAATGTACCAAAGTGGATAAGTATCGTTATCACCATAGGTGAAAATAATGGCGTTTGGCGCACAAGACTGCAAATAATCGTAAGCAATATCGTGTGCAACAAGTTTAGTGGAACGATCGTGATCATCCCAACCTTGCTGAGCCATAATAATTGGCGCTGCAAATAAGCCGATAACTGTTGCTGCGATGGCTCCGGTTGCTGGTGTTAGCTTTTTGAAAAGCCATTCCTTTAAGGCGAGTACGCCCAAACCTATCCAAATGGCAAAGGCATAAAATGAGCCTACATAAGCATAATCACGCTCACGAGGTTCTAAAGGCTTTTGATTTAAGTACAAAACGATTGCAATACCCGTAAAGAAGAATAATAAACCAACTACACCTGCATCTTTTTGATTACGTTGGAAATGCCAAACGGCGCCTAATAAGCCAATTATCAATGGTAAAAAGAAAAATCTGTTGTAAGCTTTATTATCAACTGTTGATGGCGGCAAATTCGTTTGGTTACCATGCCAAATTGCATCAATAGGTTTTACGCCACTTAAAGAAGTGCCTTCAAAACCACTTCCCTGGCCTTGCTCATCATTCTGGCGGCCAATAAAATTCCAGCCAAAATAACGTAAGTACATATAGCCAATTTGATAGCTGAATAAGAAACCAACATTATCTATGGTATTTGGTTTTTTGTTTGGATCTAGATGCATCCATTCTTTGTAGAAATCAGCATGGCGTTGGTCATCACTGTACATTCGTGGTAAAAATGTATTATCGCTGTATTGATAATCAGTTTTTTGACCAGCAGATTCATATTTCTCAGCGCCTTTTCTGTAAATCGTTTTGCCTTGCTCTACACCAATACGTTCAGAGTTGTAGTTTGGTCCAAAAACCAATGGCCTGTCGCCGTATTGTTCACGGTTTAGGTAGCTTAAAAATGAGAAAGCATCTTTAGGAGCACTGTTATTTAAGTTCGGGTCTGCTTTTGCTCTGATAATAATCATTGCGAAAGAAGCATAACCAAATATGATTAAAACTGTAGAAATCAACCCTAGGTTTAAAAGCTTTTTTTGATGTTGAATAGAATATCTTATACCCCAAACCAATAAGCCAATAACAATTAATGCAAAAAATAATACACCGGTTCCAAAGCCTAAACCTAATGTATTTACAAAGAATAAATCAAAGTATGCACCGAAAGAAACTAAGTATTGGATAATACCGTATTGAATTATACCTAATATTAAAATCCCAACAAATAAAGTTTTTATAATGCCTGATGTAGTAACTTTTTCAGCTCTTTTGAAGTAATAAATAAATGCAATTGCAGGGACAGTTAATAAGTTTAATAAGTGGATACCTATTGATAAACCCATTATGTAAGCAATAAAAAGTAACCATCTGTCTGCTCTAGGCTCATCTGCATGAGACTCCCATTTTAAAATGCCCCAAAATACAATTGCGGTAAATAATGATGATTGCGCATAAACCTCAGATTCTACAGCTGAAAACCAGAAACTATCAGAAAAAGTATAAGCTAATGCACCCACAATACCGGCACCCATAATGCTATATAGGTTTGCCGTAGAAACTTCTTCGCCAGCTTTTACCAGCGTTTTCTTTGCTAAAGCTGTAATGGTCCAGAATAGAAATAGGATAGTTGCAGCACTTGCTATTGCTGAGCCAATATTCATCCAATAAGCTACCTTAGTTAAATCGCCGAAAGCAAAAACGCCAAAAAATCTTTGAATCATTAAAAATAATGGCGCACCTGGTTGGTGAACAACTTGCATTTTTAATGCCGAAGCGATAAACTCACCGCAATCCCAGAAACTAACAGAAGGCTCTAAGGTTAAAACGTAAGTTATTGTCGCAATTAAAAAGCAGATCCAGCCTACTATATTATTTACTTTTGAATAATTCATTGGTTTTTGATAATGGATAATTAAATGTTACTGTGCATAAAAATGCTGCCGAAATTAATTAATATAGTCGATAAATGAGGAAATTCTCTTATTGTTTTTACATATTTTAACGGTTTAACAATTTGTTTGGTTCTAAATTCGACTACGGCGGTAATTATAAACAACAAAACCCATCCGCTCTATTTAGGAAAAGATGGGTTTTATTTTGTTAACATCTTTTGCTTATCCAGTAAAATACGGTGCAAATCTGTTAACTAATTGGTTATATTGTTTTTCCAACTTATTGCTTAAATCTTCCTGATTATAGTTGTGCGCAAGTTTTACCATTTCACCAAGGTAAGTTAAATAGCTTTGAATCTCCCTTTGGTTAGTTAGTTTATTCTTACTTTCAGAAACATCTGCAAGGTAATTCAACTCCCTTGTCATGTAATCTGCAGATTTCTTAATAAAAGCATTCGCCCGGTTTAAATCATTTAGGCGATATAAATTTTGGGTAAAATAAAACGAACTCAATACATGGCGCATGCTGTAAAACTTAGCTGGCATCACCTCATAATATTTCTCTATAACTTTTTTGCTTTCAGTAATTTTGTTCTCTGTAATTAACTCGCCAATTATTCCATTAAACATATTTGTAAACATGGCTACATCATCGGCTGATTGTCTATCTAAATGGTTTGCATTTTTAATGTTGCCCCACTTATAAGTATTTAACATGTTATTTAAGTAAGGTTTTACATTTACCTGCTCATAAATTTCGGTTTTTGAAGTATCTGGATTTAACGGAAGCAATCTTAAATTTAATCCCTCGGTATATAAATACCTGTCTAAACCGATATACTGTTCATCGGGCATAGCATTAGTGAAATAAATTGGCCTTTTCCAATCGTTATGCGTTAAAATATCCAATAGCGCAAGGTTGCCTTTCGTAATATATTGGTCTTTGTAAGTCCATTCCATACTAGCTGCAATTTTACCGGCATCTTCCACAGGCACCGTTCCGGTATCTAAAACATCTTTTTTATTTACCGTAATTTTAAAGTTTTTAGTCGGAAGAATATTTGCTTTTGAACCATCCTGCAAGGTGACTTTATCTTCATCATTATCAGATAATAACACTTCTAATATTTGTTTTAGCTCGATGTTTTGAGCAATTTTAAAATCCTGATAGTACATCACTTCTCTTGTGCCTTCGGCATATTGTTCGGGCTTCATTGTAATTGGTAAAGCTGCAGATTCATTTTGCTTTTTGCGCAAGCCATCTATAGTCCAATCAAAATTTAACAAACTTAAATTTACAACTCTTACATCGGGGCGAATGTGCTCAACCTCTTGTGCATACCAAACCGGAAAGGTATCATTATCACCATAGGTGAATAAAATGGCATTTGGAGCGCAAGATTTTAAATAATTTGCCGAAATGTCTTTTGCCAGATAACTATCCGAACGGTTGTGGTCATCCCATCCTTGGCTCGCCATAATTACTGGTGCCGCTATTAAGCAAATTGCCGATGCGAATATCGCAGCTTTTCTTGGCTTAAGTTTCTTGAATATCCATTCCTTTAAGCCGATAACACTTAAACCAATCCAAATGGTAAAGGCATAAAATGAACCTACATAGGCATAATCTCGCTCGCGGGGCTCGATAGGAACAGAGTTTAGGTATAAAACAATGGCTACACCTGTAAAGAAAAATAGCAATCCAATAACGCCTGCATGCTTTTGATTTCGTTTAAAGTGCCAGGTTGCACCAATCAAGCCTAAAATCAATGGCAAAAAGAAAAACCTGTTATATGCCTTATTATCTACAATTGATGGAGGTAGATTTTTCTGATTACCTAAACGAATCGCATCAACTGGTTTAACGCCGCTTAGCCAACCGCCACCATTTTCACCAAGCTGGCCATCAATGTTATTTTGCCTTCCAACAAAATTCCACATAAAATACCTCATGTACATGTGCCCGGCCTGAAACGAGAACATGTACTTCAGGTTATCCATTAAGGTTGGTATATGTGTATCATCAAAACCCATCCAGTTTTTATAGAAATTAATGTGTTCAGCTTTGTCGCTGTACATTCTTGGTATTGGCGTAGTTTTTTCAAAAATGTATTTGGAGTTGCTACCAGCTGATTCATATTTGCCGTTATTTCCTTTTCGATAAAGTTTTTCGGTTTCCTTTAAATCGACTTTTTGTGTATTATAATTTTCTCCAAATAGCAATGGTCTGCCGCCGTATTGCGCTCTGTTTACATATTTAAGGAAGGAGAATGCATTATCGGGGTTAGTATTATTAAGGTTTGGTTTGGCCTGTGCTCTAATAATTAATAAGGAAAATGAGCTATATCCGAAAATTAAAAGAACTGTGGATATCAAAGCAAGATTTAAAACCTTTTTATTGTTTTTTATAGAATATCTGATGGCAGCAAGTAATCCACCAATTAATAAAAATGCAAAAAACAGAACTCCTGAGCCAAAACCTAATCCCATTTTATTTACAAAAAATAAATCAAAATTAGCTGCTGTTAAAACCATATATTGAATTATCCCATATTGAACAAAAGCTAGAATTAAAATGGAAACAGCAAAAGTTTTTAGAATCCCTTTAGTGTTTGGATTTGGGTTTTTACGGAAATAATAAACAAATATCACCGCAGGGATAACCAGTAAATTTAATAAATGTACACCGATTGATAAACCGATGATGTATGCAACAAATGCAAGCCATCTATCTGCCCGAGGTTCTTCGGCTTTAGCTTCCCACTTTAGGATGCCCCAGAGTGCCACAGCTGTACATAGCGAAGACATGGCGTAAACTTCTGCTTCTACTGCCGAAAACCAAAAACTATCAGAAAAAGTATAGGCTAATGCTCCGGTTAAACCTGCACCAACAATGGTTATGATTTCTGAAAAGCTTATAACCTTATTGTTCTTAATAAGTATTCGTTTCGCTAATGCCGTAATTGTCCAAAACAGAAACATAATAGTGGCAGCACTTGCAAGTGCCGATGCAACGTTCATAAAATAGGCAACCTTGCTATTATCACCAAAGGATAGGGTTGAAAATAACTTTTGAATCATAGAAACTAGTGGTGCTCCGGGTTGATGAACCACTTCTAAACGGAAGGCTGAAGCAATAAATTCGCCGCAATCCCAAAAACTTACTGAAGAATCTAGCGTTAAAATGTAGGTAGTTGCGGCAATAAAAAAGCACAGCCAGCCCATCAAGTTGTTAATTCTGGAATAATTCATAGTTGGATTATTGGTTGATATTAAATTAGTTATAGGTTTTTAACCTAAAAAGTCGGGTTTTAAATAAAAATGTTGCACGCACAGCGAATATTTTTTTGAAAAAATAAAAGATGAAGAAAAATGATTTTTTTTGAAAACACTCTTGCATAATTAAAATATGCTTCCTACATTTGCATTCCCAATCGGGGAGTTAAGTTCTCGATTAGTAGTTTGTCCGATAGTATAAGGGTAGTACGACAGTTTTTGGTACTGTTTGTCTTGGTTCGAATCCAGGTCGGACAACAAAATTTAGCATCGGATCGTGTAAATCAAAATACATGATCCGATTTTTTTTAACCGTAAACTACACGGATCATGCCATTGCAGTTTAACCCGGTAAAACTATTTTCCGGAACAGGTTCAAGAGGACTATCACTAAAAATTGCTGAAAGTTACGGCAAACCACTTGGTGAAGTAAGCATTCACAAATTCAGTGATGGCGAATTCCAACCTTCTTTCGATGAGTCAATCCGCGGTTGCGATGTGTTTTTAATCCAATCTACTTGTCAGCCAAGCGATAACTTAATGGAGCTTTTATTGATGGTTGATGCAGCTAAAAGAGCATCGGCGCATTATATAACTGCAGTTGTTCCATATTATGGTTTAGCTCGTCAGGATAGAAAGGATAAACCACGTGTAGCAATTGGTGCTAAATTGGTTGCAAATTTATTAAAGTCGGCAGGTATTCACCGCATCATGACGATGGATTTACATGCAGCACAGATACAGGGTTTCTTTGATATTCCGGTAGATCACTTAGATGGCTCGGTTATTTTCGTTCCTTATATCAAAAGCTTAAATCTGCCAAACTTAACCATTGCATCGCCAGATATGGGCGGTTCTTACAGGGCCCGTACTTTTGCAAAGTTTTTTAATGCTGAAGTAGTTATTTGCGATAAACGCCGTAAACGTGCCAATGAAATCGAATCAATGTCGATTATTGGTGATGTAACCGGACAAGATGTCGTATTAATTGATGATATCTGTGACACTGCAGGAACATTATCAAAAGCAGCAGCTTTGATTATGGAAAATGGCGCAGCAAGTGTGAGAGCAGTTTGTACGCATGCCGTTTTATCTGGTAAGGCTGTAGAAACAATAGAAAACTCAGTTTTAGCTGAGCTAATAGTAACAGATACCATTCCTTTAAGACAGGAAAGTGAAAAAATTAGAGTGCTGAGCACAGCTAGTTTATTTGCAAGGGCAATAGCTAATGTAAACGAGCATGGTTCAATCAGCGACTTATTTAAGGTGTAAATTGGGTTGAAGGTTAAAGGTATGGGGTTTTAGGCTTAAGGTCTTGTAACTTTTTACTGATGAACAAAAATATACACATAAGGTATAAGGTTTAGGGTCTTATAACTTTTTAACAAAGAACAAAATTATAAGTAGGAGGTGAAAGGTTATTACGAAGGTCTTAATACTTGATACTTAATACTTAAATACTAATAAATAAATATAATAAAAATGAAAACAATCGCTATTAGCGGTTCTCCAAGAGAGAACGTAGGGAAACGCGATGCTAAGGAACTTCGTTACGAAGGTAAGGTTCCTGCAGTATTGTATGGTGGTAAAGAGCAACAACACTTAGCAGTGGTAATTGCTGATTTAAAAAGTGTTATCTACACGCCAGAAGTAAATTTCGTTGAAATTGATGTTAACGGTACAAAAACTAAGGCTATCGTAAAAGATACTCAGTATCATCCATTAACTGACATTTTAATGCACATCGATTTTCTTCAATTATTTGATGATAAAGAAATCGTTATGGAAATTCCTGTTAAATTAACCGGTACTTCTCCAGGTGTTAAAATGGGTGGTAAGTTAATTCAGAAATTACGTAAACTTCGCGTTAAAGCTTTACCAGCTAACATGCCACAAAATGTTGAAGTTAGTTTAGAGAAATTAGAAGTTGGTAGTTTATTCCGTGTTCGCGATTTAAAAGGTCAAGATTACGCAATTACGAACACTCCTGAAGATACTATCGTGTCTGTTGCAATGTCTAGAGCATTAAAACAAGCAGAAACTGAAGCTGCAAAAGGTAAAAAATAATCACAATTTCTTGATTATGAAGAAGAGCCCGAATTTATTCGGGCTTTTTTGGCATCATGATTTTTAGAATTAAAGGATTTCAGGATGAAGGTTTTCAATTTTGCCAATCAACATCTCCATCATACCTCCTCCATCATCCATTTCACATTCTACATTTCCCATCCTCCATCTCTATTTTCCATCTTTCCTTTTCCATTAAAATCTTTGGTCTTTCCGTATTAAGATATAAATTTGCGGCATGAAATATCTTATTGTTGGCTTAGGTAATATTGGTCCGGAGTATGCACATACACGCCATAACATTGGTTTTGATATTGCCGATGAGCTTGTAAAAGGTTTGGGCGGAAGTTTTGACAACATTCGTTTAGCGTATTATGCCGAAGTTAGCTTTAAGGGTAAAAAACTGCACGTAATTAAGCCAACAACTTTCATGAATTTAAGCGGCAAGGCCGTTAATTATTGGATGAAAGAATTAAAAATAGCTCCAGAAAATGTACTGGTAATTGTTGATGATTTAGCAATTCCGTTAGGTAAACTACGGTTAAAATTGCAAGGTAGTAGCGCCGGACATAATGGTTTAAAAAGCATAGAGGAAGTTTGTGGCGGGCAGAACTATGCTCGTTTGCGATTTGGTATCGGAAGCGATTACCCAAAGGGTAGACAAGTAGATTTCGTTTTGGGTTTGTTTGATAAAGACGAGCAGTTGGAGCTACCAGCGCTTATTGATAAAAGTGTAGATTTAATTAAAAGCTTTGTAACCGTTGGGCCAGCACACACCATGACGGCTTTCAACAAATAACATTCAAAAAATTGCCTGCTCCATGGTTTGTGTCTTCACAGATTATTTAATGTTAAAGTTGATTATCCTATTTCTATCTGTGATGACACAGGCCGAAGGAAAGTTTTCTATCTTTTTTTGAAGCGCAAGGCTTTGTAATCCTTTGGTTATTTCAGTCCCGCTTTTGCTGCGCCGATGAAACCTGTGAAATAAGCAAGCATACTTTATAAATTGAAAAACAATGCCTAAATCGGCTTCGCGTCAATCGGGGCTATTTTATATTATTTTATGCTTTTGGGTTGGTTTTTTACAAAGCCATTGTTAATAAACCCGGGGGCAGCGATATACTTTTTGTTGCAAAAGCTTAAATTTTGCACAACGTTAACAAAAAGATAAAGCGAACAACGGGACTAATGTAGCACATCCGCTTACCTTTAATTTTCTAATTTTATTTATTGAGCGCATGAATACCTTTTGAGCTTTAAATAATTAAACAGCAACATTATTATTGCAATTTGCCGACACTCATTATAGGTTAAAATCGGCTACATTTGCGGTAACAACAATACAAAAATAATGAAGATAGGAATTGTTTGCTATCCCACTTTCGGTGGCAGCGGCGTGGTTGCAACAGAACTTGGTAAAGCACTTGCAAGTGAAGGACACCAGGTTCATTTTATTACTTACAGTCAGCCTGCAAGGCTGGATTTTTTCTCTTCAAATTTATTTTATCACGAAGTTTCGGTAAGAGATTATCCTCTGTTTGATTATGCGCCTTACGAATCTGCGTTGGCGAGTAAGCTGGTAGATGTTGTTCGTTTTGAACAGTTAGATGTTCTGCATGTTCATTATGCAATTCCGCATGCTTCTGCAGCGTTTATGGCGAAGCAAATTTTAGCGAGTTACGGCATCCATATTCCTGTTGTTACTACTTTACACGGTACAGATATTACTTTAGTGGGCAAAGACCCAACCTACAAACCTGTAGTTACTTTTTCTATAAACCAAAGTGATGGTGTTACCACGGTTTCTCAGGATTTGAAAGATGATACTTACAAGCATTTTGAGATTACGAAAGACATAAAAGTTATTCCGAATTTCATAGATTTTAGTCGTTTTAGTTTGCAGGCGAAAGACCATTTTAAGAAGGCGATTGCACCAAACAACGAGCGTATCTTAATTCATACCTCCAATTTCCGTAAGGTAAAGAGAACATCTGATGTAATACGGATTTTCGAAAAGGTTTTGGCAGTAATTCCATCTAAACTTTTAATGGTTGGCGATGGCCCGGAACGGGTTTACGACGAGCAACTTTGCCGTACTTTAAACATATCAGACCATGTTCGCTTTTTGGGTAAGCAAGATGCGGTTGAAGAAATTTTATCGGTATCTGATTTATTTTTAATGCCTTCTGAATCAGAAAGTTTTGGCTTGGCGGCTTTAGAGGCAATGGCTTGTAAAGTTCCGGCGATAACATCGAATGCTGGTGGTTTGCCTGAGCTAAATATTGATGACTTTTGTGGTTACATGTGCGATGTTGGCGATGTGGAAGATATGGCAAATAAGGCCATTACCATTTTAAGCAACGATGAAACCCTGAAATATTTTAAAGAAAACGCATACACAAGAGCTAAAGATTTCGATTTAAAGAAGATTTTACCCGAGTATATTGAATTTTACAAAGAGATTGTAGAAAATTCGCTTCAGGCAAATGGCAATTAGTTTTACGTATAATAGTGATGTAATTCAAAGCTTTGCTATCTCATCTTGTTATTTTTAACAATACTTAAGAAAAAAATAATTATCAAAACAAAACTTTCTCAAAATCAAATCATTATAAATCGTACCTTTGCGGCAAATGAAAAAAATAGTTGATTATAGAAAGCTTTTAAACGTGGATAAAACAGCTGAGCTAGCCTTGCTTAAAACTGTTTATCGTACCATGATGAAAGAGTGTCACCCTGATAAGTTTCAGGTAGAAGAAGAAAGACTGGCAGCCGAAGCCAGAAGTAAAGACATTATAGAAGCGTATCATTTTTTAGTGAGCATAGCTCCTGAAACTTGTGCGCAAAATATCGAAACGTATACCAATACAATTACCAACTCAAACATTTTAGATTTTGAGTACAAGCAGTCTGTATTAAATGTTCAGTTTTTTGATGGAAGTGTATATGAGTATTTTGATGTGCCAAGAGCAATTTACATCAAGCTTGTAAATGCCGATTCTCCTGGGCGTTTTGCTCGCCGCCATATTTGTAGTTCATATCCATATCGCAACGTTACAAAGGTTGCAGAACCAGCATAATAAAAAAGCTTCTTGAATTTAATCAAGAAGCTTTTTTTATAAAGTTCGGTGGTAAATTTTAAGTTTTCTGTAACTAAAAAGGTTTTCCTTACGTTTCTGAACTTTTAGTATACTCTTGCACCGAACTTCCATTCTTTAATTTACTCAAATACCAAACAAACAGGCGCACCAACTTCAATGCGCTTACCGCTATCTGTTAATTTTCCTGTGATGGTATTGCGTTTAAAGATTACAACATCGTTTGTATATTGATGTGCTACGAGTAAAAACTTCCCGCTTGGATCTATTGAAAAATTTCTTGGTCCTTTGCCCAAAGTGCTTACAGTTTCAACAGATCTTAATATGCCGGTAGGTAAAATAGAGAAAACAGAAATTGCATTTGCATCGCCGCGATTGGTTTGATAGAGAAATTTTCCATCGGCAGACACATGAATGTCGGCGCCATCAATTTTGCCGGTAAATGATTTATCGGTTGTGCCGATTTCCTGTATTTTTTTCAGACTCCCGTTGCTGTAAAAGTAGCCGGTAATACTTCCATTAAATTCATGCGCTAAATAGGCAAATTTTCCATTTGGCGTAAATGTAATATGTCGTGGTCCGGTGCCTGCATTTGTAGGTAAAACGCTTTTTAGAGATAAAACTGTATTCTTGTTGTTAGGGCTGTATGCGTATGTGTAAATTCTATCCTCACCTAAATCATTACAAATTAAAAATTTGCCATCTGGTGTAAACTTAACCATGTGTACATGCGCACTCTCTTGTCTGCCTTTAGGGTCGATGCTTTTTCCGGTATGTTTAATAACCTGAACAGCTTCAGTTATTGAGCCATCGGCTTTTCTTTTAAAAACGGCCAATGTACCGCCCGAATAATTGGCCACAATTACATTCTGTTTATTAACGGTAATGTAGCATGGATCGGCACCTTCACTGCTCACTTTGTTTATAAAAGTTAATTTTCCGGTAACTCCATTATATTTGAAAGCACTTACAGTACTTTTTTCACCGCTTTCATTAACCACATAAGCAAATTTTTTATCGGCTGAGAGGGCTAAATAACTTGGGTTAGCCACATCTTTAGTAATGGCCTTTAGTTTTGTATTTCCTGTTAGGGTATTAAAGTTATAGGTGTAAATGCCTTCACTTTTACCCGTATTGGTGTAAGTGCCTATAATTAGATTATGATTCGGTTTTTGCGCTAATGCTATGGTATTAATCAAAAGGGATAAAATTAATATGCTGTATATTTTCATGGGATTTCCTGTTTTGGATTATAACAAATATGAGAAAAAATAAACCTAACAAAAAAGGCAACCTTTCGATTGCCTTTTGTTTTATTTTATCAAGTGTTTAATTTGAATCAATTCATGCTCTTCTAAGTATCTCCATCTGCCTCTTGGTAAATCTTTTTTAGTCAAGTTGCCATAAACAACACGGTCTAATTTCTCTACCGAGTAACCTAAATGTTCAAAAATACGGCGAACAATTCGGTTTTTACCACTATGAATTTGTATACCAATTTCCTTTTTGGTTCCACCTGTAACGTAAGAGATATTGTCAGGTTTGATTAAACCATCTTCAAGCTCTAAACCAAAAGCAATTTTGTTTAAATCACCTTGTGATAAAGCTTTGTTTAACTCAACATTGTAAATTTTGGTAATGCCATTTTTAGGATGCGATAATTTATCAGCTAAATCACCATCGTTGGTCATTAAAATTAAGCCGGTAGTGTTGCGATCTAATCTTCCAACTGGGTAAATACGCTCGCGACTAGCTTTATCAACTAATTGCATAACGGTACGGCGTTCCTGCGGATCATCAGTTGTTGTGATGTAATCTTTAGGTTTGTTTAATAAAACGTAAACCTTTTTCTCACGTTTTAAAAGTTCTCCGTTGTAACGTACTAAATCTTTCGCTGGGTCTACTTTGTGACCTAACTCTGTAACCGCTTCGCCGTTAACGGTAATAATGCCTGCAGCAATTAATTCATCGGCTTTACGGCGAGAACAAATGCCTGCATTTGAAATATATCTGTTTAGGCGAATTAAGCCTTTATCTTCATTTGTTTTTCTGCCTTGTTGTATTACTGTTCTTTCTTCGCGATTGAATTCAGTATCTCTAGGCTTAAGCTCTTCGCGATCTCTAAAAGGTCTGCTATCTGCACCAGTTCTTGGTTTTACATCTCTAGAGCTTCCAGCACTTGGTTTGAAATCGTCGCCTTTTCCACCTCTTGATTTAAAATCTTTATATCCGCCTTCTCTAGGTTTGAAGTCTCTGTCGCCAGTTCTCGGTTTAAAATTTCTCGAATCTCCATCCTTAGATTTGAAATCGCGTTCTCCTTTAGGTTTGTAATCTCTTGCTCCATCTTTAGATTTGAAATCTCTGTCTCCGGTTCTTGGTTTGTAATCTCTTGAACTTCCTTCTCTTGGTTTAAAGCTACGTCCTTCTGGTTTGGCATCTTTAGATTTGAATTCGCGATCGCCAAATTTGAAACCTTTTGGTTCTTCGTCTCTCGATTTAAAGTCGCGATCGCTTCTTGGTTTGAAATCTCTTTTATCGCCAAATGATTTTGATTTGAAATCTTTGTTGCCAGCGCTTCTAGGTTTGAAGCCTTCTTTTGAATCGGATGATTTTTTGAATTTACTGTCTTTATCTTCAGTTCTTCTTCTGTCAGAGCTTCCTGTACTGCTTCTGCTTTCTGTTTTCCGGCTGCCCGTTTTGGACTTGTCATCCCGACTGTTCCTGTTGTTTTTATTTATCATGATACGCTATTAACCGCACCTAAAATGCGGGCTGCAAATTTAGGCAAAATTGGTGAACAATACAATTTTGAGCAGCGGAAAATTTTGATAAAAAAATAGCCTCTAAAATAGGAAAAATGCCCCAAAAATCAAAATTCAAAACCCACGTTTAAAGCACTTTAAAGCTCGATTTCGGAAGGTATTTCTGCAAGTGCTTGATAATCTGATCATTATTTTTTACCTTTGCCAACGTTTTTTATAAGTTCACCAAAAAAAGGAGGAAGATGTTAAAGAAACACATAGTACCATTTTTGATAGTGTCTGCACTATTTATTATGGCAAAAGTGTTCGCTTACCAAATGCCCTTAGCACAAAAAAGTCTTTTAAAAGAAGAAAAATTAAACACTACAATACCCCAAAAAGAGGAGCCAAAGAAAGTTAAGGCAGAGCCGAAATCTTTAATGGCCCGTTTAAATTTTGCCGATGAAACATTGCCTTTAGGCGATAAAAAAGTTGAGCGAAAAATGAAAAAAATCCTTGCGGCACATACATTCGATAATACACAAACACATCGATTACAACGCAAGGCAGCTGAATGGTTCCCAATTATAGAACCCATTTTGGCAGCTTACGGAATTCCTGAAGATTTTAAATACCTGGCACTGGTAGAATCAGGAATGCAAGCTGGCGTTTCGCCCAAAGGTGCTGCTGGTGTTTGGCAATTTATGCCAGGTACAGCCCGCAGTTATGGTTTAAAAGTTAATGGGAGCAAAGATGAGCGTTATAATTTACGCAAATCTACCGTTGCAGCCTGCAAATACATAAAAGAAATGTATAGAGGTTTAGAAAGCTGGACATTGGTTGCTGCGGCATATAATGTTGGCGATGGACGCCTACGCAGGCAGATCAATAATCAAAATCAAGACAATTACTACAAAATGAAACTGAACCGTGAAACCGGTGGTTACGTTTACAAAGTGATTTCGATGAAACAGATTATTGAACACCCGGCACGTTATGGTTACGAAAAACCTAAAGAATTATTGGCTTATAACGCCGATTAATAATAAAAGACAAGCATTTGGTAAACGTCCTGAATTTTTTCAGGACGTTTTTTTTTTAGGGAATTTATCGTATCAATTGTAATTGATAAGCTAAAGATGAATTTTTACTGTTTAAATAATCTGCTAATCTGTGGCTATATATTTGGTCAAATATTATCTTTGAAATCATAGCGATAATTAATGTATAAACTGCAAGTAGAAAAAATTGTGTCCCAACCCGGCGATAACATCACTATACAACTTAAACCAGTTGAAAATGATTATCCCAAATATCTGGCTGGGCAGTTTATATCTTTAATCTTCCAAGGTAAACATGGAGAAATCAGACGTTCGTATTCTTTTAATAGTTCGCCTGATGTTAATGAACCAATTGCCATCACTGTTAAGCGGGTAGAAAATGGAGAAATCTCAAGACTTTTACACCATAAAATCGGCGTTGGCGATACTTTGATTGCGCAAGAACCTCAAGGTTTATTCAGTTATGTAACTCAAAGCGAATTAGAACGTGATGTTTTTCTTTTCGCCGCTGGAGTAGGCATCACGCCATTATTCTCCATATTGAAAACGGCACTTGTAACTGAGCAGAAATCAAAAATCACACTTATTTACAGCAATCGTTCTTTAGAAGATACTTTATTTTACAATGAGATAAGCGAATGGCAGGCAAAGTATCCCGATAGGTTAAAGGTTATCTGGATTTTTAGCAACAGCAAAAATTTAATGACGGCCAGGCTAAATAAGTTTTATATTGATAAACTGCTGAAAGAAAATTTGATTTTCGATAAAGAAAGTGCACTTTTTTACACTTGCGGACCAATAATTTACATGGATTTATGCCGGATTACTTTGTTAGGGATGGGTTTTGATATTAGCCAGATAAAACGTGAAACTTTTGTTTTACCCGAAGATGAAGTTGATGAGGACGACAACAGTGAAAAAATTGTAGATAAGAATACTTATTCGGTTATTTTAAATTTTAAAGGTGCAGTGCATCATTTGGATATTCCCTGGCCAAAAAGAATTTTGGATGTAGCGCTTGAATATAAAATAAAACTTCCATATAGTTGCAGAGGTGGGGTTTGTAGCACTTGTGTTGCAAATTGTACAGCGGGGCATGTGCGTATGGATTACAACGAAGTTCTAACAGACGATGAATTGGAACGTGGTAGAGTTTTGGTATGCACCGGGCATCCAACCGAAAACGGAACAACAATTACCTGGGATTAAACAAGACCTGTTAGCATTCTATCTATTTATTAGTCAAATGGTTCTGTATTTTTGAGCCAATAAAGGCAAATAATAAGCCTATAAAAATAGCACACAGTAAAACTATTCCCGGTGCCAGTTCATCATTCGGCGATGTATTATTGAGGATTATTAATTTGAACATTGTTAAGAAGGTAATTGCACCTAGAATAAAACCCCCAATTTTGCCTATCAAATTTTTCATAACTAATTATTTTATATACAAATATAATAAAGTGCTTTGTAAAACAAAGTGAAATAATAATTTATTTTATCTTTGGCAATTTGCTGTTTAAGAATTGGTTTATTTTGTAATAACGACTATTATTCTGTTATGGTTCTGAAGGTAAGGTTAACCCTTGGTTTGGATATTTTTTTGGTTGGCGGCAACCTATGTAACCAATGGGTTTGTGTTGTACCTTTCATTACCAAAAGGCTTCCGTGTTCTAAAACCATTTCCACTTTTTCGCCGCTTTGTTTGTGTTTAAAGGCAAATTTTCTTTCTGCTCCAAAACTTAAAGAGGCTATGGCTCCGTTTTTCTTTAAATCTGTTTCGCCATCGCTGTGCCACGCCATGCCTTCATTACCATCATGGTATAAATTAAGTAAGCAAGAGTTATAGGTTTCGCCCGATTCTTTTTCAGCAAGCATTTTAAGTTCGAGTAATTCATCGGTCCAGGGTAAAGCGTGTTTTGTAGTGTTTGAGTAGGTATATTCGAAGGGTTTCTCGCCATACCATGCAACTTTTCTTTTGGTCATGATTTTCTTCCCGAAAATTACGGCCTCATCATTTTTCCATTCTATGTTATCTAAAAGTTTAGCGAGATAAACATCGGCTTCATTATCGCTTAATAATTTACCATAGTAATTAACTGTACCATCATTAGGAAGCCAGTTTTTTGAAGTGTTAATAATATCGGCGAAAAGTTTCATCAGCTCAAATGTACCTTATAAAACGAATCAATTAATAACCGCATTTATTTTTGCCCAAAGTTCGTTATCAAAACCTGAAACGGCAAAATTTGGATTGCTCGGATTTGATGCGTTACCCATTCTGATGATAACCATTTTTTTGCCTGGGATAACATAAATGCGTTGGTCGTTTGCCCCCATAGCCGCATACATATCTGCCGGAGCATTAGGCACTAATGAGCCATTAAAAACGGTTTGTTCACCCGGTATCATAAACTTAGCTTTGCCATTTAACCACCATAAATAACCATAAGATGGATTAATACTTTGTGAAGTGCTGATGCTTTGGTTGAAATAGTTTTCGTTGATGATTTGTTCATCCTTCCATTTGCCTTTATTTAAAGCCAAAAGCCCAAATCGAGCCATGCTTCTTGCGCTACTGTGGTAAATGGTGAATATTGTTCCGAAATTCCAAAAACCATCCATGCCGATTTTATTTTTCAGTTTTTCGTTAAAGTATATTTCAAAATCTTTATTGCTGGCTTTGGCAACCACATCGGTTAATTTCTGAAAAACATTACTATAAGCCCATCTTGTACCCGCATCTGCAACATAGGTTAGGTTGGGTTTTATCACAAACTGTTTGGTATCATCGTTACCGGTAGTCATAGTAAGCAAATTTCTTACGGTGATTAAATTTTCCTTATCAGATGGCATGATGGTCCATCCCGAGCCTAAATAATCTGAGGCCTTATTATTGATGTTTAAAAGATTTTCTTGCTGTGCGATGCCAGTAGTGGCAGATACTAACGTCTTACCTGCGCTATTCCATTCCCATTCGGTTGTGGCATTATGTCCATTAAAATATTCTTCCATCACAATTCTGCCGTTTACCAGTATCATAAACGATTTGGAATTTTTTTGAGCTAGAAAAGATTTTAAATCTGCGATAGCAGCCGAATTCCAGCCCAGTTGGGATGGGGTAGTGGTTTCCCAGGTAGTTGAAGAATTAGCAGGAAAATAAATGCCATTATCTGGATTGGTTGGTGTTGGCTCGCTGCTTTTTTTGCAGCTCACAGATAGTGTTGCTAATAAGAACAATAGGTGCAGACTTTTCATAACGTTGGTTTTAAACTTTGACTTGTTTTTTTATGAAAGTTTAATCACAGGAAATCTTTTAATATGTGTTGATGAATGATTAAATATTGCATTCTCCCTTATTATTCAAAGAACAAAACCGTTCCTTACTTAACAACGTTTATTGGTTAATGAACAAATCGTTACTGCTGCTTACAATTATCATCTTTCCTTCATTGCTTTTTGCACAGACCAATGCTAACGATTCTTTGCAACTTAAACGGGAATTGGCAAATAAATCTTTCGTGAATCTTTATAAAGAAAATGCCGATTTAGCTTACACTTCTCCAGGTGGAGAAATTGGAGCACCTAGCAAATATGTAATCAACGGAAGGTTAACAACAACCTATATGTTACTGGGCAGTTATAAATCGCCGATCGCTTTCTCCGTAATTCCAGATTTTACCGTTCGGGTGCGCAATGAATTTTCTGCTGCTGTTAGAACACCAAGTTACCGATTGGGTGGTGCTTTGTTTGCCCGCCTAAATTTACAGCCCGATAATTATAAGTACGTAGAACTGGCCTTTACGCATCATTCTAACGGACAAGACCAGGATGCAAGAAACCCGGATGGAAGTATAAATACCTTCAACGGAAATTTTAACGCTAATTATTTAACGTTTTCTTATCGGTTTGGGCATTTATTAAAATCTGCCGAAGGCGATGCCAAATATTACACGCTAAACCATAGAGTAGGTTTTCAAACTCACAAACTTTTTAGGTACGAGCCGGTTTTGGATGATGGCTTCGGTTTTACCAGATTGTTGTACAACTTTTCATTTAGAAGATATGATGAAATCGAACGAAAATCGCTAATGCAGAACAACAAAAACAGCGAAAAAGAATCCTGGAGATTAAACGCAGAACTTTCTTACGCGGTTAACAACATCCCAGGTAAAAATATTGCCAATATACAAAAGCGACTAAATGCAGAAATTAACTTCAACTATAGTTTTCCTTTTATGCATAATGTGTTTTTAATGGCTGCAGTTGGTTATTATGGCGAAGATAATTACAATATTTATTTTCAGGATAAGTATGCGTATATGCGTTTTGGGTTATCGTCGGGGTTTTTAAGAAATAGGGGAAGGGAGTAACTAATGATAATAAACAAGTTATATCGAAAATTTTAGATTACATTAAAGATAGTGGTATTAAACCATTTTTTTCTTCATAATAATCTGTAGCGCTACTGTACTTGTAATATTGAGCTTCGGTTACCAAACCTGCTTTAACCGGATTTTCATGTAAATAATTTAATCTATCCTCTATCATTTTATTGGAAGATAATTCT
Source organism: Pedobacter sp. Leaf170 (assembly GCF_920984665.1). GTDB lineage: Bacteria > Bacteroidota > Bacteroidia > Sphingobacteriales > Sphingobacteriaceae > Pedobacter. The sequence continues at coordinate 121,597 of NZ_CAKLBP010000005.1, forward strand.
ACCGGATGATTGTCTTGTTGCCAAAACTGATAAATTTTGTTGTTACTATTTTTTTCTCCGGCTCGTCTAAACATCCACAACATCCAGTTTTTTCTACTTTCCTCAACAGTATTTTCTATGCTTGCAATAATCATCTTACTTGTATATTTCTTCATATCTCTGGTAATGTTAACAAGCTCACAACCACCTTGGGCACTAGCAATTAAATGGATATGATTACTCATAATTACCCAAGCATGCAAATTCAATCCTTTTTCTGCCACACAGAATTTTAAACTTTCTACAACAATTTCTTTATAACATTCTCTGCTAAAAACATCAATCCAATTTATCACAGCGAATGTTATGAAATGAGGAATGCTACTATCTCCAAACTTATATCTTGTTCCCATTTTTCATTACTTAATTGTCTACCGCAGGTTTAAATTATAAAAAGCAGGCAATTCTAAAGATAGCTTTTATTCCTATAAGTTGTTTGGGTGATTTTTTTTTTTCGTTTATCGTTGAATTCTGGTTTATTGTTCCGGAGGGTCACTTAAATCTTTTATTAAAACTAGGTCTTTGACCGAAAGCATGCACTGCCTTTCTATTAGTGCTTTATTTACAGACAAAGTCTTTGGTTGTATTGTAAATTAAAGTGACCGCTCAAAAAGCGAACGCTTAAACTGGATGGGATCTATCGCTAAATTGCTGGTTTAAGTGTTCCGGAGGGTCACTTAAATCTTTTATAAAAACTAGGTCTTCGACCGAAAGCATGCACTGCCTTTCTGATAGTGCTATCTCCAGACAAACTCTTCGTTGTATTGTAAATTTAAGTGACCGCTGAAAAAGCCAACACTTAAATTAGTGGGGTTAACCAAACTTTTTTACCTTCTTAAATTCGCTTATTATAAGCTCTGCATCATGTGGCGCTAGAAATTTCGCTATGGTAGTTTTTAATTCTGGAAGGTGTTCTTTCATGTATATATCAAATTGTTCTCGCTGTTCATCAGTTAGTACTGATAAGAGTGCTTTAAAACGATATTCTTGATATGTTTGTTCTGCTTTCTTTGCTTCTTTTGGTGTCATAATTCTTTTTTTTAAATACTAAATAACCATAGAATTTTAATGGTTATTTCTGGTTTAAGTGTTCCGCAGGTTCACTCAAATATTTTACTAAACTAAGGTCTCCGACCGAAACTTAGCACTATCCATCCTATTTGTAACTGCTATATTTTCAGACAATTCTTCGTTTGCATATAAATTTAAGTGACCGCTGAAAAAGCGAACACTTAAACTAGAGTGAGGTACGTGACTCCTATATCTCTAATTCTGAGTTTTCTAATTCCTTAAATCTATTTTTGTCGGTAGGTTTAACGTCAATTGTTTTATAGTATTTTTCCTCAATAGAATTAAAGTCCACTAATGTCAAATATTCATCTATTGAATTTCTGTCAATCATTATTTTTCCGCTACCAGCCCAATGTCTGTCGGCACCATTCTTCTTAACTCCAGAAACCCAGTATGCCTCACCACTTTCAATGTCGTAGTGATTTCCACCTCCACTTGGTGTTCCCATTTTTTTTAAAGCTTTGTTGTCAAAATATACTGTCTTTCCAGATTTTGAAAATTCTACCATGCCAATCCAAGCAGGTCCATTGTCTTAATAACCTGTCTTTAATTCTATAAACATTATTTTAGATTTCATAGATTTGAATGTTGTCCGGAGTAATGATTAATAACTTGTATGTATCCACTCATCGCCACACAAAGCCACAAAAAAGCAGGATCAGCAAAAAGAGAGTGGCGTAAAATTTATTAATCTAAAACTAATAAATTTAAAATAAGCCTCAAACATTTAATCCGCTTCGCGAAACCAAAAACAAAAAAATACAAAACCCTTAGCGGTGCTTAATGTTTGTAGATAAAGCCTTTCAAAATGTCTGCATCGTTGTTAAAAAGCTTACAAATAATTATGACAATTAATCCTTAATACAGATTGGATTACACTTTCATTTTGATAAAATTTTTAGCAATTTTGCCGATTGGAATTTTGCCTTTTTTGAGGTCTTGATATTCCCAACTTTTTTAAAAAATATGAGCAATAAATCTATCGACCTTGGCGAGCAAAAAGATGTAGAAGTTTACGGAGCAAGGGTACATAATTTAAAAAATATCGATGTTAGTTTCCCTCGAAACCAGATGGTTGTGATTACCGGTTTGAGTGGCAGCGGTAAATCTTCTTTGGCTTTTGATACTATTTACGCCGAAGGACAACGCCGTTACATGGAAACTTTCAGTGCTTACAGTCGCCAGTTTATGGGCGGCATGGAACGCCCCGATGTGGATAAGGTTTCAGGCCTGAGTCCGGTTATTGCCATAGAACAAAAAACCACCAGTAAAAACCCACGCTCTACGGTGGGTACCATTACCGAGATTTACGATTTTATGCGTTTGCTTTATGCTCGTGTTGCAGATGCTTACTCGTACAATACCGGCGAGAAAATGGAGCGCATGAGCGAAGACCAGATTCTGCTAAATATTTATAAAAAGTTTGATGGTGTTGCGGTAAATATTCTGGCTCCTGTAGTTAAGGGTAGAAAAGGACATTACAGGGAGTTATTTGAGCAAATCCGTAAGCAGGGTTATACCAAAGTGCGTGTTGATGGCGAAATTAAAGACATTACAGCTAAAATGCAGGTGGATAGGTATAAAATCCACGATATTGAAGTTGTAATCGATAGGCTAATCATCGATGAAAAAGATAAAAAACGCTTATTAGATTCGCTTCAAATTGCCATGAAAATGGGTAAGGGCGTAATTAAAATCAGCGATAAGGATAATAATGTGGCGCATTTCAGTAAATTTTTAATGTGCCCAACCACCGGAATTTCTTATGATGAACCTCAACCTAACAGTTTTTCATTCAACTCACCTTATGGTGCGTGTGAGCGTTGCGATGGTTTAGGTTATATTTTCGTGGTGGATAAAGATTCGGTTATGCCGAACCCCAAATTGAGCATTTTGAATGGTGGTTTAGCACCTTTAGGCGAATACCGCGATACCTGGATGTTTCAGGTTTTAAAGGCCTTGTCTAAAAAGTATAATTTCTCTCTATCTACACCGATTGAAAAGTTGAGTGACGAGATTATAAATATCATTTTAAATGGTGCAAGCGATTTAATTAAGGTTGAAGTTGAGTACAACAAGTGGAACGTTCAAAATTATAACATCACTTTCGATGGGATAATTAAAATGCTCGAAGAGCAGAATGAAAAAAGGAGCGAGGCTGCAGTTGATGATATGGAAGCTTTTAGAAAACTTAAAACCTGCCCTGAATGTAATGGCGCAAGGTTAAAGAAAGAAAGTTTGCATTTTAAAGTTGATGGTAAGAATATTTTCGATTTATCATCAATGGATATAAGCAATTTGTTCAAGTGGTTCGAAAACGTAGATGAACGACTTTCAGAGCGTCAGAATATTATTGCTAAAGAAATTTTAAAGGAGATTAAAGCCCGTATCGGTTTCTTAACTGATGTTGGTTTAACTTATTTAACTTTAGATAGAACGGCTCGTACACTTTCGGGTGGCGAGGCACAGCGTATTCGTTTGGCTACGCAAATTGGTTCTCAACTGATGAATGTAATGTACATTCTGGATGAGCCAAGTATCGGTTTGCACCAAAGGGATAACGAACGTTTAATTAATGCCTTGAAAAATCTTCGTGATTTGGGTAATACCGTTCTTGTTGTGGAGCACGATAAGGATATGATTTTGGAAGCCGACTGGGTAATTGATGTTGGTCCGGGTGCGGGTATTCATGGCGGTACCGTTGTTGCAGAAGGTACAGCAAAGCAGATTTTAAAATCGAATACGCTTACGGCGCAATATTTAAACGGTAAGAAAAATATCGAAGTACCAAAGGTAAGGCGTAAAGGTAACGGACATAAACTATCCATTATTAAAGCGCATGGCCATAATTTAAAAGATGTTTCTGTTGATTTTCCGCTTGGGAAATTTATTGCTGTAACGGGTGTCTCGGGCAGTGGAAAATCAAGTTTAATAACCGAAACTTTATATCCGATTTTAAATCATCATTTCTTTAGGGCTAAAAAAACACCTTTGCCTTACGAGAAAATTACCGGTTTAAAGGAAATTGATAAAGTTATTGAAATAGATCAGGCTCCGATTGGCAGAACGCCACGTTCAAATCCATCAACTTACACTGGTGTTTTTTCTGATATCAGAAACTTGTTTGTTCAATTGCCAGAAGCTAAAATTCGGGGCTATAAACCTGGTCGTTTTTCTTTCAATGTAAAAGGTGGAAGATGCGAAACTTGTCAGGGTGGCGGTATGAAGGTTATTGAAATGAATTTCTTACCAGATGTTCAGGTGCCTTGCGAAGAATGTGGCGGTAAAAGGTATAATCGTGAAACTCTGGAAGTTCGCTACCGTGGAAAATCAATCAGCGATGTGTTGGATATGAGCATCGAAGATGCATGTATCTATTTTGAGCACATTCCAAACATCTACCGTAAGATAAAAACATTAAAGGATGTTGGACTGGGTTACATCACTTTGGGTCAATCTTCAGTTACTTTATCGGGTGGCGAAGCGCAAAGAGTGAAGCTGGCTACGGAATTATCAAAAAAGGATACTGGTAAAACCTTCTATATTTTGGATGAACCAACAACCGGTTTGCACTTTGAAGATATTAATGTGCTTTTAGGTGTATTACAAGAATTGGTAGAAAAAGGTAATACGATTCTAGTTATCGAGCACAATTTAGATGTGGTTAAAGTTGCCGATTGGGTAATTGATTTAGGGGAGGAAGGTGGCGCCGGGGGCGGTCGGATTTTATTTGAAGGTACACCTGAAGGCTTAATTCAAAATCCAATTAGTTTAACCGGAAAATTTCTTAAAAAGGAAATGGGACTTTAGTTGGATTTGTTCAATTGTTTAATTGAGAATTAACCAAATTCCCGTCCTTGCGAAATCGATTTTTCATCGATTGAAGCAATCTCCCTCTTGATATTTTTTTAGAGATTGCTTCGTGCCTCGCAAAGACGAACTCAATAATTTTTTGGAATACTAACTTTCGGTCTAGAACTACGCTCAGACTAACAGCTGAAAATGAAATTTGATAGTTGATGAATTGGCTATTGAGCTTTGGTTAATTGGTTATTGCTAAATTGTTTAATTGAGAATTAACCAAATTCCCGTCCTTGCGAAATCGGTTTTTCATCGATTGAAGCAATCTCCCTCTTGATATTTTTTTTAGATATTGCTTCGTGCCTTGCAAAGACGAACTCAATAATTTTTTGGAATACTAACTTTCGGTCTAGAACTACACCCAGACTGACAACCGAAAAATTAAATCTGATAGTTGATGAGTTTCCGTCATTGCGAAATCGGTTTTTCATCGATTGAAGCAATCTCCCTCTTGATATTTTTTTTAGAGATTGCTTCGTGCCTCGCAAAGACGAACTCAATAATTTTTTGGAATACTAACTTTCGGTCTTGAACTACGCCCAGACTAGCAACTGAAAATGAAATCTGATAGTAGATGAGTTTCCGTCATTGCGAAATCGGTTTTTCATCGATTGAAGCAACCTCCCTCTTGATAATTTTTTTAGAGATTGCTTCGTGCCTCGCAAAGACGAACTCAATAAGTTTTTTGGAATAATGACTTTCGGTCTAGAACTACGCTCAGACTAACAGCTGAAAATTAAATCTGATAGTTGATGAGTTTCCGTCATTGCGAAATCGGTTTTTCATCGATTGAAGCAATCTCCCTCTTGATAATTTTTTTAGAGATTGCTTCGTGCCTCGCAAAGACGAACTCAATAATTTTTTGGAATACTAACTTTCGGTCTAGAACTACGCTCAGACTAACAGCTGAAAATGAAATTTGATAGTTGATGAGTTTCCGTCATTGCGAGGAGGCACGACGAAGCAATCTCTTAAACGATAAACTTCTTATTTTTTAATCGATCCCAACACACCCAATACAAATCCAATTATCCCTGATAAAAAAAGATAAGAAACGGGAACCATTATCGCCCTGAAGATGGCCGCTTTTTTAGAATTTCCATAACCAGAAAAAAACTGGCTGTAAAACCAAACGGTATAAATCATTCCGCCTAAGCCAACAAAGATGTAGTAGATGTAGAATAAAGTTGTTGGATTGGCATAAAATATAGTCAGGATTGAAAACATCAAGCCGATAATTAATTCGCCAGCAGTTTTGTAAGAGTTTAAAACTAAATGCTCACTGTAATTTAACTTCGCTTTTCTGAACCAAAAGGAGGTAAATAACGAATAAAGCGGTATTAAAATTAGTATAACAACTTTAGGATACTTAGTAGAGAACTTGTCAATCGTGTTCATGGTATCTTTAATATTCTGCGGCATTATATCAACCAAACGAAGTTGTTGGTAGGGTGCTAAAAGGCCGGCAATAGCCAAAATCAAAACAATTAAGGTTACAAAATTAAATAACCTGGCTCGCTTACCCTGAATAAATTCCCTCACACTGTTTCCAGGTCTGGTAAAAAGCTCCTTAATGGTATACAATACGCCTTTATCAACATGCCAAACACCATGTACAAAATCATGTTCAACAAAGTGTTTTAAAGAATACCGGTGCGTGCTTATTTTTTGTCCGCAGTTAGCACAGTAATTTTTAATTACCTCGCTATCGCAATTTAAGCAGTTGTGATGATGGGTTGGAGCGGTAGAGTTCACTAGTTAATTTGTCTTGATTTTATTTCAGTTTTTATTTGGCTAAACCTGAGCATGATTGGTAATAAGGTAATCATGCTTGCAGGTAAAACGGCAATCAGACCGAAATTCTTTTTTTGGATGGCTACGTATAAAACCACGGTAAAAGCCAAAAGTAAAACCAACCCAAAGCCAATGGCCACGCCTTTTAATAAATTTCTTTGTTTAATTAGCGATTCGAGGCTTAATTCTGATAGATTACTTTTCATGAATAGGTTTGGTTTAATAGCCCTAATTTAATAAAATTCGATAATATTCCTATCTAATCTAAAAAATGATAAGCAAAATTCCTTTTTGGGAATTTAAACAGGCACAAAAAAAGCGCAACCTTTTACAATTGCGCTTTCAAATAATATTAAGCTTGCGGTTCCAGATATTGCGCATAGCAATAACCTTCTTCGCCATCTTTAGTGCGTACTAACCACCATAAATCGTTGCTACGATTAACCAAAGTGATGATTTCATCATGCGCAGCTTTACCAACAATTGGCTGATCGGTACCTGGTCCTTTACGGATGTTAAGGTTACTGCTTTGAGTAATTACTTTTGCATGTGTTACGGCTACATCAATAGCTACATTTACGTTTAAAACTAAATCGCCAGATGCAAAATTTGGGTCGATTTGATTATAAATTTCCCATAGATTGTCTTTTGTTGCTCCATCCGGTGCAGTACCATCAACATACAAAATTCCATCTTGTTCGCGTACTGCTAAATCCGAAATTCCGGCAGCAGTTGCTGCATCAGTTAATGCTTTATATTTTTCTTGTAAGGCCATGATTCGGATTATTTAACGGTTAATTTATTGTCGATTTTTTTAGGTTTTAATGCACTTAAATGTTGCATTAATGTAATTAGAGATGCTTTTTTAATCTCTCCTGTTAAAAGAACAACGCCATCTTTAACCTCGGCTTTAACCGTTGGAAAATCTTTTGTAGCATCAGCAACGTTCTTAATTAAAACGGTATCTTCTGCAATAACAACAGGCGCTACAGTTTTAATTGTTAGGTTGTTAATAACCGATTTAACGCCTTCTTCTGCTTTAGCAATTTCTTCTGCTTTGGCTTTCTCTGCCTCATCAGCAACTTCGCCCGTAAGCGTAACATCGCCTTTTGCTACCGCAACAGTAATTCCTGCAGCTTCTTTAGCTTGCACTGCAGACTGAATATCTGCGTCTTTTGGTTTACACCCAGCGAAAAATAGCGTAACCGCTAAAACCGCACTCAATAAAAATTTAGTTGTTTTCATGCTTCTGTATAATTGTTTAAAAATTTTAAATGTAAAATCAGTTTATTTTGGGATAACTGATTTCAAGCTTAAACAGGAATGATTTGAATTAACGAATATATGAAATGAGTTTAAAAGCCAATAAAAGCTGAAAGATTTATTTATTCACAAAAGTTAAATACATCAACCTGAACTCTATTTTTAAATACAGCATTTAAATTAAATTGTTTGGGATGGCTTGAAGAAATATATTTTGGGCATATTTGCCAACCTTTTTGTAATCTAGGTTATGCCCAATCTTTAAATGGGTGTTTTGTTAAGTTAGAGTTGTAATATTTTTTATCATGAGTAACTTCTTCGGCTACCCATTCAGGAATTTCAAATTGTTCATCTTCCGATAAAAGCTCAATTTCTGCAACGACTAATCCGTTGTTGTCGCCTGCAAAAACATCAATTTCCCAAAGTTTTCCTTTGTAAGTAATTTCATATCTGATCTTTTCTAACTCAGCTTCTGAAAAGTTATCTAGTAATTCTTTGGCTTCTGCTAACGGAATTTCATATTCATACTCTAGTCTTGATGCTCCAACAGAAATTCCTTTTATGGTTAACCAACCCGTATGGTCTGCTATTCTTACTCGAATGGTTTTGTTCGGATCAGTTAAAATATAGCCTTGCCGTAGTAATTTTCCAACAGGTTTTTGTATCGCTAACCAGGCTGAAGCGTTTATCAGAAATTTTCTCTCGATTTCTTTACCCATTATCTGGCTCTTTTCTGCAAATCTGTAATTGGTAAACTAATTAATCTTCCAACAACTTGTTTGCCTTTGTAAGAAATGATACGTAGCATGCTAGCATCTTTTGGAGGCGTAATAGCCGCTGTATATTTTGGATAAAAGCGATCGGGTGTAGAGTTATCGAAACTATAATAAATATCAAGGCCATCAATCTCTGGCGTTAGCTCTATCATTAATTGCTTATCAGGCGTTCTTCTTACGGTAATCGATGGATCGTAAATTGCTGCAGAATATTTGGTTTCTGCTAAATCCAAACGCTCAAAATGTTGCTCGGTTCTATCAACAAAATTTGTCCAGTTTTTCTTTTCAATTGGGCTCCAAACAGATTCTGAAATGGCAAATGCTCTTGGCCAAATCATATATTGAACCTGGCGGAAGTTGAAAATTTGCTCCGTCCATAAGTTGGCTTGTGCACCAATAATGTATTTCGGGTCGGCACTTGCCGGAATTGGGTTAAACTGGTAAGTTTTGTTTAAACGTAAAGATGCATATACCTTTGGTTCGGTAATCACATCGGCCTGCATATAATCGAGGTAAGCAAAATCTGTCGGACTCATAACCACATTATGTTTGTTTTTAGAAGCTTCTATACCGTATTTTAATCCTCTCCAACTCATAACTGAAGCAGTAGGCGATACACCACCTTCTAAAATTTCATCCCAACCCATAAATTTTTTGCCTTTTGAGACTACGATTTGTTCAACACGTTTTTCAAAATAAGCCTGCACCTGTGGAATGGTCTTTAAGCCTTCGCGTTGCATAAGTTGCTTAACCTGGTCGTTTTTCTCCCAGAAATTATGCGGAGCTTCATCTCCACCCATGTGAATGTATTCGAAAGGGAAAAGTTTTGCTACCTGCGTAATCACGGTATCTAAAAAAACGTATACTTTTTCATTTGCAGGGCAAAGCGTATTATCTACCAAAGCCAAAGGCGGTGCGCCACGACTCCAGTCCATAATTTTTTCACCAGAACGTACTTTGTAATTTACAGCATCTGCTGTGCAGGATAATTCCGGATACGATGCAATGGCTGCTAAACTATGTCCGGGAACATCAATTTCGGGCAAAATATTTACAAAGCGTTCTTGAGCATATTGTACAATTTCTTTAATGTCTTCCTGCGTATAAAAACCACCGTAGGAACGAGGCTCATCAGCCGTTGGCGGCGTAAAATCGCCAAAAGTTCCAACTTTTTTTACACTCCATGCGCCAACTTCTGTTAGTTTTGGTAAGCCTTTAATTTCTATTCTCCAGCCTTCATCATCGGTTAAATGTAGGTGCAGCAAATTAAATTTGTAGCGAACCATATCATCAACAAAGCGTTTTACCTCATCTTTAGTAAAGAAATGGCGGGCAACATCAAACATTAAACCTCGCCAGCCAAGTTTAGGATAATCGATAACATCAACACATGGTGCCTGCCATTTTATATTCTTTACCACTTCTTTACTTTCAATCTCAGCCGGAAATAATTGAACCAACGATTGAACGCCCCAGAAAATCCCGGCAGGTTTATTTGCAGTAATTACAATTTGAGTTGGATTAACATTCAATTTGTAACCCTCATTTCCGAGTTGTGTATCATCTTGTGTATTCAGAATTAATTTAATGGTTGGATGCGCTGCACTGTTCGCTGTGCTAACAAATTTGCCCGTTGCGGTTGTTATTCTATCCGACAGAAAAGCTATGGATTGTTTTAAATCGCCGCTTTTTTGCGCCTGAATTACAATATTTTCGGGTAAAGTAAATGTTCCTGATTTCTTCATCAATGAAACCGGTTGAGGGATTATTGCAATTGGTGTTTGCATTGCAACAGCTTCTCCATCGCCACTTTCGGTTTCATTTATAATGGATTGTGCATAAACACCTATCGTGGAAATGCAAAAGGAAACAATCAGAAACAGCTTTCTCATTAAATATATTATTGTTGATTAATTGAAAATTATTAATCGGCAATTTAATAAAAAAAGATTTAGAACTGGTTTTGAATTAAGCTACTATCACGCAGATTGTTTTTACAAAAAATGCATATAAATATTAGTTCAACCGCAAAGAACACAAAGTCTTTCGCAAAGAAAAAGAAGATTTAGTCGTTAAACATATAACTTTGTCTTTTTTTTCTAAGTTTTGCGTGTAAATCAAACCTGTTTCACTATCGCATTAATAAAAGCATTGTGTAAATTTTTGCTAAAAGGACTTTGCTTATCTTTCAACCTTTCAGGATGCCATTGTACAAAAAGTAAGAATGATTTTCCTTCGGGATGTAAACGTTCCATTGCTTCTGCAACGCCATCAATAGTTATGGCACTTACAACAAAATCTTTGGCTATTCTATCGGTGCTTTGGTGGTGGTTACTGTTTACTAAACCTTTATCGGTATTCACAATCTGGCTTAACCAGGAAGATGGATTTACAATAATTTCGTGGTATCTGTCGCTTTTATCAGGCATTTTAGCATGGTCAAATTTCCCCCACGTAGCGATATCAGGGATTAAGTTGCCACCGAAAAATACATTGCCAACCTGCATGCCTCTGCAAATGCCTAAAACCGGAATTGAATTTTCTTCTGTATAAGCTAAAACTTTAAATTCAAATTCGTCGCGTTGCTCATCAATATCATCTTCATGGCAATAAGGATAATATTCAGGCTGATTATAATATCGTGGATGAACATCTTCGCCTCCGGTTAATACAATGCCATCGCATTTTTTTATATCATCAAAGTTATTAAGTTTATAGCCAAGCTGAATAACTTCAACGCGTTCATCATAACTTAAAACCCAATCGCGATAGATTTCGAATTTACTGCAATCTGTAACACCTATAACAATTTTATCGGGCATAAAACTTATTTTAATGATAATAACAATGACCTAAAATAAAGGTAATCTTACTGAATGGCAATTAATCATTTGTAAGCTCGCCACGTAACGATTTTTCCATCAGCCTTTTGCTTTCTTCAATTGGCAAACCTAAGCCCATTACAAACATTAGCTTGGTAACGGTAGCTTCAAAAGTTAAATCGAAGCCACTTAAAATACCCATTTGCTGTAAATCTCTGCTGGTTTCGTAGCGGCCCAATTGTACAGAGCCCTTTTTACATTGAGAGATGTCGATAATAATTTTTCCGCTATCAATAGCATGCTTCAAGCTATCTAAAAACCATTTTGCGGTTGTTGTATTGCCAGAACCAAAGGTTTCTAAAATAATGGCATCAACTTTCGATTCGGTTATAGCCTGCACGGCCTGAATGGTAATGCCAGGATAAAGTTTTAAAACCCCAATATTTGAATTAAAATTAGTTCGAAGATTTAAAGGCCCTTCTGGTGCTTTCAAAATGTAATTGGTGTGGAATTGTAGATGTACCCCTGCTTCTGCTAAGAGTGAATAATTTGGAGAACGGAATGCCTCAAATTTCTCAATATTATATTTTATGGAGCGGTTTCCTCTGAAAAGTTGTGCATCAAAATAAATGCAAACTTCGGGCACCAGTGCTTTACCATCTTCTTTTGTTGCTGCAATTTCTAAAGCGGTTATTAAATTTTCTTTTGCATCGGTACGGATTTGCCCAATTGGAAGTTGAGAACCGGTTAAAACCACGGGTTTACCCAAATTTTCTAACATGAAACTTAAAGCTGAGGCCGTAAAAGCCATCGTATCAGATCCATGGAGAATTACAAAACCATCGTAATTATCGTAATTGCTGTAAACAAGTTCTGCAAGTGTTTTCCAGATTTCAGGGTCCATGTTGGATGAATCCAAAACCGGATCAAATGAGTGTACATCTAATTGATAATTTAAACGATTAAGTTCCGGAACGTTATTTTTAATCTGTTCAAAATCGAATGGAATTAACATTCCGTTAACCGGATCATTCACCATACCAATGGTTCCACCGGTATAGATTATCAAAATTTTTGTCATTTGGTTTGTATTGGTTGCTCCCCGCAAAAGAACGCAAAAGATTTGTATTTCGCAGATTAGTTTTGAATCAATTAATAAATAAAGGCTGCTGTACTAATCAACTGTATACTACTCAAAATACAGGCTTTCTCCATCATGCTGTCTTCTTTAAAAGGGCAGGGGAATGGTTTCTTCTTTCTATTGCTAGAGTTCTACACACCAAAAATTTTTTTAGAATTTTCTGTGGTGATACTTGCTATTTCCGCTACAGATACATTGTAAATATCTGCAAGTTTCTGCGCCACATATATTAAATAACTGCTTTCGTTCGGTTTGCCTCTAAACGGAACCGGAGCCAGGTAAGGTGAATCGGTTTCGAGCACTAAATTATCTAAAGGAACATTTGCCAAAACCACATCTAAACCCGCTTTTTTATACGTTACCACACCGCCAATTCCTAAGTAAAAATTTAGATTAATCGCTTGCTTAGCTTGCTCCTCACTTCCAGTAAAGCAATGGAAAATCCCTCTCAATTTGTCATCTTTTTCGGCTTCTAAAACTTCAAAAACCTCATCAAAAGCTTCTCTACAATGTATTACAATTGGTAAACCTAAGTTTTTTGCCCAATTAATTTGTTTGCGAAAGGCGTCTTGCTGAATACTTAGAGTGGTTTTGTCCCAATATAAATCTATACCGATTTCGCCAATTGCATAAATTTTTCTGCCCTCAATGCTATTGTAAATCTCTGTAAGCTGCGCTTCGTAATCATCCTTCACATCGCAGGGGTGCAGGCCTGCCATTGCAAAACAATTTTCAGGGTATTTTTCTACCAAATCATCAATCATTTTAATCGAAGCCACATCTACATTTGGCAAAAACAATCGGTTAACATTGTTCTCAAAGCAACGCTCCATTAACTGGGCTTGTTTTTCAGTGTCTTGTTCGTAATATAAATGGGTATGTGTATCGGTAAAAATCATACGGCAAAGGTAATGATTTAACGAATGGGCTAGCTTTTTGAATGGTGTTATTTTTTAGAAAATGAGTGCTTCGGCGCTTTTGGCGGCTTGCAGCCCTGCTTTCCGTTGCTCCTGATGAAAAATCGGGATTCACTGCAATCAGGTTTAAGAACAGCGGTTTTTGCAAGAATAGCAGATTCTCAATACAAAATTTGCTATAGTTTTTTGTTGATACTTATTGCCGTTGGTTTCAACCAACGGTTAAAAGAATGCCGCAAATCAACCCCAAACCTTCTTTAAACAAGAAGGGAAGTTTCCATCAAAGGTATAACCGTTGGATGTCAGTCTGAGCTTGTCGAAGACCTGTGCAATATTTGAAACAACAAAGCGTCCTTCGACAGGCTCAGGATGACAACTCACTATATTTGCATTACGTCAACTTACATTTTTCTTAACCCCGACATACGCGGAAATACTTTTGTCCTTTTAACTTACAAAGTCTTCGCTCGAAGATGCTTGTTAGACTTTGTAAGTTTTGCAAAAGATTGCCTGCCTGCGGTAGGCATGAAGCATTGGCGGGACAGGTTTTGCCAGAAACGAATAACTGTTGCGCTTCAAAAAAACAAAGCTCAAAAATTTAAATCCTGCTAATCTGTTAACGCAAGAAGTCTGTATTTGAAGATATTTATTAGACTATGTAAGTTTTGCAAAAAATAAAAGCCTCAGAATCATAAATCCTGAGGCTTAAAAAATATTTTGTTTTACTTATTGTGCCGGAGCAGCTTGCGGTTGTGCAGCAACTGGTGCACCAGCCACGCCTTTTTTAATGCCTTTAATTTCGATATCAAAAACTAATGGCGTAAATGGGTTGATTGGACCACCACCATTTTCACCATAACCTAATTTAGAAGGAATGATGATTTTGATTTTACCACCAACACCAATTAATTGAACACCTTCTACAAAACCTGGTGCCAATTGGTTTAATACCAACGGACGAGCAGTATATTGTGCCATTGGAGAATGGATTCCAGCTTCTTTTGCAATTTTTTCGTTTGATGTATCGAAAACGTTTATTTTACCATCACCTTTTTTGTTAGTGAATTGACCGGTATAATCAACAATAGCTGTATCTGTTAAGCCAGCTCTTTCAGCATTACCTGGTTTTTCGATGATGTATTTTAAACCTGATGCTGTAGTTTTAACATCTAATTTATTCTCATCAATGTATTTTTTGATTTTAGCATCTTCGTTAGTTTTATTTTTCTCGATTAATGCTTTGTATTCCGTTTCAAAAAAGTCTCTTTTCTTTTTCTCGAAAGTAGAATCTGCTTCGTTAGCCGCTTTATGTAAAACCTTTTCTATTTTAACTGTAAAAGTTGCATAGTTTGATTTTAATCCAGCTGGTTTTGGTTGGCCAGAATATTTAGCCATCGAATCTAAGTTTAATTTGAAAGATGCGCTATCGCCTTCGCCTAACATTTTTAAAGCCGAAACTAAATCGCCTTTAAACATAGATTTGTTTATCGGGAAAAATGCCGGACGCTCGTTATCGTAAGTGTTTACTAAAGTAGAATCTGCATTTGTACTACTTTCAACGGTTTGAATACCATTTAATTTAACAAAATCGCCTTCTTTGATTTTCTCTTTGCCTTCATCTTTTAAGATTTTGTATTGCAAATCGCCTTCGCCTTTTTTGTAATTGTTACATGCAGCTAAACCCATTGTTGCTGCAATTAGAATAATAATTCCTTTTTTCATTATTTTATTGAATTGTTTTTGGTCATGAAATTAGCTTTGTAATTTCATTATTATTTATATTTCTGTTTTAAATTTAAGCGATTAACTGACTTTTATATTCTGGTAAAATTGATTTAAATTCATCAATAACCTCAGCCAGTGATTTATCTGATGCGCCTCCGGCAGCATTTCTATGCCCGCCACCGTTAAAGTATTTTTTACATATTTCGTTTGCAGGAAAATCGCCGGTAGAACGTAAAGATAGTTTTACTTTATCTGTTCTTTCTACGATTAATGCTGCCAAACGGATTCCGTTGATGGATAATGCATAATTTACCACACCTTCTGTATCGCCTGTTGTGCTATGATATTGTGCAAGTTCTTCTTTCGTAACTGTGATAATTGCCGTGTTAAATTCGTGAAAAACCTCCAGTTTGTTTGATAAGCAGTAACCTAAAAATCTTAAACGGTCTTCGCTTGCATTATCATATACCAATTGGTGTATTTTATAATGTTCGGCACCCAAATCAATTAAATTAGCACCAATGCGGTAAACATTTGAAGTGGCTAAAGGAAAGCGGAACGATGCAGAATCTGTCATTATACCCGTGTATAAACAGGTTGCAACATCTTTATTAATGCCATCGCTATCGTTAAGCTGGTTTGCAATAAAATCATAAACCAATTGTGCTGCTGCACAGGCGTTAATATCCCAATGGCGATAATCATCAAAATCTTCAGGCTCAAGGTGATGGTCAATCATCACTTTTTTAGCTTCCGAAGCTCTAACTAATTCGCCAAGTTCGTTTATTCTGCTTAAGGTGTTAAAATCAAGGCAGAAAATTAAAGCAGCTTCTTCAACCAGTTTTGCTGCCTTTTCACGGTCATCTGTAAAAATTAAAACTTCTGCATTATTAGGCATCCAATGTAAAAACGTTGGGTAATCTGTAGGAGTAATCACTGTTACATGATGTCCTTTTTGAATAAGATAGCCATATAAACCTAGCGATGAGCCCATTGCATCACCATCAGGTTTATGATGTGTAGTGATAACAATTTTCTTTGGCGAAGCCAGAATGGATTTTAATTCTGTTAATGTAAGCATAATTTTTGCGCTGCAAAGCTAATTAAATTTAGTATTAGTTAAGCTGTTATTTAACGGTTTATTGCTTATTGTTTGTTACATCATCAGAAATTTTAAGAACATTGAGCAAACTGATTTGTTAAATTGTTTGTTTATTTGCCGAAAGAGATGGTAATAAGGCTTTTTCTTTCGTCAATAATAACGTACTTTTGCACAAAATTGATAACAAAGCACAATGAGCACTAACAGAACTTTTACAATGATTAAGCCAGATGCAGTTGCAAATGGCCATATCGGATCTATTTTAAACGACATTACAAATGCTGGTTTTAAAATCATTGCATTAAAATATACTAAATTAACTGATGAAACTGCTGGTCAGTTTTATGCTGTGCATGCAGAGCGTCCTTTTTATAAGGATTTAGTAAGCTTCATGTCTTCAGGTCCTATTGTTGCCGCTATTTTAGAAAAGGATAACGCAATTGAAGATTTCAGAAAATTAATCGGTGCTACTAACCCGGCAGAAGCTGCAGAAGGTACTATCCGCCAGAAATATGCTAAATCAATTGATGCTAATGCAGTTCACGGTTCAGATTCTGACGAGAATGCAGAAATTGAAGGCAACTTCTTCTTCAAGGCAGACGAGCGTTTCTAAGCAGATTACTTTTAAGATAAAACATAAAAACCCCGAAATTTTTCGGGGTTTTTATGTTTTTAAGTTTTGTATCTTTCGCCGTTAAAACATTATTAAATAGATAAGTCTATCATGATTTGCACAAAACACTTCAGGAGCTCATGATTACTGAGTGATAAGAACTAATGGAACCGAACAATCATAGAAGATTGACTAAATTATGCTAGTTTCATCACCTTCAAAAAACAAATTATATACAGATGAAAAAAATTTTCTTAACGGTACTTATATCAGGTATCGCTATCACATCATTTGCGCAAACTAAAAAACCAGTAGCTAAAAAACCGGCTACGGCAACTAAAACTAACGCAAGTGCAAAACCATCGGTTGGTATGGTATCTTTAAAATCATCATTAGATTCTACAAGTTATGCTTTCGGTACATCAATCGGTGCCAGTTTAAAAACAACGGGTTTATCTACCTTAAATTACGATGTTTTACTAAAAGGTTTAAAAGATGCTTTTACGGATGGTAAAGTTATTTTAGATCAGCAACAAGCTCAACAAGCAATCTCAAATGCTTTAAATAACGCCAACAAAGGAAAGTTTGCCGGTAAAATATCAGAAGGAAAAGCTTTTTTAGAACAAAATAAAAAACGTACTGGTGTGCAAACAACCGCGAGCGGTTTGCAATACGAAGTTTTAAGAGCTGGAAACGGTATAAAACCTTCGGCCACTGATTCTGTGTTGGTAAATTATAAAGGAACTCTTTTAGATGGAAAACAATTCGACAGTTCTTATGATAGAGGCGAGCCAATTACCTTTACTTTAAACCAGGTAATTAAAGGCTGGACTGAAGGTTTACAGTTAATGCCGGCAGGTTCAAAGTTTAAATTCTTTGTTCCATACAACTTAGCTTATGGCGAACGTGGTTATGGCCCTGATATACCACCATACAGCACCTTAATTTTCGAAATAGAATTATTAAAAATTAACGGTAAATAGGCTTTAAATAAAACATTCTTTCTTGTTTTATGTTAAATAAATCAAATTAACATTGACATGAAAAGAACATTGCCTTTAGTACTCATTGCATTTTTATGCACCACCTTAGCTAGTTGCGAATTGGCTCAAGGTGTATTCAAAGCCGGCGTTTGGTCGGGAATTATTATTGTTGTAATTGTCGTTGCGCTTATTATCTGGATTCTTTCGAAAGTTTTTGGTGGTAGGGGATAAGGCAATAAAAAATACGGTGCAAGGTTAGTAGCCTTGCATCTTTTTTTTACAAAAAAACCATCTCTGTAATAACCTGGCTGCCTGCATGGGCATTTAGTTTTTGAATAATTCCATCTCTAACCAAAACCAATTCATTTTTTATAACAGATGATTCTATCCTGATGAATAATTTTTTATCGTGGATGTAAATTTGTTTAGTTCTGTTAGCTATGGCTGTTCCCATAATCTCCGGCCAGATGGCAAGAATAGAAGTTTCATCAAATTTACGGCGTAAACGATATACGTCAAGCATTTTGCTTACCGCATCTTTCATGGTTATATCATTCGGTTTACGCATTTTTAATCTGTCCGTTATCTACTTCAAACAAAGTTACATCAACTTCTATCTTTTTAAAAATAGATTTTACTCTTTCTATCCCGGTATCGGTAATAAAAATTTGACCGAAATCCTGATGTGAAACCATTTGCATTAATTTCTGCACACGGTTGTCATCAAGTTTATCAAAAATATCATCTAATAAAAGTAAGGGCTTAAAGCCTTTTTTTTCTGCCAGATAAGCATACTGTGCAAGCTTTAAAGCAATTAAAAATGATTTTTGCTGACCTTGAGAACCAAATTTTTTGAGCGGCATTTCATGTATGCTAAACACTAGTTCATCCTTATGTATGCCAGTCGTTGTTCTCTCTAAAACCCTGTCTTTTTCAACAGATTTTTTCAGTAATTCTTCAAAAGGTGTTTCCTTTAATTGAGATTGATAATTTAAATCAACCAATTCATTATTATCCGTTAGGTAAATATAGTATTGATTAAAAAGCGGAATAAAACCATCCATAAATGCTTTACGCGTGGCGAAGATTTTATTTCCGGCCAAAACCAATTGCTCATCCATAATTTCGAGCAAAGTTGGGTCGTAGCGCTTCGTTATGGCAATTTGTTTAAGCATCGCATTGCGATTTGCCAAAATTCTATTATATGCAATCAGTTGGTCGAGATAATGTGAGTCTGTTTGCGAGATAACATTATCAATAAATTTCCGGCGCTCTTCGCTGCCTTCCATAATCAGGTTTACATCATAAGGCGAAACCATTACCACCGGAAATAAGCCAATATGATCTGCAAGTTTATCGTATTCTTTTTTATTTCTTTTAAACTGCTTTTTCTGACTTCTTTTTACGCCACAGCTAATTTTTTCATTTCTTTCTTTTCGGTCAAAGTCGCCCTGAATCATAAAAATATCAGCTCCTGTTTTAATTTGTTGTCCATCAATTGGATTAAAATAGCTTTTACACAAACAGAGGTAGTGGATAGCATCGAGCATATTTGTTTTGCCAGAGCCATTATTGCCGGTAAACACGTTAACCGTTTCAGAAAAACTGATTCCGGCATCGCTGTAATTTTTAAAATTAAGAAGGGTAATGTTCTTTAACCACATAAATATGGCGCAATTTACCTAATTTTTAACCTGTAAATGTTAATATTAAAAATAAAGCTTACATTCATCCGAAGGAAATTATTATGATAGCTATAAAAATGTTAGAAGGAAATGTTCTCTGGTCATACGATTACGAACTAAATGATAAAAAAAGGTTTGGTTGGTTAAAAAAAATCGTTGGATTGTTTTCCTTTATAAAGCCAATGCACACACATGAGGGTAACATTTTATTAGCGTCAAATGGCCTTTTTATTTCTGGTGATGAACGTTTGGAGCTTCAGCTCTCTCAAATCGAAGAAATTTATATGGGGTTCGATGATGTGTTTCCAGCATCAGCAGTAAAAAACTTCGGGGCATTTTGGCAACCTATTCGCATCAAATCTTACCTGAGCTATTCAGAAAGCCAAACCATTTATCTGGTTATTAATTACAATGGCATTTCTACTGATAATAAAACCTGGTTTAATACATTAATAGCGATGCTACAACGATAAAAATCTAATATCCACAAATTCAGTGTACCTAAATAACTACATTTTAATCAAATACTTATAAATAAAGGTTGTTACTTTGATTGAAAAACGTATTTTTGCAATCTTAAATTTTTTAAACAAACATGTCTACAACAGATAATCAGACAACTCAACCTATTAGAAAGGGTTCTTTTTTACAGGAAAACAATAAAAGCTTGCTATTTATAGCTGGCGCTGTAGTGGTTTTAATCGGTGTGTATTTTTGGTACCAAAACGTTTACTTAAAAGATCGTGCTGAAGAAGCTGCAAGTAAAATGTTTAAAGCAGAGCAATTAATCGGTGTTGATTCTTTATCAAACAGAGCGATTAAAGGTGAAGGCGGTTATCCTGGTTTAGAACAAGTTGCTAAAGATTACGATAATACAAAATCAGCTAACTTAGCTAACTTATATTTAGGCGGTATTTATTTGCGCAAAGGCGAATACAAACAAGCTATTGATGCATTGAGTAAATATAGCGCTACTGGTAGTCCGGTTGCAGATCCACTTGCTTTAGGTTTATTAGGTGATGCTTACAGCGAACTAAAAGACTACAAACAAGCTTCTACTTATTATAAAAAAGCTGCAGATAAAGCAAGTAAATTTACTTCACCAATGTTTTTAAAGAAATTAGGTTTGGTAAACGAAAACTTAAAAGATTTTAAAGCTGCTGCCGAAGCTTACAATAAAATTAAAACACAATATCCTGAAAGTCAAGAAGCTCAATTGATTGATGCATACATTGCCAGAGCTGAAGAGCAGGTTAAATAGACATCAAAAAAATATTTTGAAAAGATCATCGAAAGATGGTCTTTTTTTTTGCTTTAACATTTGGTCTATCCAATCGCATTAAAGTAAAACTTGTGCAATTATGATGGACATCACTTTGGTTATAATTAATTAGCGTTATTTTTGTTTCATCAGAATTGATGCGCTTTATATTTGGCTCGTACATTCAAACACTAATTTTTTAGTGTAATTGCAGAAAAACATGAAGATAGAACAGATTTACACAGGTTGTTTAGCAGAAGCCGCATATTATATCGAGAGTAATGGTGAGGCGGCAATAATTGATCCTTTGAGAGAAGTTTCAACATATTTAAAGAAGGCTGAAAAAGCTGGCGCAACCATCAAATATATCTTTGAAACTCATTTTCATGCAGATTTTGTTTCTGGTCACGTAGATTTAGCAGAGAAATCTGGTGCGGAGATTATTTATGGCCCTACGGCAAAAACCGAATTTAAATCACACATTGCCAAAGATGGCGAGCAGTTTAAAATTGGCAATATAACGATTACAGCCTTACACACGCCCGGGCATACACTCGAATCTACAACTTATCTCTTAACTGATGAGAAGGGAAAAGACCATTGTATTTTTACTGGTGATACACTTTTTATAGGTGATGTTGGTCGCCCGGATTTAGCACAAAAAGGTAATTTAACGATGGAAGATTTGGCAGGCATGCTTTACGATTCCTTAAATGATAAAATTAAGCCTTTGGCGGATGATGTAATCGTTTATCCGGCTCATGGTGCAGGTTCTGCCTGTGGTAAAAGCATGAGTAAAGAAACTTTTGATAGTTTAGGTCATCAAAAGGAAGTAAATTATGCTTTGAAGGCACAAACGAAAGATCAGTTTATACAAGAAGTTACAGATGGTATTATGCCGCCACCACAATACTTCGCTAAAAATGCTGCCATAAATAAAGGTTCTGTAGAAAGTATTGATGATGTTTTTGAGAAAGGTCTTAATCCTTTAACGCCGCAGGCTTTTGAAGATCTGGCAAATCAAACCGGCGCTTTAATTTTAGATACCCGCGACCCGCAGGTTTTTGCGAAAGGATTTATTCCGAATTCGATAAATATTGGTTTGAACGGACAGTTTGCGCCTTGGGTTGGTGCCTTAATTACCGATTTACAACAACCAATTTTATTGGTTACCGATGAAGGAAAAGAAGAAGAAACGATTACCCGTTTAACCCGTGTAGGTTACGATAATACAATAGGTTACCTTGAAAATGGATTCGAAAACTGGATTTCTACCGGTAAGGAAATAGATAACATTGAAACGATTTCTGCTGATGCTTTTGAGGAAGCTGTAAATCAAAAAGAAATTACAGCTTTAGATGTACGTAAGCCGGGCGAGTATGAATCAGAGCATTTGGAGTTTACATTAAGCAGGCCATTAGATTTTATTGATGATTGGATGGGCGAAATTGATTCAAAATCTACTTATTATATCCATTGTGCTGGTGGTTACCGTTCTATAATTGCCGCGTCAATTTTAAAATCTCGTGGTGTAGAAAATGTAATTGATATTGCCGGAGGTTATGGTGCGATTAAGAATACCGGGTTAAAAAGAACAGATTTTGCTTGCCCAAGTAAGGCAATGAAAGTTTGATTAATTTGAACCATCTAAGACACCTAAGAAAATCTAAGTCTAAAAGTCTTATTTGGTCAATAATATTTATTAGGGCAATGAAAGTTTAATGCTATCGCCATTGCGAGGCACGAAGCAATCTCACTAGTCGATAAAACTTAAATGAAGAACCAATCTCTTTACGATATCATCATCATTGGTGCCGGACCAATCGGTATGGCTTGCGCAATTGAAGCGCAAAAAGCAAATTTATCTTATCTGATTGTAGAAAAAGGTGCATTGGTGAATAGCTTGTTCAACTATCCGGTTTTTATGACATTCTTTTCCACCTCTCAAAAACTGGAAATTGGTGGTGTTCCTTTTGTAACGATAAGCCCTAAGCCAAATAGAAATGAAGCGGTAGAGTATTACCGTCGCGTAGCCGAAAAATTCAACCTGAACATAAATTTATTTGAAAGGGTAAATCAGGTTAAAAAAGAGGCTGATGGCATTTTTACAATCAATACTTCAAAAACAAGTTACACGGCTAAAAATGTAGTTGTTGCAACCGGGTTTTACGATGTTCCATTGCTTTTAAATGTTCCCGGCGAGGATTTACCAAAAGTTACACATTATTATAAAGACCCGCATTTGTATTCATTTCAGAACGTAGTTGTTGTTGGAGCAAATAATTCTGGCGTTGATGCAGCACTTGAAACTTACCGAAAAGGCGCAAAAGTAACGGTTATTATTAGAGGTAATGAACTTGGTCCGCATGTAAAATATTGGGTTCGCCCTGATATCGAGAACAGAATTAAAGAAGGGGAAATAACAGCGATTTTTAATTCAGAATTACTCGAGATTAGAGAAGGAGAAGTTGATATTAAAACTTCAGAAGGCATTAAAACCATTCCAAATGATTTTGTTATCGCCATGACGGGTTATCAGCCTGATTTTTCAATGTTAAGAAAATTTGGAATCGATTTACCTGAAAGTTTATGCCCGGCTTACAATGAACAAACGATGGAAACCAATGTTAAAGGGCTTTATTTAGCTGGTGTAGTTTGCGGAGGTATGGATACGCACAAGCTATTTATCGAAAATTCTCGTATTCATGCGGAGATGATTGTCAAGAATATTGTAAGGTAGGTTTACCTTTTTCATCATTGCGAGTCACGAAGCAATCTCGTATAATGATGTTTTGTCAAAAATAGATTGCTTCATGCCTAGCAATGACGATTTTTTCAATGTCACTGCACTTTCAAAACATCCTTTGTAAAACCATCAATTGCTGCTTCTACTGCTGGTAAATCTTTTGAAGTTAAGTAACTTCCTAAGACATGATTGCCAGCGTTTGGAATAGCTACTTTACGTTTAAGTGAAGCTGCTGTTCCAAGTTCATCAAACATTTTTAGCATTGCATCTACCCGAACGACTGGATCTTGTTCCAAATCATTTTTGTAATAATAAACCATTAAAACAGGCTGTTTTACCTTTTCGAAAACCTTTTTAAGCATGGTTGTTTCTACAAACTCTTGCAATTCTACCAAAGATTCTATTCTATAATTGGTGTACCAATATTTTTTATATTCTGCCGTTCTTCCATCAACTACACGCTCATCGCTGCCTAAAACACGCCTTGCAATTTGTAAACCCCATGGGTCGTTTAGCATCTAGGCGTTTCTGTCATTAATGGCAACATTCGGCGAAAGCAAAATCAGGCTGTTAATTTCAGGGTAGGTTGCTGCAAGTTTTAATGCTGCAGTACCGCCAGTTGAGGTGCCAATTAATATTACTTTTTTACCCAATTTATTACCAATGGCGAGTGCTTCTTTGCTGGTGTTCCATAAACCTTCTGCTGTAAAATGTTGTAATGGTGCAATGGTATCAATTCCATGGTCGGCTAACCGAGATAGATAAAGGTTTGCTTTTAATTTTTTAGCCAGGTTTAAATGCACCGGATTTCCTTCTATTTTGGATGCTGAAAAACCGTGTAAATACACAATCGCATATTCAGTTTGATTATGACTGCTATCTGCCCAGATAATTTCTGCTTGGTTACCTGGCTTTATTTTGTGTTTGCCTTCGCCGGTAGCTACATAATTTTCAAGCTCGTTTAGTTCCGGAACTTTTATGGGGCTTGCTGAATATATAGGTTTTTTAGGCTTTG
Organism: Pedobacter sp. Leaf170; assembly: GCF_920984665.1. Taxonomy (GTDB): domain Bacteria; phylum Bacteroidota; class Bacteroidia; order Sphingobacteriales; family Sphingobacteriaceae; genus Pedobacter. The sequence goes on from NZ_CAKLBP010000005.1 coordinate 146,411, forward strand.
GTCCTGCGAAATATGCCACAACCAAAATTGCCGATAAGCTTAACAAAATTTTATAGCGCTTTTTCATTCAGATGATATTTGCTTTTTAAAATTTAGATTTAACTACAGCTGCGGTAACCATTAACTGCCCAACGTGGCGCATGGTATGTTCTGCAGCATGAAATAGCAAACCAATAACGGTTGATGGCAAACTTGCTCTTCCAATTCCACGATAATCGCCTAAAGTTTTTTCGTCTGTATCCTTTAACTGTTTCAAAGCCAAATCAACTTGAGTATTAAATCTGGTATCCAAATCATTTACTTTATAGCCTACGGCTGAATCTTTGCCTTCTTCATACAATTGTTCAAATTGAAAATCGGTTAGCTTTTCTGCTCTTGCATAAGTAAAAAACCTATCAAGCGCGCCACTTAAATGTTGAAGATGAAAACCTACGGAAGCCATGTTTGCTGGTCGCTGCCATAGTAATTCTACAGGAAATTGATGCATATACTCATTAATTTCTTCTCTGGCTTGCAGCAATGCATGTGCTATTGGCTGCAATACGGTTATATATTCTGGTGATGGACCTCTTTGCCAAACTTCGAGCTGTTGCGACATTTTATTAAATTAGTATCTATTTAAAGGTAAAATATTTAATGAATATGTTAAGCAGCTACTTGGTTTTTATGGCATCTTTATGAGGAAACTTTGTGCCTAAACCTGACAATAGCGGCAGCCCCGAGTTTTTTTTACGAGGGCTACAGCGAATGGCAGGGCTGATGTTTACGAAGAATTACCGGAACGTTCATTTTCAATAAACCTTTTAAATTTAAGCTAATATTTAATTTTAAATCTTTAAAGATGTTCTATTTATACAATTTTGCTATTTTTGCGCTCCCGATAAGGTTTTAATACTTGTTGGAACATTTTAATAAATAAAATTGATATGAGTAGAGCAATAATAAAAACCGAAAAAGGTGATATGACTGTTGAGTTCTTTGAAAAAGATGCTCCGAAAGCAGTAGAAAACTTTAAGAAATTAGCAAAAGAAGGTTTTTACGATGGAGTAACTTTTCACCGTGTAATTCCTAATTTTATGGTACAAACAGGTTGCCCAAATTCTAAAGATGGTGCAACAGGAATGCCGGGTACAGGTGGCCCGGGTTATAAAATTGACTGTGAATTAGATGGTGAAAACCAATATCACGACCGTGGTGTATTATCTATGGCGCATGCAGGTAGAAATACAGGTGGTTCGCAATTTTTTATCTGCCATAGCAGAGCAAATACTGCACACCTAGACCGTAACCACACGGTGTTTGGTAAAGCTGTTGAAAATGTTGATCTTGTTGATGATATCCGTCAGGGTGATAAAATTTTAACTGTAGAAATAATTGAAGATTAAATCGCGTTATGCGTTTGGCGATAAGCGATTACCGCAAAACCCCAACCGCTAAGCGCTAAACAAATATATTATGAACTTAAGAGGAATAGTTGCCGTTTCGGGCAGACCAGGTTTGTACAAATTAGTTGGACAAAATAAAGTTGGTTATATTTTAGAAAGCCTTGATGAACAAAAATTAAAGGTTGTTGCAAATATTACAAATACAAAACTTGCTTCGCTTGAAGATATTACCGTTTACGGTGAAGAACAAGAAATTAAGCTTGTAGATGTTTTTGCGAAAATCAGCGAAAAAGGAACAACACCTGATACAAAATCGGATACGAAAGTGTTACGTGCGTATTTTAACGAGGTTGCGCCAGGACATGATGAAGAAAAGGTTTATGCTTCAGACATGAAGAAAATCATCGGTTGGTATAACTTATTAAAAGATATGCCTTTATTTACTGAAGACGCTCCAGAAACGCCAGGTACGCCAGCGGAGGTAAAACTATCGGAAGAAAAGGCTGCTGCAGATAAAAAACAAAAGGCTACAGGTGCAAAAGCTTCGAATGCGAAAGCAACAACTAAAACATCTGCTCCGGCTAAAAAAGCTAACATGACAAGTAAAAAAGGAGTATAATCTGCTTTTACTTATCTTTTTTAAACACAGAAGCCATTGCAATTTGCAATGGCTTCTGTGTTTAATAGATTTTTAGAAAAAGTACCATAAAATAGCAACTATCACTGCAGAGATAGCCAGACTAATCCATAAAACTTTATCGCTTCCTGATTGCCTGCTTTTAAATTTATATTGTCTTTTATATTTATCCAGTAACATAATCTCTTTTATTTAAATGATGTGTTTATTGTTATGATTCCACAAGCTAAGGTTAAATTTTTTAATTATTAAGCATGATGATAAGGCTCTCCTTTTAAAATGCTAAATCCCCTGTAAAGTTGCTCAACAAAGAATAAACGAATCATTTGATGAGAAAAAGTCATATCGGATAAGGAGATTAATCCATTTGCTCTTTTGTAAATACTATCATCAAAACCATAAGGTCCGCCGATTATAAATATTAAATGCTGAACGCTTCCAACCATCTGTTTATTTAAATATGCAGAAAACTGTACAGAAGAATACTTTTTACCAGTTTCATCCAACAAAATAACAACATCGCCATTGCTAATTTGTTTGTGTAGCAGTTCTGCCTCCTTTGTTTTTTGTTGTGCTTCTGAAAGGTTTTTTACATTCTTAACATCGGGTATGGCAACAAAATTAAAATTAATGTAGTGCTTTAAACGATTGATGTATTTATCAATGCCTTCGATTAAATATTTATCTTCAGTTTTGCCAATTGCTAAAAGCGTAATCTTCATTTAATAATTTTCTATCTTTAGAATTTTTGGAGATTCAAATATAATGTTAAAAACGCAAGCACAGATAATTTTTGGTTACAGCCAGCATATAGAACTGGTTACCGCTACGATAGAAAACACAAAAAAGCGGATAGAAAACTTTTCGTATTTAAGAATTGCTTTATTTTTTATTGAGGTTGCACTATTCGTTTTGCTGTTAAATTCTGCTGATGATATTGGGCGAACAATAATTCAAATTGGATTGGTAATACCGATTGCGGTTTTTGCTTTTGTTGTAAAAAAACAAAGCAAGCTGGATAATGAAATTTCTTATCAGAAACAACTGCTATGGGTGTATCAGAATGAGTGGAATCTGTTAAACGGTATAAAAAATGGTTATGATGACGGCGCCGAATACGAATCAGAAATTCATCCTTACACCTCTGATTTAGATATTTTTGGAAAAGCATCTTTATACGCATTAATCAACAGGTGTTATACCAAAAAGGGGAAGGCGCTGCTGGCGAAAAATCTTAAAGAAAGTGTACAAGCATCTTTTATTATATCCAGACAAGAAGCTGTAAAAGAGGTTTTAACTTGTATTGATGATACCTTTGATTTTAGGGCAAATCTGCATGGTTTCGATGCCGAAAAAATTGAGCGTATAAAAGCACAACTCGATAAGGAACTGGCAGCGCAACTCGAATTTATCAGAAATGGAGCATTAAAGATCTACGTAAAAATAGCTCCTTTTATATCCTTCGGGATACTTGCTGTTGCAATATTTTTTGGTGGAATTTTTTGGAATTTGTTAACGGTTTATTTATTGGCGAACATTGCTTTTGTCGTTTCAAAAGGCTCGAAAATAAACAAGGTGTATTATAGTTTTAGCGGTGGTTCAAATCTTTTAAATGGTTATGCAAAAGCCATAAGCTGGACAGAAAAACATAGTTGGAACACTATTTACATTCAATCTTTATTTGCTATTGATAAACCAGTAAGCGAAGAAATTAAGAAGCTTTCGAAAATTATTCAGGAATTTGATGCAAGGCTGAATATTGTAGTGAGCACAGCGCTTAATGCTTTTTTGCTGTGGGATTTAAAATGTTGTATTAAACTTAATGAGTGGCATCAAAATTCATCAAAAGATGTTGTGGCTGCATTAAACCAATTAGGTGATTTTGAAGAGCTGATAGCTCTGGCAACCCTTGCATACAATCAACCTGAATGGGTTTTCCCTAAAATAAAAAATGATTTTACTTTACAAGCTGAAGAAATCGGACATCCGCTGATTCCTGAAAACATCAGGGTACGTAATAATTATAATATAGAAAGCACTCCCACGGTTGATGTTGTAACTGGCTCGAACATGGCTGGAAAAAGTACATTTTTAAGAACAGTAGGTATTAATGCAGTATTGGCTTATACGGGTGCGCCAGTGTGTGCCAAAGAAATGAACCTTTCGGTTTTTAAGTTGAATACTTTTATGCGAATTAAAGATTCGTTAAATGAAAGTACATCAACTTTTAAGGCCGAGTTAAATCGTTTGAAAATGATTTTGGATAATGTATCAAAATCAAGAGATACTTTTGTTTTAATTGATGAGATGTTGCGTGGAACCAATAGTCGCGATAAATATTTAGGCTCAAAGGTTTTTATTGAAAAGTTGATTGCCGAACAAACACCGGCATTATTTGCCACTCATGATTTGCAACTGGCTGATATGATAAACGAACATCCAGAAACATTAAGAAATTTCCACTTCGACATTCAAATACAAGATGGCGAGATGAAATTTGATTATAAATTAAAGCAAGGGCCATGCTCTACTTTTAATGCAGCAATTTTACTAAAAGAAATAGGCTTGAGTTTGGAATAATTACCGCAATAGCATTACTGAACCCGAATATTTTACGTTTTCATTTTTTAGCGTAGTGCCAAGAATCAGATAATAATAAATTCCAACAGGCAAATCATTGCCTTTAAAAACGCCTTTCCAATTGTCGTAAATGTTCTCGCTTAAAAAAACAACGCTCCCGTATCTGTTAAATATCTGAAGTTTATATCGCTTCAGGTTGGTTATCCCAACTATGAATTCATCATTAATTCCATCGCCATTTGGGGTAAAAGAATTTGGTGTAAAAATCGAACTCTCTTTTTTCACTAATAAATCGCCTAAAATAATACTGTTAAAGCAACCATTTTTAGAGAAAGCAGTAAGCTTTATTTTAAACAATCCATCGGTTTTAAATGTATGTAAAGGATTGGTTTCTGTTGATGTAAAGCCATCGCCAAATTCCCATTCATAAAAATCTGCATCTGTAGATTTATTAACAAAATTTATTGGTGCAGGAACAGAATATTTGCCATTAAAACCGGGTTCAGTATAAAAATTGGCAACTGGTATTTTTGCAATAGGTGGAATAACAATACTCGCAATAGTCGGAATACAACTGCCTGATGTAAGCGAAACGCTATATGTACCTGCCTGATTTAAATTTGTAATGGGTATTTCAATAGCATTTGTAGTGGCTTTAAAATTATCAGGGCCAGTCCATTCGTAAACAATGCCGGTTAAAATAGGAACAGATAGTTTTATAACATCGCCTATGCAAAACAATGGTTGATTAATGGCTATTACCGGTGTTTCAGGTTTTACCTCAACCGTTAAATCAACACTTTTCGTTGCTATACAGCCGTTCGGCGTTTCTATTGTTAAAGTTATCGTTCTTAAGCCAGGCGTTAGGTAGGTTATGATTTTTCCATCATTCAGGGTGTTTGTATTGCTCCCAACTCCATTCCCGAAATCCCAACTTACTTTAGTATAATTTTTTGAAGCATTTACGAGTGTAAAACTCTGGTTTGCTTCGCATTTATTATTGGTAACAATAGAAAAATCTGCCTCAGGTTTTAAATCTACTGATAAAATTTCTAAACTATTTTCAGGACTAACGCAGTCGCCCACTTGTATAAGTAGTTTGTATGTTCCTATCACTTCAGGTCCGGTTACCGGTATGGTTGGGTTTCTTTCTGGAGATGAAAAGTTATTAGGGCCAGACCAATGGTACGTTGCTAACTTTACAGCCGGGGTAGAAAGCTGAAGCACTTCGCCCTGGCATAGATTTACACTTGAAGCTGTTGCTAATGGTTTATCAGGCGTTTTAGCTACGATGAAGCTTTGGGTTGTTATCACATTACAACCGTTGGAGCCCATAGCTTCTAATACAACAACCTTTTCACCAGGTGTGCTGTAACTTATTTTAAAAGGACCTTTTTCTGTAGAGGATGTCATACTTGCGCCTTCGCCAAACGACCATTTTAAGGAAGTATAATTTTCAGACTTACTTTCAAAAACATATGCTTGAGCATCGGTGCAAGGACTCAATTTTTCGAATAGTATTTCTGAAGTAGGGCCAGCGAAATCTGCCGTGCCATCAAATTCTATGGTAAATCCATTATTCCCGCTCGAGAAATTATCGATTAAAAGTGCATAAGTATTGCCTTCAACTAAATCAACATATTTAACAAAACCATTTTGGGATGTATTTGGGCAACCAGAGCTTTCTGTTAAGTCCGTTTCCGTCATGCTTAACCCGGTTTTATAGTAACTTGGCGTACAAGTTACGCCACTCCCCGCGGCACATCGGATAGCATTAAGTAAATTAATTTTGCTGCAATCGCCATCAATGCCCAAATCATAAAAAACCCAGTCAATATCATTCGTAGTTACAGATGGTGTGATTACAAAAGTTAAAGTTCCAGCTTTTGAAGCTTTAAATAAATACCAGGAAGAATTGGATTCTCTACCTAAACAAGTTCCTTCAGATTCTGTGTTATTTTTGCCGGCACCTGTAACATTTAATTGAGTAAACGATTCTTTTGAACATAATATTGATGCCGATATACAATCCTGCCCTGCTTTTATCGGTGGAAAATAATTATCTACACATAATTTAAATGTCCCGGTATTATCATTTACAGCGCTCACTCTGATGTAATATTCCTGCCCAATTGTTAATGAACCTTTGTAAAGAGAAGTAACATTGTTTGAGCTAAAACTCGTTCCTATCATTTCAGATATTGAAGTGCTATTGGCTTCAAATGTGTAAAGCGCTACAAGTGGAGCTACCATGGTATTGGTACTTGCGGCATTAACTTTACCCGTAACGGATATGTTTACATCGTATTTTGATGCTGTAAATTTAAACCAAACGTCTTTACCTGTGGCAAGCCAACCCATAGGCTTTGCATAAGTGGTGGTTTGGGTGGCCTCTAAATTATTATATGTTGCATCGTCTGTGCAAAACGCTGATGTATTCGTAATTTTTATAGCATCTGCAATTTCATCATTTGCAGGTGGTGCAAGTTTTGCCCATGTTTGATATGAACAAAGCAACATAAATAAAGAGAGAAGTAGAAAGCGCATAAAGTAAATCTATAAAAAAATCCTTTTAGGTAATTAAGATAGTTAATGATTTATTAATATTAAACTTTCATCTTTATAGAAGCGATTTAGAAATGATAAGAGCTTCTGATTTTGGTAACGACTTTTTATGGGGCGTGGCAACTGCTGCAGCACAAATAGAAGGTACATCTGATATGTATGGCAAAGGTGCTTCGATTTGGGATACCTTTTCTGCAAAGAATGGTAAAATTAAAAATGGACATAAAATAAATGTAACCTGCGATTTTTACCACCGTTTTAGAGAAGACATTGCACTTGTTAAAATTTTAGGCTTCAAAGTTTTTAGGTTCTCCATCGCGTGGTCCAGAATTTTGCCTTTAGGCAGGGGAGATATAAATCAGGAAGGCATTAGGTTTTATCATAATGTAATTGATGAATGTTTGGAAAACGACATAATACCATACATTACTTTATACCATTGGGATTTACCGCAAGCGCTGGAAGACGAAGGCGGCTGGACCAGCTTTAGCATTAATGCTGCCTTTAATACTTTTATAAGTATTTGCGCAGTTGAATATGGCGATAAAGTTAAAAACTGGCTGGTTATAAACGAGCCATTCGGTTTTACATCACTTGGCTATATGTTGGGTATACATGCGCCAGGTAAAACTGGTCTGGGCAATTTCTTTTCTGCCGTTCATCATACAGCTTTGGCGCAAGCCGATGGTGGTAAAATACTACGAGCTGAGGTAAATAAAGCCCATATTGGTACCACATTTTCTTGCTCAGAAATTTTACCATTTACGCAAAGCGATAACGACAATCTGGCTGCCAATAGAATAGACTCTTTAATGAACAGATTATTTCTTGAGCCCATTTTGGGTTTGGGCTTTCCGACTGCAAATTGGGATGTTTTAGAGAAGTTTCAAATTGAATATGGAACCTGGCGACATACAGACAGGTATAAATTCGACTTTGATTATATTGGCTTACAAAACTATTTTCCGTTAACGGTGAAATATAATGCTTTTATTCCGGTTATACAGGCATGGGAAGTTAAAGCCAAGAGCAGAAAAAAACCTCATACGGCAATGGGCTGGGAAATTAACGCTGACAGTTTTTATAATATTATTATGAAGTTTGCAGCTTACCCGGGTGTAAAAAATATAATGATTACCGAAAATGGTGCGGCGTACCATGATAAAATTATTGATGGCAAAGTTATCGATAATGAACGCATCGAATATTTTAAATTATACCTTAATGCTTTGCTAAAAGCTAAGAATGATGGTGCTCCAATTTCTGGTTATATGGCCTGGACCTTAATGGATAACTTTGAATGGGCTGAAGGTTTTAACGCAAGATTTGGCCTGATATATAATGATTTTAAAACGCAGGAACGAACGATTAAAGAATCTGGTTATTGGTGGCAGGAGTTTTTAAGATTGTAAAGGTGTCTTTTGATTGCTAAACCCGGTAGCAGCGGTAATACTTTTTGTTGCAGATTTTTAACAAGCTCGAACTGACATTCGCAAAAAGATTTTAGCGGATAACGGGAGTATCGGAACCTAAGCAGTACTGAAAATGCTTTTAAAATAAAAAATCCCATTTCGATTTTACTCAAAATGGGATTTAACTATTCTAAACTTATAAATTCGGTTTCCCGGGTGTAGCGATTAGTTACCTGCTTTTGCAGCAGCTTCGGCTCTGATAATGTTTAATGCACCACCGGCTTTAAACCAATCAATTTGTTGCGCATTGTAACTATGGTTAACCGGAAATTGTTCCTGCGTGCCATCTAAATGATGTAAAACCAATGTTAGTGGTTTGTCTGGCGTAAATTCTGTTAAGCCTAAAATATCAATGGTATCACCTTCTAAAATTTTGTCGTAATCATCTTTATCGGCAAAGGTTAACCCAAGCATGCCTTGTTTTTTCAGATTGGTTTCGTGGATACGGGCAAAAGATTTTACCAATACCGCACGTACACCCAAATGACGAGGCTCCATAGCGGCATGTTCACGAGATGAACCTTCGCCATAGTTTTCATCGCCAACCACGATAGAACCTAAACCAGCCGCTTTATAATCACGTTGGGTTGCCGGAACCGGACCATATTCGCCGGTTAAGTCATTTTTAACGTTATCAGTTTTATCGTTGAAGTAATTTACCGCACCAATTAACATGTTGTTTGAAATATTATCTAAGTGACCACGGAATTTTAACCACGGACCAGCCATAGAAATATGATCGGTTGTACATTTACCTTTAGCTTTGATTAAAAGTTTTAAGCCTTTTAAGTCTGTACCTTCCCAAGGCGTAAAAGGATCTAATAACTGTAAACGATGAGAGGTTGGAGAAACCAAAACCTCAACTTTAGAGCCATCAGCCGCTGGTGCCTGAAAACCTGCATCTTCTACCGCAAAACCTTTTGTAGGCAATTCTAATCCGGTAGGAGGGTCGAGTTTTACTTGTTCGCCTTTATCGTTTGTTAAAGTATCTGTTAATGGATTGAAACCTAAATTACCGGAAATTGCAATGGCAGCAACCATTTCTGGCGAAGCTACGAATGCGTAGGTGTTTGGATTTCCGTCGGCACGTTTAGCAAAGTTTCTGTTAAACGAGTGTACAATTGTATTTTTTTCTGCTTTTTCTGCACCAGTTCTATCCCACATGCCAATACATGGTCCGCAGGCATTGGTAAAAATTGTAGCATTTAAATCTTCGAAAGTTTTTAAGTAGCCATCTCTATCTGCAGTGTAACGCACTTGCTCTGAACCCGGATTTATACCAAACTCTGCTTTAGTTGCCAAGCCTTTTGAAATTGCCTGGTTTGCAATTGATGCTGCTCTTGATAAATCTTCGTAAGAAGAATTGGTACAAGAACCAATTAAGCCCCATTCTACTTTTAAAGGCCAGCCATTTTTCTCTGCTTCTGTTTTCATTTGAGAAACCGGAGTAGCTAAATCTGGTGTAAACGGACCGTTTAAATATGGTTCTAATGTATCTAAATCAATTTCGATAACCTGATCGAAATAACGTTCCGGGTCAGCATAAACCTCAGCGTCGCCGGTTAAATATTCTGCAATTTTGTTTGCTTCATCAGCAACATCATTTCTGTTTGTAGCACGTAAATAGCGTTCCATGCTCTCATCATAACCAAAAGTTGATGTAGTTGCGCCGATTTCAGCACCCATATTACAAATGGTTCCTTTACCGGTGCAGCTCATAGAGGTAGCGCCATCGCCAAAATATTCTACAATTGCACCTGTACCACCTTTTACTGTTAAAATACCTGCAACTTTAAGAATAACATCTTTAGCAGCTGTCCAACCGTTTAATTTTCCGGTTAACTTAACACCAATAAGTTTAGGGAATTTTAGTTCCCAAGGTAGGCCAGCCATAACATCGCAAGCATCAGCACCACCCACACCAATTGCAACCATACCCAAACCGCCGGCATTTACCGTGTGTGAGTCGGTACCAATCATCATCCCACCCGGGAATGCGTAATTTTCTAAAACAACCTGGTGAATGATACCAGCGCCGGGTTTCCAGAAACCAATACCATATTTGTTTGAAACAGATGATAGGAAATCAAAAACTTCAGCACTCTCTGTTTTAGCATGCGGTAAATCTATAGAAGCACCTTCTTTAGCGGTAATTAAGTGATCGCAATGAACTGTAGAAGGCACGGCAACTTTTGGTCTGCCTGCCTGCATAAACTGCAGTAAAGCCATCTGAGCGGTTGCGTCTTGCATCGCTACACGGTCTGGAGCGAAATCAACATAATCAGATCCGCGAGAAAATGCTTTTTTAGGTTCTTCGGCCCAAAGGTGAGCATATAATATCTTTTCTGATAATGTTAAAGGTCTGCCGACAACTTTACGGGCTGCTTCTACGCGGCCAGGAAAGTTTGCATAAACCTTTTTAATCATGTCTATATCAAAAGCCATATTTTATTTTTTTAAATGATGTTGAATAAGGTTACTTTCTAAAGTAAACAATTTTAAATAGACTTATTTTTGAAATTTGTCATAATTCGCTATTTAAAATCATTCTATGAAAATATTTATAAATGAAAAGGCTATCTGATACCTCGGATAGCCTTTTCAATTGATTAACAAATGATATGTTTTTTTGTTCTTATTGTTTTGTAGAAATTGGGGTAAACTTGGTTAAGTTGATGCCTTCTACAGCCATTTTATATTCTTCTATACTTGGAATACGACCCAAAATAGCAGATAAAACAACAACAGGCGTTGAAGCCAGTAACGATTCTCCTTTTTTGCCATCTCTATCTTCTACTACACGCCCTTGAAACAAACGTGTTGATGTAGCCATTACAGTATCACCTTTGGCTGCTTTTTCCTGGTTACCCATACACAGGTTACAACCAGGGCGCTCTAAGTACATAATGTTTTCGTATTCGGTACGGGCAGCACTTTTTGGTAAAGCATCGCTAAATTCAAAACCCGAATATTTTTGTAAATATTCCCAATCGCCTTCGGCTTTTAGTTCATCAATAATGTTATAAGTAGGAGCGGCCACAACAAGCGGTGCTTTAAATGATACACTACCGGTTTGGTTTTCAACGTTTTTCAACATTTGAGAAACAATTTTCAGGTCGTCTTTGTGTACCATACAAGAACCAACAAAACCTAAATCAACTTTTTTATCGCCATCGTAAAAAGTTAAATCTCTGATGGTATCGTGTGTGTAGCGTTTAGAAACATCCGCATTATTTACATCCGGATCTGCAATCATTGGCTCGTTAATGATGTCTAAATCGATAACTACTTCAGCATAATATTTTGCGTTATCATCAGGCATTAAAGCTGGTTTAATGCCAGTTTTAATTTCTTCGATACGTTTGTTTGCTTTATTGATTAAACCTTGAAGAACCTGGTTATGGTTGTCCATACCTTTATCAATCATTATCTGAATGCGGTTTTTCGCAATTTCTAACGACTGAATTAATGTATCATCCTGAGAAATACAGATAGAGGCTTTTGCCTTCATCTCTGCGGTCCAATCTGTAAATGTAAATGCCTGGTCGGCTAATAAAGTGCCAATATGTACTTCAATAATGCGGCCCTGGAATACGTTCTCACCATCAAACTGCTGTAACATTTGCAGTTGTGTAGCATGAACAACATCACGAAAATCCATGTGTGCTTGCATTTCGCCCTTGAAAGTAACTTTTACAGATTCAGGAATTGGCATGGAAGCTTCGCCTGTGGCTAATGCTAAAGCCACAGTTCCAGAATCTGCTCCGAAAGCTACACCTTTAGACATACGCGTGTGCGAGTCACCACCAATGATGATTGCCCATTCATCAATCGTAATATCATTAAGCACTTTGTGGATTACATCCGTCATTGCATGATATTCGCCTTTCGGGTCGCGAGCGGTAATTACACCAAACTCGTTCATAAATTTCATTAATTTAGGGATATTGGCCTGTGCTTTTTTATCCCAAACTGAAGCAGTGTGGCAACCAGATTGATATGCACCATCCACAATTGGAGAGATAACTGTGGCTGCCATGGCCTCTAACTCCTGGGCAGTCATTAAACCGGTAGTATCCTGAGAGCCTACAATGTTTACTTCAACACGAACGTCTGAACCGGCATGTAACACTTTACCTTGCGTTAAACCAACAGCATTTCTATTAAAGATTTTTTCTACAGCGGTTAAACCCTGGCCTTCGATAGACACTTCTTTTGCAGGAGCATAAACTAAAGGCGCTTCAACACCTAAAACTCTGGCAGCAAAAGTTTGGATTTTTTTACCAAACACGATGGCATAAGATCCACCAGCTTTTATAAATTCCAATTTTTGTGGAGTTAAAGCCTTTGAAATATCAATAAGCTCCTGCTCGCCATTGTATAATTTTTTTGTTCTCGTGTTAATGGTCAGAACCGTACCGGTTTCAACTGAATAAACTTCTTCTAAAATAGGTTCGTTATTTTCATTACGGATAACGTTTCCGTTCTCATCCGTTTTCTTAACCCAATTTTTAAGGTCGATACCAATACCGCCAGTAACATCAACAGTTGTTAAAAAAATTGGCGAAATACCATTTGTACCACCAACAATTGGCGCAATATTTACAAATGGAACATAAGGGCTTGAGCGTTTTCCTGTCCAAAGTGCAACGTTATTTACACCCGACATACGAGAAGAACCAACACCCATTGTACCTTTTTCTGCTACAAGCATCACACTTTTATCTGGATGCTGAGCTTGTAAAGCCTTAATTTGTGCCTGAGCTTCTGGTGTAATCATACATTTACCATGTAACTCGCGGTCAGAACGGGAGTGCGCCTGATTACCAGGAGATAATAAATCGGTAGAAATATCGCCAATACCGGCAATAAAGGTTACCACTTTAATTTCCTCAGCAATTTCTGGAAGCTTGGTGAAAAATTCGGCTTTCGCATAACTTTCTAATATTTCTTTCGCAATTTCATTACCATTAGTGTATGCTTCCTTCAAACGGTCGGTATCTGCATCGTATAGGTAAACCTGTGTCTTTAACACTTCTGCAGCTTTTTTAGCCTTATCGCCATTATCTGCTAAAGCGATATCCAATAAAACTTTGATAGACGGACCGCCTTTCATGTGCGATAGCAATTCGAAAGCGAAATCAGGCGTGATTTCCGGAACAACAGCTCCACCTAAAATAATTTCTTTTAAAAATTCGGCTTTTACGCCAGCTGCACCAGTTGTACCCGGCAAGGTATTGTATATGAAAAAATTAACAGCATCTGCTCTGTTAAAGTTGTTTACATTTTTGATTTGGTCAATTATTTCACTTAATAATTCGGCACTATCAATTGGTTTAGGGTGAAGACCTTGGGTTTTTCTATCTTCAATCTCCTGGATATAATCGTTATAAATACTCATCTTATATATTTTATTCCTTTCGCTTTAAGCGATGCAAAAAATGCAAACAGCCCTAGCTTAGAATTATTTTTTTGTGAATTAATTTGTGTTGGTTAGCCAAAAAATACTGTTTTTGGAATTAGAGCAAAAATAGCAAAAACAACCTTTAAACGCAAATAAGGCAGGCGATTAAATAATGAAAATTGTATAATATGATATCACTTTAACGAAGAAGGTTTAACGATAATTTTGCTTTAAAAAAATCATGGTTCTAAATAACTGAAATTAATGCGTTGCCATTTTTTCTAAGCGGAGAGCTGTTCATTTACGAACAGTTATGTTTAATTATGAACGTATGGAATTCAGGTTTATCTTTAAAATTCCATCTACAATCCAATAATGAGGCATTGCCACAAATGGCACAGCAATGGCTAAAAACTACAACGTTGAAAAAGTGAAACCTCTATCAGCGAAATAACTTAAAACCTTGGGTAATGCATATTCTAATCTGTCAAAAGCTTTTAAACTATCGTGAAATACAATTATAGATCCGTTTTGAGTATGTTTAATTACATTTTGATAGCATTTTTCTGGGGGAAGTTTGATGTCAAAATCGCCACTTAAAACATCCCACATCACAATTTCAAGATTTGCGATTTGCGATTTGAGATTTGCGATTTGACTTTTCTTAATCCTCCCGTAAGGTGGGCGAAAAAGATTTGTTTGCGTTAAAGTCTGGCATTTTAAGGCATTTTGAATGTAGGTTTCATCGTTGGTAATCCATCCTTTTAGGTGATTAAAAGTGTGGTTTCCGATAGCATGGCCATCGTTTTTTACACGTTGAAAAACTTCGGGATGCTTTGAAATATTATCACCAATACAAAAGAATGTCGCTTTTGCATTAAATGCTTTTAAAGTTTTTAATACAAAATCTGTAACATTGGGTATAGGTCCATCGTCAAAGGTTAAATAAATAACTTTTTCCTTTCGGGATTTATTCCATAATAATGATGGATAATACCATTTAAGCAGAAGCGGCGATTTCACAAGGTACATTGCTTTCAAAGGTAATAATTGCCTTGATAGATTGAAATTATTAAAGTTGTTTATATAGATTTGAAAAACTAATTATGAAGATGTTTACCACAAATAAATTAATTACCGGTTCTGCATTATTGTTAGCCTTAAGTTTCAGCCAGGCAGTTAAAGCTCAAGAAGTTATTACAATAGAACAAGCTGTTGACAGGACGCTGAAAAATAACCTGAATATTAAACAAGCTGCCTTTAGCGCTTCTATTAGCGAAGAAAATTTAACTCAATCAAAAAATGCATTGTTGCCAACTGTAAATGGAAGTGTTAACCAATCGTTGCAGTGGGGTAGGAGTCAGCAGGTTTCGGGTTTATTTGAAAATACACAAAACTACAACCTAAATCCTAATATCAATGCAAATGTTTCGCTTTTTGGTGGTGGTACAAAAATCAATCAGATAAAACAGAATAAATTTTTATTAGATGCCAGTAAAACTAATGTAGATAAGGTTAAAAATGATTTGATTTTGCAGGTTGTTACGGCGTATCTTCAGGTTTTAAATAACCAAGACCAGGTTAAAGCCACACAACAACAATTAGAGGTTGCAAATGCTACATTAAAACGCGAACAGATTTTATTAGATGCTGGCAGCAAAACAATTGCAGATATTTCTTTGGCTAAATCTCAAGCGGCCACTGCAGAATTAAATTTAACTAATGCAGAAAATCAATTGGCGGTGTCGTATTTAACATTGGGCCAGTTAATGGAAATTCAGCCACCAATGACTTTTAAGGTTCAGCCTCCGTTGGTTAACGAGGTGGATAATGTAAAAACATCTTACGTACCTGATGATATTTACAAACAGGCAATGGAAAGTTTTCCTGATATTAAATTGGCTATTGATTATAAAAAGGCTGCAGAAAAAGCCATTGATGTTGCAAAAGGCAGCTATTTTCCTCAAATTACTTTCGGTGGAGGTTTAGGCTCTGCATATTATTATCAGTTTAACGCCAGTCAGTTCCGTTCAAATTCGGGCTTAACAGATCAGTTGGCAGATAACTTTGGTAAGTTTATAAATATGGGTATTCAAGTTCCTATTTTTAATGGCTTTTCAACTCGTTCAAATGTTCGTAGAGCAAAAATTACTTTAATGCAGCGCCAAACTGATGAGGCTTTAGCAAAAAATAATTTAATTAAAGTAATTAACCAGGCTGTTGTAGATTTAACGGCTGCAAAAAGCAGATATGCATCTACTCAAAATGCTTTTCTTGCTCAAAAAGATGCATTTTATGCCGTTGATTTACGCTATGAACAAGGTTTAGTAAATTCTTTAGATTACAGTACTGCTCAAACGAACAGAAATAGAGCCGAAATTGATTTTATTTTAGCTAAATATGATTTAATTTTTAGAGCTAAAGTAATTGATTATTATTTAGGCAAGCAAATCACGTTTTAACGCATAAACACTACAATTTTAAATACAAACAAACGAAATACAATAAATTATTATGAAACTTAAACACATTCTAATTACCATTGGCGTTATCCTGGTTGTTTTAATCGGATTAAAGCTTGCTGGCGTTATTGGCGGCAGTAAGGCCGAGAAAATAACTACAGATAAAGCGGCAGAAAGAACGGTTGTAGAAACCGTAACAGCGAGCGGTAAAATTCAACCTGAAACCGAAGTTAAGCTGAGTTCGGAAGTTTCTGGTGAGGTTGTAGAGCTAAAGGTTAAGGAAGGTGATATTGTTAAAGCCGGCCAGTTACTTTGTAAAGTACGTCCGGATGTTTTACAATCGGGTTATGAAAGAACTGTAGCTTCCTTCAATGCTCAAAAAGCGAGTGTAGCAGCGGCACAACAACAGCTTATTCAAAACCAGGCAAATTTTGCCAATGCAGAGGCTACTTATAAACGTAATGTAGAATTGTTTAATAAGAAAGTAATTTCTGCTTCTGAGTTTGATGCAGCAAAAGCTGCTTATTTAACAGCAAAAGCAAACTTAGCAAGTGCCAAAGAAAATGTTGTTGGTGCTAAATTTACATTAGAACAAACCGGTGCAAATGTTAAAGAAGCTGGTGCAAACCTTGCTAAAACTACAATTTACGCACCTGTAGATGGTGTGGTTTCTAAACTTTCAATAGAGCTTGGCGACCGTATTTTAGGAACATCGCAAATGGCAGGTACAGAAATTATGCGTATTTCTAATTTATCATCAATGGAAGTAAATGTTGATGTAAACGAAAATGATATTACCCGTGTAAAAGTTGGCGATAAAGCATCGATTGAAGTAGATGCCTTCTCTGATAAAAAATTTAGAGGTGAGGTTACTGAAATTGCAAGTTCTTCAACCGCAGTTGGAACAACAACTTCTACTTCTGTAGATCAGGTAACTAACTTCTCTGTAAAAATCAGAATTACTGAAGAATTATCTGGCAAACAACAATCAATTTTCCGTCCGGGTATGTCTGCTACGGTTGATATTGAAAGCGAATCATTAAAAGGTTTATCAGTGCCAATTCAGGCTGTATTTACCGATAATAAAAATAAATCTGGCGATAGCGGAGATGCAAATAATCAGGAGAATAGCGATAAACAAAAATCTAAACTGACGGATAAAACCGTTAAGCAATTCGTTTATGTTTACGATGCAGCCAGCAAAAAAGTTAAACAAACAGAAGTTACTACAGGTATTCAAAACGACCAGTTTATCATTGTTAAATCAGGTGTAAAAAATGGTCAGGAGATTGTTACCGGTCCTTATTCTGCTATTCAGGGTAAACTAAAAGACGGAATGGTTGTAGAAAAGACATCTAAAGACCAACTATTTAACAAAGAAGGTAAAAAATAGATTTTTTAGTTTGAAAGGTTTAAGGCCTAAGGTTTAGATTGCGTACATGCATCTACACCTTAGGCCTTTTATTTTTTTTTGCCTTAATATTTGCCATTAATAGTAACTTGCAGCCTTAAGGTGTAAGATTTAGGATTTAAAGCATTTGCTTTTAAACTAAGCCTTACACCTTTTACCTTTAATTTTTTTTAAACAGATGTTACCAAAAATAGCCATGATAGGTGGTGGAAGCTGGGCTACCGCCATAGTAAAAATGCTTTCAGATAATTTAACCGAAAAAGAAATTTTTTGGTGGATGCGTAATAATGATGCTATTGATAACATTAAAAAATTTAAACACAATCCGCATTACCTAAGTTCGGTGGAGATTAAGCTACCCGCCGATAACATTTCATCAGATATTAAGTGCATAGTTAAGGCCGCTGATTTTATTATTTTAAACGTGCCGGCTGCATTTTTAAAAGATTCTTTGGTAGATATTACCGCTGATGATTTAAAAGGCAAAAAAATTGTTTCGGCAATTAAAGGTATTGTGCCCGAAGATAACCTGATTATTGGTGAATTTTTGCATCAGAAATACAACGTTTCTTACGATGATATTTTAGTGGTAAGCGGCCCATGCCATGCAGAAGAAGTTGCTTTTGAAAAACTTTCTTACCTTACAATTGCCTGTACAGATATTGATAACGCCTTAACTTTTGCTTCATTTTTAAATACACGCTACATAAAAACCAACGTGTCCGACGATATTTTCGGGACCGAATATGCTGCGGTTTTAAAAAATATTTACGCCGTAGCCAGTGGTATTTGCCACGGAATTGGCTATGGAGATAACTTTCAGGCGGTTTTAATTAGTAACGCTATTCGAGAAATTAAGCGTTTTGTAGATGCCGTTCATCCTATCGACCGCGATATAAAAGAATCGGCCTATTTGGGCGATTTATTGGTTACCGCTTACTCGCAGTTTAGCCGAAACAGAACTTTTGGTAACATGGTTGGTAAAGGCTACACTGTTAAATCTGCACAGTTGGAAATGAATATGATTGCCGAAGGCTATTACGCTGCAAAATGTATGCACATCAAAAACAACGATTACAATGTAGATATGCCAATTTGTAAAGCCGTACACAGCATTTTGTACGAGAACCGTTCGCCTGCCGTAGAAATGAAACTATTGGCAGAAAAGCTTAATTAACCTTTCGTTTTTTGCAGAGATTTTGTTTTTAGCCCCGGGCAAAGCGGCATCCCTGTAGCGCAGCGAAAGGATATAGCAAAGCACGGGAAGATACGCTGAAAAGAATTACAGGTTTTGCGCTTCAAATATTTGTAAAGCAATTTCAAGGCTTATGGGTTACTGTTGTCCTACTTTCCGCTAATATCTATTTCATGAATGTCAGCTTTTATCCTGGCGTTTGTACTTCGAAATAGGATAACGCTGCAATTAGGTTTATTTAACGTACAACTCTGCTGTATGGCAAAACAAAACCACCAATCGCTTGTTATAATATCCAAATAAAATTAAATGGTTATGAAAAAGAAATTAGCAATAGGATTATTTACGCTTGCATTATTTGGAGGTTTAACCTTTAGTGCGCAGGCACAAGAGAAAAAAACTGAGGTTGGTAAAGCTTTAGACAAAACTGGTAAAGCAATTGGTAAAGGCGCAAAATCTGTAGGCAATAAAACTGCTGAGGTAGCTGTAAAAAGCGAAGCAAAAGTAACAGATAAAACCTGGAAAGGCAGAATGGCTCCAGATGGTTCGAATGTTTACATTAACTCGAAAAACGAAAAATACTACGTTAACGCTAAAGGTGCAAAAATTTGGTTAAAACCTAGCCAGATTAAAATCAGACCATAATACAGCTAAAAGAAAACAAAAAAAACCGATATTAATTATCGGTTTTTTTGTTTTAGCTATTTAAAAGGTTATTAAACAATCGTTCCGTATAAATCGAAATCTTCAGCTCTATCTATTTTAACATTCACAAAGCTGCCGTTTGCAGCGTAACCTGTGCTTGCATCAATTAACACTTCGTTATCAACTTCAGGCGAATCAAATTCTGTTCTGCCTACAAAGAAATCGCCTTCTTTTTTATCAATTAATACCTTAAAAGTTTGGCCAACTTTTTCCTGATTTATTTCGAAGGAAATGCCTTGCTGAATTTCCATAATGTCATCAACACGTTGTTGTTTTACTTCATCCGGAACATCATCAATTAAGGTGTGTGCATGTGTTTTTTCTTCGTGAGAATAAGTAAAACAGCCTAAACGGTCAAATTTAGTTTCTTCTACCCAAGCAGCCATTTCTTCAAAATCGTACTGAGTTTCGCCAGGATAACCACATATTAAAGTGGTACGCATGGCAATATTTGGAACCTTATCTCTTATTTGGTTTACTAAATCGATGGTTTTTTGTTTTGTAGTGCCTCTGCGCATCGATTTTAGCATATTATCAGTAATGTGCTGCAATGGCATATCAAGATACTTGCAAATGTTATCACGCTCATTCATGGCATCTAAAATCTCCATAGGGAAACCAGATGGATAAGCGTATTGCAAACGAATCCATTCTATACCCTGAACATCAGATAAACGACGCATTAATTCATCGAGCTTACGAACGCCGTATAAGTCTAAGCCGTAATAGGTTAAATCCTGAGCAATCAGAATTAGTTCTTTGGTGCCGTTTTTAGCTAAAATTTTCGCTTCGTTAACCAATTCTTCCATTGGTTTACTCATGTGCTTACCACGCATAAGCGGTATAGCGCAGAATGAGCACGGACGGTTACAGCCTTCTGCAATTTTAAAATATGCATAGTGAGAAGGTGTAGTTAATAAGCGTTCGCCAATTAGCTCGTGCTTGTAATTGGCACCAAGCTCATGTAAAATGTTTTGTAAATCGTTTGTGCCAAAGAAAGCATCAACATTCGTAATTTCTGATTCTAACTCTGGTTTATAGCGTTCTGATAAGCAACCTGTAACTACAACTTTCCCAATTTTGCCGGCTTCTTTAAGTTCACTAAACTGCAAAATCGTGTCGATAGATTCTTGTTTTGCGTTATCGATAAACCCACAAGTGTTGATAACAACGATATCATCTTTGCCCATCTTATCAGATTCGTGCATAACATTTAGGTTATTGCCACGTAACTGTCCCATCAATACTTCTGAATCGTAAATATTTTTAGAACAACCCAACGTAATCACATTGATTTTAGGTTGTTTAACTGCGGGTTTACTTTTTGCTAATTTGGTATTCATCTTTTACACTTAATCTTTACTAATTATGTTCGCTACTCGTCATTGCGAGGCACGAAGCAATCTTTTAAATACTCTACGAGATTGCTTCGTGCCTCGAAATAACGGATGTATTATTACTTGAACAAGCTATTCACAAATTCTTTCTTATCAAAGAGCTGTAAATCGCCAATTTTTTCGCCTACACCAATGTATTTAACAGGTATTTTAAACTGATCGGAAATACCAATTACAACACCACCTTTAGCTGTACCATCTAATTTTGTTATGGCTAAAGCATTAACATCAGTTGCTTCGGTAAATTGTTTACATTGTTCAAATGCATTCTGACCAGTAGAAGCATCTAAAACCAATAAAATTTCATGCGGAGCATTTGGCACAACTTTTTGCATTACCTGCTTAATTTTACCCAGCTCATTCATTAAGCCAATTTTATTATGTAAACGGCCAGCGGTATCTATAATTACAACATCTTCATTATTGGCAACTGCAGATTGCAGTGTATCGAAAGCTACAGAAGCCGGGTCAGAACCCATGGCTTGCGCTACAACACGCACACCAACTCTTTCGCCCCAAAGTTTAATCTGATCTACTGCAGCAGCTCGAAATGTATCTGCAGCACCTAAAACAACTTTTAAATTAGCTTCTTTCAACTTATGTGCAAGTTTGCCGATGGTAGTCGTTTTACCCACACCATTAACGCCTACAACCATAATTACATAAGGCTTATGGTCGCCATATTCAAACTGACGAAAATCGTTACTATTGTTTTCTGATAACAATAATTGAATTTCATCGCGAAGTAAATAATTAAGCTCAGATGTAGAAAGGTACTTATCGCGGGCAACGCGTTCTTCAATTCTACCAATAATCTTTAAGGTGGTTTTAACGCCAACATCAGACGTTACTAAAACTTCCTCTAGATTATCGAGCACTTCATCATCAACAGAAGATTTACCTGCAACAGCTTTAGTTATTTTATTGAAAAAACCATCTTTGGTTTTTTCTAAACCTTTGTCTAAAGCTTCCTGAGCTTCAGGTGCAGTTTCTTTCTTTTTGAAAAAATCGAATAAACCCATATTAAAATTTTATATAACAAAAAAAGCCCTTCCGGTTAAAACGGAACGGCCTTTAATATTTTTATCAATATTAAAAAATATTAACCTTATTTAGATGCAATAGCATCTTTTACGTGTTCGTTGTGTACGATAAGTTCTTTGAATGAATAAGCACCAGTTTTTGGTGATTTAACCATTGTAATAACTTTCGAATATTCTTTACCTGTACCTGTTTTAAGGGTTGCAACTACTTTCTTTGCCATGTTCTTATAATTTTAATTATTGAGTTAGAGAATGCTTAAATGAAAGAATAAAAAATTCAGTCAATCAATCAATCTTTCAATCAATTATTTTATCTCTTTATGTACGGTTACTTTTCTCAATACCGGGTTGAATTTTTTCAATTCTAAACGCTCAGTAGTGTTTTTACGGTTTTTGGTAGAAATATATCTAGACATACCCGGCATGCCACTTTCTTTATGCTCAGTACATTCTAAAATAACCTGAACTCTGTTACCTTTTTTTGCCATTTTAATATAAATTGTAAACTGTTAATCTCAACAGTTAATGTTTTTTACAAAAATCCTTTTTTAACGAAACGGTTAATTGCTTCGTTGATACCCACTTTGTTGATGGTTTTAATCGCTGAAGTAGAAACTTTCAACGTAATCCAACGGTCTTCTTCAGGGATATAAAATTTCTGAAGTTTCAAATTAGGATAAAATTTGCGCTTAGTTTTAACGTTTGAGTGTGAAACGTTATTACCTACCATTGCCTTTTTTCCTGTTAAATCACAAACTCTTGACATGACTTGTAAATATAGTTGTTAAATATCGTCCGCTTAATTTTTTTAAGAGTGTGCAAATATCTGAATAATAATTGAAAACAGCAAGAGAGTGGCTAAAATTTTTCATATATTTTTTTAATCCATCCAAGCAATCTATTTTGATACGATTTCGGCATTTATCGTTATTATAAATTCAGTAAATTAGCCGATACTAACAAATATATAAACAGCGGCATGCAAATTACATCCTTTAAACAATACGAAGAAGATTATAAAAAGAGCGTAGAAAACCCCGAACAATTTTGGGGCGAAGTTGCACAAAATTTTCAATGGCGAAAACCCTGGTATAAAGTGCTTTCGTGGAATTTTCAGGAACCGAATATTAAATGGTTTGAAGGCGCAAAATTAAATATCACGGAAAATTGTTTAGATAGGCACTTAGCAACCAATGGTGATAAACCTGCTATAATTTGGGAACCAAATAATCCCGAAGAAGAATCTGTAACCTATACCTATAAAATGTTGCACGAACGCGTATGCCGTTTTGCGAATGTTTTAAAAAGAAACGGTGCCAAAAAAGGCGACCGAATTTGTATTTATATGCCAATGGTACCTGAGTTGGCTATTGCTGTTTTGGCTTGTGCCAGAATTGGTGCGGTACACTCCGTAATTTTTGGTGGCTTTTCTGCTAAATCTATCGCCGATAGAATTAATGATTCGCAATGTAAGCTGGTAATTACCGCCGATGGCGCTTATAGAGGGAATAAGCAGATTCCGCTTAAAGATGTTATTGATGATGCTTTAATCGGCTGTCCAACGGTAGAAAAATGTATCGTTTTAACGCATGTGCGTACACCGGTTTCTATGCTTAAAGGTAGAGATGTTTGGTGGGAAGATGAGGTTAAACACGTAAATGATGTTTGCGAGGCAGAAGAAATGGATGCTGAAGATATGTTGTTCATACTTTATACATCAGGTTCTACCGGTAAGCCTAAAGGTGTAGTGCATACTTGCGGCGGATATATGGTTTACGCCGGATACACATTTACCAACGTTTTTAATTACCAGCCAAATGAAGTTTATTTTTGCACCGCTGATATTGGTTGGATTACAGGCCATTCTTACATTGTTTATGGTCCGCTATCTCAAGGCGCAACCTCTGTTTTGTTCGAAGGCATACCAACCTATCCAAGTCCATCTCGCTTTTGGGATATTGTAGAAAAACACAAAGTGAATACATTATATACCGCTCCAACCGCTATTCGCTCATTAATGAGTTTTGGTGAAGAGCCTTTGAATGGAAAAGATTTAAGCTCAATAAGAGTTTTAGGTTCGGTTGGTGAGCCAATTAATGAAGAAGCCTGGCATTGGTTTGATGAAAAAATAGGAAAAAGCAAAGCGCCAATTGTTGATACCTGGTGGCAAACGGAAACCGGTGGAATTATGATTTCACCTATTGCAACCGTTACGCCAACCAAACCAAGTTATGCAACTTTACCTTTGCCAGGGATTCAGCCGATTCTTGTTGATGAAAATGGAAAGGAAATTGAAGGTAATGATGTAAGCGGAAATCTCTGTATTAAATTTCCTTGGCCGGGAATGCTCAGAACTACCTATGGCGACCATGAGCGTTGCAAGCAAACCTATTTTTCTACTTACGAGAATCTTTATTTTACTGGTGATGGCTGTTTACGTGATAAGGATGGTTATTATAGAATAACGGGTAGGGTAGATGATGTTTTAAACGTATCAGGACATAGAATAGGAACAGCCGAAGTTGAAAATGCAATTAATATGCATGCTGGTGTTGTAGAAAGCGCTGTTGTTGGCTATCCACATGATGTAAAAGGTCAGGGTATTTATGCTTTTGTTATCAACCCTGAAATGCATGGAGAAGCAGAATTAACTAAAAAAGATATTCTGCAAACCGTAACTCGTGTTATTGGTGCTATTGCCAAACCTGATAAAATATTGTTCGTTTCAGGTTTACCTAAAACACGTTCAGGAAAAATTATGCGACGTATATTACGTAAAATAGCCGAAGGCGATACTTCAAATTTAGGCGATACCTCAACGCTTTTAGATCCGGCTGTTGTAGAGGAAATTATCGAAGCTTCAAAGAATTTGAAATAGATTTGAGTTTTTGTTTTTACTCTTTTTTGCTATACTTAACTTGTTGATCATAAGGTATCTTACTCAAAAATAAATTAGCAACTAAATCAAAAACTATGAAAGCAAACAAAATTAAAAATCTATTTTATTTCTTAATGCTATTAGTAATTATCTCATGTAAAAAGGATAATAATAACATAGAAGTGATTGATGAAAATAAGGATGTACTGATGTACATAAAAAGTTTAGGTTATTCTGAGTCGTCAATTAATGATGTTGGAAATGAGTATGTTGTGCAGGGTGATATATCGTTTCCAAAAACATGAAAATACCCGAAAATAAAAGCTTAAAAGTAGAAGCCCCAATAATTTTACAAGATAAGTTAATGAGTACTGGCCCAAATGCTGGTAGTTCAAAAATTAGTCAATCGTATACAGGATACTTGGTTAGTTCAACTAATCGTTTGAATTTTAGGATTTCAATAGATCCATCAATAGCCGCGTTTACAAATGAAATAAATGATGCAATATCTATTTGGAATGGTGTTCCAGAATCTGGTATATCTTTTAGCATTGTTAGTAGCGGGACATTCGATATTGTAATTGTAAATCAAGCAATTAATGGTTATGGCTTGGCACGCATACCTCTTAATGGAAATGCTGGTAATTTAGTTAGGATTAACACGCAAAACATAATAAATGATGGCTTGAATCCTAATCAAATGTCAACAGTAATCGCTCATGAATTAGGACATTCAATTGGTTTTAGGCATACAGACTGGGAGGGAGTGGAATCATTTAGTGGGACAGATGATGTTGGCAAGCCAGGCGATGCTCTAGATGTACCTAATGCAGCTGGCACAGATGTGGGCTCTATCATGAATATGGGTGCAAATAATATTCTTCCAAATGGGTTATCGACTAAAGATATTCTTGCACTAGTAAATCTTTATCCATTAGGAACTCCGAAGATAAATGGAACAGGAATCTTAAGAGCGAATAAAACCTATACCTTTACTACCACATATGTTTGGCCAAATTCTGTAATTGATTGGAGTATAAATGGTAAACCTGCTAGCATTTCATTCGCCAATGGTCAAGGTACAGGAACTTTAACAGTAAATGTTAATAATAATGTTGGTGAATATTCTGAAGATTTAGAGCTACTTGCTAAAATGACTAGTAATAATAGAAACTATATAATTTTGTCAAAATATATTATATTACAAGGAAGTAAGTGTAAATAATTTTATAGATAAAAAACACAAATGCCAAGCGTTTAGATTGGCATTTTTTGTTTTAATTGGATTTATTGATATCCAGGGTTTTGAACTAAATTTTTATTAGAATCCATACTTGTTGCAGTAACCTTTGTTGCAGCACTTCCTAATTTTATATAGGAATCACTTGGAAAATCCTGACCTTCTATATTACTGTACTTAGCTGTAGATTTTTGATAACTCGTACTTAAAACAGCATCAAACTTACTTCTCTCCCCAAAATTTGTAGCATAAGTAAGGTAGTTATTCGTGTTGGTATTGATTACAAAAGTAGAAATATTCTGGCCATCACCATTTGCTGTTCCTGTATTTCTGAAAGTTAATGAACCATAATAATTTTCTTCGTTTTGATTTAAATTATCAATTGAGAAATCAGTACTGAATTTTAAACCCTTTATAATGTTAACATTTGCAAATGCCTTACCAATTGTGCGATAAACGGTTGACTTGTAAAAGGCACTGTCAATACCAATAAACGGATTGTAATAAACTGGATAATTTGATGCTGCACCAGGTAAAGTACCACTTACTAATCCTGAACGGGGGGTCTATAAATGGAGTAATTGTTGATAAAGCAACTGCTTGTTAAGGACTAGAAAAAGCGTTATCGTTAGAAAGTAAAATGTTTAGTCTGCAATTAATATTGGCATTTTTATAAATTTTTAAACAAAGCTTTAATTAGTTGGTTATTAAGATAAGTACATTATTTAATAACCTATAAATATTTAAAGAAATGGATAAGTTAGAATTAAAAGGAAAGTGGAACGAGATAAAAGGCAAAGTAAAACAAGCTTATGCCGAATTAACAGATGATGATTTGAAGCATGAAGAAGGGCAAGATGATGAATTGTTAGGTAAGCTTCAACAAAAAACCGGCAAAGGAAGAGACGAACTTGTAAAGTGGATTAATTCTTTGTAGAATTAAGCTCAAATTTATTAAGCAGGCAACTAAAATTAGTTGCCTGTTTTTGTTTAGTGTTATGAGTAGTTAATATTTTCTTTAAATTTATTGCGCATCCTTTAAAATTTCTCCAACAATAAATTTTAGCTTTTATGAGTAAGGTGTGGCGTAGGCTCTTTATAATTTTCTTTTTTAGTGCATGCTCCTTTATTTATGTTAATGGTAATCCACCAGGCATACCTTTTTATTATCAGCAATTAGATAATCGTAATGGATTATCTAACAGTTCTATTAACAGTATTTTTGAAGATAAAGACCAACTAATATGGATCGGTACCTGGGATGGTTTGAACAGATACGATGGAACAAAGTTTACTGTTTATAACCATAACATCGGCAGGGCCGAGAATAGCATTGGCAGTAATGTTATTCAGTCTATTAATGAAGATAACCAAAAAAATATCTGGATAAACACCATAGGAGGTATTTCTCGCTACAACAAACTTAATGGCAAATTTTACAGATACTTTTACAAGAATACGGTTAACCAAAAGGTTAGAGAAAATGAATATCAGTTAATTATTAATCATCAAGGTGCTGTTTTTTGTTATGCTGCTAATGGTGATTTAAGCCTGTACAACGCTAATACTGATAAGTTCGAACTTTATCACCATTTTTCTTCTGGTGATGGTATTGTTAAAATGGCTTTCGCTAATCAAAAATTATACTATATCAATAAAAAAGGCGAACTAATTGTTGGCAAATTAAATTCTGATAGGCTTAGTGTTACACAAAAGTTCAGTTTAAAAGGTGGTATTAATAATTTTTTTCTTGTCGATAATCAACTTATTTATTCAACTAATAAAGACGAACATTTTTTGGTTAGAGGCGATGGTGTTAAACATCAATTAAACATCGCACCTAAAAAAATCAAGGCAATAGCAAGTTATCAAAATAATTACGTTGTGGCTTGGGAGAACCAGGGTTTATCCATTTATGATAAAGAATTTAAAACATCCACTTTTCTTAAGAAAGAGTCTAATCAATTAGAAAACCTAAAAATTACGGCAATAAAAGTTAGTCAGGGCAAAACTTTATGGCTTGGTACCGATGGAAATGGATTGATTCAAATTTATCCAAAAGAAAATTTATTTGGCATAGTTAGTAAGTTAAATGACAACGCTGTAAATAAACCTATCAGAGCTTTTGAAGAGATAAATGGCGATTTGTGGGTAGGAACGAAAGGTAATGGTGTATTAATTTTTAAAGATTTTTGGGACAACAGAAAGGATCTTGTTTCAAAAAAAATTGACGTAAATAATGGTCTAGAAAATAATTCTGTTTTTGCAATTAAGCGTGGTGCCGATAAGCTTATATACATGGGTACTGATGGTGTAGGCGTATCCGTTTATGACGAACAATTGAAAACCATACTTAGATGGAAAGACATAAAAGGT
Organism: Pedobacter sp. Leaf170; assembly: GCF_920984665.1. Taxonomy (GTDB): domain Bacteria; phylum Bacteroidota; class Bacteroidia; order Sphingobacteriales; family Sphingobacteriaceae; genus Pedobacter. Next base: position 175,161 of record NZ_CAKLBP010000005.1, read on the forward strand.
TCATCAAAACTTCCGGATTTTAAATCGGTTTACACGATAATTCAAGATAAAGATAGTTCGGTATGGATAGGTACAAGTGGTTATGGTTTAATTCATCTAAAGCTGCAAAGAAATATTGATGGAGCTCTTTCAGTTTCTAAATTCAAGCAGTATGCCTCGTCTGGAGTAGAGAAAAATGGCCCTGTAAATGATATTATTTATGCCCTTGCACAAGGCAAAAATAACCAGCTTTGGATAGCCTGCAGATATGGTGGTTTAAGTGTACTTGATAAAAAAACTGGTCTTTTTAAAACTTACAAAGCCCTTGGTTATGAAGGAAGTTTATCGCATAGCGATGTATTATCTTTATTTTATGACAGCAAAAATACTTTATGGATTGGTACCAGTTACGGCTTAAATTACTTAAGCCAATCAGAATCGGGAAGGGAAAAGCCCAAATTTGTAAAAATAACCACCGAAACGGGTTTACCCAATAATACAATACATGCCATTCAGGAAGATAATGTTGGCAACATTTGGTTAAGCACAAGTAAAGGATTGGCTAAATTAAATCCGCTAAACAAAAGCATTGCTAATTATCAGCATAGCGATGGTTTACAAAGCAACGAATTTAGTGATGGAGCAGTTTTTAAATCGAATACAGGGAATTTGTTATTTGGAGGCATTTATGGTTTCAATTACTTTATTCCACGAAATATTGTAGAAAATAAAAAGCAGCCGAATCTAGTAATTTCAGATTTGCAGATGGGCGGCGTTAAATTCGAAAACAATCAATATGTTATTATTAAAGCCAGAGCCGAAAGCCCTAAAACATTCACATTAGATAGAAAGAATAATTTCTTTCAGTTTTCATTTAATGCGCTAAACTACTTTAATGCATCAAAAAATGAATTCGCCTACAAACTTGAAGGACTAGACCAAACCTGGCGATATACGGGTACAAATGGAGAAATAGCTTATTATAATATTCCGGCAGGTAATTATAAGTTAATGGTGCGTTGGAGTAATGGTGAAGGCATTTGGACACAAGATATTATTGCCTTAAACATTGAAGTGAAACAATATTTTTGGCTTACACTTCCGGCGTATGCAGCTTATTTATTGCTTTTAATTATTGGTGGTTATGCCTTTCATCTTTACAGAAAAAATAAATTAGAGATGAAGTTTAAACTGGAGAGAGCATCCTTATTCAGGCAAAAGGATGAGGAAGTTCATCGCCAAAGGATTAACTTTTTTACAAATATTGCCCATGAAATACAAACGCCCTTAACCTTAATAATGGGTTCGGTAGAGCATGTTATGCAAAAACAAAATGAAGTAGAGAAACCTAAGGATAAAAACTTCTTTTTGTCCCTCGTTCATCAGCACACAGCAAGGCTAACGTATTTGGTGCAGCAATTATTAGAATTTAGAAGGGCAGAAGCTGGCTATCTGAAAAGTAACGAAGATTATTTTGACATCACAAAATTATTAAACGGTTTATCGCAATTGTTTATTCCAATCGCTGAAAAAAATAAGCAAGAATTTACCAGAGAAATTCAACAATCAATAGCAGGTTTTATTGATAAAGATAAATTTGAGAAAGTGCTTTTTAACCTGCTATCTAATGCCTTTAAACATGCCGGTATAAATGAAACCATAATATTTAATGCTAACTATGATGAAAAAGCAAATGAGCTGGAAATAACTGTGGCAAACTCTGGCTGTAAACTTAAAGAAAGCGATTTGCAAAGTATTTTTGAGGAATTTAAAGTTGGCGAAGAGGCGCAGTTTGAGAAGTTTAATTCTGGTATTGGTTTGGCTTTTACTAAAGAGCTAATTTCTATAATGGATGGTAGTATTGATGTCTCTTTAAAACAAAATTGGATTACATTTAGCTTCAAACTGAAGTTAAAGCAGGTTATTGGTGGAAAGGAAAATGAAGTTGTGGCATCGGCTCCATCCTATCTTTTCGAATCTATTTTAAAACCTTATGGCGATGAAATTACATCAACAGTAGAACAAAATAATAAAGCAGCATTAATTGACAATTTGAAGCAAAAGGCTGAACATACCGTTTTGGTTGTGGAAGACGATACGGCTTTGAGGTTTCTGATAAAAAACATTTTAAGCGAACATTACATCGTTTACGAAGCCGAAAATGGATTAAAGGCATTAGAGTTTCTTAAAAAAAACTCACCAGACTTAATAGTAAGTGATGTTATGATGCCAGAAATGGACGGTTTAGAACTTTGTAAGTTTGTGAAAACCGCACCTGCAACCTGCCACATTCCATTTATAATACTATCTGCCAAAGGCACTGAAGAACATAAAACTGAAGGTTATGAAACAGGCGCCGATGCCTATATTCCGAAACCATTTCATGTTAATTATTTACAGATGCGGGTTCGCAAATTATTAGATTACCGTGAGCGCATGAACAATTTGATTAAAGATGGCAACATCAATAATCAGTTTGTAGATGTTGATTTAGAGCAAAGCGATAAGGAGTTTTTAAATGCACTTGTTAAAGCTGTTGAAGATAACCTGGCAGAATCTGATTTGGATGCTGCAAAACTTGAAGCTGCTTTGTGCATTAGTAAAATGCAACTTTACCGCAAGCTGAAAACCTTAGCCGGGATGACACCATCTGAATTTATAAAAAGAATACGCCTGAAACATGCTGCGGTATTGCTCCAAAATTCATCGCTAAACGTATCCGAAATATTTTATAAAACGGGTTTCAATAATAAATCTTATTTCTTTAGAGAGTTTAAAAAGATATACCATTTTGCTCCTAATGATTATCGCCAAAAACAGCACGAAGGAATTTTAGATAAAGAAGCATTATAAGCAAAAAAGGACCTTTTTTACACTTGTTTGCAACAATAGTGAACTAAAATGTTATTATAGTGTACTACTGTTGCATAGCTGCTGAGCTATATTTGTGTACTAATCAAATATAAATCAGATGAAAAAAAACAGACGTATTTATGCATTGTTGGCTTTCTTGTTTTTAGTTGTAACGGGTTTTTCAAGCTATGCTCAAACTAAAGTAACAGGAAAAGTTACCGATGAATCTAATCAGCCTTTACCGGGTGTTGTAGTGGCTCAAACCAATACTCAAAACAAAACCACAACAAACGAAGATGGCGTATATGTGCTCACGCTACAGGCGGGTGGCTCACAAACCTTAACATTTAATTACATAGGTTATAATGCTGTTACGCTAAATGCAGCCGGAGGTAATTTAAGCGTTTCGTTAAAGCCATCTGCTCAATCTTTAGATGATGTGGTGGTTGTAGGTTATACCTCTCAAAAGAAAGCTTCAATTACTGGTGCTGTTGCTACAGTTAATATGAGTGATTTGCAAAAAACCAGGATACCTGATGTTGCTCAAGCATTGCAAGGTCAAGTGGCTGGTGTTTTTGTTGCTGCAAACACAGGTGCACCCGGCGATGGTATTAAACTGAGAATTAGAGGTGAAGGAACCTTAGGCAATAATGACGTTTTATATGTTATTGATGGTGTGCCTACGCGGGATATTTCTTTTCTAAATCAAAGCGATGTAAAATCGATGACGGTTCTGAAAGATGCTGCAGCCGGTGCAATTTACGGTTCAAGAGCTGCTAACGGCGTTGTAATTATTACCACCATAAGTGGCACAAAGGGTAAAGCAAATCTTAATATAGAGTATTTTAATGGCTTTTATCAGGCAACCAATTTGCCGAAAATGTTAAATGCCGACCAATACTTAACAATTAAAGATAGAGCCTGGCATAATACATTAGGTAATGCCGCAAACGCAGTTAGTCCGTACCAGGCAGCAAGAAGCAGAACTGATCTGGCCGATACAGACTGGCTGGGCGAATTATTCGAAACGGGTAAATCTACTAATTTGCAAGCCGCTGTTAACGGAGGTTCTGAAAATGTACAGTATTTAATTTCAACAGGTTATTTTAAACAGGATGGTATTGTGGTGCAAAATCATGATGGCTATGAGCGTTTTAACTTCAGGTCGAACGTAAATGCTAACGTAACCGACAGATTTAAAGTTGGCACAAATCTTCAGTTAAGTTTTGCCAAGCAAGATAAATTATCATCAAGCGGCGATGTTCCCGGCGTAATTCGTCATGCACTATTGCGTCCGCCGGTTTTAGGTGTTTATAAAAACGTAAACGATCCAACCTACTCTGCGGCTAATCCTTTTACTGATTTGCCTTTTTACACGGGTAATAATAACGGTTGGGATAAGAATTTTGAGTTCAGTTCTAATCCAATTGCCATTGTAAATTTTACAAATGATAAAAGAAAAACGTTTCAAACATTTGGAAACCTTTATGGTGAATACGCCTTTTTAAGTGATAAATCTTTAACCTTCCGTTCAAGTGTAGGTGTTGATATCAGTTTTTCTCACAATAAAAATTTCGCTCAAAATTATGGTGATGATAATGATAATAACCCTGATGAACTTTATCCTGGAAAGGGCAGAAATAATAAGCCAAACAATTTGGATGAAAACAGGGGAGAAGTAATGAATTTTACCTTCACCAACACCTTAAATTATGTAAAAACCTTTGCCGAAAAACATAGTGTAAACTTTTTACTTGGTGCCGAAAGTATTTCAAGTAAATCATCGGCAATTGGTGGCAGCAGGCAAAACTTCAATAAAAGCACATCAGGATTTCAATATTTAGATTATGGAAGCCTAAGCAATATCTATAATTCAGGTTCTGCAAGCCAGTTTAACCTGGTTTCATTTTTCAGTAGTGCTTCTTATAACTATGATGGAAAATATTTTGCAACGGCAACCTTAAGGGCAGATGGTTCATCTCGTTTTGGTCCTAGTAATAAATGGGGTTATTTTCCATCAGTTTCTGCCGGCTGGATGCTTTCTCAGGAAAATTTCTTAAAAGATGTTCAATGGATTTCAGAATTTAAACTGAGAGGAAGTTGGGGGCAAGCAGGTAACCAGGAAATCCCTAATAACACCTATCAAACTTTAGTTTCAGAATCGGGTGGTATTGTAAACGTTGTACGTTATGGTAACCCAGATGTAAAATGGGAAACTACAACACAAACCAACTTTGGAATTGATTTCGGTATCTTAAAGAACAAGCTATCTTTCACAGCTGATTATTTCAACAAAAAAACAGATGATATTCTGTTAACCGTGGGTTTGCCGGCAGTATCGGTTGGAGTAATTGATAGAACCTATGTAAATGCAGGTGAGGTTACAAATAAAGGTTTTGAGTTTGGTTTAAACTTCCAAAACCGCGACAAAGCTTTTAAATACAATATCAATGCAAATGTTGCAACTTTAACTAATCGCGTAAATAAATTGCAAGAGTTTGTTAAAAATATTATCGACGACCAAACGCATACAAAAACTGAAGTTGGCCAGCCAATTAGCTCATATTTTGGTTTAGCCTTTGATGGAATTTACCAAACACCGGCAGAAGTAAGTAGTCATTTATTTTCGAATGCAAATGGCGCCTTGCCAGGCGATATTAAATTTAAAGATTTAAATGGCGATGGACAAATCAATGCTGATGACAGAACATTTATTGGCAACCCAATACCAAAAGTTACTTACGGATTTGCCTTTTCTTCGTCATTTAAAAAATTCGATTTTTCATTCTTGCTTCAAGGTGTTCAAGGTGTAGATCGTTATAACGACTTAAAGCAGATTATAAACTTTGATAGCAGACCTTTTAACTCCATGACTTCGGTTTTAGATAGCTGGAATGGTCCGGGAACAAGTAATACTTTGCCTCGTGTAACCTTTAATAATAATGGTGGTGGTAATGTATCAAGTGTTTTTGTTGAAGATGCTTCATATTTAAGACTAAAAAATATAGAAATAGGCTACACTTTTGATATTAAAAACATTGGTGTTAAAAATGTTCGCTTTTATGCATCTGGTCAGAATTTGTTCACCATTACCGATTATACAGGTTTAGATCCAGAGTCGACCTCGTTAATAGATAAAGGAACTTATCCTCAATCAAAAGCATTTATCCTTGGTTTAAAAATTAATTTGTAAACCTTTTATTAAAAATATCATGAAAAAAATATTATATATAAGTGCAGTAATAGGTTTAGCTACATTTACAAGCTGTAAAAAACAACTTACTACAGAAGCTGTGGGCTTAACTACACTAGAGCAGGTTAATGCTACGCCAACTTTGGGTACAGTAGAAAACTCTGTAAATTCTTCATATCAACTGTTATCAAACCGATTAAACATTTTAGCGCAATGGGATTGGGCAAACGGTTTGGTTTTTCAAAACGATTTGGTATTACAGGATATCGCATCAGATGATTTGGAGAAAAAATGGAATCCAGATGGCGACCAACCCTGGATGGATGACATAAACAATTTTACATTTACATCTACAAATGGTGGTCCGAATGGTTTATGGAAATATGATTATGAAGGCATTAAGCGCCTTAATATCGCAATTGAATTGTTAACTAAACCAGATATCGAGGCAATTACAGGCATCACGGCAGCCCGCAAAAATCAATTATTAGGCGAAGCTTATTTCTTACGTTCATATTATTATTTCTCGCTGGTTACAAATTTTGGCGATGTACCATTAATTCTAAAACCTGTAAGCACTTATCAAGAGGCTTTTGAAGTAGCTGTTAAAGCCGATAAAAATGCGGTATGGGATAAGATTAAATCAGATTTAACGCTGGCGAAAGGTTTGTTGCCAAATGCCAAATACAGTTCTGCAACCGAAAGGTGGAGAGCAAATAAAGGTTCGGCAATAGCTTTGCTGGCTAAAAGTGCCTTGTATACAGAAAAATGGGCTGATGTTGTGACAAATGTAAACGAGCTTCAAGCCTTGGGTTTTTATAGTTTGAATGCCAATTATTTTGACAGTTTTAACCAAACGAAAGAATTTGCAGAGAACGAAGTTATTTTTTGTTATGACCATCAAAGCAACCAGAATCCTTTAAAAGGAAATGGTATTTGTGCGCCTTTAGGTTGGGGTTTCTTTGCGCCAAGTACTGATTTCTTAAATGCTTTTGAAGCAAATGATCCAAGAAAACTTTATACGGTTGATGCTCCAAATCAAAATGTAAATAAGTTATTAGGTAGTACAAATGGCTCAAACAAAGGCAATGATGATGCGGCAAATAATAAAATTTACATCCGCTACGCTGATGTTTTATTATGGAAAGCTGAGGCACAAAATGAATTAGGGCAATATGCCGATGCAGTATCAATCATCAATCAGATTAGAACCAGAGCAAGAACAAGCGCCAGCGCAGCGGGAGTGTTGCCTCCAGCGGGTACTTTACCAAATCGTTCTGCATCAACCAATAAAGAAGAAATTAAAAACTGGTTGATTTCTGAGCGCAGGGTAGAACTTGGTTTCGAATCGCAACGAATGTTAGATTTAAAACGCTGGAAAATCGCTAAAACTGTTATGACATCCAAAGGCAAAAATTTTCAGGATAAACATTATCTATACCCAATTCCACAAGGAGAAGTTGATGCTTCTGCAGGAACATTAAAACAAAATCCTGGTTATTAATAGAAACTGGCAGTAATTAAATTTACTGCCAGTTAACTTCCAAATTGTTCTAATAGCCATTTCGGCTAAAATTTATCCAAAACATATATGACAGATGCTGCTGAGAGATTTTCTCAAAACCCAATATTATCTCCAAAAGATTTAACTCCAAGCGTAGAAGGGTTAGAAATTGCATGTTTATTAAATCCGGGTGTATTTACTTTTCAAAACAAAACCTGGTTATTAATTAGAGTTGCCGAAAGACCCAAGCAAAAACCCGGTGTAATTTCATTTCCGGTTTTAAAAGAAGGTGGAATCGAAATTATAGAAATTTTGGAAAGCGACCCTGAATTAATTGCTACTGACCCTCGGGTTATCAATTATAAAGGTGCCGATTATTTAACAACTTTATCGCATTTAAGATTGGTTTGCAGTGATGATGGCATAAATTTTTATCAACCTGAAGGTTATCCATTGTTACATGGCGAAGGTGCTGCTGAATCTTTCGGTATAGAGGATTGCAGGGTTGCAGAAATCGAAGGGACTTATTACCTCACCTTTACTTCAGTTTCTGAAAATGGTGTTGGTGTGGGTATGCGTACTACTAAAGATTGGAAAACATTTGAGAGGCATGGCATGATTATCCCACCACACAATAAAGATTGCGCCATTTTTGAGGAGAAAATTAACGGCAAATTTTATGCTTTACATCGCCCAAGCAGTGTAGATTTAGGCGGTAATTATATTTGGATTGCCGAATCGCCAGATGGTATTCATTGGGGGAATCACAAATGCATCATCAAAACCCGAAAACACCATTGGGATAGTAAACGTGTTGGTGCTGGTGCTGCGCCAATAAAAACCGACAAAGGTTGGTTGGAAATTTATCATGGGGCAAATGCCGAGCATCAGTATTGTTTAGGTGCATTTTTAATGGATTTGAATGATCCTTCAAAAGTAATCGCCCAAACTGAAGAGCCAATTATGAAGCCGATTGCTGAGTATGAATTATCTGGCTTTTTTGGTCAGGTGGTTTTTACAAATGGCCACACTGTTAACGGCGATGAATTAACCATTTACTATGGCGCAGCCGATGAATTTGTTTGTGGTGCGAAATTCTCTATTCAAAACATTTTAGCTCAATTAAAATCATGCGATCAGAAATAGCTCATTTTAAAAGTCAATCCTATAATTTTAAGGTACTAACTCTAACCAATTTAATTTATAGCATTGTATTGCCTGTTATAGATATTTTTGTAGCAGCCTACGTTATGCGTAGTTCAAACGATCCGGTAAAAGTGGTTGTTTATCAATTAACCATTTACACGGGTATTCCAATTACGTTTTTAATAAACGGTTACTTATTACGTACTTTTTCTATCAAAACTTTATATTCTTTAGGGATGATGCTAAGTGGAATTTCTATGATGGTTATGATGTCTTTAACCACTTTAGATACCGTTGGAATTGGTGTTGCCGGATTAATTATGGGCATGTCTTTCGGGTTTTATTGGGCAAATAGGGATTTTTTAGCTTTGGCCATGACCAATGATGAGAATAGAAATTACTATTATGGCTTAGAAACATTCTTCTACACCATTATTGCAATCATAATACCTTTTTCTATTGGCGCATTCATAGAGTATCAATCTGCAATAAGTGGTAACGCACAATTAGCCTATCGCATTGTTACAGGCTTTGTGGTATTTATCACAATTTTGGCTTCGATAATGTGTTTCAGAGGTAATTTTACAAATCCAACTGAAAAAAAGTTCGTCTATTTTAAGTTTGACCCTTATTGGTACAAGTTGTTAAGATTAGCCAGTTTAAAAGGTTTAGTACAAGGGTTTTTAGTAACCGCACCAGCAATGTTAATTATGTTATTAGTGGGTAAAGAAGGTGCCTTGGGCACAGCTCAATCTGTGGGCGCCATTATTGCAGCATTTGTAATGTATATAATTGGTCGAAAAACTGCCCCAAAACACCGGGTTTATGTATTTGGAGCTGGATTGCTAATATTTGCTATTGCAGCAATCATTAACGGCATTTTATACAACAGTACAGGAGTTATCATATTTATGCTTTTACTTTTGCTGGCAAAACCTTTGTTAGATATTGCTTATTACCCGATTCAATATAGTGTTATTGATATTTTAACCAAGAAAGAAAAACGCAGCGAATTTGCCTACATATTAAATCACGAAGCTGGATTGTATATTGGCCGTTTGGTTGGCGCCGGAACATTTTTAGTATTGGCTTATAGTTTTTCTGTAGAAATTGCCCTTCGTTATGCCATTGTAATTGTTGCTGTTTTGCAACTGGCCTCGTTTTGGGTAGCCAAGGATATCATTAAGCAGGGCAAAATAGAAAATATAGATGACGCTCCAATTTTGAGTAACGAAGAGCCAACGCTTGTTGCTCCTATCACTCACTAGTAAAGAATTTTTTTATGAGGATTACAAAAATACTTTTAGCTCTATTAATATTAGCTGTTTCGAATATTGTTTATGCCCAGGTTAAGCAGGTATCGCTAAATCGGGTTGATGAAATGGCCGATGTTCCACAGCCTTTAAAAATTATTGACTGGAGGCTGATGGCGCAAAATTTTGATAAAACCATTTATGATTTCAACGCTAAGGGCGAATATTGGCCTATGGTTTGGATGGATAGTACCAACAAAAATTTTGAACAGCCGGTTATGGGTATTTACACTGCCGTAGGCGATGTTCGCCAGGGTAAGCAGAATAATAAAGGTATGTTTCATGAAGCTTTGGCTAACATGGGAGCGGTAATGGGCGCCACTTTAATCGGAATAGATAAAAGCAAGCAGAACAATATGAATTATGTTGCCATGCTGAAAAACTATTTTAATCGTGATACCAAATGGAATATTATGATGAACAATACTGCTCCCGAGGTTGCACTTTTAGGAGGAGGTTATGGCAGAGACTGGTGGTATGATGTTTATCCGAATGTTTTATTTTATGCCATTTGCGAGCAATATCCAAAGCAAAAGGATTTTGATTGGATTGCAAAAAGTATAGCAGAAAAATTTTTTAAAGCCGATTCAATTTTAAAGGGAGATTATAATTATTCGTATTTTGATTATGCCCAAATGAAGCCGATGAAAAACCAGATTTGCGCACAGCAAGATGCAGCTGCCGGGCATGCATGGGTTCTATATTCTGCTTATAAAAAATTTGGCGATAAACGTTATTTAAAAGGTGCCATAAGCGCTATGACGGCTCTTGAAAATAATAAAATAAATCCCACTTACGAATTGTTAATGCCTTTTGGAGCTTATTTAGCTGCAAGAATGAATGTAGAGCAAGGAACAAAATTTGATGTTCAAAAATTAATGAACTGGACATTTGACGGAACTGCAGTATGCCGCGAAGGTTGGGGTGTTTTAACTGGAAACTGGAATGGTTACGATATTTCTGGCGTTGTTGGTAGTACTGTAGACCACGGTGGTTATGGTTTTTTAATGAATACATTTGATGCCGCCTGGCCGCTGGTGCCAACAGTACGTTATAATACAGCTTACGCAAATGCAATTGGTAAATGGATGTTAAACGCGGTTAATGCTTCAAGGTTTTTTTACCCTCAATATATGCCGGCAGATAGACAAACCATACCTCAGTTTGAATCGGTTACCAAAGGAGTTATTGCTTACGAAGGTTTTGCCAAAGTTTCTACTTTTGATACACTTTACACAGATAAAAAAGGTCCGGTTGCACAGGGTGATGGACCGAAATGGGTACCAGGAAAAAATCCTGAAGTATCGCAATTTAGTGTTTATGGCAGCGGGCATGTTGGTATTTTCGGCGCCATTGTAGAGAAAACCAATGTTGACGGAATTTTGAAATTAGATGTGCTTGCCACCGATTTTTATAAAAACAAAGCTTATCCATCTTATTTGATTTATAACCCTTACAAAGACGGCAAAGCGATAAACTATAAAACGAAAGGCAAAACAAAGGTTGATTTATATGATGCGGTAAACCAAAAATTTATTGCTAAAAATGTACTGTCTTCTAATCAATTAAAGCTAAATGGTATGCGTTCTGTTTTGATTGTTGAAGTACCAACGGGTAGCAAAATTACAAAAGCGAAAAATCATTTATTGGCTAATGGTGTTGTTATCGATTATCAGAAAAAATAGCTTTAAAGCAATTTAGCTTTATGTTTTTGAAAGATGAACTTTTGTTTGTAAACACGACAGCAGCGGCAGCCCCGAGTTTTCACGAGGGCTATAGCGAATGGCGGGGCTAAGGTTTCCGATAGATTACTGCACACTCATTTTCTAATTATAGTTTGTAGTAAAAATCATAAAGAATATTTACAAAAAAAGCGTTCCGAAATTAATCGGAACGCTTTTTTTAGTTTAAATATTGCAAATCTAATATCCAAAAATCTGTTCTAATGTTAAGGTTGTAACCTTGCCAAATTTCTGCATATCCTCAAGTTTCACTTTTTTATCAGATGCAACAATTAAATAGCTGTAAGGCTTATTTGCTATTTTTTGGTCGTGGAAACCTTTAATATCTGCAAAGGTTATTGGTTTCAAACCTTTGTATAAATCAATTCTTGAATCGTAATCGTAGCCTAATTTTTTGTCGGCAAAATAGTAGGCAAAAATACCATCTTTAGTTATTCTTGTGGTTTCGAGCGAAGAAAGCACGTTTGATTTTGCACCATCGAACGATTTATCACTTTGTGGCAAAACATTTAATAATTCATTCATTCCGTTAACGGCATCCGTCATTTTATCGGCCTGGCTACCAACATAAGCAATCATGCTATATTGTCTGTCGGCTTTATCTGGCATTTGGTAAAGCGCATAAGTAGAATATGCCAATGCTTTCGATTCTCTGATGGTTTGGAATACGATAGAACCCATTCCGCCACCAAAATAATTGTTAAAAACCTCAATATTTGGGCGGTCAGTTTTATTGTAAACTCCAGTGTTTCTTAACCAGCGAATTTCTGATTGTACCATATCATAGTTAGCAAAATAGACTTTGTTGCTATCCTGAACGGTATAATTATAAACCTTTGCAGGTGCAGCCGGCGTAAATTCTTTAGCTAAAAGATGTTCTTTTTTAATATCGGCAGTAATTGCATTAACGTCTTTTGGACCGTAATACGTAATAACATGCTCATAATTGGTTAAGTTTTTCAGCAAATAAATTAAATCTTCGGCTTTCATGTTTTTAACATCATCGTTAGAGAGCACGTTATTATATGGATTTACCGCACCATATTGTGCATAAGAAGTTAAACCAACCATTATCTGGCCTTTATTTAATTTATTATTTTCGCGATTTTTAAGAATGGTATTTTTTAAATCTGCTAAAGCTTTTTCATCAGGTTTTACATTTGCAAGAATGTGTTCAACAAGGCTTACTGCTTTATCAAAATTTTCTTGTAAGCCACTAATGTTTAGGGTTGTATTTTCGGTACCAACGTTTAAGCTGTAGGTGCAAGCAATATCATAAAAAGCCTTACTAATTTCTTCTGCAGTATATTTATCAGTTCCTAAAAACGGTAAATAGCTTGCAGCATAAGGTAATAACTTATAATTGTTAGAGCCGTGGTTAAATCTGTAAGTCATTCTGAAAATAGAATTATCGGTATTTTTAGTTGTTAAAACCTCTGCAATACCTACTTTGCCGGCAACAATATCTTTTTTATAATCTAAAAACTTTGGCTCTAATGGCTTAACCGGAGATTCGATTACGCTTTTAACAAATGGAGATGTTAAATTGCCATTTGCATTAATTGGCGTAATGGTTGGCTTTTCTACTTTAACTATGTTTTTCTCTTCACCTTTATGTTTGAAACCGATAACATAATTATCTTTAAAGTAAGTGTTGGCAAAAGCAACCACCTGCGCTTTAGTAATTTTAGCAGTTTCTTCTATGTCTGCTAAGCTTTTATCCCATTTTGTGCCTCTGTTTAAAATAAACTCGTTTGATAGATATTCGGCTCTGCTATTATTGCTATCAAAAGCTTGTAAGAAGCTAAATTTCTGGTTTGCAACTATCGCTTTAATCAAGCCATCATCAAACTTGCCTTGTTTTAAAAGCTCAATTTGCTCTAATAATAATTTCGAAGCTTGCTCTAAACTTTGGCCCTGACGCGGTTGTGCAGATAAATTGAACACACCGTAATCTTTCATTTGCTGATAGCTTGCACTCGCTCTTTGTGTTTTTTGTTGCTTGTTTAGGTTGATATCTATTAAACCTGCTTTGCCATTAAATAAAATGCTTTTTATTAAATTAAGCATTAAGCTGTTTTGTGTGTTTTCGGCGTAGCCGCGATAATAAATTTCAGCCATCTCTGCACTCGGACCATAAACATCAACTTTCTGTATTTTTGTTAAAGGTTTTTCAGGAGCCGGATTGTATAAGGTTACAGGTTTGGAAACCATGTAGCTAAATGCCTTATCCACTTTTTTAATCATTTCATCTGGGTTGAAATCACCGGTGAAAATGGCAGCCATATTATTCGGCACATAATATTTGTTGTAGTAATTTCTTATTTCTACTAACGATGGGTTTTTTAAATGCTCAATAGTACCAATTGTAGTTTGCTGACCATAGTTATGCGTAGGGAAAAGCAATTCCATCATCGCTTCATCAAGCTTGTTTGGGTCGCTATCTAAACCACGGTTTTTTTCCTCGTAAACCGCTTCAAGCTCTGTATGGAAAATACGGAAAATTGGTTTGCGGAAACGCTCACTTTGAATGGCCAAAAATTTATCAACTGCGTTTGATGGAAAATCTTCGTTATAAACGGTTTCCTCGTACCAGGTATGGGCATTTGATGAGTTACCACCAATACCAGAAATCATTTTATCGTATTCATTCGCGATAGAAAAATTTGATGCTTCGCCAGAAGTTTTATCAATTTCTTTATAAATTTCTTTACGTTGAGCTGGGTCTGTAGTTTTGTTATACTTTTCGTACAGCGCATCAATTTTATCCAACAAAGGCTTTTCTTTAGCCCAGTTGTTTGTGCCAAATTTATCAGTTCCTTTAAACAAAAGGTGCTCTAAATAATGCGCTAAACCTGTTGCGTTTTTCGGGTCGGTGTTGCTACCCGCCCTAACGCTCATTCTCCATTGAATATTTGGTTCTTTATTATTGGGAGAAAGAATTACGGTTAAACCATTTTTAAGGGTGTAAAATCTCGAATTCGATGGGTCGTTGGTTACATATTTATACGTGTAACCGCCTCCAGTTGCTGTTTTCCACAGATAAGTTTGTGCTTTTACAAACGAACCTGTTACTAAAAAGCAAGCAAGCGTAAATAGTTTGAATTTCATTTATTTGATTTTGGTTTATGATAACGATTTTCGCAATTCTATTGCTCTAATGGATGATTAAAATTCTAAATCGTAGGGTTAATAAGTTACTTTACCAAATATAAATGGATTATTGTATCGAATGAAATGCTTTTGAAATAATTAAAAGAAAAGGTCAAATAACTCATCAATATAATAATCAGCTTTACTACTGCTTAAATTTATAATCTGTATTTTTACAGCATGACAAAGCAAAACACTAAACCCAATATTTTAGTTGTAAATGATGATGGCATTACCGCTTTAGGCATTAAAAACCTAATGGAAGTGATGCAGGAATTAGGAAACGTAGTTGTTGTAGCGCCTGATAGTCCGCAGAGTGGAATGGGCCACGCCATTACAATTGGCAAACCCATTCGTTTTGATAAAGTAGAACTTTACCCGGGCGTAGAAATGTACAAGTGCAGCGGTACACCGGTAGATTGTGTAAAGCTTGCCGTTAATAAAATTTTTAAAGGTAAAAAACCAGATTTGTGTGTTTCTGGAATCAATCATGGCTTAAACAATTCCATAAACGTTCTTTACTCAGGCACAATGTCTGCCGCGGTAGAAGGTGCCATCGAAAAAATTCCTTCAATTGGTTTTTCTTTAGATAATTTTGCAGCCGATGCCGATTTTAGTTTCACAAAAAAGTATATCAAAAACATTTGCGAGCAGGTTTTGGCAAATGGTTTACCCGAAGGCATATTGCTAAATGTTAATTTCCCTAAAGGTGATGGCTTAAAAGGCATTAAAATTTGCCGCCAGGCAAATGCAAAATGGATGGAAGAGTTTGATGAGCGGAAAGACCCTTACAACAGACCATATTATTGGTTAACGGGGGTTTTCGAGAATTTTGATAAAGGCGAAGATACCGATGTTTGGGCATTGGAAAACGGTTACGTTTCAGTTGTTCCGGTTCAATTTGATTTAACTGCTCACCATGCCATACAAATGCTTAACAGCTGGAATTTTAGTGCTAAAACCCAAACATATTCTAACGAAAAGGCGAGTAAAGTTTCTGCACCCGATGGAATTAATTTAGGCTAAATAATGAACAGTAGCTTAGCAAAAATTAAAAATTCTGTTTGGATAGGGTTAGGAATTGGCTTGCTTTCGCCGGCGATATTGTGCGCATTTGCCTGGTTTATCATTAACCATGTTGCATATTTAAGCAAGGCCGATTTATTGTACATCGGCGCAATTGCCTTTAACGCATATTTAATGCAATATTTTTTTAAGTACAATAAAGAAAACATTGGCAGAGGCATACTTGCAGCAACTTTTGTATGTGCATTTATTTTCTTTGCTTACAAAGTAGCTTAGTGAAAGATAAATAATTTGAAAATAAACGTTAGTAGTTTTTAGCTTTAAGCAGTCCCACTTTTCCTGCCCGTCCGGCAGGCGGGCGCTTTAATCTTTTTGTTTTCGTTACTGCCTTTAATAGCTGTCATCCTATGCTTGTAGAAGGACAATATCTAAGGCGCTTCTACAAGTTCCGCGTGACAGAGCAACAAAAAGTATTTCCGCTGCAATCGGGTTTAAAAACAAAAGCTTGCTCTGGCAAAATGTGAGCGCTGCATTTTTTAGGTTTGGGTTTTGTGCACAAACTGTTGTACCCAAACCCGATAGAAAAAATAGCCCGCAATCCCGATTCTTCATCGGGAGCGGCTATAAGTGATAGCGGGACTAAACTGAACGATGAAAACTGTACCAATCGTTTTCAAAAAAAGGCTTTAAAATAAAAAAAAAACGCACAACTTAAAAATAAATGAAATACTACTTAGTTGCTGGAGAAGCATCGGGCGATTTACACGGAGCCAACTTAATGAAAGCTTTAAAGGCCGAAGATAAGGAAGCTGTTTTTAGGTATTTTGGCGGCGATAAAATGCAGGCAGAAGGCGGTGAATTAATAAAACATTATGCCGAAATGGCTTTTATGGGCTTTACAGAGGTTTTACTAAATCTGCAAACTATTTTTAAAAACTTAAAAAATTGTAAAAATGATATATCTGCATGGAAGCCCGATGTTTTAATCTTAATTGATTTTCCGGGCTTTAACCTTAAAATTGCTGAGTTTGCTAAAAAACAAGGCATTAAAGTTTGTTACTACATTTCGCCTAAAATTTGGGCGTGGAACCAAAAACGGGTATTAAAAATTAAACGAGATGTAGACCACATGTTCTGTATTTTGCCTTTCGAAGTAGATTTTTACAAGGAATGGGGCATGGATGTAGATTATGTTGGCAACCCGCTTTTGGATGAGAAAGCGCAGTTTAAGGCAGACCCAACCTTTAGCGCAAATTATAATTTCGGTGATGATAAAATTATTGCATTGCTGCCCGGAAGCAGAAAGCAGGAAATAGAACGTTTATTGCCAGAAATGCTAAGTGTTACCAGTCAATTTCCTAACTATGCGTTTGCCATTGCTGCAGCGCCTACTTTTACCGAAGATTATTACCAACAGTTTATCGCCGGCAAAAATGTAAAACTTATTTTTAATAATACTTATAATTTGCTGTTTCATGCGCATGCAGCCTTAGTTGCATCGGGTACGGCAACTTTAGAAACTGCTTTGTTTAAAGTGCCACAAGTTGTGGTTTATAAAGGCGGTGCCATATCAATTGCTATTGCCCGTATGCTGGTAAAAATTAAATTTATCTCTCTGGTTAATTTAATTGTTAACAAAAAGATAGTTACAGAACTTATTCAGGAAGATTGCAATACAGCAAAAATTAGTGAGGAACTGAATTTAATCATTTCGGGAGAAGGGCGTAAAACAATGCTGAATGAATATGAACAGCTGCTTAATTTAATGGGTACACCGGGCGCTTCAGAAAAAACGGCTGCATTAATTGTTAGATATTCAAAGCTTTAGTATAAAAACCAATTGGTTTATGAGCCTGGTTTTTCACTGTTTTTGGTGCCATTATAACGATTTAGCAAAACTCATGTTTTTTATTTAGTTTTGAGCCACCATCAACTATTTACGATTCGAGAATGAAAGCCCTTTCTATAAAAGACATTGCTGTAAAAGCCAATGTATCTATAACAACAGTTTCCTTTATTATTAACGGAAAGGCAAAAGAAAAATCTATTAGTGAAGCTGTAATCGAAAAGGTTGAAAAAATTATAGAAGAAAGTGGTTATAAACCAAATCAAATTGCCAGAAGCCTAAGAACCGGTAATTCAAACATTATAGGTTTAATTGTTGAAGACATTTCGAACTCGTTTTTTGCTAAAATTGCTCGCCTGATAGAAGATAAGGCATATAAAAGAGGTTACAAAATTATATACTCCAGCACAGAAAATAACATTGGTAAAGCGCAAGAGTTAATTAATTTGTTTAAAACCCGAAAAGTTGATGCTTACATCATTTCGCCAATTAAGGGCTTAGAAGAAGACGTTCAGGCTTTGCTCAATGAAGATAAACCGGTAATATTTTTCGATAGAAATTTACCCGAGTTAAAAACAAATTATGTTGGTGCCGATCATTTTAACGCTTCTTACCAATCGGTAGAAAGTTTTATTAAAGAAGGCCGAAAAAATATTGCACTCGTTACAACCGATATTGATGTGCAACAAATTACCGAACGTTTTGAGGGTTACAAGAAAGCGTTAGTAGATAACAAATTTGATTATAAAGAAGAGCTAGTTGTAAAAATTCATTTTAATCAGGATGAAGAAGCAACTATAAAAGAAATAAAGACCCTGCTAGAAAACCAAACTTTGGATGCCGTTTTATTTGCAACCAATTATTTAGCCATAAGTGGATTGAAGGCATTGAAGCAATTAAATAAAAAGATTGGTGCTGATTTATCGGTTATTGCATATGATGACCATGAAGCATTTGAGTTGCACACTCCAGGCATCTCAACCGTACAACAGCCCTTAGAGGAAATTGCAGAAACAGTTATAAAGCTGATTTTAAGTCAGCTTTCTTCAAAATCAAAATTACCTGAAGAACAAATTATTCTGCCCACCAAGCTTATCATTCGAGATTAAATTCAAACTCTTCATTTGGTTTTAGTGTAACGTTTATTTTACAACTAAATCGTTTTATTATTTAGAAAAAAATTTCTACTATTGATGTAGTAAAACGATTTACCATAACCAAGTATTTATGAGACTTTCGCAGAACCCTAACTGTATGTCAAATATTCTTTTTTTTTACTGGACGGACTTTTCTAATGGAGCCAATACTATATATGCTGTAACGGAACATATAATCTAAAACAAACGCTCTACAATAAAATATCAGATAGATTAAAGTTTGCTATTGTGTATGGTAGTGCACAACGGATGTAAACAATAATAACAGAAAACATAACTAATCAATTTAAAATTTAACAAAACCGCTAATGAAAATTAATTTACTCAAAATTACGGGGCTATCTGCAGCAATTGTATTGCTTAATAGTCCTGCGTTTTCAATGAATTCGGAGTGGGGAGGTGCGAGAGGATTCTTGAATACGAACTTGCTCAGCAATTCTGTGCTAAAGCAAAACGTTATTACCGGAACGGTAGTAGACGACAAGGGACAGCCTGTACCCGGTGTTGGTGTAAGAAACCAAACAACAGGCAAAACTGCTGTTACAGATGCAAATGGTAAATTTGTTATCGAAGCTTCAACTGGTCAGGTGGTTCGTATATCGTACATTGGTTACGATACTCAAAACATTACCGTTGGTTCTTCATCAACAGTTAGCGTAAAATTAGTTCCTGCTACCGATACATTAGATGATGTAACTGTAGTTGGTATTGGTTATGGTACATTGCCTCAAAAAGAAGTTTCTTCTGCTATTACTCACGTAACCGCTGATGAGTTTAGGCAAAGTGGTTCTAGAAATGCTTTAGACTTAATTCAAGGTAAAGTTGCAGGTTTAAGCTTAACACGTACAAGTGGATCTAACCCAAACAGTGGTGTTAGTGTGCAATTGCGTGGTGTGGTATCTGTAACTGGTAGTCAATCGCCATTATTCGTTATTGATGGTATTCCTGGTGGTAACCCTGATTTATTGCAACAAGATGATATCGAATCAATTGATGTATTAAAAGATGGTTCTGCTGCTGCAATTTATGGCTCTACTGCAAATGCTGGTGTTATCTTAATCACAACGAAAAAAGGTAAATCTGGTCCGCCGCAGTTTAACTACAATGGCTATGCAAGGGTTGAGGTTTATAATCCATGGTTAGAATTTTTAACACCTGCAGAATATAAAGCTAAAGTTGCATCTGGAGAAATTAAACAACAAAACTTTGGTAGCGAAACTGATTTTGTTGGGGATTTGATCAACAAAAAAAATATCTCTAATAACCATAACTTTAACATGAGTGGCGGTACAGATAAAACGAGCTATAGAGCAAGTTTTAACTACCGTGATTTACAAGGTATTGCTAAACAAAATAGCAGAGAAGAATATACCTTAAGATTTAACATTAATCAAACAGGTTTAAATGATCGTTTAAGAGTTTCTGCAAACTTGGTAACTAACTTTAACAAAGCCAATTTATTAGGTGGCGGTGGTTGGGAAAGTGAGCAAACTAAAAACCCTACATTATCAAACTTTAATCCTGATGGAAGCTACCGTTTTGATTTAACAAGTACTAATGAATATGCTCGCCTATTCCAGGAAACTTCTTATCGTAAACAACAAACATCATCTGCTGATGTTAAAGTTGATTTAGATATTATCGATGGATTAAAAGCTTCTGTGTTTGGTTCGGTACAAAGAGATAACGGTTTTGACGGCGCTTATCGTGCAAGAACCAGTGAAAACTCGGTAGAAAATACAGATTTTCCAGGTGGTGGTTATGCAGGTAAGTCTGACTTCCTAAATCAAAGCTGGGCATTTGAACCAACATTAAACTACAATAAAGTTATTGCTTCTAAACATAGTATTAGTGCATTATTAGGTTACAGTTATCGTTATGGCATGAGTGAAGGCTTATCAGCTAGTAACCGTGGTTTCATCAATGATTTATTTCACGAAGATAACTTAGGCCAAGGATCGGCTTTAGGTCTTGGTAAAGCATCAGTAGGTAGTAGTAAAAGTGATAATACTTTAATTGCGTTTTTTGGTCGTTTAAACTATGTATTTGATGGTAAATACATCTTAACTGGTACTTTAAGAAGAGAGGGTTCATCACGTTTCGGAGATAACAACAAATGGGGTAATTTCCCGGCAGTTTCCGGAGCATGGAATATTTCTCAGGAAAATTTCATGAAAGATGTTACCTGGGTTAATAACTTAAAATTAAGAGTTGGTTATGGTGAAACTGGTAACAGTGGTTTCTCTAACAATGCCTCGAGGGTAACCTTAGGCGGTGGTGGCCGTTACTTGTATCCAGATGGTCAGTATTTAGAAACTTATGGTCCAAGTCGTAACCCAAATCCAAATTTGAAATGGGAAACCAAAATTGAAACCAACATTGGTATCGATTTCAGCTTACTAAAAAATCGTTTAACTGGTCAAATCGATTTATTTAATCGTAAAACGAAAGATTTGTTAGATACTTATACTTCTCCTCAACCTCCATTTATTCAAAGTTCTATCTATACAAACGTAGGTACAATTTCATCTAAAGGTATTGAGATTGCATTAAGCTATGCTGCGGTTGCTCAAAAGGATTTCAGCTGGGATATTGATGCAACAGCTAGTACATTAAGAAATAATTTGGATGCATACTCAAACGATGAGTACAAAATCACATTTAAAACTTTCGGTGGTATTGGTGGGGCAGGCGCTTTAGGTGATGCAATTGTAACTTATGAAGGCGGTCGTTTAGGTGAATTCTGGGGTAAAAAGTTTGCAGGCTTCACTCCTGATGGCAAATGGTTGTTTTACAATAGAAACGGTCAGGCCGTTCCAAACGCTCAAATCAACAATTCTAGAGATAAAAACGTAACTGATTTGCAATTGATTGGTAACGCAATACCTAAATACTATGCTTCATTAAATAACAATTTTAGATACAAACAATTTGATTTACGCGTATTCTTAAGAGGTAAATTCGATTATGATATCTTAAATAGAAATGCGCTTTCTTACGCAAATAAAACTTGGTCTGGTAACTTGTTAACAAGCACTTTTGATAAATACAGCCAAATTAACGATACCTACATGTATTCTGATTATTATTTAGAAAGAGGTAGCTACGTTAAATTGGATGAGGTAACATTAGGATATAACTTCAAGTTTAAGACTAAGCTTATCAGAAACATGCGTATTTATGCAACAGGTCAAAACTTAGCAACAATTACTGGTTATACAGGTAGTGATCCTGATTTTATTAATGACAATGGCTTAGGTCCAAGTGTTGATAATAGTGGCTCTTACCCAAGTACACGTTCGTTCCTTTTCGGATTAAATGTTGGATTTTAAAGATTAAAATAAAATGAAAAATAAATCAATCATATATAGCGTACTTGCCGGGGTATTATGCCTCACAAATGCATGTACTAAATTAGATGAAAATGCATACAATGAGTTGTTAACAGATAATTTCTATAACAACAGAACTGAGGTTTTATCAGCAGTTTTACGTCCATATACACATGCTAATGCATGGGTTACACCATCTGGTCAAGATAGCTGGTGGCGTATGGCAGAGCTTTCAGGAGATCAATTAGCATGGCCAACCAAAGGTCGCCATGGTGAAGATGGAGGTAAATGGAAAAGATTTCATTACCATACCTGGACTACTGACGAAGGTGGATTTAACAGTGCATGGTCTTTAATGTTCTGGGGTATGGGCTTATGTAACGACCCAATCGAGAACATCGAGAAACGCGATATCGCAGCTATGGGTATTTCTCAGGCAGAAAAAGATGCATTTGTTGCAGAATTAAAAATGCTTAGAGCATTCCATTATCTTAAATTGATGGATTTGTTCGGAAATATTCCAATCGTAACTCAGGTTGGTATACCTGCTAAACCTGAAACCAAGTCTCGTAAAGAAGTTTTTAACTTTATTGAGTCTGAGATTAAAGCTAACATCGATAAAACTCCAAAATTATCGCGTAGCCAATTGGGTCGTATTTCTCAGGCAGCTGGCTATGCTATGCTTGTAGAATTATATTTAAACGCTGAAGTTTGGACGGGAACAGCTCGTTGGGATGATTGTATTGCTGCAGCTAATAAATTAATTGCTGGCGATGGTGGTGCTCAAAATGGTACTATGGCTTTAGATCCCAACATTACAGATCCGTTTAAAACAACTAATGATTTATCCAAAGAGGTTATTTTCTCTATTGCATATAACTACAGTGTTGCAAACTTCCAGCCATCATGGCCGTCAGAATTTTATCATTTCAAACAGCAACAAATTTATGGTGGCGGTAGAAATGGTAATGATGGTATCGTTGTTATTCCGGGTGTTTTCACAACTTACGAAGATGCGGATTTAAGAAAACGTGAATGGTTATTAGAAGGTACAATGTATCAGTTTACAAATCCTACAGCTCCGGTTTTAGCTTCAGAAGAATATAATGGTTTACCATTAGTTTTTGTAGATAACATCCGTAAAAATAAATCGAACTCTACAGTTTCGAATATGAGTGAAGGTGAAGAAAACTCTGGCGTACGTTTCAATAAATATAAATTAGGAAACCAATTTGCCGGCCCAGGTGGAATACCTGCAATTGATGCTAACTATAACAACGGTGACTGGAATATCTATCGTTTAACCATGATTTATTTTGCTAAAGCAGAAGCAATTATGCGTAAAAATGGTGGGGTTGCAAATGCAGAAGCGGTACAGTTAATTAACGACTGTAAAAAGCGTGCTTATACGGCTGCTAATTGGGCTACCAGAGCTTACACGCCTGCAACATTAACTATGGATGAACTTTTAGCTGAAAGAGGTAGAGAATTTATCTTCGAAGGTATGAGAAGAGATGATTTAATCCGTTTCGGTAAATTTACCACTAATGCTTGGTGGGATCATACGCCAACAGCGGCTACTAAGGCATTATATCCAATCCCTCAAAGACAGAGAGAATTAAACACAAATTTAACTCAAAACCCAGGCTATTAATAGTCTACCTAAGAAAAGGTGCTCACGTTTGAGCACCTTTTTTTTGTCAAAAATTTAACCAAACATTTTGTAACTCATATATTACAGCTGTATATTAAAATATTAACCATTTTTTGTTAATATTGAAACTACTAAAACGTTTTACTTTATTGTCAAATAATTACATTTAAGCCAAGAAAATTATAGTCTAAAAGACCTATAAATGTATAATCTATCAATTATTTTACCTATTTAATTCATTTGAACTAGCCAAATTCTATCATGCATAAATCCTGTAATATTTTTCGATGCGTATGTGGTTGTTCTATTGATTCAACAATAAGCAAATAAGCGCAAATAAATTACCATCACATGAAATTTAGGTTTTTCATATTTGTATTTGTATGTCTGTATGCTAGTCAGCTCTTGGCCCAGAAGAAAGATTTGGTGCAATATGTTAATACCCTTCAAGGCACAAACTCTAAACACGAATTAACTCGTGGCAATACATATCCAACCACGGCTTTACCATTTGGTATGCATACCTGGACACCCCAAACCGGTAAAAATGGTGATGGCTGGAAATATCAATATTTTAAAGAAGCAATAAGAGGTTTTCAGCAAGCTCACCAGTGTAGTTCATGGACACGCGATTATGCTGTTTTTTCCCTAATGCCAATGATTGACAATTTGGTTGTGGATGAAAATAAGCGTGAAGCTAAATTTAGCCACAATAACGAAATCGCGAAGCCAAATTATTATAAAGTTAAATTCGATAACCAGATTACTACAGAAATTTCACCATCCGAGCGTGGTGCACACCTTCGTTTTTCTTATCCCAAAGGGAAAAAAAGTTTTCTGGTTTTAGATGGATATATCCGTACCAGCGGTGTAAAAATTTATCCTAAAGAAAATAAAATAACCGGGTACGTAAGTAATGGGCAGGGTTTTAATAAAGATTGGAAAAGTTACTTTGTAATACAGTTTGATAAAAAAATTAAAAATTTTGGCACCTGGGATAATAAGAAAAATACAATTAATACTGATTCTACTTCTTCAGAAGGATCTGGTAAAGGTGCATACGTAGAATTCGAAGCCGGAGCAATTGTTCAGGTAAAAACGGCTTCATCATACATCAGTTTGGCTCAGGCAGAACTTAATCTTAAAAGAGAATTATCTGTTGATAAAACTTTGGAAGCAACCAAAGCAAATGCTGCAGCTGTGTGGAATAAATCATTAGGCAAAATTTTAGTCGAAGGTGGTTCTAAGGCAGATATGGAGACTTTTTATTCATGTTTCTTTAGGGCAAGTTTATTTTCTAGAAAATTTTATGAAATAAATGAAGCTGGAAAACCTTATTATTTTAGTCCATATGATGGTAAAGTTCATGATGGCTACATGTTTACCGATACCGGTTTTTGGGATACCTTCAGGGCACAATTTCCGTTAAATACTTTGATACAACCAGAAATGAATGGCCAATACATGCAAGCTATGATTGATGCTTATAAACAATGTGGTTGGTTACCTTCGTGGTCTTTCCCTAGTGAGGCCGGAAGTATGATTGGCAACCATGCTATTTCGCTCTTTGCTGATGCCTGGGCCAAAGGAATCAGAACTTTTAATCCGGAAGAAGCATTAAAAGCATATCTGCACGAGGCTACAAATAAGGGGCCGTGGGGGCCGGCAAATGGCCGCGATGGATGGAAAGAATATTATGAACTTGGCTACGTTCCTTATCCAAAATACAGAGAAGCAACTGCAAAAACCTTGGAGTATGCCTACGACGATTATTGTGCTTACCAACTGGCCAAAATGATAGGCAATAAGTTTTACATGGATATTTTTGAGCGACAAATGTTTAATTATAAAAATGTTTACGACCCAGCCACCCGGTTTATGAGAGGTAAAGATGCTTCTGGTAAATGGTCGCCAAACTTTGATCCTATTGAATGGGGAGGGCCTTTTACCGAAGGTAATGCATGGCATTGGCAATGGTCTGTTTTTCAGGATACTAAAGGCTTAATTAACCTGATGGGTGGCAATAAAAACTTTGTTGCTAAACTTGATTCTGTTTTTTCAGAACCTAATAAAGTTAAAGTTGGTACTTATGGCGGTATGATTCATGAAATGACAGAGATGGTTATGGCTAATTTGGGTCAGTACGCCCATGGCAACCAACCCATTCAGCACATGGTTTATTTGTATAATTATGCAAACGAACCCTGGAAAGCACAATACCATGCCCGAAATGTAATGGCAAAGCTTTACGATGCTACAGAAAATGGTTATCCTGGTGATGAAGATCAAGGTCAAACCTCATCGTGGTATGTATTAAGCGCAATGGGTCTTTATAGCGTAACACCTGGTTCAGCAGAATATGTTATCGGAAGCCCTATGTTTAAAAAAATTACTATTAATTTAGGCAACTCAAAAAAGTTCATCATCGAAGCTCCGGCTAACGATAATAAAAACATTTATATTCAATCTGCAACCTTAAACGGAAATAGTTACACCCGAAATTTTTTATCACACAGTGATATTACAAAAGGTGGTGTTTTTAAACTCGAAATGGGCAACAAACCGAATTTAAATAGAGGATTAAACGAAGAAGATAAACCTTTTTCGTTAAGTAAATAAATAAAATGCTATTGAAAGCAAAGCATTTTTACAGGGTGTAAATTTTTAAGAAAGATAAAGACAGAATGGAAAAACCTGTTGCATTAGGTGTAGATATAGGCGGCTCGCACATTACAGCGGCATTAGTAGATTTAGAAACCAGGACAATTATTCGTGATTCCATTCATAGAAGTGCGGTTGATTCTCAGGAAAGCAAAGAAATAATATTAACAGCCTGGTGTGATGTTATCACCAAAGCGTTTAAAAAAATAACAGTACAAAATAAACTTGTAGGTATAGCCATGCCGGGTCCTTTTGATTATGAAAACGGTATATCCTTAATTAAGGATCAGGATAAATTTAAGGCACTTTATGGGGTAAACATTAAGCAAGAACTTTCTGCAAGATTAAATATTTTACCAGAAAACATTCATTTTATAAACGATGCAGCAGGCTTTTTGCAGGGTGAGGTATTCGGTGGTGCCGCTCGTGGAAATGCAAATGTTATTGGTTTAACTTTAGGTACAGGTTTGGGCTCTTCTTATGCCGTAGGTGGCTTTGCTCAGGATGCTGATTTATGGAATTCACCATTTTTAAACGGAATTGCCGAAGATTATCTTTCTACCCGATGGTTTGTAAAACGATACAACCAGTTAAGTAATAATACTGTTGCAGGTGTTAAAGAACTGGTTAAATTAACAGCCACAGACCATGCTGCAACTCGTGTATTTATGGAGTTTGGATACAATTTGGCGCAATTTTTAGTGCCGGTAATAAAAAAATATAAATCTGATATGGTAATTATCGGAGGCAATATCTCCGGTGCATTTAGTTCCTTTTCTCCAGAATTAATCGCAACTTTAAATGGTAATGATGTGCATGCAACAATTAAGGTTACGAAACTAAAAGAAAACGCAGCTTTAATAGGTGCAGCAAGTTGTTGCGATGTTAATTTTCATAATGAAATGGTTGAGGTAATAGAACACAAAAAAATT
Source organism: Pedobacter sp. Leaf170 (assembly GCF_920984665.1). Classification (GTDB taxonomy): domain Bacteria; phylum Bacteroidota; class Bacteroidia; order Sphingobacteriales; family Sphingobacteriaceae; genus Pedobacter. The sequence continues at coordinate 202,652 of NZ_CAKLBP010000005.1, forward strand.
CATCATTAAAAGCTCAGGCTTTTTTTTATTAAAAGTAGTAAAACCATTTAGTAATAATAAAAATGATTATAAGAGCTTTCATTAGCCTCAATTCTTGCAAACATTTCAATGCTTTAAATATTAAATTATTGACCTTTTTTATTGTCGTTTTTTTTGCAGATGTGCAAAATACGATAGCTCAAAAAACAGCCAATAATATTTTTTATGTTGATGCTAAAATTGGTAGTGTTGGTTTAATTTTAGAGCCAACCAGACCAGCCATTCATTTACCAAACAGTATGTTAAGAACCTTCCCGGTTCGTGCTGATCAAATTGATGACCAGATAGCTTATTTTCCGCTAACAATTTCATCACACAGGCAAAACTGGCTTTTCGGCTTGATGCCTTTTACTGGTAAAGTAGATGCGCAAAGCTGGAATCAAAAATTTACTTACGACAACGAAAAAATAACGCCCGATTTTTACAGTGCTGTTTTAGAAGACAACGGAACAACCATAAATTTTGCTCCTTCTGCAAAAGCTGGTTTTTTCAAATTTAATTTTGCCGGTAAAACCGATAATTACCTTCGCCTTAATATTCTGAATTCTGGTGAAATTAATCTCGATGGTAAAACAAAAATTAGTGGTGTAGAGGAATTTCAAGGTATGAAAGCTTATTTCTATGCCGAAACGAATGCACCTGTCGAAATTATTTATCAGGATGGTCAGGCGAAAAAGAGAAGTTTACTGAAAGTGTTGAATGGTGTTCAAAATGTTTCTTTTAAGTATGGTATTTCTTTTATCAGTATAGAGCAGGCAAAAGAAAACTTATCTAAAGAAATTTCTGATTGGGATATTCTTAAACTTCGCTCAAAGGCCACAAACGTTTGGAACAAAGTACTTAACCAAATCAATGTTGATGGTGGTACTGATGCTCAAAAACGTGTTTTCTATACTTCATTATATCGCTCTTACGAAAGAATGGTTGATATTAATGAATACGGAAAATATTATAGCGCTTACGATAAGAAAATACATATATCTGATAAGCCTTTCTTTGTAGATAACTGGCTTTGGGATACCTATATTGCTTTAGAGCCGCTGCAAACGATTTTAAATCCTAAAATTGAAGGTGAAAAAATTCAATCTTATGTTCAAATGTATGAGCAAAGTGGATGGATGCCTTCTTTTGCATTGGTTTTTGGCGATAATCCTTGCATGACAGGAAACCATGCTGCAGCATGGTTTTTAGATTCTTACAATAAGGGTGTCAAGAACTTCGATTTAGAAAAAGCTTACGAAGGCATCAGAAAGAACTCTCTCGAAGCGACATTGCTTCCATGGCGTAATGGTCCGGCAACCTCATTAGATAGTTTTTACAGCCGAAAAGGTTATATGCCTGCGCTTAAAACCGGCGAAAAGGAATTTGTAAAAGAGGTACATGGCTTCGAAAAAAGACAGAGTGTTTCGGTAACCTTAGAAAATAGTTTTGATGACTGGTGTATAGCGCAGTTTGCAAAAGATATGGGTAAAACCAACGACTATAAATTATTTTTAAAAAGGGCCGAAAACTATAAAAATGTTTACAGGGCAGATAAAGGTTTTGTTTGGCCAAAGGATGCCGATGGTAATTGGATAGAACCATTTGATCCTAAATTTTCTGGTGGACAAGGCGGAAGAGAGTATTTTACAGAAAATAATGCTTACACATATAATTGGGATGTTAAACATGATTTAAGTGGCCTATTTACCTTAATGGGTGGCCCTGCTAAAGCAGAGCAGAAACTAGATGATTTGTTTAGAGCAAGTTTAGGTCGTAGTAAATACAATTTATGGTTTACTTTTCCTGATGCTACGGGTTTAGTTGGCCAGTTTGTAATGGGTAACGAGCCAAGCTTCCACATTCCTTACATCTACAATTACACTGGTTCGCCTTGGAAAACCCAAAAAAGAATCAGAATGCTTATGGATACCTGGTATACCGATAATTTATTCGGCATTCCGGGCGATGAAGATGGTGGTGGCATGACGGCTTTTGTTGTATTTTCTATGATGGGATTTTTTCCGGTTACGCCTGGAGTTCCGGTATATAGTATTGGTAGCCCTGTTTTTAATAACATCACCATTAAGTTGGATAATGGTAAAACTTTTACGCTAAATGCTAAAAATAATTCGGCGGAGAACAAATACATTCAAAGCGCTACATTAAATGGTAAAGCTTTAAACCGGTCGTGGTTTACACATGATGAATTAGCAACTGGCGGAACGCTAAGTTTGGTAATGGGAAATATGCCAAACAAAACATGGGGAACTAAGGATTTGCCTCAATCATCATTAAAATTATAATTTTTACGATCCATGAAATACCAATATAAAGGCTTCCTGTTAATCATTATTGCCCTGCTTAGCTTTAATATATCAAACGCTCAGGATGTTAATCTGATTAAACGTCAGCAAGATTTTGTCGATTTGCGCTTTGGTATGTTCATCCATTACAATATTCCAACTTATATGGATCAGGATTGGGCAGATCCCGAGGCATCACCTTCTATTTTCAATCCTAAAAAATTAAATTCCGACCAATGGGCAAAAGCAGCAAAATCTGCCAATATGAGCTATGGCTGTTTAACAACCAAACACCATAGTGGTTTTGCTATTTGGGACACCAAAACAACTGATTACAGCGTAATGAGCAGCCCATACAAAAAGGATGTTGTAAAATCTTATACAGAATCTTTCCGCAAAGCGGGATTAAAAGTAATGCTCTATTATTCTATTTTAGATACACATCATAAAATCAGACCAGGGCTAATTACACCTGAAAAGATTGATTTTATCAAAGCTCAGATCCGCGAACTGCTCACAAATTATGGTAAAATAGATGCTTTAATAATTGATGGCTGGGATGCACCTTGGTCTAGAATATCTTATGATGATATACCTTTCGAAGAAATTTACACTTTAATTAAATCTATCCAGCCAGAATGTTTAGTTATGGATTTAAACGCTGCAAAATATCCGGCAGAAGCCTTATACTACACAGACATTAAATCTTATGAACAAGGCGCTGGTCAGCATATTCAAAAAGAAAGCAATAAGCTGCCTGCATTGTCTTGCCTGCCAATAAATACAGCATGGTTCTGGAAAACAGATTTCCCGAAGGTTGGTACTAAAACTGCTGATGTTTTGGTAGAAAATATGATAAAGCCATTAAACGCTGCATATTGCAATTTTATACTTAATGTGGCGCCAAATCGTGATGGTTTGATTGATGATAATGCTTTATCAACATTAAAGGAAATTGGAAGCAAGTGGAAAAACGAAGGGCCTTTACCTCCGCTTCCAAAAAACGAATATCCAATAATTTCATCCAATTTAGCTAAAAAGCAAGCATCAAACTCCAGCTGGAGCGATGACATGAATATTATGGATTTCGCCAACGATGATAGCTTCTCTACCACGTGGGTGTCTAACCCAACGGTAAAAGCTCCATGGTATGAAATTACCTTTGATAGAGATAAATCTTTTAATACCATCGTAATCGCCGAGAAAAAACCCAATATAAAAGCATATAGATTAGAGTATAATGAAAACGGTATCTGGAAACTTTTGCTTTCAGGCTCAGATGTTTCAAGAATAAAAATTCATCGCTTTAATAGGGTTTGGGGTAAAAAAGTTAGAATGCTGATTGATAAATTTGATAAGCAAGTAGAACTTGCAGAGTTTCAGGTTTACAACGAAAGAAGATAAGAAAACACATAAACTGAATAATAAAAATGAAAAAATTATTTATCGCCTTATTAAGCTTTGCAGCTACTGGAAGTTTCGCACAGCAGGTAGGCAAAATTAGCGATCCGGTTGAGTGGATAAACCCATTGATGGGTTCTCAATCTAAACCTAGTTTATCAAATGGTAATACGTATCCTGCGGTAGGTGTGCCTTGGGGCATGAATATGTGGACACCACAAACCGGTAAAATGGGCGATGGTTGGGCATATACCTATGATGCAGATAAAATTCGCGGATTTAAACAAACACATCAGCCTTCTCCATGGATGAATGATTACGGTGCTTTTTCAATTATGCCTGTTACAGGAAAATTAAAATTTAGCGATGATGAACGTGCAAGTTGGTTTAGCCATAAAGCGGAGGTTGCAAAACCATACTACTATAGCGTTTATTTAGCAGATGCTGATGTTACCACCGAAATTACACCTACAGAAAGAGCAGCTCAATTCAGATTTACTTTCCCTAAAACGGATAGTTCTTTTGTAGTAGTTGATGCGCAAAACAAAGGTTCTTACATCAAAATTTTTCCTAAAGAGCGTAAAATTATCGGTTATACAAGCAAGTATGCCCGTGGTCCGCTGCCTAAAAACTTTAAAAACTATTTTGTAATTTATTTTGATAAAGATTTCAGCATAGCTAAAACCTGGAGTGGGAAGCAATTAAATAACGATTTGGAGCTAACAAGCGACCATACTGGCGCTGTTATAGGTTTTAAAACAGCTAAAGGCGAAAAAGTTAATGCGAAAACAGCATCTTCTTTCATCAGCTTTGAGCAGGCAGAACTTAACCTTAAAAGAGAGCTAGCCAGCGATAATTTCGATGCAACGAAAAATAAAGCCAAAGCAACCTGGAATAAAACCTTAAGTAAAATTGCAGTTGAAGGTGGAACTATCGACCAAATGCGTACTTTTTACTCGTGTTTGTATCGTACGCTATTCTTCCCGAATAAATTATATGAATTGGATGCTCAAAACAAAATTGTACACTGGAGCCCATACACAGGTGAAACCAAACCAGGCTACATGTTCGCTGGAACAGGCTTTTGGGATACTTTCAGAGCTTTATATCCATTCCTAAATCTTGTTTATCCATCAATAAATAAAGAAATGCAGGAAGGTTTGATAAACGATTACAAAGAAGGTGGCTGGTTGCCGGAATGGAGCAGTCCTGGTTACGCAAATATCATGGTAGGTAATAATTCTGCTTCTGTGGTGTCTGATGCTTATATAAAAGGTTTACGTGGTTACGATATCCAAACGTTATGGGAAGCTGTAAAACATGGTGCTAATAACGAAGGCCCAATGGAAGCAGTTGGCCGTGATGGGGTTAAATATTATAACGAATTAGGCTACGTTCCATTTGATGTGAAGAAGAATGAAAATGCTGCCAAAACTTTAGAATATTCTTATGATGATTTTACAATCTATCAATTAGGCAGAGCTTTAAATAAACCTGCATCGGAGATTGAAATCTATAAGAAAAGAGCAATGAATTACAAAAATCTTTTCGATCCGGCTTCCGGTTTAATGCGTGGAAAAAATCAGGATGGTACTTTTCAAACACCATTTAGCCCGTTTAAATGGGGTGGTGCTTTTACCGAAGGTAACAGCTGGCATTATACCTGGTCTGTTTTTCAAGATATTGATGGTTTAGCAAAGCTGATGGGTGGGCATGATAAGTTTGTAACAAAATTAGATTCTGTTTTCTCTATGCCGCCGGTTTTTGATGAAAGTGCTTACGGCGGTGTAATACACGAAATCCGTGAAATGCAAATTGCAAATATGGGCCAATATGCACATGGTAATCAGCCAATTCAACACATGATTTACCTTTACAACTATGGTGGCGCACCTTATAAAACACAATATTGGGTTCGCGAAACAATGGATAGAATGTATAAAGCTACACCAGATGGTTATTGTGGCGATGAAGACAACGGCCAAACATCTGCCTGGTATGTATTCTCTGCAATGGGTTTTTATCCGGTAACACCGGCAACAGATCAGTATGTTTTAGGAGCACCTTTATTTAAAAAGATAACTTTAACATTAGAGAACGGAAAAACTGTTGTTATAAATGCACCGGCAAATAGTGCCGATAACCGTTATGTACAATCTTTACAGATGAATGGTAAACCATATTCTAAGAACTGGATTAGCCATAGCGGACTACAGAATGGAGCAGTGTTAAATTTTGGTATGTCTGCAACGCCAAACAAAACCAGAGGTTCAAATCCTGTAGATTTTCCTTATTCATTATCAACAGAAAAATAATAAAAAGTGGTTAATAAACTAGTGATATAAAACCTAACTAGTTTCTAAATTGCGATAAATTAAAATTTAACTAATAATTAACTAATAAACACACATTATGAAGATTAGCGTCTTAAAAGCAGGATCGACAGCATTATTTTTGCTGGTTGGTACATGCCTGGCGTTTGGCCAGCAGCCAAATATTCCGCTTACAGATCTTTCAGCATTTAAAGAACCGGGTAACTCCTGGTCTCTGGTTAGTGATGTAACTGTAGACATGAATGTTGAAAATGCCATAAAAGGTACAAAAGGTACTGGCATATTATTAAATACATCATTGCCAAAAAAGCCTGGTTTCGATTTAAAAACCATTAAGGAATATGGCAGTATGATTTTGGAATTAGATTATCTATTGGCTAAAGGTGCTAATTCTGGCATTTATATTCAAGATAATTATGAGATACAATTAGAAGATTCGTGGACAGTTAAAAATCCACTTTCATCAAATAACGGTGGTCTTTATGAGCGTTGGGATAATGATAAGCCAGAAGGTGAAAAGGGTTTCGGAGGTATTGCACCACGCCAAAATGCAAGTAAAGCACCAGGTTTGTGGCAACATATAAAAATCGTTTTTCAGGCACCAAAATTTGATGCAGCTGGAAAGAAAACTGAAAATGCAAGGTTATTAAGTGTTGATTTAAACGGAGTAACCATTCATGAAAATGTTGAACTTAATGGCGCAACAAGAGGCGGTTTTGGTACAGAAAGAACAATGGGACCAATTCGTTTTCAAGGCGACCATGGTTCTGTAGCTTTCCGTAATATTACAGTTTCAGATTTGCCAGCTATGGCTACACAAAATGCTCGCCGTGGTGGCGGTGGTGGCGACCCGATTTATGTTGATGCGCCAACAAATACAATGATTCGTAGTTTTGTTGATGTATTACCGGGTGTTCGTTCGGTACATGCAATTTCAGTTGGTGGCCCACAACAAACAGCTTACAGCTACGATTTGGATAATGGAACATTGTTGCATGGATGGCATGGTGGTTTCTTAGATGCAACCCCAATGTGGGATGGTCGTGGAAATGGAACCTCTCGTCCTTTAGGCAGCGTAACGCGTTTTACATCAAAACCAGTTTTGGCCATTTCAAAATTAGCAACACCAGAAAGCGCCTGGACAACCGATACCGCAGGTACCGGATTTCGTACTAAAGGTTATGTTATGGATAATCAGGAACGCCCTGAATTTAAGTACAATATATACGAAAATAAAGTTACAGATGCTATAAAAGTTATGGAAAACGGCCAAGGTTTAAGCCGTGAGGTAACGTTAGAGCAGCCATCAAAAGATCTTTATCTCCTTTTAGGTGAGGTAAAAGATATTAACGAAGTTTCTAAAGGTTTATATCTGGTTGATGATAAAGCTTACTATTTGCAATTTCCAAATGGCGAAAAACCAATTGTTAGAGATGCGAACGGCAAAAAACAACTGATTATTCCTATCGGAAGCAAATTAAATTATTCTATATTATTTTAATCTGAAAAACGATGAGATATACATTTAAAACACTTGCAACATTAGCTTTGGGCTTAAGTTTCTCAACGCTGTTTGCTCAGGAAACACCAAAGGAAGAAGATTTTTTCAGAATAAATAAAGTAAGAGTGCCCGAAGGGCCAATTTTAGAAGTTGGTGGTTTGGTTACTTTGCCAAATGGCGATTTAGGAATTTCTACCCGTAGAGGTGAAGTTTATATTGTTGAAAATCCAACCAGTACGAAACCATATTTCCGCAAATTTGCCAGCGGCTTACACGAAATATTAGGTTTAGCTTACAAAAATGGAGCGCTTTATGTTGCTCAACGTGGCGAATTAACCAAATTGGTTGATAAGAACATGGATGGCAAAGCCGATGTTTACGAAACGGTTTACGCATGGCCTTTAAGTGGTCACTACCACGAATATAGCTTTGGTCCGAAAATAGCTCAGGATGGAACATTTTTAGTTACTGCAAACGTAGCTTTTGGCGATGAAGAATGGTGGAGAGGCGAAAGCCGGGTACCAATGCGTGGTTGGGCAATGAATATTACCGAAGATGGTAAAATGACACCTTATGCAGCGGGCTTCCGTTCGCCGGCAGGTATTGGTATGATAGATAATCAATTCTATTATACTGAAAACCAAGGCGATTGGGTTGGTTCTGGTGGTTTGTGGAAGGTAAATAAAGGCGATTTTATGGGGCATCCTGCAAGTTTAAGATGGGCAGGCAGATCTGATTCACCAGTTAAATTAACTTCAGAATTTTTTTATTCTAGTATTGATGAGCGTAGAATTAAAAATGAGCAAGGACGATACATCAAGCCAGAAAATCGTGTAAATGAAACTTTTAAAACGCTTTTCGATATGAAGAAGGTTTTTCCGGAGTTAAAGTTACCTTCGGTTTGGTTGCCTTACGGAATTTTAGGTATTTCATCGGCTGAGCCAGTAAAAATCCCTGAAAATACTTTCGGACCTTTTGCCGGTCAAATTTTGGTGGGCGATCAAGGCATGAGTATCATCTCGAGAATTTTCCTTGAAACCGTTAAAGGCGAAGAACAAGGTGCTGCTTTCTTATTCAGAAAAGGCTTCCGTTCTGGCGTTTTAAGGTTAGCTTGGGGAACTGATGGTTCATTGTTTGTTGGTGAAACAAATCGTGGATGGGGTTCTGCTGGTGATGCAAACGAAGGCTTAGAGCGTTTGGTTTACAACAATAAAGTGCCTTTCGAAATGAAGGCTGTACGTTCGATGCCCGATGGTTTTGAAGTAGAATTTACTAAACCAGTTGATCGTAAATCAGCAGAAGATTTAGCATCTTATGCAGCAGAAAGCTTTATTTATAAATATCATCCGGTTTATGGTTCGCCTCCGGTAAATACCGAAACATTAAAAATAAACGGCGTTAAGGTATCAGAAGATGGTATGAAAGTTAGATTAATCATTCCAAACCTTCGCCAATATTATATCCATACTTTAACGTTAGATGGTGTTCGTGATAAAGAAGGTTTTTATTCGTTGGTACATCCGGTGGCTTATTATACTTTAAACCAAATTGCTGATGGTGAAAAACTATCAATGACCGGGGTAAGTACAAAAAACTCTGAAAATGGTCCAAAAGCATCGGCTACGCCGGTGAAAAAAGCAGCTAGCCCTAAAGCGGGTACGGGTGCTAAACCAGAAGCTAAAGGTGCAACCAGCACAACACCGTTAACTACGGCTGCGGTAAAGGCGCCAACTTTTAAAGAAGTTGAAGGCTTATTAACCAGAAGAACTTGTACAGCATGCCATAACACAACCAAAAGACAAATCGGTCCGGCGTTTGTGGAAATTGCAAAACGTAAATATTCTCCAGAAAAAATTGTTCAGTTAATTCACAATCCACAACCGCAAAACTGGCCGGGTTACTCAACAGAGATGCCGCCAATGCCTCAGGTTACCAAAGCCGAAGGTTTAAAAATTGCAGCCTGGATTAATTCTTTGGATAAATAAGATAGTTAGTTAAGTTTGGTAAACGGTTGGTGGAAACGCCAGCCGTTTTTTGGTTTAAGAGCTATTAGTAAATTTTAGCTCGTTAAAATTAATGTGTTACCAAAGCCAGCAAATCGATTTTAATTTTTGTAATGGACCGAAAAAAGAAATGGAGATTCCGCTTATGCAGAATCCCCATCATCTAAATTAACGCTCTCATATACATTAACGCTGTAATTAGATTTTATTGCATCAGGTTTTATTTTTTTTTCACATAGTGATGTCGGATAATTCTTCTTTAGCGGTTCTATAGATTTGCATATAATAAATTGATTAATTTTACGACATGAATCCGATTAATAAAGAACTGCAAAACGCCGAAAAACTAGCTGCTGCGATTGAAGCAGTTAAATTTATTAAGGATGGGGACATTGTTGGCTTAGGTACGGGCAGCACTGCAACCTTTGCAATTAACGAGTTGGCTAAGCGGATTAAAGGTGGCTTAAAGATAAAAGCTGCAGCAAGCTCCCTCGCAACAGAAGAGTTGGCGGTTAAAGCTGGTATCGAAATTTTAAAATTGGAAACGCTGGGCGTTATCGATATCAGCATTGATGGTGCAGATGAATTTACAGAATCACTAGATTTAATTAAGGGCGGCGGCGGAGCATTATTTCGCGAAAAGATTATCGCATCTTTAAGTAAAAATGCCATCATTATTACCGATTCATCTAAAAAAGTTGCCAAACTTGGTGCTTTTACCGTTCCTGTTGAAGTAGTTCCTTTAGCCTATAAATATGTTGTAAATAAAATTGAACAAATGGGTGGTAGAGCTTTAATCAGACTAAAAGGAGATAAAAACTTTATTACCGATAACGGGAACTACATAATTGATGCTGATTTCGGCTTGATTAACGAACCTGAAACACTTGCTTTTCAACTAAATCAGATTGACGGTGTATTAGCCCATGGCATATTTATAGGTTTAACGGCTAAAGTGATTATGGCAAAGAGAAACGAAATCATAACCTATTCCTAAATACATTTTCACCGAGGTTTTTCAAATCTAAAACCTTATCAAAAATTTTTACCGACTAATTTATTTCACTCACCGACTATTCCTGTTTACTCGTAGAAAAGCCATTTCTCTGCATCAGTTTTCGAGCTACTTTTGATATATAAAAACAAAGGTCATGGAAAATTTAACCAACAAAAATCACTCAGATAAACAATTAGGATTTGGTGTTTTAATTATCGTAATAGGTGCTGTACTTCTTTTAAGAAATAGCGGCATAGATGTTCCACATTGGGTTTTAAGTTGGCACACCATTATGCTTGGTGCTGGTTTATGGATTGGATACCGCAAAAATTTTCAAGGTAGTGGCTGGTTGGCGTTTACCTTAATCGGAGGTTTCTTTACACTACGTGACATTACTTTTTTCGATTTTGAAATGTCAAAAATTTCAATCGCATTAGTTTTAATTGGTCTTGGGCTGTGGGTTATTTTAAAACCCAAACAATACAAACCTTTAAATAATTTTCAAAATTCTGCAGAGCAGCAAAATTTTAAAAACTAAAATTCTTAACTCCATCATATATAAAAGAAGGAACACCATATAAAAGTGTTCCTTTTTCTTTTTGTAAGAATTTATGGTGATGTGATATTTTGATTTAAAAAAGAAACGGGGATACCACCTAAGCAGTATCCCCGTCATCTAAATTAACGCTCTCGGTAATATAAACGCTCAAATATTTATTTATTGTGTAATAATTAATTTTTTTTAAAAATTATTTTGTAAAGCTGCTGATGGCTAACAAAAAACTAATCAATTAGTTGTTTAATAGTAAAATACACTTCAAATATTATTAACTTAGGCTGTTTAAATTTTAACCAAACAGAACACCCTTATATTATTCATGAAAAAAAGTATTTTATTAATGTTTGTTATGTTGATGTTTACAACTGCATCTTTTTCTCAAAATGTAGTTGCGCTTTTCAACAATGCAAATAATTTCTTTCAATTAATGGAAGAACAAAAGTTTACAGATGCCTATAGTCTTTTTGATGATACGGTAAAAACGAAAATTTCGGAAGAGAATTTAAAAAAACTTTGGACGGATTTGCATACTTCTTTAGGTAAATCAGAATCAATTGATGCAGTTCAAAGTAAAGTTCAAGGTCAGTTTTTTGCTGTAACCGTAGAAGGCAAATTTGAAAGAGGCACGCAAGATTTTATATTGGGTTTTAATAAAGCTCAAAAAATTGTCGGCTTTTTTCTGGTTCCAAAAGTAAATTCTCCTAAATACCTGTCGCCTGCATACGCCGATACTACTTTATATACAGAGAAAACTGCTTATATTACTACTCCCGGGCATCAGCTTGCTGCAGTAATTACTGTTCCAAAAAATGCAAAGAATTTCCCACTTGTTGTATTTGTTCATGGTTCAGGTTCTTATGATATGGATGAAACCGTAGGCCCTAATAAGCCCTTTAAAGATTTGGCAGCCGGTTTTGCAGCGCAAGGAATTGCATCCATCAGATATGTTAAAAGAACATTAATATATGCCAACGAATTTCAGAAAGCTTTTACTGTAAAAGAAGAAGTTTTGGATGATGCAAACCAAGCGTTGTTAATGGCGAAAACTGTTCCTGGTGTAGATTTAAAAGGCATATATTTATTTGGACACAGTTTAGGCGGAATGCTTGCCCCTAGAATTGCTGCTTCTTTTCCAGATTTAAGTGGCGTTATTATGGCTGCTGCACCTGCACGTAAGCTTACCGATTTAATTATCGACCAGAACAAGTATTTGTTTAGTAAAATGAATGATACCACTCAAAAATCAAAAGAACAGTTTGATAAGTTGATTGCAGAGTTTTCTAAAAGTAAAATAACACAGGCCGGCACCATGAAACCCGATTCTGTTATTTTAGGTTTACCTGTTTCTTACTGGGTAGATTTGAATAATTATGACCAGGTTGCAGCGGCAAAAAACATTACCAAACCACGTATTTTAGTATTGCAGGGCGGTAACGATTATCAGGTTACAGAAGAGGATTTTAATCTTTGGAAAACGAATTTGGCAGGAAAACAAAATGTAGAATTTAAGTTTTATCCCGGTATTAATCACTTGTTAAGTCAGCAGCTTGAAAAAGGTACGGGAACACAATACCAAACTTTTTCGAGTGTTTCGGCAACGCTGATTAATGATATTATAGCCTGGATAAAGATTAAGTAAGGTTTTAAGATATTTAAAGTAAATGCTCAATCGGAATAAGATTGAGCATTTTTTTTTAGCAATTATTTTTGAGCGTAATTGCAAATGCCATCTTATCAATTGCAGAAAACAATATCTTAATTTTTCGGGTTGTTAATAAAGATATATTTAGCCGATACATGGAAAAAAAGAAGATAACATTAAAAGGTATTTGGGGCGTACTTAAAGCATCATTCACCGGGTTTGGAGATCATAAGGTTACAAAGTTAAGCGGTTCACTTGCCTACTATACTGTGTTTTCTATGGCACCGCTTTTGGTGGTTATCATTTCACTTTGTGGTATCTTTTTAGGCAGAGAGGCTGCAGAAGGACAAATTTATCGCCAATTGGATGATTTTTTAGGAAAAGATACCGCCTATCAATTGCAGCAAATTGTTAAAACAGCCTACTTAAATGGAAAAAGCACCATTGCATTTACTGTTGGTTTAGCCACTTTATTAGTTGGTGCAACAACGGTTTTTGGCGATATACAGGATTCTATCAATACCATCTGGGGTTTAAAGCCAAAACCTAAAAGAGGCTGGTTGAAATTATTGCAAAATAGATTTTTATCTTTTTCTGTAATTATAAGTCTGGGCTTTGTTTTGTTGGTATCTTTAGCGGTAACATCTGTATTAGATGCTTTTAGTAGTCGTTTACAAGCTCGTTTTGAAGATATTTCTGTTGTTGTATTTTACATTCTTAATCAGATAATTACACTTTCCGTTATTTCATTAATCTTTGGAGTAATTTTTAAAGTGCTTCCTGATGCTGTAATTAAATGGCGTGATGTTATTTTAGGGTCTATTGTTACTGCAATACTGTTTATGATAGGTAAATTTGCCATTTCAGTTTATATAGGTAAAAGTAATGTTGGCAGTACTTACGGTGCTGCAGGCTCATTAGTTATTCTCCTGTTATGGACATACTATTCGTCCATCATTTTATACTTTGGTGCTGAGTTTACCAAAGCCTATGCTATTGCTTATGGTTCAGAAATTCATCCATCGCATTATGCAGTAACTACTAAAGAAATTGAGGTAGAAACCGAAGGTAATTCAATTCAGGATAATCATCCGGAATTGAAAAAACAGATTACAGAAGAATAAGGATTTATTCGCCCCAGGCAGTAATTATCAATTTTCTGGCACCACCATAATTTCTGTGTTCACCAAGATATATCCCTTGCCATGTACCAAGGGCAAGCCTTCCGTTTCTAATTGGAATGGTTACTGATGTGCCCAGCATAGCCGCTTTTAAGTGTGCAGGCATATCGTCAGAACCTTCGTAATCATGCTTGTAGTTTGGATCGTTTTCTGGAGCAGTTTTATTAAAGAACATCTCAAAATCTACTCTAACAGTTGGATCTGCATTTTCATTTATCGTTAACGATGCAGAGGTATGTTGGATAAAAACCTGACAGATTCCTATATTGATTTGATTGATTTGAGCTAAGGCCGCAACCACTTCTTCGGTTATGATGTGAAAACCACGTCTCCTTTCTCTTAATGTTAATGCCTCCTGAAAAATTTTCATCTTTATTTTTTTATCCAACCAATTTGTTCATCATCATGGCTTATTAAATGATAGTTTTCAAAGTTACCTAATACATTAACAAGCGTAGATTCTTTTAAAATTAATTTTACAAGTGCCGAGCTATCTGGCTTATCGTAAACTGTAGTTTGAAAAGCTTTTAATTTTATTTTCAGTAAAGGCTTTTCAACTTTAGCAATAGCATTATACTCAATAAATCCCGTACCGCCATCTGCCAGTTCTGCTTTTACCCATTTAGCGTTTGCCGCACTAACTGTTAAAATTGTACCACTTTGCAGTTTTGCGTAGCTTTCGTCTTTTTTTTCTGTTGAATGATGCAAGAATACATTTTGGGCTGTTCTAAAGGTTTTATTGAGATTTACGAGCGGGCTGGCAATATTATCAGGTTGCTGAATATACGGGTTAATAAATGGTAAAGGATTTATCGCGCCACCGCGTGTGTAAAACCCAAAATGCAGGTGAGGCGCTGTAGTTTTTGCATTTCCGGTATTGCCCATTAACCCTAAAGTATCGCCCTTTTTTACTTGTTGTCCTGCATTTACGAGTTGCTCATCAAGATGGGCGTAATATAAAGTGTAATCTTTATTTGCGGGCCTGAACCAAACCACCCTGCCACCTAAATTATTTTCATTTACACGTTCAACCGTTCCATCATTAGTAGCAATAACCGGGCTTCTAAACTTCCCGAAAATATCTACACCTTCATGTTTTCTGGTATTTGCATCTCTACCATCGCCAAAAAAACTTTTTACACTATTTAATCCGCTATGCGTTGGGAAACCTTGCGATGGTCCGGAAGTTATCTCCAAACGGTATTCTACACTTTGCAGCAGCTCTGGCTGTAATCGGATTAAGAAAGTTCCTTCATCTTCAACATCAAACAAAATATTGCTATTTAGCGTATCTGCAGAAGCCACCAACTTCATATTTTCTGTATTCATCTGCCATACATCTAAATAAATTGATGCGCCTGTAGCGGGTTTTTTAATAATTGATATGGTTAATTTCTGTCCTTTAAGGGCTTTAAATTTATAGGCTGCGGCATTTGCCTTTTCTGCAGAAAAATATCCTGCCTCTTTAAAAGGGATGGTAATGTTTAATGCTTTATCTAAACTTAAAGTTGCGGAGGTAAGCCACAAAGCACCCATGGCAGTCTTATCTAAGCCTGCAGAAATTAATTTTCGCTGGTATTGCTCGTGTGCTGAGGCAGGTTTGAAAATGCTAACGGAGCCAGATTTACATGCGTTTAAAAAGCTCGCTAAACAAAAGCTGCAAATAAGTATGGTTAAACGTAAAGGATGATTCATGTTGGGTGTTTAAAAAGATAACAACGCTAAGCAGGTAGGGTTTGCTTTACACCATATTATAATGAAAAATGTGCTACGAAAAAGATAATCGTTATGGCGACAGTAATTTTTTTCCAATAATTTTACGATTAATTCCATTAATCCCTTTGGGTTAAATATATTTGTGGAGGTAGGGCAATAAGCCTATTAGCTAATCAAATTATAAAATCGATAAAATGAATAAATTCGAAAGCCGTTACGCTCAGAGTCCAAATGAAGTTAAACAAATGGATACTATCGCTTTGCGGGAAAATTTTTTAATTGAAAATGTTTTTGAGCCAAACCAGGTAAATCTTACTTTATCTCATTTCGACCGATATATTGTTGGTGGCGCAATGCCTGTTGATAAAACAATAGATTTACCAAATCCAGACGATTTAAAAGCGAATTATTTTTTAGAACGTAGAGAAATTGGTATGATAAACGTTGGTGGAAAGGCTATCGTAACAGCCGATGGTGTACAGTTTGAATTAGCATACAAGGAAGCACTATACATTAGTAAAGGCACAAAAGAAGTTAGTTTTGCATCAGCAAATGCTGCAGAGCCAGCCAAATTATACATCAATTCTGCACCGGCACATCATGCTTATCCAACAAAAAAAATAAGCAAAGCTGATGCTGAAATTGTAGAATTAGGTACGCCTGAAACTGCAAATCACAGAATTATAAATAAACTTTTGGTAAATAGTGTATTGCAAACTTGCCAATTGCAAATGGGTATGACCGAGCTGAAATCGGGCAGTGTATGGAACACAATGCCTGCACATACACACGATAGAAGGATGGAAGCTTATTTCTATTTTGAAGTACCACAAGGGCAAAGTGTTTGTCATTTTATGGGGCAGCCACAAGAAACACGTCATATCTGGATGCAAAACGACCAGGCTGTAATTTCTCCAAATTGGTCTATTCACTCTGGTGCAGGAACCAGCAACTATACTTTTATTTGGGGCATGGCTGGCGAAAATTTAGATTACGGCGATATGGACCATTGTGCAATAAACGATTTAAAATAATTCGAAACGCTAAAAAATAAATAAAAATGGTATCAAACCTATTTAATTTAACAGGTAAAACTGCACTGGTAACAGGCTGCAAACGCGGTATTGGAAAAGCCATGGCGCTGGCCTTGGCCGAAGCTGGAGCAGATATTATTGGCGTTTCTGCTAATCTTGAAAATTCTGGAAGCGCTATTGAACGAGAAGTTACGGCCTTAGGCAGAAAATTTTTTGCTTACCAATGTGATTTCAGTAAAAGAGAAGCTACTTTAAGTTTTGCTGCAAAAGTTAAGTCAGAACATCCAGTTATCGATATTTTAGTCAATAATGCGGGTACAATATTACGTAAACCAATTGCCGAACATCCGGATGAATATTGGGATGAAGTAATTGCTGTAAACCAAACTGCACCATTTATTTTAACAAGAGAAATTGGTCGGGATATGGTTGCACGTGGTAGCGGTAAAGTAATTTTTACTGCATCATTATTATCTTTTCAAGGTGGCATTACCGTTCCGGGCTATGCAGCAAGTAAAGGCGCAATCGCATCTTTAACCAAAGCATTTTCTAATGAATGGGCAAATAAAGGGGTAAATGTAAATGCTATTGCACCAGGTTATATAGCAACAGATAATACATCAGCTTTAAGAGAAGATGAAGATAGAAGCACGTCTATTCTATCCCGAATCCCAGCTGCAAGATGGGGAACACCAGACGATTTTAAAGGCCCAACCTTGTTCCTTGCATCAAATGCAAGTGATTATGTTCATGGGACTATCTTGACGGTTGATGGCGGCTGGATGGGTAGATAGTATTGAGATTTGGGTATTGGGTACTGCGATTTGGGTATTGAGTATTGAGTATTGCGATTTGGGTATTGAGTATTGAGTATTGAGTATTGCGATTTGGGTATTGCGATTTGGGTATTGAGTATTGAGTATTGCGATTTGAGAATTGAGTATTGAGATTTTAATATTGCGATTTGCTTATTGAGCATAAAAAAGTCCGAAGTTTTTTACACTTCGGACTTTTTTGTATGCTAAATCTTCTGACTTTGGTCTATAGACTTATAAAAACCTATGAATACAAATTGTAAATCTCTTTAATATCCTTCAAAATCGCATCAAAATCAATTTTTAAATCAATTAATCGACCTGTGTGGATATCGAAAACCCAACCTTGTACGGTTAATCCTCTTAACGTTATTGCTTCTTGTACAGCAGCCGTTTTTAGCAAATTAACGCATTGTTCTTGTACATTAAGCTCAACTAATCTGTTGTATCTAACGCCTTCGTCTTCAATTTTATTTAACTCATCCCTGTGGGTACGGTATACATCGCGGATATTACGTAACCAAGGGTTCAAAATACCCATGTCTGCTGGCTGCATTGCCGCTTTTACACCACCACAATTGTAGTGCCCACAAACAACAATGTGTTTCACTTTTAAATGGCGAACAGCATAATTTAATACTGTCATCACGCTCAAATCCACATTATTAACCAAGTTGGCAATATTTCTATGGATGAAGGCTTGACCAGGCTGTATGCCCATCAAATCTTCTGCGGTAACTCTACTATCAGAGCAGCCGATATATAAAAACTCAGGCGTCTGTCCTTTGGCTAATTCAGTAAAATAATCAGGGTTATTTGCTAATTTACGGCCAATCCACTCTTCGTTATTTTTAAAAACTTCTTCTACTTTCATTCTTCTAATATTTTTTATGATACAATATGTTAGTAAGGATGTTATTTTTTATAAAACTATAAAAAGATTTTTTCTTTTCGGTTAACTCTCCCCACTATATTTTCATTCTATTTTTTTAAACAAGGCTGATGCTTAAATGTTGAGATAATTTTATTTAAATTAATTTCTCTAATAGTGTTTTAATCTCAGTTGTGTTTAAAGTAGCATTAATCTTAATTTGCTTTAATGTTCGGTTTAGGCTCCTCACCGAAATACCCAGATAAGCTGCCATATCTTCCTTAGAAATTTCTAAATCGGCCTCCGTTTGTAGTTTTAAAAGCTTAGCTAATCCATATTCTAAAGTATATAATTGCTGAAAAGATGCCCGGCTACTTGTTTGCATAATGCGGGTTGAAAGCGCTTGTAACAGTATTTTCGTAAAGTTAACATTGGTATCTATTAACGATAAAAAATAATGATGAGGAATAACAAATGCGGATATTTTGCTAATGGTTTCTACATTACACAGGCAATCTATTTTTTTTAAAGCTTCAAGTTCGCCAACAACTTCACCTTTTCCTAAAAACTCAATAATGAAATCCTTGCCGTTTTCTTCGGTAATAAAACATTTGGTAATGCCATCTTTAATAATGTAAATATTATTGATTTTATCGCCTTGCACAATTAATTTATATCCGGCAGGAAAATCTTTTAACATGATGTTTTTTTGTGTTTCTGCTGTATTTAATAGCGATTCGGCAAATGATAAAAATGTAGGATTGGTTCGTAGCATATTTCCATCAGGACAAATGTCCTTTATTTTATTGGTGCGTTGGTTTAAATTTGAGCAACTAATTTAAGCATAACCATGAATAATAATATTACTGTAATTGCTTTTGACGCGGATGATACGCTTTGGGTAAATGAGCCCTATTTCCGTGAAGCGGAATCACAATTTGCCAGTTTGCTCGAAGATTTTTTACCTCACCATAGCATAGTTGCAGAATTATATAAAACCGAAATAGCAAATTTACCCCTTTATGGATATGGTATTAAAGGCTTTATGCTGAGTATGATTGAAACCATATTGCGGATTACAGAAGGTAATGTTAACCCTGAAGTTATTCGCAGAGCGATACAACTAGGGCAGCAGATGCTGAATAAACCTGTAGAATTATTAGATGGTGTTGAGGAAGTTTTAAAGGCTTTGCATGGTAAATATAAATTGGTAGTAGCCACAAAAGGCGATTTGCTGGATCAGCAGAGAAAACTCACCAAATCAGGCCTCGATCACTACTTTCATCATATCGAGATTATGAGCGATAAGCAGTCAAAGGATTATCAAAAGCTTTTGAAGCATTTAGATTGCAAACCCGAAGAATTTTTAATGCTCGGAAACTCTTTAAAATCGGATGTATTGCCTGTTTTAGAAATTGGAGGAAGCGCCGTTCACATTCCTTATCACACCACCTGGGTACACGAGCATATAGAACACACAATAGAACATGATAATTTTTACGAGATGGAAAGCCTATCTGATGTTTTAAAGAAATTAATGTATGAAAGAGAAAATTGACATAAGAAGCTGGATTAGAAAAGATCATTTCAGTTTTTTTAACCGTTTTGAAGAACCATTTTTTGGAGTAACCGTAGATGTAGATTGTACGGAAACCTACCATGAAGCAAAAAATATGGAGGTATCTTTCTTTCTGTTATACTTGCACAAATCTTTAGTTGCAGCAAACCGCGTAGAAAATTTTAGATACAGAATTAACGGAGATGAGGTTTGGAAGTATGATGAAATCTTTGCATCCGCCACCATAAACCGCCCAAATGGGACTTTTGGCTTTGGGTATATAAATTTCCATGCAGATTTTTACAAATTCCATGACGGCGCTATTAAAGAAATTGAAAAAGTTGAAAATACAACAGGACTCATTCCTTCATCAGCTGGAGATAATGTAATTCACTTTTCTGCATTACCCTGGTTAAATTTTAAATCACTATCTCATGCCCGTAGTTTTTCTCATCAGGATAGCTGTCCGAAAATTTCTTTTGGAAAGGTGAGGGATGAAAGCGGAAGGAAAATAATGCCAGTTTCTATCCATGTTCACCATGCTTTGGTAGATGGTTTCCACGTATCTCAGTTTGTTGATATTTACCAAAGCCTGTTAAATACAGTTGAGTTAACGCCAGATTAATTTTTATTTAATATGTAGCAACTAATTTAGTTGCATGTTCTCGTTTGTTGTTATTGTTCCAATTTATATCCTCGCCATTATTGCAATGTGTTTTATGGATTCTGTATTTAAAGCTTTGATGTTTTTAGTCATGCTTTTAATACTTACTTTTTTAATGTTTTTATTCATTAATCACCCACTACCTTCGGCGCTTTTTGTATGTTGCATTATTGCATTGTTCGCTTTCCGGTTTAAAGATTAAATTTCGTTTGCTTTAGAGAAACTAATTGTTATTTTTGCTCACCTGATTTATACAACGGGGGATTAGCTCATTTGGCTAGAGCGCTTCGCTGGCAGTGAAGAGGTGATCGGTTCGAATCCGATATTCTCCACCAAAACGCATAACGATTTAATTTTAAATGGTTATGCGTTTTTCTTGTTCCATTACTTGCCAAAATTGGACTCATGAATAGCGAATAATGAAATTAACATGGTTTCATAATTTCAAAAAAAATTGCTAGTTCAGCTAAACGCAGTCTAAGAGGTGTACTGGTTATACAAATTTCTGCAAACAGCCATTCTCCAAAATAAATTTAAAAATTATACAATTTTGCTGTAAGGTTTGCTAAAATCTTCCGACTAAGTGAAGATAATATCTTAAATTGAATGACATGAACACTGCAACCCAGCTACTTGCGCCAAACCTCTGGGTTAAAAATTATTCTGATTATCTATATGGTTTTGCCTTATCCAGGATTAATGACCACCAACAAGCCATGGACCTTGTACAGGATACATTTTTGGCTGCCTTGCAAAAAGTGGATGGATTTGAGGGTAAGAGTACCGAAAAAACATGGCTTACCGCCATCTTAAAATATAAGATTATTGATGTGTACCGTAAAAAGTCTGCTGGTTTAAGAAAGGTTGAGCAGATTAACGAAATAGAACAGCTTAATTTTTTTGACAGCAATGATGGACACTGGAATAATGCTCATCGTCCTGCAGATTTCATTAATAGCACAGATCCACTTGCTGAAAAGGAATTTGAGAAAATTATGGGTCAGTGTCTTAAAAAACTGCCCACATTATGGTTCGCTGTATTTACCCTAAAACACGTAGAGGACGAGCTAACCGAAAAGATTTGTAGTGGATTGGACATTACACCAGCAAATTTTTGGGTGGTAATGCATTGAGCAAAACTAAATTTGAGAAGTTGTTTACAAAAAAACTGGTTGTAATAATTATAGAGATGAATAAACTAAAAGCGATAGCCTACAACTGCAAACAAGCCACATTCTTGATTGAGAAGAAACAGCTGATGCCCCTTTCTTTGAGAGAGAAAATGGAGCTGAAAATCCATCTTACAGGATGCGTTGTGTGCAAACTTTATGAGCAACAAAGTATTTTTATTACAAAGCTGACAAGGCATATTTTTATCAACAGTGATAATACAGATTATAAACTATCTGATGATTTTAAAAAACAACTGCAAAAAACAATAGAAAGAGAGCTTGATAAAAAATAATTTTAAAAATTTCAGCATACGTTGTAAGGTATTGGCATTCTAACCTACCAAAGAGGAAAAACTTGTATAGTTTAACTCAATTACATCGAAATGAACAAAGTCATTTTATTATTACTGGCACTTTCAGTGAGTACCATTCATGCAACATTTGCGCAAAACGCTAGCGAGCGTAAAAAGGAATTTAATATTGATAAGTCTACTTTAGCTATTGATGGCTATGATCCCGTAGCTTATTTTTCTTCAGGAACCGCTATTGAAGGTAAAAAAGAACTAACGTTAGCTCACAATGGCGTCACCTATCGGTTTTCTACCATTCAGAACAAAGATTTTTTTAAGGCAAATCCTGCCAAATACGAACCACAATATGGCGGATGGTGTGCCTTCGCTATGGGCGAAACCGGAGAAAAGGTTGAAATAGATCCCGAAACATTCAAAATTCTTGATGGAAAGCTCTATCTGTTTTACAACAAATTCTTTAACAATACCAAAAAGAGTTGGAACAAGAATGAAAGGAGCCTTAAGGCAAAAGCAGACGCAAACTGGGCCAAATTCTTAAAATAAATAAATTCCTATTTAAAAATTCTCATTATGAAACGTACTTTATTTGTCGCCGCATTTGCTTTATTAACATTTTTCAATGCTAATGCGCAAAAATCAGAAATATTCGCCCCAGCTGGTAAAGCCATTAAGGGTTATGATCCTGTAGCATTTTTTACCCAATCAAAAGCCATTAAGGGTGCTGATTCACTCTCCTATCAGTGGAAGGAGGCAATCTGGCTTTTTTCAAGTATGGAAAACCAAAATGCCATTAAGGCAAATCCAGAAAAGTATGCTCCTCAATATGGTGGATACTGTGCGTATGGTTGTTCAGAAGACCATAAGGCGCCAACACAAACGGATACCTGGACTATAGTAAACGACAAACTTTATTTCAATTACAATGGCAAGGTAAAGGAGATGTGGATGAAAGATCAGAAGCAGCGGATCGAATCTGCAGACGAGAAATGGCCGGCAATCAAAAATAAAAACTAATGAGAAAACTGATTTTTGCCCTTTTATTGTTATCGGGTGATGTGCTATTTGCACAGGATACTACCAAAATTGCCGTAACAACTGGTGTAGGCTTGATTAGCATGCCTGGTTCATTATCAAAAGTGCTAAAGCCTTCAATTACTTTTAATTCGGGTATTGAGCTGAAGTTAAAAAAGAACTGGTTTTTGCAGGGAGATGTGAGCCTAAATTCTATCGGTTACAATCAAATTATTCGTGATAATGCTAATAACTATCTGTTTGAAGACGCTAACAGTTCCTTATTTCAGATTGGTGTTAGCGGCGGTTATTCCATTAAATTTTTGCCTTCTAAATTTAGCTTGGACTTATATGCGGGGCCTGGATTTCAACGCTTTGGTGAACCAAGGGTAACCAACAATACATCTGCTTTGGTAACCAGGCAAAATATTGTTTTTAATAACACTGTTTTTGGAAAAGTTGGGAGTAGGCTGTCTTACATGACAAAGTCGTCACTGCTGCAAACTATTTATGTTGAGGCTACCTATTTTACTTCACCGCTACATGTACAAACATACCGTTTGCAAGGATTTACCTATTGTGTAGGCACCAGGTTTAGTTTAATGTAATCTAATTTATTTTATGAAAACTAAAAAAATAATATTTTGGATTCTTCGCCTTTTTGTTGCAGTAATCCTCTTACAAACCCTTTATTTCAAATTTACAGCCTCGGCAGAATCTGTATTCATTTTCAGTAAACTCGGTATAGAACATTGGGGAAGAATTGGGACGGGAATAATCGAATTGATTGCCTCCATCTTAATTCTAATTCCCAGAAAAACTATTTATGGTGCATGCCTGGCAATGGGCACAATGGGTGGCGCTATCTTTTCGCACTTTACCAAACTTGGTATTGTAGTAGCGAATGATGGTGGAGAGCTGTTCATTTTAGCATGTGCGGTATTTCTTGTCAGTACCTTTTTGGTATATGTTAACAGAAACCAGTTATCTAACTCATTTGTACGATTATGAAGTTACAGCAGTCAATAGAAAGCCTTTTTGCACAGCTTGGAAAAGTATTGGAAGAACTAAGTACAGAGGAGTTTACCTGTGCCATTGATGTGCTTTCCAATTCGAGTATCGGTCAGCATACCCGTCATATAATAGAGTTTTTTATCGAATTGAATAATGGCTACGATAAGGGAATTGTTGATTACGACCAGCGTAAAAGGAGCCATAGCATCGAATCAGATAATAATTATGCGCTTGAGCAGTTACACTTTATTGCTTCAAATCTGTCTAAGCCTAATAAAAATTTAATATTGAAAGCAGATTTCGAGTGTTCAGATTGTTTGATAGAAGAAATTTCGGATACTGACATTGCCACAAATTACTTTCGTGAACTAATGTACAATCTGGAGCATACCGTACATCACATGGCACTTATCAGGATTGGAATAAAGGAAGTTTCAACTATAGAACTACCAGCACAGTTTGGCGTCGCTTTTTCTACTTTAAAATTTAAGGCAATATGTGCACAGTAAGCTATATTCCAACAGCTGACGGATTTTTTCTTACTTCAAACAGGGACGAAAAGAAAACAAGGTCAAAGGCAATTTATCCGGCTGCTTACGATAATGGAAATTATAAAGTTATCTATCCGAAAGATCCAGATGGAAAAGGAACATGGATAGCAATCAACACAAATGGAGTTGCTGCGGTGCTACTGAACGGCGCCTTCATTAAGCATAAAAGTGAGCCTGTATACCAAAAAAGCAGAGGACTGGTACTGATGGATGTGATTAATACAGAGCATACCACCGCCGCATTGACGGATATGAATTTAGAAGGAATTGAACCTTTTACGCTCATTGTCTGCAGCCGCCAATCATTAACGGAGCTTCGATGGGATGGCGTGATAAAGCATGTTAAAAGCCTTAACCCGCAAATGGCAGCTATATGGTCTTCAGTTACGCTTTATGAACAAGATATTTCAAGAAAAAAGACAGTTTGGTTCGAAGAATGGCGATCAACGAAGCCATTTCCACTACAAAATGAAATTATTGATTTTCATCATTTTTCAGGAAAAGAGAGCAGTGAAGGGCTGATTATAAACCGGGAAATGGTAAAAACAGTTAGTATAACCTGCTTAGCATTAACTAAAGAAAAATTGTCGATGACCTATAACGATTTGCAAAGTGAAACAACTCATAATATTACGGAAGTTTTATATTAAGCTCACGAATTGGGAGTACTGGCCTATGGAGGTGATTTACCTTCCCATTTTTGGCTATTGGATTTATTTGGGTATTAAGGCGAAATCATTGTTCTTTTTTAGTGCTTCCAATCCAAAAATCGAAAATGCGGGTTTTGCCATGGAACGTAAAAGTTTGATCTATCAAACCCTGCCCAAAGGCAGCTATCCAAGTACCGTATTTGCTAAAGTTGGTACAAGCGAAGATGAATTAATGGAATTGATGAAAAATGGGGAACTTCAATTTCCTGTTATCGCGAAGCCAGATGTTGGACAGAGAGGAATACAGGTTAAGCTAATTACTAACAAAGAAGAATTGGCTACCTATTCCAACCAGATATTTACAGATTTCCTTCTGCAAGAATACATTAACTATCCAAATGAAGCCGGTATTTTTTACTACCGAATACCAGGAGAAAAAACAGGAAAAATTTCTGGTGTAGTTGGTAAAGAATTTATGGAAGTTATTGGTGATGGTGTATCTACCATCCGCGATCTTGTTATTAAAATCGACCGTTACCTGTTTCAACTTAATGAATTAACAGATGTAATGGGAGAGTCTATTCATCATATACTTAAAGTTGGAGAAAGCCGAGTGCTTAATCCTTATGGCAACCATTGCAGGGGAGCTTTATTTTTGGATTTAAGCCACCGCATAAATACCAAGTTAATGATGGCCATTGACAAATTTTGTATGCAAATTCCAGAATTTTATTTCGGTCGTTTGGATATCAAATACAACACATGGGAAGAGCTTTGCGAAGGAAAGAATTTTGTGGTTATCGAACTGAATGGTGCAGGCAGTGAACCAACGCATATATATGACCCCAAACACTCGATCTGGTTTGCATGGAAAGAACTCATCAGGCATTGGAACATTCTTTACCAAATTAGTATGGTAAACAAAAAAAATAACAAACTTACACTAATGGGGTATGCAGAAGGAATGGAGTTGATTAGGAAAAACAGTGAGTATGTTAAATTAATTGCATAGTTGTGAAATACCTAAAAATATTTTCCGCCGGTTTGTTCATTAGTCTTATAGGGTCTATCCCGGTAGGAACGCTAAACTTAAGCGTTGTTGGATTAATTTTGAAACATCGTGTTGCAGATGCAATTGCTTTTGGAATAGGGGCAATAGTAATGGAAATGTTAATAGTATGGTTTGCCATCCTCATTTTAGATAAACTGGGCAAACTTAAAAAAGTGCTGACTTTTCTTAACCTAGTTATGTGTGTTGTGCTGTTTGTTCTGGCAATTTCAAGTTTCATTGCAGCATTTCAAATGGAGAAACTGAAAGATGTTATCCCATTCAGCAGCCATTATCCATTTTGGGCTGGAATCTTATTGAGTTTTTTAAACCCACTGCATCTTCCTTTTTGGATGGGCTGGACAGCTGTGCTGAGAAACAAAAATGTATTTGTTAAAAGTAGATTCGGTTATTGTGTATATATCTTTTCTATTGCTTTAGGAACAAGCACTTCATTTGCGCTTTATGGCTTTACGGGTAACCTGTTCATAGATTTCTTTGAAGCCAATCAATATATTCTTAATTGGATTGTTGGCTTTACGCTAATACTTACCGCCTCAATCCAAACTTACAAGTTGTTTAAGCAAGTTTTTACGCCTAAAAAAACAATCACCATAATTTAAAAGAGTATGAAAAATTCGATTTTTTTATTGATAATTTTATTGCTGTTTTGCGGCTGTAAAAAAGAAAATACGCCAACTGAGGTTTTGGATGAAAAGGTAAGCGCTGCAGCTTTTGTTAAGGCAGGTGGAAACTTTACAAACGGACCTTACGGTATGGTTACTGGGTTGGCCAAAGTATACATGGAAGCAGAAGTGCTAAAGTTGGCTTTTGAAGATTTCTCTAGCACTAATGGTCCAGATTTGAAAGTGTATTTAAGTAAGGATATCAACCCTGTTGATTTTATTTATCTTGGCGATCTTAAATCAGTAAGCGGAAATCAACTTTACACAATACCTGCTGGTACAATTGCCAAAGACTATAAATATGCTTTGGTTTATTGTCAACGTTATAAACATCTATTTGGGTCGGCCGAACTGAAATTTTAATTTTCTACACAAGGATAAAATGAACTGATAACATAATGATCATAGATAAATATTTTAAATAGGCTATTCTTGTTTAAATGCTATTTTTTGATTATTATTTTTAAAAAAAAATGCCTCCATATTGTGTATAACTTTTTGGAGGCAGTGCATTCCTTTGGAATGGCCTTTTGCTATGCATTTAACTTAATGATGGCAAATTTTTACCATGTACAGCTAGTCTCAACTATTTCAAGGTTACATCCAGATAAACCGAATGCCTGCCATAAGTATTGTAAAAGGGTTTAAAAACCACATCGTCGATGGTAAAATTTAGTTCTTTTGGGTTGCCTTTTATGCTTTTACCTATATCGTTTGCGTTAAAAGTTATTTTGCGCCAATCTTTTCTGGCTTCGGGCTCCTGAGCTGCAAGCAAAATGGGACCATAAAATAAACTTGCAATATTTTGCTGGTCCATCACCGGGTCTAAATGAAAGGTAAACGGCATTTTTAATTCAATGGTATCTCCATCTTTCCAACTGCGGTTAAGTGCGAGGTAAGAACCAGGTGTTACATTTACCTTTTGTGCAACTCCGTTTATTTTTACCAGAAAACCTTTGGTAGCCCATCCCGGTACACGAACATGAATTTCAAATTTTCCATTGCCTCTTACTGTTAATTTCGTTTGGTCTTCTTTTGGAAAATCTGTCGTTTGCTCAATGCGTACTTTTTGCTCAGTCCAATCCAACACGGATGGGATGTAGAGGTTTACATAAAGTGCTTTGTTATCTTTGCTTTTAAAGTAAATTGAATTTTGGAGTTTTGTGCTACTCTCAATAGCGGTACCGTTACAACACGTAAAACCGGTCATGTCTTCATTTCCAAACTGTTTTACAGAACCTGGTCTTAGTGGTACATGGTAGGTATTTGCAGGACTATTTTCTGCTACAGATGCCAAAATGTGATTATATAAACCACGTTCGTAATAGTCCATTAATTCGGTTCGCTGGTCGTACATAAATAAATCACTTGTTAACTTAAGCATATTATAAGTGGCGCAAGTTTCATTTTGTCCGCCTTCAGAAAAACCATTTTCATAAAGTGTTGAGGGTTGGGCTACAAAGCACTCGGCATTGGCCGGATTGCGTGCACCCGCTACACCACCAATGCTATACATGTAATCGCTAATCATTTTATGCCAAAAATTATCAGCTATGTTATAATATTCAGGATTTTTAGAAGCCTGATACATCTCTATACTCCCAACAATTTGAGGGATGTGCTGGTTAGCATGAAGGCCGCGGAAAAGATCAACATTTTTTGCCAGGCCATGTGTATGGGATGCATCACCATAAAAAACTTTGATATTATCGAACAGTTGTGCAGTTTTTAAATATTCTGTCTTCTTGGTGATTTTATAAAGTCTGGCCATTGATTCATTCATACCTCCATATTCGCCGGCTATGTAAGTATTCCACATTTTAATAAGCGTTTCCTGAGGCAGGTTATTTAATCTTGCAAATACCCAATCGCCCATGTTTGTGGCAATTGCCAATGCTTTTTTATTTCCACTTACTTCGTAAACATCTATTAAGCCTGCCAAAATTTTGTGTAATGTGTAATAGGGGGCCCATACCTGATTTTTCTGACCGCCGTATTTAGCACCTTTTTCCAGCATAATAAATTGGTCTGGCGGATAAGCACTAATAAAACCGGTTCCCCAATTCCAATAATCGTTGCGTATACTTCCGGTAGCTAAATCAGAATCAAAATCAGCTTTGCCGGCTCCAACCGGTACTTTTGTTGGGTCGGCGTTAAAAGTTCCGCCTGCTTTTTGAGGCTTTCCGGAGCGCTGCGATAAATCGTATAGAGTATTCACCATATAGTTCATTTTATCAGCAAAATTTTGATGTAATGTCTTATCATATCCTGTCCCGGCATAAGCCTGAGCAATTGCAGAAAGGTAATGTCCGGTAGCATGACCTCGTAACTTAGTATCTTCTGTATCCCAAACGCCTAAGGGCTTTGTTCCCGAAGGTTGCTTTTGTCCAAAGGCATGTCTAAACATATATAAAAACGAGTTTGGATCAGTTTTAGAAAGCCTTTTAATAAATTTATCTCTGTTTTCTATAAATTTTGTTTGATTGCCATCAGCATCTGTTTTTAACGAAACCTGATTAAGTTTAAAACCAGATAGTTTCTGCTCAGGAGCGATTTTTGATGAGGACGGTTCAATAATTACTGTGGCTTTTGGTTTGAAACTGGTGCCAGGGATATCGCCTGTTACACTATAAGTTCCTGGTTTTAAAACTGAAGAATTATCTGTTGGTGCTGGCCAGATAACCCTCACTTTTGGTCCGATAGTATTGTTTTTATAAACTGCATCAATAAAGGCTGGTAACCGTGGTAACGAGCCAACGGCAGTTTTTATGGTAATATCAGGCACACTTACTAAAGATCCATTGTAAAATTGAGGAAGATTGGCTGCAAATTTCGGGAGATCGTCTTCAGGCTTGGTATTGGTATTTACCAGACCATTGCCACCTCTATCTGCGTTTTTAAAAATGCCTGCAACTTGTTTGCTGTTTAAAGCTACCCGGTAAATTCTAAAGTCATGTAAATTGGCATTAAGGTGTGGATTTCCTTGAACAAAAGATTTGCCGATATAAAGTCTGTTTTTATCTTTCGATTGTGGCGAGGCAAATATTTCAGATAAATCTGATATTGCATGAGCCACTTCCCCTGATGGCTTTCCGTTTATGTAAGTAATTAAAGTTTTTGAAGGAATATCAATCACCACGGCTAAATGAACCCACTTATTCAGCTCTATTGGAGATGATATAGCATTTATTTGATTCTTGGCAGAAACAATGGTTGCGGTTAAACCTTCAGGCTGGTTGCTTCGGGCGTTAAGCATGTAAAAGTGCTTGCTGTTATTCACACCAAAGTCAAACACAGCTTGATTTGCCTGATTTGAACGTAGAAAAACCCATCCCGATAGGCTTATCGACTCCATCTCCTTTAAAACAGCATCTGGTAAATTAATAAAAGAATTAGCTTCACCAGAAAGTGAAAGCACTTTTCCAAAACGCGTATCGTTAACAAATTTTACCTCGTTAGATAGCGATGTTCCATGTAGATTATTTCTCGACCAATCTTTTAAATTGCCATCAAAAATGTATCGGGCGCTTAATCCGGTTTCTCCAATACCATCTAATATTTGGTCGCCACTTTGCGCAAAGGCAGTATTAAAAAACGAAAAAAGTGCAAATACAAAAGTTGCTAACCAATGTATTCTGCTTCTGATTTTTGATGTTGCTATTTTGCTCATTTTTTTATTAATTGATAGATATCTAAGTAGTTTTAAAACGAAGAAATTTACAGATATGCTGTATGGAAAATTTTATGCCATTCGTTTAGAAAGATAAAGCTATAAAGAACATTGAGCTCAACATGCATCCTTTTTAGCTGATAACCGCAAGATATTAACAAATTACATTTGTTGATTACAGGGATTATGTAAAAGTTATCAGCCTGAATTTAACTGCTTTTAGTAGATTAAATTTTAAATAACTTACATCTGGCAAATGGTTTACTGATGATTTTTTAAAATGAAATAATTCAAGTTTCAGATTTAAATTTAACCGTATCCCGTAATTACCATTTTAAACTGACCATAATTAAGCAGATTATTTACTGATTTTGCCTAAATCTGCTTCTCATGTCAACCTTCGTTTATTATAATATATTTTTGGTTATATAAAATTGAATATTGGTTATCCAAAAATAATGATGAATATACATACCGGTGTGCCAAAGGCATATTTACTTACCTTTTTAATAATCGTATCAGTTTTTGCTTCCATGGCGCAATCTCCGTGGGTTAATCTTTCAAAAAAACCATCAACATTAAATTTATCTGATGGTTTTGTAGAATTTGATGCTGGCGCCTTTAATTTAAGATTGGTAAAATCATCACAAACTGTTGCCGGCTTAAAGCCAAAAAATGTAAAAGATTTCGATTTTGTTCCAAGTGATAGTTTAAAAGTTAGAAGTTCTGATGGCCTTTACCATTTGGGCGATATCAATTTAAGAATTCGCAATGTTGGTACTGAATCGTGGAAAAGCTATAGTACAGCAACCAGGCGAATGCCTGTTAATGCCATTGCGGTTAAAGGAAAGGTTTTAGCTGCCGCAGATTTATCATCAACGCTGCCCTCAGATATTCCTTTACAGATTATCCGCTCTTGGGAAATGGTTAACGGGAAACTTTCGCTAAAGTTTACGCTAAAAAATAAAACCAATACCAATATCGAAATTGGAGCATTGGGTATTCCGATGATTTTTGATAACATTTTAGAAGGAAGAACATTAGAACAAACGCATGCTAAAAATGTATTTTACGATCCATACATTGGTAACGATGCCGGCTATTTGCAGGTAACCCGATTAAGCGGTCAAGCACCATCGTTAATTGTTGCGCCATTGGGCAAAGCTCCTTTCGAGGCTTACAACCCTTTAAATGATGATAAAACACCAAGAGGAATTGCTTTTGAAGGATTTTACGAGTGGATGATACACAGCAAAGCTTATGCAGAAAACGAATGGAAAACAGCTGAACCATGGAACAACCCTACTTCAATAATCATTAAGCCGGGCGAAGTTAAAACTTACGCCTTACAGTTTATTTTATCCGGCAAAGCCGAAGAAACAGAAAACACCTTAATTGAAAATAAAAAACCTGTAGCGATATCGGTTCCGGGTTATGTGCTAGCCCAAAATGTTGATTCAAAATTATTCATCAATTACCCTAAAAAAATTAAATCAATTAATTGTTACCCCGAAGGCGCTTTAACTTTTAATGCCTTGCCATTAACAAAGGGTGGTTGGAAAAATTATGAAGTAAAAGGTAAAATTTGGGGTAGGGCAAAATTGACTGTAACCTATGATGATGGTTTGGAACAAACGATTAATTATAAAATTATTGCACCAGAAAGTGAAGTTATTGCCAGTTATGGGAATTTCCTGACCACAAAACAGTGGTTTAATCAGCCTGATAATATTTTTCATCGTTCTCCATCGGTTATAACTTATGATTACGAAAAGCAGCAACAAGTGGCGCAAGATAACCGGGCCTGGATTGCAGGCTTAAGTGATGAAGGTGGGGCAGGTTCATGGCTTGGCGCCATTATGAAGCAATTGGTGCAGCCGGAGAAGACGGAGATAGACAAGCTTCAAAAATTTGTAGATACGGTAATGTTTGGCAGAATACAAATAAAGGACGGACCAAATAAGTATGGTGTTAGAAAGAGTCTTTTTTACTATGCGCCAGATTCATTGCCAAAAAATACTTATGCTAAGGATATTAATTTTAAAACCTGGTCGGCTTGGCCTAAAAAAGAAGCAGATAACCTGGGTAGATCATACAACTACCCACATGTTGCTGCGGCACACTGGATGTTGTATCGCCTGGCTAGAAATTATAAAGGTTTGGTAGCACAATCTACCTGGAAACAACACTTAATTGATGCGGCACAAACGGGTATGGCGATGGTAACTATTGCGCCTTATTATGCGCAGTTTGGGCAAATGGAAGGAACCGTTTTTTATCTGATTTTGAGAGATTTAAAAAATGAAGGTCTGTCGCAACAGGCAACCGAACTTGAAACCGCAATGCGAAACCGTGCTAACCATTGGCGTACTTTACAATATCCTTTTGGTAGCGAAATGCCTTGGGATTCTACCGGGCAGGAAGAAGTTTATGTGTGGTCTAATTATTTTGGTTATGATGATAAAGCAAAAGTTACACTAGATGCGATTTTGGCTTATATGCCTGTTTTACCTCATTGGGCTTACAATGGAAATGCCCGCCGCTATTGGGATTTCCTCTATGGCGGGAAATTACAACGTGTAGAACGTATGATTCATCATTACGGATCGGCATTGAATGCGATTCCGGTGTTGATGGATTACAGAAAAACCCCCGATAATTTCTACTTACTTCGCACCGGTTACGGTGGTTTGATGGGTTCCATTTCTAACATTACCAAAGATGGATTTGCACCTGCAGCTTTTCATGCTTATCCTTCTACATTAAAAAATGATGGTATTACAGGCGATTATGGGTCAGGATTTTTTGGGTACGCAGTTAATACTTCATCTTATATATTAAAACACAAAGAATTTGGCTGGCTGGCTTTCGGCGGTAATTTACAAACCAAAGGTGATGTGGTAAACGTAACATTAACTACTGCCGCAAAATCTGCAGTCTACCTTGCACCAATAGGCTTGTGGGTAACTTTAGATGCTGGTAAAATAGAATCGGTAACGTTCAATATTTCCAATGGTGATGTTTTGTTAAAACTGCAAAAAGCAGATGATTTTACGCCCGAGGCTGTACTCAGAATTGATCAACCAGCCAAACCAACAGGAACTGGCGTTTACCAAATAAAAACATCGGGTAAACCAGATCGTGGCGCTTTGGTAATTCAGCTTTCGCCAAATGGTACTACAGATGTGATAATTAAGAAATAGGATAGTATAAACTTTTTAGAAGCCTCGCACACTAAAATGCCCCCAACAAGTTAAACACTTATTTGGGGGCATTTTTGTGAATGGAGAAACCAAGTTTAGTGTAAGTTATGCAAAAAATAATCAGCTGCTAAATCCTTATTTTATAAGTAGTTAACTTAAAAACGAATGGTGTTAGCTAATTGTAAATATTCTGTTAATATTCGGTTACAAGTAGCTAAGATCATCTTAAGGCATTCATTTAATGGAAGTTAAATTTGAATTGAACAAACAAACTAATTAAGATGATTACTAAATTAAAATCTGCTTTAACCGTTATTGTTGTTTTTTGTTTGATGTTGGCTTCGGCCTCTGCACAAACAGAAATGTTAAACGGTAAAGTAAATGATCAATCGGGTATGGCTATACCTGGTATTTCGGTTAAAATTAAAGGTAGCAACAGCGGAACTTCCACCAATAGCGAAGGAAGGTTTACGCTGAAAACATCGAATCCGGCCACCTTTATTTTTAGTGGTATTGGCTATCAAACTAAAGAGGTAGCCTACACAGGTCAAAATAATATTACTGTTGTTTTGATGGATGACCAAAAAGACCTGAACGAGATTGTGGTTACGGCCTTAGGCGTAAAACGTGAAAAACGAAATTTAACTTATAGTTCTCAGGAAGTTAAAGGCGACCAGCTTACGCAAACCAAAGAACCCAATTTGGTAAATGCTTTAGCAGGTAAAGTTTCGGGGGTGCAAATTACCAGTTCATCTGGTACACCTGGTAGCTCATCAAGAATTGTGATTCGGGGTGCCAATTCGCTTTATGGAAATAATGAAGCTTTAATGGTTGTTGATGGTATTCCGGTAAATAATGATGAAACCGGTAACTTAAATTCTGGGCCTGGTACCAATCGTATTGCCGATTTAGATCCGAATATTATTGAAAGCATTAACGTTTTAAAAGGTGGTGCAGCAACCGCATTATATGGTTCTGATGGTGCAAAAGGTGTAATTATCATCACCACAAAAGCCGGCGCATTAAATAAAAAACCAAGCATAAATTTAACCTCTTCCTTTTCTTTTGAAAATCCGCTGATTCCTGAAATTCAAAATAAATATTCTTTGGGCTCTAACGGGGTATATTTTGATGGTGAAACCAGAAAAACAAGTACTTCGTGGGGCGCCAGAATGGATACCTTAAAAATTAACGGACAGCCTGCACAAGTTTATGATCAATCTGATTTGTTCTTTAAAACAGGTAAAACCTACACCAACTCGATTGCTTTAAACGGCGGCGGAACGTATAGTTCTTATTATTTATCGTACACAAACCTTACACAAGAGGGAACAGTTCCATCAACTTCATTTGATAGAAATACCGTTTTTGGAAAATTTTCTACACAGGTTGTAAAAGATTTAAATATTACTTTCTCTTTAAATTATGCCAACACTAAAAATAACAGGCAACCAGAAGGTTATGCTTTAGAGAGCCCGGTATGGACTATCTTTTCTGCACCGGTGTCTTATGATTTGCGTCCATCTACCAACCCTGATGGCACTCAGCGCCTTTATCGTTTCTCGAGAAATAATCCATATTGGGTTTTGGATAACATCAAAAACACTTCGATTGTGAACCGATTTTTACCAACTTTTAATGCGGAATACAAGGTATTGCCTTGGCTAACAGTTATAGAGCGTTTTGGTGCTGATGTTTATGTAGAACAAGGTAAGTATATAGAATCTTTAGGTTCTGTTTCTAACCCAAACGGTAGAATTGTTAATAATAATACCAACTTCAGACAGTACAATAATGATTTAATTGTGAGTGCCTCTAAAACAGTTGGCGATTTTAATTTAGATGCTATTTTAGGAAATAACCTTATCTCTACCTACAGTCAAAATTCTTATGCAAATGGTTTGGGGATTACCGTTCCCGATTTCAATAATATCAGTAGTGCTTCTACAGTTAAATTTAGCGAAAATAGCTACCTCACCAGAAAGATAGGCTTCTACCTTCAATCTAATATCGATTATAAAAGGTTTATTATTTTATCCTTAACAGGAAGATACGATGGTACTTCGGTATTAGCCAAAGGGAATAGTTTTTATCCTTATGGTTCGGCTGCTACAAGTTTCATCTTTTCTAATTTCTTTTCTAAAGGATTATCTGATGTAATGAATTTCGGTAAATTAAGATTATCGTACAGTACAGTTGGAAATGCTAGTATTGGTCCATACAGTTTACTTACACCTTACGAATCGCAAACCATCAGAAATATTGCTTTTCCTTTTCAAGGGCAATCTGGTTTCTTAATTAGCGGTACATTAAGCGACCCAACTTTGAAAAATGAAAGAATTAATGAGTTTGAGGTAGGTTTAGAAACAGGTTTTTTCAAAAATCGTTTAAGCCTTGAAGTAACTTATTTCGATAAGAAAACTACAAGCGGCATTATTCCATTTGTTGCGCTGGCACCATCTACGGGTTATAACTCTACCAGCGTTAACTCTGCATCTATGCGCAATAGGGGTATAGAAGTATTATTAAATGCTAACCCGGTTAAAACAGAAAATTTTAACTGGGATTTAACATTCAACTTTAGCAGAATCAGAAACAAAGTATTATCCATTTACAAAGATTTAAATCAGGTAGGCAACGGTTTCACCTTTATCTTTTTAAATCAGCCGTATGGCGTTATTTATGGAACAAAATATGCCCGAAATGCTGAAGGAAAATTATTAATTGGTGATGATGGTTTGCCATTTCAGGCAGATGAGCAAGGGATTATTGGTAATATCAATCCAGATTTTATGGCTGGAATTGTCAATAATTTTAAGTACAAACAGTTTAGCTTCAGCTTTGCTTTTGATATGAAGAAAGGCGGCGACATTCAAAACAACGTAGATGGATATGGCTATTTTTACGGAACGCCAAAAGTTACTGAAGACCGCGATCCAAGAGTTGTAGAAGGGGTAAATGTAAATACAGGACAGCCGAATAACGTATCAGTTACCGGCCAGGCTTACTATCAGCGTGCCAATAGTGTTTTAGAATCTGTTATCCAGGATGGTACTTATGTAAAATTACGTAATGCAAGTATTGGTTATAGTTTTAAGCCAGATTGGATTAAAAAAACTGGTTTTAAAAACATATCACTAAATGTTACGGGTAGAAATTTATGGATCTATGCTCCACATTTTACCGGAGGCGACCCAGAGGTAAGTTCATTTGGTTCTTCAAATGGTTCACAGGGAATTTATTCTTTCTCTACACCAACTTCCAGATCCATCGATTTTACATTGAAGTTAACATTATAATCAATTATCAATTAGAAAGAAAAATTATGAAAAAGATATATTTTGTTATCGCAGTTTTATACATGGTATCACTTACCTCGTGTAAAAAATATATTGATGTAAATACAGATCCAAACAGGCCGATAGATGTAAAGGAATCTTTGATTTTGCCACCTGTTCAAATGCTGATATCTCAGAATATCAATGCTTCAGGAGACGCCAGCCTTAGTATTATTCTGCAACAATACCTTCAGGTTATTGCCTTAAATCAGGTTGCACCAAATCAGGGTACATACCTCATGTACAATGTAGATATGGATGGCGACTGGAACAATGTTTACGTTAGAACTTTAAATAATCTAATCTTATTAAACAAAAAAGCATCGGCAAATGGCAACACTAAATATGGCGCTATTGCTAAAATACTTACCGCTTATTGTTTGGGTTATGCTACAGATGCATGGGGCGATATTCCTTACAGCCAGGCTTTCAAAGGCACAGAAAATACTACGCCGGTTTATGATACACAACAGCAAATTTATGCTCAAATACAGCAGTTATTGGATCAGGGTATTGAAGATGCCAATAAAAACGCTGGTTTAAGCCCTGGTGCTGATGATTTTATGTATGCTGGTGATATGGCTAAATGGAAAAAGCTGGCTTATACGCTAAAAGCGAGATATTACATGCATTTAAGCAAAGCGCCTGGTTCAACAGCTGCTGCGCAAGCTCAATTGGTGTTAACGGCATTAAATAATGGTATGCAAAGTAATGCAGATGATTGTAAAGTTGCTTTTAGTGGTGCTGCTGGTGCAGAAAACCCTTGGCAACAGAACTTTTTACCGGCCAGTACATTGGTGCTTGCCAATACATTTGTAGAAGGATTTAAAACGAGAAACGATCCACGTTTGAGCAAAATGATTGCTCCAGCTGTTCAAACCGGCTTATATACCGGACGCGAAATTGGTTTAGATGAAATTGGAAGTCTGCAATCTTACTCCATTCCTGCTTCTTTTTATGCCGGCGCAAATGCAAATAATTATTTGGTAAATTATACAGAAGCATTATTTTTAAAAGCAGAAGCTACAAATATTATTTCTGGAGCTGCAGCAGCACAACCCATTTATCAAGATGCTGTTAGAAAACACATGGAAAAACTTGGGGTAGCAACTGCAGAAGTTAATACCTATTTGACGGCTAGAGGAACTTTGAGTAGCTCTAATGCATTAAGATTAATTATGGAAGAGAAAGCAATTTCAAACTTTTTAAATGCAGAAAATTTTACCGATTGGCGTCGTACAGGCTTTCCGGTGATTACAAAAGTTAAAAATGCAATAAGTGAAATCCCGAGAAGGGTTTTGTATCCTAACTCTGAGATTACGGCTAACCCGCAACCTCAGCAGAGAGCCAAAACTACCGACCGCTTATGGTGGGATGCTAATTAATTTTAAAAATTAAATGTAAAAGCTTTTATATAATCCTTCAGAGTATTATGATTCGTTTAATCCTTTTTTCCTGTCTTGCCCTTTTGAATATCAGTTTATATGCTCAAGAAACGAATAAATATACATTGGCAGATACATTAAGAGGCAGTTTAGCGCCTGAACGTACCTGGTGGGATGTTCAGCGCTATGAACTGGCTTTTACACCCGATTTTAATGGTAAAAGCATAGCTGGTAATAACGAAATTGTTTATAAAGTTGTAAAAGAAAATGATGGTAAACTGCGTATGCAGATTGATTTGCAGGAACCGCTTTTAATCGACAGTATTTTATACAATAACAAAGTTAAGCTTCAATTTGAACATTCAGGCTCCGTGTGGTATGCAAGAGTTCCTGCACAAAAAACAGCAGCAATAAACCGGGTAAAAATTTATTACCACGGCTTGGTACATCAGGCTAAACGGGCGCCATGGGATGGTGGCTTTATTTTTACAACCGATTCGCTTTCCAGGCCTTGGATGACGGTTGCTTGCCAGGGATTGGGTGCTTCAGTTTGGTATCCCAATAAAGATCATCAAAGTGATGAACCGGATTTAGGCGCATCTTTAACAATGACCATACCCGATACACTTGTTGGTATTGGTAATGGAAGATTGGTTTTTAAAAAGGACAACAACAACGGTACGGTAACCTACAAGTATAATGTGGTTAATCCGATTAGTAATTACTGCCTTATTCCTTACATTGGTAAATATGTCAACTTTAAAGAAACTTATTCGGGCGAAAAAGGCAAGCTTGATTTGAATTATTGGGTGCTGGATTATAACCTTAAGAAAGCAAAAACCTATATGCCAGATCAGGTACACAAAATGTTAAAAAGCTTTGAGTATTGGTTTGGGCCTTATCCATTTTACGAAGATGGATACCAGTTAATCGACGCATCGCATACCGGTATGGAACATCAATCAGCGGTATCTTACGGAAATAAATACAAATTTGGCTATTTAGGGCGAGATGTTTCTGGCAACGGTTGGGGACTAAAATATGATTTTATCATTATACATGAGAGTGGGCACGAATGGTTTGGAAATAATATTACAACCAAAGATTTGGCCGACATGTGGGTACACGAAGGCTTTACCAATTACAGCGAAACCTTATTTATTGATTATAATTTTGGTATCCAGGCTGGGAATGAGTACAACTACGGAATAAGAAAAGGGATTAGAAATGATAAACCGATTATTCCAGTTTATGGCGTAAATGCCCAAGGCAGTGGAGATATGTATCCAAAAGGTGGAAATATGCTGCATGCCATCAGGCATAGCCTTAATAACGATGATTTGTTCAGGTCTATCCTGCGGGGATTAAATAAAAATTTTTATCATAAAACTGTTACCAGCGCACAGGTAGAGTTATACATTTCCAAGCTTGCAGGCTATTCTTATGCTAAAGTTTTTGACCAGTATTTAAGAACCACTCAAATTCCTGTTTTTGAGTATTCTATTAAAAATGGTGTGGTTAAATATCGTTACACCAACTGTGTAGAAGGGTTTAATTTACCTCTGGTACTTAAAAAAGATGGCGTTCAACCCTTAAAAATTATACCGGGCAAAAATTGGAAACAAACTAAACTTGGTTTAAAGCAATCGGCTTTATTTGAAAAATCAGCAATCGAATTTATGTATTATCTGCAGGCAAAAGCACAATAAAAACCTACAAACTTAAAAAGGTATATTTACAGTTGGTATCGGTTAAAATAAAATAATTGTGCGCTGTGCCTATAGCATAACTTTGAAACAATCTTGAGATAGATGAGAAACATCTTTAACAAATCGGGATCAAAAAATCAATCAAAAAGAAAATTATTATTAATAAAAGAATTAAAAAATGGCAATAAATTGGACAGGGGTTTTTCCGGCGGTAACAACCAAATTTACAGCAAACGATGAATTAGATTTTGCAGCATTTGATTTAAATATCGAAGCGCAACTGGAAGCAGGTGCTAAGGGGATTATCCTGGGTGGTTCTCTTGGAGAGGCTAGCGTATTAACGGATGAGGAGAAATTTGGCCTGCTATCACATACTTTAGAAGTTGTAAATGGTCGCGTGCCGGTGTTATTAAACATTGCAGAGTCAACTACTAAAAAAGCAATCGAGGCTGCTAAAAAGGCAGAATCTCTTGGGGCGCAAGGTTTAATGTTATTGCCGCCAATGCGCTATTATGCATCGGCAGATGAAACTTTAGCTTTCTTTGGTGCCATTGCAGAATCAACAGATTTACCAATTATGATTTACAATAATCCGGTAGATTACAAAATTGAGGTTACTTTAGATATGTTTGAAGCATTAGCGAAATATCCAAACGTTCAGGCGATAAAAGAATCTACCAGAGATGTTTCAAACGTAACACGATTGATAAACAGATTTGGTGATCGATTTAAGATATTTACAGGCGTAGATCCGCTTGCAATGGAAAGTATTGTAATGGGTGCACATGGATGGGTTGCAGGTTTGGTAGATGCTTTTCCAAGAGAAACGGTAGCTATTTTCAATCTGATAAAAGAAAACCGAATCAGCGAAGCGTTAACAATTTATCGTTGGTTTTTACCTGTATTAGAGTTAGATATTCACCCAAAATTAGTTCAGTACATTAAATTAGCCGAGGTTGCAACAGGTTTAGGCACCGAAGCGGTAAGAGCACCCCGCTTAGCACTTGTAGGCGAAGAAAGAACTAAAGTATTGAAAATTATCAATGATGCCTTAGCTGTTCGTCCGGAACTTCCTGCTGGCAGCTGGGGTAAATAAAACTAAATATGATTGGAAAAAATATTGTTGCGAGCGCATACAAAGATAGTCACGAAACTCCGCTCCAAGCGATAAATCCTGCAACAGGCTTATCGCTTGAGGGCGATTTTTTTAAGGCAAACCAAACAGATGTTGAAGATGCTTTAGTAGCCGCTACAGCCGCATTTGAAACTTTTAGAAACATCCATAAGGATAAAAAGGCAGCTTTTTTAAATGCTATTGCTGATGAAATTTCTGCTATTGCTGAGGTTTTAGTGCCTCGTGCATCTGCAGAAAGTGGTTTGCCAATTGCCAGATTGCAAGGCGAACTGGGCAGAACAACCGGTCAGTTAAAACTTTTTGCCAACTTAGTTGCAGAAGGTTCCTGGGTTGATGCGGTGATTGATACCGCCATGCCCGAAAGGCAACCTTTGCCTCGCCCGGATATTCGTAAAATGCTTGTGCCTATTGGTCCGGTTGTTGTTTTTGGCGCCAGTAATTTTCCATTAGCGTTTTCTGTAGCTGGTGGCGATACGGCTTCAGCCTTAGCGTCTGGTTGCCCTGTAATTGTAAAAGCTCATCCTGCTCATTACGGCACTAGCGCACTTGTTGGTGCAGCCATTATTAAAGCCATAGAGAAAACAGGCATGCCAAAAGGATTATTCTCACTGCTTTTTGATGATGGTTATGCTATTGGTTCTGCGCTTGTATTGCATCCTTTAACTAAGGCCGTAACTTTTACTGGCTCTTACAATGGAGGCATGGCATTGGTTAAATTGGCTCAGGAACGTAAAGAACCTATCCCGCTCTTCGCTGAAATGGGTAGTATAAATCCAATTGTTTTATTACCGGAGGCGATAAATACACAAGCTGAAGAATTGGCGAAGAAATATGCTGCATCTATTACTTTAGGTGCTGGTCAGTTTTGTACTAATCCAGGTTTAATGCTGGCCATATCATCGCCAGAATTAGAAAATTTTAAGCAGGTATTGGCTGCAGAAATATCTAAAGTTCCTTCTGCTACCATGTTAACTCCTGGTATTGCTAACAATTACATTAAACTTTCAACAGCAGTGCATGCAGAAGATGGCGTCGAACTTCTTTCTGCATCAACGGTAAAAAATGCAGAATTGCAAAACCAGTCTGAAGCGAAAGTAGCACAAGTATCTGCCGCGAAGTTTATCGAAAATCCAAAGCTCCACGAAGAAATTTTTGGCCCTTACTCGCTTTTGGTTGTAGCAAATAATGTTGCAGAGCTAGAACAGGTTATTGCGGTATTAAATGGACAATTAACAGTTACCATCATGGCGGCGGCTGATGAAATTCGCCAATACCAATCACTTATTCATCTGTTAACAAATAAAACCGGGCGTATTATTTTAAACGGTGTGCCAACAGGTGTAGAGGTTTGTGCTGCTATGCAACACGGTGGGCCATTTCCTGCCACCAACGACAGTAGGTTTACTTCGGTAGGTTCATCCGCAATTCATCGTTTTGTGCGGCCGCTTGCTTATCAGGATTGGCAACAGGAATTTCTGCCAGAAGAATTGAAAGACAGTAATCCCCTTGAGATATTTAGAATGGTAAACCAGCAATTAACAAAGTAATATGAATAAAACCTTCTTTTGTGTAGATGCGCATACATGCGGTAACCCGGTAAGATTAGTGGCCGGCGGTGGGCCACAATTATTAGGGGCTAATATGAGTGAAAAGCGTCAGCACTTTTTAAAGGAATATGATTGGATTAGAACTGGTTTAATGTTCGAGCCGCGTGGTCACGATATGATGTCAGGAAGTATTTTGTATCCACCACACGATCCGGCAAATGATGTTGCTGTTCTGTTTATCGAAACCAGCGGTTGTTTGCCCATGTGTGGTCATGGCACCATTGGTACCATCACTATTGCCGTAGAAGAAGGCTTAATTCAACCAAAGGTTCCGGGTGTAATTCGTATGGAAGCGCCTGCAGGACTTGTAGAAATTTCTTACAAGCAGGAAGGAAAAAAAGTAAAATCTGTAAAGCTAAAAAATGTGGCTTCTTATCTTGCTGCTGAGGGATTGGAAATTGACTGCCCTGATTTAGGAACATTAACTTTTGATGTAGCTTATGGTGGA
Organism: Pedobacter sp. Leaf170; assembly: GCF_920984665.1. Lineage (GTDB taxonomy): Bacteria > Bacteroidota > Bacteroidia > Sphingobacteriales > Sphingobacteriaceae > Pedobacter. Next base: position 246,189 of record NZ_CAKLBP010000005.1, read on the forward strand.
AATTTCTATGCGATTATTGATCCGCAAAGCAATTTCCCCGGTTTGGAAAATTATACTGCATCTCAATTAATAACCTGGAGCCAAACCATACGTAAGCGTATCAATGAGCAATATACTTTTGTTCACCCGCAAGACGAAACGATTAATGGCTGTAGCCATGTTTTATGGACTGGTAAAACTTTAGACCCGAACTCTACCGCTAGAAATGCAGTTTTTTATGGTGATAAAGCCATTGACAGGTCGCCTTGTGGTACCGGAACATCTGCCCGTATGGCACAATGGTATGCAAAAGGTAAGCTTAAAGTTGGTGAAGATTTTATACATGAAAGTTTTATCGGGAGCAAATTTACGGGTAAAGTAGAAGCTGAAGTTGAATTAAATGGTTTTAAGGCTATTATTCCAAGTGTAGAGGGATGGGCAAAGGTTTATGGATATAACACGATTAAAATAGATACGGAAGATGATCCTTATGCTTATGGATTTCAGGTCATCTAATCAGATCTTAAAATAAAGAAATAAATGTCGAAAGTAGTGATAATAGGAGGAGGAATTGTTGGACTAAGTTCGGCATACTATCTCCAGAAGAAAGGATTTAAGGTTACAGTTTTAGATAAGGGAGATATTACTGATAATTGCTCATTTGGAAATGCCGGAATGATTGTACCCAGTCACTTTATTCCTTTGGCGGCTCCCGGTATGATCAGTCAGGGTATCCGCTGGATGTTCAATAGTAAAAGTCCGTTTTATGTACGTCCATCGCTAAACCCAAATCTTATCGGCTGGGGATTAAAGTTTATGAAACATGCCAATGAAAAGCATTTGGCTTATTCGGCAGAACCTTTGAGAGATTTATCACTATTGAGCAAGAAACTATATGAGGATTTATCAAATGAGCCCGGTTTTGATTTCGAATTAAAAAATAACGGAATTTTAGCTTTCTATAAAACTGAAAAAGCAGCAGAAGAGGAGGCGCATTTAGCTGATAAGGCAAAAACACTTGGTTTGGATATGGCTATTCTATCTGCAGCAGAATGTAAAGCATTACAACCAGATTTAAACTTGGATGTGTTAGGTGCGGTGCATTATCGCTGCGATGCACATCTTTATCCCGGAAAGTTAATGAATGGGTTGTTGCAATACCTTAAAGCTAATGGTGTAGATATTGTATACGGAAAAGAAGTTGATAAGATTGAAACCGAAGGCGATAAAATTACAAAGGTTTTTGCAGGCAATAACGAATGGGCTGCTGATCAGTTTGTGTTAGCAACAGGCTCTTGGTCGCCGGCTGTGGCTAAAATGGCCGACTTAAAAATTTCGCTTATGCCCGGCAAAGGTTATTCTTTTATGGAAAATGAGCCGCTAAACCGGATGACTATTCCAGCTTTACTGTGTGAGGCAAGAGTGGCTATTACCCCAATGAATGGAAAGATTCGTTATGGGGGTACAATGGAATTGGATAAGATTAACGAAAGGATAAATATGCAGCGTGTTAAGGGAATTGTAGAATCTATACCCAAATATTTTCCTGATTTAAAACCTGCTATCCCCGAAGCGAAAAATATTTGGTATGGTTTCAGGCCATCTTCTCCTGATGGTTTACCTTACATTGGTCGCAGTGAAAAAAGAAAGAATTTGATAATCGCTACCGGACATGGTATGATGGGCTTAAGCTTGGGTCCGGCAACCGGTTTATTGGTTAGTCAAATTGCTGCGGAGGAAAAAACTGAGATGAATACGCTCGCTTTCCAGGCAGAGCGGAATTAAATGCCGCGAAAACTATTAGTGTAGTAAATATTTCTTAAATAATATTCCTGTCTCTATTATATAAACCCGTAATCTTAATTGATTTGCGGGTTTTTTTGCTATTTAAATTGTTTTGGACATTTTTTTTAATTGTTTTGAGAGTTTTTTTTGTCGCAAGTTTCTGTAAATAACTTATTTTTCTGTCATTTAGCTCCATCAAGGTTATATCCACGGTGCATCAAAGCAAAAAGCCGCATTTTTCTTTAAAGAATTACCCTTGTTTAATGGGCAGCTAAAACTGAATATTGTCGAATACCAGCAGGATTTTAACCGTATTTGTGTTTTATTGTGTTTTTTGAGTTAATATCCTTATTTTCAGTCTGTGGATCAACTAACCACCAAACAAGATGAAAGTATTACCATTTACAATGCTTGTCCCAGATGACAAGAGTGTGATTTCGGAGCATATTCAGCTCCCGCATTTTTATCAATACCTTCACAGGCATGATGAATGGCAGATTACCTACATCGAAAAAGGTGAGGGAACGCTTATTGCAGGTAATGATATGCACAGTTTCAGAGCGGGAGATGTATTTGTAATTGGTGCTAAATTGCCTCATTTGTTTAAAAGCAATCCTGAATATTTTGCCGGTCAGGAAAAGTCTGTTTCAGCATGCTCTATTTATTTTAATCCTTCCGGAATTCTGGCTTGCTTATTTGCACTGCCAGAAATGAAATTAGCCAGCACTTATCTATCAAAAAATAAACACGGATTTAAAATTGCAGCCGGCTATACTCGTCAAATTTCAGCGAAGATGTTTGATGTTCACGAATCTTCAGGTCAGGATACACTTTTTGCATTCTTAAGTTTACTTACCGGTTTACAACAGCTGGGTGATAATATAGAGCCACTTTGCTCGGATTTATATTCTTCTAATTTTTCTGAGAATGAAGGTATGCGCTTAAGTAAAATCATCAGTTTCATTACCGAAAATTACAATAATCACATTACACTTGAGGATGTTGCAAATGCAGCATTTATGACACCTCAGGCATTTTGCAGATACTTTAAAAAGCATACAGGGCATACCTTCGTAACTTTTTTAAACGAAGTAAGAATTAACGATGCTTGCAAAAGTCTTCTTTCCGGTGATAAGGCCGATTGTATATCAGGCGTAGCCTATAAAGTAGGGTTTAACAGTATTACTAATTTCAATCGTGTTTTTAAAAGCATTATTGGCCAATCACCAAGAGCATATATTGATACCTACAATAGTGTAAGCAGGGTAACTTATGTAAGTGCATAGAATTTAAATAACAATAAATTTCACCTTAAAATGCCGAAGCTATCTTATTGATGGAGGCATTTGCTATTCCTTTTTTTTCACAATCATGTTAAAAAAAAATATAAAAAATACCCTGTTTGCATGCTGCATTTTGCTTGTTTCGGTTCAGGTAAAAGCCCAAACATCTAACTCAGAACTTTTTGAGCAAACCAGTGAAATGGGCACTATGATTCGGGGATATCAAAGCGATATTGATGCATTAAATGATTATTATAATCCATATTCGCAGGGTGGCTACTATAATTGGCCAATCCGTTCTTTTAACAGTCCCGATCAACGCAAACGCCTTACCGAGATTAATAACGACTACCTGAAAAAACTCAGTGCAGCAAAATTTGAATCATTTAGTATTCATGGAAAAGTTGATTACGTTTTGCTAAAGCGTGAAATTGAAAGTGCGCTTTTTAAACTTAATGCAGAGCAAAAAGATTATAAATCCGTAATAAAATATTTCCCTTTTGCCGATACGATTTATGGGCTTGAAAAGCTGAGAAAACGTGGCGTTTATCTGGAAGGCTCGGTTTTGGCTGCTCAGATTAATATACTTGCCAAGCAAATTGATACAGCTTGCATCTCTATAAAAAAAGCGAGCTTAAACTCAAGCGATTTAAAAACCGCAGCTGATGTTGCTACTGGTTTGAAATCACGGCTAACAAGTTTTTATCAGTTTTATAATAATTACGAGCCGGGTTTTAGCTGGTGGGTGCCTAAACCTTATCACGAGGCTGATTCTGCTTTAACGAAATATGCGGCGGTATTTACAAATAGCCTGGATTCGATTGCCAATTTAAAGGTTGATAAATTAAATATTAAAGGCACGCCAATTGGCCGGGCAGAATTAATCAGGCAGTTAAAGGAAGAATTTATTCCATACACACCAGAACAACTTATAGAGCTTGCCGAGAAAGAATTTGCCTACTGCGATGAAGAACTTTTAAAAGCTTCTGCAGCAATGGGTTTTGGTAAAAACTGGAAAGCTGCACAAGAGAAAATCAAAAATAGCTATGTGCCCTTAGGCAGGCAGGCAGAATTGATTGTGAAGTTGCAGGATGATGCCCTGCGCTTTATTAAGGCTAATGATTTAATCGATATTCCGCCACTTGCCGAAGAGACCTGGGGAATGGTTATGATGTCGGAAGAAAGGCAATTGGTTAATCCATTTTTTACAGGCGGCAGAGAAATTAGTATCAGTTATCCAACGGCTAGTATGCAAGAGGATGATAAACTAATGAGTATGCGAGGCAATAATCCTTATTTCTCCCGCGGAACCGTTCAGCATGAACTATTGCCTGGTCATCATTACCAATATTACATGAATAGCCGTTATAAAGGTTATCGCGATATGTTTAAAACGCCTTTTAGTGTAGAAGGCTGGCCACTGTATTGGGAGCTTTTGCTGTACGAAAAAGGCTTTGCCAAAACACCTGAAGAAAAAATGGGCATGCTTTTTTGGAGAATGCATCGTTGTGCCCGCATTTTATTTTCACTCAACTTCCACCTCGGGAAATGGAATCCGAAGCAATGTGTAGATTTTTTGGTAGATAGAGTTGGCCATGAAAAGGCAAATGCAGAAGGCGAAGTTAGGCGTTCTTTTAAAGGAGATTACAGTCCATTATACCAAGTGGCCTATCTTACAGGCGGTTTGCAACTATATGCTTTAAAAAAGGAGTTGGTAGATGGTAGAAAAATGTCTTTCAAAGAATTTCATGATAAAATTATTAAGCAAAACCTCATCCCGATCGAACTAATTAGAGCAACGCTGATTAATCAACCCATAACCAGAGATTTTACAACCAGCTGGAAATTTTACCAGCCTGCCCGCTAATTATTTTATTCTTTCTCAACTGAAAACTAAACCATCAATGAAACAAGAAACCACAGAATTTAAGCCTACCTTAAAATTAATGGATGCCACCATGCTGGTTGCAGGTAGTATGATTGGCTCAGGAATTTTTATTGTAAGTGCCGATATTACCCGAAATGTAGGCAGTTCGGGATGGTTATTGGTGGTTTGGTTAATTACCGGCTTTATGACATTAACGGCCGCATTAAGTTACGGGGAACTGAGCGCTATGTTTCCAAAAGCCGGCGGACAATACATTTATTTGAAAGAGGCCTACAATCCTTTAGTAAGCTTTCTGTATGGCTGGAGCTTTTTTACAGTGATACAAACCGCTACCATTGCAGCGGTGGGTGTGGCTTTTGCGAAGTTTACCGCCTACCTCGTGCCCGCACTAAGCGAAGATTTAGTTGCAGTAGATTTAGGATTTCTCACCATATCACCGGCGCAGCTGCTTGCCATAGGCGTAATTGTATTGCTTACCTACGTAAATAGCAGGGGCGTAAGCGCAGGTAAAACCATACAAACCACTTTTACCGTAGCTAAGTTATTAAGCTTGTTTGGGTTAATTGTTTTTGGTTTGTTTTTTCTTGATCAGGATATATGGAAAGCCAACTGGAATAATATGTGGACGCTCGGTTCGCTTTCGGCAGATGGAAACATTACAACCTATACTACATTTGCAGCATTTGGCGCAATTGCGGCTGCGATGGTAGGCTCTATTTTTAGCAGTGATTCATGGCACAATGTAACTTTTATTGCCGGAGAAATCAAAAATCCGGCTCGTAATATCGGCTTGAGTTTAGCCCTTGGCACCATCATCGTTACCGTACTCTATATTCTTACTAACGTGATGTACACGGGTGTACTAAGCCTGCATGATATAGCTTATGCAGATAAAGATCGTGTAGCAGTTGCAGCAGCAAATGGCATTTTTGGCACCGTTGGTACCATTACTATTGCAGTGATGATCATGGTATCTACCTTCGGATGCAATAACGGATTAATTATGGCCGGAGCCAGAGTATATTATTCTATGGGTAAAGATGGACTGTTCTTTAAAAAAGTAACCGAACTTAATAAAAATGCTGTGCCAGGGTTTGGTTTATGGATTCAGTGCATTTTTGCTAGTCTTTGGTGCTTAAGTGGTAAATATGGAGACTTGCTGGATATGATCTCTTTTGTTGTGGTTGGTTTTTACATGTTAACCATATTCGGGATTTTCATTCTCCGCAAAAAAAGACCAAACGCAGAACGACCATACAAGGCATTTGGTTATCCGGTATTACCCATTATTTACATACTTATGGGTTTATCTTTCTGCATTTTACTTATCATATTTAAGCCAAAATTTACATGGCCGGGTCTCATTATCACTTTAGCTGGTATTCCAGTTTATTATTTAATCAGGCGATTTAATCCTGATAAGTAAAATCAGCAGGTTAAGGCATTGATATTATCCTCTTTTATATTCACAGCTTAATACAGCTACAATGAAATTTAAACTCCGGTTTCAAAAATTGATTACCATAACGCTTCTACATTTTTGCTGTGCAACTGTTTATGCCCAGTTGCAGTATGCACCCACAGCTAAAGATATTGCCGAGGCTTACAGCAGAGCCAATAAATTGGATACGCTTTTGCGCAACATTCCTACTAATAACGAAATTGTTCCGGTGTGGTTAAAAAATGGGACGGCTTTTTGGTACAAGAAAAATCTGCCTAACAAAAACTGGGAATATTTTTATGTTGATGCGGAGACCGGAAAAAGAACATCGGCTTTTGATGCCGAAAGGTTAGCCCAAAATATCGAAAAAACTACCGAAAGAAAAACATCCGCTTTGCGTTTACCTGATTTATATTTTGCGGATGCAAACCAATTAAAACTTAAAATAAAAAACCAATGGTATGTAATCAATTTAACCGATTACAGTGTAAACACTACTGCCGATTCGACTGTATTTCGCTATAATGCTAAAACCCCACTGCAGCAAAAGCATTCTCGCTGGGAGTGGAATCCATCAATAAGTAAATCGCCAGATGGCAAAAACGAAATCGAAATTCGCGGCGGTAATGTGGTGCTTATTAATTTAGCTTCAAAACAAGAAACCGTTTTAAGTACCGATGGAACAGCAGATAAACCTTTTGGTAATTTTGAATGGTCGCCTGATGGAAAATCAATCATCGCTTACAAAATCAATCCGAAGGAAACTAAAAAAGTCTACTATGTATTAAGCTCTGTACCAGGAACCACACGAGGAGAATTAAAATCCAGAGAATATGCACAGCCCGGAGATGATTTTACATCGTACCAGCCTTATGTTTTTAATGTTGCCAGCAAAAAAGCAACAAAAGTTGATGTGGAACCAATCGATTTTTTCGGTCCGCAGCCGTTACATTGGCGCAATAACAGCAACCGCTATTACACTTATGAAAAGGCCGACCGCGGCCACCAGCGTTTTCGGGTAATTGAGGTTGATGTAGAAACCGGAAAAACCAGAAACATCATTGACGAAAAAACCAAAACATTTATTTACGAAAGCAGAATTTACACGCGTTACTTGCCTAAAACTAATGAAATCATCTGGACAAGCGAACAAGATGGTTGGCGTCATTTGTATTTGGTAAACGGGATAACAGGCAAACAACAACTTATTACTAAAGGCAATTGGGTTGTGCGTGATATTGACAGCGTTGATGTAGTGAAAAGGCAGGTTTGGTTCCGAGCAAGTGGAATAAATGCTGATGAAGACCCATATTTTATCCATTATTATAGAATTGGTTTTGATGGGAAAGGTTTGATAAACTTAACGCCCGAGAAAGGCAACCACAGCCTTACTTTTTCTCCAGATAGAAAATATTATGTTGATACTTATTCGCAGGTAAACATTGCACCGATAAGCAAATTAAAGTTAACCATTAATGGGAAACAAATACAAGAACTGGAGCATGGCGAATTAGCACCTTTTCTAAAAACCGGCGTTAAGTTGCCCGAAGTTTTTGTGGCAAAAGGCAGAGATGCTAAAACGGATATTTGGGGCGTAATTTGTTTTCCATCAAATATAGACCCAGCAAAGAAATATCCCATTATAGAAAATATTTATGCCGGACCACAAGATAGTTTTGTGCCCAAAAATTTTCTGCCCGCAAGCGAAATGCAAAGTATGGCAGAGCTGGGTTTTATTGTAGTGCAAATTGATGGCATGGGCACAGCCAATCGGTCAAAAGCTTTTCATGATGTTTGTTGGCACAATTTAGCCGATGCAGGTTTTGAAGACCGAATTTTGTGGATGAAGGCGATGGCTGCTAAATATCCTAATGCAGATATTAACAAAATTGGAGTTTACGGTACATCCGCTGGCGGACAAAACTCTACAGGCGCTTTACTGTTTCATCCCGAATTTTATAAAGCTGCAGTTTCTGCATGTGGTTGTCATGATAATCGAATTGATAAACAATGGTGGAATGAGCAATGGATGGGCTATCCGGTTGGGCCGCATTATGCCGAACAATCAAACATTACCAATGCTTCAAAACTTCAGGGCGATTTATTTTTGATTGTCGGCGAAGCCGATGAGAATGTTCCGCCAGAATCTACTTATCGTTTAGCTGATGCCTTGATTAAATCAAACAAGGATTTTGATATTCTGAGCATTCCAGGTATGGGGCATAGCGATGGTGGCGTGTACGGCAGGCGACGCAAAAGAGACTTCTTTATCAAACACTTGCTAAATGCAGAAACACCAAAAGTAAATTTAGTGGCACCAGTAAAGTAATTTACAATACGATTTTTTTAGCAAAACTTTCTGATTTTGTAAATCGGAATCATTGCCAATCAACATGGAAAAGATTTACAACAGCTTACTCATTTTTTTTCTTTTGGGATTATCTGGTTCAGCCTTAAGGGCACAAACCTCGTACTTAGCTAAAGGAAATGGTAACCCTATTATTCCAGGTTACTTTGCTGATCCTACGGTAAAGAAATTTGGAGATACCTATTATATATATGCCACAACAGATGGTAATGGAGGCGGTTTTGGGCCATCACAAGTATGGACTTCAAAAGACTTTGTAAATTGGACTTTGCAAGATATGAACTGGCCAACTACGCATCATTACTGGGCACCTGATGCTACTTTGGGTCCGGATGGGAAATACTACCTCTACTACTGTCAGCCCGTAGAAATATTTGGTGCATCATCAAAAACACCGGTTGGGCCATGGACACCACTCTTGGCCCCGGGTAAACCAATTGTTCCAAATTTTTTAGTGCCCAATGTAATTACTTTAGATGGGCAGACTTTTAAAGATGACGATGGAAAATATTATATGTATTGGGGTACGTGGGGTATTTATCCCAACCATGGCTGCGGTGTTGGTTTACTAAATAACGACATGAAATCATTTTCAAAATTAGCGCAGATTCCAAATACTGATGCTAAAGATTTTTTTGAAGCACCATTTGTTTTTAAGCGAAAAGGCATATACTACTTAACTTATTCTTCAGGTTATTGTGAGGATAGTACTTACAGGGTACAATACGCTACCGCTACCAATTCGATGGGGCCTTTTAAATACGCTTTAGATAATCCAATTTTAGCAACAAATAGCGATGGAACAGTTCATGGTCCTGGGCATCAATCGGTTTTACAGCAGGGCGATGATTTTTATTTGATTTATCACCGGCACAATAATCCGCATAATGATGGTGGTTACCATAGGCAAGTTGCCGCTGATAAAATCATTTTTGATGAAAAAGGCAATATTTTGAGACTGATACCAACACATGCAGGTATTGGTTATCTGGCTAAAAATGAAAATCCCCACCCAAACTTAGCTTTAGGGAAAAAAGCTTCTGCATCTTCATTTTACGATAAAGATTTTAAGGTAGATTTTGCCTTTGATAACAATAATGGCACCTTATGGAAAGCTAAAAATAATGTCGGTTCTGCATGGATTCAAGTCGATTTGGGCAAAACTCAACAGGTTAAAAGTGTACACACCCAATTTGAATATGCTACATGGTACTATCAATATAAAATAGAATACTCGCTTGGTGGTAAAATCTGGAAACTATACGCAGATAAGAGCAAAAATACCCAACATGGTAGTCCGATGATTGATTTTGGAAATGTTAAAGCCCGATACCTTCGCACCACTATTTTACATACAGAATACCCGGGTTTAAACAAGGGAATATGGAACATACAGGTTTTTGATAATCCGGCTTATAAACCGATGATGAATACCAAAATTAAACCTTGGAAATCTTTAAAAGGATTCGACTCGAAAGGATTGCTTATTGATTTAACATTAAGCCAGTTGAGGGTAGGTACAACAGCATCGACTGTTCTTAATAAAGGCAAATTAGCTGGTAAATTTTCTGCCGAAGGCGTAAATAAACCTATTGCTGCAATGATAGCCGGAAAGAAAGCCTTAGTTTTTTCAGGTAGAGAACGAATGACTTCATCGGTTACAGCACCTTTATCTCTACTTGGAAACAGTAGTTACAGCGTAAGTATGTGGGTGCTCAATCCTGACATAGAAAAAGAGGAAACTATTGTAACCTGGACACCAAAAGGTGGAGACAACTTAACCAATGTGGCGATAGGTTATGGCAATGGAAAAAATACTGGTGCTGCCATTCATTCCGGTTGGGCTGATTTGGGGTATAAACAATTGCCAAAATCGAAGCAGTGGCACTTGGTTACCATGGTTTTTGATGGAACAATGGAGCATATTTATGTAGATGGAAAATTAGATAGGGCAGAAAGAAGAATGCTTTTTATCAATAAACTAACCAGGTTTTTGATTGGCGGCAACGCCGATGGAACGGCAGGTTTCTCTGGTGCACTGGCCTCACTAAAAATTTACGACCGGCCGCTAACCGAAGAGGAGATATCTGCCAGTTTTACTAAAGGTTTAAGTAATAATACAACAGTTTATGCAACTGCGAAAAACCTCGATTATGGAAAGGCAGATACCTGGGAAAATGACGGCGCTGCCTTAGGTAAATTAGAAATAAAAGGAAAGGCAGAAGTTGCTGATGTTGCCGGGAAAATAGCACTTGTTTTAGAGAACAATTCCAAACTGATTCTTGGAAAAGAAATTGGCCGGGCGCTTAATTTTTCAAAACCATTTACAGCCATCTTCTCTATTTTAGCTTCAAAAGGAACAATAAATAATTTTTATTTTGGGGATGGAAATAAGGCTGTACAAATAGCTGGAGATGGAAAATGGCAGCAAGTAATTTGCAGTTATGTTTCTGGTAAATTAAATGTTTACGTCAATGGCAAGCTGTCGGGCAATCCGTTCGTGGTAAATCGACAAAAAAATCCCTCTGTTTTACTTGAATCTTTTGGTGGCAACCCTGTTCATCTAACTGCAATTTCATCGATTGTTATTTATAATGATGCCTTTAACCAGGATGCATGTTTAAAAGAATTCGATTTTTGGAAAAAAACTTTGAATACCACTGATTTAAATGCTGTGTTTGCTTTAAAGCCATCGGCAGTTACGCCAAATATGGTTTATATGGAAGCGCAAAAATCTCTATTGCCAGGAGCTGTATTAGAATATCTTTTTAATGATGAAAAAGATAAAAAGCAGAAGCAATGGCAACAATCGGCAACCTATATTGATTTTACTGCCTTGCCACAGCAAACCTATAGCTACACGGTTAAAGCAAGAGATAATTTTGGGAATGTAACTAAAAGTTCCTTGCCCTACACTGTAACAACAGATTCTTCACGGTTTCTGGTTAAAAAACAATTTGGAACAGCTCAATCCATTCCTGCTGCAAATGATGTTTTGAAAGGAACATCATGGGATGGCTTTATGGGCAATGCGGATACATTAACGCAGCAAAACGGCATCTTAAAAATGATCTCAAAGAACACATTTTGGGATGGATCTGCAAGATTAGGTCCTTTCGTTTATCACAATGTGAAAGGAGATTTTGTTGCAGAGGTAACCTTGGCTGATATGCTGGGATGGACGCAAAAAAAAGCTTACGGCGCAAACGAAGCCGGAATTATGGTTAAAGCTACCGGAAGCAATACACAACTGCTTCAAAATGGCATAATGCCGGGTTGGGGTGTGGGTAATATCGTTACCGATTTAAATTCAAGCGGACGCAAGCAAACCAATAACCTTTCGGGTTGGACTTTTTTTAAAAAACTTCAAATTCAAAAGATAGGAAATACGTTTTATCTGCGTGGTAGCAACGATGGTAAAGACTGGAAAAACCTTCCGGGTAGTCCGGTGAGAAGAGATGATTTGACCAATATAGATTTACAGGTCGGGGTTTATCACGCTACTTATGGCGAAAATTTTGGCTATGGTGCTTTTAGCAATTTTCAAATTATTCAGCAGAAGTAAATACGATAAAATATCTCTTTTAGGTTTAATTACGGCTTTTTAATCTTCATTAGAAATAACTGGTAATTTAATAATGAAAACACTGTTTACAATTGTTCGCCCCGCCAGTGCAGCATTTTATCCTTTTACATTTTTACTTTTAAACGCAGAAGTTTTTTGTGCTGTTTCACTACTTTTGATCCATAATTTTTCATCATCTATATAAAAATACCATATCAATGTTCGATAAAAATATATATGCCGCGAGGAGAAAAGCTTTAGCTCAAGAATTAAAATCTGGTCTGCTTCTTTTTTTAGGAAACGAAGAAAGCCCATTTAATTATACCGACAATACCTATAGTTTTAGGCAGGATAGTACATTTCTCTATTTTTTTGGAATAGCTCAGGCTGGATTGGCTGCCATTATCGATATCGATGAGAACCGGACAATCATTTTTGGAAATGAAATGAGTATTGATGATTTGGTATGGATGGGAAGGCAGCAAACGCTTCAGGATAAAGCATATAATATTGGTGTGGAGCATGTTTTTCCAGCTAATCAATTGGCAGATTACATAAAAAATGCTCTTCATAAAAATAGAGCCGTTCACTTCCTGCCGCCATACCGGGCAGAGAATAAAATCAAGCTTGCAGATTTATTTAACATCGGAGTTGCGAATTTAAAACAAGCAGCATCTATTCCCTTCATCAAAGCGGTTGCTGCACAACGGTCGGTTAAATCAGTAGAAGAAATTATTGAAATTGAAAAGGCGGTAAACCACACCATTGATATGCATTTATTGGCTATGCGTAGTGCCAAACCGGGGATGATAGAGGAAGAAATTGCAGCAATCATTCATGGTGAAGCACTTAAAACGGGTGGCAATATTGCCTATCCAATAATTTTAAGTGTACATGGAGAAATTCTGCACAATCATTATCATGGTAATACTATGATGGAAGGGCAAATGGTGTTAAATGATTCGGGTATGGAAACGGCTTTTGGATACTGCGGAGATTTAACCAGAACTTTTCCGGTAGGGAAAAAATTTGATAACAGGCAGCGGGAAGTTTATGAGATAGTGCAGCAGGCACTACAAAATGCAGAAGCTGTTTTAGCACCAGGTAAAAATTTTATTGATGTACATTTTGAAGCCTGCAGAACCCTTGCACAAGGAATGAAAGATTTGGGACTGATGAAAGGTGATGTAAATGAAGTGGTTGCTGCGGGCGCACATGCGCTTTTTTTTCAATGCGGTACCGGGCACATGATGGGCTTAGATGTGCATGATATGGAAGACCTGGGTGAGGAATATATAGGCTATGATGAAACATTGAAAAAGGAAAAAACGCTTTTTGGATTAAAATCATTGAGACTAGGAAAGGCGCTTGAGCCGGGTTACGTACTTACTGTTGAGCCAGGGATTTACATGATTCCGGATTTAATTGATTTATGGAAATCTGAGAAAAGATTTGAATCCTTTATCAATTATGATGCGGTAGAGAAATTTAAAGATTTTAGCGGCATCAGATTAGAAAATAATTACAGCATTACAACAGATGGTTATCAATTGCTGGGTAAACCTTTAGCTATTGATGCTGATGAGGTTGAAGCAATAAGAGGCCAGGCTTATTAAATTTTTATGACTTACCAGGATAAATTAATGGCCATTAGGGCAGAAATGCTGAAAAATGGTATTGATGCTTACATTATTCCATCATCCGATTCGCACATGAGTGAATATGTGCCTGATTATTATAGATGCATTTATTTTGCTTCTGGTTTTACCGGATCTGCCGGAACATTAGTGATTACGGCAAATTTTGCAGGCTTATGGGCAGATTTTCGTTACTTTGAACAAGCCAACCAGCAATTAGAGGGTAGTGGGTATGAGCTGGTAAAATTAAAAATTCAACATACACCTGAATATATTGACTGGCTTTGTTCGAGGCTACCTTTAAATTCAACAGTTGCATTCGATTATCAATTAATGTCGATGGCGCTGGGAGCGGAGATTAAAACTTCTTTAGGTGCAAGGCAAATTCAGATAAAGGATGCTGACCTGCTTTTAAATATTTGGCAGAGTAGGCCGCCACTGCCAACAGACCAAGCATATCTATTGCCTGAAAAAGATTGCGGGCAGACTTTTGAAAGCAAAATTATGAATTTGCGGATTGAAATGCAGAAAAACAGAGCCGAAGTTCACGTCATATCGAGCTTGGATGATTTGGCATGGCTTTTCAATATCCGTGGTAAAGATGTAAGCTTTAATCCGGTTGTACTTTGTTATGCAATGGTTTCACTGAAAGAGGTCACGCTTTATATCCAAAAGGAGAAACTGACTGATAAAGACACAATACTGCTAACCAAACGCCATATTACAATCAAAGCCTATGAGCAAATTGCTGCCGATGTTTCGCAACTGAAAAACTGTTCGATATTATTAGATGGCAAACGAACCTGTTATCAGTTTATCAATTTGTTGTCGCCCTCCCTGCAAATTATTCAAGAAATAAATCCTGCGGTGTTTTTAAAATCAATTAAAAACGAGGTTGAAATTGAAAATACAAGATTGGCCATTATTCAGGATGGGATAGCATTAACCCGTTTTTTTAAATGGCTGGAAGAGAATATCGGGATAAACCGGATTACAGAAATATCAGCATCCGAAAAAATTAAATCTTTTCGCGAAGGCGGAAAAAGCTTTGCAGGTTTAAGTTTTGCCACTATTGCAGGCTATGGCCCTCATGCAGCCTTGCCTCATTATTGTCCTGATGAAGAGCGTGATAGTGAACTCAAGCCGGAAGGTCTTTTTCTATTGGATTCGGGCGGGCATTATTTTTACGGTACAACCGATGTTACCCGCACGGTGCCACTCGGCATTACCACTGATGAAGAAAAAAGAGATTATACCTTAGTGCTTTCTGCCATGATATTGGGCTCGGCTGCTAAATTTCCACAGGGTACAAGAGGTTATCAAATCGATGGGATTGTTCGTCAGCAAATGTGGCAAAAGGGAATTAATTATGGTCATGGTACCGGTCACGGTGTTGGTTATTATTTAAATGTTCACGAAGGACCGCAAAATATCGGGCCATCAAATGCTGCTATAGCTGTAGATTTAGGTATGATTACGTCTATCGAACCCGGTATTTACCGACCAGGTAAACATGGTGTCAGGATAGAAAATCTGGTGTTAACCGTAGCACATCAGAATACTTTTTTTGGTTCATTTTTGCAATTTGAAACACTTACGCTAGCCTATATCGATACTTCAATAGTTATTTCCGAACTATTAACGGCTGAACAGATTAGTTGGCTAAACACATACAATGCGATGGTTTACGAAAAATTGAAAGCTGAATTAAGTGAAGATGAACGGTTATGGCTAGCAAAGAAATGTAAGCCAATTTAAAAGCCAGTTTTGGTTAAGCGGTCATCTTCTAAGGGAATAGAGCAAACTTTGCGCTGGCTTAGATGGCTATTGGATTTCATGCTTTCTATAATCTTTTAATTTTTTTTGTCGAATAGATTTGTTGATGCAAAAAAGGATGACCAAATTAGCCTCAAACAAATCAAAGCCCTAATATATGATGCGTCTTTACAAAAGTAGTTTGGTAACATTGGCGCATGCCAAAATTGTTTTATCTATCTTTTTGCTAATAATATTTTGTAGCGATGCATTTGCGCAGAATACGGGTTTCAAAGTTATTCCTAAAGAAATCAGCGAGATATCTGGTTTGTATGTTGCAAACAGCAATCTCATTTACGTGCATAATGATAGTGGCGATACATCACGATTCTTCGCTATGGATGCTAAAGGCAATTTAATATCTACAATATATTTTAAAGGAGATGTTTCAAATAAACATTTAGGTGTAACGGATTGCGAAGACATAGCCGCTGGTCCCGGGCCTGTAAAGAATCAAAACTACATTTACCTTGGAGATATTGGCGATAATAGCAGTAACCGTCCTTACATTACCGTTTACCGATTTTTAGAGCCAGGCAAGCTTTCAAACAAGCGGCAAATTAAAAGTGAAGCTGTTCATCTTAAGTATCCCAATGGTGCTCAAGATGCCGAAACTTTAATGATTGACCCGATTTCGAAAGAATTAATAATTGTTTCTAAGCGTCAAGATACAGTTGGAATGTTCTCCGCATCAATTGCTTTTAAAGACGGAGATACCATTACTATGAAAAAAGAAGGAAACCTTTTTCTACCTGGCAAAGGGATGTGGAAGTACGTTGTTTCTGGCGATATATCTCGTGATGGGCGACAGATTATCTTAAAAACTTATACAAATGTTTACTATTGGTTGAGAAATGGCCGTGAATCTATCTCTCAAACTTTGCATAGGCCGCCAACAAAACTTCCCTATATCCTGGAGCCTCAAGGTGAAGCAGTCGGATTTACACCAGATGGAAAATTTTATTATTCTATAAGTGAAGGAAAAAATGCAGCTATCTATCGATATAATATCCCAGTTATCCCCGCTAAAACCTTAAAATAAGCGTTGCTACACATCGTTTTATTAAATTTTACAACGATTTCTAATCCTTAAGAAATGATTTGAATGGATGATTTTTAAAAAAATTAAGCGGTATGCTTTTCTTTTCCGACAATACCCAGATGTGTAAAATTAAAACCGCTATTAAATTTTAATCCATAGCCCATAACACGGTCCAGGCTACTGTGTCCAAGCATTACAAGGCCTGCTAATTCCATGTAAGGTATTTTAAAAATCATACCTGAAAATGCCACAACAATTGCCACAAGTTGATGATGGAACAAGTTGTAGGTAAAAGCCCCTATCTTATTATTTAAAAGGTATCCTAACATACCCAAGTCTGGGATTAAGAAGATAGGAATCCAAACCCACCATGCAAAATGTATTGGTAAATTATTGATTAGTAGAACTGAAATTAAAAATGGAACGATGGCTTCTGCCTGAAGGAGTTTTTTCATTGTCTTTTGATTAATAATCAAATTTCATGAATTTTAAACCACCCAAACGTTAACAAAAGATAATAAAATTTAGCGCTCTTTTTTGCTGATTATTCTTGCCCGGATGCGGCTAAGGCTTACCGGAGTTATACCTAAATAATTTGCGATGAGGTGTTGCGGTATGCGTTCAATTATTTTCATTTTATTTCCATGTAATAGTTGCAAATAACGCTCCTCGGGTGAATGTATTAGAAGTGAAGTCATACGCTCCTCTAACCCTAAAACAAGGTATTCAGCCAGCACTCTGCCAAACCTTTCCCACAACTGAGATTTATCGTAGAGCGAAAGGAGTACGCTATACGGGAAAGTGATAAGGCTACAATCGGTTAGTGCTTCAATTGTTAATCGAGAAGGTTGGCCGGTTAGTGCGCTAAAGTATGAGCCAACCAAGTGATTTTCGAAGTAAAAATAGGTTGTTTTTTCTTCACCATCATGAGTATAATAATGCCTCATATTACCATTGAGGATAAAACCGATTTGTTGTTCTCTTTTACCTTCGGTTATCCAAAATCCGCCTTTATCTAGGTGTCGGTAGCTTAAATGCGGAACTAAGAGTTCCCAATCCTTATCGGAGAGTTTTACAAATAGATTAATGGCATTTCTGAGCATTGCCACATGTTTTGCATCCATTACACTAATTTAAATATTATGTTGAGAAAAGCATCCCACCAAAAACATTTTCTGAAGGTGCTGCGATAAATGAAATCAGGCTTGACCGACTATGATTTTAATTGTAAATACGATATTACATTAGAACATTGCATTACATAAAATTAATACCTAAGTTTATGCAACCGTTTGCATAAATTAGATAAATTTAAAATAATGTATTTATTAGGCATAGATATTGGCACATCATCAGTTAAAGTTTCCGTAGTTGATGTTGCAAGTCAACAAACTATTGCATCAGTATCTTACCCAGAAACTGAAGCGGCTATTCATTCGCTGAAGCCTGGCTGGGCCGAACAATCTCCATCAGATTGGTGGACATTTACTCAAAAGGCGATTTTATTGCTAAGTGAGTCTGAAAAAATCGATACAAAGAAGATTGATGCTATAGGTATAGCTTACCAAATGCATGGTTTGGTGATAGTTGATAAAAATCAAAATGTGCTTAGAGATAGTATCATCTGGTGTGATAGTCGGGCTGTTGATATTGGGAATGATGCATTTGTTCATTTAGGAGAAACCCTGTGTTTAGAAAATTTGCTGAATTCTCCAGGAAATTTTACTGCTTCAAAACTGGCCTGGGTTAAAGCAAATGAACCAGAAATTTATGCTCAGATTGATAAGGTAATGCTGCCGGGAGATTATATTGCCATGCAGCTAACAGGAGAAATTACAACCAGTATCTCGGCACTGTCTGAAGGAATTTTTTGGGATTTTAAGCAAAATAATTTGTCGCAAGATCTTCTAAATTATTATGGAATTGATGAGCAATTAATTGCTGAACAGCGACCATTGTTCTCTATCCACGGTTATCTGAAAGAAAATATAGCCAGCCATTTGGGTTTAAAACACGGCATTCCTGTTAGTTATAAGGCAGGCGACCAGCCAAATAATGCACTCTCCTTAAATGTTTTAAAGCCGGGTGAAGTTGCTGCAACCGCTGGTACATCGGGTGTTATATATGGTGTGAGTAGTGATTTAACCTATGATAGAAAATCTCGGGTAAACACTTTTGCGCATGTTACCTACACTCCCGAAAATCCTAATACCGGTGTTTTGCTTTGCATAAATGGAACGGGTAGCATGTATCGTTGGGCCAAATACAATTTTGCACCGCATTTAAGCTACCCTGAAATAAATGAGCTTTCTGCTAAAGCACCAATTGGTAGTAACGGATTAAAAGTTTTACCCTTTGGCAATGGTGCAGAACGGATGCTGGGTAATAAATATACTGGGGGGCAGTTAATCGGAATCGACTTAAACAAACATACACTGGCAGATATTTTCAGGGCTGTTCAGGAAGGTATTGCATTCGCATTTCGCTATGGATTAGATATTATGCGGGAAAATGGAATGCAACCAAAAGTAATCAGGGCCGGCCGGGCAAATTTATTCTTAAGCGATGTATTTGCTCAAACCTTTGTAGATGTAACCGGTATTCGGCTGGAGCTCTACGAAAATGATGGAAGTGTAGGGGCAGCAATTGGAGCAGGCATTGGTGCGGGCATATTCAAATCCCCAGAAGAAGCATTTTCTCAACATAAAATGATTGGTCATCTTGAGCCTAAAAATAGCCTTGATTACGAGGGCATTTATAAAGAGTGGAAACAAGTATTGATTAATCAACTAAATAATCTCAAATAATAAAAACAAAGCGATGAATAAAGTAGTAACAGGCGAAAACGAATTTTTTAAAGGAATTAACCAAATCCAATTCGAGGGTTTGGAAAGTAATAATCCATTGGCGTTTAGATGGTATAATGCCGACAGCGTTGTGGGTGGTAAAACCATGAAAGAACATTTCAAATTTGCCTGCTCGTATTGGCACTCTTTTAATGGAAACGGAGCTGATCCATTTGGTGGGGCAACTCATATTTTCCCATGGGATGAAAAAAAAGACGCCATAGAAAGAGCTAAAGATAAGATGGATGCAGCATTTGAATTTATTACAAAAATGCAATTACCATATTATTGTTTTCATGATGTAGATGTTGTAGACTACGTGAATGACGTGGCAGAAAACGAACGCAGACTACAAACGCTGGTTGAATATGCTAAGCAAAAGCAATCTGAAAGTGGTGTAAAATTACTTTGGGGCACGGCTAATCTATTCAGTCATAGGCGCTACATGAATGGCGCTTCTACCAACCCTGATTTTCATGTTTTGGCTCATGGCGCTGCTCAGGTAAAATTCGCTCTCGATGCTACCATCGCTTTGGGCGGAGAAAATTACGTTTTTTGGGGCGGCCGTGAAGGTTACATGAGTTTGCTTAACACAAATATGAAACGAGAGCAGGAGCATTTAGCAAAATTTCTGCATACCGCTAAAGATTATGCCCGCAAACAAGGTTTCAATGGAACGTTTTTTATAGAACCAAAGCCTTGCGAACCATCAAAACACCAGTATGATTATGATGCTGCTACAGTAAAAGGTTTTCTGCAGCAGTACGATTTATTAAACGACTTTAAATTAAACCTGGAAGTTAACCACGCAACTTTAGCAGGGCATACTTTTCAGCACGAATTACAAGTTGCGGTTGACAGCGGCTTATTAGGCTCAATTGATGCCAATCGTGGCGATTATCAGAACGGTTGGGATACAGATCAATTTCCTAATGACATTAATGAATTAACAGAGGCCATGTTAATTATTTTAGAAGGCGGTGGCCTGCAAGGCGGCGGTGTAAACTTCGATGCTAAAATCAGAAGGAATTCTACAGACCTAGCCGATTTGTTTTATGCACACGTTGGCGGTATGGATATTTTTGCTCGTGCTCTGCTAACGGCTGATGCCATTCTTCAAAAGTCAGACTACAAAAAAATCAGGGCCGAACGTTACGCTTCTTTTGATAATGGAAAAGGTGCTGAGTTTGAAAATGGCAAACTCACATTAGAAGATTTAACAAAATATGCAGCTGAAAATGGAGAACCTGAAGTACGCAGCGGCAAGCAGGAATATCTGGAAAATCTAATCAATAGATATATTTAGGCTGAAAATTCAATAATTGTAGAAAAGCCCCTGCAAATATATGCTGTTGGCAGGGGTGTCTATTTAATTTATTTTATAATTGTTGCAGCTTATGGTTTTTCTTTTATTTGTAAACTCATCCTCCTAAATAGTGAAAAAAACAACAATATATGATATCGCTCAGGCGCTTAATGTAACAGTCTCAACCGTTTCAAGGGCTTTAAGTGGTTCTACATTAATTAGCAAGGCAACAACTGATGCAGTTTTGAAAGCAGCCAAGCAAATGAATTATACGCCGAATAAGCTTGCTTCTGCACTTAAATCAGGAAAAACATTCATTGTCGGAATAATTGTTCCATCGGTAGAAGCACACTATTTTGCCTCTATCATACATAGTATTGAGGAAGTACTAAAGGAGGACGGCTATCGAATTATCTTGTTTCAAACCAAAGAATCTGTCGAGAATGAAATAAAAGGCGTTAAAACATTACTCGAAGCTCAGGTTGATGGTATTATGGCGTCAATGTCGCTGGAGACAGATGATGTAAGCCATTTTCACGAAATTATAAACCAAAATAAACCTTTGGTGCTTTTTGATCGAATAAATAAACCGATAGAGGTTCCAACGATTTCTTTAGATGATTTTCAGGCGGGTTATCTCGCAACGGTGCATTTGATAAAAAACGGCTACAACAAAATAGCCTTTATAACAACTTCACGCCAGATAAGAATTTTTAGTGAGCGTTTACGTGGCTACACAGCAGCCATGAATGAAAACAGTTTATCAATTATGGAGGATTACATAATCTTTGGTGGCCTCTCTGTAGAAGATGGACGCCTGGGCGCTGAAAAACTGATGAAATGTGAAGAAATTCCCGATGCTGTTATTGCAGCCGACGACTTCACAGCATTGGGTGTAATTAAAGAACTGAAAAGAATCGGTAAAACTCCGCCACAAATTGGGGTAATCGGGTTTGCTGATGAAGGATTTTCTGAACACATAACGCCTGGTCTTTCAAGCATCGATCAACATCCCTCAAAAATGGGATTGCTCTGTGCAGAAATGTTTTTAAAGATGGTCAAACAAAAAAATGTCTATCAAAATGTTAGACATATCGTAATGGAACCAACTGTTATAGAGCGCACATCAACTAATCGTAAATATTAATCAGCTGTTGATTAGAGAGTATTAGCGTGCCTATTTAAAAATAGTAAATTAAGAATTATCCGTTCAAATACCCATTTTAATATTGTTTGATATAATCATTACATTTACAAATAGCCCAAAGTAATTCTACAAGGCAGCAAAAAAAAAATAACCAAATAAAGCACAATTCCAAGTATCGGATATGGCCCGCATTTTTAATTTCTTCCTTTCATCTATACTTCTTTTCCTGTTGTCTTTTCAGGCTACAGCCCAATTGAATTTTAAAAGTGAATTTTATTCAACAGAAAACGGCCTTTCACATGATGCGGTAACAAATATCATAAAGGATCGTGAAGGCTTTATCTGGGTTGGTACCTGGAATGGGATCAATCGTTTTGATGGACATAATTTTCGTTCATTCAAATCTTTTCCGGGTGATCTCTCACATTTAAAAAACGACCGTATTGATCAAATTGTTGAAGACTTAGGAACAAATTTGTGGATCAAAGCCTACGACAACCAGATTTATCGCTTTGATAAAATCAAAGAACAATTCAGCCCTTTCAAAATGCATCATGGTATAAAAGTGCTTTTTAACCGGATAAAAGTTGGTAATGAGGGAGAAATATTTTTAATTACCAAAAATGATGGTTTAGTTATCATTCCAGATCCAAAAATCCCCGAAATATATAATCATTTCTCTGCTCATACTTCTTCTGCAATTAGATTGCCATCTGGTAAAATAAATTTCGTTTTGGAGGATGCACAGAAAAAAGTCTGGATAGCCACCGATAAAGGAATTGTTTGTTTAAGGAAACAAAATAAACGTTTTGTTCAGATTAAACTGGATGCCAGCATTTTCATTGCAGAAAATTTCGGGTCGTTTGCAGAAAGCAGGTTCAGTCTATTTTTCGGTTCTGACAAGGGGAAACTCATTACGGTCAACAAATCTAACGCTTCCTCAAGGTTGGAGCGTATATCAGCATACAAAATCAATAATCTTTTAGCATCAAAATTCGAGGAAAAAATCTACGCTTCAACATCAGCAGGAGAAATCATCACCTTATTTGTAAATCCATTTAGAAGTGCCACAATAACCCACGCTGGCGAAAATCTGACATGGATGTTTGAAGATAATGCCGGGATGGTTTGGATTGAGCCAGAACATAATGGTGTGATTTCCTATAATCCAAAAACCAAGGTTTTAAAGAAAATTAGCGCAATAAGCGATGATGGATATTCCTACAATGGAACTTATTTCAGCGCTTTTGAGGATAATAAAGGTAGAGTTTGGGTAAATATGAAAAATGCCGGTTTTGGGTATTTTGAAGGCGATAAAACGGAATTTAAAATATTTAACAGTGGTAAAAGTTCATCCTTCGATAACCTTCCAAATGCCATTACTGCCTTGTTTTATGAAGGCGAAGGGGTTATTTGGTTTAGTAGTGTGGATAGAGGAGTGAATAAATTAGTATTGCAGGAAGGTTATTTTAAACAACGTTTTCCAGTGGAGAAAACCATACAGAAATCAGACAATGATGTGCGAGGGATATGGGTGGACAAGAAAAACCGGCTTTGGCTTGGCCAGAAAAGTAAAAACATTTATGTTTTTAAAGATGGGAAGCGCGTTTCCATTAAATTTACTAACCAAGAAAAAGCCAGCTTAGGTGCGGTATACTGTATTTTAGAAGATAGTAAAAACAATATTTGGCTCGGTACAAAAGCTAATGGCTTATTTTTGGCAAAGCCCGTAAATAAGGACAGAACCAGCTATTCGCTTACTCATTTTAAAAAAGAACAGATGTTGCCGTTTTCATTAAACAGTAATGAAATCTATTCGCTTTTGGAAGATAAATTTGGTAAAATTTGGATTGGCACTTTTGATGAGGGTTTAAATGTGGCGAATGTTAGTGGGAGCAAGGTTAAGTTTTGGAATAAACATAATGGTTTAAAAGGTTATCCAGGTGAAGGTTTTCAAAAAATTAGAACATTAGCATTGGATAGCGCTGGCAACGTATGGATTGGAACAACGGATGGCTTACTGATTAAGGATGCAGGTTCTCTGAATTTGCCAGGTAGAAGGTTTTCAACCTATGCTAAAAGGCCGGGTGTAAAAAACAGCCTTGGCAATAATGATATTCAGTTTATATTCCGTGACCATAGAAATAAAATGTGGTTAAGTACTTCAGGCGGTGGTTTGGATAAAGCACTCATAAATGACCCTTTTAAAAAGGTAAACTTTAAAAATTATACCACACAGAACGGTCTCCCAAATGATTACGTGCTCAGTTGTACAGAAGATCATCATGGTTATATATGGGCAGCCACTCAAAATGGATTGTCGAAATTTGATCCATTAAAAGAAGAATTTACCAACTATGGCACCCATAATGGATTACCAAAAGTAACATTCTCCGAATCCTCTAGTCAGCATTTTGCTGATGAATCTATTGTATTTGGTACCAATCGAGGCTACATTTATTTCCATCCTGATAGTGTTTTAACCAGGAAAACTTCTGCCAAAATGGTGTTTACCAACCTGCAGGTAAACAATGTCGATCAATTTCCAGATTCAAACGGAATAATCGAGGCCAATGTTAACTATTTGAAGAAGCTCAAACTTAATCATGATCAAAATATTTTAAGTATTGATTACGCCGTCTTAGACTCAAAGAATGGCGCAAAGCAATCATATGCATATCGTCTTCGAGGCTTTGAAACAAGTTGGAACATTAACAGAGAAAGACGGAGAGCCACATACACCAATTTACCTCCGGGGAATTACATATTTGAGGTTAAAAGTTTGGATAAGGAAAGTTTCATTAATCCGCCTTATAAACAGCTTGAAATAAGCATTTTGCCACCTCCATGGAAAACATGGTGGGCCTATTTAATTTATGCATTAATAACCTTGGCCTTGATTGAAGGTGCAAGAAGGATAGTTCTTACCATGATCAATCTTCGCAATAAAATAACCATCGAGCAGAAAATGGCAGAATTAAAAACAAACTTTTTTACCAATATTTCTCATGAACTACGAACCCCACTTACATTAATCTTAAACCCCATTGAAGAAATACAAAGGAATGAGGTACTCAGTCAGCAAGGTGCTGATCAGATTGAGATTGTAAAAAAGAATTCGAACCGAATGATTCGCTTTATCAATCAGCTTTTAGACCTGAGAAAGTTGGAAAGTGGCAAGGCAAATCTTCAAATTGCAAATTTTGATTTAACTATACTAATTAAGGAAGTTTCGTCCTATTTTCATGAAACTGCATTGAAAAGGAACATTACCCTTTCACTTATTCCAGATAACATTGCATTGTACATCTGGGGCGATAGGGAAAAATTAGATGTGGTAATATACAATCTCCTTTCAAATGCTTTTAAGTTTAGTGCGGATAACTCTAACATTCTGATAAAGGTTGATAACGACTCTGCCAATGAATGTTTAAGCATTTTGGTTCAAGATCAGGGTATTGGTGTTTCAGCAAATAAACTGGAAGAAATATTCAATCTCTATTATCAGGGAAACAATCCTGATGATATCAATCAGAAGGGATCAGGAATTGGCCTGGCGCTTTCCAAAGAAATAATTGAATTACATGGTGGCCAGATATCTGCACATCAAAATAGCGGTCAGGGTCTGAGTATTAAAGTAACTCTTATAAACAATAAAACTCATTTTGTGGGAGATAATATCGAATTTGTTGCGAATGATAAGGGTTTAGCCCTGAACAGTACAACAAAGGCAGATGCTAGACCTGAGCGGATTGATCCTGATGTTCAACAAGAAATAAGGTTGCTACTGGTGGAGGATAATGATGATTTGCGGAACTTCCTTAGCACACAACTTAGCAGATTTTATCAAGTTGAAACAGCTGCTGATGGGGCTGAAGGCTTATTGAAAGCTCAAAAATCTATGCCCGATCTAATTGTAAGCGATGTGATGATGCCTGTTATGAGCGGTATTGATATGCTCGACAGGCTAAAGAGCGACCTTGCAACGAGTCATATTCCTGTGGTCTTGCTATCGGCAAAATTTTCTATCGAAGACCAGATTAAAGGATTACAATATGGAGCAGATTATTATATCACAAAACCATTTAATAATGAGTTTCTGATAGCCGCGATTGCAGGATTAATTAAACAGCGACGAAGGGCCTTCGTTTATTTGGTAGAGAAAAAACAACTACCCCCTCTGCAACCCTCTGATATTGTGATTACCGATAAAGACAAACTGTTCATGGAAAAGGTAATCGAAATTGTTGAACAAAACATGGAAAACACTGATTTTAACATAGATTCTGTTGCCGAAGCAATTGGCATGGGAAGATCTACATTTTACCGTAAATTTAAAAGTTTAACAGATTTTGCGCCAGTTGAATTTGTTAGGGATATGCGTTTGCAACGAGCAAAACAGTTTCTTGATGGTGGTGAGAAAAGTATTTCTGTAATTGCATATACCGTTGGCTTTACTAATGCAAAGTATTTTAGCACTTGCTTTAAAGAAAAATATAAATTTTCTCCTTCAGAATACTTGAAATCAAAAGGTGAGTAATTGATTTTGACTAATACTTAAACCCATTTGCACATTTTTTAACCAGCCCTTTGTGCTTCTGATTATATTTTTGTCTTATTACTAACCAAATAGCAGATTGTTTAGTGCGTTCAGCAGTTATCAATCTGAAACGGATATGAAAGATATGAGAAGTATAAAATGCAAGGTTATTTTTGGTAAAATCTTTTGTGGTCTATTCCTGACTATAATACTTACAGTAAGCACCTCTAGTGTAATTGCTCAGCAACACCTTAAATTGCATTATGATAAGCCAGCACAAAATTGGAACGAAGCACTACCACTTGGTAATGGCCAGTTAGGTCTTATGGCTTTCGGAAATCCTTCAAAGGAACATTTGCAGTTGAACGAGGAAACTGTATGGGCAGGTGAGCCCGGCAATAATGTACCATCAAATACAGCCAGTCAAATAAACGAAATTAGGAGTTTACTATTTCAAGGTAAAAACCAGGAAGCCCAGAACCTTTCTAATCAAACCTTTCCACGCCAGTCACCCGCCAATCTCAATTATGGTATGCCCTATCAAACAGTTGGTGATTTATGGCTAACCTTTCCTGGTCACCAAGTTTATAATAGTTATTACCGCGAACTGGATATCAGTAACGCAATATCAACAGTAAGCTATAAGGTGGATAACATCACATTTAAAAGAAAAGTCTTCGCATCGCTTACAGATGATGTTATCATTATGAAAATTACTGCAGATAAGCCCAAAAGTGTCAGTTTTACTTTGGGATTATCCAGTACGCAAAAAGACCATCAGGTTAAACAGGTTAGAGGTTATCTGCAACTCTCTGGTAACGGAGGCAGTGTAGATAATAAGCTAGGAAAAGTAAAATTCGAGGCGCTGGTAATGCCAATTGTGAAGGGTGGATTGATTGAAAGAACTGATTCATCATTAACGGTTAGCAAAGCTGATGAAGTTATAGTTTATATTTCCATTGGTACAAATTTTATAAATTACAAGGATTTGTCTGCCGAGCCACTTATAAAAGCAAAATCGATTTTAAACAGCGCAATTGCTAAAAAATATGACCAGGCTTTCGCCGCTCATCAAAAGAAATATAAGTTATTTTTCGATCGGGTAACATTAAATTTGGGAGATTCCAATCAGTCTAAAAAAACAACCGATGTAAGGATTAAAGAATTTGCAAATCATGCAGATCCGCAACTTGTAGCCCTCTATTTTCAATTTGGAAGATACCTTTTAATCTCAAGTTCACAGCCAGGAGGTCAGCCCGCAAATCTTCAGGGTATTTGGAACGATAAAAATTCTCCCCCTTGGGATAGTAAATATACCGTGAACATCAACACGGAAATGAACTATTGGCCCGCTGAAATTACCAATTTATCTGAAATGCACCAACCATTATTTTCCATGTTAAAAGATTTGGCAATAACAGGTAAGCAAAGTGCAAGTAAAATGTATAACGCCAGAGGCTGGAACATGCACCACAATACCGATATATGGCGAATTACCGGCATTGTTGATGGTGGCTTTTATGGGATGTGGCCAATGGGTGGTGCCTGGCTCACCCAGCATTTGTGGCAGCATTATCTTTTTACAGGTGATACAAAATTATTAAAAGAAAATTATCCAATTTTAAAAGGTGCAGCTATGTTTTATCTTGATGTGTTGAAACAAGAGCCTAAAACCAAATGGCTGGTAATGGCGCCTTCAATGTCGCCAGAAAATACATACGAGAAAAACGTAGGCGTAACTGCCGGAGCGACAATGGATAACCAACTGATTTTCGACACGTTTAATAACCTGATAAATGCAGCAAAAGTTTTAAAAACAGATCAGTCCTTTTCTGATTCGATTGCAACTGCACTCGCAATGATGCCCCCAATGCAGATTGGCAAACACAATCAATTGCAAGAGTGGCTGCAGGATTTAGACAGACCTGATGACAAACATCGGCATATTTCTCATCTTTATGGCTTGTACCCCTCCGGGCAAATTTCTCCATTTCGCAATCCCCAACTGCTGGAAGCTGCCAAAAACGCTCTTATTTACCGCGGAGATAAATCAACAGGATGGTCTATGGGCTGGAAGGTAAATTGGTGGGCACGAATGCTGGATGGTAATAAAGCTTACAAACTTATTTCAGATCAGCTCACTCCGGCCCCAATGGAAACCAAAGGCCAATCTGGAGGTACTTATCCAAACCTGCTGGATGCGCATCCACCATTTCAAATAGATGGTAATTTTGGCTGTACTGCGGGTATAGCAGAAATGCTGCTGCAAAGTTATGATGGCAATATTTACATATTACCAGCCTTACCCGATGCCCTTAATGAAGGCAGAATTGCTGGGCTAAAGGCCCGGGGAGGTTTCGTATTGGATATTGAATGGAAGAATGGCAAGTTAACTAAACTCTCCATCCAGTCAACGCTGGGAGGAAACTGCCGGTTAAGACTTTCAGACAAGGTAAGCTTAACCGGGAATGCTAAGCTAATAAAATCCGCAGGAGAAAATTCAAATCATTTCTATCAGGTTAATACCATAAAAGATCCACGGTTATCCAAAGAAGCAAATTTGAAAGGGATTAAGATTCCTCAAACTAATCTTTTCGATTTCAATACAGTTGCTGGCAAAACGTATATTTTTACTGCGCTTTAGTTCATTACTAAGCATAAAATAGCCGCTAGGTGCTTTAAGCGTTTATTTTGCACGGAAAATAGACTCTTTTGGTCAATTTTTTTACCCCTTTAGTTTCGGCGGTATATAAATTTGTTTATCAAGATGGAGTAAAGGTTAACTTTATTTCATTTTTTTACTAACCAAATTGTCAAATTGTATGAGCGTTTAAGAAGTTCTTCTTTAGTTAACAGCGTAAATCATTCAGCATTTTTTTTAAATTTTTAACATTGCCAGATTCGTAACCAATTATAAACTTCAGTTGTGCAACCGTTTGCACTAGAATTAATAACTAACTAAATAACCTTGGATTTTATTAGTAAAACCCAATCTAACCAATCAAATTATGAGGAAAAATTACAGCATTAATCTTAAAAAAAGGGCGTTTCAAAACATCAGATTATTGAAAAGTCCAAACGATCATAGTGAAGTCAACCTCCAGCAAAAAACATTTTTTTGTTCACCATTCAACTGATCGATTATGAAATATATATACATTTTTATAGCCTTATTTCTATGTTCTGCACAATCAGCTTGGTCGCAGAACCGTATAATCAAAGGTCAGGTAATAGATGAAAAAGGCGTATCGATTGTAGGTGCAACTATATCAATTAAAGGAACAAATAGAGGTATCAATACAGACAACGATGGTAAATTTTCAATCACAGTTCCACCGGGTGTAGCAACCTTGGTGGTTCAATTTATAGGCTATGTAAAAAAAGAGGTAAATATTGCGGCCAACATTACGAGTTCAAAAATTACACTTCAAGAGGATATTAATGTCCTTCAGGAAGTTACTGTAGTTAATGTTGGATATGGTACAGTTTCCCGCGAAGCCCTTACCGGTTCCGTTTCATCCCTTCGTGCTGATCAGATAAAGGATATTCCGATTAATTCTGCAGAGCAAGCTTTGGCAGGTCGACTGGCCGGGGTTCAGGTAACTGCTACAGATGGTGCACCAGGTACTAACGTGCAGATTAGAATTAGGGGCGGAAGTTCCATCACTCAAGATAATTCTCCACTATATATTGTTGATGGGGTACAGGTGGAAAATGCGTTAAGGGCATTATCACCTCAGGATATAGAATCTATCGACGTATTAAAGGATGCAGCATCTACTGCAATTTATGGCGCCAGAGGTGCAAATGGTGTTGTATTAATCACCACCAAAACGGGTAAGCGTGGCAAAATGACAGTGAGCTATAACGGTTTTGTAGGTGCAAGCAAAATTTTAGGAAAATTAGATGTGCTGGACGCAACCGATTATCTTAAATATCAATACGAACGCAGTAGGGGAAATGTTATTGATAGTACCTCATTCGTAACTAACTATGGGCCATTTGATACATTGGAGGTTTATCGCGATAAAGGTCGCGATTGGCAAAATGAGGTTTTTGGAAAGGTTGCATTGCAACAAACCCATAACCTGAGTTTAAATGGAGGCGATGAGAAAATCAATTACAATTTAAGTTTAACAACAAACGGTCAGGAAGGGGTGATGATTAATTCAGATTTCGACCGGAAGCTATTGGGTTTTAAAATGGAGTTGAGACCTAACCAAAAATTTAGAGCAGGATTCAACGTAAGGTATACTGATGAACGAATTAATGGAGCCGGAGTATCGAGCCCCGGACTGGCAAGGGACAACTTCCTGAAAAATACACTTTCTTACAGGCCAATAGACAGCAAAAATCCAACTGACATAGATTTTTATGATGCGCAATATCTGGCTGTGTCCGATTTAAGAAATCCTGTTATTAATGCAACTGCAGTTTACAGGAAAACATTTGGAAAACGATACAATTTATCGGGATATCTTAGTTATGCAATAACCCCAGAAATAACGGCAAGGGTTACGGCCGGGTATGATAACAACAATTCCAGAACAAACAACTTCTACTCAGAAATTACCGGTCAGGCGTCGCTTTATTCTGCAATGCCAATTGCCTCAATTTTAACAGGTACCGTAAATTCCTTAAATAATTCTAATACTATCACTTATAGTAAAAAGAATATTGCAAAACATCATGATATTGATGTATTACTTGGTCAGGAATCTTACCAAACCAGAAATGAACAATTTAATGCCGAAACGAGATACTTTCCTTTAGGAATTAGTCCTGAAAAGGCATTATCAAATATGAACTTGGGGAATCCACCTGCAGGTCAGGCTCAGCCACGCCCCACTACCAATAATATTATGGCCAGAACCTTTTCATTTTTTGGCCGGGTTAATTATGGTTTAAATAAAAAATATTTGTTAACGCTTACGGCCAGGGCAGATGGAAGCTCTAAATTTATGGCTGGACAGCGTTGGGGCTTTTTTCCATCCGGCGCTTTTGCATGGAGAATTTCTGATGAAAAATTTGCAGAATCTATTAAGCCAATAGTTTCTGACGCTAAGCTGAGATTAAGTTATGGTTCTACAGGTAATAATAGAATCAATGATTTTAGTTATTTGCCTCTATATTCTTCCAATACCTATTATGGATTAAATGATCAGCTTGTACCAGGTGTGGTACCTACACAGTTAGCCAATCCAAATGTGAAATGGGAAACAACAGTATCAAGAAACTTAGGCCTGGATTTAAGTTTCTTCAAAAACAGGGTTCAGTTTACAACCGACATTTATTACAACAGTACTAAAGATTTATTATTGCAGAACCCTATACCACAAACTTCTGGCTACACACAACAAACGCAGAATATTGCGGCAACATCAAATCGCGGTATCGAATTTCAGTTGTCTGGATTGATTCTGCAAACCAAAGATTTTAGTTATTCTGCAAGCTACAATATGTCTTTCAATAGAAACAGAGTAGAGAAACTAAATGATGGCATCACCAGTAAAGGATATGCTTCGGGCTGGGATACCAATACAGGTAACGACTTTCTTGTTGAAGTTGGAAAGCCTTTGGGCCAAATGTATGGCTACCGCTCTGATGGGTATTACAAGGTAAGTGATTTTAACTTTAATGCTATTACAGGTGTTTATACCTTAAAACCAGATGTAGCTTCCTTTTTTGGTGTAACCAGGAGCACTATTCAGCCAGGAACAATGAAACTTCTGGATTTGGGCGGCTCAATAAAGAATCCTGACGGCAGTCCTGCTATTCATACGGATGAAGACAGAACGGTTATTGGAAATGCTGCACCAAAATTTATAGGAGGCTTAAATCAGCAATTTTCTTACAAGAACTGGGATATGAGCATTTTTGTGAACTTTAGTGTGGGAAATGATATTTATAATGCCAATAAAATTGAGTTAACGAATGCCAGATTACGTGGTGTAAACTTACTTGAATCTGTTAATGGAAGATTTTCAACTATCGACCAAAACGGAAAATCAATCTATAATGATCCAGCTAAGTTAGAAGCTTATAATGCAAACGCAACCACCTGGCGACCGTATGAAAACAGCAACCTATTTACCGACTGGGCTGTAGAGGACGGCTCTTTTTTAAGAATTAATAACATTACGCTGGGTTACACCCTTCCAAAAGATTTTGCAAAAAAAATCAAACTCTCAAGCCTTCGTTTTTATGCAACAGTAAACAATCTGGCCACCATAACCGGTTATTCAGGTTTCGACCCGGAAGTAAATACCCGTACCAATGGCGGATTAACTCCTGGTGTGGATTATTCTGCTTATCCAAGATCGAGAACAATACTCTTTGGACTTAATTTAACATTTTAAAAACTAAAATTTCAGATTATGAAATTCAACAACATAAAAATATTAGCCTGCAGTACGATAATGGCTACAGCTCTATTTGGCTTAGGCTCATGTAAAAAGTATTTGGAAATAAAACCAGAATCTGCGTTTTCCCCTGCAGATATTTTTAGCAATGTTTCAAGTGCGAATTCAGCCATAATGGGCGTATATCAACTTTTAGCCGGAGATGATGGTTACGGGCAGCGGCAATCACTCGTTTTTGTTAACGATACCGATGAGTTTTCCAGAAGTGGTGATGTAGATGCAGGCGCCCGCGGACTTGCACGTTACAGCGCTGATGCAGGAAATGGCGAACTTGCTGCAACCTTTACAAGAGGATTTCAAGCTATAGAACGTGCCAATTTATGTATTAAATATATCCCACAGATGGTAGCATACAATAGTGGTTCTGCATCTGACCAGAAAGAATTGAGAAGACTTTACGCAGAAGCGCTCGTACTTAGGGCAATATATTATTTTGACCTGGTTAAAAATTGGGGCGATGTTCCCTTGCAATTGGAACCTTCAGTTTCGGGAATGGATTTTAATCTTAGTAAAACCAACAGTGATGTGATTTATGATCGCATTTTGGGTGACATCGCAAGTGCTGAACGCATGTTGCCATGGCGCAAGGAAACAACCATAGATGAACGCATAACCCAGGGTGCTGCACGTGGCATGAGGGCTCGAATTGCTTTATTTAGAGGAGGATACCAATTGCGTAGAACATCTAAAGTAATGGAAAGATTACCAGATTACCTAAAATATTACACTATAGCAAGAGATGAGTGCGATACGATTATGAAATCTAACCAGCACGCACTTAACCCAAGTTTTTATGACGTATTTAAGAAAGCTAACGAACTTACTTTAGATAATGTTTATGGTGAACGAATGCTTGAAGTTGCGCAGGCTGGCGGAAATGCCAATTATGATAGTAAATTAGGAAGGGCTAGCGGTACCCGTATTGCCGATGGTTCACGCTATGGCCCAGGTGGCGGAGCCTTAAATCCTACAGCAAGTTATTTTTATTCTTTCGACGTGTCTGATCCGAGAAAAGAAGTTACCATTGCCCACTACAATATAGATGCTAACAATTTAAAAAGTCCGGCTCGGATGACTGAAATGAATGATGGTAAGTACCGTAGAGACTGGAGACCAATTATCGCCGGAGCTACTCAAACATTAGGAATCAACTGGATTATGTTGCGCTATTCTGATGTATTATTGATGTACGCAGAAGCGGTTAACGAAATAAATGGCGCACCGGATGCATCGGCGATAAAGGCATTTGAAGATGTACGAAGAAGAGCATTTTCGGCAAATTTAAGTAAAGTTGGTACAACACCCACCTCAAAAGCAGCATTTTTTAATGCGATTGTACAAGAAAGAAGCTGGGAGTTAGGTGGAGAAGGCATAAGAAAATATGATTTAGTACGCTGGAATTTATTAGGCGCTAAACTAATTCAAGCCAGAACAGAAATGACAGCCATTGTTAATACACCTGCAAAATATCCTCGCTATTTATATTATAGAAATGTGGGCGAAGAATTTGAATTTTTGCCAGGTACTGGATATTATTTGCCAGATCCTGCTGTAGCGCCAGCTCCATTGTATAATGCTACTACAAATCCAACAGGTTACATCAGGGTAGACTGGAGACAAAATTTAACAACTACCGCTGGAGGCGCAATAGAAAAATTGGGACGCACTTTTCAATCTAATCACTCTGAAGTGCTGCCTATCCATAGGAGTATTTTAGATCTTAATCCTAATCTAAAACAAGATTTTGGATATTGATATCGACTCACCGCCTTATCAATAAAATATATGCTTGGCCTGAAGGTTTGAAAACCGGAAGGCCTTGCTTATCAAAGTCTAATTCAGCTCATAAATTTTACGATAATGTTATTCGGAACAAAATTTAAATAAATCAATAGAAATAATGTCGATTTCAGAGTTAGTGCGAAACGCTATATTAAAAGGCTATACAATGCCTCCGGCTAATGCTTTGGCAGCTGTAAAACCAATAGGGTTAAAGAATTCAGTCGACCATTTTATTGCACAGCTGCAAGACTCAGGCGCTAAAGTTTTTTTGAATAGCTATTACTTTTCTAATGCATTCGGTCCCGTTTCAGCCCGGCTTTTAGGGAAAACAAGGCGGCAAATAAGGAAATCGCTCGCCTTTTTGCGTGTGCGGAAATTTGTGAATTGTAATTTCAGGGCCAAGTTGGGCGTAGCTGCATGTGGCGCTATTTTTATTTCAAAACAGGATATGATCCTACTTCAGTTAACAAACGAATGTAGATTCGCTTCACTATACATCGATGCGAATGACGTCTTATCAGATTTATGCCAAGCAAACGTGCTCATTGAGCAATATCAGCAATCTGATGGATATTATGTTTCAGGGCCAAACCGTTTGGCGCATAGCCCCTTAAATGAGTTAAGGAACATACCGAGGCTTGTGGTTTATATTTCCAAAAAGCAGAAACGAGGTCCGGTTTTTAGCGCCTAATCTAAGGTTCTGTATCGCACTTAACCGCCAGTTAATTTTTTAAAATACTCAAACTAACTGGTGCTCAATACTTTGCAAATGCTAAAGCTTAACCATATTAACATGAAATTAAGATTATTCAACCTGTTTTTATTATTGACTATTGTATTTACTTACTCCTTTGCGCAGCAAACTCCTATAAAGTTTACGGTATCGCACAATGGTAATGGTGATTACAGAACTATTCAGGAAGCTATCAATGCTGTACGTGATCACATGCAATCAAAGGTTACAATTTTAATAAAATCGGGAATCTATCACGAAAAAGTTGTTATTCCAGCTTGGAAGAAAAACATCATGATTATTGGCGAAGACCAGAAAACAACAATTATAACAAATGGGGATTATTCGGGTAAACTTTTTGCTAACAAAGATTTTACAGGTAATAATAAGTATAGCACATACACCTCATATACCCTATTGGTGCAAGGCAACGACTGCAGCCTGGAAAATATTACAGTAGAAAATTCGGCTGGACCAGTTGGACAGGCAGTAGCCTTAACCGTTGAGGCCGACCGCTTCGGGGCAAAAAATTGTGCATTTTTAGGCCACCAGGATACGCTATACACCTCAAAAGATGGTCGATGTTATTTTGAGAATTGCCTTATTACCGGCACCACTGATTTTATTTTTGGAGAGGCAACAGCAATATTCAACAGGTGTACCATCAAAAGTCTTACGGATTCGTACATCACCGCTGCCTCCACAACCCGCGAGCAGGTTTTTGGCTATGTATTTATGAATTGTGAACTAACTGCACTTCCAACCGTTAAAAAGGTTTTTTTAGGTAGGCCATGGCGGCCTTTTGCAAAAACAGTTTTCCTGAATTCCAGTTTTGGCGGGCATATTGTTGCAGAGGGTTGGCATGCCTGGCCAGGCGATCCCTTGTTTGCAAATAAGGAAAAAACAGTATTCTATGCAGAGTATGGGAACACCGGACCGGGCGCAGGTACCGCGGAAAGAGTACCATGGGCAAAGCAACTTTCTAAAAAAGAAGCTGCTCATTACACCATTAAAAATATCCTTGGCGGCTGGATTCCAGCCTTTTCAACAATTTAGCGTAGGCCTTCAATAAGAAACATAATTATTGTGTTGGGATGTTGCTGAGGCATATCCAATGCTGAGGAAATTCGATAGATTAATTGGCATGCAGCTATAATATTTTGGATTAGTTAGGCCGATTATTAAGCCTTGCTGCTTAAATAAGCCAATAAGTTTGCTATGTGAAGACAAAATATTAAATAAAAAGCTTGCGTTGTAAGTTAAAACAGAAAAGCAAATTATGAGAGCATAATTTAGTAAACCAGAACAAATCATCAAAGAAAGAGCAACTTTGGATATTTACGAAGTTAAAAACTTATTCAGCTATCTATTTAAGCCTGCTCAATCTACTTTTAATAACAATCTTAAGCAATCAGCGCTTTAGCCATTGGCGATCCGTGGCTTTACAATGAGTATACTAATGGCAGGTTACCAAAAACTTTTGAAAACGATAAGTCAGCGAACGATTTAAGTATGTTTATCCTAAATTTGATAAAACTTAAGAACTTTAGAATGACAGGGAAATAAGTTTTAGCTTACATGATTTACCTGGTCTAAATTCTGCAAAAATTTGATACCTGAATATGAGAAAAATTGATGTGATATGCTGTATTTTATTGGGAATCAGCTTTTTTTCTTGTTCGGATGCGGGGCAAAAAGCTGCGAACGAAAGTAAGCAGGATTCGGTAGCTTCATGCAGCCAAAATCTACCTAAGCGCTTCGGTGTAGAAAATGATACAGCTACTTTTGTTGCCAATAAAGCTAGCCATAAGGGTATGGTTTTTATTCAGGGTGGTGAATATTTAATGGGGGCGGTTGATAAAGATGGGCGGGAAGATGAATATCCGCAACATAAGGTTAGGCTCTCTTCATTTTGGATGGATATTAATGAAGTAACAAATGCTGAATTTAAAAAATTTGTAAAGGCAACAGGATACGTAACTACTGCAGAAAGAAAACCGATATGGGAAGAAATGAAAAAACAACTTCCCGAAGGAACGCCTAAGCCACCAGACAGTGTTTTTAGTGCAGCCTCATTGGTGTTTTATCAACCTAAATACATTAATGGTTTTAATAATGTTGCCCAATGGTGGCATTGGGTAAAAGGGGCGAGTTGGAAACATCCACAAGGACCAGAAACTAACATCATAGGAAAAGATAATTATCCGGTTATTCATATTTCCTGGGAGGATGCTATGTCTTACTGCAAATGGGCTGGAAAACGTTTGCCTACGGAGGCAGAGTGGGAATATGCAGCAAGAGGAGGTTTGAAAGATAGTTTATACCCCTGGGGAAATGAAGATATTGAAAAAGGCATCCCTAAAGCAAATACATGGCAAGGAAGCTTTCCGGTTAAAAACACAAACTGGGATAAATTTGGAGGTTTAGCACCTGTGAAACAATTTGAGCCAAATAATTACGGATTATTTGATATGGCTGGAAATGTTTGGGAATGGTGCAGCGACTGGTATCGTTCAGATTATTATCAAACGGCTAATACAATATCCACTAACCCCACCGGCCCTTCAGACAGCTACGACCCAATGGAGCCGCTTGTACAGAAAAAAGTGGTGCGTGGCGGTTCTTTTATGTGTAATTCTGCTTACTGTAAAGGGTATCGGGTTACTTCAAGGATGAAAACTTCTACTGATACCGGACTTGAACATACAGGGTTCAGGTGCGTTAGTTCTGATTAGCTAACCTCCAACGGCTTTTAAGAAAAAACTTTTGTCTGCTCAATATCTTTGCGGAAGCATATTTATTTAGCAAAATTGCCTCGCTTTATTTATACAAAATTCAGGTCTTTACCTCATTCACATATCTTTAACAAATGTATTAAATGTAATGGCTAACCAGTTACATCGAAATAAGAAACGAAACAATAAGTATCTTAATCCTTATAGCTTATAAGTTCTTTAAAGCTATATTATTAGCTTTTCATTGTTAATTAAGCGTACGTAAATTTTTGAAAGCTATCAAAATACTTATCCGTATGTTCATTGGATTTATTGGCATAAAAAAAGGAAACAACAAAAACATGTTGCTTCCTTAAGTAGAGTCAACCATACGTAAATCTAACTTCCATACTGATTTTGAAGACACGATTCACAGAATAGAGGCTTATTATAAAAAATATGGAGATGAAAATTTGTATCCGTAGCCCTATAGGTGGATAAACCAGAGTGGATTGACCCCATGCAACCGGAAATATTGTTATTATCAATTCTTGATTGCTAGTATGTTAGTGAATTAGCGATAGGTTTAATCATGTCGGTTTATTCACGTTATATCCAACGTGTTATAAATGCTCCGCTAGTTGCAATTTCTGCAATACCATCCGATAAGGAAATGACTGTCATAAACCAATTAGATGCTCTTAGTGAAGTTATGTTTTGTAGCAGATGATTATTTCCGTCCTTAACCCCTAACCAACTTTTGAACGCTAATGCTCTATATATCATCAAGCTTAGGAAATCTTTTTAAGCATTTCATGTACTCCAAACGCCGACAAACTATGCTTTTGCTGAGGTTAGCAAAGTGTTAGAAAATGATCATTATCATCCTATGCATGCGCTAATAATTCTCGAATCAATGCTGTTAAGCTAACGGAAGCGCATGCGATGCATTCATCAGCGGCGCCATAATAGATGTAAAGACGGTCTCCAAACGTTGCCGTCCCCGATGGAAAGCAGACATTATTGACTTTGCCGGATTTTTCCCACTCCTCCCCAGGACTAAAAAGGGGGTAGGGTAATCGGGAAATTTCCTTTCCTGGATTTTCCAGATCAAAAAGTGCGGCACAGGCACAGTAAACATAACCACCCGGAGTATCATGCACACCGTGATAAATTATAATCCACCCTTTTTCCGTTTCAATAGGAGGGCACCCACCACCTACATAACTTACCTCATGGTCCAACTTTGGTGACAACATAATATGCCTTTCAAAATTTTGGAGATAATTTTCCCAAAATGATGCATTCAGCTCGGAAAGGCTCTCCA
Source organism: Pedobacter sp. Leaf170 (assembly GCF_920984665.1). Lineage (GTDB taxonomy): Bacteria > Bacteroidota > Bacteroidia > Sphingobacteriales > Sphingobacteriaceae > Pedobacter. The sequence continues at coordinate 285,809 of NZ_CAKLBP010000005.1, forward strand.
CCGATGCAATCTGGATATCAGGCTTGATCCGGTGGAGAAAATAAAACTTGCCGTTGATTTTTCGGGGAAAGAAAATGAGGTCTTTATCCCAAACCAGAAGCCGGGTTTCGTTAATGACTTCTAACTTATCATGGGCAAACCTGGAATATTTTTCATTAATTCTTCCCGAACATTCTGCAAGTTTTCGAAATTCAGAAAATGATAGTTGAGGAACAATTATTCCATCTCTTTTAAAAACTTTTAGGTCATTAGAGGTCGCTAATGCACCCAATGCATTGTAACCGTCGTATGCAGTATATGTCAAAAAATATTGGCCTTCTATCTGAACAATTCTCGGATCTTCAATCCCTTTGTCTTCAGTTACTCCAAGAGGGCTGAGCAATGGAATTTGAGATCTCCACACAACCCTTTTAGGACCCTTGAGCTTGCAGAACCCGATAGTAGAAATATTGTCTTCACCAAAGGCCCTGTAGAACATATACACCTCTTCCCCTAATCTGATCGTCGCGGGATTAAGAACTCCCTTGTTTTCAAACTGGCAATCCGTCTTTTCAAGGATAATACCTTCTTTATCTACTTCAATCACAATCTTCGGTTACTTAATTGGCTACGACTATACTTCAAAATATCTTATTGGTAATTAATTCATTTCTTTGGGCCATGATCATTAATTATATGATGATTTCTTAACTACCGCTGCTGACCTGAAAGTTTCTCTTCTTTTTTCTTTTGTCGTTCCTGAGCTTTAAAAAATCCCCTGAAAAAAAAGTTATGTTTCAAAGCTTCCATATTTTGGTTAAAACCATCGGTTCCTTTTTGCAGGTTGTCCATGGTCTGTCTTACATTCCTTGCCATCACTGAATCTTTGAGTATAGTATTCACCGTATTATCACCATGATTCAGGTCATAATTCATGGATTTGACTATCGCATTGAGCTCGAGGCTCATAGCATTGGCATTTGTTGTCGCCATTTTGGTCTGCTGAACAGCATTTTTAAGATCAGCAGAAATACTGGTGTCGGTTAGCAGAAAACCTGCAGCTCCTTTACCATTTCGGATATCCTTGACAACGTGGTTAAGATCTAGACTAAGGTCCTGGGCATATTTGGTCGTCGTGTAAATATTAAGCAAAGATGCCTTTAAGCTCTCACCGATGGTTTCATCGTCTATTAGTTTCAATATCGCGCTGCTATGCACCTTCATTACCGTCCCTTTCAGCACTTCTGAAATGGTGGCTACGTTGTTATTGGTTTGGGAGAGCTTATCTATAATTTCATCCATATTGGCCATATTCTTTGCCTGAAGAACATCGCCCTCTTCCACCTTTGTGCTCTTGCCTGTCATTGGACTGATATTAATCACTTTATTTCCCATCAGCCCTTCGGTTCCGATGCTCGCTAGCGCATTCTTACCAATAAAGTCCTTTACCTTATCGTTAATTTGCATGGTGACCTCAATCGTGCTGTCATTTAAAAGCGCAATATCTTTAACGGTTCCCGCCTGGAAACCGGAGAACAAGACATTGTTTCCAGTGGTCAAGCCATTTAAATTTGAGAATTTCGCTTTGAGCTGGAATTCATTGCCGAAAAGATTTTTGTTCTTACCGATGATGAAAAGTGCCAGGATCATTAAGATTAAACCTGCCAGCACGAATGCTCCAAGCTTAACGCTGTTTATTTTTTCATTTGCCATGTCCTTTTTTATTTAATCAAAAAACTGTTTAATATTTTTATCTGTTGAATTTGACAGTTCCTCATAACTGCCCTCTGCATAATTTTTCCCCTCAAGTAATAATACTATCACATCAGCAGTGTTTTTTACGCAGTTCATATCATGAGAAATAATGATGGAGGAAGTATGATTTTTTGCCTGCAGTTTCAAAATCAGGTTTTCGATCTCTCTTGAGGTCACCGGGTCAAGACCAGTCGTTGGCTCATCATATAAAATTACCTCCGGCCGCAAAATCATTGTTCTGGCCAAAGCAACCCTTTTGAGCATACCGCCGGAAAGTTCTGAAGGCATCATATCCAAAGTATGCAGGAGATCCACATTTTCCAGCCCTTCCAAAACCAGTCTGTCTACTTCCTCGCGGGTGATGTCAACCCAGTGCCTGAGCAGGGGAAACTCTAGATTTTCTTTTATCGTCATTGAATCGTATAAAGCATTGCTTTGAAATAAGAAGCCAATTTTAGTTCGCGTCTCATCCAATTCATCTTCAGATAAAGAAGTAATGTTGGCTTCATTGACGAAGATACTTCCACTTTCCGGCTTCAGCAGCCCGATAATGCACTTGATCAATACAGATTTGCCAGAACCGGATTTTCCAAGGATAACCACATTCGTTCCACGCTTGACCGATAAATTAAACCCATCTAAGATCACTTTTTCACCAAAAGACTTACTGAGGTCTTTAATCTTTATAACGACGCTATTGCTTGTTGAATCCATATCTCTTAGTTTAATCCCAATAACTCAGTGATCTGCACTGCAAGTAAATCAATAGCGAATATCATCACTGAGGACAGCACTACAGCTGAGTTGGCTGAAATGCCCACACCCTGGGTGCCCTTGGTTGAACTGAATCCCTTATAGCATCCTACGATACCAACGGCAAAACCAAAAAATAAAGTTTTAACAATTGCAGGCAGCACATCACTAAAATCCAGGCTATTGAATACCTGAAGAAAGAACAGGTCGATACTGGTTACTGATCTGATATTTACACCAAGGTAGGCGCCAAATAAGGATATGCCGTCACCAAGTATCGTGAGCAGGGGAAGCATCAATGTTGTGGCTAGCACCCTCGTCGCTACAAGATATTTGTAGGGCTTGATACCACTCACAGTCATTGCATCAATTTGCTCAGTGACCTTCATCGATCCCAATTCCGCCCCAATACTGCTACCAATTTTTCCAGCGAAAATCAATGCTGTGATCACTGGGCCAATTTCACGTACAATTGCAAGTCCTACCATTACCGGAAGCTGAGATTCTACGCCATAATCCACCAAAGAAGGGCGAAGTTGCATGGTGAGAACCAGCCCCATGATAAACGAGGTCAAACCAACCAGCGGAAATGACAGGTAGCCTATCTTATAGCACTGATTGATGAGTTCACGGTTTTCATAACGCGGCCGCATGCCGACAGAAAAGAACCGACCGGTAAAGCTGGCGACTTCTCCGGTTTCATGCAGGAAACTTTTAAAACGAAGGAATAACTTCATAACCGCAAAGCTAACGGCCCCCAAGCAACCAGACCATGATCCGAGGCTTTGAAGCGGTGATTTACATCAAATACTTGAGTGATGCTTGTCATGTAAATTCGTTCAGCACTCGCTTTATTCGGTGTAGCTTAAGTTCACGCACGATGATGGACTATGCTTAGTTTAGGTTGATTTTTTACTGAAATCGTAAATCCAGCATCATGGATTGTATTGATTGTCGTCATGGGATATGCATCTGCTTTTTTCAAACTTTGTCCTAAATAACTGATATCATGAAAACATTACTTGTAGCAACAGATTTCTCGGAGAACGCCAATCAGGCAGCGGATTATGCCTGCAAATTTGCCGGACAATTGGGATCCAATGTGCAGCTTATTCATGCATCATCTATAGATACTGATTCACCTTTACAGGTCATATGGCCAATTGAAGATCAGGATACAATAATTGGCCGGAATGATGCACTGTTGGAAACCTTTTCCGCGAAATTGCAGAATAGTGTGGCCACGTCCAGCGGACCAGATGGTTATATTCCTTCAATCCGGGTCCGATCGGCCGCCGGAGAGGTTGGTGACTTGATCCGAGAAACCGTTCAACTGGAAGACATAGCAATGGTCATCCTCGGACTATCCGGAAACGGGGACTTGAAAAGATTGATACAGGGCAGCTGTAGCCGAGACAGCATCGATTTTGCAGAATACCCGCTGCTCCTGATTCCACAGAATGCCAAATTTGTGCCGGTGAAAAAAATCGCCTTCGCAACGGATTTAAGCATAAGTGATATGGAAATCATCCAATTGCTCGCATTACTGGCGGCCAGGTTAAACGCCGAACTATTAATCGTTCATGTGATCGGCGATCGGGAAGACACACAATTGACTCACCACATTAATGAGTTTATGAAAGAATTAAAATCCAGGGTAAACTATAACCAAATGTATTATGAGAATGTATACCAGTCTAAATTGGAGGACGGTTTAAATTGGCTAGCCGATCACGGCGGCACGAATATAATAGCAGTTGTGCACCGTAAACACAGTTCAACATCAAATATACTGCACAATAGCCACGCACAAAAAATGGCCAGGCATACCAATCTTCCCTTGATAGTCATCCCGGAAGGGTATAAGGGAATGCTATTTTAGTACGACCAGAATTCAAACAGATAATATAGGCAATGATGATATCTGTCTGAATTTAAACTTTGGCTTGGATTTTAGTTTTTCATCTTTAGGAGCCCTTCACGGTTCAGCAGGGTAATCTTCGTCCCATCCCGCTCAATGAGCTGTTCATCTTTGAAATCAGATAGCGTACGGCTTACCGTTTCGGTGGCCATACAGGCCATTGCGGCAAGATCTTCTCTGGAAATGTTAATCAGGTTATCGTCTGCCTTAACCTGTCCGTAGAGCCTGAGCAATGTGCCTGCCATTTTTTTTCTGACTGAGTAGTAGGCCAGTTCCAAAAGTTGATCTTCCTTAGCTCTGTTATCTCTGGAAAGTAAATGAATAAACTTTCTTGCCACCTCAGGATATAAGTTGAGTACGGTCTCCATCTGCTCTAATGGTATTAAACAGATTTTGCTATCCTCCAAAGCCGTGGCCGTATCCGCATAAGCACTGTCACTCAATACCGAATTGATGCCTAGATAGTCTCCCTCAATGTAGATTCCGGTCATCAGTTCCCTACCGTCTTTTGCCAGCTTGATGGTTTTGACCTTCCCTTGCGTGACCAGATATAGGCCCTTTCCATGATCATCTTCATAGTAGATAACCTGGTTCTTTTTAAAATCCCGGCTCTTTTTTTCTTCTATGATTTTGTTGAATTCTGCCAGTCCATCTGTTTTTTCGACAAGAACTTTAAAAGCTTCTGTTTTAGTATGGTGAGATTGATCGCTTAATGCTTTTTTTCTTAATCGGATATCAATGGCATTCAACAATTCCATATCATCAAAAGGTTTGACTAGATAATCATCTGCCCCCAACTCCATGCCTTTCCTCAAATCTGCATGTTCAGCTTTGGCGGTTAAAAAAATAAAGGGGATGCCGGTGGTCTGTTCATGCCTGTTAAGCATGTATAGCACTCCATAACCGTCCAGTTCAGGCATCATGATATCACAAAGAATGATATCCGGCGTATGGCTAATGGCCAGGTCAACACCCAGCTTACCGTTTTCAGCCTGAATTACCGTATACCGCGCCATCTCCAGAATTTCAACCAGATTCGCACGGATCTCATCGTGGTCTTCAATTACTAATACTTTTTTACTCATGGTTATTTTTTTTGTGGGAAGGTTAGTGTGAATAGCGTACCCCTGTTAACTCTGCTTTTAAAACTGACATGACCATTCATTAGTCCGGTATATCTTGACAAAATGCTCAAGCCAAGTCCGTTTCCTGAAATATTGCCGGTATTGTGCGCCCTAAAGAATGCCTCGAATAAATGTTTGTGGTCGCTCTCCGGTATTCCGATTCCATTATCGCAAACCCTAATGGTGCAATTGTGTTCATTTATTTTAGTGTAGAATTGTATTTCACTTTCCTCACCGGAATACTTGATGGCATTGTCTATCAGGATGATGATACAGTTTTTCAAAAGGTTCTGATCGAGCGTGATCTTCTGGATTGTCCCCCTGTGTTTGAAAACAATCTGTTGTTTGCCACGCAGGACAACCTGCATCTCCCCGGTGATTTCCTCAGCCATTTCAGCAAGATTAAAGTGGCTTAAACTTGGTTTGACCATGCCACTATCCAATTTCTCCAGGGATAAAAAGTCATTTAAGATTGCTGTGATGTTCAGCACTGCATCTTTGATCTTGACTACATGCTTTCCTATATTCTTTTGGTCGAGTGATTCGGCATAACGTTCAATCAGGGATGCTGATAGATGGACCAGACTCAACGGTGTCCTGAATTCATGAGAGGCAATAGAAACAAAACGGCTTTTAAGCTGGCCAAATTCCTTTTCCTTACTGAGTGACTGGTTGAGCTCGATTTGGGTCTTTTGAAGGTCGCTTACACTGGTTCTCAAGGAGTGCGTGCGTTCCTCAACCTGAACTTCCAGTTGTGCCGCATAATCCTGTAGCTTCCCTTCGGCTTCTTTTTCCCGCGTCAGGTCGTGAATGAACCCTGCGTAAATCACGCGGCCAGAATATTTAACTTCGCTTACACCCAGACGAAATGGGAAAAAACTACCGTTTTTTTTCATGCCGATAAGCTCCCTGCCAATCCCAATAATATTCGCTTTTCCTGTTTTGCGGTAATCGAAAAGGTAACGGTCATGGTAAGACCGATCGGGTTGGGGCATCAGCTTTGATATATTCTGGCCAATTACCTCCTCAGGCGCAAAATCAAAGAGCTTGCAAGCCGCCGGATTGATGGATTCTACGATACCCCGTTCATCAATAGTGATCAGTCCGTCTATTGCATTGTCAATAATTGCCTTCAGCAATACGGCGTTTTCCATAAATAATTGATTAACAGCTAAATGTTCTATCTGTATTAATAGAACCCTCTCGTGGTGGGAATGTTTCGATTTAATTCTTTTCAGGAATATTACGAAATGCCAAGGTAGTCATTCAAGAATGAAATTTACGTTGCGAATGATGATAAGCATCACCAAATCCGGCCGGGGCCATCATTTCATAGCACCCGGGTTCAGGGTACTTTTGCTTAAAGTAACATCATGCCAATGATGGCAATGATTTTAATATAAGAATATGAATGATAGCTTAGCCGCCAATAACTCATCCGTTCCCGTTCTAACCCTGGCAGACCTGTTCAATAAGTTTGAGACAGATGGTCTGCAAGGCATTAGTGAAACGGAAGCTTCGTCGCGTTCTGACCGGTATGGGCTCAACATCAATGCCAGCCAGAAAGTCAAAAGCGTTTGGCAAATGTTTTTTGAACAGTTCACAAGCCCTATCGTTTACCTTCTGTTTGTCGCCGGATTTGCTTCCCTATACTTTAAAAACACGCTCGAGGCGATTGCGATTTTTGTTGTTATTATCATCAATGCCTTGATCGGTTTTTTTATGGAACTCCAGGCCAGAAGCTCCATGCGGGCATTAAAAGAAATGGATTCAAGTGTTTCTAGAGTTGTCAGAGGCGGAAAGACGATGGAAATACTTTCCGAAAATTTAACCGCCGGAGATTTACTATTACTAGAATCCGGAGACATGGTCTCGGGCGATGGCAGGGTCGTGGAGTCAAATGGACTCCAGATAGATGAATCCGCATTGACGGGGGAATCTTTTCCAATTTTTAAAACCAGCGATAGTCAGACCACCGATGTTGACCCTTCCGCTTCGGTCAATATGGTATACAAAGGTACCGCGGTAATGAATGGAAATGGCAAAGTGATAATCACTGGCATTGCTGCCAATACCGAAATTGGTAAAATCAGTGAAATGGTCGGCCGTTCAATAGCCACCAAATCTCCATTGGATATTAAAATCGCAAACCTGACAAAAAAGCTAATCTATATTACCCTTTTCATGACCATGTTTTTTGCATTTACAGCATTTATTGAGGGTAAGCCCTGGCTGCAGATTTTGGAAACCTCCATCGCATTAGCGGTTGCGGCCTTCCCTGAAGGACTACCAATTGTTGCCACCGTAGCACTTGCTTTTGGTATGCTGCGTATGGCAAAAAGAGACGCCATTGTCAAAAGGCTTTCATCAGTAGAAACGCTCGGCGGAGTGAACGTTATCCTGACAGATAAAACCGGAACCCTTACCGAAAATAAGATTTTCGTCAAAGTACTTTCATTTCCTGGCGAAGAGGTCAAGGTTTCTATAGAAAAAGGGCATCTGGTTTTTGATGACCGGGGCATTAATAATAGTGAAAAGAATTTTGAGCTGCTAGTTAAAATTGGAGCCCTGTGCAACAATGCGCCTGAGCCAAAAAACGAAAAATCGAAGATTTCAGGTGACCCGCTGGAAATTGCCTTGCTAAAACTAAAAACAGCTACGGGATTTGAAATTATGGCTAATCAGCGGATCGCGGAAATTCCATTCAGTGCAGAAACCAAACTCATGGGTACGGCTGATCATGATAAAGAAAATTGTTTCATATCCGTAAAGGGCGCTGTTGAAAATTTAATCCTGAAGTGTAGCGATATTCAGCTTGGTAATGAGGTAGAAAAAATGACGCAGGCCAACCGTCAAGAGATCCTGTCCAGCGCAGAAAAGCTTTCATCAAATGGTTTGAGGGTGCTGGCCTTTGCATCTAAAACCATTAATAATCTACCGGAAGGTGATTTCATTACTGAACTGACGTATGTCGGAATGGTCGGGTTTTTGGATCCCCCCCGAAGCGACATTAAAGGGGCTATAGCCACCTGCCGCAATGCAGGGATAAAAGTTGTGATGATAACCGGTGACCACCCGCTCACAGCGCTAAGTATTGCTAAGCAGGTTGGCATTACTCAGGAAGACGATAACCAGGTTATATTAGGAAATGCGCTTCCCCAGGAAGAACTTCTGGATCAGCAGTGGAAAGATAAGATTCTCTCTACAACTGTATTTGCAAGGACCTCGCCTAAACAAAAACTCGGGATTGTGGACACTTACCAAAAAGCAGGATTTCTGGTTGCGATGACCGGCGATGGGGTCAACGATGCTCCTGCTATCAAAAAAGCAGACGTCGGGATAGCTATGGGGCTTCGAGGGACGCAGGTGGCCAAAGAGACTGCCAATATCGTGCTTAAAGATGATTCTTTTGTCTCGATCTCCAAGGCTGTTGCCAATGGACGGGAGATTTTTCAAAATATCCAGCGCTTTGTAATCTACCTGATTTCCTGTAATCTGAGCGAAATTATTATCGTGACATTACTGGGCTTTTTCGCCAGTGGAGCCATTCTTTTTCCGCTTCAAATCTTGTTTCTAAATATGGTGACCGATGTCTTTCCTGCCTTGGCACTTGGTCTGGGCAAAGGCGACAAATCCATTATGTTAAAGTCGCCCAGAAATCCCGGTCTGGAAATTATATCCAATCGAAATTGGCTTGTCATATTGGTTTATGCCCTACTGATGACCCTTTCGGTTATGCTGGCCATTTTTATCTGCATGAGGTTTATTACCGATCAGGCCGACATCATTAGCAATGTAGCGTTTATTACCCTGGCCGCTGCCCAGCTCTTCCACGTATTTAATATGTCTTCCCTGCGGTCAGGTATGATAAAAAATGAAGTAACAAAGAATAAATTCATATGGATGGCCATTACATTTTGCTTTGCCCTTGTCGCCTTTGTATATGCCGTGCCCCAGATTCGGAAAGTTCTTCACCTCAGCATCCTACCAATAGCGGTTTGGCTGGTTGCACTGCTTGCAGCGATGTTGCCTCTGGTACTGGTTCAAACATATAAACTGATTTTTGGAAAAAATAATACAAAATGACGGGCTTAAGGTGGATTGTTCTAAGATAAATATTAATAACAAATAAAGATTATGGAAAATATACTGCTATTGACGGATTTTTCTGCAAATGCCAACAGCGTTGCAGAATATACCTACGATTTTGCTAAAAAAATACATGCTGATATTACCCTTTGTAATGCTATGACTATTCCCTCTGAACTGCCTAATGCAGGACTGGTCGTTTGGCCAATGGAGTCACATGAAGTGATTAAGGATAGGAGCGGCTCAAAACTCAATAAGCTAAGAACACACCTGCAGCATCGGGATCATTCTCATTCGAAGAAGCCTGTACTCACGCTTTTAAACCAGGCGGGTAGTCTGCAGGATGTCGTCACTGAAATTGCTTCGGAAGGAACAATTCATTTTCTTGCCATGGGTGCTCATGATCAAAGCATGGATAGCTTTCTAAAGCAGGATCATACCAGAGGTATTATTGATTCCTCACCGGTACCGGCGCTATTGATTCCTTTAACTTTAAAGTTCGAACCCATTCGAAACATCTATTTTGCGTCCGATCTCAAGGATCTCGCATCAGATCGCATATTTCTAACCAGGCTGACCGCTCTGGCCAGGATGTTTATGTCCGAGATTTTTATTATCCATATTTCATCCTCCAAATCGGCTGCAACTGTTAAAGAAAAAATTTATGATATGTTGAATGATTTAAGGGAAGGCTTGGGATACCCGGGTATACATTTCAGGGAAATCATCGCGGAGAATGACACTTCATCTCTTGAAAAAATAATGTTGGAAAAACGAGTTGATATGATTGCTGTGGTCCACCGGGAGCACAGTTTTTTTAGCAGATTGTTTAAAGGAAGTGTTGCTAAGAAGCTTGCCGGACAGCTTACCATGCCGATGCTCATCTATCAGGAGTCCAATAAATAAGCTCACATGATGCACACAGGATTAACATCTACCCGAACCATGATCGTGGTCATTCCCGGGCCCGATAAAGAAAAGGATATTTGAGTTCAATTTTGTACAAGTGCAGGGCAAAGCATAAATGGAAGATTCCGGTTTTTAATAAATTACCTGGTTCAACTGAGAATGCTAAGCTATTTAAATTACTTTCCATCAAGCAAATGACCGCAATAGTCATAGCGATTAAATTAAATTACCATGCAAGAAATATCAGAGGTTATCATAGATAAAATACACCGATACTGGCAAGCCGTTAATTACCTTTCAGCTGGTCAAATCTATTTACAGGCAAATCCATTGTTGCGTCAACCGCTCACAGCCGAAGACATCAAACCCAGATTACTTGGCCATTGGGGTACTTCCCCGGGCTTAAATCTGATATATGTCCATCTGAATAGGTTGATAAAAGATACGGATGCGGATATTCTATATGTTTGCGGACCTGGGCATGGCGCTCCTGCAGTTGTGGCACATACTTATCTGGAAGGCACCTATACCGAATGCTTTCCGGAAGTAACCAGGGATGAGAAAGGAATGCTTAAGCTGTTCCGGCAGTTTTCTACACCAGGAGGAATACCAAGCCATGTAAGTGCCCATACCCCGGGATCAATCAATGAAGGGGGTGAGCTTGGCTATTCCTTAATGCATGCCTTTGGTGCGGTTTATGATAATCCAAATCTAATTGCCGCCTGCGTGATCGGCGACGGCGAGGCAGAAACAGGTCCCCTGGCAGCGAGCTGGAATTCAGTTGCTTTTCTGAATCCGGCAAGGGATGGCGCAGTATTGCCCATACTTCACTTAAACGGATACAAAATTGCCAGCCCCACCATCTTTTCCAGAATGGATGATGCTGCATTAAGCGAACTTTTTAAAGGTTATGGATATGAGGCATTTTTTGTTGAAGGAGAACATACACATAATGTGCACAGACAGATGTCTTCGACGCTGGATATCGTTTATGATAAAATCAGAAAGATACAGTATAATGCAAGGGCGGAGGGCATGATTCATCAACGAAAATGGCCACTCATCATTTTAAGAACACCTAAAGGATGGACCGGACCTAAATCCTGGAACAACCTGCCTATTGAGGGCTCATTTCGTTCCCACCAGGTGCCGCTAGCCGGGGTTAAAGAAAATCCCGAAAAGTTACAAGCCCTGGAAGCCTGGATGCGGAGTTATGAGCCGGACACGCTTTTTGATGAGGATGGTGCATTATTAGCTGAATTGCAGGAGATCGCTCCATCAGGTGAGAAGAGAATGAGCGCAATTCCCTTCTCGAACGGTGGACTTTTGTTAAAAGAACTCATCTTACCAAACTTTAAATACTATGGTATAAAAGTCGAACACCCCGGAACTGTTTTAGCGGAAAGCACCAGAAATTTAGGAAAGTTTCTGCGTGAAATATTTTCGATGAATGCGGAGAATAAAAATTTCAGGTTATTCTGCCCCGATGAAACGAATTCAAATAGACTCGAAGCAGTCTTCCAGGTTACAGACCGATGTTTCATGGAAAAAATAATTGACTCAGATGATAAGTTATCCCCCGATGGCCGGGTAATGGAAGTGTTGAGTGAACACCTATGTGAGGGATGGCTTGAAGGCTACCTGCTGACCGGGAGACATGGACTTTTCCCTTGCTACGAGGCTTTTGTTACCATCATTGATTCGATGGTAAGCCAGCACGCCAAATGGCTAAAGACCACTCAGGAAGTGCCGTGGCGAAAACCTATAGCCTCATTGAACTACCTTTTGACTTCACATGTCTGGAGGCAGGATAATAATGGCTATAGTCATCAGGGGCCAGGATTTATCGATACCGTCGTCAATAAAAAAAGCAGCGTGATCAGGATTTATTTGCCACCTGATGCCAACACCCTTTTATCAGTAATGGATCACTGCCTGCGAAGTAAAAACTATGTAAATGTAGTTATCGCTGGCAAACAGCCGGAGCTTCAATGGCTCGGTATGGATGAGGCTATAGCACACTGTGAAAAGGGAGCATCGGTATGGCATTGGGCCGGAAATGAATCCGGAATCGCTGAAGTTATCCTGGCCTGCGCAGGGGATGTACCTACCCAGGAAACGATCGCTGCATCAGAACTTCTTCGCGAACACTTCCCCGAGCTTCAGCTAAGGGTAGTGAACGTGGTTGATTTGATGTCCCTATCGCCAAAGGCTTACCATACCCACGGGCTCAGCGAAGAATATTTCAATGACTTATTCACCAGCGCTGCCCCGGTAATCTTTGCCTTTCATGGGTATGTCCGGATTATCCATGATTTGGTTCATGGAAGACCTGATCCCTCGCGTTTCCATGTTAGAGGATTTATGGAAGAAGGTACGACCACTACACCATTTGATATGGTGGTGCTCAATGAAATGAGTAGGTATCATTTGGCTATGGAAGCAGTCAAACACGTACCCAGGTTTCAGCAACAGGCTGATGAATTTATTCTTTTCTGTGAAGAAAGGTTGATGAAACATAAAGAATACATAAAACTTTACCTTGATGATTTGCCTGAGATCAGAAACTGGAAGTTTAAGGGCGTCAGAAAATCTATTTCGGTCTAGACATTTAAGAAGAAAGATATGATGAATAGGAAAAGATTTAGCCCATTTATAATGGAAATCATTGCAAAAAACAAAGATAAAAAGTTGGAAGATGAAATCAGATCGGCAATCCTTGCTGATCCCTTGATCGATACCGACAAGTTAGATATTTCGATAGCGGATGGCGTGGTAACCCTTTACGGGACGGTCGATACCTATGCCGAGAAACGGGCTGCGGAGCATGCCATTAAATCGATCAAGGGGGTTAAAGATTTAATCCAAAAAGTCGAGGTCCGGTTTTCGTTTAATACCAATCTGGCCATTTACATGGGTAATAACCTTGTGCTGGACGGCAAGCATTCCTATACCAATGATGTTGATCACCTGCTCGGACGAAAAGGAAATAATTATCCGAAATTTCATTTTTCAGCCAGCAGTAATGAAATCTGGTGAAAGCGGACGTACTAAAAACCAAAGCCATAACAGGTTCATTCTATGGTATCTGCGGTTTATACGGACGTTGGTTCAATGGGTGTCCAGCCGCTATTTGTTTTTGGAGCTTTCCAGGCAAATGACCCTATGGCCCTATCTGCCCATTGGTAATTTTATCAAAAATATTTTTTCCAATAGACGGAAGGCATAGCGAGGAGAATTAGCGAGGCACCACGCTATGCGTGAAATAATTCGTATATTGAGATGGATGTAGCTTGCCAATAACTCATTTATTGGCTTCTGCATAGCATATAAAAAACCTCATGACCAGAACTGAAATTTTTGGGTATACCCCAGACACGGCATACCAGACAAGCGTGGCCTACTACTCTATGGAATTTGCCGTTGATCAATCCCTAAAGATTTATAGTGGGGGCTTAGGATTTCTTTCCGGATCCCATCTTCGAAGTGCATTTGAATTGAAACAAAATCTTTTAGGCATTGGTATGCTGTGGAAATATGGTTATTATGACCAGGTACGGGACCGCGATAGCCACATGATTCCTACATTCGTCCAGAAAGATTATTCGTTCCTTATCGATACAGGAATTGTTTTTTCGGTGCCCGTTCACAGTGCGGAGGTAAAGGTCAAAGCTTTTCTTTTGCCACCCGAAACTTTTGGTACAGCGCCCTTATTTTTGTTGAGTACCGATCTTGCAGAGAACGATGAAATAAGCAGAAGCATTACCCACCGCCTGTATGATCCAAACGAAACCACCAGAATTGCGCAATCGATCATTTTGGGTATTGGTGGAGGAATGCTTCTCGATCACCTTAATCTGCAACCTGACTATTATCATATGAATGAAGGCCATGCTGTAGCATTGAACTTTTACCTTTATTCAAAATACCAAAGCCTGGCAGAAATTAAAAAACGCATGGTCTTTACCACCCATACCCCGGAGCTTGCAGGTAATGAAGAACATGACTTCTCACTTTTAAAAGAGATGTCTTTCTTTTACCATTTACAGGATCATGAGGTAAAATTTTTGCTTGGACTTGAAGGAGATAAATTCAACTATACACTCGCTGCATTGAAGTTTTCAGGTAAAGCAAACGGGGTATCCAAACTACATGGAATCGTTGCCCGCGAAATGTGGGGAGGCTATGATGGAATTTGTGAAATCATTTCCATTACAAATGCCCAGAACCAAAAATACTGGCAGGATGAAATCTTGGCCCAAAGCCTAACCCAACATCAGCAGCAGGAGTTCTTCGCCAGGAAAAAGGAACTTAAATCAAACCTTTTTAAAGAGGTAGCGGACCAGACCGGAAAACTGTTTAATCGAGATGTGATGACGCTGGTCTGGGCACGGCGCTTCGCCGGATATAAAAGAGCGGATCTGATTATGCGTGACTGGAAACGCTTTGAGAACCTGCTGACCCATTCCAAATACCCAATACAAATTATTTGGGCAGGAAAACCTTATCCCGAAGATGCAGGAGCCAATCAAATATTCAATTCCATTATAGACCGAACCAGGTCGTTACCGAATTGCGCCATATTGGTGGGATATGAACTCGGTCTGTCTTCACTTTTAAAAAATGGGGCCGATGTCTGGCTGAATAACCCAAAGATGTACCGCGAAGCTTCCGGCACAAGCGGGATGACAGCCGCAATGAACGGGACAATCAATCTTTCTATACCAGATGGCTGGATCCCTGAGTTTGCCAAAGACGGCGAAAACTGTTTTCTTATTCAGCCTGCTGATCATTTATTATCCGATGATCAGAAAGATGAGATCGAGAATTCAAACTTGTTGGAGGTGCTTGAGGGAAAAGTATTACCTGCTTATTACGATGATTCATCAAAGTGGTTTGAAATTGTCAAAAAGGGTTTTGAGGATGTGATTCCTGATTTCGAATCATCACGTATGGCAAAAACATACTATAAAGAGCTGTATAGCTGAAACAATTTTTTAGTGGTGAAATAATGATCTAAGCATAATATATTGGTGGTCATGATAGTAATAATCTTATGTCATGACCAACCGCACCGGTTAGGGTGACTGCCGTCATTTCGTTTGATTTGTCCTATGCCGACCTTTAGGGTCTACATAGTGCTTAAATCCAAAACAAATGAAATCCATTGTCATCATTAATGATCAAAGTCCGGAATCTGAACATGCCGCCGTATTTGCCCTGGTTATGGCACAGCGTTTAGGGGTTAACATGATTCTGGCAAACCTACCGCTACTGAAATTAACCACAGCGGAGTATGGATGGACCAATACGATCACAGAGGTTGATCAATCAACAGCAGTCGATTCGAAACTAATGAAGAACCTTCTGGAAAGAAAAATGTTGCATCCCGGATTCAAACCTTTGATCCAGGAAAAGAATTTTTCATGCGAGACCGATGACCTGCTCAAATTGACAAGTGAGAACGAAATCATAATGGTCATTAAGGGCCTGGATGAATTTCTGCCACATGCGCTGCTCAATGTAAATCTTGCCATTAATAATCTTCTTCACAAACTTCATGTACCTCTTCTCATTATCCCATCCTCATGGTCTGAGAATGAAATTCAGCGTATGGTTTACCTTACCGACTTACGTTTTTGTGGCATTCCAACGATGAAATTTCTCGCGCATCTCGCTACCTGTTGGGATGCTAATCTGGTGATCGCACACTCTTCAGCCAGTGGTATGCCTGAAATGGAAAGCCATCAGGCAGAGGAAGTATTTAACGAGGAGATCAGTTTGAACATATGCTATAAAAAGCTATACCTAAATATCATGGATCAAAGCAAATCCATTGATACGCTAGAAGTCGTAGTCGGCGAGATGAATGCCGACCTTCTGGTAATGGTAGATCAGCATTTCCATTTCAACTTTTTAACCCAGCAGTATTTCAAAGACAAATGTTCCCTGTATAATCCTGTTCCAATATTAATCTTCCCTTCATAATTTATTATCGCAAAAGACATGAATACTACAAACACAATTGACCCCGCTTATATCCAGTATCACGCTGTTGCCAGACATTGGGCTTCGGATATCGATTTTTTTAAAATAGAAATTGTTTTCCTTCATCATTTGCTTGATGATCATTTCATGCTGCTCTCCGGTCCGGACTATATTGATGGCTTAAAAGGTATTGGAAAAAAGTTCCTGCAAATTGAAAAAGATAAATACCAGGCCGATACAAATTTGATGGACTATATCAAAATACTGGAGGGCCAGACGGAAAATCTGGTGGATGGTCATGGAGAACTTCTGGCCATTAAACATAAGCAGATGGAACATACGATGGTTCACTTGAACGCCACTTACAGGACGCTTAAAAAAGAACTCTTTGCGCTCGTTATTGCATTGATTCAGGATAGGAAACGCCAGGGTTTACCGGCAGCTTAAGCTGATGATAAAGGTCAGCCAATCAGCCGACCTTTATCATTTTGCGGCCCATGAATTAAGATGACTTTTGATACCAATAGTTTTGAAATAATAATTCTTCACCGGAATAAGGTAATTCAGAATCCACACCATAAGCAACCCATTAACATGAAAAATCAATCAATGGTTCAGACCCAGATAAAATGGCCGAAACTTATATTTATCTTTTGGCTGTTTTGCCTATTCTTGCATGCATCGATTAATGCATTTGGCCAGAATCCAGTTATCTCTTTTACAAAAGAAGGAGAGAAGACTCATGAAATGATGTCGCAAGAAACCAAAAGGCAACTTCTGGAATGTAAGAACATGCTGAATTTTCCAGAATCGGTTGAGCGTTTTTATGCCGGCAAATCCTACCAGTTAGCCTGGGTAGCCAAATCAAATCATAACAGGCAGCTGGCGCCCGCGATGTTGATCCTGGATTGTGTAAAGCAATATGGATTGACCAGAGATAACTTTCACGGCAACAATCTGCTTTACAAGCAGATCGAGATATTTGCCCAGGAGCCTGAAATGCTTAGTGGCTCGCAACGCGCCATTTTCGATGTCTTAATGACTGATGCCATGCTGACTTTCATGAATTATCTCCACTACGGACAATTCAATGCTAGCCTTACTCCCTTAGTTGTTGATCAGGGTAAGTTAGGAGACTTCAATGCTGTGGATAAACTCTACACATTAATGGAAAGCAAGGACTTTTACAATGATATTGCCAGCGTGCAACCCTTGTCAAAAGAATATGATGAATTGCAAAAATATATGCACCTGGTTCGCGGCCAATATTTAGAGGATAGCTATGAGTTTCCCGAGAAAAGTGTTCGCAAAATGACCATAAATATGGAACGCTTACGCTGGAGTGACGCAAAACCCGGGCCAGCATTGAGTATTAACATCCCGGCGCAAACGGCTAAACTTCATATATTACACTCAGTGAAGGAATTTAAGGTAATTGTGGGTAAGCCATCCTCTCCAACACCAACATTAATAAGCAGAATTACCCATTTTACTACCGCCCCTGAATGGAAAGTGCCTTATAATATATTTGTTAATGAATTATTACCCAAAGCAATCCGGGACAGAGACTATCTCGAAAATAATCACTTTGCTATCTATGATGCTAAAGGGAACTACATCAACATCAACCAGAAGAAATTGGCCTATATCAAAGCCCATCCGAAAAGTTATTCGGCGAGACAAGCTTCGGGATGTGAAAATGCCATGGGCAGACTGGTATTCCGGTTCCAGAATCCATATCAGGTATTCCTGCATGATACCCCGCAACCCAAATTGTTCCTTTCTAAAAATAGGGCATTGAGCCACGGGTGTATTAGGGTAGAAAATATTGAAACCCTCGCTGCAATGATTCTAACGGCAGATGATAGCAGGAGTAAAATACCAATGATGCGCAAAGCCATTGCCGGCTATCAAAAGAAAAATTTTGTCCTCATAACACCTTTACCCATATCAGTTGACTACATCACTTGTGTCATGAGTGATAGCCAATTGGTCATCTTTGAAGATATATATGCGCAAGACCGGGCGCTGGAAATGGCCATGTATGGTTATGAACGCCTGCTTGCTTCTGATCTAAAGATTTCTTTAAAAGCAGTCAGTATTTTACCCTAATTAGATTGCGCCTTCATCAGCTGACCATTCTGAGCTAAAACTCCCCAGGCGTTGATGGTACATTTCATCTCCGCTATGCTGGGTGAATTCGATATTCAGTTGTCCTGTTTCCAGCCCCAGAACTTCATTGCACATCTCAATAAGCGCCCTTGATAGTACGGTTCGCACATGCGCATCACGACCCTGGCGGATATCGCACATCAGGATTGCCGCAGGCATCGGCTCATGATTACCGCATCTCCAGATTCCACCTTCACCCAGTTCACGGATGCTCACTGTAATCCTGTTCGCGTCAGCCTTCATAATTTTAGCATAGGTTTCGCCTATCCGCTTCGCTAGGAGTTTCTTTGTGGCGTACGGATAAGTCCTAATCACTTCAAGTTGCAAATAAGGCATAGTTATAATGTTTATAATGATTAAACCTGCATTGGTTAGATCATTACAAAGTAGGGTGATAGGTAGCGTTTTCTTGCTGATGGACATCACCATCAAGCTTGATTGACATCATGGTATGCGGCGGAAAAGCTAAGCATCTTTACATCAATCCTAATTCAATCAGATATGCAAAACTACTCCGATACAATAGTTGAAGAAAATTTCAAATCAAGAACCGAACATGATAGCATGGGAGAGATTCAGGTTCCCCTGGCCCGTTATTGGGGCGCTCAGACAGAGCGATCAAGAAATAATTTTAAAATCGGTCCGCATGCCTCGATGCCAGCAGAAATTATTGAAGCTTTTGGCTTTCTTAAAAAAGCTGCAGCGTTTGCGAACTATGACCTTAACGTATTATCTGAAGATAAGCGGGATCTGATCTCGCAGGCTTGTGATGAAATCATTTCAGGAGCGCTTTCGGATGAATTCCCACTGGTCATCTGGCAGACCGGCTCTGGAACGCAATCCAATATGAATGCAAATGAAGTTATTGCCAATAGGGTTCATGTACTTCAGGGAAATTCGCTGGGCACAGGTAAGTTATATGTTCATCCGAATGATGATGTCAATAAATCGCAATCATCAAATGATACCTTTCCCACCGCCATGCATATTGCTGCATATAAAATTTTGGTAGATGTAACGATTCCCGGAATTCAAAAATTAAGGGATACGCTGAAAGCGAAGTCTGACGATTTCATGGACGTCATTAAAATTGGTCGTACCCACCTAATGGATGCAACGCCGTTAACCCTTGGTCAGGAAATTTCGGGTTATGTTTCTCAACTTGATCATGGGCTCCAGGCGTTAAGACACACTTTAGACCATTTATCAGAACTTGCTTTAGGCGGAACTGCTGTTGGAACAGGAATGAACACGCCTAAAGGCTATGATGTTGTGGTCGCCAAATATATCGCAGACTTTACCGGTTTGCCGTTTCGCACGGCGGACAATAAATACGAGGCACTATCCGCACACGATGCAATAGTAGAAAGTCATGGTGCCTTAAAACAGATGGCGGTATCCCTGATGCATATTGCGTCCAACATACGCATGCTCGCCTCAGGCCCCAGATGCGGAATCGGAGAGCTGCATCTGCCGGAAAACGAACCGGGATCATCCATCATGCCCGGAAAGGTTAATCCAACACAGAATGAAGCGGCAACCATGGTTGCCGCCCAGGTGATGGGCAACGATGTTGCCATTACCATAGCAGGTTCCAATGGACAGTTTCAGCTAAATGTATTTAAGCCTGTTATGGCGGCCAATTTCCTGCAGTCTGCAAGATTGATAGGAGATGCCTGCCAGTCTTTCAATGAGCACTGCGCTGTAGGAATAGAACCTAATTATGAAGGGATCAAAAAACATCTGGAAACTTCCCTCATGCTGGTAACAGCCCTTAACCCACACATTGGATACGACAATTCCGCCAAAGTTGCTAAATCTGCAATGGCTGAACATTTTACTTTGCGGGAAGCAGCTGTCAGACTTGGCCTGTTAACCGATGCGCAGTTTGATGAGTGGGTACGCCCGGAGGATATGATTGGTACAATTAAGTCATGAAATATAAATCTATAATGAAGCAAACTGCCTCAATGCCCGTTCTGAAATCGCAAGGATTCATATTCATTGTTTTCTTTCTATTCAGTAGCGTTGCTTTTGCCCAACAAAAAGACCAGACCCGATTGAGCGATACGCTAAAGAACTATTCCGCTTATAAACGGAAGTTGACATTTGCAGGCGTATTGCAAACAAGGTATGTCCTTGCGCTGGATAAGAATATTGATATCAATGGTAAAAACTTTGATCCTGAAGCTTCCAAAGCGGTCACGAACTCTTTTTTGGTCAAACGTGCGAGAATAATGGTCAAAGGTGACATCAATGACCACTTTTCAGCAAATATTCTGGCAAACCTTGCCGAATTCAACAGCGATCCAGCAAATAAGGTGCTTGAAAATGCCTATATCAAATATTCATTGAACCAGTATTTTCACATTCAAGCTGGTCAGTTTCGCCCGTTTTTTGGCATCGAAGATATAATGGCAGTTGACATTATCCGTACGCTGGACTTCTCTAACCAATATTATGCCTTTGGTAAAAATGGCTGGCAAAGTTTTCAGACCGGGCTATCTGTTTTAGGCAACGTAATCCCCGGAGGGAAAATCAGATATTTCGCAGGGGCTTACAATGGCAACAATAAAAATCAATCATCAGATGATAACAATACCAAGAATTTATATGCCAGAGTAGAAACGGATTTGCTCAAAGACTTTACCCTTGGGCTGAATGGTGGTACAGGTAGTCTAGCTGCAAGTGGTCCGGGTAAAGCTTATGGCGCAGATGCAACAGCGAAGATTCCCTTATCACAAAAATTTGATCTGCTTTTAATGGCAGAATATAAAAAGGGCGCAAATTTTCTTGCCTATAATGCGGACAAACAAGCGCAGCGACCTGATATTAATCAATACCAGATGCAGGGCTTTTATTTCTTTCCGACCCTTCGCTATAACCATCAGAGCCGTAGGCTTCGGGCCTTAGAGTTCTCCTGCCGGTATGAATACTTTGATGAAAACTACAAGCTCGCCAGTAATCTCAGGCAAACACTCATCCCTAATGTGTCATTGATTTTTGCAGATGATTTCTACGCCGCACTCCAGGTTGGGGTCGCAATCGACCGCTTCAAAAACCAGGTGCCTTTAACGACAGCTTATAACCGTAACCTGGGTTACGTTCAGCTACAAATACGCTTTTAACCTAAACAATCATGAAAGAAATTAATCTAAAATCGCTGATCATCACGGTCCTTGTCGGTGTCGCAATCTGGCTGGTGCCAGTGCCTGAAGGCGTGAAGCCAAACGCATGGCATTTATTGGCCATTTTTGTAGCCACCATTGTCGGCATCATTTCAAAAGCCGCATCAATGGGTACCATGGCCATTATTGGCATTACCCTATGTGCCACTACGCAGGTGCTTGCACCCGGCGATCCTGGTAAATCCATCTTAAACGCATTAAGCGGATTCGGAAATTCCACAATCTGGTTGATTGGCCTAGCTTTTTTTATCGCAAGGGGTTTTATCAAAACCGGCCTGGGTACAAGAATAGCCTACAGCTTTATTAAAATATTTGGCAAAAGCCCCTTGGGCTTGGCTTATGGCCTGAATACCGCCGACCTGATCTTGGCGCCTGCCATTCCCAGTAATACCGCAAGGGCAGGGGGGGTAATTTTCCCGATCATGAAATCCATCGCGGTAAATATGGGCTCCATACCCGAAAAAGCAGAAACACACCGTAAAATAGGTGCCTTTTTGACTTTAAGCAGCTATAATGCCAACATGATTACTTCAGTGATGTTCCTGACTGCTACGGCAAGTAATCCCATGGCACAAAAGTTTGCAAGGGATCTGGGCGTTACCATCACTTGGGGTAGCTGGGCAATTGCCGCCCTGGTTCCGGGACTGGTTTGTTTCATCCTGGTACCCTTGTTTTTATATAAGGTTTTTCCCCCTGAATTAAAGGAAACCGAGGAAGCACCGGCGATTGCCGCAAAGCAATTGAAGGAAATGGGCCCGATGACGATTAAAGAATGGCTGATGGTTGCCACCTTTATTATTCTTTTGGTACTCTGGATATTCGGAAATCTGTTTGCGATTGACGCGACCACAGGCGCCTTAATAGGTCTTTGCATCCTGCTATTGTGTGGCGTACTGACCTGGGAAGATGTTAAATCTGAAAAAGGTGCCTGGGATACCATCGTGTGGTTTTCCTCTCTGGTCATGATGGGATCGTTCCTGAATTCCCTGGGTTTTATCGGATGGTTCGGCGAGCTTGTAGGAGGGCAAATGAAAAACTTAAGCTGGCAGCTTGCTTTTCCGGTGATCATTCTGGTCTACTCTTATTGCCACTATATGTTTGCCAGCGCAACCGCGCAGGTCGCGGCCATGTATTCGGTATTTCTGGCCGTAGGAATCGCGGTTGGCGTACCGGGAACAATGCTTGCTATTTTTCTTGGTGCCTGTGCATCGCTCATGGGATCGCTTACCCATTACGGCCATGGTCCGGCACCGATATTTTTCGGAAGTACTTACGTTGATTTGAAGGACTGGTGGAAGCAGGGCTTTTTTATGAGCGTACTCTTCCTGCTGGTTTGGTTTATCGTAGGCGGGATGTGGTGGAAAGTTATCGGTCTTTGGTAGCTAATCAGCATCATTTTAAAAATTGAAACATTCAACTATGAAACAAACAACATTAATTTATAAGCTGATCATGGCGCTCACGGGGCTCTTCCTCTGCTTCTTTCTGATCATCCACTTATTGGGGAATCTCCAGCTGCTTTCACCACCTGAGCTGGCGAGGGAACAATTCAACTGGTATTCTCATCTGCTATCCGGAAACATAGTCATCAAGATCATATCATATGTGCTTTATCTTTCCATTATCGCACATGCGGTTTATGCATTGATTATCACAAGAGTGAATGCAAAAGCGAAGGGCAGTAAATACGTCTACGATAATCGCAGCGAGGTAAGTTCATGGAACAGCCGAAACATGGGGATATTGGGTACCATTATATTGATCTTTTTGATCATCCATTTTAAGGATTATTGGTACATCTATAAATTTGGAAACCTTCCGCTAGATGCTGATGGAAATAAAAATCTATACACCATCGTCATCACTTCCTTTCAGCAAGCCTGGTATGTCATCCTCTATGAACTATCATTCATTGCTTTAGGATTCCACCTGCTTCATGGGTTTTTTAGTGCGGCCAGAACATTGGGACTATATCACCGTAGATATGCGCAGGCCATTCGCATTGTCGGATGGATTTATTCCCTGGCGATAACCCTGGGCTTTATGCTTATACCCATTTACATTTATTTTAATCTAAATTCCTAATGATAGACGCTAAAATTCCGGCAGGTAATCTTGCTGATAAATGGAGCAATTACAAAGACCGCTCTAAGCTGATCAATCCGGCCAACAGAAAAAAACTGGATATCATTGTTGTTGGAACCGGCCTGGCTGGTTCCTCATGTGCTGCAAGCCTTGCTGAACAGGGATACAACGTCAAAACCTTTTGTTTTCAGGATTCAGCCCGCAGAGCTCACTCCGTTGCAGCACAAGGCGGGGTAAATGCTGCAAAAAACTATAAAAATGATGGAGACAGCGTTTATCGCATGTTTTATGACACAATAAAAGGCGGCGACTTTCGATCAAGGGAAGCAAATGTCTACCGGTTAGCAGAATGTTCATTGGCATTAATCGACCAGGCAGTTGCCCAGGGCGTACCTTTCGCAAGAGAATATGCAGGCTATTTGAGCAACCGTTCATTTGGTGGGGTTCAGGTATCCAGAACATTTTATGCCCGGGGTCAGACCGGACAACAGTTATTGATCGGCGCCTACCAGGCATTGATGCGGCAGGAATCATTGGGTAAGGTAAAAACCTATACCCGGCATGAAATGCTTGATCTGGTATTAGTCGATGGTAAGGCAAAGGGCATTATTGCCCGTAACCTGGAAACCGGCGAAATTGAACGTCATGCCGCCAATGCGGTGGTGCTGGCAACTGGAGGCTACGGAAAAGTTTACTATTTGTCAACCCTTGCCATGGGCTGCAATACCTCGGCAATCTGGAGGGCACACAAAAAAGGTGCATTAATGTCAGGGGTAAGCTGGATTCAGTTTCATCCAACCTGTCTGCCACAAATTGGTGAAACACAGTCTAAGTTGACCTTGATGTCTGAATCGCTTCGTAATGATGGCAGGATCTGGGTGCCTAAAAAAGCAGGTGATGAGCGTGTGCCAAATGAAATACCAGAGGAGGAAAGAGATTACTACCTGGAAAGGCGTTATCCTACTTTTGGCAATCTTTCTCCAAGGGACATTTCCTCAAGGGCGGCCAAAGAGCGTATTGATGCCGGATGTGGTCTGGGACCAATGAAAAATGCGGTTTGCCTGGACTTTTCAAAAGCCTTAAAAGAACAGGGGAGGGACAAGATTGAGGAGAAATATGGCAACCTGTTTCGGATGTACGAAAAGATAAATGGTATTGATGCATATAAAGAACCCATGCTGATTTCACCTGCTGCCCATTTCACTATGGGTGGTCTTTGGGTGGACTATGAGCTGATGACTTCGATTCCAGGGCTATTTGCATTGGGTGAAGCTAATTTTTCTGATCATGGAGCCAACCGCCTTGGTGCAAATTCACTCCTGCAATCCTGCGTGGACGGTTATTTCATTGCACCCTATACCATTCCAAATTATCTTTCAGCAGAATTAAAAGCAGAAAAAGTAACCATAGACCATCCTGCATTTTCTGAATCAGAGCAAATGATCAGAGAACAACTTGATAGGTTCATGAATGTGCAGGGGCACCTGTCAGCGGATCATTTCCATAAGACCCTGGGTAAACTGCTTTATGATAAATGCGGGCTGTCCAGAACCAGGGAAAGCCTGGAGCAGGCCATCATTGAAATCAAGGCATTAAAGAAATCCTTTGATCATGAACTGAAAATTACCGGCGATCAACAGGTGAATTCCGAGCTTGAAAAGGCAGGGCGTGTGGCTGACTTTTTGGAACTGGGGATATTGATGTGTTACGATGCCCTTCAGCGTGAGGAATCCTGCGGAGCACATTTTAGGGAAGAATTTCAGACCGCAGATGGTGAGGCTGTTCGTAATGACGAAGATTTCTGTTACGTCTCCGCCTGGGAATGGAAAGGTGAAGATCAGCCGCCGGAGTTGCATAAAGAACCGCTTGTTTTTGAAACCGTTGAACTGACCGTCAGAAGCTATAAATAAAAACTAAAACGAATTACATTATGAAATTAAAGTTGAAAATCTGGCGTCAGGAAAACCGTGAAGCAAAAGGAAATATAATAAGCTACGACGTTGAAGGGATTTCCGAGCACATGTCCTTTTTGGAAATGCTCGACCTTTTGAATGAGCGGTTGATTAAGCAAGGGGAAAGGGTGATTGAATTCGATCACGACTGCAGGGAAGGAATCTGCGGCGCCTGCGGGATGATGATTAATGGTAGGGCACACGGGCCATTAAGCGGAACTACAACTTGTCAGCTGCACATGCGAAGTTTTAAGGACGGGGAAACGGTCTACATCGAGCCGTTTAGGGCAGCCGCTTTTCCCGTTTTAAGAGACCTGAAAATTGACCGGTCCGCCTTTGATCACATCATTCAATCCGGGGGATATGTATCGGCGTCGACGGGACAAGCGCCGGAATCCAATAGCATACTCATCCCTCACAATATCACCGAAGCAGCATTTGATGCAGCGGCATGCATTGGCTGCGGCGCATGTGTCGCAACCTGTAAAAATTCGAGTGCCGCCCTTTTTACCTCAGCAAAAATTTCTCATTTGGTATTATTGCCACAGGGAAAGACCGAATCGGCTGACCGCGTGATTCAGATGGTGAACCAAATGGACGAAGAAGGTTTTGGTCATTGTTCAAATACCGATGCCTGTGAAGTAGAATGCCCTCAGGAAATTTCTACCCTTCACATTGGCCGGATGAATTATGAGTACAATAAAGCATTGCTGCTAAGAAAATAGAAAAATGACTACTGTTATTTACCTGATAGTTGCCTTTCTAGTATCTTATATGATATTGGTCATCTTGTTGGAAAAACCAGCGTAGATTGACCCCCTCTCACCGAAAATAAAATTGTTGTTAAGTTTTGCTTGCCTGACTTTTAGTAAATTGGCGGGTAGGGATCAAATCGATTGGTTTTTCCAGTCTACATTAGTTACATCTAAATTAACAAGCTCTAGTAAGCTTTTATCGGATGTTTTATTTTCTTTAGATACACCCAACACATCATGATTGCGTTCAACTAGTTCATTTACAATATTACTGCCTACAAAACCCGTGGCGCCGATAACTACTATTCTCATATCTTCTTATCTTTTTAAACCTATACAAATGTAGGGGAAGCCTAATTACCAAATGTTATGTATTACCTTTTGGTAACTAATTACTGCGAGGTAACTATATTTGTATATACCTTGCTAAAATGAAGAAGAACACGGTTGAAATATCAGATCATTGTAAGATGTCTATTGTTGGAATCCGAGATGTACAAGACATAATGAGTGGAAAATGGAAGTATATGATCGTGACAGCATTACACTTCTCGGGTAAAATGAGGTTTATGGATTTAAAACGACTGATGGATAAAATCGCACCTAAGGTTTTATCCAAGGAGTTAAAAGATCTGGAGCTGAGTAATCTTCTTACAAGAACAATATGTGATACTAAACCCGTTACAGTAGAATACGAGCTTACAGACTTAGGTAACAACCTGAACGTTATCATAAAAGCAATGGGAGATTGGGGTCAAAGGTATCGGCAATCTATATCCAGGAAATGAAATTAAGTTTGCGCTTGCCAAGTAAAGGTGCAACACAAGTCTATCATTATTCCCTACTTTCCTGATAATAGATTGTGACCAAATGCCGATGCCTTTAACCAAAGTAACCGTTCCACATAAGCATTAAATATCTCTTTTTCTTTTTGCTGATTATCATAAACCCATTCCATTATTCAAATCAGAATTTTAGTTTTTGATGATGAGTTTTTGATAATTTGGATTACAAAAAAACGAAGGTATATGTGTAAGGCGGCATTATCATTATTTCACCGTTTTTTGATAATTTGAAGAAGGAGAAATATGTAACGGCAATATTTTTCTTGCTCTGTCGTGTAATAGAAACCCTAGTTGAATTATCAAAGATAGCTTAAACCTTGGTTTTGCAGCTTTGCGTCGGTGCTTGCTCCACAAAGGTTTTAAATATCAAATTGAATTGTTCGGAAAAATCCGAAAAGGCGTACCAGTTGATGCAATAACGTGACCTCAAATTTGAGGTATTCCCCTTTATAAGACCAACAATTTCCAGTGCTTTAAGATGTTTTGCAACTGAAGATTCTTCAATTGGCAAATCATTTATTATACCTTCAGTACAACCTTCCTGCCTGGCAAGCCGGATCATTATAGCGATTCGGGCTGGGTGTGCCAATGCCCGCATGAACTTTGCAAGTTGCTTTTCTACTGGCTCATAGTCACTAGTTTTAACATCCATTTGCTTTAGTAATTTATTTGGCTATTCGCAATGCATCTGCAAATTCACCTGGCAACAGACTATTCTCAATCATTTTTGCTGAGGATTCTACATTATAATCAAACCTTCTAAATTCTACCTGTATGCTGTTTTTATCTGATATGGAGCTGTCCGGAGCAATGGTAATTATTACATAGCAGCCTCTTGGATCTCCGTCTTTAGGCTTTCCTACCGACCCGAGGTTAACTACATGATTGAACTTATTATCATTACCCTTTAAAATACGATGGTAAGGCTTATGAGAATGGCCAACAAAGAGCATGTCTGCACCTGCTTCCTGCATCATATCTAAAACATATTTTTCATCCGTATCTGTAAAAATATATTCATCTATACTTCTAGTGCTGCCGTGCGCAAAAACAAGATTAAGTGTTTCGGATTGTAGCTTGTATTCTAGTTTTATGTGCGCAGGCAGTGTCTTCAAGTAGTTTCTGTTATCCTGGCTAATTAAATGATAAGCGTAATTTTTACCTGGCTCCTGGAGACTATTGGGGGTTGTAATTAATTTTTCAACCTTTTGATCATGATTGCCTTTTAAAGTTCCGATTCCACGTCTACGGATCTCCTGGATAACTTCGTTTGGATAAATGTGGTATCCCACCAAATCACCGAGACAATAAGCAGCATCGCGTTTTTGTTCATCCATATCGTCTAGCATTGCTTTAAATGCCGGTAGATTGGCGTGGATATCTGAAAATAGCGCTATTCTCATACCTTATCCTTTACGTAACATGTCTGCATATTCATTCGGAAGTGGACTGTCTTCTACGGCTTTAGCTGCCTTTTCAATGTCATACTCAAAGCGAATAAATTCAACTTCAATGCTTTCTTTATCTGTTACTGTACTATCAGGGTTGATAGTTAAAATAACATAACCACCCCTTGGGTCGCTGTCTTTTGGTTTACCCACTGAGCCGATATTAATGGCATGCCTGAAATGATCTTCACCTTCATTCCCTGAGTTTAAAATTCTATGATAAGGCTTATGGGTATGGCCAAAACACATAATATCTGCATCTGCCTGTTCCATGATCCGGAGCATGCTTTTTTCATCACGATCTTCAAAAAGGTATTCATTTACCTTGCGGGGGCTGCCATGTACAAACAGAACATTGCGCTTATCATTTAACTGGTATTCCAGTCTAATGTGAGCAGGAAGGGTTCTTAGATAAGCACGTTGCTCATCCTTTACAACTTCATTGGTATAGGAGATAGAAACCTTACCTAATGCTTTTTCTTCGTCTGTTTTATAGGCACAACCGCAATCATCGCTAGACCTGCCAATGCCCCAGTCATAATTTCCTGCGATAGTTGGTATGCCTCGCCTGCGGATTTCATCGATTACCTCGTTTGGCCAGATGTTATATCCAACTAAATCTCCAAGGCAATAAATTGCGTCCGTATTTCTGGTTTCAACGTCTTTAAAAAAGGCTTCCAGGGCAGGAAGATTTGCATGGATATCTGAAAAAAGTGCAATTCTCATTATTGTATGGTGTTTAAGGTTTTTGTTGGATAGTATTTTTTGCGGAAGTAAAAAGCGAGGTTGACCAGAGCGATCAGTGCCGGGACTTCAACCAAAGGGCCAATAACGCCAGCGAATGCCTGTCCCGAATTGATTCCAAAAACACCAATAGCAACTGCTATGGCCAGTTCAAAATTGTTTCCCGTGGCCGTAAAAGCAATTGATGTACTTCTTGAATAGTCTGCTCCGAAGTAACGGCCAGCAAAAAAGCTGATCACAAACATGATCGAGAAATAAATAACAAGGGGTATAGCAATTCTCACAACATCCATAGGAATCTGTACAATCAGCTCGCCCTTCAGGCTAAACATAATTACAATTGTAAATAGTAAAGCGATAAGCGTAATCGGAGAAATTAAAGGGATAAACTTGTTTTGAAACCAGTCTTCACCTTTCAGCTTTATAAGTCCGTACCGACTGATTATACCCATTGCAAAAGGAAGTCCCAAATAGATCCCTACGCTTTTAGCAATCTCAGAAATGGTAATGTTTACTTCAAGACTTTCAAGCCCAAAGAAAGGTGGCAAAACGGTAATAAAGATATAGGCAAACACACTGTAGAGCAATACCTGAAAAATGCTGTTCAGCGCAATCAAACCTGCTGCATATTCCCTATTACCCTCTGCAAGCTCGTTCCAAACCACCACCATAGCAATACACCTGGCCAGGCCAATAAGGATCAGCCCAACCATATATTCCGGATAATCTCTTAAAAAAGTAATTGCTAAAAAAAACATTAGAAGTGGGCCAATTACCCAATTCAGAACCAGGGATACGCTTAAGACTTTAGTGTCTTTAAACACTTCTCCCATCTTTTCATATTTCACCTTGGCTAGTGGGGGGTACATCATTAAGATCAGTCCGATCGCTAAGGGGATGTTTGTGGTTCCGCTGGAAAACGAATTGATGAATCCGGAAGAAGATGGAAGAAAATAACCGGTAGCTACACCGATACCCATCGCCAGAAAAATCCATAGTGTAAGGTACCGGTCTAAAAAGCTTAATTTTCTTCTTTCGGCAGCAGGTGCACAGTTGTTTGCAGACATGGTTATGATTTATTTAGCAGCAACCGCCACCTGGTGTACACGTGGATCCGGAAGCGGCAAGATTCTGCAATTGTACTTTTTGTTTTACTTCAGGGACACCACATAGTTCCGGCGCAAGGCATGCTGTTGTCTTAGCAATTAGTAAGAAGTTTTTACCATCGTAACCAAGGTCGTATTTACCAATTGTCTGAGCCTGGTATTCTACTTCAATTTCTAGATCTTCCATCCCTAATACTTTTTCAGAAAGTGATATGATGTTTAGCAGCTTGCCTGCTTTCAAACGATGCTCAAAATCGTTGGCATCCCAAAGTTGAAAGTTGGCCACTTTTTCATGACGTACTGTACCCCCACAATCAATAAAGTCTTTTGTAACAACACCAACTTCGGTTACATGGAAATGTTCAGGAACTGGTGTACCGTTTTCTAATTGAAAGTTTACGCTTTCAGCTTGCGCCAAGTGGGCTTTTATTTCTGATAGTTTCATAATTAAAGATTTAAGTATTATTATATTGCAATTAAACGATTGACTTGGTTAAAAAAAAGCTAGCAGCAGCTAGCTTCTAGCTTATATGATCCAAGGAAAGCACCTATTTGGGTTTCCAGCAATTTCCATGTTTCCGGATTTATGCAATAGCAAACGCTAACCCCTTCGATGGTACCCTGGATAATTCCGACAGACTTTAATTCCCTTAAATGCTGAGATATTGTAGCCTGGGCAAGACCCAGCTCTTCTACAAGATCTCCACAAATACAAGTATTGGAAACTAGTATTCTTTGCAGAATAGCAATACGTGCAGGGTGAGCCATTGCCTTTAATAGCTGAGCAAGCTGGTTCTGCTCGGAGGTAAACATTTCGGTTTTTGTAAGTCCCATAATATATTGCAATATTACGATTAGTTTAGTGAAATAACAAATTTATGGAACATTCATAATCTCAATTACTTACGATCTTTGTCTTGTAGTGAATGCTTTCAAAATTTACAGCTAAAAGAAAAAAAGTGCTCCGATTGATTCTCATTTACTATATATCACTTATGTTCCCTTTGTCGGAAACCTTAATATGTAATAAAAGTTGCTAAAATATTTTTTAGCGTGAACAATAAATCAAAAGTTTAAACGCTATAGTATTTGAGAGCGTTAATTTAGATAAGAGGGACTATGATCACAGATCACGGTCCCTTTTTTCTTTACATCAT
This sequence comes from Pedobacter sp. Leaf170, assembly GCF_920984665.1. Taxonomy (GTDB): domain Bacteria; phylum Bacteroidota; class Bacteroidia; order Sphingobacteriales; family Sphingobacteriaceae; genus Pedobacter. The sequence goes on from NZ_CAKLBP010000005.1 coordinate 317,779, forward strand.
TATAGTATGCCGGCTCATTAGTATCCTAATCAGAACCTTCGGTTCTGAGACAGACATTTCTGTTTATAGGAAATATGAGTTATCATTATATCACCAATTTTTAATAAACTGCGAAAAACTTAAATTGCTTGCAAATACTTAGGTATATAATAAAATACGCTCTTTCGTCACTTCGAGCTATCTTTTCACCAGGTGAAAATTATATAACATTTTATGGAGATAATGTAAGTTATGAAACATAAGGTTAGCTATCTTTGTAGTTACTACGGTATTAAAATAAATTCTACTTTCATATAAATGAAAATTAGTTCATCCATACAGTTTAAAGCAGCCTTTTTAAATTTTGTATTCTTATTGAATACCTTAGTTGGCTTTGCCTGTGCGGTAGGGGTGGATATGGGCTTTAATACAAAGCACCATGAAGACCAAAAAGTTGTAAGTTCCGGCAAGCATACTCACAAAAACGGCAAAGATCATGATCATGCAAAACATAGTCATGATCAAAACCCTGGTGATCATCATGCCTCCAAAAGTCAAAAAGATAACTGCTGCAAAGAACAAGTAGACAAAATAACAAAAGCCGATAAGCTGACCCAACCTGGGTTTAATTATAGTCTGTTATCCTCTTCGTTTTTTCTTTTGCCTTCGACAGTTTATCGAATTGGCCAGGCGGTTACTTTTCCAGTAAACGTTCCCAACACCTATTTTGTCCGGCATTGCCGTCCGCCAATTCCTGACGTACGTATTGCCATACAAAGTTTCCAAATTTGATTTTATAGTTTGATCATTTCTGAATGGTATTAATCATTCCAGCTAAGTAATTATTCTATTAAAATCAAAAAAATGAAAAAGATATTTCTAATGGTTGCTATTATTGCAACCTCCTTTGTGCAATATGGATTTGCACAAACTGATCATGCTAATCATCAAACGCAACCCGTTGCGCTCCTTCCTTTATATTATAATATTAAAGATGCCTTAGTAAGTGGCGATGCAAAACTTGCAGCCTCAAAATCCCAGGAATTTGTTAAAGCAGTAAACAGCACTGATGCGAAAGTAATTGGTGAAACTAGTAAGAAAGGCTTATTGGAACATGCTGGTAAACTTGCCAAAAGCAAAGATCTTAAAAGTGAGCGTGAACATTTCGCAGGTCTTTCAACCAGCATGATCGCCCTGGCCAAAGCATCAAAATTATCGGCTGAACCTGTTTACCAAATGTACTGCCCAATGAAAAAAAACAATTGGCTAAGCAGCGAAAAAGCAGTTAAGAATCCATATTACGGCAGCGCCATGCTGACCTGCGGAAATGTAGTTGAGACTATAAAATAACTATTGTCTATTGCCCCAAGCTATTTGCTTGGGGCTTTCTTACTATTTAAAAAATATGAAAACAGCAATATTAGGTATGGCACTCGTCATGCTATTATTTTCCGCTTGTAATAGTGGAATTAAAGATACTGGTGATACTGGTAAAGCAATTGATACCGGACAAACAGGATCTACCACAAAAACAGTCCAAGCAGTCAGCCCTACAAAAAGAATTGTAACAGAATATCTAAGCTTGAAAAATGCATTAACCAAAGACGACGATAAGACTGCTGCGCAGGCCGGTAAAAGCCTGGTTGAGGCCATGGCAACAGTAGACAAATCTTCGCTAAGTGCAGAACAATCAAAAGTCTTCACTGATATCGCCGATGATGCAAAAGAACATGCTGAACATATCGGAGCGAATGCAGGGAACATCAAACATCAGCGGGAACACTTTGAAACCTTAACCCAGGAAATTTATGATCTGGTTAAAGCAGGTGGTAGCGCAGGACAAAAGCTTTATTATGATAATTGCCCAATGTACAATAATGGAAAGGGCGGTAACTGGCTCAGTGAGACCAAAGACATCCAAAACCCATACCTGGGCAAAGAAATGCCAACCTGTGGAAGCGTTAAGGAAGAACTAAATTAATCATGGGCAGGGTAACAAAAGGTTTTTTGTTTTTATCGGGGGTGCTGGTACTTATCCAGTTCATTCAGCCTGCAGGGAATATCAGCACTCAGGCTTACCCTGCCGATATCAGCCGGATTTACCCGATGGAAGGAAAGATACAAGGGATCTTAAGAACCTCCTGTTACGACTGCCACAGCAACAATACCCGTTATCCCTGGTATGCTCAGATACAGCCAGGGGGATGGTGGCTTGCCTCGCATATTAGAGAAGGAAAACAAGAGCTCAATTTCAACGAGTTTGGCATGTACTCCTTACGCAGACAGCAAAGCAAGCTAAAAGCAATCGGTAACAGTATAAAAGACGGCACGATGCCCATCAGTTCCTATACACTGGTACACAGAAATGCCCTACTTACACAAGCTGAACAGGACTTGATCCTGGACTGGATAGAAAAAACGAAAGACAGTCTTTCAAAAAATTAATAAAGATGAAAAAACTAATAGTATATATTTTGCTGATGGGTTTGTACGGGTTCGCCTCCGCGCACGAAGGACACACCATCTCATTGCAGCAAAAACAACAGCCGGTAGTCTATACCTGCCCCATGCATCCAGAAATCCATGCTTCTAAACATAGCAATTGCCCTAAATGTGGAATGAAGCTGGTCGCTGAAAAGAAAAAAACCGTACCAGCCAAAAAAAGTCAGTCTGCAAAGATGGGTGATATAGGGGACATGAAAATGCCTACTCCAAAGAAGGCTACTGATAAGCCTGTACAGACAGTTTCCTATACCTGCCCGATGCATCCTGAGATCCATGCTTCTAAACCGGGCAATTGCCCTAAATGTGGAATGAAGCTGGTGAAGGAAAGTCCTAAAACAACGCCAATGAAGCATGATGGAATGGATATGCCCATGAAAGAGGAAGCTAAAAAGCCGGACAATATGGAAAATATGAAAGGTATGCAGATGGGAGATGAAGATGCCACTATGGCCAATATCAGAAAGGCAAAAGCAAATTTAGGCCCGATAAAAACCATTACCAGCAGTACGCCGCCCCGCACAGTTCGTTACGATCTATATGTCGCAGATACTACGGTAACCTATGGGAAAAAATCAAAGCGGGCAATTGCGGTAAATGGCCAGATTCCTATGCCCACCTTGACATTTACCGAGGGCGACACCGCACTGATTTATGTGCACAATAACCTGGACGAAGAAACCTCCCTTCACTGGCATGGGCTTTTTTTGCCTAACAAAATGGATGGGGTGCCTTTTTTAACGCAGATGCCGATTATGCCCCACACTACTTATGTCTACAAGTTCCCGATCGTTCAGCATGGCACCCACTGGTACCATAGCCATAGCATGTTTCAGGAACAGATTGGCATGTACGGGGCTTTCATTATGAATAAAAGAAAGGAATGGGACATTCCAACCATCCCAATCACTTTAAGTGAGTGGACGGATATGAAACCTGAGGAAGTACATCGCAGCTTGAAAAATGCGACCGACTGGTTTGCCATACAAAAGGGGGCAACACAAAACTATGGGGAGGCTATAAAAAGCGGAAATTTCAAGACCAAGGTAAACAATGAATGGAAACGCATGACGGCCATGGATGTCAGTGATGTATACTATGATAACTTTTTGATCAACGGCAAGAACCAAAATGAACAGCCCCAGTTTAAAGCTGGTGATAAAGTCAGGCTGCGCATTGCAAATGGAGGGGCATCTGATTATTTCTGGCTAAAATATGCAGGAGGCAAGATTACGGTAGTGGCCACAGACGGAAATGATGTGGAACCGGTAGAAGTGGACAGGCTGATCATTGCCGTTTCTGAAACCTATGATGTGGTAGTGACTATTCCTGAAAACAAGAGTTACGAATTTTTAGTCACCCCGGAAGACCGTACCAAATCAGCATCCTTGTGGCTAGGCAGCGGGGAGAAAGTGTCGGCGGTAAAATTGAAGCGACCTAAATACTTTGCCGGTATGAAAATGATGAACGACATGATGGACATGCAGGGAAATATGATTGAAATGGATGGCATGAAGATGCAGAACCAGATCATGGACATGAATACGGTGATGTACCCCGAAATTACAGGTGAAGAAAATCCAAAGTCAGAAAGCAAAAAAGCTGATGCACCGGGGATGAAAATGCCGATGGATAAAAGCATGGCTGGTATGGCTATGGATGCTGAAAGCCCGGATATGGTAACCTTGAACTATAATATGCTTCGGGATCCGAAAAGGACAACGCTACCAAAAGGGCCATGGAAAGAACTTAAATTCGATCTGACCGGGAATATGAATCGTTATGTCTGGACGCTGGATAATAAAACCGTTTCAGAAACTGATAAGATCCTGATCAAGAAAGGCGAAAATGTACGCATAATCATGTATAACAATAGTATGATGCGCCATCCCATGCACCTGCATGGCCATGACTTCAGGGTGCTGAACGGGCAGGGTGAAAATGCGCCAATGAAAAATGTCCTTGACATCATGCCAATGGAAAGAGATACTATAGAGTTTGCGGCCAGTGAAAATGGAGGCGACTGGTTTTTTCACTGCCATATCCTTTATCATATGATGAGTGGTATGGGCAGGGTCTTTAGTTATGAAAATTCACCGCCCAACCCTGAACTGCCGGACACCAAGCTAGCCTGGAGAAAACTATCTGCTGATGACAGGAAATATCACCCAATGGCCAGTATTGGCCTTGAAAGTAATGGTAGTGATGGAGAGCTGATGTTTGCCAATACCCGTTACCGCTTATCTACAGAATGGAGAGTTGGACTTAAATCAGAACATGGGATTGAAAGCGAAACTTACTTCGGGCGCTATATTGGCAGGATGCAGTGGCTGATGCCGTTCGTTGGTTTTGACTATCATTATAACCGGATGAACAATGAAAGGGAAAATAATCTATTTGGGCAACTCAGCAATCAAAAGAACAGAAAAGCAGCTGTAATAGGTGCGCAGTATATTCTACCAATGCTGGTCACTGCTGAGGCAAGACTAGACAGTAAAGGAAAATTACGTTTCCAGCTGATGCGTGAAGATATTCCTCTAACCAGTAGGTTACGCTTGAACTTTATGGCCAATACCGACAGGGAATATATGGGTGGTTTTAGATATATCGTTACTAAATATTTTTCTCTATCTACCCACTATGACAGCGATATGGGTTATGGAGCTGGACTTACCGTCACTTATTAATTTATAAGCATTATGAAGCATACCTATCAAATAAGTGGAATGAGCTGCCAGGGCTGCAGCAAAAAAGCTGAGCTTGCCTTAAATGGAATTAGTGGAATTTCTGCAGTGGTTACTCTAGTCCCCCCGGTAGCAGTGATTACTATGGAACAGCATGTGCCAGTAGAAATATTACAGGATGCTTTATCCAAGGCGGGTGATTATAAAATCTTAATGCCAGGGAATCACCAGATCGATAAGACACATGATCATAACGCAGCCTCTATTAAAGTTGATCTTGCAGCAGCTGATCAAAAAGGGAAAGCAGCAAAATTAGGGTCAGGAAAATATTACTGCCCCATGCATTGCCAGGGAGAGAAAACTTATGATAAACCTGGTGATTGCCCAGTCTGCGGAATGGATTTGGTGCAGCAGCCGGCCTTAAAACAAGCTGTGCAATACTCTTGTCCTATGCACCCGGCAATCATTCGTGACCAGCCGGGCGCTTGTCCGATCTGCGGAATGGATCTGGTGCAAATTGCAGGTAATGAATCAAGTTCGGAAGATGATCAGACTTATGAGCGGTTACTGCGAAAATTTAAGATAGCAGCCTTTTTTACCGTTCCCATCTTTTTAATTTCCATGTCAGAGATGATCCCTGGTAATCCCTTATTTAAAATAATGGAACTCAGGTATTGGAACTGGGTGCAATTTGCTTTATCAATTCCAGTCGTCTTTTATGCAACCTGGATGTTTTTTGAAAGGGCATGGCGGTCAGTGGTGACCTGGAACCTGAATATGTTTACCTTAATAGGAATCGGGGCGGGGGTAGCCTGGCTATTTAGTTTACTAGCCTTATTATCCCCAGGCATTTTTCCAGATCAGTTCAAGACCCATTCCGGCACCGTGTATGTATATTTTGAAGCGGCAGCAGTCATTTTAACGCTGGTATTACTAGGCCAGCTTTTAGAGGCACGGGCACATGGCAAGACAAACAGTGCAATCAGGGAACTTTTAAAATTGGCACCAAACCAGGCCACCCGGATCATAGGCGACAAAGAAGAAACGGTGACCATTGATGATATTCAAAAAGGAGATCTGCTTCGGGTAAAGCCAGGCGAAAAGGTGCCGGTTGACGGAAGCATCAAAATGGGAGAAGTCACCATTGATGAATCCATGATTTCCGGGGAGCCTATTCCTGTAGATAAAAAGCGAGGTGATCAGGTAAGTGCAGGGACGATCAACGGAAATAAAACCTTTACCATGCTTGCTGAAAAAGTGGGATCAGAAACCCTGCTTTCCCAGATCATTGAGATGGTAAATTCTGCAAGCCGTTCGAAAGCGCCCATTCAAAAGCTGGCCGATAAGATTTCAGGGTACTTTGTCCCGGTTGTTGTTTTTATTGCAGTGGCGACTTTTATTGTTTGGGCAATTTACGGACCGGAACCTTCTTATGTCTATGCATTTGTAAATGCAATCGCGGTACTGATCATTGCCTGTCCATGTGCGCTTGGCCTCGCTACCCCAATGTCGGTGATGGTAGGCGTTGGAAAAGGTGCAAAGTCAGGCGTACTGATTAAAAATGCCGAGTCCCTGGAAAAACTGAATGCCATTGATATTGTGGTGATCGATAAGACCGGTACTGTTACCGAAGGTAAACCTTCAGTTGAAAAGGTGGTTAGTGCAGACCCTAAGTTTACTGAAGCGGATATTCTTCAGAAAATTATATCCTTAAACAGCAGCAGCGAACATCCACTTGCTCAGGCCACTTTAAAATATGGGCAGCAAATGAATGTTGCTAAACTTCCAGTCGTAAATTTTGAAGCAGTTACCGGAAAAGGGGTTATTGGTACTATTGAAGAAGAAAACCTATCTCTTGGAAATGAAAAGTTAATGGAACAGGTAAAGGCAACTATTAGTCCTGCATTGCTTAAGCAGGTTAAGGCAGAGCAACAACAAGGTAAAACGGTATCTTATCTGGCAGTTGGTGATCATGCAGCCGGGTTTGTGGTTATTTATGATAAGATCAAAGAATCAAGCAAGGAAGCAATTAGTAAACTGCAAAAGGAAGGGTTAAAGGTATTCATGTTTACCGGAGACAATGAAGATACGGCAAAAGCAGTGAGCGAAACTTTAAGTCTTGACGGTTACAAAGCGCAGATGCTGCCTGAGGATAAATTAAACGAAATTAAACGGTTGCAGGCAGAAGGAAAGAAGGTAGCAATGGCTGGTGATGGTATCAATGATGCCCCTGCATTGTCGCAGGCAGATATTGGAATCGCTATGGGTACCGGAACTGATGTGGCTATTGAAAGCGCTGCAATCACACTGGTAAAAGGTGATCTAAACGGGATTGCTAAAGCACGACTTTTGAGCGATAGAGTCATGGGAAATATTAAGGGAAACCTATTCTTTGCCCTGGGGTATAATGTACTGGGAATCCCCATTGCAGCAGGTGTTTTGTATCCGTTTTTTGGTATTTTACTTTCACCAATGATTGCGGCCCTGGCCATGAGTTTTAGTTCAGTATCCGTTATTCTGAATTCTCTAAGACTAAGAAATATAAGGCTTGATTAATTCAATCAAGCCTTAAAAACTTCAAATTAAGATCTGCTATAAAAACCGGAAGTGTTGTAAGCTGAGAAATATTGCGTTATCATTATTCCCTTCTTTTCTGATAATCAATTGTGAGCAAATGCCGATGCCTTTAAGCAAAGTAAACCGTTCCAGAAAAGCATTAAATATCTCTTTTTCTTTTTGCCGATTATCATAAACTCATTCCATTATTCAAATCAGAATTTTAGTTTTTGATGATGAGTTTTTGATAATTTGGATTACAAAAAAACGAAGGTTTATGTGTAATCTGCCAAATATCATTCATAATTATTTTTAGATACGCTGAGTGTATTACAATAAACAGTTACACAAAATGTATTACATTAAACCACTTGGTGTATGAGGTTTTTCTGTAATTTCTAGTCGCACCATAGACAGAGAGAGTTCAGCCTTCGCTTGCTTCCTTTAGGCAGATGGTAAACACAACCGTTACAGGCATAATCTATTAAGTTGTTCTTGGATTGTAGGTTGGTTTCAAATCATAAAAAGCATTGCACAAAATTTGCACTGAAAATTCCGCCCTTTCCTTAGAGTCAATCCGCGGAAGTTCGAACTTTTATGAGCATTGCGAAGCGATAGTAAACTTTGAAAAAGTGGTGAAGAATAAAATTGAGGGGCAGTATAGGAAAAAGAAATTATTGTAAGTGTTTTTCTGTATCTGTTGATGACAAGCTAAGGCAGGATGAGACATCTTTCAGGTTCAGGTTTTACCTGTTCAGAACAATATGGATTATATACACCTAATTGTAGGCTATTTCTGTTTCCATTTGGCAGACACCTAAACTTTGTAGCTTATTTTTCTATCGTCCTAAATTGAAATATTTATCTAAATCATTCTTTATAGATCATTATAAAAAGAACAATTGTGGTTTTGGCCATACTATTATTTACAGCTACCGCCTTTGTCCAAATACATATAAGCCATCATTAAATACGCCAATATAAATCAGGTACTTCCCGGAGCTACATTAAAGACACTCAACCAATTTCCTCATAAAATGTAATAAGGTTTCCGTGAAGATCAAGTATCGAGAAATCCCTATGCCCCCAATGCTGTTCTTCGATGTCTGAATGTTCATTGTGGAGCACTCCCTGTGTTTTATACTCTTGATGTAGTTCATCGATTCCCTCTACCTCTATCCTGCAGCTCGCTGTCCCTGCTAGAAATGTTTCTGCGCCGCTCCAGATTGGCTTTAGAAAAAGCATTATGCTTCTATATTTCCAGCTCCGGTCACAAGATGCCCATAGGTGAATTTCGATTCCACCCCGTACAACTATTGCGAATGTTTCCTCTTTGTGACGCGTAGTGAAACCCATCCTGTTCTCATAAAATTCTACAGCCTTCGCTATACTTACAACCGGCAGTGCCGGAATGCTTTTTTTAAATCCTATCATAAAAATTTATCTATTTTCCAGCATTCGATAAGCGCTTTTTTTTTGCTGTTCTAAAAGAATTATTTGGCAGAACAGCAGGTTCTGTTTTCCTGTATCGGTGGACACTTTACTGTTCCGTAACTACAGAAGACACAGCAGTCACCCTGTAATGGTTTTAAGCGCTCGTGACAGTTTTCACATTCGTAAAAATACTGGCAGGCATCCGTAGGCATTGACTCTTCCTTTTGATGCTGGCAAAGTGGGCAGGTGATTATTGATTGCAGGAATATTGTTTTAGTTGACATCTTTTTTTTTGCTTTTTACTTTATAACCGGTTTCATGTTCGATGGAAGAGACTAACTGCACAATTGATATCTGGGTACTGTCGAACTTTACAAAGGATTCACCTTTTAAATATGAAGTTCTGACTTCCAGCACACCCTTTCTTTCCCGCAAGGCATGATTTACATGACCTTCACAAGAAGAACAGCTCATTCCCTGAATTTGAATAACAGTCTGTTGAACATTGGAGTTAATGCTAATTTCTTGTTTTGGCAATTTCTTTTGGAGGAACTTTGCATAATACGGAAAAGAAGCCAGCACGATTGAAAGTGCTGTTACTATCCATAAGAAGCCTTTGGATTGCAGCCAGTTTTTCCTTTCCGGGCAACCACATCCATCTTTTGGAGTGGGTTTATATGCCCTGTAAAAGGCAAAACCTAAAATCAGGGCAGTTGCCATTAACAGGTATGGCCTTAAGGGAGCGATCCAACTGAACATGGATAAGGTACTTCCCGTGGTACCCAGCAGTGCCAATAATGGAACAATACAGCAAAGGGAAGAACTGAGTGCCAAAAGTATTCCCGAACCTATGAGTTTGTTGTTATGTTTTACTTTGCTCATACTGTTTCAATTAAAGCATTGGCTTGATTAATCATAGTAAAGAAAGGCTGCATCAGTCTTAGGTGTTCATTCCGAAGGGAATAGAATATTGTCTGACCGTCTTTTCTGAATCCTATAATATTGCCATCTTTCATCTTACGCAGATGTTGAGAAACTGCCGGGATGCTCATGCCAAGGATATCACTTAGATCACAGGGACACAACTCCTTTTCCTGTTGCAACAGATAAAGTATTTTCAGGCGGACTTCATTTCCAGCTAAGGATAATATACCCGACAATTGGGAAAAAGAGTATGCGTTTTCCTTGATCTTGTTTCTGCATCCATTAATCTGCATCGGGTTTGCTTTTTCCCGGATACAGTTACTCAGATTGTCCGTGTTTTTTATCATCAAGGGCTAAAGGTATGGGTATATAATTATTTAAGCAAATGCTTAAATACTGTCTTTTTGATTTTTTTTATACGGAAAGTATATGATTTGTTTTGACGGATACTTTGAACCTGACCGACTGCAATCATAATCTTATAACATTTTCCGGAAATTATATAAACCTGTAATCTGATTTCAGGTTAACTTTACTTAGTTCATCTAAAATATTCTTATATTAGAATTGTGAAACGTACAGCAGTCATAATAATAACAGTGATCTACATGCTATCCTCTTTAGGGATGGCTGTAAACCGTTTTTATTGCTGTGGAAGACTGGCTTCAGTAAAACTTATCCTTGCTTTACCAGACCAGAACGATGTTAAGGCCAAAACAAAGGATAACTGCTGTAAGAACGAAAGGAAAAGCCTTAAAATTAAGGACACCCATTTCAGTGCTGATGTGGTGACCTTGGATGTTCCTATGCCAGCGGTCCTTCCCGAACCTATACGGTTTTCACAGGTAAATCTCTTTACTGATCGCGCCGACGTTCAGCCTTATCAGGCCAATGCCCCGCCCAGGCAGCCCGAGACACCGATCTATATCCTCAACTGCACTTACCGGATTTAATCCTCTTTTCTGCCTTTTCCTCTCTGGAAAAGATTGCGGAGCATTCCGTTTTTAATCAATTTTCTTAATTATAAATCACGCGTAGGCCATTGTTTGGCTCTATGCCATTATTCAATTCCTAAAATTCCAACACATGAAAAAATTAGTTTTTGTGGCATTTGCCATGCTGTTTTCTGGTATCTCCCTATTTGCGCAGACACCCGCCAAGCCCACCAAACAGGCTACCGTAAAAACAAAAAAGGCTGTTGTGCCCAAAGTGCAGTACACCTGCACGATGCACCCGGAAGTTTTAAGCGATAAGCCCGGGAAATGTCCCAAATGCGGCATGACGCTCGTAAAAAGGGAAGCGCCTAAAAAGCAAACAGGTAAAATGAAAATGTAAGTTCATCATGCCCGGAACGGCGTGTTCCGGGCCAATTATAATTAAGATGATCAATCAACTTATTTCCCTGTCCTTAAAGAACAGGTATATTGTCCTGCTGGTCGCAATAGCCTTATTTGCATGGGGCAGTTATGCCATCCGCGAAAACCCAATCGATGCCATACCCGATCTTTCGGAAAACCAGGTAATCGTTTTTACCGAATGGCAGGGCCGGAGTCCCCAGATCATGGAAGACCAGGTGACCTATCCCTTGGTGAGCAACCTTCAGGGCATTCCCAGGGTCAAGGCGGTCCGTGCTACATCCATGTTCGGGATGAGCTTTGTTTATATTGTTTTTGATGATAAGGTAGATGTCTACTGGGCACGGAGCCGTGTGCTTGAACGGCTAAACTATGCACAACGTTTATTGCCTGAAGGTATTACGCCAACACTTGGCCCTGATGGAACTGGGGTTGGGCATGTGCTTTGGTATACCCTTGATGCGAGGGGCATAGATCTTGGCGAGCAGCGCGCACTCCAGGACTGGTATATCAAGCTCGGCCTGCAGACGGTTCCCGGCGTAAGTGAAATCGCTTCCTTCGGAGGGTTTGAAAAACAGTACCAGATCAATATTGACCCACATAAACTCAATTACTATAACATTCCTTTATCCCAGGTACTTAAGGCCGTCAAGAGCAACAACAACGATGTCGGTGGCCGCAAGTTTGAAATGAACGGAACCGGCTACATTGTCCGTGGCCTCGGTTATATCAAAAGCCTGAAGGATGTTGAGGATATCTCGATCGGCACGATAAAAAGTGTTCCTGTCAGGGTACGCGATATTGCCACCGTTCAGATGGGCGGAGACCTGCGCCTGGGCATCTTTGATGAGAACGGCACAGGTGAGGCCGTTGGGGGGATCGTGGTGATGCGTTATGGCGAAAACGCAGACCAGGTTATCCACGCGGTCAAGGACAAGATGAAGGAGATCGAGCGCGGACTGCCTTCAGGTGTAAAGTTTAAGATTGCTTACGACAGGAGTGAACTGATCGAAAGCGCCATCAGCTCGGTAAAGCATACACTGATCGAGGAGATGATCACCGTATCCATTATTGTCATCCTGTTTCTGTTCAGTTGGAGAAGTGCCCTGAGCATCATCATCCAGATACCCATTACCATCGCAGCAAGCTTTATCCTACTCAATGCATTTGGCATCAGCTCCAACATTATGTCCCTGACCGGTATTGCACTTGCCATAGGCGTTATTGTAGACAACGGCATTGTCATGGTCGAAAATTCACACCGCAACCTATCCATTGCACAAGAAGAAGAAACGTTATGACCACATCCGAAAGAATCAAAATTATAGAAGCCTCCTGCAAACAGGTTGGCCGGGGTGTCTTTTTCTCAACCCTGATCATTGTCGCTTCTTTTCTGCCGGTATTTTTGCTCGAAGGGCAGGAAGGCAAGCTGTTTGGCCCGCTGGCATGGACAAAGACATTTATACTGGCCATAGATGCTGTTCTGGCAGTAACACTGGCACCCGTGCTGATCTCGTTTTTTCTAAAGGGAAAGCTAAGGACTGACGCGCATAACCCATTGAACCGAACCCTTGAAAAAATCTATCAGCCCATCCTCAGCTGGTGCATGAAATGGAGGAAGACAACAATCGGGATCAATATCATTGCACTTCTGATCAGTGTCCCATTGCTGCTCAGTCTGGGCAGTGAATTTATGCCCCCGCTTGACGAAGGATCGATCCTGTTTATGCCGGTAACCCTGCCCGATATTTCCAATTCGCAGGCCAAACAGTTATTGCAGGTACAGGACAGGATCATTAAAAGTGTACCCGAAGTCAAAAATGTACTGGGCAAAGCCGGCAGGGCAAATACAGCCACGGATAATTCTCCAATCAGTATGGTAGAAACGATTGTTCTTCTAAAGCCCAGGAGCGAATGGCGCAAGGGCATTAAAAAAGAAGACATCATAAATGAACTCAATGCGAAGCTTCAGATCCCCGGGGTGGTAAACGGATGGACCCAACCGATCATCAACCGCATCAATATGCTCTCTACCGGTATCCGTACCGACGTAGGTTTAAAAGTTTATGGGCAGAACCTGGATACCCTCTACGCTTTATCCGGCAGGATGAAGCAGGCACTACAGGGACTGAACGGGGTCAAGGATCTTTATGTGGATCCGATTACCGGCGGGCGCTACTTGGATATACAGGTTGATAAGGAAGCAATAGGAAGATATGGACTCAGTGTAGACGATGTAAACCAGGTGGTAGAAAGTGCCCTGGGCGGCATGAACGTTACGCCAACCATTGAGGGCCGGAGGCGCTTCAGCGTAAACCTAAGGCTGGCACAGGATTATCGGAGCAGCCTGGATGAGATCAGGCGCACACTGGTGCAGACCCCATCATTCGGGCCTGTCCCGCTATCTTCGGTTGCCCATATTACCATCAGTGACGGGCCGGCGATGATCCAGTCAGAAAACGCACTGCTGCGCGGAACGGTACTCTTTAATGTACGTGGCCGTGATCTGGGCAGTACAGTCAAAGAAGCGCAGGATAAACTGAACGGTATGGCGAAAACCCTGCCCAAGGGATATTTTATAGAATGGAGCGGACAGTACGAGAACCTGATCCGTGCCGAACGTACGTTGAAGCTCGTTATGCCCATTGTGCTGCTGATCATTTTCGCCTGCCTGTATTTTGCTTTTCATTCGATAAGGGAAGCCTTCTTCAGTCTTATCTCTATCCCCTTTGCCCTGATCGGCGGGGCATATATGGTTTATTTTTTTGGTGTGCATTTATCTGTTGCTGTTGCAGTAGGTTTTATTGCCCTGTTCGGTATTGCCGTTGAAACGGGGATCGTGATGGTCATATACCTCAATGATGCCATGCAGCGGCTGGTCGCGGAGAAAGGTAATTCCAGCGAAACAATCAGTAAAGAAGACCTGCGGACCTATGTGATGAACGGCGCGGTAAAGCGGCTGCGCCCAAAACTGATGACTGTCTGCGTCGCCCTATTTGGTCTGGTTCCGGTATTATGGGCTACAGGGACAGGAAGTGACGTGATGCTGCCGATCGTGCTTCCCATGATTGGCGGTGTATTAACCTCTTCAACGCATATACTCCTTGTTACCCCACTCATTTTTCTAATGGTCAAAGAGCACGAACTCAGGAAGTATGGCAAACTGGAAGTGCTGGACGTAAAAGAATAAAGCCATGAAAATAAATCATCGAATAATATACGGCCTATTGTTGTGTACCCTTAGCTTAACGGTTAAGGCACAGCAGGAATACCTATCATTGGACAGCGTGCTGGCAAGGGTTGCGGCCAACCCCTTATTGCGGACTTACGACGCGCAGATCAATGCGCAGAATGCCTACGCGGGCTCTGCCAGAAGCCTGGATGCCCCAAAGCTGAGCGCAGGACAGTACCAGACGCCTTATCAGCTTAAGCCCGATGGCGGTTCCTTTATGGTTACTGCCGATCAGATGTTCACCAACCCGGCCAAGCTCCGTGCAAAGGAAAACTACATGAAAAGCATATCCAGGGTTACCGCCGAAGAAAAGAAATACATGAACAACCAGTTGAACGCACAGGCCAAACAATATTATTTTGAGCGGGCAATCCTGGAAAAGAAACTGGCAGTTTTGGATAACACCAGTGGCTTACTGGAATACATGTTAAAGGCTTCCAATATCCGGCTTACCTATGGAAAGGAAAAACTGGATAATATCTATAAGACCAAAGCTGAACTGTTTCAACTGGACAATAGCCGGGAAGAAATTAAAAGTGAAATCAAACAGAAAAATATCCTGCTCAATACACTGATGAACCGGGACAAGGGGCAGGATTTTATGGTAGACACGAGTCTTGTGGTCAGGGATTATGCGGCTACAGTGACCGATACGGCTACACTTGCATCGGTACGGAGCGATATCAGGGGGATTGATCGCAGTATAGAACTGCAACAGCTTAATGCCAAAGTAGAATACAGTAAACGTAAACCCGACTTCGGGCTGCAGGCGGGACATATGTTCAGTTATGGCGGGATGCCCAACCAGTACATTTTAATGGGTTCAATCACCATCCCAATTGCACCCTGGTCTTCCAAGAGCTATAAAGCAAACCTGAAGGGCAATCAATACGAAATAGATCAGCAGCGCGAACGCAAGATCTCGCTCCTCAACCAGGCAGAAGGAGAGCTGGCTGGACTGAAGGCTGCATGGACAGGTAAATCCAGGCAGTTGAAAAACTACCGGCAGAACATTATTCCCGCCCTACAGAACAGTTATAAAACATCGCTCCTCGTCTATGAACAGAATACCGGTGAACTGCTGCCAGTACTGGAAAGCATAAAAAGTCTGCAGACAGCAAGGATAGATGCTTTAGAACGGTTAGGGGAAATATTATTAATACAGGTAGCTTATGAAAAAGAAAATGAAATGCATTAAGATCATATTACCGGTCATTCTTTTTGGTATGTTGCTGATCGCCGCCTGTTCCAATCCTAACCAGGCACCGGTCGGGTCTCAATCCAAAACCGCTGTACAATATACCTGCCCGATGCATCCACAGGTACTGGAGGATCATCCTGGTAATTGTCCGATCTGTGGGATGACACTGGTAAAAAAAGCAGGTCAGGCAAGCGAGGGTTCGTGCATCAGCTTAAAAACAGTTTTGGAGCCTGTTAACAGTACGGTGATCTCCTCGGTGGCTTTTGCCTTGCCCCAAGAAAAAGAAGTGGCCACGCAGGTCTCCGCAGAAGGTTATCTGGATTTTGATACCCGGACATTTAACAATATCGCCTCGCGTTTTTCCGGACGCATCGAAAAGGTGTACATCAAATTTGCCTTTCAGAAGATCCATCCGGGACAGCGCATCTTTGATATATACAGTGCAGATATGGTAACCGCTCAACAGGACCTGATCTATATCGCAAAGAATTCTTCAGGCGAAACCGAGTTGCTCAGGGCTGCTAAGCAAAAACTATTGCTGCTTGGAATGACAGCTGTCCAGGTTGAGCAGGTAGTCAGAACGGGCAAAGCATTTTATAGCTTACCAGTATACAGTGCCTACGAAGGGCATGTCCATGATGCTGCACATAGCCAGATGGCTGGGGCAGTGGGTTCAGACCAAGGCCCTGATTTCAGTCGTAACATGCCCCTTGCTATAAAAGAGGGGATATATGTAGAAAAAGGACAGACTTTGTTCAATGTTGTTGACCCCCATAGGCTGTGGGCCATTATCAAGATTGACAGAAATTCACTGGCCAGCTTACAGTTAAATCAACCGGTTAAGATTACACTACCCGATCTGCCAGGTAAAACGCTATATGGGAAAGTAGATTTTATTGAACCTACCCTTCAGCAAGGTGACAAAACAGTTAGCGTCAGGGTTTATCTGGACAATATGGAACATCAGCTGAAGGTAAACAGTTTAATCAATGCCTCGATAGGGACGGGAAAATCCAAAGGGCTTTGGATACCGAGGTCTGCTCTGCAGGATCTTGGGCAGACAAAAATAATCTGGTTAAAAAAAGGCGGCTCATACTATGCACATAGCGTAAATATTGGGACTTTCAATGGGAACGAAATACAGATAACAAGAGGCCTTTCCGCAACCGATACGCTGGCAGTAGATGCAGGGTATTTAACAGACAGCGAGAGTTTCATCAAAACAAAGGGTCATGAATAATATAAAAAGAATTAACCTGAAAAGGATCTGTGTCTTGCTGTTTGTGGTGCTTTCAGTAAGTATATTCAACAGCTGTAAACAAAAAGTACAGCCGGTGGTAAAAGTAAAAAGCAAATTTTACTATACCTGTTCGATGCATCCACAGATACATGAAGACCATCCGGGCAACTGTCCGATCTGTGGTATGAAGCTGATCAAAGTTGAGCTTACTGGTTCAGGGAATTCAGCCACGGAAAAAATAACATTAACCGCAAGTCAGATCCAGTTAGCCGGAATAATGGTTGATACAGTAAGGAAAGAAAATACAGGGGGTGAAAAACTGCTGACCGGAACTGTTGTTACAGATGAAAGTAGGGCAGAAGAGATCAGTGCAAGAATAGCCGGACGGATACAGCGTTTATTTGTTAGGTCTGTAGGAGAGAAAATAACAATTGGTCAGGCAGTGTATTCCATTTATAGTGAAGACCTCTTATCGGCCGAAAAAGAATACCTTTTGGCAAGACAGCAACAGAAAGTTTTAAATAATCCCGATGTAGATTATGAGGCCCTGATCAAGACAGTAGAGCACAAATTATTATTGTGGGGGCTGAACACCGCCCAGATCAAAAGCCTTTCTTCTTTATCCAAAGCATCGGCAACAGCTACCATATACAGTAAGGTCAATGGAACGGTAAGTGATATAGCGGTCCATGAAGGTGACTATGTAACCGAAGGGATGGCTATATTAAAAACCCAAGGGTTGAACAGTCTATGGATAGAGGCGCAGTTATATGCCAGCGAAAGCGGAAACTATAAGGAAAATGACATGGTGAATGTCTCTTTTCCAGACCTGAACGGACAGGTTATTAAAGGTAAGGTCGGATTTTTAAATCCTGAACTATCAGATGAATCTAAGGTTGTGCTCATCCGGATCGCAGTTCCAAATACGCAAGGGCTGATCAGGCCGGGGATGTTGGCATACATTTCCATTGATAATGGAAAACAGAATGCTGTTGCTGTGCCCAGATCTTCAATACTCGCAGGAGGTAAAGGCAATAAGGTATGGATCAAAAATAGTGATGGAAGTTTTTCTGGAAGAAAGGTCAGTACCGGAGCAGGGAACGAGGGTTATGTGCAGGTATTGTCCGGCATTTCACCAGGTGAAATAGTGGTCACAACTGGAGCCTACCTGTTGGAGAGTGAATCGATATTTAAAAATGGAGGGTAAGGTTATGATTTGGTGCGTCATATGTTATGGATAAATACCCATGGTAAGTAAAATTTGGCATAGTATGTAACTTGATTGCGCTAAATACTGTCTGGACTTTGTAGAAAAGCAAATCCAGCATTTGACAGGTCGGAGTCGGCGAAACGAAATTACTTTTCGAGGGGCCGAAAAATATTGAAACAAGTTCAATGTCAGAAATTTGAGGTGATTTTCTAATATAATTATATAAAAGATATGGAAAATTATATAAATTTAATTTCGCATCTTTATATAGATTTGTAGTCTGATGAAAACCAAAGCCATCTTTCTTTTAGTGATTTTTCTGCTCAACACTGTTGTTGGCTTTGCCTGTGCAGTTGGAATGGAAAGAGATAATCATGGAGAAAGTGATGTACATGTTTCCTCTAAAAAGAATAATCACAAACATGATCATCAGCATAAAGGGGCACATGTGCATAAACACAGCGCTTCAAATGGACCGAATCTTTCAAAAGAAGAACCCTGTTGCAAGACTCTGGTCAACGACCTTGTGGTTCAGGGGAAGCTTGTTCCCCAAAGCGTTAAAAACCAGGTTATCCTACCTGTTCTATTGCTTCCAGATTATCATTACAATTTTTTAATTCCTTCTGTCAAACTGGTTCTCAAAAAGAGTGTTTACGCCGGACAGCGGGAGCGGCCACCCAATAGGGACATCCGGATAACCATCAATAGCTTTCAGATATAAGATTTCACCACGAATTACCAATAGAGCCCGTGTTACATTGACATGGTGCCTGACTTTCGCGCGGACAAAACTCCTGCGGAAATAGCGTAAACATTTAATCTTAAAATCATGAAAAAAATATTTCTTCTGGTTGTCCTATTGGCAATCGTTTTCACTGGCCGCGTCATTGCGCAAAATAGCCAGACACAGTCACTTTTAACTTCTTATTACGATATCAAAAATGCATTGATAAATGCAGATGCGACAGTCGCCGCCTCAAAAGCCGCTGAGTTTTCCAAAGAGTTGGTCAATATGGACATGAAATCAATGGCAGAAGCCGATATGAATATATTTATGGGTTTGAAGGATAAGCTTGCCTTTGATGCCAAACACATATTGGAGAGTAAGGATATTGCCCATCAGAGAGAACATTTCGCAACTTTTTCTGCCAATCTTTTTAAACTGGCGAAAGCGGTTAAACTCACCAAAGCGCCTGTTTATTATGCCTACTGTCCGATGAAAAAGAGCTATTGGCTTTCTGATAACGCTGGCATCAAAAACCCTTATTTCGGTAAGCAGATGCTGACCTGTGGTGCAGTAAAAGAGACTATCAAATAATTCATATTGTTATTGAACGGACATTTAGCATTGAGATGTTTTGGTCCGTTCAATATAGCTGTGCATATATTCTACATACAGCTCGAAATAATTTATTCAAAATATATCAATAACAATGAAAACATTAATATATAGCCTTCTGGGCCCACTATTTTTCCTTGCCGCCTGTACAAATGGCAAAAATGAAAAGCAAGATTCTGCTGTAGCGGATTCCACGACCAAAAATGTTTCTAGGGAAACCAATAAGGTAAAAAAAAACCAAACGGCTGCGCTTTTATCCGGCTATCTGAAACTGAAAAATGCCCTTACCACGGACGATGATAAACAAGCTGCTGCCGCAGGCAGTGAAATAGTCGCAGGGTTCGCCAGTTTTGATGAAAAATCATTGACCTCGGAGCAGGCCAGGGCATATAGCGATATTCGGGATGATGCCAAGGAGCACGCAGAGCATATCGGTTCCAATGCAGGCAATATTGCCCATCAACGTGAGCATTTCGATATGCTGAGCAAAGACATGTACGACATGATCAAGCTCCTTGGCACTGACAAGCCCCTGTATGTTGACCGTTGTCCCATGTACAACAACAACAAGGGTGCGATGTGGGTGAGTGAGGTAAAGGAGATCAAAAACCCTTACCTTGGAAAAACGATGCCGACCTGTGGTACTGTTAAGGAAGAACTGAAATAGCACAAAAATGACGGGCATAAAGAAAATCTTTCTTGGGCTATTAGTTATCTTCCTGCTTATGCAGATCTTACAGCCTGCACGCAATAAAAGCGCGCAGGTTATGCCTCAGGATATATCCACACTTGTTCCTGTGCCTGATGATGTACAGGGGATACTTAAAAAATCATGTTATGACTGTCATAGCAACAACACAGAATATCCATGGTATGCCTATGTTCAGCCGCTTCACTGGTACCTTAACAGTCACATACGATCGGGAAAAGAGGAGCTAAACTTTAATGAATTCGCCGGCTATACCTTGCGAAGGCGTCAGAACAAACTTCGGGCCATAGAAAATAGCTTAAAAGATGGTACAATGCCGCTTTCTTCTTATATCATGATCCACAGAAATGCAATATTAGATCCGAGGGAAAAGTCGATACTCATAAAGTGGGTACAGGATTCAAGGGATAGTTTGACCAGAAAGAATCTCACTGCTCTTTAAATTAACAAAGAAATGAAAAATATATTAACAGTCTTTTTATTGATACTCTATTCTGTGGTTTCCGCCCAGGATATGAAGGGAATGAAAACGGACAAGAACGGCAGTGCTGGTCAGTCCAGGGTGATCTATACCTGTGTGATGCACCCGGAAATACAATCGGAAAAACCCGGGAACTGTCCAAAGTGCGGAATGAAGCTTATCCTGCAGAAAGGTAAAGCGGATAAGGCAAAGACAGCTGATCTACTCAATAAGAAACAGGAAGCAAAAAAGGGGGCTATGGAAGTCATGAAAATGCCGGCAGAAAAATTGGAAAGTAAGCCGAAACCAGAATCAGTAACCTATACCTGCCCAATGCACCCCGAGATCCATGATTCCAAACCTGGCAACTGTCCCAAATGTGGGATGAAGCTTGTTAAGGAAAAGCCCAAGGCTAACCCTGAGAAGAATGGGGAAATAAAGGAAAGTTCCAAAAAGAGTGAGGATGTGGGTGATATGGCGGGCATGGCAATGGATGATAACGGTTCTGACATGGAAAATATCAAAACTGCAAAGGCTAATTTGGGCCCGATTAGAACCGTTTCGAATAAATTTCCGCCACGCACCGTGCGTTATGATCTTTACATAGCCGATACAACGGTAACTTATGGAAAAAAATCAAAGCGGGCAATTGCGGTAAACGGACAGATTCCTATGCCGACACTGACCTTTACGCAAGGCGATACCGCACTGATCTACGTGCATAATAATCTTGACGAGGAAACCGCACTGCACTGGCACGGACTTTTTCTTCCGAACAAGATGGACGGTGTTCCTTTTCTGACCCAAATGCCGATCAAACCGCACGCTACTTACATCTATAAGTTCCCCATCGTCCAGCATGGAACGCACTGGTACCACAGCCATAGCGGCCTTCAGGAACAGATAGGTATGTATGGGGCATTTATAATGAACAAACGTACGGAGTGGGATATTCCAACCCTTCCAGTAGTCATTAGCGAATGGACAGATATGAAGCCCGAGGAGGTTCATAGAAGCCTGAAAAATGCCAACGACTGGTTTGCAATCAAAAAAGGGACTACCCAGAGTTATGCAGAAGCGATCAGGACCGGACATTTTAAAACAAAGGTAGCCAATGAATGGAAGCGCATGAATGCCATGGATGTGAGCGATGTGTATTATGAAGCCTTTCTCATCAATGGGAAAAATCAGAACGAACAGCCGCAGTTCAAGGCTGGGGACAAGGTAAGGCTGCGTATTGCAAATGGGGGTGCCTCAGATTATTTCTGGCTTAAATATGCAGGGGGCAAGATTACCGTTGTGGCGACTGATGGAAATGATGTGGAGCCTGTAGAGGTCGACAGGCTGATTATAGCGGTTTCCGAAACCTATGATGTAGTGGTCACGATTCCGGAAAATAAGAGCTATGAATTTTTGGTCACTCCTGAAGACCGTACGGGATCAGCATCGCTATGGCTGGGCAAGGGAGAAAAGGTGCATGCAGAGAAAATGCCCAAACTGAAATATTTTGCCGGAATGAAGATGATGAACGATATGATGGATATGAGCGGCAATATGGTACAGATGGAAGGCATGAAGATGCAGAACCAGCTTATGGATATGAATACGGTGATGTACCCGGAGGTAACCGGCGAAGAAAATCCGAAAACAGAGAAAAAAATGAAAGGGATGCCGGGTATGCAGATGTCTGTTGACAAGACCATGGCAGGGATGAATATGGAGGCAGAAACCGCCGATATCGTTACTCTGAACTATAATATGCTTCGAGATCCAAAGAAAACAACCCTGCCAAAAGGCCCATGGAAGGAACTCAAGTTTGACCTTACGGGAAATATGAACCGTTACGTCTGGACGCTGGATAACAAAACTGTTTCTGAAAGCGATAAGATACTGATAAAAAAGGGCGAAAATGTTAGGATAATCCTTTACAACAACAGTATGATGCGCCATCCTATGCACCTTCACGGCCATGACTTCAGGGTAATTAACCGGCAGGGAGAATATGCCCCAATGAAGAACATTATCGACATCATGCCCATGGAGCGGGATACCCTTGAATTTGCAGCAACAGAGCCAGGAGGCGACTGGTTCTTCCACTGCCATATTCTCTACCATATGATGAGCGGTATGGGAAGGGTATTCAGTTATGAGAATTCTCCGCCTAATCCCGAAATTCCGGACCCCAAGCTGGCACAGCGAAAACTTTTCAGTGATGACAGGGCATTTCATCCAATGGCACGGGTTGGGATTGAAACAAACGGAAGTGATGGTGAGTTTATGCTCGCCAATACCCGTTACCGCTTTACCACTGAATGGCGGATTGGGTTTGACAAGGAAATGGGCTATGAAAGTGAAAGTCATTTTGGAAGATATATCGGGCGAAACCAATGGCTATTGCCCTATGTCGGATGGGATTTTAGAAAAAGAACGGTTGATCCCTTGGACAAGAATGTTTTCGGGCAATCACTTTCGCCGGGAAACAATCTTTTCGGGCAGGGAAATACCAAAAATTTCAGGCAGGTATTTCATTTGGGAGTTCAATATACCCTACCGCTGTTGATCGTTGCAGATGCTTCCCTCGATCACAAGGGGAATGTCAGGTTTCAGCTGATGAGGGAAGATATCCCTGTTTCCAAAAGACTGCGCTTCCAGTTTATGGTCAATACCGATAAGGAATATATGGCCGGATTCAGGTACATCGTTACGAAGTACTTTGGGCTTTCAACACATTACGACAGTGATATGGGCTATGGCGCCGGATTGACATTAAGCTACTAACAAATCAAAAACATGGAACACACCTATAAAATAACCGGAATGAGCTGTCAGGGCTGTCGGAGCAAAGTTGAAAATGTGCTGAATGCGATTGATGGCGTTTCTGCACAGGTAACCCTTGAACCTGCTGAAGCCGTCATAACTATGCAAGAACATATCCCCATAGAAAAGCTGCAGGAGGCTCTTTCTGCCGCCGGACATTATGGTATTGAAATGGCAGTTCAGGGAAAACATGTTCTAAATTCGTCAGAACATCATAATCAGGATCATTCAGCCAATGAGCAAAGTCCCGCGGCTCAAAATGATGATAAAAATGAAGAGGGAGGCCTGTTTTATTGTCCTATGCACTGTGAAAGTCAGAAGACTTATGATAAGCCAGGTCACTGCCCTGTATGCGGGATGGACCTGGTAAAACAGCCTGCCAAGAAACAGGCATCTCAATTTACCTGCCCCATGCATCCCGAGATTATCAGGGACAAATCAGGATCATGTCCGCTCTGCGGAATGGACCTGGTGCCTACTGGGACAAACCTTGAAGAAGAAGATAAAACTTATGAAACCCTGCTCAAAAAGTTCAAGATAGCAGCAGGTTTTACCATACCCATTTTTGTTATAGCCATGACTGAAATGATTCCAAATAATCCATTGTTTGATCTATTGGAACTTAAATACTGGAATTGGGTTCAGTTTTTTCTTTCTATTCCGGTGGTCTTTTATGCAACCTGGATGTTCTTTCAGCGGGCATGGCAATCTATAATAACCTGGAAACTGAACATGTTTACACTGATTGGGATTGGTGCCGGGGTTGCCTGGGGCTTCAGTATTGTTGCCCTTCTATTCCCCGGAGTTTTTCCTGATCAGTTTAAAACACATCATGGCACCGTTTTCGTTTATTTTGAGGCGGCAACCGTGATTCTTACGCTGGTACTGCTCGGTCAGCTTTTGGAAGCCCGGGCGCATGGCAAAACCAACAGCGCCATTAAGGAGCTGTTGAAGCTGGCCCCTAATTCAGCAACAAAAGTGGTTGGGGACAAGGAAATATCAGTATCTATTGATGATATTCAGAAAGGAGATCTGCTGAGGGTCAAGCCTGGTGACAAAATTGCGGTGGATGGTAGTATTAAGACCGGGGAAGCTATAATTGATGAATCAATGATCACAGGAGAACCCGTTCCTGTTGAGAAAAAAATAGGCGACAAGGTAAGTTCAGGCACCATCAACGGCAATAAGACTTTTGTGATGCTTGCCGAAAAAGTGGGCTCAGAAACACTGCTGTCACAGATCATCGAAATGGTCAATTCCGCCAGCCGCTCAAAAGCGCCCATCCAAAAGATGGCGGATAAAATCTCAGGTTATTTCGTGCCTGTTGTGGTATTGATTTCCATCGCAACGTTCGTGGTGTGGGCAGTATACGGCCCCGATCCAGCCTACGTTTATGCTTTTGTAAATGCAATCGCGGTATTGATTATTGCATGTCCATGTGCGCTGGGCCTGGCTACCCCAATGTCCGTAATGGTGGGAGTAGGGAAGGGCGCCCAGTCTGGGATACTGATCAAAAATGCGGAATCCCTTGAGAAAATGAATGCGATTGATGTAGCGGTCATCGACAAGACGGGTACGGTTACAGAAGGTAAACCTTCGGTAGAAAAGGTGGTCAGTGTAAATCCAGATTTTTCTCAGAAGAATATACTCGAAAAAATTGTGGCTTTGAACAGCAGCAGCGAACATCCATTGGCTCAGGCAACTTTGCGTTATGGGGAGGAAAACGAAATATCCGTTAAGGCTATATCTGACTTTGAGGCCGTTACCGGGAAGGGAGTAACAGGCAGTCTGAATGGGGAAAGACTGGCTTTGGGGAACCAAAAACTGATGGAGCATGTTAAAGCGGTGATTGATCCAAGTCTGGCCGAGCAGGTTAGTGCCGCTCAAAGGCAGGGTAAAACAGTTTCTTATTTGGCGGTTGAAAATCAGGCAGTGGGGTTTGTCGTGATTTCGGATAAGATCAAGCCTTCCAGCGCAGCTGCGATTCTAAAGCTCCAGCAGGAAGGCATCAAGGTGATTATGTTTACCGGAGACAATGAGGATACAGCGAGGGTAGTAAGCTCAACTTTAAATCTGGATGGTTTCAAAGCTCAGATGTTACCGGAAGATAAGCTGAATGAAATAAAAAAACTACAGGCCCAAGGCAAAAAGGTAGCCATGGCAGGTGACGGCATCAATGATGCCCCTGCACTTTCCCAGGCTGATATCGGGATTGCGATGGGCACGGGAACGGATGTAGCGATCCAGAGCGCCGCGATTACATTGGTGAAGGGAGATTTAAACGGGATCGCAAAAGCAAGGTTGTTAAGCCATAACGTTATGGCAAATATCAAAGGAAACCTGTTTTTTGCCCTGGGATACAATATATTGGGCATTCCGATAGCGGCAGGTATTTTATATCCGTTTTTTGGAATTTTACTTTCTCCAATGATCGCTGCACTCGCGATGAGCTTTAGCTCGGTTTCAGTTATATTAAATTCCCTGAGATTGAGAAATGCCAAAATCGACTGATATTTTTTAATTAAGAAATAAGGTAGATGCTGTTACCGATGGACGTTATTGAAGTACCTAATAGATCGCAGGCTTTGGTTTTTTCAAGCGGATGAAAACGTAAAATGCAGCTTTTTGATTTTCTAGTCAGCACAAATAAAAATCAAATTAATTTTGGGTTATTGATTTTATATCGTAATATTGCGATATAAAATTATGGGACTTACAAGATCAGAAATATTCACCGACGAGCAGAACCAGCTTTCCACACTGCTGAAAGCAATTGCGCATCCTGCCCGCATCGCCGTCCTGCAAAGGATCCTTATATCCAATACCTGTATCTGCGGGGATCTGGTAGAGGAATTGGGCTTAGCACAGGCAACCATTTCGCAACACCTTAAAGAACTTAAAACAGCCGGGATCATTCAGGGAACGATCGAAGGCGTGAGTGTCTGCTATTGTATCAACCCTAAAACCTGGAAATTATTGGAAGAACAGTTGGGTACATTCTTTGGCTCGTACAAAGGCGAAACCAGCTGCTGCTAACCTTTTTTTATTTATATCAATCGTTAAATTGCAATATTATGAACAATGCAGAATTGACTAACTGGCAAACATTCAAAGCCACATTAGAACAACATCCAGAACTGATCCTTCAATTCCAGTATGCGGAAGGTAAGTGGGTAGACGCTTCATACCATATTACCGAAATCAAACAGGCACCGATCGTATCTGTGGATTGCGGAGGAAAAATGAATACCTGGACAGAAATTATCGTACAGCTTTGGGAGCCATCCGTACAGGAAAGCGAAAGGGCCATGCAGGTTAGCAAAGCGTTGTCGATTGTAAGTCTGGTAGAAAAATCTTTACCACTTAACCCCCTGGGAACCGTTAAGATAGAGTTTGGAAACTCACAGTTTGATACCAGACAGATGTATCCCGGCGAATTTTTGATCGATGGCGATAACCTGATCGTTAACCTGATCCCTGATTTTACGCAGTGCAAAGCAATCGGACGTGGGGGAAGTTGTGGAACAACAGAAACAGGGGAAGAATGCTGTGCACCAGCGGTGAAAGAAGAAAAACCAAAATTACAGATGGTAAACCTTGCTGGGGCGGGACAGACCTGTGAACCCGGTTCGGGCTGCTGCTAATCAGCGTATGGAAATTATAGAATTACTCCCCTTGCACTGGGAAGAGGTTAGAATTATTTATCTACAATGTATCGCCACTAAGCAGGCTACCTTTCAGACCGATGCCCCGGCATGGGAAGAATGGGACAAAGGCCACCTGGCTGGTCTCCGCTATGTTGCTATCATTGATGGTAACGTGGCAGGCTGGGCAGCTTTAACCCCTGTTTCAGGCAGATGTGTCTATGCAGGGGTAACAGAAGTGAGCGTTTATATACATGAAGGCTATCGAGGTAAAGGGATAGGTGGGGCGCTATTGCAAAAGCTGGTTACCGAAAGTGAGGCCAGTAACATCTGGACGCTGCAATCAGGCATCTTTCCTGAAAATACGGGTAGTATCGCCCTGCACGAAAAGCTTGGTTTTAGAGAAATCGGTTATCGCGAAAAGATCGGCAAGATGGACGGGGTATGGCGGGATACAGTGCTGATGGAACGAAGAAGTAAAATAATAGGACAAGAATAAAAACATGAAAAAAATATTAGTACTCTGCACAGGAAACAGCTGTAGAAGCCAGTTGGCAGAAGGTTATTTAAGGCATTTTGCCGGAGATCAGGTGGAAATATACAGCGCAGGGATTGAAACACATGGCGTAAATCCAAAAGCTATCGCAGTCATGGCAGAAGATCATATCGATATTTCGGGACATACCTCGAACCATGTAGATGAATATGGCGGAATTGATTTTGATGCAGTAATCACTGTTTGCGATAATGCCAATGAAGCCTGTCCTTTCTTTCCGGGAAAAGTAGACCGTTTCCACAAGAATTTCCCTGACCCTGCAAAGGCTACAGGAACGCCAGAGGAAATGATGGACGAATTCAGAAGGGTACGTGAGCTGATCAAAGCCTATTCAGCAGATTTTGTAAACCAGTATATAAACAGATAAACCATGAGTGCAAACAATTGTGCCCCCGTTGAAGAACGAAAAAAACTGGGATTCCTTGACCGTTACCTGACCCTATGGATCTTTATCGCGATGGCGATAGGGGTTGGCATCGGCTATTTTATCCCATCATCTTCCGGTTTTATCAATTCCTTTTCCAGCGGTACAACCAACATCCCACTGGCCATCGGCCTGATCCTGATGATGTACCCGCCACTTGCCAAGGTAAAATATGAAAATATGGGCGAAGTGTTTAAGGATACCAAAGTGTTGAGCGTTTCCCTGGTGCTGAACTGGGTGGTCGGTCCGCTGTTGATGTTCTTTCTGGCCATTACTTTTTTAAGGGACTATCCTGAATATATGGTTGGCCTGATCCTGATCGGGCTAGCACGTTGTATCGCCATGGTGGTGGTATGGAACGAGCTGGCAGAAGGTAACCGCGAATATGCCGCTGGCCTGATCGCATTGAACAGCATCTTCCAGGTATTGTTATACAGCGTGTTTGCCTATATATTCATTACCGTATTGCCACCTTTCTTTGGCCTGAAAAGCCTTGAGGTAAATATAACCATTGGTGAGATCGCAAAAAGCGTGGGCATTTATTTAGGATTGCCATTTGCAATGGGTGTTATCAGCAGATATGCACTGATCAAACTCAAAGGTGAAGACTGGTTCCAGAACAGGTTTATCCCATTTATATCTCCTATAACCCTGATCGCTTTGCTGTTTACCATTGTCATTATGTTCAGCCTGAAAGGTAACCTGATCGTACAGATACCAATGGACGTGGTTCGTATTGCCATACCGCTGGTGATCTATTTCTCTATCATGTTCATCGTCAGCTTTTTTGCAGGCAGGTATTTCGGGGCAGATTATTCTAGAAGTACTTCCATTGCCTTTACTGCCACTGGTAACAATTTTGAACTGGCGATCGCCGTGGCCATTGGTGTGTTTGGAATCAATTCGGGACAGGCATTTGCCGGAGTAATCGGACCTTTGGTGGAAGTACCCGCATTGATTGCCTTGGTTAATCTGGCCTTCTGGTTCAGGAAAAAATATTATACCACAACAGAGGCTACTAACTAACAAACAATTCTAAACACCTTTTCAGATATGAGAATTGCATTATTTTCTGACGTCCATGCCAATTTCCCCGCTTTTGAAGCCATGCTGCAAGATATGGACAGCCAAAAGCCCGATGCCGTATATTGTCTGGGGGATCTTGTAGGCTACCATATCTATCCCAATGAAGTCATTGATGAAATCCGCAGAAGAGGGATTGCAACCTTAAAAGGCAACCATGACGAAAAAGTTGAAAATATCATTACCACTCCTGAAAGTTTAAATGAACCGGAAAAAAAATATGCTTATCACCTGATTCGTGAGGATAACAGGGAATATCTGACAACGCTTCCGGCACATATCAGGTTAGAATATAAACTGAACGGTGAAAAACTAAACCTTGTTTTTGCGCACGGCAGTACCAGGAGCATAGATGAATATATCCTGATAGACACAGATGCAGACTATGTTTTGGAAATGCTTAAAGAAGCTGAGGCAGATCTGCTTTTTGTCGGGCACTCCCATAAACCGTATCACCGAATCTTAGAGACACGAGATGGACGGCTTAAACATTTGATCAACCTGGGATCCGTCGGAAAGCCTAAAGACGGGGACCTAAAGGGATGTTACGTTATAGTTCACTTAAATGCAGGCAGTTCCACAACCGATAAAAATAGTATCGAAATTGAATTCAGACGTGTTGAGTACGATGTGGAAGCATCCGCCATAGCTATCATAAACAGCCCCCTCCCCGATGAGTTCGCTGATGCCTTGAGGCTTGCAAAATAGGCATAAGGGATATACCGAACCTTATTTTTGCAAAAATTAGAAGACATTGGCAAATTCTTGGTAAACGGATGTATTAAGCCTTACCCCAAAATTTGTTTTGAGCTATAAATTAGACCAGGACATGCTCTTATATGGAAGCTATGCACGAGGTTTCCGTGCCGGGGGATTGAATACAAATGCTACCGATCCGGCTCAGGTTCCTTATGCACCGGAGAATTCAGACAACTTTGAGATCGGTTGGAAGAATATGTTCTTTGATCACAAGCTAAAGCTTAACCTGACTGCATTTTATCTAGAACAGCACAATCAGCAGATTAGTACTGCAATGGATGGCATCAACGCACTCATCTTAAATGTGGGTGAGATGCGAAATAAGGGTCTGGAACTGGAACTTACTGCGTTGCCTGTTAAAGGCTTGCAGATCGACTGGAATGCAAGCTTTTCCCGCGCACGTTATTCCTCGCTGTTACTTTATAGTGCAGATCAAAATGCAGTGGTTAACTTCAAGGGAAACCAGCCAATTAATACTCCACCCCTTAGTTCTATGCTTGCTGCACAATATACCTACAATTTTGCCAGAAGTAAACCAGGGCTATCTGTTTTTGGCAGGGGAGAGTATCGATACTTGGGCAGGTTTTATTTTGATTTTATTAACGGCCTGAGCCAGCCAGGATACACTCTTTTTAACTTCAAGACAGGTATTACGACTAGGAGATTTGAGCTTAGTGGCTGGATGAGAAACGCATCCAACGCGAAGTATGTAGCCTACGGCTCATTCAGATCCTTCATGCTTGGAAGCCCTAAAACTTATGGAACAACATTTACCGCAAAATTTTAATTCTATCCAAATGAAGAAAGTAATTTTAGCTGCATTGCTGACAATTATTATGGCAGCTTGCACAGATAAAAAAAAGGAAACAAAACAAGACGGTAAAGGTGCAGAAAAGCAAAGGATTGATTTTCCTGCACCTAAGTCAAAGATAAAAACTGTGGGTATTCTGCTGTATGATAATTACGCGTTGCTGGATGCAATGGGTCCATATAATATATTTAGTGAACTGATGGGAGCAAAGGTGTTCTTCGTCGGCCGTCATAAGGGAATGATCTATACTTCCGGTATGAGCGTGCAATGCGATAGTTCCATTAATGAGGTCAAGCAACTTGATATTCTGGTCATCCCGGGGGGCTTAACAGATCCTATTCATTGACAAAGGATACTACCTTGCTGACTTGGATCAGGAACATCGACAAACGCTCGAAATACACAACCAGCGTATGTACCGGTGCATGGTTACTTGCCGCAACAGGACTATTAAAGAACCAACAGGCTACAACACACTGGTACGGGAAATCATTGTTAAAAGATGAGTTCGGGATTAGTTCTCAAAATAAGCGTTACGTAAAAAGTGGTAAGTACTGGACCAGCGCAGGTGTTTCTGCCGGAATCGACATGAGCCTTGCAGTGATAAAGGATATCATGGGCGAAAAATATACGCAGATGGTTATGCTAGATCTGGAATATGATCCCCAGCCACCAGTTAAAGGTGGAAGAACGGATAATACTGACCCCTTCGTTGTAAAGGACATGAAGGAAATGTACGATGGGGGAATGGAAGCTGTACTGCATCCTCAATCAATGAAAACTGGCTATGCTATTGATAATAAGGCCGACCCAGTTTGTCAGATGGCCGTGGCTTCTAGTGTTAGAGATACAGTCCATTATAAGGGTAATATCTACGGCTTTTGCTCGGGCAGCTTCCAGGTTTAAGCAACATCCAGCAGCTTACAACCAGTAATAAATTTAGCTTTTGACCTGCAAATTGTAATCACGCTCTATATCTATTAGGTCTTAAGGCATAAATTAACAAAAAACAATTATAGATTTTCACCTCTCGACTTAGAGAGGTGGAAAATTGCTTTATTCGTTTTCCGTCTTAAATCCTAAAATAAGTGAAATAAAAAGTACATTATTCACTTGCCTTTTCAAGCCAATCCGCAGCCCATCAATGCAAATGATAGACCAGCTTAAATGTGAGCGGAACCTCGCAATGAAAATACTGATGCGCATAAATTATTTAATTTTTTTTGCACAGATCGCATAATACACCTATAGGTAAAGGGGCTGGATATTTGATGTTTTATCGGGTCCTATTGCAAAAGTTAATCGTGTAGCTTAAAAAGCGACCTTCGTTACTAACGCAATCTGATATTTTATATTTAACGCTATATTTATTAACTTTTATTGTCCGAAAATTTTTTTTACTTCTTTCCATCTCAAAAAACTCACAAGTTGGTTATTTTCACTATTATCTTCAATAAACTGATAGTTATCAGTTTTTCTTCAGTTCAATTTTTTGAGAAAATGTTTTGATTTAGGTGGTTGATAAAGAGATAAAGCGTGTTATTTGCCTCCATAGATAGCCCGCAGTAATTAAATTATTAAATATTTAAATTCCTTTTGGGTGCATCCCGACACAGCACATTAATTTTCTATCTCGTTTTTTAACATAAAATTTGTATTTGCAAATAAATGCATATATTTGCTTAAATTTTTCAGAATGAAAAAATATATTCTGTTTTTATCCTTCATTATCGTATCTATGAGCTGCATGCCTTGCAGTGACATATTTGCTATGGGTAAAATGTCGAATATTCCTTCTACTGAAAAGAGTGTATCCACACATTCTAAAAGTGATCAAACCAGCGATTTATGCTCTCCATTCTGTGTTTGTTCTTGTTGTAATACAACATCTGAAGTTTTACTTATCAATAGTCTTGTCATCATTTCTACATCTGTGAGCACTGAATTTGATGAGGCTTACAAGGGAGAGGTTATCTCATTGCCTTTATCTGTTTGGCAACCGCCAAAATTAAGTTAAAAATCGATTTTCATTTCGATGCTGATTTTTGCCTGCATAATTGTTTGCTGGGCAATCTCTTGCGTTGATCTGTTTTTTTTATTTTTTACTTAATTAAACAAATAATGCTGAAAAAAATTATTCAGTTTTCCATAGCGAACAAGCTAGTTGTAGCACTGTTTACATTGGGCCTGATCGCATGGGGAATTTATTCCCTAAGACAACTTCCTATTGATGCTGTACCCGATATTACCAATAATCAGGTTCAGGTCATTACCCTTAGCCCATCACTAGCTACCCAGGAGGTAGAAAGACTCATTTCCTATCCGGTAGAACAGACCATGTCCACCATACCTGAGATCGAACAGGTACGTTCCATTTCTAGATTCGGACTCTCTGTAGTTACCATCGTTTTCCATGATGATGTTGACATTTATTGGGCCCGTCAGCAAGTAAACGAAAAGTTAGCTGAAGCCAAAAATAATATTCCCTCAGGACTTGGCAATCCTGAAATCTCACCGATATCAACAGGACTCGGGGAGATTTACCAATATGTAATCCATGCCAAGCCTGGTTTCGAAAAGAAATTCAATGCCCGTGAACTCCGAAGCATACAGGACTGGATTGTAAGGAGACAGCTTCTGGGAACTCCGGGCATTGCCGAGGTCAACAGTTTCGGAGGCCTTCTAAAACAGTATGAAATTGCCCTAGATCCCGATAAACTAAGAAGTTTAAACCTGAGCATCAGTGATGTTTTTGCTGCGCTTGAACAAAATAACCAGAATACCGGGGGGGCTTATATAGACAAAAAACCTAATGCTTATTTTATCAGGAGTGAGGGCTTGGTCGGTAATCTCGATGACATTAACAAGATCGTTGTCAAAAACAATGCAAATGGTATACCCGTGCTCATACATGATATTGCCACCGTGCAGATCGGAAGTTCTATCCGCTATGGCGCTCTGACCCGGGCGACTAAACAAGGTGAAGGAGAAGCTGTCGGAGGCATTGTGATGATGCTGAAAGGTGCAAATGCAAACAATGTTGTTAAACAGGTAAAGGAAAAAATTGCTCGTATCGGCAAAACCCTCCCTCAGGGCGTAACCATTGAACCTTTCTTGGACAGAAGTGCACTTGTTGACCGGGCCATGGGCACGGTTGCCAAAAACCTGATCGAAGGAGCGTTAATTGTAATTTTCGTTCTGGTCTTGTTCCTTGGGAATTTCAGAGCCGGACTGGTGGTTGCATCGGTCATCCCGCTTGCCATGCTATTTGCGATTTCTATGATGAACCTTTTTGGGGTCTCGGGTAATCTGATGAGCCTTGGTGCGATTGATTTCGGACTCATTGTGGATGGCGCGGTAATTATCGTGGAAGCTACCATGCACATACTTTCGGAAAACAAATTGGGCAGGGCATATACCCAAACCGAGATGAATGAGCAGGTTGAAAAATCTGCCGTAAGGATGATGAGCGCTGCTGCATTTGGACAGATCATTATTCTGATCGTTTATCTTCCTATTCTTGCCCTGGTAGGTATTGAAGGTAAGATGTTCGGACCGATGGCACAAACGGTATCATTCGCCATCATGGGTGCCTTTATATTATCACTTACCTATGTGCCGATGGTGTCTTCTATTTTCTTGAGTAAGAAGGGCGCACATAAAAGGAATTTTTCAGACCGTATGATGGATTTTTTCCAGCGTAAGTATTCTCCGATGATCAAGGGTGCGCTGAACAGACGTTTTCTAGTCGTTGCATTCTCTGTTGTGCTGTTGGCCATCAGTGTTTTCATATTTACGAAAATGGGAGGAGAGTTTATTCCCACTTTAGAAGAAGGCGATTTCGCGGTAGAGACCCGGTTATTGACCGGTAGTTCGCTATCACAGACCATTGACAAAGTAAATCAGGCGTCCAAGATCCTGGTTGAAAAATTTCCTGAGGTTAAAGAAGTGATCGGAAAGGTTGGTGCAGCAGAAATTCCCACAGATCCCATGCCCATGGAAGCCTGCGATCTGACGA
Source organism: Pedobacter sp. Leaf170 (assembly GCF_920984665.1). Classification (GTDB taxonomy): domain Bacteria; phylum Bacteroidota; class Bacteroidia; order Sphingobacteriales; family Sphingobacteriaceae; genus Pedobacter. The sequence goes on from NZ_CAKLBP010000005.1 coordinate 352,716, forward strand.
TTGTATTAAAGGATAAAAAAGATTGGACAACAACCCACGATAGGGAGGAACTGGCAGAGATGATGAGCAAGGCACTTGAAGAAGTTCCCGGCGTTAGCTTTGGTTTCTCTCAGCCGATCCAGCTCCGATCAAATGAACTGATCTCCGGGGTAAGACAGGATATCGGGATAAAGGTCTTTGGCGATGACCTTGAAGCACTAACCAGCATTTCCCAAAAGATAGGTAAGATCGTTTCAGGTGTGGAAGGAGCAAAGGATCTGTACCTTGAACAGGCAACCGGTCTTCCGCAGATCGTCGTAAAAATCAACCGTGATCGCATCGCCCAATATGGGCTGAGTGTAGGCACGGTCAACCAAGCTCTTAACACGGCATTCGCAGGTCAGTCCGCCGGGCTAGTCTATGAAGGTGAACAGCGTTATGATATCGTTGTGCGTCTTTCCCAGCAAAATCGTCAAGGGATAGATGATGTTAAAAACGTATACGTAACCGCACCGAATGGCAACCAGGTACCACTGGATCAGCTGGCACAAATCGAATTCAAGATCGGTCCAAACCAGATTCAGCGGGAAGATACCAAGCGAAGGATTATCGTAGGCCTTAACGTCCGCGGTCGGGATATCCAGAGTGTGGTTACGGAGATTGAATCCAAGATCAATCAGCAGATCAAGCTTCCGGCAGGATACTATATCACTTATGGCGGCCAGTTTGAAAACCTGAAGGAAGCAACCTCAAGACTCTCTGTCGCAGTACCTGTAGCGCTTTTACTGATCCTACTGTTGCTATATTTCTCTTTCGGGTCTGTGAAACAATCCATACTCATCTTCTCGGCTATTCCCATGGCGGCAATTGGTGGTATACTTGGCCTTCTTTTAAGGGGAATGCCTTTTAGTATCTCAGCAGGCGTAGGTTTCATTGCGCTCTTTGGGGTGGCGGTACTAAACGGAATTGTTCTGATTACGGAATTCAACAGGCTCAAGAAAATGAATAAATACAGTATCCGCGATATTGTACTCGAGGGAACTTCCATACGTTTGCGACCAGTGTTGATGACTGCAACAGTTGCCTCTCTTGGATTTCTTCCCATGGCGATATCAAGCGCAGCAGGTGCGGAGGTGCAAAAGCCGCTGGCTACCGTCGTGATCGGTGGATTGATTACCTCAACAATATTAACCCTAATCGTACTTCCCGTGCTTTATACTTATTTTGAAGGTTGGAAAAGCAAGAAAACTGCCCTTCCAACAACTGTAGTTGCCATTGCAATGTTCATCGGACTGCTTTCAATGTCTCCTCAGACGCAAGCGCAGACCATTCCCAATCAGGGCATGAGCCTCGAACAGGCTCTGAACACCGCTTTGAACAATAATCAGGCTGTCAAGTCCTCTACCCTGCAGATTGGCCGTCAACAGGCACTCCGCGGATCTTCAACGGATCTGGGGAAAACGACTGTCGAACTACAGTACGGACAGATCAATACCATTAAACGTGACAATAACTTCTCAGCATCCCAGAACATTCCCTACCCTGGGCTATTTAAAAGCCAGCGTAATCTGTATGATGCGCAAATCAGGGGAGCGGAGATCAGCCTGCAGGTGACCCAGAGGGAACTGTCCTACCAGGTAAAAACTGTATACGCCCAGCTGGAGTATTTTATTGCCCTTCGAAAACTTTACAACAGTCAGGACAGTGTATATAGCAATTTCCTGAAAGCGGCCTCACTAAGGTTTCAGGCAGGGGAAACCAATCTGCTGGAAAAAACTACAGCTGAAACCCAATACAATGAGGTACGCAACCAGATGAGCAAAAACGAAGCTGATATTTTAGCTTACACAGCTGAACTTAAGCGTTTACTTAATACCCGGGAACAAATCAGCATTATGAATGCTGAATTTACTCAGGTATCCTGGAACATCAATCCAACCGATACCGTAACCGCTGAAAATCCAATTCTTGCACTTCAGGCCCAGCAGATTCAAATTGCCGATAAAGCCATCAGGCTGGAACGTTCACGTTCAGGTCCCGATTTCAGTGTTGGTTATTTCAATCAATCCATTATTGGTGCCCAGAACGTTGGCGGCCAGGACCTTTATTTCAATGGTGGCAAGCGTTTTCAGGGTGTTTCAGCTGGAATATCCATTCCACTTTTCTTTAAACCCTTTGCCTCCAGGATAAAGGCGGCAAAGATTGATAAACAAGTAGCAGAAAGTGATTTTGTCCTCTCCCAAACTGACCTGCGCGGGCGGTATGAGCAGGCTTTTCAGGACCTCCAAAAGAATTCCAGAAGTATAGCCTATTATAAGAATAGTGCCCTTCCAAATGCCAACTTGATTTTAAAACAATCTCAAATTGCCTTCCAGGCAGGGGAGATCGGTTATGTGGAATATCTTCAGGCCCTTAGAACTTACTCAGATATCCGTTTCAACTATCTGGAAGCCATCAACCAATACAATCAATCCGTATACACATTACAGTACCTAAAAGGTCAATAACAATATTAAAATGAAAAAATTATTTAAAATCCTAAGCCGATTATCTTATGTAGCCGCACTAGCGGTGCTTCTCTCTTCCTGCGGTAGCAAGGAAAAAGATGGCGCTGGAACGGAAGGCGCTGCGGATAGTACGGCAACTGAAGAAAGCAATTCTGTAGAGCTCAGCCAGTCACAGTTCAAGACTGTGGGTGTAGAACTTGGAAGTCCCGAACTCCGCGCACTCAGCGGTATGCTCAAAGTCAACGGATTTATAGACGTTCCCCCGCAAAATCTGGTTAGCATAACGACCCAGATGGGCGGCATCGTAAAATCAACTCCATTATTACAGGGAACAAAGGTAAGTAAGGGCCAGGTGATCGCTATACTTCAAAACCAGGAATTTGTTCAGATGCAGCAGGACTACCTTGAAAGTAAGAGCCAACTGGAGCTGTCAGATTCAGAATACAAAAGACAGCAGACTCTTGCTCAGCAGAACGTTAATGCACAAAAGACCCTGCAGCAGGCAAAAGCAGCTTATCAAGGGAATCTTGCCAGGGAAAATGCGTTGAGACAACGCCTCCAGCTTATCAACATCAGCCCCTCTACGCTCACCGCCAATAACATCCGCAGTCAGGTGAATATCTATTCCCCAATCAGCGGATATGTAACCAAGGTAAACGTGAATACCGGAAAATTTGTAGCACCCAACGATGTAATGTTTGAGATCGTCAACAGTTCAAACCTTCACGTCGAGCTAAATGTGTTTGAGAAGGATGCACAGATGGTCAAAAAAGGTCAAAAGGTACTTTTTACACTGACCAATGATTCAACCCAACGGACTGCAACCGTGCAACTGGTGGGCGGTGAGATCAATACCGATAAAACAGTGACCGTTCACGCGATTGCCCAGGGAAGTACGGGATTTATACCTGGTACTTACCTGAAGGCTTTAATCGAGACCGGTACCATGCAGGTTACCGCCTTGCCTTCTGCAGCGGTTGTAGACTTTGAGGGTAAAAAATACATTTTCGTCAAAAATACAGCAGATAAAAAAGCAAATGAACCTGCGAAAGCGGAGAACGGGGCTACAACGGCAAGCAGTGGAACAGTGCACCATTTCGAAATGGTGGAAGTGACAACAGGAATATCCGATGGTGGTTATATTGAAGTAACCATGCCCGCTGGAAGAGATTTCGCGGGTAAGGTCGTATTAAAGGGAACTTACGATCTCCTGTCCAAAATGAAGAACAGCGAGGAAGAGTAGCTTCCCGGACAGATATTTTTCAGTACACACAGTTGAATAAGGTGCCTCGTTAGGGAGGCATCTTTTTAAAGAAAAATATGATCCCAAAAAGGCGATAAGTATACCTCAAGTTCTTGCACTGAATATCCAATTAAATCAATCTACCCCGACATGGAAAACAAGAATAAAAAATCTGAAACTAAATCAACTGGCAAAAAGCCCGTAATCCGGGAAAAAGGTCCGGATGCCAAAGAAGTTAAAAAGGAGGAGACTCAGCAAGACAGTAAAACTGCAAAACGCATCACTCCGGAAACGCAACCTAATAGAAAAAAAGAAACGACTAAGAAAAAGGATTCAAATAAAGACCATACTAATGAAGAAGGCGAAGATCATGAACATGGCGGGATTTTCGGTAAAAACACCGAAATGATCTTTGCCATCATCTGTGGGGTGGCCTTAGGGACAGGATTTGGGATTTCCTTCATCGAAGGTGTGCCAGAATGGGCAAGCCTGGTGCTCTACATAACGGCCTATTTCTTTGGTGGTTTCTTTACGGCCAAGGAAGCTGTGGAGACCATACTGAAAGGTGGGTTTGAAATTGATTTTTTAATGCTGGTTGCAGCAATAGGCGCGGCTATTTTGGGTTCATGGGCTGAAGGTGCACTGCTGCTGTTTTTATTTAGCTTGGGACATGCCCTGGAGCATTATGCTATGGGCAAGGCCAGGAAAAGTATCGAAGCTTTGACCAGCCTCGCACCACCTACAGCTCTGGTAGTCAGAGGTGGTAAAGAATCCGAAGTGAGAATCGAGGAACTCGAGCTCGGGGATGTCATTATCATTAAACCAAACAGCAAGATCCCGGCAGATGGGGTTGTTGTGAAGGGGGAAGGTAGCGTTAACCAGGCGCCAATCACAGGGGAAAGTGTTCCTGTAGATAAATCTCCCGTTCCTGACCCCGATACCGACTACACCACCGATAAGAAGATTAAGCCGCAATTCCGCGTTTTTGCAGGAACCATAAACGGCGCTTCGGTTCTTGAAGTAAAAGTCATTCGCGAGGCTAAGGACTCCACCATTTCCCGTTTGGTGAAAATGGTCAACGAGGCGGAAAAACAAAAATCACCTACCCAGCTTTTTACCGATAAGTTCGAAAAATATTTTGTTCCAACAGTATTGGTGCTGGTAGCACTACTATGTTTTGCCTTTTTGGTGATCGATGAACCGTTTAGCAAAAGCTTTTACAGGGCAATGTCGGTATTGGTGGCCGCAAGCCCATGTGCATTGGCAATCTCTACGCCTAGTGCGGTGCTCAGTGGCGTCGCCCGGGCAGCACGTGGTGGCGTTCTGATAAAAGGCGGCAGACCTCTCGAGGATCTGGGTGCACTTAATGCCATTGCATTTGACAAAACCGGCACACTTACCGAAGGAAAACCCCAGCTCACAAACGTCATTCCGCTCAACGGTGTTGATGAGCAGGATTTAATGGCTATCTCCATAGCCGTAGAGAAACTAAGCGATCACCCGCTCGCCGAAGCTATTGTTAAGGGGGCAGGTGAGCGAATGAAGAAAAAAACGCTTCCCCAGGCCCATAACGTGAAAGGGATCACGGGTAGGGGCGTTCAGGCAGAGGTGGACGGCAAAAAGGTATTCATTGGGAACAAAGCGCTCTTTGAAAAAGATGGCATTCCGGACGATATCAGAAAGCAGGTTGAAGATCTGGAAAAGGGTGGACATACTTCGATGCTGGTCAGAGTGGAAAAGAATTTCATTGGTATACTTTCTCTCATGGACGTTCCCAGGGATGAAGCCAAGAATGTGCTTAAAGAGCTTTCCGAGCTAGGGATCAAAAAGATGATCATGCTTACCGGTGATAATCAACAGGTTGCCGAGGCGGTAGCCAAGCAGATTGGGGTAACCGAGGCCTGGGGGAACCTGATGCCCGAGGATAAAGTGAAGGCGGTACAGAAGCTTGCCAAATCAGAAAAGATGGTCGCCATGGTGGGGGATGGCGTGAACGATGCTCCAGCCATGGCCAAAAGCACAGTTGGGATCGCTATGGGTGCTGCAGGATCTGATGTAGCACTGGAAACGGCCGATATCGCCCTGATGGGCGACAAGCTGGAAAGCCTTCCCTTTGCTATCGGACTCAGTCGCAAAGCTAAAGGTATCATTAAGCAGAACCTATGGATTTCCCTTGGCGTTGTTGGTGCTTTGATTCCCTTGACTATTGCAGGGATCGCCACAATCGGTCCTGCGGTGATTGCCCACGAGGGTTCAACCCTTGTTGTTGTATTCAATGCGCTAAGGCTTCTCGCTTATAATAATAGCTATAATAAGAAAACTCCAAAAGGGAAGAAAAAATAAAGCATGTTTAAAAAGGTTAAAAAATTCCTGAAGGCCCTTGGGCCGGGCATCGTTACCGGTGCGAGTGACGATGACCCATCAGGTATTGCCACCTATTCGCAGGCTGGAGCGAAATATGGCCTTGCAACACTTTGGACAGTGATCATCACATTTCCCCTGATGGCAGCAATTCAGGAGATCTGTGCTCGGATCGGGCTGATCACAACGGTCGGCCTGACCACTACGCTTAAAAACCACTATCCCAAATGGGTACTGTACCTGATGATTATATTCAGTGTTCCCGCTATTGTGCTAAACATAGGCGCTGATATCGCTGGAATGGGCGCAGTGGCACATCTTATATTTCCTGGTATCCATGCCATAATTTTCAGTGTGCTGTTTACCGGGATTCTGCTATTTTTTATCATCTACCTGCCTTATTCAACATTCGTCTCGGTGTTAAAGTATCTGTGCCTGACACTAATGCTTTATATTATCGTTCCCTTTTTTACCAAGCCCGATTGGGCAGCCGTGATGAAGGCTACCTTTATTCCAACTATCAAATGGAACAAGGAGTTTATTGGCATGTTGGTAGCGATTCTGGGAACGACCATATCACCATATCTTTTTTTCTGGCAGACTGCAATGGAAGCTGAGGATGTAAAGTCTGTAAAAAGGCAGATGATGGTCAATAAAAGACTGGTCAGTATCAATGGGGAAAAACTCACAGGCGAGGAACATAAGAAAAAAGAAAACAAACTCCTCGGACTACTCATCAGCAAGATGTCGCTGGACGTGAACCTGGGTATGTTGCTTTCCAACATGATTATGTTTTTTACCATCCTGGCTACCGGAACTGCTTTGTATAACCAGGGTATTCGTCAGATCGATACCGTGGAGCAGGCTGCCAAAGCACTTGAACCCGTTGCAGGGAAAGCATCTTACCTTCTTTTTGCCCTCGGGGTGATCGGAACAGGGTTTCTTGCAATCCCCGTACTCAGCGGAAGCTTGTCCTATATCATCTCTGAGACATTCGGATGGAAAGGCAACCTGGACAGGAAGTTCAATCAGGCAAAGCCATTCTACGCAGTTATTATTGTATCGGTAATTCTGGGCTTACTAATGAACTATATTGGAATCAGCCCCGTGGATGCACTGCTCTACACGGCTATACTTTATGGTGTGACCTCGCCGGTGATCATTGCCATATTGTTGCACATTTCCAATAACCGAAAGGTTATGGGAGAATTTACCAACGGCAGAATTTCCAATATCCTTGGCCTGGCAACATTTCTGCTGATGGCAGTATCGGCAATATTCCTGATCTACCTCCAATTTACCTCATAAATAACAGGCAGCCACAACCTTCGATAAAAACATGAAAGATAAGATTCCATTTCCGGTTCTAATTACAGGCTTAGTTTTTTTAGGTCTGATGGCTATGTTTACGTTTGCCGATACCCATATTTTAAGCTATCTTAAAAACCAAGATGAGCTTCTGCTTTTTCTGGCCAATGAAAAGCATTCTCGTTTCTGGGACCTGGTATTAAAGGAGTCAGCTAGCTTTTGGTTCTGGATACCCTTTTATTGTTTCCTCTTACTAATGCTACTCGCTTATGACCGGGTCAGATTCTTAAGAAAAGTCATTTTTATTCTTATTTATTTATTGGTTTCAATAGGAAGCCTGACGGCTTTAAATAGGATTTTTGGTCATCTGAGGCCCCTATACGACCAATCTTTCAAAACCGAACTTAAAATCAGTATCAATGGTGCGGGTGAGCTTTACGGTTGTCTTCCGATTCCTTCTATTGCAGCAGGTCTCGCGATTCTCATGGTCCTGTTCTTTGGCAGGCGCCATTTGATTCTAAATGGGGTGATTGGACTTTGGGCTTTGCTTTACATGTATAGCAGGGCCTATAATAGCTGGAACTATCCCAGCGAAATTATTTTCGGTGCAGGCTTTAGCCTCGCCCTTGGATATCTTTCCTTTTATGCCTATAACCTTTATTTAAAAAAGAGCTATGCAGGTTAATCAACTGATATCAGTTAATATACTGCTGTTTGCAGTCGTTCCGGTTATTCTGCTATTGATCGGAGGCATGATTGTTACCTGGAAAAAGCCAACAGTCGCGCTGCAGAGTACGATCCTTCACTTCGCCGCGGGAGTGGTCTTTTCTGTGGTTGCAGTGGAACTTTTGCCTGATATGATCAGGATCCATGATACCACCGCAATCATAATAGGCTTTACCCTGGGTATTTCGGCCATGCTAGTCATCAAATGGTATACCGCCAGGCTTGAACTTAAAATGGGCGGATCAAATGATGGAAAGCTTTTGCCATGGGGAATGCTAATTGCAGTAGGCATTGACCTGTTGCTGGATGGGCTTCTCCTCGGGATCGGATTTGCAGCAGGATCAAAAGAAGGAACCCTGCTTGCACTGGCGCTTGCCATGGAATGCCTTTCGCTTGGCCTTGCGGTAGGAACCAGGCTGACCAAACTTGGAAGTTCCAAAAGCAGGCTGATGCGCATCCTTTTGATTTTTGGACTCGTTTTTTTATTGGGAACCGCAGGTGGTTTTTTCATGCTGCATTTTACAGGAGAAAAAGTGTTAGAGCTCGTGCTCTCCTTTGGCAGCGCAGCCTTATTGTTTTTAGTTACTGAGGAACTGCTGGTGGAAGCCCATGAAGAAAAGGACTCCCCATTTTTCACAGCCGCCTTTTTCGCCGGATTTCTATTATTTATGGTTCTGGGACTCATCATTTAATCAATGCCAATGCAAAACGTAAAAAAAATCAGCCAACTCGATGCCCATCATAAGCTTTACATCTCGCTTGGTGTTGCCATTACTGCCCTCGGAATATGCTATGCTGTGGAACTGGAGAATTCGCTCAGGTGGATGATTGCATGGCTTAGTTATGCGCTCACGAGCATCATCCTTGTCTGGATAACGATTCGTTCCGCTCATCCCAGTCAGATCAAACACGATGCCCATGCCCAGGATTCAAGCAGAACATTTATTTTTTTATTTGCCGTTGCCGCTGCTTTCGCCAGTCTTTTTTCCATTATCATGCTGCTGCGGGAGAATTCTGATAAGACTGATCAGAGCATGTTGACGGAGATCATCGTTCCCCTGCTTTGCGTGGTCAGCTCGTGGTGGCTTGTCCATACCGTCTTTACGATGCGATATGCACATTTTTATTACTGTGACATCGACCATGAGAAGAAAGGGAAAGTAGAAAAGCCGGGCGGACTCATCTTTCCTGGCGGGCAAGATCCGGATTACATGGACTTTGTTTACTTCGCCTTCGTGGTTGGAATGACCTTTCAGGTATCCGATGTAGAAATTTCCGCCAAACGTATCCGCAGACTTGCCTGGATGCATGGGGTACTTTCTTTTGCTTTCAATACGGTCATTGTGGCCCTAACAATTAATGTGCTCTCGGGCATGGTTCAAAAATAATTTAAACAACAAAAAATATATAAAATGGCCTGGACAGAACAGAATTTTCCGATGGAAATGAAAGACCTCGACCCAAGGGTGAGAGAGAAAGCACTAGAGATTGCCAATGAACTTAAAAATACAAGAGAAGTAAGCGAACTACATATAGTGGAAGTCGCCATCAACAGGGCTCAGCAATGGTTCATGAACCTTGAGGGGTAATAATAACCGATCAAATACAATATGATTTAAAAAGTGGTCAGGAGTTCAGAAATCTTCGGGCCATTCAAAAGAATTTAATCAAATGCAGAACAAAAGAAACATAAAGGCCCGGCCCGCTGCTGCCGGGACTGGCGGAAACGCCGCAAGGAAGAAAAAGTTGAAAACCCCAAGGACTTCCATATATCGAATGGTTTTTTATTGGATAATGACACTGCTCCTTATGCTTGGCGTTTATTCGAAAGCTAGGCATTTTTTCAGGATCCACTGGAACAAAGATAAAAAGCCAATAACCCAATCAGCCTCCCCCAATCAAAAAACCGAAAAATGATAAGATCTATTTTCATCAAAAGTCGCTACAGCCTCCTGCATTATTTTATGCTAAGTTTTCTTGTCGTCTCCAGTTTCTTCAGGATCATTTTAATCGCGATGTCCTTCAGCAAGGGAGGGCTCAAAACCATAGACATATTTACTGCACTTGCAAAGGGCGTGGTTTTCGATCTGGGGGTGAGTATCTATTTTTGCTTATTTTATGCCGTTTATCTGCTTTGCCTTCCCCAAAAATGGAACGGGTCAGCTTTTGACCGCACCTTTACCAGGATATTATTGTTTCTAATGGTACTGATATCGGTATTCTCTTTCTTTGCTGAATTTACCTTCTGGCTGGAATTTGAAAGCCGCTTCAATTTCATAGCAGTAGATTATTTGATCTACACTTACGAGGTACTGCACAACATCAATGAGTCTTACCCACTCCCGCTTTTAATTGCAGGCGTTGTACTCATTTCCCTGCTATGGAACTATCTCATGCGTGCAGCCTTCAGGATCAGTTTCCGTTCAGTTACCCCTGTTCTCCACAGGTTTTTATTTACCCTACTGATTGTTTTGATGGCAATATTTTATGGCCAGAAGGTGGACAATTCCTGGGCCGAGCGTAGCAGTAACCGATATGTAAGCGAAATTTCCAAAGCGGGGATATATTCATTCATTGCAGCGTTCCGCTCAAATGAGCTGAACTATGACCAGTTTTATCCCATGACATCAGAGATGGTCGCATTTAATACCACAAGAAAAGAGCTGTCATCTCCATTGGCAAGATTTATGCCAGGGGAAGGTTCGATTCGCCGAATCGTTTCCAATGGCAATGGCCAAAGCAGATCGAACGTGATCATGGTGGTAATGGAAAGTTTTAGTGCGGATTATATGGGAACCTTTGGTAATGCACAGGGACTTACGCCAACACTTGATACCCTCGCAAAACAAAGCGTTTTATTTAAGCGGATGTATGCCACTGGCACACGAACGGTACGCGGTATGGAAGCGCTTTCCCTAGCCCTTCCGCCAACCCCTGGAAACAGCATTGTCAGAAGAGAAAATAATGCAAATCTAACCACCATTGGAAGTATATTTTCTAAACGCGGGTATTCAACTTCTTTTTTTTATGGTGGGGATGGCTACTTCGACAATATGAATCAGTTCTTTGGTAACAATGGATACGAGATAACCGATAGGGGCCGAAAACTAACAGTGGGAGATACCTATAAGGTAAAACGAACGATCCTAAAGGATGATCAGGTTGCCTTTGAAAATGCCTGGGGCATTTCTGACGGGGACCTGCTTTCTGCAGTGATCCGTGATGCGGACAAACGTTTCCAGACAAAAAAGCCGTTCTACGATTTTGTGATGACCACATCCAACCATCGTCCTTTTACCTATCCCGGAGGAAAAATTGATATCGCCCCGGGAACGGGGAGGGAGGGGGCCGTGAAGTACACTGACTTTGCCATCGGTGAATTTTTAGAAAAAGCCCGGAAAAAACCTTGGTTCGACAATACGATATTTATATTCATTGCTGATCACTGCGCTGAAAGTGCAGGGAAAAATGAAATCGATATCTCCCGGTACCATATTCCCGCTATGATCTATAATCTTAAAGGACAGGTCCCTTTGACAATTTCAGCCCTCTGTTCTCAGATCGACCTCTACCCAACCTTGTTTGGATTGCTCAAATGGGATTTCCAGGGCAATAACTATGGAATGGATGTACGCTCAGTAGCCTATCGCCCAAGGATCATGCTGGGGACCTATCAAAAACTTGGCTATCTCCGCAATGACACGCTTGTGGTACTCAGCCCACGAAAAGCCCCCCAGAGTTATAGGTACGATTTCACTACAAACGTACAAACGCCCGTAAAGACGCCAAAAAAGATAAGTCTGGAAGCCATCTCGCTATACCAGAGCGCCTATCATCTTTTTAAAAATGGTGGATTAAAACAATAACAATCATATGAACAATTATTTTTTATTGCTAATTGGTTTGTTTTTAGGGATACTGGCGCTCTTAATAGGAAACTATTTTTTCAAGTTAAGAAGGAAAAATGTATTTGATCTGCTTTTGGAGGAGACCGAGGCTTACGTTAGTCAACTCTTTCAACAGCACTGGCATACCGATCTGGTATACCATGACCTCGAACACACAAAGCTTGTAGTTAGCCGAACACGCGAAATTGCTTCGAACTACCGCCTGGACAAGCTCCGTGAGTTTGTACTCTTCGCCGCAGCTTGGTTTCACGACACCGGGCAGCTTTTGGGCAGCCCCGCTGGTCATGAAGAGAGAAGCGTGATTTTAATGCGAGAGTTTATGCTCGATAGAGGAATTGAACTAGATGTTATTTTCGATATAGCGGCTTGCATTCGGGCAACTACAATACCTCATGATCCCAGGAATACGATCCAGGAGATCATCTGTGATGCGGACACCTATAACCTTGGAAACGAGGAATTCCTGATAACTGATGAGAAGGTGGCAAGAGAGGTCAATAAAAGAAGCGGAATGGATTTGACAGAATGGGATAATAAAACACTCAACTTCTTAACTGCACATCGTTTTTTTACTCCATACTGCAGGTCTTTACTGGCAACAGGAAAACAAGCAAATATTGAAACGGTCAAAGCGCGGATAAAGAAAAAACAACACTAAAAAATGGAAATGGAAAACGAATGGGATATAATCCTAAGGCTTCTTGTAGCTTTCATTCTTGGATGCATCATCGGTCTTGACCGTGAAAAACATGGCAGGAGTGCCGGAATACGTACTTATGCCGCGGTGTGTCTCGGCGCCGCACTCTTCACCGCCATTGGCGAGCATATGGGGGACACAGCGGCAGCCTCTAGAATCATTGCCAACGTTCTGGTGGGCATTGGTTTTTTGGGTGCAGGAATCATTTACAAGAATGATCAAACCAACACTTCACAAGGCCTCACTACCGCAGCTACCCTGTGGTGTACCGCGGGAATCGGTGTGGCCGTAGGACTTAACATGTTCCTCATCGCAGTAGCTGCTGCCCTGGGAATCTATTTCTTGCTGAGTCTTCATCACCAGAAATGGTACGTAAAATGGAAAAAGAAATTTAAACATGAGAATGACTCGCATACCGCTGATGATTAAAATATATATAAGATGAGTTTTTTTAGAATATTATTTTGGTTGCTGTTCACATTCCTGCATCCCTTTGCATCCTTTTCACAAAAACCAGGGGATACGTTGCTGATGAAAAAACAGACCCTTGCGGACGGCATAACAGAACACGGCGACTTTAAGATTCGGATGTCACCAATAGTGGGAGCTGCAGCCTCAGCAAGTATAGTTTACGGATTTGTAAAGCTGGGAAGCCACGAACTCACAGACCTTGATATTGCCGCCAGGCAGGAGTTTGCACTTGAGCATCCGCACAATAAGTTTAGGATAGATGACTATCTGCAGTTCGCCCCCGGGGTATTGGCGCTAGGCCTGAGCACGGCTGGCATACAAGGAAGAAATAAAACCATTGACCAGGCCGGGGTCTATCTGCTGAGCAATATCATACTTACCGCCACCTGCCAATCCCTTAAAAGGATCACCCAGGTGACCAGGCCGGACGGATCCAGCAACGCATTTCCTTCAGGGCATACCGCAGAGGCATTCGCATCGGCAGAACTGCTCAGTCAGGAATATAAGGAAAGATCAGTTATTTACCCCATTTCAGGCTATGCTGCCGCAGTGGCAACCGCATATTACCGGATGTATAATAATAAGCACTGGCTCAGTGATGTTGTAGCAGGAGCAGGGATAGGTTTTCTTTCCACGCGGGCATCTTACTGGCTATATCCAAAGATTAAAAAAATCTTTACACAAAAGGAAATCGGGCGTTCAGTAGTAATGCCCAGCTACAGTCACGGAGCAATTGGAGCCGGTATATTCAGTTACTTTTAAAAACAGTGCGGTTAGAATATAATTTCGTTACCGCTGCAATTTCAAAATAGGTTGCACCGCTGCGCGTAAAGTCAAGCGTAGAATCGCAATAATGCACAGGATGCTGAAAACATCAAGCAATAAACAAAATAAATTAAAAGTAGGACATCTTCTTATAGTACTTGTTAGGCTATAAAGTTACCAAAAAAAGGTGATAAGCACAGGAGATTTCCAGTAAAAATAGATTAAGGAATTCATGAGAAAAAATAAAAAGAACCCATATACCCAAGCAGTCCCTCTCCATGTCTCTGGCCGAAGAAAAATGCTACTCAGGGTGTTGATTATAGCGGCAGTGACACTCTTTACAATACTTTTATGGTTCATGGCCTTGATATCCCCTAAAGGACATGGGCATAAGGGTCGTATTGAAAGTAAGTCAGTTCCAGGTTCAAATCGATCGCGGTTGAAAGCAATGTAAATAAATTCATTATGAACTTCCGCCTGGTCTACACCGTTCTTTTACTTGCATTCAGTTTCCTGCTGGATCAGTGCCTCGTGCTCGAGAATCCACACAATAAAATTTCACAGTATAATCAGCGTGCTAAACACGGTGCCGGGGAGTTTGAAACTGTCCTGCATGCCATCATTTTATCTTCAAGCCATCAGGAAGTTAATCAGGAAAAAGATAAATTTAGTTTCGACACTTTCAGAACACTCAACCATCCGTATTTTTTTCTGACCTCCCACCTGTTGCAGGCGAAACCGGTTCTCCAAAATTCCTCAATACGTACTTATTTTCTTAAATCTCCCTGTTTTCGAGGACCACCGAAATCCGTTTATAATACTTTGGCCGGCCTCTCTGACTTGCAAAGCATGTCTTAAGGAGAACTTTCAAACCCCTTGCCGCGGCGTTACTGGCCAATATTACTTTTTACATAACTGTTTACCCGAACAGCAGGCCTAATGTTGCCTGCCGTCTAAATCTTTTTTACATGTCATGCGAAAAAACCTAACTGCCGGCCTATCTCCAGCTGTTTTTTATATGCTATGTGCTATCCTGGTCATTCGTGTTATTGCTGTGTTTTCAATGGGACCAATGCCGCAGGATGCGTATTACTTTTTTTATGCCAGCCACCCCAGTCTTTCCTATTTTGACCACCCTCCGGCCATTTCCTGGTTAATCAGGATTTTTACAGAAATTTTTGGCAAAAATCCAACTGCCATTAAGCTCGGGGATTCGGTACTCACCGTTCTTACCTCCATTGCCGTTTTCAATCTGTCACTTCGGTTCTATCCTTCAGGTCAGTCAAAAAAAGTAATTGTGCTATTTTTATCCACCTTAATGGTAAGCATCCTTTCCTTGATTTCCACCCCGGATACCCCGCTGCTTTTCTTCTGGGCACTTGCCCTTTGCAAAATCCATGATGCAGTGTTCAGAAAAAGAAAAATAGACTGGATTTATGCCGGTATACTTATGGGACTCGCTTTTGATAGCAAATATACAGCCGTCTTCCTTCCTGCAGGAATGTTCATTTTCTTATTGTTTTCCTCCTCAAACAGGAAACAACTTCTGACCATATGGCCCTGGCTATCAGTGTTGCTGATGATAATGGTTTCTTCACCGGTGATTATATGGAACTGGAATAACAACTTTGCATCTTTCGCTTTTCAGGGTACAAAACGCATGAATTCTGTTTCTGAACTTCAGTTTAGCCCAAGGTTTATCTTTGGTCTCTTTGGCCATCAACT
Organism: Pedobacter sp. Leaf170; assembly: GCF_920984665.1. Classification (GTDB taxonomy): domain Bacteria; phylum Bacteroidota; class Bacteroidia; order Sphingobacteriales; family Sphingobacteriaceae; genus Pedobacter. Next base: position 368,406 of record NZ_CAKLBP010000005.1, read on the forward strand.
CGCGCTGCTTATCCCTGTCGCTTTTGCCTTTTTGTTTCGCGCTACTTATCTGATGTTCAGCCTGAAAGAAAAAGGTAGATTCAAGCTTTCTGCAGGGCAGATCTTTTTGCTCGCTTTCTTTCTGCCCATTTTCATGATTTTTCTCTCGCTCTCGCCTTTTTACTGGGTAAAGATTAACTGGATGATGCCGGCTTATATCACAGGCATTATTCTGGTAGGTGGGATAATCCCGGACCGTTGGATAAAGATTCAGCTTATCATTTCACTGATTATCCATGCAGGGCTTTTCGTGGAGATAGTATTCTATCCCGTACCGGTTCGTTCAGATGATACATGGGTAGGATGGGAAGAACTCCATAGGAAATCACAAATCCTTAAAACACAATATAAAGCCGACTTCATCTTTTCTGCTGACAGTTATAAAACATCAGCTGAACTCAATCTCTTAAGCCGGGAATTTATATATGGGCAAAACGTGATCGGCGAGCACGCACTACATTTCAGCTACATTGGAACGGATCTTTCCAAGCTAAAAGGTAAAAACGCAATATTTCTGGATTCAGAGCCATCGTTTAAAAACCTGGCAAGGAAAGCTGGAGATCCACCTGCAATAAATGGCCATTTTACAAGTGTCAGGCAGCTCCGGCCAATTGTAATTTTCAGAAACGGAAGACCGGTAAGAAAATTTCTGGTCTATTTCTGCCAGAATTATATCCCTTGAAGAGTCGGCTAAATCAAATGCCAAACACCAATTAAAATTCTTTTTGCAAAACGAAACAACCATAAAATGAATTTGCAAAGTGAAAGCGGAAACTATATATTTATTTGGATAATAACAAAATATCAATCACTGCACAACGTGCATTTCATGCTAAATAGACAAAATAAGAACATGCTTATAAATAAAAAAATATCAGTGCTATACTTCATTAGGTTAATAAAATGGGATATCATAACAATTGGAATATATGCCATAGTTGCTGGAACGCTCGATCATTATGGTTTCTTCGAACAAATTAAAATCCCTTTGGCGCTTTCTGCCTTTGTGGGTACGACCCTTTCGCTCTTGCTTGCTTTCAGGACCTCGCAGTCTTATGAACGCTGGTGGGAAGCAAGAGTGGTTTGGGGCGCAATAGTGAACGATAGCAGGACACTGATAAGGCAATTGACCCTATTCCTTCCAAAACACAAGGATAGAGCTGATTTACTTGAATCATTTGCGACTCGTCAGGTGATCTGGTGTTTTGCGCTCTCAGAGTCGCTGAGGAAGACTGCTCCTTCTACAAAAGTGAAGAATTATTTTATCAAGCATAATCTCAACAGTGAAAACCAAGCAAATTTATTACTCATCCGCCACAGCTCAGCGCTGGCCTCGGCCAGTGAACGTGGTCAGATGGATCCCAACAAAGTTGTACAAATCGATTCCACCATTGCCCGCCTGTGCGATTCAATGGGAAAATGCGAACGAATTAAAAACACGATCTTTCCACGCTCATATAGTGTACTCATTCATTTTCTGATCTATGTCCTAATGACTATTATGCCTTTTGGACTGGAAGATGAAACACCAGTTGTAGAAATAATGTTGATATTTCTCGTTCCGATTCTCTTTATTATGATCGAAAAAACAGCAATCATTATGCAGGATCCATTCGAAAATGTTCCCACCGATACGCCGATGACAGCAATCTGCATGACCATAGAGCGGAATCTGATGGAGATGATAGAACACCCACCGATGGCGCAGCCAAAAGCTGATAACACATACTTTATTATGTAATGGCAATATCAGGAATTTTCTACAGATATTAGATGGTTTATTTTATTGGATACAAAACTGCCAAGGCCCCTATTCAGACAGGGATACTGATAATAGATGAGGTTGATCTTTACAAACCTATTACTTTGATAGTTAATAAGTGGAAAGGAATATCGGCTCGCACATTCCTTTCCAAACTGCCATAATTAACTTTTTTTTGTGTTCTTATGTTCATCATCGTTATGGTGTTCAGCCTCAGAATGGTGTTCTTTCTCTTTGTGATGTTCCATTTCATTCGCATGCTCAGGCCCTTCATGATGCTCTTTGTGGGGGTGATGCTCCTGATGTTCATGGTGTTCCGGATGCTTTTGACTCTCTTTTTTTGAATTTTCTGTGTTCATGACTTTAAATTTTAGTGATTAAAAATTATTTACCAGAGCGCTTGATTTTAGAGGTGTTTTTGAGAAAAAAAGTGTCAGCAAATGCTTTCATCACCCTATCTAACTGGATGGTAGGAAAGTGATGGCTTTTTGTTGATAAGTTTATTGCGTTGAGCTTACGTATACCTTTATTTATTGGTAATTCTAACCTCCATCGGCCAGCCACGAAGACTTTGTTTGTTGGATGACCGTCATCATCGAATAAAGAAAACCCTTTCCAGCTTTTTAATTTTTGAATTGTGTTTGCCAGTAGTACATCAGAGGCCGAAAGCCCGGTTTCCAGGGCTATAGCCAAATTAATATTATCCCTGTAGCAAAATCGTATAGTATGAAGGTATAGGGCAGCCGGAATAACAGTTTCCACATTTTTCATTATAAACTGATGTTTTGTTATTATAAAAACAACAGTGAAGCGAATTAGTTTAAAAAATGTTGATGTATTTTCGTACGAATGGGAAGACTGCTGCTGACCCTTGGTACTTAATCTATAACCAAAATAGTGCAACGAAAAAGTGTGTCTTCCAATCTGTGAGGCATTGTTACTCACGTTTTATCATGACTTATATAGGAGCGCCGGCAGCTATTTATGTATGGTGAGCGTCAAGTTTGATAATATCGGTATAGCTGTAAAGACTTTCTGTTAATATTGATTATTATTCTCCGGCCTTTTATTTTATTTTTGTGTGAATGTTTCTTTTATCAGTATTTTGAAACCTATGTTCGAAAGTTATTTTGATTTTTGTCTGGTTACACTAAAGTTATTCCGGGCAGGGTAAAAGATAGAAGTAAAATAAAAAACTCCGATAAAATAGATCGCCACAGACTTACATTTTCAATTCCTGGAATGAAGTAAGCCATTGTAGGCCAAAGACGCTGTTTGACAATACCTCTGCCGTACGCTTCTCAGCACCAAGGCTTCGAATCGGATAGGTTGAAACTGAAGATAGACAATGCACAGCACCTTGTTATCAGAGTAATATTTGGCATGATACATGGAGAGGTTTATCACTGAAAAAGTACAATAAAAAATCATATTATGAAGGACTGTTGCGAAAACGATGATATTAAGGCAGAAGCACCGAAAAATAATATTCGGCAAACTGCTCCAGCTTATAAGGCGGAAGCCGGCGCGCTTCATATTAACGAAGATAGCGTTGCGGATCATGATCGCAAAACGGGTGCCGGTGATAAGCCACAATGGCAACAGCATCTTGGACTGCTATCGGGCCTGGCGATATTGATATGCGTTCTGGTGATGGACTATGGATTTAATATTAAACTTTCTAGATGGGTTTCATTAGCCGTCAACAGTATCGCCTATCTTCTCGCTGGATGGGGAGTACTTGTTTTAGCTTTTAGAAAAGCGATAAGGGGGGATATCTTCAATGAGTTTGTGCTGATGAGTGTGGCAACCTTAGGCGCATTCTTTATAGGGGAATATTCCGAAGGTGTTGCTGTAATGGTCTTTTACTCAATTGGTGAATGGTTCCAGGATGCAGCAGTGGACCGTGCGAAAGCAAGCATAAAAGCCCTGCTGGACATAAGGCCCGATAAGGTTACCGTAATCAGAGATGGGAAAGCTGAGCTCGCTGGCTCTGCTGATGTAGAGCTCGGAGATACCATACAGGTGAAAGCTGGTGAAAAAGTTGGATTGGACGGCGAGCTACTCTCAGAAAAAGGATCCTTTAATACCGCTGCATTAACTGGAGAGAGTCGTCCTGACAGTAAATATAAAGGTGAAACCGTGCTGGCAGGAATGATCAATATAAACACCGTCTCAGAGATCAAGGTAACTGCACTGTTCAGGGACAGTAAGCTTAGCAGGATTCTGGAAATGGTACAGGATGCATCCTCAAGAAAGTCGCAGACGCAGCTTTTTATTTCAAAATTTGCAAAGATATATACGCCCATAGTTTTCTTTTTGGCCTTAGCGCTAGCGCTGGTTCCGTATCTGTTTGTTGAAAATTATGTCTTTAATGACTGGCTTTATCGCGCGCTGGTATTTCTGGTGATCAGCTGCCCATGCGCACTTGTCGTATCTATTCCTTTAGGATATTTTGGCGGGATTGGCCTGGCTTCGAAAAATGGGATTCTATTCAAGGGAGGTAACTTTTTGGACGTAATGACCAAGATAGATACCATAGTAATGGATAAGACGGGAACATTGACCAAAGGGGTTTTCAAAGTTCAAAAAATAGTGCCCTCAGGGCTTGCCGAAAAAGATTTAATCAGACTGGCAGCAATTCTGGAAAAGAATTCAACCCATCCCGTTGGACAGGCAATTATTGAATATGCAGGAAAGGACGCAAGCGAGGGCACTGCAACTTCAATTGAAGAAATATCCGGACACGGACTTAAAGGAGTAGTAGATGGAAAGCATGTGCTCGCAGGGAACCTTAAGCTACTAAAAAAATATAAGGTGGATTTTCCAAAGGATGTTGAGGAGATCTTAGATACCATTGTTGTGATCGCGGTGGATGAAAAATATGCCGGTTATATTACTATAGCAGATGAAATAAAAGAAGATGCGGGAGAAGGTGTTAAGCAGATGCAGGCCTTAAATATAAGGACTGTTATGTTGTCCGGCGACAAAAAAGCTGTAGTAGATCAGGTTGCAAACAGACTTAATATTGACTATGCTTTTGGCGATCTTTTGCCTGAAGGAAAAGTAGAAAAGATGGAGGCTTTGATAAAGGAGGGACGCCATATTGCTTTTGTGGGCGACGGGGTAAATGATGCCCCTGTAATTGCCCTGGCCGATGCGGGTATTGCCATGGGTGGGCTTGGAAGTGATGCAGCCATTGAAACGGCTGATATCGTAATACAAAATGACCAGATAACAAAGATTGTTTTAGCTTTGAAGATAGGCAAGCTGACCCGTAACATCGTCTGGCAGAACATTATTTTGGCAATGGCAGTGAAGATCGCCGTGCTCTCTCTTGGGGCCTTCGGTGTTGCGAATCTCTGGGAGGCTGTAATTGCAGATGTGGGTGTAGCTTTCTTAGCTATTCTCAATGCAGTAAGAATACAGCGTAAAGAGATTGGGCAGTAAAAACCTGTAACGCATACGATGTAGAGCAGCTCATGCGGCACTTATTACCATGCAGAGTCCTATTGTGAATCCAAACAGAGCATCGATAACATTATTTTGGCGCCTGATTGAGAGTACCGCCAATGCATACCAAACAGTACGCGACTGATTTTACAGTCCAGAAAATTTGTGTCGATCTAAAAGTTTCCCAAAGTGCGGGTCAAAGGAAACAAATTGCCAGGTCAGTCACCTCCAGAAATGGAATCCGTAGATAGGCTTCTTTGGCACCTTCTAACAAATGGTGGGCAGGGTCAAGAAATATAGCTCTAATTGGGGCATTCCCAATACTCAAATTACTTTATTGCATCCTCATTGGCATCCATTTATTCGTTTAGGTTAAAAATTCCTAGGAAGATAAGAAAAGTTCGCAGTCGGTTTGTTAGCCTGTCTCTGGGTACTCGGCAGCGGTTGCACCCGCTATTGACGCAGGATGGTTTTTCAGTTTTGCTACTCATCCACGAAATCGTGTTTTTGGGACACAAACCGTCCATTCCCTGGGGTTTGTTGATAAATGCTGCCTGCTGTGGCCTCTCAGATATACATCGGGAAATCCTCTTTAGATTCCGGCTAAAATAGATGACAGAATTAAAAATAGGTTGATACACCTAACTGGAATGCTCCGGTTCTGGCAGCCGGGTTTCCAAGAATATCCTTCTGCCACTGTTTTCGGTAGGAAAACCTCAGTACAGTCTGTTGCCTCGGCCTGAAACTGATGCCGGGCATTACGCTGAAAAGCTCATCACCAATATTCCCACCGGTCTCCCTGAATTTCCCTACATTCCAGTCCACATACTCTACCCTGCAGGCTAAACTTACAACAGAATGCTGCCAGCCCAGAATCGTTTTTTTGATCACAGGTTGAACTATATCCATATATCCCCCCATCTGACGGCTCCCGAACTGCTGGGAATAGGTATCGGGAACATCTACCCTGATCCATGCCCACTCAGCGGTGATGAAGGTCTTAAGTTTGGGAAGTGTCGTGTTAAAGTCTATGGCAAAAACATTTAGCCTGCGTTTGTCATCGATAACAATCCCGTCCGACCGCCATTTATTGTAAACACCCCCCATATAGGATAGGCCGAGTTCGCCTATATTGTTCCTGCGTACCGCAACTTTTCCCGTTAGAAGCGGCTGCCCGCTTGCAATTTCTTCAAACCTTTCCGGATTCCTTTTTGAGGCAGCCAGAGAGGTTCTGTTTTCAGGGTTTGCAATAATGGAATCGTCAAAGCTGCTTGTGGCATATAACTCGTAGCCCAGCATCCAGTCACCGCTATAGTTCTTGCCATAAATCCCGAATCCTGCACTGCTCCAGGTTGCAGGCAGCATCTGTGTCATGGCGATCGGACGGTCGGTGAATTCCCATTTAGGACCGTCATGGTTCTGGTTGAATGCACCAATGGGATTCAATATCATTCCACCCCTTAAATTAAGCAAGGGGTGCAATTCCAGATCCAGCGCAGCAAATTCAACCGCTATCTCTTTTTCAGCAGGTTCAAATTCGATCTCGGAAAGGAACTTGATGCGCTTGGAAATGGTTGAGGCTACAAATAGCGTCATTCTTCTGAACTGGAACTGCTGTCCTTCAGAGATCCCCTCTGTACCCTGATACTGCCAGTTGGCCTCCATATATCCGCCCACCGACACCGGAAGTTTTCCCACGGCAATAAAAGGCCGTTCATAAACTGCATCCATGTTGAGTGAGTTTTTTGCGGTATCACTGGGTTTGGCCCTTAAAAGTTTCGGGTCGATCTGGGCAAAAGCCATCTGACCGATACCAATAGATATGATAAGCGTAAAGAGTTTTTTCATACTGCCTTCAGTGAAATTTTGATCCTGGTTTTTTCTATGGTAATGGGGAAAGTTCTTAAGTTTGCTTCTGCCGGACCATTTGTCATTCTGCCCTTATTGTCAAATTCACTTCCATGGGCCGGACATTGAAGCCTGTCTCCGAAAGCCTGGAGCTCGGTTCCCTGGTGGGTGCACTGCATCCATAGTGCAGAATAATTCAGTTCATCATGCCGGTAGATACAGATGGGATATCGGAGCAGGTCATTGCTGACTACAATGTATCTTTTGAACTGGACATTTTTTCCCTGTCTGAGTTCAAAGTCCTTCATTTCTACGACCAGGTTATCCCCTGCAATCTCGCCCGTCGCCGGCACCAGGCTGCTGCATCCACTGATCAACGTGGTGATCCCAAGGCCTCCAAGGCAGGCCATTCCACAGCCTTTTATAAAATCTTTTCTTTTCATTTCTATAGTGATTCTAAAAATCTCAGCATGGCATTTTTTTCTGCCCCAGACAGCTGGTTGAACCTGTTGCGGCTTGCAGATGCCTCTCCTCCATGAAGGGTTACCGCCTCTTCGATGCTTTTTGCCCTTCCGTCATGCAGCAGATGATAAGATCCCCCCTGCGAGTTCATCGAAAGTCCCAGTCCCCATAGCGGCGGGGTTCTCCATTCGGAGGTTTTTGCCGATCCTTCCGTATAACCATCGTCCAGCCCAGGCCCCATATCATGGAGCAACAGGTCGGTATAGGGATGGAATTCTTTGTTGGACAGAGCGGCCACCGGAGAAAAACCTGTTTTTAGGGTAGGCTTGTGACAGCCTGAACAGTTAATCTTTTCGAACAGTTTCCTGCCAGTTTCAACTTCCGCATTCCCCGCATCGCGCTGCATGGGTGCTTTTAGCGTCTGTAGATAAAACACCACGTTATTCACTGTAAGTGTGGGGATTTCAGGGTCAATCACCATCCGCGTATAGGCATCCTCAGGATCAAAGCTTGAAGTGATCCCGATATCCTGGTTGTAGGCATTCACAGTCTGGTGGAGCAGGTTATATGCTGCCGCCTTTTTTCCAAAACGATGGATATATTTTCCCTTCAGTACAATAGCATTGTTAATCGCCTGAACATATGTGGGAAGTATTGCGTAATTCGGGATACCAGAAATGCCGTCATTATCCAGATCCTGGGGGTCAGCCATAGCTAGTATATCTGCATCAGCTACCAGTTCGAGAAAGCCAAGGCCGGTATTAGCAGGCGGTGTAAATTTTGAAAAGGTGGCCCCTGATGGGATTTGCTCAGGTTTGTATCCGGGAATAGCCCTGTTCTGCAGTTGTGGGCCTCCCTGGTCCAAAAATTTATTGCCTGTTTCATCGGTCTGCCCGAAACGGACCAGCGTAGTAAAAGGATGGCCTTTGCCGTCACCCGCATGGCAGCTTCCACAGCTGGTTGCAACAAAGCCTGGCCCAAGGCCGTTCTCAGGACTAAATATCTCATTGTTGAAGGCCGCGTCTCCCAAAGCGAACCGTCTGAGCTGTTCATAGCTGAGTCCTTCTACCGGGCCATCAAGAATTTCATCCTCTTTTGGAGAAGAAGGGATTATCTTCTCACAGGACACCATTATAGCAACCAGGCTCATAAGTGAAAGCAGGACAATGGGTAATCTTTTCTGCATGTTATCTGATTTTTTGTAAATCTAATAATAAAAATAGAAAAGACTAAAAATAAATTTAGATTTATCTAAATTTATTTTTAGATTGATTTTAACGGTGTCGGAATTATAATGCACGGCTCCCAAAGTGACCTACTTTTTAACATGAGCACGGAATGCAATATTATAAATCGAAACAATAAATCATCTATCACTTTCAAATCAGGAACTTGACCGGATAGGGTATTTTGTTGGCGGATGCTACGGTTTATCCTTTGTAAATAGACGTAATAAGGCAAGGCAATCGTGCCGAGATTCGGAATTTTAAAATTCTTTTTGAATTTTGGTTGAAAAGTTTGGTTTTAGGGCTGGAATACGGTTATCCTAGATAAAAAACAATACTCGGGATATTTGGCCCTTAAAAAAAATAGAAGAGTAAATACCTAAAACCTCGAGGTTATGCCCTTTATCTTTTGGATGAAGCCAAAAAATTAAAACCAAAATTGCTTTTTTAAATTGTGCCCATGGCTTAAAATATATACTAGTCTAAAATATTGATGTTAGAATATCGGATTAGTTATCTTTATTTGGACAAAAAAGTGGCTCCCATCTCCTGGATCCTATTCAATTTTGAATCTGTAAGGGTAGTTATATTCAAGTCTTGTTAAAATATTGACTAATCCTCCATGAAAACCTTGGGGTAACTCTCCATCTTTCTGAAGGTTATAGGTAGAAATAGTAAGTGTGAAACCATTCATGGCAATATCTATCTTCGCTGGGTCTTGCTTTTTGTGGATGTTTCCATGCTTGAAAAGGTTTTTCGCTAGGGTAAGTAACATCAATGGTATGAGTCTGTATTCTCGGGCAGCTTTAGAGTGAGTGAATTCTACTAAAACCCTCTCCTTAAATCTTAATTTATAAATCCTGATAAGGGATTCTAATTGCAATATTTCCTCAATACGAAATGGCTGTTGATTGATGTGACTTGAATTAACCGCAAATCGGATTAGTCCAGAAAGATCAATTACCGCCCGAGCTGCACTAGCTGGGCATTTCGGCAAAAATGGCCAGCCGTTCCGCGTTCAAACTGTCACCCCATTTCGCTTTAAATTCACTACTGAATTGGTTGGTCAAAGCTACCGAAATCTCTAGATATAGCCTATAGTTCAAAATTTTCAAAAAATGAATATTCTTGGCTTTTGATCGTTAAATACACATACATAAATCTTGAATGTTATGAAATCAGCTTATCTATATGTTCGTGTAAGTACTGACGAACAAAAAAGAAGAGGCTACTCACTCCCAGAACAGGAAGATCGATTGATAAAATACTGCGAATCGAACAACATCTATGTAAAGGGAATCTGTAGGGAGGACTACTCTGCAAAAGACTTCAATAGACCAGAATGGAAAAAGCTAGTTTCCGAATTGAGAAAAGGCAGGGGAAAAGAAGAAAATAATATCATTTTCATCAAATGGGATAGGTTCAGCCGTAATATCCAGTATGCCTACGAGATGCTGGGCATTCTCAGAAAGCTCAATGTGTCGGCAATGGCCATAGATCAGCAAATAGACCTATCCGTTCCAGAGAGTTCTGTAATGTTGGCCATCTACCTCTCAGTCCCAGAGGCGGAAAACACGAGACGTGCGATGAATACCTTAAATGGTATTAGAAAGGCTAAGGAAATGGGCAGGTATCCTAATAAAGCTCCCGTGGGATATGTGAACATGTCATCATTGGACGGTCGTAAGATTATAGTTCCCAAACAGCCGGAAGATAGCATCATACGATGGGTTTTTAAGCAACTCGCAAAAAATATCTATAAAATAGGTTATTTAAGTGAAATGGCACTGAACAAAGGCTTGAGAAGTACGACTTCAAATTTTTCCAAACTTATCCGTAACCCAGTTTATTGTGGCCTGATTCCGCTTAAGCTAGGAAATGGGGAGATTGTTATGATAAAAGGAATACATGAGCCACTGATACCCGAAGCCCTTTTTTACGAGGTGCAGGATGTCATCAATACCAAAAGAAAGGTTAGTACGATAAGGACCGATTTCAGATCCACTTTTTTTCTTACGGGTTTTCTGATCTGTCCGCTATGCGGCAAGAGGCTTACGGGAAGTTTTTCCCAAGGCAATACTCGAAAATATGCCTATTATCATTGCCGCCAAGGGTGTAGGGCAAGGGTAAGGGCGGATAAGCTAAATGACAGCTATAGGAACCAGCTCCAGAAATTACAGTTATCGGAAATGGTAGGTGATCTATTCGTCGCTATTCTTGCAGACTGGAATGTTGATACGCAAAAGACAGGATTTCTTTACGAAAGACAAGCACTTCGGCGTCAGTTAGTCGAGCAGGAGACAATGCTATCCAGAGCGAGGAAACTGTTTGTAGAGAACATATTGAAATACGACGACTATAGCGAAATGAAAAATGAATTTCGAAGGATTACTGGGGTTATAAAGAAAGAGCTGTCTGACGTTGCCATCAAACTAAAGACAATCGAAGAGCAACGGCGGCTTGGCTTCCGGACTTCGATAGATGTATTTCGGGGCTTTGATAATCTCGATACAGCGGATAAAAAGCAATTGGTCAGCTTATTTCCTCCAGTTGGAATAGACTTGAATAAAAGCGAGGTGTCTTTAGGCCATGATGTTGCGCTTTCGAAGGTAGTGGTTTATAAATAGCATAATGGGGAAATCAGATGGATTTTATAGACAGAAAGGTTTCGGGAAGTAATGCCATTGCGTTGCTTGCCAAAAATGGAATAGAGGTTGATGATGAAGAGGCTGCGGTAATACTGAGTTTTTTATACCTCATTGCCAAGATCCATAACAGAAAATTGGTACTGGAGGATGTTGAGATCGGTAAGGAAAAGTCGAACACGTCAAATAGTTACCTGGCGTAGCCTTAATACGTTTTTTTAGGCCCAAATTTGTTTTGGTATAGGTTAGCTGGTTGGAAAATGTCGAACCGGTAATGGGAGGGGTACAACTAATTGTTGTATAGTGGTTTATGGGTATAAAAAAAGGAAACAACGTAGATATGCTGTTTCCTTAAGGTAGTCAATCCGCGGAAGTTCGAACTTTTATGAGCATTGCGAAGCGATAGTTGATTTTGAGAATTTGTTAAACAATAAGGTGGAAGGGCAGTATCGTAAAAAGAAATTACTATAAGTTTTACCAAGGAATTTATCATTTTGAAATCTATTCCAATAGCCTCTTCAATGAATTGTTTCGCCCATTTTTGTATTATCAAGAAATGACCGTTTTTTGATAGAAATTGAGATGAGTATTTGATAAACAGGTGTAGAATTATTATGTCTTTTCTAGCAGGCCAGCGATGAAGTAAAGTCTACACTTGTTTCCTTTCAACCATCAAGAAAATGGAAGAATACAAGTTATCCTAGGAATTTTTGGCTATATTGTAATCACCTACATTTATTGAGATGAAAAACGACAAAACACCACAGAACTACACGTTAAACAGACGTAATTTTGTTGCTGGAATTATCCCGGTGATAGCTGGCGCTACAATACCATCCTGGGCTTCGGCGAAGGAGATTCAACAAACCAGTGAAGACAATGAATTTCCAGGACTTATTACGCGAGAGAAAAAGCCATTAAATATGGAGTTTCCATTTCCTACGTTAAAAAACAGGATTACTCCAAATAACCAGTTCTTCATCAGGAGTCATTTTAACATCCCCAATATTGATGCTGCAAATTGGGAATTAGAGATTGGCGGCAACACCAATCAGGTCATAAAGATCAATCTGAGCGAACTTAAAAAGCTTCCTGCAAAAAAGGTAATGGCTACTATAGAATGTGCCGGAAACGGACGTGCTAACCTCGCCCCAAAAGTGAAGGGTTTAGGATGGGAACAAGGTGGGATCAGCAATGCTGAATGGACAGGAGTACCTTTATCCGTTTTGTTAAAAAAGGCTGGGATAAAGGTGGGTACGGTAGACATTATTTTGGAAGGGAATGATGAGGGGATGATTACAGAAGAGCCGAAATCACCAGGAAAAATCAAATTCGCCCGGAGCATTCCGTTAAAAACAGCAATGCAGGATCACATCATCATCGCCTATGAAATGAATGGAAAACCATTGAGTGCTGAACATGGTTTCCCGGCAAGGGCAATTATTCCAGGATGGTATGGTATGGCATCTGTAAAATGGCTGATGAAAATTACTGCATCTGAAAAGCCGTTTGATGGCTATTGGCAGACGATTGAATATGCTTACTGGAAGCGTGTTGAAGGACTACCTACCTTGACGCCCGTAACCACTACATTGGTTAAGTCTGAAATATCAAGGCCGGTATTGTTTGAAGCGGTGCCGGCTGGAAAACCTTATCAAGTAAGGGGTGCAGGATGGTCAGGTGATAGTAACCTATCGAAAGTAGAAATAAGCACGGATAAAGGAAATTCATGGCAACCAGCAAAATTAATTGGTCCTGCTATCCCTTTCGCCTGGCAGCTATTTGAATTTGAATGGGTGGTTCCTGCTAAGACTGGAAGATATAGTTTAATGGCTAGAGCGACAGATCAAAATGGCAAAACGCAACCCATGGAGCATGATTTAGACAGAAGAACTTACATGGTTAATTTTATCTCGCCAATTGATGTAGATGTAATATAGCTCAATAAGAACAAATTTCAGGATCTTGCGGTTATCGCAGAAGGCTTGTCTGGCATAAACAGTTTATCACATTTAATACTCTACATCAAACCATGATCAGATTCACGTCTATACTTTTACTATTTGCTAGTTTCTCTGCACGAGCACAACATGAACACATGCAAATGGCAACTAAAAAAAATGTCTTCCTTGGGCAAATGGCCCATATGATGATGAAGATGGATGAAATATCAGCTACCACATCTGCAGACAGAGATTTCATACAAATGATGATCCCACATCACCAGGGTGCTATTGATATGGCAGAAGAAGAGATTAAGACCGGAAAAAATAAAGAAATGATTCAGCTAGCTAAAAGTATCAAAGCTGAGCAACAAACCCAGATTCAGCAAATGCAACTCCTGCTCAGCCATCCTGAAGGATTTATCGCTACAGGCAACCAACATCAAAACGCCAACCAGAAGATGATGAAAGTGATGATGGAACAAATGCCTGAAGAAAAACAATTGTCGGATACTGATCTGTCCTTTGCAAGGATAATGCTTCCTCACCATCAGGCTGCCATCGACATGGCTAAAGTTGAGTTGCGGTATGGAAAAAATAAAAATGTAAAAAGACTGGCCGAGAATATTATCTCAGATGAACAGATAGAAATCCAACAAATGAAGACATTTACAAACTCCCATTAACATATGAAAAAGATATCCTTGTTTACGCTATTTATATCCAGTTTTGCCCTACAATCAAAAGCACAATCAATCTATGCCCAAGACAGGGTTTATACAGGCAATCAGATATCTAATACGGTTTCTGTCTTAGATCCCTCAACACAAACGCTATTAGGAAATATTGTTCTTGGTAAACCCCAACCTGATATCTTAAGTCCTCTATATAAGGGACAGGCCCTGGTTCATGGCCTGGGTTATTCCCCTAAAAGGCAATTACTAGCAGCGGTTTCCATTGGATCAAATTCAGTAACCTTTATTTCAACAGCAAAAAATAAAGTTTTAAAAACTGTTTATATCGGACGTTCACCGCATGAGGCAACCTTTAACCCTTCAGGATCACAGGCATGGATATCGGTAAGAGGAGAATCGTATATCAGCGTAATTGATGCAAATAAACTGATTGAAATCAAGCAAATTCCAGTAGCCGACGGCCCGGGAATGGTTGCTTTTACTCCAGATGGAAAATGGGCTTATATTTGTTCCAGCTTTACTGCAGAAGTGGATGTAGTGAATGCAACTTCTTATGCTATTGTAAAGCGTATTCCAGTAGTTAGTCCATTTTCTCCAAATATATTCTGTAGTCCTGATGGGAAATGGATTGCATTGACACATAAGGATGTAGGGAAGATCACTGTCATCAGCACGGAGACAAATACGATACATACAGTACTAAATACAGGTCCAATTACCAACCATGTCACTTTTACTTTAGTTAATGATTCACCTGTGATGCTGGCAACCATTGGCGGAGAAAACAGCTTAAAAGTATTTAGTGTTTCACAAGATTTCAAGCTTACTGATAGCGTTGCGACAGGATCATTGCCACATGGCGTCTGGACTTCGGCAGATGGTAAATTTGCATATGTCGGATTAGAAAATGATGACCAGGTACAAGTGGTTGATCTGGTAAAAATGGCCGTTGTAAAAACCATTGCTATTGGACAATGTCCGCAAGCATTGTTGTACGCCGCTAATGCCAGCCCTGCAAATGCCTCAAAAGAAAATTTAACCCCGCTTAATCTTGCAGACAAAAGTCAGGTGATTAAATTGATGAATAAGGATAATTCAATGTCATCAGGCATGCTAAACGTAAGAAGCGTAGGCTTGACTGATCTTGTCCAACAGGACTTTAAAAAACTCGAGCCAAATACTTCGTATACTTTAGCGTTAACCAACTCCTCAAATGATACGTTTAACGCAGATTATGTCATCAATTCTTTTAAGACCGATGAAAAAGGAGCTTTTAGCGGTCAATCCTCGGGGATAATTAAGAGTGTAGGAACAGGTAGCGCCGATTATAAACATGTGGTTCTTATTGATGATCTTTCAAAAAAGCTGGTGATGATCAGTAACTAATGTATTTTAAACCAAAGATATAACTGCCCATAATGCAGCACTTGAAATTACTATCCATAAAATTACGCCTTGTAACAGTGGCATTATCCCCACTGCTTTCAAGATAGTAAATGAGAGTCCGCTTCCTATCAGGAACAAGGTTAAAGTTAAGCCTGCTTTTGCTAATGCTACAAAGTAGGGCGCAAAAGGCTTAATAAAAGGTAAGTAGGTGCTGGCGATCATTGCCAGGATAAATAGCCCTATAAAATAGGGTATACTAACTTTGCTATTGTTGCTTTTGAACAGGAAAGATGTACCAAACGCTACGGGAACAATCCATAGTGCTCTGGCTAACTTAACAGTTGTGGCTATCTGTAGTGCTTGTTCACCATATTTACTGGCTGCCCCAACAACAGAACTGGTATCGTGAATAGCAATGGCACACCACATACCAAATTGTGACTGTGACAAGTTAAGCGCATGTCCGATAGCGGGGAAAAGAAATAAGGCCACCGAGTTGAGTATAAAAACAGTACCCATTGCAACGGAGATCTGTTTTTCTTCTGCGTTCATTACAGGCGACAATGCAGCAATAGCACTTCCACCACAGATCGCCGTTCCAGCTGATATCAAAAAAGATGTTTTACGTTCTATTTTAAATACTTTTCCCAGGATAAAACCAATGATAAGCACTCCGAAAATAGAAACTACGGTAAACAGTACGCCTTCTTTTCCTGCTTTCATTGCACTGAATACATTCATTCCAAATCCTAGCCCGACAACAGAAATTTTTAGCAGCAGGTTTGTGGCCTTGTGATTTAAATGCAGATAGGGATGTTCCATTAGTTGCGCCAATACTAATCCTAGCAATAAGGCTAAAGGAGGCGACATAAATGGAAAGAGGCACAGCAAAACTGCCAGGATGAAGATAATTTTACGGGTGTTTAAATTTAAGTTTAGCAGGTTACCCGCCTTTATTTTAGAAGAATTTGAATTGTCTTTGATTTGTGTCATAATTTTGATTGTCTTTATTTTCTAATTCAAAGATCCATAACTAATAAACCCCGATCAAATCATTAAAACTTATCTTCCATAACTTCATGTTATAGAAGATAAGTTTTTAGACATTATTTATTCCCAACCCCATTTTTTGAAAATGAGATGTCCTTTATCGGATTGCATAAACTTGATAAAATCCTCAGTTTCCGACTTATGCGTACCAGTGCTACCCCTCACTACAGGTGTACCTCTATAGACTGTTTGTGTAACAGGAATCCTAACCATTGAGGTGAGGTCTGGTAAACGGTTATGCCAGGAGCCAAATGTTATCCAGGCATCATATTGAGGATCATTTTTCCATGCAGCAATACCCAATGCCGAATTTGCAAATGTACCTGCTATACGCTGCTGTATGTTTGCAATCAGATCTTGTCGACCTGCCAAATCTTCCCAAAGCCCCATTTGCCCAGCCCCATTCACATCAAGAATTTTCACACCTGGTTTACAGAGATCGCCCAGATTTTTGATGTTTTTAGGATTGCCGGGCCGTACCAGGATCGCTGCCGCACGTTTATATAACTCTGTCCGAGAGTTCGCCACTATCATGTTTGGGTGGTCAGACATGAATTTTGAAAGCATGTATTCTGCTCCTCCAAAGAACAGATCTGCATGTTTCATTGCATCCGGCATCCATTCATTATCTGGCCCGGCAGTGACTTTAATTACGATATCATGCTGCTTTCCAAAAACCTTCGCACATTCATTGATCGGTCCGAGCGGCCCACCGGGACCATAGACATATAAAGTATCGTTTGGGATTTGTGCATTCCCAATGGTCACTACAGCAACGACTGACAATATGGTTAAAAATATATTTTTCATTGTGTTTATGTTTAAGGTAAATCAAAACCAAACTTTTTGTAGATGGCAGCAGCCTGCGGACTGATCAAAAAATCCATAAAATCTTTTGCAGCGGCCGGATGTGGCGCATCTTTTAACTGTCCCGCTATATATTGCGCATGGATATTCTCTTTTTCAGGAATTTCAATGAGCTCAACAGGATGGCCAATCATTTTCTGATAGTAGGCCTCAGTATACCATACTGGAGCGGCGTCACTTTCGTTGTATAGGATCCTCATTGGTGATTGGCGATGATGGATCATGGTAAGATAAGTAGTCTTATCTTTAACTTTATCTTCCATGATGGTAGATTTTAATGTTTCCCCTCCAGCTTTCACATAGGCTTCTTCAATACGTTTACCGATCCCTTCATTCTCTGGATTGGGCATACTGATCCTCAGCTCTTTATTTGCTAAATCTTTGAGTGACTTCAATGCCTTCGGATTTCCCTTTTGGACCATGATTGCCAACCTGTTTCTAGCATATAAAGTCGTTTTGCTAAACCATTCAGGGGTCATGTCTATCCGGTTCTTACCAGCTGTATAAACATCCGGCTTTAAGGTAATTCTCATGTTGCCCACCACAATGCTACCGGTTTTTATTTGTTGGGCTAAAATGCCTGGGGGAAGCGTTTCGGCAAATACCCGCTGATAATGTGGATATGACTTTTTAAAGGCTGCAATTAATTCGTCAATGCACATAAACTGGTTACCGGCAAAGAAAACCACCAGTTGGGGATCATTAATGTCTCCAAAAAGATCAGGCACATTGTCTACTCCAGGTACTGTGAACTGAACTTTACTTTCAGGTGGAGTATTCCAGGGCGGATCAAAGCGATGATCCTGGGCCTTAACATTTCCACAAAGCAATAAAAATGCAACTGTGGCTAAAAAGGTGTGATTTATATATTTCATGATTTTCTAATTATTTGGTTTAAGGATGTACAACTGCCCATCCCTGATATTGACGGATGATGATTTCACCATTGCCGCTGGGTACATAACTGATAAAATCAAATAAGGTATTTTTTTCGATTTTCCTTTCTCTGACGGTATTTTCACATTGTGCAAGAATTACTCCTCTGGATTGCAGTTCTAACAATGTTTTTTCAAAAGATCCGTTCTTCTGGTAAACAGCTACGCCATCTCCAAAGGCAATAAGTTCTGCATTGATTTTCCCTTTTAACCTGGGATCGTCGAGTGCATTTTTTAGGTTTCGAAGTGTTCCTGCAATCTTTTTCTCATCACCGTTATTGATTACATACAGTGCCTTATAATTTTTCAGGGTGGCTTTTGCCCCTGTAAAATTAGCAGGTGTAGCTTGGGCAAAAGTGGCCGAGGTTGCTGCGATCAGCAAAAATAATGTACAGATTAAGGTTATTTTTTTCATGATTTTAGATTTTGATGATTTATTTAGTTGTTAGTTTTACTTGTTTTTCGGAGGTTACAATTGGTGCAAATGGACCATACTTATGTTGATTTTCAGAAAATTTGTCGGCATATGGTCCGTATGGCGCATCAAAAGGTTTTTTTAACAAATCAGGGTAATCTTTTCCCTGATCTTTATGTGGTCTTGGCTGTGAGTTCACAAAAGCAGCGAGATCCCAGGCCTCCTCATCACTTAACTGCGCATCTCCATATCTGGCACCATATGGCATATTGTTCTTTACGAACCCCGCAAAGTTACTGAGTCTATACATCCCTGCGCCATCATTGTAGCTGTGTTTGCCCCATAATGGCGGATAAACATAAGTTAGTTTGTCTTCATCGAGTATTCCCTCACCATTTGCACCATGACAACTTTGACATTTACTGGTATATAAAATCGCTCCATGTTTGACATTCGCTGCCCTATCCAGGAATTTTAATTTTTCGGTTCCCGTTCCAAACACTTTCTCCCCTTTTTTTACACCTGTTCCAAGCCATTTCATATAAGCCAGCATTGCCTGTATCTCTTTACTAGATTCGTCTGGTACTTTGCCTGCAAGACTTCGATTGAAGCACTCTGCAATACGTGCCGATGCAGGTTCAACCTTTCCTGATCTGCCACTCATTTTAGGAAAACTGGAAATAAAACCAGCATAATTATTTCCGAACAGTTTGGTTCCACCCTCGAGGTGACAATTCTGACAATTCATACCATTTGTAATACGGGCTATGGATCCATTTGGCCCAAAATATTTGCTCGTATGTGCTATTAATTCTTTGCCATACCTGATCATCTGGCCGTACTTGGTGTCCGCCGGAATCGTATTTTCATCAGGCGCTTTCCAGGCATCAGCAGGTACAACCTGGCTTTTGACGTTAACAGCAGCTATACCGGTTTCCACATCCTGTTTGGTTTTTGCTGTCACTACATCTGGCTGCCCATTAAAAAATAAAGTGCAGATGAAAATGGTTCCACAAGCAACAAATAGAAACGCAATGATAGCCGTTGTCCTGGCTGTATATATAAGTGCTTGTCTGATTTCTTTTTCTGTTGATTCCTTATTCATAACCAATATTTTTCTGTTACAAATGTGCATTTATTCTACTCATCAGAAAAAGCATAAAAAGTTATTGATGATAACGTAAGGTTATGATGTCAGTACCCGTTGAAACAAATTGTTTGTATCTTAGGTTATCTACTAAAACCGTGTATGATAGATTTCCGTTTGCAAGTATTTTATGCTGTCGCTAAAAGGCTGAATTTTACAAAGGCCTCGGCAGAGTTATTTATCAGTCAGCCTGCTGTAACCAAACACATTAAAGAATTAGAGCAGGAGTTCAAAATGTCATTATTTGAACGCAGTGGAAACAAAAAAATCAGCCTCACCCCAGCCGGCGAATTATTGTTGCATTACGCAGAACAGATTTTTGGAACTTACCGGGAACTGGAATATGATATGAATCTACTTACTAAACAGCATAAAGGAATATTGAGGATTGGTGCCAGCAGTACTGTGGCACAATATATCATTCCACCTGTATTGGCACAGTTTCACAATAAGTTTAAGGATATACAAATTCAACTGGTTACCGGAAACACAGAAGATGTAGAGCAGCGTTTGATTGCTAAGGAAATAGATTTTGGAATCATTGAAGGCATCTCCCGGAACCCACAGATTAAATACGAACAATATCTAAAAGACGAGCTGGTGCTGGTGTGTTCTGGTCACAATTATGCCATGAAAAAGGAAATGATCAAACCGAATGAGTTGAAGGATTATGATTTATTACTTCGTGAACCTGGTTCTGGTACACTAGATGTTATTGCATATGCTTTAAAAGCACACCAGATAAAGGTGGGGGACTTAAATATAGAAATGCAGTTAGGTAGTACCGAAAGCATTAAATCCTATTTGATTCACAGCAAATGCCTGGCTTTTTTATCTATCCACTCCATATTGAAAGAGCTCAAGAATAATGAATGCCGCATCATAGATATCAAGGATATGGTTATCGAAAGGCCGTTTCATTTCATTCAGCTTCATGGTCAGCAGGACGCTCTGGCGGAACTATTTATGCGCTTCGCTAAAAGCTACAACTATAATGTATAGTGTTACCGAAATTTCGAGGCAATATCAGCCAGCTAAAGTGCTGCTGCTCTTTGTTTCTGAAGCTCCTGGAGGTGACGATAAACATTTTTACCTGGGAAATACTAATCTGTTTCGAACAATTTATCTTGCATTTAGTGAGGTATTTGGCGATTTTAAATCTGTAGAAGATTTTTTGCAGTTCTTTAAAGGCACGGGATGCTTTTTGGAACATCTAACTTGTACACCTATTGATAAATCGTCAGTTAAAATCAGAAAAAACCAGAGGCAGGGGGGAATAGAGCAATTAGCTCATAAAATCAGAACATATCAACCCCGATTAATCATGATCCTAATGAAAAGCATTGAACAAGAGGTTAAAGAATCTATTGACCTATCAGGCTTATCGTTTATCGAAGAAATTGCAGTTACCTGCTATCCTGCCGGCACTGAATCAAACAGGCTTACTTGCATCCGGGATACCAGGGTTATCATCTCCAAACTGGCATCGATATTGACATAACATGCAAATATATTGCTGTAATATACCGATACAGAACAAGATGAAAATTCAAGATCAGGAAAACACCAAACAGCATGCAGGAGACCATTTGGCTAATGAAAGAACATTTTTGGCCTGGATCAGAACCAGTATTGGTATCATGGGATTTGGCTTCGTGGTGATGAAATTCTCGCTATTTATCAAGCAGATCAGTGCCGCACTGGGGAGTAAAGTGCCCCTGCACCAAACCGGAGATTCCCGCATTATCGGGATTTTTCTAGTTGCCCTGGGAGCAATTACTATCATTTGTTCTTACTTAAGATATAATTCAACGAAAGAACAATTGAATCAGGGGGTGTATTACCATTCAACACTTTTTGTTAAAGTTTTAACCGCTTTAGTTTTCATAGCTAGTATACTTTTACTGCTCTACCTTATTAAAACAACATAGGCAGTTAAATCATCTGTACTTGATGCTTTAGAAAAGAGAGGAAGGAAAGCGGTCGATATAGCGTTGTTTTTTGATATAAATTGCTGATTGCATTGGTCAAGGATCTTATAAAAATTTCACCTCTTTATGATAATCCACAGGAACAGGATAAGTCAATATTTTATGTTCCCGTAAATATTTTGGGTACCGCAATACGCTGTGAAGAATATATACCTGAATGGCCACTGAAAAAATAGGCTGTAAAACAGGCTACCGCAAAAAACATGGTGTATTCACTACCAAAAAGTTCTATACCCATAATCGTACAGGCAAGGGGTGTATTCGTTGCACCAGCAAAAACAGCAATAAATCCAAGGGCAGCAAACAAACTAACTGGAGCATTTAATAAGGTCGAAAGTGCATTGCCTAATGTTGCGCCAATATAAAACAAAGGCGTTACCTCACCACCTTTAAATCCAGTTCCTAATGTTAAAGTTGTGTAAATGGTCTTCCATAACCAGCTCCAAGTATCTGCTCCACCAGGCTGAAAAGCAGAGGGAATTGTAACGGCTCCTTGGTATTCGCTATCCACGCCCAAACTTAAGTAATCCGGTTTCCCGATGGCGTAAGTCAAGCCTATAATAATCAGACCACCGATAACAGGAATAAGCCACTGGATCTTACATACTTTAGAAAAAAAGGCCTTGATCTCATGCACCATTACAGCAAACAGGTAGCTGGCCAGACCAAACAATGTGGATGCTAGAATAACCTTACTAAGCAGGAGTAGGTTTACCGGCAGGTATTCAGATAGAAAGTAGGCACTTTTCTCTATGAGATCGATGTGATAAGCGGTATGATGGATGCCCCAGGCAGAGACAGTAAGATCACCAAGCACGCTGGCAATTAATGCGGGAAGTAAAGCCTTGTACTCTATTCTTCCAATGGCCAGAACTTCCATTGCAAATATGGCACCGGTGAGCGGTGTTCCGAACACCGCCCCAAACCCGGCTGCAATTCCCGCGGTAAGGAGCATCTTGGTGTCTACCTCATTTAGCTTAAACCAGCGGCTAAACATTCCTGCGATGCTTCCTCCGATTTGTACCGCGGTTCCCTCTCTTCCAGCCGATCCGCCAAACAAATGGGTAATCACTGTAGTTATTAAGATTACTGGCGCCATCTGCCTGGGCACTCCACCACCCGGCCTATGGATTTCATCCATGATCAGGTTATTTCCTTTTTCTGAGGACCTACCAACTGACTGATAAATCAGGTGGATCACAATACCTGCTAAAGGTAGCAGAAAAATGAGACAGGTATGCTGAAAGCGAAAGTGAATGGCCCAGCCTAGCAGCCAAAGGAACAAGGCAACCATACTTCCTATTGCAATGGCAACAGGAAGTATAAGCAGCGTCCATCGAACCGCATATTTAAAAACCGAAAGGTGTTCAAATAAAAATTTATTATGTTTCATTGTAGGTTAGCGGCTGATTTATAATTTTTTATAAAAAGTATTGATTCCTGCAAATGATGCCCTATCACCAAGTTCTTCTTCTATCCGAAGCAACTGGTTAAATTTAGATACCCTTTCAGAGCGGCAGCCACTTCCTGTTTTGATGTGCCCCGCACCGGTAGCGACAACCAGATCCGCAATTGTCGTGTCTTCAGTTTCACCACTGCGGTGAGAAATAAAGCAATTGTAACCGTTTTTTTGGGCTAGTTCTACGGCCTTTAGCGTTTCGGAAACTGTACCGATCTGGTTCAATTTAATCAGTACGCTGTTTGCAATGCCCTGGTCGATTCCCTGCTGGATAATACTCGGGTTGGTGCAGAATATATCATCTCCAACCAATTCCACTTTGTCTCCCAAAAGGCTGGTCAGCTTTTTCCATCCCTCCCAATCGTTTTCGCCCAACCCGTCTTCCAACAGGATAATTGGGTACTCTTTTAACCATCCTTCCCAAAAGCCAATCATTTCATCTGTTGTGATCCGTTCTTTAGAACTTTTATAAAATTCATATTTTCCATTATTCCACATTTCGCTGGTCGCTGGGTCAAGACAAAGGGAAATATCCTTGCCTGGAGCAAAACCGGCAATATGTATCGCTTCCATGATGATTTGGACGGCTTCCTCATTAGAACTCAGATTTGGCGCAAACCCACCTTCGTCACCAACTCCGGTATAATAGCCTTTCGCTTTTAGCAGACTTCTCAGGGAATGAAAAACAGCTTCGCCCATACGGATACTTTCCTTAAACGAGGGGGCGTTATGAGGGGCAATCATAAATTCCTGAAAATCGATGTTGTTATCAGAATGCCTTCCCCCATTAATGACATTCATGCACGGTACGGGCATTACGTAACCTTCCCTTTCCACTAGCTGCCTATACAAGGGAATCCCTTTTGCAACGGCCGAAGCCCGGGCGAAGGCGATTGAGGCCGCAAGCATCGCATTTGCGCCGAGCCTTGATTTATTCTCGGTTCCATCCAGACCAATTATATGATCATCGAAGGCCTGCTGACCCTCAAAGGATAAGCCGGTGACTGATTTGCCGACTTCGACGTTAATCCCTTTTACTGCTTTTTCCACGCCTTTACCATTATAGCGCTCTGGATCACCATCTCTAAGCTCTACGGCTTCTTTTTCACCCGTACTTGCCCCGGATGGAGAAATACCCCTTGCTGTTGTTCCGTTAAGAGTGACTTCTACTTCTACTGTCGGATTGCCCCTGGAATCCAAAATTTCACGGGCATGAATTTTAGTTAATTTCATAGTTTTTTGTTTTATATTGATTTTTAGTATTTCGGTTGCTTACAAATAATTGAGTTTCTCAAAAGATCAAAACCAGTGTTCCCCCAATGATCAGCAGGGCACCAAAGAATACTTTCAGGGTAAGAGCTTCTTTCAGGAACACCATTGCAAGTATAATAGTTAGGGCAACACTCAACTTATCAACAGGGGCGACCTGGGACACTTTCCCGATCTGCAAAGCCTTGTAGTAGAATATCCAGGACAAGCCGGTGGCAAGGCCAGATAAAAAAAGAAATAGCAGGTTATGCTTTGACAGTTCCGTAATTCCTTTAAGTTCGCCTCTGGCCATTACGATCCCCCAGGCTACAATCAGTATTACCACCGTTCGTATGGCAGTAGCCAAATCAGAATTGACATTGGTTACGCCGACTTTTGCAAAGATGGCCGTAAGGGAAGCAAAGAAAGCTGATAATAGCGCGTAGATCCACCACATAGTTTTATGTTAATTTTCCGTTATTGAATAATTCCAAAGTAAATGAGTACAAGAACCGTTGCTCCGGCAATGATCCGGTAAATGCCGAACCAGCGGAAAGAATGCTTTTGAAGATAGGTGATGAAAGAGCGGATGGCCATCCATACATCCCACCCGCACCTGCTTTACTTAAATGAATGATCGTAGTTAGATTCGGTTCATGGGAAGGGCGTAGACGCTTAACGGTGTTTTTAATCAGTCCTGAAGCAATCTGATCTGCACTAGCAACTAGTAGCGCAATGGTAATAAGAACCTGCCAAATTTTTTTGCAGAAATTCTGGAAGAGGCAATAAATAATGAAGGCATAAAAAGGAAGCCAAAAACGCTTATCACTGGCCCAGTACATGATCGTATCCCAGAATGCATTATGGTGCTGATTTATCCACAAGAACCATTCAGTTTCAACCGGCAGGACCATTGCTAACACTGATCTCACTTTGGCAGACAGACAAAGTAAGACAAGCGCAATTAAGATAGCTGCCAGCAATAAGAGTTGAGAATTTATTTTTAATTTTTTCACCTACAATACTTTGACCGGCAGATTTTATTACCTGCTGGAATTTCTATTGTAGGCGCCATCAGCTTTTGAAAAAAGCGGTTGAATCGGAAGGACACCATTTCCGTATTGCAAATATAATACTAATAAAATGATGTGCAAAATCTTAAAGTAGGTGTTGAGAATTTAATTTATCACTATTCCTCCTTATTTGAATACGAGAACCAGTTTCTTATTCTTCTACCGTTTAAACAAGCATCATATCACGGGATTAAAGCTTTTCTTAAACAAAATGAAACCGCCTGGAAATAACCATGTTATCTATATAGGAATTTTTTTTATAACCCTAAAAAATTAAAGTTATGGGATACCATGAATGGAAAAACTGTATTGATGCATGCTTAAAGTGTGCTTCAATTTGCAATCATTGTGCAAGTTCATGCACTCAGGAAGAAGACGTGAAAATGATGGCGCGGTGTATTGAGCTTGATATGCAATGTGCAGCCATCTGCTACTCTGCCGCTCAATTGATGAGTATGGGTAGCTCTTTTGCTCAAGACATTTGCCGTATTTGCGCAGATAT
Source organism: Pedobacter sp. Leaf170 (assembly GCF_920984665.1). Taxonomy (GTDB): domain Bacteria; phylum Bacteroidota; class Bacteroidia; order Sphingobacteriales; family Sphingobacteriaceae; genus Pedobacter. Next base: position 394,552 of record NZ_CAKLBP010000005.1, read on the forward strand.
TTGCCAGCAATGCGGAGATGAGTGTAGTAATCATCATACCCAGCATTGTCAGGAATGTGCAGATGCTTGTAAGGCTTGTGCGGAAGAATGCAGAAGAATGACAGGAGTAGCTGCTTAAGATGCCAATCACCGTGAGCATTAATTGATTAAGGGCAGCATTCTAGTTGCCCTTTCATTTTTATAAATAGGCAAATTTATTCCATTCATTTTATTTTCATTATTCCCTACTTTCCTGATAATAGATTGTGACCAAATGCCGATGCCTTTAACCAAAGTAACCGTTCCACATAAGCATTAAATATCTCTTTTTCTTTTTGCTGATTATCATAAACCCATTCCATTATTCAAATCAGAATTTTAGTTTTTGATGATGAGTTTTTGATAATTTGGATTACAAAAAAACGAAGGTATTCGTGTAAGCCATTATAGTTATTCCACTATTTCTTAATAGTGGTTAAACCAACTTTAAATCCTTATCAATAAAATTTTTTATGGGATACAAATGCAGATTGGGGAATTGAAGTCATTATTTAATACTTTGATTTATGTTACTGTTTAGAATCAATTCCTTTGCGAAACTTAGTAAAATAAGTTTCCAGACTCATTGGCTCCCTACCTGTAATATGTTCAACGGGCTGTGCTTATCGGAGAAACTTCTCCTGCAGCGATGGCCAGGTAAGATCCTATCCAAGTTTCCACCTCCCATGCGGGAGCACCAAGTTCATTACGCCATCGCGTTCTTTATATACCTTAACTCCTGAAATCTAAGCTTCATTTCTAAGACTTAAAGATAAATCTAAAAAGCCTATTTTGACATTACCTAGAATTACAACGCCTTGATGGGATTTAGGCGAAAACCTTCGGACTTCCAAGGCATGTAGTAAACAAATTTTATTGCTCTGTTAAAATATTTTTTATTAAATATTTTGTACTGTCAGGAATATTATTTACTTTTGTATCATAGTTCTTTGAAACGCTTTTAAAGCTAATGTAATTTATTCAAATCGTAAAGTGTAGCAATACACAACCTTTTAAGGTAGTTAGGTGATCATGACTTTTCACAACCTCAACAGAACACGAATCAGCCCCAGGCTGTAACGAGTGACTTGACAAGTGAATGTTCAAACTTATTCCAATCAATACAATGTAGTAGTACTGGGTATAATCAAATCATCACTGTTTTCTTTTTTTTGGGAAGCAGGATTCCGTAGGGGTGCAGCAGTGAACAACGTTTATGAATTTAATTACAGCATGATTGTAGAAGAGGGAAGGCAATTTCGCCCCAATTAAATTCAAAACAGTTATGCAAAACCATAGCAATAAAAGCACCGATGACTTAATACAAGGTATTAAGGACATCCTTTCAAAAAGCCGTTGTTCATTCTCAAGTGAAGAACAAGTACTCCTAGAAGGCTGTATAGAAAAGTTAAAAGCTTTAAAGTCGGAACCTAACGTTCAGAACAAAGCAAAAGATTTTATATCGATACTAGGAATGATCTCAAGAGTATTTACTATTGTTGATCATTTTAAGGACTTATTTTAATTTGACACTCCTACTTTAATCTATTTTTACCATGGATATAGGAAAAACAATAAAAGAAACTAGGATAAGCAAAGGCTTTAAACAAAATGATTTTGCTCAAAAATGTGATCTCACTCAAGCTTATTTATCTAAAATAGAAAGTAATCAAAAAGAACCGGCCCTTTCTGTACTAAAGACAATTGCTCAAAATTTAGGTGTACCATTACCAGTTTTGTTTTTTTTGTCTTTAACTACTGATGATATTGATCCAAAAAAACAGGATTCTTTTGATATGCTTTTACCATCTATTAAAGGCTTAATTAGTAACTTTTTTTAAGATGGCCCTGGATGTCATTAAGCTTTGTAAAATCTTATGTGTTTCTCCTGCTAATCTCGATCTAGTATTAAAAGAGATAGATAAATATTACTATTTAATAAGTAATCCTAAAATCAATAAGAAAACCGGGTTACAGTTTATAGACAAATTAGGAAAACCTAGGACTAGAGATCTTTACCCAAGTAAAGGAATATTAAAAGACATACAAGTAAAGCTATACCATAGAATTTTAAAGCCTATAAAATTACCATCTTATGCCTTTGGTGGAATTGAAAAAAGAGATAATATATTAAATGCAAAAACCCACCAGGGAAACAAATTCTTCTTTAATACTGATCTTAGAAACTATTATCCCTCAATTGATCATAAGCAGGTTTTTTCAATGCTGGTTAGCAGGGGATTTACAACTTCGATTGCAAGTACAATAACAAAGCTTACAACATTTAAAGGACAACTTCCGCAAGGAACATCAACTTCACCCTATATAGCTAATCTGGTATTTGTAAATACCGGCAATCAATTAAAAAAATTAGCTGATAAATACAACTTAACTTTTACAACTTTTGTTGATGATATAACATTATCATCTAAGACTGATTTTCAAGAGATAGTTCCAGAGATAATTGAGATTATAACATCTAATGGCTTTTTAATAAGCCACGATAAAACATTTTATCAAACTTCTATGCCTAAAGTTACTAATGTAATAGTAATGAACAACGGGATATATTTAAGCAAAACGTATAAAGAAAAGATTGATGGATTTGAGGATAAAACAATCCCTACTGCTAAAGGAACTATTAATTATTACAAAAGAGTTCAAAAAATCAGCAATACGAAATCTTCTCAAATCAAAAAAAAGCTACTAGGGTAGCTTCCAGATCATCAAAATTAACTTGTAAATTTTTATAATCTTAAAACCAAATAGTATGAATGAAAACCGATTTGAAGAAGAGGACTTAAATGACTTCTTGATTGAACTAGTTCAATTAAATTGCCTGGATAATCCTGCTCTAGGAATAACTAAGCTTGTAATATCAAAAGGATATAAGGAGTTATCGCCAAAGCAACAGTATGTATTTAAGGAAGGTATTGATTACCATTATACAGACAAATGTGTAAGATGTGATAATGATATTCCCTGGTCTGAAATGTCAGCTGCAGAAGATCATGAAATGTGCAGCTGGTGCGCTAAACTAAGTGAAAACGATTAATTAATTAATACCTTAAGAATGAATAATACAGAAGTATTTGAAGAGGCAAAAAAACGTATAGATATAGCTTGTGAGGCAAAAGATTTCAATCTATTAGACTTATCTGATTTAGGATTTGAAAAAGAAGATATCAAAGACGGCCGGTTAATACATTACTTATTTAGTCTTGACGTAGACACTGAAAATAAGATAGAAATAGATTTCAGATGTTATGATCAATCTGGCCCTTTTCAAAATGCTTCAGATATGAATAAATTTGTAGTACAATTAAAAGGTAAAGATAAGATTATAGAAAGTTATCAAAATTCATATGAAGACTAGACTTTTTTCGTAAATCCAGAATCAGTCGAAGGTGATAAGCCACTAGTGAGGGCGGGATTTTCTTTAAGTTCAATGACCCTTAAATTAATCCCTCCATCTAGCCATGGCGCCACATGAGCAGACGACCATATCATACTGGCCATTGCTAGTTAGTAAATTTCCACATTTAAATATACAGCCTGATTTAATTTTAATCAGGCTTATCGACTAAGATATCTTAGCGATAGTAAAAAAGTGAGGGGGCGAATGAAAATACGCACTGCATTGTAGCAAGAACAGTTCTAGAAATTCGCTATTGCGTCTATTTAATTTATTATTCATATTATGTGATCTAATTTTCTAAAGTACAAATGTCTTAAAATCTGCAGCTAAAAGAAAAGATCGCACGTCCAGTTATTACTGACCTAATGATTACAATAAAAGAAGATATTAATGTAATTCATTAACTTACACCATAAAAAATATATGAGCTGTTATATCTGTGGGCAACCTGCAACATCACAAGAACACGCACCTGCTAGATGCTTTTTTCCTAAAGGCGAAGTAAAAGGCAAATTGACTAAGGTTGACTCTTGCACTGAACACAACGAGGAAACTTCTAAAGATGATGAATATGTGAGAAATATTATTGCAATGACAATTGGTAATAATGGAATTGCACTATCTCATTTCCTACAAAGTTGTTTAAAGTCATTTATAAAAAGCCCAAAACTTTTATCTGTTACTACTAAAGTTAGAAAGCAAGTTTACGTTCAGGAAAAAGATCAAAAGGAAATTAAACCAACATACGCATTCCAAATTGACAGACAAAGAATTGACTTAGTGATGCGAAAAATTGCCTATGCAACATATTTTAAAAAATATGGCACCAGTTGGAATAGAGAGTTGGCTATTGGAACAGAATACCTTCTCAACAAAGAAATGACACCAGATGACTTTGGCTTACTTATTAAAAGCGCCAAATCCGAATTAGAATCACCGACATTTGAAGGAACAAATCAGGAAGTTTTTAAATTTTCATTTCAGCAAGCAGAATCAGACGATACAAACGATCAAGTTTTGATAATGAAATTTTATGAAGGTTTTGAAGTTTGGGTTTTTGCACAAGCTGACACCACTGGACCTAAATTATAAAATAGTATGGACGATTATCAAGCACAAATTGAAAGACTTAAAAACTTAATGACAAGTGCCGCAACAGACTTAGCTATTGACGAACAAAATGAAAGTGAATACAAGCAATTAAGACAATCATTACTTCGACAAGATAAATTCAAAAAATTAGCTCCAAGATTTATAACAACTTGCGGAACGCTCAAAGAATTTAAAAGAGACATGCAAACCGTTTCGCAACAATATGCAGGAAGGAGGACCCATATTGCAAATGCTTTTTATGCCCTTATTAACTCGCTATATGGAACTGAAACAATGGCGGACGCAATTGCAGATATTGTTCAACAGGTAGACTTTGGCCAACTAAACCTTTTACCTCAAGACATTCAAGATAAGGGTCGAGAAATGTCTGATGTATATTTATACTTATACTGCATTGAAAACTCATTACGAATTTTTATTGGTGAAATAATGAAAAAAGAAACTGTTACAGTTCCAACAAAGGTTCAAGAAACAATCAATAAAATGAAACAAAGTGAACAGGAAAGTAAATACCTGCCTGTTCGAGGTGAAAGTGATTTGTTTTATTGTGACTTTATTCAACTTGGGAAAATAATCATTGCAAACTGGAATATTTTCGGTAAATATTTTCCGAATAAGAATGAACACTGGTTGAATGTAATGATTGACGAACTCTATAAAATTAGGTGTTTGGTGGCACATAATAGTTTTGTAGGCGAACACGAAAGACAAAGCCTTAAGGTATATTACAAGAATATAACATTGCAACTAAAACTATAACAAAAAGAAATTGACTTTAAATGGATTGATATAAAAGAAACGCCAAAGGACTTTATAAATGAACGTTTACTAAAAGATTGAGTATATAATTGTTATTTCCATGCAGGATTGTTCTTCCAGTCAGCAGGAAAGCCCATATCAGCTACATCGATTCCTGGATATAAATTTATAAGTGCTTCTACTTTTAAGATTAAAGTATGTTGTGGATTTATTGCACTAAGTAATCTGGCTATAACTGATATAATACCATATACTGTTGTAAGCTCCCCTGTTTTTCAGACCATTCAAAAGTATAATTTTGTCCTCAAATTTCCTGCAATAAATCTACAGGAGATTTGAAGTTTAATGCCTGGTGTGGTCGATGGTAATTGTAGTCCACCATCC
>NZ_CAKLBP010000006.1 GCF_920984665.1 Pedobacter sp. Leaf170
ACTGATATCCTGGAAAGAATACCATCACACAAAGCAAATAAGCTTAAAGAACTTATGCCAAATAATTGGACTAAACCAACTGCCTAAAATATCTGCCAAAAAAAAGATGGGTTGGTCGTATGCTTACGGCGAAGAAGGCATTTTTTCGAAGAATTACTTTCAATACCCAACCGAATATAGAAAAGTGGAATATGGTGAACCCAATTTTGAACTAGGTATTGAGTTTCGTCCGCATAAAAATGGGCGAATTAGAGGCATTCGTATCAAAAACCCACAAACGGGAAATATGCGCTTATCGTTATGGGACGCTGATGAGAAAAAACTACTAAGCACTTATACTTACAACAATGGCGACCCGAGAAAATACAATTTTGGCTACTTCCAAATACCAGTGCAAGCTAATAAAAACTATTGCCTAACCATTAATGTTCGAGAGTATTATTACCATGTGTTAACATTCGATAAACTGCCTTTAACATTACCTGAAATTACCTTAAACAGCAGTGTTCACGCTGAAGGTATCTATCAGCGCTTTCCGGAGTTTAGGGTTGATAATGTGATACACGGCTTAATGGATTTAGATTTTGAATGGGAAGTGAAATAAGATTTTTTGGAGCGCAATTTTTGTGCTTTGCTACAACGTTAGTCCCACTTTACGCTATATTCCCGAAGAAAAATCGGGAGATACCGCTTCAATTGGGGCTAAAAACTTAGGCTTTTGCAAGGCAAAACCCCTCATAGTTGCAGAAGCTAGTGTTTTATAAACCCAATTGTAGTGAAAATCCTTTTTGTTTTCTTACCCAACCGTCATACCGATATGAGGAACAATTGAGGTATCTGTTGGTTTTATGCTCATGCCCAACATATTTCTCCTATCGTCGAACTGACGAATAACAAAAAAGATTGAAACAAAAAGCCTGCCTGCGGTAGGCAGGTGGGGCTACCGTAAACGATGCCCCACTGAAATTGCTTTGCTAACTTGAAATTCGCTAAAAAAACAAAGGTAACCTAGTAAGGAGATTGCCGCAGTCGATGAAAAATCTCCTTCGCAATGACGGACATAATTTTACTCTACAGAAGCCCTAAACATTAAGGCGCCAACGGTTAAATTAGTGCGACTGTCAATCAAAATTGCAGAGCCATTTGCCCGATTATCATCATATAAATCGAAAGCCAAAGCATCGGCTGTTTTAACAATTACACGACCAATATCGTTCAACTTAAATTCATCAGCCGGGTGTTTTTCCAGCGTATTAATATCAACCTTGTGCAAAATTTCGCTTATTTTACATTTAGTGGTTTTGCTATTGTGCTGTATCAAATACATAATCGAAGTATCTAAAGCCCGGCCATCCATCCAGCATAAATCGGCTTCAATTAATTTAGTTTCTTGTGGCAAAGCCGATGCATTTACAATAGTGTCGCCGCGACTAATATCTACGTCATCTTTTAAATGGATAATAACCGATTGACCTGCATGTGCGGCATCAAGCGTTTGGTCGAAAAACTCGATTTTTTCAACGGTAGAGCTTGCACCAGATGGCAAAACCGTAATCTTATCGTTTAAATTAAACGTTCCGCTCAAAACCCGACCAGCATAACCACGATAATCATGTAATTCATCTGTTTGAGGGCGGATTACCCATTGCACAGGCATACGTGCCAACTGCGATTTATCTAAATTATCGGTATCAACCTGCTCTAAAAAATGTAATAAGCTTTCGCCTTTATACCAGTCCATTCGCTCAGAATTTTGCACAATGTTATCGCCTTTTAAAGCGCTAACCGGTATATAATTTACATCGATGAGGTTTAAATTTTGGGCCAGGGCTTTGTATTTATCTTTTATAGAATTGAAAACCGTTTCGCTGTAATCCATCATATCCATTTTGTTTACCGCAACCACAACATGCTTAATTCCTAATAGAGAAACCAAATACGAATGGCGAATGGTTTGCTCCACTACCCCATTTCTGGCATCGACTAAAATAATGGCTAAATTAGCAGTAGATGCTCCGGTAACCATGTTTCTGGTATATTGAATGTGCCCCGGTGTATCGGCTATGATAAATTTCCGCTTTGCTGTTTGGAAATATTTGTAAGCTACATCGATGGTAATACCTTGCTCACGTTCGGCTCTTAAACCATCAGTTAAAATGGCCAAATCTATGGTTCCATCGTCATTTTTTCGGTTAGAATTTTGTAAAGCCTCCAATTGGTCGGCTAAAATAGAATCGGTATCGTATAACAAGCGGCCAATGAGGGTGCTTTTGCCATCATCTACACTTCCCGCTGTAAAAAATTTTAGTATGTTCATTTTGTTTAGATATGAGAAGTTAGATTTGAGATATGAGATATAACGAACTCTCTAACTTCATGAATATTTATATTTACTTTAGATTTGGAAGATGCTAGGTTCTCACATCTCAATACTCAAATCTTTTTACATTTACTCTAGAATTGGCGGATGCAAGGTTCTCAAATCTCACATCTCAATACTCAAATCTCTTTAAAAGTATCCCCCTTTTTTTCTGTCTTCCATTGCGGCTTCAGAAACTTTATCGTCTAATCGAGCGCCACGTTCAGAGATTTTAGATTCGCTTATTTCTTGAATAATGTCATCAATTAAATCGGCATCAGATTCTACCGCAGCAGTACAAGACATATCGCCAACGGTACGGAAGCGCACTTTTTTATTGGTCACCACATCTTCATCATCCATATTTAAAAAAGGAGATGCCGCCATTAACTGACCGTTTCTTGTAATACAATCTCGTTGATGCGCAAAATAAATACTTGGCAAAGCGATGTTCTCTCTGCGAATGTAATTCCAAACGTCAAGCTCGGTCCAATTGCTGATTGGAAATACCCTTACATTTTCACCTTTGTGGATTTTACCATTGTAAATATTCCACAATTCTGGACGTTGGCGCTTGGGGTCCCATTGTCCGAACTCATCACGTACAGAAAAAATACGCTCTTTGGCACGAGCCTTTTCTTCATCTCTTCTGGCTCCGCCGATACAGGCATCGAATTTATGTTCTAAAATGGTATCTAAAAGTGTAACGGTTTGTAAAGCATTTCTGCTGGCATTTTTGCCAGTTTGCTCAATTACTTTGCCTTCATCAATAGATTGTTGTACCGAACCGATAATTAGCTTTTCACCAATTCTAGAAACCATTTCATCACGATACTGAATGGTTTCTTCAAAATTGTGACCCGTATCAATATGTACCAATGGAAAAGGAAATTTCCCTGGTCTAAATGCCTTTTCTGCCAAACGCACCAATGTTATGGAATCCTTTCCGCCAGAAAACAGTAATGCTGGTTTCTCGAATTGGCCAGCCACTTCACGCAAGATGTGAATGGCTTCTGCTTCTAATTCATCTAAATAATCAAAATTGTATTCGCTCATTTGTAAATGTTGTAATGTTGTAAAGTTGGAATGTTGTAAAGTTGAGTAGCATCATTCCATACATTTCTATTTCTAAGCCTCACCCTATCAAAGTTTGGGCTTTGGCTTGTTTTGTGCTTTCCCTCTCCTTGAAGAGAGGGAACAAAGTTTTTGCGTTCTTACCATCACGGTTTAAAACCTTTGTCTGTTAACTCCCTCTTCTCAAGAAGAGGAATGCAGTAACTGTGTTCTACAATTTTCTTTCACAGGCAGAGGTATTTAATTATTAAGCCTATCGCTTTAAGATTGCTTCGTTCCTCGCAATGACGATTGGACTAAACTCTTCGCTTTGGTCTCGATTACCCTCCGCCGTCAGCCTTCACATCCTCAACCTCTGTCGAGTGCAAGCCGCATTCTTTTTTACTTTGGTCTTCCCACCACCATCTGCCGGCTCTAAAATCTTCGCCAGGTTGCACCGCTCTTGTACATGGGGCACAGCCAATGCTAGGGAAACCTTTATCATGTAAAGTATTGTAAACGATGTTATTATCTTTAATGTAAGCCTTAACATCATCTAAAGTCCAATCGAAAATCGGATGGAATTTTATCAATTGATTACCTTCATCCCATTCTAAATCGTGCATATCTTCACGGTTTGCACTTTGTTCTGCCCTAATTCCCGTAACCCAAATTTCATTGCCAGTCAATGCTCTTTTTAAAGGTTCAATTTTGCGTATGTAGCAACATTCCTTTCTGTTTTCGACCGATTCGTAGAAACTATTCGGGCCTTTGGTATTAACCATATCTTGCAACAATTCATTTTTTGGATAGTATGCATAAATTGGTTTGTTGTAAACCTCCAGTGTGCGGTTCCAAACATAGTAGGTTTCGGGAAAAAGTCTGCCTGTTTCTAAGGTAAAAACCTTTATTGGAATGTTGTTTTCAAAAATCAAATGCGTAATCGCCTGGTCTTCCCAACCAAAACTGGTCGAAAATATAATTTTATTGGCATATTTATCTGCCAGATATTTCAACTTATTTACAATTGTTAAGCCCTGAAGTTCTGTTTTTAAGCTCTCTACCCCCATCACTAAATCAATTTTAAAATAAACAAAATTACACTTCGTAGGCTTACAATCATTACGATGAAACCCACGGCAACCATAATGGTTTTTGCTGATATTTTATTTGAAACCCTCGCCGCAATTGGCGATGCAATCGCACTACCAATAATTAATCCTAATACGGCTTCCCAATATTTGCCACCCAACATCGTAAAAAACGTTAAAGAGCTTAATGTTGCAATAAAAAACCTGCTAATTTTAACCGTACCCAAAGAAAACAAAGGGTGCCGACCGCCAGCAATTAGACTAGATAAAACAATTGAGCCCCATCCGCCACCGAAAGCGGCATCAATAAAACCACCAACAAAACCTAAAAAACCAATTTTTTTGATTTTTTCATTTCCCTTTTTTCTTTTGATGTTGAAAGCTTTCATCAAAATAACACCGCCTAAAAACAAAGTGTAAATGCCAACTATAGGTTTTACATAAGCGCTGTAATGCTCTAAAGACGATAAAATGTAAGCACCGAGAACCGCACCAACAATTGCCGGAATAATTAATATTTTAAATAATTTCCAGTTTACATTGCCCATTCGGTAATGCATCCATCCTGCAATACCATTACTTAAAACTTCAGAAATATGAATGGCCATACTTGCAGATGCAGGTGGCAAACCCATGGCTAATGAAAATGAAGCTGTTGTTACCCCGTACGACATACCGATTGCGCCATCTATAAGCGCAAATAAAAATCCGGCACCTAAAAACCAGTAAAATAATGGATCGATGTGGATTAAGAAGCTTTGAAACTCTGGTTCTGTATTCCATAAGGTTAAACCAATTGAACCGATTAACAAAACAGCCGCTACCCAAATTAGCCACTTAATGTTACGTTCTGAAAAACTTTTTTTAGGATTGATTAAGCTTTGCGTAACCTTGTTAAGCTTTTTTACTTTCGCCGAAAAATCGCCGTTTAAAGTTTGGCGCAATGCACTCATGTTTTGTAAAGTTTCATCCAGCTCTGCCGGAATTCCCTCATTCAAAATCTGTTTTAATCGCTTTGCGATGGTTGGGGATTTACCATTTGTAGAAATAGCAATCTTTAAGTCGCCTTTCTGAACAATTGAGCCTAAATAGAAATCGCATAAATCCGGCTTATCGGCTACGTTAATCAGTAAACCTTTTTCATGCGTTACCGCTCTAATTTCTTCGTTTAAAATATCGTTATTGGTCGCAGCAAAAACAATATCAATGTCTTGCAAATCAGAAACGTCAAAACTTTTCTGCTTCACTTTTATAAGCGGATATTTTGCTACAAACGTGTAAACTTCTGCCGAAACATTTTCTGCAACAATTGTTATTTTAGCCTGATGACTGTTATTTACAATTGCCGTTAGTTTTTCGTAACCAATATTTCCTGCACCAATTAATAATGTACGCAGCTTATTCAGTTTTATAAAAACCGGAAAAAGCTGATTACCTTTCTCTTCTTCAGAAAAAGTTTGCTCATTATTAGGTTGATTAGGCAATACTTGCATATTGTTTTACTAAATTTTTAAACGATGGATGTAAAGAAACCACTTCTCCAAAAATTAATAGTGCCGGTGCTTTAATCTGTTCAATTTTCACTAAAGTTTCTATAGTTTCAACCATACCAACAACTAATTTTTCATCTGCTGATGACCCATTTTGAACCACCGCAGCCGGCAAATTATGTTTACCCGCAGCCTTAAAAATTTCTACAATTTTAGAGAGCTTTTTTAAACCCATTAAAATTAAAACCGTAGCATTGGATTCTGCAGCCTGGTAAATATCATTGGAAACTTCGCCAGATGTTGTTGTACCTGTAATAACCCAAAAGCTTTCGCTTAAACCTCGGTGTGTTACCGGAATTTGTTGTAAACCCGGAACGCCGATTGAGCTCGAAATACCTGGAATTACATCAACAGGGATACTATACGATGCCGCATAATCCAGCTCTTCATATCCTCTACCAAAAACAAAGGGGTCGCCGCCTTTTAAGCGTACAACATGCCCGTAATTTAAGGCGTAGTCAATCATCAATTTATTAATCGTATCCTGCGGATACGAATGCTCTCCGGAACGTTTTCCAACATATACTTTAATAGCATCAGCCGGAGCGTGTTCTAACAAGGCTTCATTTGTTAAAGCATCATACAATACCACATCAGCAGCTTGTAAAGCTTTAACACCTTTTAAAGTCAGTAAATCCGGGTCGCCCGGACCAGCGCCTAAAAGCGTAATTTTTGATTCTTTATATTGATTTAACATATCTTTTTAATTATTGGATTTTGAAAGAATATATTATGAAGGAATGAATGTTTGCTAGCGATTCTGCGAGTTCAATCATTCTATAATTCATTCACGCTATCATATCACTTTACCGCTCTTTTTTCTTTTATCTGATTTAAAAATGCATCAGCCTGATTAAAATAGCTTTGTGCAAATTCTGCAGATGGCTCATTTTTATTTATCTGTAAAACCAAATCCGAAAAATTAGTTGGCAAATTAAACTCGCCTGTTTCCACATAGTGATTATCAAATTCTCTGATTACGCCAACCTGCGTACTGCTATTTACACCTTTATCCAAAAGCAATGATTTCGCGGCACTAACGAAAGTTGAATAGGTATGGTAAATTGCATCAGCGTAAGCGCCTTTATCTAAATTTTGCTTTGCCCAGCCAAACTTTTCATCAGCCTCTAAAAGTAAAGTAGCTACCAAATCGATAACCACACCTGCGCATTCGCCAACACCAATTGCTGTAACAAACTGCTCTACATGTCCCCAATCTACAAATTCCTCTTGCTTAAGGTTGGTTAAATCAGCCAATGGTTTTAATAGCTGATAAAAATGGTCTTTACCTTTCCTATCATAATATTGATGGAAGTTTTCGTTTTCTTCGTTATTTTCTTTAAAATCATTTAAAATGAAATGTAAAACGCTTGTTGCTCTTTTGGATGGCACCTTAATTACACGTTCTGCAACCCGGCCTACACCATTTCCAACCGTACCACCACCAAGCATTACTTGCACAGCGGGTACAACTTTTCCTTCTGCTTTTACAGAGCTACCGTGAAAACCAATCTCTGCCAAACCATGCTGACCGCATGAATTCATACAGCCACTAATTTTTATTTTGATGTTTTTCTCATAAATGAATTCCGGAAAATCGGTGTAGATTACATCTTCCAGAACTTCGGCTAAAGTCATTGAATTTGAAATACCCAAATTACAGGTATCCGTACCCGGGCAAGTGGTAATATCAGCCAAACTATCAAAACCAGCTGTTGTAAAACCAATTTTATTTAGAGCCGAATAGAGTGATGGCAAGGCTTCCGCACGAACAAACTTTAAAAGTAAACCCTGGTTCTGCGTTACTCTTATTTCATCAGCCACATAAGGCTTAATCGCATCAACAAAAGCTCTTGCCTTATCTGTTTTAATATCGCCAACCAGAACTTTTACGTAAACCGAATAAAAACCTTCTTGTTTTTGTGCTACAACATTCGTTGCGAACCAATGCTTATAATGTGTTTCATTTAAAATTTCAACTTCTCCAAAATTTTTTATTGCTGGTAATTCTGGCTCAGGAACAGTATTTCTATCAATTATATAAGTTTTCACTTTATTCGCGATTCGCTCTTCGGCAACCAAACGTAAAACTTCTTCTAAGCCTAATTTTTGCACCAAATATTTTAAGCGGGCTTTATTTCTATTCGTTCTTTCGCCGTAACGGTCGAACACACGCAGCACAGACTCCGTAAAAGGAATCAATTGATCTTCGGGCAAAAACTCGTTTATCGCGTTAGCTAAAAATGGCTGTGCTCCTAGGCCACCGGCAAATAAAACCTTAAAGCCACGTTCGCCATTTGGGTTAATTTTTGGTATAAAACCTAAGTCATGAATGTAACTAAATGCCGTATCTTTATCGCTCGAAGAAAAAGAAATCTTAATCTTTCTGCCCATTTCCTGGCAAATTGGGTTACGCAAAAAATACTTAAAAACCGCCTGAGCGTAAGGAGAAACATCAAAAGGTTCATCTTTATCAATACCCGAATTGGGCGACGCGGTTACATTACGTACGGTATTTCCGCAAGCCTCACGCAAGGTAATGTCGTCTTGCTCTAACTTTGCCCAAAGCTCTGGCGTTTTATCTAAACTCACATAATGTAACTGAATATCCTGGCGGGTTGTTAGGTGTAAATTGCCACTTCCATACTCATCAGCGATATCAGCAATCCGCAGCAATTGTTTAAAAGTTACTTTTCCAAATGGCAATTTTATGCGAATCATTTGTACGCCTGGTTGCCTTTGTCCGTAAACGCCACGAGCCAAACGTAAGCTTCTAAATTTCTCATCGTGGATGGTTCCATCACGGAAAGCTTTAATCTTATTCTCTAAATCAATAATGTCCTGTTCGACAATATTATTTTCGAGTTCTGTTCTGAAACTTTGCATATTGTGTTGTTAGCTTGATTCAAAAAATGCTTCTCATTTACCGAGAAGCATTTAAAATTTTATACTTAAAACTATTTAATACCCTCTATTACATTGTTTTACAACAGCTGCACATTATTTGGATATAAAATAGATTTGATATAAAATTCATGTTCATCCGTCAAATATATAAAGTATATAGGAATAGTAGTAATTTTTATTAAAAAAATTGCTTATTCGTTGATGAATAAGCAAGTAAATCTTTAAATATTGTCTGTATTTAGTTTCAAAGTATCTTCTCTGCCAATAACATCAGCAATGCTGGTTTCGCTTAAAACCTTTAAAGTAGCATCTCTTACATCAATAAAAGCACTTCTTATACCGCAGGTTTTTTCATCAACGCATTCATCACACTTGTGATAAAAATTTAAGCTGGCACATGGAACCATTGCAATAGGCCCATCAGTAACACGCATAACCTGCACAAGCAGAATATCTTCTGGTTTTTTATTTAAACTGTAACCACCACCGGCACCTTTTTTACTGTACAAAAAGCCTGCATTGCGTAAATCAAGCAGAATTTGTTCTAAGAATTTTTTAGGGATATGCTCCTCCTCGGCAATTTTTGAAATTTGCATTGGCGGTTTTTCTACATTTTTACCAAGAGCAACCAGTGCTTTGATGGCATATTTAGTCTTTTTTGATAGCATATTCGTACAAAGCTAATAAATTAAGTATAATTTTAAAATGTAATAAATCACCTTAAACCGGTCTAAATTAGGTGTTTGATTTTATATGATCAATTAATAGTATCTTTGTAGGTTAAACTTTACAACGTGTTTAAAAAGATTAAAATACTAAACATACGCAATCGAAAACTTAGTATAGAATCTAAGCTTTTTGCTGTGTTGTGCCTCTGTGTTACAATTGTTTCGTTGCTGGCTATAGTGATGAATATCATTTTACAATTGGATTGGATAATTAACCTCTCAATCATTTTTAACATTTCTGTACATTTAACTTTTTACTATTTCGCAATAGCTGATAAAGTAAAAGAATCTGGTCGGTTCTGGTATTTTATTTTCAATTGCATAACAATGTTGCCGGCATGGTTCTTAAACGGCGGCTCAACAGGTTCAACACCAATTTTTTTGATATTTTATTTGAGCATTGCGATGCTATCATTATCAAAAAAATACAGATTAAAATTTATTATAACCTTTTTTAGCATTGCAATTAGCTGTGTAGTTATAGAAATTTTTTACCCAAACTTTGTAATTCAGTACCCGAACGAACAAGCCCGAAAGCTTGACATACTTTTCGCATTCCTAAACATGTCGTTCATGATGATATTTATGCTGGTAGTTTACCGAAAAGTAACAGAATACGAACGATTTTTACTACTTAAAAGTAAGCAACGTTTAGAAACATCACAACAAGAATTAATTATAACCAAAGAGGAAGCTGAAGCGGCAACGAAGGCAAAATCGAAGTTTTTAACCAACATGAGCCACGAAATCAGAACTCCATTAAATGGAATTATTGGCGCAGCGGAGTTACTAAAACTTACAAAACTTGATGAGGAACAATTACAACTGTTAAATACACTACAGGCTAGTAATAGTATAATGGTTGATATTGTAAACGATCTTCTGGACATCTCCCGCATCGAGGCAAACAAAATGGATGTACACAAAAGTCCTTTCGAAATCCGGAAATCTATTGCAGATATTGAAAACATCGTTCATCCTTTAATTATCAAGAATAAAAATCTAAAATACAAATTCAATATCGACAGTAATTTACCCAAGATGATAATTACTGATGAAATAAAGTTTAAACAGGTAATTATAAATCTTTTAAGTAATGCTATTAAGTTTACAAGATTCGGTGAAATCACTTTAGAAATTAAAGCTGATTTTGAGAACAAACAAAATATCATCACATCGATAATTAAAGATACGGGAATTGGGATAGATGAAAACGACATGCAAAAATTATTCTTCCCCTTTTCACAAGCTAACCCATACATAACCAGAGAGTTTGGAGGTGCAGGTTTAGGTCTGGTAATTTGCCGCAAACTTGCAGAAATGATGGGCGGTCATATTTATGCCTCAAGTAAAAAAGGTGAAGGTTCTGTTTTCACTTTCAAAATCCCTTATGAAGCGCATTTATTTAATCCGGAGATAGTTAAAAATTTAACACATGATGCAAAAACTAACTTTCCTGTAGCGGGAATGAACATTTTAATTGCTGAAGACAATGTTTTTAATCAGATTATAACTTCCAAAATGCTTCAAAAATCGGGCTATAAATATTCGGTAGCCAATAATGGTTTAGAAGCGGTAAAAAAAATTGAAGATGAATATTTTAATATAATTTTGGTGGATATGCAAATGCCAGAAATGGATGGAATTTCTGCAACACGAAAAATATTAGAAACATATCAACATAAAAACGAAGCTGCACCAATCATAATTGGCTGTAGTGCAAACGCCATGGAAGAAGATAAACGCGAATGTTTAAACGCTGGCATGAAAGATTTTATAGCCAAACCATTTACTTTTGATGATTTGAAGGGCATGATGTTTAAGTGGACCAAAAGCTAAATCTCTTTAATCAAATTTTAGTCAAAAAAAGCAGAACGCTGTAATTTATTTACCTTTTTGTAATCTTTAGATTTACTTTACCTGGTAATATAAATTTAAAGATGAAAAGAAAAATAAATCTTCTTCCCTTCATAATTTTCTCCATCCTGTTTCTCTTATTAAACGGCTACATTTTAAGTGGTCTGGCTGTTGTAGTGAGTTCTAAAATATTAATCCCAATATTTTGGTTTATCATTTTGGCTTTAAGCATATCTATCATTGTGGCAATAAGAAGAATGCGAAGTAAAGGCGTGGATAAGTTTTTTACGATAGCTTCCCATTCCTTTTTAATTCTTTTTGTTGCCGAATTAATTTTCGCAGTTTTTCTTTTGGTGGGCGATATTTATAGATTTTTTATTGGAATGGCCAGCAATTTTGAGCCCGAGGGTTTCCATTGGATTAATAGAAGCCCAAACTGGATTAGTTTTGCGCTGGTTATGTTCGCATTAACGATAGTAATGTTTATTTATGGAATTACAAGAGGTAAATATGCCTACAGAGTTATTAAACATACCTTATATTTTGATGATTTGCCCCAGGCATTTGATGGTTTTACGCTTACGCAGATATCTGACGTACATGCAGGAAGTTTTACCAAACCAGATCAGGTGCAAAAAGGGATAGATTTAATCAATAAGCAAAAAAGTGATTTATTCGTGTTTACAGGAGATTTGGTGAATAACGCGGCATCAGAAATTAAACCATACATTAACCATTTTTCTCAAATAAAAGCGCCTTATGGACAATACTCTGTTTTAGGCAACCACGATTATGGCGACTATATTAAATGGCCATCTGAAAGTGATAAAATTAAAAATTTGCAACAATTAAAAAATTATCATGCAGAATTGGGTTTTAAACTTTTATTAGATGAACACATTGAGCTTCACAAAAACGGCGAGAAAATTATTCTTGCAGGTGTAGAAAACTGGGGTATTGGTTTTGGAGAACGTGGTGATTTAAAAAAATCGCTTCAAAACACAAATGAAAAAGATTTTAAGATTCTGCTATCTCACGATCCTACGCATTGGGAAGCTCAGGTAAAAAATAATCCATCGAAAATTCAATTAACGCTTGCGGGGCATACGCATGGCATGCAATTCGGAATTGAAGCTTTAGGCATTAAATGGAGTCCGGTAAAATACAGATATAAACATTGGGCAGGTTTAAAATCAGAAAACGGACGATTTTTAAACATTAACCGAGGCTTTGGCTTTATTGGTTTTTCTGGCAGGATTGGCATCTGGCCAGAAATTACGGTTATCGAGCTCAAAAGAAAAGCATCCTAAAATTATCGGTCAGAAATTCTATCTTACATAAAATAAATTTTATGAAGGTTTTACTCGTATTGCTTTTAAGCTCTTTCTTTTTTCAGAAACCTTCTATCGAAACAGATAAAAATAGATGGAAGCCATATTATACAGATGTTGCGCCAAATAATGTTGCAGATAACTGGGTTTTACCATTTGAAAGCGATAATAGAAAAAGCATAGGTTCGATTAAAATTATAAGCATCTTTGGCGATCATAGAGATAGTTTTTTTAAAGGACATATTCACACCGCCATTGATATTAATCCTTCTAAGCCAAAAGGAAAATTAATAAACGTTTTTGCAATGGCAAATGGCGTTGTTTGCTCCATTCATTTAGGCGAAAATCAAAAAACAGTTGTTGTTAAACACCAATTAAAAAACGGACAAACCTTGTTTACAAGCTATAAACACCTAAAAGAAGTATATGTAAACCTTGGTCAACAGGTTAATATTAACACAAAACTTGCCAGGCTCTTTACTAAAGAAGAAAGCAAAAAATATGGTGGCGATTACCATCATCTTCATCTGGAAATACGGAAAAAGTTTGATGATTATGGTTGCGCTAGTTGGTTAACAATGAATAAAGAACAGCTTAATCTGCGTTTTTATAATCCGCAAATCTTTATTAAAGAGCATTTGAAATAAGCTATTAATCTTAATTTAGCGATCAAAAAAATTATATTCCTATTCCATCAATAATTATAAAATGAGCAACATAGATTTAAGAAATCGTTACGATAATATGTCTTTTCGCAGAAGCGGAAAAAGTGGTTTAAAACTTCCAGAATTATCATTAGGATTATGGCATAACTTTGGGCATGTTAATTTACTTGAAAACAGTAAAAAATTAATAGCAACGGCCTTTAGTAAAGGGATAACACATTTCGATTTAGCAAATAATTATGGTCCGCCGCCAGGCTCTGCAGAAGAAAATTTCGGTAAAATTTTACATGATAATTTTAAAAGCTACCGCGATGAAATGATAATATCATCAAAAGCAGGCTACACTATGTGGGATGGCCCATACGGAGATTGGGGTTCAAAGAAATATTTGGTTTCAAGCCTTGATCAAAGCTTAAAAAGGATGAAACTCGATTATGTTGATATATTTTATCACCACAGACCAGATCCTGAAACGCCATTAGAAGAAACGATGGCAGCCCTAAATTTAATTGTGCAGCAAGGTAAGGCACTATATGTTGGCATTTCAAATTATCAGGCAGATGAAGCTTCAAGAGCCTTTAAAATTTTGAAAGATATGGGTACGCCTTGTGTCATTCATCAACCAAAATATTCGATGTTTGAACGTTGGGTAGAAAATGGTTTATTAGATGTTTTAGAGGAAAATGGCGTTGGCTGTATTCCGTTTTCGCCTTTGGCGCAGGGTTTATTAACAGATAAATACCTACATGGCATTCCATCAGATTCTAGAGTTGCAACAAGTGGCGTTTTCCTGAATGAAAATAACTTAACTCCTGAAATTTTAAGCAAAATTGCTAAACTAAATGATGTTGCCAAAGCACGCGGACAAAAGCTGGCACACATGGCCATTGCATGGTTATTAAAAGATAATCGGGTAACTTCAGTTTTAATTGGCGCCAGTAAAGCAGAGCAGATAACAGATTCTTTAAAAGCTTTAGAAAACACAAAGTTTAGTGCAGATGAATTAAATATTATCGACCAGATCTTATCAGGAAAATAAAAATTTTTGAAACTTATCATATTAAATGTTGTTTCCATAATGAGACATAACCAAATATATGATAAATCAACAATTTGCATTAAATCCGAACGATATCTACATCGCTATCGCGGAAGAAAAAGATCAAAATTATTGGGCAGAAAGATTAGGCGTGAGTATTGAAACCTTAAAATCAGCGATTAGAGCATGCAGAAGTACTGTTTATGCTAACGTAAAATCATATTTAAAAGCAGTTGGGAAATTATCTGACTAATTTTATCAAACACACAAAAAGGGGATAAGTTTAACGCTTATCCCCTTTTTGTTTTAATGCTCTTCCTCATCCGGAAATTCTTCTTTTAACTTAGCAGTAACTTTATCTATCGTTAGTTCTGTTTTTTTCAATGCTTCGGGCAATGAAGAACCATCCAAACCTTCTTTTCCAATAGTTTCTATGTCCCTTATTACTTTTTGCAGCGAGCTGATATTCAAATTATCAATACTTGGTTTTATTTTGTGGGCAATAGCACCCATTTGCTGAAAATCATTATCATGGTAAGCATCAATCATTTCCTTTACTGATAATGGTGTTTGTTCGCAGAACATATCAACCATCTTTTTAACAAAAGCCTCACGACCTTTACTTATTTGCCTTAAAGTAGACAAATCATATAAAGCAGTTTCAGGTTCCTCTTCCATTATTTCCAGATTTGATACATTGCCATCATCTTGTTTAATCCATTTATCGATTGTTTTTAAAAAATCTTCCTCATTTATTGGCTTAGTGATGTAATCGTTCATTCCCATAGATAAACATTTTTCTTTCTCGCCTTTAATTGCCGATGCAGTTAAAGCAATAATTGGAATGTTATTACCCATTTTACGGATTTTTCTGGTGGTATCGTAACCGTTCATTACAGGCATCTGGATGTCCATCAATATCACATCGAAAGTTTCTTTCTCAATCATATCTAAGGCAATCTCTCCATTCTCGGCAACCATAACCGTAGCTCCATAATCTAAAAGCAAAATCGAAGCAACCAGTCTATTTAAATCATTATCATCAGTAACCAAAACTTTTCTGCCTAATAAAAAGTCTTCGCTAAAGGTTGTTTCGGCTTTTTCTGGTACATCATCAGATTTACCTTTTGGAAATTCGATTACAAATGATATGGTTGTACCTACACCTTTAACACTATCTACAAAAATTTCGCCGCCCATTTGCTCAATTAATTCTTTACAAATGCTCATGCCTAAACCTGTACCACCATATTTACGGCTAACAGACTCATATTCCTGACTAAATTTCTCGAATAAGTGTTTAACAAATGATGCCTCCATGCCTATACCTGTATCTACAACAGAAACATGGATTACCTGCGAGTTCGGTTTATCGGCAATAACTCTACATATTAAATCTACTGAACCTTTTTCTGTAAATTTTACAGCATTTGTCATTAAATTTAATAATACCTGATTTAAGCGGTAAGGGTCGCCGATTAAAACTTTAGCTATGCTACCATCAAAATGATAATTATTTAAATCCAAGCCCTTCTCTTCGCCCTTATGCGTAATAACCTGCATAGCGTTATGCAATACATCAATCAGGTTAAAACCAATATTTTCGAGGCTGAGTTTTCCTGCATCAATTTTAGAAAGATCTAATACATCATTAATAATGACTAATAAATTTTTCGATGCCGTGTGAATCGTTTCTAGATAAAATTCTTGTTGAGGCTCGAGATTTGTTTTAGCTAGCTGATTTGCCATACTCATAATGGCATTCATTGGCGTTCTAATTTCGTGGCTCATATTCGCAAGGAAAGTTTCTTTAGACTGGGCAGATTGCTCTGCTTCTACCCTCGCATCAACTAACTCTAACTCCTGGTTCTTTTTATCCGTGATATCTAAGTGAATACCGATTGAACCAGCAAGCTCAGCTTTATCATTGTACCTTGGTGCACCGCTACTTAACCACCATTTTTTATTGCCTTGTTTATCTACGGTTTCGATTTCATAAGCATCTGCAAGGCCTTTTTCAATGCTTCTCCATTTATCTTTTTCGCTTTCAGATTTTCCTTCCGGAAGAAACAAATCTTCAGCACTTTTACCAATTAGTTCTGGCATTGCATATCCACTCATATAGCAAAAACTATTGTTAGCATAAGTTATGTGGCCATCATTATCAATTTCTAGCAAGCCAAGCTTCATATTAGCCAAAATGCTTCTATATTTCTCCTCGTTTATTCTTAACGATTCCTCAACGCCTTTACGTTCGGTAATATCAGACATAAATCCTGTAAATACCTTGGCGCCATTATCGGGGTCGGTGTATGAATAAGATGAGTGAACAGCATACCAGCGAGGATTAGACCCGGGAATGGTTATCTCTGTTTCATCATAAAAAGGCTCTAGCGTATTTCTGCTATGTTGCTGTTTCGTATTAATTCTATCCTGATCTTTTGGAGTTATATACTTGTGGTTCCAAAAATCATCTGCAGTTATGCCAAATACACGCTCAATTGCCGGGCTAATGTATCGTAAGCCATCTGTTCCATCTTCACGGTATTCGTACTCATAAATTACACCCGGAATGTTTTCAGAAAGCGATTTAAATTGTTTAACTCTTTGTTCAAGTTCTTGTTCGGTTCTTTTAATGGGGGTTATATCTGTATGGGTACCAACTACACGAAGTGGCCTTCCATTTTCATCTTTTTCGATAACAACTCCACGGTCCAAAACCCATTTAATTTCGCCGTTTTTATGCAAAATTCGATATTCTTCATTATGGGCATCAATCCTACCACGACGATACTTTTTAAAATTTTCGACTAAAAGATGAAAATCATCTTTATGCACTCTATCCCACCAGTTCGATTCGCCTTCTTCGAGTTCATTATTTGTGTAGCCCCAAAAATCGTTATTGGTTTTGGAGAAAAATGTTTTACCGGTAATAAAATCATGTTCCCAAACATTTCCAATTTTTTCTAAAGCTAATCTAAACCTGTTTTCTGATTCTTTTAAGTTTTCTTGTGCATCCTTCTCAACTGTTATATCTTCAATCAATGCAAAAAAGCCTGTAACTTTGCCTTGCTGATCGTGAATAGGTTGTCCTTTAATCCTAGCCCAATAAGGTTTCCCGAATTTTGAATAATTGTAAATATCTGCATTAAATGATGCTCCTTTTGATACCTGTCCATTTAAGTAATTTAAGGTAGCCTGACTGGTTGCTGGTCCATGCAAAAGATATTCAGGTTTTCTGCCAATGGCTTCATCGAAAGAATATCCCGTCATATTGGTAAAACTTTGATTAACCCAAGTAATCAAATCATTTCCATCGGTTATAATTACGGTGTTGGTATTTACTTCGGCAATTTGAGATAAGATTAAAAGTTGTTCTCTTTGATTTTTGGTTGTAAATTTAACCTCACGATCAGTTGGTATAGAATCATTTATAGAATTTCCGGTAAATAATAAGGAATTATTTTCTCCAAGTTCTAAATAACCATTAATCGTTTTATTTAAATTAAAAATAGATTTTACACTCAACAATTGATTTGTAAACGATTTTAAATCTTCAAAACTGAAAGCCTGAAGGTTTTTATCATTAATGATAAAATTTTGCACGAATGATTGACTAACAAGATTTTGATTTACAGCAGCTAATTCTACACCACATTCCTCTATAATTAAAGCATTATTGATAACGATATGATAAGGAAATAACCTGTTGAGTTGAGCTTTGTTAAATGAAAAAAGAGATGAAGTCATGCTTGTCAACAATATTTGTTAGAGCGTTATAAATAAGGGCGTGATATTAATTAATTTGATAAGATGATTTAACTTTCCTTAACAAAAGATTAAATATATGGCTTTAAAAATTAAAAAATTACGCAATCCATAATTTTTACAATGCAATTAGTGCGCCAAGATTCATTTTTGGGCTTTCATCTAAAAATTTAAAAATAATTGCTTTAAAATGCGCTTTAGAGATTCTGTAATTGGATTTTCGTCAAAAAAAAAAAAAAAGGAAAATATTACATCTTAAATGAATTGGTAATTACTTATGATTTAGTTAATATTGCATAGAAATATCATCCCGTATATTCCTAAAAACTATAGTCCCTTATAAAATAGTTTATCTATCCTTATTTCGGTGATACGTAGTTATTTGAGTATTGTTGAATGTGTTGATATTATCGCCATAAAGAAGATTAACTAAAACAAATAAAAAAATACAACTATTCAATCTAGGTTAAAGCTACAATCCATTTCTAAAAGCCTTTGTAAATCAACATTTTACGGTTTTATAAAAATTAGCTTTAAAAATTAATCATAAATAATAAAAACCTAATTCACAGTTTTTACGTTATAAACACT
This sequence comes from Pedobacter sp. Leaf170, assembly GCF_920984665.1. Classification (GTDB taxonomy): domain Bacteria; phylum Bacteroidota; class Bacteroidia; order Sphingobacteriales; family Sphingobacteriaceae; genus Pedobacter. Next base: position 18,940 of record NZ_CAKLBP010000006.1, read on the forward strand.
GAAGTTTTAAACTATACAAACCAAAAATGATTTTATCAGGTTCTCGGACAATAAAAATACTAATTGTTGAAGATGACGTTTTTATGCAGGCAATATTGGAGGAGATTTTGAATTCCACTTACGAAATCGAAACCAGATCCAATGGTATGGACGCTTTAGCATACATGCAAAATGGAAACATTCCTGATTTAATAATAGCTGATTTGAATACCCCAAAACTTAATGGTTTAGAACTAATAGAACAAGTAAAAGTTAGTGATTTCTTTAATTCTGTACCCATTTTAATTTTATCTGGCGAAGAAAGTTCTGATAAAAGAATTAAATGCCTTGATGCTGGCGCAGATGATTTTGTTGTTAAACCATTTAATCCGGCAGAATTAGAAGCGAGAATTAGGGTTGTTTTAAGAAGAATGGGTAAGCTGAGTGCATAAAAATATGTCTGAAGGAATTTACGCTCAACCAGGAAAACCCATAATTGCTTTAATTGGTTTCGAAAATAATTTCGAAGACCTTTTTGCAAATTGTAATTTTGGTGAAAAAGAAACTATTCATTTCGATAACGGAATGAAAATGGCAACAGCCTGGCACGACCAAAATTTAAATATAACTGCAATTATTTCTTACAGTGAGATTATGGCACCAGCCGGATTAGCACTTGTAGAAACCCTAAAGAAAAAAGAATTACCTGTTGTACCATTTTTTCTTGTAGTTAATTACTTTAATCCAAATCTTCGAAAATTAGCACTAACCGCCGGTATTTCTGATGTATTTAGAATTCCCTTAAAAGTTAACAGAATAGAAAAACGTATTAATTTTCTTATCGACAACTGGAACGAATTAAAGGACAGTATTAAATCTGATGTTCCACCGATAAAAAATATTGGCTTTGCAAAACGCGTATTTGATGTGTTTTTTGCAAGCATGGCCCTATTCTTCCTATCGCCCCTGTTTTTAATTATTTATATATTAATAAAGTTAGAATCAAAAGGCCCGGTATTTTATTATTCGCTTAGAGCTGGTACAGGTTTTAGGGTTTTTAAGTTTTACAAATTCCGGTCGATGTTTGTAAACGCAGACCAGCGAATTAAAGATTTAAAGCATTTAAATCAATATAATATAGATTCTGCATCAAAAGTTGATGAAAATGCTTCCATTAAGGAGAGTTTGTGTAATCAATGTGCGGCTGAAGGTAAATGTCAATATCCCCTTTACGCAGACAATATGCAATGGTGTGAAAAGGATTTTAAATATTCAAAACAGGCCAATTCTGGTTCTGCCTTTTTCAAAATCAAAAACGACCCAAGGATAACTAAAGTTGGAAATTTTATCAGAAATACAAGTATTGATGAACTCCCGCAGCTTTGGAATGTGATAATTGGTGATATGAGTATTGTTGGAAACAGACCTTTGCCACTTTACGAGGCAGAAAAGTTAACTACAGACAAGTATGTGCTTCGTTTTGCTGCTCCGGCCGGAATTACCGGTTTATGGCAAGTAGAAAAGCGTGGTAAGGGTGAAATGAGTGAAGATGAACGTTTAATGCTCGATAATACTTATGCCCAGCAACAGAGTTTTAAAAATGATATTAAACTCATTTTTAAAACCATCCCCGCATTATTCCAAAAAGAAAACGTTTAGTTTATTCGTCGATGGCCAAATGAACATCTATGGCCACAAGTCCCGCATCAGTTAATTCAATATCGAATTTTACTTTAGCGCCTTTAATATTGTAGAAGAAATTATCGCCTAGCTTAAAAGGAATTTCCTGGTCATTTTCGTCTGTAATTATACCAGAACCATCGTTATTAATTGATGTGATTTTACCTTCTCTAAGCATCGGGACTTTAGTGTGTATTTTTATGAATATTAAGTTGGCAATAATATAAAATATTGTATAATTAATTCGTATGATTTAAAATACAATTCACAACTTTTTTGAATAAAAAAAGCAGGATTAAAATCCTGCTTAAAACAAACCAACCAATACTAAACATTATTTTTTTAACACTTTAAATTCTGTTCGCCTATTTTTTGCTCTTCCGTCGGGATTATCCTTACCATTTCTAAATTTATTTTGGGCAATAGGAACACTTTCTCCATAACCTTTAAAACTCAATCTATTTTCTGAGATGTTTTTGCTAACCAGATAATTAAGGCATGACTTAGCTCTACGCTCAGATAAATCCTGATTATATGCATCAGTGCCAACATCATCGGTATGTGCACCTAATTCAATTTCCATTTCCGGATTATCTTCCATAATAGCTAATAAAGCATCGAGTGTTTTTTGAGATGATGATGTTAGTTCTGCACTGTTAAACTCATAATATATATTTTCGAGAACTATCGGAACGTTGATTTTAAAAGAATTAATACAATAATCCATTTGCATTAATGTATCAGCTTTGGCTACTTCCTCATAACTATAACTTTTGCTTAGTGCAAAATAATTATCTTTTGAAAGGTTTAATTTTATTGGCCGGCGGCTATCTATCTTAAATTCATACTTGCCAGATTTATCTGTAATAATTACCTTCTCTCCATCCAAATCTATCATTTTTACAGAAACACCATCAAGTGGCTTTTTCGTTTTACAATCGCTGATAATGCCTTCAATACTGATAAACTCACGTTTTACTTCAAAAATTTCTAAGCAACAAGCCGATTCCCTATCCGAACTGATGTAGCCTCTGCTTGCATCAGCATTTATTGGCGTGAAATATAAATCATCTTTAGAGGAGTTAAATGGATAACCTAAATTTACTGGCTTTGTCCAGTTTATAAAATCACCTTCAGATTCAAAAAAGTCAAATCCGCCAAAGCCTATTCTTCCATCACTACTAAAGAAAAGTTTCTTCGTTAATAGGTTATAGTATGGTGCTTTTTCATCATCTTCAGTATTAATTTGCGGTCCTAAATTAACCGGCTGCCCAACGGAACCATCAGTTCTGATAGATGCATACCACAAATCGTATTTTCCAAAGCCTCCACTCCTGTCCGAGGAAAACACAAGAAATTTACCATCAGAAGTAACAAATGGTTGAGCAGAATTGAAATCCTTATCATTTATTTGTAAACCTAATGATGTTGGAGCGAGCCATTTGTTATCAACTTTTTTAGATTGGTATATGGCATATTTCTCTTTCTCTTTCCAGGCAGTAAAATAGGCTACGTTTCCTTCGGGATTAAAACTTATTGCAGCTGTTTCCATATCTTTCGGCAAATTTAAATCGAGCATCTTCACAGCAATTTCACTCGCACTTAAATTATCTTTAGCTACATAAATATTATTGATAAAAGGGTTTGCTTTAGTAGTCACTACGGTTTCACCCTTAACCGCTTTAATAACTTCTGGCTTGCCTGCAACTGCAATAGGCCTTGATGAAGTGTAGTAAAAGTTATCAGCAGTTTTAACCGCAGCATAATTAGAGCCCAAACCATTAACTTTCTCGGGCACTTTATTAATTTGCATCATGCGAGGATAACGCATTTCTTTGATAGCAAACCTGCACGAAAGTATCTCTAAATTTGCAGTTTTAACCAAATCATCGCCTTTGTTTTTTGCAATAAACTGCTCGAACGCCGATATTGCTTCAGGAAATTTTTTATTTGTCCGCAAGCATTCTGCATAGTAAAATAATGCGTTTTTATATTTAGGCTTTCCAAACGTGCTTGCAACAGCATAGTATTTTTCTGCTTCTAAAAAATTTCTGTATAGCCTGCTAGATTCTGCCAAGTTAAATAAAGAACCTTCATAATCTTCAATCAAGTTATCCTTTATATTTTGCTTGCTTTCACTGGTGTAGGGCATCACAATTTGCGAGCTATCTGAAGTAATTTTCAAAGCCTTTTTATAAAATGTTGATGCTGCGTAATAATCCTTGTTTTGGAAATATGCATCTGCAACCTTTTTATAATTCACTACATATTGTGCATTTGCCGTTATGTAACTCAGGAAAATAATTATTTGGATGATTAATTTTTTCATATTTACTTATAAACGAGGACAAAAAAAGTTTGGACCAATAATTCCGTTTCTGCCAATTAAGGAAATGGATAATTCTAAACCACCATTACTATTCGAAGCCCGTTGAAAATTGGAGGTATTAACATCGTAACTCAATCCAAAAACCATATTTTTAAATTGTAAGCCAACAAAGGCGATTGCGGCATCCTTGATACGGTAGTTTCCACCAAAAAGAATGTTGGCTTCTTGATTTAACATAAGCTGGCCATAACCACCTAAAGAAATCTCGCGGGTATTACCCTGATACATGAATAAAGCATTCGGCACCACATCAAAAATTTCGGTTGCTCTTATCCTTGCGCCACCATGTGCAGTAAAACGAATTGGTGTGCGCATACTATTGCCCGAGAAACGCTCAACCGGGCGATTTAAGTGAGCCGCACTGGCACCGGCGAAGACGTTTACATTTTGGTTTGGATTTCCATCAAAATACATGATACCCGCATTTATATCTGGTACGAATGATGAAGTTGAAGCAAATGTTTCTCCGCTCATCATTCCACCATCATAACCGCCAATTGGATTGAACTGGTTACCAAAACGGGCTTGAGAAAAATCAAAACTTCGGTTTACAAAACCAGCCTGCAAACCAAAACTTATCATTTGCAAACCCTCTAAACCGAAACGTAAACGATAGGAACCTGATACTAATGCGCTTAAATAATTGAAGTCTAATTCGCCAGCTCTTTGATTAATAATTGTTGCGCCAAAGGCGAAGTTTTTAGTTGGCGCAACATCAAATGAAGCGCCCCCTGTTAAAAAAGAGTTTGATAGTGCACCCCATTGCTGCTTAAAATTAACAGACGCACGGTAATCGCCATCAATAACACCTGTTAAAGCTGGATTTAGCCAAAGCGGATAAGCATAGTATTGTGAGAAATGAGGATCTACCTGTGCATTCATCTTTAAAGACAAACTGCACAGCGTAAAAACAATAATATATAATTTAATCTGAGAGAATATTTTCATGGTATCTAAATTTTAACTGTGCTATAAATTGTTATCTGATAAGTGTTACCGTTCCTTTATTCATCACTTTAGTTCCATCGTTAGATATCACTTCAATCATGTAAACATAAACTCCACTTGGCTGTGCAACACCTCTAAAAGTTCCATCCCAGCCTGTTGTTGTAGAATCGACCTGATAAATAAGCTGCCCCCATTGTGTGTAAATACTCATTTTTACCGATGCTATGGTTGTTCCGTAAACTAAGAATATATCATTCTTGCCATCGTTATTTGGGGTAAAGGCATTCGGAATATAAATTTCATTACCTAGCGGATTCGCAGCTTTGCCCGTTAATGGATTAGAGTTTGCACTGGTTTGACAAGCAATCTGACCAGTTGTTCGCACCATTATAGTAACACCTTGGTCTGGTTTTAAGCCACTAACAACATGCCTTGTAGCATTTGCTCCTTCAGACGGGCGAAGCCAGGTTAAACCATTATTAAACGATATTTCATAACCCGTTGCACCAGATACAGGCGTCCATGCAAAAATTACACTGTTGCTCGTGGTACTTTCTACCCTAACAATTGGTGCAGTAAGTATTGGTAAAACTGTTATAGTAATTGGTGTTCTGGTTACACTTATACAACCCGAAGCATTAGAACTTTCTACGTAGAAAATAGTTGTACCGGTTATTGCTGGTGTTGTAAATGTACTTCCCTGACCAAGTGATGTTCCTCCAGCGCTTGCCGTGTACCAATTATAAGTTAAAGCTGCATCTGGATTTGCAACGGTTAATGTTGTTGAGCTTCCACCGCAAATTAAATTACTTGCAGCATTCACTTGCGCTGGGGCCAGTGGAACAGGAAGAACGGTTACATTAACCAAAGTTCTGGTGGTAGATGCACAATTACCTGAAACAGATTCGACATAAAATGTGGTATTTGCGGTCACCGCACCGGTATTAAAATTCGCACCAGAGCCTACAATACTACCACCTGTAGCGTTTGTGTACCAATTATAAGTATAACCTGCCTGGGAATTCGTAACACTCAACACGGTTGAACTTCCTGAGCATACACTTACTGCCGATGATGCAACCGTGGTAGTTGCCGGACGCGGATTTACACTCACACTCACCATTGTACGCCCAGCCGAATTGGCACAGCCTGCTGCACCAACAGCCTGTACATAATAGGTTGTATTTGTATTAAGAATAGGTGTTGTGAAAGATGTTCCTGTAAAAATTAAATTTCCACCAGTAGCACTATTATACCATTCGTAGATTATTCCCGTTTGTGCTCCCTGAACAATTAAGGTTGTTGCATCGCCTGCACAAATGGTTGTACCCGAACTTGATATTACCGGACTTGTAGGCACAGCACTAACATTTACCGCTACAACTTTTGCATTACCAGCAGCATTTTCACATTTATTGTCGCCTTTTACTGTTACGTAATAGGTAGCATTTGCATTTAAAACTGGTGTAGTAAATGATGCTCCGATAAATGAAATGTTTGTTAAAGCAGCATCGCTATACCAAGTAAATATTGGGTTAGTAACAGTAGTGCTGCTTGCGGTTAATACCGTTGCAGAGCCCGCACACGCCGAAGTATTCCCCGCAACCACAATATCAGTTGTGTTGGCTAATGGATTTACAGTTATGGTAACAGCCTTAGCATTAGCTGCATTATTTTCGCATTTATTGCTTCCTTTAACTGTAACATAAAATGTTGTTGTTCTGGTAACCGAATTAACATTGTATGTTGGCCCTGTAAATACCGGAACTGTTAAAGATGCATCGCTGTACCAGGTAAACACAGGCTGCAAAACCGTTAAGCTTGATGCCATTAAAGTTGTAGAATTACCCGAACAGATATTTACATTATTCAGCGTAATATCTGCAGCTGTAGCATAATCTTTAACAGTAACTGTTATCGCTTTTGCGTTTACCGGGGTATTTTCGCAACTATTACTTCCTTTAACAGTTACATAGAAAGTTGTAGTAGCGCTCAAAGGAGCCGTAGTGAAGGAAGCTCCCACAAAAGCTACGCTGGTTAATGCCGCATCATTGTACCAGGTAAATACCGGATTTAAAATTGTTGTAGAAGATGCTGACAATGATGCTGCAACATCTTTGCAAATAGTATTAAAACCTGTAATGTTGATATCAGAAGCTGAAGCTATTGTATTTACTCTTATGGTGATGGCCCTTGCATCTCCGGTTAAATTTTCACATTTATTGCTTCCTTTTACTGTAACATAATAGGTAGTTTCTGCTGTTAAGGCACTGGTGTTAAATGTGGCTCCAACAAAAGCTACGCTGGTTAAAGCGGCATCGTTATACCAGGTAAAAACAGGATTAATTACCGTTGTAGAACTGGCCGATAATGATGTTGCTGCTCCAGAACAAATTGCAGAATTGCCTAATACATTAATATCTGCAGCATTTGCTGATGGATTGATATTTACGTTTACCACTGCTGCATTTCCTACCGTATTTGCACAACGATTGGAACCACTAACCACAACATAATAAGTTGTTGCTGCTGTAATTTGTGGCGTAGTGAAGGTATTGCTTGATGATACCTGATTAGTCAAAGCCGCATCGCTATACCAGGCAAACACCGGATTTGTAACGGTTGTACTGCTTGCGGTTAAAGTTGTAATTCCATTATCACATAGTGATGTATTTCCACTAATTATGATATCACTTGCTAAGGCATTTTGGTTTACAGTTACAGTAACAGCCGTTCTTGTAGCATTTGCACAGCCAGAAACAGATGCAGCTTCAACATAAAACATATAAGTGCCCGGCTGTAAATTTGCAGATGTAGTGAAACTGCTGCTATTGCTAACCAACAGACTGCCTCCTGTAGCAGCATCGTACCAATTATAAATAACACCAGCCACAGCCTGCACATTAATAGTAGTAGAATTATTTACGCAAGTGTTTGCCGGATTTGGTGATGCAATTACCGTTACGGCTGGTGGAGCAGCAATGGTAACAGTTACTAATACTTTAGGACTTTCGCAGCCATTATTGCCTTTAGCTGTTACAAAGAAATTATGATTCCCGATAGGTAGTGTAGGGTCGGTTAAAAATGTGGTACCAGTAGCTTTGAGTACATTATCCTGATACCATGTGTAAATAATATTTGGTTTTGGATTGCTAACATTTAAAAGCGCTGACGAACCCAAACAAGCCGTTGCAGTTGCTGAGCTAACTTCTGGTACGGTAATAGAACGCTGAGCATAATTAAAATTAATAGTGTTTAGTACACCAATAAGACCAGAGAAAATGCGAAGTTCGGCACCATCAAATGGTTGAGTGGGTACGAAAGTTAATATTGCATCGCCTCCATTGGAAGCTAGTTCTATTTTTACAGGCTGACTATTTAATCTGATTTCATCAGCATTGCTGGTTGAACCATTGTAGGTTGTTAGACTGATATTAGGAAAAACCGAAGCACTTAACAAGTTTGCTGGAGATGAAATTTTTATGCGGAGTGTATCTCCAACATTCGATAACCCACCTGCAAAACCAACCCTTTGAAATACGTAAGCATTTGCTATGCCCGCTGTAACGAACAGTGTTGATGCTGAATTTACGTCGTTATCAACAGCTGCAGGTGCATTAAATACGCCCGAGCCGATATTTCCGCCTACATTTCCGGTTGCTAAACTAATACTCGCCGTTCCACACGGTGCTGAACCAGGTAACGCAGGGTTAACATTTACAGTTACGGCTACAGCTGCAGAATTACCACAAGTTGTTTCATTTCTTACATAATAAATTGTACTCGAGGTTAATATTGGTGTGGTAAAAGTTGCATCTGATGATACAAGATTTGTAAGTGCTGCATCGCTGTACCATCTGATGGTATTTCCGCCTATTGATGATGTTGCTGTTAATATTGCTGTACTACCAGATGTAATGGTTACAGTTGTTGGAGAAACAATTGGCAAATCAGGACCAGCACCTATGTTTACGGTTGCAGTAGTTCTCGAAGCAGAAACTCCACAACTATTTACAGCCTCAACCGTGTAGGTTGTATTTGATAGTGGATTAACCGTTAAGGTTACTCCATCGGGCCCCGCTGAAATATTACCTGCAGTGTACCATTTGTATGTTTCCCCGGCTATTGGATTTTTTACTTGCAAAATAACAGGATTAGCGGCGCAAGCATTAACTGCAGACGCTAATAACTCTGGAGCTAGCGGCAAAGCAGATATGGTTGCCGCTACCGGTGTTTTTGCACTCACACAACCGCTGGAAGATACTACGGCAACAAAATATTGAGTATTTGCAGTTAAGTTTGGTGTTGTAAATGAAGTTCCATCTGCTAATGCATTTTGATTTGCATCAAACCATCTGTATGTAAAACCTGCCACCGGATTGGAAACCTGTAGCGTTGCAGTAGTACCCGCACATGTGATAACATTTGCAGATACAACTTCAGGTGCTTTCAAAACACGCTGCATGTAATTTAAATTTATGGATGACAGAGCACCTGCAATTCCTGAATTTAAACGCAATTCCGCTCCATCAAAGCTTGCTGATGGAATTAAAGTAATTAATGCCTGCGAATTGCCGCTTAAAAGTCTAATATTAAGTATTGCATTGTTTAAATTAACAACATCACCATTTGATACACCATTCAAATATGTCGTGATTTGAAGATTGCTAAATATGCCAAGGGATAATAGTTTTCCTGGAGATGATATTAAAACTTTTAAAGTATCACCAACTCTAGAAGCACCCGGAAATGACAGATTTTGATAAACCGATGCTGCAATTCCTACCGGCATTACAAGTGTTGAAGAAGTTTGTGCATCAGTATCTATTGCAAGGTTTGGATTAACAACTCCGGCTCCAATGGCTATTCCAGATACTCCGTTACTCTGACTTGTTGCAGTTTCACAAGGAACAATAACCGGAGTACCAACGCCGCTAACGGTTATGGTAACTTGGACTCTGCTTGCAGAAGGACAACCATTTGGAGAAACACTCTCCACATAATAACTTGTATTTGCGGTAATTGGAGGCGTTACAAATGTTGCTCCAGTAAACACCGGACTTGTAGCATTTGCACTATCATACCAGTTAAATGTAACGTTGGTTTCTGTTGATGAAGCCGACAGCGTAGCTGTTTGACCTGATGGTACAGATAAAGAAGATGCTGTAACTACTGGAAGTACCGGTGCAGGATTTACATTTACCGCAGCCGCAACCCTTGCATTACTTATGCAACTTCCATTAGCAGCTTCCAGATAATAAGTGGCATTAGCTGTTAATATTGGCGTTGTAAAAACATTGCCGGTAAAAACTGGTGATCCACCTGTGCTGCTGGTATACCAATTGTAAGTTAGAGTAGCATCTGGATTATTTACCGAAAGAGTTGTAGACGAACCTGAACATACATTTGCAATCGGCGCCAAAACCGGTGTAGCTATCGCCTGAATAACAGTAACAGTGACAGGGATTCTTGTTGGATTTGCACATGTACCTCTGCTCACCTCAAGGTAATAAATAGTTGTTGCAGTAAGTGCTGGTGTGGTAAAAGTTTCTCCGGTAGCTAACAAATTTCCTCCGGTAGGTGCATCAAACCATCGCAGGGTAGTCGCTCCACTTGCTGTAGCAGATAAATTTACAGCAGTATTGGCGCAAATGGTTTGTGAGCCGCTTGTAATTGTTGGAGATGGATAGACTATTGTTGCGCCATAAACATCTAGGCTCGAAATGGCAGAAGCTAAACCTCCGATTCTAACTTCTACGCGATCAAATGCTGCAGTTGCCGGTAAAATCGCCTCAAAACGAGTTCCACCTAAAAGCGTTAATCTTAACAGTGATGAATTTAACGGATAGCTTGCAACAACCGCATTTCCATTCATTACGTTCACAGTAATGTTTCCTAAAAGGGATAAATCTAATAATCCGGTAGGTAAGCCTAAATCTAAACGAACACTATCAGTTGCTGTACCAGCCGAATTAAATATTAATTGCTGATAGCCCGTAGATAATGCACCAACAGCTAATGTTATTCTGGTAAAATTATTTGGATTAGCATCAGTTGAATTGCCTGCACCATTAATTCCACATAAAATACAGATGCCTGTGATACCAGAATTTTGTGTACCGGCTGCATTACATGCCGTATTTCCAACTCCGTTAATTACGGTAACTGTTACCGGTACGCGAACGGCGCTTGTGCAACCACTTGCATTTATGGTTTCAACATAAAAAGTTGTGGTTGTATTTAGAGCAGGTGTTGTAAAATTTGAGCCAGAAGCTAATTCAGTTCCACCGGTTGGGGCGGCAAACCAATGTATAGAGCTTCCGGCATCAGCGGTAGCTATTAATGTAGTTGTTTGCCCTGCATTAATTACCTGATTATTGGTGGAAACAACCGCCGGGTTAGCCGCAGGATTAATGCTTACATTAACCGCTGTTCTGGCGCTTACTGCCGATCCAGATACTGCTTCAACATAAAAAGTAGTATTCGCTGTTAAAGGACCAGTGTTAAACAGACCATTATTATTAGTTGCTAATGGCGTATTTCCTGTGGATGCATACCAGTTGTAGGTTACACCAGCTTGTAAATTGCTCACATTTAATGCTGCTGAGCTGCCTGAACAAACCGAAACAGATGCTGCAATTGGCTGACTTACAGTTACGATGACAATGTAATCTGTATTAACAATATTTCCAGTTGCATCTGTAGCCGTTAATGCTACAGTAAATGTACCGCCAACTGTTGGAGTTCCCGTAATTTCTCTGGTTGTGGTATTAAAATTTAACCCCGGAGGCAGGTTTGTTGCCGTATAATTATACGGTGGCGTACCTCCACTTACCGCAGGCAATGTTTGAGTTGGATAAGCAATCCCCACTGTACCATTTGGTAATGAAGCTGTTGGCAACGATAGCACACCAATTACACTTAAGGGATAAGAATTATTTGCAGTATTACCTTGCGAATCGGTTACACTTACCAGTACAGAATAGTTACCCGCTTGAGTAGGTGTTCCGGTAATTTCTCTGGTTGCTGCGTTAAATGTTAAACCCGGAGGTAAACCCGTGGCAACATAAGTATAAGCGCCAACGCCCCCTGTGGCAGAAGGAATTAGTTGAGTCGGATAAGATGCTCCAACAGTACCGCTCGCCAATGTTGATGGTGGTAATAATAATGGGTCGGTTACAGTAATGGTATAATTTGTGGTTATCGTTCTACCATCGGCATCGGTAACCGTAATTGGAACAGTAAATGTTCCGCTTACAGTTGGCGTACCCGAAATTTCTCTTGTAACTGGATTGAATGTTAAACCAGCCGGAACTGAAGTAGCACTATAAGTATAAGGACCAACACCTCCAGTAGCTGATGGAATAACTTGTGGCGTGTAAGCTCTACCCGTTACACCATTTGCAAGTGTGGCGGCGGGCAAAACTAAAGGATTGATAATTTTTACAACAAAGCCAGATGTTACAGCATTTCCATTAACATCTGTTACCGTAACCGGAATAGTATAAGTTCCAACGGCAGTTGGTGTACCGGCTATTTGTCTGGTTGTGGGGTCGAAGGTTAAACCTGGAGGAAGATTTATTGCCGAATAAATATATGGCTCTGTTCCGCCTGTAGCTGCGGGAATAGTTTGTGGAGGGTACAAAACACCCGTCACTCCATCTGGGAGATTTCCTGGCGTTAAAGCCAAAGCGCCGGTAACTATTAAATTGTAATTTGCAGTTACGGTGCAGCCTTTACTATCTGTTGCAACTATCGAAAAACTTGCCGTTCCACTGGCAGTTGGAGTACCTAAAATTGTTCCATTTGCAGATAAAGTTAAACCAGCAGGCAATGTACTTCCGCTTGCTAAAGAATATGTAAATGTTGGTGTTCCGCCAGTTGCTAAATCAACTTGTTTACTATATTGAAAACCAACGGTAGCATTTGATAAAACAGAGGAATTAAAAACAATAGCTGGATTTACAGTTATTGAAACTGGAACCCGAACTGATTCTTCTGTACATCCCAATCTTCTTGCCGCAACGTAATAAACCTTATTTGCTGTTAGCTGAGGAGTTGTAAAAGTACCATTGAAAGCGGTGGTAGCTAGTGCAGCTCCACCTTCCGCAACATCGTACCAACGTAAATCATTTGTATTTGGCGTTGTGGCCGATAATGTAGCGGTTGTGTTAAAACAGGCATTCACCGCATTTGAGCTTGGCAAAACAAATGTTGGTCTGGCTGCCGAACGGGTTAAGCCATAAATTAATATGGTTTGGGTTAAATTAACATTTAATAACGATGACAAGGTTACTTGTACCCTATCAAAAGTCGCCCCTGGTGCAAACGGAATGGTAAGGGGTTGTCCGCTACCGAGCGAATTTAACAATTCGACACTTAACAAAGTTGCCGCATTCTGACTAAAAACCTGCGTTTCACCATTGTAGGCGGTAACAGTTAATCTACTTAAAACGCCTGCATTTACTAAATTCCCTGAAGCTGCAATTCTTAAATTGATTTCATCTCCATTATTGGATGGGGTATTGAAATAAAAATTCTGACTTATAGAGCCGGCAACACCCAATGCTCCTAAACTTAGCTCTGAATAGTTTGTTTTGTCTGCATCTATAGCAAAACTCGAATTTGTAACACCTGCTTTTCCTAAACCAAGTGCATCAACCGTTAAACCATTGCCTTCAAAACCGGTTGCAAAAGCTTGTACGCAGGCATCTGTACCAGAGGTATAAAAGGCGTAATAAACCTTTGTATTATTTAAGGTTCCTAATAAAAGTGCGCTTGTGGCATCTTTAACATAAACCCTGTCATAATCTACAGTTGGCCGAAGCGCAACATAAAAATATCCATTTGCATCCTTAACCAAACGTAAATTAGAACTGGTAAATCCATTAACACTTGTTCCGGATAAGACGGTAACTCCGTTTGAATTTCTCGCACCTACATCAATCGAATGATTACCTAATGCAACACCACCTACAACACCACTCAATAAACCACCTAAATTTCCGCCTAAAAGTTGATTTAAAAGTGTTGGGTCGGCATCAATTCTAATGTACGATGTTGTACCAGCTGGAATAGTATTCGGAAATTTTAATTCGATCTCACCAGTATATGCACCTATACCTACAGCTAAACCACCAGAAGATTTTACGGTTGCAAATGTTAATTCATCAGCTGTAATTGCATCGGTAGCATTATCAACCGTTGGTGTTAAATAGCAACCGAATAAACCTAAAGTTCCACATCCTGTTAAACTCGATTGTCCGTTAGGGGAAACCGAGCTTACTGTATTTGCATAAATTTTTGTTTGTGCATACGATCTAAGGTTTAAAATCGTTATTAAAACAGCTATCAGAAAAATTTGAATTGCAATAGGTTTCCCGAACCGGGAAAAAGTAGTAAAGTTTTTCATCATACAAGCGCAATTAGGGATAATTTGTTTTTTCAAGAAATTGGATTACATCCCTCTTAGGAGTGTTTTCTTATCTTATTTGTAAATCTACGCTAGATAGAATCATTAAGATTTATCCATTATTGTTCATTAATCTGAGGATTTGCGCTGTTCATTTTATTCATAGGGGAAATGTTACTTAAAACTATTTCGGCTATTGCATATTTTTTATGACATTAGTATCATCATCCTCTGATTAATGAATACAACTGATTTGCTCTCTCAGCTAAGGAAATTCGTTCTTATAAAATCTGGTTTAAGGAATATCGATCCAGCCCATTGTAAGACAATTTCAGAGCTAATTTTTAAGGAAACTAAGAACTACGTTAGCGAAACCACGGTAAAGCGCTTTTTTGGTTTTGCACAAACTCTACATAAATTTTCGCTTTTTACATTAAATAGCTTATCTCAATATATTGGTTATTCTGATTGGGAATCTTTCTGTAAAGAGAAAGAGCATGAAGTTTCTGATGTTGATGATGTATGGCAAAGTTTAAATATCAGAACTCAAGCCATTACGGATGTATCTTTAATAGCCAAGAAAAATTCATCAGGTGTACCTTTTACAGCTACCTCAAAGCGGAATTTCTTATACAGTGATTTTGACTATTTCTTAAAAAACGATTATCAGTTTACAACCATAAGTGCTCAGCCCGGACAAGGAAAATCGATATTAATTGCTCATTTAGTTGAACATTTTTTTTATAGCGAAAATGCACCATACAAATCAGATGTAGTTTTATTGATTAATTCTGGTACAATCAGCGATATTATTCAGAATGGCTTATCACTTAAAGAATGGTTTTTAAAAGAATTTAAATTTGCCGGTGTTAGTGAATTAATTGCATACTTTTTAAAAAACCCTAAACTCTGCAAAGGGCGTATTGTACTTATTGTTGATGGTATTGATCAATATTTAGCAATCGATAAATACTTTAAAATATTTGTGGATTTTCTACACAGTATCCAGCATAGTAATTTTATTAAAATTGTAATTGGTTTAAGGGTTAATAATTGGGTAAACCTGCAACCAGCCATTACAGGCTCGGCATTTCTTACCAATTCCTGGTACAAAGGTTTATTTTTTGATGAAGATAAAAACACCAATATCCCTGCGCTAAATCAAGAAGAAATTCTATTTACACTTAGTAAAATTGAAGGAAAACCAGTGTATGAAAGTGATTTGCATCCAGGTTTGTTGAATCAATTTAGAACACCATTTTGGTTGCAGATATATTACACACTAAAACAGGAAACAAAAGTTTTGAAGCTTAGCAATCAACTGCTCTGTTTGGAACTAATTAACTATTTTTTAGAAAACAAGGTGTTTTTATCCAAAAACAGCACCGAAAAAATTTTTATTCTTAAAGAAATCAGTCGGGAAATATCAAAAGGGGCGATATACCATCGCGTTGCTAAAGAAAAGATACTTTCACACACGGTAAAGTATTTTGAAGCCTACCAGGAGCTTCTTTACGGCGGTATTTTAATAGAAGAAAAAAGATTATCAACTGCAATTCCTACGGAGATAGTTAAGTTTTTAAGTGATGATATTTATACTTACTTCCTCTTTCTACAGCTAACGGAGAAATTTGAATTTAAGCCCAATAAAAGTTTCTTCGAAGAAATATTATCTAATTACGCTAAAGAGCAGATTTTACGACAACACCTGATAAACTGGAGCATTAAATTTTGCATTAACAGAAATGAAATATCAGCGCTCAAAAACATTTTCAAACTTCCATTTACAAACGAGGAGAAAAATAAAGCTTATGATTTTATATGTGATGTAGCCCTTTTCGAACTTGAGAAAAACGACTCAAAATTTAATACCCAAAGCATAGATATTCATTTTGTAGATTTATTAGTATCTGGACAGGTTATTAGCCAGAATTACAAAACGCTGATTAAAAATTTATCTGAGCGGGTTTTTGATGAAAACATACAGATGATTTTGCATGTAATTAGCAGCAGCATTGCCATATTAAATTTAGATAAAGTTGCCTTAGCAGAGAGCATGCATCTGTTAAAACGATACAATAAAAAGCTGTTGGAATTATTTCCAATTAATCCTTACGATTTAATTTCATTTTTTAATAATACGCTAATAGGTAAGCCAAATAACAGCGCCAGCCTTTTTGAAAAAATTAATAAGTTTTGTATTGAGGTACATAAAAGTAAGCCATTACCCAATGATATGCTGGGAAGCTGCGAAATGATTACCTACCGCTTGGTGCTGATGGTATTATTTAGCAACAAAAATTATATAGAATGCATACATCTATTGGAAGCCATACTAAAGAAATATCCTAAAATATTTTATCTGCGCTCTTCGGTTTTCTCTTCGTACCTGTTAATTATTATGGCCCAAACCACGCTAAAGTTAAATCGGTTAAAAACTACCCAAAGGGTTATTAAGCTTTTAGGCAATTATCTAAGCAATCCTAACACGTATTATACATCATATACAGAAGCATCATACATTTCTGCGAAAGCAAATTTTTTAAACCATACAGGTAATTATAAAAATGTTATTATTGAAGCTTCTAAGGGAATTGAGTTTGCAAACAAACATAACTTACCCATTTTCGTAATTGCTTTTCTGCTCTTAAAAATCAATGCTTTAAAACATATTAATAATGGCGATGGAGTTTCAATAACCATAAAAGGTTTATTGAATTACATAAACGTAAATAAATTAACCCTCCCCGATTATGTTAATTTAAACGACGAAGGCTTTAGCCATACTTTTAAAATCCTAAAATCGCACAAACAAAATTAGTATAGAAATAATTCTTACTAAATCGATTTGTAACAGTTTCAACGCACATTATCGTTAAATACGAAAAGCTTCCAAGTATTTATTATTTTCGAAATAAAAAAAATACCTGATGAAAAAATCGCTAATACTTCTTGCCGTTTCCGCTATGTTTTGCGCAACAACTATGGCTCAAGAAGCAAACACATTAACTAAAAAAGAAGTTAAAAAAGGCTGGAAATTGTTGTTCGATGGCAAATCTTTAAACGGTTGGCACACCTATTTGAGAGACACGGTAGGTTCTAAATGGACTGTACAAAATGGCGCAATTGTTTTCGATCCAACAAAACCAAGAAATGGTGGAGGCGATATTGTTACAAATGAGGAATATGAAAACTATGAATTAAACCTGGAATGGAAAATTTCTAAAGGCGGAAACAGCGGAATTATTTTTGATATTCAGGAAAATCCAAAATTTAGAGCCACTTATTTAACAGGACCTGAAATGCAGGTTTTGGATAATATCGATGCAGATGATAATAAGAAAGAAAATCACCTGGCTGGATGTTTATATGATATGGCTGGTGATGCAACGGTATCAAAACCGAAACCAGTTGGCGAATGGAATAAAGTGCGTTTGATACAAAATAAAGGACATTTAACTTTCTACTTAAATGGCACTAAAACTTTTGACGGACAAATTGGTAGTGATGAATGGAACAAATTGGTTGACAACAGTAAATTTAAGGATAAAGCTTTCGCAAATTTTGCTAAAGTAGCCAAAGGAAAAATTGCATTACAAGAGCATCCAGGCTCGAGCCAATGGAGAAATATTAAGATTAAGCAATTGTAAAATTGCTTAAATTTTCGTCATTCTCCACGAAAAGGGGAATCTTAAAGCACAATACAAATCGCTTTATGATTCCCAATTGAATTGGGAATGACGAAATTTAGTAATCATTTTCTCCACTTTATGGCGAAAGCGGGAAATTTAAAACACAATATAGACTGCTTTAGTACCTTCCACCTATTTTATCTCAAAAGCATAACTTCCGGCAGATAGTTCCTGTTTGTGGCTAACCACTTTTCCGTCTAAATACACCTTTTTACCCGATAACGCTGGAATATCCAGGCTTGCGGTAGAGTTCGCTGGGATTTTAACATCATATTTAAGGCCGTTTTTATTTCTTTTCCAGGAAGATAAAATTGTACCATAAAGACTTTCATGGCTTGCGGTAAAGTGTTCTAAACCTTCTACAAAATTAGGTTGAAGCAAAATATTTTTAAATCCAGGCTGTTTTTCATCTATTTTGATACCACCTAAGCCCTTAAAAAACCAGCCACCAATTTCGCCAAACATCATGTGGTTATCCGAAATATCTCTGGTTGCCTGCATATCCCAGTTTTCGTGAAGCGTAGTTGCTCCATTTACAATCCACCAACCCCAACCCGGGTAAGTATCTTGTACGGCGAGTTTATAAGCCGTTTCTGCTTGTCCGTTATCACTTAAAGCATTCAAAACCGCTTTTGCGCCCAATACGCCAACATCTATATGCATACCATCTGCAGCAACACGCTTAGCTAAATTTTCTGCCAATTTTAAACGGTATTGGTCTTCAACAATATTCCATTGTAGTGCCATGCTTAATTCAGTTTGTACACCCGTGCCATAGCTTACTTTTTCTGCATCGAAGTATTTATCATTAATCGCCTTTTTAATTTTCTTTGCCAAAGCGCTATAAACCAAAAAATCATTTTGATTATTGAATAGTTTTGCGGTTTTGGCTAAAATATCTGCATCAACATAAAAATAAACCGAAGAAGTATATTCCAAATTTGAAGTGGATTTTACCGGAACCCAATCGCCTCTGCCAAAAGTAGTTAAACCATCTTTACTGATATTGTTTACATAATTAACGTACTGCTTTATGTTTTTGTAATTATCGGCTAATGCTTTTGTATCGCCATAAAACATGTAAATATTCCATGGGATGATGGCGATTGTGCTGGTCCAATCGGTACCGTTTGCCGTACCATAACCCCAGCCGCCTGTAGGAATAATATCTGGTAAAACGCCATTCGGTTGTTGCTCATCGCGATGGTCGCCCAACCACTTTTCATAAACGGTTAAGGCATCAAAATTGTACAATCCGGTTTCTATAGCAAAATGGCCATCGCCCGTCCAGCCGTTTTTTTCCCTTTGCGGACAATCAGTTGGGAAGCCAAATAAATTTGATAAATAGGAATTATTAGTTGACCACCAGATTTTATCAATTAAAGGATTTGAAGAAGATATTTTGCCGGTTGCAGGTACATCGCTATGCATAAAATAAGCCACCAGGTTTTTCTCTTCAAGTTTAACAGGCTGGCTGGTTGTAACTTCTACATACTGAAATCCTTTATAATTAAACAAAGGCATAAATTCCTCTTCCCCATCACCATTTAAGATAAAAATATCCGTTTGAAATGGGTCGGTGTTGTTAGTTGGGCGATAATAAACATCAATATTTGATAAATCTGCACGGCCATTAGCATTCAATCGCTCTGCATGTTTTAACTTGATTATTGTTCCTTTTTTGCCTGAAACTTTAATTTTACTCACTCCGGCAATGTTTCTGCCTAAATCATATAAATAAGTCGTATCATCAAATTTGCGAAGGCTTTTAACTTTTATCTCTTCAACATTGCGTATGGGATGCATGGTTTGCGAAACAATATTTTTTGAAGGCGCTGCCCTTAAGCTTATACCCCGCCATTTTGTATCATCAAATTCAACTTTATTCCAGCCATTTTGTTCCAGCCTTGCATCATAATGTTCTGCAGTGTAAATATTGTTTGATATAATTGGCCCAAAACTCGTTTTCCAATCACTACCTGATGTTATGGTTTCGGTCGTGCCATCGGTATAGGTAATTCTTAAATCCATGCAAAAGGCTGGTCTTGCTCTCCATGGCGCTTTATCGAAATTCCATACCGCCATAGCCTGATGATTATACCAACCGTTACCCAAAACAACTCCAACTGCATTTTTACCTTTATTAAGGTTAGCGGTTACATCATAAGTAACGTACAAATTCCTTCTATCGAAACGGGTATACATCGGGTCTAAGCGGTGGTTGCCAACTTTTTCACCGTTTAAATAAAGTTCGTACAAACCTGAAGCGACAATATACACCCTTGCTGATTTTATCTCCTTTTTGGGTTCAAAAGTTCTCCTAAAATATGGCGCCTGTCGAGTATTTATATCTCTTCCATCGCTAATCCATGTGCCTCGCCAGTTTTCGGAACCCATCATCCCGGTTTCAAAACTCGAAATCTTCGAAAGCACTAATTTATTATCCTTATCCAAAACTTCTACCCTCCAAAAGTATTTTGTAAAGGGCATTAAAGCGCTGCCTTTGTAGGTAATCAAACTATTTCCAGCATTTACTTTATCTGAATCCCACTGCACATTGATTTTATTTTTGAGCTGTAAAGAATCTGTGCCTACAATAATTCGATAAGCACGTTGCACAGCACCTTTCCTATCATCTTCCATCATCCACGATAAGCGTGGATTAGGGTTATCAATTCCAATTGGATTTACTAAATGTTCGCATTTCAACTTCACAATCCCGGCTGCATTTACTGTCTGAATAAATAAAATCAACAATAAAAATATGGTGCTTATCTTGTTTAAATATGAGTTCATTGCGTTATTAAATATTGAAATATGCTGATAGATTAACTTATAAATCGTTTTACTAATTATATTGTAATATGCAATTTTTATTCCTTCGCATCCAAATATCAACTGTAACAATAATCTGTTTTAATCTCATTTTAAGATGATAAGGTTATTTTTGCAACATGTTCAAAATCGGGATAGCAGAAGATGACGAGAAAATTTCAACACTCTTAAAATCGGCTTTAGAAGAAAATGGCTATCAAACCGCCAGTGTTTTAAGCGGAACAGATGCACTTTCACTTTTCATCAACGATAAATTCGATTTATTTATTATTGATGTGATGATGCCGGGAATTAACGGTTTACAAGTTTGTAAATTACTTCGCGAGCGGCAAATAAAAATGCCAATTTTATTGCTAACAGCACTCGGAACAGTAGATGATAAAGTTATTGGTTTAGAAGCTGGCGCAGATGATTATTTGGTAAAACCATTCCATTTAAAAGAACTTTTGGCAAGGATTGCTGCACTTCTAAGGCGCTCTACCAATATACATGTTGCTCAAAATAACCTGCTCTGCTTTGATGATTTATGTTTAGATACAGCCAGTAAAGAAGTTACCCGAGCGGGCAAAAGCATTGAACTTAGTGCAAAAGAATTTATTTTACTTGAACTGTTTTTACGCAACCCAAACCGCCTTTTATCACGACAATTTATTGCGGAGCAAGCCTGGGATATTAATATTGAGACCGGCACAAATGTGATTGATGTGTACATTAATTTCTTAAGGAAAAAAATTGAAAGAGGGTTTGATAGAAAGCTTATTCACACTAAAATAAATATGGGTTATATTTTAAAGTGATGAAGATAAAAGACCGTTTAGCGCTTTATTTTACACTAATCTGTACATCTATACTTTTAGCGGTGCTGTTTACGGTATATTTTACTTTTATGAAATTTTTGCAAGCCGATTTTTTCGAAAGGCTTACAGACAGAACAATGGTAACGGCCAAACTTTACCTTGAAGCTGATGAAATTAGTCGCGATGCGCTCAACACCGTTCGCCATAAATATCTGCAAAAGTTAAACAGCGAGGTTATTAGAATTTACGACAAAGAAAACCGTGCAACTTTTATTGGCGATTCTGCACAATACTGGCCTAAATCTACAATAGAACTAGTTCGCAAGCGTAAACATTTAAAATATACCGATGGCGAAAGGCAGGTTGTAGGCATTTATTACAAAGATAATCAGGGAGATTTTGTTATTCTGGCTTCGGCAGAAGATTTAGGTTCTCATAACAGATTATCAAAACTTTGGCAAATTATGATTATCGTTTTTATCATGATTTTTGCTTTTGTTTTATTGCTAAGCAGATGGATTGCAGAAAAAATGCTGAAACCTTTAAATAAGTTTCTTGCTGATGTTAAGCAAATCGATGCAAAAAACATGGCGTTTCGAGTAGAGGAAAAAGCCAATAAAGATGAGATAAATCAGATTGCAAAAACATTCAATAACCTTATGGAAGAGCTTGAGCAGGCTTTTATCCTTCAAAAAACATTTGTAGCCAATGCTTCGCATGAGTTAAGAACACCACTTACAAGAATGATAATGAACGCAGAACTTACCCTCTCTAAGCAAAGAGAAATGTCTGATTATCAAAACGCTATTCATTCAATGCTAGAAGAATCTGAAAAAATGGAACACATTATTACAGGTTTGCTGGCGCTGGCAAAAATGGATATGGAGCTCATCCATTCACAACGTGCTGAAATTATAGTTGACGATTTGATAAGCTCAATAAAAACTGATTGGCAACATGAAAGAGGCTTAAATCTTAAAGTTATTGTAAACGATGAGGTTAAAAATTTGAAGGTTTTAGCGAATAACACTTTGATTAGAATTGCTTTGGATAATATCATATCGAACGCATTTAAATTTTCTAAAAACGATGAAGTTATTTTTACTGCCGAAAGAGCAGAACAAGAATTACGCATTCATATTCAAGATAATGGCACAGGCATAAATCCAAAAGATGTAAATAATATCTTTCAACCCTTTTACAGTAAATCGAAAGAATTTGGTTTGCAAGGTGAAGGAATGGGACTTTACATTACCCAAAAGATAATTGAAATATTTAAAGGAACGATTGAATTAACGCCAGCCAATCCAAGAGGATGTGTTTTTACAATTAAACTTCCTCTAATTAATCCGCTTTTAATTTCAGTTTAATTCGCGTTTAATTTGCCTGCTTTAGTTTTGCCGCATGAGAAGAATTTCGGCAATACTCATTGTATTTTTTTGTTTCTGCTGTATAACTGCAAAAAGTCAAATCGACACCTTACGTTTAGATATTGCAAAAGCACAATTGCTGTTTTTAAAAAATAATTTCAACTTATTAGTTAGCAATTATCAAATAGACCAGGCAAAGGCAGAAATTATAACGGCAAAATTATTCGATAATCCACAATTGGAATATGAAAATCTATTCTACAATCATGAAACCAAAAAATTCCTGCAAACCTCGGCAGAGTTTGGTCAGTTTGCAGGGTCTATTTCTCAGCTATTTAAGTTAGCCGGTAAACGAAACAAAAGTATTAAGGTTGCAGAATTTGGCGTAAAACTAGCTGAAGCAGAATACTTTGACTTAATGCGAACATTAAAATTTGAGTTAAACAATAATTTTTATAAAATATATTACGCTACGCAAACCATCAAATTATTTGATGAGCAAATTGCATCGACCAATCAATTACTAAAAGCTTACGAATCGCAATATAATTCGGGCAATGTTGCACAAAAGGATTTAATCAGAATAAAATCACTACTAATTGGCTTGAAAGCCGAACTCGTAGAGGTTTTAAATGAATTAGAAGACAACTACAGAGATTTGAAACTGATTTGTGGCTTAAAGGCATCAACACAAATCATCCTGGTTATGGATGAAAACCAGAATCTACCTATAAACATTGAAAAATTCCCCATTTCTGCATTGTTGGATTCAGCCAGAGCAAACAGACCAGATTTAAAACTTGCAAAAACTGATTTGCAATTAAGCGAAGCTAATTTGAATTTGCAAAGAGCAATGGCCATACCTGATATCGAGCTTGCACTAAGCTATGACTATAAAGGCAATTATCCCGAGAAATATACCGGTATAGGATTAAAAATTCCAATTCCTCTTTTTAACAGAAACCAAGGAGAAATTAAAAAAGCAAAACTTTCTATTGATGCATCGAACTTAAAAATTAACAAACAACAGTATTTGCTAGAGAATGAGGTAATGAATAGTTATAAAACTGCATTAAGAAATGATAAGCTGCTTACTGAAATCGATGTCGATTTCAACTCAGATTTTAATAAACTGATAACTGCTTTAATTAAAAATTTTAAAGAACGAAACATCAGTTTAATTGAGTTTTTGGATTTATACGATTCATACAAACAAACAACACTTCAACTTAATAAACTTCATTACGAGCAAATGAGTTCGAGGGCGGAGCTAAATTATGTAACGGGTTCAAACATTTTTAAATAATTTAACATGAAAATCATCCATAAAACCATTTTTTACGCCAGCTTATTATCAGTAATTGGCTTTAGTTTTTCATGCAGCGAAAAGAAAACCGAAGTTGTTAAAGAGAGATTCGCTATTACTGATTCTTTAATAAACCGATTACTTATTGATACCGTTCAACAAGCCAATAACAAAACAAACATTAGGTTTTCGGCTAAAATTACCGCTAACGAAGAACGTAAATCTGAACTGTTTCCAATGGTAAGCGGAACGGTAAATCACGTTAATATACGTTTAGGCGATCAGGTTAAAAACGGCCAAATATTAGCAACTGTAAAAAGCGCAGAAATGGCTGGTTTTGATAAAGAATATATTTCGGCAAATGCCGAAGTAAAAAATGCCGAGCGAACTTTACAACAAGCGGAGCAGTTGTTTCAAAGCGGCTTATCATCTGCTAAAGAATTTGAAGAAGCAAAAAACGACTTGCAGATTAAGAAAGCAGAAGTAAAGAGAGCAGGTTCAGTATTACGTTTAAACGGTGGCAATAGTGCCGGATTGTATGCCATAAAATCGCCCATTAGCGGTTTCGTAATCGAAAAACAGGTTACCAACAATATGCAGCTTCGTAGCGATAATGATAAAAGCCTTTTCACCATTGCCGATTTATCAAATGTGTGGGCCATGATCAACGTTTACGAATCAGATATTTCGAGATTAAAAACCGGAGATGATGTTAAGCTTTCAACGCTTTCCTATCCCGAAAAAACATTTAATGGCAAAATTGACAAGATTTACAACTTAGTAAACGAAGATAGCAAGGTATTAAATGCTAGAGTTGTAATTGCTAACCCCGGTTATTTATTAAAACCCGGCATGTTAGGCACAGTGAGTGTAACGGCAAGTTCGGGCATAGATTTACCTGTTCTAAACTCAAGGGCAGTAATTTTTGACGATAATAAGAACTATGTTTTAGTTGTAGATAAAAATAAAAAAATCTCCATTCGTGCAATAGAAATCGGGCGTAAAACGGCAGACAAAATATATGTAAGCAAAGGCTTAAACCCTGGTGAGCGTGTTATTGCCTCAAAACAGGTTTTCTTGTTCGAAACGCTCAAAGCTCAATAATATCTTATCCATTAGATTTCTAAATAATGAATAAATTCATTAAAAATATCATCAGCTTTGCGCTGAAAAACAAATATTTTATATTTTTTGCAACATTTATATTAATATCAGCAGGTTATCTTTCGTTTAAAAACACAACTATCGATGCCTTTCCTGATGTTACGAATACCAATATTACGATTATAACTCAATGGCCTGGAAGAAGCGCTGAAGAAGTTGAAAAATTTGTAAGTCGACCGTTGGAAATTGCAATGAATCCAACAGAAAAAAGAACAAGCATTCGCTCTTCTTCCCTATTTGGTTTATCGATTGTAAAAGTAAGTTTTGAAGATGATGTTGACTATGCCAAAGCCCGTGTTCAGGTTAATAACCACTTAGATGAAGCTGATTTACCTGATGGTATAAGTCCGGAAGTGCAACCGCCTTACGGACCTACAGGAGAAATTTTTAGATACACCTTAACCAGCGATGTTAAAACTGTTAGGGAGTTAAAAACGCTGCAGGATTGGGTTATTCAAAGAGAACTTTTATCCGTTTCGGGCATTGCTGATGTAGTTAGTTTTGGTGGTGAAGTGAAAACTTATCAAATTACGGTAGACCCGCAAAAGGCCATTCAGTACGGCGTTAGTGCAACCGAACTTTTCGAAGCCGTTTCTAAAAGTAATATAAATGTTGGCGGGGATGTTATTGTACAAAGCGGACAAGCTTACGTTGTTCGCGGTATTGGCGTATTAAATAATATTGATGAAATAAGTAATGTAGTTGTAGATAATGCAAATGGTACTCCGGTTTATGTAAAAACCATTGCCGATGTTACCGAATCTGCGCTTCCGAGGCTTGGCCAGGTTGGCAGAGATTATGACCCAGATGTAATTGAAGGCATTGTAGTGATGCGAAAAGGCGGCAATCCGAGTGATGTAATTGCTCGTTTGAAGAACAAAATCAGTGACATAAATAATAATATCCTACCGGATGATGTAAAAATTAAAGCCTTTTATGATCGTGAAGATTTAGTAAATTATTCTGTGCATACCGTTATGGGCAATATGCTCGAAGGTATCATATTCGTAACCCTAATTGTATTTCTTTTTGTGGCCGATTGGCGCACAACGCTAATTGTTTCGATAATTATTCCGCTTGCTCTACTTTTTGCGTTCATCTGTCTTAAATTAAAAGGTATGCCTGCCAATCTTCTATCAATGGGTGCCATTGATTTTGGAATTATTATAGATGGTGCGGTTGTAATGGTTGAAGGTATTTTTGTGGCGCTCGATGCCCGGGCACACAGATACGGAATGGATCGCTTTAATAAAATGAGCAAACTTGGTGCAATAAAAAAAGCTTGCCTTGAAAATGGTAAGGGAATTTTATTTGCAAAACTTATCATTATTACTGGCTTGATGCCAATTTTTACCTTCGAGAAAGTTGAAGGTAAAATGTTTTCTCCATTAGCCTGGACCCTAAGTTTTGCACTTTTAGGCTCCTTAATATTAACCTTTACTTTGGTGCCTGCCTTAGCAAGTGTTCTGCTTAAAAAGAATGTTAAAGAAAAGCATAATATATTTTTAGAATGGATGACAAAAGCAACACTCAGGTTTTTTGATATCTGTTTCAATAAAAAAAGATTGGTGTTTTTAATTTCGATTGTTGTTTTAGTACTCGGTGCTTACAGTTTTAAGCTTTTAGGAACAGAATTTTTGCCAAGTTTGGATGAAGGTTCCATTTACGTTCGTGCTACAGGCCCGCTTAGTATTTCGTTAAATGAAACAAAGAAACTTTCTAACGATATGCGGAAGATTTTTTTAAGCTTCGATGAGGTAAAACAAGTAATGTCGCAAACAGGCCGGCCAAATGATGGAACAGACGCTACAGGCTTTTATAACATGGAATTTCATGTAGATATTTATCCAAAAAAAGAATGGAAGCGAAAGCAAACTAAAGAGCAGCTTATAGATAGAATGCAGCAAAAACTGAAGAGTTTTCCGGGCATAAGTCTAAATTTTTCACAACCTATATCTGATAATGTTGAGGAAGCAGTTTCTGGCGTTAAAGGTTCGATTGTAGTGAAAATGTTTGGCGAAAATTTTGAATATATCGAACAGCAGGAAGAAAAAATTGAAAAGATTTTAAAAACTGTTGATGGTATTGAAGACTTAGGAATATTAAGAAATCTTGGTCAACCGGAACTGCGAATAAATCTCGATCAGAAAAAAATGGCACTTTATGGAGTAAGTACAGCTGATGCCAATTCAGTTATTGAAATGGCCATTGGAGGAAAGGCTGCAACGCAGATTTTTGAAGGCGAAAGAAAATTCGATTTAATAATTCGATACCCGGAAGATTTTAGAAATGATGAAACTTCTATTAGCAGATTAAGAATTCCAACTTTAAACGGTTCAAATGTTGAATTGGGAGAAATATCCAGCATAAAAAAAATTACAGGCCCGAGTATAATTTACCGCGATAAGCATAAGCGTTACGGTGCCATTAAATTTTCGATTAGAGGCAGAGATATGGGCAGCGTTATTGATGAAGCTCAGCAAAAAGTTAATGCAGAAATCAAACTTCCAAAGGAATATAAGTTAGAATGGGCTGGTGACTTCGAAAATCAACAAAGGGCAATTGCCAGATTATCGCAGGCTGTTCCGGTAAGTTTGCTGCTTATATTTTTTATTTTATTTGTACTATTTGGTAATATAAAAGATTCGCTTTTGGTTTTAAATAACGTTCCATTTGCGATGATTGGTGGCATTTTGGCACTATTAGCTACAGGTGTAAACTTTAATATTTCTGCAGGGATTGGATTTATAGCACTATTTGGAATCTGTGTACAAAATGGTGTTATTTTAATTACCCGCTTTAAAACCAATATCATCGAACTAAAATATAATCAAAAATGGACTTTTACAGATGCCATTAGAGATGGGATAGCAAGCAGGTTCAGACCTGTTTTAATGACAGCACTTATGGCTGCTATTGGTTTAATGCCTGCTGCACTATCAACAGGAATTGGTTCTGAAGCATCTAAACCATTGGCTATTGTAGTAATAGGAGGCTTAATCACCAACACCTTATTCAATCTATTTGTATATCCAATTGTATTTTATTGGTCGTACAAAAAGAACCTGGTTAAAGGTAATATAGTCTGAAAATAAAAAAACCTACAAAACCTTGGATGGGAACAAGGTTTTGTAGGTTAATTAAAGGAATATTAATTTTAGACTTTTTTAATTGGTTCAGTAGCCGGAATGTCTTTGCCATCCTGCCCGTCTTTAAATTCCTTTATGCCTTTGCCTAATCCTTTCATAAGCTCGGGTATTTTTTTACCACCGAATAAAAGAAGTACGACTACCAATAAAATTATGATTTCTGGTCCGCCTAGTAAGGCAGCGATTGTAACATTACTCATTCCGTTTGTATTAAAGTTTAAGATATAACATTAGATACGTGAATAGTGTTACACTGGTTTTTTGAAAAGCTATAATAATAAAATTATTATCTAAATTTTATGGCGATTATTTTTTCAATTCAGATTCAAC
The DNA here is from genome assembly GCF_920984665.1 of Pedobacter sp. Leaf170. GTDB lineage: Bacteria > Bacteroidota > Bacteroidia > Sphingobacteriales > Sphingobacteriaceae > Pedobacter. Next base: position 47,991 of record NZ_CAKLBP010000006.1, read on the forward strand.
ATTTTTTATCAAACTGGCTTTTCCATTTTGATAAGTATGTGGTTTTGAAAAATCCTCTATAATATTTTTTAGCTTCTCATCGTGTTCTTCGCCAGCAATTTTTTTAAACTCATTAACCACTTTGTACGAATTCATATCGCCAAAGCCTCTTAATTGTTTTACTTTTTGCAGGAAAGATGTTAATTCAGATATTCGCTTTTCCATTTAATGACCAAAAATAATAAAAACGACTTATTAATTATACACTATTGGTTCGTTTTTTAAAAAAAATACTAACATTTAATTTTAAATTAACATTTTCGCCATCAAAAATTAATGTTTGAAATCAAAAAAATTATTCTTCAAAACTGAATGATAATTTCTTTGGTGCAGAAACACCGCTTATGTTGCTGCCATTGTAGCTCACATAATATTTATTGCCGGATTTTAAATCGTAAGCTTTCAATAAATCAACTTCGGCAGAGATACTATCTTTTGCTTTTACAGATAAATAACTATCTGCCGGAGGTGGCACTATCCTTTTTGCCATTGCACCTATATACGCTACTTCGTTACCATTAGAGTCGGTAATATCTAAATATTTACTAATAAATGGCTCAAATGCCGTATGCCATTTACAAAAAGATTTAGCCGAATCGGCACTATTAATAACCGTAAATTTTAATAAAACCGGCGAGCCTTTTTTTGCAGTTTCATTAATATACATTTTAGCAAACAATGAATCAGACTGTATTGAATCTGAAGACACTTTGCTTGTAGTATCAGCTACCACATTTTTGTTGTTATTTGTTTGATTTTGGCTACAAGCCCCAAATAATACTGCTATCGCAGGTATAATTAATTTTAAATTTTTCATAAGCTGTAGAATCACTAAACAAAAACTTATCCAAACTGGTAGCCCGATAAAAAATTGAGCAAAAAAAAAGCAGACCTTAGTAGCCTGCTTTTAACTTTCTGAGAATTTTTTAAACCAGTTTTACTTTTACTGCATTTAGGCCTTTTTTACCTTCCTGCACTTCATACTCAACTTTATCATTCTCACTAATTTTATCTATAAGTCCACTTACGTGAACGAAAATTTCTGAACCACTATCTTCTTTGATAAAGCCAAAGCCTTTTTCCTCATTAAAAAATTTTACTGTACCGTTTTTCATTTTAGATTTTGTTTATTAATTATTTCATAAAAATATGTTTTAAAATTAAAAAAACAAACCTAAAAGCTGTTCATTAACTAAATAACATTTTTTTTTATTTCAATTCTGTTCTTTGAGCCATTTAGAATGTTTGAGTATGTTAAATATCATCATCTAAAGATTTTTCGTATTCCTCTAACATCACCTCCAAATTGCTTTTCTTCAAAAAAATTGCACCAAATTCAACTGGCTCTTCAGTAATTTCAGTTAAAACAGTAAGGGTTTCAACATTCAAATCTACAAGCTTTGAAATTTCATTAAATTTTTGTGGTGCAAGTTTAAAAATCATCCAATTTTTATTTTCCATATACTAATTAACTGAGTTAGAAACAAAAACGCAAGCAAAAACCCTTAAAAGTTGTATGATTAGTAATATTTTTTTCCACAATTGCGTAATTTTGCGTCAACTGTAACATTCTTATTTCAGCTTACACCTGTTTTAGCACAGATGGTTGTACACTGTTAATTTTTGAAAAACGCATTGAGTTGTCCCAAGCTCTTTAAATGATTAAAGTCTGAATCCTTTAACGGCTTGCTTATAAAATCCAATACATTATCGTATTTCTTGGCTTTTAGCCTATCGCCTTCATTTACTGATGAGGTTACCATTACCACAGCTACATTTTCTTTAAAATCTGAATTTTGTATTTCATCCAACAAGTCCCAACCACTTATCAGCGGCATATTAATATCCAGCAACAATAAAAATTTAGTTGCCTGATGTTCATCCTTTTCCATAAAAAGAATAGCTTCACCTGCATCGTCAAAAAACTCCAGACAACAGTTTAGTTGTTGTGTTTCCAGAACCGCCTCATGTATTAATAAAATTAGCGGATCATCATCAATCACTAAAATTTTCCTATTCATAATGTTCGCTTTCTGCTTTATCTGATTTGGCACTAATTTCTTTGATGATGCTATCGAGTTCATTTGCAGATTGCTTAATGTGCTCAACAATTTCATCAAGCGTAAATTTGGTTTGTTGCTTACCCATATCAATTAGCTGCACCAATGCCATAATTCTAGCCAATGGCGCTCTAACATTGTGAGATTGAATCCAGGCAATCTCTTTTAGCTGGGCATTTTTTTGTTCGATAGAACTAATGTGCTTTAATTGGTCTGTAATGTTTGTGGCAACTACCAATTTAGCCTTTCTGCCTTTGTATTCCATCAAATTGCTTTTAACATCCACATCGAGGATGTCGCCGCTTTTGGTTTTATGCTTAAAAATCCCCTGGTGGAAAAGGCTTTTATTATATTTTGTGAAACTAAGCGTATCTTCAAGATAAAGTAATTCAGAATCTGGCCTGATATCCCGAAGGTTCATAGATAAAAATTCATCACGGCTATAACCGTAATTATTTTCTGCAGCAAGATTTACATCTAAAAACATTAATGTTTCATAATCGTAAACCCACATTGGTAATGGAGAAAAATGGAAGAGCTCGCTGTAGCGCTTTTCTGATTCGGCAACCTCACGCTGAATTTTCTGATTAAGCAATTCTGCATTTTTACGGTCGTTAATATCCTGCACACTACCAAAAATCCTAATGCACTTATCGTTAACAATTTCGGCCTGACCAATTGTTCTAACCCATTTATAATTTCCTTTAAAGGTTTCAATTTCTACTTCTTCATCCCATGGCTGGCCAAATTCGATACATTCCTGAAATTTCCGTTCGATAAGTGTTCTATCATGGCCAGCTTTGAAATGGTCTGTATTGTTTATAATATCTGGCTGAAAATATGATGGAGCTTCATGAATTTCTCTGGTTACATCTGACCAAAAAACCCAATTGTTTATAATATCTACCTCCCAGCTACCCACTCTGGCCAAGCTATTGGTTTTTAATAAAAGCTCTTCTAAAACTTTTTTCTCGGTTATATCTTTAGCCACAGCAAAAATAGAACCCTCGTTTGAAACGGCATTGGCAGTCCACGAAAGCCATTTTGTTTGACCTGATTTAGTTATAAACCTATTTTCGAAATTATTGGAATCGCCGCCAACGGTAAGATTTTTTATAATTTTAAGGGTTTGTTTTCTATCATCTGGATGAACAAAAAACCGGGAAGGATATTTTAAAAGTTCAGCTTCGTTGTAGCCAAGCAATTCTCCCGCAGCAGGATTTATCTTAGTGAAATAACCATTTTTATTAATGATGGCCAATATATCAGGGGCAAACGTAAATATATCTGTAAGTTCCTGTTCTAATTGCTTCCTGCTTACCTCGGTGGCAAGTTGTTCTGCAAAATCATTTGATAATACCGCCATGCCCTCTAAACGGTGCTGCTCTCGTCCGGCTAAAATAAGCACCCCAATTAATACACCATTATCAACCATGGGTAAGCCAAATGCCTTTTTTAAGCCAGCCTTTTTTGCTGCAGATAAACGAGCGATATGGCCGGATTCACTATCCAACCTCCATGAAACCAGCTCCCCATTATTCCAAACTCTTCCCGCTAAGCCCTCGCCTTTTGCTGCCTTTCGATGACTTCTGGTACTGTCGTAAAATTCGGCAATTTGTTCATCAGATATGATATATGAATACAACGCTAATTCGTTATGCTCATTATCAGGTAACCAAACCTCTGCAATGCAAAAATTACCGCATTTACTGATGGCCGAAAGCACCTTGTACATTATGGTTTTTAAATCAGAATGCTGATTGAACAACAAACCAATTTCGGAGAGAAGGTTATTCCTAACTGCTTCTATTTTTGTACTCGTAACATCTCTCTGTATAGATATCCATCGGTTGTACCTACCCCTTTCATCTGCAATTGGCGTTACCGAGAAATTTGTCCAGAACTCATCACCATTTTTTTTATAGTTGATGAGTGTAGCCTCAACTGGCCGGCCTTCTAATAACTCAGAAGTTATCCTTAACACCTCTTCGTGGTCGGTTCGTGGTCCTTCTAAAATTCTGGGCGAACCCTTTAAAACATCTTCAAGGGTGTAACCTGTCATTTCAGTAAATGCATCATTAACGTAAATAACGCCGTTGCTTGGATTTTCTTCTTCATTGTAACGGGTAATAACAACCGAATCAGTTGTATTTAACACTACTGATTCTAATAATTCTAATTGCTGTTCTTCCGCTTTGCGTTTTGAAATATCCTGAATGGCGCCAACTACTCTTATTGCTTTACCGTCTGTATTAAATATAACGAAGCCATTATCTATAACGGTTGCGTATGAGCCATCGTTTCGCATCATTCGATACTCATCTTTCCAATGGTGGCTACCTTTTGCTATAACATCATCCAATCCTTTTACCACTCTATGGTAATCTTCTGGATGGATTTTTACGGCCCAAATGTCAATATAGCTTTTAAGTTCGGCCTCGCTATAACCAAAAAGCGTTGAAAATCCTTCTCCCCAATAAAGAGAATTTGTTGCAATATCCCAATCCCAAATTGCTTCTGCAGTGGCTTTAGTTACATATTTGTATCGTTCATTTGCCAGCAATATTTCGTTTTGATAATTTATCCTTTCGGTTACATCTCTGGAGTTTGCAACAATACCTAAAACACTTGGCTCGTTTATTAAATTGGTTAATACAGTTTCAATCCATCTGTAATTTCCTTTGCCATCAATAAACCTGAAAGGTGCTAATGTTATTGTATCGCCAGGCTTAAGGTTTAACAAAATAGATTCAACTGTTGATAAATCATCCTGGTGTACAAATTCTAAAGCATTTTTTCCTATAAAAAAATCTGAACCTAAACCTAAGATGCTTTCAGAAGTAGGACTGACATAAACGTAATTGCCAATATTATCAATTACAGCAATCATATCCATTCCTTCCTGAACCAGGTATTTAAAAGTTTGCTCGTCGATACTTCCAGATAAATCTATCTTGTCCTTTTCTGGAGAACTTACCCAAAGCTTTAGTAAAACGATGCACTCATTTTCAGATAAATGCGGTTTACAAAACTCGAAGTTCCAATTGCTTTTCCTCTCTTCTGAATAAAACTGTAAGCTAATGGCAGATTCTGAAGATACCGCATCGATAAGTTTGCGATTAAGCGTAGCTAACTGATTGGCTTCTAAATTATAGTGGGAAGTTGTATTTTCAAATGGTTTGTCAATTACTTCGTTTCTGTTAAGGTTAAAGAAATTGAGAAAGCTTAAGGATGCATCTATAACAGTAACGCTATTTTGTGATATTTTCAAAATTAGCGAAGGCTCTGTTAATAAATTAAAAATAGCTGAATAAATAGTATCCGGCATTATGTTTTTCAAGATTGTAGGAATGATTAGTTAATATAGCAATTATCTGGCTTTTTTGCAACAATAGATGCTATAAGGCTCGAAAAGTATTCAATATTTACTTGTTATGCAAATCTTGAATCATCATATATATATGCATTAAGATAGGCTAAATGCAGATTAGGATTAATTGTGGTATCAATAATTTGATTATACCATCGAATTTAAAAACTCAACTATTTAAAAATCAAAATATTGCAAAAAGAAAGTTATGCTATTCAAATTGTGAACAGAATATTTTTTTTTATATTTTTTTATATTCAATGTATTCATTCTTTAAGCTTTCAGGTTAATTTATTTGAGCTTAATAAAATCGTGGTTGCGAATAAAAGTTCCTTTTATGCGCTTAGCCTTACAAAGTGTTTTCCATTTAAATTTGATATATAGTTAGATTAGCAAATTTCTACACTAAAAGGACATCATATATTAGGATTTCAACATAAAATTCATTAATTTTAACTATCAACCACCAATTAATCAGAAAGTTATGAAAAATATATATATTTTCTTTATAGCAGCACTGATATCTTTGGGCTTTATGCTTCTTTCATTAAATATTGCCGACCCAGAATTGGGTATTGCTACCATAATTATAATTTGGAGCATTGCTCTCTGGCTATATTTCAAAAGACAGCCTGAAAATTCTGCTGAATAATACAAAACTAAAGATTAAGCGATTTAATTGCCTTAAATCAAACACCTTTTCGCAAAGTTTACCTTCTGCCTAAATAAAATTAGAATGCCCTGTCGTGTTCATATTTTTTTTGCAGAAAATGAAAGGCATAAAAAAAAGCCCTGGCATAAACCAGAGCTTAAATCAGTATTCTAAATACTTACCCATAAATGCTAGAACAGCAATGAAAGTTGATTGCATATTATAATGCTTATGCCAAGAATTTTATTTTGAAAATTTATATACCGAGCTGGTTTTATAAGTTTTTCTTGGTTCTAACACAGTTGATGGAAAGCTTGGTTGATTTGGTGCATCCGGGAAATGTTGTGTCTCCATTGCAAAAGCTGTTCTAAAATCATCTTTTGCACCAGTTTTGAAGGTGTTTTTACTCTGCATAAAATTTCCGCTGTAAAATTGTAAACGAGGCTCTTGTGTATAAACATCCATCACAATACCTGATAAATCTCCTTTAACCATTGCTGCATGATACATACCTAAGCCTTTTGTTTTGTTTAATACATAGTTATGATCATAGCCTTTACCAAACTTAAGCTGTTCATTATCAACACCAATTCTTTCGCCAATGCTTGTTGGTTTTCTAAAGTCGAAAGGCGTATTGTTAACTGTGGCAATATTTCCCCAAGGGATTAATGTAGAATCAACTGGTGTGTATTCATCTGCAAAAATCTGAACATTGTGTTTTAAAATAGTGCCGCTGCCTTCGCCATTTAAATTGAAAAATGCATGATTGGTTAAATTGACTACCGTTTTTTTATCCGTTGTAGCTTCGTAATCCATTTTCAGCTCATTAGCATCAGTTAAAGAATAAGTTACTTTTATATCCATATTACCAGGAAAACCTTCTTCCATATCTTTAGCTTTATAAGTTAAAATCAAGGTTTGTGCGTTCGGCTGGCTGGCATCCCAAATTACATACTGGAATCCTTTTTTTCCTCCATGAAGCGTGTTAACACCATTATTAGTGAATAAAGTATAAGTTTTACCATCTAACACGAATTTTCCTTTCGCTATACGATTACCAAAACGACCAATTGTAGCACCAAAATATGGTTCAGTAGAGTTTTTGTATTCGTTTAAACTTTTAAAGCCAACCACAACATCAACCATTTTACCTGCCGAATCCGGAACATTTAAGCTAACTAAGCGTCCGCCATAATTTGTAAAAGTGGCTTCCATCCCATTCTTATTTTTTAAAATGTAAAGTGCTGTCTGCTTTCCATCTAACGTACTTTTAAATGAATCGGCAACTACAGAAAATTGTGTTGCTTTATCTGTAGAATCTACAGATGATTTTTCTTTTGTGCCAGAGCTACAGCCCCCTACCATTACAATTAATGATAACCCCAATAAAATATTTGATTTCATATTTGATTATTTTCCGTTCAATTTTTTAATTAAATCTGTTTCGTCTTTACGGTAAGGTGTACCGTCCTGATTAAAAATTTCATGAAACCATTCAATTGGCTCGCTGCCATCTGCTAATGGCGTATCCCATGCAAATTTTGTATTCGTTTTACCGTCAACAAAACCCCAGTTAATTGCGCCAACATTTTCCTTTTTTAGTAGTGGAAGAATGTTCGCAAATCTACTATTGCGGCTTCTGGCCATATATTCGGTACAAATTAACGGTCTGCCGATTGTTTTTAATAAATCAATTGTACGTTGATGCCATTCTGGCGCTTCATAATTGTGGTACGTTACTATATCGGAATTTGCAATTTGAATTTTGTTGAGTTTTTCGTAACCCCAATTCCATAAACCAATGCTAATCGGCTGACTTGGATTTACTGCCCTGGCCCATTCGATAGTTTTATTTAGCAATGGAATTGTGGTTTCCAATTTGCCACTATTGCCAGGCTCGTTGTATAAATCCCAAAGCAAAATACGTTTATCATCAGCAAACCTGGTTAATACTGCCTTTACATATACTTCAAGATCGGCAAAGTTTGATTCTTCTTTAGATGCCGGATCGCCAGGATCTTGTAACCAACCCGAATTATGAATACCCGTTTTGGGTGCAGGCTGCTTTCCATTTTCTGAAGTCTTATTCCAGCAATCATCAAAAAACACAAACATTGGTGTAATTTTATGTTTATCTGCAATGGTTAAAAACTGATCAACACGTTTTAAAAATCCTTGTGGATCTTGTTTATAAGCTTTACTGTATAAAAATACCCTTAGCGTGTTAAAACCTATTCCTTCGGCCCAACCGAGCTCTTTATCAATTATATCCGGACTAAAAGTGTCTGCTTGCCACATCTCTAGCTGATTAATGGCATTGGCTGGAATATAATTGGCACCCGTAAGCCATTTATGGGTTTTATACCATTCGTTTGCCTTTTCTACAGACCAGATTTTACCCGGCTCTTTCTTACTTTTTTGGGCTGAAACAGTCCCGGCAACCGAAAAGAAAAGTACGGCGGCTAATAAATAAATTTTAATCTTCATTTTATGTATTATTTAGATTTTGTAATTTCTCAAATATCGCCTTGCGATAAAATTTGCTTATAAGCATTTTTTGGAAAGATATTCTTACCTGTTATTTAATTTTTTATCTAATAATTTTATAGAATAACCACCAACCACACTTCTGGCCTGAAAACCAACTTGTTTACCATCTGTCGTTTCATGCCAATCGCTAAGCGGAACTCGTGTTGGAGTTTGTAGAGCATACTCGTAAATGGGCTTTACTAGTTTATTAAAATCTGCAGGGTTATCCGCCAAAGTTGCCGTCCACATAATCCAATCAGATTTTGTATAAGTTTTACGGCTATCTAATGGCAAGCCGAACTTATTCTGCTTTTTTAAATAGAAATCTATTTCCTTTTTGTATACACTTTTCGGAAAAATACCTAGGTTAAGAACTTTATCCCAAACTAGGTTATATTTCTGACTCCAGGTATTTTTCTTATCAAAAGTTAAAGCATAATGGTCGCCATCATCAGCCATTTCCATCCATTTTAAGGCCATATCTTTAGCCATTTTGGTATATTTCTCTGCCGTTGCCTGCTCTCCTAATTCTTTTGCGAGCATGCCATAACTGCCTAAAGCCACAATAGCTTTTACCGATAAATTTGCGTTACGAGCCAAATGACCTGCAAAATCATCAGTACAAAGTTGATTTGCCGGATCAAAACCTTCCTTACTTAAGTAATCTGCCCAAATAGATAGGGTTTTCCAGTGCTTTTTAGCATAATTAGCATTGCCTTCTACCTTTGCAATTGCTGCAGTTAAAATAATCATATTACCAGATTCTTCCACAGGCATATCTTCACCATACGTTTGTCCGTTTGCCAAAGGATATGTACCCAAATCATGTGCTGCAAAAGGCTTTGGCCATTTACCACTTTCGCTGTAGTAAAAGATGCCATTCATCATACCCTTTAATAAATCTGGATTATAAACCAAATAAAGTGGTGCAGACGGATAAGTAATATCTACCGTATTTATTGACCCATTACTAAAGTTTTCCTTAGATAAAAACAGAAGTTCACCTTCAGGACTTTTTACCAATTTATGTCCCGAAACGGATTGACGATAAGCGACATCTGATAAATTTGCGTATTCCTCGCCTCCAGCGGCAATATTGTCTTTATGAAATTGAGCATCAAATTTATCGCATTGCGATACAATATTTTTATACTTAGCATTTGCAATATCCAGCTGTTTTTCAATGTTTTGATTGCCATCATTATTCCACCACGATTTTAAATTTTTTCCAAAATACTGAATGGCATCGCCTTGGTCGTAAGCCAGTAAAATATTATTTTCTGTTGAAGTATTGCTAATGTTTTTAAAGGTTAATATTGTAGCTAAACTTAATTTTTTACCCCTTTGATTCGTTGCTGTCGAAGTCTTTCCGTTTATAAAAGATTTTATGGCCTCTTGCTCATTCGCAATAAATTGATTGGCATTTGTTTTATTAGCTGCCACATAAACATGACCCCAATCTATCCGTAAATCATCTCCGCTTTTTTTAAGAACAGGTTGCTCAACGGTACCAGCTTTTAGAACGCTAAGATTCCCACTGACCATTTTTTCGGCTTTAACTTCCTGAGCGCTTGTATTTACAGCCAAATCAGTAGAAGTTCCGAAGAAGACTTCTGCTTTATGTTGTTTGCCATCATTACTTTTTAGCTTAAAGGTAACGTAAGAAACCGGCCTCGAAAGTAAGTCTAAATCGTTCATCAATAACGGAGAAAGGAAATCTACATCAAGATTTACCGGACCACACTGAAATTTATATTTGGTTTGCGTAGCCGTTATATCTACAGTAGTTTGCTTTGCCGGAAGGATTCCCTGAAACTCAGTAATTTGTTTTTCGTTTACTAAACCTGCATCTAACCATTGGCCACCGACAGTATTTTTAACATGGATTGCTAATACGTTTTTGCCTTTATTTAATTTAATTTTTGAATTGTTTAAAGGAATGTAAATGTATTTGCCGGTCCAGCATTGGCAAGCATACACCTGAACACCATTTAAATACACCTCTACATTATCATCATGATTAAGTTTTAAATTTAAATTCTGAAACTGAGTTTGCTCCAGATTAAAAGTTCTTCTCACCCATAAATCTTTACTTTTCCATTTGGTTTTCGCCTCACCATCTCCAAATGCGCCTTTACCAGATTTCCAGCCCTTATCGTTAAAATTATTTAATTGCCAGCCATTTGAAGGGCTTTCTTCGGTGTATTGAGCATCATATTCTTTTTCATCAGCAGCTGGTAAAATGGTTTCGAAACTTTTATCAGGGCTACCTAAAAAACGATAGACTTTACCATCAATTTTGGCAAAACCAGTTAACGATTGGCTGGTTCCGGTCCAATGTTTTGTTGGCGATGTATTCAACTCATCCGTAAAAGACCAGATACTGAAATAAGGGTCTTGAGTAATTAAAGGATACGCAGGCGCTTTTCTGGTTTGAGCAAAACCATTTACAAGGGCAAAAGATAGAAATAAAAAGGACAGGACTTTTTTCATAAAATGTGTTTAATTGGGAAAAAGCCATCCGGATATTTGATTATTTCGCAACCGCTAAATCTGCAAAATACCCGTAATACCGGATGGCCTAAAGAGGAAAACTAATAGGTTAATTTAGAGACGGGTGTAAATATTAAATCTTCTACGCCTGCAATTTTTACACCTATGCGGGCAAAAACGTAATTCTGTGTAGGCACAATGCTTGGTATATTAACAACCATATTTAGGTTATTTAAATCGGCTATTGCAGCGCCACTAATAGTTTGTGTTGCAAGGTTATTAGAACCATCTACAAACTGCGTTTTATTTACATAAAGGCTAACACTTTCAATATTTTTAGCGTTTGCATCAGTAATAATTTTCTCGAGTTTGCAACTTGCATTTACTTTACCGGCAGCAGCAGTTATAACGCCATTTCTAATCATATAATAAGGTACAATTTCAATATCCATTGTTTTACTACCGTTCAAATTTAGCTGTATGGTATCTTGTCTGCCAGCTACATTTTTAGGCCATAAAAAAGGACCTTGATTTGCGGAAAAAACAAGTTTGTAATTACCATTAAACAATTTTGCAGAGAAACCACCTTCCTGATTTACATTTACGTTAATTGCTCCGTTATTACCAAAACCTGGTTGCCACAATTCAAAATTAACGTTACCATATTGTACATTGATGGATTCGCCTTTATACACAAGCCTGCCATTAAAATCAACCTCAGGTGCATCGTAATTATCCTTTTTGCAAGAGCTAACAAACACTGCAACCATTAGTGCTATGGCTAAAAAATATCTGGTTTTCATATCTATATATCTTGTTAACATATTATTGATTTGGGTTTCTAACAATCTTTGGATTTCTGTTGATAATATCCTGATTGATAAATGAATAGTAATTGCCTAAACGGAAACGGTGAGCTGCCGTAACACGACTAGGTTTTACGACTTTAAAAATGTATTTATTGTGATTCGGATCGCCTGGATTATAATATTTGTAAGGCCATAAGCCATAAACCTGTGTGCTCTGTTTTGTTGATGAACCGATATTTGATGCATTGGTAAAATCGGCAGTGCTCATCGAATTTCCATTCCAAACTTTATCGGCTAATCTCCATCTTTTCATATCCCAAAGCTCATGTCCTTCAAAAGCCAATTCAACTTTGCGCTCATGTACAATACGATCGAAAGTAATTTGAGTTCCTGTAAGCGCTGTGGTTAAACCAGCACGATCTCTAACCGGTTTTAAATATGAAGCTGCACCTGCGGCATCGCCCATTTCAAAACTTGCCTCTGCAGCGTTTAATAAAACTTCCGCATAGCGATAACGCACCCACCAAACTTCACTTCGTGTACCTATCTGACCCGAACCTGCTGCAGGATCTAAAAATTTACGAATGTAAAAACCAGATTGAGCGCTAAACTCAAGTCCATCAACCGGACCATCGCCACCAACAACCTGTACCGCACCTGTATTACCGGGTAAAACATTAGTTTTAATCTGGCCGAAATTATCGCCAGTAACTGTGGCACCACCGGCAAGCTGGTAACCTGCCCAAATATCAACTGTTTTACCCTTAAATTGCGAACCAGGCAAAATAACCGTTCCAGCTAATCTTGCATCTCTCCCGGTAAAAATATCGCCGATATTGGTATAATAAAGTGTATTTCCGGCAGCATCAACATTAGGTAAAGAAGCGAAAGTATTATCTAATTTTTCAAAAGATTGAACCAGATTTAAAGATGGGTTTAACCTTCCACCCTGTTGCTCCTCTGCTGATGAGCGTGGTTGATTTTCAATGGTAAAACCATGCGCCTTATTGGTTTTAAGTTTAAAATCTTTCACAAAAATCATTTCAGTATTATTGCCTTTATCCGTAAATAATGAGGCAAAATTTTCGGATAAATTAGGGTTTTTGTTATACAAAGTGTATTTACCATCTGCAATAATTTCTTTCGCAGCATCAAGAGATTTTTTATAATAAGCCTGCGCCATTGTTGCCGGTATGCCTACCTCGCCACCCGCTAAAGATACTGATGGTGTTGAAGCGCCATACTTTGCAATAGATGCTGCATAAAGTGCTGCTCTTGATTCCATTGCTAATGCGGCGGCTTTACTTGCACGACTTTGTACATTCGCTGCATTTGGCAATATGCCTTTAACAGCTTCCAGCTCAGAAATTATAAAATCATAAACTTCTGATTCTTTTGCACGGGCACGTTGTAAATAGGTTGGGTCGCCACTATAATCATATTCTAAAACCTCAGTTATAATGGGTACACCACCCATTCTTTTAACCATTTCAAAATAAACACCAGCACGGATAAACCTTGCTTCGGCAATAAATCTGTTTTTATCGGCAGCCGATAAACTGGTTGATTCTTCACCACGTTTAATAAATAAATTGATATCTCGGATGTAACCATAATCCCAATAATTCCACGAATCATAATTATACTCTATGTTTTGATGGCGAAAATAATCGCCTCCGGCAGATGCAAAACCCTCATCAAAATCGGTATACAACCACCATGATTCTACCCTTTGGAAATCTGGAAAACGATCATATAAATCGCCCATTACCGAAAGCACCAGATTGGCATCTTTCCAGGTTGCATCTACACTTAAGGTATTTGTAGGTTGCTTATTTAAAAATTCTGAGTCTTTTTTACACGATTGCGAAAAGGATAACAGCGCAACTGCAGATAATGTATATATAAATTTTTTCATTGTATTCGATTTGAAGTTTATAGCGATAATTTAAAACCCACGTTAACAAACTTATTCTGTGGATATTGCAAACCATTATCATCAGCAATTTCAGGATCTACACCATAACTTTTTAGATTATCTAAAGAGAACAGGTTATATCCGTTTACATAAACTCTGGCATTTTGAATTTTAATTTTCTCCGACCATTTCTTTGGAATAGTGTAACCCAATTCGATGGTACGAGCCCTTAAATAGGTTACATTGTGCAACCAAAACGTAGAGTTTTTATTGTAGTTACTCAATGAGTTATCGTTATATCGCATGGCCGGATATTTTCCAGGAAGCCATTGACTGTTTAAATCGTAAGGATTTGCCCTGTGCCAGCTATCATCGGCAAAGTTTTGCAGCAATGCACCACCATTTTGGAATGGCCATCTTTGCTCCCAGTTTTGGTTCCATGAGTACATCGAACCACCAGAAAAATCTGCAACAAAATCAAATCCCTTGTAAGATAAACCGATAGAGAAACCAAACATTAAATTCGGCTGACCGGTTGTTGTGTAACCAATTGGCCTTTCATCCAAGCCATCTATTACACCATCACCATTCTGATCTTTGTAAATCAAATCTCCCGAAAGCAACGTACGGTTACCACGTCCATCCATATTTATTTTGGAATTATTAATTTCCTCAACACTTTGAAATTGGCCCGTAACTTCATAACCCCAGAAAATGCTATTATATCTGTTTTCTCTAGAATTACGATACTGATCTATAGAGTTATTGAAACGTGGTTTATATGAATCTAAAAATTTACTTCTAGAAAGTGATGCGTTACCGCTAACATTATAATTAAGCTCACCAACCTTATTTCGATAGCTAAGCATAAACTCACCCCCATATTGTGCATCGCTGTTTATGTTTTCATCGCTTAAATTATAACCAAGTTCTGCAGGAACTAAAATATCATTTTTAGTACCTCTTAAACCAGTACGTTTACGATAGAAATAATCTGCAGAACCACTTAGTTTTCCATCGAATAAAGAGAAATCTGCACCTATATCAGCGATTTTACTTTTAAACCAGCTTAAATTGTTAATAATTGGTCCTTTATCTCTAGAGGTAACGATAGTTTGCCCATCCAGAATAGCAGTACCAACATTATAAGTATAGCCTGGTAAATAGGCAAATGGATCGATATTAATGTTATCATCACCCAAAACACCATAAGAACCTCTGAATTTGAAATCAGTTAAGATGCTGTTTTCACCAAGCAATTTCTTCATAAAGCCTTCCTGGCTAATTCTCCAGCCAACAGATGCCGAAGGGAAATAGCCTACGCGACGATCGGGAGAAAATTTCCATGATGCATCTCTTCTTCCAGAAAATTCGAAATAATATTTATTGTCGAAATTATAATTTAAACGCGTTACGTAACCAATACGGGCTTCTTCCTGCTGTTGGTCGGTGTAGTCTTGTCCATCTAAATCTGCAAATTGCAATACAGGTAAAACATTTGTTTTTGGTACCGCATGTTGGAAGGTATAAGTACGGAAACGATCTAACCTTTCTGCCAACAACAATGCACCAAGCGTATGCTTACCAAATGTACGGTTGTAATTAGCATGTAACTGGTAAGTATTGGTAATAACTTTTTCGTTTCTTCTTTCGCGATAAGGATTCGAACTACCAACTTTCTTTTCGTAAATCCCGGTTTCAGGGCGATACGTATAAACATCATAAGTATACTCGTGGCCGTTGATTACGTTATCTGCGATGTAGTAAGAGTATAAACCTTTTAAACTTAAACCTTTAATAGGCGTATCATAATCGGCAGTTAAATTGGTTTGTAAAACTCTCCAGTCCGAGCGCCAATAGCCGGTTAAGGCTTTGCTTTGTACAGCAAAATTTTCGGTATTGTGCCCAATATCATTTGGATAAAGTGGATTACCATTTGCATAGGCTTGCTCTGTTGGGCGGTTACGTAGCAGCGCAAATCTTGCAGCAAAATAATCATCTCCACCCGGTACACCCGGTTGGTCGCGGGTTTCAATCCTACCGTTTAATAACATGCTTACCTTAAAGCGGTCGGTAATTTTTGCAGAAACATTACTTTGAATATTGGTTCTGTTAAATTCAAATTCTCTTGCTGTACCGTAAACGCCTTTTTGGTCTAAACGCGTTGCCGAGATGTAATACGTTAATTTATCTGTACCACCAGATGCATTTAGGTTAACAGAATACTGTGGTGCGTTTGGTGCAATAATTAAATCTCTCCAATTTTGGCTTTGATAACCATACTCAGTGCCGGCCCTCCATTTATCAAGCTCTGCCTGGGTAATCGCGGTTGTTCCGGTTCCGTTTAATTCTGCCGTTGCTTTACCTAACATGTAAGTGTAAGCATCGGTAGTTTCAGGAAAACGAACCCAATTTTGCCAGCCTGTGTAAGCATCAACACTAAAAGTATTCCTGGTGCTGTTGGCACCACGTTTTGTGGTTACAATGATAACACCATTTGCCGAGCGACTACCATAAATGGCCGCTGAAGCATCTTTTAATACGGTTATACTTTCGATGTCATTAGGCGAAATGTTATTAAACTGACCAGCATCCTGCTGAATACCATCAATAACATAAAGCGGATCGCCCATGTTTCTGATTTGAATATTTGCGCTAGCACCTGGTCTGCCATCAGGCATACGGAAAGAAACACCTGGAAGCTTACCCGCCAAACCTGTACTTACCGTTGCACCACCGTGTACACGCTCAAAATCTTTACTAGTGATGGTTGCAACCGCCCCGGTGATGGATTCTCTCTTTTGTGTACCATAACCCACAACAATTACATCATTTAAATCGCTTGTAGATGGGACCAATCTGATTCGAATATTTGACGAACCATTTAAAGGATATTCTAACGAGTTATAACCCACAAAAGCAACAACTAAAGTTGCATTTTTATCTTGAACGGTAATTTTAAAATCTCCTGAATCGTTTGTGCTGGTAATAGTTGTAGCACCTTTTACCTTAACGCTAGCGCCTGCAATTTTCTCCCCTTTTTCATCAGCTACAGTTCCGGTAATAACGGTTTGGGCAAATGCTTGAAAATTTGTAGATAACAATAAAAATAAGAGGCAACTTCCAATAAGGGAAAAATTATACTTCTTAAAACCGTTTTTTTGAGGCGAAAGCCACGAGTAATTCATAGCCCCTCCTCCGGAAGAGGATAAAGTTTTTTTCATAAAATAGTTTATTTTGGTTAGTTACTAATCGGGAAGTTTTTTACCGCCCGAATTATTATATTTCAAATATGAACGATTTCAGGTGTGACTATTCTATCAATTTGTATCAATATTTCTTCAATTTGTTTCTATTTCTCAGTAAAATATTATCTATCTTCACTCAGATACTAAAACGTTTTAAAATGTTCCAAATCAATTATTATTAAAATTGTATCATCAATTCTACATATAATTTCAAAAATGATTTCGTATTATTAATAAGCCTTGTGCAGTATCTTAATTAGCCAAATGTTTACCACTTGAAAAAGTTATTTTTTTTTACCCTGATATTGCTTCTGGCGGAAATTTCTTCTGCTCAGCCTTACTATTTCCGGCACTACCAGGTTGAGAATGGCTTATCAAACAATACTGTTTTTTGTACTGCGCAAGATGAAAATGGCTTTATGTGGTTTGGTACTAAAGATGGCCTAAACAGGTTTGATGGTTATCAATTTAAAACTTACCGACATGATGAAGATCAGGCAGGTAGCCTGGGTAACGATTTAGTTTACGATTTGCACAAAGATTCGGATAACAGACTCTGGATAGGTACAAATAATGGTGTTTACCAATTCATCCCACAAACCGAACAATTTGTAATTATAAAGGGTACAGAAAATTTCAGGATAAATGATTTAAACTCCGATAAGCAAGGTAATCTGTGGATTATTTCTTTATCACGAGTGTACATTTACAATACCAGGCTAAAAAAATTGTATGCTTTTGGCAAAAACGCTCCATTTGATGCAAATTCTGTTTCGGTGATGCATGATGGTGGTATTTGGATTAGTACCATGCAAGGCACTATTGAAGAGTATAATCCAGCGAAAAAGGATTTTAAATCTCACTTTGTGATGAGTAAAACAAACCCTCAGGAAAGTAGTTGGGCAAACCGAACACTTGATGTTGGTAACCAGAAAATTCTAATTGGAACGGCAAACCAAGGGATTAAATTATTTGATAGAACAACCGGTTTAATTAAAGATATTTTAACTTTTAATGATGACAAAACATCTATCTATGTTAGAGATATTATACAAGCCGGCCCGGACGAATTCTGGGTGGCGACCGAATCGGGCATCTACATTTACTCAAGTAAAAAAGTTATCCGATTAAAAAAACAGTACAGCAACCTGTATTCGCTTACAGATAACGCCATTTACACCGTTTTTAAAGATCGCGAAAACGGCATTTGGGCAGGCACCTATTTTGGCGGTGTAAATTATTATTCAAGTCAGTATTCAATATTTACAAAGTATTTTCCGCAAAGAGATAACAAAGCCATCAGCGGTAGCGATGTTAGGGAAATCTGTAAAGATGCTAACGGTAATTTATGGATTGGTACTGAAGACGCCGGACTAAATATGCTCGATGTGAAAACCGGATTATTCTCAAATTTTCTTCCGAATGGAAAGCCAACAAGTATTTCTTATTATAACATCCATGGCTTATTGGTTGATGGAAATAAGCTCTGGATTGGAACTTTTGAACATGGACTGGATATCTTAGACATTAAAACAAAGAAAGTTATCAAACATTATTCTGCTGGTAAAGGCAATAAATTACGTACAAATTTTATCGTTAGTTTTTATAAAACCCGCAAAGGCGAAATTCTGGTTGCAACCATTTCCGGATTGTACCGCTACGACAGGAAAAATGATGATTTTGAGTTGGTGGACAATATACCGGTTGTATTTTATGAGGTTATAACCGAAGATAGCGATGGGCATATTTGGGCCGGAACTTTTAACGATGGAATAATTTGTTTTAGATTGGATAGAAATGATGTTTCCCAATATAAAAACGACCCGAAAAACATCAAAAGCCTAAGCCACAACACCATAAACGGCGTTTTACAAGATAGCAAGAAGAACATTTGGATAAGCACAGATGGTGGTGGACTAAATCTTTATAATCCAAAAGAAAATAACTTTACCCGCATTACCAGCAAGGATGGGTTGCCAAGTAATTTTCTTTTCAGAATTATTGAAGATGAATATAAAAAATTGTGGATTGGTAGCACACGAGGCTTAATAAATTATAATCCGGCAGATAAATCGGTAAAAGTTTATTCCCGTTCAAACGGTTTGCTTACCGATCAGTTTAATTATAACTCAGGTTTTAAAGATGATGACGGACGAATTTATTTTGGTAGTGTAAGGGGTTTAATCAGTTTCAAACCAGAAGATTTAAAAAATTATGCAGTTACGCCATCAATTAAGTTAACCGGTTTCCAGATTGACAATGAAGAAAGTAAAATTTCCAGCCAGGATTCGGTACTAAATAAATCAATTTTATATACAGATAATATAAAGCTTAATGATTCACAATCTTCATTCAGTATTGATTTTGCAGCCTTAAGTTACGTATCGCCAGATATGACCCAGTATGCTTACCGAATGGAAGGTTTGAGCAATAAATGGATTTATTTAAAAACCAACAGGAAAGTATATTTCACAAAATTAGCTGCCGGAAACTATGTTTTTGAAGTTAAAGCTTTAATAAATGGCGCCGGAAACTGGAGTGAGCACAACCCCCGGGTTGCAATAACAATCCTCCCACCCTTTTACGAAAGTAATTTAGCTTATTTAATTTACGCTATACTATTAATCGGCATTGCTTATTTTACCATTCGGGGCTACCATTTAAAAATGGAAGCCAGAACAAACCGAAGGATAGAACTTTTTGAGAACAAAAAGGAAAAAGAAATATATCAGGCTAAAATAGAATTTTTTACCAACATTGCCCACGAGATAAGAACGCCATTAACCTTAATTAAAGGGCCAATGGAAAAAGTAATTAAGCAAGCCGCAACCGTTCCTTTCATTGAGAAAAACCTAAGGGTTATGAATCGGAATACCGACCGATTGTTGAAGCTGACTAATCAGTTATTAGATTTTAGAAAAACAGAAGTAAACGGCTTCTCGCTAAACTTTGTAAAGGCAAACATTTCAGAATTTCTGAAAGAAATAAACCTGATTTTTCAGCCAATGGCTGAAGAAAAAAATCTTATCTTTTTACTTACAATGCCCGAAGCGCCATTTTTTGCTTATGTTGATACCGAGGCATTTTACAAAATTATTAGTAACCTAACGGATAATGCAATTAAATACGGCGAAAAACTGACAGAAATAAAATTGGTGATTGAGGATGAAAATGCAGATTTATTTAAAATTGAAGTCGTAAACGATGGGCCAACCATTGCGGCAGATTTAAGAAATAAAATATTTGAACCTTTTTTCAGGGCAACCGAACAGCAAATTAAGCAAGGCACAGGAATAGGCCTTTCAATTTCAAAATCACTGGCAGAATTGCATGACGGGAATTTATTTGCTACAACAAATAAGCTCGGTCAAAACATATTCGTGCTCGAACTCCCGATACATCAACTTATCGAATTTAACTTGAAAGGACAATGGAAAAAACAATAGCGAACAACCTAATCAGCAAAGAAGATAAAGCAGAAAAATTTGTGGTTTTACTGGTTGATGATGAAGAAGAAATTCTGAATTTTATAGCTGATGATTTAAGAGAAAAATATCAGGTTTTAACGGCAAGAAACGGTAATGAAGCTTTACAGATTTTAAGCCAGGAAATTGTACAGTTAGTAATTAGCGATGTAATGATGCCCGAAATGGACGGTTATCAGCTTTGCGAAAGAATGAAATCCAGCCTTGAATTTAGCCACATCCCTGTAATTTTACTCACTGCAAAAAACAGTTTACAAGCCAAAATTGAAGGTTTGGAATTAGGCGCCGATGCTTACGTTGAAAAACCTTTTTCGCCTGAATTTTTGCAGGTTCAGGTTGCATCTTTAATTAAAAACAGAAATAAAATCAAAGCATACTTTGCGAGTTCTCCTTTAATCCATATTAAAACAATGGCTTATTCTAAAAGCGATGAACATTTCTTAGAAAAGCTTCATAACCTAATTAACAACCAATTAGATAACCCTGAGTTGGATGTAGAACACCTGGCAGAGCACATGAACATGAGCCGCCCGACATTGTACCGAAAAATAAAATCTATTTCAAACTTAAGTCCGAATGAATTAATAAACATTGCCCGCCTAAAAAAAGCTGCAGAGTTACTAAATGATGGCGATTTGAAGATTTATGAAATATCTGAAAAGGTTGGTTACAGCTCTCAAACGCATTTTGGACGTAATTTCTCTAAACAATTCGGCATGTCTCCATCAGAATATATTCAATCGAAAAACATCAAAAAATAACAATTACCTGCTATCTGATTTTTTAAAGGAAGCAAATATTTTCTTGATTCCTAAAGCAACAGGAACCATTAATAAACCAGCAATTAAACCTAAAGCCAACTCTTTAATAAAGGTTAGCATCGTTGGAAAAATATGATGAATGTAATCGATATTATGATTGAAAATACCACCGGCAACCAAAATTAACGCAATAGTGCCAATAACGCCCAAAGCTTTAATAATTAATGGAAGGGCTTTAACTAAAATATGTCCTAAACCCGATAAAAAACCTTTATCATTAGATTTTTTTATCAATTTAAAACCAGCATCATCCATTCTAACAATTAGTGCAACAATGCCGTAAACGCCTACTGTTGCTAAAATTGCTACCACAGAAACGGTTAAAATCTGCATGGTTAAACTTTTATCCAAAACAGTTCCCAAAGCAATAATTACTATCTCTACAGAAAGTATAAAATCTGTTGTAATTGCCGATTTTACCTTCGCTTTTTCGGCCTCATCATCACGTTCAAGCACTTTTTTTACAACCTTTTCAGTTGGTTTAGGCCGATGGAAAAGAAATTCTATAATTTTCTCTACGCCTTCATAAGCCAGGTATAAACCACCTAAAATTAAGATGTACTTTATCGCAATCGGAAAAAATACGTTGAGCAACAAGGCAATAGGTACAATAATAATTTTGTTAATAAGAGAGCCTTTGGTAATTGCCCACAATACAGGTATTTCTCTTGAAGATAAAAAACCCGTAGCCTTTTCGGCATTTACAGCCAAATCATCGCCTAAAATACCAGCTGTTTTTTTTGTTGCAATTTTGGCGGTAACCGCCACATCATCCATTAACGCTGCTATATCATCTAAAATTGCAAAAAAACCCGAAGCCATAAATTGTACCTTTTTATCTGCTGCAAATTATACATTCAAATTTAAATTAGAGGCATTTTTAATGGATTAATTTGCAGAATTAAAGCTTTTACAATACCTGATGGATAAATTATAATTATCTTTAGTCAGGCATCAATAATAAACCCTATGCATTTGAGGGAAATCAAACCCGGTAATTCTTTAAGCGCTTTTGTAAGGTATTATCGAATTATTGATTTTGAATTTGATGGAAAAATTATTATCCCTCCTAAAATTTACACGCCTAGGCCAGAACAATGCTTTAATGGAGCTTACTGCTGGCGACACCATTTTTCTGCCCCGAAACATACCGCACACCTGGATACAATTAAGCGATAAAGGTAAATTAGTATATTTTGTACAACCGGCTGGCAAAGCCGAAGCGTTTTTTCGTGCAATGAATAATTTAGACCATAAGCCATCAAAAGAAGAAGTGGATAAATTACATGAAGCCTGTGGAATGAAAGTTATCGGCCCAGGATTAAGCCTTTAACCAAAAATGATGCTATGTCACATGCAGGAGCTCATGAATGATTAAAATAAATTTGCTGTCTCGTTACTCCCTCGATTGCGGGAATTGTAAATCATATAAATTACGATGTGACTCGCCTTATGATGCCTGGTCAAGCGGAGTAATATGTACACTCAAAATAGTTAAATTTTAAAATAAAAGCCTTCAGAACAGTTATTCTGAAGGCTTTTAAAAATTTATAAAGAATTCTTTTTAAACTTAAAATTTATAAGAAAGCGTTGTTAAAAATTGACGAGGTGCAATCGGATTGACGCTGTAATTTTCGTGTACAAAATAGTTTAATTCGTTAGTGATGTTAGACATTTTTGCCAGCAAAGCGAATTTTTTCCAGGTGTAACCTGCTGAAAAATCAAGCGTTGTAAATGCTGATAAAGGAATTAACCTGATTGTAGCCGCATTTTTTGCATCATTCCAACCACCATTACGTTTACCTGTGTAAAATGCAGAAGCACCAAGCTTTAAACCTTTAACAGCTCCATCCTGAAAAGTGTAAAATAGTGTGGCGTTTGCTGTATTCTTGGTCGTTCCAACTAAACGAACATCCTCAATCATACCGGTAACATCGGCTGTGTTAGTGTAACGCATGTAGTTATAAGCGTAACCCATTAAAAAGTTCAAACCCTTTGCTAAATTTCCACTAATATCAGCTTCAAAACCATCACTTGTGGTTTCGCCATTTAGCTGTCTGAATAATGCACTTGTACTGCCATCGGGCATAATTGCCGCCTGAGAAATATTGCTGTTGATGATTTTATAATAGGTTAAATTTGCAGTTAATTTACCACCGAAAAAGTCGTTTTTTACACCAGCTTCGTACTGATCAACCATTGATGGAGGAAGTGCCTGGCTATTAACATCGATACCAGAATTTGGAATGAAGTTATTTGCGTAGCTAACATACATCGATGTTGTTTTTAAAGGCTGATAAATCAACCCGAATTTTGGAGAAAAAGCATCATCAAATTTTGTGGCACCGTTTGTAACTGCTCCGGTTTCTAAATTTAAAGCTCTAGAGCTTGAAGTTTTCTGGTCGGTATAACGAATGCCCGCCAGCACTTTAAACTGGCTTGTAACTTCAATTAAATCCTGTACAAATGCACCGTATCTGTAAATTGGAGCAAGTGTTTGCGTAATGGCGAAAGCCTCAGGCATTACTCCAGAACCATAGTAAGTGTTAGGGTCGAACAAATTTACATTACCATAATTGAAGGTTGTAATATTTGCACCTGCCGCAGTTTTTCCATAAGCAAAAGCATTACTGGTTACCCGGGATTGATCTGCATCTACACCAACCAATAAAGTATGTTTTAAACGGCCGGTTTTAAAATTACCATTTAAGTTAATTTGCTGGTTGTAAGTATATTCCTGACTAATTTGTCGGGCTAAATTTCTTGTTGCGACACCACTTGCATTGGCTTGAATACGCTCAGAACCATAATAATTACGGTTATAAGATTGAAAAGATCCTATTGCATTTAATTTCCAGTTCTCACTAAACTGATGGCTAACATTAGCCTGAGCGGTTGCTGTATTGGTTTTATTATATGCCCATGGCGTGTTAATAAATTTTTCGCGACCATAATCTACAATCACACTATTTACTGAGCCTACACCAAAATCGGGCGTATAATCGCTTTTTAAGTAATCACCCTGAACCAAGACTTCAGTTTTATCACTTATTTTGTAAAGTAATGATGGATTGATGTAAAAACGGTTTGATTTTACATAATCTCTAAAACTGCCGGCATTTTCATAGGTACCAATCGCTCTGAAAGCTAATTTTTTAGATATTGGCCCATAAAGATCTACGGTTGGTTTGTATTGGCTATAGCTACCAGTTCTCATTAAAACTTCGCCACCGTTTTCAAATTTAGGTTTTTTGGTAACCATGTTAACAACCGCACCGCCAGTAACACCGCCGTAAAGTAAAGCAGCACTACCTTTTAAGACCTCAACAGATTCTAAAGTACTCGCCTCCGGGCTACCACCTATTGCAGTACGTGCGGCGTTTTTGAAAATGTTGTTCGAACCAAGGCTATATCCTCTTGAATAAAAGTTCTCGCCTACTCCACCTCTGTTCGCACCAAGTGCTACACCATTAACGTTTTTCATCACATCTCCAAGGCTGTTTGCCTGCTGATCTGCAATTACCTGAGTGCCGATAATCTGTACTGCCTGAGGTAAATCTCGTGGTGCTATTGCAATTTTACCCAAGTTAACTGGTTTTGTATTTGGAGTTCTGTAACCGGTAATGGCTACTTCATCTAACTGTGAGGAAGATTCTGCAATAGAGAATGAGAGACTTAATATTTCTCCATCTTTTACGGCGATTTCTTTTTCCTGAGATGATACACCAATGGCAGATAACTTTAAAGTATAATTTCCTGCTGTAACGTTCTTTAATTCAAAGTTTCCCTTTTCATCACTTTGTGTGGTTTTATTGGTGTTTTTTAAACCAACGCTAACGTAAGCTGCAGGATTTCCGTCGCTGGTTTTAATTTTTCCCGAAATGGAACCATACCTGGATTGCGCAAAAACGCTATTGGAAAGGACAATAAATAATATAACGAGTTTAAAAATAGGGGTAATTTTTCTATCCATCTTATTTAGATTAATTCTTATTTAGCGCAAAAAAAGAAAATATAAACGAGATAAAAAAATTATTTTTAATTATTCTAAATAAAAACAGTGATTTTTAATAAGATAAATTTGAGTAGGGATATAGGCTTAAACAAGCAAAATAGATTTAAATAAAAAATTCAGGCATTGGCCTGAATTAATTTCATTTATGAAGATTTTTTCTCTTCAAATAATTTATAAATGTAAATGGTTTGGTCGCTTTGCAAAAGGGCTGCTTACCTGTAAATCAAGCCTTTCTTAAAATCTTTTCCATCTTCTTACCTTTTGCCAACTCATCAATCAGCTTATCTAAATATCTGGTTTTTTTGGTCAGTAGGTTTTCAATTTCTTCGATTCTGTATCCACAAATAACACCGGTAATTAATGCTGCATTTGTATTTAATTGGGCTTGGGCAAAAAAATCTTCAAAAGTAACCTTGGCATCAATAAGCTCAATAATTTTCCGGGTATCAAATCCGGTTAGCCATTCTATAACTTCATGAAGCTCTTCCTTAGTTCTGCCCTTGCTCTCTACCTTTTTAACATAATG
Organism: Pedobacter sp. Leaf170; assembly: GCF_920984665.1. Classification (GTDB taxonomy): domain Bacteria; phylum Bacteroidota; class Bacteroidia; order Sphingobacteriales; family Sphingobacteriaceae; genus Pedobacter. The sequence continues at coordinate 73,956 of NZ_CAKLBP010000006.1, forward strand.
CGGATACACCGATGCGAAAGTCATTTTTGCGATACGTAAATCATGTTCTGCCGTAGTTTTCATCTGATTATATCTTAAGTTTATGGATAAATATGCGACTGTCCGAATGGCCAACTTTAAATCATCCAATAATTAAAATTATAAATAAATATTCTATAAAAGCCTTAACATGGTCCGTTCTGCTCATCAATTTTTTTAAGCAATAAGGAAAGTACTTTTGCAAAGGCCACATAGGCTACAAAAATAAAGAAACCCATCTGCAAGGCCGAGTTATTGGCTGTAACCGTTTTAAGCGTTTCATTTTCAATATTTAGCCCAGATAATTGACTCTTTAAAATTCCGTTTAAACCGATGTAAGTCATTGCGATACCCACAACCATAACATCTGCCATATCCCATTTACCTAAATCAAAAGCCAGAAACCTAAGCACTTTAGGGTTATTAAAAAGATGATTGCATGAAATGTGTATGCCTCTGGCAATAAGTCGGAGTAAAGGCAAAACAACTACAAAAATTAAAAGTAAAACACCTACTAAAACGGCGTCGGGCTTAGGTTGCTCTACCAAAGTGCTAATAATGCCTAAAATACTTTTACTCTGGAAAAATAAAACCTGATTGTTAAAGGCAATTTTATCGCCCATCAATGCGAATGTTAAGGTATCAATGCGGGCATCAACTTCTATAATAGGAGAAATTACGCCAACCGTTAGCAAAACCACAGCAAACAAAAGCGACATTATAAACAGCGAAACATGCAATTTCTGGCTTTTTCTCAATATTAACCACAACAGCAATACAATAGCCACACAAACCATCATTATTAAAGCAAATTGATTACTCAGTTTTTTAATACCAGCAAGTTTTGTCTTAACTACGTTATCAAATTCGGTTGAATTTTTAACTTTATACTTGTCGAAAATTGTATGTTCTACGGTGGTAATGGTTGTATCAGAATTATCGTAAGTCTGTTCTTCAAGTTCATTAACTTTGCTAACGGCAATACCTTTAATTTTCTTTAACGTAGCCGGACTCGTAATTTTCAAAACAATTGTACGTGCAAAAGAAGGCACCTGTGCATGCAATTCATCAACTTCTACAAAACTATCAAACGCAAACTTTTTAAGTTTTGCCCCCAAACCCTTTTTTGGTTTGGTAAAATCTGCAACGGCTTTGTTTATCAGTCCATGCAACTCCTTCTCTACTTCCTGTTGCATTTCGGCTTTTTGGTTTTTGGTTAGCTTAAAACCTTTAACCCGCCTGTCTACCACAACAGAAATTTTTTCGCCCCATCTATCTACAGAAAAAATACCAAAGGTGATGTTGTTCGATAAGCTGTAATCTTCTTTAATTTGCTTTTGCTCAATAGAAAGCTGATAGAACCGATAGCCTGAAAAAACAGCAACAAGCAACAGCAGAGATAAACCAATAATCAGCGCAGCTGAGGTCCAGATGCTCTTTTTCTGCTGAATATTTTGAGATGAATTAGTATTCGTTGCCATATAATTATTTAATAACGCTTAGCATAAATGGGTTAGTGAGCATCATGCGGTGTAATAAATTTTAATATTGTAGAAAGGATTAAACCATAAAGCACAAAACTTATAAAAATGATGTAACCCGGCTGTAAAGCAGTGTTATTTGTGGTTAAAATCGTTAACGAATCATTCTTAATATTTAAGGCTTGCAGCTGTCCTTCCAGCAAACCATTTAAGCCAATGTATGCCATCAAAATTGCGATAACGATAACATCAGCCATGCTCCATTTGCCAGATTGAAAAGCAAAATATTTTACCACTCTGTTTTCAGCTAGTTTTTTTCTACCTAAGAGATGGACGCCCGTAGAACTTAATTTCACCACTGGAAACAGAATACTGAAAACCAATATTAACACGCCAACCAAAACAGAATCTATACCAGATTGACTGATTAATACTTTTACCACATCCATAATGCTCTTACTTTGGAAAAACAAAACCTGATCCTTAAACATTACATGTTCGCCAAGCAGCACAAAATCGAGCGAACGGATTCTGGCATCAACCTCAATCATAGATGCCGTTAAACCTACTGCGAGTAATATAAACGCAAATAGTAACGACATAATGAATAGCATTACATGCAAATCTCTGCGCTTACGCAAACCCCACCAAAGCAGCACTACAAAGGTTACGCAACCGAGCATGATAAAAGAGTAACTGTAAGTTTTTGTACGGATGCTGGCTAAAGATTCATTTAGTTTTTGATTTAGTGCATCGGTAGATGAAACATGGTATTTAGCATAAAGCGTTTTAACGGCCTTATCATTGGCAACATAAGCGCTATCAGAGCTTTCTTCCTCTGCGAGATTGTTAAATTCGCCGATAGCCATTTTACTCAGCTGTTTCTTGTTCTTCGGATTATCTACTTCAGCAATAATATTTCTTGCAAAACCAGGTACCTGGGCTTTAATACTATCTGAGTTTACAAAGTTTTTAATCGCAAATTTCTGGATTTTACCACTGATGGTTTTTTTCGGCTTGTTAACCAAAGCCTCAGCCTTATCAATCAGTGCAACCAGTACCTTCTCAATTTCGCCTTGCAAAACCTTTTTCTGTGTTTTGGTCATTTTAAGGTTGCGCACTTGCTTATGCACTATCCTGGCAACATTGTTTTTCCATTGTTGCACTGAAAATAAACCATAGGTGATGTTATTAATGCCCGAAAAGTCTTCTTTAATTTGCTCTTGCTGCTCAGAAAGTTGATGCAGTTTGTAGCCGAAATATCCCTCTACGCCAAGCAGAATAGCCAGTACAAAAATGAGAAGAAGTTTAGGTTTTAAAGATTTTTGCGCTTTCGTATCTTTTGTTTGTGTTTCCAAGCCGTTCAGTTTAAGGTTGCTACCAAACCGGTTTGCTTAAAAAGCTTTTAATTGGTTAGGTATTGGCAATTACAACCATCAACCCTAAAAAAGGTTTTAATAAAAATATCAATTTTATAAAAAACTAATTTTCAGCTTCTTGCGGATTATCAATTATCTTATTTAAGCCAATAATGTGGGTTGCTTTTCCATTTTCATCATAAACAGGTTTACCAAAACCTCGTATCCAATGTGTGCTTCCGTCCTTCCACTTCACCTCGTATTCTGCGCTGTATATACTATTATTATCCAAAGCGTATTTAACGGCATCTTTAATCCGCTGTTTATACTTTGGTAAAATGGTGTTGAGCAGATCGGGATAGTTAAAATCTTCGTCCGCTTTGTAGCCATAATTATTTTTTAGCTGATCGTTAGAAGTCATGTTGCCCGTAGCAAAATGCACCACTGTATAACCCATTCCGGTTGCCTCAATCGCATTCATCAGCACTGTGTTTGCCTCCTGAATCAACAATTTAGAAACAGTTTCTTCACTAACATCGGCAATAATGAACATGATGTTATCTGGTTCATCGCCCATTCTGGCAACAGGTTGCAGAGATAAATTGGCGTAAAGCGTTTTCTGATTTCCATCAATCAAAACCCGTAGTTTTACAGCAACAGCATGGTAAGGTTTTCGGCTAAGAAATACCTCATCCAACAAACCAACAAAGTCATTCCCATTTGCGTCGATAATAACATCGTTCAGCGCTTTACCAATTAACACACCTTCATCTACACCGAATAATTGATGCAAGGCATTATTGCCTTGCCAAATTTGTTTATCAGCTCCAGAACAAATTCCGATAGGAATTGGTGCAGATTTAAATAGCCGTTCATAACTATCTAAAACACTTTCCAATAAATTGTTGGCTTCTAAAACTTGCTCATGATAGGCCAATAACTCCGAATTATGCTCAAAAATTTGTGGATTGACCGGTGTTATAGTTTGCTTTTGTTTTGGTATGCCCGCAACATTTAAATTTTGCAATCTTAATTCTACCCTATCCATCACAATTTTACCAAAGCTTTTTAAAATATCTTTTTGGCGGGCATCAAGTTGTCTTGGTTGGTAATCCATTAAACAAAATGTGCCTATAGTAAAGCCGTTAATTGTGGTTATTGGAGCAGAAGCATAGAATCTAATTTTTTCCGTACCATCTGGCGATGCTTGTTTATCTGCCCAAAAATCTTCAGTAACGGTAACATCAGTTATGTTTACAGCACGATTAAAAGGGATACTAGTACTAAGTTCAGCATTGATATTATCTAAACCAAAAGTAGATTTGTAATGTAAAGTATCTTTAGTGATAAAGCATATCGCGGCTATCGGAACATTAAAAACATCAGCAGCTAATTTTGTAAGTTCATCAAATGCCGGTTCAGGCGGTGTTCCTGTAATTTTGAAGTGTTCCAAAGCAACAATTCTGGCCATTTCAGACGCATCGGAAATACCATTTTGCTCATTATTAATCATGCTTTCATTAGGGATAGTAATTTGTACAGCTGTTTAACACCAAATAGCTCTACTTGTTTCACTACAGCAGAATATAGCATTAAACTGTAGATCCAATTTAATAAATTTTGCAACACAAATTTAATTATCTGCAAATATATCTACCGCAAAACGCCTTTCAGCCGTATATCTATCTTCAGAATTGCTTCAGAATTAAATTTTATTTTTGGCGCTGACCAAATAAAACATGCAAAAATTGGAGAACAGTAAATTTAATAAAACAATCGGTGCTAGGTTTTCGCCAATTTTAATAGCAATAGCTATGCTTTGTAGCATCTCCTTATTAACAAGATTGGCTTTGAGCATCGCATCTTTCCGTAAAGTAGATTGGTCTGTAATTAATATCATCAAAATTTTCGCAATTGGCTTGTTCTATGATTTAGCCGCTGCATCCTTCGCAATTATCCCGCTGGTAATTTATTTGTGGTTAGTTCCAACTCGGTTTTACAGAAGCAAGACGAATAAAATACTACTTTTCATCTATTTCTTTATCGTAATCATTACCCTGATATTTAATGCCGTTTCTGAATGGTTTTTTTGGGATGAATTTTCTGTTAGATATAATTTTATCGCTGTAGATTATTTGGTTTACACCACCGAAGTGATAGGAAACATTCGCCAGTCTTATCCAATAAACACCATTATTTTAGTAATGGTTGCGATAACTGCAGGTCTGTTATTTTTGCTTAGGAAGCTGATTTGGCCCACACAATTTGCAGATACACATTTTAAAAAGCGCAGCCTGTATGCATTGCTGCTTTTACTAATTCCATTAACAGTATATTTTGGCGTTAGCCATAAGTGGAAATTCTTTAGCAACAACCAATATACCAACGAACTAAGTGGAAACGGAATGTACGATTTTGGTTTTGCCTTCTGGAATAATCAACTCGATTACAATACTTTTTACAAAACCTTACCAATTTTACAGGTAGAAAATATAATTAGAAACATATTTAAAGATACAACTGGCAAAGGATTAGCAACTGATAGATATACATCCAAAATGATTCTGCATACTCAAGCAGAAAAAAGAATGAATGTGGTGTTGATAAGTGTAGAAAGTTTAAGCGCAGATTTTTTAGAATCATTTGGTAATCAGCAACACATAACACCTGAATTAGATTCTCTTGCAAAGAAAGGCTTGTTATTCACCAACCTTTACGCATCCGGAACTCGTACAGTAAGGGGCTTAGAAGCCCTATCGCTTTGCATACCGCCTACACCCGGACAATCAATTGTAAAGCGACCTGATAATAAAAACCTATTCACTTTAGGGAGCGTTTTTCGCTCAAAAGGATACTCTAGCAGATTTATATATGGAGGCTACGGATACTTTGATAATATGACAGAATTTTTCTCTAACAATGGCTACACCGTAACCGATAGAAGTGCATTAAAGGATGCAGAAATTCATTATTCTAATATTTGGGGCGTAGCTGATGAAGATTTATTTACCCTTTCTATGCAAGAATTGGATAAAGATTACCAGAATAAAAAGCCATTCTTCGCTCAAATCATGACAGTTTCCAATCATCGGCCTTACACTTATCCCGAAGGTAGAATTGATATTCCTTCAAAAACGAGCCGCGAAGGGGCTGTTAAATACACCGATTACGCCATTGGTAAATTTTTAAAAGAAGCCCGTAAAAAGCTATGGTTCTCGAATACGCTGTTTGTTGTTGTGGCAGATCACTGCGCATCAAGCGCAGGAAAAGTAGAACTCCCGGTAGATAGATATCACATACCAATGATTTTTTATTCGCCAGGCCATATTGTTCCTTCAAAATTTGAAAAACTAACAGCACAATTAGACATCGGACCAACGATATTATCGTACCTGAATATGGGTTATAAAAGTAAGTTTTTCGGCCATGATGTTTTTACAATGCAAGATAGTGCACAAAGAGCATTTATAAGTACCTATCAAAGTTTGGGCTACATCAGAAACAATAAATTAGTGATTTTAAACCCAAACAAAAAGGTATGCACTTATAAACCCGATTTTAAAACCGGCAATTCGGTTAAAGTAGCCAACGATAATAAATTAACCAACGAGGCAATTTCATATTACCAGCTTGCTTCCTACCTATACCAAAAGAAACTGTACCAGCAAATACAATAAGCTTTTGATTGGATAAACATATAGCCAATCAACTCATTTAGAAACACATTTTTTTGTACCTTTATGCAAATAATCCGGATTATCTACTGCATTTATGAAAAATTAAATTTTCGTATTTACTAAAGGATTATGTAAAGCGTTTGTGAATAAATTTGTGCAATGATGTTTGACAGCAAAAATCTCCTTTTCGGAACCGGAAAGTACCTTTTGGGATTTACAGCCATTTTATTTATCACAGCCATCTGTTTAGCGTTTAGCGTAAATTATAATGATGATTTCGCTAACTCGAGAAGAGAGGTTTTAATGCGTAGAATTGGACATGAATTGCTTCTTCAAAACGGAGATAAAGTGTCTCGTGTAATGCCTGTAAATAAAATTGCCGAAAACGAATATCAAATCGATTTTGAAAATAAGCTAACTTTTCAGGCAGACTCTTTAGTTAAAACTACTCAAAGAATATTAGCTAAAGACCCTTTGGTATCAGAATATGTGGTGAATGTTTTAAACCCTGCAAACGCCAGTATTGCTTATAGTTTTGCGATTTCAAATACCAAAAAAGATGATATTGTAGCCTGCATCGGCAGGAAACAGCCAACAGCGAATTATACAATAAATATTAAATTTAAACCTAAAGGCTTACAAATAGAAAAGAACCGATATTTATTAGGTAGCCTGCCCTTCCTGGCATTTATTGGCTTCATCTTTTTCCAATCGGCTAAACCAAAAAAAACCTTAACTGCTGCCGCTCAGGATGCAAACTTAATTAGCCTGGGCAACGTTTTATTCGATGCAAAAAACCGAAAGCTTACCTTAAATGAAAACACTATAGACTTAACAGCAACTGAAACCCGGGTATTGCTGATATTTGCTATGGCACCAAACGAAATTATTGAAAGAAGCAGGCTGCAAAAAGAAATCTGGGAAGATGAAGGCGTAATTGTTGGTCGCAGTTTGGATATGTTCATATCAAAACTTAGAAAAAAACTGGAAATTGCCCCAAACATTAATATCGTGGTAATACGAAGTAAGGGCTATAAATTGGAGATAAACGCTTAGCATTCACTTGAAAGGCATCTTGTCGAACTTGTACTAAGCGCTTACAGACTTTCTTTAAATCCCTTTCAGCATACAAATTTCTAAATCAAAAAACCTATTCGATCTGCAAATCTATCTTAAAAGAAATGCAGAGATACATCCATATCCCTGCATTTTGAACTAATTAAAGGTTAATAATGATAGAAATATAACCTATACAATAATACATTAAAATAAAATTAAAGTTTAAATTATTCTTAAAAGCTATCTTCACATCTATCTAAACAAGCCAAAAAATTGTGTTTGCTTACCCTTTAAGCTCAAAAGAAATAGGGTATTTTTTTTATGATGATGACCAATCCTGCTAACTGAAATGCATTTTTTTAGGCATTTAATTTTTTAAAACATTTCTGTATTCTAATGGTTGTAATAGGCAACAACAAAAAAATTATACTATGAAAAAATTAATCTATGCAATGGCTATCCCTGTCATTGCTTTCAGCATGCAGGCTTGCAGCGGAAACAAAGATGCCAAAGAAACAGCAGATAGTTTAAACATGGCAAAAGACACCACAACTAATGTAGCAGAAACCGGTGGCATTGCTGTAGCAGAAGAAGATTCTAAATTTGCAACAACAGCAGCGGCTGGTGGAATGGCTGAGGTTGAAATGGGCAAAATGGCATTGGAAAAAAGCACAAATGCCCAGGTAAAAGAATTTGCTACAATGATGGTTGAAGACCACGGAAAAGCAAATACCGAATTAATGTCGATTGCAGGTATGAAAAACATTACATTACCTACAACTGTTGATGAAGATCATCAGAAAAAAATGGACGATTTAAGCAAGAAAACAGGTGCTGATTTCGATAAAGCTTACGCTAGCGCAATGGTAGACGGACATAAATCTACACTTGATTTAATGGAAGATGAAGCAAAAGATGGTAAAGATGCTGATTTAAAAGCATTCGCATCTAAAACTGCTCCTATCGTTAAAGCGCATTTAGATAAAATCGAAATGATTAAAAAATCTTTAAAATAGATTAAATTCGATTTCATAAATTTTAAAACCCGGCCCCAGGCCGGGTTTTTTGTTTTAGCACTAGCTATCTGAATAATCTACGTTCACAACGTTGAGATAAATACAATTCATATCCTTAGTATTAATTCTATAAAACGGGTACTAATACACCAAACCTTTAGCGGCTTGCAATGGTTTTTTTAATACAATCACCCTAAAAAACATAAACATGGCAACAACTAAAAAAGCTGCAACAGCATCAAAAAGTACAGCAGCAAATACCACAAAAAAAACGACCACAAAAGCTCAGAACCAATCGGCTACAAAAAATGCAAAAATGGAAGACAATGAATTTCATGAATTCTTTGTCGACGAATTAAAAGACATCTATTGGGCAGAAAAACATTTGGTTAAAGCTTTACCGAAAATGAAAAAAGCAGCAACCAGTCCTGAATTAGCTGCAGCTTTTGATAAACATACTGCAGAAACACAACAGCACATTGAAACATTAGAGCAGGTTTTTGAATTGTTGGATGAAAAAGCAGCCGCAAAGAAATGCGATGCTATGGCCGGCCTGTTAGAAGAAGCAGAAGGAATTATAGCTGATACCGAGCAAGGTACAATGATACGTGATGCGGGATTAATTTTGGCTGCGCAAAAGGTAGAACATTATGAAATTGCAACTTACGGAACGCTAAGAGTTTTTGCTCATAATATGAACCGCCAGGATGTGGCAGATTTGTTAAGCCAGACTTTGGAAAACGAAAAGGCTACAGACGTTGCTTTAACAGAGATTGCAGAAGGTGCTATTAATGCCGCAGCAGCTGATGAATAATCTATGCATTAAATAAAAACGAACGCATTATTACAAGCTACACATCTATCAATAAAATTAAAATTATGGAAAATAATACCGAAAACCAACACGAAGAGGAAATCATCAATCCGGAGCAGTTTCAGGTTGGCCGTGCGCCACAAGATGAAAAAGAAGATTTGGAAAGTGACGAACCATTAACCGACGACACTGAATATACTGAAGAAGAAACAGAATATGCGGATGGCAAAGGAACACTTTTGGATAATACACTTGGCGAGGATCAGGAACTGGATAATGAAGAAAGTTCGGATGATACATTTGAAGATCAGGATTTTGGAAATGATGAAGGCAAACAGTCCGAATAGAAGATAATAAACAATAATTAAGATTGTAAAAAGCTCCCTGATAGGAGCTTTTTGCATTTGTAGTAATCATAAATACCGCTAACCACGCAAACGATACTTTCCATTTTTGTATTTATACTTGAACTTAAGCTAAAAAATACGCCAAATATCAAACACCTGATTTTTTATCACCGCATTATTTAATTTCGGCGAATTATTCATATTTAGAATAAATTTGTAATTTAATAAAAGCTAAAAATCATCTCCCTAATTAGCTCAAGCTGAAAATTTTAAAATGTATTGCCCAGAGGATATTTTAAATTCGCTGCCTTTAAACTATTATTACATTAGCTTTAAGGCAAAAATCATCTGTACAAACCAGTCGGGCATTGCAGTAGGCGAGCATATAAACCAAATATTCGATGCTTCTGCCAGTAAATGGATAATAAATCAATTAAAATCCCTTTCTAATAAAGTACAAAAAGCTGACGAAAATAATATTCAGCGTTACAGTGCTCCATACCTCATCCTTACCATAAAACCTTATGCACAGGGTGCATTGATTTGCAGGATTAATGAAGAATTAACAACCAATAAGGATAAATTCAACCATCAGGAAACCGAACGGCTCCACAAAAATCAAAGATTTATATACGCTGCATTAGATGCCCTTAACGATTACGTTTATGCATTTGACCGGAATAAAAGATTTATCTACGTTAACGAATCGATGAAGGTATTGTATGGTGCTGATTTGAACCCGATAGGGAAAACCCTGGAAGAATTAGATTATCCGGCAAACCTAGCCCATAAATTAAATAATGAGATAGAATCCATCTTTCAAACCGGTGTAGCGGTTAAAGATGAAGTTCATTTTGTTAGCCGCACAGGTTTCGCGGCTTATTTTGATTACATCTATGCGCCGGTTTTTGATGAAAAAGGTACTGTAGATTATGTAATTGGTTTATCCAGAGATAGCACCAGGCGAAAAACTCTGGAGCAAATGTTATCAGAAAACGAAAAAAGACTTTCTGCAATCTTTAAAATTCTACCGGTCGGTCTTGCAGTTATGGATAAGCATGGCAACGTTTCATTACATAACGAACATTGGAAAAAAATGGCTTCAGCCATCCCAAATTTACTACAAAACCCGGAGGCCTTTACGTTTCAAAATGATGAACATGCGCAAGATGCTTTTGAAGGGGAAGCGTCATATCTTGATAAAAATAATGCACAGCAGTGGATAAAATATTATCGCACTCAACTGTCAGATTCGGATGGCAAGCCAAATGAACAGGTTATGGTGGTACAGGATATCAGTCAGCTCAAAAATACCTTGAATGCTACCTTCGATAGTGTTAGTGAAATGATTCAGGTGTTCAGAGCAGTAAGAAACAAGGAAGGTAATATCATAGATTTTGAATGGATTTTAAATAATCAAAGCTCAGAAAAAATTTATGGCGATGTTATTGGCAAATCCTTGCTTCAAAATAACCCTAATGTTATTCAAACCGGCATTTTTCAAAATTTTATTAAGGTTATAGAAACAGGTGAGGCTTTGCAATACGATGTAAAATATACCGGAGAACAATTCAATGGTTGGTTTCATCAGTCGGTTGTTAAACTCGGCGATGGTGTAGCCACATCAACAACAGATATTACGGAAAGAAAAAAACAACAGGAGCAACTGGAAAGTAGCCACAAATTATTAACGCAATCAGAATCTACCGCACAAACAGGTGGCTGGGAATTTGACGTTCAAAATGATTTATTTGTGTGCTCACCAGGGTTTTACGCTTTATTTGATGTAACACCAGACACTAAATTAGCACTTGATTTTTTTGTAGAAAAATCGACAAAAAGTTGTAGAAAAAAAGCTGCCGAATTTTTGAAGAATTTAATAACTAACCAGCAAGCGCAGGAAATATCGCTTGTTTTTAATATCAATGGAGAAAGAAGAAGGCATTTAATAAAAACAATTATCGAGAAAAGTACGGATGCTAATGCAAAAACGCTATCCAAAATTTTAGGGGTAAATATGGATATATCCAAAATGCATGCCCTCGAACAAAAGAATAAACAACTAACTAAGGCCAGTTACAACCTTAAAGAAAAGCAACGGCTAGAGCGTATAACGCATACCTTAAACATACAGGAAGAAGAGCGGGCCCGATTAGCCGAAAACCTGCACCATAGTTTTTCACAATCCCTTTTTGCCATACTATTAAAATTGGATGAACTTAAAAACCCAGACGATTTAAACAGCTTAGCCGATTTTGAACAAATTCGCAGTCAGGCGCAAAATATGTTAAAAGAAACGATTAGCGAAAGCCGTCGGATTTCGCATTTATTAAGCCCGGCCATATTGCAGGAGCATGGTTTAAAAATAGCCCTGGAAGATATGAGTCAAAATTTAACTGGTAAGATATCTGTTGAAACAAATATTGCAGAAATACCTGCAGATACTAAACTCCTACACCAGACTTTTATTTACAGAACGGCGCAGGAATTAATTACAAATGCCATTAAACATGCTAACCCGGGTTTTATTAACCTTAGCCTATCGCAAGAAAAAAGGATAATATTGATTAAAGTAACTAACGATGGAACGCCATTCAGGCATGAGTCCAGACAAATAGGTTTAGGTTTATCGTCTATCCGGGCTAATCTTAAATTATTAGGTGGCAATTTTAATGTCACTACAAAAACAAACAAAACTGTAATTACCATCACCTTACCGGTATAATAAATCGATAAAGAAATTCTATTTTAAATTTAATATTGAATAGGATTTTTGACTAATATATTCCCCTTGCCAGAAAAGGCTGCAACCCTCGCAGCTTTACCTTAAAACCAACTTCATTTTACGCTGAAATTTTACCATCGCCAACAACCCAGATGGCGCTCTGCCAGTCCATGTCAATTTTTTCTGATAGAGCTTAGAAATCTAAATTTCTTAAAATTTTATAAAACAATCTCAAAGAGACAATGTTCTACTATCAAAATTTATACTAATTGCATAATTAATAATACAGAAAATAAACATAAATGATGATGACAGGTAAGGTACTCACATATAATAAAGTGACAGGGGTTGGCGTATTATTAGACACCAAAAATCAAACGATTCGCTTTCATGCCGATGATTCAAAAAAAATCCCTAACCGTGGTTCTATCGTATCTTTTGAAATGACGCTTAGAGAAAGGCACGAAGTTGCCATAAACTTGAAAATGATTGAAAGCGTGATATAATCAGTAAAAGGTGTTAGATTTGATGGGAAAAATGAATAAATTAATAATACTGCTAGTCTTAGTCAGTATCTTAACTTCATCTTGTAAAAAGAAGATTTGTGGCGTAATACAGGTTATCAGTACTGAAACCTCTCCCGCCACTGGCGAGCCGCTATACAAATTTTACCTGCAAAGCGGAGAGGTTATTCCTTCAAAATCACGTGGAGGTTACCAGGTTGGGCAAGCTTATTGCAACGATTAATATATCGGTTCTGTAGTTCGAGCCGATATATTACATCACCCGAAAATTTATTTTAGTTTAACTTTTCCATTTTTCTCAATTGAGCATTTATAGCACTCAGCTGTTTCTTAGAAAAACTTTTTATCATCTTATCAGATGATGCAGCACCATCACTCAAAAGCGCCGATAGTTTTTGCTGAACTGATACAGCAGAGGCTAAATAAGCCTTATTAAAATCAGCAGCACTTAATGCCTTAAGTCGGTTTACCTCTTCAGTTACGCTCGCCTCATTAACGCCATTCATACGGCCAAGCTTTTTATCTCCTTCAGCTTCGCTGGTAGCTTTTTGTGTTCTGGTGGTATCCCGTAAATTTTCAGGTGCCGAGTCTACCCTACCATCAGGTCTTTGCCCTCCATCCGGTAAACTCATCGGTAAATCAACTTTCTTATCCTTCGCCAATAACCTTATGGCTTCATTAAATTGAATGTGCCTGTCTACAAGTTCAGCACTCTGTTTTTTTAACAACGCATCACTCGATTTATCTGCTGCCAATTTTGCACTCAGCATCGCCTGGTTACTATATAAATAAAGCTGACCCAGCAATTGTGCTGTAGTAATACTTTCTTGTTTAGCAGGGTTATTAATGCGGGCAGACATGGTAGATGCACTGGCAAAAACAGCCGTCAACATTAAAAATAAAAAACCGGCGATATAGAATAAATTGAAATACTTTTTCATAGCAGAAAATTTTGAAGCCAAACACATAATCTACTATTAAAACCCTATCCGGCTGATAAAGTTTCAATGATTTTTCTTTCATAAATAAATCCCAGTATCATGTTTTAAATAATACGTTAAACAACGTATTAATAACATTTCTACGCTGTTTATTACTCAAATTAGCCCATATAGTAGATCCGTACCTAACAATGTACTAGCTTCATTTGTATAAAGCTTACCTTAAAAACATACTTATGAATCAAACAGAATTTGCAATTGCTGCACAGGAAGCAAGTGATAAACTCTTTAGCCATGCTTTAAAATTCACAAAAGATGTTGATGATGCAAGAGATTTAGTGCAGGATACGTTAGTGAAAGCCATACGTTTTAGCGATAAATTTGAAAGCAATACCAACCTTAAAAGTTGGCTGTATGTAATCATGCGAAACACCTTTGTAAATAAATACAGGCTTGATAAACGCAAACAGGAAATTATCACCACCGAAGAGGAAATTTCTTACGACCATTTAATGATAAGCGCCACACAAAATGCTTCAATATCAAGTTTCGCTTTAGGCGACATCGGTAAAGCACTTAAAAAATTACCCGATGCCTATCGAATTCCATTTATTAAGTATTTTGAAGGTTATAAGTACGAGGAAATAGCAGTAGAATTTAATATTCCGCTTGGTACAGTTAAAACCCGTATCCACGCCGCCAGAGAATTGCTTAAAAAGAACTTAAAAGCACACCGCTAATAATGAAGCTATATAAGGCTAAACGCAGACTATGCTTGCGTTTAGCCTGCTTATAGAATCTGTCTGCTAATAAATGAAAGGAATCAAAGAAACGTTTTGCTAATCAGCAGAAACAACATACTTTGTAGAAATTTGCAAGAAAAGTATACGGTCTGCCTTTGCTTCCTGGTAATTCTCATTCAGCAATTTTACCACCTGCTTATCCGATAATTTTGCCGCCGCCATTTGCAATATCTGAAAGGATGACATCTCCACGCTTTTAATATTCTGAAGGTAAAATATAATCGATAAATCACACAACTCGTCCTGGTCTGCAAGCTTTTCAATCGAATAAAAAGCATCTTCAATTAAACCACTCAAACCTTTTATTGGCTTTTTAGATATCTTACGATCCATAAGCGCATAAATCAGCTCCATCCTGGCAAGTTGTTTTTCTACATCTTCTACCGTTTCAACAATGGCACTTTCTAAAACCGAAAACTGCACATGCTTAAGCAACATAGGCAACCGGTTGGTTAAATGCAACTTAGCAGAATAAATCCGGTTTAAATGGCTGATTATAAATTTGCGTAACTGTGCTTTTTCTAATGGAATCTGTAACCACGCACCCAATTGCCCTGAATTTGAATTCATATTTTAAAATTCACTAAAAATACCTGTTTACGGTCGACAGTACATAATCGATATCAAAAGGCTTGGCAATATATGCGTCGGCCATGCTATCTGCTGCTAGCTTTGGTAATTCATATTCTGCAGAAATTAATATCACCGGAAAAGATAGGGTTTCCGAATGTTCTTTAAGCTCCTTACAAAGTTCAGCACCGGTTTTTTCATAACCACTGATGCGTACATCGGTCATAATCAAAGCCGGGTTAATGGCCGCAACTTCTTCAATAGGCAATCCCGTTCTGGATAGATATGGCTGGAAACCGGCCAATTGTAATAAAATATCCAAAACGCAAAGTATATCCTCATCGTCGTCTATTACGAGTATCGTTTTGTTTATTTTATTTGATAGATTTAATCCAGACATATCAACACATATTTATAATAACTCCGAAACTTCTATTCCATAAACCTCCAGAAAAATTCGCTGGAAATAAGCCCTGGATGGGTAACCCGCAACATGGGCAATTTCCGTAACTGTCCTGTATTTGCCCGTTGCAATGGCTTCCCATGCCATTTGTAAACGGATAATCCTAACCAGCATATTCGGTGTGGTATTCAAGGTCTTCTTCACCAAACGATACAGCTGGCGCTCTGTAATGGCAAGCTCCGAGCTAACCATGCTCAGCGTTAAGGGCTCCTTTTTTTGATGATGACGCACAACAGATTCAAACTTTTCAAACCATACACTTTCACGTTGAGACAAATTTTCAAACTGCTGTAAATCTGGTTTTAAGGCACTCATGCCGGCATTTTTCCGAAGGGTTTCAGGCGATACCTTTAACCGCTCAATCTGCTCTGGCTTTAAACCAGATAATATGTTGTCAATACGGCTCTGTTCCGACTGCTGGTTAATAAGCGTAACATCTTTCGCAATGCAGAATAAAGCATTGTACCGCTCCGCATAAACAATCGTCCAGAATAAAAATACAACCTTCCCCTGCTTCGTCAAAAACCTGTTCTCATATTTCTGGCTCTCCCCTCCACCAAACAAGGCATCGCAAAGTGTTAAATGGGCACTCAAATCATCAGGATGAATGAAATGCGTAACCGGGTAGCGCATCAATTCCTGACTGCTGTAACCTAATGTTTCAGGTAATGAATTATTAAACTTTTTAAAACATCCATCCGCTCCAATTACACACACCAGGTCCGGAATAATTTGTACCAAGTAATCCATCTCAAAAACATCCTGTGCCATTACATTTGCCATTTCAATATTTTCATCAATTAGCTGATAAATCCTAATGCCAGAGGTGGCATTTTGATTAAGGAACACAATCAAGGGAATTATGTTTGACCAAGCAATCCCGAATCGCGACTTTGTCGGATATGGGTATAAATACGTCAGAATTATATACCTAACAAGCGCTTTTCAAAATGCCGGCACTACAATTTAATGATGAAATTTCTTCTCTGAAGACGATTTACACTGTTGAGGGAAGATTAGATAAACGTATCAACCAAAAAGATGCAGCATCCGGTCAGACGCTGAAACTATCTCAGCTTAGAAGCCAGAAATTACCTATGTAACGATTGCAAAGGTATACGCAGGTATTTATACGCGAAAAACGAAAGCATTGAGATTAGGATGCTTTCGTTTTTGAAAAATATTGTTTGCTTGAATGAATCTCTATTGTTTTACGATTTTGAATTCTGTACGTCGATTAGCCTGCTGTGCTTGTTCATCACATTGAATTCCATTTTTGCAATTGTTAAGCAGTTTAGATTCTCCGTAGCCTTTAGCCGAGATACGGTTAACATCAATTCCTTTGGAAACGATATATTTTACCGCAGCATCAGCTCTTTTTTGAGATAAAATTAAATTATAAGCATCTTTTCCCCTGCTATCTGTATGCGAACCAAATTCGATCCAAATGGTAGGATTTTCTAACATAACTTTAACCAGTTTATCTAATTCAACTGCGGCATCGGCCCTAATGCTCCATTTATCAAAATCATAAAAAATGTTCTCAATTTTGATTGGCTTATCAAGCTCTACAGTTTCTAAATATAAATTTTTGGTTAGTACCGAATCAGCAGATAAAGCCTTTGTTGTTAGTTGGGCAAAACCTGAACGGTAATTTGTTTTTACACCGGTTAATTCATAATCGGAGTTTTGCTCAAGGTTAAATTTAAAATTCCCATCATTATCAGATTCGACTTTAATTGGTGTAGAATTTATTTTTGTAAGCGTTACAACGGCCTTACTAATTACCTGATTTGTTTTTTTATCGAATACTTTCCCATTTAATTTTATTGCATAATTCAGGTTAGTATTTAAACTGTAAATATCATCATTACCTAAACCCCCAAAACGGTTTGATGAAAGATAAGCCTTATTCGTTTTATCATCCATATTAAAGGCAAAGTCATCTTGTGGAGAATTAGTCGGATAGCCTAAATTTGTTACCATTGATGTTCCTGATAAACTTTTAGAAACCCGGAAAATATCTAAGCCGCCCATACCTACTTGCCCATCGCTTGAGAAATAAAACACATTATTATTGTCTAAATATGGCGTTCGTTCATTGCCTTGTGAATTTAATTCCCCTAAATTTTTTGCTTCGCCCCAAGCTCCGGAGCTAAGTTTTTCGACTACATAAATATCTGTTCCACCTAAACCGCCATGCATATCAGAAAGGAAATAAAGTTTATTCCCGTTTCCTAAGATAAATGGATCGCCAACAGAATAAGCTTTTACATCATTATATTTAAAAGGTATTGCCGCTCCCCAGGTTCCATCACTATTTTTTGTATTGCTGAAAATTTCTACATTAATGGTTCTGGTTTTCTCTTTTATTTTATTGAGATTTTCGGGAATACGCGTTAAAGTAAAATATACAGTTTTTCCATCGGCTGTAAAACTTGCGGCTCCAATATGGTAGTTTGTTACGGCGTTTACCGAGAATGTTTTTACACTATCATTACCTTGTTTTGTATATAACTTAAGGTAACCGTTTCCCGTCCAGCCATAGATTTTTTTATCTGGAAGTTTGCTTCCATCAAATTTTAAAAACGGCTTATTTTTATCTGTTTCCGCTGATGTTTTTCTGTCAGAAGTAAATACCAAAGCATTTTGGTAAAGTGTGCTTCCCCAATCAGATTGAGGGCCATTGATAGTATTAAGGTTATTTACTTGAGTTTTTGATGGATTTTTCATCCATTTTACCGCCGAATCGCAAGAAGCAATAAGTTTACTTTTATCATTAGATGAAAGTATGGTGTCTTTCTCAAAAAAACTTAAATACTGGGTTTTAGCTTCGCTATATTTAGCATTTTGCTGTAACGTTTTAGCATAGTTTAATATATTCTCATTCTTACTTCCGGGCATTTTAGAAGCAATTGCATACCAACTTTCGGCTTGCGGATAATTATTTATAAACTGATAGGATTGAGCCAAACGTTCGGCAGCATGCAAAGTCTGCTTTTTTTTGTAGGCTTGTTCGTATAAATTTATCGCCTTATTATAATTAAACAAATCAAAGGCTTTGTCGGCTTCTTTTAAAACATATTGCGCCTTTACCGCTGATAAATTAATCAACAGCGCAATCAGGATAAATATCGTTTGTAAACTTTTCTTCATTCGTTGTTTTTTTTTTCGATTCGTTTAATAAAATGTGAACCTGATATTTTGATGATTACAGCTTAAAAATATCGTGGACTAAGCATTCTGGTATTTTTCCTGTTGAAGAAATAACCAAATGATATTTCATGCGTACCACTGCTATAGCCCTGCAAAGGACCAATTGAAAAATCGTAAGCATAACCAATTCTTAAATTTGAATTCGGGAAAATCTGGATGGCTGCCACCGCCGAATTCAAGTTCGATAAATCTTTTTGCAGATAAGACTTATCATAAAGCTTTACACCGGTACGGTAAGAACCACCTAACCAGAATTTATCAGCAAGAATAAAAAAAGCATTTAAATCTAAACTTGTTGGTCCGCCTCTATCATCTTTGATTAAAAATGATGGCTTTAATAAAATATCTGTTGATAGAGGTAAAAGCATTCCGGCCGTTAGGTAATAGTGCGGTTTAGGCTGTGGAATAAATGCATACCTATCAATATCAATGTATTGAGAAACTAAATTATCGACACTAAATCCGGCATAAAAACGATTATCAGCATAATAAACTCCAGCTCTTGCATCGGGCACAACAGAACTCTGTAAACCAACAGGCTGGAAAGGTTCAGGATCATTAGGATTTAGCAAAGCGCCATCAATACCCAATTGTACAGCCCCTGCGCCCACACCAAAAGATAAACGTGAACTTCCATCGGCATTCATACGTATGCGATAAGCGTAACTTGCGTATGCAGATAAATTTCGTTGCGCTCCTAGCCTATCATTTGATACTTGAAACGCCAAACCCACATTCCCGTCATTTGCAATTGCATCTACCGCGAGCGACATGGTTTGCGGAGCACCTTCAATACCAGTCCACTGGCTACGGTAAAATGCATGGAGGTTAAGCTGTTCGCGATAGCCGGCGTAAGCTGGGTTTATATAAATACCATTAAACATGTATTGACTAAACTGTGCATCTTGCTGCGCTGATACCGTTTTTAAAAAAAACAGAATTAAACCCGTTAATAAAAGTATTAGTTTCTTCATCTTATATCTGTTTGCGTAAAAGTGGGGTTTACAAAACCCCACCCAAACCATCTCTTAATTTTTGAAAGCCCTGATTAAGGTTACATATCCCTTAAATACTTCGTATTCATTACTTCCTATACGTTTTACCCTAAGCAGATAGTAGTAAGTTCCTTCATTTAAGCCTTCTCCACTCCATGTATTCTGATAGCCTTTTTGCCTGAATACTTCATTGCCCCATCTATTTACAATGGTTAATTCGTTATCCTGATATTGATTCAATCCTCTGATTTCAAACACATCATTAATTCCATCTCCGTTAGGTGTAAATAAAGTTGGAATTTTTATATCCACAAAATTGGCATTTATGGTAGCTATTGCTACGTTAGTGTAATATCCGAATGCATCTTTAACCCTGTAAGAAAAAGAATCGGCTCCGGTATAGCCAGGTTTTGGTGTGTAAGTAATGGTTCCATCAGGATTTACACGAACGGTTCCGTTTCGTGGCTGTACCATAATTTCTACCGTCAACTGGTCTAAAGTAGAATTACCAGGGTCATCGTTAGCCAATACATTAATCACCACCGGACTATTAGCCTTCGTTTCTGCTTTATCATCAAAAGCAATCGGTGATTTCGGCACTGTAATAACAGTTGGTGTATTATTGCCTTCACCAGTACCTGAAATATCCGTAATTAGCAATCCTCCTGGCGTTACAGCACTTACCGAAGCACTATTGCTTACGCTTCCCAAATCCTTATCGGCTTGTACTAAAATATAAACCTCGGTTTGTGTAATCGATGCTCCAGGGGCTAAGCCTCCGGCTACATTTACAACTTTATTAATAATTCCAAGCTTCGCATCTGATAATAAAATATTGGTTAATGTAACACTGCCTGTATTTTTAATAGTGAAGCTATAGGTAATTACATTGCCAGTAAATGAAGCGCCTTTGGTTAAAGAGATTGCTCCAACAGGCCTAATAACGGTAATTGTAGCATCGTTTGCTGCAGCCGTAGCCGGATCATCTGAAACCATAGCCACATTATTGCCTTTAGCATCTTTAGCAGTGGCAAGGGCTTGATTACTAATTTGACCAACATTAACATCACTTTGTGTTAAAATATGTGTTGCAGTTAAGGTAACAGAAGCACCCGGTAATAATTCGCCAATTGGCGAGCCTGCAACTATTGCATTTACATCTGTAACTACGATATCCGTTAATCGAGCAGTTCCGGTATTAGTAATGATTAAATTATAGTTTAGTACGCCGCCTGCTGAGGTAGGTACGGCACCGTTTACAACTTTATTAAAGGTATATCCCGCAGAATAAACATTAATATTTACAACAATTTCATCTGATAGAACACCATCTACAGTTCTTAATCTGTATGTGTATGAATCTGCACCGGTGAAATTAGCGTTTGGTGTATATAAAACGGTTCCATCTGCATTAACAACAACATTTCCATTTGATGGATTTCGAGCAATAACAACACTTGAAGCCGCAGATGCAGGACCATCGTTAGCTTTAACATTTGTAACTATCTGCAACATCTGCGTTTACAGCATAACTACTTCCATTGTTAACTATGCGTAATGTGTAATTGGAATTTGTTCCTGCAGTAAGACCTGATGAACCGGTTTTAACAATGCTTAGAACAGGTTTTGAATCAATAATTGTATTGATGCTCGATGTATTATTTGTAGTATTTGGATCAGTTATGCCTGTTGGCGCAGTAAGTGTTACAGTATTGGTTAAGCTACCTGTTGCCGCAGCAGAAACACTTCCGCTAATGGCAAGGCTTACACTTTGTCCGCTGGCTATTGTTAAACCCGTCCAGTTTCCAGTTGCACCGTCGTAAACACCCGCAGATGCATTATAACTGTTCGCTGTAAAACCTGATGGCAAAACATCAACTACCCTTAAAACATCAGAAGATAACATCTTCGCCGTTCCATTATTAGTTACAGTGATGTTGTACACTAAACTATTTCCGGCAACAGCTCTTAATGGTGTAGAGGTTTTAGCAATACTAAAATCAATCGTTCTGTTTACCGTTACGGCATCCGTTGCAGTATTGTTAGCTGATGATGGATCAGTTGTACCTTGTGGTGCAATAACTGATGCTGAATTATTTAATGTCCCGGCTGCATCCTGGGCCACATTACCAGATATGGTTAATGTTGTAGATTGACCGGGGGCCAAGGTTAAACCTGTCCAGTTGCCAGTTGTATTGCTATAGGTTCCGGTTGCCGGCGTAAATGCCGTGGCAGAAAATCCAGCTGGTAGGTTATCAGTAAGATTAACAACATCACTTGCAACCAAACTACTCGGACCATTATTAACCAAAGTAATTGTGTAGGTTAAAGAAGCCGCAGCTTGTACAGGTTTTGGTGTAGAAGTTTTGCTTATACCCAAATCAATCAACCTGGTAATATTGGTATTATCAGTAGCAGAATTATTTGTTAAATCCGGATCAACCGTACCAGTTGGTGCAACAACGCTGGCAGTATTTGAAATTGTTCCGCTGGCTTGGGCAGATAAGTTTCCATTAATGGTTAAGGTTGCGGTTTGCCCCGTTGCAAGCGTTAGCCCGGTCCAGTTTCCATTTGTAGATGTATAACTTCCAGCAGATGCTGAATAATTAGTTACAATAAATCCCGCTGGTAAATTATCTGTAATACTCGCCACATCTGAGGCAAGCAAAGTACTCGGACCATTATTTGTAAGTGTTAAAACATAGCTGAAAGGATTTCCTGCAACGCCTGGCTTAGGATTAGCGATTTTCGCAAGCGAGAAATCAATTTTCCTGACAGGTACTATGTTGGTAATATTTGCAGTATTATTTGCTCCCGTTGGATCGTTTTCATTACCATATATAGTTGCATTGTTTTCATAATCTGCCGACGTAGCATTTGCATTAACAGTTGCTACAATTGTAAGCGTTTGTGTGGCATTCGGCAATAAGGTTCCAATGGTCCAAACCCCGTTTAAATAAGTACCAACGCTTGGATTAGATGACACTAAAGTGTAACCGGCTTTTAAAACATCGTTTATTATCACTCCCGATGCATTACTTGGCCCGAGATTATTTGCAGAAATTGTAAAAGTTATATTTTCGCCAACAGTTGGATTGGTTTTATTTACTGATTTAGTAACGCGAAGGTCTGTTTGCTCAGTGTAGGTAATAATCACCTCATCGCTTGAGGCAAGACAAGGTGCGTTTGTAATAGTCCAGGCTAATGTTGCACTTGTATTTTTTGCAATGGTAACAGTAGTATTTCTGTCTGCCGGATTTGCAATTGTCGCAGTTCCGCTTATAACTGTCCACGTGCCTATGCCTACAATTGGAGCATTACCCTGTAGGGTAAATACGCCAGAATTGTATTGCGTTTGATCAACACCTGCATTTGCAACAGATGGCGACTGATTTACAGTTATTACTACCGGATTGGTTGGCTGAGATTCGCAAACAGAATTTGGCGAAGTTGTTGTCGATATTGTAATTCTTCTATAATAAGTTGTTTGGTTTAATGCAGCAGGCTGATAGGTTGCTCCAGATTGGCCCGACACAGCGGTCCATGTGCTGTTATTTAAAGAACTTTCCCATCTGTAACTAATTACACCAGAACCCGAACCAGCAGTTGTTGAAGTGATTAATGCCGGAGTTGAGCCGACACAAATTGTTTGGTTAGCTGCAATAGCCCCTGCAATTGTAGCACTTTGTACAGTTACATCGAAAGTGAAGGCATTGCCGGTACATCCATTCACGGTAGGCGTAACAGTGTACCTAACTACTCCGGTTGTACCACTGGTATTTGTAAGTATTTGACTAATTGGCCCAGAAACTAAATTATCCTGATTGCTGAAACCACTAACCACACCCCCAGAAAGTTGAGCGGCTGTCCAGGTGTATTGTGTATTCGTAACATTACTGGTTGGGCTTACACTAAATGCCGTATTAGAACAAATTGCTGCTGGGTTAACTGCCGAAGCAGTTATCGTAGGCACCATATTTACAATAATGGTAAATGATGCACCAACACATCCGTTATATGATGGTGTTACCGTATAAGTTAATGTTCCGGGATTTGCTCCGGTAATTGTTAAGTTTTGAATGATGGCAGTCTGGTTCGTCCCCGCTGTGGCGCCGGTTATACTTGCCGAGCCGGTTGGAAGCGACCAATTATAAACTGTTCCTGATGGTGCAGCTGTTGGCTGAATGTTAAAACTTCCTGTAGAACCACACAATGGCACCGTTTGATTAGATACTTGTGGTCTTGGATTTACAGTTACCAGCGCCTGATTTGCATACGAAGGTACAGAAGGACAACCATTTAAAGATAATACCGCTCTGAATGAGGTCGTTTGCGTTAGGTTAGCGTAAGCTAAAGATGTTGTTGTATTGGCAATTGCAGTCCAGTTGTTTCCATCCAATGAGGATTCCCAACGGGTAACTGTACTACCCGGAGAATTGCCGGATAAGGTTAATGTTCCGCTTCCGCCTGAGCAAATAGTGGTTGAGCCACCTACACTGCCTGCAGACTCCACAGTTACAACAAAATTTGAAGAAACCGGACCTGAACAACCTGTCGCCGTAGCCGTAATGGTTGCATTCCCACTAAAACCGGTAGCCCAGGTAAGTTCGCCTGTAATAGCATTAATCACACCAGATGTGGATGGGCTTAAAGAATAGCTAATCGCGTTACTGTTGGTTGCGGTTGCGGTGTAGGTATTAACACTATATCCCTGGCAACGGGTATTACTTAAACCCGAAGCAAAAACAGGACTTGCTACAGTACCATTTACCGTAATTTTTCCTGTTGTAGATGTTACAGAACCCGTTGTAGTTATCGTGTAAATTTGTGCGCCAGTAGTTTGCACCGTTGGCGTGCCGCTGATGGTAAGCGTTTTATTTGCATTGTTATAATTTTGGCCCAAACCAGCAGGAAGATTTGTTACCGAAGCACCAGTTACTGAGCCTCCAAGCTGATATACAATCGGTGTTATCGGTGTATTTATACAAACAACCTGAGCATCGGTACCACTTGCAGATGTAAGTGATATTGATGCTGATGGCGTTGTGGCTGCCGTACTTGTGTTATTAGCTATGTTGAAATCCTGCTGACTGCTGGTTACACTCGCAGTATTTGAATAATTACCTGTTGCTAAAACTCTTGCCGATATTCTTAATAAAGCAGTACCACCTTTAGCCAATTGTCCAATCGTCCATTTTCCTGTCGGTTGGTCATATATCGTTCCGGCAGATGGAGTATTAGAAATATAGCTGTAACCAGTTGGTAGTAAATCTGTAGCAGATACTCCCACGGCATTACCCGGACCAGAATTGGTAACATTAAGACTAAAAACAACTGTTGAACCTACAGAGGGGGTAGCATTATCTACCGATTTCACCATAGAAAGATCGATATTACAAAGGGCTACACTAACCGGAAGGGATTGCGCACTAAGCCCGCAATTAAGCATAGATGTAACCGTGTAACTTCCAGAAATGGTTGCCACGATACTTGATGAGGTAGCTCCGGAAATAGGATTCCCATCAAAATACCATTGGTAAGGTGCTGTACTACTGGGGTCTGCTTTTAATGTGGCAGAGGCACAATCTGTTTGACTAAATGTTGGTTTCAGCGCTTTCTCCGGAAAGGGAGATAGAAAATTCGACATCGAGAAACCCCCGCCCTGTTGAACCACAGCTACTGATAATCTTGCATTACTGGTTAGTACGAATGAAGCAGGCGCTCCGATATTAGCATCGCTGTAATCAACAATATACACGCCCGAGCTGCCAAGCTGGCGCCTAACCCCCACACCAGAAATGGTTTCAATATCTCTGTTGGTGTAATTCGTTGTTCCGCTTCCTTTTGTAGTTAAAAATATTTTTTCTGTCGGGCTCTTTATAGAGATATAGGCAAAATATGGTAAGTCTTGATTTAAATTGTAATTTCTGAATTTATAGGTTTCAATCTTATTTGAACCACCACATGAGGCTATTGGCGTAAGTGTTGCAATATCTACCTCACAACTTACCGCAGTTCCAGAATAGGCTACAACATTTTTGTTTGCAACAATCCTTGAAGATGAATATTGAGTTGTGCCAACACCGTGAGTGAACTGAACAAAACTGCCACCAGCAATAAGGTTATAGGTATTTGTACTTTGAATAACGCCGTTTGCGTCAAAATTCGAAACAGTTACCGTTGTATTAGGCTCAGAAGCTATAACAATGGTTTGCTCGGCAGTAGCATTTCCGGCACCACGCACAACTACATATTCATTACCTAAGGATGCAACCGGAGGAACAGGATTATAAGCGCCATCTCCACACCCTCCAGGAGCATCAACTCTGGCAGAAGTATTCATTACAGCCGGACCAGATGCTTCAACCAATGCACCGATATTGGTTCTGAATAAATAACTCTGACCAGCATTTAAAGTTGTTAATGCCGTTCCGTTTAACTTAAAAACGGTATTATTTTCAATAGCGAG
This sequence comes from Pedobacter sp. Leaf170, assembly GCF_920984665.1. Taxonomy (GTDB): domain Bacteria; phylum Bacteroidota; class Bacteroidia; order Sphingobacteriales; family Sphingobacteriaceae; genus Pedobacter. The sequence goes on from NZ_CAKLBP010000006.1 coordinate 100,432, forward strand.
CACACTATAAATCGGCAATTCTCCCGGACCTAAATTGCCATCCCTTTAATAACCTACCCGAAAAGATGTGCCAATAGCTGCATCACCAAAACTGAATAATGATGCGTTTCCTTTGATAAAAGCATCACTCCCTTCACCAACGCCACTTAATTGATCTGAAGCAACGTTCCTAACATTTACTGCTATGGGCGAACTTCCGGTAACAATCATGCCGGCCCCATTCAAAACAGTATTTAAAGAACTGCTTAAGGCTGGTAATGTGTTAGGTAGCGCCGTAAAACGATAAACAGCAGGAGAACCGCTTGTGCAGGTAAAACTTGCCATAAATGTACCATCACTTTTAGTAATCGTTACATTTACAGGCGTTGAACTATTAGTGGTTACAACTACCTCATTTGCTTTACTCCAATATTGCCACGGTGCAGGTGCAATGTAATGCTTAGTGTAAGTTTGAGCAAAAGATTTTGAAATTAAGATGAAAACCATGAATAACATGGTGATTAGTAGCCGTTTAATCATAGAGTGCGATAGAGGTTCGAGATAATTTATTCGCCCCACCAAATGAATTAGAATTTAATACGGCCTTACTAACGTATTAATATTATCAATACGAATAAACAATTTGTAGTATAAAACATACCCCTTAAAGTTGTAATTAGTCGAAATCAAGCTTGGCAATGTCTTAAAGCATGTTTTTTACAAAGACAGACAATAACATATTTTAAACGTAAAAAGTCCAAAATATCTAATGAATAAAATTTAGCAGTGATAATTCAACATATCAACAACAACCTCAATTCATTGGCTTTTTCGAGCGGTGCCCGGTGTACGCAAGGCAATACAGCCTGCCCGGGATAATCTACCGCCAGTTTCCACAAATGCCCTACGCCAAGGTTAACAATTGCGCCACCCGCTTTGGGCTGATAATGTAAATCAAAAAAATAATCCGTTAAAAAAGCTTCAAAATCCCCTTCATCACCATCATATATTTCGGTTAATTTTTGGCGGATTTCAGGCACGAGCACCTTTTGCTCCACATCTTCATTGGCAATAATATCACTGGCAGCCCCGTAATAGGTGCATAAAAAAGTATCCGCAGCTACGGGCGAGCGGTCAACATGGAAAGAATAAACATCTGTAGAAATAAAATCGAAAGTATCATCCCGTGGATAAGCCCTAAGCAGATTAAGCGTGGGTTGTGCACCAAAATCCTTTAGGCATTTCAGGTCCTTTAAAATTGTGTTCCTCGCCGCACTACCCGCTGCCGATAAATTTAACTTTAATAAATCTTCAGCAGACACTTCCGTAACATCATCTTTAAGCTGTAATTGATGCACCAGCGCTTCAAAATCCCCTTCCGGCTGCCTGGCCCAGCAAACAGCATTTTGCTGGCCTTCGAAAGGGCTTTCAGCCAGTTCAGTAAAGCTCGAAACAACCTTCACCTGGCGGCTGTCAGAAAATTCATGCATGGCTCAATATAAACATTTACCACAAAATTAAAAGAGGATTTTCAAAAAAACCAGCCAGAAAAAAACCGGAACAACAGCCTTTGTTTAAGCCATCATTCCGGTTGTAAAATCTGATAGAAAATTTAAAATCTACACTTAGCGGTTATAGTCTCGATTGGGCTTCACGCACCAGGTTTCCACGGTCAAAATGATGGTGTCTGTAAAAATTTTCACGATCAATTTCTACAATTTCATCCTCCATCCGTAAAGCGGCCGGGCTGCCAATAACCCTCCTGATTTCATCCTCCATTTCATAACTCACCTCATCCATAATATACCTTGGCATGGCAGCATACTGGTCTAAATGGAAATCAGGCACAATAATGGTTTTCGAATCATCAGCAAGGTCGGCTACACCAATAGGGATAAGCACCATTTTTTCTTCGTTAAGCAATGCCAAATCCAGTTCCACAATGATGTAACGGATGGCATTATTAGCAGGGTCGAAAAGCAGGTCATTCACTTTTCCAATAACCGCACCTGCTTCATTCTGTACCGGCCAGCCCGTAATGTCTGCGCCATCATTGGCAAGGCGGTAGTCTGAAGTAGAAAGCGTTTCTAAATTGCTGTAATTTATACTGTTCGTATGCATATCAATTAGGTTTTAAATAGGTAAATAGATATAAACAAGAACAGCACCACTTAAAAATAGTTTCATTTTTTAATCAAAGGCAGGCCAGCCACAGCAGGCAAACCGATTAAAAAACATGAAATATGGCTTAAAGTATTAAAACAAATCTGGCAAATGCCTTAATAAACACGAACCATAAATTCATCCGTAAAATCGGCATTATAAACCTTAAAGGTAATTTCCCATTCATCCTCTACCAGCTGACCAATAAAAGCACTGAAAACACTTTTAAACCGAAAGAAATCAGTATTTGCCCGGCAGATAACAAGGTATGCACTGTCATTTTCCATAACCACTTCCTGAACCCAGTCGGCCCAGTGGCTTTTAATTTTCCCCGGCAAAAAATTAAAATGCTGTTTATCAATAAAAGAACCAATATGGTTCAATCTCGAAACATCAAGGCTCGAATCGCCAACAGCCGCCCAACGGCCGTCTGTTTTATCCAGCGTAGCCAGCAACTCGTCATCATCAAGCACCAGCCACACCGCTCCGCTCCCCTGGCGAATCAGCTGGTAAGCCTTTAATCCGGTTTGGTCTTCAAATAAATAATCCAGCACCACCATTTTACCTGGGCTGCTCGGGTTGGTTCGGTTAGCGTTCGAAGCGGGTTCCATGTTGATCCACAAAATTAATCTGAATGTCTTTTATCTTAATTTCGCTATCCTCATGTATCAGTTCCGCCATATTGCGGATAGATTTGGCATCTTCCTTCGTCGATACAATAATATCGAGCGTTCTTCCGCCACTTTGCACAATGTCGATAACGGGATAATCCTTTAAAGTACTTTTTAAAATATTAATGAGTTTTTCCATGGGCTTGCGCTATATAACCATCAATGGCCTAGAATGTTTTCACACACAATTTATGGCTGTAGATCAGAAAAAGGGGCTCATAAATGAACCCCTTTTTTACTGTAAGATGTGTATCAACTATAATGCTTTATGAGCATCTCTTAATGCCTTAATGGTATCATGGCTGGCATTGATACCTTGCTGCTGATCCAGTAAAAGATTTCTAACTTCTTCACCCAGTTCATTTTCCTGTAAAGCATCTCTGTAAGCTTTTTTAATAGCATCCTCGCCTCTTTCGCATTCCTCTAAAATACTGGTGCGGTCATCACCACCAAAGCTTGATTTAATGTCAATCCAGGCACGGTGTAAACTACCTAAAATGGTATTGCCCGTATCCGGGTTATCACCATGTCTGCCCACTAAACCTGCAAGCTCAGTTACGTTTTTACGGCTTTGAGAAGATAACTGCTCAAATGTTGCTTTCAAATCTATGTTCTCCTCACTGATATCTTTAGCAGCTTTATCAAAGCCATCAGCACGGTCATTATTAATTTCAATTAAGTCATTTAAGACTTCAACGGTTTTTTCTTGATTTTCCATATTTTTATTTTGATAGATTGTATGTAAAACAGCCGTTAATTCGAGATTGTTTTAAAAATAAAAATTCTCAAAAGGTTTATTTTTCTCGCATCCACCTAACATGTCAAAACTTTTATCCACAAATCTGCAATTTTGAAAACATATAGGAATAGATATGGTTTCATGATTATGGACAAAACAATGCAGGAAATATTTGATGATTTCGAAAACAAATCAATCCAGGTAGAAGAAGCTAAAAAAGTACTCGATTCGGCTACCCTTCCCGATTTAAAAGATAAGGATTATATTAGTGCAGAAGAGGCCGATGCCCATTTAATCGCAGCAATGGAACGCGAAAGGGCCGAAAAAATATTGGAAGATTTAAGTGCAGAATGGGGAGAAATACAGGATGTATTAGTTGGCAAACTTTGTAAAATTAACACCAAAGTAATGGTAAAAGATAAGCGTGACGGTAGCGATGTGCTTATTCATTGCGAAGGGGGTTATATAATTATCGAAGAAGCAGAAAAATAGATGAGTACATTAACCATACAAGAACAGTTTAACGATTATATATCGCTGCTCAGCGAAGTACACGATATCGACCAGCAACTGGAAGAACAAATTAATGAAGTGGAAATATTTAATCTTCGTGAAAAACGGATGTATCGTAAAAACAGGTTAAAGCTTTTGAAAGCACAGCTGATAGAATCTTTATCAAAACTGGGCACTAGATACCCAATACACAATTACCTGGCCAGCAAAACCACCTACATTTGGGTAGAAGACAAGAAATTGCAGATAGCATATTACTAAAACTCAGGCTCTTCAGCACCAGCTTCATTTGCTGAGGAGTCCTGTCCCTCAGTCCACTCACCTATACCCATTCTTTTGGTGAGCAGGGTAAACACACCCATAGGCAAAATATAACCCGGGGTATGGGTCCAGCCCTCCTCAGTAAGTTCTAAAATACCTTTATAGGCACCGTCTATATAAATTCTAAATTGTTTTTTATCAGGAGCTATTCTATTGACAACGATGGTGCGACTTTTAAAGACGATAATGCGTGTCCCGGTTTGCGGGTTACTGAACATGAGGGCGTGTATCTGGTTAATTGGGTGATAAATATATTGAATAATTCCAGTAACAATTACGATATTCCTATTGGTGCTGTGATTAAGAAAACTAGGCCAATGCTTATCCCCTTTTTGTTCGATTGCTAATCAGCCAGATGCAATTTATTACGTACAAATACGCAGTAAATTAGCACTTTCCTCAACGTGGCCAAAGGCGATTTATTTGTACTTTTGCCACTAAGATAATGAATAGCGAAGGTTTAAGCAGGTACTTGGTTGCCCAAAACGAAACATACATGAGGGCGGTAGACGAACTCAAGAACGGCAGAAAAGAAAGCCATTGGATGTGGTACATTTTCCCGCAGTTAAAAGGTTTGGGTAAAAGTGAAACAGCACAGTTCTACGGGCTCAACGATTTGGCAGAAGCACAGGCTTTTCTCCAGCATCCCGTACTCGGCGAAAACCTTTTGGAGATAACTAAAATTACCCTGAACATTAAGGATAAATCTGCCCTCGATATTTTTGGAAACCCCGATAACCTTAAACTCCGCTCCTGCATGTCCTTGTTTGCACAACTGGAAGAAGCAAATCCGCTTTTTCAACAGGTGTTGGATAAGTATTTTAATGGCGAAGCCGACCAACAGACTTTATCTATACTTCAGAATCAAGCTTAAAACACTAGCCTAAATCCTCCGTATTTAAATCATCTAAACTCGTGTGGGTACTGGGTAATGATTTTTTAACAACCGTAAAAGTTCCGTTAAGCTCCATAACAACAGCCTGCACGTCTTCCATACGGTAGAGCCTGTACTTCCGGATTTCGGCATAAACCTCCTCTTCTGTAATCACCTCCTTGTCCATCGCATCCCTTATAAATTGCCCGTTGTAAAAAAGAAGGGTTGGAGAAGAATTAATAATCGCTTCAGCTGCCGCAGATTTTCTGGCTGTCCAGGCAAGCGCATATTGCAGAAAAATAATAATGAGCAAAGCAACCAAACCCTCCGCTATCGTAACTTTGGCTAATATCATCGAAGATAAAGTAGAACCCAAAGTAACCGTCACTACGAAATCAAATGCATTAAGCTTAGCAAGCGTTCGCTTACCGGAGATGCGGATGAAAATAAAAAGTGTGATATAACCTATAAAAGCACAAAGCGCAATGTTTGCCAAACTCTGCCAATCTTTAAAAAGTAATTTTTCCATATTTACACATTGTGGATTTACCAAAAAAAAACAGGCAGTGAGCAAAGCCTACTGCCTGTTGAAATCAAATTGCATTTACGGACGCTTATCTCCTGCCTATAAATAACCTGAAGCCTGCACTTTAGTTTTCCCTAATTCACAACCTGCAGCACTTTTCCTTTTTAAATTTTAGCCTTAAACCACCTAATGTTTAAACTAAATTTTTATTCTTAATAAGTGTAAAAATTTGCGAACTATTAATATAGGGAAAGGTTATCTAAGAAACTTTGCTATGAAAGAAATCTTGGAAGGATTAAAGCTATTGCTTGGAGATAAGGTGAAAGACATTTATCAATACAACCAAATGGAGATAAATTTAATGCTCTTTAAACCCGAAGACTTGGATAGCATTTACAGCCAGACAGAAACTTTCATACAGCGGTTAAATCCTACTTACACCTTCACAAAAATTAACTTTATAAATTATAAAGAAGAAGTTTTAAAGTCGTTTTCCCTTTTACAATAATCAGGGTTTAACCTTCTGATTTTACCAGACTGCACAGGCATTGCAGGTTTTCGAGCGCCGAACCCATCGTATTATTAAAATAAGCATATACCTTTTTGCCCTGAGCCATCCAGTCGATGATATAACTTGCATATTCTGCTAAAATAGTTTCATCATAACTGCTGCGGTAGTTACCATCCGGCCCGTGGAAACGTAAATAAACAAAATCTGGATGTGTATCCAACAACGGACTTGGAGCAACTTGCTTATCATGGAGAACCATACCGGCATCATGTTCTGCCAGGAGTGTGTAAACTTCAGGCCGGTAAAGCACATTGTTCCTAAATTCTACCGCTACTTTCCACCGCTTTCCAAGGTTATGTTCCTGCACAATCGATAACAAGGCATGTATTTTATCAAGCTGATGCCCAACACTCGGCGGAAACTGAATGAGCAAACAGCCCTTTTTATCTCCAACACCATTCAATGCCGACATAAAATCTGCAACAACCTGCGGCTCAAAATCTAAACCTTTACTATGGCTGATGCCCTTAAAAAGCTTAAAGCTAAACTCAAAATCTTCGGGAACCAATGCTGCCCATTTTTGCAAAGTAACAGCCCTTGGTATTTTATAAAAACTGCTGTTTACCTCAATCGAATTATACAGAGCGCCATAATACACCATCCTCGGTTTGTCTTGAAACGCTTCAGGATAGTGCAGTTTATTTGGCACCGGCAATAGCAATCCACTGCTACCGCTGTAATAATTTGAAACCATATCGGAAATTACATCACCCATATTGCAAACTGGTAAATGCTGTTTTATAACATCAAAAGAAATACATAAGGCAACACAACTTTTATGTTCAGCTACCTTTCATTATCTGAACCTTTTTTAAGATGATTTGTTCAGGTGTTAAATCATAAAAGTAAAATGATAAGGGACAATTGTTTTCAGTGGATACCGCATTTCATTATTGCACCAATCTTTACAAACAAAGGCCTGCTGTGTCATTATTTTCTAATAGACCTATTTTTTGTAAACCTTTATTCCTAAAAGCTTGTTGTTTCAGAGAAGATACCATGCAAATAAACATTAATCAAAGAACAATTGGTCTGAATTTTAAAGACGGCGTTGCCGGGCTTTTGGTTTGGGCGCCTAAAGCTGAAGCAGTTAACCTTAAGGTTCCATCCAAAAGCCTTACTTTGCCACTGGAAGAAAAGGATTTGGGTTATTGGACACTTTCCACAAACGCAGTTACGGAAGGAGATGATTATCTGATAGAACTTTTTGGCAATGAAACTAAAGAATCTGAAATTTTCCCCGACCCGGCATCTCTTTTTCAACCGGATGGCGTTCAAGGAAAATCAAAAGCATATAACCAGCAAACCTACAAATGGCAGCATCTAAACTGGAAAGGAATACCTCTAACAAACTACATTATTTATGAATTGCATGTTGGCACTTTTAGCACCAGCGGCGATTTTAAAGGTCTGGAAGATAACTTAGATCATCTAGTTGATTTGGGCATAACCGCAATTGAACTGATGCCCCTGGCACAGTTCTCCGGAGAACGAAATTGGGGTTATGATGGCGTATTTCCTTTCGCAGTTCAAAACAGTTATGGCGGCCCCGATGGTTTAAAACAATTGGTTGATGCCTGTCACGCAAAAGGAATTGCCGTGATTTTGGATGTGGTGTATAACCATTTCGGCCCGGAAGGAAATCATGCACCTAACTTTGGCTTTTATTTTACAGATAAATACAAAACGCCCTGGGGTTCTGCAGTAAATTTCGATGATGCCTGGAGTGATGGAGTAAGAGATTTTTTCATAGAGAACGTATTAATGTGGTTTCGCGATTTCCACATTGATGCCTTGCGGCTGGATGCGGTACATGCCATCAAAGATTTCGGTCCGAAACACATTCTGGCCACCATTAGTGAACACGTAGCGCAGTTTTCCGCACAATCTGGAAAAGCACATTACCTGCTCGCCGAACTCGACCTTAACGATAAGCGCTTCATTAATCCGGTAGAAAAAGATGGTTATGGCATGCATGGGCAATGGGTTGATGAATTTCACCATGCACTAAGGGTTGCCGCCGGGCAAAAGCCAATTGGTTATTATTCAGATTTTAATGGTATCGAAGATTTAGCAAAAGCCTACAACGATGCTTATGTGTATACGGGCGCCTATTCTCCTCACCGCAAGAAAAAATTTGGTGTTCCAAATGATAATCCCGGAGAGCAATTTATCATATTTTCTCAAAATCACGACCAGGTAGGCAACCGCATGCTTGGAGAGCGAAGCAGCCAGTTAATTGGTTTTGACTTAGCTAAGGTATTGGCCGGAGCAGTTTTTTGTGCTCCTTTTCTTCCATTAATATTTATGGGAGAAGAATGGGCGAGCGAAAAACCCTTTCAGTATTTCGTTAGCCATACAAACCCCGAACTAAATGAAGCTGTTCGAAAAGGCAGAAAAGAAGAGTTTAAAGATTTCCACCATCCGGAAGAACTGCCCGACCCAGCCGCTGAGGAAACCTTTCTGAATTCTAAATTGGATTGGGAAAACCTGCCAAAAGAAAAACACCGGCAGATGTTAAACTATTATAAAGCGCTTATCGCCTTAAAAAAATCAAACCCTGCCTTAGGTTCAAATCGTAAAAATACGCTGGCAAAGGCTTATACCGATAAAAACCTGCTAACACTTCATAGAGAAACTGCCGGGCAACATGCAGTCTGTATATTAAATTTTTCAGAGGCTAACCACGACCTTGGCTTTATACCCAATCTGCAAGGCTTTAGGATTGCGTTAAACTCCGCATCCATCCCATACGGAGGGTCATTACCAATGGTTAATGCGCTAACAATCCCTAAAATTATTCAAGCACAATCGATATTAATTTTTATAAAATAAATGATCATCCCTGCATCTACTTACCGTATTCAGTTCCACAAAGAATTTACTTTTAAAGATTTTGAAGAAATTCTCCCGTACCTACATAAACTTGGTGTCGATACCATATACGCCTCCCCTATTTTCAAAGCTTTTCCAGGTTCAACGCATGGTTACGATGTAATTTGCCCCTTGGAAATTAATCCCGAAATCGGGACAGAGAAAGAACTTTTAGATTTATCAGCCAGGCTTAAAAAACTAAAAATGAATTGGATACAGGATATTGTACCCAATCACATGGCCTTTCATCCAAACAACAGCTGGCTGATGGATGTGCTTAAAAATGGTCAGAAAAGTATTCATTCAAGCTATTTTGATATCGATTTTAAATCAGGAGATGGCAAAATAATGGTGCCTTTTTTAGGTAAATCACTTCAGGAGGCCATCGAAGATAAATCCATACAAATTAAAACCCGTGATAAAGATTTCTATATCGCAAGCGGTGATGATTATTGGCCGGTGAACATGGCGACCGCAAGAGCCTTATCCAAATCAAACCTGACAACGATAAACACCTCTGCAGAATCAATTCTAAGGATTGCCGAAAGCCAGCATTATCGGCTTTGTAACTGGCAGGAAACCAATGAACGCATTAATTACAGACGATTTTTTACCGTAAACAGTTTAATCTGTCTCAATATTCAGCATCCGGATGTTTTTGAGCATTACCATCGCTACATTCTTGCGCTTTGCAAACAAGGCGTATTTCAAGGACTAAGGATTGACCACATTGATGGGCTTTTTGATGTAGAAGCTTACCTGAAAAGATTGCGTACAGAGGTTGGCAAAGATGCCTATATCGTTGTAGAAAAAATCCTGGAGTTAGGCGAAGAATTACCAGAAACCTGGCCTGTGGCCGGTACAACAGGCTATGAATTTCTGGCGCAGTTAAATAATTTATTTACCAATCGCGATGCAGAGAAAACACTTGATGATACTTATGCAAAATTTACCGGAAAGCAGCATGTACCAGAAGTGTTAATGGAGGAAAAGAAGAGGGCAATTTTAACAAAAAGCATGCAGGGTGAACTGGAAAACCTTTGTAAACTATTTTACGATTTAAACCTTGATGAAGGTTTATCATTTGACCGAGATGCCTTTAAAGCCGCTATGGCAGAAATGCTGATTGCAATGCCTGTATATCGCTATTATACTTATGATTTTCCGATGGAAGGTGAAAACCTTGAGCAATTGGAATCATTAATAGCAGGTTTGAAAGCGACTAAAGAACATGCAAATGCAGCCGATATCCTTAACGAAGTATTTATTACCCGACCATCAAATTCAGATAAAAAGATTAACCAGCATCTTAGCGCATTTTATCAGCGCTGCATGCAATTTAGTGGCCCGCTAATGGCTAAAGGTGTTGAAGATACCTTGATGTTTACTTACAATCGTTTCACCGGACACAATGAAGTTGGAGATTCTCCCCTTCATTTCGGTACAGACGTTGCCGCTTTTCATAAATTAATGCAGCAGCGACTGAAAACATGGCCGCATAGCCAAAGCGCAAGCACAACTCACGATACAAAAAGAGGGGAAGATTTCAGAGCAAGATTGAATGTGCTTAGCGATGTTCCGAAAGCCTGGTCTGCTTTTGTAATGGAATTAAAAACAGTCATGGAGCAAGATAAAAAAAGCTTCCCAACCTTAACCACTGTCCACCCAAACGACCTTTACTTATTAATTCAAACGCTTGTAGGCGCTTTACCTTATGAAGATTTTGAAGCTGAAGCTTTCGCTTCAAGAATGGATGCATTTTTAGAAAAAGCGGTTCGCGAGGCAAAAAAGAGATCAGACTGGGCTTCGCCTGATGAAGAATACGAACAAGCTTTGCAAGCATTAAGTAAAGCAATGCTCGACCCTGCAAATACAATCTACAGCAAAATCAGAGCATTTATTAGTGAGATTCAGGATTATGCCATTCTTAACAGTTTAGCGCAGCTTTTAATCAAATGCACCGCTCCAGGTGTTCCCGATTTTTATCAGGGCAGCGAATGCTGGGATTTATCACTGGTCGATCCGGATAACCGCCGCCCTGTAGATTATGATAGCAGAATTTCAGTATTCGAATCGATAAACGAAACAATGCCAATAGCATCACTATGGGCAGAAAGAGCAAGCGGAAAAGCAAAAATCGGGCTTTCCTCACGCTTATTAAACATCAGGAAAAAGCATCCGAAGGTATTTAGCCAGGGCGATTACATCCCCTTAAAAACTACCGGAAAATATGCTGCACAGCTTTTTGCTTTTGCCCGCAAATGGAAAAATAACTGGATAATAACTGCAGTACCATTAGGCCTCGCGAAACTAGCTGAAACTTCAGAATTTAAGGCAGAAGATTTCGATTGGAGCGATACACAAATCATTTTACCCGCTGGTGCACCACTTGGCTGGACAGATTTATTAAATGGCACAGATGGCCACAAAGATATTTTAAATGAAGGCATTTTAGCTGCGCAATTATTTAAGAAATTGCCGTTGGCGATGCTTAATTTGGTTGATAGACAACCGGCAAGAGCAGCCGGTGTATTGTTACACATCAGCTCGCTGAATACAGATTTTGGTATCGGTGATATGGGCAGCTCCGCTCGCGATTTTGTTGATTTCCTGCAGAAGGCTAAACAATGTTACTGGCAAATTTTACCTTTAAATCCAACTAAGTCTGCAAACGGAAATTCGCCTTATTCCAGTGCATCGGCAATGGCGGGTAATGTGTTGCTAATAGACCCTAGGATGCTTGGTGAAGCAGGATTATTAAGCAAGGAAGATTTGGAGACAGCGAAGATATCCAGAGCAGGTGATGTTGATTTTGATGGTTCAGAAAAAACGAAATCAGCTTTGCTAAAAAAAGCTTTTAAGGCATTTGATAAGGCGGCAAACAGCGATTTGAAAATTGAATTTAAAACTTTTTTGAAGGAAGAACATCATTGGTTGCCCGATTATGCATTATATGCGGCAATTAAGAATCACCAGCAAGGACAAGAATGGATTAACTGGGAGCATGATTATAAATTTAAAGACAAAGCAGCTTTAACAAAATTTAAAAAAGATTATGCAAAAGAAATAGAGGAAATCTGTTGGCAGCAATTTATCTTTTACAAGCAATGGCTGGAGCTAAAATCTTACGCAAACGAAAAGGGCATACACATTATTGGAGATTTACCTTTTTATGTTGATGAAGATTCTGTCGAGGTATGGACAAACCCGCAACATTTTTTGTTGGATAATGATTTGAACAAATTGCAGATGGCAGGCGTTCCACCTGATTATTTTAATGCTTCGGGGCAACTTTGGGGCATGCCGATATTTGATTGGGCAGCATTAAAAAAAGACAACTACCAATGGTGGGTAAACCTCCTGAAACAAAACCTAAAACTTTACGACCTATTAAGATTAGATCATTTTAGAGCTTTTGCAGCCTATTGGCAGGTTCCGGCTGGCTCAAAAGATGCAACTAGTGGCGAATGGGTTAAAGGTCCGGGGACTGCCTTTTTCGAAATATTAGAAAAAGAACTTGGCGAACTTCCTTTTATTGCAGAAGATTTAGGGGAAAGCGCACCAGAGGTGGAAGCACTTATGGATGATTTTAATTTACCGGGTATGAAGGTTTTACAATTTGCCTTTAGCGAACAACTTCCATCATCTCCACACGCACCCCATAATTTTAGTTCGTCAAATACCATTGTGTATTCTGGTACGCACGACAATAACACGGTTAAAGGCTGGTTTGATAAAGAGGCTGATGAAAATATGCACAACCGAATATCTGATTATACTGGAATTAAAGTATCTGAAAGCAATATAAATCAGGTAATGATTAGGCTGTGTTATAGCTCTGTTGCCAAACTAGCGATTTTGCCTATTCAGGATATTTTAGCCCTCGATGAAAAAGCCCGTATGAATGTACCCGGAACAGGAACTGGAAATTGGGACTGGCGTTTACAAAAAAACGCCTTAAACGAATCAATTAGTAAAGCTTTGGCATTGGAAGCGGAGCGTTACGGAAGAGTTTAACCCGACAAAGGCTAAATTGGTTCGGTTCTGACTTATTTCTAAGTCAAAACTGAACAAAACTGCCCCGAAGATGTTATGATGAAATATTAATTTTAAATGAAGAAAACTATATATGTACTCGAAGATAATGAAGACATCTTAGAGGTAATCAGCGAAACTTTGAAATCTGAGGGCCATGAAGTAAACGGCTACACCAATACGGTAAGTTTTAAAACAGCTATTAGGGAAACAAAACCCGACTTATGCCTAATTGATGTGGTGCTACCGGATGGCCATGGCATTAATATTTGCGAAGAAATAAAGTTAGACCGGACGATGAAAAACCTACCGGTAATTTTATTAACAGCTAATGCAGAGATTGGAAAAATGAAGTTGCGCAGCAGAGCGGATGATTTTATTGCAAAACCTTTCGATTTATCTGATTTGATAAAAAGAGTAAATGCACAACTTCAAAGCAACTAAAAATAAATTCCATAAAACCTATTCCAATATCTTTCTCTTCGATTTTTACAAAGCAAGCAGAAGGATATTGGGAAATAAAATCTTATTTGGGAAGGCTAAAATGAAATACGGAGCCTTTTGATACTTCACTATCTACACCAATTTCCCCGCCATGGCGGCTGATGATTTCTGCGCAAAGATATAGTCCAACACCAAATCCTCTAAAGCCTTTATGGGCACTATCGGTGCGATAAAAACGCCTAAATACATGCGGCATTTCTTCTTTCTTAATTCCTACGCCGAAATCGCGAACACTGGTTACTATTTTACCATCTTTATGTGTAACAGATACTTCAATTTTAGGTGAGCGAGGGGCATACTTTACTGCATTTACGAAAAGGTTTGTTAATACCTGAGCAATTTTTTCCCTGTCGGCAATAACATGATGGCTTTCTCTGTGCTCAAAACTAAACTCATGTTCTGGTGAAGTAGATTGTACATCGCCAATGGTTTCTTTAATCAGCGCTGTCATGTCAAACGATTCAGGATTTAACCTTAACATACCTTCATCAAGTTTACTTACGTCAAGTAAGTCATCAACCAGTTTAGCCATTTTAGTTACCTGATACCTTGCCCGTTCAGCTGCATGAACGAGTGCTGGCTCGTTTAATTTAACTGATTTCATGCCAATAATTTGTGCATAACCGGAAAGCGCTGTTAAAGGGGTTTTCAGCTCGTGGGTTGCAACCGCAATAAAATCTCGCATACGTTGCTCATTATGTAAGCGTACCCGATGTATTTTAATTTGCGCCCTAACTTTGCTTAATAACTCCTGACCAGAAAATGGCTTAACCAAATAATCATCAGCGCCTGCTTCCAAACCATCAATTCTAGCCTCCTGACCAGCCCTTGCAGATAGAAAAATCAGTGGAATCCAATGTTTTTCTTCCTTTTCTCTCAGTTTCTTTAATAAGCCTTTGCCATCCAATACCGGCATCATAATATCGCTTAATATTAAATCCGGAGTAATGTGTTTTAACTGTTCCAAAGCATCAGCACCATTGGTTGCAGTATAAATAACATATTCTTGCGCCAGAAGACGTTGCAAATAATCACGCATATCTGCGTTATCATCAACAATAAGAACTTTAGCATCTGCAGTGTTCACTTTCAGTTCCGTATCTACATGTTGGGTTTCAGTAGATTTTGTATCTGCATCTACTAGCCCGGAAGCTTCCTGTAAAAACGATTCACGAAGCCCGATGTTGCTTGCCTGGTAATTCTTTTCCTTTACTTGTTCTGCCGGCAAATGGGCATAACCCAATGGGATATTCAAAGTAAATACAGAGCCTTTACCTAAAGTACTCTCCACAGAAATTGAGCCTCCGTGAAGCCCTACCAATTCGCTCACTAGAGATAGCCCAATACCGGTACCTTCATGCGTTCTTCCTGCAGAATTTTCTACACGATGAAAACGCTCAAACATGTGTGGAAGTTCTGATTGCGGAATACCAACACCTGTATCCTCAATGCTCAAAATTAGCTTTGAGCCATCAGATTTGACTTTTAAGGTGATTCCGCCTTCAAGCGTATATTTAAATGCATTTGAAAGCAAATTGAGTACAATTTTTTCCCACATCTGCAAATCAACGTAGGCTTTTATAGGTTCATTACCACTTTCTACCACAAGGTACATATCGGCTTTTTCGATAATGGAGCGAAAACTACTTGCTAAATCGGTAGTTAAGGCAACAATGTCAATAGGCTGGTAAGCGGCTTTTATACGTCCGGCTTCTACCCTGCTAAAATCTAACAGATTGTTAACGAGTTTCAAAAGCCTCATCGCATTGCGATGTGTAGCATTCAGTGTTTCTTTAACCTGTTCATCAGCTGTAATCGGATGTGCCAGCAAATCTTCTAATGGTCCGAGCATCAGTGTTAAAGGTGTACGGAATTCGTGACTAACATTGCTAAAAAAGGCAGTTTTTGATTTATCGATTGCCGCTAATGCTTCGGCTCTTTTTTGTTCTTGCTCATATGTGTACACGTTTGATACTGCCGTGCTGAAGGTATTGCCAAGCATGGTATAAAAGCCCAGATACTCTTCATCCATTGCCCGCCTAGAACTTACACCTGCAATAACAAAAGCTGCAGGCTTATCTTTCCCGGAAATAAATACGGGCAAAATTACAGCTGAATGGGGTGTTTCGGGATAAGGTTCGCAAGTAAAATCTCCGAATCTTTCGTTTAAATTTTCGAGCACTACAGGCAAATTAATATCAGATGATAGAGGCCAAATGCCCTTTGCATCAACATTAACTTTTATATTATTATTTTCAAGTGCCGATGCATTCGCCAATCCGGCACTACTTATCAGCCTTGCTGTTTCACCATCAGCATCAACAGAATAAAAAAGTAAAAAGGGTAAATCAGCTGTAAATTCATGGTGTTTCTCGCTAACCAGCCTGCCAATTTCTTCTACACTTTTTGCTTTAGCAATTAGTGTTGCCACATCACGGAGCACCTGCGTTCTTCTGGCGCTTAGCATTTTATCTGTAGTTTCTGTTATGGGATGAAAAATCCCACCAACATTGCCCGATTCATCGCGTATTGGCGCAAAAGAAAAAGTCATAAATGCCTCTTCAAGATAGCCATAACGATATAAGAACATTTGCTGATCTTTTATATACGTGCCTTCACCTTGCTGGCCGCGGGTAAATTTATCTCCAACAACCTCAAGCGCCGATTCCCAGCAAATACGGAAATTCATGCCCATAGATTGCGGATGCATTGCACCACAGATAGGGCGGTAGGCGTCATTATAAATTTGGATCGTTTCTGGCCCCCATGCAATAAGAATTGGAAAAGTAGAAGAAAGACAAAGACTTACTGAAGTACGCAAGCTTTGCGGCCAATTTTCAATCGGGCCTAACGGATTTTTTGACCAATCCATTGACCGGATGAGTGCACCCATTTCACCTCCACCCGATAAGAATTGCTCGCTCGCTAAATCCTTTTGATCCATTCTTTTATAAATTATTTAACGGATAAAGATAAGACAAAAGCAGCATAAACATCAAGCCAGATGAATTAGCCTAACAAACCGATAACAATTTGATTTTCAGTAATTTATATGCAAAAAATAACTTATTAAAATTATAATGATAAACAAATTAAGAATGTTACAATTAATTACTGCTCTTCGTAGTGATAAGTAAGTCCACCATCTACAAAATAAGTAGAGCCGGTTACGTAAGCAGCATCATCAGAAGCTAAAAAAGCAACCACACCTGCAACATCTTCTACTGTACCCATTCTACGCATTGGAATGTTTTGGGTAACTCGTTCTAATTGTTCTTTATTATTGAGTAAATCTTTATTAATTGGTGTAGAAACCGCTCCCGGTGCCACATTATTTATCCTGATGTTAAATGGAGCAAGCTCTGTTGCTAAATTTCTGGTTAACATTTTTAGTCCGCCTTTACTTGCACAATACGCTGCAAAATGTGGAAAAACGATTTCCTCGTGTACCGAACTCATGTTAATCACTACACCACCTACACTATTTTTGCGGCAATGTTTAACAAAAGACTGGATGCTGAAAAATACGCCTTTCAAATTCGTATCCATTACAAGGTCGTAATCATCTTCGGTTACCTCCCAAAAATCAGCACGCTTTTCTACACCTGCATTGTTAACCAAAATATCTAATTTACCATATTGCTTAACAGCCTTTTCTATTAAATGACTGGCCTCATAAGCCTGGCTTAAATCAGCAACCAGAAATGTTGCTTTTTGGCCTATTGCTTCAATTTCTTTAATTAATTTTTCGCCCCTTTCATCAAACTTGTGGCCATTTAAAATGACATCACAACCTTCTTTTGCTAATCTTAACGCACAGGCTGCACCAATGCCCTGACTGCTACCCGTAACCAACGCTACTTTACCTTTAAATCGATTCATATTATCTTTCTTATTAAAAGATAAATGCAATTAGGCCTATTATGTTTGAAAAAGTTTAGATTAATGAATTTGCCTTCTATTCCAATCAAATAGCTGTATATTTATAAAAAAATATCGTAAAAATCTCAGCTTAAAACCTGCTACTTCCAAACGGAATGGATTAAAATAAACCTTTAAGGAGCTGTTATGTTAGTGATTAAAGGTTAAGTTTGAAAATACAATGCATTACTTGCAAAGTTTAAAAGATGCTACATCTTAAAACCAGATATTAATTCTTTAACTGATTATTTTTAAATTATAAATAAAATATACAACTATGAGTTTAACATTAGAACAGGCAGAACGCATTTCAAATGCGGCTAAAATGAAAGCTAAAGAAATTGGCGTTCCAATGAACATTGCAATTATTGATGAAGGTGCAAACCTTAAAGCCTTCCATCGCATGGATAATGCATGGTTAGGATCAATAGATATTGCCATCAAAAAGGCAAAAACTGCTCGTTTTTTTGATATGAATTCTGGCGAAATCGGTAAACTATCGCAACCGGGGCAACCACTGTACAATATTGAACATTCTAATGGCGGACTAATCTCTTTTCCTGGTGGTGTTTTGTTAAAGCAAGGCGATGGTATAGTTGGTGCAATAGGTGTTTCTGGCGGAAGCGTAGAGCAAGATCATGAAGTTGCTGAAGCTGGAGCAGCGGCCCTTTAACCAACGAATATTCATATTGCAATAATGATGGTTTCCAATAACAAATTTGTCGTTGTTGGAAACCAATTGCGCTATTTTAGGTTAAGATTTTAAAGCAAAGCCGATGCAAAAACCATCTTACCTAAATTTTGACATTAAAAAATACGGTTGGAAACCTGATATTGATTATCGAAAAGAACCGGAACTTTATCGCGTAGGTAAAGGCGAGCAAGGCGTATTAATTTGCGAGCCCTATAAATCAGAAATCGGAGCTTACTGGCGTTTTAAAAATCCACAAATTGCCGCGGATAGTGCCAACAAAATATTCAGCTTATTTGAAGATTATTTAAAGGCAAATGATTTTGTTGGAATGGATATGGCCAGAAAGTATTTACAAATGGGTTATACAAGGGCCCGGCGATACGCTAACTACAAAAGTGGCCGAAAGTATGACGCGACCAAAAATTATGCACTTCTGGAGCGTGGAACCGGAACAGAAGAAAAAGCAAAATCAGCAGAAATCTTTTATGCGGTTTGGAAAAAAGCCGAAGCAAATCACCAATACACGATTCTAAAAAAAGAATGGAAGAAAAAATTTGGCTGAATAAATCTATATTGAAAAATATTTTAAGCAAATTTCACAAGAAGTGATATAAAAATACTTTCCTGTAATAACGCATTTTTACTTTTAACTTTCAACTTTTTACTTTTTACTTTCAACTTTTTACTTTCAACTTTCAACTTTCAACTTTCAACTTTTAACTTTAAGCTGTTTCCTAATCTGCTTTACTTTAGCAAAAAAAGCAATACTTTCCTTATCTACTAAAAACTCCATCGTACTAATAAGTTCTTCTTTTAACCATTGGTGTTTACAAGTAAAATTTGCCAGAATATTTAAACAATGAGATTTAACAGCTACCGGGATTTTATCATCAATTAACCAGGCAAAAACAGTTTCAATAATACTGTCAGTTGAATAATCTGCTATCATTAACTTGATTTCAGCCGATGCTTTTTTCCCAGTCATAAAAGCTAAAATTTTAACATAATGCCTTAATGCCGAATGGTTACTTTGCTTAGGAAGATGCTCTAAAAAATAATCCGCGTAAGGTAGGAACTGCTTCTGATGATTTGAATAAACACGCTCTAAAATCCAGGCAGCCCTAAAACCGATTTGTTCGTCTTGATGGAAACTGGTGTCGATTAATTGCTTACATGAAAAAGTTTCATCAGATGCTAATGAAGCTAAATGCTCAACTTCGATTTTGCCAACAGGTTTCTGTATAATGTCTATTAAAAATTGCATGAGCTATAAAATTAAAAAAAACCAACTGATTTTACCATCAGCTGAAGCAGACCGCAATAAATGAAAAACTGTTTAAACACGGGTTATAAATCGACGTTGCCATTCATTACCGTTGGTTTCAACCAACGGATAAAAAACAAATACCAATAGGCTTTAGCCACAGTAATACTTTGAGGTTGAAATTTGCTATAAGCATTATCTCTTGTTAAATAAACCTGATTGAACGAAAATACTTTTGATTAAACCTATAAGGTTTTGAAAACCTTATAGGTTTAAAAAAGATTATAGTGAAAGCTGGACTGTTTGAGCCATAAAACACTGAAAGCTCGTTTCCAAATTTTAAATCCATCAGCTGAAGCAGACAGCATTGAAATAAAAAACTGTTTAACACAGCATAAATCGACGTTGCCAATCATTACCGTTGGTTTAAACCAAAGGATAAAAGGAAATGCAATTGGGCTTTTAGTCAAAATTATTAATCCTACTCCTTTTACCATCTATCTTTTTACCCTCAACCTTTTTGCCTATCTTTGCGGCTTATTTCTATTTAATATGATTTCAGTTTCTAATTTATCATTACGATACGGCAAACGCACACTATTTGAAGATGTTAACATTAAATTTACCCAAGGCAATTGCTATGGCGTAATTGGTGCTAATGGCGCAGGTAAGTCTACTTTCTTGAAAATTCTATCGGGAGAAGTTAGCCAAACCTCTGGTAGCGTTGCTTTCACTCCGGGCGAAAGAATGGCGGTTTTAAAACAAAACCACTATGAATTTGACGAGTTTTCGGTATTAGAAACCGTTATGATTGGCCATAAAGAACTTTATGCCATTATGAAAGAGAAAGATGCCATTTACATGAAAGAAGATTTTACCGAAAAGGATGGCGAAAGAGCCGGAGAATTGGAAAATATTTTTGCTGAAATGGATGGTTGGAACATGGAAAGCAACGCTGCAACCATGTTAAGCAACTTAGGTATTACCGAAGATAACCATACCAAATTGTTAAAAGAGCTTGATAATACACAAAAAGTACGTGTATTATTGGCGCAGGCCTTATTTGGTAATCCTGATATTTTATTACTGGATGAGCCTACCAACGATTTGGATATTGAAACAATTGCCTGGTTGGAGAATTTCCTGGCTGATTACCAAAATATCGTGTTGGTGGTTTCTCACGACAGGCACTTTTTAGACGCGGTTTGTACACACATTGTAGATATTGATTTTGCGAAAATGAGTACTTACACCGGTAACTACACCTTCTGGTATGAATCTAGTCAGTTAGCGTTAAAACAACGTAGCGACCAGAACAAGAAAATGGAAGATAAAGTGAAGGAATTGCAGGAATTTATCCGCAGGTTTAGTGCAAATGCATCAAAATCAAAGCAGGCAACTTCACGTAAAAAAGCTTTAGATAAAATCGACATCACGGAGATTAAAGCATCGAGCCGTAAATACCCGGCCATTATTTTCAACAATACAGGTAGAGAAGCTGGCGACCAGATTTTGCAGGTAGAGAACCTCGGCAAATCTGGAAATGATGGTATTTTATTCGACAAAGTTACGTTCATGGTAAATAAGGGCGATAAAATTGCCATATTATCTCAAAACAGTTTAGCTACCGCAGCATTTTACGATGTATTAACAGGTAGAACCCCTGCCGATAAAGGCGAATTTAAATGGGGTGTTACCATTAGCATAGCTGATATTCCGAATGATAACTCTGAATATTTTGCAGGCAAAGATGAGAACCTGGTTGATTGGTTGCGTGAATACTCAGGAACAGATGCTGATGAGCAATTTGTGCGTAGCTTTTTAGGCAGAATGTTATTCTCGGGCGAAGAGGTTTTGAAAAATGTAAAGGTACTTTCTGGTGGAGAAAAAATGCGTTGCATGTTCTCGAGAATGATGCTACAACAAGCTAATCTTTTAATGTTTGATGAGCCAACCAATCACCTTGATTTGGAATCTATCGAGGCACTAAACAATGGGATGAAAGATTTTAAAGGAACTATTTTGTTTACTTCACGAGATCACCAGTTAACTGAAACGGTTGCCAATCGTATTATCGAGATTACACCAAAAGGTACAATTGATAAATTAATGACTTACGATGAATACATCAACAGCGCTGAGGTTGCCAAACTTCGTGAAGAAATGTATGCTTAAGCTTAAGTAAAATATATTTTGAAAAGCGTTTTGATATTCCATCAAAACGCTTTTTCTTTATAGAACAAAATCTAAATAAATGAAAACGCTCGCTCTCTATTTTATAATGTTCATCGGTTTTTCTGCATTTGCTCAAAAAAACGATTCTACACGTGTTCGAAAAAGCTTTAATAGCTATGGCTTAATGGAGAAAGCAGTAGAATCAAAATCTAAACCACATATAAGAAATGGTTCTGCCGAGGTATTTTATAACGATCACCTTATCGCAACTGGTTTATATAAAGATAACGAGCGGTTTGGAAGATGGCGATTCTTTAAATATAAAACCGACACAATTGCACAGATTTATAATTACAGCTCAAAAAAGATTGAATTTAACCTTCCTGATAACACCCAAAATTTCTTCGTTGATTCATTAAAGCAGGGCGATAAATTGATTTTGCCGGTTAAAATTGGAAGCATGATTGATATTTATAAGTATTTGGCAATGAAATCAAAAATACCACAAGAACTGGCTAAAGACAATGTAAAATATAACCTTCTTTATATTATCTATATTAACAAACAAGGAAAAATAACTAAACTGGAAACAGAGTATTTATTAAACACATCAAACACAACCTTTGAAATTACTGATAAATCAAACGCTTATCTCGACTTTGATTTTGTACCGGCAATTTTGAACGGCAAAGCTGTAGAGAGCCAAATGATGTTAAAAGGTACTGCAAGTTTATCGTCAACGATATCTCATTAGCAATAAAATAAATAATGAAAACGCTTGCTCTCTTTCTTTTAACACTTATTGGATTTTCTGCCTATGCTCAAAAAAGCGATTCTACACGTATGAGTTACAGAATTATTCGTGCAGGAATGATTGAGCACTCTACTGAATTAAAATCTAAACCACACATTAAAAATGGTGAATCAGAAATTAAGTTAGGCAGGAATGTTGTTGCAAGAGGGCTGTATAAAAATGGTGAGCGTTTTGGCAGATGGACTTTCTACAAGGCGCCAGATTCAATTGAACAGGTATATAATTACTCAACAAAAAAACTTGAGCGAAATTCAGCATTTGCTAATATAAGCTGTGAGATAGATTCTGCCAAAGTTGGTGACCGAATCATTAAAGCAACAAAAATAGGTGGGTTTTACAGCGGATTGCGCCTTTTGATTAAACTCTTCTCCCCTTCTAAAGAATTTAAGTCGTATGCAGGAATACATCCGGTTTATTTAATTTTTCACATCAATGAAAATGGTAAACTTATTAAGTACGAAACTGAAACCGGTATAGCGAATTTAAAGCGTTCAGAAATAATTCCGCTAACGAAACTAAAACCCGAAGACTTTGATTTTACACCAGCTTACTTAAATGGAAAGGCAGTTTCGTGTAAATTAATTTTTGAATCTAAACTAACTGTAGAATAAAACTTAACGAAAACAATTTTTTTTGTAGCGTTTTTTTAATACGCTTCGTTTAATCAGAAAAAGCGTTAATGGCCATTAACCAATTTTATTAAAAATTGATTTAGAACATTAAAATGAAAACTACTCTGAAAAACTTTAGCACAACTACAAAAATTATACTCTCTCTTCTTGCCATTACTTTATTTTTTTCAGCCTGTAAAAAAAACTGGGAAAATTCTGATTCTGTAACAGTTGCAGGTATTGGTTTCGTTCATGCTTCACCTGGAACTGGCCCGTTAGATTTTATCGTTGGCGGCCAAAGAGCCAACAATGTCGATTTTACCTTTGGGAAAGATTTAGGTTATTATGGAGCTTATCCTGGTAGCCGTTTGTTTGGAATTGCAAAGAAAGACACTTTGAAATATCTTTCTACACTTGATGTTACCTTAAAACCAGGTATTTTTTATTCAGCATTTGTGGTAGATGTATTACCAGCACCTAAAATTCTGGTTTTTGAAGATGATTTAAAAGCACCTGAAACTGATAAAGCAAAAATTCGTTTTATAAATTTAAGTCTGGATGCGCCAGCTTTAGATTTAGCTGTGCAAGGTAAAGATGCCGCTCTTTTTACCGCTAAAGCTTATAAAGAATCAACAGCTTTTATCTCTATCGACCCATCAGATAATTACACTTTCCAGATTAAAGAAGGCGGTAATGTTACAGCAACATTACCGGCAACAAAAATCGAAAAAGGTAAAATTTACACTTTGTGGGCAAAAGGTTTAAAAAGCAAAACAGATAGCACCAAATTTAATCTTGCAATATTAAGTCATAAATAACACCTACATATGAAAGGAAAATTAACATCATCCATTATTTTGGATGGTGTTATTTTCTTTAATTTAGTGATGATATTAAAATTAATCTCCAATAAGTTCTTAAAGGGTTGATAAAAAAAATACTCGATGTAGAGGAAATTATAAAAGGCTGCAAAAAGAACGACAATGCCGCTAAAGAAATGATGTATAAATCATTTTATGGGTATTTAATGGGCATTATTTTACGATATGTAAAGAACAGTTACGATGGTGAAGAGCTTGTAAATGACTGCTTTATAAAGATTTTCAAAAATATTAACAGCTATCAGCCACCTGCAAACAAAGCAGAGCTTCAAAAAACATTTAAAGGTTGGCTCGCCCGCATAGCATCAAGAACGGCGATAGATAAACTCAGAACGTTAAAAAACCAAAGTTACCTTGATGATATTACTGAAGAAGAACATCCGTCAAATCATGCTTCGGTTACGTCTGATTTGAACGTGCAGGATATATTAAAATTATTGAATGAATTACCCGATACACACCGACTTGTTTTCAATTTATATGAAATTGAAGGCTTTGCGCATGATGAAATTTCAAAAATGATGAGCATCCCCGAAAGTTCGAGCAGGGTTTATTTAACACGAGCCAAGAATAAGCTGCGTGTATTATACACAAACACTTTGGTTAATTCGTACGAGAGAAATGGATAAGGAATTAATTGATCATATAAAAGATAGCCTTTCGGCGCACGAAGAAGCCTACACGCCCGGCGCTTGGGAGCGCTTTAGCGTGCAGGAAGAAAAAAAACGCAGGCGTTTTGTACTCTGGCCACTTTGGTCGGCGGCAGCTGTGCTAATGGTTTTTGGAGGGCTGTTTTTCTTAAATAATAATTCTGAAAAGATTGATCAGATAGCGATTAAAAAGCCTTTGCTTAAAAAGGAATTGGGTATTGATACAATTACAACAACATCAATAGATCCTGAAACACAAAATAATTTATCAGCTAATGTTCAAAAATCAAATAAGAATTTAGATGTAGCGGAAAAACTTAAAAATAAAACAGTAAGCCTTCCTACCGCAGTGAATCCCAAAGCCGATGTTTATGGTCAAAGTAATCTGTTAGCTAATCCGGAAAGTAACATTAACACAGATTTAGCTACAATTATCAAGCAAAATGAAAATCCGCTATTAAAGCCAAATACAAGTTTCAACATTGCAAATAATGACAATAAAAAGGCTGCGCTGATTATTGAGCAAAAGAAACCTGCTCAAAGCAGATTAACTTTCGAAGATATTCTGGCTCGTGATAGTTACGCAAATAATCAGCTTAAAAACAACAAAAGCAAAAGTGCTGCTAATAGCAAATGGGAACCTGGCATTTACGTAGCACCGGCAATTGGAAATGACAATAAAGTAAATATGAATTACGGTTTTTCACTATCCTACAATGTAGCCGATAAATTATCTGTAAGCTCAGGCATTGCGTACACCGCATTAAGTAGTACAAGCAACCCATCCAATGGTGGCAATAATAATATGAGTTTTGATGCAGTTTCAAGTCCGGTGTTGAGTGCTAAAGGTTCATCTACATTGAACACTTCAAAAAGTTTAGAATCTGTTAATGCAAATGTGAATGGTATAAATATTCCGCTTGAATTAAAGTACAGCATCAGTAAAAAGTTTTACACTGGCGTTGGTGTATCTGCACTTGCAATTTTAAATAACAGACAGGATAAAAATTATTTGGTAAGTAGCGCACAAAACACAACAGTTGCCAATAGTATTGGCGGTTATGCTGAGCAAAAAATGCTTCTGGTTACTGAACGGATTTCAGAACCGCAGGCAGAAGCGACCACCGCTGCCGGCAAATACATTGGTTTTTATAATTTTTCGATAGGTTACAAACAAAAAATATCGGGTAAAAAGAACTTTGCAGTAGAACCATTTTTAAGGCTACCGATGAAAACATTCTCGAACGATAATTTAAACCTAACCAATGGTGGTGTAAGGTTGAAGTTAGATTTTTAGAGTTTTGCTGCAATATCCTTTATGCTGGCTCTTTTTTTATAATCCTTATCAAATTGAACAAACTTTATTTTGCCACTTTTATCAATAATATAAGTTGCGGGTACAGGTAATACGGCATTAAGTGCACCATTATTTTTCGCAACATCAATTCCGTAAGTTTTATATTTTGAAACCAGGCTTTCTTCCATCACAAAATCTACTTTGTAGGCTTTCATAATTTTATAATCTCTATCCGAAATAAGCGAAAAAGAAGCGTTTGTTTTGCCTTTGGTTTTTGCTATAGATTCATTTGATTCTGGTGTTACACCGAGCACGTAAGCACCTTTTTCGCTCAACTTACTTAGCGAATCTTGTAAATCCTTTATATGTTTATTACAATACGGACACCATTGGCCACGGTAGAAAAATAAAACCACGCTCTTGTTTTGCTTAAGTAGCTGCTTGAGGTTAATTTCTTTGCCCTCACTATTTTTTGCAATAAATTCAGGCGCTTTGTCGCCAACTTTTAAACCCGTTTGCGCATACAAAGTACTTGTTAACAGTACTAACACCGAAAATATTAAACTTTTCATATTCTTATAATTAGGTATAAATATAGCTTAATATTATCTGCTTATTTAACATTAAAATTTGGCGCAAATAAAAGCAATAACAGTAGTTCTTTTGCGGCATCAGTCCCGCCTTTTGCTGCCTGCCTACCGCAGGCAGGCGAGGAGAAACGACGTGGCAATCTTTACCATTAAAAACCAAAAAGTATTTTCGCGTCAGTCGGGTTTAAAATAGTTAGGTTAACCTAAGCAAATTAAACCCGACAGCAGCGAACACGGAGTGTAACGAAGTAAAGCGAATGGCGGGACTATCGGAACCGATAATCTACAGAACCTTGCTTTTCAAGGAAATACTTTATACTGGAGTCTATCAAAGCAAAGGAAGATTAGAAACCGAATGAATATGCTGCCCTGATTCCAAATGAGCCAGATGATGCTGACCGAACAAAAGTTTCGTAACGAATACCTACATCTAGATTTGATTTTTTTGAAATAGAAAAGGAAGTACCTAATGTAGGCGCATAGATAAATCCGGTTTTGGTAGATGAATCTACAGAAAATGCAGCGCCAACTTCTCCGGCACCATAGAAATTACCTCCAAAATAATATTTAGCGCCAATTTTTACGGGTATCGAGCCCCAATTAGTTGGATAGCCATAAGTTTTCATGAACGCTTTAGTGCCATCGGTGTAAGTTGTACGCAGATATCCGGCAGAAGCTGTTAAATTTAATGATTTGGCAACAGGTTGCTCGAATTGGATGGAACCGCCTACAGAATATTGATTAGAATTCTTTCTGTCTGGCGTTGCAAATTCGGCACCTACACTAATTTTACGAACAGCACCTTCTGTTTGCGCTGAGGCATAGAATCCAAAACTTAAAATAACGGCTAATACTAAAAATACTTTTTTCATGTGTCTGAGTTGTTAATGATTAAATAGTTAATAAACGAATGTGCACAAGAAAAACAGAACAGCGAAACCATTAGTTCTTAATTAACCTATTTTAACATAAATGCCCATAAAACGCAAAAGAGCCCCATAATTGGGACTCTTTTGTTTAACATATTTTAACCACTTGGCATTTGCCAATGCTATATTCTAGTGTCCTGAATGACCGTCAGCACCGTGAGCGTGACCATGAGCCAACTCATCTTGTGTTGCTTCGCGAACGCTTAAAATAGTACCCGCAAACATTAAGTTTTTACCAGCCATAGGGTGGTTTAAATCTACCGCAACGGTTTCATCATGCACAGCAGTAACACCAGCTCTGAATTGGTTACCATTGTTATCTTGTAATGGAATTACATCACCAACGCTTGGCACTTCGCCACCAGCTTCAGTAAACATTGCCTTAGGTAAATCTGCAAAAGCACCTGGATCTAGTTCTCCGTAACCGTCAGCAGCAGATAATTCGAAGCTATATTCGCTACCGGTAGTTAAACCAGTTAAATGCTCTTCGAACTTTGGCAACATCATGCCAACGCCATATAAAAATACTAAAGGATTTTGTTCATCAGCTTTTTCTACAAAAACCTGCTGTCCTTCTTCGTTAGTAGTATGCAATTCGTAAGTTAATGATACTACTGAGTTTGGTGCTATATTCATTTAAATTGTTTTATTGTATGTTTAAAAGGCTTATTTAACAGCTTTAACTGCAAATCAGCACGTATTATTTGCAAATAATTATTAAAACTTATTATGGCCTTTTTAAATAATGCGTGGCAAAGATAAGTTAATTATTATGCTAACAAAAATGTTGGCTTATTTGTTCAGAGAACATAACAATAAAATGAAAATGTAGTAAAAAGCTACCATTCTACAACCGGTAACCTAGCCCGGCAGACAAAACCTGATTTCTATCGGTGATGTAATCAGAGCCTATGCTTCTGATATTCCTTAAGCCCAAACCGTAGCCAACATTTACGGTTAAGTGCTTTGAAAATTCTATTCCGGTTACAAAATTTAATCCATAATCTGCTCGTTTGTTATCCTCGCCAAACCTGGTTTTTACCTTAAACTCCTGCCCTGATGTATTGGTTAATTTGGTTTGTCCATCAAAAGCAACTGCAAAATACGGACCGGCACCTAATAATATTTTGTGGGCTCCAAAAGGAAATTTGTGTACAAGGTTTACCGGAACTTCGACGTAAAAAGTTTTAACTTTAGTTTTATTACCGAAAAATTCATTCTGACCACCTTTACCGATTACCATAGCGCCTGTTTGTAAATAAAGTGCTTTGGAAAGTGATATATCTACGGTGCCGCCAATATAGAAAGCGCTAGACATGTTGTAATCTACTGCATTAGGTGCATCTTGTAAATCCATAGATTGACTACTGGAAATACTCGGAAACGTAATACCGCCTTTAAGTGTTGGTACAACCTGGCTTTTTGCGGCACAGAAACTCAGCATGGCAGTAGCCATTGCTATAAATTGTTTTTTCATGAGGCGTTAATTAAATAGATAAGCAATTTAAGGTATCTGAGTTAAAATAAGATGAAGCTGATGTAAATAATCACGGTAAAATTTAAGCCAAATGCTCTAAGGCTTCATTAACGGTTTTAACCGGTAATTGGCAAACCTTATTCCGGCAAACATAGATCCTAGTTTCGTTACGCTCTTTACCTTTCAGTAAGGGTAAGTTGCTTTCCACTCCGCCCAAAATAATTTTATTTGGGATATAATGATTACTCAATTCTAATTTAATTATATCGGTTTCTAAGCCTGTTATTGCAATCTCGTTTGTTCCATAAACTTCATTTAAAAGTTGAATGGCCCAATTAGAATATGCCGAACCGTAGGTTTTGATTTTGGCATGCACGCCCGATAGCATATCTGCAGCCTTAACGCTGTAGGTTTCATTATCGAATATTAAACCTAATTTTTTCAAATTCTGGCTCATGGTAGAATTTGAAGCCGGTATAACATTATCCATAACCTCATGTTTACGGGCTATTAAACCTTCTGCCTGTGCAGAAGTATAGAAAAACATTGGCGAGTCTGCATCAGTAAAATTATCCAAAACGTAATTGGTTAAAAGCTTAGCATCATTTAGCCATTTTTCATCAAAATCATATTCGTAGAGCGCAATCAATGCCTCAATAAAGAATGCATAATCATCTAAAAAAGCAGTTATAGATGCCTTACCATTTTTATAGTTTCTGAATAAACCGCCGTCTTCAGTTTTTAAATGTGTTAATATATAATTCGCAGAGGCTGATGCTTTTTCATAATAATGTGAGTGATTAAATATCTGAGCCGCATCAGCCAGCGCTTTAATCATCATACCGTTCCAGGCCGTCAGGCATTTATCATCTAAACCCGGTTTAACTCTTTTATTTCTGACGTTTAATAATATCTTCCTGGCAAGGCTAACTTTTTCGTTCAAAATTTCGGTATTGATACCGTATTTCGAAATCAAATCATCATCGTTTAATGTTTTCCTTAAAATATTGGTTTGCTCCTCTTCCCAATTACCTTCTGTTGTGATGTTGTAGTAATCGCCTATCAATGGAGCATCTTCGCCTAATAAATTATCAAATTCTGATTTCTCCCAAACGTAAAATTTACCTTCTACGCCTTCACTGTCGGCATCTAAAGCAGAATAATATAAACCTTCTGGCGAAGTCATTTCGTTAAAAACCCAATCGATACTTTCTACGGCAATTTGTTTAAAAGAATTAAATTTTGTGCATTGGTAAGCCTCTGCATATAAACTGATTAGCTGTGCATTATCGTAAAGCATTTTCTCGAAATGGGGTACATGCCATTTATCATCAACAGAATATCGTGCAAAACCTCCACCTATCTGGTCGTAAATACCGCCTCTACTCATCTCTTCCAACGTGTGGCAAACCGATGTAAAAACAGATTCATCATCTTTAAGAAAACCGTATCTTAACAGAAAAACCCAGTTATTTGGCAATGGGAATTTTGGCGCACGGTTATATCCGCCGAAGGCGATATCAAAATGGCGTTTCCAGGGTTCGATGATTGCTGTTAAATGCTCATCAGTATAAATTTCTTCTATATTTGAAGGAATTATTTTTTCGCTATCGCGGATGCCTGATGTTAATCGCTCGGCGTATTGAACAGCTTTATCAGGTTCATTTGCCCATAAGCCGGCAACATTTTCAAGAATGTTTATCCAGTCGTTTTTTCTAAAATACGTTCCGCCGTAAATTGGTCGCTGGTCGGGAAGGCAAATACAATTTAAAGGCCAGCCGCCGCTTCCTGTCATTAACTGTATGGCATACATGTAAATCTGGTCGATGTCCGGGCGCTCTTCCCTATCTACTTTTATGCAAACAAAATGCTGATTCATTACCTCTGCAACCTCATGGTTTTCAAAACTTTCACGTTCCATAACGTGACACCAGTGGCAGGCCGAATAACCAATACTTACTAAAATCAGTTTATTTTCTGCCTTTGCTTTTTCTAACGCTTCGGTACCCCATTCGTACCAATTTACAGGGTTATGTGCATGTTGCAAAAGGTATGGCGATGAAGCGTGAATAAGGTTATTGGGCATATTTTCCATAGTTGTAAAGGTAAAAGGTTTGAGGCGTAAGGCATAAGTTTTTCAAAAGTTAATCGATATTTCCTATTTCAGCCAAAACCCTATACCTTTAAGCTTCTACCTGAAACCTTTTTACAATGAAAATCACACATACCGAAATATACCGCTTTAGTATCCCGATGGAACCCTTCGTAATTGCAACCGGAACCATGCACTTTGCCCAGAATGTTTTAATCCGCATATACACGGATAGCGGCATACATGGCATTGGAGAGTGCTCGGCCTTTCCGATGATTGTTGGCGAAACGCAGGAAACCTGCATTGCCATGGCGAAGGATTTTGCTTTGATTTTGAAGGATAAAAATCCATTGGAAATTCCGGAGCGAATGAATGATTTGTTAGCCTATGCCGACCATAACAGCACTATAAAAAGCGCATTTGATATGGCGCTGTTTGATATTTCTGCTAAACATGCTGGATTACCGCTCTACAAATTTTTAGGTGGAACAAAACGCATTATTGAAACTGATATGACCATTGGCATTGATACCCCTGAAGGTATGGCCAATACAGCTTTAAAATACAAAAGTAAAGGTTGCACAATTCTAAAGATTAAATTAGGTAAGAAAGTTAGTGATGACATTGAACGCGTTAAACAAATTCGCGAAGCAGTGGGCGATGAAATAACATTACGCTTAGATGCTAATCAGGGTTGGACATTCGACGAAGCTTTATTTGCCCTGGGAGAATTGGCACAATACAATATTGAATTTTGTGAGCAACCCATGAGAACCTGGTACGATGATAAGCTGCCTGAACTGAATGTAAACTCACCTATAAAATTGATGGCTGATGAAAGTTGCTACAATTATCACGATGCGAGGAAATTAATCAACAGCCAATCAACCAGTTATTTAAATATTAAGTTCTCAAAATCTGGAGGCATATTAGGCGCACAGAAAATACACGAAGAAGCCTTACAAACCGGAGTTAAATGTATGATTGGCAGTATGCTCGAAAGCCGGATTGCTTTGAGTGCAAATTTGCATTTTGCATTAGCCAGTCCGAATGTTGTATTTTTTGATTTAGATACCGCTTTACTCGGCCATTTGGTCGACCCTGTTGTAGATGGTTTAACATACAACGGATACTTTCTAAACGTGCCGGAAACGCCGGGAATTGGTGCAGAAGCCGATGAATTTTTCTTAGAGAAATGTGAAAGTTGGACAATTTAACCCCCCTAGCCCCCTCAAGGGGGAATGACAAGCGAGGTGGAAAGGCAAAGTGAAAAAATAAGATTTTTGTCGTTATAACAATCGCTATAACCACTTTGCTATCCGGCATAGGAAGTGTTGGTAGAATAGGCAGTTGAAAATTTTGCAGAAACTTTAATACTACGAATAACCAAAACAGCGGTCAGTCCAATTTTTCATTGGACCTAATCCGCTGTTGCAATTTAATTTTCGACTAGTATATTCAACAACATTTCCACGCCTTGATTTTTTGTTTCTTTTTTATCAAGAAAAAAGAAAGAGCCCTTCGGCGGCCAGCCGAGGCAAGCCTGTGAAGCAGGTAAATACTTCAGCTATAGCCACCATGCTATCCGGCCTAGGAGATGATGGAAGGAGAAATGAATAAAGTTTCCCGCAGCAACTTTCAAAAAAACACAATTCAAGGCATCGCACACTCTGCGATTTTTCATCGCAGCTTGTGATGCCGAAAAAAAATTTATTCCTTTTATCCGACATCAGATCCAAGCCTTGGGTTTTTGTTTCTTTTGGGCTAAGCCAAAAGAAAAAGCCCTTCGGCGGCCAGCCGAGACAAGCTTCTACAAAGGTGGATAACAATTAGCTAATTTATCATATCACTTAACCACCATCTCCGCTAACGCCGTACTATCTCCATTAAAAGCATTAAAATCAACAACATGACCAATACCGTTGATTTTAGCCTTATCAGAATGTTGCCAGAATTTCCAGCGGCTTTTATCTAAACGAAGTTTAGGCTGATAATAATGTGCAATCCAAAGCGGATACTCATCGAACTTTTCGATAAGATAATCTTCATAAAACTTTAGTCCGGTATAAATAATTGGCCTGACTTTCGTTTTCATTTCTACATAGTTGAGAAAATCAGCAAGCTCAGCCCTCATTTTTAATGGAGAAACCCCATCTAATGTTTCAATATCTACAACCGGAGGTAAATCGCCTTTCTCTATTTTTACCACCTGAAGAAAGAATTTTGCCTGGGTTTTACCATCACGTTTCGGACGAAAAAAATGATAAGCTCCACAAAGCACACCTGCTTTTGGTGCCTCACGCCAATTTCTTTGAAAATATGGGTCGACAAGCAAAATGCCTTCTGTAGCTTTTATAAAAGCGAAGCTTACATTCACTTCGTCTTCTTTCATTGCCTTAACCTTTGCCCAATCTATTTTGCCTTGATAATAAGAAACATCAATACCATGAATGGTATATTTCTTCGGTATTTTAATATTGAAACTTTTATAAGTGCGGTAATTTGGGTCTTCGCCAATATCGGTTATCCACCGCCAGCTTGAAACAAAAGCACTAACCACATAACCATAATAAAAAGGCGACAATAGAATTAACAACAAGCCCGCAATAGCCACTTTCCAGGCTGTTGGAAAAGGTTTTGATTTCTTCTTCCGACTTGCAGGTTTTCGTGTAGATGCTTTTTTAGTAATAGGTATTCTTTTCTCTGGCGGCATATGGTGCCTTAAAGTTGAGGAAATTTGAGAAATTAAAAAAATCAACCAATAGACATCTTTATTTTAAAATCTAGCTAATATTTAGCCACGGAAACACGAAAACCACGGAATTTCAAATTTGTTGTTAGCACAACAATAATTCAGAATGACGGAGAGTGGCGATGTAATGTGAGCGATAAAATTTACCATATAAGGCGTTTAGTAACATTTAATAAAAGATTTGTGCTTCGACAGGCTCAGCATGACATCCCATTAAAACCGTTCATAATTACTTGTAATTTATATTTCGAAAATATCTCCGCTAGGATTGAGATGACACACGATGCATTTACAGAGAAATTTTTCAAATGTCCTTAAATACCTTATATGATAAAACCTTCTTTAATAAAACAAAGAAATTGCTACAGCACTTTTTAAAATCTCTCATCATTTATCACATCCCATTTCACTACTTTTGCAATCGAAACCAGACCAATGCTCAAACTCATATTAAATACCTATAAAACCTCATTTAGCGGCTTAAGTAAAGAAACCTGGCTGTTAAGCATTGTGATGATGTTTAACAGGTGCGGAAGCATGGCCGTTCCTTTTATGGGTTTATATGTTACCCAGAGCTTGCATCGTTCAGAAATTGATGCAGGTTTAATTATTACATTATTCGGCGTTGGTTCTATTTTAGGCTCAGCAACTGGTGGCAAACTGACAGATATTATAGGTTTCAGACCCGTACAGATACTTTCCTCCATCATTGGTGGCTTACTGTTCATCTTATTTTCAACAATAACCCACTTTTCTACACTCTGCGTTTTAGCCGTTGTAATCAGCTTCTTTTCAGAGGCTTTTCGCCCGGCGAATTTTACAGCAGTTGCACATTACGCTAAAGAAGGTACCATAACGCGTTCATATTCTTTAAATCGCCTTGCGGTAAACATAGGCTGGTCTGCAGGGATAAGCATGGCCGGGATAATTGCCTCCATAAATTATAAATTACTATTTATTGTAGAAGGAGGCGTGAGCATTTTGGTTGGTTTAGCCATCTTATTTCTGCTTCCCCAGGTTAAGGATTTCATAAAAAAAGCAAAGGAGAACCGCAGCAGTATGGTTATTTTAAAACCCTGGCAAGATAAATTTTATGTTCAGTTTATATTGTTAACCACACTTTTTATAACCTGTGCCTTTTTAATGTTTAGGGTTGTTCCGGTATTTTTTAAAGAGCAATGGCACATTGACGAATTTGCCATCGGAATTATAATTGGTTTAAATGGCGCTATAATTGCCCTTTTTGAAATGATAATGATTAATAAAATTGAGCATAAACGTTCGCCGATTTTCTTCATCATCATAGGCTCCGTATTTTTTGCGGTTTCTTATTTAATTCTCAGCGCACCCATAAGTTTCCACGTATTTTCGGCTGTGCTAACCATTGTAACCTTTACCATTGGCGAAATGTTTGTGTTGCCCTTTATCAATACTGTTGTAATTAGCAGAAGTAACGAGCATAACAGAGGTTTATATGCTGCCGGATATACACTGAGCTGGAGTTGTGCCCAGGTTGTAGGCCCTATGGCAGGCTTTTTTATTGCAAAGCAACTAAGTTATAACTGGCTTTGGTTTGGTTTGGCCTGTATTCTTTTGATTTGTGCCTACGGCTTTAGCATATTAGATAAAAGACAGGAAAAAGCCGTTTTGAGTGCAGATTAGTTTTCCGTTTCCGACCGAATAGCCGAAAACGGAAGAAAGAATTATTTTACCTTTTGAGCTTTTACACCCTCGTTAGTAATTTTAACCGGAAGGATATTTCCAGCTTCATCAAACTTCATTTCATCAATGCAGGTAACACGATGGTTTCCATCTGTTTCTGTTAACGGACGGCGGTGATAAACAATATGGTAAGAATTCTTTTTCTCATTAATAATTACCGAATGATGCCCTGCTCCTCTTGCAATCGCAGCATCTTGTTCTAAAATTTTGCCAACTCTTTTAAATGGGCCAAAGGGCGAATCGCTTACCGCATAAGCCACACTATAATCAGGACCAGTCCAGCCGCCTTCGCTCCACATAAAATAATATTTTCCGTTTCTAATAAACATATAAGGACCTTCAACATACTTATCTGGCGTTATTTCTTTAAAAATTTTCCCATCATCAAAGGGCAAAAAGCCTGTAAAATCCTTATTTAATTTAGCAATATTGCAATGCTTCCATCCGCCATAAATCAAGTAATACTGACCATCTTTATCTTTAAACACAAATTGATCAATAGGTTGCGCACCGTTGTAAAATTTATCAACCAAGGGCTTACCTAAATGGTCTTTGTATGGCCCTTCGGGTTTATCTGCAACCGCAACACCAATTCCGCCAACTTCGTTATCGCTTTGAATATCGTTAGCTCCAAAAAACAAATAATATTTTTTCCCTTTTTCTACTATTGCCGGCGCCCACATGGCTTTATTTGCCCATTTTATTGCAGCGGTATCCAAAACTTTAGGGTATTTTTTCCAGCTTACTAAATCTGCAGAAGAAAATGCATCTATAAAAACCTGCTCTTTATATTTTGCAGAATATGTAGGATATACCCAATATTTATTGTTAAAAATCGCCGCTTCAGGGTCTGCATACCAACCTTCAAAAATCGGGTTTCCCGATTGCTTAATCGATTTAGTACTTTGAGCATAAGAAAAGCTCGCTGCTAAAAGTAAAAGAGATGAGAATATGTATTTCATGCCCACAATTTAAAAAAAATTACCTTCTAAAAAAACTGTGACTGTGATGAATTTCTTTAATGATTTGAAAAGCAGTTTCAGAAGTGCTTCGGTTGGGTTTGGTCCCGCCCCCATTTCAAATCTTTGCCGATAGAAAAAATCGGCAAAGGATTTTACATTCAGGTCGGGTTTAGGTGGCTTGGTTTGTTATGCTATTAAAGTTTTCAACCACCCACAATGTCATTAAATCAATAAATCCGTTGTCAGTTTGAGCTTGTCGAAGACCTTTCTTGCGGTCAAAAAAAACTTAGCAGTGGAGTTTTATCTCAAGGTTTAGAAATTCTCCACCTGCCCCTCCAAAGGGGGATAGCGTGATGAATAGGCATAATCTATATTTCCGCTTTCAGGGAGCTATTGTTTCGAAGTCTAAAAAAAATCCCCGTCTATTAAAAAATAAACAGGGATTCATTGTTTCCCGAGCTCGCTCAGAACGACAAATGAATTACTTACTCAATTCAGCAAAATATTTATGGAACAATGGTAAAGTTTCAATGCCCTTATAATAATTGTAAATATCGTATTTCTCGTTTGGCGAGTGTAATGCATCACTATCTAAGCCAAAGCCAAATAATACCGATTTTATACCCAATACATCTTCAAACAAGGCTACAATTGGAATAGAACCGCCACCGCGAGTTGGAATAGCCGTTTTACCGAAACTATCTTCAATTGCTTTTTCAGCAGCACGATAAGCTACACTATCCGTTGGCGTAACTACCGGTTCGCCGCCATGGTGAGGCGTAACTTTAACAATTACATTTTTTGGCGCAATGCTTTCGAAGTGTTTAGCAAAGATTTCAGAAATCTCTTCAGAACTTTGATTAGGAACCAAACGCATAGAAATTTTCGCATTTGCTTTGCTTGGCAATACGGTTTTAGCGCCTTCGCCAATATAGCCACTCCAAATTCCGTTTACTTCTAAAGTTGGGCGTGTACCTGTACGCTCTAAAGTTGAGTAACCTTTCTCTCCCCAAACTTCTTCAATATTTAGGTCTTTCTTATATTCTTCTTCATCATAAGGTGCAGAATTTAAAGCCTTTTTCTCCTCATCAGTCAGTTCAATTACTTTATCATAAAAAGCAGGAATGGTAATGTGGTTATTTTCATCGTGTAACGAAGCAATCATTTTACATAGAATAGTAGCCGGATTTGCTACCGCACCACCATAAACCCCAGAGTGTAAATCGCGGTTAGGGCCAACAACTTCTACCTCCATGTAAGCTAAACCACGTAAACCAGTTTCAATTGATGGATGTTCCATGCTAATCATAGAAGTATCAGAAATTAGAACAACATCAGCTTTTAAACGTTCGGCATTTGCTTTAACAAAAATACCAAGGTTTGCAGAACCTACCTCTTCCTCGCCCTCAATCATAAACTTAACGTTACAAGCCAAAGTGTTGGTTTGCATCATAAGTTCGAAAGCTTTAACATGCATGTAAAATTGTCCTTTATCATCACAAGCGCCGCGGGCATAAATTTTACCATCACGAACAGTTGGTTCAAAAGGTGGCGTATGCCATAATTCTAATGGATCTGCAGGTTGAACATCATAGTGACCATACACCAATACTGTTGGTAGAGAGGCATCGATTAATTTTTCGCCATAAACTATCGGATAACCTGCAGTTTCACAAATCTCTACATTATCTGCACCGGCATCTCTTAATTTTTGAGCCACATAATCGGCTGTTTTCAAAACATCAGCTTTGTATTTTGGGTCGGCACTTACCGATGGAAAACGTAATAATTCAAACAATTCGTCGAGGAAACGTTGCTTGTTTGCCTCTACATAATTTTTAATTTCTTGCATAACAAAATGAATTTCGACAAATATAGGATTTATGCAACATAACTAACAGCAGAAGCATTTAAATCAAAAAATTGACAATTATCAATAAGTTTGTAGTTTTATAATTACAATATTTTATAATCTTTGATTGATTAATTTATATTTGCACTCAATTATTTCCGCCAAAGATTTTTGAAAATTGTAACAACTTTATTGAAACAAAATCACCGGTAAGGGAAACCATTTAAATATTTAATGCTCCAAAAAACGCTCAATGATTACCCCTATGGTTAAATTCTATCTATTTTTCGCTATCATTCTCATTTCAAAAACCGCATCATCACAAATAACCTATCAATCAGGTAGTTACGGTAAGCAAAAACAAAAAGAATACACCATAATTAGCGGCAATTTGCTCAGCAAATTTACTAAAAATGGTTTCAATTGGTTGCTTTTACAAAATAAGGGAAAGGTTTACACTGTGAATGTTGTAGACACAACTTCATATAAAAATTATGAACACAAAACATGGATTGTGCTTAATAATTGCTTCGCTATTGAAACGCAAAAGTCAAATATGAAATACTAATAGAATATTTCTTAGTTTTTTGGTAGATTGCGACCTAATAAAATTTCATTAAAATCTCTACACAGAAACCTTATCAATGAAACTAGGCGCAATTATAACTTATGCTTTGCTTCTATTTTCTTTTTTTTCGCCGGTTTTTGTTTCTGCCCAAACAAATAGCGGAGTTAGCTGCCCTGAAGCTGCCCAATACTACGCTAAAGACAGTATTAACATCGTAACTTTTGGAGCGAGCACGGTAGAAGGCGTAAAGGGCTTGAGTTTTCAACCTTTGTTAGAGAGCAACTTTGCAAAATGTTACGCAGGCAAAGTGATAAACATCACCAACCAAGGTATTGGTGGCCAAACAACACGACAAGGTTTACTGCGAATTGATAATGCCATAGCAAATAGAACAGGTTTTATTGTTTTAAATATGGGTATTAATGATGCCTTAGCCATGGCAAGAGGAATTGGTAGTGTTGCCGAAACTACCGACCACATGCGCTTGCTCATATCAACCAGCCTAAAGCAAAAACTTATACCAATATTGTGTACGCTCCAATTTGTAGATGACCGTACAAATAGGGAACTAATTGCGGTAAATACCACCATTAGAAACATTAATGCAGCCTACAGAAAGCTTGCTGTAGAATACAAAATATATTTAGCAGATGTAAATGCAGCTATGAGAAGGGATTTTTCACTTTATCAGGATCCATTTCACCCGAATGCCCGAGGCTACCGCTTGGTTAGTTACGTAATATTTGATGCCATAAATAAGGCTATCTTTGAAAGATTTTTAAAGTTTATAGTCACACAAAACTATCCAAATCCGGCATCAACTCAAACCTTTATAGATATTGTGATGCCAGAATCTGATAAGATAAATGTACAGATTTACGATATGATGGGCAGGTTAATTAAAACCGTAGTTAATGAATACCTTAATACCGGCAAACACACTTTAGAAATTAATACAATACCCTTTACCGCAGGTATTTATTTCTTTAAAATCTCATCAGATTCTGGACAATATAACGCTGTCAAAAAATTTATTGTAGTAAGATAAAATAAAATTTGTTGCTATAATCTTAAAATAATTTACGAATTATAGCGTCATTATACCTTTTATTTCGGCAGTCTGCTTGTAAACAAAAATTACTTCATCTGCATTCTGCACTTCTTTGTTTACTGTGATAGATAAGTATTTACCGGTTTTAGAAGGCTGCTCAATAAATTCATCATTCGGAAAAATTTTGCGTAAATCTTCTAATTTTTCTAAGCCTCCAGTTATGATAAATTTGAAACAATAAATACCAGGGAATTGCTGTACGCTTTCTAGCTTCTCTTTCAGGTTAGCATAAACATCAACATTCGTTCCTTCGGGGATATCTGTAAATTCTATATTCTTTTTAAAGTTGTTATCTTCCATATAATGTACATATCAAATTCTATTCCCAAACAGCTTGCATGCAATTTTGGCATATCGCTATAAACCTTACATAGTTGTATAGGCTTGTGTTAATTAAACCTTGGCGAAGCGGATACCGGCCTGAGATTAAGGCCTGAAGGGCCTGCCTGCGGCGGGCAGGTATGAGCATAGCAAAGGACTAACATTGTTTGATACACAGGTTCTGCTTTTCAAAAGATTTTGAAGGCTTTTTCTCAACATTTTATTTAATGCCCATAGGAATTTGTTATTTTTGAAGCTTGTTAAAACAGGAGCCAATTTGGATTATTTAGAAGGATTAAACCCACAGCAGAGAGCAGCAGTTGAGAACACGAAAGGACCAGTAATGATTGTTGCAGGTGCAGGTTCGGGAAAAACGAGAGTAATAACTTATCGCGTTGCGCACCTTATACAAAGCGGAACAGATGCATTTAATATTTTAGTTTTAACCTTTACCAACAAAGCCAGTAAAGATATGCGTGAGCGTATTAGCAAAGTGGTTGGTGCGGAGGCTAAAAACATCTGGATGGGAACATTTCACTCGGTATTTGCAAAAATTTTACGAGTTGAAGCAGAAAAAATCGGTTATCCAAGCAATTTTACCATTTACGATACAGACGATAGCAAAAGTGTAATTCGCAGTATTTTGAAAGAAATGCAGCTCGATGATAAGCTTTATGCAGCTAATTTTGTTTTTAACAGGATCTCTTCAG
This sequence comes from Pedobacter sp. Leaf170, assembly GCF_920984665.1. Taxonomy (GTDB): domain Bacteria; phylum Bacteroidota; class Bacteroidia; order Sphingobacteriales; family Sphingobacteriaceae; genus Pedobacter. The sequence goes on from NZ_CAKLBP010000006.1 coordinate 141,595, forward strand.
CAAAAAATAATTTAATTTCTCCTGCCGAATATAATTCAAACGAACAGATACAAGCAGAAGATAATCAGAATAAAAGACCATTAATCGGACAGATTTACGAAACCTATGCTAAACGTTGTTTTAGAGCTGGGGCAATGGATTTTGATGATTTGCTGTTCAAAACCAATATTTTATTAAAAGAACATCCTGATGTTTTAAATAAATACCAACAGAAATTTAAGTATTTAATGGTTGATGAGTATCAGGATACTAACTTTTCTCAATACACGATTGTTAAAAAACTTGCCGCAGCTTACCAAAATATTTGTGTGGTGGGCGATGATGCACAAAGTATTTACGCTTTCCGTGGTGCAAACATTCAGAATATTTTAAATTTTGAACGCGATTACCCGGATTTAAAAGTATATAAGTTAGAACAGAACTATCGTTCTACTCAAAACATTGTTGATGCAGCCAGCAGCATAATTGCCAACAATAAAAATCAGCTTGAAAAAAATGTTTTCTCAGAAAATCCTCAGGGAGATAGAATTAAAGTTGCAAGGGCATTTACAGATAACGAAGAAGGTAAGTTGGTTGCCGAATCTATTGTGCAGGAACGTAGTTTGAAAGGTTATGATTACCACGATTTTGCAATTTTATATCGTACAAATGCTCAAAGTAGGGCGATGGAGGAATCTTTAAGAAAACTAAATGTTCCTTACAAAATTTACGGCGGCTTGTCTTTCTATCAACGTAAAGAGATAAAGGATTTAATAGCCTACTTCAGGTTAACTTTTAATCCGAACGATGAAGAAGCTGTTAAAAGGGTTATTAACTATCCAAAACGTGGTATTGGAGATACTTCTATTGATAAGATTATAGTAGCCGCAGACCAACATAATAAAACCATGTGGGATGTAATTTCGAATGCACACATGTATGTAGATGGCCGTTTAGCCAACCAGCTTAACGATTTCTCGATGATGGTACAGAGCTTTGCTGCCGAAGCAAAAAAACTTGATGCATACGAAACTGCTCTATTTATTGCGCAACACGCTGGTATTTTAAAGGAACTTTACAATGATGATAGTGTTGAAGGCAGAAGCAGATATGAAAACATTCAGGAATTATTAAATGGTATAAAAGAGTTTGCCGAGCGAGAAGATATTGAGGAAAAAGGCCTTGATATTTTTATGCAAGATGTTGCGCTTTTGACCAACGATGATAAAGACGGCGATAAAAATAAGGATACCGTTTCTTTAATGACCATACACTCTGCCAAAGGTTTGGAATTTAAAAATGTGTTTATCGTTGGTTTGGAAGAAAACCTTTTCCCTTCTCAAATGTCGGTTAACTCGCGTTCTGATTTAGAAGAAGAGCGTAGGTTATTTTATGTTGCAATAACCCGAGCTGAGGTAAAATTAACAATCACTTATGCAACATCCCGTTATCGTTGGGGCACACTTACAAATTGCGAACCCAGCCGTTTTATAAATGAAATCAATCCCAAATATTTGGAATTAGATGTTAAACCTGCAGCAAAAAGTGCTTTCTTAGATGGTAATTTCGATGATGAACGTAAAAGCTGGACATCGCAACCAAGAGATTTCTTTAGTAAGCCGAAGCCTGCAAGCGCAACAACATCTGCCCCACCAGTACGCCCAAAAACAACATCATTACTCGCGAAGGCACACGTGCCAACACCTGGCTTCACACCTTCTCAGCCAAACGAGTTTCAAAATGGCATGGAAGTAGAACACGAGAAGTTTGGTTTTGGTAAAATTATTAGTCTGGAGGGCACTTTGCCTGATGTAAAAGCAACAGTATTCTTTCAAGGATTAGGCAATAAGCAATTATTATTGAAATTCGCAAAGCTGATGATTAAGAAATAGTTGGTAGTAGCCACAGATTTACTATTCTATGTAAGCACGATGATTTTCTTCGTGCTTTTTTTGTCTTACCCTATTAAGATTTTACAAACCACATCCAACCTCACCCTAACAATGTTTCTACCGTACCAATGCAACTCTGCAATCACTCTCATTGAAGAGAGGGAAATGAAGATAGTGGGTTAAGCACAGTTGCATAAAACCCTCTGTTCAAGGAGAGGGACGTTACATTTAACCTCACCCTAACAACGTTTCTGCTGTACCAATGCAACTGTGAATTCCCTCTCCTTAAAGAGAGGAAAATGAAGTTGGTGTGTTTAGCACAGTTCCATAAAACCCTCTCTTTAAGGAGAGGGCGGTTACAAAATTAGCCAAACCACATACTTTCAAAGGGTAAGGTAAATCGCACATTAACCTCACCCTAACAACGTTTCTGCTGTACCAAAGCCAATGTGCATCCCTCTCCTTGAAGAGAGGGAAATGAAGGTGGTTTAGCACAGTTCCCTAAAACCCTCTGTCCAAGGAGAGGGCGGTTATAAAATTAGCCAAACCACGTATTTTCAAAGGGTGAGGTAAGTCAAACATCAACCTCATCCTAACAACGTTTCTGCTGTACCAATCCAACTGTGCAATCCCTCTCCTTGAAGAGAGGGAAATGAATATAGTGGGTTAAGCACAGTTCCATAAAACCCTCTCTTCAAGGAGAGGGCGGTTATAAAATTAGCCAAACCACGTATTTTCAAAGGGTGAGGTAAATAGTATTTTAACCTCACCCTAACAACGTTTCTGCTGTACCAAAGCCAATGTGTAATCCCTCTCCTTGATGAGAGGAAAATGAATATAGTGGGTTAAGCACAGTTCCATAAAACCCTCTCTTCAAGGAGAGGGCGGTTACAAAATTAGCCAAACCACATTCCTTCATAGGGTGAGGTAAATAGTATTTTAACCTCACCCTAACAATGTTTCTGCTGTACCAAAGCCAATGTGTAATCCCTCTCCTTGAAGAGAGGAAAATGAAGTTGGTGTGTTTAGCACAGTTCCATAAAACCCTCTCTTTAAGGAGAGGGCCGTTACAAAATTAGCTAAACCACCTACTTTCAAAGTGTGAGGTAAATAATATTTTAACCTCACCCTAACAATGTTTCTACCGTACCAATGCACTGCGCAATCCCTCTCTTCAAGAGAGGGAAATGAATATAGTAGGTTAAGCACAGTTCCATAAAACCCTCTCTTCAAGGAGAGGGCGGTTACAAAATTAGCCAAACCACATTCTTTCAAAGGGTGAGGTGAATCGTATTTTAACCTCACCCTAACAACGTTTCTGCTTTACCAATCCAACTGTGCAATCCCTCTCCTACAAGAGAGGGAAATGAAGTTGGTGTGTTTAGCACAGTTCCCTAAAACCCTCTCTTCTAGGAGAGGGCGGCTACAAAATTAGCCAAACCACATACTTTCAAAGGGTGAGGTAAATAGTATTTTAACCTCACCCTAACAATGTTTCTACCGTACCAATGCAACTGCGCAATCCCTCTCCTTAAAGAGAGGAAAATGAAGGTGGTGTGTTTAGCACAGTTCCATAAAACCCTCTCTTCAAGGAGAGGGCGGCTACAAAATTAGCTAAACCACGTACTTTCACAGGGTGAAGTAAATTGTATTTTAACCTCACCCTAACAATGTTTCTACCGTACCAATGCAGCTGTGCAATCCCTCTCCTTAAAGAGAGGGAAATGAAGATAGTGGGTTTAGAACAGTTCCATAAAACCCTCTCTTCAAGGAGAGGGCGGTTACAAAATTAGCCAAACCACATACTTTCAAAGGGTGAGGTAAATAGTATTATAACCTCACCCTAACAACGTTTCTGCTGTACCAATGCAACTCTGCAATCCCTCTCCTTGAAGAGATGGGAAGTAAAGGTGGTCTGTTTAGCACAGTCCATAAAACCCTCTCTTCAAGGAGAGGGCGGTTACAAAATTAGCCAAACCACATACTTTCAAAGGGTGAGGTAAATAGTATTATAACCTCACCCTAACAACGTTTCTGCTGTACCAATGCAACTCTGCAATCCCTCTCCTTGAAGAGATGGGAAGTAAAGGTGGTCTGTTTAGCACAGGTCCATAAAACCCTCTCTTCAAGGAGAGGGCTGTTACAAAATTAGCCAAACCACATACTTACATAGGGTGAGGTTTTTTGCCTCGGAAATACCGAGTACACTAAAATTATTAAATCCTATTTCCCTATCTTCTATGTTTCTGTGGCTAATCTTTTTTGGCTTTATCATCATAAAATTACTATACCTTATATTAAAACACCTCTTCTTTCTCTGCGTAAAACTTTGCAAACTCAGCGGTTAAACAATCAGTTTCCGTTTGAAAAACAATGAAATTATCCTTAATATTGATATCCGCTTCCCCGGATTCGAACCATGCAACTTACCAAGTTAGAGATTAAAGGTTTTAAAAGCTTTGGCGATAAAGTAACCATCAACTTTAATGAGGGTGTTACGGCTATTGTTGGTCCGAATGGTTGCGGAAAATCTAATGTTATCGATGCTATGCGTTGGGTTTTGGGCGAGCAAAGTACACGAGCGCTCCGTTCTGAAAAAATGGAAAACATCATTTTTAACGGAACAAAAAACCGCAAGCAGGCACAACTCGCAGAAGTTTCTTTGAGCTTTGATAACACCAAAAATATTTTACCAACGGCTTATTCATCAGTTACCATTACCCGAAAATTATATCGAAATGGCGATAGTGAATATCGCTTAAATGATGTTCAATGCAGATTAAAAGATATAACAGATTTATTTTTGGATACAGGTATCGGTGCCGACAGTTATTCTATAATCGAGCTTAAAATGGTTGATGAAATTATCTCTAACAAAGAAAATTCACGCCGATCTTTATTCGAAGAAGCCTCAGGAATATCAAAATATAAACTTCGTAAAAAGCAAACTTTTAATAAATTAAAAGATACCGAAGCTGATTTAGAACGTGTAGAAGATTTGCTTTTTGAGATTGAAAAAAACCTTAAAACACTCGAAAATCAAGCTAAAAAGGCTGAGCGATACTACAAACTTAAAGAGCAATATAGAGATTTAAGTGTGCAACTTGCCTCTCACCGCATTTCTTTTTTTCGTACAGATTTAATTGCTTTGGAAACCCAGGAGCAAAATGAGCAGGTAAATAGAACAGCCTTAAGTTCACAAATAGATTTAGGTGAGGCTAACCTGCAAAAGCTTAAACTAGAGAGTATCAATCAGGAAAAAAATTTGTCGGTGCAACAAAAAGCTACAAACGAAGTAGTTTCTAAAATTCGTGCATACGAGAGCGAAAAGAAAGTTAAAAACGAACAAATGCGTTTTTTGCAAGAGAAAGAAACCCGCTTAGCGACTGAACTTGATAAAGATAAAAATCAACTTAACCACATTAAGTACAATATTAAGCGACTTAACGAAGAAGTTTTAACGGAAACCGAAGTTTTTAACAAAGTTGAAGCAGATTTAAAAACATTAAAAACTTCGCTTGATACACTAAGAGAACAGCAGCAAACCGAGAAAAACCGAACAGATAATCTTGTTAAATCAGTTAATGAATTGCAAAGCCAGGTTTATGCTTCGCAAAAAGAAATCGATATTTTAAATATTCAAAAAGATGCTTTGGTACAAGAAACCAACAGAAATGTTGATGACACTGAAACCAAAAGCATGGAACTTAAGGCATTTGATCATGCCCTCGCAGAACTTAATATACAGGTTAGAGAAAAGCAGACAACAATAAAAAATATTACCAAGGCAGAAGAAATTTTAAAAGAAAAACTAAGTATTGCCGAACTAAATTTAAGCAGCAACAAAGAAAAGCTAAATGCCGAAAACCGCAAAAAAGATGCGAAGCAAAACGAATATAACCTTACCAAATCGCTTGTAGATAGCTTAGAAGGCTTTCCGGAATCCATTCGTTTTCTAAAAAAGAATAGTTTATTTTCCAAAAATGCTTTGCTCCTATCTGATATTTTATTTTGTGATGAAGATTATCGCATTGCAATTGAAAACTATTTAGAGCCGGTGATGAACCATTACGTAGTTGAACAATATGCAGATGCTGTACAGGCCATTAATTTACTAACGGATGCAAGCAGAGGCCGGGCAAACTTTTTTGTACTGGAAAATATTCCTGATAGAAATGCCACTATTGCAAAACACGAAGGTTTAATTTCTGCATTGGAAGTTATTGAGGTTGATAAGAAATATAAAAACCTGGGCAACCTCCTGCTTCAAAATGTGTACATCGCAATAGCTGAACAAGAAAATATATTCAAGCAAAATGCTCGGGAAGGCATTACAATTTTAGCCAAAAACGGAAAATACGCTCAAACCAAATTCACCTTATCGGGTGGTTCAGTAGGTTTATTTGAAGGTAAAAGAATCGGAAGGGCCAAAAATCTGGAGAATTTAGCGAAAGAAATTAAATCATCAGAAACGCTGATCAACCAGTATAATGCCACCATATCCACCGAAACAGAAAATATTTTCAATTTAAAAGACGCATCAAAAGTTAATCAACTTGCTGTTTTACAGCAAGAAATGAACCGGCTAAATAACGAGCATATTTCTCTTCAAACCCGTAGAGACCAATATCAGGAGTTTATTACAACGAGCGAAAACCGGAAAACAGATATTGCTCAAAAGATTGTTTCTATTGAAAAGTTGCTCTCAGAGAAATTACCCACTTTGATAGCATTGCAGAAAAATCAGCAAGACGCACATCTAAACTTACAGGAACAACAGCTCAACTATCAGGAAACTGCAGATGCAGTTAACGAAACTACAACCAAATTCAATCAGGATAATATCCGCTTTCATCAGCAACAAAATAAACTTTCTGGTTTAGAAAAGGATTTAGATTACCGATTTGTGCAAGAAGAAGCACTAAATAAGCGTATTGCGCAAAACGATAAAGAACTTCAAGCAACATTAGCAGAGATTACCAATACTTTGCAGCATACAGATTTGAGTGATGATACGCTTTTAGATATGTATCAGCAACGCGAAGAAATGGAAAAAGGCTTGGCTGAAGCTGAGAAAGACTATTTTGACAGCAAGGGTAACATAAACGAGCTCGAAACCAGTTTAACCACATTGAGAAAAAACCGTGAAGAAACAGATTTCATTCTAACGGAAATAAAGGATAAGAAAAATACACTAAAAATTGATTTAAATTCACTTAAGGAGCGTTTGGCTGTAGAATTTAATATTGATATTAACGATTTATTGGAAACGGAAACCGAGGTAACGGAAAGTGAATTCGAACTTCGCCAAAAGGTAGATAAAATGAAACGCCAGCTTGATGAGTTTGGCGCCATTAATTCAATGGCTATGGAAGCCTATAAAGAAATGGATGAGCGTTATACTTTTATCCAAAACCAGAAAAAAGACCTTAACGCAGCCAAAACCGACCTTTTGCAAACCATTAAAGAAATTGATGATACTGCAAAAGAAAAATTTATGCAGGCTTTTACGCAAGCACGTGAACATTTTATTGTTGTGTTTCGCTCCTTATTTAACGATGAAGATAGCTGCGATTTAATTTTATCGGACACATCAAACCCGCTTGAAGCAGATATCGATATCATCGCTCGTCCGAAAGGCAAGCGCCCGCTATCAATTAATCAATTATCCGGAGGAGAAAAAACCCTTACTGCAACTGCGCTTTTGTTTTCCCTTTACCTGCTTAAACCTGCCCCATTCTGTATTTTTGATGAGGTAGATGCTCCATTGGATGATACTAACATTGATAAATTTAACAACATTATCCGTAAATTTTCTGACCAGTCGCAGTTTATAATTGTATCGCACAACAAAAGAACTATTGCCAGCACCGATATTATTTATGGCGTTACCATGGTAGAACAAGGTGTTTCGAGAGTAGTTGCGGTAGATTTGCGGGAAGTTGCAGCTTAAAAGAATTGAAAGTTGAAAGTGAAAAGTTGAAAGTTCATATTTACTCAAATTCACTTAGATTTTTAAAATTAGAAAAACAAAGCCATCCTCTATCGCTGAATCCAGTCCTGCTGTACATTTTAGTCCCGATGAAGAATCGGGAGCTGCCATTCCCATCAGGTTTATAAACGCAATACAGTATAAAACACAACGTTTTCCTATCAATATCCCAATAATTAATATCTTTAGCTTTTAATAATCGTAAAAATGAAATTCCTTTATTTAATTCCATTAGCAATTACGCTAAGCTGTTGCTCATCCGTAAAAAATCAGGGTTCAACAGATTCATCTAAACTAGATACGCAACTACTAAAAGATGTTGAAACGCTTTCATCAGATGCATATCAAGGCAGAAAAACAGGAACAAAGGGTGCAGAAATGGCTAGAGCATACATCGTAGAAAGATTTCAAAAACTTGGTTTAAAATCTTATCCACAAAATATAAATTATGCTCAGGAATTTTCTTTCAACTCAAGAGGCGGCACAAAAGTAAATGGCACAAACGTAATTGGATATATTCAGGGTAAAACTTCCAATGTAATTGTAGTTTCTGGACACTATGATCATCTGGGTGTGGTTAAAGATCAGGTTTTTAATGGTGCTGATGATAATGCATCGGGCACAGCTGGCTTATTAAAAATTGCAGCTTATTTTGCAAAACATAAACCAACTAACACCATTATATTTGCAGCCTTTGATGCAGAAGAAATGGGTTTACAAGGCGCTAAAGCATTTGTTGCTAATCCACCGGTACCAATTGAAACCATAGTGGTAAATTTAAATATGGATATGATTAGCCATAGCGATAAAGGAGAATTATATGTTGCCGGAACCTTTAAATACCCATCTTTAAAAAAGCATATAGATACCAATAGAAAGGATATCAAAGTAAGCTTAGGTCACGATGACCCAAAACTTGGCCATGATGATTGGACAAATCAAAGCGACCAGGGTGCATTTAATGCTAAAAATATTCCTTTCCTTTATTTTGGTGTAGAAGATCATAAAGATTACCACAAAGCAACTGATGAGTATCAAACCATTACAAAGCAATTCTTTAGCAATGCTGCAAATGTTGTTTTAGATGTTGCTAAAAGCATAGATAATCAATCGGGCTTACAACAGTTGTTAAAAGATAAAATGATAATGATGGATAATCCGCGGAAGCAGGAAAAGTTCTAATCCATATAAAACAAATTAACACCTGCCCCAACAAGGCAGGTTTTTTTATGCCCTAAAAAATGGCTAATAGCTAATTAAAACACTAAAAATCAATAAATTAAAAAAACTATAAAAATAGTTTGTAAACTACATAAATAGTTGTAAATTAGATCAAGCAAACTACAAAAATAGTTAAGATGTTAAAAGAACTTACAAAAGCAGAAGAGCAAATCATGTTAATCCTTTGGGAAATGGGTGAAGCACTCGTAAAAGACGTTATTGAAAAGATGGACGAACCGAAGCCAGCTTACAATACGGTATCTACGGTTATCAGAGTTTTAGAGGGCAAAGGTTTTGTGAATCATAAGGCTATCGGAAACACACACATATACTTCCCTATTGTAGCTGAAGCTGATTATAAACGTTTTGCCCTGAATAAAGTAATGAACAATTACTTCGAAAACTCTTATGAGAGTTTAGTTTCTTTTTTAGTAAAGGATAAAAAAATGAATACCGATGAACTCGACGAAATTATTAAACTGGCCGAAAAGCTTAAAAAAACCTAATTATGAGTTGGATATATTATTTACTCGAAGCAAATCTGTATTTATCCATTTTTTACGTTTTTTACAGATTAGTATTGCATAAAGAAACTTTCTATGCAGCCAATCGATTCTATCTTTTAATCGCCTCAGTTTTAGCATTTACATTGCCTTTTTTACAGATTGGATTTCTTTTAAAGCCTGCACTACAATACCAACAAATTGCTTACAACCAAGTTGAAGAATTTCCCATTTTAACTTTAGAAAATGGCCTCTTACTTATCTATGGAATCGGAGCGGCATGCTTGCTATTAAGGCTTTTGGTAAGTTTTAAACACATTATAGCTATGCTGGCAAAAGCCGATGTAAAACTAGAAAACGGGCTTAAAGTTATAGAATTATCCAACACGAAAACTGCCTTCTCGTTTTTTAACTTACTTTTTATCGACCCATCCTTACCTCAAAAAAACATTGTAGTAAAGCATGAAATGGTTCATATTAATCAAAAACATAGCATTGATGTGCTCCTATTAGAATTCGTGCAAATTATAAGTTGGTTTAATCCTTTAATCTATCTTCTAAAGAAAGACATAAAGCTTTTACACGAATATCTAGCAGATGAAGCCACGACAAAAAACGAGATAGCAAAGTATGAATATGCAATGTTTTTAATCCAGAATACCTACGATAGCCAGAATTTATCGCTTACGAATCAAATATTTAATTCATCAATTTTAAAACAAAGAATCACTATGTTAAATCAAAAGAAATCGGCTAAATGGGCAAGGCTAAGATTGCTTGTTGCCATGCCACTTGTTGGTGCGATGTTATGCACATCAACAATGGCCTTTACAAAAGATTATGGAATTTTAGACTTGTATCCAAAAAGCAATTTGGGCAATTTTAGTCCAAAGCAAACAACGCCTAAAAAAGCAAAGGCTAAAGAAATTGTAATAGAAGAGCCAACGAGACAGGTTCCGCCGCCGCCACCGATTGAAAAGCCCAGGAATAAGAAGCTGTATGGCAAGAAAAATGGTCAAAATCCGCCACCTCCGCCAAAAGCTCCTGCTACGAAATCGTTGGACATAAAGATAGCACCACCGCCACCACCGGTAGAACCAAAAGCACCGAAAGCTGCTAAAGGTGAAGTTTTGGAAATAAGGTTAGCGCCACCGCCACCAATTGAGCCAAAGCCGGCAAAAAAAGGTTAGAAAAAATAGTCTACTGTGGAACGTAAACAACATATTTCGTTTCAAAGAAATCTTCCTCAAAATAATCTGAAAGCGGATATAATTCTGCTTTCAGTTTTGATTCTTTAATTTCTTCGGTCAAATCTCCACCTTTTAGGTATAAAATTCCATTCGGAATTGCGTTTAAAGAATCCATTTTAAATTTGCCCTGAATCCAGGGATAAAATTCTCCCAAACGAGTTACTGCTCTAGAAACAATAAAGTTAAATTTATCTTTGATTTGCTCTGCCCTTAAGTGTTCTGCTTTTAAATTATCAAGTCCTAATGCAGATGCAACCTCATTTACAACCTTAATTTTCTTCCCGATAGAATCTACCAGGTAAAATTCTGTATCAGGAAATAAAATAGCCAATGGAATGCCCGGAAAACCACCTCCTGTACCAACATCAAGTACATTTTCCCCTTTTTTAAAATTACAGACTTTTGCTATACCTAAAGAATGTAATACATGGCGTTCGTAAAGCTCCTCAATATCTTTTCTCGAGATTACGTTGATTTGAGCGTTCCAATGGCTATACAAATCGAACAATTGAGAAAACTGTGAAAGTTGCTTTTCTGATAAATCGGGAAAATATTTGAGGATGATATCAGGCTTTATTTCAGACATATTATTTTTATTTCAGGCTTTGCTTTATTTCCAGTTTACTTTTTTCTTTCCAAAAATAGATAAAAAGCCATTTAAGATTAAAAAGAAGAACAAAAGTATATCTAAAATAGGGAACCACCAACGTAAATCTCTATAATTTAAGCGATTTAGCAACTTCGGATAAATTAAACTTCTGATGATAATACTTAATAATAGAATGCCGCCGGCGATATATTTAGCTTCTAAACTAAAGAACATACAAGCTGCAAAAGCGATATAAAACAGAAACTGAAAAACGATTTGAAAAGTGAGTACAAATTTATGCTTAGGCTTGTAAAATTTTCCAGCCCCAAAATGACGCTTTTTTTGTCGCAGATAACCTGCCCAGCTATGATTAGGTTCACTCCAAACCTGGCTATCTTTATTAATTCTTATTTCCGTATTCCTTTTATTTGCATGTGCATTTACAAACAAATCATCATCTCCTGATGGTATATGCATGTGGGCAGCAAAGCCTTTGTTCTTAAAAAATAAAGACTTTTTGTAAGCCATATTTCTACCTACACCCATGTAAGGCATTCCTTTTAAAGCGAAAGCGAGGTAATTTACGGCAGTGAAAAATGTTTCAAAACGAATAAGCGCATTCAATAAACTACGTTTCTTTAAGTAAGGAGAATAGCCGATGACAATTTCAGTCGCTTCATCAGCGGGTTTTTGCATACACCTTATCCAATTATCACTGTCCGGAACACAATCAGCATCTGTAAACACCAGCCAATCGTATTTGGCAGCTTTTATGCCCATTGTAACTGCGAATTTTTTGCCGGCGATAAATTTATCATTATCTAAAATCTTAACAACTTTTAGATTTGGGTGTTGCTTTTCCAGCTGCTCCAAATACTCTTCAGTACCATCCCACGACCTATCATTTACCACCACAACCTCAAATTCAGGGTAATTCTGATTAAAGATTGCCGGTAAGTGCTGCTGCAGATTTTTAATTTCGTTACGGGCACAGATAATTACGCTAACAGGCGCAACAGCAATCTTGGGTACCTCTTCTACAACTACGTTTGCAAGCCTTAGATGTACAAAAAGCACATAATATAATTGAATTAAGAAACAAAATATAAAAAATGAAATCAAACAGATTTCGACAAGGGTTAGTATCACAGCGTTAAAATAAGCAGGCGCAAATTTCTCATTTTAAATCTGCAATACCAGCCTTTTTCTTAAAAAAACATCAACATTATTAGTGAATGTTAGTATTTTGAAAGCAGATATTTTGGCAAATTTTTAATGAAAAGAATTAGTAAGTGAAATTTAGAGCCATGTGTTTGTCCATTAAACTGATTTACTGTATATATAGATAAGGCAAATTTGTTACTTTTGCATCCTATATGAAATTTACTTTAAAGGCTAACGACCCATTATCTAAAGCCAGAGCCGGAACTGTAACTACAGCACATGGCGAAATACAAACTCCAATTTTTATGCCTGTTGGCACCGCAGGTACAGTTAAAGCCGTACATCAGCGTGAGCTAGAAAACGATATAAATGCACAAATAATTTTAAGTAATACATATCATCTATATCTAAGACCAGGACTTGACATTTTAGAGGCCGCCGGCGGATTACATAAATTTATTGGATGGGATAGACCGATTTTAACCGATAGTGGTGGTTATCAGGTATATTCTTTAAGTAAAGTTAGAAAGATTAAAGAAGAAGGCGTTACGTTCCACTCTCACATTGATGGCTCTAAACATCTTTTTACGCCAGAATATGCAATGGATATTCAGCGTACTATTGGTGCTGATATTATTATGGCTTTTGATGAGTGTACGCCATATCCATGTGATTACACTTATGCTGCCGAATCCGTAAAAATGACGCACCGTTGGTTAAAACGTTGCTGCACACATTTTGATAACACCGAACCAAAATACGGCTTCGACCAAACATTGTTTCCAATTGTGCAAGGCTCTGTATACAAAGATTTGAGAATTAAATCTGCAGAATTTATTGCAAGTATGAACCGTGAGGGTAATGCAATCGGAGGTTTATCGGTTGGAGAACCTGCTGATGAGATGTATGCAATGACTGAAGTAGTTTGCGACATATTACCTGCTGATAAACCACGTTATTTAATGGGTGTTGGTACTCCAATTAACATACTTGAAAATATTGCCTTAGGTGTAGATATGTTTGATTGTGTTATGCCGACCAGAAACGCCAGAAATGGAATGCTTTTTACCAAAAACGGTATTATTAATATCAGAAATAAAAAGTGGGAAAACGATTTCTCGCCAATTGAGTCTGATAGCGATTTACATGTAGATTTAGTTACCAGTAAAGCATATTTACGTCATTTGGTGCATAGCAATGAAATGCTTGGTGCCCAGATTGCAACATTGCATAATCTTCATTTTTACCTTTGGCTAGTTCAAACTGCAAGAGAGAAGATTATTAGCTGCGAATTTTACGACTGGAAAAACCAAATGGTTAAAGTATTGGGCAATAAATTATAAAATGAACTTAATAAAGGGAAATATAAAAATTATCGACCGCTTTATAATCGGCAAATATTTAGGCACGTTTGTTTATACACTTGCCATTTTTGTGGTTATAATTGTTGTTTTCGATTTATCGGAAAAACTGGATGATTTTTTGAAAAGTGGATTAAGTTTTTGGGGTGTTTTAACTAAATACTACGCAGGCTCTATTCCGTTTTACATTAATATGCTTTCGCCTTTAATTAACTTTATTGCCGTTATTTTCTTTACCGCAAAAATGGCCGACCAAACCGAAATTGTACCAATTTTGAGCGGCGGAGTGAGTTTCAACAGGTTCTTATGGCCATATTTTATTTCTGCTAGTGTAATTTTCTCAGCAAATTTATTATCGAATTTATACATACTTCCCTATACCAATACTTTAAAAAATAGTTTCGAAAATACTTATGTAAAGCGCAACGACCCATCAACAAAAGCGAATATCCACATGAAATTGGATAACAAAACGTATATCTATATACAGAGTTTCGATAATAAAACCAATTATGGTTATCGCTTTTCTCTTGATAATTTTGATGGCGATGTGCTAACCAAAAAGATTATTGCAGAAAACATAAAATGGGATTCAACCAAGCGAAAATGGCAGTTGAGCAATTACACAATCCGTAATATAAATGGATTGAAGGAAAGTATGATTTACGGAAGTGGAAAGCTTAAAGACACTATTTTAGATATGCGTCCGGATGACTTTTCTGCTTATGATAACGTGGTTCAAAACCTATCCACTACCGAACTTTCTGAGAAAATCAGAAAAGAAAAAATCCGTGGAACGGGAATTATGAACGACCTAAAATTTGAGCAGTATAAACGCTATCTGCATCCCCTATCGGCCTTTGTTTTAACGCTCATTGGAGTGGCTTTGTCTTCTAGAAAAGTGCGTGGCGGTGTAGGTGTATCTTTAGGTATTGGTATCTTCTTTAGCTTCGCATATATTGTGTTTAATCAGTTTACACAAATGTTTTCTACTAAAGGTGGTTTACCACCATTTATTGCGGTATTATCGCCAACAATAGTATTTGGATTGTTAGGATTTTTTCTGTTGAAACGTGCGCCGAAATAGCATGGAAGCAAATAAAAAAAATCTACTTATTCTTCATGCAACAGTGTTTGTTTGGGGTTTTACAGGTGTGCTTGGCAAGGTAATTTCTATTGATGCAGTACCAATGGTTTGGTACCGGGTTTTGATTGCAACATCAACACTTTTTGTATGGTTTTTAATAACCAAAAAAAGCATCAAAGTAACCAAAAAACAATTCATTCAATTCTTTTTAACAGGCGGAATTGTAGCCATTCATTGGATATTTTTCTTCCATGCAATTAAGGTTTCTACAGTTTCTGTAACGCTGGTTTTCTTATCGTCCTTTACATTATTTACAGCAATTTTAGAACCTTTAATTAAAAAACAACCCATTTATGGCGGCGATATTTTAGTTGGCTTACTAATTATTGCCGGTATTTATATGATATTTAAATTCGAAAGCCAGTACACTTTAGGTATTATTTTCGGATTAATGGCAGCAGTTGCATCGAGTTTATTTTCTACCATAAATTCTACACTTGTTCAAAAAAGCGAGCCCGCAATCATTGGATTTTACGAATTAATTGGTGGCCTATTCTGGATTACCATTTACCGTTTTTATGATGGTTCTTTCACCTCAATGCCATTTAATTTAAGTGGAAAAGACTGGTTTTATTTAACAATTTTAGGCACATTTTGCACCTCGGTTGCTTACGTTGCAGGCGTATCTGTAATGAGAACATTATCGGCATTTCGTGTTGCATTAGTTACCAATTTAGAACCGGTTTACGGGATTATTTTGGCTTATATTTTCTTTCAAAATAAAGAACAAATGAGTACTGGTTTTTACTTCGGGGCAGTCATCATTTTAGCTTCTATCTTCCTATATCCAATCTACAAGAACAGAAAAAATCATCGTTAAATCCAGATGATTTAATAAGTATTTTTTTCACAAATTTTTATTACTGATTGCGGTAATTTTCTGTCGAGATTTTTATAAAAATAAGCCAGCTCTGCATTTTAGAATTTCGATTTATCATTACCTGATGCAAGTTAAAAAGCAGCGAAAATAGAGGGGATATTCACTACATTTCTTTATAACTTTCTCTGGTAAAAGCAGTCAAAAATGACTGATAATATTGTTCAAAAGCTATCCTTTAACCTCTGGTTTTTAGCCGTTTTCAGCTTAATTCAGGTATAATCTGTATAAAATTCTTAAAGCAAAAATACAATACAGGTAATTAGTTAAGCAACTTAAAATCAGTTATTTATATGCATTTTTAAAAAATTCTAAATTATGGAGATTCACATCACCCGCAAGCAAATATGAGCAGGAAAACGGATTATGATGCCTAATTTCATACCAAAAACTGAACAAAATCATGAAAAAAACATACAGCAAACATAAAATTTCAGAGATAAAACAGAAGATTTATATTCAAAATAACGACCTAACAAACACGGAAATTTAATTTTAGTGTTAAAAACGAGCTGAATTATTTGAATGAAATTTTTGCTCCTTTTAGACAAAAACCCAATATCTAGTTTAGTTTGACAAATGCTTACACAATTTAAAAAGCAGACATTTAGTCAGCATCTCTATTTTTTAAGATTACTAATAAATGGCTGAAAAAACATATCGTAGCAAAAACTTGTTGTAGATATAAAGCGGTAATCTATTGAAAATTAAAACCGAAAAATTGTTCATAAAACCAGTGTAAAACATAAATCTAAAATGCAGCATACGTGATGAAAAAAATTGCACGAAATATATTGAAAATCCTAAGTTAATCTTGCAAAAAATTCTAATAAAATGCACAAAAAATAATCGATTGATGTTGAAGCTTTGGTAATCTAAAAGCTGATTGTTGTAAAAAATCTCCCAAGAATTCGGATTAATAAGTGTAAATTTAAGCATTGAAAATTATCAAAATATTTATCCGACTAAAGCCATCGAAAAAGCTTTACAACAATTAAAAAGAGCGCTATTACAACCTACATTTTTTATTTTTTATAATATTATAAATCAATAAAAATCAAACACTTATAATAATATATATAAATTTTAATTTTAATAAGATAGTATGTCAAATTTTGATTAATACTAAATATTTTAGCAATACATATAAATGATTTACGATATATACTTTAAAAAATTAATTATCAGATACTTATCTTTAATTACATTAAGTTCTGTTTCAATACCCGTTTTTGGGCAAATATTTAGCAGTGCCCAAAACCCACTTAGTGTAAAATGGAACTACATCCAGGCTAAAGGTTTCAAAATCATCTATCCTAAAGAATTAGAAAATGAAGCCCAAAGAATGGCTAATACCCTACCCTTTATATATACTAAAGTTGGATTTAGCTTAAGGCAACAAAAGACCTCCATCCCACTGCTGTTACAGAATAGAGGAACCATCGCAAATGGCTTTGTTCAGCTTGCTCCAAAGAAGTCTGAATTTTATGCTACACCACCACAATATTTCGATAGTCAGGATTGGTTAAATAACCTTGCTGTTCATGAACTTCGACACGCTGCACAATTTGACAAATTGACAGGAAACCAAAAACATCCTTTTCCGGAGTTGGTTTACTTTGCTTATTTCGGGGCAGCTTTACCGATATGGTTTTTTGAAGGAGATGCGGTAGTTAATGAGACTGCCATAACCCAATCTGGCAGGGGAAGACAGCCAAGATGGATCATGCCTTTTAGAACCTCACTTTTAGAAGGAAAAAAATTTTCTTATAGTAAAGCTTATTTTGGCTCGAATAAAGATGCCACACCTGGCTACTACCAAACGGGATATTTAATGGTAGCTGATATGAAAGAAAGATATGGAAAATTTATTTCAGACAGCCTGCTATCAGACATTAAAAAAAGACCACTAAGATTCTATCCATTTGCTCAGAGCTTGAAAAAAATTACGGGCAAAAACACAAAAAATTATTTCCTTTCTACTCAAAATAAAATCGCAGAAAACTGGAAAGCACAGGCAGATAAAATCCAAGCAGAAAATTATCCAAGTTTAAACAAAAAAGCATCGCTTGTAACAAACTATTTTTTACCTGTTCGCATCAACAAAAATCAAATTTTAGCATTGAAAGAAAGTAAGCAAGATGCCCGGTATTTTGTTCTTGTAAATGATGATAAAACTGAGCAAAGATTATTTGGAATTGGCTACCAGGAGCAGCCGTGGTTTAGTTACAATAATGATGTTTTAGTATGGGATGAAATCCGCTACGACCCACGCTATAAACAGAGAAACTACAGCGTAATTTGTTCGTATAATTTTAAAACTAAAAAATTTAAAAAACTAAGTAGCCAAAGTCGTATCTTTTCCCCTAGCCTGTCCAATGATGGAACAAAAATTATCGCCGCAAAAGTTGAACTTAACAACCAATTCAATCTTATAGAAATTGATGCTTCAAATGGCGCCATTTTAAAAACCTATCCAAATCCAGAAAATGAAATTCTGCAAACTCCGGCTTTTGATAAAAGCGGAAATCGAATCAC
Organism: Pedobacter sp. Leaf170; assembly: GCF_920984665.1. Classification (GTDB taxonomy): domain Bacteria; phylum Bacteroidota; class Bacteroidia; order Sphingobacteriales; family Sphingobacteriaceae; genus Pedobacter. The sequence continues at coordinate 160,108 of NZ_CAKLBP010000006.1, forward strand.
ATACATCAGCGTAAGCGAAAATGGAAAAAGTTTATGGTTGATAGAGGGCAATAAAAAAACCCGTTTAATTTTTAACAGCAGGCAGCAACTTAGCCGGCCAATTTTTATTGGTAAAAACATTGCATTTAATGCGCACTTTAATGGCATCGATAACATTTACAGTATCGATATCCTTTCGAAAAAAATTACCGCCCTCAGCAATTCAAAATATGGTGCCTTTAATGCATCAGAAACAGAAGATGGAAAAATTATTTTTAACGATTATAAAATTAATGGATATGAAATTTCCGAGCAAACTAAAACAGAGAAACCTGTAGGAAAAGATATTTTTATTGATTTTTCTGCCGCAGCCGAAAAGCAGGAAAACGTTGGCAATGTTTTTAAAAATATTCCAGATAGCGCATATCAATCTAAACCTTTTCATCAGGGCTTAAACCTGTTCAGTTTCCACAGCATCATTCCGGTTATAGATAACGAATATGTATTCGGTTTGGAACTTCAATCCAACAATTTATTAAACACCGTGAACTTTTACACAGGTGCAAAATACCACCGGGATTTAAAGCGATTTGAATACACAGCAGATATTAGCTATAAAGCACTTTACCCAATTTTAAGCTTACAATACCGCAACAGACCAAGAAGAACGTTCTATCAAACTAAAAACAATATCCAGCAGGGAGATTGGAGAGAACATTATTACAAACTTAATGCATCAGTACCCATTTCGTTTAACGCTCGCAATAGTACGTATGCTTTTACGCTCAACACGGCAACTTCTTTTACGCAGCGTTATTTAGCAGAAAACATGCCTGCTAGTTTTATTCGCCAGGTAAAATTCCCTATGGAATATAATTTAACTTTTAACCACAGCGTAAATACAACCGAAAGAGATATTGCACCGCGATGGGCACAAATATTTAGGGCAACATACAATCATCAACCTTTTGATAAAAACCTTGGCGGCGAGATTTTAGCTTTAGAAAGTTTTCTTTACTTCCCTGGTTTTGCAAAAAATCATTCATTTTTGGCAAGTTTCAATTATCAAAAAGCAAGTGGTGTAAATCAGTACGCTACAGAAATTGCAACTGTATATGGCTACAACAACATTTTAGCAAGAAATAAATTGCAAAACACAATGCTTTTCAATTATCGCTTTCCATTCGCCTTTCCCGATTGGGAATTAAGCTCTATTGCCTATGTTAGAAATTTTAGAGCGGGTTTGTTTTGCCATTACGAAAACATAGGTATTAATACCAGAATTACCGAACCAAAAACTTACGGCGTAGAAATAAATAGTAAATTAAACCTTTTGCGGTATCAACCTGTTGTAGATGTTGGCGCAAGATTAGTTTTCGTTAACAAAATTTACAACCAAAACCCGATATTAGAGTTTTCATTTAATTACAGCTTTTAAAACCATGAGCGGAAAAACCATTTTTATAATCGTACTAACGGCACTTCTAACAGCATTTTTATTTCTAAATAGCGATGAAGTTCTATTTAATTTCATTGTTGTAAACGATGTTTTAGTATCCAAACTGCTGGTAATCGGCGTTTGTGTGCTCATTGGCTTTATCATCGGCTTTATTGTTGGTCGCCCTCGTAAAACAATAAGCAGCTATGATGCCGAAATAGAAAAAAACAAGCCGGTTTTAAATAAGAAAGAGTTAACCGACGAAGACAGGGATTATATTTCTTAATTTATATTTTGAAAAGCAAAGCCTTTACTTCGATTTAATGTTGTCCGGGCTTTGCGCTAAATCTTTTTGGCCCTTAATGAAACTTACGAAGTTTAATGCAGTTATGCTTTGTCGACCTTCGTAAGTTGGCCAACAGCGGCCAAAAAGGATATCGCTTCAATCCCGTTTATTGGGCAAGGCAATTTATAACTATTGAAGTTAGCTTAGCGAAATAATCAAACTATGCTAAAGCCGTCATAATTTCTCCGTAAAGCAAACCGCTTCCGCCACCATAATGCTGAATAATTTTTACATCAGGTTTTAAAGCAATTATATTCGCTCTAAGCGCCTTTTCGCATTTCAGACTTATTCCATTACCTAAAAGAACCAAATCTACCTCCTGCGCTTTTAAAATCGAGATTGCTTCTTCATCAGTACAAACGCAAATGCCTTTCCATTCTGGTCGGGCATTAAGCAAACGGTTCATTACAACCGTAATTTCTGTATCTCTGCCAATGTAAAGTATTGTTGTTTGCATATTTCCAAAACTGTAAACCTCATAGGTTTTAAAACCTATGAGGTTTGGTAAAAATAATTATTATCTTAACTTAATTCCATCGGTACATCCATCAACAAAACTTCTGCACCTTCAGTATTTGCCTTAAAACTAATACTATCGGTATCCCAAATACCTAAACCATCTCTCTTGCTTAAAGTTTGTCCGTTAATGGTAACTTCTCCGCTAATTACGAAAGCGTAAACACCATTGCCGGCTTTTTTAATTTTATATTCCGTTTCAAAGCCTTTATCAAATTTACCTAAAGAAAACCAGGCATCCTGATGAATCCAAACGCCTTCATCATCTTGATTTGGCGACAAAATTTGCTGGAAATTATTCTGACGGGCATCTACATCTAAAGCCAATTGGTCGTAACGTGGTGTTACATTTTTTTTGTTAGGGAATAACCAAATTTGCAATAAACTTAGTTTTTTGTCTTCCAAAGCATTAAATTCGCTATGACTTACGCCTGTACCGGCGCTCATTACCTGAATTTCTCCACTTTTTATTACCGCCGAGTTACCCATGCTATCTTTGTGCGCAATGGCTCCGGCTAATGGAATCGTAATAATTTCCATATTATCATGCGGATGTGCTCCAAAACCCATTCCACCATCAATCAAGTCATCATTTAAAACCCGCAAAACGCCAAAGTGCATTCTTTCAGGGTTGTAATAATTAGCAAAGCTGAATGAATGATGAGCATTTAACCAACCATGGTTTGCATGGCCTCTGGTGTTTTCTTTGTGCAAAATAAACTGTGACATAAATTTCCTTTCTTGTTTATGATACAAATTTACTGCAGGTTTTAAACCTGCGCATTGATGTAGGGTAAGTAATATCAGGATTATCGGATGTTAGGATTGAAAGATTGTGGCTATTAATGTTATAGCTAAGAAGAATTGGACTTCTTATTGTTCAAAAAGGCGAGTTTGAGTTTTTAGCAACTAACTGAGTTAAATAAACCAGATTGTAGTGGAAAGCTCCCGATTTTTCTTCGGGACTTGAAACGAAAGGCGGGGCTATCGTAACCAATGCCCCACTGTTATTGCTTTTCAAAAAACGTAATCTGTAAATCTAAAATCGTAATTACGATAGTGCTTGCTCAATATCAGCCAAAATATCGTTTATATGCTCTAAACCGATTGATAAACGGATAGAACCCTGCTCGATACCAACAATATTGCGCTCCTCTTCGCTTAGCTTACTGTGTGTACTCGTAGCCGGATGCGTTGCAATTGAGCGTGTATCTGCAAGGTTAGCCGAAATAGAGAACATTTTTAGTCCGTCCATAAATTTACGGGCGCCTTCTACGCCACCATCAACAACGATGGTAACAATACCACCTCCTTGTTTCATTTGCTTTTTAGCAATTTCATACTGCGGATGCGATGGCAGGAAAGGATATTTAACCAATTTAATTTTTGGATGTTTCTCTAAATATTCGGCTACTTTCAGTGCATTTTCACAATGGCGATCCATACGAACAGCCAGCGTTTCTAAACTTTTTGATAAAATCCATGCGTTAAATGGTGATAAAGCCGGACCACTGTGGCGGGCAAAACCAATAACTTCGGCTATTAACTCTTTAGCACCTAAAATAATGCCGCCTAAAACACGCCCTTGTCCATCAATATATTTAGTAGCCGAATGGATAGAAATATGTGCGCCAAGCTTAATTGGCTGCTGCAAATATGGTGTGGCGAAGCAATTATCTACCACTAAAAGCTGATTGTATTTTTTGGCTAAATCGCCCAGAAATGCCAAATCAATAATATCAATACCTGGATTTGAAGGCGTTTCTACAAATATCATTTTCGTATTTGGTTTAATCAAACCTTCCCAGTCTTGTGGTTTATCTAAATCTGCATAATCGAAAGTAACACCCCATTTAGAAAAAACATTAGTTAATAATTGGTGGGTAGATCCAAAAACCGAGCGACTGGAAACAATATGGTCGCCAGCTTTTAAAAATGCACCGAACGTTGTAAAAATAGCAGCCATTCCGGTTGCAGTTGCAAATCCATCTTCGGCGCCTTCAAGCAAACACATTTTCTCAATAAATTCTGATGTATTTGGATTTGAATAGCGGCTGTAAACATTGCCTTCTTTCTCGTTGGCAAATAAAGCACGCATTTCTTCTGCATCATCAAATTTATAACTCGATGTTAAGTAAATTGGCGCAGAATGCTCTTTGTGTGAACTGCGTTCTGTTTGAGTGCGTATTGCTATGGTTTCAAAATTCTGGGATTTCATTTTTTAGTATCAAGATTTGAGTATCAAGTATCAAGATTAGCTGCCGAGTGTCAAGAACTTGTCTTGCTACTCGATACTTGCTACTTACTACTATTTATTTTATATGTAAAGTTAATTGTTGCAGAGCGGCCTAAAATATTTGATACCGAGCAATACTTATCAAATGTCATAGCTAGCGCCCGTTCTACTTTTGGGGAGCTTAAATCACCAAATAGTTCAAAGTGAATGTTAATAACATCAAAAATCGGCGGTATTTCTTCATCTTTTCGTGTTGCATTAATGGCAATTTTAATATCGGCTAAAGGTTCCTTTTGCTTGGTTAACACATTTACCATGTCAATACCACTACAGCCGCCAAGTCCAACAAGAAGCATTTCCATTGGCCTAAAACCTTTACCCTCGCCACCTATTGCAGCCTTAGCATCCAATTCTACAGTAAAACCGCTTTCATTTTCTGCCTCGAAATTAAATTTCCCGCTTTTGCGGATGAGATTTATAGTCATATTGTTATTATCAAAGCCCCACCCCAACCCTCCCCAGAAGGGAGGGAGCGTAAGACGTTCATGTTAGTTTCAAGCGTTGAGTATAAAGTGTTAAGCCATAAACCTTACAGCCTTTTACCTTTTTTAAGTATCTAGTAATAAGACATTATGCCATAAACCCTACAGCCTTTTACCTTTGTTAAATATCTAGTAATAAGAACCTTAAGTCATACACCTTACAACCTTTTACCTTTATTAAGTATCTAGTAATAAGACCTTATGCCATACACCTTGCAACCTTTTACCTTGGTTAAGCATCTAGTAATAAGGACATTAATTCATAAACCTTAGAACCTTTTACCTTTGTTAAATATTATAATAAACTAAATTGTCTTTTTCCAGTTCGGGCAGTTTAACGGGTTGGTTAAAAATTGCAAAAACCGACGAACCGCTGCCACTCATTAAAGCGAATGTTGCGCCTGCATCGTATAAACTGGTTTTTATTTGATGAATTTGTGGATATTTCGCGAATACCGATGACTCGAAATCGTTGATAACCTTACTCTTCCATGTTGTTAAAGGCAAATGTATGATTTCTTTTAGGCTTTGCAAAGGCTTTTGAGGTTTTACTAACGCATAAGCATCGGCTGTGCTTACGTGTACAGGCGGTTTTACCAAAACTTTAAACCAGGCTGACAAATCTATTTCACATTTTTCAAATTCATCGCCTTTATTAAATGCATAAACAGGTTTATTCTGAATAAAAAAGGCACAATCTGCCCCAAGTTTTCGGGCATAACTTTCCATTTGATTGTTGCTCAATTTCAAATCAAACTTCTCATTAATTAATTTGATAACGAAAGCACAATCTGCCGAGCCACCACCCAAGCCTGCACCTACCGGAATATTTTTCATTAAATTTATTTGCTGCGCAGGTATAGCGTAATCGGCCTTAATCAAATTATAAGCCTGCATACATAAATTGTTGTTTGCATCTCCAGGTATATCAATTCCATGAATTTTACAGGTAGTTATATCGGCATCAACAATCTCCACCGCATCTTTAATTTGGATTGGATAAAAAACCGTTTCCAGATTATGGTAACCATCCGAACGTTTTTCGGTAATATTTAAGCCTAAATTTATTTTTGCGTTTGGAAAGGACAGCATTTTATATTATATAGTTAGTATCGGGTATCAAGGTTTTCTTTCTACCGCCTCTACATAGCGCAAACATACAAAAGTGTTTTTAGTGATTTATGTTTCTTTACAAATCTTAAACCGAATTTGAAGCGCAAAACCTGTAACCCTATTTAAGTTTGTTCCTGTGTTTCGCTTTTACGCCTGCCTGCCTGGTAGGCAGGCTTCGCTTCGTCGTGCCTCCTCGCTGCGGGGTAATCGCTGCACCCAGGGCTATGAAGCAAATTTATGCAACTATTTAAGTTTCAAAAAAAACCGTTACGCCTAATATCATTTCAATGTTAGTAAGTATTAAGTGTGCATAAAAATGCGCATCAACAAATCATAAATTTTCGATATTTGTAGCTGATTATTTATTTATTTAAGATTTTGGAAGTTCCGATTAATCGGGATTAGGGATATATGAAACAATATTTAGATTTAATGCAGCATGTGCTGGATACCGGCGCACAAAAACACGACCGTACAGGAACTGGAACCATTAGCGTTTTTGGCTACCAAATGCGTTTTAATTTGCAGGAAGGTTTTCCGATGGTTACCACAAAGAAATTGCATTTAAAATCTATTATTCATGAATTAATCTGGTTTTTAACCGGCGATACAAACATTAAATACCTTAAAGATAACGGCGTTAGAATTTGGGATGAATGGGCAGATGAAGATGGAAACCTCGGTCCGGTTTATGGTTCGCAGTGGAGAAGCTGGCCAACACCAGATGGAAAACACATCGACCAGATTACAAACATCATCAACACGATAAAAAACAACCCAGATTCGCGTAGAATTATAGTATCTGCATGGAATGTGGCGGAAATCGAAAATATGGCTTTGCCGCCCTGTCATGCATTTTTTCAGTTTTATGTAGCCGATGGCAAACTGAGTTGCCAACTATATCAACGCAGTGCTGATATTTTTCTTGGTGTGCCTTTTAATATTGCTTCTTACGCATTGTTAACGATGATGGTTGCGCAGGTTTGCGGTTTAGAAGCCGGAGATTTTGTACACACTTTAGGCGATGCACATTTATACAATAACCACATTGAGCAAGCGAATTTGCAACTAAGTCGTGAGCCAAAACCAATGCCAACAATGAAAATTAATCCTGATGTGAAAAGCATCTTCGACTTTAAGTTTGAAGATTTTACATTAGAGAATTACGAAGCGCATCCACATATTAAGGGTGTTGTGGCGGTTTAACCCCCCCATCCCCCTAAAGGGAGAGTGAAAAGCAATACGGAAATTAAGGCACACATAAATAGATTGCTTCACTCCATCTCGCATACCCACGCTTCAGTTCGCAATGACGCCCCGATTGTCGTCATTGCGAGGAGGAACGACGAAGCAATCTCATTTTAAGTTAGCACTCTATCTTAAAATTTCTTACCCAATTTAAACCAGTGAACCAATGACAATTGAACCAAAAACCCTTTCCATTGCCGTTGCTGTAGGCGAAAACTTTGCCATCGGCAAAAACAATCAACTTTTATGGCACATGCCTGCCGATTTAAAGTTTTTTAAACAAACTACATCCGGTCATACTGTTATTATGGGTCGCAAAACTTTTGATTCTGTTGGTAAACCTTTACCAAACCGCAGAAATATTGTAATTACCAGAGATGCTTCATTAAATATTGATGGCGTAGAAGTTGTAAATAGTTTAGATGAAGCTTTAGCAATAACTCAAACTGAAGAAAAACCAGTGTTCATTGTTGGTGGTGCGGAGATTTATCGTCAGGCTTTGCCAAAAACCGATACACTCTATTTAACTACCATACATCATAATTTTGATGCTGATACCTTTTTTCCTGAAATAAATAGAAATGAATGGGAAACGGTAAGTTCTGACCCTCATAAAGCTGATGAAAAGAACAAATACGATTATACTTTTGAGGTTTTAAAAAGGAAGAAATAATCGACAATCGTCATTGCGAGGCACGAAGCAATCTTATTGAAAGAGATTGCTTCGTGCCTCGCAATGACGAAATCTGTATAAGCATACCAACTGCGCCACCTAAACCTGATAGAGTGGAAATACTTTTTTGTTGCACTATTGTCAATAAGCTGTCATGCTGAGGCACGAAGCATCTGCAACCGATGAAAGAGATTCCTCGTTCCTCGGAATGACAGAAGTTAAAAAAGATTGGAACGATAGCGGGGCCGAACCAAAGCCAAAAACTACTGCAATTGCTTTCCAAATAAATTTATCAATCAAAATTTTCGGCAAAAACCTGTTTAACGTAACGATTGCATTGCGATAAATCCATGTTAGAAATTAATCTTAATAAATTATCAATTAAGGGGTTCTATAATTTAAAAATTTAATTAGATTTGCCGACTTGTTAAAAAACAGCGAAAGACAAATTATTTTAAACAAACAATGCAAGGAAAAGGTTTTATTAAGTTTATAGCGATAGTTTTAGCTATCGTTTGTGCGTATGCCCTTTCTTTTACACTGGTAGCATCTAGTGTAGAGAAAGACGCCAAAAACTATGCGAAAGGTGATTCGGCCAAAGAAAAGGCTTATTTAGATTCGATGAGTACTGAAAAAGTTTACCCTTTATTGGGCTTTACTTATCAGGATGTTAAATCGAAAGAGATTAATTTAGGTCTGGATTTAAAAGGTGGTATGAACGTTACGATGGAGATATCGTTAGCGGAATTAGTTAAATCATTAGCAGATAACACAACTGATGCTAATTTTAACCAGGCATTACAAAATGCGCAAACCCAATTAAACGCAGGTGGTAAAGATTACATCAAACTTTTTGTTAACGAGTTTGAAAAATTAAGCCCTGGTGTTAAACTTGCAGATTATTTCTCAAATCAGGACAATGCTTCTCAGTTAAAGCCAAATGCTTCAAATTCTGAAGTTCAATCTTTTTTATCAAAAGAAGCTGAAAGCGCAATTGACCGTTCATTTACAATTTTACGTTCACGTATTGATGGTTTCGGTGTTGTTAGTCCGAACATGCAAAAACAACCTGGAACAAACCGCATTTTAATTGAAATGCCGGGTATTCAGGATAAAGAACGTGTTTATAAATTATTACAAGGTTCTGCTGAATTACAGTTTTGGCAAGTTTACCAGGTTCAGGAAGTTGTTTCTTTGCTTGAAAACATTAACAAAACTTTAGCTTCTACTTTAAAAGAAACAGCTCCGGTTGTTAACGATACTACTGCAGCACCTGCGGCAGGTAGCAAATTAGCAGGCTTAGAAAAAGCTGCAGATACCGCTAAAGGTGGTAAATTAGCTGGCTTAGCTAAAAAAGATTCAACAGCTGCTAAAGCAGAAATTGCAAAATCTAACCCATTATTCTCAGTTTTAAGTATTCCTACTTATCAGGCAGAAAATGGTCAGCAATCTTTACGCCCCGGACCAATTGTTGGTTGGGTTGCACAAAAAGATACGGCTAAAGTAAATTCATATTTCAGATTATCAGAGGTTGCCGCTTCTATTCCTTCTTCGATGAAGTTTATGTGGAGCGTTAAGCCGATGGAAGGCTCTAAAGTTTTCGAACTTTATGCAATTAAAGTTACAAGTGCTGATGGTAAACCGGATTTAGGTGGTGAAGCAGTTAGTGATTCACGTAACGATTTTGACCAAAAAGGCAAGCCAGAAGTAACCATGTACATGACCAGCGAAGGTGCTGCGAAATGGAAAAAAATTACTGCTGAGGCTTCTGCTGATGCTCAGAATAAAAAATCTATTGCAATTGTATTAGATAATCAGGTTTATTCTGCTCCAACGGTTCAAAACGAAATTCCAAATGGTGTTTCATCAATCTCTGGTAACTTTACACAAGAAGATACAAAAGATTTATCGAACATCTTAAAAGCTGGTAAACTTCCTGCTCCTGCCCGTATTGCAGGTAGCTTTATTGTTGGCCCAACTTTAGGTGCACAGGCTATTCACGATGGTTTAATCTCTTTCGTAATTGCGTTTATCGTAATCTTAATCTTCATGGCGTTATATTATCACCGTGCTGGTTGGGTTGCAAACTTTGCGTTGTTAATCAACTTATTCTTCATCATTGGTATTTTAGTATCATTAGGTGCTGTATTAACATTGCCTGGTATTGCCGGTATCGTTTTAACCATCGGTTTATCAGTTGATGCGAATATCCTTATTTTTGAACGTGTACGTGAAGAACTTGCTCTAGGCAAAAACATCCCAACAGCAATTAAAGAAGGTTTTAAACATGCAATGCCATCAATTTTAGATGCAAACATTACTGTATTTATCTTAGGTGCTATCCTTTATGCTTTCGGTAGCGGTCCGGTTCAAGGTTTCGCAACTACATTGTGTATCGGTATCCTTTCTTCATTATTTGCAGCTGTAGCAATTTCAAGAGTAGTTTTCGATGCGATGTTAGATCGTAAGATGGAAATCAGCTTTGATAATAACTTTACTCGTAATGCATTCAAAAATTTAGCATTCAACTTCGTTGGTCGCCGTAAAATTTACTATATCATCTCGTCAATTATTATTCTGGCAGGTATTGGTATGTATTTTAAACATGGCGGTTTAAACTTAGGTGTAGATTTTAAAGGTGGTAGAACTTATTTGGTTCACTTTGATAAAACAGTTAACACTGAAGATTTGAAAAGCACTTTAGCACCTGTTTTCGGTAACGAAACACCAGAGGTTAAAACTGCAGGAGAAGATAGCCAGGTAAAAATTACCACTACTTTCCACATCGAAGATCAAGATCCTAAAACGGATAAAGTTGTAGAAGATGCTTTAAACAAAGGTTTGGCAGGTTCTAAATACGAAATTGTAAGCTCGCAAAAAGTTACGCCAATTATCGCCAGCGATATAGTTAACGGCGCTTTCTACGCAGTTTTAATTTCATGTATCTTCATGTTTATCTACATCGTTGTACGTTTCAAAAAATGGCAATATGGTTTAGGTGCAGTACTTGCATTAGCACACGATGTTTTAATGGTATTATCTTTTTATACAATTTTAGATGGTCTTTTACCATTCTCATTAGAAATTGGACAAGATTTTATCGCAGCAATTTTAACGGTTATGGGTTACACTATGACGGAAACTGTTGTTGTGTTCGACCGTATTCGTGAGCGCTTAAAGGAATCAGGTAAAGAAGATTTACATGGTGAAGAGCGTAATCAGTTAATCAACTTCGCGTTAAACAGTACCTTAAGCCGTACAATTTTAACCTCGTTAACTGTATTTTTCGTGTTATTGGTAATCTTTATTTTCGGTGGCGATAGCATCCGCGGATTCATCTTCGCATTGTTAATCGGTCGTATCATTGGTACGTACTCATCTTTATGTATCTCTACGCCTATCGTAATCGATTTGGGTAGCTCTGCAGAAAAAAGAAAATAAGATTCTCTAAATCTTCAAAACATATCAAATGCCTCGATTTTTAATCGGGGCATTTTTTTTGCTATTGATAATTGAATTAACCAATAGTATTAATTTTTTGAAAAACAATTGCAGTGTTACATGGGTTACATCAGCCCTGCTGTACATTCCAATCTTTTTCAAACCTATAAGGTTTCAAAAACCTTAAAGGTTTAATCAAAAGTATTTCCATTGCCATCAGGTTTATTAAACTAAATTCATTGGTTAAAACTTAAAGAAAACCCAAGGTCATATTAAAGTTATATTACTTTCAATAATTGCTGAAAATTCAATTTCTAAACCTTTTGGCTATCTTTTTGTTACATTCGCAACAGATAAAGCAATAGAAAAATGGATTTACAACTTCCAAAAAGCGAGTACCCAAGAGTAGTTATAGTTGGCGGTGGTTTCGGCGGAATTGAGCTGGCTAAACGATTAAAAAACAAACCTTTTCAAGTAGTGATGTTAGATAAACACAACTACCATACCTTTCAACCATTACTTTACCAGGTTGCTACTGGCGGCTTGGAGGCAGATTCTATTGCTTTTCCACTTCGTAAAATATTTAAAGGACAAAAAAATCTAATTTTCAGGGTAACTAAAGTTACCGAAGTTAACGCAGCCGAAAATTGTTTACATACAGATATTGGCAATATCGGTTACGATTATTTAGTCATTGCCACTGGTTCTACAAGTAATTTTTTTGGCAATAAAGAAATTGAGCAAAATTCAATGCCAATGAAATCCATTCCTGAAGCATTGGATTTAAGAAGTTTAATTCTGCAAAATTTCGAGAAATCATTAATAGAAACGGATTTAACCAAAAAAAGCGCCTTACTAAATTTCGTGGTTGTTGGTGGCGGACCAACAGGTGTAGAAACTGCCGGAGCAATTGCTGAACTTAAAAAGCACGTTATTCCTAACGATTATCCGGAAATGGATTTAAGTAAGGTTAATATTTTTCTGATTGAAAATTCACCAGAATTATTAGGGCCAATGTCGCCGCAGGCTCAACAAAAATCTAAAGAGTTTTTGCTAAAAATGGGCGTTCAGGTGATGAACGAAACCCGCGTTTTAGGTTACGATGGACATACACTTTCTTTACAAGACAAATCCCCTATTTTAAGCTCAACAGTAATTTGGAGCGCAGGTGTAAAAGGACAGGTGCTTGCCGGATTAGATAAAGCCGAAATTGTTCGAGGCGGACGCTTAAAAACGGATACGCAAAGTTTAATTGTAGGCTATCCTAATATTTATGCCATTGGTGATGTTGCAGCAATTATAGATGAAGAAACTCCTAACGGACATCCGGGAGTGGCGCCTGCTGCTATTCAACAAGGACATCAGTTGGCTAAAAATTTAATCAATATTATAGAAAAAAAGCCACTAGAAAAGTTCAAATATTTCGATAAAGGCTCAATGGCTACCGTAGGTAGAAATAAAGCTGTTGTAGATATAGGCAAAATTCGTTTTCAAGGTGTTTTTGCCTGGTTTACCTGGATGTTTGTGCACTTAATGACATTGGTTGGTTTCAGAAACAAAATTATAGTATTTGTAAACTGGGTTTGGAGTTATTTTAGCTACGATAGAGGCACCCGTTTAATTATCAGAACATTTGCTAAAGACCGTAGCATTGATTATCGTGAAGAAGTAAAAGAAGTTCATTAGTCATTGGTCATTGGTCATTGGTCATTTTTCAATTAGTCATTATTGTAAAATCGGGTTGTAAACTTCACTATCATTTATCTTCTTCTCTTTTGAGAAAAACTTTGCGCATTTTGCGTTCAAACCAAAATACTATGAGCCAAAATCAGTATAAATTAGTCGAATGTCCTCGTGATGCCATGCAAGGATTGCATAATTTTGTTTCTACTGAATTAAAATCTGAATATTTGAATGTGTTGCTTCAGGTTGGTTTCGATACATTAGATTTTGGAAGTTTTGTATCGCCGAAAGCCATACCGCAAATGGCCGATACTGCTGAAGTTTTAGCAAACTTAGACTTAAGTAATACCTCAACCAAACTTTTAGCAATTGTAGCTAATTTAAGAGGTGTAGAAGCCGCGGTTGAGCATGAACAGATAAATTATCTAGGTTTCCCTTTTTCTATCTCAGAAACATTTCAGCAACGCAACACTAACTCTAGCATTTCACAATCCTTAAGCACCGTTGAAGATATGCTATCGCTTTGCGATAAAAGCAATAAAACCGCTGTGGTTTATCTCTCCATGGGTTTTGGAAATCCTTATGGTGATGAATGGAATTATGAAATTGTGGAACAGTGGGCGGATGTTTTGGTTGGTAAAGGCGTTAAAATTCTTTCTTTGGCTGATACGGTTGGAGTTTCTACACCTGAAAAGATTGAAAATATTTTACCAAAGCTGATATCAAGATTTAATCGTACAGAAATTGGTATTCATTTACATTCTACCTCTTCAGATAGATTTGACAAAATTGAAGCTGCCTACAAAACAGGCGTTAAGAGAATAGATTCTGCTCTAAAAGGCTTTGGAGGTTGCCCGATGGCGGCTGATGATTTAACCGGAAACATCGCTACGGAGGATTTGATTAGCTTCATGAATTCAAAGGGAGAAAACCTCAGCCTTAATATGGATAAATGGAATGAGGCAATGATTTTATCTGGTAGGATATTTGGGTAATAATTTAGCTTTACACAAGCGTCATTGCGAGGTTTAAGTTGTTCCGATTAATCGGGAAAGCAATCTCTAATGATTAGATTGCCTCGTACCTCGCAATGACGGAAAGTTCAAAATTAGACAACCCTATGGATAACAATCATTAAAAAAAATAAAATTTCCGTGACTTCCGTGTTTCCGTTGCAAAAAGCCTAAACCTTCTTTACCATTTTAAAATGCTGAATACCAGCTTCTTCAAATTGCTCCCCTACAGCAGAAAAACCAAACTTGGCATATAAACTCATCGCATCTAATTGCGAATTCAAGTAAATATAATGAGCATCATCAGGCAAATCTGATAAAGCCTCTGCAATCAAAGCTCTACCCACTCCCATTCCTCTAAATTCCTTTAGTACCGCAAATCGTTCCAATTTGTAGCCCAGGTCTGTTTTACGCCATCGGCAAGCCCCACAAGGCTGTCCATTATGCGAAGCTAAAAAATGAACAGACTCATCCTCATGCTCCCATTCCAGTTCTGGCGGACAATTCTGTTCGTCTACAAATACAACTTTTCGTATGGCAAATACTTTATCTAAATCTTCGGGATGGTTGACTTTTTGAACTAGTAGACTCATTATTTATCGTTTTTAAAATGTTTATTCGTTTTAACCTTTAATTCATTTAGTGCTGTTGCCACATCAATTGAGTGTGAGCAGTGAATATCGGCCTCTTTTTTGGCAAGTTCTGCAATCGTAACATAAAATTTATGCAATTGGTCTAATTCATTTTCACTTAGATTTTCAATATCAACCATACGATTACTTGCACCTTGCTGAGCAGCAATTAGTTCATTTAATTTCAATTGAATAGCTTTCCCATCTTTGTTCTGTGCTTTCTGGATTAGAAAAACCATTAGAAAAGTAATTATTGTTGTTCCGGTATTTATAACCAATTGCCAGGTCTCAGAATAATGAAATATTGGCCCAGTAACTGCCCAAATAATTACAATGGCTGTGGCGGCAATAAATGCAAAAGAACTTCCCGTAAACTTAGTTGCAGCGTTAGCAAATTTTTCAAAAAAATTACTATTTTTTGGTTTCGACTTAGATTTTGCCATCACATCAAGGTTTGATTAAATATAAGCATAAAACAAACAAAAGCGCCATTGGTTTTTAAACCAGTGGCGCTTTTGTTTTTCAACTTAAAGGTTAAAATGTTGCAAGTTTACAACATTCAATTATTAAAGTTTATCATTTGCGTTGATGCAATTTAAATCTTCGAAAGCTAAAGTTAAACGTTTAACAAAAGCTTCTTCCGCTTTGCGTAACCAAACACGTGGATCGTAATACTTTTTATTAGGTTTATCATCTCCATCCGGATTGCCAATTTGGCCTTGAAGATAAGCTTCGTTTTGCTTGTAGTAGCCTAAAATACCTTCCCAAAATGCCCATTGCATGTCAGTATCAATATTCATTTTAATGGCACCGTAAGAAA
Organism: Pedobacter sp. Leaf170; assembly: GCF_920984665.1. Classification (GTDB taxonomy): domain Bacteria; phylum Bacteroidota; class Bacteroidia; order Sphingobacteriales; family Sphingobacteriaceae; genus Pedobacter. The sequence continues at coordinate 175,788 of NZ_CAKLBP010000006.1, forward strand.
TTGCTTCTCTGATTTCTTCCTGAGAAGAACCTGAACCACCATGAAAAACAAAGTTGATAGGTTTTTCAGCGGTTAAGCTATATTTTTCTTTGATAAAATCCTGAGAATTTTTCAAAATTACCGGCTGCAATTTAACATTACCAGGTTTGTAAACACCATGAACATTACCAAAAGCTGCAGCAACCGTAAAACGAGGAGAAATTTTGCTTAATTCATCGTAAGCATAGGCAACTTCACTTGGTTGAGTATATAATTTTGAACTATCTACATCGCTGTTATCTACACCATCTTCCTCACCACCGGTTACACCTAGTTCAATTTCTATAGTCATATTCATTTTTGCCATGCGAGCAAAATATTTTGAAGAAATTTCCATGTTTTCTTCGATAGATTCTTCAGATAAATCTAACATGTGTGATGAAAACAGAGGTTTTCCGGTTTCAGCAAAGAATTTTTCACCGTGGTCTAAAAGGCCATCAATCCATGGCAATAATTTTTTAGCGGCGTGGTCTGTATGTAAAACTACAGCAACACCATAATGCTCTGCCAATAAATGTACATGTTTAGCTGCCGATACAGCACCTAAAATACATGCTTGCAATTTCTCATTATCTAAAGATTTACCAGCATAAAACTGTGCACCACCATTAGATAGTTGAATCATAACTGGCGAATTTACTGCCTTTGCAGTTTCCAATACCGCATTAACCGTGTTTGTACCGGTTACGTTAACTGCTGGTAAAGCAAACTGGTGTTTTTTAGCCTGCTCAAATAATTCTTGAACGGCATCTCCGTAAATTACGCCTTTGTAGCCTTTTAAACTCATCTCTTGTTAATTTTTATTTGTTCGAAGTTATAAAAAAAATTTACATTCCAAGCTTTTGTAACAACAGAATTATTTGCCTTACAACCAAATAGAGGGCATTTAGTGTAGAAAGCACATTATCCTTAGTGTAAGAAACACACACTATTTATAAATTACAATGTTCAAGAATCAATTTTCAAAAACCTAGAGCAACAGGGTATTATAAATCTCAAATTTCAAGAATCAATTATCAAAAACCTAAAGCAGCAGGATATTATAAATTTCAAATTTCAAGAATCAATTATCAAAAACCTAAAGCAGCAGGATATTATAAATCTCAAATTTCAAGAATCAATTATCAAAAACCTAAAGCAGCAGGATATTATAAATCTCAAATTTCAAGAATCAATTATCAAAAACATAGCGCAACAGGTGATTATGATTTTTAAGATTTGGTTATTGCAATTTGATAATTGAGTTTTTGGTAATTGAAATTTGGTTATTGCAATATGATTATTGAGTTGTAAGTAATTGAAATTTGGTAATTTCAATTTGCTTATTGGTTATTCCTCATGTTAATTATATTTTTCGTTTCTTTGCAATCCAATTCTTTAAAAAATTATATGGCCTGGTTTAAAAGAGAAAATAAAGGTATTATTACCACAACTGAAGAGAAGAAAGAGGCACCGGATGGCGTGTGGAATAAATGTCCGAATTGTAAAAAACCGTTGCACCAGACAGAATTACAAGAAAACAAATATGTTTGTCATTATTGTGATTACCATCTGAGAGTAGGTTCAAAAGAATATTTCGAAGTTTTATTTGATAACAATGATTTTAAAGAGCTTTTTGCAAATTTAACTTCTGGCGACCCGCTAAACTTTAATGATAACAAACCTTATACAGAGCGAATCAAAGAAAGCCAGGCTAAAACCGGCTTAAAAGATGCTATCAGAGCAGGTGTTGGTAAAATTGAAGGCGAAGAAATTGTTATTGCCTGTATGGATTTTGCTTTCATTGGCGGTTCTATGGGTTCGGTTGTAGGCGAAAAAATTGCCCGTTCTATCGATTATTCTATAAAACATAAAATTCCGTTTTTAATGATTTCAAAATCTGGCGGAGCACGTATGATGGAAGCCGCATTTTCACTAATGCAAATGGCAAAAACATCAGCCAAACTGGCGTTATTAAGTCAGGCTAAAATCCCATACATCTCTTTACTTACCGATCCAACAACTGGTGGCGTTACCGCATCTTACGCAATGCTTGGCGACATCAATATTGCTGAACCAGGTGCGTTAATCGGCTTCGCCGGTCCTCGTGTAATTAAAGAAACCATTAAAAAAGATTTACCAAAAGGCTTCCAAACCTCCGAATTTGTTTTAGAACATGGTTTCCTTGATTTTATTGTAGATAGAAGAGCAATGAAAGCTAAACTTGCTTCATTTATCAAAATGATGAATAACTAAGTTTTAATAATTGCTCAATTGTTTTAATTGTTCAATTGCTAATTGATATTTGAAAAGCAGGACTTAAGTAACTTCGGTTATTTAAGCCCTGCTTTTTTGCTTTATAGATTTCACAACAAACAGCATACAACTATAAGCTTTATAAATTTTATATCTTTAAGCAACAAACTAACCAAACAATGAAATACTTCGTTACCTGTGCCTTTCTTCTTATCATGAGTAAAATTGCATCCTCGCAAACTAAACAAGATACCTTATCAATTAAACAAGCTGCATTAGATTACATTGAATCTCAGCATCAGCCAAATCCATCAAGAATGGAACGTGCTCTGCATCCACGAATGGTTAAGCGAACTTTTTGGAAAGATAAAGCAACCAATAAGGATTACGTTAGGGAAACTTCTACTGAATCGATGATATTACTTGCTGAGAGCTACAATGTTAAAGGAGATAAATTTCCAGCAAAGCCTAAAAAAGAAATAAAATTATTAGATGTTTCTGAACGAACTGCATCTCTCAAACTTCTTGCAGACGAATGGATTGACTATATGCACCTTGTAAAGTTAAATGGTGCATGGAAAATTATCAATGTGTTATCGCAATACAATGATGTTAAGCAACATTAAAGCCTCAAAAATAGACAAACATTAAACCCAGCATAGTTATATATTTTCCTATATGAAAAAATAGATTGCAAGTATTTTGATTCTGAATTCTACTGTTTAAAATTATTAGATGTTTGGTTCACCAGCAAGGTTTGATTAATCTGCAACATTTCCATTAACATCATATCTCAAAGTATTTATTCCTTAATTTAGCTTATCATTTCAACTAAACTTATTATGAATAAAAAACTACTACTACCATCCCTACTCCTATTTACATCATCTTTTACTTTTTCACAAGACAAGAAGTTAATTGATAATATCGTAAAAGAGGTAAATGAAAATTCGCAATTGGAGAAATTGGCTCATGAGCTTTTAGATGTTGTTGGACCACGTTTAGTAGGTTCACCACAAATGAAACAAGCCAACGATTGGGCAGTAAAAAAATACGGCGAATGGGGCATTTCTGCTAAAAACGAGAAATGGGGCGAATGGCGTGGATGGGAAAGAGGTGTTACGTATATCGATTTGGTTAGTCCTCGTTTAAGAACTTTAGAAGGTACTCAATTGGCCTGGAGCCCATCAACCAATGGCAAAGCAATTAATGCTGAAGCAATTATTTTACCTGCGATTACCGATTCTGTTTCCTTTCAACAGTGGTTACCAAATGTTAAAGGCAAATTGGTTTTAATATCTATGAATCAACTTTCTGGCCGACCAGAAAAAAACTGGGAAGAATTTGCCACAAAGGATTTATTCGAAAAGTTTAAAAAAGAGAAAGCTGATGCTGCAAGAGCTTGGGCAGCAGGCATTGCAAAAACTGGTTTAACCGCTAAAAATTTAGCCTTAGCTATCGAAAATAACGGTGCAGCAGGTATCATTATTAATAACTGGTCGCAAGGTTTTGGCGTTGATAAAATTTTTGGTGCGAATACAACTAAAATTCCAACAGTAGATTTATCTATAGAAGATTATGGTTTAGTTTATCGTTTGGCAAAAAGCGGCAACAAACCAATGCTAAAAATCGAGTCAGAATCTAAAGAACATGGTGTTGTGCCAACATTTAATACATTAGCAGAAATTAAAGGCAAGCAAAAACCTAAAGAATATGTAATGCTTTCTGCTCACTTCGATTCGTGGGATGGTGCGAGTGGTGCTACAGATAACGGTTCGGGAACTATTATGATGATGGAAGCCCTGCGTATTTTAAAGAAATTTTACCCTAACCCAAAACGCACAATTTTAGTGGGCCATTGGGGAAGTGAAGAACAAGGTTTAAATGGGTCAAGAGCTTTTGTAGAAGACCATCCTGAGATTGTAAATAACATACAAGCCTTATTTAATCAGGATAATGGAACAGGTCGTGTGGTTAATATTGGCGGACAAGGTTTTGCAAAATCTAAAGATTACATTACCCGTTGGTTAGCTGCAGTTCCAGATACCATTAAAAATCAGATTAAAACCAGCTTTCCAGGTACGCCAGGTGCCGGAGGTTCTGATTTCGCATCTTTTGTTGCTGCTGGCGCTTTAGGTTATTCTTTAAGCTCTACCAGTTGGGATTATGGAACTTACACCTGGCATACCAACCGCGATAGCTACGATAAATTAGTTTTTGATGAAATTAGAAGCAACGTTATATTGGCTGCAATTATGGTTTATATGGCTTGTGAAGACGCGGAAAAAACGTCAACAGAAAAATCAACTGATTTACCTGTAAATGAACGTACCGGAAAGCAAGCAACTTGGCCTGTTCAAAGTAAAGCGAACAGAAAAGGTGGTTTATAAATAAAAATTTATTAATAAATTAGAAAAGAGCATTTGGAAACAGATGCTCTTTTTTTGATTCGACTGTAATTCATAAAATCCTTTTACAGAAACGAACCCTATAAAGTTGAAATCCCTTTGCAACCTTGAATAATTTGTTATGCTGAGGCACGAAGCATCTGCAACCGATGAAACACCTGCCTGCCGCAGGCAGGGATTCTTCGTTCCTCAGAATGACAGTATTTTAAAAAATTTAATTTTGAAGCGCAAAACCTGTGGTTCTTGGCTCAAGTCCTGTCCCGCCAATACTAAAATCTTTAGGTGAAAATATTACGAGAACGGTGGTCTGAGTTACCAAAAGTATTTCCATTATGTCGGGGCTATTTAACTTTATGCAGTGCCGTTATTAGTGGTTTTCTTGCACCATCCATTCTTCCTAAACCCGATATAGTGAAAATCCTTTTTTATTACCCCGAATTTAATTGATTACCACATTGTTCTTACAAGCAATGACGATTAACAGAAGCTAAAAAAGATTGGAACGATAGCCTGCCTGCTGCAGTCAGGCGGGGCTTTCGGAAACGAAGAGCTACTGTATTTGCTTTTCAAGTAATTTTAAGAACTTGTTTTGGAACTTAATGGTCTTCGACAAGCTCAGACTGACAGATTTAATATCTACTCCTCTTTTTTCTGGAATTTATAAAACAAATAACCTAAAAAGGGAAGAATTAAAATACTACCTAAAAGCAAAGCTAAACCTAAGCTGTAAATGGTTTTTTCTGGTCCAACGGTTTCGAAAAGTGACATTGCGTTGCCATTTTTTAATCGGATAAAATTAGGGAAATGTGCATAGCTAATCGCAACCAAAATCATCGTTACCTGAAATCCGGCTAAAATCCTTAACACTTTGGTTTTTCCTTTAATCAATAAATACCAAAGTAAAATCAGCGATAAACTGGCCAACACAATTGCGGTTAAGCCAACGGTATTTTTGAAAACCCAGTCGATTAACGGAATGTTATCAAAATGAGCAGCAATGAAAACCATTGCACCAAATACAACCGCTCCGATGTTCATGTATTCTGCCTTTTTGATAAACCTTTGCTTGTCGTGGGTGTCTTTAGTTTCTCCGATTAAGTAAATCGCCGCTAAAAAGCCACACAGTGCTACGGTAAAAAATCCAACGGCAATCGAAAACCAATTTAGCCAGCCAAAAACGTAAGCCGAAAGAAAATCATTCGAATTGGTATCAATATGACCGGATATTAAACTCCCGGCAATGATGCCCAAAAAAAGTGATGTTATAAAACTAGAATAGCGGAAAATTCTATTGTAAAGCCATTGCATATCATCTTTAACGGCATCGTAATGGCGAAAAACAAAGGCCGTACCACGAGCTATGATTCCGATAAGCATTATGAGTAGCGGAATATGCAGGTAAACCGACATGGTTGTGTAAATCTTCGGGAAACCTACAAAAAGAATTACGATAGCAATAATTAGCCACATGTGGTTGGCTTCCCACACTGGGCCAATGGCTTGATAGAGCGTTTTACGCGTTCTGCTTCGATTTTTTGTGGATGTAAAGAGCTCAATAATTCCTGCACCAAAATCGGCACCGCCTAAAAGGAAATAAAGCAATATGCCCAAACACAAAAAAGTTATTACAACGTATTCCATAATTTATTTTGTTGCCACAGATTGGCTGAATTATACTTCAGATTTTTTATTATTATAAAGTATTGGAACCATTTTTATCTGCCGATAAAGTAAAAAAGTAACGACAACACTTAACGAAATATAAATTGCCGAGAAAATATAGAAAGAATATGCAATGCCCGGCATTGGCGTTACTGCATCTTTGGTGCGCATAATACCATAAATAATCCATGGTTGTCGCCCAACCTCGGTAACAACCCAACCTGCTTCTAAAGCGATATAACCAAGGGGAATGGCAAATACAAATAACTTTAGCAGCCAACGCTTATTCAGTAATTCTTTTTTGCGAAGCAGGAAGAAGAAGTAAATTAAAGAGATGAGCATTAATAACGTACCGATACCTACCATAATCTGGAAGGCATAATGCGTAATTGCTACAGGCGGTTGTTCGTCCTTTGGAATTTTATCCAAGCCTTTAACTTCTGCCTTGAAATTACCATGCGCCAGAAAACTTAACGCTCCTGGTATTTTTATTGCGCCCTTAACAGTTCTGTCTTTTTCATTTACAATACCGCCTATTAATAAAGGAGCCGGTTTTTCAGTTGTGTACAATGCTTCCATCGCGGCAAGCTTAGCTGGTTGACGTTTGGCTACATCTTTTGCAGAAATATCGCCGCTAATTGGCTGAAGCAATGCGCCAATGCAAGCAAAAACTGCGGCGATTTTAAATGCTTTTAAATGAAATTCTTTATTCTGATTTCTTAAAATCATTAGCGCATGAACTCCGGCTACCGCAAAACCTGTAGCTGTGAAGGCGGCTAAGCACATGTGTAAGGCCTGCGAGAACCAGGCTTTATTAAACATGGCTTGTATTGGGTCGATGTTTAGGTATTTTCCATCTACAAAATCAAAGCCTGCCGGACTATTCATCCAGGCATTTGCAGCAACTACTAAAATACCTGAAGCCAACCCACTTACGCCTACAACCATTCCGGTAAACCAATGAAACCATTTGTTTAATTTATTCCAACCGTAAAGAAAAAAGCCCAAAGCAATAGCTTCAATAAAAAATGCTGTTCCTTCTAGAGAAAATGGCATACCGAAAATTGGTCCGGCGTGTTCCATAAATTTTGGCCATAATAAACCAAGTTCGAAAGACAACATCGTACCAGATACTGCTCCGGTTGCAAAGAAAATAGCTACGCCTTTACTCCAGGCTTTAGTTAGGTTTTTATAAACTTCATCGTTTGTTTTAAGCCACTTATAATGCGATACAGCCATAAAAAATGGCATAACCATACCAATACAGGAGAAAATAATGTGAAAGCCTAATGATAAGGCCATTTGGGAACGAGCTGCTAAAAAATCATCCATATCTGATATTGGATTTTGTGTAACACAAATATAGCGGATAAGGTTTTAGGAATAACAGATTTGCAAGGCTTGTTTAGATTTATTTTAAATATAGAATGTTTATAAATTGAAAATAGATTTGGAAGAATATTGCCTCGTCATTCCCAATGTAATTGAGAATCTTAAAGCGGAATTGTATCTCGCTTTAAGATTGTCGCCTATGCGAAAATAACAATATTAGGCGCCTTTTAATTCTTCGTATGCAGCGGTTAAACTTCTCTGAATCCCTTCTCCTTGCCACTCGGATGCATTAGGAATTGTGGTAATTTTCAAAATATCTTCTTTAGATTTTCCTGCTTTTATTTCAGCTGAAACCAGTTTTAATAAATTTTGAAGATAATTTTGAAAAGCTTTGATGTCAGCTTTATTTCCGGTGATTTTTTCAGGCTCTCTGCTGTGTCCGAAAATAAACAGGGTATCGTTATCAAATTGGTTGTGAATTTTATCTAATGCAGTAATCCAGTTGCCAATATGCGCACCATTTTCTCTATCTATGTAAGGAAATTTGCGGTTGGAGACCAAATCGCCAACGTGAACAATATTTGCATTTTCAAAATGATAAACTGCATCGCCGTTAGTATGTGCAGAGCCATAATAATAGGCACTAATTTTTTCATCGCCAACTGGTGCTTTCCAGCCAGTACCAAAGGTTGTATCGGGTAATAATTGTTTATCTAAGTTATTTGCCTTTTCTGCACCTCTTTTTTGATTTACCAAGGAGTTTTGATGCGCTACAACTTTCTCCGCCAAACCCTTAAAAGCAATATTACCAGCGGTATGGTCGCCATGGTGGTGTGTGTTGATTAAATATTTGAAAGGCTTATCGCCCAACTTTTTTAATTCATCAATTACATGTGGCGCAGAGGTTGGGAATTGAGCATCGACAACCGCAAATCCATTGGAAGAGTTTAGCCAACCAATGGTTCCACCTTGTTCTGTAAAAACGCCAACATTGTTTCTTAAAGCCTTGAAATTATATGCCCTTAGCAATTCTTTTTGCGCAAAAACGTCAGTTTTGTAAATTGAAAGCAAAGCCATTGCTAATGCTGAATTTTTGATAAAATTTCTTCTTTCCATGTTAGATAAACTTAAAAAAGCCACAACAAATGTTATGGCTTAAATTTAATAATTTTATAAATAAAACACTGCTCTAAATTCCAGAACCCGGTGTTGTGCCAGGCTCATGACCAGGGCCAAAAGCATTATTTTTACGATCTTTGTCTTTATTGAACAGATTGGTAGATTGCTTTGATGATTTGTTATTATCTAAAGAATCATGCTCTCTAACATCTTCAACTTTCTTATCAAGTAAGTCATTCTGAATAACTTTGCCTTTTTCTTTATTATTTTCCATTGCTTTTCAATTTGATGTATTAATGGAACATTTAACAATCTACATTGTTTTGTTTATCACCTTTCGGAATAGTTTTTAAGCATAATAAACCTTTTCATTATTGGTAATGATTAAAAAAATATAAAGAATAAAACACTACATCATTGCGCCAGGCAACTTCCTTAAATCGTGTATACAGCCAAACGAATTAAATTTTCGCTTGTGTATTTTATTAAAATGGTGAGACGATTCGAAAGAAAAAGGAGCCAAAATAAACTTATAAATGTGCTTTCTTTCGGTTTTTGCCTGTTGCTCATTCTCAGATTTTTTTTCTTCTGATTTAGGTTGATAATTTTCCATAATGCAAAGATTTATAGAAAGCAGTGGCTTTCTGGGTTTATAAATTTCGGTTTGCTTCACCTTATACCAAAGGGAGAATTGATAAGGTTTCGTTAAGGAGCTAAATATTAAAAGCGATAGCGTTTCGTTAGCTACTTAAATTTAAGCTTTTGTTATGAGATTTGCAAGAGGAATATTAACAACCGTTGACAGAAGTCAACGGCAATGAAATGGAAAAAGCTAAAAAACCTAGACCTATTGTAATGGAATTTATTGCCGCCTGCTTCAGCAGACGGATTTAAAAATTTGATTGCTCTTCTTTATTTTTTTCATAAGAACCACGAACCTTTGTAATATAAACCTGATTGACGTGGAAACCAAAAGCTTTTTCTGCTTTTGTTGAAACAGAAAGCAGGACGAACATTAAATAAGGTGATGAAATTGCTTTTCAAAAAAAATGGCATAAAAAAAGTCTCAGATTTCTCCGAGACTGTTCCTATTTGGTTAATGATATTTTAGGCTAAAGCATTTTGCTTAACCACCATTTTAACTTTTTCTATTACATAATCTAAATCCTCTTTAGTAGTGTATTTACTGAAAGAAAAACGTACAGACGGACGATTCGGATCTGCATTGATACCATTTAATACATGCGAACCGATATTTGAACCTGATGAGCAAGCGCTGCCACCAGAAGCACAGATTCCATTAATATCGAGGTTAAAAAGCAACATATCTGCCATATCCATCTCCGGGAAAGATACATTTAAAACCGTGTAAAGACTTTTGTCGGCATCAGTTTCTCCATTAAAACCTATCCCCGGAATTTCTGCAATTAATTGATTTTTTAAATAATCTTTTAAACCCTGAATATGATTTTGATGTTCTTCCATCTCTGCGTACGCAATTTCTAATGCCTTTGCTAAACCAACAATGCCATAAACATTTTCGGTTCCACCACGCATATTACGCTCTTGCGCACCACCATAAATCATTGGTGGAATTTTAATATTGCTGTTTACATATAAAAAGCCAACGCCTTTTGGTCCGTGTAATTTATGTGCCGCACAAACAATAAAATGGGCTTTTAACTCGCGTACATTGTGTACGTAGTGGCCCATGGTTTGAACGGTATCTGCATGGTAAATAGCATTATATTTCTCGCAGATATCGCCAACTCTAATCATATCTGTTAAAGTTCCTAATTCGTTATTGGCATGCATTAGGGAAACAAATGTGCGATCGTTATTTTGCAATAATTCTTCTAAATGATTGAAGTCTACATTACCCTTCTCATCGATATTTACAAAGCTTAATTTATCAATCTCGCCATTTTTTAGCATCATATTTAAAGTATGCTCCACTGCATGATGCTCGATTTTTGAAGTAATGGCGTGTTTAATTCCGTATGCCGAAATGCCACAACGAATAGCTGTATTATCAGCCTCAGTACCGCCTGAAGTAAAAAATATCTCAGATGGAGATGCTCCTAAAAGATTTGCTACAGTTTTACGAGCCTTTTCTACCAAGGTTCTAACTTCCCTGCCTAATGCATGAATGGCCGATGGATTACCGAAATAATTCTCCATCACATTAGTCATTTCAGCAATTACATCTTTATCTAAAGGTGTAGTTGCGGCATTATCTAGATAAACTCTTCTCATGTACTAGTTTAATTTAAGGATTTCCTTGATATCGGATATAATTTTATTTGCTAAATTTTCGGCTACAGTTTCATTTTCTGCTTCGCTGTAAATACGGATAATTGGCTCAGTATTAGAACGACGCAAATGTACCCATGTTTTATCGAACTCAATTTTTAATCCATCAATTGTACTATATGGCTGTTTTTTGTACTTCTCTTCTACCTGTTTTAATAAATTATCGATATCCATTTCTGGCGTAAGCGTAATTTTATTTTTTGAAATATGATATTGTGGATAGCTGCTTCTTAATAACGAAATAGATTTACCAAATTTTGCTAAATGCGTTAAAAACAAAGCGATACCTACCAAAGCATCTCTACCATAATGAGATTCAGGATAAATGATGCCACCATTACCTTCGCCACCAATAATTGCATTGGTTTCTTTCATTTTGTTAACCACATTTACTTCGCCAACAGCCGAAGCATTATACACAGAACCTGCTTTTTCTGTTACATCGCGTAAGGCACGCGTTGATGATAAGTTTGAAACCGTGTTTCCAGGTGTATTTTTCAAAACATAATCAGCAACAGCCACCAAAGTATATTCTTCGCCAAACATGCTGCCGTCTTCATTTACAAAGCACAAACGGTCAACATCCGGGTCAACCACAATACCTAAATCAGCATTTTGTTTTTGTACTTCTTTAGAAATTTCAGTTAAATTTTCTGGAAGTGGCTCCGGATTGTGTGGGAAATGACCATCTGGCGTACAATATAATTCAGTAACCCTGGTTACACCTAAAGCCTTTAATAAAGTCGGAATAAAAATGCCTCCTGTAGAATTTACACAATCGATAACAACTTTAAAATCTGCTTTTTTAATCGCTTCCACATCAACCAAAGGCAATGCTAAAACTTTATCAATATGTTTCTGTAAATAAGTATCGTTTTTAATTACTTTACCCAGTTTATCAACCTCTGCAAAATCAAAAGCTGCACTTTCTGCTAAATCTAAAACCTCTTTACCATCTAAATCGCTAATAAATTCGCCATCGGCATTTAGCAATTTTAAAGCATTCCATTGTTTTGGGTTATGGCTTGCAGTTAAAATAATTCCGCCGCCGGCTTGCTCATCTGGTACGGCAACTTCTACAGTTGGTGTTGTAGATAAACCTAAATCGATAACCTCAATACCTAAACCTTGCAGCGTACCGATAACTAAATTGTTAACCATTTCGCCAGAAATGCGGGCATCTCTACCTAAAACAATTCTTTTATTACCTGTTTTTTGAACTACCCAACTACCAAAAGCAGCTGTAAATTTTACTACATCTATTGGTGTTAAGCCATTTCCAGCTTGTCCGCCAATTGTTCCCCGTATTCCCGAAATCGATTTTATTAAAGTCACTTTTTGTATTTTAATTAGAGGCTCAAAAATAATAAAAAAATTAAGATAGCAGCTATTTCAAAATGCCTGAACCACTTAATTTACATTGTTTTTATATCTATTTATACGATGTATTTAATAGAAATATTTAATCAATCGTTTGTCCTTTTTTTTGAAAAGCAATCGCGGTATTACTTCGGCTAATAAGTCCCGCCCCCGTTTTAAGCCGCAACCCGATAAAACCTGTGAAATAGGAAAGCAATCTATTAAAAACAATAGCCTTGCTGCCCAAATCGGGATTGCGGGCTTTCTCACTTCGGTCGGGTTTAGGTGGCTTATGATGTAGTGCTATTATGCTGAGCATGGCGTACAACAAATCAAGGTATCTTACAATCTACAAGCACAATTCGCCAAAGCAAAGTAAATTGATTTAACCTCTGGATTCCATGGTAGCAAAGATGAAGATGACCCAACAAATAATTAATTTTGCAATATTGTTGCATAAAACCAGGTGAGCACTTCTGATGCAAAGCTAAAATCTTATATTTGCAACCTTTTAAAATACAAAATGGCTTTTTATGCAGCGCAAATGGTTTCAGTATTGGTTTAATTCGCCATATTATCATATTCTATACCAACAAAGAAATGATGCTGAAGCCGAATTTTTTATAGATAAGCTTACAAAATATCTTAAGCCACAAGAAGATTCCAAAATGCTGGACATTGCTTGCGGAAAAGGAAGGCATTCTATTTACTTAAATAAAAAAGGCTTTGATGTTACCGGGATTGATTTATCCGAACAAAGCATTAAATACGCAAAACAATTTGAAAACAATAAATTGCATTTCTTAGTGCACGATATGCGTAAATTGTTCTACATCAACTACTTTGATGTAGCTTTAAATTTATTTACAAGCTTTGGCTATTTCGATACGGAGAAGGAACATGTAAATGCCCTAAAAACGTTTAGAAAATGTTTAAAAGCTGATGGAATGTTAGTGCTTGACTATTTTAATACTGCAAAAATTATCAGAAACCTAAATTCCTGCGAAGCAAAATCATTAGATGGTATTACCTTTAACATATCAAAAAATGTAATTGAAGGAAAAATTATTAAAAAGATAAACTTCGAGGATAAGGGTAAAATATACAATTTTGAGGAACGCGTCCAGGCATTTAGTTTTGAAGATTTTGAACGTATGCTAGCTAAAGCCGGGATGATAATCGAAACTACTTTTGGCAATTATTCGCTTGATAATTTTGATGAATCATCATCAGACAGGTTAATCTTAATTTGTAAGAAAGCATGATAGAAAGCATACAGCAATTTGATATTGAGCTATTTTTGAAAATCCATCGTGGTTTATCAAATGGCTTTTTCGATTGGCTGATGCCATTGCTACGCAACCGATTTTTTTGGTCGCCGCTGTATTTATTTATTATAGTTTTTTGCATAAAACAGTATAAAAAGCAAGGTTATTACATTATTGCAATGTTACTTTTTACATTTGCCACAGCCGATTTGGTTGCATCCAGAGTAATAAAACCTTTGGTTTCCAGAGTTCGCCCTTGTAACGATTTTAGCCTTGCTAATGAAATTGTACATCGCGTACCATGTGGCAGCGGTTTAAGTTTTCCATCGGCACATGCAACCAATCATTTTGCAATAGCAGTATTACTAATTTGTTTGTTTTACAGCCGTTGGAAACCAATTTTGCCCATTGGGATATTTTGGGCTGCAATTATCTGCTTTGCGCAAGTATATGTGGGCGTACACTATCCTGTAGATGTAACTTCTGGTGCATTACTCGGAGCGTTAATTGGTTTTGTCTGTTCAAGAATTTTTAAAAAATTACAACCTGATTTTTAAGCTATGGAAATCTGGAAATTTGCCGTACTTTTTTTCTGTGCCCTGTTGGGTGGCTCTTCTATATTTTTGGTTAAAAGTGATAAATCGAAATTACTTAAACTGATTTTATCTTTTAGTGGCGCCTACCTTTTTGGCATTACCGTTCTTCATTTAATTCCCGATGCTTACAGCGGACCAGATAAATGGCAGATTGGTATCTTCATTCTGATTGGTTTTCTACTTCAAATATTTTTAGAACAATTTTCTGAAGGTGTAGAACACGGACATATTCATAAACATCACAACGGAAATGTTTTTCCCTTTGGGATAATGATTAGTTTATGCTTACATGCCTTTTTAGAGGGTATGCCTTTAGCTAAAGACCAGCACAACGAATTAATATTCGGGATTTCTTTACATCACATTCCTGCTGCTTTTGCTCTAGCAAGTATTTTAATGCAAAATCATTTCAAAAAAGGAAGTATTTTTTTGTACCTGCTCATTTTTGCGGCAATGGCACCTCTAGGTTTTTATGTAAGTGTGGGCTTAAGCAATGGCACAATTGGTGGTGTTGATGCTTATTTCAACAAAATAATGGGTATTGTAATTGGAATTTTCTTACACATCTCTACTACAATTTTATTCGAATCAAGCGCCGACCATAAAATAAATACCCGCAAAATGATTGCTGTTTTATTAGGTATTGGGGTTTCTTTAATAGGATTTTTCGCCGGAGGGCATTAAGAAGCAAAATTTATATCTATGGGTTTTGAAGTTAAATTATCTGAGATTTATAACAGCGTTCGGACCTAAGTCTAAATTAAAATCTGTCTTATTTCTTCTCTTTCTTTTTCCCATAACCCCAAGGGCAGTGTTTACATTTATTTTTACAGCAGTAGCCACGCTTTAAATGGTAAGCTTCTGTAAAAACCATAAAACCTTGTTCGTTGAAGTAAAAATCTTCCCCTTCTTTCATATATAGTTGTTGAATGAATGAGTTTTGAATGATTGAATTTTAAATTATCGGATTAACAAATCTGTTTGCGTCAGCTTTATTTCATCATTCCATCACTCATTCTATCTTTCATTCATTATTTTAATTTCCAGAGTATCCTTAAAATATTCTTTCAAATGTTTTCCGTCACCATGTAAAGTCCATACTTGTTTTGGTTTTACCTTTTCGATGGTTTCTAATATGGCATCCCAATCCGCATGATCTGAAATATACAAGGAAATTCCATTTGTCTGCTGCAAATTTTTCCAGCCCGATGCGAATGCCCTAACAACATTTATAGCTTTATGGTAACTGTGAAAAACCATTGGCGGTACGATATAAACCTGATGTTGTTGGTTATTCTTCATCACCTTTCTATCGTACATTTTATAATCACCAAGCTTAACGCCATAGTTTTCATAAATTTTTACAAAAGGCATAATACTATGGTGCACCATAATATTTCTGTTTGGGCAATGTTCATAAAGCAGCTGGATAATCCTTTGGCTCTTACCTAAAGCGTAAGCCCCAAGCATAATATTTGCTTCAGTTTCATTCAGTTTTTTTATCTCATCAATTGGCGAAGGGTGTTTAGTTTCTGGGTTTGCGAAGGTACTTTCTGTAATTAAAACATCTGCTTCAACAAATTCAAATGGCTCACAGGTTGCATCTGGTTCAATTTTATAATCACCGGTGTAGAGATATTTTACGCCATCATATTCTATTAAAACTTGCGCAGAACCTAGAATATGTCCGGCTGGATAAAAACTTATGCTAACCTCTTTAATTTTGAAATTCTCGTGGTATGTTTTTGTATGAAAATCGACCGCAGCAAATTTTCTATACCTATGTTCCATAAAAGTTTTGGTTGCCGCAGTACAATAAACATTTTGGCTTCCGCCTATTGCATGGTCGCCATGTGCGTGAGAAACCACTGCATTTTGAACTGGCTGTTGTGGGTCGAGGTAAAAATCTCCATAAATGCAATATAAACCAGTTGGTGTTATGGTGATAAAATCTTCTAAAATCATGAATAGGATTTGTTGGGTTGAAGGATAAGGCAGGATTTTAGTTAGATAAAATAAGCATCAGATTTACAGATATTACTTTTAAATTTTCTTTGCTGCTAAATAATGCTCTTGTTTAGCTGTATTTAAAAATGTTTTATGTAAGGCTAAAACCTGTTCAATAATTGAAATTTTTTCATCATTGTGAATAAAGTAATTAGCCAGTTTAGATTTTTCTTCGTCACTTAATTGCTTATCCATTCGTGCTTTCACTTGTTCTGCTGTAACATTATCACGTTGCATAACTCTTTTTATTCTGGTATCTGTAGGCGCTGTTACCAAAATCGTAGCATCAGTCATTTTGTAAGATCCACTTTCAAATAACAAAGCAGCTTCTTTTAATGTATAAGGAACATTAGCATCAATTTGAGCTTCCCAGTTATCAAAAGCTCTAAATACTGCGGGATGCACTAAAGCATTCAATTTCGCTAACTCGGCTTCATTATTAAATACAATACCGGCGATATGCTTATTATTCAGTTTGCCATCTTCAAAATAACTCTCTTTACCGAAAGCCTTTTTTATACCTTCTACCAGCAAAGCATCTGTAACCATAATTTCTTTCGCAGCCGTATCAGCATAAAAAACAGGAATGCCTAACACCTCAAACACTTTACAAACGGTAGTTTTCCCGCTGCCAATACCGCCTGTTATGCCAACTTTATACATTATTTCTCTACAACAAAATCAATTTTTGATGGAACAATCCGCACAAGCTTACAATAATCAGGAAATTGAGATATTTTTACCGTTAATTGATGGTGATTAAGCTTTTGCCATTCATCTGCATCAACCGTAGCCGTAATAAAATTTTCATCAACCTGCGCATAATTTCCTAAAGCAACTAAAAAAGTAACCTTTACTTTCTTCGGATATAATTTTATGCTATTGTAATTCCAATTGTTAGTAATCTTCAATGGCACTTCAACTGTTTTCTCGGTAAATTCATCAACCGGAATTTTAACCTCAACCACAGATGGGAAAATATTCACATTCTTTAAGGTGCTGTGTTGTAGAGCAACCCTAACTGATGCATTATTTTGAACTTTGAACAATTTCAACGTATCAGTATTCCAGCTTTCAATTTTTTGCAGTTCTTCAATTGGTCCGGTTACAGTTACTTGTGTTGGCGTGAGCCTGATATCGTTAGAAATTCCATATTGACTCACAAAATCTATTTTCTGCACCAATTTTATATTTACCTTTTTTGTCGACCTTTTAGTGAAATCGAAATAAAGTGTATCTGGTTTAACAGAAATTATCTTTTGAGAAGTTTCTAATTGTTTGTTTATACCATAAAGCTGGTCGGAAAGCACTACATAATCTCTACGGTTTAGCTGATTTAAGCTTACGGTTATCGATTGTGGGTTTATCCTCAATCTAGCGAAAAGTAACTGCCATCCCGTACCTTCAACCCTTAAATCTACCGTATCTGATTGTGAAGGATGAAATGCTCTTTTCTGCGGGAAATTTTTATAAATAAGAACCGTTTTGGCAATGTATTCATATTTGTTGTTTAATGCCATAAATAGCCAGGCAGCAATTGCCAAGAGTAAACAAGCTAAGAGGCTTATTACACGTCTTTTTTCTATTTGAGTTAACTTTATAAACGGCATAGTAATATTTGTAGTTCAGAAAAGCTACGTGCTCAAATGTAATAAAACAAAAACAGTCCCGAAAGTTTTCGAGACTGCTGTAAAATTGAAATTACTTTTATTATGCTTTTGGCGTTATTGCAGCTTTAGTTGCATCTAATGAAACGGCAGATTTATCAAAACGTAACTTAGCTCCAAATTCTGATTCGATTACAAAAGTAGTTTCATTCATATCAATAATTTTTCCATGAATACCTGCTGTTGTAATTACTTTATCGCCTTTACCTAATTCTGCTACTAATTTTTTATGATCTTTTGCTTTTTTAACCTGCGGACGAATCATGAAAAAGTAGAATACCACCATGATTAATACCATTGGTACAACCGTACCCAACATACCACCACCTGCTGCTTGTAAAATTACTGTCGAAATCATTTCTTGTATTTATTTGTGTTGTTAAATTTATTTAACTCTTCTAATTGTTTATTAAAAATTGTGATTTGAATATTGAAATATTTAGATATGCTAATTTGAACATCCAACTATCTAATTATTTCTTCGCAAGCACCTCACCTACCAAGTGCACTGTGCTTGTGTTTGGATTTGCATTTGAGGTAACGGTAACCACTTTATCTTGCATTCCGCCTTTACCGGTACTGTTAAAAACAACTTTAATTATACCTTCTTTACCAGGCAATATAGGTTCTTTTGGTGTTTCTGGAATTGTACAACCACAAGTTGCGGTAGCATTTGAGATAATTAACGGACTCTTACCTACATTTTTAAACTTAAACTCATGGGTAACCGCAGCACCTTCTTCAATTTTTTCAAAATCAAAAATTTCCTGTTCAAATTTAATAACTGGTGCATCTGCAGGTGCAATAGCCGAAGCTTCGGTGCTGTTTACAGCAGCAACTTCTGTTGTAGAACTATTTGCGTTACGGCAAGCTGATAACGATAAAGCGGCAATTGCCAGGATGAATATCTTTTTCATATTATTCTTCAATTAATCCGCGACCTAATTTTTTAATCGTGTTATTCTTTTTCAGGTCGCCTAAAATTTTGTCTAAAATACCGTTAATAAACGAATTACTTTTCGGTGTACTGTAATCTTTTGATAATTCAAGGTATTCGTTTATGGTAACTTTAACCGGAATAGATGGGAAATTTAACAATTCGCAAATTGCCATTTTCATTAAAATTGTATCCATTAAAGCAATACGCTCCGATTCCCAGTTTTTAGTTCTTTCGGCGATCATTTCCTGATATTTTGCGTCATTTTGCAAAGTATGTACAAATAAATCCTGCACAAATTTGCTGTCTTCAATCCAATCAGCGCTTATTTCAGTAAGTTTATTTTTAAACGGATCATCAAATGTAAAGTTCTTTAGCGTTTTAGCAACCATGCCTTTCATTACTTCATGATCAACCTGCCAGTTAATAAACTTCTCTTCAAAAACCTGAATAATAGCCTGGTTTTTTAAAATTATCTTTCTGAAAATATATTTAATAATATCTTTTGATGATTCTAAACTTTCGTTTGGATCTGCAAGATATTCAGCATATTCTTTTGAAGCTTTTAATGAGTTAAATACCGTTTTACGGATTTCAGGATCGAAACCCCAATCAACTTTATATTTTTTAATTGCAGAAATATATTCTGGATTTTGCTGCATTAAAACACTGAATTTGTTGTTAAGCAATTTCAGGTTGGGATTAATATCCTCAGCGGTTTTGATGTGTTTGTTGGCACGTTCAGCAGCATCATTGGCTGTAAATTCCGTAACCTCTACCATTAGAGATAGCATCCAGATATACATTTCGTATACGCTGTCGATGCTTTGCATTAAGACTTTTAAATCACCTTTAATGTCTTTTTTATCTGCCATGTGCCAAGCAAAAATGTTTTGCAAAGCTTTAATTCTTAAGTGCCTTCTATTTAACATGAATGTAAGAACGAGTGTGGTTTGTTAAACCGGTTAATAATTATTTAATATGTTGATTTTATTTTCTTTATGTCCGCAATTCTTTTTTCAGCAATGCGGTTTGCTGCAATATTTGTAGGTATTTGTTCAGCTTTGCTCAGTTTTATAACATTTCTGGTTGCCTCGTAAATATTCTCAGTTAGCTGTACGGTGCGTTTTTTACCAAAGCCGGTTAATTCCGAATAACAAGCAATTAAACCTCCGGCGTTAATTAAATAATCAGGAGCAAAAAGAATACCCTTTTTCAAAAGCAACTCACTGTCTAAAACCTCATCTTTTAACTGGTTATTTGCAGAACCTGCAATAATTGCAAATTTCATGCGCTCAATGGTTTTATTGTTAACGGTAGCACCCATAGCGCAAGGTGCATACACATCGGCATCAATTCCAAAAATTTTATCAGCCTCAATTGGCTTTGCTTTGTATTTTCTGGCTACGTAAGTAAGTTGGTCTTGATTAATATCACTAATTAAAACTTCGGCGTTTTCTTTACGTAATAAAGCCACTAAATGTTCGCCAACGTTGCCAATTCCTTGTACTAAAACAGTTCTGCCGGCAAGCATATCTGTACCAAAAACTTCTTTAACACTGGCTTTTATACCTAAATATACGCCTTGTGCTGTAAATGGAGCAGGATTACCAGCGCCACCAATAGATTCTGGCACACCTGTAACATAATTGGTTTCCATACGGATATATTCCATATCACGCGTGTTCGTTCCCATTTCTTCGGCTGTAATGAATTCGCCATTCAGGTTTTTTATAAACCTGCCGTAGCTACGCATTAAAGTTTCCGATTTGTCTTTTCTAGAATCACCAATAATTACACCTTTGCCACCGCCTAAATTTAAACCAGTAATAGCCGATTTATAGGTCATGCCTCTTGATAAACGAAGTGCATCTTCTAATGCTTCGGCTTCTGTTGTGTAGCTCCACATGCGTGTTCCGCCCAAAGCTGGCCCTAAAGTAGTATCGTGAATGGCAATGATTGCTTTTAGACCAGTGTCGGGATCATTACAGAAAACCAACTTTTTATGCCCGTAAGCACTTAATTGCTCTAAAATAGATGAATCTGACGAAGAATTTGCTGGCATAATGAACGTTAGGCTTAACCTGCAGCAAAAATAAAATAAAAAACCATTATTACACGTATTAAAAACAATCTATAGTGAAATTAATTAGACAAGCCCGTTAAACATCTGCCGAAAAGCCCAATACTCCTTTTAAGAATGTAAAATAAACCATTTGTTCTTTTTGTAGAAAATCAGTTACAATAGTATTTAGGTAATTTCAGTCCCACCATTTGCTACCTGCCTACCGCAGTCTGGCAATCTTTTTGTTGATGTTTATAGCTGTAATTATTGGAGCTGAACACAAAAAGTATTTTCGCTGCTGTCGGTGTTAGATTACTTCATTTAGGAACTTGCTATTCATTGCCGTTGGTTTTGAACCAATGGATAATAGAAAATCAGATAGGAAATTTGAGTTTTAAGGCTTCGGTTTTGAGTTAATTAAACCTGACAGTAGCGATCACGCAGCCGAATTTTTATGAGGCAAGTAAAGCGAATGGCGGGGCCAACCCTAACCAATGAAAAGCTGAAACCTGCTTTTCAAAACCTTAAAAATGTCATTAGTTTTTAAAGCTTAAATACTTAAAAGTAAATATGCGGCATAGAATAACAAATTTATCTAAGTTTGTATTGTATGAAACACCTGAAACGCTTAAATAAATATTTCTTGAAATATAAATGGTGGATTATTCCGGGAAGTATTTTCGTGGTAATTTCTAATATTTTTGGTGTTGTACCTGCCCAGGTTATTGGTTATGCCTTCGATTTAATTACCGAAAACATTCAGATTTATAGCCTTTTTGATGGTTTTAATCGCCAGCAAATTATTTATGATATTTTTAGCAATAGCCTTTTGTATTTTGGTTTTTTGGTTATTGCACTTTACGTTTTGAGGGGATTATTTTTATTTTTCATGCGCCAAACCATTATTCTTATGTCGCGACATATAGAATTTGATATGAAGAATGACATTTACCAACACTACCAAAGGCTCAGTTTAGGCTTTTACAGAAGAAATAATACCGGCGATTTAATGAATCGTGCTACGGAGGACGTAAACCGGGTGAGAATGTATGTTGGTCCGGCAATAATGTACACCATAAATACTTTTGTTTTATCGGTGCTTATTATTTGGTCGATGTTTGATGTAAACTCAAAATTAGCCATTTATTGTTTATTGCCACTACCATTTCTGGTGGTTATAATTTACTATGTAAACACCCTTATTTTTAAGAAAAGCGGAAAGATACAAGAAAGGCTCTCCAGCTTATCAACATTTGTGCAAGAGCGGTTATCGGGTATCAGAATTATAAAATCTTATGTACGCGAAGATTATACACGCAGCATGTTCGAAATTCAAAGTAACGATTACAAAAAAGACTCGATGAGTTTGGTTAAGGTATCTGCACTTTTTTACCCAACAATGCTACTTTTAATTGGTTTGAGCACAATTTTAACCATTTATGTTGGCGGCATACAGGTTATGAATGGCAGCATAACGGCTGGTAATATTGCAGAATTTATTATATATATTAATCAATTAACTTTTCCGGTAACGATGCTCGGCTGGGTTACCTCATTAATACAAAGGGCGGCAGCATCGCAAAAGAGGATTAATGAATTTTTGGATATCCCATCAGATATTCAATCAACCAACAACAACGAAAGGTTAGTTAACGGAAATATCTCATTCAAAAACGTAAGTTTTACCTATCCTGATACAGGCATTGAAGCTTTAAAGAATATAAGTTTTGAGATTAAAAGTGGTGAGTTTGTAGCCATAATTGGCAGAACAGGCTCGGGTAAATCTACATTGGCAAACCTTATAATGCGAATGTATGATGTTGAAAACGGAGCTATAAATATCGACGGTGAAAATTTAAAAAACTTAAACCTTAAGGATTACCGGAATCAGATTGGTTTTGTGCCGCAAGAGGTTTTCCTTTTCTCTGATACCATTAAAAACAATATTGCATTTGGTTTGGATACTGTAACTGAAGATGAAGTTTACGAAGCGGCAAAAAATGCATCAGTTTATAACAACATTGTTGATTTTGAAGAGCGTTTTGAAACCATGCTTGGCGAACGCGGAATAACGTTATCAGGCGGCCAAAAGCAGCGAGTATCGATAGCCAGGGCGCTAATAAAATCGCCACGTATTTTGATATTTGATGATTGTTTATCAGCAGTGGATACTAAAACTGAAGAAGAAATTCTGCAAAACCTTGGCAAGATAATGCACAATAAAACCAGCATTTTAATTGCACACAGAATTTCGACCATAAAAAATGCTGATAAAATATTGGTTTTAGATGATGGAAAGATAATAGAACAAGGCACACATAATGAACTGATTAACCTGAATGGCAGTTATACTGAGCTTTACAACAATCAGCTATTAGAAGAAGAAAGCCGTAGCGCTTAATTTGTTTGAATTCTATTTTGAACTTTAAATATTTGCTTTATATTTACCGAAACCAAAAACCAACATCAATACCAACCATGGGAGAATTCGACAATAAAGAGAGAGAAGAAGTTTTTTCAAAGAAAGTAAGAGCAGGTAAGAGAACTTATTTTTTCGATGTGAAGGCCACTCGTTCGGGAGATTATTACTTAACAGTAACTGAAAGCAAGAAAAGATTAGAAGACGGCGTATTTGTGAAACATAAAATCTTTCTGTATAAAGAAGATTTCGAAAAATTTACAGAAGGTTTAAATGAAACTGTAGATTACATTAAAACGCATCAAGATGTTGTAGAAAAACGCTACGAATATTCGGAAAACGGTGAGCATAGTGCAAAAACTACCGACGATTTTTCGTTTTAATTTAAGATAAATAGAAAGAGCCTTTAAAAATTAAAGGCTCTTTTTTGTTATGCAATGTTTTTTTTTATGCTGCTGCAATTCCGGCACCTACCATAAATATCATAAGAAAATAGAAGGCAATAATCATAATTGTAAGGATACCCCAATATTTAAAGAGCGATTTTAAGTTTGAAAATGAATCCTCTAAACTTTCCTGATCGCCAAAAAGCACTGCTTTTTTCGCCTTACTGGCAATTTTGTTGAGCAATAAACTTGGGTAAAATAATAAAAGACTTGTAATTAAATATATTACTGTAATGATGTTTGTACCAGCAGAACCTAATTGACTCATTTGAGCTGCCACCTTCGGATTGCTATTCATTAGAGTAGGAATACTAAAAGCAACCATAAATATGAATATAGAAACAACAATACCTACAATGGAGAGAAATTTGGCCCATTTAGTAATGTCGTAAATATAGCTTCTCATATTTTCTGATACAACCAAATTCACCTCGGCTTGCTGTTGCCCTTCCAAATCTTCCATAATGTTTTTTAAATTTTGCTAAACTTAGATAAAATATCCATCTGGCACAAATTACTGCCTTTAATTAAAGATTTTAAAAGCTTATCTTTGCCGCCTGAAAAAGGTGAAAGGTGAAAGGTGAAAGGTGAAAGGTGAAAGGTGAAAGGTGAAAGGTGAAAGGTGAAAGGTGAAAGGTGAAAGGTGAAAGGTGAAATCGTAAATCGTAAATCGTAAATCAAAACATATAAATGGCATTACAGTGTGGTATAGTTGGCTTACCAAATGTGGGTAAATCGACACTTTTTAATTGTTTATCAAATGCAAAAGCGCAAGCAGCAAACTTTCCGTTTTGTACAATTGAGCCAAATGTTGGCGTAATTACCGTACCTGATGATAGATTAACAAAGCTTGCGGAATTGGTTAAGCCAAATAAGGTGCAGCCAAATACAATAGAAATTGTTGATATTGCTGGTTTAGTAAAAGGAGCATCAAAAGGTGAAGGTTTAGGCAACCAATTTTTAGGAAATATTCGTGCTACAAATGCTATTATCCACGTTTTACGTTGTTTTGATGATGGAAATGTAATACACGTTGATGGTTCTGTAGATCCAATTCGCGATAAAGAAATTATCGATACTGAATTACAGCTTAAGGATTTAGATACCGTTGAAAAACGTATTCAGAAAGTTGAAAAAATGGCTAAAACCGGTGGCGATAAGGACGCTAAGCGTACTTATGAAATTTTAACTGTGGTTAAAGCTCATTTAGAAAGTGGAAAATCTATTCGGACTGCTCCATTAGCACAAGAAGATTTTGATTTTATTGAAGATTTAGGCTTACTTACCCAAAAACCGGTAATGTATGTTTGTAACGTTGATGAAGCATCTGTTGTAACAGGAAATAAATATGTGGATTTAGTTAAAGCAAATGTTGCCGATGAAAATGCTGAGGTTTTAGTGATTTCTGCAAAAATCGAATCTGAAATCGCTGAATTAGAAAGCTATGAAGAACGTCAGGAGTTTTTAGCCGACTTAGGTTTGGATGAATCTGGTGTAAACAAACTGATTCGTGCTGCTTATAAATTATTAAACCTTTATACTTACTTCACCGCTGGTGTACAAGAAGTTAGGGCCTGGACAATTACCAAAGGTTTTACAGCACCACAAGCTGCTGGTGTAATCCATACCGATTTTGAGAAAGGTTTTATACGTGCAGAGGTTATTAAATACACTGATTTTGTAACCTTAGGCTCTGAAAATGCCTGTAAAGATGCTGGTAAACTTGGCGTAGAAGGTAAAACTTACGTTGTTGAAGATGGAGATATTATGCACTTCAGGTTTAACGTATAATTTTAAAAAAATATTTAAAAAATATAGGCTGCCAGAAATGGTGGCCTTTTTGTTTTTGCCACGGAAACACAGAAGACACGGAATTATTTGAATTAGTAACAAACCCGTCATTGAGAGGCACAGCCTGCCCCAAAGATTCGGGGAAACAATCTACATTAATCTATTTCTGCGCTTATCAGCGAAATCTGCGGGAAACTAAAAACTATTTGCCACGGAAACACAGAATACACGGAATTATTTGAAATGAATGAGTTACTAACATGTAAGCCTTACTCTGCGCTTATCAGCTAAATCTGCGGGAGACTAAAAACTATTCGCCACGGAAACATTGAATACACGGAATTATTTGAAATGAATGAGTTACTAACATGTAAACCTTACTCTGCGCTTATCAGCGAAATCTGCGGGACACAAGAACATCAATCAAAAATCCTCATACTACCAATCCGTAAGCCGCCAACTGGGCTTTAGTATCTTCATAACTAGTATGATGAATACCCTTTAAACCTAAACCTTCTGATACCTGTACGAAAAGCATTCTATCATCAATATATAAGCTTGTTTCAACATCGCTTTGCGAAATATCGATTGCAACTTTAAAAATATCTGCGTCAGGTTTGCGGAAATGAACAAAACTTGATGAAACAAAGAAATCAACAAACTCATTAAGCTTAAAAGTATTTATTCGATATTGATTTAGTTCCCTCCCTTCGTTACTAATTACAGCAACTTTGAGGCTATATTTTTTCTTTAAATCGCATATTAATTGAATCATTTCAGGGTAGGGCAATGATTTTTTAAACATGAATTCCTTAAAATCATCATAACTAAAAGAACGCTCTTCAAAGAAAACAATTCTTTCCAGGTATTCATCAAGCGTAAGCTTACCAACTTCGTAAGTATCAAAAGTTAAATGATGGCGCTCTTCTAAATCTACAGAATCAAGGTTAAAAAGAACCGCAGCTTCTCCCCTTGCCTTTCTATCCCAACCATTGGTTAATAAAACGCCACCTATATCGGTAAAAAGTGTTGTGATTTTTTTTTGCATAACTCATTATTAAAGTAAAATTCCACTTAAGAATAATATCGCGAAAGAAAAGTAGATTATCAAGCCAGTAACATCAACTAGTGTTGCCACAAAGGGCGTTGATGAAACTGCAGGGTCTGCTCCTACTTTTTTAAGCAAAAGCGGCAACATTGAGCCCATTAATGTTCCCCATAAAACCACTCCAATTAACGAGCAACCAACTACTAAACCAATTCTAACATAATGATCGGTAAAGCCTGGCATAAAAAGGTTCCAGCTGGCAATTACGGCAAAACTCAGCAAGCATAAAGTTCCGCCTAGTAACATACCCGAAAAAATTTCCCTTCGCATTACGTTCCACCAATCTCTAACCGTTACTTCGCCTAAAGCCATCGCCTGGATTATTAATGTTGCAGCCTGCGAACCGCTATTTCCTCCGCTAGAAATAATTAAAGGGATAAATGTAGCCAGTATAACCACTTTTGCAATCTGGCTTTCGAAGTTTGACATTGCCGCTATGGTTAGTAATTCACCAAAAAACAATACAATTAACCAAACCACACGCTTCTTATAAAGCTCAAAAACCGGAACATCTAAATATGGCTCGTCTAAAGCCTGCGAACCACCAATTTTATGAATATCCTCTGTGTATTCTTCATTGGCAATCCATAAAATATCATCAACAGTAACAATACCTAAGAGGATATTTTGCTCATCAACAACAGGTAAAGCAACACGGTTATTCATTCTAAAAATACTGATAGCATCTTCCTGGGGGTCGTTTGCTTTTAAAGCGATAAAACGTTTATCGGTAAGTTCACCAATTATGGCTTCAGGATCTGCCAGCAAAACTTCCCTAATCCTAATATCATCAAGCAATACACCGTCTTTATCAATAACGTAAACTACATCAATGGTTTCAGAATTTTTACCATAACGCCTAATGTGCGCCAAAACCCTGGTAATAGACCATTCCGGTTTAACAGCAATGTAATCTGGCGTCATTAAACGCCCAATACTGTATTCATTGTAACCTAAAAGTGCCAGCGATTCCTTACGCTCTTCGGGAGGTAAAAGCGTAATCATTTTCTTAACCACATCACCCTTTAACTCACTAAAAAGTGCGGTACGGTCATCAGGAGGCAAATCTTTAATAATTTGATTTAGCTTATTGCCCGATAATTTTTTGATAATTCTTTCCTGGGTACGAAAATCGAGAATTCTGAAAACATTAACCGCTCTGTTTAAAGAAATCGTTTCAATAAATTTGGCTGCATGCTGCGGAAGTTCGTCAATCAATTCCTCCACATCCGAGATATTCAGTTCATCAAGATATCGCTTTAATGCTTTATCATTATCTTTTTCAAGTAGTTCCTGAATCTCCTCTACAACCAATTCTTCCATAAGCAAATTAATATTTTTTTACATGCTAAAACCTCTGTTAACGGTTCGCAAAGGTGCGGTTTTATTTTCTAAAATGCCAATTTTGGCGTTAAGGCAGCGTTAATTTTAAGTAAAGCAGTTGCTGTAACTCGGTTTTAGGTCAGTCCTGCTTTCCGCTAAATCTTTCTCGCCGAAAAGCTCAAAAGGATACCGCTGCAATAAGGTTTAATTAACAAAGTTTGCACACATTTGTTATTTCAGTTTGCAAAAAGCAGATTAAAGTTTGCGCTAAATTTTGTTTATTAAAGGCAATCAACACAAAATCAATAAGTTATTAAGGATGGTTAAAATAGCAACATTAGCTTTCAAATTAAGTAAACTAACATTTTGATTCTATATATTTGCATCGTTTTGCTCCCGTAGTTCAATGGATAGAATTATGGTTTCCGGTACCATCGATATGAGTTCGAATCTCGTCGGGAGCACAATTTAAAAGCTACAATTAATGTTGTGGCTTTTTGTATTTGTAAATCCATTTAAATTATTTGCTTAAAGACCATTGTGCCTTACAGCTACTAAGCTTAGTTCAAAACCCGGCATCTCATTTATCCCGACTAATATAATACTCTGCTAATTCGTTTGGTTTATCGGTATTAATCCAATCTACACCTAAACGTTCTAAAATCATCCAGGCATTACGATTGTCGGCTGTTGCCCAAAACCTAAAAGGCTTGCCTGCATTGTGCGCATCATTAATTAGTTTTTCAAGCTTCGCATAATCGGCTGGTGTGGGTTCGTCCGTTCCGTTCCAAGCCGTATATTTTTTAATGTTTTGACTAATCATGCCTACTCTTTTAAGCTGATTCTGAGTATAGCTGGTTTCTGGTCTGCCATCAAAGAAGATGTATTCTGGCCAATTTGCGAAATCTACAGGCTGAGGCATATCTCCGCTTATTACAATTTTTATAGCCTCAGGATTTCTCACAATATTAAAAACCTTCTCAAACTCCTTTAATTCTATAATTAGTTTTTTAAGTACGTTAACATGGTCTTCTTTTATATCGATAACCAATTGCAGATGTTTTGTTCTATCTTTAAAAGCATGGTGATTATGCGCTTTAAATAACTCAGCCAATGGAGATAAATACAATGATTTTAAGGTTTTTAGAATATTGATTTCTTTAGCTTCATGCGCTACATACAATTCTCCATCTTTTAAAAAAACATCGGCTTCTATCGAATTCATCCCAGCCTTGTATGCCATAACTAATGGTAAATTTTGATGATAATCGTTATGACTGTGCCCTTTGCTTTTAACATTTTGAGCCAATGTAGAAACCGATAATAAAATTATAAAAGCAAGGCTGGATAGAATTATTCTCATGGATGATTGTAAGTTGCTGACAAATTAAATAATATTACTTTGATTTCAACTATGCTTAAACCAAGAGACGGAAACATCCTTTGTATCAAAATGGATTATTGACAGACTTCAACAGAAATAATGAATAATCTTCTTGCTGCTTAATCATAATCAAAAGCTTTTAAAAAACTAATTGTTATTTTTGCGGCAATGATTATTTACAAAACCGATGAACAAGTAGAACTGATGAAAATCAGTGCGCTTCTGGTAAGCAATACTTTGGCAGAAATTGCAAAAATTTTACGTCCGGGTTTAGCGACAATTGAGATTGATAAACTGGCAAATGAATATATTTTGGATAATGGCGCTGTGCCTTCTTTCTACAACTACAGCGGCTTTCCACACCATATTATAACTTCTGTTAACGATGTTGTTGTACATGGATTTCCGGGCAAAGAAATATTAAAAGATGGCGATATTATCTCTGTTGATGTTGGCGTTATCAAAAACGAATATCACGGAGACCATGCTTATACATTTGTAATTGGCGATGCCAGCGAAGAAATTTTAAAGCTGGTAAGAACCACCAAAGAATCCCTTTTTATAGGCATTAACGAAGCGGTTGCTGGTAAGCGATTGGGCGATATTGGTTTTGCTATTCAAAATCATAATGAAAAACAAGGCTATGGTGTTGTTAGAGATTTTGTTGGTCACGGACTTGGGAAAAGCATGCATGAAGCGCCGCAAGTGCCAAATTACGGCAAACGTGGAAGCGGTTTAATGCTAAAAGAAAACCTGACTATGGCTATTGAGCCCATGATTAATTTGGGCAAAAAAGATGTATTTATCGAAAAAGATGGTTGGACGGTGAGAACCGTTGATGGAAAACCATCCGTACATTTTGAACACGATGTTTGTGTTAAAAAAGGCAAAGCACTTATTTTATCTGATTACAGCCCAATCGAAGCAGCTGAGCAAAATAATATCAATTTAAAAGTTAGCTAGCTCATTACAAGATTTGAAATTCTACAGCATAATTGCATTATTTTTTTTAGGTTTTAGCAGTAACGCACAGGTTTTGAGAAAGAAAACCACCATGCTAATGGGCGGTCGATTTGAAATTACCATTGTTGCAAAAACTGCTGTATTTGCCGAGCAAAATATAGACACCATTATAAATGAAATTAGCAGAATTGAGTATCTAATTTCTGATTGGAAACCAAATTCACAGGTTTCGGAAGTGAATAGAAATGCTGGAGAGAAGCCTGTAAAAGTTGATAAAGAGGTTTTTGAGCTTACCAAACGAGCAATTAAACTATCGCAACTTACAAACGGTGCTTTCGACATCAGCTTTGCTGCGATGGATAAAATCTGGAAGTTTGATGGATCGATGACTGAAATCCCATCTGTTGATGAAATTAGGAAATCTGTAGAAAAAGTTGGCTACAAAAACATCATTCTCGATAGTGTAAACTCCACAATTTTTTTAAGTAAAAAAGGCATGAAAATTGGCTTTGGCGCTTTAGGAGAAGGTTACGCAGCAGATAAATGTCGCAACATGATGCTTGCCAAGGGAATTAAGGCCGGAATTGTAAACGCAACCGGCGATATGAGCACATGGGGAAAGCAACCTAATGGCAAAAAATGGCTTGTTGGCATCACCAACCCATATAATAAAGATAGCCTTTTCGCCGCCGTTCCGCTTTACAATAAGGCTATTGTAAGTTCTGGCAGCTACGAAAAGTTTGTAATTTTCGATGGCAAACGATATTCTCACATTATAAATCCGGCTACCGGCTACCCGGCTACCGGACTAAGCGGTGTTACGGTTTTCGGTCCGGATGCTGAATTGGCAAACGGATTAAGCACTTCGATAATGGTTTTAGGTAAACATGCAGGATTAAATTTCATTAAGCAATTTCCTAAATATAGTTGCATTATGTTTAGCGACAACGGCGAG
Organism: Pedobacter sp. Leaf170; assembly: GCF_920984665.1. Taxonomy (GTDB): domain Bacteria; phylum Bacteroidota; class Bacteroidia; order Sphingobacteriales; family Sphingobacteriaceae; genus Pedobacter. Next base: position 207,184 of record NZ_CAKLBP010000006.1, read on the forward strand.
ATTTTTCTATCCGATAATCTGGTTAAAAGGACTGTAGAACGCTGGAAAAAAATGCTTTAACTATGTCAGCATTTTTCAAGACCCATTATAAGTCTTTTAATTTTAATAACAATCCATCAATACCTGTCCGTGAGATTGATAAAAACTGACGCTTTTCCCCTCATGCTTTTGGCACAACGCTTCAAGCCATTCAATTACATCTTTTTGCATACTTAAAGAGCCGCAAAGCATTATTACAGCCCCGTCTTTTAGCGCAGAATAAATCGTTTCAGCATCTCGGGAAAGCAAATCTTTAACATATTGTTTTTCGCCTTCACGAGACAAGGCTATGCTTAGTTTAGTCAGTTTATCCGCATCAGATTTCAGGGCATTTTCGTAGAGCTCAAAAGAAACTTTATTTCTGAAACCGCAATAAAGGTGAATATCTCTGCCATCTCCAAACTGATTTATCATCCCTAAAAAAGGTGCAATTCCGGTTCCGTTAGAAACCATAATTACTGTTTTTGCCTTTAAAGGAAAATGAAAATGCTCATTTCTTAAAAGTGCTGCATTTAAGGTTTGTCCATCTTCTAGTGCATGTAAAAATCTTGAACCTAAACCATTTTCATGCAACTTAACGCTCAGCTGAACATCTTTACCAATTTTACCGATTGAGTATTGTCTTTCGCGATGATCGTTTGCAGGATAGATAGAAAGTAAATCGCCGGAAGTAAATTTTATACCTTTTACAGGCTTTAAGCGAACAATAAAAGAAGTTTCTTCATGACTTGAAATCTTTTTTTCTACAACTGTAAACTGATGTAATTTTACTGGTTTAGTTTCTAAAAGTTTTGATAAAGATGTGGATTCTACATTAGAACTTTGCGCCCACAATGTAGCCCACTTCATAAAATCTTCAGGAGATCTATCGTTAACGGTATGTATTTCGAGCAATGGTTTTGCCCAGTTTTGCTGCGATAAAGCATTATTTACTTCGTAACCAAATTTGCAAAAATCGGGATAGGCATGCGAGCCAAAAGCAACAACCGAAAAATCAATATGATTTGCCTGCCGGAATTTATCTAAAAGCTTTAAAAATTTAGTTGAATTTGTTGGCGCATCGCCAATACCATAAGTTGCTGTTAAAATAATGAGTTGCTTGGCTTTTGGGAAAACTTTATAATGATTTAGTTGCCCGATAAAAGATGTTTTCCCACTTTTCGATAACAGCTGGTGAATGGCTTTTGCAAAACGAAAAGTTGTTCCATTTTCAGAACCAACTAAAATGATATATTCTGCCTGCTCTGCTTTATATTTATTTTTAACCTGATTAGATCTTCTTTTCCACCAAATAGCAAAGCCTGAATAAATAAAAAAAAGAATATTTGCTGATGCGACCGCTAGAACAATTGCCCAGATTGCATTTGTTCTACCGGTATGCAAATCCATACTTAATGCAGTTAGCAATTTAGCATTCGAATATCGCTGCTCAGTTAGTACCTCGCCTGAAATTTGGTTTATGGTTAATTCCCTATCCTCAAGTTTTAATGTAAAATAATCTTCTACATCTTCAGAAAACGGAAACTCGATTGATTTTAGGCTGGATAATTTGGTGTTTTTAAAAATTTCAAAATCTGCAGTTTTCTTTTCTGGATTGGTTTTTAAAGCATCAATATTAACTTTATGAGAAATTTTCTGTTCTTTAATAATCTCGAAAGTCTGCAACGATAAGATAGTTCCACTAATTGAAATGATGATTATCGGAATTAGTAAAAGCCTGCCTAAAACAACATGATAATATTGGGCGAAATTATCTTTAACAATTTTCGAAAAAAAATTTTTAAAACTTCTTTGGCGCTGTATAATTAAAACCGTTCCGGAGGTTGCAATGAGGAATAGCAAAAACGATGTTAAACCAATAAAGAAACGGCCAAGTTCATGCAAAAAAAGTGAACGATGTAAGGCGGTTATCCATTGAAAAAATTCATTTTCTTTAGCAACCTTGCCTAAATTTTTTCCGGTTTTAGGGTTGATGTAGAATTTACCGGAATTATCACTTAAATCTGTAGCATCAACCACTACAAATTGATTATAATCAACCGTAACCTCAATAATATCGGTATAGTTATTTTTAAGATTTGGAATAACATCAGCTATGCTAAGTTTATTGAAATCTTTAACCTTAAAAGGCTGAATTTTTTCGGTTACGGGCTTGAAAGAAAGGATGATACCCGTTACAGATGCAAGAATTAAAAAAAGAAAAGAAGATACAGCAAATGCCAAGTGGCTATATCTCCATATTGAAATTGTCATTTAAAAGCCTTTATTAGTTCGCTATTAAACGAACATATCTAATATAACCAGTACCTTCAGTTTTAGCGGCAATACCTTCTGTAGTTAAAGGCACTTCTAAATCTTTAACGATGTATTTTTTATCTTCAACAGCCGATTCAAAACGTAAAGTATAACCTTTGTTAATTTTGGAATTTTCAATCTCAAAGGTAGTAACACTTCTATCACCTCCTGTTACCGAAGCGCCAGTAATTGCACTTAGGTTTGTAGGTTTCTTTTTATAAAATTTGTGCCATTCTTTAACATCAGGATACCATTTTTTATCAGAACCCATAACATAAAGTGTTTTTTCGTAAGCACCCTTAGCATCAACTAAAGAAACAACAATATAGGCTCCTTCTCCAACATAATTGGTCATCTGCAACATACACTTGTATTTTGTAGTTTTTTGCGCCATAGATGCGTAAGAAGTTAAAAATACAATACCTAAGCCTAGGCATACTTTATAAATGCTATTCATTTTTTTATTTTAAAAAGTCAATCGATATTTTGTTCTTAGAAAGATATTCGTTTTCAGTAGCCAAATCATAAGGGGTTTCCTTAAATTCGGTTGTTACATCTTTTTTAGCTCCGATAGAAACCAGATATTTCATCAACTCAACATCTTTGGCGGTCATAGCAGCTTTGTGTAAAGCCGTGTAACCTTCTTTATTTTTAAGGTTAACATCAATTTTTAAGGGCTCAATGCGTTTTAATAAGCCTAAATCATTTTTCGCAACCGCAAGATGGTACAATGAGTTACCATTATCCTGAACTTTTTTAATGTCGAAACCTTTTTCGGTTAGCAGTTTTAATTTAGCTTCAAAATCTTCCATACCGCGTGGGTTGTAAGCCTGAAAAAGATAAGCGGCAAGGTTATCACCATTTTTATCTATATGGTTTAAGTTTGCGCCTTTCTCAATTAAAAATTTTACCACTTCAGCAGAATTACCACGAACGGTGAAATCTAATGCAGAAACACCTTTAGCGTTTATTTGGTTGATGTCTTTAACATTTTTTGCCAATAGTTCGATTGTGGCTAAATCTTTGTTTGAAGCTGCAGCATTCATAAAAGCAGTATTTCCTTCTTTATCTGGTTGGTTCACATCCACACCTTTTGACAGGAAATAGTTAATAATTTCTTCTTGTTTTGGTTTACGAACAATGTTGTGTAAAGCTGTTTCGCCATTGTTTCCAACTGCTGTTGGTTTGATTTTTAAGCTTTCTAAATATTGGAAAACTTCTAAACCATTTGATGTTCCTCGTCCGCCCTGACTAGCCATAATCATTGCATTATCCGTATATTTCACACCTTTCTGAAGCAATTTCTTCATTAACTCAATGTTACCACCTTTTGCAACGTAGTTGAAAGCAGTATTTCCGGCAGCATCCTTACTGTTTAAATCTAAGCCTTTAGCTACGAAATAATCCGTTAAGGTTAAATCTTTATCATTAGGGATTGCGATTAACAATGCATTTGCACCATCGTGATTTAGATCTTGCTTTAAATCCGAGCCGTTCTTTATCAATAAATCGTAAACCTTAGTGTTTTTTTGTCCGCCAGCCGCAGCAAAAGTTAATGCGGTATAGCCGTGGCTATCTTGAATATCAATTTTAGCACCATTTTTTAAAAGATATTCCATAACAGGAATGTTTCCTTTGGATGATGCCCAAATTAAATAGGTTCTGCTATCATGCGTTAATTTATTAACATCGTTACCCGGCTGAGCCAAAAGATACAAAATTGACTCTGTTGGTGCACCACTATTTATCGCAAAAACAGTTGCATCAAAAGAAGAAGGATTTAATTGTGACGGGCTACTGCCTTTCTCTATTTCTGCCTTAATGGTCGCTAAATCAGTATTCCCTTTCCAGAAAGCTTGATCAAAAAAAGCGTTCTTCTGAGCTTGCACAGTTAAGGAGGCAAAAGCTAAAATAGCAAAGATGATTTTTTTCATTTTAGAAGCTAAATATTATTGTGAGTATTCAATTCGTAATGGTTTTTATTATTTCGGCTAAGTTAACAAGAATCATTCTAAATAAAGATTTATTTTGAATCAAATTGAGTACAACGGCTTGCTTAAAAAACCTCATTAAATCAAATTTATTTATAAACAACTCTTTTATAATGATTTACAAAATAAATTTATTTATAAATAGTCTAAATAAATTATTTGTTACAACAAAAAGTTCAACCTTGAGGCTTAAATAATTTAGCTAAATTGTGAGTTAATTGGATAAACCGAATAGAGTTTAAAAGGAAAGACGAATGATAAGATCCTGACGATAGTGAGATAACATTAATTGAAATTATATGTTATGGGCATAAAAATCGTTATAACTATAAAATTATATTTTCATTTAAAACGTTAAACAGGATAAAACATGATTATCAAAAAGTTTTTTATAACCACAATTATCGGATTATTTGCACTCACAATGTATTCTTGCAAAGCTAAAAAACCACTTGCAAAAGCAGAAGCAGCACCAGTTACAAAACCAACACCACCAGTTGAAGAGAAAAAGCCTGCACCTGAACCGGCTAAACAAGAGGAAGCACCTGCTTCTACAGATAATCCTAATTTTAACTTAGATAACATTCAATTTGAATTTAATTCGGCTGTACTAAAAACCTCATCATTCTCTATTTTAGATAAAGCCGTAGCCGAAATGAAAAAATCGCCAGATACTAAATTTGTGTTAAACGGACATTCATCGGCCGAGGGAACGCCAGAACACAACATGTCTTTGTCGATTGATAGGGCAAATTCAGTAAAATCTTACCTGGTCAATGCAGGTTTAAATGCCTCTAATTTTAGAATCGTTGGTCACGGCGAGAAAGAACCAATTACCTCAAATGATAGCGAGGAAGGAAGAATTTTAAATAGAAGAACTGAAATTAGAATTGACAAATAATCATCTAAAAAAACAAAAAATGCCTTGATTAATCGTCAAGGCATTTATAATTTAATCAATAGCGATAATTTTCCCAAATTTTAATTCAGTATTAACAGGAGCATCTGCAGGGTAAGAAATGTATTTTATAGAAAGAATAGTATTCGTAATAGAAAATTTTCCCTTTTCAAACAATTGATAACTTACATTTCGCTTAGTTGGATTTCCGGCGGCGTTAAATTCAACACTTTCGCTTATATTAACGGTTAAATTCTCACCATCAATTTTGTAAGTACCGTTTACTTCTGAAGTTTTTGCAGTGCTGCTCCAGATTTCCATTGTAAACAATCCATCGGGTTTAAAAATTAACCTTCTGCCAATACTTCCGTTTACGCTTGCTTCTTGCCATGCTCCGGTAAGCACATCAGTTTTACCTGCTGGTTTATCCTTTTTGCATGAAATAAAAATAATAGACAATAGAAAAAATATACCGAAGGTTTTTAATAGGTTGTTACGCATAGTTTTAAGGTTTTTAGAGTAAAACGAATAAACAGCTTAAAATGCTACAACTTAATAATCTTCATTTTCCATTCCTGCTTCTAACCTTTTGAGCTCGGCATCCATATCAAGCATGGCCATTTCTTGCTTAGCAATTAATTCACGGCATGCGGCAAGCTGACTTCTTAAATCAAAGATTTCTTTTTGCAGTTCAATTAAACTCTTCCCGGTTTCTTCCTGCATCTTTCTAAGCTCCAGCCTGGTCATAAAACCGCCTTCACTTAAAAAAATTTCTAAGCCAGATTGTTTCCCAATTAATGCCGGTAAAGGATGCCCGTGAACCTCTCCAATAAGCATAATTAAATTTAACTGGTTTAAAAGCTGAAGATATTCTGATGCCAGGATTGCATTTCCCCTAAAAATGTGAAGAATCCTATCTGTTTTAACATATTCCTCATGCTTAAACTCTTGTAGTATTCTATCTAAAAGTTCGCACTTGGCTGATGTTAAGTTAGTTGGAAACCTGTCCATTACTATGATTTTGAGGGATGTTATGCGTTATTGGGATTTATGAATTCTTTTCGAACAATAAATATAGAAAAATTTAATCATGGTTCTAAGTTTTCAAATCTTATCAAGTCATTTAAAGGCTTTTAGAGTCACAAATTTTAAACCATCATGATTTTGTAACGATATCTTTATTGTTGGCTACAAAATTTTCAAACTGCTTTTATCTTTTATCGTTAAATTGTTACAACTTTTCGAGGCTTACAATTAAAATAAACCCCAACATTCGATACATTAGTAACCATAAATTATTCATTGATGAAAAAAATACTCACTATACTTTTTCTTAGCAGTTGTACTATTGTTGTTAATGCTCAAACCATTGTAAACCGCAATGCTGATATCGATAAGATGGTAAAATCGGTTAACGCTGATTCGTTAAAATCATACATTACAAAAATGGTTTCTTTCGGTACCAGAAGTACTATAAGTGATACTAAAAGTAAAACTAAAGGTATTGGCGCCGCCAGAAATTGGGTAGTTAATAAATTTAACCAGTTTGCTAAGCAAAGCGATGGAAGATTATCAGCATTTCTGGATACAGTTACAATAAACCCTGACGGAAAACGTGTTGACAAGCAAATTGTGTTAGGCAATGCAGTGGCCATTTTGAAGGGTAGCGATGCAAATGATAAAAGAGTTTTTGTAGTAAGCGGGCACCTGGATAGTCGCGTTACAGATGTGATGAACAGAGTTAGCGATGCTCCAGGCGCAAATGACGATGGTAGTGGCGTGGCCGGTGTTATTGAAGCCGCCCGAATTATGAGTCAACACAAATTTCCGGCTACGGTAATTTTTGTTGCGGTTAGTGGCGAAGAGCAATCTTTATTAGGCTCGGGTTTTATGGCATCAAAAGCGAAGAAAGAAGGCTGGAATTTAGAAGCCATGCTTAATAACGATATGATTGGAAGCAACAATGCCAGCGAAACACAAATTATAGATAATACTAAGCTGCGAGTTTTTAGCGAAGGATTACCGGCTTTCGAATTAGATAAAAATGCTAAAAACATTCGCCAGTTTGGTTTAGAGAATGATGGTAAAAGCAGGCAACTGGCACGCTATGTTAAAGAAGTTGGAGAACGTTATGTTGATCAGCTCGAGATTAAATTAATTTATCGTAATGATAGATTTTTGCGTGGCGGTGACCATACGCCATTTGTAGAAAATGGTTTTACGGCGGTAAGAATTACAGAAATGAACGAAAACTTCGATCATCAACATCAGGATTTACGAACTGAAAAAGGAGTTATATATGGTGATTTAATCGAATTTATGGATTTTGAATATCTTCGAAAAAATACAGCTGTCAACATTTCGGTTTTAGCAAATTTAGCTAAGGCCCCATCTATACCAACAGAGCTTAAAGTTGATGTGAAAAACTTAAGCAATTCTACTTTCTTATATTGGAAAGCACCGGTAAATGGTCGTGTTAAAGGCTATTATATTTTAATGCGAGAAACAAGTAGCCCAGTATGGCAAAAGAAATTTTTTACCACAGCTACAGAAATGCGTTTGCCTTATAGTAAAGATAATTACTTGTTTGCGGTGCAAAGTGTTGGCAACGAGGATAACGAGAGCTTGCCGGTAGTACCATCAATTGGCAGATAAAAAAACCATTAAGTAAATCGCTTGTTTATTCGAAAATTCCCAAATGAAATTTAAACCTTTAGCATTAATTTTAAACATAGCCTTAACCCTTGGCATTGGTGCATTGGGCGGCATCGCAACGGCTAACTCTGTTAAAACCTGGTATTTAACCCTCAATAAACCTTCATTCAATCCGCCAAGTTGGTTATTTGCGCCAGTATGGACAACAATTTACATATTAATTGGCATTGCAGCCTATTTGGTATGGGTTAAAAGAGATACCATAGTGCACTTCCCAAGAACTGTAGCGATTTATGCCATTCAGCTAATTTTAAATCTTTGCTGGTCATTTATATTTTTCTATTTCCATGAAATAGGTTTTGCATTGGCAGAGATAATTATGCTCCTCATTATGATTATTATAAATGCAATAACCTTTTATAAAATCGATAAACTGGCCGGACTTCTTTTCATCCCTTACATTTTATGGGTAAGTTTTGCATCATTTTTAACATATAACATTTACATACTCAACTAATTTTCAAAAGAAAACACTTATTTTTAGAGAGTGGTAACTCTTAAAAGATATTTGCTGATGCTTTTTATTTTGTGCTGTTTTAAGTTACAGGCACAAAAGGTTGGTTTAGTATTTAGTGGCGGCGGTGCTAAAGGATTGGCGCATATTGGCACTTTAAAAGCTTTAGAAGAAAACCACATTCCAATTGATTACATCACAGGAACATCGATGGGCGGAATTGTTGGCGCCATGTATGCGGCCGGATATACACCCGCACAAATTGAAAATATTGCAACAGGTAACGAATTTCAAAATTGGGTAAATGGCCGTTATACCAGCGATTATACTTATTACTTTGAAAAAAATGCACCAAACGCATCTATGCTTGCTGCCAAAGTTGCTATAGATTCAGGTTTTCACTTCAGCTTCCGCTCAAATTTAATTAATGATATACCCTTAAATTTTGCCTTTTTAGAGTTATTTTCTCAAGCATCTGCTGCATCAAAAGATAATTTTAATAATCTATTTGTGCCCTTTAGATGCATGGTTGCCGATGTACTTTCGCAAGAGAGCATAACGGTTGATAAAGGAAGTTTAGCCGAGGCGGTTAGAGCAACCATGACCGTACCGATTATTTACCGTCCAATTAAGCTTGATGGAAAATATGTATTTGATGGCGGGCTTTATAATAATTTTCCAGCTGATGTAATGCAAAAAGAATTCGAGCCTGATTACATAATTGGCGCAAATGTATCTTCAAAAACATATAACGAATACCCAAAAAGTAATGATGAAAGATTAATGAACCGCTTTTTGGTTTATATGTTTCTTTCAAAATCAGACTCTACAATGGTTGGTAAAAACGGAATTTACATCCAACCTAACGTTGGCAACTATAGTGTTACTAATTTCTCGCCGGTTAAAGATTTAATTCAAAAAGGCTATGAAGCCACCATGGCAGATATGGAACGGATTAAAGCACTTATAAAGCGAAGGGTTACTGATGAAGAGCTTGCAGCGAAAAGAGAAAAATTTAATCGTAAAAAACCTGATTTTGTTTTTAACAACATTACCGTAACTGGTGTGAATGACCAGCAAAAACGTTATGTAGAGCGCTTATTTAAAAGTGATAAACAAACTTTTAATCTCGATGATATTAAACGAGGTTATTATAAGCTGGTGGCAGACCAGACTTTTGAAACCATTTATCCAAAAATTGTGTACGAGCCTGCAACAGATAACTACACTTTTGAAGTAGTTGCCCAACCTAAAAAAAGTTTTAAGCTTGATTTAGGCGGCAATATTTCTACACGGCCAATTAGCAACGTATTTTTAGGTGCACAATACAATTATTTAAACCGCAAAGCTTACACTTTTGGAACCAGTTTCTATTCTGGAAGATTTTACGAATCGGTACAAATGAGTGGCAGAATTGATTACCCCACAAAGCTCCCAATTTTTTTAGGTGCGGAGTTAACTTATAACCATTGGAATTTTTACAACACCAGCCAGATTTTTATTGAAAACCCACGCCCGATTTATATAGAACAAGCCGATAGGAAAATTGATTTGATGATGGGATTTCCGCTTAATTACAACACAAAGGTGGTTTTGCACGCTGCTTTTATCAATAATCAAGACCAATACAGTCCAAACAATTCTTTTGCCGTTGGCGATATATTAGACCAAACCGTCTTTAATGGCTTTAAATCATCACTTAACCTCGAAAAAAGTTCTTTAAACCGTAAACAATATGCAACCCGCGGACAAAGTTTTACCATAAGTTTTAACTATACTACAGGTAGAGAAAACTATAATCCAGGCAATATTTTCAGAAATATTGTTCCGGCAAACACCATAAAACCTTTTAACCAAATCCGGCAATGGGGTAGCATTAAGCTTTCGCAAGAAAATTATTTTCTTCACCTTAATAAATACACATTGGGTTATTTAATTGAAGGGGTAATATCAAACCAACCGCTTTTTAATAACTATTATTCAACATTACTGGTTTCACCTGCATTTTATCCGTTGCAAGATAGCCGTTCTTTGTTTTTAGATAAATTCAGGGCTTCTACTTATGCTGCTGGCGGTATAAAAAATATTTTCAGCATCAGAAAAAATTTAGATTTTAGATTGGAAGGCTATCTTTTCTTGCCGCATAAAGAATACGAATTAAACAATTTACAAGATGTTGGATACGCAAAAGCGATTACCAAACTGCGTTATGCAGCCACAGCGGGTGTGGTTTATCAATCGCCGGTTGGCCCTGTAAGCTTAAGTTATAATTTATATAACGATGCGATTAAAAGAAATGGTGTATTATTGCACATTGGTTACTTAATTTACAATAAACGTTCTATAGAATGAAAAGAGGATTTATCTTATTGTTTCTCTGCTTAGCAAGCATTTTTGGCTTTGCTCAAACATCGGCAATTAATAATTTTTTAGTTAAAGAGAACCTTTTAAAAAACAATAAACTGGCCATAATTGCTGCCGATTCTTTAAACAATCCAAACGAAGACATTAATGGTATTTACACTTTTAGTGTTAGCGGTTTTACGCAGAGTTTAAAATTTAATGATGGTATAGCGGTTTTACCGTTGCCTATTGAGCGCTCTACTTTTGTATATCTTAAACACAAAAACGACACCGGAACACATAGCAAATTGGTTTACGTTTATAAAAAAGATGGCGACTTAACGCCATACCCAATTAATAGTTTATGGTTATTCCTTATCCCAATTTTACTGGTAATTATAGCCTTCGCTTTCAGAAAGCTGATAATTTTTGCAGTAATAATATTCCTTGTATTTGTATACTTTAACCACAGCAGCGGCCTTAACCTAGCAACATTTTTCGAAAGTATTTTTGATGCATTAAAGAATTTAGTATAATGCTAATAAATGTGAAATGCGTTTGATTTAGAAAGGCATTCCTATACCAAAATTGTATTGCAAAAACCGATAAGTATCTGGCGCATGGGTGGCGTTAAAGTTGTCTCTAAATGCTCTTCCATTAGATAAAAATTTACCAATAACCCATTGTTCGGAGCCTGAGAATTGTGGGTCTTTAACCTTCAAACCAATATCAAACCTAAATACAAAGTATTGAACATCATACCTAAACCCGGTACCCGCTCCTATTGCCGTTTGCTGAGCCATTTTACTAAGTTTTAGCAAAGTTTGCTGCCTGATTTCTTCGCTTATGTTACCGCTTAAGGTACTTTTACCATTAATATTCCACACGTTACCCATGTCGATAAATGCCGCACCTTTTAAAACGCCACCAAAAAATTTCCTCAATAAGGTATAACGATATTCCAGGTTAGCTTCAATTTTCATCTCCCCTAATTGGTCTAAACCAAATAAGGTTCTTCTACCCAAATCAGTAGCAATAACAGCACGATTGTAATTACCCGGACCTAAAGTTCTGGCTTGCCATGCTCTAATCCCGTTTGAACCACCGGCAAAAAATAATTTTTCAAAAGGTATACCTCTTTCCTGAGAGTTACCATACGCATAACCTACACCAGCGCTTAACCTTGCTACAAACTGATTTGTTCCACCTAAATGTTTATACCAGCGTATATCAATCTCCGGCCTCACATACTGGTTAAATGGCAAACCTAATAATGTTGCAGAATTGCCATTTAGCGGGTCTCTTTTTGCACCGAAAATATTTGTAACACCTTGCAATAAGTTACCTGCAATATCTACACCACCTCGCAAATACACAAAAGTTCTTAACTGGTTAAGCTTATCAGCATTTAAAGTATAGGTATATTTCATCCCCAGTGTTAAATCTTTTCTGCCTAAAAGGATGCCGTAGTAGATGTTGTTTAGTAAAATTTCCTGTGGGATACTTGGATCTAAATTTCCAAACCTGTATTCAAAATTTAAAGGCGTAAAGCTGTGTAATTTCGATTTTGTTTCAAACCAATCGTAAGTAATGGAGTTTATAAATATTCTTCTAATGGATATATCTTTTTGTAAGGCGTAAATGTAGCTCGATGAAAAAGTAGTGTGCGGCATTCCGTTTGCACCTAAAACCGGCGTATAAAAAGGAATAATTAATCTCGGAACACTAATACTGGCACTTATAGAAAAATCTCTTTGGTAAATATCTCTAAACGGCGACGTTCCATTACCAATTCTGGATTGTAAACCACCTTTTAGCTGTAATTCAAATCGCTCTGCGCCTCTAAATAAATTATTGTTGGTGTACGTGTTACTTAAGTTAAAACCTACGGTACCACCGTTAAAAGGCACCTCACCTTCTACCCGGTTGCTCATTACTTTTTGTGGTGTTAAAAGGATAATCGGGTTTATTTTATTCGATGTACTGTCTCGTCTGTAATAATCAATTTTAACATTTTTAAAGATGTTCAACTCATACATCCTATCATAGGTAAGCTGCTCATTTCTAATGTCAAACAACTCATTCTGCTTTAAAAAATCGTAACGAACGATAGGATTTCTTCTATATCTGCCCGAAAAATCTGTGTAAACGATTCCATTTACGGTGTCTTTGCTCAATTTATACCTTGCAGAATCTGGTAATCCATCAGGGCTAGGCGCAATAAGCATGTGTGTATTGCCTATGTAAAACTGTTTATGATCGCCATTAGGCGGATTTGTAATATTAAGTTTTAAATCTACTTTTTTTACATCTGCAGTTTCTATCACATCAAAATTTACAAACGGACGTAAAAATTCGTAGTAACCATTTTCCTTCATTACGCGATAAATCTGGTCTCGCTCATAACTAAGAGAATCCGAATCGTACTGCATGCCCTCGTGCAGATGTGTGAAGTTGGGTTTTTCCTTATGATAAACCGCTCTTACCTGAGGCGTAAAAATAGAATCTGAAAGTTTTCTGATATAAGATGCAGGGCCAGGTTGTGCCTTAAATTTAATCTCTGCTTTTTTATCTTTGACCTGAATATCTGAATTAACCTTTGCTTGGAAATAACCCTTACCCTTTAAGAATTTTTCAATTTGATTACGTGATATTTCCACCAAAGCACTATCTAATATCGCCGGTGGCGAACCAAAAGGCTTTATACCTGTTGTTTTGTATTTACCATCTTTTGTATTAAATAAGTTATAAAGTGGCACATTAATACTAAAAGGCGATGATGGACGAATATCTTTTTGAACATAATTATAAGCCTGTTCTTCAAACTTCGCATCAACGCTATCAATGCTAACTTTTTTAACGATAGCCTGGTAATCTGGTATGTATTTAGTTGAGGAGCAACCTTGGATTAAAACAATAATTAATAGTAATATTGCAGGGCTTTTCAGGTTAGAATAATTAAAGGATTGGTATGCTTTCAAAATCTCAGGTTAGTTTTATTAAATCGTTACATCAAAAAAAATATCGTAAAGAAACCGGTCTTTTTTTGGTTGAGGGTATAAAATCCATAAAAGAGTTTATACAATCAAACTATCAAATCCATAGCATATTTTACAACACAGAACAGTATCATTTGTTGCCCAAATTACCTGCAAATATAAACTTATTTGAGGTAAACAACGCTGAATTAACCAAGATTAGTACTTTACAAACGCCACAAGGTTTTTTAGCTGTTATCCACATACCCGAAAGGGCTTCTGTAGACTTAAATTCATTAAAAAATAATTTTACAATTGTTTTAGATGGCATACAAGACCCGGGTAACATGGGTACCATAATTCGCACTGCAGATTGGTTTGGATTTAAAAACATTATTTGCGCCGAAGATTGTGTTGAAGCCTATAACCCCAAAACGGTACAGGCAACGATGGGTTCTTTAGCGAGGGTAAATATTTATTATGAGCATTTGGTTTCTATTTTAGCGCAAACCGATGTGCCTGTATTTGGTGCGTTGCTGGACGGTAATTCTATTTACAAGATGGATTGGGGAAACGAAGGCCTTATTATTTTAGGTAATGAAGGCAAGGGCATAAGCCCAGAAGTTATTGAAAAAATTAGTAAACCAGTTACCATACCAAGAATTGGATCGGCAGAATCATTAAATGTTGCAGTTAGTGCAGCAATCTTTTGTGCTGAAATAGTGAGAGTTCGAAATTAAAAGCAGATTTTATTTGCGGGCTAATTATTAATTCATATTTTTGCAACCTTGAATTTAAGGGTCGAGTGGCCGAGTGGCTAGGCAGAGGTCTGCAAAACCTTCTACAGCGGTTCGAATCCGCTCTCGACCTCCATTTGTACAAATAAAGAATAATAAAAGGTTAAAACCATGGCAGTTACCAGATTAAAAAGAAAAGACAGAAGAAATAAAAATACCGCTCATCAAGAAGTGGATTTCTTAAAAAGAGCTACTAACATTGAGTTAGGAAGTCGCTCTGCACAACCTAAAAACGACCAATTAGCTAAAAACAACGCTGTTTTAGCTGCATTAGCAAAATAGTTTTTAGGAATCTTCTTAAAAAGATTTAAAGCATCCTTCTGATCAAAGGATGCTTTTTTTATGTCATGAATTTTCTAATTTTGTTGCACCGCCAAAAACGAGATTGCACATAACCAGCATTAAAATTCCTGTTTTTTTAAATAAAATTTTTGTCTTTAATAAAGAAATTTCCTTTAAAAATCTAGTGGGCTTATAACTTTATTTTTGGCAACGTCAGTTATGTGGGTGTAAATTTGAGTTGTAGTTAAGTTGTTATGCCCTAAAAGTTTCTGTATATAACGGATGTCGGTACCATTCTCGAGTAAATGCGTTGCAAAACTATGTCGCAAAACATGTGGCGAAACCACCTTATTAATTTTTGCGTTTAAGGCGGCTTGCTTTAATATGGCTTGTACACTTCTGGGTGAGTATTTTACTTTAGCTTGCCCCTCGAACAAATAATTTGAGGGTAAATAGATTTTAAAATACGCTCTTAAAAGTGGCAAAAGAGATTTTGGCAACATCACTTGCCTGTCTTTATTTCCTTTTGCCTGCCTTATATTTATCACTTCACTTTCTGAGTCAATATCCTCAATTTTTAAATCAATTACTTCGCTTAAGCGTAAGCCACACCCGTATAACGTAATTAAAATTGCTTTGTGTTTTAAATTGCGCACGGCTGCCAAAAGCCTTTTTACCTCTTCTCTGTTTAAATACTTCGGTAATGTATGTTCAGTACGTTTCGGAAATAAATCATCTATTTGCAGAGACCTGCTAAATACCATTTTGTAAAACAACTTTAAGCTGCCAATTAATTGCTTTTGGTAAGAGGCCGAAATTCCTTTCTCTTTAATAATTTTTGAAAGATAATTTTCGATAACTTGTTCGTTTACAGCGGCAATTGAAATTTGGTTGTTTTCTTTAAAGAAGACAGATAATGCGGCAAGGTATGATTTAATGGTAGAACTGCTATAACGGGCAATTTCCATTTTTTGCTTAAAAATTTCAGAATATTTCATTTTTTCTTTCGATAAACATTCGTAAATCCAAAAGAATATGATGATGAACAATAGAGATAAAAAACTGAATTTAAATGATTTAAATGAAAATCAAAGAAAATTGTACAAGTAGATTTACGAATGTTATTAAATTCGGATAAACGCAATGCGTAAATTTAGATGTTGGCAGAAATTTAAAAACCAGATATAAAATGAAACAGATTATCACGATTCTAAAATATCCAAGTAGTTCTGTGGAAATCAGACCACTCATCCCATTTCCAACAAATTAACAAAAACAACAATGGACAAAATTTTAAACTTGGGAAAGTATATTTTTCCGCTTTCGTTTTTGCTTTACGTTGGCTTACATCTTGGCAAACCCAACGTTGGAGCATCCTTCGTTCCAGACTATATTCCGTTTCCCTTATTCTGGAACTACTTAACCTCAGTTTGCATCTTACTTTTCATTGTCAGTGCTTTAATTGGGAAATATGACAAGTTATCTTATTCGTTGATGGCATTGTATGTAATTTTAATGGCTATTTTAATTCATTTACCAAGGGCAATGGGATATGAATTAGTACCAGAAAATATGACTGCTAACCTGGAGAAAGAAATGGAATTGGAAATGGTTAACTTTTTCCGAAATATAATGATTACAGGCGCATTACTTGCGTTTGCAAAATTTGTAGCCAAAGACAAAAGATTAATCGGTTGACTATTACGAAATCAAATTTGTACCGGCGTTTTATGATTTAGAGCGCTAAAAGAAAAGCTTTACTCCATTTTACCTTTGGTTGGTGTTATAACCAAAAACAAAATAAAATTCTCTTACCCGCCCAACCATAAAAATTGACAAAACATTCGTAAATCCAAAAGAATTTGGGAGATAAAAATGCAGGTAAATAACTGAATTTAAACATCATAAACCCAAAAATCTAATAAATATCAAAATTGGATTTACGAATGTTATTTAGTTAATATAGTCGTGTTTTGTAACTTTAGCTGTTTGCAAAATAATTCATCCCACCGCGAGCAACAAGCTGAATTTTAAAAAAATTATCAATAGAAATTCAAATCTAACCAAGGCTATTGAAATCTATTTTACATTTTTTTTATTCCATGTGAGTTTTATCCGGCAGAAGCCGTAAGCAAAGAACCTGGCAAATTATTAACTAAAACAACCTTCATTATGCCTAAGAAAGTAATCAAACATTCTGTTTTTGTAGTGTTTATATTAATTGCAAATATGAACATGCTTTTTGCCCAAAATGGTAATAAAGAGCAAAATCCTAATACAGCAGATGCATTCTACACTCTGGGCACTAAATATTATGCGGAACAGCAATACGATCTTGCCATTGACAATTACACAAAAGCCATAGTGCTTAGTCCTAAATTTGCCAATGCTTATTTAAACCGTGGTGTTTGTTACAAGAAAAAAGAGCAGTATACGGAGGCATTTGCAGATTACGCAAAAGTTATTCAATTGAACCCGAAAGAACCTGCCGTGTATAAAAACCAAGGTATTATTTATGAAATTCAGAAGAATTATGAATTGGCCGTTACAAATTATACAAAAGCTATAGAATTGGGTGGTAAAGAATACCAAGATTTATACATATATCGGGGTAACATGTATTGCGATTGGGAAAAGCCTGACTTAGCACTTGCCGATTTTCAAACGTCTGTTAAGTTATTCCCTCAAGATGCCACCGGATATAATAATATTGGATATGTGTACAGCATTAAGGAAAACTTTACACAAGCCATCACAAATTACACAAAAGCTTTAGAGCTTGACCCAAAGTATCTTTTGTCTTATATCGGTCGTGCTTATTGTTATGATGCTATTGGCAGCACCAAATTGGCAGACCTCGACCGGAAAAAATATAGCGATTTGGGCGGCAAACTTGCGGCCACAGCAGGAAGCTCAAAACGTTCTATCTATCCAAAGGGAACCTTTGATGCAGCGCTGGCCCAATCAGCATTAAGCCGTGGCTTATCTAAAATTGAAGGTAGAGCCTGCTCAAAAATTGATGGCAGAATATTTACAGCCGCAGGAACTAGAGTCGTTTTATTTCCTGTTACGCCCTATCTGGAAGAATGGTATGAACTAAGAGAGAAGAAAGAGGGTAAAAAATTATCGGTGTACATGTCAAAAGAAGCAAATAAATACGCCATTGAGGCATTTACAGACCGTAATGGAGACTTTGCATTTGATGGATTAAAACCCGGAAAATACTTCATCCAGATGATACATAATTTTAACCAGCTTAAAACCAATAGGGTTTATAACGGTCAGAATACGGCAATGCAAGGCAATACACGGGTAATAACCAACTATTATCAAGATCAGGATTACGTGGTTGAGCGTAGCGAGCGTGTAGAAAGATTTGTAGAAATTAAAAAAGATGGTGAACTTAAAAAAGTTGGCTTATCAAAAGGATTGATTAAAGGTTGTGACTGGTAATTAACGCTCCAATTGAATTATATTCTGTTCATCAAAGTAAATATTAAAATAAAAAGGTTTATTCGCTTTGCATAATCTAAAACCATTTTTTGTGTGGTAATTAACCTAAGAGGAAGCTGCGACAAGAATGCCGAAAATTATTTTAATTCTATACTTTTAACATCATCGTGGATTTAACTATCTTCACCAATAAAAATGGGTAAAATGCAATTATCAGTTCAAGATTCTGACACACTCATAGCATTGTTAAAGTTACGTTTCGATAGAAATACAAACCGACATAAAGATGTGGATTGGAGCAAAGTTGAAGCTAAGCTGAAAAGTAATCCAGAAAAACTTTGGTCGCTAAACGAAATGGAACGTACCGGTGGCGAGCCTGATGTAATTGGATATGATAAAGAAACAAACGAGTATTTATTTTGCGATTGCGCTACTGAAACACCTAAAGGTAGAAGAAGTATTTGTTACGATCGTGAGGCACTAGATAGCAGAAAGGAATTTAAGCCAGAAAACACCGCTATAGATATGGCGAATGAAATGGGTATTGAAATACTTGATGAATCGCAATACAGAGCACTACAAAAGCTTGGAAAATTTGATATGAAAACCTCAAGCTGGATAAAAACCCCAGATAATATCAGAAAATTAGGAGGTGCAATTTTTGCAGACTACAGATATGATACGGTTTTTATTTATCACAATGGTGCATCATCTTATTATGCTGCAAGAGCTTTTCGAGGAATGCTAAAGTTTTAAATTACTTTACTAAAGACTGGCAAATCGATTTTATTAAACCCGGCCCTTCGTAAATAAAACCAGTATATAATTGAACCAGACTTGCTCCGGCATCTAATTTTTCCTGTGCATCTTTTGCCGAGTGTATTCCACCAACACCGATGATAGGAAATGCTTTATTCGATTTTTCAGAAAGATATTTAATAACTTCTGTAGAACGTTCTTTAACAGGTTTGCCGCTTAAACCGCCCATTTCTCCTGATAACGTTTTTTCGGTAGCTAAATTTTCCCGGCTAATGGTGGTATTAGTTGCAATGATACCGGCAATCTTCGTTTCTGCCACAATTTCGATAATATCATCCAACTGAGCATCGGTTAAATCAGGCGCAATTTTTAATAAAATCGGACGAGAAATATTGTTTTTTAGATTGCGCTGCTGTAAAGTATTTAAAATATTTTTAAGTGGTTCCTTTTCTTGCAATTCACGCAAGCCTGGCGTATTGGGCGAGCTAACATTGACTACGAAATAATCTACCACGTCAAATAACCTGTCAAAACATTTTATGTAATCGCTTACCGCATTCTCGTTAGAAGTTGCTTTGTTTTTACCAATGTTTCCACCTACAACAATATCAGGATGTTTATCTTTAAGCATACGCAAGCGTTCTGCCATAACATCTACACCCTTATTATTGAAACCCATTCTGTTGATTAAAGCCTCATCATTAGGTAAACGAAACATTCTTGGCTTATCATTTCCGGGTTGAGGCATTGGAGTAACTGTACCAACTTCTATAAAGCCAAAACCTAAATTGCTAAGTGGCTCTACATATTCGCCATTTTTATCAAAACCAGCAGCCAAACCCACAGGATTTCTAAATTTTATACCGAAAACCTCTTTCTCCAGTCCTTTTATACTGAAATCGAAACTGCTGCGAATAATGGTTTTTCCTAACGGAAATTTATCATTAAACCATTTTAACCGCTTAACAACGAAATAATGTACGTTTTCTGGGTCAAACTTGAAGAATATTGGTTTAATAAGGCGATACATGCCACGAAGATAAATAAAATATAGAAAAATGGAAAATGGAGTTGTTTAGAGGATGAATGATGGAAAATGGAGCATGAAAGATGGAAGTGTTAATAACTGCACCTATTCTATTAATGATATATAAACCAAAATTTATATTTATTCTTACCTACCATACCATCTGTAATACATCTTCCATTATAGCTCTGCCATCACACATCCCCACCATCCATCTTCCCTCCTACATCATCTGCCTTACATCTTTATTAGTAAGCTGCTGTAAATTGCTCCTGATGATGTGCATTGTTTTCTAATTCATCAGCCAAAACGATTGATAAATCTTCAACAGATAAAATTGAACGCCCTTCTTCATTAAATACCGGTGATGTTTTTCCTAAACGATATTTACCGGTGCGACCGATGGTGATGCCTGGGTGCATTTCGATTGCCGGACTAAAAAATAACCAATCTAATTCTTTCTCTTGTTTTAAAATATTAAAATAATCTCTCACTGCTGATGCTCCAGGATAAATTTCTGCGGGGAATTGCGGTCCATCAACTAGTTGTTTTCCATCAATTTGCAAAGTACCTGCACCTCCAATAAAAATGTAACGTTTTACACCCGATGCTTTAACTGCTTTGTGAATGGCCTGGGCTCCAGCAAGGGTTTCGTTATAAAGATTTGGATTAGTCCAGCCGGGGTTAAAAGCGCTAACAATGGCGTCGGCTCCGTTTAAAGCTTCAACCAATTTTTCTGTATCCAAAATATCAACTGCAAGTTTGGTTACTTTATCATCATTGCTTTCGATTTTTTCTGTATTGCGGGCAATTGCAATTACTTCGTTTCCACGAGAAACCAACTCATTTAAAAGGGCTTTACCTACAAAGCCAGATGCGCCTATTAATGCTACTTTCATGTTCTTAATTTTTATTTATTGAATTTAAATTTGATTTAATTATTGTAATAAATTTTATTACAGTTTTATTTAAAATTTTTTATTTGAATTTTGATGCGAAATCTGCCAGGCTTTGTTTAGATAAATTATCTACCAAAGCATTTTCTGCATCGCTGTAAAGTGTATTTAAGTGTTGATTAATTTGTTTACCAATTGGACATTTTGGGTTTGGTTCGTTTTTACTTTGTCCCAAAATATTCTGATTTCTGAGAGATTTATAAACATCGCCGAGATTAATATCGCTTGCACTTTTCGCTAAAAAAGAGCCCCCACCTTTCCCCTCTTTACTGTCAACAAAGCCATGTTTACGCAAGTTCATAATTTCTTTACGTACCAAAACCGGATTAATATTAATGCTTCCAGCCAAATAATCAGAACTTACCACTGCCCCATTTGCATCATCGAGCAAAGTAAGTATGTGTAAGGAAATTGGAAAACGGCTGCTTATCATTCTGTAATTATTTTTATTACAGTACAAATGTAAAGATTTATTTAATATTTCAAAGAAATGTAAACCGAATTTTATTTTTTCGTTATTAAGCTAAAATGGTACATCATTAATTTAATGACGCACCTTTTTTTTATTTATGGTTTAAAACCTATTCTACCAAGCCGTTGATTTGTGCGTATTGCAAAAGCATAATGGTTTTTCCGTCTTTAATTGCTCCGGTTTTTATCATATCCAAAGCTTTACTGAAGGGTAATTCTAAAACCTCAATATTTTCTTGTTCTTCGTGATGACCGCCACCTTCACTTACTTTCATATCTTTTGAATATTCTGCTACAAAAAAGTATAAAATTTCTGTAACCGAACCCGGCGACATATAGGCTTCAAACACCTTTTTCACATCCTTTATTTTATAGCCGGTTTCTTCTTCTGTTTCGCGTTTTATGGCTGTTTCAGGATTATCTTTATCCACTAATCCTGCACATGTTTCGATTAACATTCCATCGTTGTTGCCATTTATATATGTTGGCAAGCGGAATTGGCGGGTTAGAATTACAGTTCCATTTTCCTTATTGTAAAGCAAAATGGTTGCTCCATTGCCCCTGTCGTAAGCTTCTCGGTTTTGCGTTTGCACGGTACCATCTTTTTTATGGTATTCGAAGGTAATTTTATTTAAGGTGTACCAATTATCTGATAGAATTTCTGTGCTTAAAATTTTAATATTTTCGTTGCTCATGCGTTTGGGCTTTAAAACCAAATGTATTAATTTTTTAACCGTTGACTGAAGTCAACGGCAATGAAATGCAATGTGAAATTAACTAATGCTCATTTATATTTTTTTTAGATAAATTTTAAGATTAGTCTAATACAAAGATTTCTCCCCTTCGGTGGAAATGATGGTAGATTATGCGGATTGAATGTTTCCTCGCCGTCTTGTTTCAACAGACCGGATTTAGATAGATGCAGCAAGCAACCGTTAATACAAGGAACTAATTTGATTTATAAACCTGATAGCAGCGAAAATCCTTTTTGATGCAGATCTTCGACAAGATCAGACTGACATGAACAAAAAGATTGCAGCGAATAGCAGGAAGATACTTTAAAAAAATGATCTGCCACTGCTTTACAAGAAATCAAAAGAGTTAAACATTTGTCTATTTCGCTTTCCAAAAGAAATTAGCTTTTAAAATTCGTACTTTTGCAGCCGAAATGATTTCAATAAATAATTTAACATTCCTAATTGGCTCCAGAGCCTTATACGAAGAAGCAAATTGGCACATTAAACCTGGTGATAGAGCTGGTTTAATTGGTGCTAACGGAACCGGAAAATCGACACTTTTAAAGATTATTGTTGGCGAATATGCCCCAACTTCCGGAACGGTTTCTATGTCTAAAGACCTGAAAATAGGGTATTTAAACCAGGATTTACTTTCTTATGAATCGCATCATTCAATTTTGCATGTAGCTATGGAAGCTTTTGAGCGCCAAAACCAACTACATGATGAAATTGAAGAGTTGCTGAAGAAAATTGAGAGCGATTATAGCGAAGAGGTTTTAAATAAATTGAGCGATAAACAGCAGGAATTTGAAGCTTTGGATGGTTACAATATCGAATACAGAGCAAACGAAATTTTGGCCGGTTTGGGTTTTAGCACTGCAGACCAACATCGTCCGCTAAATACCTTTTCGGGAGGCTGGCGTATGCGTGTAATGCTTGCGAAAATTTTACTACAAACGCCTGATATTTTGTTGCTGGATGAGCCGACCAACCACATGGATTTACCTTCCATCAAATGGCTGGAAAACTATTTGGCAAGCTTTGAAGGTGCAATTGTAATTGTATCTCACGATAGATATTTCTTAGATAAAATTGTAAACCGTACGGTAGAATCGCGTAAAGGAAAATTAACAGTTTACGCTGGTAATTATAGCTTTTATGTAGAGGAAAAAGCTTTGCGTGGCGAAATTCAAAAGGGAGAATTTAAAAATCAGCAGGCCAAAATTAAGCAGGAAGAACGTTTAATTGAGCGTTTTAAGGCAAAAGCTTCGAAAGCAAAAATGGCGCAATCGCGTATGAAAGCTTTGGATAAAATGGAGCGTATTGATGATGTGGATGATGATAACCCAACGGTAAATTTCAGCTTTAAATTTACTAAACCTTCCGGCCGACATGTTGTGCGTATTGAGCATGCAACGAAGCATTACCCAAATGTTCATATTTTGGAAGATGCTGAAGCTGTGATTGAAAAAGGCGATAAAATTGCCTTGATTGGTGCAAACGGTAAAGGTAAATCTACGTTATTGAGGATGATTGCCGGAACGGAGAAATTTGATGGTTTCTGCGAAACTGGTCATAATGTTACCACAACTTTTTTTGCTCAGCACCAGTTGGAATCTTTACATCTTGAAAATGCAATTTTGGAAGAATTACAGGCCTTTGCGCCTAAACATTCGGATACGGAATTGCGTAGCATTTTAGGCTGTTTCTTATTTACCGGCGATGATGTTTTTAAGAAAATTAAGGTTTTATCCGGTGGAGAAAAATCGCGTGTGGCTTTGGCTAAATCTTTAACCACAGATTCTAATTTCTTAATTCTGGATGAGCCAACCAATCACCTTGACATTCAATCGGTAAATATTTTGATTCAGGCTTTACAGCAATTTGAAGGTACTTTTATCGCGGTTTCACACGATAGGTATTTCCTTGATAATGTTGCTAATAAGATCTGGTTTATCGAAAATGAGCAAATCAAACAATATCCAGGAACTTATGCAGAATACGAAGAATGGAATAGTAAAAGGATAATTCCGGCTTCAAAACCAATTCCGGTAAAAATGCCAGAAAAAGTTAAGGAAGCTCCGAAAACGATAACTCCAAACGCAGCAAATCAATTAAAAAAATTAAATGACGAATTGAAAAAAGTGGAAGCTTTAATCGCAGAACAAGAAACAGCTGTGAAAAATATTGAAGCTGAACTTGCTGATGAAAATGTTTATGGCAAGGCCGATAAATTAGCCGAAACCAATAAAAGATACCTTGCTTCCAAACAAGATTTAGATAATAGCCAGGCTAAATGGGAAACCTTAGCCGGAGAAATTATGGAACTGGAAGGTTAACAAATTACGTCATTGCGAAGCCGATTTTTCATCGGTTATGGCAATCTTATAAATAGAAGCCGGAGAATTTTTCTGCGGCTTTTTTGTTGCCATGGAAACAGGTTACTAGCTTCGTTTGAGCCACAGATTAACAGATTTATTGGATAATAAGTTTTTGTCTTCTGCCACGGAAAGCTCGAAGGCACAGACCTATAGCCCAAAAACTTCCGTGTAAATCCGTGTTTCAGTGGCAATATTTTTTTGTCTTTTTTCTTTTTGCCAAGGAAATACAGAAGGCTCGGAGCTATAGCCCAAAAACTTCCATGTAAATCCATGCTTCCGTGGCAATATTTTTATCCTTTTTCTTTTTGCCACGGAAATACAGAAGGCTCGGAGCTATAACCTAATACTTCCGTGTAAATCCGTGTTTCAGTGGCAATCTTTTTTTGTCTTTCCCGACTCCATATCAAATCTTTTAAAATTGATTTATACTATGTACTTTTAGTTATGCAAAAACTAATCGCAGCACTTTTACTTTTCGTTTCTACCCTATCTTTTGCCCAAACAGAAAGCACATTTACCAACGATAATAAAATTTACCTGCCAAACATTAAAACAGTTTTATGTTATAATAGCAGTAAAGAACAGTCTATACCCATCATTCTTTTAAATTCTACTGAAACCATTTCTTTTAGCTTTGATGATTTATTAGGTGGCACCAAAAACTATTGGTACAGTATAGAACATTGCACATCAGATTGGCAAACATCCAAAATTTCTACACTCGATTATCTCGATGGCTTTAATGAAGACCGAATATTTAATTACAAATACTCATCAAACACCACCCGAAAATACACGCACTATGAATTAAGTTTTCCGAACAATCAGGTCAAACCTAAAATTAGCGGAAACTATATTTTAAGGGTTTTTGAGGATAATGATAAAAAGAAACCTGTAATCTCTCAAAGGTTTTATGTACTAGAAAATGTAATCGCCATCGCTGCAGAAATTACCAATCCTTTGCAGGTAGCCGATAGAAACTTGAAACAAAAGATAAATTTTACGTTAAATCACAACATTTCAATCGCAAATCCTTATCAGGATATAAAAACAATTGTGATGCAAAATTTTAATTATAATACTTTACAGATTAATAAAAGCCCATCTTTTGTGAGGCCAAATCAGCTTGTTTTTAATGATATTAATACAAATGATTTTTGGGCTGATAACGAATTTAGGAAGTTTGATACCAGAAGCTTACGTTATAAAGCGGGCAATGTTAAAGATATTTTTAGAGATAATGAATCGGTTAGCGTAATGCTTTTTCAGGATGCTCCAAGAAATAAAGAAGCCTTTGCAAATCAACTGGATGAAAATGGTAATTTCTACATCAGAAATACCGATGGTAGGGATGATAAAACGGAGGCTGAGTACTTGAGCGTACTTTTCACTTTAAATGCGCAAGCCCCATCTACCGCCGGAGATGCTTATGTTATCGGGCGTTTTAATAATTATACTTTATCTAAAGAAAATAAATTACTTTATGATGAAGGCCGAAAACAGTTTTACACTAACATATTACTAAAACAAGGACTTTACGATTACGAATATGCCTGGCTGGATAAAGCTACAAATACTGTAGAAACAAGATCATTCGAATGTTCATTTTTTCAAACCGAAAACACCTACCAGATTTTTGTTTATTACAGAAAACCGGGCGCCAGATGGGATACCTTAATAGGATTTACAAACTTATCTAACCGAATTACCGATAAGAGATAATTCAAAAACTACCTTATTTGTTACAAGATTTTTCTTCCTTTTAAAACATACTTCCTAAATTAGTAATACGATTTAGCGCAACTTAAGAAACATAAATCCCCACTAACCAACAATCATGTCTAAAAAAATAATTGCCATTGCCTTTTTATGCTTACCGCTAAGTTTTATTCAAGCTCAAACCAAATCATATACTCAAAATATAGAAGGAACATCGCTTCAATTTGATATGTTGGCTATCCCTGCCGGAACTTTTGATATGGGAAATAATGCAGGTGCTGCCGATGAAAAACCTGTGCACACAGTAAAACTTGATGCTTTTTGGATGGGAAAACATGAGGTTACCTGGAATATTTTCGAGCCATTTTTATATCGCGATTACGAATTAAAAGCCAGCAACGGGAAAATACCTGCAAATGTTGATGCAGTAACCCGACCCACCAAACCGTATTTAGATATGACCTTTGGTATGGGTAAAGAAAATCAGCCTGCTATTGCAATGACGCAATATAACGCTATACAATTTTGCAAATGGCTATACGCTCGTACAGGTGTATTTTATCGTTTACCAACCGAAGCCGAATGGGAGTATGCTTGCAGAGCAGGAAGTAAAACCAAATATGCCTTTGGAGATGATGAATCTAAATTAATGGAATACGGCTGGTATAAAGATAACAGCGAAAATAAAACGCATCCGGTAGGAAAAAAAAAACCAAATGCATGGGGTTTGCATGATATGCATGGTAATGTTGCCGAATGGACTTATGACCAATATCTGGAAAATTTTTATTCTCTTGCTAAAGATAAAGTTTCAGAAAATCCGGTTGCTAAACCAGAAAAGCTTTACCCAAACAGTGTACGTGGCGGCTCTTACGATGAAAGCGCCGACAAGCTGACCTCTTCAGTTAGATTAGCTTCAAGCCCTTCGTGGAAACAATTAGACCCACAAATTCCAAAAAGCAATTGGTGGTTTCCAGAAGCACCATTTGTTGGATTAAGATTGGTTAGACCAGTTACGCCTCCATCAAAGGAAGAAATTGATGCCTATTACAACAAAAAACCTATTGCAGATTATTAACCTAAACCAAATAAAACCACATGAAAAAATCTATTTCCTTACAAGAACGCCGTGAATTTTTAAAGGCATCGGCTTTACTTGCCGGAAGTGCAATGCTGAGTTCATTCCCGCTGGCTGGTGCTTATGCATCGGGTTCAGATACCATAAAAATTGCATTAATTGGTTGTGGTGATCGTGGTACGGGAGCTGCCTTTCAAGCTTTAAGCACAAAATACAACATTAAATTGGTTGCCATGGCCGATGCTTTTCAAGATAGAATTGATAAAAGCTATGAAGCCCTTTCGAGCAAATTTGCGGCTAAAATGGATGTTCCGAAAGAACGCCAGTTTGTAGGCTTTGATGCGTATAAACAAGCAATTCCACTGGCAGATGTGGTTCTATTAGTAACACCTCCAGGATTTAGGCCCATTCATTTTGAGGAAGCAGTTAAGCAAAACAAGCAAATTTTTATGGAGAAACCAGTTGCGGTTGATGCACCTGGAATAAGAAAAGTTTTGGCTGCCGCAGAAGAAGCGAAGAAGAAAAAATTAAACGTTGTGGTTGGATTACAGAGAAGATATCAAACCAATTATCGCGAAGCCATGAAACGCATTAATGATGGTGCAATTGGCGATATCATGTCGGGCCAGGTGTATTGGAACAGTGGCGGCGTTTGGGTTAACCCACGGAAAGCGGGCCAAACCGAAATGGAATATCAAATGAGAAACTGGTATTATTTTAACTGGTTATGCGGCGATCATATTGTAGAACAACACGTTCATAACCTTGATATTGCAAATTGGATAAAAAATGCACATCCTGTATCTGTACAGGGAACGGGCAGCCGGGCATGGAGAACCGGTAAAGATTATGGAGAAATTTATGATAACCATTCTATAGAACTAACCTACGCCGATGGTGCTGTAATTCACAGTCAATGCCGCCATTTTGAAGGTATTAGCAACCGTGTTGATGAATCTTTTATGGGTACGAAAGGTAAAATTTACTTATCAGGAAGTAACCAGGCCATAATGAAAGACTATAGCGGAAAAGAATTGTATAACCACAATACAAAAGGGAATGCAAACCCCTACCAAACCGAGCACGATGAACTTTTTGAAGCAATTTCAAAAGGCGAATATAAATTCAATAATGTTGAATATGCGGCAACCAGTACGTTTACTTCTATTATTGGTCGCTATGCAACTTATTCTGGCGAAACCATAAAATGGGATGAAGCATTAGCTGCAAATAATAGTTTAATGCCAGATAAATTTGCCTGGGATGCAATGCCAAAAGTATTGCCAGATGCAAATGGATTGTATCCATACGCAATGCCAGGAAAAACAAAAGTTCTGTAAATGCGATTGTTGCTGCTATTGCTTAATTTAATTTTGGTCAATCTTTTTTTTACAAAAAAAGAACTAAATAAATATGAATTAAATGGAATAGCGCAAGGCACAGACTATAGCATAATTTATTACGCAACAGATAGTTTAGTAAAGAAAAGCGATATTGATAGTTTATTGAATGTTATAGATTTATCAATGTCGCTTTATAAAAGCAATTCACTTATTTCAAAATTTAATTCGGGCAATGGCCCAATAAAAACGGATAAATTTATTGCAGATGTTTTGCAAAAAAGTATTGAAATAAACACCGATACAAAGGGCGCTTTTGATATTACCGTTGCACCATTGGTACAGGCATGGGGTTTTGGTCCGGCAGAGGAAAGACAAGAACCAGATGAGGCCGCAATTAAAGGTCTTCTGCATTGTGTAGGCATGAAAAACATCAGGCTAAAAAATGGAATGCTGAGTAAAACTAAACCTTGTGTTAAAATAGATTTAAACGGAATTGCTCAGGGATATAGCGTAGATTTAATTGCAGAATATCTGGAAGCGAATGGCATAACAAAATATATTGCAGAATTGGGCGGCGAGATTAGAGTTTCGGGACCAAAACCAGATGGTAACAACATCAAAATCGGCGTTGAAGGTCCGGATGCAAACGGAATACCCGTAATCAGGCACATTGTAGCCATAAATTCCGGGGCGATTACAACATCTGGCAATCATAGAAAATTTCACCAGTCGGGTTCTAAAAAAATCTCGCACCTTATAAATCCAAAAACCGGCTATCCACTAAATAATGAAATGATAAGTGTTACCGTTTATGCAAATGATGCCATTACAGCCGATGGTTACGACAATAGTTTAATGGCCATGCATATTAATGATGCTTTAAATTTCGTAGAAAAACACAAAAATATAGAAGCATACTTCGTTTATAAAAATACAGATGGTAAAATTACCGACACGCTTTCTACAGGCTTCAGGAAATTAATTTACATCGAAAATCAATCTAAAAACCAAACAGATGAAAAGAAGTGAATTTATTAAAAGCACTTTGCTCACAGCGGGTGCATTAACTACCGGAGGCACAATTACAAGTGCGTTTGCGTCTAACTCCAATCACAATTCTTTGGCCGATAAAACTTTCAATCTCGACTATGCACCGCACCAGGGCATGTTTCAAAATCATGCAGGCAAAAGTTTTTTAGATCAGATTCAATATATGTATGATAAAGGTTTCCGATCGATTGAAGACAATAGCTTTTTAGGCCGGAGCGTAGATGAACAGGAAAAAATTGGTAATCTCTTATCCAAACTTGGCATGAGAATGGGCGTTTTTGTTGTAGATGGCGGCGATAACTGGAAAACATCTTTAACAACAGGCAAAAAAGAATTCAAAGATAAGTTTATAGAAACCTGTAAAAAATCTGTTGAGGCCGCAAAGCGATGTAATGCGAAATGGCTAACAGTTGTACCAGGTTTTTACGAGCGTAATTTGCCATACGGTAATCAGTTTGCCAATGTAATTGATGCCATGCGTGCGGGTGCAGAAATTTTTGAGCCTCATGGCTTAATAATGGTTTTAGAAACCTTAAGTGATACGCCTGAACTTTTCCTTCAAAAAACAAATGAAACCTATGCGGTTTGTAAGGCGGTAAAAAGTCCATCGTGTAAAATTTTATACGATATTTACCACATGCAACGCACTGAAGGCGACTTAATTAAAACGATAGATAGATGTTGGGATGAAATTGCTTACATCCAGATTGGAGATAATCCGGGTAGAAAAGAACCAACTACCGGTGAAATCAACTATAAAAACATTTTCAAACACCTACACAGCAAAGGCTACAAAGGTGTTATGGGCATGGAGCATGGAAATTCAAAACCAGATAAAGCTGGCGAGCTAGAGGTAATCAAAGCTTATCGCGAAGTTGATAATTTTTTAGCTTGATAATAGATATAGCAGTTTTAAGGTTAACCATTTAAGAAATGTAAGTTTGAATAATTTACATTTCTTAAATGGTTATTCTTGCAAGGTTTATGCCTTTAAAACCCAAACAGAAACACTTTTACCATTGCAATGGAATTCGGCAAATCCATTTTCATCAATCATAATTTCGCCTTCTCTTTTGCCTAAAGCATCTACAAATGCTTTGCCAGCAAACTTTTGCCCAACTTCCATTTGTTTAAAACCTTCTTCGCCATTACTCATTAAAACAGCTAAGCCGCTATTTCCGTGTTCATCATCGCCTTCTCTTGTCCAGCCGATGCAATTTCCATGATCTAAATATTCTCTTTGCAAGCCATAAGCATGGCTGGCACGCAATTTACTCATCATTTCAACTTCCGGAATAATCGCTAAGTCTATATGTGTGTCTTCCCCTTCTGGGTTTTTATCGTCGTAAATGCCACCGTAAACATCCGGAAAAAACAGACAAGGAATGCCTTGCTCTCTAAGTAAAATTATAGAATAAGCAAGCGGTCTGAACCAAAATTCTACATAAGATTCTAAGGCTTGCAAAGGTTGCGAATCATGATTATCAACAAAAGTAACCGCTAAAGCCGGGTTAATCTGAACCAAAGTATTATCTAAAATGGTTCGCATATCAAACTCACTTTCTTCCTTACTTGCCGTATAAAAATTTTGGTGTAAAAGCGAATCAAAAATCTGTGTTCTGCCTCCTGTGGTGTCAATATATTCCAATTGACCTTCAATATCAGAAACGTTCCAATCCTCTGCAACAACAAAAAATTGGCGGTTAAACTTTTGATTTAAATGATCCAGCCACTCGATAATAAAATCCGGATTGATGTGTTTTACGGCATCAAGTCTAAAACCATCAACTTTTGTCGTTTCCACATACCATTCGCCCCAATATTTTAATTCATCAATCACCGCCTGGTTCCTATAATCAATGTCGTTGTACATTAAATAATCATAGTTACCGAGTTCAGTAGATGGCACTTTTTCAAAGCCTTCTCCTAAATGATTTTGAATGGAATAAATAGCCGTTTCTTTTATGTCTTCTGCCCAATCTACACCGCTAAAACATAAATGGTCCCAAATAAATTCAGAGTATTTGCCTTGTCGGCCTGGAAAAGTAAATTTTGTCCAGGCTTCAATTTCAAAAACATCACTTGTAAATTCTTCTCTATTATCTGGGTTTACAGTTCTAACCTTCACTTTTTCAAGCTCGTCGCCACCTGCCTTATGGTTAAAAACAATATCTGCTACAACGCTAATTTCATTTTCGTGTAAAGCATCAATAGCTTTTAAATATTCTTCTTTATTACCGTATTTGGTATTTACACCACCCTTTTGGTCAAATTCCCCTAAATCAAACAAATCATAAACTGCATAACCTACATCGTAGGCTGCATTATTCGATTTGTAAGCCGGCGGCATCCAAACCATAGTAACACCAATTTCTTTTAAGTGCGTAGCCTCGTTGGCAACTTTGGTCCACAAATTTTGTTCTTCGTTATAATACCAATGGAAAAATTGGATGATTGTTTGATTTTGCATTAATTCGCTTTTTTTTTATGCTAAGATAACAGGATAGCACATCAATTGTTTTTCAAATTATTATCACAAAATTCATTTGTTTTTTTTGGAAATGTAAGCCACCAAATCATCGGCAATTGCAGCCCCGCTTTCGCTAATAGCCGCTCCCGAAGAAACCTGTGCAACAAGCAAGCACACCTTAAAAATGTAAATTCTGTGCTTAAATCGGGATTGCGGGCTATTCCGCTCAATCTGGTTTATTTAACTCAAGTTTTTCGTCCTTTTGATGGGTTTAAACCACGCCCTGCCACTCCTAAATTTAAGAAAGGAGTTGGAAGGAAGTTATCTTATCCGTCACTCCCACAATGGCCAGAATCCTAAAGCACAACAACTTAAATCATACTACATATCAGTATGCCCATTAAAGCCAAGTGTGACCGTACGAGAGCGAAACTAATTTTAAAAATGGCGAATTAAATTACTTTTCAAATGTTTAAAGCCATTATAGCGCATTTTTATTAATTTCGCCCAATTATGAGTTTGAAAAAGAAATTTGCGAAAGAGAGTTTTACAATAATGAATGAATTGGTGTTGCCAAACGATACCAATACATTAAACAATTTAATGGGCGGACGTTTGCTGCATTGGATGGATATTGCAGCAGCAATTTCTGCTCAAAAGCACTGTAACCGCATTGTTGTAACGGCTTCTGTAGATAATGTTTCTTTTAAGCACCCAATAAAACTGGGCGACGTAATTACTATTGAAGCCAAAGTTACAAGGGCATTTAACACCTCGGTTGAGGTACGTTTAGATGTTTGGGCAGAAAATATTCCGAGTGGTGCACGCCAGAAAAGCAACGAAGCATATTATACTTTTGTAGCGGTTGACCAAAGTGCCCGCACCATTCCTGTACCTGAGCTTTTACCCGAAACTGAAGAAGAAATTGCACTTTTTGATGGCGCATTAAGACGCAGGCAGTTACGCCTCGTTTTAGGTGGAAAAATGAACCCTGATGATGCAAGTGAATTGAAAGCTTTATTTTTCAAATCGTAAATTTTACATAAATTTTCTTTCTTGTTAGGCTGATTGTCTTATTTTAGCAAACCATCATTCGCTAAAAATATGACAACATACACCATACTTATTATTTTAAGCGGATTAGTTATTTTTTCTTATCTGTTTGATTTAGTGGCTAGTAAAACCAAAATTCCTTCGGTTTTACTTTTGCTTTTACTCGGAATCGGGCTCCGTTTTTTAGTTGATTACCTTAAAATTCACACCTTCAATTTTCTCTCGGTTTTGCCAACTTTAGGTACTGTTGGACTAATTTTAATTGTATTTGAAGGTTCTTTAGAACTTAAATATGATAGAGAGAAGAATAAAATTATCAAGAGTGCATTTCTTTCTGCACTAACCATTTTGCTTGGCACAACAACCATAATCACACTAATTATTTATCAAATTTCGCATCGAGATTTATATTCATGCATTGCAAATGCAATTCCATTTAGCGTAATCAGTTCTGCAATCGCCATACCATCGGCCGCTGCCCTTGGTAAACATGATAGAGAATTTGTAATCTATGAATCTTCTTTTTCGGATATTTTAGGCATCATCATCTTTAATTTTGCCATTAGCAATCAATCTATTACGCCTTCGGCATTTATCGGCTTAGGTTTAAGCACCTTTCTTATCATATTGCTTTCGGCAATTGCCTGCGTGGTTCTATTGTATATAATGGGTAAACTTTATCACCACATAAAATTTTTCCTAATTATTTCGATACTTATACTGGTATATGCCATCGGACAATCGTACCATCTTTCTTCTTTGGTACTGATTTTAAGTACAGGTTTGTTTTTAAATAATGCTGATGCAATTCAAAATGCCTGGTTTAGAAGTGTTTTTTTGTATAAAAATTTAACCGCAGATTTATCTCAGCTCTACCAACTCTCTGCAGAAAGTGCGTTTATTTTAAGAACATTCTTCTTCGTAATTTTTGGATTTACAATGAACATACACGAACTGAACAACTTACCTATTATCACTAATGGATTATTTATCCTTTTAGCCATTTACTTAATCAGATTGTTCTTTTTAAAGGTATTTAAGGATGGAAATATCACGCCAATCTTATACATCGCACCACGCGGATTGATAAGCATATTGCTGTATTTTAACTTACCAACATCATTAAAAATGCCGGAAGTTGGTACTTCCTTCCTATTTTTAGTAGTTTTAGGAACCAGTATTTTTATGACTTTTGGCTTAATGCTTAGCAAAAGAAAAGCAGCAGAAACTGCTGCTTAAAACTAACTGCCCATTTCCAGAATTTTATCAAATTCTTCGGCTTTTAAGGGCATTACAGATAATCGGCCCTGACGAACCAAAGAAATATCTTTAAGGCTTTCTTCGGCTTTTATTTGCTCCAGAGAAACCGGATTTTTTAAGGACTCTATAGGTACTAAATCAACTACAACCCAGTTTTTATCTTCAGTTGTTGGGTCTTGATAAGATTCTTTAACAACTTTTGCTACACCAACAACATTTTTGCCTTCGTTGCTATGATAAAAAAGAACCAAATCGCCTTCTTTCATATCTCTTAAATTATTTCGGGCCTGGTAGTTTCTTACACCATCCCAAAATGTTCTTCCATCTTCATTAAATTTCTCCCAGCTGTATTTAAATGGCTCTGATTTTACTAACCAATGTTGTGCTTTAGACATGTTTTAATTGTTTGTGCAAAAATAATAATCTAAAACGAACCAACGTACATTCTTGCTTTTAAATAAAGTTTCTTTCCTTTGAACAGATAAAAACAAAACATAAAATGATGTGTTACTAGCGTTGTGTTGCTTCTAACAATTATTTAAAATCCCTATTTCTATTTAACGTAATCTCCATAAAATTC
Source organism: Pedobacter sp. Leaf170 (assembly GCF_920984665.1). Taxonomy (GTDB): domain Bacteria; phylum Bacteroidota; class Bacteroidia; order Sphingobacteriales; family Sphingobacteriaceae; genus Pedobacter. Next base: position 242,313 of record NZ_CAKLBP010000006.1, read on the forward strand.
ATCAGACAAAACTGATATTGCATTGAGATTAAAATTGTAATTTTATGTATGAATAAGTCTTAGACATTTTTACTTCTATTGATGCTTTCAGCAAGCGCACAAACGTTTTCTCAAACCGTTCAGCCTGATTCAATTAAAAAAATAGCAGCTACTGATGCTGAAAAATTTAAAATTAGTGATGAAAACCTGAAGAAATTTAAGGCAGAACGTAGCAAAGCTAGTTCAGATATCTTTAAACCTATATCAAGTTCTGTAAATAACGTTTCATTACTTAATGATTCTGTATATGTTATGGCTTATAAGCAAGCTGCCCACAAAAACACTAAGAATGCAATCAAATCGAGCAAGAAACATTCTGCTATAGGAACTGTTGGCTATGTAGCCGGTGGACTTGGTCTTGTGGCTTTAATATTTTTGGGATTAAATCAGATTTAATAACATAAAAAAGGGCTTCAAAATAGATTGAAACCCTTTTATTGCTATTTAAAAATATTATTTTTTGCTATCTAAAGCATTCTCAATTCTATCAGATAAATCTTGTAAATGATATTTGCTTAAACCTGTAGCAGTATTTGCACCCGTTTTAATCATAGCATCAAGTGCTCTTAATTCGCCTTTTACAACAGACGATACATCACTTTGTGATGCAGATAAACCGCCTTGAGTGCTACCGCCTCTACCTACTAAAATTGCATTAGTTGCTGTTGTAGCTGGAGTTGCTGGTTTAATAATCGAAATTAATTTATCTACATACATTTTCTGCAGATTTCTTCTGTAAACATCAATTGCCTGGTTAGATTTTAATTCTGTAAAAATAGAACCATTTAAATCGGTAAATAAATCGGTTATTTTATAGGCAGATGCGCCATCCAGAGCTTCAGCAGAAATAAGCTTAGTTAAGGTGCTTGTGCCTAATAACCTATTGATGGTTGTATTTTGCAATCTTCCAACTACTTCCAATCCATCTTCAGAGATGTTATCTAAAATTGGCTTATTCAATAACCATGTTGGTGTTTTAAACAATTGCGTATCTAAAAATGTCATTGCCTCTTTTTGTGTTGCGGCAGGTGTACGCTCATAAACAGCGCCTTCTTGTTCTACAGTTTTTGGATTTTCGTAAACACCACCAATGTTTTTAGCCACATGACCCATATAACGACCGAATTGAGTTGTTAACTGACCGTACATGTTCGAAAGGTTGTCATAACCATCAGCAGGCTCTTTAGTCCATTCAGGAAGGCTATTTAAAATTACTTTTAGATTTTTGATACCATAAGTACTTGCTTTCATCGCATTGTCTGATAAATCTTCATTTTGCGAATGCGGATCATCAGGATTTGTTTCAGTTCCAAACCATAATCTGCGGTTTTTAGCAGATTCGATAACCATTTTATTTAGAATTGGAACTTCTTGCTGAGCATTTTTAGTTTCCGGGAAGTATTTATAACCCCACTCAATTGCCCATTTATCATAATCGCCGATGCGAGGATATAATCCTTTTGGCGAAATTTTATCTTCTGGTTGCGCTACATAGTTAAAGCGGGCATAATCCATTATCGATGGTGTGTGACCGTTAGCTTCAACCCATTTTTTATCTCTCAATAATTCTGTTGGAACGGTTGAGCTTGAACCATAATTGTGACGTAAACCTAATGTATGACCAACCTCGTGAGAAGAAACAAAACGAATTAAATCGCCCATTAATTCATCGCTAAAAGTCATTTTGCGAGCTCTTGAATCAACCGCAGCAGTTTGAATCATATACCAGTCGTGTACCAATTTTTGAACATTATGAAACCAGTTAATGTGGCTTTCCATAATTTCTCCACTGCGTGGATCAGAAATACTTGGTCCGCTTGCATTGGCGATTTCTGATGGTTTGTAAACAATAGCAGAGTTACGGGCATCATCAATACTCCAGGTAGAATCTTGTTTAAAGGTTGGTGCCTCTTTACCCATTACGGCATTTTTAAAACCGGCTTTTTCAAAAGCTTTAGCCCAATCGTTAACACCCGCAATTAAATATGGCACCCATTTTTTTGGTGTTGCAGGGTCGATATAGAAAATAATTGGTTTAATTGGCTCGACTAATTCGCCACGTTTATATTTAGCTAAATCTTGTGGTTTTGGTTCTAATCTCCATCTTTTAATTAATTCTATTTCTTTTACACCCTGTGGATTCAAATCAAAATCTGTATAACCTACTGCAAAATAACCAACACGAGGATCGAAATAACGAGCCTTCATAGGTACTTTAGGTAAAATAACCAGCGAAGTGTTTAACTCAACAGTTGATGAACCTGCAGAAGCTGTACTACCCATTGAAGGCGCAGCACCACCACCAAAAGGATTTGCAGCTGCTGTTAAGCTATAGGTTTTAACCGTGCTGATTTCTACGTTAGTTGGGAAACTCCTTAAATTTAGAATATAACTTCTGTCGGCTTGTTGAGCGCCTAACCTAAATCTGGTTTTTGATAAAGGAGAACTGAAATAGAAAATATCATTATCGCTGTTTAAATAATCGGTAATATCAATTACACTTCCTTTTTTATCTGGTGTGTAAGCAGCAATATTAAAGGATGCTGCAATTGCCTGGATATTTGAATTTTTTAACGACTGGTACATTGAAGTTGTACTATCCGGGCCATAAGTTCTATAGCTTACTTTACGCATAAAAATGCGGTTGCTTGGCCCTTTTTCGAAACGGATAACCGCACTTCCAATCTGGTCGCCGGCGTAACCTTGTACCGCTCTCACTTCTGCACCCGATTTTGAAATTCTGCTAACCACTAAAATATCTCTCCCTAAAGTAGTATCAGCAATTTCAAAAAAGAATTTATCTTCGATTTTGTGAGTGGTAATCATGCCTTTACGGGTAGAGGCTTTTGAAGTAATTACCTGATCGTATGGTTTTGGCTGGGCTTTTACGCCCGAACCTAAGGCAGCTCCAGGAGCTCTTCTGGTAGAATCGCTTGTTGCAGCACCAGCGCCTTGCCTTACCTGCGCCGAAGCAAAGGTAACGGCAGAAACAGCAAACAATATGCTGAGTAAATTTTTCTTCATAACAAATTAGTTGATTTTACCGTAAATATAGCTTAGAACCTATACTAGACAATATTTTCGGTAATAACTTTTAAGTTACAAAGGCATTAATTATTATTTTTTTTTACCTTGATTGATATCTATGCAGAAAACGTGGGATTTTCTATTATTCCGATAACATTTCCGAATGGATCGAAGATACTACCAACCCAAATTGGCCCGCCAACGTTATTGGGTGCCTCATGAACGTCGATATTTAATTCAGCATAACGTTCAAAAGCTTTTTTAATATCAGTAACACCCCAATAAGTTATAGAATGATTGCCATCACTAAAACCAGCATCAACCGGATGCAAGCCCAACTCAAAACCACCTACATTATAGCCTACGTAAAAAGGCTCATCAAAATATGGTTCAATTTCGAAAACCTTTTTATACCATTCTTTTGCAGCTTCTAAATCGCTTACAGAATAAACTATTGTTCTTAATCCTTGTAACATTTTTTGATTGATTAGTTAGGTGATTGATTGGTTAGTTGGTTGTCGAAAGTTTGACAATTGTAATTGGTTTTTGGAAATAATTATTTGATTTTTTGGTTATTGCAATTTGGTAATTGTTTTTTGGCAATTGCACTTTGGTAATTGTTTTTTGGTTATTGCAATTTGGTAATTGTTTTTTGGTAATTATATAACTTAATGTACAATTTTAAAAACCAGTTCTTTTAAAAGTTCACCATCGTTAACATTTCCCGAACTATCTAAACCTTTACTTTTCAAATCATATTCTCTAAGCAAACCAATAATCTGAAAAACTTTTCCGGTATTATAATTACGTGCTGCCATCTCGTAATCTTTAATAAAATAAGGTGAAACACCCAAAGCAGAGGCTGCATCAGCTTTATTTGGTACGTAATGATATTTTAAAAGTTTTGTGAAATAGCCACCCAGATTAGCCATCACCATTACGATTGGATTTGCTTTTGGGTTACTTGCAAAATAATTTATGATTTTATTACACTTTAAAATATCGCGGATAGCCAATGCTTTTTGTAATTCAAAAACATTATATTCTTTACTAATACCGATGTTTTTTTGCACCAAATCGGCATTGATGGTTACCCCTTTTGGCACATTTAGCATTAATTTTTCAATCTCGTTGGCAATTTTTGATAAATCAGTTCCTAAATATTCTGCCATCAAGGCCGATGCCTGTTGATCTATTTTATAACCTTTTTCTTTAATAAAATCTTCAATCCATGGAACCAGTTTATAATCTCTAACTAAATCTGATTGAAAAATTAAACCGCTTTTATTTATGGCTTTATAAACCTTTTTTCTTTTATCAAAATTGGCATATTTATAAGCTAAAACTAAAATGGTACTTGGTAAAGGTTTTTCAAAATAATTTAAAACGAATTCGCCTTCTTTACTGCCAGCATCTTCCTTTCCCCACTTTAAATCTTGTGCCTCTTTAACAATTACAACCTGGTAATCAGACATCATTGGATAACGTTTTGCAGCACCTAAAACGGTTGCCATATCTGTATCTTTTCCGTATAATACAGTTTGATTGAAACCTTTTTCGGCCTCGCTCAATAATTTATCTTCGATGTAATCTGTTATTTGGTCGATGTAAAAAGCTTCTTCTCCATGCAACAAATACACAGGTTTAAATTTTCTGGCTTTTATATCTTTAATAATTTCGGAAGCAGTCATTGCTGTAAAATTACAATTTAGCTTTTACGATTTAGATAAATGTTTATAAACAATATTAACTTTGGCTCTTGTTGCTTAATTGTTCAATAGTTTGATTGATGATTGTTTAATTGTTTGATTGATGATTGCCAAATTGTTTAATTGTTTGATTATCTAAACTAAATGTTTAATCCTACCCCGCTTAACCTTCCGCCATATCCATTTAAAATTACCCAAAAAGATGGTGTGGTTTTTATTTTTGATGAGTTAAGAAAAAAGCATTTGGTTTTAACGCCTGAAGAATGGGTTAGGCAACATTTTATTCAGGATTTAATTCTTAACAAGAAATTCCCGAAAACATTAATTCAAATTGAAGGCGGCCTGATGTTAAACCAACTGCAAAAGCGTAGTGATATTTTGATTTATAACACTGCCGGAGAAAAGTTAATGCTTATTGAATGCAAAGCACCGAAAGTGAAAATTACTGAAGCTGTATTTGAGCAAGCATCGAGGTATAATTCCATACATCAAGCTAAATGGATTGTACTTACAAACGGCTTGCAACACGTATTTGCCAAGATGGATTTAATTAAAGCAAGCTTTGTTTTTACACCAGAAATGCCTGATTATCTGGATTTATAATAGAAGAAATTTTAAACCGTCATTTCGAGCTTAGCCGGGAAATCTTTAAAACTTATAATCGATTGAAGTTTACAAACTCTTTAAAGTAAATTCATTTGGCAAACTGAAGATTATAGTAGAAGATGTTAAAACCTTTACTGTCATCCTGAGGCACGAAGGATCCGTTTCCTAGGAGGCAGATCCTTCGTACCTCAGGATGACAAAGCCTTACAAATTATACTCTGGCTTCCAAACTTGTTTATTGCCAGAATAAATAGCCTCATTACACATGGCTACACATATAGCTGCCTGAGTACCGGTTTTCACATTTGATGCTGGTAGTTTGCCAGAAATAACTGATTCATAAAACTCATCAAGCGCATAAGTTGTTCCGTCTTTAGTTGGTGTATCCAAAATCGGGATTCCACCATCTTTATTTACCACGATTTTTGTTGCTCCGGTAACGCCATCAACAATACCTAATTCTTTTTTAGTTTGTTGTTCCGGATAAAAAATCCCGGTATCGGTAAGCAATGATACAGAACCTTTGGTGCCTTTAATTTTGAAGAGATAACCATCATGAGCATTACCACAAGTAGCACCGAAATTGCCAATCATACCTGCCTTTTCATACCTAAGCATGGTTTGAATATTATCGTAAGTTTCTCTACCATCTTTAAAAACGTCAATTCCGCCTGTTCCGGTAATTACATCAGGCTGTGTTTCAAAAGCCCAATTGATAAAATCTATTTGATGGGAAAGTAACTCGGCTGCTAAGCCACCAGAATATTCTTTGTACATACGCCAGTTAATCTGCCTTTCTAGTTTCGGGTCGTTAACTTTTCTACGCCAGTTTCCATTTCTATCCCAACGGCAATCTACCTGAGAAACTTCGCCCAAATAACCACTTCTTATCATATCTTTTACCTTAAAATATAGTGGCGAATAACGATACTGGTAGCCCACCTGATAAACTTGTTTTGGATGTTTTAAAACCAAACTCCGCAACTCCAAGGCCTGTGCGATGTTGTAAGTCATGGTTTTTTCTACATAAATATGTTTACCGGCCAAAACTGCATCTTTGGCGATGTGAAAATGCTCACTTAAAGGCGTTGCGATAAATACTGCATCTATATTTTTATCGTCTAAAATCTGCTTATAGTTTTTAATGGCTTTAGCCGATGCTGGTACGTATTTCTTGGTTTCATCTAACCTAAAATCTAAAACATCGCAATAAGCAACGATATTAAACTTTGCTGGCATCGATTTAATTACAGACAAAACACCCTTGCCCCTATCACCGCAGCCAATCATTGCAATATTGATTATTTTTTCGCGGTTTAAACTGAGCTTTGCAACTGCAGCATCGGCCACAAGTAAACCTGAACTGAACAAAGCTGATTTTTTAATAAACGAACGGCGGTGCATAATAGAAAAATAATCTGTTTTTAGTTGATAGCTAATTGTAAATATAAGTTTTTGGAGCGCAACGATTTGTAATTCTTGATTTTTTAATCGTCCGTCATTGCGAGGCACGAAGCAATCTATCATATATTCTCAGAGATTGCTTAGTGCCTCGCAATGACGTAATGTTGAGCAGGGCTTTAGCAAAAAAAGCGTTAATTGTAAACCCGATAGCAGCGAAAATCTTTTTAAATAAGCGCTAACCTTTAATATACCTTCATTCTGAGGAACGAAGAATCTCTTTGATAGTTGTAGATTCTTCGTTCATCAAAATGACAGAAGTTATTTAAAAAATTGCAGCGAATAGCGGGACTGTAGTCTGCCATGAAGCGGCTGACATTCATTTTCAAAAAAAAATACTAAAAACAGACCTATTTATCGAATCGGGTTTTAAAACACTCGATAAACTCAGATTACCAATTCGCCAAAGTTATGCTACTTTAAGGTTTTAATTTTGATGGTTCTAAAATCTACTTTGTTACCATGATCTTGAAGTAAAATATGTCCTTTAGCGGCCTGTCCAAAGTTTTCCCAATCTTTATACTTACTTATGGCAACCAATTTTTTAAATTCTTCTGAACCACGAACATATTCTAAAACTTTAACCCCATTTAAATAATGCTCTACTTTATTGTTAGGATAAACCACTAATCGAGCATTATTCCAACTGCCTATCGGGCGAAGATAACGTGGCTCTTTTTTAGCGGTAATTAAATCGTAAAGTGAGGCCAAAGTACGATTACCATCTCTGCCAAGTTTAGCATCCGGATGCAAAACATCATCTAAAACCTGATATTCCAGACCAATTGCCGAACCTGCGCTTTTCTCATTTAAGGTTACAAAATATTTAACCCCGCTATTTGCGCCGGGCGTAAGCTTAAATTCGAAAGACATATCAAATGCAGAAAATTCTTCTTTTGTTACAATATCGCCACCGTTTGTAGATTCTGCACCACCAGATGGCTCGACACTAATTACGCCATCAGCAATTTTCCAGCCCTTTGCCGGAAATGTAGTTTTGTGTGCGGCAACCCAACCGTTGCTCGTTTTACCATCAAAAAGCAATTTATAGCCTTCAGATTTTTCGTATTGTGATAAAGCATTTGGCGTTAAATTAACGGTGTAAATCCCTTTTGGGAATGCTTTTGGCTTTAAATTTTCGGTTTGAATATTGATGTTTTTGAAATAAACCTTTTTGCCATCGTTGCTCAATTCATTTCCAATTCCATGTACCTGCAAACCTATAAAGCCAGATTTATCCAAAGTATCGATTACGTAAGCTACAGGTTTTCCATTAACCCAGGTTTTAAGTTCGTTACCAATGTTTTCTATGCGGTAATGATTAAAGTCATTCCTTTTGTAAAGTGGTTTTGCATCCGGATTTAACTCTAAAGGATAAAGCCATAGCCTACGTGCTTCATCGTAAATACCGCCCGTCCATGCTCTTGGCGCAGGGTCTATTTCCATTTGCCTACCATAAACCAAACCTTTTCCGTTGTTTCCTTCTGGCTTTATATGGCTACGGGTTTGGATGCCCGAATTTGTAGTTTCTCCTTCAAGCTTAACATCAAGCTCGAGAATAAAATCGCCGTATTCTTGTTCGGTAATCAGAAAAGAATTTGGCGTTCCTTTTGTCATGGTGCCAACAATTGCACCTTCTTCTACTTTATAAGGCGCTGCACCCGCAACGGCTTTCCAACCATTTAAAGTTTTACCATCAAAAAGCGGCTTTGATTTTTGCGCAAAGGCTGATAAACTAATTAATGAAAGGGTTAAAATGCTATATTTTTTTATGTTGAACATTTTTCTAGTGTTTTCGTCATTGAGAGGCACGAAGCAATCCATTAAAGAGATTGCTTCGTGACCCGCAATGACGATGTTTTATATATTAATATTTAAAAACTTTTCCGTTAGCAATTACTTCTTGCTTGCCTTCATCAAAAACTGCTTTTGCGCCTGTACGAACCGCTGCATTAGTCATGATGTTTGCAATTGAATGTGAATAACCAGCTTCTACAGGTGCATTTGGTGTTTTACGACTACGAACGCATTCCATCCAATTTCTCATGTGACCGGAAGTTAGTGCGTCGCCACCCATATTTGCGCCAGTTGCAGCTTTTATTTCCGATTTACTTAAATCTAATTCTGGCAAGAGATTGGCTTTCATACCCATCGCGGCAGCTTCTCCTTCTCTTAAACCACCTTTTGGAGATATTTTATTGGTGATTAAATTTAATTCACCACCGTTAGAATAGTAAACTTCGCCAGTATCGCCAACGCTATTTTGCATTCTCGATGTGAAGGTAACCTGAAATCCATCTTCTGAATTTGGCTGACCGTAATCAAAAACGGCTACCATCGAATCCCAGTTTCTACGTCCATCTTTCCAGGTGTAAATTCCGCCGTTTGCAACCACACTTCTTGGGTGTTTTAAATTGGTAAACCAATGTACGGTATCAATTTGGTGCGACATCCATTGACCAGGCATACCAGAAGAATATGGCCAAAACAATCTATATTCTAAATATTTCCGAGGGTCGAATGCTTCATTCGGACGATTTAACAAAAACCTTTTCCAATCTATATCTTCTTCCTTTAATTTGGCCACCAATTCCGGCCTGCGCCAACGGCCAGGTTGATTCACATTCCAAACTAAATCCACGGCGGTAATCGGTCCAAACTTTCCCTCCTGAATAAATTTAGCAGCGTTTGCATAGTTTTCTCCACTTCTACGCTGAGAACCAATCTGAACAATTCTATCTGTAGCTTTAACAGCTTTGAGTGCGGCTTTTGCATCGTCCATTGTTTCGGCAAAAGGTTTTTCTACGTAAGCATCGCAATTGGCTTTAACGGCTTCGATGGTATGTAAAGCATGCTGAAAATCGGCTGTGCTAATAATTACTGCATCTAAATCTTTGGTTGCATAAAGCTCGTCGTTATTTCTGCAAGCCTTTATATCATGTCCGAGTTTTTCTTTTAAATGTGCGATACCTAAATCTCTACGGTAATTCCATAAATCTGAAAGCCCAACAATATCAAAGTTTAATTCTTTGTTGTGATTCAAAAAACAAGGTAACAGTGTATCTTTAAAACGGTCGGAAAAACCGACTACGCCTACTCGAACACGGTCGTTTGCACCAATAATTCGACCATAGCTTTTTGCGCTCATGCCCATTGTACCGGCGTAAGTCGCCGCAGCAAATACAGCCGATTGCTTTATAAATTTTCTTCTGGAGTTTTCCATTTGAGGATTTTAGGTTTAGAATCTGATTAGAAAGTGCTCATAACATTAAACGTTTTAGCATCGTTCAATTTTACCAAAATATGATTTTTAGTTGATAGATTTAATAGGTTTTGGTAACATTTTAGAAACGGTGACACATGGGAAAGACTAGAAAACCTACACTTGTGAGGCTTAAAAGAACCTCACCCTTTGAAAGGTGGAAATTATTGAAACTTTAGTGAATCCCTCTCCTTGAAGAGAGGGAAACGAAGGCTTGTGGTTGAAACCCTGATTTATAAAAACGAACCAAAAATCCGGCTCTTCAAGGAGAGGGAGCGCAGCAATTTGCCTGACCAAAAACATTAGTAGGGTGAGGTTATTAAGAAGGCTTTAAAGAACCTCACCCTTTGAAAGCAAGAAATATCGAAACGTTTGTGCATCCCTCTCCTTGAAGAGAGGGAAATAAAGGCTTATGGTTTAAACCCAGGTTCGAAAAACGGAACTCAAATCCCTCTAACTCAAATCCCTCTCTTCAAGGAGAGTGAGCGGAGCAATTTGCCTTACCACAAGCGTTGATAGGGTGAGGTTATTGAGAGGGCTGTAAAAACCTCACCCTCTGAAAGGTAGAATTATTGAAACTTTAGTACATCTCTCTCCTTGAAGAGAGGGAAACAAAGGCTTGTGGTTTAAACCCAGGTTCGAAAAACGGAACAAAATCCCTCTCTTAAAGGAGAGGGAATGTAGCAATTTGCCTAACCACAAACATTAATAGGGTGAGGTTATTAAGAAGGCTTTAAAAACCTCACCCTTTGATAGGTAGAAATTATTGAAACTTTAGTGCACCCCTCTCCTTGAAGAGAGGGAAATAAAGGCTTGCGGTTTAAACCAGAATCTGAAAACCGGAACTCAAATCCCTCTCTTCAAGGAGAGTGAGCGGAGCAATTTGCCTAACCACAAACATTAATAGGGTGAGGTTAAAAAATAATCCATTAAATCTATCCTAGCATTGCTAAGCTTTCTTCAATAATTTGAATTTTTGCTTCAGCATCAGCTTTTTTATTGCGTTCATTCTCAATAATTTCCGGCTTTGCATTTTGAACAAAACGTTCATTGCTGAGTTTAGCATCAACAGATTTTAAGAAACCTTGCAGATAAACCAAATCAGCATTCAATCGAATGCGTTCTGCATCAACATCAATATTTTGGGTTAGTGGAATAAAAAATTCATCCTTACCGGCCATAAATGTTGCCGCACCTGCAACTTTATCAGTTACAATTTCAGCTTCAGAAACATTAGCGAGTTTGTAAACAACGTTTAACCATTTTTTGTAGTCAATATCAGAGTTTACTTTCAAACTTAATGGCAACGCCTCTTTTGGCGAAATTTGTTTCTGGTTACGTACATTTCTAATTTCTGCCACAACAGTTTTAATAACTTCAGCATCTTTTAGCAATTTATCATCAATCGCACCACCTTTAGGGTATTCTGCTACGATACAGCAATCCATTTCACCGCGTTCTGCAAATAAATCATCATGCCATAATTCTTCCGTTAAGAAAGGCATATTCGGGTGTAATAATTTTATAATTTGCTCAAAAAAGCCAATCGTAGCTTTATAACTTTCTGCATCAATTGGTTGCTGATATGCCGGCTTAACCATTTCTAAATACCAGGCACAGAAATCATCCCAAACCAATTTATAAGTAGTCATTAATGCCTCAGATAAACGATATTGCTTAAAGTTGGCTTCAATTTCTACCAAAGCTTCGTTAAAACGGCTCTCGAACCAAGAAATCGCTTGTTTGTTTGGGTTTTCTAATTTTTCATCAACTTCCCAACCTTTAACCAAACGGAAAGCATTCCAAATTTTCGAAGCAAAATTACGCCCTTGTTCGCAGTAACTTTCATCGAACATTAAATCATTTCCTGCCGGAGATGACATCAACATACCAACGCGAACAGCATCTGCACCATATTTCTCAATTAATCCAATCGGGTCAGGAGAATTACCTAACGATTTAGACATTTTACGACCTAATTTATCGCGAACAATACCGGTTAAATAAACATTTGTAAATGGTTTTTTACCCATAAACTCATGCCCGGCCATAATCATACGTGCCACCCAGAAAAACATAATTTCTGGTGCGGTAACCAAATCATTTGTTGGATAGTAATAATTTATATCCTTATTATTTGGGTCTTTAAATCCATCGAAAACCGAAATTGGCCACAACCACGATGAAAACCAGGTATCCATAACATCTTCATCTTGCTTAATAAAAGGCTCTAATTGATGCTTAAAGCCAGCCTTTTCAGTTTCCGAAGAGTTTTCATCCAAGTGTTTTTTCTTCCAGAATTCTTCTAAAGCCTCATCTTTAGTTTTTGCGACAACCCAATTTCCTTTATCATCGTACCAAGCCGGAATTTGTTGTCCCCACCAAAGCTGGCGAGAAATGTTCCAATCGCGAACATTTTCCATCCAATGGCGGTAAGTATTTTCAAATTTATTCGGAATCAGGTTTACATCACCATTCAAAACATCAGCCAAAGCCGGTTGCGCCAGTTCTTTCATCTTCACAAACCATTGCATAGAAAGTTTTGGTTCAATAGCTGCATCAGTACGTTCTGAGAAACCAACCTGCGATTTATAGTCTTCAACTTTTTCTAAATGACCAGCCTCATCCAACAATTTAGCAATCTTTTTACGGGCAACAAATCTATCTTCACCCACTAAAATAACAGCCAACTCATTTAAGGTTCCATCATCATTTAAAATATCTGTAACTGGCAAATTATGTTTAACGCCTAATTCATAATCGTTCAAATCATGTGCGGGCGTAACTTTTAAACATCCTGTACCAAACTCAATATCAACGTATTCATCCTCAATAACCGGAATTTCATGGTTAACAAGCGGCACAAAAACCTTTTTACCTTTCAAGTGCGTAAAACGTTCATCATTCGGATTTATACAAATTGCAGCATCAGCCATAATTGTCTCCGGACGAGTAGTTGCAACAGTTAGAAAGGTAGAAGGTTCTGGGTTTAAGGCTGAGGGTTGACCATCCTTCGCAATATGCCTTTCGCCTTTTACCTCATACCTGATGTAATACAATTTCTGATTTACTTCTTTACGGATAACTTCCTCATCAGAAACAGCTGTTTTACCAGCCGGGTCCCAGTTTACCATACGTATACCACGATAAATCCAGCCTTTTTTATATAAATGGATAAACGAATCGATTACCGCTTCCGATAAATCTTCCTCCATTGTAAAACGCGTACGGTCCCAATCGCAACTCGCACCCAATTTCTTCAATTGCTCTAAAATAATACCGCCGTATTTTTCCTTCCATTCCCAGGCATATTTCAAAAATTCTTCACGAGAAAGGTCTTTTTTATTGATGCCTTGCTCCTTCAACATCGCTACAACTTTCGCTTCAGTAGCAATCGAGGCATGGTCAGTACCAGGAACCCAGCAAGCATTTTTTCCCTGCATACGAGCTTTTCGAATCAAAACATCCTGAATGGTATTGTTCAGCATGTGCCCCATGTGCAGCACTCCGGTAACATTTGGCGGTGGAATTACAATAGTGTAAGGCTCACGCTCATCAGGTTCTGAGTGAAAAAATTTTTTCGATAGCCAATAGCTATACCATTTATCTTCTGTTTCTGCAGGATTGTACTTGGTGGAAATGCTCATGAAAAATTATTCAATATCAATTTGAGCTGCAAAAATACGTTTTTAAGGGCAAAATTTAAAGTGCAAATCATTTGAAAAGCAAGTCCAGTATTCCATTTTAACGTTAGTCCTGCTTTCATTCAAATCTTTTTGCGATTGGAAGTTTAAGCCTTTAAAATACCTGCAACAAAAAGTATTTCCACTGCAATCAGGTTTAGTTAACTAAAACCAGTACTCAAAACTCAAGCAACACCTTTCCACCGCCCAAATCTTGATACCTAATACTAAATACTTGATACTAACTAAATACTAATTCATTACCTTTGAAACCATGAATTCTTACCTGATAAAAGCCGCCACGATTGTAAATGAAGGGCAAAAAATAGTTGCCGATGTATTAATTAAAGACGGATTTATAGCAAAAATCGGTCAAAATCTTTCTGCACCAAATGTGCAGGAAATTAACGCCGAAGGACAATTTCTTTTACCAGGAATGATTGATGACCAAGTTCATTTTCGTGAACCAGGTTTAACCCATAAAGCTGATATTTTTACGGAAAGTATGGCAGCCGTTGCCGGTGGAATCACTTCGTTTATGGAGATGCCAAACACCGTTCCTAATACATTAACGCAAGATTTACTTGCAGATAAATATGCAATTGCCGCAGAAACCTCATTAGCTAATTACTCATTTTATATGGGTGCAAGCAATGATAATATTGAAGAAGTTTTAAAAACCGACCCAAAAAATGTTTGCGGAATTAAAGTTTTCATGGGTTCATCAACCGGAAATATGCTGGTTGACAATGAAAAAACTTTAGAAAATATTTTCAGCAAAGCACCAATTTTGGTAGCTACCCATTGCGAAGATGAAGCAACTATTCGCCATAACCTTGCCGAATTTAAAGCTAAGTATGGTGATGATTTAACAATTGATATGCATCCTCTAATTAGAAGTGCAGAGGCTTGTTATAAATCATCATCTTTAGCTGTAGAATTAGCTAAACAACACCAAACCCGATTACATATTCTGCATATTTCTACAGCAAAAGAAATTGCCCTTTTTGATAATACAATTCCACTAAAAGATAAAAAAATTACTGCCGAAGCTTGTGTTCATCACCTTTGGTTTAATGATAAAGATTATGTTGCAAAAGGGAATTTTATCAAATGGAATCCTGCAGTAAAAACAGAGGCCGACCAAAATGGAATTTTAGCTGGCGTTTTAAATGATAATATTGATGTTATCGCAACCGACCATGCGCCTCATACTCTAGAAGAAAAAAACCAGGCTTATGCACAAGCGCCATCCGGCGGACCATTAGTTCAACATGCTTTACCTGCATTACTGGAAATGCATTTGCAAGGAAAAATTTCCTTAGAAAAAATTGCAGAAAAAACAGCACACAACCTGGCCATTTGCTTTAATATTGAAAAGCGTGGATTTATTCGTGAAGGTTATTGGGCCGATTTGGTTCTGGTAGATTTAAAGGATTCATGGAAAGTAACTAAACTTAATAATTTCTATAAATGTGGCTGGAGCCCTTTTGATGGCGATACCTTCCAGGCAAGTGTAACGCACACTTTTGTATCGGGTAATTTAGCCTACCAGAAGGGTAAATTTACTACAGACCAAATTGGCAAACGTTTAACTTTTGAACGTTAGAATTGTTATATTTGGTTATTAAGTATTACAGAAATGGAAACATTAATCGCACATCCAAAAAACGAAGAACAAGCTACTGCATTAAAAGCGGTAATGAAAGTTTTAAAGATTGATTTTGAAAGCGAAGACCGCCCGTACAATCCGGAATTTGTAGAAAAAGTTATTAAGGGTGTAAATTCAAGGAAATCTGGTAAACCTGGTAAAATAATTGACGCAAAAGCTATGTGGAAATAATTTTTTAATAACCCCTTAATTTACTGCATCCCAATTAAAATGAATATTGGTATGCAAGTAGAATTACACGAACAGGCAATTGTCGATTATGAGTTTTGGAGAAAATCGGGCAACAAATCAATTCAAAAAAAAATTGAACAATTAATTCTTGCCATTCGAGAGAATCCCTTCAATGGTATAGGCAAACCAGAACAATTGAAATACGGTTTAGCAGGTTTATGGTCTAGAAGAATCAATGAAGAACACAGAATAATTTATGATATTGTAGATAATATCTTACATATTTATTCGCTAAAAGGTCACTACAAATAATTAATGATAAATCGTTCCCTGCTCCTTAAAACTTTTATCTTAATAGGCTTTTCAATTACTATCTTCCTTTTCGGCTTCTTCCCCAACCTTATCCTTAAATATTACTCATCTGGTATTTATCCGTACATTTCATCAATTTTAAGATTCATTTCCTCAATATTTCCATTTACTATTGGCGATATTGTTTATGCGCTATTAATCGGTTTTGTACTTTACAAGATTTTCAGATTTTACAAAAAACGTAAATCATTAAAAAAAGTACACAGAATTACTATACCATTAGAAGTTTTAAATTTCTTCTTAATCCTATACATCGTTTTTAAAATTGCCTGGGGTTTAAATTACAGTCGCCCAAGTATTATCGAGGAGTTGGGCATTGGAGATGAAAAATATACGGTAAAAGAACTGATAATGTTGGGTAATTACTTTGTTTTAAAAGCCAATGATTTAAAATTGAAACAAAAGAAAATATCAAATTACTCTATTAAACAATTAGAGAATAGCTCTGCAATTGCTTATCAAATAATGGAAAAGAAGAATTCATTATTTAGGTATTCAAACCCTTGTTTAAAGGCTGTTTTAAACCCGTGGATTGTAAGCAAAGCTGGCATAGAAGGTTATTATGCACCCTTAACCGGAGAAGCTAATATAAATACAAATCTTCCGGATTTTGTGAAACCGTACGTTTCATGCCACGAAATTGCTCATCAATTAGGTATTGCTTATGAAGATGAAGCCAATCTTTTAGGGTACTTAACGGCGAGTAACAGTCCGGATTTGAACTATCAATACTCAGCTAATTATGAAATGCTGAGGTATATTTTGTTCGAAATAAGAATAAAATCTCCGGAAGATTACAAAATACTTTACGATAAATTATCAACCGGTGTTTTAGCAGATTTTAAAACTGAAAAAGAATTCTGGCGTAAATATAACGGTGAAATGTTTGGCTACATGGATACTGCCTTTGATAGTTTTTTAAAATTAAACAATCAGAAAAAAGGTATAAACAGCTATCAGGATATTGTAATTTGGCTTTGGAATATCCATAAGAATGAGTTGAAAGTTTAGACAGCCAAACTTATAACTTACAACTTTTAACCTATAACTATTACCCATGTATCGCCTCTCTGGTTCCGAAACTTTGAATTAATTCTCCTTCAAAATCTAACCATTCTTTCCAGCGTTTATCAACATCAACATCTGTGCTATATTTTCTGGCAAAATTTAAGAAGGTGGTGTAATGCGTTGCTTCCGAAATCATTAGCTCATGATAAAATTTGGCTAATTCTTCGTCTTTAATGTTTTGTGAAAGTACACGAAAACGTTCGCAACTTCTGGCTTCAATCATTGCAGCAAACAATAATCTATCAATAAAGGCCTGGTTTCTGCTACCATCTTTTTTACTGAATTTTACCAAACGACCTACGTAATCATCTTTGCGCTCGCGAGTTAAAGTGTAGCCGCGTTGTTTTATAATTTCAATTACCATCTGAAAATGTTGCATTTCTTCAATAGCAATGGCCGTTAATTCATCAACTAAATCCTGATGTTCCGAATTTTGAGTAATTAAGGTAATGGCGTTAGACGCTGCCTTTTGTTCGCACCAGGCATGGTCTGATAGGATTTCTTCTAAATTTGATTCAGCTATATTTGCCCAACGTGGGTCTGTTAATAATTTTAATCCTAACATGTGATTTTTAATTCGAATGGCAAAATTAAGAATATTTAACATACGTTTGGCATCTCCCTCAGATTTAGAAGATGGCCGCAGAGTTTGGATTTCAATCTGCGAAAATCAAAATTATCAGCGGGAGCTAAAAAAAAGACCTTATTTTGCAGAAATATTAGATTATGACTGCAAAAAAACTACTCATTATTGGATTTGTTTGGCCAGAGCCAACTTCATCAGCCGCTGGCACGAGAATGATTCAATTGGTAGATTTATTTTTGAATAGTGGTTATGAAATTACCTTTGCTTCAGCCGCTTCAAAAAGTGATTTCAGTTATGATTTTAGTGGAAAAAATGTTGTTGAGCAGGAAATAAAGTTAAACAATGAAAGTTTCAACTCATTTTTGAAAGAATTAATGCCAGATGTTCTACTATTCGATCGTTTTATGGTAGAGGAACAATACGGATGGCGAGTACAACAAGAATGCCCAAATGCATTAAGAATTTTAGATACCGAAGATTTACATTTTTTAAGAAGCGCCAGACAAATCAGCAATAAAAAAAACGGTGCCTTAAATTTACATAATGAGGTTGCTAAAAGAGAAATCGCTTCAATTTTACGTTGTGATTTATCGCTGATAATTTCAGAAATTGAAATGAACATTCTTCAGGAACAATTCAAAATTGACGGTTCTCTGCTATATTACTTACCATTCATCGAAAAAAAAATCACACCAGAAACCATTCATAATTGGATTCCATTTGAAGATAGGGCTGACTTTATTTTTATTGGAAATTTTTTACATGAGCCTAATTGGAATACCGTTCAGGTTTTAAAAACCAAAGTTTGGCCTGGTTTAAGGAAAGAATTACCTGATGCAACTATGAATATTTACGGTTCTTACGCATCGCAGAAGGTTTTACAACTAAACAATAAAAGCGAGAAATTTTTAATAAAAGGCAGAGCAGAAAATGCTCAGCAAACCATTGCTAAACATAAAATTTTACTGGCACCAATACAGTTTGGAGCTGGAGTAAAAGGAAAATTTATTGATGCGATGCAAGTTGGAACGCCATCTGTAACAACAACGATTGGCGCCGAAGCCATGAAAGGCTCGTTAAATTGGAGTGGTGTTATTGATGACGATTTAGATATTTTAATTGAGAAGACGGTTGAATTATATCAAGATAAAGGCAAATGGTTTAGCGCTCAACAAAATGGTGTAGAAATTATTAATGAACGATATGCTATAGAAGAAATAGCAAATAATTTTATGATGATTATAGAAAATTTTGACTTGGCAAAACACCGCCAAAACAACTTTATTGGTCAAATCTTAAATCACCATACAAATCAATCTACAAAATACATGTCTTTATGGATTGAAGAGAAAAATAAAAGCTAAATACAAATTACAGAGCTTTCTTTAGACTAGTTTAATTGATTTTTCTTCCTAAATGCAACTAAATTATGTTTTTAAACCTGATGGAAACGGCAGCTCCCGATTTTTCATCGGGACTACAGTGTACAGCAGGGCTGAATTAACCGAAAAGTGATGAACACTGCTTTTCGAAAAATGTAAAAACTTTAAGCTTTAAACAAATGCAGAAAAGCCCGTAATTGCCCGCCCAACGATTAAAGTATTGATTTCCTTTGTGCCTTCATAAGAATAAATGGCTTCAGCATCGGCCACGAATCGAGCCACGTTATATTCCAGTAAAATCCCGTTTCCGCCCATTACCTCGCGGGCTTTACTCACCACATCTCGTGTGCGCAATGAGCAAAAAACCTTCGCCAATGATGCATGTTCATCTTTTAACAACCCCTGGTCTTGCAACTGCGACAATCGAAAGCACAGCGTTTGCATAGCGGTTAAATTCGAGAGCATTTCTACCAAATGATTTTGAATTAACTGAAAAGATGCTATTGGTTTTCCGAACTGTTTTCGGGTTCTGGTGTAATCCAGGGCGTTTTCGTAAGCGCCGCGAGCGCAACCTACCGCTTGCCAAGCAACTCCTGCCCTTGTCATTTGCAAAACTTTTGCCGTATCCTTAAACGAATTTGCGTTTTGAAGTCTGTCACTTTCCTCTATCTCACAATTTGTTAAGGTTATAATTCCGTTCTGAACAATCCTCAAGGCCATTTTATCTTGCATCTTTTCTACTGCAAAACCTGGATTATCTTTTTTAACAATAAAGCCTTTTACTTCATTACTATCCTCATCGCGGGCCCAAATAATTAAAATATCGGCAAAGGTTGCATTACCAATCCATTTTTTCTGTCCATTTAAAATCCATTTTCCGTTAATTTGTTTACAAGTTGTAGTCAAGCCACCTGCCGCCGCAGAACCAACTTCAGGTTCGGTTAACCCAAAGGCGCCAATTATTTTAAATTTTTGCATTAAGGGTAACCATTGTTGCTTTTGTTCTTCAGACCCGCATAAATATATAGAACCCATTGCCAAGCCACTTTGCACGCCAAAAAATGTAGAAATTGATGTATCGATTCTGGCCATTTCCATTGCCAGAATGCCTTCCATTAAGTTTGATTTTCCTGGGCAACCATATCCTTTATAGGTTAAACCACAAATATTAAGTTCGGCTAGTTTAGGGATAATTTCAAAAGGAAATTCTGCTCTGTTCCAATAATGATTTACGATTGGCTTAACTTCCTTTTTCAAAAAAGCCCGAACTTTTAATTGCAATTCGCGATCTTCTTCTTTCAAAGCTTCATCACCTAACTGATAAAAATCGCCATCAATTGAAGGCAATTCTTTCTTTTTTCCAGAGCCGCCCATCATTTTCATCATGCCGGCAATTTGCTTATCATCAAGGCTTGAAATCGTTTCAACCATTTGCGGTAAGTTTACCTTTTTCGAAAGTGCATCTAACTTCGCAAAATCTACATGTTTAAAAAGATTGTAAGCGTTTTTTATGGATGAGAATATATTAGCCATAATTATTCGTTTTGAGAATAACAAACATGAGTCGATTTTGTTGCAAAGTGCGCTTAAGTGCGCTTTCCGGAGGATTTGAATATTTTTTTGAAAATTAAGATATAAGCATATTTTTATGCCCTAATTGAATTTTACGCTCCAAAATACATCCTTAATGCTCAAAAAATTATTCTGCAAACATAACTACAAAAGATCTACCGATAAATTATTAAAAATAGGACACAGTAAACACGGACCGCTAATATTGGCAGTTTTTGTTTGCGATAAATGTGGTAAAAAGGTTAAAAGATTACCTTAAATCGAACAAATTATCAACCCCTAAAAGTTTTCTGGAAGTAAATCCTTCGCCAAAAGTAGCACCAATACTTTTACCGAATTCTCTTGAGCGGCCAATAACCGTTTCAAAAAATTCTGGTGAAGAAATATAGGTTTGCAAACCATCAACATCCGGATTATAAAATTGAGTTTTAAAAGCTTTTATAGACTCGATTTTTTTATCCATGTGCTCCGAAATATCAACAATGATATCTGGTTTCAAATATCTGTCTTGGATGTATTGCAGTAGTAATCTTGGCCGATGAGCGGCTTGTTTTTGTCCCTCAAGTTCTGTTTCGATTTTTGGTAAACCAGATAAAAATACAGAATCATATACCAAATCGCCGGCTCTGCCATGGTCGGGATGGCGGTCTTCTAATGCATTACTTAAAATAATTTCTGGTTGATATTTTCTTATCGCCTTAATAACCTCTAAACGATGATATTCATCATTTTGAAAAAAGCCATCACGCAGCCTTAAATTTTCGCGTACATGTAAACCTAATATTTTTGCAGAATCTGCAGCTTCTTCATCACGAGTTTCGGCTGTACCTCTTGTACCTAGTTCGCCTCTGGTTAAATCTACAATTCCAACTTTTTTACCTAGGGCAATGTGCTTTAAAATCGTTCCCGAACAGCAAAGTTCTGCATCATCAGGATGAACAGCTATAACTAAAATATCTAACTTCATTATTATTTTGCATCCAGCAGGCGCTGAATTTTTTTCTTGATTTTTGAACTTAAGGGTTTTGTAAAGGGGAAAAAATAATCTTCTACTTCGCCTTTTTTATTGATAAGATATTTATGAAAATTCCACCTCGGTGTAGATGAAAGTTTGGCATTTTGCTTTTTATCACTCAAAAACTGATACAACGGATGGGCATGTGCTCCACGTACCATAATTTTATCGAACACAGGGAATTTTACACCGTGGTTTATTTC
Organism: Pedobacter sp. Leaf170; assembly: GCF_920984665.1. Taxonomy (GTDB): domain Bacteria; phylum Bacteroidota; class Bacteroidia; order Sphingobacteriales; family Sphingobacteriaceae; genus Pedobacter. Next base: position 264,141 of record NZ_CAKLBP010000006.1, read on the forward strand.
GCAAAAGCTACTAATTTCACTACCGGTTAAAGGCTCCTGCTTGCCAAAATCATTAGTAGGAAAACCTAAAATTTCAAAATCCTGATTTCCTATTTCATCTTTTAGTTTTTGCAATTCTCCAAGTTGGGGTGTAAAACCACACTCTGAGGCTGTATTTACAATTAGCAAAACTTTGTTTCGGAAAGCTGAGAGCGGTTGCTCCTCGCCTGTTATCTTCTTCACTTTAAATGAATAGATATTAGGAGTATTTTCTTTCATTCTTTAATTATTGATAGAACCCTGAAGCCCTAATGATAGATTCAATGTCTCTATCTTCGTTTATGTTGTACTCGCTTTTTAAATTATGGCCAACAACGCGGGCAATAACCTGGTAAGAAAACGCTGCGAAACCACCTTTTGTTTGCTTCACAATATCGTATGTTGTACGGCCCACTTCTCTATCAATAAGTTTTGTTAAAATTTTTCCTTGCGTAATCGTTAAATCTTTTATCTCACGATTAAACATATCCTTAATTTCCTTATCACACTGCTTAACTAAATCTTTTTGGCGCTTTTTCTCTGTTGTTGTAACTAAATCCCGCTCCAACTGCTCGTATCTGCGTTTTGCAAACAAGGCGTAAGGCATTACCTTTAAAACGTTGTAGCGCAAACGGTTATAAGCAGCTTGTTCTGCCGGCGATTTAAAAATATGAGGAGCTGTAATGGTAACATCATAAAGCTGCATCCATGGAATCATTACGCCATTATCATTTGTAGAGGCTACACGAATGGTATCTAGCTTACCCAATTTAGGGAAAACGGGCTCTGTATTTTCTTGTGCTTTCAAACTTGCACTGAAAATCATGACAAAAAATAGAATGATTAGCCCTTTAAATTTCATAAATTTATACCTTAACAAAGTTAGGGGTTATTTCATATATTAGGAGTTTTATAAAACTAATATAGGTTTTATTGAATAATAAGACGCAATATTTTACGCAAAAAATACAAATGAAAACAGAGTTAGTGATTGATTTAGAGGCCGAGAAGAAAGAAATATTAAAAAGATACCGGGCATTGCTCCGTGCAAGCAAATCCACATTACAAAAAGGAGATAAAAAAGAAATCAGAAAAGCATTTGATATGGCCTTAGAAAGCCATAAAGATATGCGAAGAAAATCTGGTGAACCATATATTTATCATCCAATTGCGGTTGCTCAAATTGCTGCAGAAGAAATTGGATTAGGTACAACATCTATAGTCTGCGCTTTATTGCACGATGTTGTTGAAGATACCGATATTACGCTTGAGGATATTGAACGCGAATTTGGCAAAAAAACAGCAAAAATTATTGATGGATTAACCAAAATATCTGGCGTATTTGATACAAATAGTTCTTTACAGGCAGAGAATTTCCGTAAAATGTTATTAACCCTTGCCGATGATGTTAGGGTAATTTTAATCAAGCTAGCCGATAGGCTTCATAATATGCGTACGATGGATTTTATGCCTCGCCATAAGCAGCTAAAAATCGCATCAGAAACCATTTATTTGTATGCTCCATTAGCGCATCGTTTAGGTTTATATGCCATAAAATCAGAACTCGAAGATTTATCAATGAAATATCTGGAGCCTGAAACTTACAAATTCATCGCAAAAAAATTAAACGAGAAAAAAGCAGAACGCAATTTATTTATCAAAAAGTTTGTAGAACCAATTGATGAAATCGTTTCTGAACAGGGTTTGCTTGCAAATGTTTATGGTCGCCCAAAATCCATTCATTCTATTTGGAATAAAATGAAGAAGAAAAATATTCCTTTTGAGGAGGTTTATGATCTTTTTGCCATCAGGATTATTTTGGATAGCCCTTATGAAAACGAAAAAGCAGATTGCTGGAAAGCATATTCTATTGTTACAGATTTATACCGCCCAAACCCCGATCGTTTGCGTGATTGGGTATCTTCTCCGAAAGGAAATGGATATGAATCTTTACACACTACGGTAATGGGTCCACGCGGGCAATGGGTTGAGGTACAGATACGTACACAACGAATGAACGAAATTGCTGAAAAAGGTTTTGCAGCACATTGGAAATATAAAGAATCGAGCAATGATAATGGCTTAGACCAATGGATTCAAAAAGTTCGTGAAATGCTAAATAACCCTGAAGCAAATGCTTTAGATTTTCTTGATGATTTTAAAATGAATTTATTCTCTGATGAGATATTCATTTTTACACCAAAAGGAGCTTTGATTCAATTGCCACTAGGTGCAACCGCACTCGATTTTGCCTTCGAAATCCATACTGATGTTGGAGCGACCTGTATTGGTGCAAAAGTAAACCATAAGCTGGTTCCAATTTCTTACAAACTTCAAAACGGCGATCAGGTCGAAATCATTACATCGAGCAAACAGGCTCCAAAAGAAGACTGGCTAAACGTTGTGGTTACAGCGAAAGCCAAATCGAAAATAAAATCATCATTAAAAGAAGAAAAAAGAAAGATTGCCGAAACCGGAAAAGAAATTTTAGAGCGTAAGTTAAAGTCATTAAAAATTACATACAACACTGATAATTTAAACAAAATCAGTTATTTCTTTAAACTTTCTTCAACGCAAGAACTATTTATACAGGTTGCGTTAGGAAAAATCGAACTGAAGGATATTAAAGAATATCTGGTAAGTGAAAAAGAAATTGAAACCCGTGGACCTGAGCGACCTGAAAATTTAAGTGTTGATGCCATAAAAGGCAAAATGAAAGGAACAGAATCAGACATTTTGCTTATTGGTGAAGACATGCAAAAGATAGATTACACGCTTGCTGCATGTTGTAACCCGATTCCTGGCGATGATGTTTTTGGTTTTATTACGGTTAGTGAGGGCATCAAAATACACCGTACAAACTGCCCTAATGCTGCCCAGTTAATGTCTAATTATGGCTACAGAATTGTTAAAGCCAAGTGGAATAAGCAAAAAGAATTAACTTTCTTAACTGGTTTACGCATTATGGGTATTGATGATGTTGGCTTAATTAATAACATTACAAAGGTAATCTCAAACGATTTTAAAGTTAATATGCGTTCGATTACTGTTGATACAAATGAGGGAATTTTTGATGGCTCGATAATGATTTTCGTGAATGATACTGAACATTTGGAGCAGTTAATAAAAAATTTAATGGAAGTACGCGGCGTAACAGGTGTTACCAGGTTTGATGCTTAGTTAGCCGGGAGCCAGTAGTTAAAGGGCACAAGTTTTAATTATTGTCTTAAAACTTGTAAATCCAAAGATTAATATCTTCAGACTTCTGTCTTCAAACGCCAGACTTATTACAACATTTCAACAATCAAAAGGTACAACAATCCAACAATTTAATTACCTTTGAACGGAGTTTAAAAACTATGTCAGAACAAAAAACAAATGAGCTGGTTCGTAAAATTTTTGAAGCTTATTTAGAGAACAAAAATCTACGAAAAACACCTGAACGTTTCGCAATATTAGAAGAAATCTACTCGCGAAATGACCATTTTGATGTTGAAACCCTGTACATTCACATGAAAAATCAAAAGTATCGTGTTAGCCGTGCAACGGTTTACAATACTTTAGAATTGTTAGTTTCATGTGATTTGGTTACCAAACATCAGTTTGGCAAAAACATGGCACAATTTGAAAAATCTTATGGCTATCGCCAGCACGATCATGTTATTTGCATTGAGTGTGGTAAAGTGGTCGAGTTTTGCGATCCGCGTATTCACCAGATTCAAACCATGGTTGGCGATCTTTTAAAATTCGATGTTAAACACCACTCATTAAACCTTTATGGCTTTTGCTCAGATTGTAGCATGGCTAATAAAGTAAATCAGCACGCTGCTACAGCTGCTAAAATTGAAGCAAATTAAATCAATCAAAAAAAATAAAACCAGCTTAATTTTTTAATAATGACGCAAGTAGATGTACTTCTCGGCCTGCAATGGGGTGATGAAGGAAAGGGAAAAATCGTTGACGTTCTTAGTCCGAAATATGATCTTATTGCCCGTTTTCAGGGCGGCCCAAATGCCGGACATACTTTGGAGTTCGACGGTAAAAAATTTGTTTTAAATACTATTCCTTCAGGTATTTTTAACGATGATACCATGAATCTTATCGGTAACGGAGTGGTTATCGATCCAATTATTTTAAAAAGAGAGCTAGATAACCTGAAAAAAGCTGGTCATGATCCAGTTGCCGATGGCAAACTAGTTATCGCCCGTAAAGCTCATTTAATTTTACCTACACACCAGTTGTTAGATGCGGCAAATGAGGCTCGCATGGGTAAAAACAAAATCGGCTCTACTTTAAAAGGAATTGGCCCTACTTATATGGATAAAACAGGTCGTAACGGTTTACGCGTAGGCGATACCACACTTCCTGATTTTAAAGAACGTTATAAAAAACTGGTAGAAAAACACACCGAAATTCTTTCTCATTACGAATTCGAATATGAATTAGCAGAAAAAGAAGCAGCGTTTTTTGAGGCTATAGAATTTTTAAAATCTATACCACATGTAGATAGCGAGCATTTCGTAAATGGTTATTTAAAAGAAGGTAAAGCCGTTTTGGCTGAAGGCGCACAAGGCACTTTATTAGATGTTGATTTTGGTTCATACCCTTTCGTAACATCAAGTAACACAACAACTGCAGGTGCTTGTACCGGTTTAGGCATTGCCCCAAACAAAGTTGGTGCTGTTTATGGCATTTTTAAAGCCTACTGCACACGCGTAGGCGGCGGCCCGTTCCCAACCGAATTAGACAACGAAATTGGAGAAAACTTACGTGCTTTGGGTCATGAGTTTGGCGCAACAACAGGCCGTGCCCGTCGTTGCGGATGGATTGACTTACCTGCGTTAAAATATGCCATCATGTTAAACGGTGTAACCGAATTAATTATGATGAAAGCTGATGTGTTGGATACTTTTGATACCATTTATGCTTGTACACATTACGAATATAATGGCGAAACAATTGATTATATGCCTTACGACATTATTTCTATCGAGCCAAAACCAGTGCTAAAAGCTATTGATGGCTGGGCAACCGATGTTACTAAAATTACTTCTGTTGATGAAATTCCAGCTAAATTGAACGATTACATCGCATTCTTAGAAAAAGAACTAGAAGTGCCAATCAAATTTTTATCAGTTGGTCCGGATAGAGCACAAACATTAGAGTTATAATTTCCATTGTCCAACAGTCTGAAAGGCTCGTCATTTCGGGCGAAGCCGAGAAATCTTTATAATTAATTTAAAGATTTATTCACTTCAGTCTAAATGAAGATTTAATCAAAAAACATTTTAAAGCAATCCAAATTTGGGTTGCTTTTTTTTTGAAAAGCAATGCAAGTAAATCTATTTACGTTCAGTCCCGCCCATGTTTCAAGTTACGGTTTTAGGTTCTGCAAAAATTAAAGATTCTGCTTCCGTAAGCTTTCCACTTATGTCGGGTTAGTTACCTTTGCCGCTGCTTGAAAACCGAACAAAACATATCAAATTTTAAACAAAAGGCATTGCATTAGGCAAACCAATTTGGAACATAATTAACACCAACTTACCTAAATCGTCATTTCGAGCGAAGCCGAGAAATCTTTTAAAACTGGCACTAAGATTTCTCCACTACGGTCGAAATGACGGAATTAAGTTCTGTATATAGTCATTATATTTGGGTTGCTTTTTTTATTTGAAAAGCAATGCAAGTAAATCTATTTACGTCCAGTCCCGCCAATGTTTCAAGTTACGGTTTTAGGTTCTGCAAAAATTAAAGATTCTGCTTCCGTAAGCTTTCCACTTATGTCGGGTTTAGTTACCTTTGCCGCTGCTTGAAAACCGAACAAAACATATCAAATTTTAAACAAAAGGCATTGCATTGGGCAAACCAATTCGATGTTTGTTGTCTTTTAGATTCAAATCAGTATAAAGACCAATATTCTGCTTATGAATTCATCATTGCTGCTGGTGTACACGCTGAACTGAAAACTAGTGCTGGTACAGCTTTTAATCAACTTAAAACCTTTTACGAAAACCATAAAACCTGGCTATTAGGTTTTTTGAGTTACGATTTAAAAAATGAATTAGAAGATTTGCAATCAGCCAATTCTGATAAGTTAGGCTTTCCTGATTTGTACTTTTTTGTACCCAGATTCTTAATTGCTTTTAAAAATGGTATTGCAGAAGTCTTGTTGGGCGATGATTCCATCATTGATGAAATAAATTGTTATACAGTTAAAAAACCAACTACATTAACGAATCCTAAAATCAATCAAAAACTTTCAAAAGCTCAATACATCAATAAGGTTAATGGATTAAAAAACCACATCCTCCGTGGCGATATCTATGAAGTAAATTTTTGCCAGGAATTTTTTGCAGAACATGCAATCATAAACCCGGCAGAAACCTTTGAAACACTTAATAAACTATCTCCTACGCCTTTTGCAGGGTATTTTAAAATTTATAATAAATATATATTATCGGCTACGCCTGAGCGTTTTTTATGTAAAAGAGGCCCAACATTGGTATCACAACCAATTAAAGGTACAGCAAAAAGAAGCATTGATTTTGAAGAAGATGAGCAAATCAAAAAGAACCTGCAAAATGATGTAAAAGAACAAGCCGAAAACGTGATGATTGTTGATTTGGTTCGTCATGATCTTACAAAATCTGCCGTTAAAGGCTCCGTTAAAGTTGATGAATTATTTGGAATATATACCTTTCCACAAGTTCATCAAATGATTTCGACAATAAGTTGCAAGCTTAATCCAGAAGTGCATTTTGTTGATGCGATAAAAAATGCTTTCCCTATGGGCTCTATGACGGGTGCGCCAAAAGTTAAGGCTATGAAATTAATTGAAGAATTTGAAGTTTCGAAACGAGGAGTTTATTCGGGTTCATTTGGTTGCATTACGCCTAATGGAGATTTCGATTTCAATGTGGTTATCCGCAGTATCCTTTATAATCAAGAAAACAAATATTTATCATTTCAGGTTGGTGGAGCAATAACTTTTCAATCAGAAGCAGAGAAAGAATATGATGAATGTCTGCTTAAAGCCAGCGCAATTCTTAAGGTATTAGGAAATTAAGTCTTTAATCGTTGATAAACCTTTATTAATTACGTCAATTGCGAGGCAAGAAGCAATAACGATTGGCTTAAAGTTTCCTACAACAAAAAAAGGTTGAAAGCATTATACTTTCAACCTTAAACTTTTTACTTTCAACTTTCCACTATTTCTTATAATACTGTTGTGCTTCTGGCAAATATTTTTGAATTTGAGCAATGCGTGTTGCATCGCTTGGGTGAGTACTTAAAAATTCAGCTGGTTTTTGAGCTCCTGCAGAAGCCGCCGACATTCTATTCCAGAATGCGGGTGCATTTTGAGGATTATAACCTGCCATCGCCATAAAAATTAAGCCTAATCTATCCGCTTCTAATTCTTGGTTTCTACTAAATTTCAGCATCGCTACTTGTCCGCCGATACCATAACCTGCATTAAATACTGATTGTACTTGTGGATTTTTAGACAATGCTGCACCAGCTATTGAACCTAAACCTTGCGCAACCATTTCGTTAGACATACGTTCTGCCGAATGACCAGCAATTGCGTGTGCAATTTCGTGTCCCATTACAGTAGCCAAACCTGCATCATCCTGTGTTACTGGTAAAATACCTGTGTAAACCACAATTTTTCCACCTGGCATACACCATGCATTTTTCTCATTATTCTGAACAACGTTAACTTCCCATTGGTAATCTGCAATTAAATTACCATAGTTATTACTGTTCATATATGATTTTACTGCACTGATAAGTTTTGCTCCAACAGTTTTAACCCTTAAAGCTTGTGCATTAGATGCTGGTAAAACTGTACTTTTATTTTCATTTAAGAATGTACTATAAGCTTGAAAAGCCATAGGTAAAACCTGATCATTACTCACTAAATCGAATCTGCTTCGCCCAGTTAAAGGAACTGTCGAGCAAGAATTAAACAATAAAGCAGCAGCTACACCAGCTGTTAAAAATAACTTTTTCATAATGCGTTTTTAAAGGTTTGGTAAATTACCCTATGTGAAACATAAAGTTTACCAATAAGTTTTTAGTGAATGTGTTTTTGTTAATTAATTTGTCTTTTTCTTAAACAAATACACTTTAGATTCTTTGCCTTTCAGCAATCTTTCGAGATTTTTTTGGTGGGTTACCAGTATCAAAATACATACTGCCATGCCGTAAAGCACTTCAGATTTTATAGAAACCTGAAACAGAAATACAACACTTAACGGAAATGTAAAGCCAGCACAAATAGAACTTAGCGAAACATATTTTGTTAATAATAGCACAACCACGAAAACCAGAACACAAAGCATAGATGCGTGGAAGTTAACTGCCAAAATCATTCCAAAAAGTGTTGCGACTCCCTTACCGCCTCTAAAACCTGCAAAAATTGGAAACAAATGCCCCATTACTGCAGTTACACCTAAGGCAAGTTGGTAATTAACAAAAACTACAGAATTTTGCGGACCGGTAACAGACATACCAATAAGATAAGCGAGATTAGTTGCAGTGTAGCCTTTAGCAATATCAATAATCATTACGGCGATACCTGCCTTTTTACCTAGAACGCGGAAAGTATTGGTTGCGCCAGCGTTTCCGCTGCCATATTCTCTAACATCAACCCCATAAAAAGCCTGACCTAACCATACAGCCGTTGGAATAGACCCAAAAAGGTATGCAAAAAGCAGTGCAGTGAGAGAATATACCGTGACCATAGCCTACAATGATACAAAAAATAAGCTTTTCATTATATATCGAATTATAGATTAATATGCTTTCAAGCTCATATCTAAGCTTTTAACTGAATGTGTTAAAGCGCCCATAGAGATAAAATCTACGCCACATGCCGCATATTCTTCAACATTCTCTTCCGTAATGCCTCCAGATGCTTCGGTTATGAACCTGCCATCAACTAATTTTACAGCTTTAGAAAGATTTTCAAAATTGAAATTATCAAGCATGATCCTATCTGCCCCGCCAGCATCAAGTACTTGATTTAATTCCTCAATATTCCTCACTTCAATTTCAATTTGAAGAGATTTATTTTTTTCTTTAAGATATTTTCTTGCAGAATTAATTGCATTGCTAATACCACCGGCATAATCTACATGATTATCTTTTATCAAAATCATATCATATAAGCCTATTCTGTGGTTAACGCCACCGCCTATTCTTACTGCCCATTTTTCAAGATAGCGCAAACCAGGTGTTGTTTTTCTGGTATCTAAAAGCTTTGTTTTTGTGTTGCTTAATTTAGAAACTATTCTGTTGGTTTTAGTTGCTATACCACTCATTCTTTGCATGCAATTTAATACCAATCTCTCTGCAATAAGAATTGAATGTGTGCTGCCAGAAACCGTTAAAGCAATGTCACCAACTTTAACAACGACACCATCGTTCAGCAAAACCTCAACTTTTAAAGTTGCATCAACTTCTTCAAAAATTAATAGCGCAAGTTCAATTCCGGCTAAAATACCGTCTTCCTTAATAATTAATTTAGCTTTACCTTGTGTACTCGCCGGGATTGTAGATAGTGCTGTATGGTCGCCATCGCCAACATCTTCTGCAAGGGCATTTTTAATGAATTGTGATAGAAGTTCTTTATCCAAAATAATGGTTTTTACACCTCAAAAATAACAATAATTTGTGATTAGACAATTTAACCTTAAGAATGATTGACTTAATCTTTGGCCGGTTCTATTCTCAATTCGGTGATGAGAAAAGCATTATTAAATTTTTTCATCGTTATAGAAACTCTAAAGGTTTCTTTTGATGTGTTAAGCGATATTACACCAAACCTATAATTCTGGCTGTTATTTATCCGGTGGAAAATACTCGTTTTTGTTGGCTGGTGTTTGCTGAAAAAATCTTTAAGAATTTGTTCACCCTGTGCTTTAGAGTATACATCTTCTTCATCAATAATAATCAACTCTATAGTCGGCGCAAAATTTTTCGAAATTTCTTTGGAGTTTCCTGATCTGAAATATGAGGACAAATCATCTATAATATCAGCTTGAAGCCCAATTGAACTATATATTGGCGATAAGGCAACTAAGAATAAAAATAAGCTTCGGATCATTTTTGTACTATATACCGACCCTGTAGCTAAAATTATGCCATTAGCATATCAAAAAAAGGATTTCTTAATTTGTATAAGCTTCAATAAAGCTATATTTGCTTTGTAAAGATTTTATAAAACGCCAGTTATGTTAAAATGTTTTAAAATAAGCTTTACATTATTGCCGCTACCGCATAGCCTTTCTTCATAATCATAACGAAATCTATGCTTAAAAAACTTAAAACGAATGAAAAATAAAAAACTTGCTCTCCTTATTCTTGATGGATGGGGCTACGGAAAACACGACAATTCTGATGCTGCCTACGCTGCTAATACTCCATTTTTCGATTCATTGATTCAAAAATATCCAAACTCTAAATTAGAAGCATCTGGAGAAGCAGTTGGTTTACCTGCGGGACAAATGGGGAACTCGGAAGTTGGACACATGAATTTGGGCGCCGGAAGAGTAGTTTATCAGGAACTTGGAAGAATAAATAAAGCAATTGCCGACAGAGAATTACATAGCAATCCAATTTTAGTTAATGCTTTTGAATACGCAAAAGCCAATAACAAAGCAGTACATTTTATTGGTTTGGTTTCTAACGGAGGTGTACATGCACACATTGAGCACCTAAAGGCATTATGCGATGCCGCTAATGAAGCAAACGTACAAGATAGTTATGTGCATGCCTTTTTAGATGGCAGAGACACCGACCCAAACTCTGGTTTAGGTTTCATTACAGATTTAGAAAATCATATCCAAAATTCATCAACAAAACTGGCTACTTTAATAGGGCGTTATTATGCAATGGATAGAGATAATCGTTGGGAACGCGTTAAAGAAGCATACGATGTAATGGTTAATGGTGTTGGTGAAAAATCTCAGGATGCATTAGCAAGTATAAGAAAATCTTACAGCGAAGGTGTAACAGACGAATTTATAAAGCCAGTGGTTTTAACACAAGCTAATGGAGCGCCTATTGCAACCATTAAAAATGATGATGTTGTAATTTGCTTCAATTTTAGAACAGATAGAGGTAGAGAAATTACATCAGCATTAACGCAAAAAGATTTTCCAGAACAGCAAATGCATAAATTACCGTTGTATTATGTTACAATGACAACTTATGATGAAAGTTTTGAGCGTGTAAATGTTGTTTTTACAAAGGATGATTTAACTCATACTATCGGACAGGTTTTAGCAGAACAAGGCAAAAACCAAATCAGAATTGCCGAAACAGAGAAATACCCTCATGTAACTTTCTTCTTTTCTGGAGGAAGAGAAACAGAATTTGCAAATGAGAAACGTATTTTGGTGCCTTCGCCAAAAGTTGCAACTTACGATTTACAGCCAGAAATGAGTGCTGCTGGAATTACAGATGCCATAACAAAAGAAATGGAAACAGGTTGGGCAGATTTTATTTGCTTAAACTTTGCCAATCCGGATATGGTTGGGCATACTGGTGTTTTCGAAGCCGTGATAAAAGCTGTGGAAACTGCTGATAAATGCGCCGAAACTGTTGTGAATAAAGGTTTGGAAAATGGATATTCATTTATCTTGCTTGCAGACCATGGAAATTCTGAATTTATGGTTAATAAGGACGGTTCTCCGAATACGGCCCATACAACCAACCTAGTTCCATGCATTTTGATTGATAGCGATTATCATCAAATTGCAGATGGCAAATTAGGAGATATTGCGCCAACTGTTTTAAAAATATTAGGCCTAAACATTCCTGATGAAATGACAGGCAACGTTTTAATATAATGAACAAGAAATTAATATTTTTCGTATTTGCATTGGGTTTGCTTTCTTGCAATCAGGAAAAGCAAATAAAGGCAAATACAGATTTGTTATATTTTGATATTAAAGGATATTTTAAAAAAGAAAGTTTAAGACTACAGCAATTAAACCCGAATATTTTAAAAGAAGTAAATATTAATGGTTCTGCTGAAACTAAAAAGCTAACCATTAAAGACTGGGAAAAAGAATTTTCCATTTTTGCGAATGCAGATATAAATAAAGCATCGTGGAGAGGAAGTTTTAAAGTTCAGAAAAATGATGAGGAGGTAACCTACACATCCTCAAACAAAAGAATACCAATTAAGAAGGTAGCTGTAAAATATTTTGGAGATGAGGTTAAGAAAGTTGAAATCATTATTTCAAACAAAAATATCCTCTACACTTCTGGAGATAGCCTTATTTATTATCCGGACAGTTTATTTGTTATTAAGAAGCATCAAAAAATTAAACTTCTTAAGGCCAAAAAATATCAGGTAAAAGAAATATTTTAGACCAAAAAAGGGCGGAATGTATTAAACATTTCGCCCTTTTTTATGATTTTCAAACATTACTTTAAGCTTGCAATTTGTGCTTTATCATAAGTAATCCAATCAATTATATCTTTTCTTAATGGCTGCAAGGTTAAAACCTTTTGAAAATCAGCTATCGAATTATTAAACAAAGCAACGCAAGCTTGTTTTTCTAAGTTTTTCTTTGCTTTAAAAGATTTGAAGATTGCATAATCTTTATAAGCTAAACCCCTGTTTTGAAGCATTTGGGTATCCTCTTCCCCACTCAACTCGCTTGCTTTAGTAAAATCTTTAATTGCGGCCAAGTAAAAATTTTCTCTCAATGAATTTAAAGATTGCTTAGGGTCGTTTGCAACATTTAAGCGTGCTTTACCTCTATAGTAGTATGCCGAAACTTCGGTTGGTTTTAAAACAATTAAATTGCTGTAAGTTGTTATCGAATTTTCATAATCACCGCTTTGGTAATATGAATAACCCAGCATCTTTTGTACATTAACATTATTTGGGTCTTTAGCGCCTGCTTTTTCTAATTGTGTAACTGCTGTTTTATAGTCACCTTTTAGCATTGCATCCATTATTTTTTTATCAATGCTACTCTGTGCGTAACTACTTGTTGATGAGATAATAATTAACCCTAAAATGGTATGTTTAATAAAGTTCATGTACTAATAATAAGTTTACAAATCTAAAATTTCAACAGAAACATTAGAGAAATATTCACGCAATATAAATCAATTCTTAGAAAATTTAGTGCTTTAATTTTTTTACATTGACTAAAACACTTAAACAATAGCATTAACGTAAGAATTTACTTTATATGATATTTGGCGAATAATTTATAATTCTCTGCCTTTTTATCATAACCTAATACCAATTTAGGCCTAACATTAAATTAAATGAACTTTGGCACAGGAGTTGAATTTAATGTATATAGATTAAACACACGCAAATCACCAACGACTTAACTGCCAGTTTGTCGTTATAAAGAACAACAATGAGTAAACACGATATATTTGATTTTAATACAGCAATGCCGATTATTAATGAGGATACCGAATTTTTCCCGCTGATGTCTCAGCAGGATGAGGAAGATATGAATAACGAGGAAACGCCTGAAGTTTTAGCGATATTACCATTACGTAATACTGTTTTATTTCCTGGTGTTGTTATTCCTATCACGGTTGGAAGAGATAAATCAATAAAATTGATTAAAGAAGCTTACAAAGGCAATAAAATAATTGGTGTTGTTTCTCAAAAAGATGTTTCAATTGAAGATCCAACGTTTGAGCAACTTAATACAGTTGGTACAGTAGCGCACATCATTAAATTACTTCAAATGCCTGATGGAAATACTACGGTTATCATTCAGGGCAAACAACGTTTCAGTTTAATTGCTGAGGTTCAGAATGAGCCGTATATAACGGCAACAATTAAAAAGTTTGAAGAACAAAAACACAAAGCTGATAAAGAGTTTAAGGCATTAATTGCATCAATAAGAGAAATGTCGGCTCAAATTATTCAGCTTTCGCCAAATATTCCTACTGAAGCCAGCATTGCACTTAAAAATATAGAAAGCACTTCATTTTTGATAAACTTTATATCATCAAACATGAATGCCGAAATGGCTGATAAGCAGAAAATCCTTGAAATGGATAATTTGCTAAATAGAGCGCAAAAAGTGATGGAGCTTTTGATGGTGGAGTTGCAAATGCTTGAATTGAGAAATCAAATTCAGTCAAAAGTTCGTACGGATTTAGATAAGCAACAAAGAGATTATTTTTTAAATCAGCAGTTAAAAACCATTCAGGAAGAATTAGGTGGAAGTTCTGCAGATATCGAATTTGATGCTTTACAAGAAAGAGCTAAAAAGAAAAAATGGTCTAAACAAGTGGATACCCATTTTGATAAAGAGCTTGATAAACTTGGCAGAATGAATCCTGCTGCGCCAGATTATTCGGTACAGTTAAATTATTTGGAATTATTGCTTGATTTACCTTGGAGCGAATTAACTAAAGATAACTTTGATTTAAAGCGAGCCCAGCGGATTTTAGATAAAGACCACTTTGGCCTTGAAAAAGTTAAACAACGCATAATAGAATATCTGGCAGTTTTAAAACTGAAAAGAGATATGAAAGCGCCAATCCTTTGTTTGGTTGGCCCTCCGGGAGTTGGTAAAACATCTTTAGGAAAATCAATTGCCAAAGCCTTAGGGCGTAATTATGTTCGTATGGCACTTGGTGGTATCAGAGATGAAGCCGAAGTTCGCGGACATAGAAAAACTTATATTGGTGCAATGCCAGGTAGAATTATTTCATCAATTAAAAAAGCTGGCGCCGATAATCCTGTTTTTGTTTTAGATGAAATTGATAAAGTTGGAACTGATCACAGAGGCGATCCTTCATCAGCTTTGCTTGAAGTTTTAGATCCTGAACAAAACAACGCTTTCTATGATCATTACGTAGAAGTAGATTACGATTTATCTAACGTTTTATTCATTGCAACCGCAAACTCATTAAGCACAATTCAACCGGCTTTGCTCGATCGTATGGAAATTATCGAAGTAAATGGCTACACAATTGAAGAGAAAATAGAAATCGCAAAGAAATTTTTATTACCAAAACAAAAAGAAAATCATGGTTTAAAACTTAAAGATATTGTACTTAAACCAAGTTTGATTGAGAAAGTAATTGAAGATTACACAAGAGAAAGCGGTGTGCGTGGTTTAGAGAAAAAAATTGGTTCGTTGGTACGCGGTGTGGCAACTAAGCTGGCTATGGAAGAAGAATACAACGTTACCTTAACCAATGACGATGTAGAGCGGATTTTAGGTGCGCCAATCTATGATAAGGATTTATACGAAGGCAATGAGGTTGCAGGTGTTGTTACAGGTTTAGCCTGGACAAGCGTTGGTGGAGATATTTTATTCATCGAATCGAGCTTAAGTCCTGGTAAAGGGAAACTTACTTTAACGGGTAATTTAGGTGATGTAATGAAAGAATCTGCTGTTATCGCCTTAGCGTATTTAAGAGCACATGCAAGTGAGTTTGGTATAGATTACACTTTATTCGATAATTGGGATGTTCACGTACACGTTCCGGCTGGTGCAACGCCAAAAGATGGCCCATCGGCAGGTGTAACCATGCTAACAGCATTAACATCGGCCTTTACCCAGCGCAAAGTAAAACAACATTTAGCAATGACTGGTGAGATTACTTTACGTGGTAAAGTTTTGCCTGTGGGAGGAATTAAAGAAAAAATTCTTGCAGCTAAAAGAGCAAACATTAAAGAAATTATTCTATGCAAAAGCAACAGAAAGGATATTTTAGAGATTAAAGAAAGTTACATCAAAGACCTTAAGTTTCATTATGTAACTGAAATGAGTGAGGTAATTGAACTTGCTTTATTAAAAAATAAAGTTAAAAAACCGCTTGATTTAAGCATAAAAACAACTGCAATTGTTAATTAATACTCAATAATTTACAATTATTGAATTGCGTAGATAATTTATTCAATTACATTAAATACTTTTATAGTCCCGATAATTATCGGGACTTTTTTTATGAAATCATTTTTACTATCTACAATTGCAGTATTACTTTATTGCTCGGCAAGTGCGCAAAGCTTTAAAAATGAGTTTGGCTTTAAAACTGAAAACGATGCTTACCTCGCAACTTTAAATGATAGATATTATACCAATGGCCTATTTATTTACTACAGGCGAGCATTAAACCCAGCTAATTTAACTGAAAAAATAGAAAAGAAAACCTATGAAATTTCGGTTGGGCAAAAGATATATACACCTTATTGGGGAATGGTTGCTAACAAAGAAGATCAAGATAGACCTTTCGCAGGATACTTGTATGCCGGCGCTTCATATTCAGTTTTTTATAAGAAAGAAAGTTTAATTAAAACTTCTGTTGAAATAGGAACAGTAGGGAAAAATTCGCTTGCTCAAGGCGCTCAAGAATTCCTTCATAAAACGGTTGGCTTTTATACACCTGCCGGATGGGATTACCAAATCAGAAATGAATTAGCGCTCAACCTATCTGCGAGCTACAGCAAATTGCTTATCCGCTCCAACGATAATGTGGTAGATTTAAGTGGAAACGGATATGCAAATTTAGGAACAACATTCAGCGGCCTGGGTGCTTCAGCAGTTTTTAGAGCTGGTAGACTGAATCAGTTATTTAATTCTGCCAACCATAATGCAGTAATTGGAGAAGCTAAAACCAAGAGATTAAATAATTCGGAATTTTTCTTCTATTTAAAACCGCAATTAAATGTGGTAGCTTATGATGCTACAATACAAGGCAGCTTGTTTAAGAATAATAGTCCGGTAACATTTGGTATTAAACCTGTAGTTTTTGAACAGCAATTTGGTGTTAATTACAGCTCACAAAGATTTACGATTGATTTTAATGTGATTTTTAAAACCAAAGAAGTTAAAAGCGCTGCGAAAGCTCAAAATTATGGAGGTTTGAGCTTGTATTATAGATTTGGAAAGTAATTAATCAATTTCCGGTTTTTTACGTATTTCCTTTTTAGATGAATTTGCAGCTTTATTCTTTAGCCTCTTCTCAATAACACCTTTTGGAATTTTCGTTCGCTTTCGCTTCTTCTCAACCAAAAGCGATTTCCTTATCAAATCAATTAATTTGAAAATTGTTTTTTCCTTATTCATCAATTGACTCCTATCCTCTTGCGATACAATATGAAGCAAACCTTCTGCATCAATACGATTTGAGAGTTTATCTGACAACAATAGTTTTTCTTCATCAGATAAAAAATCTGCAGAGCTAATATTAAATATCAATTCTACTTTGCTCGAAACTTTATTTACATTTTGCCCACCTTTCCCGCCGCTTCTTGATGTTTTAAAAGATACACTTTTTAGGATTTGGGCTTTATCTGGAATCATAAATTTTTAAATATTTTAAAAATAAAAAGGTTTTATAGAAGGCAAACCTACATTTTTATTGTTGCCATACAAAACATACAATTTTGTTTTTTGGCAGATAAATTATAACTTCAAGGCTTCATTCCTAAAAATTCGAGTATCACATCATGAACCAACAAACCTTTGTTGAAAAACTAGGCTATTTCTTGCGAACCATCCTATTCGTAATTATTTGCACCGTATTTATTTTCCTTCTTTTATGGACATTTTGCTACTCCCTTCACGTATTTTATTTGTTTCTGGCAACCTTAATTTTTGCAATTTTTTCATATTTCCGCAAAAAAAATAGAAAATTTATAACCATAACATTATTATCTGGCATTGCTTTATTTGTAATTTCAACGCCTTATAACTTACGCCAGTATAATAACCATGCAGCTGCTTTTCAAGATCAAATTAACCGCGGCTATCATTTACAATTTAAAGAAAAATGCGCCATTTACGGTACTTTATTAATTGTAATTACCGGAGACATAATTCCATTTCCAGAAGCCAGCATCCAAAATTTTTACTTGCTGTTTCCAAAAGAAAGTAAAACCAGAATTTTTTATGATGATGATTTTTTGCAAGCGCCAGATATTCAAAAAATGATGCATCTAAAAGGAAAAAATAGTGTGGCCTGGAATAAATGGGGTGAACGTTTTAATGGTAATTTTAGATTTGCAGCCGCATTTGACCCATGCACTTTAGAGATTACAGATGAAGGAGACCACAAAAAAGCCACATTGGTTACCTATTTTAATTATCGCAAAAACTACACGACACACAATGCAAACCACGTTTTAAATGGCCTATTTGCATTTAGAATTGATGAAGGATTATTTTGGTATTTAGAGCATGAAGGCTGGTTACATCCATACAATTCTGTTTGGATTGCTAAAATAAAAAAATAAAAAAATGCGAACTTTTAAGTTCGCATTTTTGTTTTCCAAGCTAATTATTCATTATTGTGCACCTATTTTATTTACATTTGCAGCACAATGAAAAAGAATATTGTTGTAGCTATTGATGGCTATTCATCTTGCGGAAAAAGTACGCTCGCAAAAGCACTTGCCAAAAAATTAGGCTTTATTTATGTAGATAGCGGAGCAATGTACCGGGCGGTTACCTTATATTTTTTACGAAACAATATTGATATAAGCAATGATGAAAAAGTTACAGATGCGTTACAACATATCGAATTGAATTTTCATTCCAGAGATTACCAATCTCACATTACTTTAAATGGCGAGGAAGTTTCTGATGAAATCCGTTTAATGCCTGTTTCTGAAAATGTTAGTGAAGTTTCTGCTCATAAAGTTGTACGCCATGAAATGGTAAAGCAGCAACAAAGAATGGGCAAATCGAAAAACATTGTAATGGATGGCCGTGATATCGGAACCACGGTTTTTCCGAACGCACCGGTAAAGTTTTTTATGACTGCCGATCCAAAAATCAGGGCAGAAAGAAGGTATAAAGAACTAGAAAGTAAGGGCAATAATTCCACTACTTTAGAAGAGGTTTTTGAAAATCTGGCCCACAGAGACTATGCTGATACAACCCGCAAAGAAAGTCCGTTGGTTAGGGCTGATGATGCTATTATTTTAGATAATACCAATTTAACTCAAGATGAACAATTGGCTTTCGCCTTAGAAAAAGTTGAGCTTCATTTAAATTAAATTACATAATTCATTTTCTTAGCCTACTGAATTAATTTAATTTCATATTTTTAGCGAAACCCTAAAATGCTAATCATGAAATTAAAATTTCTTTCTTTAATTGCCTTATTTATTTGCTTTTCAAACTTTAAATCTCAAGCTCAAAAAGGCTGGATTAATCTTTTTAATGGGAAAGATCTAAAAGACTGGACTGTGAAGATAGCCAAGCATGATTTGAATGATAATTATGGAAATACTTTCCGCGTTGAGGATGGTTTAATGAAAGTGAAATATGATGGCTATACCGATTTCAACCAGCAATATGGACATATTTATTATAAAAAGCCTTTTTCATATTATTTGCTAAGCGTTACTTACCGTTTTGTTGGCGAACAAGCCAAAGGCGGTGAAGGTTGGGCTTTAAGAAATAGTGGAGCAATGCTTCATTGTCAGGCGCCAGAAACCATATTAAAAGATCAGGATTTCCCTATATCAATTGAAGGGCAAATTCTTGGTGGCGATGGCGAGCATGAAAGACATACCAGTAATGTTTGCACCCCTGGAACACAAATCAATTTTCAAGGCAAATTATTTACACAACACTGCCTTGATTCTAAATCAAAAACTTATCATGGGGACCAATGGGTTACCGCACAATTTTTAGTTCTTGGCGATTCTGTAATTAAACACATCATTGATAACGAAGTAGTTCTGGAATATACAAAACCTCAAATTGGTGGTGGCAGTGTTTCAAACTTCGACCCTAAAGTAAAAACTGATGGTACACCACTTACTTCTGGTTACATTTCTTTGCAAAGCGAAAGCCATCCAATCGAGTTTAAAACTGTAAAACTTTTCGATTTACAATCTTATTCAAACAATAAAGAAAAGCTTGATAAAATTTTGAAGAAAATACTCAATCAAAAATAATCACCTAATCTCTGTTCACATCCTTTAAAAAAACTAAGTTATCAAATGAATAAGAAAAAGTTTGTTAGCAGTTTTGAAAGCGATCACGATAACTAAAATTGTTATACAGGGAGCAACTCGTGATGGTGAGATATTTTGCTAAATATTATAATTTCTGAGTTTTAACCTGAGGTTTGTTACCTTTGGCACATTAAATGTGCATAAAGCATTTTAAACTGTGCAAGCATTTTCAGGCTTTGCCAAATCAAACAAATAACATAATGACTAAATTTTTATTTACTTTTTTTGCCCTCACTCTATTAAATATACAACTTCAGGCACAAGAAATGTACCGCGTAAAAGCGGATAGATTGAATGTTAGAGCAACAGCAGAATCATCGAGTAAAGTTATTGGTTATGTAAAACAAGGCGAAACTGTACCTGTGTTGGATGCAACAAATGCTAAATTTTATAAAGTAAAAATTAAAAGTGGCGAAGGTTACGTGAGTAAAGATTTTTTGGAGAAGATTGCTTCACAAACTACGGCTCCACAAAATAATGCAAAGCTAGATATTACTCAAGCAAATAGCCAAACGACTACAACAACAGAAGATATTTATCGGGTAACAACAGATAATCTTCGTGTTAGAGATAAAGCTGACCCTAAAAGTAAGGTTATAGGTTATTTACCAGAAAACGAGAACGTTGCTGTAATAGATTCTACAAACAATAGTTACTTTAAAATAAAAGTAACAAACGGCGAAGGTTATGTAAGTAAAGAGTTTTTAGTTAGAGTATCGCCAGTTAAAAAGGCAGAAGCTCCGGTTGTAGCCGCCTCTGTTCCGAAGATTACTAAAGATTACTCAAACATAATCTTAATGGTTGTTAGCGCAGTTATACTGATTGCCATACTGTTTTTTATCTTTAAATATGCAAAAGGAAATGGTGTATTTATTTCGATTGTAACATTAGTTGTTTTGGTTATGGGCTACTTCTGCTACATTACGTTTTTAAAAGAAAAAACCATTTCTGGCCAGTTTGCAACTACAGAGGATGTTCAATACCAATCATTCGATTTTGAAAGCAAAGATTTGGTGACCGTTACCGATGTTTTTACAGGCTCCTCTTTTAGTTCAAAATACATTATTGAAGGTGATATGATAAAGTTATATGACCAGCAGAATACTATTATGTTATTGATTAGAGATGAAAATACTTTAATTGGTGAAGGGTTTACGAGAGGTGTTTTTACCAAGAAATAATCAGAAACTTCCTTATTAAAGGCTTAGCTTTAAAATTTTTTATCGTTAACGGCTGCCATAGTGATTAAAGTGCTTTTTGATACAGACTTATTCCGCCCAATCGCGTCATTTCAAATATTTAGATAGAATAACGACGAAGCTAATGATAGTAATCTTTTAAATAGAATTAAGCTTCTCTATCAGGAACTTAGAAACCTCGTTAAAATAGCGTTTACGGCCATAACCCATAACCCATTGTATGCCTTGAGTTGCATTAGTAATGAAAACCTCTTCTGCTTCATTCAAAATTTCCGGACTGATTTGCGCTTCAATTAGCTCCATATCATTCATTTTCGCAATTTCCATGATAGCGCTTCTCATTACACCGCCCACACAACCTTCGGTTAAAGCTGGCGTGTAAATTTGCTTGTTGTAAACTACAAATACGTTTGCGCTAATACTTTCGCATAAAAAGCCATTCTGGTTTAAAATCATTGCTTCATCCAGTCGGTTTTGGCTTTTGAAGATACCTGCCATAACATAAAGCAATGCATTTGAGGTTTTGAAATTCGATAAACGATTAATTGGCTTGGTCATTTCATCAAACACATCGATAATTAAACCTTTCGCATTTAATTCGTACAGGTTTGTTTTTAAAGGAATACCTTCTAAAATGTAACCAGCCTTATTTATTTCGGGCGTGTAAACACCAGCACCAGTTCTGTAAACCGATAACCTAAACCTAACATTACCATTCCATTTATTACGCTTGCAAAGCTCAGCAGTTTTCTGTTTGATGAAATAATCATCCATCAAGGCATATCCATCCATTTTAAGTGCTTTCATACCTGCTACAAGCCTATCGGCATGCAACTCTGCAAACTGAAGTTTATTGTTTATCATCCGCATGCTTTCAAATAAGCCATCGCCGAATTTAAAACCTCGGTTAGATGCGGTTAGAACAGGTAATTCTGCTGGCTGAAATTCATCATTAAATAGTATGTATTGCTGAGCCATATTTTAAGATGCCGCGATATAATTTTCCCATTTGTTTAATGCTGCTTTAAAATCGGCAGGCAATGGCGATTCAAAAAACATATATTCTTTTGTTGTAGGATGAATAAAACCTAAACTTTGCGCATGTAGCGCCTGGCGGGGCAATAAATCGAAACAGTTATCTACAAATTGTTTGTATTTATTAAAGGTTGTTCCTTTCAAAATTTTATCGCCTCCATACATGGCATCGTTAAATAACGGATGACCAATGTGCTGCATGTGTGCCCTTATTTGATGCGTACGCCCGGTTTCTAATTCGCAACTGATTAATGTAACATAGCCTAAACGTTTTAAAACCTTATAGTGTGTTACAGACCATTTACCTTTCTCTTCATCATCGTAAATATCCATAACCCGCCTGTCTTTTACACTTCTCCCAATGTAACCATTAACCGTGCCATCATGCTCAATATCGCCCCAAACCAAAGCAATATATTTTCTGGTGATGCTGTGATCAAAAAACTGGCGTGCCAAATGAGTTATCGATTTTTCATTTTTACTAATTAACAACAAGCCGCTAGTATCTTTATCTATTCTATGCACCAAACCCGGGCGGCCATCGTTGCCCGGTAATTGTGGAAGTTGCTCAAAATGAAATGCCAAAGCATTAACAAGCGTCCCTGTATAATTATTAAAGCCAGGGTGAACAACCATTCCAGCAACTTTATTTACCACAAGCAAATCGCTGTCTTCGTAAATAATATCAAGTGGAATATCCTCCGGATAAACTTCAGTATCGCGTGGCGGATGAGGCAAAACAACAGAAATTTCATCCAAAGGTTTAACCTTGTAGCTTGGTTTAATCTGCTTTTTATTCACTAAAACATTACCGGCATCAATTGCATTTTGAATGCGATTGCGAGAAGCATTTTCTACACGAACCATTAAAAATTTATCTATTCGCAGCAGCGACTGCCCTTTGTCGACAATAATTTTTAAGTGTTCATATAATTCTTGTTCTTCTGATTCTTGCAATTCGGCAATATTTTCCATTAGGCAAAAATATGTTTTTAAGTGGATAAAATTTGAATTAAGGATCACAGAAAAAACAAAGAAATATGTTAGCGGGGTATGTTTAGCTTATTTATGCTTCTATTCGCATTACGTTTATGTTAAATATTTTGATTATTAGCATTTTAACCTAAATGAATCGTATCTTCGCATATAAATTACATAACAGCTCCATGAAACAAACGCTCCATTTTCATTTAGGTGTGCAAATATTACCCCAACACCTTACTCTAAAAAAATACTCATTATTCAATTTTATTTGAGAGGTAGCGCATTTTTAAGATGCTGATGCAGAATTAAATAAATGCGCATTAAGTTTATATTAACAAATCAAAAACAATTTGCCAAGAATTAATGTTTGGCTTATTATTTGCTCTCAACTATTAGTAAAACAAAAATCCTATGAAAAATTTTACCCAAAATGTAAAGATTGTTCTAAATTTCTTTCCTTATCTAGTAAGAAAGATATATTTTAAGTAATCACCCGGCTAAAAGAACAAAAGAAACACTTGCCATTAGCAGGTGTTTTTTATTTTTACACGTGTTTGAAAAAATATACAGTCCAGTAGAGCAAATAAAGCTTGCTCCGTTTAACAACCTTTATGTTAAACGAGATGATTTAATCGATCCTTTTATTTCTGGTAATAAATGGCGCAAGTTAAAGTACATACTTCAAAGCGCTGAAAAAGAAGCTAAAAATCATTTAGTAACCTTTGGTGGTGCTTATTCCAATCATCTTTTAGCAACCGCTGCTGTAGCAGCAAAAGCCAGCCTAACTTCTACAGCATTTGTTCGTGGAGAGCGTGTTGAAAATGAAATGCTACTACTTTGTACCCTATTCGGAATGAATTTAATTTTTATCGATAGAGAAGCTTACAAAGACAAAAAATCTTTATTTAAAAAACATTTCGGCGATGATAAAAACGCCTATTTTATTGATGAAGGAGGTGCGTCTTTGCAGGCCACTTTAGGTTGTGCAGAAATTATCGACGAATTATTAGAACCCTATACACACATTTTTTGCGCCGCCGGAACCGGAACTACCGCAGCAGGTCTATTAAAAGGCATTTTAAATCATAAACTTAAAACTAAACTAAACATCATACCTGTTTTAAAGGGTGGAGATTTTATAAAGAACGAGATTTCTAAATATGTTTCGAACACCGAAAATTTAGTATTGCATACAGATTATCATTTCGGTGGTTACGCAAAAACAACCCCAGAACTTATCAGCTTCATAAAGAAATTTACCTCGAGCACCGGTTTATTAATTGACCCGGTTTATACCGCTAAAATGTTTTATGCAGTTATTGATTTGCAGAAAAATAATTACTTCACACACAACGACAAAATACTTACCATACATTCTGGCGGCCTAATGGGGATTTTCGGAATGAAAGATAAATTTACTATCTCATCAACTATTAAATAAGCTCATATTTAACAATAATCAATTGAGCAATAAATGTTTAAATAAAAAAAGCCCATTGACACAATGGGCTTAAAGTTCGCGAAGAGATTGTCGTTTTATAACCTGGGTTAAAAAAGGGAGCAATCATCTTCAGCATGTATTCAATAAACACAACCAAGGGCTTAAGCGAAATAAAATCGACCTTTAATTAAAAATGAAGTTTTATTCAAGACAATCGGCTAGCATTTAATGGAGCAGCAGACATAAAGCCAGCTGTTTGCAAAATTCTTATTTCAAATATATTGCTTTGGGTATTGATTTACAAATGCTTTTTATATTAAGTTTTTAAATCAACATCTTTATTTATAATATCATTTTCAAAAAACTGAGCTAATTCATCAATGGCTTTCAATGAGTTAAAATCATTTGTTTTAAATGGTTTGGCCAGGTGCGCTTTAACCTGCTTATATTTTGCAGATTTAGTTTTATCTTCAACACTGTTAAATGCCGTAACCAGCACAACAAATATTTGATCATAGAAAGGATTTTTTTCTAATTCATCAAGTATTTCCCAACCGCTTAAACCGGGCATGCTTATATCAAGAAAAATCAGGAAATTAATTTCTGCTGATGCCTGGGCATTTATATAATTTAAGGCAGATTGCCCATCGGGAAAATAATCTGTATCCCAAACCGGTCGGCAATCTTCAATCATTATTTTATGAATAAACAAAACCAGTTTATCATCATCTATAACTATTGCCCTTTTACGTTTCATAAAACTTTTAAGTAAAATTTTTTCGATCTGATTTTATATCAACATAAATGTTTTATTGATATCCAAACGAAGATAAAATCAATTTATCAAATTTTTGTAGCCATTCTATTCATTTTTATTCGGAAAGAATTTTAAAACCTCCAAAATATAAGTGTACCGGTAACTTAGGCACTGACCGTTTAGCTGCATTTTTATTCCAAGCATCTAGTTATGGAAATGGTTTGGCAACAGATGATTTGTATATTTTATATACCAATGCTGACGTACGAAATGGCTTCATGAATAGAGCAAGCAGAACAAGTGCTTAAAATTCGGCAAATGTGATAACGAAATATAATAACACTAAAATTTTTGAGGAAGGTGTTAAAGTGATTCGTTTATCAGAAGTTTATTTAATTCGTGCTGAGGCGAGGGCCAAACAAACAGGAAAAGATGCATTAGCTGCAGCAAATTTGGATGTAATTGCAAAGCGTGCTGATGCATCTGTGGCAAAAACAACTGCTACCCGTGCAGCTTTGCAAAGCCTAATTTTAGTAGAAAACCGTAAAGAATTTGCTTTTGAGGGTCATCGTTTGTTCGACTTAACCCGTAATAGATTAGGTTTTACTAAATATCGTACCGGAGGTATTACCATTCCTATTCCTACAAATTCAAATAAAACAATTTTGCCAATTCCATTGGCAGAAATGAATGTATATCCGAATATATAGCAGAATGAAGGTTATAAATAGATTTTCATTAACCCGATAATGCTAAAATGGATTTTTTCATTAATATGTAAAGAGCCATTATTTTTATAAAGATGCTTCATTAGCATAAAAATCTAAATTGCCATCACCCTACTCTTCACAAATGTTTCTGCTTATACATACTTTCAAAACCCAATTAAGTTCTCATCTAATAATGATAGATAAAATAGATTTAATATGTTCTCTAAATTAAAACACTAAAACTGTTCAACCTTTTGCTCATTTGTCTCAATTTTGTTCATTATGCCCAAAAGTTTCCATAACTAATTAACTTTAGCCAAATCGCTTTTGAAATCTACCTTCAATTGCAACATAAACCCTGCTAACCAAAGTATTTTGCCAAAAGGCATTTAATATTCACCTACCTATGAAAAACATTATTTTATTTTTTTTTCTGCTAAGTAGCCATAGTTTGCTTGCTCAAAAACCCTTTGTAGATTTATCAGGTTTTAAGAAAAATGGCGCAATTGCTACCGTAAATCAAAAAATAATAACTTTAAGCTGGCCTGCCGGCGAAAAAGGTGTAGGAAGAATACAATTAGATTTGGATGAAAAAAATCCGTTATTCAAAAGTATCGAGTTAGGAAAAGGCAATAAATTTAAAGAGATTATTGCGGGATTAGACCCGGCATTTGTACTTACAATTGGTAAACGTACACTTAGCCCATCAAGCGGTGGTTGGGATGTATTTTTCGATAGAGTACCTCGAAAACCTTATAAATCTTATGCGGTTGATATTGCGAAGAAAAGTGCAAAAATATCAACAAACGGACAACATACTATCGTTACCATTGCCGGTGCAAATGCAGATAGATTTAAGGGCAATATAGAAATTACCTTATATAGTGGCAGTCCGTTATTTAATGTGGCAGCAGTTTTATCTACAGAAACAGATTCTACGGCAATTCTTTATGATGCAGGTTTAGTTAATAAAAAAGCTTTATGGAAATCGATGGCATGGGCTGATATCGATGATAAAATGCAATCGAGCAAACCAACCGCTAGCGATACCAGCCGAAATTTAGAAGTTAAATACAGAACCATAATTGGAGAAAGCAATAATGGCAGTTTGGCTTTATTCCCTGCACCGCACCAATATTTTTATCCTTTGGATGAAGCATTCAATCTGAAATTCACTTGGTACGGCAAAAATTTTCATAATTTGATACCAGAATTTGGAATGGGTACAAGGCAAGATCCATTAGGCGATAAAAGATATGTGCCTTGGTTTAATGCGCCACCAAAAACCGAACAACGCCTTAATTTTTTCTGCTTGATAGATACTGATGATGCGACAAAAACGCTTGATGAAGTAAAACTATTTACACATGGTGATAAATTTAAACCGGTTAAGGGCTACAAAACTTTGGCTACTCATTTTCATAATGAGTTTATTAGCGATGTGGCACTATCTGGTAAGGAAATTCCTGAAAAGCCTGAATTTGTAGATGTGCTTAAAAAACACGGTTTAGATATTGTAAAGCTTGCAGAGTTTCATGGACCGGGCCATCCTAAAGGACCTGAAATTGAAAGAATAAAGGAGCTAAAATCGCTATTTGAACAAACTAAACGACTCTCTGATTCAACCTTTCTGTTGTTACCCGGAGAAGAAGCCAATAACTTTTATGGTGGCCATTGGCTTGCATTTTTCCCGAAACCGGTTTATTGGATTATGTCGCGGAAAGCTGAAGAACCTTTTCTTACAGATGTAGCCAGGCTTGGGAAAGTTTATCGCGTTGCGAATAAAGAAGAAATGCTTAAATTATTGGAGCTGGAAAATGGCTTAGCCTGGACTGCTCATGCACGCACGAAAGCATCAACAGGTTATCCTGATAATTATAAAGAAGAAGCATTTTTTAAATCAGACACCTATTTAGGAGCAGCCTGGAAAGCAATCCCTGCAGATTTATCTATTGCTACATTAAGCCAGCGTGTTTTAAAATTATACGATGATATGGCCAACTGGGGCTTAAAAAAACATGTATTATCAGAAGCGGATATTTTTACAATTACACATCAGAATGAAATGTATGCGCACTTAAATGTTAATTATCTGGAAATGGACAAGCTACCAAATTTCGAGCAAGGTTGGCAACCCGTTTTAGATGCACTTAGAAAAGGGAAATTCTTTGTATCTACCGGAGAAGTTGTGATTCCAAATTTTAGCATCAATAATAAAAAATCAGGCGAAGCCTTAAAATTAGATGATGCGGGTAATGCATTAATTAAGCTGAAACTGGATTGGACTTTCCCGATGAATTATGCAGAAATTGTTTCGGGTGATGGAAAAGAAATATATCGGGAACGCTTTAATTTGAATGATACGAGCGCTTTTGGCCAGAAAGATTATAGTTGGAAAGTTAATTTAAAAGGGAAAAAATGGGTAAGATTAGAGGCTTGGGACATAGCAGCCAATGGTGCTTTTACGCAAATGATTTGGCTGGAGTAATTTCCAGCCAAATCATTTCTTTTTTAGTTCAGCCCGATTTTAATTAAATTGAAAGAATAAGGTTTTAAGCGAACATTTAGGCCTTTACCTTTCATATTGTAAATACTTTTTTGCGGACTAACCGCTAAAGGATTTTCAAAAGAATTCAATTGATTTAAATTATCATCGCTCATCGTTTCTATCGAATATTTTGATTTTAGTTTGGCCTTTCCGAGCAGAGTAAAATCAATATGCTGCTCTTCCGCAGCATTATTTGCAATTTTTATTATTAATTCTTTTTTGGTTTTATCCAATACCGATGATGCATATAATCCATTTTGCCCGGTAATATTTTTTCCATTTAAAGTTATAGCTATTACATCGGTACCTTTATTTGTAGAAAAAAGCTTTTGTACATAATAATCTGGTGTTCCGTACGATTTTAAATTATCAACCCAAATCATATCAGGCGCCCATTGCCATGCATCTACATGAGCAAAAAGTGGTGCATACGATGCCATTTGAACAACATCGGCGTTACGCTCTAAACCTGTCATGAGCGATGCAGAAGCCAACGCACTTTGCCAGTTATTCTTTTCCTTACCAGTTAAATTTTTATCAGCATGTACAGCATATTCCCCTACAAAAACTTTGGTATCATTTCTTGGATAATTATCATACCGACCGGCGTTTTTTAGAAACCACTCTGCCGAGCGATAGTAGTGCTCATCGATAAAATCTGCCTTTTCATTTCTTAAGTAATTATCGAGCAGGTTAAAACGATCGCCTTCTGGGTCGGTGCCAGAGCTATAAATTAATTTGATGTTTGGATACTTTGCCTTGATTGCAGCCTTAAACAAAGCCACACGCTCCATATACTGCGGACCCCAATTCTCATTTCCTACGCCTAACATCTTTAAATTAAAAGGTTTTGCATGCCCTAATTCAATTCTTTTTTTACCCCAAACGGTAGAAGCATTGCCATTGGCAAACTCAATTAAATCCAAAGCATCCTGAATGTAAGGCTGCAATTCATCGAGCGCAACCACTTCGCCAGAATTAAACTGGCAAGCCATACCACAATTTAAAATCGGTAATGCATCCGAGCCTATATCTTCTGCCAATTGAAAATACTCAAAAAAACCTAAGCCAAAGCTTTGGTAATAATCTGGCGCAGGGCGATGAGCAAATTCATTGTTCCACCGGTTTACAATCATTTTTCTACCTTCAATTGGTCCGATTGTATTTTTCCATTGATACCGATTAGCTAAATCGGTGCCTTCTACAATGCATCCACCAGGAAAACGGATAAAACCTGGCTTCATATCTGCTAACAACTGAACCATATCAGCCCTTAAACCTTGAGGTCGGTTTTTCCAGGTATCTCCAGGAAATAATGAAATCATATCTAAATCGATATGGCCATTGCCTTTAAATACAATAGAAAATTTGGCTCTTGCACTACTTTCTGTCGCAACAAAACTTAGCGATTGTTTATGCCATCCATCACCAATATTATCGGGTTTAAAATCACCCTGAGCGATAATTTTATTATTTTCATCCTTAAGCTGTAAAACCATGGTAACGCCAACTTTTGCCTGGCGATACATTACAGAAAAATTATAACTCAAATCTTTTTTTACACCAATTCCTTTAAAACCTTCATTTACAAGTTCAAAATCGGTAGTGTTTTTGTGCACTTGCAAATACCTTGGGTTTGCCTGATTTACTTCTTTGCGATTAACAACCAAAACTTCGCCTTCTTGCGGCTTATCTCTAACGATAGACCAACCCATTAATGGCTTCGCAAATTCGAAAGACCTGTTCTTAATTAATTCTGCATAAATGCCACCATCAGCCCCAAAATTAATATCCTCAAAAAAAACACCCCACATATTTGGCTGCACTTTGGCAATGCTTTTATCCGTCTCCAAGTTTATGATATGATGATTTTGAGCATGGACAAATGATACTGCAAAAAACTTAATCGCAATAACACTGCAAAACCAATACTTTAAATTTGAATGGATTGTCATTAGAAATATTTTTTTTTATAGATAAGTCTTTAATTTCCAGATGTTAATATGGAAACCGGGAACCAAACACTCATTTCGCCTAAACCTCTGTTTGCCCAGGCATAATAAGGAATTAACTTTAAAGCAACGTCTTTATTATTTTCAGTTGAAGATTTTGAATGCGCTTTACCTTCTAATTGTACAACACCGTTTAATAGTTCAGGATGATATGCATATTTAAATTTTTGGGTTTCAAGAATTTCTAAGGCACTTATTTTAGCTACATTATCGGCAGCTTCAGCGCAATATGTTATTGGCCCGCGTTGAAAACTCAATTTATTCATGTCTTCTTTCAGAATATCATTTGCTATAACATTTTTTACCTCCATTGGAAGAACATATTCAATTTTATCTCCAGGCTGCCAAGTTCTTTCGATAGTAACATAACCATCAATGAGCTTATATTTTACTGCTTTTCCGTTTAGTTTGATACTAAATTTACCTTGATTTTTTTGCTGAAATTTGTATAAATCAGAAGGTATAGCTTCGTTATTGGCCCATCCCGGTAAGCGGAATTTTAATGCAAAATTTGTAGCTACAGTAGGTTCAATATCAAAGTTTAAATTTCCATCCCATGGGTAATTATTTTTTTGAGTGATACTAACCGAATGATTGCCAATATTTAAATTGGTAGAACTTGCAACAAATAAATTAATGTAAACCTGATTTTGAGTTTGCGCATAAATATAACCACTTAATGAGGGTAAAAAACGCGACATATTGGTTGGGCAGCACGAGCATTCAAACCATCCAGAACGACCAGGCTCTACATCTTTATGCTTAGGTCCATCAAAAATTTGCATTGCATTTGTATAAAAAAATGTTTTACCATCCAAGCCCACGCCCGATAACAGAGCGTTATACATTACCTTCTCCATCACATCAATATACTTAGAGTTTCCATGTAGTAAAAACATGCGCTGGTTCCAGTATACATTGCCAATGGCGGCACAAGTTTCGTTGTAGGCAGTAGCATTTGGAAGTTCATAATTATCTCCAAAACGTTCTCCATCTGGTACGGCACCAATACCACCGTTAACATACATTTTTTTACTGCACATGTTATCCCAAATTTTATCTATTGCAGCTACATACATTTTATCACCTGTTAAGGCAGCTACATCCGCAACGCCTGCATATAAATACATGGCCCTAACTGCATGGCCTACTGCTTCTGCCTGTTGTGTTATTGGTAAATGATCTTGCCAGTAAGCACCGTTTTTCCATGGGTTTGAATCTTTGGTATCGTACTTTTTAATGCCCCTTTGGTTGATAAAGAATTTGGCCAGATTTAAATATTTTTCGTTTGATGTTATACGATATAAGCGCACCAAAGCCATTTCTATAATTTCATGTCCGGGTGCTACTGCCAGTTTACCTTCTCCAAAAGTATTAACCAACAAATCGGCATTTTTTATTGCAATATCTAATAAATTACGTTTTCCGGTTGCCTGGTAATGCGCAACAGCTGATTCTATTAAATGCCCTGAATTATACAACTCATGACTCATATTTCCTTCATTTACCCAGCGTTGTTTACCAGACCACGATGGTGGATTAGCCGGATTAATTGTTCTAGCTGTATACAAATAGCCATCAGGTTCTTGAGCATTTGCTATAACCACAACTAATGAATCGATGTACCCTTCTAATTTTTTATCAGGATATACAGCCAGTGAGTAAGAGGCGCCTTCTATAGTTTTGTAGATATCCGTATCATCAAAAACAAAAGTTGTACAAAACTTACCGGTTTTGGAGGCGGCCATTTCAAAATTTTTTATTCTTCCGGTGTTTTCACATCGGGCAAAAGATGTTGGTATGGTTACTAATTTATTTGTTTCGATACGGGGCAGCCAAAACTTATCAAGCAATTTTACCTTCGTAAATTCTATTGGTTTTATAGTATAATCTTGTAGGTTTTGCGCATGCGATAAGTTCGCAATCAATACCAAAAAAATAAAAATCCTTTTCATCTTTTGTTTTTAAATCATCGTGTAAAGTGGAGCGCAAAAATTTATTTAAGATAAAAAACTTCTTCCAGAGGGAAAGAAAGCGGCTCATTAGTTGCACTGGTTTCCATAATATCGCTCATATAAGCCCACCATTTTTGCATAACAGGTTGTGCTGGCAAGGCTTTTAGTAATACTGAATTGTGAATTTTCAGTACTGCAAACAGCTCAGCATTATCTCTATCTAAAAAGATTGAATAATCAGATACACCTGTTTCTGTTAATAAAGCAGACAATTCCGGCCAGATAGCGTCGTGTCGTTTTCGATACTCCTCTTCAAAACCTTTTATTAATTTCATTTTAAAGGCAATCCGCTCCATTTGCTATTTTTTAAGGGAATTAAGAATTGGCGTTTCTATCGCCGTGATTGTTGCAGCCTTATCATTTAGTAATTCTAAAACCTGAATGCTGTTATCACCCGTTTTCAACCATTCTTTAGGAACATAAATAGTTTGTTGCGGACCAATTGACCAATATTTTCCCAAATTATGTCCGTTAACCCAAACCACACCTTTACCCCAATTTTGCATATCCAAATAAGTATCTCCGGTTTTTGAAAGTTTAAAAGACCCTGTGCTAAATGTTGGTCCGAAGTTAGATGTATTAGTCGATTGCTTTTTGGCAAAACCTTCTACATTACTGAAAGGCAAACTAAACATTTTCCAATTTTCTATTACAGCGCCATTAAATGAAACATTTTCGGTTATACCTTTTTTGTTTTCTAATAAATACTTACCAAAATTAATCCGCCCCATATTTTCTACAAAAATATCCAACTGTAGCTTTCCGCTTGGCAAATCAAGGCTTAGGCTATCCTGATTTAACCTCCTATCTAAAATACCAACCTGTTTACCATTGATAAAGATGATTGCATAATCTCTCAATTTATTGATTTTAAGTGAACCTTTTTTACCCCCAGTTATTTGCGTACGGTAAAGCATGTAGCCATAATCTTGCTTTAAATCTTCAAACGTTAGCGGCTTAGCATTTTCTACACCGGTAGTAAGGTTATTAAACACGTAATATTTTTTATCAAGCTGAAAAGGTTTAATAGAAATTGCCAACTTAGCCGCCGGAATGGCCGTAAGTTTAACATCTTTAGGCAAGTGTTTTTGAATTACTGCCCTAAACTGTTTAAATTTTTCTGTTGCATTACCGGCTTCATTTAACGGTGCATCATAATCGTAACTACTTATTTGAGGCTCATAAGGCGAGGTATCTTTATAATTTGCGCCATTCATAAATCCTCTCGTTGTTCCTCCATGAAACATGTACATATTTATAGAAATGCCTGCTTTTAATACAGAATCTAATTTGCCCGTGTATTGCTCAGCCGGAACCGTGTGGTGCGGCGTACCCCACCAATCGAACCAGGCCGGATACCATTCAGCTATAAAGTACGGACCAACGCCATTGTGGTATTTGTTAATTGCAGCTTTTACCCTATCAGGATTATCCTGACCATTAATTGCAGGTAGCAAACCGTTTAAATGACCGCCTACAATATCAACCTCAGGATCGCAAGTGTATAATAAACCATCAAAACCAGCTTCTATAAACATCTTTCTGTTGATGGCTAAATATTCCTTATCTGCCGCGAAAGAACCATATTCATTTTCTACCTGAACCATTAAAATATTACCACCATGATTTACTTGTAATGGGGCAAGTTGTTTTCCAACAGCGTTGATGTATTTTTTATATTCATTTAAATATTCTTGCTGCTTACTTCTAACCACAAGCGATTTTTCGTTTTGCAACCAGTAAGGGTAGCCACCAAACTCCCATTCGGCACAAACGTAAGGGCTTGGCCTTAAGATAACCCATAAGCCTTCTTCTTGGGCAATTTTTACAAAAGCAGCAATATCGTTGTTACCTGAAAAATCAAACTTGCCCTTTTGTGGTTCGTGTAAATTCCAGAAAACGTAAGTACCAATGGTATTTAAGCCCATCGCCTTCGCCATTTTCATTCTATCTCTCCAGGCTTCTTTTGGTACCCTCGGATAATGGATTTCTCCGGAAATGATTTGGAAAGGTTTATCATCCAATAGAAAATTATTATCGCTTAATTTAAAGCTGTGCTGAGCATTTTGAGCATAAACTGATGCTGAAATACACAAAACCACAAGCAAGAAAATGTATTTTTTTAATGTGTTCATAAATAGATTTTTTGGCAAAAGAATTTTAGCATTGCAATTTTATGCAACGTAAAGCAACCCTTGTCGGTGTAATATTTTACTTAAAGATGTTAAGATCCCACTTGTCTAGCCAGCTGATCTCCATTTTTTGGTTATTAAACTTAATTGGCAACCATAGATAGCGGCCATCAATAGCATTTTTTGGTGCCCACTTATCAGCCATAAAAATAAACTGCCCTTTTTTTCCGGGTGCAGGTAACACGTATGTGCTTTGGCCACCATAGGTTATGTTGGCGTTTTCACCTACGCAGGGATTACCCATGTATTCCCACGGACCCCAAATAGAATTTGATTTGAACCACCTTGCAGGATTTGGATCCCAGCCTGTACAACCTGAACCAACCATATAATAAGTTCCATCCTTTTTAAAAAGCGCAGGAGCTTCAGTTTGATGCCCTACATAAATCCTTATAAATTTTCCGGTATGGCTTAAGTAATCATCACTTAACTCTGCTAAATGAAGTGTGAAATTTTCTTCAGATGAAAAAATATGATAGGCTTTACCATCATCATCAACAAAAACAGTCATATCTCTAGCCATTTGTCCGCCAGGTAAATCGCGACAGAAAAAACCATCACTTTTATTGGCTGGCTTTGTACAGTTTACCTGATCGGCCAATGATGTTCCTTCAGGATAAAAAGGCAAAATACCCGGATTTGGGCGATAGCTTTTAACGAATGTATATGGCCCGGTCGCTTTGTCGGCAACAGCAAGTCCGGTGCGGGCAGCTTCGTAACCTTTACCTAGTAACTCCAGGTGAAACCACATTACAAATTTCTTTGTTTTCTTATTGTAAACAACTTTTGGTCGCTCCAGAATACAACCCTTTGCAATGTCGCTTTTTAAATCATCAGAAACCCGAAGCGCTATACCTTCATCTTTCCAATTGTATAAGTCTTTTGATGAATAGCAATGTACACCAACCTGTGCAGTATTTCCTTTTTCGCCTGCTACTTTATGTTCTCCAAACCAATAATAAACACCTTTACTTTCCACTATCCCTCCGCCATGGGCATTAATATGAACACCCTTATCATCTTTCCATAATTGTCCGGGATAAAAAGCATTTTGCTTTTTCTGAGCAAATACCACATTGGTTGAAAAAGCAATAATTAGCCAAAGGAAACAGGAGATTTTAATTTTAAGCATGATTTTTTATTTCGGGTTGAAAAGGCAAGTTAGTGAATAAAAAATATCGGGAAGACAAAAAAGCGTCTCCCCGATTAACTAACCACAATAAATTAGTATCCAGGATTTTGTGTTAGCACAGCATCCTTATTTAGTTGAATTTCACCTAACGGAATTGGTAATAAAAGTGCTTTTGAAGTTAAGCCTGTAATTGGTTTTGATTTATCGCCAGAATTTAATCTTAATGCTCTTTCTACCAAAGTTCCGGTTCTCATCAAAGTCATCCTTCTGTTTTCTTCACCAATTAATTCTCTTGCACGCTCATCTAAAATAAAATCTTTAGTCATTTGCGCAGCTGTAACCTGGTCGGCATTTGCTCTTGTTCTTAGCACATTAATTGTATTTGCCGCTTCTGCTGTTTTACCTTGTGCAACCTGAGCTTCAGCTAATAATAAATAGGTTT
This sequence comes from Pedobacter sp. Leaf170, assembly GCF_920984665.1. GTDB lineage: Bacteria > Bacteroidota > Bacteroidia > Sphingobacteriales > Sphingobacteriaceae > Pedobacter. Next base: position 300,613 of record NZ_CAKLBP010000006.1, read on the forward strand.
CTCCTAAACGCATTAAAATAAAATCTTTAATCATAGCGAAACCGAATGTATCATTTGGATCAAAAGCGCCCCATTTTGTTGTACTTGGGCAGATATTTATCAAAGTATCTGGTCCTGTAAAAGGTACTTGCTTACCAAATCTGGCTGCATAAGTTGGACTTGGATCATTGTAATAATACTTTCTGCGGATGTTGTACTGAGAATTACGAATATCATTTCCTTTGTATAAACCATACAATACCCAGTTACTTAAACGTAACCTACCAATAGATCTTCCACCCAATGAATCGGCTAAGGCCATACCAGCAATGTTGTAATATGCAGCACCCCATACCCTTCTTTGTTGTGGCGAATTTGTTATCCCACCAACAACTGAATTTGGATTTTCTTGCTCCAACACCCAGATAGATTCGGTGTTGCCTTGCGAACGGCGTTGGTTGCCATATTGAAACATATCCGAATAATAATCGCCAGGTAAACTGGTTTTTGCACCAAATCTGTTTTTAATTAAACTAAATTTTCCGCTCGAAATAATTGCTTGAGCTTGTGCTTCGGCCAAGTCAGGCTTATTCATACGAAGATATACTTCTGCCAGAAGTTGCATAGCCATAAACTTATTTGCTCTGCCATACATTTTACCTTTAGTATTGGTTTTTACCGCTTCAATATCGGGTAAATTGGCAACTGCATAAAGTAAATCACTAACGATAAAATTATTTACATCAGCAATCGGTGCCCTAACAAAGTCAATCTTCGGACCTGTTAATGCTTTAGTAATTAAAGGAACACCACCGTATAATGTTGCTAAATTATTGTAAGCATAAGCTCTGAAAAATTTAGCTTCGGCACTAACCTGTGCTTTACCTCTGGCGCTTAAACTTGTTGTTGAAGGATTTTCTACACCATCTACAATTGTATTTGTTAAGTTAACCAAAATGTAATACCTGTTCCAGGTACGGGCAGAACCACCATCGGTTGCGGCAAGGGTTTCGTAATTGTAATAAGGTATTTCTACACCTTGCTGGTTATTTGTTGCGTTTGCAACATCAGTACCAACTTGCCAAACACTTGGCCATCCTTGTTGGTCAGACCACGAGAATATGGTACTGGTATGGTTATAAAGCCCAACTAAAGAAGCTTCGAATCCAAGTGAATCTGTAACTGTTAAAGGGGTGTAAGAAGAGAAAGGTTTTTCATCCAAAAAGGCCTTTTTGCAAGATGAAAATGCGAAAAGCATAGTCACTGCGGCTGCTATAATTGTTATATTCTTTTTCATGATAAATAAATTAACGTAATGAAACATTTAAACCGAATACAAATGTTCTGGTTAAAGGATAATTATTGGTCCAATCGCCAGATCCTCTTGAAGAGTAATTGTTCTCCGGATCCCATCCAATCCAATTTGTAAAAGTGTGCAGGTTACGACCGCTCGCATATACTGTTAATCCGCCTAAATGTAATTTATCAAGCATAGATTGACCGAAAACATAACTTAAAGTAACGTCTTTTATTCGCGTGTAACTTGCATCTGAAGCGTATCCATAACCTAAAGTGTTGTTATAAGATAAAGCCGGGCGGGTTTGACTCATGTTTTCCGGTGTCCAGTATCCGATTTCTGCAGGTGTATTTCTTCTACCCGTTTCATCACCATAAGTTAAATCCTGATTGTTCTTTGTCATTCCTTGAGCGGTTTGAATGAAAACACTTAGATTAATGTTTTTATAGTGGAAAGTATTTGTTAAACCACCAGTCCATTTTGGAGCAGCTTGACCTAAAATTTTTCTATCATCTCCAGTGATTTTTCCATCGCCGTTTAAATCGCTAAATTTTAAGCTACCAGGCCTTGCGGTTGGATCTTGTTTAGAAACATCTTCACCTGTTTGCCAAACGCCAGTCATTTCATAATCGTAAACAACACTAATTGGTTTACCAATAAACCATCTGTTGCCTATATCATCTTTACCATCGCCATATAAATCGGTAATTTTATTTTTGTTGGTTGCAAATACAACCATGGTTTCCCATCTAAAATCTTTACCGGCAAAGTTTTGTGTGTTTAACGTTATCTCTAAACCTTTGTTGGTGGTTTTACCTATATTTTCGAGTACGTTAGAGTAACCAGTAATAATTGGTAAACTTCTGCTTAACAGCAATCCACTGGTTTTATTTTCGTAAGCTTCAATACTACCGTTAATTCTGTTGTTTAAAATTCCAAAATCTAAACCAATATTAGCAGTTTTAGTCGTTTCCCATTGTAAAGATGAGTTACCCAAGTTGGCTGGAAAAACGCCAATTGTACTGATTCCGTTAAATGGTGAGCGACCAGTATTATCTGTTGTGATAGTACGATAAACACTAACCGCTTCATTACCAGTTTTACCGTAAGATAAACGTAGTTTTAAGTTGTTAAAAAACTTGGCATCTTTCATAAAACCTTCGTTGGTAATGTTCCAGCCGAATGCTGCTGAAGGGAAAACACCGTATTTAGTTGTATTAGCACCAAAAACTGATGAACCATCTCTTCTAGCTGTTAAAGTGAATAAATAACGACTATCGTAAGAGTAAAATAAACGGCCCATTTGAGAGTTGATACCATATCTATCTCTGTAACTACCACTTGTTTGTGTAGAACCAGCACCGATATTATCCAAACCTAGTTCATCATTGATAAAACCTGTTGCACCTGCTGTAGTTTCAAAGTATTTACGCTCCTGAGAACTGTAAAGTGCAGTGATATCAAAGTGATGCTTTTTAATATCCTTTGAATAAGTTAAAATATTTTCGATGGTGTAGCTGTTTGTTGAAGAATTAAAACTTCTGGCTGTACCATTATTATCATTAGCTAAACGCCCAATGTAACTACCTTCTCTTTTAGGAAAGTAAGTGTAGCCAGCATTTAATCTATATTTTAAACCGGTTAAAGCTCCCGGAAATTTAACTTCGGCGTAGCCGTTACCATTTAAATTTGTTGTTCTGCTGATTTGAGTAGTTGTTAAACCTAATAAAGGATTGGTGTAAAGCTGCTCTGGTTCCATTGGAAATATTTTATATGTTCCATTTGGATTATAAAGCTGACCATAAGGGCTCATAGCCGTAGCAAACAGTAAGTTTGCTCTGCCACCATCGTAATTATTGCTGGTTAAAAATAATGAAGTACCAACTGTTAAAAAGCTAGTTACATTTACATCAAGGTTAGAACGTAAACCAAGGCGTTTAAAATTATATCCTTTAACAACACCTTTTTGGTCTAAATAATCGCCTGAGATAAAATATTTCACATCCTGAGAACCGCCAGATATACCAACATTATGGTCTTGAATAATTCCTTGTTGCGTAGCCTCTTTTACCCAATCTACTGTGGTGCCTGCATTATAAGCTGGTAACTCACCAATATTTGGCACCGGCCTTTGCTGTACCTGACCTGTCTGCTTTAAAAAATCTGCATATTTTTGTGCGTATTCTGCGCCGCTTCTAGGCTCTAGTATGTTTGAAATATTTTCGATACCTGCATAACCACTATAACGAATAATTGGCTTGCCACTTGTACCCCTTTTTGTTGTGATTAAAATAACACCATTTGAACCGTTTGTACCGTAAATGGCAGTTGCACTCGCATCTTTTAATATCTCTACCGAAGCAATATCATTTGGGTTGATGTCGTTTAATGAGCCACCTGTTTTGCTTAATGGAACACCATCAACAACCACAAATGGGCCTGTACCTGCAGTAATAGAGTTTTGACCTCTGATTAAAGCATTTGGCTGACTTCCCGGAACGGTTGAGGTAGTAGTGACATTTACACCGGCAACAGCACCTTCAATTGATTGTAGAATGTTGGTAACCGGCAATTGAGATAACCTGGATTTAGGTACAGAAACCACCGAACCCGTTACATCAGAACGCTTCTGCGTACCGTAACCAACAACAACAACATCATTTAGTGTTTTATCATCAGCTTCATCAAGCTTTACGTTTAACTGATCATTATTTGCAACAACAATTGTTTTGCTCGTGTAGCCTACGTAGCTATAAGTTAAACTTTCGCCTTTGGCTGCTGCAATTTTATACCTTCCGTTACCATCTGTTATGGCTAATTTAGTGGTATTTACATTTTTTACGGTTACTCCTGGTATTGGTAAGCCTTTGGAATCTTGAATAGTACCGCTTACTTCTGTGATAACGCCTTGAGCGTATAGGTTACTGAAACCTGTATTAGCAATTAAAAATATTGCAAACAGTACCAGTAAACACCTTTTTGGTGATGGTAATTTTTTAAGCATAGTTTTATTTGGTTAGTTAGTTTTTTGATTTATTATCAATTTCAAAAAGAGATGTTTGAAACAATGGGGCTTTTAGTAAAAGCGGATGAGGTCTTAACTACTTGTCATAAATTATTAATTTGGTTATCACAAATAAGAAGATAAATCGGCTTTATAGTGAGGGGTAGAACGGTAATTAAGCGGGGTAAAATTGGTAATTTTATGCAAAAAAGGGGCTTAAGGGCTATTTTTTAAATTTACAAACGTAAAAACTACGTTTATTTTAAAAAAGCCTGTTAGTCCCCTTCCGCATTTATAAATCCAATTATCTTAAGTCCTGGCTATGGTCATTCGGGAAATCTTCTCCCGACCAAATTCGCTGAGCACTCCATTGAGCTGCCGGGTTTGCCCAAAATGGGTCGCTGGCAGGTAATCCTAATGGGAGAAAAATATTTGTACAGATGTAAGGGCTGCCTTGATTATTATAAAAATCTCCTAAATCTGGTTGATTTCCGTATAAACCAATGGTTAACCAAAGATTATTATAAGTTGTTGGGCTCTCTAAAGTTTTTTTAATTACCGCAGTTAAGGCACAACGCACCTGGGCCGGGCTTAATTGTTTAGGCAAAGCATTTCGAAGCGCCATATCTGCCAAATGATGAAATGCTGCTCCACGGTAAATGATAGACCTGCCTGTTGCAGGATAAGTGCCATCAGTATTAATTAAACGCTCTTGTAATATGGCATAACGCTCGTTTCGTTTTCTAATCTTCTCAAACATCGAATTATAATCCTTAACCTTTGCGCCGATTATTTCTGAGATTTTGGCCAGGTAAGGATGAATTACATAGCTATTGTAATAATCAAAGGCATAAGTGCTTCCGTCTTTATACATGCCATCGCCTACGTACCATTGCTCCATCTGCTGCAAAGCGTAATCAACCCGCATTGGGTCCCAGCTGTAGCCAAATTTTGCTAAAAAAGCCTCATTCATTGCAGAAAACAATAACCAGTTAGAAAATACCGGCTTAAACCTTTTCGTAGTTTCGATGGATTTCATCATTAAAAGCCTGTGTTTTTCACCTAAATTTTCCCAAAGCCATGGCGCTCTGATAAAAGCTAAAGCAACGTATGATGCATCAACCAACTGCTGGCCACCGATATCATAATTCATAAAATCTTTAGCGTTTGAATCTAATGAATTTTTTAAGCCTTGTATTGCCCATTCGCGGTATTGCTTTCTTAGTGCAACTTCTTTTTCATCGCCACCTTCTAACTGTAGCCAAGGGGCAACACCACTTAAAACCCTTCCTAAAACCTCTACATATTGAACTTTTATTCTATGTTCTTTATTATCAATATGGATGGATGTAACCTTTGGCATATTAATCTTCAAACTATCTTTAGCCAAATTGTATAAAACAGGTTTAACCATTTTATCCATTTGCTGCAACCAAAATTGCCTGTCGGTTAACGTAGCGGTTTGCTTAATCGTTTTTTTCTTTTGGCTAAAAGCCGATGTTGAAACAGAAAGTATCAGTATAAATATTGATAGTTTAATTGCGGAATATTTCATATTATGGTTAGGTTTCTTATTTTTTTAAAAATCTGTAAAATTCGCAGCCGGCCAGTAAAAATGCACCTACACCAAAATTTGAGGTTGAATTTTGGTCAACAATTTGACCTGGAATGGCTTTCTCGCCAATCGGCTGAACATAACCCACTTTTCCGCTATCTTGCAATGCTGTTTTTGATAAATAATTCCAGCCCTTTAAAGCAGCTTCTTTATAAATTTTGTTTTTAAGGTAGCCATTGTTGATTCCCCAAAATAAGCCATAGGTAAAAAATGCAGTACCACTGGTTTCGGGTCCGGGGGCATGTTCAGCATCCAACATACTTCTGGTCCAATAACCTTCCTTTTGCTGGCATTTCACAATAGCATCAGCCATGATTTTATATTTCGTTACAAATTCATCTCTGTTTTTATCATCTTTTGGCAAATCTTTTAATACTTTGGCCAAACCTGCAAATACCCAACCGTCGCCACGTGCCCAAAAATCTTTTTTGCCATTAACGCTTTTATGCTTTGGATATACATACTTATCATCTCTGTAATAAAGCCCTGCTTCTTTATCATACATAATGCTGTTGGCATAAGCAAAATATTCGTGTAATTTTTCTAAATATTGTTTATTGCCTGTGGTTTTATAGAGTTTTGTCATAACCGGCATAACCATGTATAAACCATCCGCCCACCACCAATAATCGTTATTAGGAGTACTCATCTCAAACTCCATAACTTCTTTAGCCCTGGCAATTTTATATTCTTGCTTATCCAAATGATATAAATCTATATAAGTTTGAAAACAAATTTGCCAATCGCCAAAAAGTACATAATCGTCCGTTTCGCCATATTTGTATTTCCAGGTACTTTTGTCTTTAGATTTTGCACCCATCCATTGATTGTGAACTGCCCAATCTTCAGAATATTCTTGATAAACCTTGTTCTGGGTAAGCGCAACCACTTCCATATTACCGGTATGGTAAGCCGCATTATCCCAAAAGGAACGTACTTGCGGTGGATTATTGCTTTGCCAAAATTGGTTAGCCTTATCAATAATTTTCAGCACCTCGGCTTTAGCTGGAAGTTTTTGAGCATAACTTGTTATTTTAAGTAAAACAAGCAACACAATTAAGAAATACTTTTTCATCTGTTTATTATTTTAAACTGTTTAAAAACATCAGTTTGTTTAATTTTTTATCGGGTTAATCCCTTTGATTGTTGGAATTACTTTTTTTATCGTTCCATCGGCATTGAACTCCATTTTATCGATGCAAACTTCTCTATTGTATCCTGCGGCATCGCCCATTGTAATACCTTTAGGCAAATTAAAACGGTGGTAAATCATGTACCATTCATCTTTACCCGGAATTTGAATCACACAGTTATGTCCTGTTCCATAAATACCGAATTGTGGAGCTTTAGATAAAATCAAATTATCATTAGGGATGGTAATTTCGCCATTTGGAGTGTCAGAATAACCATAACGAACACGGTAATTTTCGCTTCTGGTATCATCTTCAGACCATAAAAAATAATATTTTCCATTACGATAAAAAACCTCTGTACCTTCTCTAAAATCTTTATTTGGGGTAATCACTTTTATCGAATTTGTGTCGATTGAAACCATATCTGAATTTAATGGTGCAACAGCCATATAGCCATTCCCCCAATACAAATAACTTTGGCTTGTTTTAGGGTCAGTAAAAAGATCAGGATCAATTTCTTGTCCGCCTTTAATACCTTTTGGTTTCTTAGCAATTAAGGCTTTGCCGCTATCTTTAAAAGGACCATTTGGATTATCTGATACCGCAACACCAATTTTTTGAGCGGCTGTGAAATAGTAAAAATATTTATACTCGCTACCTATTTTTTTCTCAGCTATGGTTGGTGCCCAAGCATTTCTTTTGCCCCAACTCACGTCTTTTTCCAAATCTAGAATTGTCCCTTCATCTTTCCAGTTTACTAAATCAGTTGATGAAAAGGTTTTAAAATATTTACCGCTCCAACCTGTAAAACCATCACTGGTTGGGTATAAATAGTATTTTTTAGTTTTGTTTGAATAGATAATTTCAGGGTCGGCATAGTAACCCGATAATACCGGATTGTTGTTTATTTCAGCACTTGCCTTGTAGGTTTCGGCGGTTTTACCACCAATTGAAAGAGTAATTTTAGTTGAACCTTTACTAAAATCTATCGGTTTATTTGGTGCAATGCTTATTCCCGGAAGGTTATAGAACTGCAAATCGACAGTTTTTAAGTTTGAACCGTATTTTAATGGAAAGTAAACGGTTTTATCTTTTTCATCAATCACAATGTTATTTCGCTTTATAGAAGATGAACCGGCCGATTCGAGCACGGCTTTAGCACTATACCACTTTGCTAATAAACGTTTCGCTTCAATAGCAGTAATGGGTAAAACTGTACCATGGCGTGGATGAAAATCCATGTTTACGGCTTCATCAATTACTTTGAAACTGTTCAAATCGGTACTTTTTGTAAACTGATATTTACCTTTCATGTACACATCATACATTAGGATGTATTCGTTACTATTGTTTAATTTAAAAACGCCGGCACCTTCTACAGCATCTTTAGTTTGCTGCAAATATTTATCTTGAAGCACATAACCTCTGGTTAAACTTGATGAAACAGCCTTTTTTATTCCATTTCCATTTCCTTCAGTTTTGAAAAAAAGATTATATTTTCCATTGCTATAAATAATATCACCATCTATACACGAGCCATTAGTCGGACTAAAAAATAATTGTTTAGGCTCGCTTTCCAAATCTGTAAAATCCTTATTGGCATAGGCATAATAAATAATATCGGGCTGATTTCCATGTTTCATAGACCAGTATACCATATATTTTTTAGCCTCTGAATCGTAAATTGTTTGGGGCGCCCAAACCCTTTTTAAGCTATCCTGGTTTTTAAATCGGGTTTGAATATTTACAACTTTGGATGTCCAGTTCACTAAATCTGTTGATTTTAAAAGCACCATCGCCCGGTTAGAATCCCAACCTTTTGCAGATTCCATATCCGTTGCGACCATGTAGATTGTTTTACCGTCCTCGCCCCTTAATATGTGCGGGTCTCTTACGCCACCTGTAGAACTAATTTTTGCTGATGAAATAACCGGTTGATTATTATTAAGCGCTTTATATGTATAACCATCCTTACTGATGGCAAAATGTATGGCTTCCTCATTTTTATCATTACCAGTAAAATAAACAAAGAGGTAGGCATCTAACTTTTGCTTATCACTCACTTTTTTCTGCGCAAAAATTTGCAATGGAGCAAAAGCCAGCAAAACATACATCCAAAACACTATTTTCATATCAATTTATATTGTTCGATTTTAATTATTAAACTATTTAGGCACAACCCATTTAAGCACTTTTACTTCAGTTGGCTTAATTTCAGCTTTACCTTCTCCATCAACCTGGGTTACATTTTGTACAAATAAATTAAGTATCTGCTTATTCTTCCACAATTCTGTATCGTACGATGGCTCCCAATCTCCCACGCTATATGAAGTTAAATCATTGATTGTCCATTTATTGCTTAAAATATCCTGATTGGTTGCAACCGAAACTTTGCTACCTCTTTCCTCATCACGAAATACTACAGCTACGCCATATTTATTTTGTTTTCTCCAGGTAATAATCTGCGGACGCGAAATTGGAATCTTTTTGGTACCGCCGCCTTTAAGTGTAAAATCAGTTTTTCTAAAATTTAAACTATTCACTTTCCATCCCAATTTATCCATGTACACTATATGATATTGAGGAAGCTCAGCAGGTTTGTTTCTCCAATAACCGGCAATAAATGCATAGCCATGATCATCAGCAAACATTGAGGTTTGGTTAATTAATTCGCTGTTTTGGGGAATTTTAAGCGCATACTCTGCATTCGATTCTGTAATTGGCAGTACATATTTTTCGCCATTACTTTTAATCCACGTTAAACCACCATCTATAGATTTTGCATAAGCTAAATCGTGGTTACTTGCCACATCCGGACTTTCTCTCCAAACCCAGGAGATGTGCAACCCACCCAATTGATCTGTAGCAACCTGCCAGTAAGCATTTCTTTTGCCCTCGCCGTTTATTAATCCATCCTGTACCCGAACCCATGTTTTGCTTTTGATGGAATATCGGTTAATCATCAAATTTCCGTTACCAGAGCCACCATCACGATAGAAAAACATTAAATCGCCGTTGGCGAGTTTATAAAATTCAGGATAACTTACTTTCTCTTCTTTATCATTGAGCATTGCCGATTTCTCACTTAATTGAAGTGAGCCCGGTGCTATAGATTTTGCATAATTTAATTGGTTATTGTGTTGCCCCCATGCAATATGCAGATATCCGGAGCCATCAACCGCAATGCTTATAGATTTATGCGCATCCGTTGCATCGCCTTTGTAAGCTGTTTTTTGGCAAATCCAGGTTTTATCTTCTGCAGATCGCTTTGCTAAAACAACAAACTGATTATCATCATAAAAAGCCGAAAACTGTAATTTTTTATAGCTTACAATAGAGTTTTTGCGAAAAATAACCGTATTGACTGAGTTTTTAGACCAACCATCTTTCGCTATTACACCAGACTGATAATTTTGTGCAGCACAATTAAATCCAACAAAAAACAAACAGACAATTAGTTTAAAGCCAAAGATTAATTTGCAAAGTATTTGATGATTTATTAACCTACACATATTATTGAGTTTTGCTAACACCTTCTGATGTCATGATTATACGCTTAATGGTTCCGTTAGCATTATAATGCAAATAATCGATACAAACCGACCTTCTATAACTGCCACCTTCGGTATTGATAGCGCCATTATGATAAACAAAATAACTTTTCCCTTTAAAATCGATTATGGATTGATGATTTGTATTTGAATTGCCTGCAATTTCATTAATAATGCCTTTATATTCCCATGGACCGTTGATGTTTTTACTCATCGCATACACTATTTTTTCAGGAAAGCCTGATGCATACGAAAGGTAATACCAGCCTTTTCTTTTGTGTACCCACGGCGCTTCGGTAAAGGCCGGCACACTTACCATTTGAATTGGTCCATCAAATTCAACCATGTTGGCTTTTAATTTTGCGTAGTAACACTTGGTATTTCCCCAAAAAAGATAAGCCTGACCATCGTCATCAACAATCACCGTCGGATCGATATCATCCCAGCTAATATCTGTAGCCTTTGTCATATCGTTGGTTACTAAAGCTTTGCCTATTGCGTCTTTAAATGGCCCACGTGGATTATCGGCAACCGCAACACCAATCGCCTTTCCTGGTATTGTAGCGTGTGCAGTGGCTACATACCAGTAAAATTTTCCATTACGTTCAATAACCTGAGATGCCCAGGCATCGCCTTTTGACCAACTAAAATCTTTATAACTCAGTGGCGATTTATGCGCTTTCCAGTTTTTCATGTCGGCAGAAGCATAACATAACCATTCATTCATTTCATAATCATTTTTGCTTTTTGGTGCAACATCATGGCCAACGTATAAATAAACAGAATCGCCATAGACCAAAGCTGACGGGTCTGCTGTGTATTTATCTGTAATAATTGGATTTCCTTTAGCCTCCAAAACCTGCTGGGCATTTGCTTTAAAAGCAAACAGAATATTTAAGCCGCTTATTAGTATTACTGTTATTAAATTCTTCATCAATTAAGGTTTTACAGTGATACAATATTATTCAACTACAGCTACAAAACCACCAAAAGGTTTAATAGTTATTTCAGTTGATTTTAATTGTAAATCAGTTTTTTTGAAAGAAAATTCTGAATCACCATCGGTAATAAGAGTGGCTTTATTTTTTCCAAATTGAGAAAGATCAATCGTAACTATTTTATTTTGTTGCCCGCTGTTTATCCCGGCTAAATACCACTTATTGCCTGCTTTACGAGCCATAATAACATATTTACCAGGGTAACCATCTATAAATTTAATATCAGTAAAAGATGTCGGGAAATTTTGCAAATGTGTTTTGATAAAATCCGGAACACTTGCAATTCCTTCTGGAGTTTCTGCCAAATGCTGTACACCCGACTGAAAAATTACAGGCAAAGCCAATTCAAAAACGCTGCTTGTTTTTCTATTTATATTCGGGATTTTTGTGAGTGTCATGGGTGTAAAATCCATCGGATCGAAAACATTCCGCGTAAAGGGAATTGTGGTGGCATGGTACGGCGCTTCATTTGCGTTATTTTGGTCGAACGTGATAAATTCCATACCTTTTATAGATTCCATTGTAACCAAATTTGGATAAGTACGCTGCCAACCTCTGGGTAAAGTAGCGCCATGGCAGTTTACGCTTAAACCGTATTTAGCAGCATCCTCAAAAATTTCCAGGTAATATTTTATCATGGATTGCCCATCACCGCCAAAAAAATCAACCTTAATGCCTTTTATACCCATTTTTTGAAGCATGGCAAATTCTTTTTGCCTGTTAGCTTTTGTAGTGAGCTTGTTTTTCGGTGTATATTTAACGGTATTCCAATCTCCTGCAGAGTTGTACCATAAAATTAAACCTACATTTTTTGATTTAGCATAATCAGAAAGTTGCTGCATTTTCTCGAAGCCAATTTTTGTATCCCAATCCACATCAATTAAGCAATATTCCCATTTCATATCAGCAGCAAAATCTATAAACTTTTTTTGCACATCATAAGTAATGGAATTATCTTTCAAAATTATCCAGCTCCAGGATGCTTTTCCTAAAGGATAATCGGCAGGATTGATATTTGGCTTTTGTGGATAGGCTAAATCTGTTCCCAGAGTAGATTCTGTTATTGTTTTTAAACTTCCTATGGTAAGAATTCTCCAGGGCGTAAACCATGGCAAATTAGATTCTGGTTTAACATTACCGCCTGTAAAGGCTTCACGCTCATCAGGAAAACCGATTTCGTAGTTTCCCTCCGGAGAGTTTTGCTTTAAACGCGTTGCACAATAATTTCCATCTAAACCGGCTTCAGAAATTAAGACCCAATTATCACGATAGTGAAAAAGTGCCGGATAAACCCAACCTGCAGCACTTGGAGCGGCTTCGCCTACATTAATTTCTTTTTTATAATATTCTTCATAAGATGGATTTGTGCTTTCCCAACCTGTTTTTGCAACACTCATTGGCTGCAACCAGGCTTTAGTTTCAGCGAAGAAATTGTAAGAGGTTTGTTCTGATAAAATACGTTTTACCGCAGCATCTTTATCCGGAAAATGATATCGGAAAGCAATCCCATCGTTTGATACCTGAAAAATGATATCCAGTTTTTTACCGGATGCAGTTTTTAAGTGAAAAATCCGTTTTTTAGCCTGATAATGATTGTTTAGTCGCTTTGCGTTTTTGAGCGTATAAGTATCGGATACATTTGTAATATTGGAAACCGATAAAAGCGTTAATTGTGACGAAAAATTTTCATCAGCTCTAACCAATCCCAGAGCAGAAGCTTCTAAAACCTGTTCATTTTTTTTAAAGATGGAATAGTAAGCTTTACCATTGCTCATTTTAAATTTAACAGTAAGGTTGTTATCAGGACTTGAAACAGCATTGGAATTTTGAGCCTTTAAAATACCATTTGAGAAAAGCAACAGAAAAATTAGCGAAGTAAATTTATAAAACATAGTTTTTGGTTAAGGAAATGGTAATCGAGTATTGAGCTACTGATTTTTCTACCGAAATATTTGGTTAATCGAAGTAGCAAAATTTTAAAAGTATAAACAGGGGGTCAAATCATTTTTTAAGGGGGGTATTTTGGTAAAATGAATATTCGTGGTCTACATTTAATTAAAGGAATTGAGGTTGTAATATTTATGAAAGGTTTTTCTATGTTTCTTTACAAATTCTGAAGGCGTTAGGTTAAATAGCTTCTGAAAGTGTGTTCTGAAATATTTTATATCATTAATGCCAACTCTAAATGCCGCTTCGTTAATATTTAAATTAGTATTGATAAGCAGTTCTGCAGCTTTCCTTAATCGTATAAAACGCACAAAACTACTTATAGACTGGCCGGAGGTTGCCCTGATTCGCTTGTAAAGATTAGAATGGCTCATACCTAAAGCTGAGGCTAAAATCTTCACATTAAAATCTTCTTCCATTATATTTTCTTCGATTATGGTGATGCACTTTTGAAGAAAACCTTTGTCTTCTTCAGATACTTTGTGCGCATCAGATTTTAAGGTTATTTCATTATAAAAATAAGATTGTAGATTTTGCCTGTTTTTTATAATTCCGTGAATTTTTGCAGTAAACAATTCCTTATCAAAAGGCTTTGTAATAAAATCATAAGCACCAACTTCAATCCCGCTCAAGCGTACCTCATCACTTGGGTCGGCAGTGAGCAATATTACCGGTATGTGGCTTAATTCTGAATCTTCTTTTATGGCTTTGCAAAGCTCTATCCCATTAAGCACATCCATGTTCACATCAGAAATTACAATATCTGGCAATACTTCTTTACAAATTTTTAAGCCTTCAAGCCCGTTTATAGCCTTGTAGATTTTAAATTTATTCTGAAAAATCTGTTTTACATAGTCGATAATTTCTGTATTATCATCCACAACTAAAATGGAGTGCAAATCAGAAATAAGTAATTCTATGTTTTTTTTACTCTCGTTGCTTTCATAAATTTCTGATACTTCATCTTCATCTTGCGCAATAAGTTCGTTAACATATACCAAATGATTATCGGTGTAAGCTGGCTCTACATTTTCTGTTGCTACACCAAGCGGCAATTCAATGAGGAAAGTGGTGCCAACATCTTTCAAGGATTCAAATTTTATTTTACCCTTATGCAATTCAACGAAAGTTTTAACCAGATATAATCCAATACCAAAACCAATTTTTAATGATTCTTTAACCGTTGCTTTGTAAAATTTATCAAAAACTTTTTCTCCAATTTCATTTGGTATGCCTGGTCCGCTGTCGCTTATATCAATATTTACTTTAGTATCGTTAGCAGAAATTTTTAACCTTACCGATCCATTCGCCGGTGTAAATTTCATGGCATTAGAAATTAAATTGAACAGGATAATTTCGAGTTTATCACGATCTGCAAAAATATCTATTGAATCATCCTCACAGTCGAAAACGTAATTAATATTATTGTTTTTAGCCATGTAAGCAAAACACAAGAAAATTTCGTGGGCAAATTTGGATAGATTAATTTTGCTCAGCTTTAGCTCCTCATTTTCATTCTCCATCTTTCTAAAAAGCAAAAGCTGATCTACCAAACTGAGTAAACGTTTAGAGTTGCGGTAAACTACAGTTAAGTCGTTTTTTTCATGCCCGGCTTCTTTTGCACTTAAAATATCCTTTATTGGATTTACAATCAGGGTTAATGGCGTTCTAAGTTCGTGGGAGATATTGGTAAAAAAATTAAGCTTCTTTTCGTTCAGGTCTTTCTCACGCTCCATTTTTAAATTGGTTATCTCCACTTCATGCTTAAGGTTTCGTTGTTTATTTCGATAACGCTGAAATACATAAATTACAGCAGAGATTAGGATAAGATAAATGGAATAAGCCCACCACGTTCTGTACCAAGGCGGCAAAATCCTGATAATAATTGTTCGTTCGTTATTGGTCCAATTGCCTTCGGTATCGGTACTTTTTATTCTAAGTTTATACTCGCCCTCATTTAGCCTTGAGTAATAAGCCGTTGAGAGTTTGTTTACATAGTTCCAGTTTCTATCCCAGCCCTCCAGATAATAGGCATAAGCAATTTGATCCTGAAAAGAAAACTCGATTGCAGCATAATCTACCGATACCGCCAAATTATATGGAATTGATATCTGTTGAAGATCGACAATTGAGGTGTTTTTATAATTAGGATCTACATCAATCGGGACATTGTTTATCTTAAAATCAGTAAGTACAATTTTCGGCGTTCTACGATTTTGTTGAATTTTATCAGGATAAAAGATGTTAAAACCTTCTATTCCACCAAATAAAAAAGTTCCGTCTTTAGCTTTTAGTGCTGCATTATAATTAAACTGATTGCTCTGCAACCCATCAGATGTATAATAATTTTTAAATTTTTTCGACTTTAAATTATATTGAGAAATACCATTATAGGTGCTGCACCAAAGGTTGTCATTATCATCGGGCAATATATTTAAAACCGAACTGCTCGGTAATCCATCTTGTTGAAAATACCTTTTATACTTTCCAGATTGTGGATTAAAACAAAGCAAACCACCTCCTTCTGTACCTAACCAAAGCATATTATTCGAATCTTGAATAATTGCCCTGATGGCCATGTTAATGTTGTAATATTTATGTTTTTTAGAAAGCCTATCTATCTTGATAAGCTGCGTGTAATTGCCTGCCCACAGATTTCCGTTACTATCTTCGA
Organism: Pedobacter sp. Leaf170; assembly: GCF_920984665.1. Classification (GTDB taxonomy): domain Bacteria; phylum Bacteroidota; class Bacteroidia; order Sphingobacteriales; family Sphingobacteriaceae; genus Pedobacter. The sequence continues at coordinate 316,811 of NZ_CAKLBP010000006.1, forward strand.
TGATGCTATGTATGTCTTTTAATCGATTATCAAATAACTCAAATTTATCTGTTGTTTTATTGTACAGGTATAGCGCACCTCCCCTTGTTGTACCTGCCCAAATGTTTTTTCTTTTATCCTGATAAAGTTTCCAAATATTAATGTCGTCTGTACCTTTTTCCGGATTGAAGCAGGCGTAATGTATAAATTTTCCTGATTTTTTATCAAAACGATCGATGCCCCCGCTAAAGCTACCAACCCACACATTATGTTTATCATCGCACAGAATGCTGGTGATAAAATCACTTTTCAACGAAGCATTATCGGCAGTTTTTGTGTAATTAACAAATGTATTTTGCTTTCTATTCCAAACACTTAAGCCGCCGCCATCTGTTCCAATCCAAATATTCTGTGTACTATCTTCGCAAAAAGAAAGTACAAAATTACTAATCAGCGAGTTTTTGTTAGCAGCATCATGTTTTATGGTTTGAAATTGCGCCGTTGTCTGGTCTATAATATTTACGCCGCCTCTAAGTGTGGCAATCCATTTTCTGTTCTGTTTATCCTGTATAACCTGCCCAATTGAATTACTTGTAACAGAGCCTTTTTCACGGCCTTGCAGAAAACTTTTTATGCTATAATTCTGAGTATTTAAAACCCTAAGACCATTCCCGTCGGTAGATACCCAGAGCTTATCATCTTTATCAACCATCAAATTCATGATATTATCTGATGACGGATAATTTTTTACAAGTGTTAGTTTTTTATCAACCTTATTAAATTGATAAAGCCCATGTTCTGAACCTAACCAAAGTAAGCCTCCATTTCCTTCGGTAATGCTGGTTAAATTTTTAATTTTTGCATCAACAACAGTTATGTTTTTAAGATTTGAATTATACCTGCAAAAGCCATAATCCTTTGCATAGAACCAAAGATTTTGAGATTTATCTACAAATAAAGCTTTAATTGCAAAGCGCTTATTTTTCTTCAGGTTGATGTTTTCGGCAAGGGTTTGGCCATTTCTTAAAATAAATAAACCATGCTCATCAGTAGCGATAAAAACATTTAAATTTTTATCAACCACAATGGCATTTACAGAAAACTGAAAATCTTTGAGCTTATTGTTTTCGCTGTACTTTAGGTTATGAAATTTAGAATCTGAATAATCATAATAAGAAACACCTTTTTGTGTGCCAATCCACACCCGGTTATGTTCTCCGTTAAGCGCCGTAATGTGGTTATTAATTAATGAATTTTCTTCACCCCAATTGTTCCGAAATATTTTGAAATTATATCCATCGTAACGATTCAGGCCATCATAAGTTCCCATCCATACAAAACCAAATCTATCTTGATAAAGAGAATTTACAATATTGTTTGAAAGCCCATTTTCTACCCCTATATACTTAATAGATAGCGAGTTATTTTGAGCATTACTCTTACTAAAAAAAATAAACAGAAAAAGAAAGATGGAAAAATTCTTTATCATGGCTACTACAAGAGGAGATTTAAGTTTGGCTAAAACTCAAGATACAAAATAAATGTCTTCATGACGTAAATAAATTCCAACAAAAGAAATTCTGTGTTTGCTTAACATCTATCTACCGAGATAGAAAATTAAGTTTCCACCGTTGGTAAGTTGTTTGTGGCTGATTTCATGATTCTTTAAAAGCTTGCCATTTAGCATAATCTTCGTAATAAATTGAGCTTTTTCTGCTGCTTTTACAACCGATATTTTTAAATGTTTTCCGCTATTAAAGTTAACATCAACTTTAGAAAATTGAGGTTTAGTTATTTGATAATTACCAGAAACCGGATCTACCGGATAGAAACCCAATGCGGCAAAAACATACCAGGCAGACATTTGTCCGGCATCATCATTTCCACTTAAACCTCCCGGACCATCGCTATATTCCTCATTTAAAATTTTAGATACCTGAATTTGGGTTTTCCAGGGCGATGCGGTATAGTTATACAGGAAAGGAATCTGATGACCTGGTTCGTTTCCATGCCAATATTCCTTTTTCTCAAAGATAGAATCCAGTTGATTTTCGAGTTGTTTTGGACCTCCCATTAGTTTTGTAAGTCCAGGCATATCATGCGGCACATAAAAAGTATATTGTCTGGGCGTACCTTCGGTAATATAGGGTTCACGCCTATCGGCATTAAAAGGCGAATACCAATTACCATTTGCAAATTTACCTCTAACCATAGCAACAGCAGGGTCAAAAACATTTTTATAATTCTCAGACCTTTTCTTCAGCGCCAGATAATCTTCTGTATGATTTAAATCTTTAGCAATTGTAGATAATGCATAATCATCATAAGCATATTCCAATGTTCTGCTAACCTGCTCTTTTTTATGAAATGCATCCGGAATGCCATCATCCAATGGTATAAATCCATATCTTAAATAGCTATTAATGCCTCTTCTACCTTTACCATCGAGGTATTTTGTAGAATCGGGCATTATAAATGCATTCTGCCGCATAAGTTGATAAGCATCATTAACATTATAATCTCTAATGCCTTTATTGTAAGCCGATGCCAAAAAAGCGGTACTATGGTCGCCAATCATTGCAGCGGTATAACTATTCCAACATGGAAAAATAGGTAACCAGCCACCTTGCTTACCTTTTAAAACAAGAGACTTTGCAAAGGCGTTAGCCAAATCAGGTTTTAATAATTCTACCAAAGGTAACTGCGCCCGATAAATATCCCACATGGAGAAATCATCATAATAATTTCCCTTATCCATTACTGCTCTTTGGTAATTACCAGAAAATACCGGATAGCCACCATCTACATCATTAAATAATCTTGGATGTTGTTGCGCATGGTAAATTGCGGTGTAAAAAATTCTTTTCCTCTTTTCATCTTTATCAGAAACTGATACTTGCGAAAGCGATTTTTGCCAATCGGCTGTAGTTGCGGATACAACCTTTTCAAAAGAGCTATCGTTTATTTCTTTCGCTAAATTTAATTTGGCAGAAGCAATGCTGGTAAAGGATGTTCCGGAGTAGATGAGTATGGTTTCGCCTTTTTCGAGTTTGAATCCAACATAAACACCTAAGTCTTTTTTATTACTAATGGATTGAGTTTCATAAATTTTATCTTCAGCGAATACACCACTTATAGCAAATTGCTTTTTAATGCTGATGTAGAAATAACCACTAAAACCTGCCGGTTGACCTGTGCCTTGATAAATCCGGTGCACCGGATTTTCTCCTGAGATTTCGCCGCTTGCTTTATTTACTTTGATAGAACCTTTGTTTTTATCGCTGTTTGGCGTGATTAAAATATATACACTATCTGTTTTAAGCGCCGTAATTTTCATCACGCCGCTGCGTAAAGTTGCGCTTAGCTCTACATTGAGATTATAATTAGGCAAATTAACCTTGTAATAAGATGGAGTAGCTACTTCGCCGTTATGCGTATAATCTGCTGCATAGCTTAAGGCATTAGTTTTCAATTTACCCGAAATTGGCATAATGGTAAAACTTCCATAATCTTGCGTGCAAGAGCCACTAATCCAATGGCTTGCCCTAAAACCATAGATTTTTTTGTTGTTATAATAATATGGAGCAAGGCATTTAACCTCGGTAAGTTGCGTTTGGGGCGTCCATTGGGTCATTGCAAAAGGTGGCGCCACTGCAGGAATGGTATTGGCCAGGCGCTCGGTTTTATCTTCTATATGCTGGCTTGCTGGCGTGTTACTGGCAGATGTACCCGAAAATGGCTGCACATATTTAACAAAATTTTGCTGCTGAGCACTAACAGTAGCGCAACATAAAATACTAAACAATTGACCAACAATGCAATACCAAAAAATATCACCTAATCTAGCTGATATAGTTTGATGTATCTTCTTACGCATAGTATGATAATTAATCAATTTAAAGCTTTTTAACCGGCAGTTTTATATTATCCGGAAATTTGGAGTTATCAATAGAAAATTTAGGTGTATCCTTTACTAGAATTACATTTTCATTAGCGTTTTCCGAAATATTTAACCCATTAATACGAATGGCATCAGCATCATCAAATACCATTGCCGGTCTAAAATCTGATGATTGATAAGTAAAACTGACATTATTAAAGGTGATATCTTTTGCATGCCTAACATAAAAACCCCATGATGGCAATTCGCCAAACATATTAAATTCCGGGTAGCCCGCTATGTTTTCATCAACATTGTTAAGCTTATCATTTGAAATGAATGCGGTTTCTTTCTTAGCACCACCGCCGTAGGTAACGTCAATGTTTTCGAGCGTTACATTTGTGATGTAATGCCCCGGTATGCCGACAATTGATGCTGGCAACAAATTATGAGGGGCAGATTTTGGCAATGGACCTTCTATCGGATATCCAGCATCGGGTTTTGCATTTGGAATAGTTGCATTAACATTTGCAATGCGGATATTTTTTACTGTGCTGTAATTATCAGTTTTGTTTCTATGCCCAAGGCGAATAAAAATGGCATTACCTATGTAATTTCCAATAACACCATCTACATCTACCCCATCTATAAAACCTCCATCAACTGCTTCTAAAGCAATAGCCGAACGATACGTATTATAAACTAAAATATTTTTAACCTTAATATTTTTGAAACCGCCATAAGAACCGGTACCAATCTTAAATCCGTTTGCGCTCGATCTTATCTTGCAGTTTTCTACATAAATGTTTTCGCAAATACCAGGCATGCCTTCAGATTTTAAGCAAATGCCGTCATCAGCGGCATCAATTTCGCAATTTGTAATCTTAACATTTTTTGAGTTTACAATGTCGATACCATCATTGTTCCAATAAGCTGTGCTTTCTATCTTCACACCATCTACAACTACCTCATTGCATCCTACAAAATCCTGAACCCAACCTGCGCTATTTTTTAATGAAACATTTTTAACGCTTACATATTCGCAGTTTATAAAAGTAACAAGTTTTGGCCTGCTTTTCTCTGAGGGTCGTTTTGCAATCCAGGTTTCATCCTTAAATTTACCGTCGTGTAGCAATGAGATTAGATTTTTGACCACTTCAGCACCTCTGCCGTTTATTATTCCTTTGCCAGCTATCGAAACATTTTTCTGTCCCTTGGCCGAAATTAAGGCTTTGGCAGAGTCGCTTCCATAATGCAAACGATTTGTGCTTCCTAATAACTCTGCATGCTCACTTACAAAAAGGGTTACATTACTTTTCAACTCAATTGCTCCGGTAACAAATTGACCTTTTGGGATGTAAACCTGCCCGCCAGATTTTGAAGCAGCATTTATTGCTCGTTGTATAGCTTCTGTATTTACATGCGACAGACCTGTTTTTGCACCAAAATCAATAATGTTATAGACCTTATTTTGTGCATTAAGGCATAAAGCGCTCACTAAGAATAAAATGATTATCTGAATTTTTTTCATCAAATTTTATTGATTTATTGATGCGCCGCAGCAATAATTTTGCGATACTTTGTATGTAAAGCGATTGCAGTTTGTACGGGATTACCAACCGTATTTAGTGGATAATCTTTTCGCATGTTAACCCACTTCCATTCCCATTTACTTACCTCATCGTTAAATTGCTCTATATTAATTGGCTTTTTCTGTTGTATAGACTGTTCCATTTTGCCGAAAAATAGTTCCCAACGAGGTTTATAGAAATCGTTTAATAAGCCACTCCATTGCCTGCATGCGTATTCATTTAACGGACTTTTTGCATCGCCCCACAGTGTAATTAAATCTTTAGCATTCATTTCATATAAAGCCTTTTCTTCAGCGTTATTGCCCCAGGCTCTTGCCTGGTTTACCCACGGACCAAGCATAAAATCTTTACGTGTGGCTAAAAGCTTATCCATATCGCTTATCAAGTCTAAAAATTTGGCTTTTTCTATTTGATAAGTTTTTAAATCACCTTTTTTATAAGCCTCTACAAATTTCCTTTGAACGGGTAAAGCGTAATTTGCAAGCACTTGTCTGGTTACATCAACAATATCATATTGAAAACCATCACTCGTTTTACAAGCTGATGAAGCTTTTACAAATTCATCCCAGGCTGGTAATAAATCTTTTTCATTATAATTTAAAGTCGTTTTTGCCCATCTGGTTAGCGAATCCAGTGTCGGGCGGGCTTGTATTATAGATTCAGCACCATCTCTAATGTATTTATCTTTTGGCACTGTATAAACGGTTTTTCTTAAAATATCCCATGCTTTTACTGCATTAGCGTTTTCAGTGCCGTACCTGTTTCTAACAAATTTTGGCAACCAGGTGTTAACATTAATCGGGGTAGATTGCCAGGTATTGGCCATCATTAATTCATAAAGTACCGGGTTTTGCTCTATCCCTTCCATACTTAAACCAATACCACTCATTTTTCCGCTTTGCGGATTGTTAAGTGCTGCGGCAGGCTCGGTAGCAACCACATCCATGCGACCAAAAAGATTTGTATTGCCGCCAAAATTGTGCAGCATATTCCAAATCCAGGGTTTACCATAAAATCCATTTGTACGTTTCCAAACGGGTTCTATTTCTGTGGCTAAATCTAAAAGAATCATTTTATCATCTGGCACAGCTTTTAAGAGAGCTTCCGTTTGAGGGTCTTTCCAGAATTTTCTATCGCTGTAAAAAAGCCAGCCTTGCATCACCCAAACGGCTTTAGGATCTGCAGCAGACATGCCCGCATAAACTTTTGCAGTAAGTTTGCTCAAATATTCAGGCTCAGAAGATGGTGGTTCATTTTCATTAAAAGTATCTGCAGAGTACAAATGATCTGTTCCTAACATTTCCGTTTGTTTCAACAAAAATTTCTTACCAATTTCAGCAAACATCGGATCTTCGGCATCCAAAATATAGGTATCTGCAAAACCGTTAGTCCAGTTTGTGGCTTTCAATTTCGCATTCGGAAATTTATTTTTAAATGCAGCCGGAACGTGACCCGTAAATGCAGGCAATACAGGTTTCATACCTAAAGCACGTTGGCGGTTTAGTATTTTCTTTTGTAATTCGAAATGGCTTTTCATCCAGCTTACAGGAAGCGGACCACCCCAACCATCAATATTGCCCATCCAAAACCACGAAAAATAAGCAGGGCCTGTAAAAAATCCCTTCAGTTCATCGTCAGAAAAACCCATTTCTTTGTACAATAAATACCAGGTATATTCTTCGCCGGTAATGGCTAAAGGCATGTTAATACCATGTAGGGCCATCCAGTCTATTTCCTTTCCCCATCTTTCCCAGTCCCACCAGCTCATGCTGTAATTAAATGTGCAATAATTTAGGTAATAGCGGTACTCATAAGGCGTTAGTTTCCTAACTTTTTTACCAAGCAAAGGTAGCTTAGCGGGCAATTTTAAATTAGTGCCATTCCATGTAATTTGGCAATGCGCATATTCTGTTAAATAATGATAAAATGCAGATGCAATGGCTACTCCGCTACTTCCCCTTAAAACAATTTTATTTTGTTTGCTTTCGATTTCGAAAACGTCTTTACCATTTTCTGAAGCTATGCTTTGTGTAGTAAAATATTGATGCTGTTTCGGCAAAACACGCTCAATAAGCTGATTAGAAGCGGTTAAAAAATCCTGCGACCATGTTTTACAAGAAATGAAGGTGAGCAGAGAAACGGATAATAATATTCTGTATTTCATATTTTTAAAAACCACTTTTTATCGTACAAAAATTTTAATAAGCAAATTTGAATAATGAAAACGCCGAACCATAACGCAGCTTGGTGATGATCATCAGCTAAAAAATTAATAAGGCCACCAAACACGAAACCAGAACTAGATTCGAAATTGAAGAAACCATGAGCGCAAACATAAATTAATATAGAATTTGTGCCAATCCAAACAAAAGGCAGGCTCCATTTATACATAGATTTTACATCGATGGTGTAATAAAATAGTGCAAAAATTAAGATGCTAAAACCACCGGCATAGAGCACGAAAGAACTTGTCCACATGGTTTTATTAATTGGAAAAACTAAGCTCCAAACTAAACCTAAAATAATACATAAAATTCCGGCAAGTGCCATAAATATTGTTTTTTTTGTAGGATTTACTTTTGGCAAATCAGCCTTTAAAACTGTACCTGCAAAAACACCCATCATTGCAGAACAAATGGCGGGTATTGTACTGAGCAACCCTTCCGGATCATAAAAAACCCTGTGCAGCTTGCCCGGTAGAAATAATCTATCAACATAAGCTGCGAGGTTGCCTTCGGGTGTTAAAACCCCGCTTCCAAAACCGGGCACAGGTACAAAAATCATTAGCAGGTAATACCCTAATAAAATACCAATGAACCAGTAAATTTGCTTTTTTAGCGAGCTGTTTAAATAAATTAGTGCAGCAAAAAATGTAGAAAGCCCAATTCGCCCTAATACACTTGCAAAACGGGTGTTTTCATACCCGTTAAATTTAAATAAACCGTTTATAATTACACCAAGTGTGACAAGGATTAAGGTTCGCTTTATTAAGGCGTAATATATTTTCTTAGAATTCTGTTCTTGCGGATTTTGAAGATATTTATGATAAGAAAAAGGCATTGATACTCCGGATATGAAGATAAAAAGCGGGAAAATCAAATCATAAAAAGTAAATCCATTCCAAACAGAATGGTGCAATTGATTGCTTATACCTATAAAAAACTTTTCGAAAAAAGACAGCGAATTATTGGTGCCAATAGTCCAATCAGTTGCATTACGAACCAGTCCGTTTTTTTTCATAATGGCATCTGCAATTCCATGAAAAATGCCTTCGCCACTTACAATCCAAAACATATCAAAGCCCCTTAAAGCATCTAAAGAAATTAATCTTTTTGGCTTAGCACCTGATTCTGTTTTAGCTGTTTGTTCTGAATTCATTTTATGGTTTTAACGCAGCAAGCTGCCGTTAAAGATTATTTAGTAATTGTAGTATTATAAATTACTTCGCCTTCATCATTAATGGTTTGCACTTTAATTTGATTGTTGGTTACGCTAAATAAGAAAAATCCATATTCAGAGGCGACCATTTCGGCATTAGGAATTAGTTTTACAGCTGTTTTTTCTGAAGCTGCACCCGATATAAAATGGTGAGTTTTCCCGGCAGGCTTAATGTGTTGCAAACTATGCTCATGCCCGGTTAAATAAACATCAACATCATATTTTTTTAATGTAGATTCTAATGATGAACGAACGGCTTTTGTATCGTAACCTTCGGTTCGGCTGCCGCCTGTATATATTGGATGATGACCAACCACAATTTTCCATTTTATGGATGGATCAGCTTCGCTAAGTGTTTTGGCCAACCATTTCTTTTGTGCAGTAGTATCTTGTCCTTTAACATTCGGGCCATATTCTGCGTTGTTGTAAAATTCTTTTATTAATGGATTTGTATCGATAAAGGCAATCAGAACCTGATTATTTACATCACCGTTTATCGGGAATTTCTTTGCGTAATAGCGAGCCGGCATTTTCCATCTACGACTAATTTTTGAATATTCTACCTGTGCATCGGGATTTGATTTATAATCGTGATTTCCTAAAACCACGTACCAATCCCATTGAAGAGAGAAATCTGTGTAAATATCTTCAAAAGATGTTCTAAAAAGCGGATCTTGGGCACTAATCACTCCACTAGGGTAAAAATTATCGCCAGTAGAAATAATGAATTGGGCCTTAACATCTGTAGCGGTTATGCCCATTTGTTTGGCTACTTGTTTCTGATGGTCGGCGCCATTACGTCCCCAATCGCCCATGGCAATAAAATTAAGTGCTGCTGGTTCTTTAGCAATAATTTTAGGATAGGCTGAATTTGCTGGCGCAGATTTTAATAAAACCTGTGCATTTGCAAAAACACACATTAGCGAGAAGGATAATACAAGTAGTGGTTTAATCATAGGTTTAGTTTGGGATGTGATTTATAAAATATAAAAATCATAAAAAAAGTTATTTCCCCAATAAGAATCGGAGAAATAACTTTTAAGAAAAAAGGATTAATTATATCCAGGATTCTGTTTTAGTTTCGGATTTAAAATTAGTGCCGAAGCAGGTATAGGCATTAAACGGTGGTAGGTCTGTGCATCGGTTTTGAAACCCCATGTACCTTCATATTTACCAAAACGAATCATATCGTTACGGTGCCAGCATTCCCAAGCCATTTCTCTGCAACGCTCTTTGTACAAATCTTCTAGCGTAACTGATGTCCAGGCTGGCGAAGTGGTACGAACCGCCCTTAATTGATTTACTAATGATAATGCAGTTTGACCTTGAGTAGGCGTAGCTCCGCGAAGAATCGATTCAGCTTTCATTAACAAAATATCTGAATATCTGAATACCGGTACATCATTGTTTTGATTTCTGCTGGATGAAGTACTATCACAATAGAATTTATTGTTTCTGTATCCCATGTTCCACGCAATTTCATCATTTCCAGCATCAAATGGTCTCGCTGCATCTCTAAGTGTAACTGTTGGCGTAATATCAACCTGGTAAGTAAGTGCAGCCGAACCATCTGCTCCGGTATAAAACTGATCATAACCTTTTTTAGTTGTTGCTACAGTTACTGGTCTGCCATCGTAAAAAGTCTGCAATCCTTTAATCCATTGAGCATTTCTTTTGTCATTCGCATCATTAAAATTAGCGTAGTATTCTGGTAAAGTGCTCATTGGTGCACTAGGTGTAAACTTTAAGCTAAATTTTTGTTGTAAAGAACGAGGTAGCGAGTAACGCGAATAAATCATATTACCACTGCTAAAACCCGGATCGAAAGGAATAGCAAAAATGAATTCTTTAATTTGAGGTCCGTTATCGATAAAAAACATTTTTCTGTAATCGCTTTCTAAACCGTAAGGATTACCGGATGCAGTAATAATAGCATCACATGCAGCTACCGCTTCGTTATACTTTGGTGTTCCAATATATACTTCAGCATTTATATACATTTTTGCTAAAATAGCATAAGCCGAGTATTTGTTTGGACGACCATAAGTTGCAGCACCAGTTGCACTGCTTAAATTTGGTAACACCTCTTTAAGTTCAGTCTCAATAAAACTGAATACTTGAGCTCTGGTTTTAGTTTCTGGTGGGGTTGTTTCTCCAAAGGTGGTCACAACTGGTATATTTCCCCATAAATCCATCATCATAAAGAAAGCTAAAGCTCTTGTTGCTTTTAATTCTGCTATCGCAGATGTTTTGGCAGGCGATTCAGCAGCATCTTTAAGTAAAAATAAACTTTGATTTGCTTTACTTATTGTTCCCGATAGCCAGCCCCAACCACTACCAACGTGTCCGTTATCTTTAGTCCAGGTATGTTTATGATGGTTTTCAAAAACACCACCATCGTACCAGTTACCTCCACGAGCCGGCATAATAGCTTCATCAGTACTTAAAGACTGCATGAAGAAATAGTCCGTACTCCAGTTTTGACGTAGTTGAGTGTAAACCTGTCCAGTTAATTGAATATAATGCTGTTCGGTTTGTGGAAATGTTTCTGGAGTAAGTTGTGTCTCCACTTTCAAATCCAATTTATGGCAGGAAGTTAGTACGCCTAGCGATAAAGCTGTTCCTGCAATGTATTTGATAAGATTTTTCATCTTCTTATTGTTTAATTAAATGACAAGTTTAAACCAAATAAAAATGTTCTGGTTTTAGGATAGAAGTTGTTGGTATCTACACCAGGAGCAGTACCACCTTGGTTAATCTCCGGATCGATACCTTTATATCCTGTTATAACAAATAAGTTATTAGCAGTTGTATATAAACGGATAGAATTCACACCTGGAATTAATCCTTTTTTGAAAGTATAACCTAGTGTTGCGTTGTCTAAACGTAAATAGCTGCCGTTTTCTAAAAATCTGCTAGAGTATTTTGGGGCATTAAAATCGGCTGTCGATTCATTTTCTACCTCAACCGGGATATTAGTAAATTGTGCTGTACTCGGGCGGAACAAATCTGCACGGGTAACGTTCATAATTTTTAAACCTAACGTAGCTCTCATGAACACACTTAAATCGAAATTTTTGTAGCGTATATTGTTTGACCAACCTAATAATACTTTTGGCTGCGCATCTCCCAGCACATAATAATCTGTTTTATTAACTGGAGTTGTTGTTAAATTACCTGCTGCATCATAATATTGTGAAACACCATTTGCATTTTTGCCGGCATATTTGAAAGTATAGAATGTTCCAATCGCTTTTCCGGGACTAAGAATTTGTAAAGTAGCACCACTTTGTCCGGCACCATCTGGAGAAACACTTAATCTATCTTCAATATTAAATCTCGGATCATCCGATAGAGAAATAACCTTGTTTTTGTTATGCGCCAAGTTGAATCCTGTCGTCCAGCTAAAATTATCTGTAAGTACCGGCGTTCCGTTTAACACAAATTCTATACCCTTATTGCTAAGGCTTCCAACGTTTGCAGTGTAAGAACCTGCTGGATATAAGTTGTTATCAACACCAAATGATAAAATTAAATCAGTTGTTTTCTTATCATACAAATCAACTGAACCAGATAAACGGCCATTTAATATACCGAAATCTAAACCGATGTTCGTTGTAGCTGTTTTTTCCCATTTCAAATCCGGGTTTTCATTTTGGATAGCACCATAAGCACCTTCTCTTGGCGAACCATTATAATAAAACTGCCCAACATTACCATAAATAAGCTTAGTTGTAAGTGGAGCAAATCCTAAAGAGTTACCTGCGATACCATAACTAGCTCTTAATTTTAAAGTTTTAATTAGCCCAACGTTTTTAAAGAAGCCTTCCTGGTCAATATTCCAGGCTGCACCAACAGATGGGAAAATTCCCCATTTTTCGTTGCTACCGAAAACGTTAGAACCATCTCTTCTAATCGAACCTTGTAGCAAATATTTGTTTTTATAGTTATAATTTACCCTTGCAAAGTCAGAAATCATTAAAATTTCCTGAAAAGTAGTGCCCGGGTTATAATCAACTCTAAAATCAGTTACTGCATAAGGATTTCCTAAACCTAAATTGTTATAACCTACCTGATTAATTGGAAAGTTGGTTGAACTGGTTTGGAAACCATCATTGTTTAATGATTGTTGGTAAGAATAACCAACCACAGCATTAATATCATGGTCGCCAAATTTCTTATTCCAGGTTAAATAGGTTTCGATAATTTTATTTGTGTTTTGATAAGCATTTCTAATTGCCAAACCATCTTTACCGGTTAACGTTACGAAACCAGGATTTGCCGGTGGGTCTGGCGTATTCCTAACATTGTTATATCTTGAGGTATAAACACTGTTGTAAAATGCACCGTAAACATTTTGGCTATTCTGATATGAAGCCGAAACATCGTAAGAGAAACCCCAAGGTAATTTTAAGTTTACTGTTAAATTCCCTAAAATATTTTTGTTTTTTAGATTCTCTTTACCATTATCAATCATCGAAACCGGATTGTAGTAACTACTCTGAATTAAGTTGTCAAAATAAGTTCCGTCTGGATTTTTTACTGGTGATGTAGGTAAATATGTAAGCATCTGCGCCAATACCGTGTTACGGTAAGGAACTAAATTTGCATTAGTTACCGAATTGCTGATGTTTAAACCAATCTTTAATTTATCGTTTAGTGCTTTTTGCTCAATACCAATACGACCGATAAATCTATTTAAATCGCTCGATTTGATAACACCCTCTTGTTTAAAATAGTTTAAACTTGCATTATAAGTTGTTTTTTCTGAACCTCCGCTTAGCGAAATATTATGATTCTGAGATAAAGCATTACTACGCTGTACCTCATCCTGCCAGTTGGTATTTGCACCTTTATCATTTGCAGGCGTTAGTGCATAATTGTTTTTAGCAAGGAATGCTTTTAGTTGGTTAGCATCCATCATTTCATATCGGTTAGAAACATTTTCTACACCAAAATATCCATTGTATGCAATTTGAGTTTGACCGGCCACACCTCTTTTAGTAGTAACCATAATTACACCATTAGCCGCTCTGTTACCATAAATTGCAGCAGCAGCAGCATCTTTTAATACATCAATAGATGCAATATCATCAGGTGCCAAGATGGAAATATCTGCACCAACAACACCATCAATAACAAATAACGGAGATTGAGCACCATCTCTTAAAGTAGAAGCACCACGCAAAATAATTGCTGCATTTCTATTCGGGTCTCCACTTCGTGTGATGTTTAAACCCGGTACTTTACCTTGCAACATCTGCCCAACATCGCTAATGGCACCTCTATTTAAATCGTCGCCTTTAACGGTAGAAATAGAACTCGTTAAAGCTTTTCTCGAACTTTTACCATATCCTACAACAACAACATCGTTTAATGATGCGGTTGCATCTACAAGGGTTACCTGGTAAGTTGAAGCATTGGTAACTGTAACTTCTTTAGTTTCGTAACCCATAAAACTAAAGAGGATTTTATCGCCGGTTTTGGCAGTAATTGTAAATGAACCATCAGCACCACTTGAGGTTGCTTTGTTGGTTCCCTTTACCACAATTGATGCACCTGTAACAGGTTGTTTCGCATTATCAGATAAAGTTCCGGTAATTTTTCGCTCGGTTTGAGCGTAGGCATTGTTGAACGATTGTGCAACAAGCATGAGCAGCAAAAGAATGCAACTGTACTTTAAGCCTGTAATTCTAAATCTCATGGTTTTGTAGATTTGGGTTCATAAATTGTTAGTTAAATTTGGTTATTAAAGATTTTTATAATTAGAACTTGATATTTACCGGAAGATATTTGGCAACTAAATCCTGATAGTAAGGTTTTAATTCTTCCCAGCTTTTTTGATTAGGATTTTTTGAATACAAATCATAAGGATTGAATAATCTCACCCATTTAAATAATTCGTGATCCTTTTCGCTCATTAAATGATTGTATGCATTTTCTCTGTGTTGTGCATAAAAAGAGTGGTAGCGTAACATGTATAATCCCGATTCAGGAATATATGGTTTCATCATGTGGTAAACGTATTCATCGTGCCCCCACGACATGTGTACATTATCCAAACCACAATTTTCTGTATAAACACCTAATTTTGTATTATACAAAGGATTGTTATAATCTGGATTATTCACAAAAAACTCTGAGTAAACAATTTTATCCGAATAAGCGCAACCCACCGGAAATGTATCGCCAACAACAGCCCATTGAGGTTCTCCGTACAAGCAAAGCACTTTACCCATATCATGTATAAGTCCAACTAAAACCATCCAATCCGGGTGGCCATCGTTTCTTATTGCTTCAGATGTTTGCAATAGATGTTGCATTTGATCCAAATCTGTATCCGGGTCAGAATCATCAACCAGTTTATTTAAGAAATCAAATGCACTCCATATCGGCATTTCCTCTTTATCAAACTTTAAATATTGAGCTTTCTTTTGCTGTACAAAATCATAAGTTTGATAAGTGTGGTTTAATCTGTAAAACTCCTTTACACCGTCTTTTTCGGTTTCTTCGTAGTTTCTAAATTGTTCTTCCTTTTTATCTACATTAATGCTTGCCGGGTCTGGATAACGGATTAGAATATCCTCCTCCCATTGATCTAAATTTTTCAAAGGATTTTGATCATCCTTCGAAATTAAATTTTCGTTTCTCATAAGGCTAGAAATGATTTGGTTAAAAATTTCTTTGGTTTTATGATTTAAAGTTGTGTTTTTGAAATCTTAAACTTTTATTTTTCGCCAACTATATTTACGTAAACGATTAAGTAAATTTTAAATGTTATTAATTAAAGCATTGATAAACAGATAATTAAGTTATATTTTTGAAAAGCTGCAATTGACCTTCGAAACAGACTGCTTAGAGGTGAAAATTTATGCCTGGTGTAAATACATGTTATTATTACGAATATTTTTTACTTTCGTGAGGTAGGATATATTAAGCCAGTTTACGCAAAGCTGATAAGTTATTATTTAATAACGCAAATGCTTTAATTTAGCTAGAAGCCAGAATTAAATCGCAAATTGTATTTTATTCGTATAATTATCATCCAACGCTATCGGGTATCAAATTGCTTAGTTTGATATTGGTAAAAAACAACAAAACAGAATTAATAAAATGTCGGGAGAGGTAAATATCAAAAGGCTTGCGCAGGAGTTAAACATTTCTATTGCAACAGTTTCAAAGGCATTAAATGATAGTTATGAGATAAGCCAGAAGACAAAAAACAGAGTTTGGTCTTTAGCTAAGGAACTTAACTACACACCTAACCCTGCTGCAAGCAACCTAAGAAGCAACAAAACCAAAACTATAGCGGTAATCATCCCAAATATTGCCAACAACTTTTTTTCGCTTGCTATAAAAGGCATCGAAGAAATTGCAAGAAATTATGGTTACCATGTTTTAATTTATCAAACGCATGAAGATGCCGAGATGGAAATGTCTTTCACCAATAGTTTATTAAATGGTAGAGTTGATGGCATTTTAACATCAGTATCGAGCAATAAATACAACAAAGAATTTTATAGCGATTTAATAAAAAAAGTGCCCCTGGTGTTTTTTGATAGGGTTTATGAAACCATTGATGCTTATAAAGTTACAACAGACGATTACCAGATATCATTCAATGCCACTCAACATCTTATTGATAAAGGCTGTACCAAAATTGCATATTTATATGGTTTAGAAAAACTTCCTGCCGGGATTGCCCGGTTTACCGGTTATCAGGATTGCCTTAAAGCAAACTCTTTATCGTTTTCTGAAGATTGTGTGATAACGTATACCGAAAATGAGGAAGACAATATCGAAAACATTAAACAGCTTTTTAAAAAAAATAAACCAGATGCCCTATTTTCTTCCATCGAAGAATTTATTATACCTGCCTATTCTGCCTGCCGCGAGCTTAAATTAAATATTCCAGGTGATATTAAAATCTTAAGCTTCTCAAATCTCAATTCAGCGAAATTGTTAAATCCTTCACTCACTACCATTAGCCAACCTGCATTCGAAATTGGAAACGAAGCCGCCAAATGTTTATTCAAAATTTTAAATAAAAAAGGCATTGGTGACGACCAAAATATAGTGCTGTCTTCAACATTAATTATACGAGATTCAACAGGATTATAACGCAAAAACCCGAAAACGTTTAAGTAATTAAATAGGCTTACAAACCACTTAACTTTAAGTTTTTTTCAGACTTTTAAAAAAAACCAAATATATTTTCTTTTTATGAATCATCTATCAGGGCTTGATTGTGCTGTATTCTTCATTTACTTTATAATTGTTTCTGCCTACGGCTATTGGGTTTATCGTAGTAAAAAGAAGCAACAAACAGATACGAAAGATTATTTTTTAGCAGAAGGTTCACTTACATGGTGGGCAATTGGTGCTTCTATAATTGCTTCAAACATATCAGCCGAACATTTCATTGGCATGTCGGGTTCTGGTTTTGCCATGGGTTTAGCCATTGCCAGTTACGAATGGATGGCTGCAGCCACACTAATCATTGTTGCTGTATATTTCTTACCGATTTATTTAAAGAATAAAATTTATACAATGCCGCAATTCTTATCGGCAAGGTATAATAATACGGTGAGCACTTTAATGGCCGTTTTTTGGCTTTTGGTATACGTTTTTGTAAACCTAACCTCTATATTTTTCTTAGGTGCAATTGCAATAGAAACCATAACGGGCATACCTTTCAGCACCTGCATTATATTTTTGGCAATATTTTCTGCATTAATTACACTCGGCGGCATGAAAGTGATTGGTTATACTGATGTAATTCAAGTAGTTGTATTGGTTATAGGCGGTTTGATAACTTGCTATATGGCGTTAAAACTCGTTGCAGAAAAATTAGATGCACCAACAGTTTTAGGCGCATTACCTTTACTTAAAAGCGAAGCCGCAGACCATTTCCACATGATATTTAACAAAGGTGATAAGTTTTATAACGAATTGCCAGGCATTGCTGTATTGGTTGGCGGACTTTGGATTAATAACTTAAATTATTGGGGCTGTAATCAATACATTGTTCAACGTGCATTGGGCGCCGATTTAAAAACCGGACGAAGCGGATTAATTTTCGCCGCATTTTTGAAGTTATTGATTCCGGTAATGGTGGTTATACCTGGTATTGCTGCATTTGTACTTTACCAACGCGGATATTTTCAGGCAGAAATGCTTGATGCCGCTGGAGTTGTTAAACCCGATCATGCTTATCCGGTATTAATGAATTTGCTTCCAACAGGTATCAAAGGGATGGCATTTGCTGCCCTAACCGCAGCAATAGTGGCTTCTTTGGCAGGTAAATCAAACAGTATTGCAACCATTTTCACGCTCGATATCTACAAAAAATATATAAATACCAATGCTTCTGAACGTAAAATGGTTTCTGTAGGCAGATGGTCTGTAGTTATTGCATCTGTTATTGCAATTATTGTTGCACCCGCATTGAGAAGTTTCGACCAGGTTTATCAGTTCATTCAAGAATATGTAGGTTTTATATCTCCCGGCGTGTTTGCAATTTTCTTACTCGGTTTTTTCTGGAAAAGAACAACTTCAAAAGCTGCGCTTTCAGCCGCATTACTAACCATACCATTATCTATTTTACTTAAATTTTTACCTACGCTAACTAGTGGATGGTTTGAGCCTATCCCATTCCTAAACCGGATGTCGTGGGTATTTGTAATCATAATAATTTTAATGGTTTGCATTACGCTATCCGATCCGGAAAGCAAAAACAATAAACAAGGTTTAGAAATCGATAAAAGCATGTTTAAAGTAACACCATCATTTGCTGTATCTGCAGTTATTATTTGTGGTATACTATCAGCATTGTACATCGCATTTTGGTAAGCAATTTTTTTTTATCAAACATATAACTAATAACATATAATGAAGTTTAAAGCCGTTCTTACAATTGTCTTTATTTTTGCGATGAGCTTGGTTTCTAAAGCGCAGTATAATATTATCGCTTATGGAGCTAAAGGCGATGGAAAAACAAACGATGCAGCAGCTATTCAAAAAGCAATTAATGCTTGTAATGCTGCTGGTGGCGGACAGGTTTTGGTACCTGCCGGGCATACTTATTTAGCTGGTCCTTTCGATTTAAAATCGTTTGTAGAGTTGCGTGTTGAAGGCGGTGCTAAAATACTGGCTAGCCCTGATGAGCGCATATACACAAAAAGTGCTTTCAGAGATAATAAAGGCGAAGGTACGATTTGGATTGGTGGCGAAAAATTAGAACAAGTAAGTATTACCGGTGCTGGTGTAATAGATGGAAACGGCATCTCGTTTATGGGAGCAGAACTTGAAGATTCTTATGTTTTAAAGCCTTTTAATATTGTAGATCCCCGCCCACATTTATTAACGCTTATTGGTTGCAATAAATTAAATATTGATGGCGTAACCTTTCAAAACTCTGCATATTGGACGGTTCATTTAATAGGTTGTAATGATGTTTCTATCTCAAACATCACACTTTTAAACAGCATTAAAATTAGAAACAGCGATGGAATTGACATCGATCACAGTAAAAATGTAAGGATTACAAACTGTTATATAGAATCTGGCGATGATTGCATTTGCCTTAAAAATCGCCGTGAGTTTGAAGAATATGGCGCTTGCGAAAATATTGTAATCAGCAATTGCACCATGACTTCCAGCTCTTGCGCCATCAAAATTGGCTCAGAAAATATGGATAGAATTAGTAACGTGCTTATTAACAACTGCAATATCAGAAATAGCAACCGCGGTATAGGCATTCAAAATAGAGACGAAGGAACGGTTAGTGATGTAATTTTCTCAAACTTAACTATCGAAGCAAAACTTTTTTCTGATGTGTGGTGGGGCAAATCTGAACCAATCTACATTACAGCTTATCCGCGTGCAACGGCAAATAATAAAGATGCAGGCTGGCGTTTACCAAAAGGCCAAACTAAAGGCTTTGTAGGGGCTGTAAAAAACATCTACTTCAGCAATATTCGTTGTACGGGTGAAGGCGGTGTTTACATCAGTGGAGCATCGCCAGATAAGATATCGAACATAAATTTTGATCAGGTTAGCGTACTAATGAATAAAACCACAACCCTACCGGGTGGTATATACGACCGCAGACCAAGTAACGTTGAAGGTTTGGTAAAAAGCCCGATTGCAGGATTTTATTTTGAAAACACAGGCAATATCAACTTGCTAAATAGCGAGGTTATCTGGGGGAAAAATAAACCGGATTATGCTGGTAAAGCGGTAGAAAAAAAGAATGTATCGAAATTAAGAATGGTGAATTTTGCCGAAAGCAAGAGTGAATAAGGGATAGCAAGATGAACAAATTATACAAAGCAATTGCAATTTTTATATTATTCTGCCAAACAATAAATGCTCAACAATTTAAAAAACCAATAATACCTGGCTATTTTGCCGACCCAACTGTAGTTAAAAGCAATGGTAAATATTTTATTTACGCTACAATAGATCCTTGGGGAGGTGAAGAACTGGCTGTTTTTGAAACCAAAGATTTTATCAATTTCAAAAGACATAAGCTAAACTGGCCAACAAAGGCAATGTGTACAAGCCCAACTTCAAACAATTCGATGGTTTGGGCGCCTTCTGTAGTAAAAGGGAGAGACAATAAATTTTACATGTATGTTTCTGTAGGTAGCGAAGTTTGGGCTGGTATGAGCGAATCGCCTCTTGGGCCATGGAAAAACATGCTTCCAAACAATAAGCCATTAGTATCTGCCAAAGATTTTCCGAACGTACATAATATAGATGCCGATTGTTTTCTTGATGACAACGGGCAAGCCTATTTATATTGGGGCTCGGGCTTTAATTGGATTAATGGAAAATGCATGGCGGTGAAGCTAAAAAAAGACATGCACAGTTTTGATGGTGTGCCGCAAGATGTAACGCCGCCTGGTTATTTCGAAGGCCCACACATGATAAAAAGGAACAACCAGTATATGCTTATGTTTTCTGAAGGCAAGGCCATAGACGAAACTTATCGTGTTGGTTATGCAATAGGTAAAAGTCCTTTCGGACCTTTTGTCAAGGGTAAAAACAGTCCGATATTATCTACAATACCAAATAGTAAAACCATCGGACCAGGACATCACACTGTGTTTACAATGAACAAGCAAGACTTTATACTTTATCACCGCATTGTTCCTCAAAAGGAAAAATATGTGTTAAGAGAATTGTGTATTGATAGTTTGATTTACGATAGTGAAGGGAATTTTAAAAAAATTTTTCCAAGATAAATTTTGCAAAATTCAGGCTAAAAAAATTTAGTTGATGGCGGGTTAATATTTAATACACATGGCTTAACAATTCTGATAATCTGGTCGGAAAAATCATTTTTTGAGTCAAATTTCTTAAAAAAGTTTTCCACAACTGTGAAGTCTAAATGCCGAATTTGTCTATAATCATACTTTAAACAGTTTAAACCTATTTTTTATAGAAAGAGTACAAAAAGTGCCCAAATTTTGATTTTAGGCACATTTACCTAAATTTGGAATATACCAAATCCAAATATATGTATCAATTAACAATACCTGCCGACCAAGTAAATGAAACATTAAGCAAGCACATTTTAGCCGATGGTTTCGATTTAACTTACGATATGGAAAAAAGCCATGGCGCTTATATTTACGATTCGAAATACAACAGAACCTTACTAGATTTTTTTACTTGTTTTGCATCCGTTCCGCTAGGATATAACCATCCTAAAATGGTTAATGATGAAAGCTTTAAGAAAAATTTGTTAAACGCTGCAATTGCTAATCCTTCAAACTCCGATGTTTACACCCAGCAATACGCTCAGTTTGTAGATACATTTTCAAAAGTTGGTATACCTGATTATTTACCACATGCCTTTTTTATTGCAGGTGGTGCGCTAGCTGTAGAAAATGCAATTAAAGTTGCTATGGATTGGAAAGTTCAAAAGAATTTTGAGAAAGGCTATACTGAAGAAAAAGGGTTTAAGGTTTTGCACTTTGAAAAGGCTTTTCATGGTAGAAGTGGTTATACCTTAAGCTTAACCAATACCTTACCAGATAAAACTAAGTGGTTTGCTAAGTTTGATTGGCCAAGAGTAAGCACGCCTCAGGTTAAATTCCCTTTGGAAGGCGAAAATTTAAACCATGCCATACAAACCGAAGAAGCATCAATAGCGCAAATTAAGCAGGCATTTGCCGACAATAAGGATGATATTTGTGCAATTATAATAGAACCAATTCAAAGTGAAGGTGGTGATAACCATTTGCGTGAAGAATTTTTAATTCAGTTAAAAACCCTCGCAGATGAAAATGATGCTTTTTTAATTTATGATGAAGTACAAACCGGTGTGGGTTTAACTGGCAAGTTTTGGTGCCATCAACATTATAGTGAAGCTGCAAGACCAGATATAGTGGCTTTTGGAAAGAAAATGCAGGTTTGCGGCATCTTGGTTGGCGATAAAGTAAATCAAATCCAAAATAATGTATTTAAAGTACCTAGCCGTATAAATTCTACCTGGGGTGGCAATTTAGTTGATATGGTTCGCTCAACACAGATATTACAAATTGTAGAGGAAGATAAACTTTGTGAAAATGCAACCAAACAAGGTAATTACTTAAAAAACCAATTAGCAGGTTTAGCCCAAAAATTTGATAAGATGAGTAATGTGCGTGGTAGGGGTTTACTTTGCTCTTTCGATTTCCCAAATAAAGATATGCGTAATGCATTTATTGCCAAAGGAATTGAACAAAATGTGATGTTTTTAGGTTGCGGAGATAAAACCATTCGCTTTCGCCCGGCGCTTTGCATAGAGCAAAAACATATTGACGAGGGATTGACCGTTATGGAAAAAATATTGCCTTTATTGTAGGCATGAATAAAAAAATCTTCTCCTATATCTTAACAATCGGCATTTTAGCATTGGTTGCTTTTATGATTAAAGGTACTTTTAACCAGCCTGGCATAGCCGATATGAAGGCTGGTTTTAAAGAAATTGTAAAATATAGGAATGCTAATAATACAGGTCCGGTGCAACGCATTTATGTTGTAACCGTAAAGGATTCTATTTGGAAAGAAATTGAAGATTATGGAAATTTCATGCCTCACACCAAATACGGAAACACAAAAGTTTATTTCTTTATGGAAGGCAAAAATATCCCTTCGGCATTGCAGCCGGGTGATGTAAATTTTGATACAGCATATAACAGTTATTGTATTGGTTTATATGAGAAAAGCGCAATGAGCCAAACTGTATTTAATAAGTATCCGTTTAAGTAGCCTGAAATTTAATTCAGTTTTTTTTACATGCCTGAACGCATTGTAAGCCGTTGTTTATAAACCTGGTAGTAGCGGCAGCCCCCGATTTTTTCTATCGGGGCTATAGCGAATAACAGGACCGCTGAAAGCTAAGAATTACTGGACGTTCATTTTCAAATTATTGTGCATCATAATTATTTAAAAAACGCTCCATCCTTAAGGCACCCCTCTAAAAGAGTGGAATTACACATCACTTATTCGAAGCAAACAATCTTTACTTCTAGCCTTTATCTTTACGGCTTTAAGCATCCAATCTCAATACTCAATACTAAATACTGAATACTAATTTTATAATAACCTAAAAATCAGCAACATTTATTAAAAAAATCTTTTCTATTAATTAAAAAAGTTTTACCTTTGCAGTCCCTAAATAGGGAAAAAAGGAGATAATTAATTAATGGCTAAAAAACAAGTAGCAGAAAAAGAATTAGCAGCTAAAACAGCTGAGCTTCAGGGAGAAGGCGGACGCCTGACTGAAAAAGAAACCATTGAATCAGAAGCTGATTCAGTTTCGATCGAATCGATCAAATCATCATTAGCAACACCAACAGAAGATTTTGATTGGGATGCAGATGAAAAAGTTTTCGGTAATTACAATGATGCAGACCGTAAGAAGTTTGAAGATATGTATGCTGGAACATTTAATCAAATCACTAAAGGTGAAATCATTAGCGGTATTGTTGTTTCAATTAACAACAAAGATGTAGTATTAAACGTTGGTTTTAAATCAGATGGTTTAGTTTCTACTTCAGAGTTCCGTGATACACCAGATTTAAAAATCGGCGATTCAGTTGACGTTTTCGTTGAAGCACCAGAAGATGCTAACGGTCAGTTGATCCTTTCTCGTAAAAGAGCTAAAACTCAAAGATCTTGGGAAGCTATTAACGAGGCTCTTGAAAATGATAGAATCATCAACGGTTTCGTTAAGAGCCGTACTAAAGGTGGTTTAATTGTTGATATCATGGGTGTTGAGGCTTTCTTACCAGGTTCTCAAATTGATATTAAACCTATCCGCGATTACGATGTATACGTGGGTAAAACAATGGAATTTAAAGTTGTTAAAATTAACCATGAGTTTAAAAACGTAGTTGTTTCTCATAAAGTGTTAATTGAAGACGATTTAGAATCACAAAAAGTTGAAATCGTTTCTAAATTAGAAAAAGGTCAAGTATTAGAAGGTACTGTTAAAAACATTACAGATTTCGGTGTGTTCATCGATTTAGGTGGTGTTGATGGTTTACTTCACATTACTGATATTTCTTGGGGCCGCATAGAGCATCCGAAAGAAGTTTTATCATTAGATGAAAAAATCA
Source organism: Pedobacter sp. Leaf170 (assembly GCF_920984665.1). Taxonomy (GTDB): domain Bacteria; phylum Bacteroidota; class Bacteroidia; order Sphingobacteriales; family Sphingobacteriaceae; genus Pedobacter. The sequence goes on from NZ_CAKLBP010000006.1 coordinate 341,317, forward strand.
ACGTTGTTGTTTTAGATTTCGATGATGAGAAAAAACGTATCGCTTTAGGCTTAAAACAATTAACGGCTCACCCTTGGGAAAACTTAAACGCTGACATTCAAGTTGGTTCTAAAGTTAAAGGAAAAATCGTAACTGTTGCAGATTACGGTGCTTTCTTAGAAATCATCCCGGGTGTTGAAGGTTTAATCCACGTTTCTGAAATGAGCTGGTCGCAAAACTTAAGAAATCCACAAGAATTCTTAAAAGTTGGTGACGAAATCGAAGCTGAAGTTTTAACTTTAGATAGAGACGAGCGCAAAATGAGCTTAGGTATTAAACAATTATCTAACGACCCATGGCAAGAAGTTGCTGCTAAATTCCCAGTTGGAAGCAAGCACAAAGCAACAGTTAAAAACATGACTAACTTCGGCGTTTTCGTTGAAATTGAAGAAGGAATTGATGGTTTAATCCACATTTCTGACTTATCATGGTCTAAAAAAATCAACCACCCTAACGAATTCACTAAAGTTGGTGATGTATTAGACGTTGTTGTTTTAGAATTAGATGTTGATAACCGTAAGTTAAGCTTAGGTCACAAACAATTAGAAGAAAACCCTTGGGATACTTTCGAAACTATCTTTACTTTAGATTCAGTACACCAAGGAACAGTTGTTAAAGTAACTGATAAAGGTGCTGTTATTGCTTTACCATACGGTGTAGAAGGTTTCGTGCCAACTAAACACATGGTTAAAGAAGATGGTACTTCGGTTAAAGCAGAAGAAACTAACGACTTCAAAATCATCGAGTTTAACAAAGAAGCTAAACGCATCGTTGTATCTCACGCTCGTATTTGGGAAGAAGTTAAAGCTGAAGCTGTAGCAGAAGAAAGAAATGCTAAGAAAAAAGAAGCAAAAGCTGCTGTGACTGCTGTTAAGAAAGTTAAAGATTCTGTAGAGAAATCTACATTAGGAGATTTAGACGTATTAGCACAATTGAAATCGCAATTAGAAGGCGAAGAAAGCAAAGCTAAAAAAGGCTAGTTCTTTTTAACTGAATATATAAATCCCGATAGCGAAAGTTATCGGGATTTTTTTTGTGTTATTTTTTTTTGCCACGGATACACGGAATACAGGGAACTTCACAAGGTCTTCATTGCGAGGAGGCTTTTTAGCCGATAGCTTGCCCCGACACTTCGGGGAAGCATTCTCATTTTACCTCACCCTGTGAAAGTTAACAGTATATATTTTTTAATCGCCATCCCTCTCCTTGAAGAGAGGGAAATAAAGTGAAGTGGGTTTAACCCATTTTGCTTTTCACTGCCCACAAATCCCTCTCTTCAAGGAGAGGGAAAGTAGTTGCAGCGTATCACTACTAACGCTAATGGGGTGATGTTTTATAGAGTCGATTGATTTTTAAGCGAATACCTCACCCTGTGAAAGTTAGAAGTATATATGCTTTTGTAGCTATCCCTCTCCTTAAAGAGAGGGAAATAATGTGAAGTGGGTTTAACGCATTTTGCTTTTCACAGCCCACAAAATCCCTCTCTTTAAGGAGAGGGAAAGTAGTAACGGTGTTTTAGTACTTACTTTAATAGAGTGAGTTTTATAGAGTCGATTGATTTTTAAGCTAATACCTCACCCTGTGAAAGCTTGAAGTATTTATGCTATTGTAGCTATCCCTCTCCTTGAAGAGAGGGAAATAAAGTGATGTGGGTTTAACCCATTTTGATTGTCACAGCCAGTAAAATCCCTCTCGTTAAAGAGAGGGAAAGTAGTTGCAGCGTTTCACTACTAACGCTAATAGGGTGAGGTTTTATAGAGTCGATTGATTTTTAAGCAAATACCTCACCCTGTGAAAGCTTGAAGTATTTATGCTATTGTAGATATCCCTCTCCTTAAAGAGAGGGAAATAATGTGAAGTGGATTTAACCCATTTTGCTTTTCACAGCCAACAAATCCCTCTCTTCAAGGAGAGGGAAAGTAGTTGCCGAGCTCTACTCCTAACTTTAATAGGGTGAGGTTTTTGAAAACGAAAACAAGCAATAATCGTTCACTCCTGCCCCGCTGTCCGTTCAATCTTTTTGGCGAACTGTCATGCTGAGCTTGTCGAAGCACCTAACCAAAAAGGATTTACCTCCCATCGGGTTTATGTAACATCATTAATTCGTTCTAGCAAACCATTTCCTATCATCCGCCTATTATTACTACTTTTGAAATGAAATCGACTAATTATGAAAAATCTTTTAATCTTACTTTTAGTAGTAACATTTGGCCTAAAAATTTCTGCCCAGGAAGTAAATATTATTCCACAGCCAGTTAAGCTTGAAGTGAAAACAAAAGAATTACCTTTTACAATAGATACTGCAACAGTTATCTATACAAATGATACTTTAGCTAATTCCTCGATAGCATTTTTTCAAAATTACCTTCATCAGAACTACAATTTTCAACTTAAAACAACTACAATTCCAGATGTAAATCGAACCAATGTGATAAACTTAATAATTGCTGAAAAAACTTCAAATCGAAATGAATATAATCTAACTGTTAGCGACAAATCGACAACTATTAGTTCATTATCAGATACAGCTGTTTTTCAAGGCATTCAAACCCTAATTCAACTTTTGCCAACATCAAAATCTGCTTCACTCCAAATTCCTGCAGTTTCAATTATCGATTACCCCCGCTTCGATTACCGTGGAATGCACCTCGACGTAAGTCGCCATTTTTTTGAAGTAGATTTTGTTAAACAATACATCGATTATTTAGCTTTACATAAAATGAATTATTTCCATTGGCATTTAACTGATGACCATGGCTGGAGAATCGAAATCAAAAAATACCCGAAACTTACTGAAATTGGCGCCTGGCGAAACGGCAGCATAATTGGCTTGTGGCCTGGAAAAGGTAATGAAAATATAAAATATCAGGTTTTACCGACAGAAGTTAAGATAATGCCGAAAGATGCAATTATTAAAACAGACGGCATTAAACATGGTGGGTATTATACTCAAGAGCAAATTAAAGATGTTATCGATTATGCAGCCAAACGTTACATTACCGTTATTCCGGAAATTGAAATGCCTGCACATAGCATGGCTTTGCTCGCCGCTTACCCCGAATTAGGAACAGAACCCAACAAAAAATATGCGGTAGCCGAAACCTGGGGTATGATGAATAAATACAATAACGTATTGCAAGCATCTGATACAACCTTTAAATTCTTAGAAAATGTACTTTCAGAAGTAATGGATTTATTTCCATCTCAATACGTGCACATTGGTGGAGATGAAGCCTCAAAAATATGGTGGAAAAAATCAACCGTTTCACAGCAGATAATGAAGGCTAACGGACTTAAAAATGAAAGTGAGCTACAAAGCTATTTCATCCAAAGGATAGAAAAATTTGTAAATAGTAAAGGCAAAACCATCATCGGTTGGAATGAAATTTTACAGGGCGGCTTAGCTCCAAATGCAGTTGTTATGAGTTGGCAAGGCGAAAAGGGAGGTATCGAAGCTGCAAAGCAAAACCATAAAGCCATCATGACACCAGAAAACATTATGTATTTTAACCATGCTCAATTTGTTAAAGAAGATAGTTTAACTGCAAGCAAAGTATCGCCATTGGTTGATGTTTACAATTATGAGCCCATTCCAAAAGAATTAACACCAGAGCAAGGAAAAAATATTTGGGGCGGACAAGGCTGTTTATGGAGCGAATACATCACCACTCCTTCCAAAGTTCAATATTTGCTCTTCCCACGATTAGATGCATTAAGCGAAATTTTATGGAGCCCAATAGATAAAAGGAACTATATCGATTTTCAAAAAAGGCTTAAAACGCAATTTAAACGATATGATTTAATGAACATCACCTACTCAAAACGATATCTGGAAAATTAATTTTCAAATCTTGTAATTTTTTGAAATAACACCCTACTAACTGCTCAAATAAATTTAAAATGTTATGGATAGCAGGAATTCAAAATTTGGCTTAGCAGGTTTTTTAATTATAGTAGCCAGTCTTCAAACAACACAGTTTTATGTTAAGTATTTTCTTTTAACAATGGCTGCTATATTTTTAATTAGAGATATTATTCGTTACCAAAAAGAATTTAAAGCCAATCGTTTTAAAAAATAAACAACAGGATGATTGAAAATTCTTTTCTGCAAAAGGTAGAGGAACACAAAGGAATTATTTACAAAATGATAAATCTATACGCCGATGATGATGAAGATCGGAAAGATTTATATCAAGAAATTATATTCCAAAGCTGGAGCGCTTATGCTCGGTTTAAAGGAGATGCTAAATTTTCTACCTGGCTTTACAAAATTAGCTTAAACGTTTCCCTCTCCTTTTTAAGTAAAAAGAAAAAACAAAACCACATAACTACAATTAATCCAGATGATTATCGTTTTGAATCTCCTGAATTATCCGAGCGGGCAGATTGGCTTTATCGCTGCATCAGAAAACTTACAGATGTTGATAGAAGTATAATTATGCTGCATTTAGATGGCTTTGACAATACCGAAATTAGCGAAATGATTGGCTTATCTCGCAACAATACAAATGTTAAACTTCATCGCATCAAACAACAATTGGCTTCACTTTTAACAGGAAAGTAAAATGAATTTAGACCAAGAATGGCAAAACTTAAGTGCCGAGCTAAATACAAAAGCTGAGCAAATAGATATTACTAAATTTACTATCGACAAAGAATCGCACACGCTGCTGCAAGATTTATTATTTAAATTAAAATGGAAACTGAGATGGATTCGAATAATCGATATTCCGCTTTTAGTATTCGCATTCATCGTAAAAGGTGATTTAAAATTCCTGCTGATTTTTATATTCCTCACTTATGAAATATCAAGGGCTTTTGGAATGATAAAGTTTAGTAAAATTAAAACAGGAATTGATTATAATGCAAACACAAAAGATGTTCTAATCAATAATTATAATACAATAAAAGAAATTTTAAGAGGCGAAACCGTTTTTGGCTATATATTTTTACCACTTGCTGGTCCTATAGGTTTATTTGCTTATAAATTATTTGTTCACCAATCTTTTAAACAAGTAATTAGCCAACCAAATATTTGGTATCAATTTTTAGCAGTGGCTTTAATTGGAATACCATTTATTTTTATTGCCAGCAAAATGAATGATAGCATTTTCAAAAAGCCGCTAAATGAACTTAAAAACAAAATAGCAGAGCTTTCCTAATCGTAAAATTTACTTTTTAATTCTGGCGATGGCACCCAGCAACTTTCTTGCTTACCCCACCACTTATAGCGGTTTTTTGCAATAATATCGTAAAACCAATCGCGTATAAATTTTGGGATAATGATAAAACCATAAAGCAGTGGCCAAAGTCCGTTTAGTTTTTTTGCAACCCGCAAAGCGGATGATGATTTAGTGTAAAGCTTACCATTTTCAAGTAATAATGTAGAATTTAAAATTTCTGGATTCACCGCAAATTTAGGTAAAACTGTCCTGGCGTAATTCCCCTGCAAAGCCGTAAACTTAAAATAATTCTTTTTATCATGTTCTATTACAAACTGAACTGATGCATTACATAAATTACAAATGCCATCGAAAAAGATTACCGGTTGCGTTTCCATTATTTTAAAGTTAAACAATTATTGCATGACCAGAGGTGTTACCATTCAGCTTAACAAAATAATAGAAGAATTGCTTTACATTAAACAATAAATGGACTAATTTTAATTATAACAAAAGATTGAAAAATGTACATTTCTATAAATAACGAATTGTTTTCAGAGGCTGATGCAAAAATTTCTGTATCAGATTTATCAGTGCAAAGAGGTTTTGGGATTTTCGATTTTTTGCAAACGATAAACAATCACCCTGTTTTTTTGAATGATTACTTAAATCGTTTTTTTAATTCGGTTAAAGAAATGAATATGTATCCTAATTTTGATAGGAACCAAATCCGGGAAGCTGTTTTTGCCTTAATAAATAAAAATAACATCCCCAATTCGGGCATAAAAATAATATTAACCGGTGGATATGCTGAGGATGGTTATACGATGACAAAACCAAATTTAATTATTATTCAAACGCCATTAAACATTATTGAAAACCCAACCAAGCCAATAAAATTAGTTAGCTATAACCACCAAAGGCAATTACCACAAGTTAAAACTATTGATTATTTACAAGCCATAAGGTTGCAAGGTTTTATAAAAGAAAATAATGCTGATGATTTATTATACCACAATAATGGCTTGGTAAGAGAATGCCCGAGGGCAAATATTTTTATGGTTAACGATACGGAAATTATTACTGCAAAAACAGAAATTTTGGGTGGAATAACCCGAAGTAAAATTTTAAGGATGGAAATTGAAGCCTATACCGTTATTGAAAAAGATTTTACATTGGATGAGATGTATGCTGCAAAAGAGGTTTTTATAACCAGCTCTACCAAAAATGTATGGCCGGTTTCTTTTATTGATGGGAAGCAAATTGGAGATGGAAACCATCAGATTGCAAAAAGCTTGAACAATAAATTATTGAATCTTATTAATGTCGATGTAAATTCGGAAGTGGTTGCGTAGGCTTTTAGTCGCTCATTATATTACAGATTTTGCCAATTAAACCGGATGGAAACGGCAGCCCCGAGTGACCGGACCTGAGCTATGGGAAACGAGGGCTACAGTGTACAGCCGGAAGAAACATAAACAGAGGCTACAAACCTCGCTTTTCGAAAGAAAATATAACAATTTAGCTATCAAACGATTCAACAATTTCCTCAAGAACTTTTAACTTTCTACTTTTAACTTTCTACTTTTTCTCTATATTTGCCCAATCCTTCTTCAATGCAAAAGAAAACACTTCTTGACGGACAAAAAATTCAGATTACAATTAAGAGGCTTTGCCATCAATTAATTGAAAACCACGACGATTTCTCGAATACCGTTTTAATTGGCATTCAGCCTAGAGGTCCTTTTTTAGCCGACAGGATTCAGGATGAGCTACAAACCATTTTAAAGAAAAAGAAAATTTTAAAGGGAAACCTTGATATTACCTTTTTTAGAGATGATTTTCGTAGAAAAGATGGTTTGGTAACGGCCAACAGCAATTCAATAGATTTTATTATCGAAGGCAAAAAAGTTATTTTAATTGACGACGTACTTTGGACCGGAAGAACGATTAGAGCTGCACTTGATGCTTTATTGGCCTACGGCAGACCCGAAAAGGTTGAATTACTTGTTTTAATTGACAGAAGATTTAGCAGGCATTTACCAATTGAACCCGATTACATTGGTTTACAGGTAGATAGCGTAAGCGCACAGCATGTTAAGGTTACCTGGGCAAGCGAAGGTGGAGAAGACAAAGTTATATTATTATCAGATAAGCAATAGCAGAAAATGGCAGCAGACAAACTATCAACCCGACATCTTTTAGGTATTAAAGATATTAACCGGAATGATATCGAATTAATTTTCGAAACTGCAGATAATTTTAAAGAAGTGATAAACAGACCGATAAAAAGGGTCCCATCGCTTAGGGATATTACTATTGCCAATATTTTCTTCGAAAACTCTACCAGAACAAAACTATCTTTTGAACTTGCCGAAAAAAGGCTTTCTGCCGATGTGGTAAATTTTGCAGCGTTGTCATCATCGGTAAGTAAAGGCGAAACTTTAATAGATACTGTTAACAATATCTTATCAATGAAGGTTGACATGGTGGTAATGCGCCATCCTTATGCAGGCGCTGGTCAGTTTTTAAGCAAACATGTTAAAGCACAAATTGTAAATGCCGGCGATGGCGCACATGAACACCCAACGCAAGCGTTATTAGATGCTTTTTCAATTCGTGAGAAACTTGGTGATGTTGCCGGAAAAAAAGTAGTTATTGTTGGTGATATTTTACATTCGAGAGTTGCAATTTCTAACATATTGTGTTTACAGCGTTTAGGTGCAGAAGTTATGGTTTGTGGCCCAACTACGCTTATACCAAAACACATTCATCAACTTGGCGTTAAGGTAGAGCATAACCTTATTAAAGCTTTAAATTGGTGCGATGTGGCAAATATGCTGCGCATTCAGTTAGAGCGTCAGGATATTAAATACTTTCCATCGCTTAGAGAATATGCCATGATGTATGGCTTAAATAAACAGATTTTAGATAATCTGGACAAAGAAATTATCGTTATGCATCCAGGTCCTATTAATCGCGGCGTGGAAATTACCAGCGATGTTGCCGACAGCAAGCAATCTATCATTTTAGATCAGGTAGAGAACGGAGTTGCTGTTAGAATGGCTGTATTGTACTTGCTGGCTAGCCAAGGTTAATCTTTTGTTTTATTAATATTAGTTATCGAACTGTTAACTAATTACCAAATGCAACAATCAAAGCATTTAACTGATTGGCAAGAAGCATCTTTTTGCACATTTCAATTTTCTTCATAACAATTCGAAAATCCATTCGTTAAACTTGTGTTATTAACAGTTGTTAATTACTTCTGTTGATAAGCATAGATAGTATTTATAATTTAGTACCGACCCAATTTGAAACCGATGCAACCATTACAATACTGCAGTTATATGCTGTTAATAGATTTGTAAAGTTCATTACCATTGAGAAAAGATATACACTAATGAAAAAAAAATACCTACTGATTCCGCTTTTAATGGCAGGAAGTTTTAGCAGTTATGCGCAGGTAAGCGCTGTGCAAAACCTCAACAAAAACTATCAAACAGGTTTAGAACTATTATATAATGAGAAATACACCGCCGCATCGCAGCAATTTAAGCTGGTAGAGCAAGTACGTGTAAAGCCTTCATCTCAATCTGAAAGTAATGCTGAATTAACCTTGCTTAAAGAAAATGCTAAATTTTATGCAGCTGTTTGTGCATTAGAACTAACCAATAGTGATGCAGAGAGTTTATTTCAATCTTTTATTCGTGATTACCCGCTAAATCCAAACACCAAACTCGCTTATTTCTATGTTGGAAAAACTTATTTCAACCAAAAAAATTACGAAAAAGCATTAGAGTGGTTTGAAAAGACCGATCCTTCTACCCTTTCGGCCAAGCAAAGAAACGAATATCAGTTTAAGCAAGGTTATGCTTATTTTCAACTAAAAGATTACGAAAAGGCAGAGCCACTTTTCGAAAAAGTAAAAAAAGAAGAAGGTGAATTTCAGGAAAGCGCAACCTATTACTTTGCTTACATAAACTACCTGAACAAAGAATACAAAACGGCGCTTGCCAATTTCGAGAAACTTAAAGGTTCTCCAACTTATGAGGCGAGTTACCCGTATTACATAACATCTATGTATTACTTGGATGAACGCTATGATGATGTAATTAGCTATGCAATACCTGCTATGCAAAAAACTAAACAACAGTTTGAACCTGAAATGTTAAGTTTGGTTGCGGCATCGTACTTTGCAAAATCTGAGTTTAAAAATGCAGAGAAATATTTTGCTGATTTTTATTCAAAAGATAAAAATGAAACTAAAAATAACCTTTTCATCTACCAATACGGCTATTCATTATTCCAGAATAAGAAGTACAAAGAATCTGTTGCAGTTTTAGAGAAATTAAACAGCGATGATGTTTACCTACAAAATGGTATGCATACTTTGGGCAAGGCTTTTATTCAATTAAATAACAAAGAAAAAGCGCAAAGTGCATTTTTTAGAGCTTCGCGTTTAGATTTTGACAAAATTATTCAGGAAGAATCATGGTTAAATTACGCAAAGCTTAGCTACGAATTAAACTTTCATCAACAAGCTCTGGAGGCTACACAAGGCTTTTTAAAGCAATTTCCAAAATCAAGAAAAATTAATGAAGCCAAAACATTATTAGGTGAGGTTTTATTAACAACAAAAAACTACCAGGCCGCAGTTGATATTTTAGAGCCTATTCCTGATAAAAATTTAGAAGCAAAAGAAGCTTATCAAAAAGTAACATACTTCCGTGGATTAGAATTTTATAACGAAAGAGCTTTCCCTAATGCATTATCAATGTTTTTGCGCTCAGAAAAATTCCCAGAGGATAATGAGATTAACGCTCTAAACACATACTGGAAAGCTGAATCGATGTATGAACTACGTAAATTTGGCGAGGCAGTTTCTACTTTCGAGAAGTTTTTGAAAATGCCTGATGCTGACAAAACAGGCGTTTACAATTTTGCAAACTATGCATTAGCTTATGCTGCATTTGAAGATGAAAAATACAGCAAATCTGCCACTTATTTTGAACGTTTTTTAGCTGGTAACGATAAAGACCAAAAAACAATTGATGATGCAACGATTCGTTTAGCCGATTCATATTTCGTGAATAAAAGCTATGGCGATGCAATGAACAACTACAATAAAATCATCAGCAGAAAAACCAGTGCAGAAGATTATGCACTTTTTCAAAAAGGTATGATTCAAGGTTTGGAAAATCAGTACGATACCAAAATTGCAACCATGCAGGCTTTATTAAAGCAATTTCCTAATTCTAATTATGCAGATGATGCTGGCTTCGAAACCGCTTACACATATTTTAATAAAGGCGATTTTGATAAATCTAAATCGGATTTGGTAGAATTGGTTGCAAAATATCCACGCAGCAGCTATGTGCCAAAAGCATTGGTAACCATTGGTTTGGTTCAATATAATCAAGATCAGGATGATGCGGCTTTAGAATCTTTCAAAAAAGTAATTCGCGATTATCCAAGTGCTGATGAAGCTAAGCAAGCAATGGAATCTATCAAAAATATTTATGTAGATAAAGGCGATGCAAATGGATTTATTTCTTATGCAGGCACAACTCCATTAGGAAATTACTCAAATAGCGAACAAGATAATATTGTTTTCGCGGCAGCAAATAACTTGTATTTAAAAGGCGATGCTAATGGTGCTTTTCAAGCAATTAATGCCTATTTCGATAAATTCCCGAAACCAATCCATGATAAGGAAGGGAAATTTATCAGAGCAGAATCTTTAGTAAAAATGGGCAGACCTGAAGATGCTATTAAGGATTATGAATTTATTTTAAATGACTGGACAAGCGACTATACAGAGAGATCGTTATTAAGTATTTCTAAGTTGTATCTGGATCAGAAAAAATACAATGAGGCAATCGTTTACTTAAAAAGATTAGAAACTACAACAGATTATAAAGCGCATTATTCTTACGCAATTAACAATTTATTAAAAGCTTACACCGCTTTAAATGCGCCTGATGATATGCTTAAATATGCGCAGTTAACCAAAGAATCTGAAAAAGCATCTGAAGAAGAAAAAAATAGCTCAGGTTTATTTGCTGGTAAAGCTTATTTATTAAAAGGCGATACCACTACAGCCGTTAAAGAATTTAAAAATGTTGTGGCAAGTACCAAAACCATCGCGGCAGCAGAAGCAAAATACAACCTTGCATTTTTAGAATATACAAAAGGTGATTATAAAACTTCGAGCAAAACATGTTTCGATTTGATAAACAATATGGCTTCTTATGACTATTGGGTTGCCAAAGCTTTCATTCTTTTATCAGATAATTACGTTGCATTAAAAGATAATTTACAGGCAAAAAGTACGCTATTGAGTATCATCGATAATTACGATAATAAAAACGATGATATCATTCCAACAGCAAAGCAAAAATTAGAAAAAATAACTCCGAAGAAATAAAATTATGAAGTCGATTAAATATATATACAGCTCACTATTTTTTCTTTCTGCGGGATTAATGACAGTTCAGGCCCAGGAAAAAAAGCAAGAAGAGAAAGCAACGGTTAGCGAAGAAATTGAAGTTGTTCGCCCGTACAAGCCGATTTTGGCTGAAGCCGTAAAATTAAGACGTAGCCCAAATTTGGATGATGTAAAAACATATAAAGCCAGATTAAATTACAGTGTTACCGATAGAAAATTAGAAATCAATAGTGACATACAAAAGCTTCAGGCACAAGCTTTAGTTGATGAAAAACAAACCGAATTAATAAATAATTACGTTAAAGGCGGTTTTGGTTCGCTTTCTACTTTATTAGGTGAAGTGTACATTAACAATGGCAGAGATGAAGCCCTTCAACTTGGTGGATATTTTAAGCATTTTAGTCAGGAAGGAAAATTAAATAAGCAAAATAGCAGCTCGCAACAATTAAGCCTTTTCGGCAGAAGTATTTTAGAAGAAAATACCGTTAGCGGACGAGTAAATTTAGAACGCAATGGCGTATATTTTTATGGTATAGATGATACTCGCCCATTTTTAAATCCAAACCCCGAAAAACAAGCTTTTACGCTTATTGAAGCTGAAGGCGAACTGGTGAAGAACTATAAAGAATCTGAAACAGATTTCAGCTACACTTTAAAAGCTAATGCATATTTGTTAAATGATAGATTAGAGGCTCAGGAAAGTTATATTACTTTAAACGGATATCTGAATAAAAGAATTAGTTCTTTAAATTTAGGTTTAGCCGCTGCAACAGAGTTTGGCAACACAAAAGATATTTCTACAAATATCGGTAATAACATATTCCGCTTAAATCCTTACATCCGTTTGCAAGTTAAAGGTGCAAAAGTAACTGCCGGTGTTAATTTAGTGCAGGAATTTGGTACAAATAGCCGCTCAAGAATTTTCCCGGCGGTAACAGCAGATTTTACTTTAATTCCAGATTATTTACAGGTTTTTGGAGAAGTTAAAGGCGATGTAAACCGCAATTCGCTAAAAAGTTTTTCTGATGAAAATCCATGGTTAAATACGAATGTGAATATTAAAAATACAGTAGAAAAATTAAGCCTAAGTGCGGGTGTAAAAGGCACAGGCGGACCTGGATTTGGTTATAAAGCCCGTTTCTACATTAAACAATTAGAAGATATGCCTTTGTTCGTTAATAACTTTGGTGAGTTTAATAAATTTGATGTGATTTATGATTTCGGAACGGCCAAAATTACCGGCTTAGAAGGTGAAATTTCTGTTCAAGTGAGTGATGCACTAAAGTGGACAGGTAAATTAAATGTTGATGATTACAAACCTGCCCAAGAAACTTACAGTTGGTTTAAACCAGGTTTAAAAGTAAGCTCAAACTTAGTTTATAATTACAATAAAAAATTAAGTTTTAATGCAGGTGTTGTAATTCAGGATGATGTAAAAGCAAAAATAAATATTCAACAACCGGTTGCTCCGGCAGCATATTTAATGCCAAACCCATCTATCGAATCTATTGTTACAGTTAAGGGTTTTGTAGATTTAGGCATTGGTGCAGATTACCGCATTAACAAAAAATTTGCAGTTTTTGCAAAAGCTAACAACTTGCTAAATACTAACTACAGCAGATATTTATATTATCAGGTAAACGGTTTTAATATTTTTGGAGGCTTAAGCTATTCTTTCTAATGCATTAATTATATTATGCTGATTTAGAATAAAACGCTAATTTTACCCGAATGGACATCTTATTATACCTTTCAGAACTCCTCAGGCAACAAAACTCAATCGGCATAACCGGTTTAGGTACTTTCTATAAAAAGAAATTTGCTGGCAGATACGATAAGGAAAAACAATCTTTTCTTCCTCCGGGATACACTTTAGAGTTTAATAAAGAAGTAAAAGATGAAGCGCTACTTGTTAATTATATTGCAGAGAAAAGAAATATATCAAAGGATAGTGCGGCATATTACGTTTCAAAATTTGTAGAAGAAACGAATACGAAATTAGAGGAAGAACATGAAGCTGAACTTGAAAATATTGGAAGATTATATTTTACGGAACATGAAGGTTTAAGTTTTGAACCTTCAGAAAATGTGGTATTGGGTTCTGAATATTTTGGATTGCCAAAAGTTAAAGAAACTCAACCATCTGAAGATAATATTTTAAAGAATGATCAAGTTTCTATTGAAAATTTAGAAACTGAAGTTGAAGATATAAATGAGGATGATAAGGTATATGATGAAATCGCAGAAGCGCCAACGCATCATAAAGAGGAAATAAAAACTGTACATCCATCACCAGAAATTGAAAATATTGAGCTTGATGAAGTTAAGGACGATTTAAAAAATACTTTATCACATAGTAAAAGCATTGAAGAAGTTGAAGTTCCTGAATTTATAAAAGAGCAACACGAAGAGCATCCTAATCGTTTTGGACATCAGCCAGAATCTGAAGTGCCTAAAACCTTTATAAATTTAGAAGAACCAGAAACGATAGCTGATGAAGAACATATAATCGAAGCGCCTGAATTTATTAAAGAACAGCATGCAGAGCATCCGAATCGCTTTGGCCACGACCCAATGATTGAAAATGTTATTGCTGAAGAAGAAAAATCTATATGGCCAAGTATATGGATTGGATTAATTGTTTTAGTAATTGCAGTAGGGATTATTTACTTTGCTAAGCCAGAATGGTTTGGTTCACAAAAAGGTGCAATTGCAGATTCAACTGCAGTTAAACCCGATACAACTGAAAAAATTATTGCTGTAGACAGTAGCCAATTAAAACAAGATTCTGTAGCAAAAACTGACAGTATTTTAAAAGCAAATCAGGTTGAAAATTTAATTGATTCTGCAAAAAAAACGCAGACTATTGGAATTAAACCTCCATCGGCAGTAAAAAAGGAAATAACAACTGTTGTTAATAATTCGGCAAGTGCAACATTTGATGTAATTGCGGCTTCTTTCCAATCAGAAAGTAAGGCGAAGCTTTTTATAAAACAAATGGAGCGATATGGCTTAAATGCTAAAATTGCCAATTTACCCGGGAAGTTAAAAAAGGTGAGCATTGCATCATTTAAAACTGAAGCAGAAGCACGTACTCAAAGACCTTTACTTGCGAAAAAAATAAAAATTAAAGAACTAGACATAATTCAAGTAAACAACACACCATAAAATGATAACTTTATTAATTCAGGATACCACACAAGCATTACAAGACACAGCAAACGCGGTTAACCAGGCTTTAACACAACCCGCTGAAGAGCTACACTTTATTGATTTATTGTTTAAAGGCGGATGGGTAATGATTCCATTGGCATTTTTAGCTTTTTTGGCTTTGGTTATATTTGTTGAGCGTTATTTAACTATTAAAAAAGCAACTAAAGATGAATCAAATTTAATGGTTCAAATCAGACAATACATTCAATCTGGTAATTTAGATGGTGCGATGGCTTTGTTAAGAAATAACAATTCTCCCCTATCTCGTATGTTACAAAAAGGATTAAGGAGAATTGGTCGCCCGATAAAAGATATTGAAGGTGCTATTGAAAATGTTGGAAAACTTGAGGTTTCTAAACTTGAAAAAAACATCAGCATTTTAGGTATTGTTGCAGGTATTGCACCAATGCTTGGTTTCGTAGGTACAATTGTTGGGGTAATTACAATTTTTCACCAGGTATCTATTAAGGGAGCAATTGAAATTGGAACAATTTCTGGTGGTTTATATACAAAGATGATTACTTCGGCTACCGGATTAATTATTGGTATTATCGCTTATGTATTATACCACATCTTAAATATTATGGTTGAAAAAATTATCCTTAAAATGGAAACTGATGCCATCGATTTTATTGATTTATTAGAAGAACCAGGTAAATAATGAATTTAAGAAAAAGAACAAGAGGCTCGGTAGAAGTTCATACATCGGCATTAAACGATATTATGTTTTTCCTGATGCTGTTTTTTCTACTGGCATCGGCTGTAGTAAATCCGCAGGTTGTTAAATTATTACTTCCACAATCTTCTAGCGGACAACAATCTACAGCTAAGAAAGCTGTAACGGTAAGCATAGACGAAAAGTTTAATTATTTCGTTGATAAAAAAGCTGTGCCTGCTGAAGGTTTGCAAGCATCTATCGAGGCTTACCAAAAGGCTGCACCAGATATGACTATCATTTTATATGTAGCTAAAAACGTTCCGGCAGAAAATATAATGGTTGCTTATGATGTAGCCAATAAATTGCGATTAAAGCTTGTATTAGCGGTAGAGCCTAAAAAATAATGAATACCACAGAAGAAAATAATTATCCAAAAGCCATTGCCATTTCTACAGGAATTATGGCTGTTTTGCTTGCAATTAGCTTTTTAATTGTGATAAATTCTTTTGAACCGCCTGAAGAGTTTGGGATGGGTGGCATGGTTGTAAATTATGGTACTGCAGCCGAAGGCATGGGCGATGATTACACGAGTATCGAAGAGCCTTCTGCAGACCCGAACGCTAATAACAAAGCACCGGATAAGGTTATGCCCGAAGAAAAAGTAACAGAGAATACAGCTGTTGAAACCGGCGATAAGGAAATTCAGACGCAAAACACCGAAGATGCCATTAGTGTAAATACTAAGCCTACTAAAACAGCTGCCAAAACACCGACAACTGCAACAGAAGAAAAGCCTAGTAAACCAACAATAAACCAGAATGCATTGTATAAAGGCAAGAAAAGCACTGGCCAGGGCGGCGGCGATGGTACAGGTAGCACACCTGGTAATCAAGGTTCTGTTAATGGAGATCCATTAGCAAATAATTATGGCGAAGGAGGCTCAGGTTATGGAAATACCCCGATTCCATTAAGGCGTTTTTCCAATTTGGTTACACCGAAAGACGATGGTCAAACCAGAGGAAAAATCGTTATAAGAATTAGTTTCAATAAATCTGGTAACATTACCAGTGCAAGGCAAGAATTAAAAGGCTCTACAATTACTGATACCGAATTAGTTAATAAATGTATACAGGCAATTATGAGTTCTAGTTTAAGCAAATCTGATATCGGAAATGAAAGTCAAACTGGTGTAGTTGTATTTAACTTCAAAGTAAATTAAAATATCAATTTAAACTAAATTAGCTGATGGTCTGTTATCCCAGAGCATTTTTAAATTATAATATTTAATTCCATGGTCTGTGTCTCACAGACCATTTTTCATATATAATCTTTAAACAATTACATGTATCTCTAATAACATTTATAAATTATAATATTAAATCCATGGTCTGTGTCTCACAGACCATTTTTCATATATAATCTTTTCATAATAAAATTAGTCAGCCTATATTTGATGTTAATTATGAACTACCAGCAAACGCTTGATTTTTTATACAGCAAACTCCCGATGTTTACCAGAGTTGGTGCATCAGCATTTAAAAAAGATTTAACAAACACGCTGGTATTGTGTGAAGCTATTGGCAATCCTCAACGTAAGTTTAAAAGCCTGCACATTGCAGGTACAAATGGCAAAGGCTCAACATCACACATGTTAGCTTCAATTTTACAAGCGCAAGGTTACAAAACCGGACTTTATACCTCTCCTCACCTAAAAGATTTTCGTGAACGCATTCGCATCAATGGAAAAATGATGGGCAAAGCAGATGTAAAAAATTTTGTTCAACGTAATAAAAAGTTAATAGAGGAAGTTGAACCCTCATTTTTTGAAGTTACAGTAGCAATGGCTTTTGAATATTTTGCTAAACATGAAGTAGATATTGCAGTTATAGAAGTTGGTTTAGGCGGGCGATTAGATTCTACAAACATTATCACACCAGAAATTTCTGTAATTACAAACATCAGCCTCGACCATACCAATATGCTTGGTAACACGCTAACTGAAATAGCTGGCGAAAAGGCAGGTATTATTAAAAAAAGTACTCCTGTAGTTATTGGTGAATCTCAGTTAGAATCTAAACCTGTTTTTATCCGCAAAGCGAAAGTTGAAAATGCTCCAATACATTTTGCTGACCAAACCCTTCAAACAGAAAATATTGAAATTAAAAACAACAAGCTTTCTTTAAATATTTTAAACCAAAACAAAATCAAATACAAAAATTTACAATGCGATTTGACTGGTCTTTATCAACCCAAAAATATTTTGGCTGTTATTAAAACTATCGAAGTTTTAAATGAAAATACTAACTTCAATATAGATGATAAAGCGCTTTACAATGGACTGAAAAATGTTAAAAAATACACCCAATTGCAAGGAAGGTGGCAAACTTTAAGCAAAAATCCTTTAGTAATTTGCGATACTGGCCACAACGAAGCCGGCATAACTGAAGTTATCAAAAATATCGATAATACGCCATACCAAAAACTGCATATTGTTTTCGGCATGGTTAAAGATAAAGACATAACAAAGGTTTTATCGCTTATGCCATGTAATGCCACCTATTATTTTTGCAAACCTGATATAGAAAGAGGCTTAGATTCAGTAGAACTTAAACAGCAAGCTCATACTTTTAATTTGATTGGAAATGGCTACAATTCAGTTATCGAGGCTAAAAATGCAGCCATTTCAGCAGCAAAAGAGAATGATTTGGTATTTATAGGCGGTAGCACGTTTGTAGTTGCCGAAGCGATATAAAAACTTTACAAAAACTTCAAAAGCGCTTCATATTAAAATACTTACTTTTAGCCTTTAAACTAATATATAATGAAGAAAATTTCGTGCTTATTTCTTTCCCTATCGTTACTCTCTCAAACTTTTGCATCCGCCCAAACAAAAAAAACGCCAGCCAGTGCAGCCAAAGCCTATCCAGCTGAAGTTGCAAGACCAAAATTAGTTGTTGGTTTAGTGGTTGATCAGATGCGTTGGGATTATCTTTACCGATTTTACAACAGGTACTCAAACGGTGGTTTTAAAAGATTAATAAATGAAGGTTTTTCTGTAGAAAACACATTAATCCCGTATACACCAACTTATACAGCGGTTGGCCATACAACAATTTACACGGGTTCAGTTCCGGCGGTTCATGGTATTATTGGCAACGATTGGTACGATGCTGAAACGAAGAAAAATGTTTATTGTACTGAAGATTCTACCGTTGTAACCGTTGGGAGCACGCCATCTTCAGAAGGTAATATGTCGCCAAAAAACATGCTTACCACAACCATTACTGATGAATTACGCTTAGCAACAAATTTCAAAGGAAAGGTTATTGGTATCTCATTAAAAGACAGAGGTTCTATTCTGCCGGCTGGTCATGCAGCTAACGCAGCTTATTGGTACCAAGGCAGCACAGGCAACTGGATTACGAGTAGTTATTATATGAAAGAAGTTCCGATGTGGATTGCTGATTACAATAAAATGAAGCTTGCAAATAAATTCTATGCTAAAAATTGGGAAACATTATATCCAATCAACACCTATACAAGCAGCACAGCTGATGAAAAAAATTACGAAGGTAAAAACAGTACCTTCCCTCACCTTTTAACTCAAAATATTGATAAAAATTTCGATGCGATAAGAAGTACACCATACGGTAACACCATTACCTTGGATTTAGCTAAGCTTGCAATTTTATCAGAAGATTTAGGACAAGACAATGTTACAGATTTCCTGGCAGTTAGTTGTTCATCAACAGATTACATTGGCCATGCTTACGGACCAAATTCGGTAGAACTTGAAGATACCTATTTACGTTTAGACAAAGATTTTGAGGATTTTTTCAACTACTTAGATAAAAAAGTAGGTAAAGGAAACTATACTATATTTTTAAGTGCAGACCATGCTGTTGCTCACGTACCAGGTTTTATGAAAGAAAATAAACTTCCGGCGGGCATTGTAAGTGATAGAGATATTGTGTTCAAATTAAATGCATTCTTAAACGAAAAATTTAAAGTAAATAATGTGGTTCTAAAATCAATGAACAACCAAATTCATTTTGACCACGATAAAACAGACAATTTAAACATCAGTTTTGATGTAATTAAGGCAGCTTCTATAGAATTTTTGAAAAGATTAGATGGCTTTGCAAACGTAGTTGATGTATCTAGAGTTTCTTTGGCCACAATCCCAGAAGTACAGAAAAGAATGATTACCAACGGCTATAATGCCCGCCGAAGCGGAGATTTATATTACATTTTAAATCCTAATTGGTTTAACGGAAGCAGTACCGGTACTACTCACGGTAACTGGAATCCTTATGATGCACATATTCCATTAGTATTTATGGGTTGGGGTATTAAGCCCGGCGCAACCAATAAAACTCATTATATGACAGATATTGCGCCAACACTGGCAGCGCTATTGCACATTCAAATGCCAAATGGTACGGTTGGAGAACCAATAACAGAAATCACAAACAAATAAAATTGAGCCACCATACTAGGTGGCTTTTTTATTTATAATGAGTATCAATTCTATTAATAAAATAACCACGTAATAAGTAATTCTTACATTTGCATACACCAGATATAATTTGAGAGATTGAGTTCTTCTCTAAACACTGCAATATGCAACAAGTAGAAATATATAAGCCTAAAAATAAAATCCGATTCGTAACAGCCGCCTCACTTTTTGATGGTCATGATGCAACCATAAACATCATGCGTAGAATTCTACAATCGTCAGGTGCAGAAGTTATTCATTTAGGACATAATCGTTCTGTAGATGAGGTGGTAAACTGTGCCATCCAGGAAGATGTTCAGGGAATCGCCATGACTTCTTATCAAGGCGGTCATATTGAGTACTTTAAATACATGTTCGATTTACTTCAGGAACGCGGTTCAGGGCATATCAAAATATTTGCAGGTGGCGGTGGCGTAATCCTTCCTTCAGAAATAGAAGAACTGGAGGCTTACGGTATTTCTAAAATTTATTCTCCTGATGATGGCAGAAGAATGGGTTTACAGGGAATGATTAATGATATGTTGCAAAAAACCGATTTTGTAACTAAAACAGAAATTAAAGATGAACTGGCTGATATTCAGAATAAAGATATCAAAGCAATTGCTGGTGCAATTACTGTAGCTGAAAACGACCCCGTTGCCGCTCAGAACTTTGTTGATGAACTTAAAAAACTATCTAACAACAATAACGCTCCAATTTTAGGAATCACGGGTACCGGTGGAGCAGGTAAATCATCTTTAGTTGACGAATTAGTACGAAGATTTTTAATTGAGGTACAAGATAAAACCTTAGCCATAATTTCGGTAGATCCTTCAAAAAGGAAAACTGGCGGGGCATTATTGGGTGATAGAATTCGCATGAATGCGATAAATAATCCAAGGGTTTACATGCGTTCATTGGCAACGAGACAGGCAAATTTGGCACTCTCTAAAAATGTTCAGGAAAGCATTGATATTTGCAAAGCCGCTGGTTACGATTTGATTATCGTTGAAACATCAGGCATCGGCCAATCAGATACCGAAATAACCGAACATTGTGATGTTTCACTTTACGTAATGACTCCCGAATTTGGTGCTGCCACGCAATTGGAAAAAATCGATATGCTTGATTTTGCAGATTTGGTTGCAATTAATAAGTTCGATAAACGTGGAGCATTGGATGCACTACGTGATGTACGTAAACAATATAAACGCAACCATAATATTTTCGACGCAAAGGATGAGGAAATTCCTGTATTTGGAACAATGGCATCGCAATTTAACGATCCTGGAATGAACAATTTATTTGTCGCCTTAATGGAGGAAATAAGAGTTAAAACAGGAACCGATTTCCATGCGAAAATGGAGCTTACTTCAGAACAATCTGAAAAAATTTATATCATTCCACCCGATAGAATTCGGTATCTGGCAGAAATTGCAGAATCCAGTCAAACCTACAACGAATGGGTTGATAAGCAAACTAAAATTGCAAGGAAAATGTATCAGTTAAAAGGTGTTATAGATTTAGCTGAAGAAAATAAAAGCCTTGCAATTGGGACTGGCTTAGCTGAAGCTTACACATTTTTTGAAGAGCAATTAGATGGTGAATGTAAAAGATTACTTCGCCAATGGCCAGAAACTAAACGAAGCTATAAAGAAGAATTCTTTATCTACAAAGTACGGGATAAAGAAATTAAGCAACCGCTTTATTACGAATCGCTATCGAAACTGAATATTCCTAAAGTTTCGCTACCACGATATGAAGATTGGGGAGATATACTTAGATGGTTACTTACAGAGAATCTTCCCGGAGAATTTCCTTATGCTGCCGGAGTGTTTCCTCTAAAAAGAGATGGAGAAGACCCAACCAGGATGTTTGCGGGTGAAGGTGGTCCAGAACGAACAAACAAAAGATTTCACTATGTCTCCTTAGGTCAACCAGCGCATAGACTGTCAACAGCCTTTGATTCAGTTACATTATATGGTGAAGATCCGCACATCCGTCCGGATATTTATGGTAAAATTGGAAATTCAGGTGTAAGTATTGCCACGCTAGATGATGCTAAAAAACTTTATTCGGGTTTCGATTTATGCGCTCCATCTACTTCTGTATCGATGACGATAAATGGTCCCGCTCCAATATTATTGGGTTTTTTCATGAATGCAGCCATTGATCAGCAATGTGAAAAGTACATTATCGAAAATGGTTTAGAAGATGAAATTGATAAAAAAATCACTTCTATTTATCAATCTAAAAAAATTGTTAGACCAACTTATAATGGTAAACTTCCCGAAGGCAATAGTGGTTTAGGTTTAATGCTTTTAGGCGTTACCGGCGACCAGGTTTTACCTGCAGATGTTTACTCAAAAATCAGAGCTTATGCCATAAGTTCAGTAAGAGGCACCGTTCAAGCTGATATTTTGAAGGAAGACCAGGCACAAAATACCTGCATTTTCTCAACAGAATTTGCGCTGAGAATGATGGGTGATATTCAGAAATACTTTATCGATGAAAAGGTAAGAAATTTCTATTCGGTCTCAATTTCAGGTTACCATATTGCCGAAGCTGGTGCGAATCCAATTTCTCAGTTGGCCTTCACCCTAAGTAATGGATTTACATTTGTAGAGTATTATTTAAGCAGAGGCATGCATATTGATGATTTTGCACCTAACCTTTCGTTCTTTTTCTCAAATGGAATCGATCCTGAATACGCAGTTATCGGTCGTGTAGCAAGGAGAATTTGGGCTAAAGCAATCAAAAATAAATACAAAGGAAACGAGCGTTCTCAAAAGTTGAAATATCACATTCAAACTTCTGGCCGCTCATTACATGCCCAGGAAATAGACTTTAACGATATCCGTACAACTTTGCAGGCATTATACGCTATATATGATAACTGTAATTCCCTACATACAAATGCTTACGATGAAGCCATTACCACGCCTACTGAGGAATCTGTACGCAGAGCGATGGCCATCCAGCTCATTATTAATAGAGAGTTAGGATTAGCCAAAAATGAAAATCCACTGCAAGGAGCTTTTATCATAGAAGAATTAACAGATTTAGTTGAAGATGCAGTTCTGGCCGAATTCAAAAGAATTAACGATCGTGGAGGCGTTTTAGGCGCAATGGAAACTATGTACCAGCGAGGTAAAATTCAGGAAGAAAGCTTGTACTATGAAACGTTAAAACATTCAGGTGAATATCCCATTGTTGGTGTTAATACATTCCTGAATAAAAATGGCTCTCCAACAATTGTTCCTGGTGAGGTAATCCGAGCTACAGAAGAGGAAAAACAATACCAGATTGAAACCCTTAAATCTTTCCAAAAGAGAAACGAAGAAAGTTCAGATGCTATCCTTAAACAACTTCAGAAAGCAGCAATAGCCGGCGAAAATATATTTGAACACCTTATGGAAGTTTGCAAAATTTGCTCACTCGGACAAATTAGTAACGCTCTCTACGAAGTAGGCGGACAATACAGAAGAAATATGTAAAACAAAAAAAGGCCACGATTAAATCGTGGCCTTTGTTATATCTCAAGTGTTTACCCAGCAATCCAGCTAAACTTATAATCAATAGTCGGATTTTTCATGCGCTCTGCAACGCGTAAAAGCCTTCCAGGTAAATTCATAATGTAATCGCGGGCTTTCTCACCAGCCTCGTCTAAATCACGCATACCTTCAACATTCCAATCAACAATTAATTGCTGCATAATTTCAACATAATCAACAGCAGTATAAACACCTAATCTCTGTGCTGCATCTGTAAAATGTCCAAAAGTTTGACCAATTTTCAAACCTACTTCACGAAGAAAGTGTGCAGGCATTACAATCTTCTTACGCATCATATCTTCAAAAGCTATCATTGCCTCATTAGGGTCAACTTCAAAAATTCGATTCATAAAATCTTTATACGCCTTAGCATGACGAGCTTCATCAGAAGCAATTACACCACACATTTTTGATAGTAAGGTATCACCATCTTTCTTCGCTAAAGATGCAACTCTTCTATGTGAAATATTTGTTGCCAATTCCTGGAAACTGGTGTAAATAAAATTTCTGTAGGGGTCATGTCCCGTTCCAATGTCGAAACCATCAGCAATAAGATATTGGGTCGAAATTTCCATCTGGCGCATATCAACCCTTCCAGAAAGATATAAGTATTTATTTAACAAATCACCATGTCTGTTCTCCTCAGCAGTCCAATGTCTAACCCACTTCATCCAACCACCTTCTTCATCACGACTGTGTCCATCAACCATTGCCAACCAAGATTCATAAGTAGGTAAAGCTTCCTCGGTAATAGTATCGCCGATTAAAACAGCAACTAAATCGTATGAAAGATCCTTAGCATTCTCACGTAAGTTTCTTACATCTTGATAAAAAGTCTCGCTTGTAGAATCAGGTAAGAAATCAGATGGCTGCCAATTTGTATCAATCGGCTTTAAATAACTTCCCATAGATTCCAGCATATATTTTTCAATATGCGTCATTACTTCCCTTCTCTTATCTGCAAAAAAACTC
The DNA here is from genome assembly GCF_920984665.1 of Pedobacter sp. Leaf170. Lineage (GTDB taxonomy): Bacteria > Bacteroidota > Bacteroidia > Sphingobacteriales > Sphingobacteriaceae > Pedobacter. Next base: position 365,864 of record NZ_CAKLBP010000006.1, read on the forward strand.
ATTATTTATCTTATATATTGTATCCGCAAAGATAACCAAATATTATGGAAACCTTACAATATTAACACAATTGAGCCTAATGAGTTTTAAATATTACTTAAATCCAAATTTAATATATCGAATTAAAATTTTCTAGCACTTTAGCCGTCATAATGCAAATCCAAATAAGTGTATAACGCTATAATGATTTGAAAACGAAAGCTGGTTTTTCATCGGTCCATCCAGCCCTGCTGTTGTTCCAATCTTTTTGATGATTGGCAGCAGAAGTTTTTAAAAAGCCTGTGCACTCAAAAAGGATTTCCACGCCATCAGGTTTAGCTGGCCTGGTCTGCTGCTTCGATGAACAGTTCCAATACCAATAGCAGATTAACAAATTCTTCGACATTAAAACCTTAGCTGTTCTCAGATGCCTTAGATGTCTTAGATGGTAAAATCGTTTGGGTTTATCTACGCAATTCCTGCTAATCCTATTGCAGCAATGAATATAAAGCATCACTCATTTACATAGGCAATCAGTGCTCTTCACTATCAAACTAAGATGCCCTTAGATGCCTTAGATGGTAAAACCATTTGTATTTATCTACGCAATTCCTGCTAATCTGCGGGCGCTATTCCGGCTCTTTTAGTTATAGGGTTACTACTTTGAACTTTAGACTTTGAACTTTCAACTTTGAACTTTAGACTTTGAACTTTCAACTTTCAACTTTAAACTTTGAACTTTGAACTTTAGACTCACAAGTCCCATCGCTGTGCAAAAAAGCTTATAAACAAAGAAAGCCTTGCAACAATTGTTACAAGGCTCTTCTTTTAAGATTTGGCACCGACCTACTCTCCCACGTGTTACCGCAGTACCATTGGCTCTGGTGGGCTTAACT
>NZ_CAKLBP010000007.1 GCF_920984665.1 Pedobacter sp. Leaf170
GGATGGTGGACTACAATTACCATCGACCACACCAGGCATTAAACTTCAAATCTCCTGTAGATTTATTGCAGGAAATTTGAGGACAAAATTATACTTTTGAATGGTCTGAAAAACAGGGGAGCTTACATATTCATCCCTAAGTTGTTTTGTGCTAAAGACCAAAGCAGCCTTTATATCATCAGCTTCGAGGATGGGATGCTCCTCTAAAATTTGTTCGTGTGTCATACCAGATGACAGAAGTTCCATAATATCAATGACGGTAAAACGATTGCCTCTTATTGTTGGCTTACCGCCCATAAGTCCAGGGATGAATGTAATTCTTTCTAATAGTTTACTTTCCTGACTTTTCATATTTAAAGATAAGAAATAATTATATCATAAAAAAAGCGCTAAGTAAATACTCAGCGCTCATTGCGAAATCTTTGCGTTCTATGCGGTTAAATTTAATAACCTAAAATCTTCAAAACCTGCTTACTATTTTGTTCCTCACCAAAAACCTCAAAATTGAAACTTTCATCTCGGTTTCTGCGAATTAATACGTGTTTTGGACTTGGCAATAAACAATGATGAATGCCTCCGTAACCGCTTAAAACTTCCTGATAAGCACCTGTGTGGAAGAAACCCAAATACTGAACTTTACGTGTTTTAGGCATAAATACACTATTCATGTGTGCTTCCTGGTTGTAATAATCCTGCCCATCGCATGTTATACCACCCAAGTTTACCCGCTCGTATTCAGCATCCCAATTGTTAATAGGTAAAAGGATATATTTTTGGTTTAAAGCCCAAACATCAGGTAAGTTAGTAATAAAAGAACCATCTAACATTAACCAACGCTCACGGTCGTTTTGCTGCTTTCTACCTAAAACTTTATATAAAATACCAGAAGCTTCAGCAACCGTATATTTACCAAATTCGGTAATAATATCAGGTTCCATCACATCATGGATTGCACAAATCTCTTTTATCCTTTTTACAATTTCGTTTACCATGTATTCGTAATCGAAATCGAAAACTAACGAATCTTTAAATGGCATACCGCCACCAATATCCAAAGTATCTAAATCCGGATTAATTTTTTTGAATTTGCAATAAAGCGTTACGTATTTTTCTAACTCATTCCAGTAATAAGGCGAATCAGTAATTCCCGAATTAATAAAAAAGTGTAATAATTTAACGCGGAAATTAGGGTTATGAACGATTTTATTATTGTAAAATTCAATAATATCTTCCATACGTACGCCCAAACGCGAAGTATAGAATTGCGAATCTGGCTGTTCCTCAGCCGCAATACGAATACCTAAATTACAAGGTGTATCAATATCAACCTCATCATCAAAAAGGTTAAATTCCTCTTTGTTATCTAATACGGGAATAATGTTTTTATAACCATCGTGCAACATATCAATAATATATTGCTTGTATTGGTAGGTTTTAAAACCATTACAAATAATGGTTGTATCTTTAGTTAAATGCCCTTTTTTCTCCAAAGCATCAACCATTGGCATATCAAAAGCCGAAGAAGTTTCTAAGTGAATATTGTTTTTTAAAGCTTCCTCTACAATGTGGCGAAAATGCGAACTTTTTGTGCAATAACAATATTTGTAATCGCCACGGTAATTGTTCTTTAAAATAGCAGTCTGGAAAAGAATTTTCGCTTGCTGAATTTTCTTGCTCACCAAAGGTAAGTATGTGAAACGTAGGGGAGTACCGTAAGTTTCAATCATTTCCATCAGGTTTAAATCCTGAAAATATAATTCATCATCTATAACATCAAAGCCTTCTTGCGGAAAGCCAACACTTAGATCAAGAAATTCTGAGTAACTCTGCATTTATAATTAAATAATTTTTGCAAAAATGTAATTTTAAATCGAGAATTAATCCTTATTGAAAATATTTTTACTGTATAGAAACGCAATAGTTTTTGGCAATAGCCTTCATCACCTCATTTGTAAATTCTTAAATTAAATTCGTCTTTAAATCATCTCAAAACATGCAGTGTTCTTTCTGCGAAAAAAAGCAGGCTTTTCAGAGTAGTTTTTTAAAATCTGCCTTTATCATTATAAATCTTCAAGAAATTTTTTTTGAAAAGCAACTGCAGTGCTCATCGCTCCCGAAAGCCCTGCCATTCGCTGTAGCCCTCGTAAAAAACTCGGGGCTGTCGCTGCTGTCAGGTTTAAATTACGCAGTTAGTTATTACTATTTATGTTTTTTTTAAATGCCAAAATCTTCGTCCTTAATAGATGTTGCAGCAAATTAAAATTTTTAGATATGTAATTGATTTAAATTTTAATTATCTTTAAATCAGTGTATTAAACAATATTTTAGTTTTTTTAAAGTAATTATTTCTATCAAACGTCTTTATTAAAAACCTTAAACATTACATCTGTAAATATCTTTAATATGATTTCGATATTTAAAACCAATATTCAATCAGGAGTTGAATTAAATCAAATTGCACAACATTTAAACAACTTATTGTCTGGTGCAAGCTGGAGTGTAGATTTGGCCGACTGCGATAAAATACTCAGAATAGATTCTAGCGTAGATAAAATTGGCGACGCGGTTTCGCTATTAACCAAATTCGGTTACAATTGCGAGAACTTGCAGAACTTTTATGCACCGCCGGTTTGGTAGGGAATTGATCGTAAATGGCAGGTAAGAAGCAATCTATTAATGAACTGCACTAAAGAGTGTTTCCCCGAATTGTAGGGGCATGCTGTGCCTCGCAATGACATGAATATTTATTTTTACCCTTTTCTTAAGTATTTTGTTAAAATCACGATGGTTTGCCCTTCAACCTTGCCTTCAATTTGTTCGGTATTATCATGTACCAAACGGATATTTTTAACCACAGTGCCTAATTTTGCACTTAATGTAGAGCCTTTAACATCCAGTGTTTTAATCAGCACTACCGTATCGCCTTCAAATAAACGGGCGCCATTGCTATCCTGGTGAAATTCAACAGTGCCATCCAATTCATGGTCGCCGGTTTTCTTTGCCCAGTCCAGTGTTTCATCCTCAAGGTGCAAAATGTCTAAGCTGTCAGCCGCCCAGCCTTCATTTCTCAATCTACTTAACATTCTCCACGCTACAACTTGTACCGCCGGAAACTCAGACCACATCGTTTCTGTTAATATTTTCCAATAATTAGCATCAAGTTGTTCAGTTTTTTCAATTTGATCTAAACAAGTTTTGCACACTAAAATGCTATTATCTGTATTGGCGTTGCTTGTTGGAGGAACTTCGTAAACGTATAAATTATTTTCAGCGGTGCATAATTCGCACTTATTGTCAGCACGTTTTTGCAATTCTTGTATTAAAGACATTTCAATATTGGATTTTTGGCGAAAGTAATAAAACTATCTTGAATGGATTGTGAGGTATATCACATTTGTTTCTGCCAGTGAGACATCAGCTGATAGAGAGGATGAATTAATTTAGATTCATCATTGCGAGGCATGAAGCAATTTTGGGCGATAGATTCTCTAAAAGATTGCCTCCCCGAATTGTTGGGGCAGGCTTTGCCTCGCAATGACGCAAATAGTCTAATGCTTAATTTCAGGTAAATGAATTTCAGCCAACATACACCTTGCGCTACCGCCACCATTTTTTTCTATGGTGTAAAGCGGTGCATAAATAATCCGCGAATATTTTTCTAATGTATTGATTTGATTTTTTGTTAATGAACGATAAGCTTGCTCAGACATTACTAACAAACTTTCTCCGTCTCCAGTAGCAACTTGCAGCATATTACCTGCAAAATGGTTCATCTGGTCAAAGCTTATCGTAATAATTTCCTTACCAGTTGATGTGATTACTTTATGTACAAAATCGCGTTCATAAAGATTTGGAATTGAATCTAAACAGATTACTGCAAACCGATCACCAATGCACATCATCACATTGGTATGGTATATCGGGAATCCACTTGCATCAACTGAATTAAATATAACCGATTTATAACCGGCTAACTGGCAAAAATTATTAAACGCCTCTACTTCGGTTCGGATGCTTAAACATGCGTAAGCGATTTTGTTTATCCTATCTAATACCATGCTACCGGTACCTTCAAGGAAAATATTGGCAGTTTCGTAAAAACTTAAATCGTTAATATAACTAACTTCAAATTTATCTTTCAAACCATCTAATATCTCTTGTCTACGCTCCAACCTGCGGTTTTCAGAAAACATTGGATAGAGAAAAATAGCTCCATCATCATGAAACGAAACCCAATTGTTTGGGAAGATAGAATCCGGCGTTTCTGGTTGTAAGGTATCATCAACAACTGTTACATCAACATTGTTGGCTCTTAATAAATCTACAAAACCATCAAACTCTTTCAAAGCCTGAACTTGCACATCACTTTCGGTTGAAGCAACCTGAAATTTATTATTTTCTGCCGTTTGCTCGTTGAATTTAAAATCAACCGGGCGTATCATTAAAATGTGGTTTGTTGTTTGCATTTTTAGGTTGTAAGTTTTAGGTTATAAGTTTTAAGTCGTGTGTTCTAATCGTATCACGTATAACTTAAAACCTATAACTTAATTCGTCTCTCAAAATTGGTAAACTCATGCAATGGAAGCCTCCACGGGCACGAGATAATTCTGCCGAAGGCATTAAAATTAAGGTATCGGTAATGGTTTCGGTATCTACTTTCCCACTTTCTAAATCCTGTATCAAATCTTTAACATCCACCACATCAAATCCGGCGGCTTTAAAGGCTTCAACTGTTTTATCGTTTCTGTCGTAACCCAAAACAACGCCTTCTTTAATGGCTAAAAGATTGCAAGAATCTGTCCATTGTTCCCGAGAATCATAAGGAAAAGTATTGTTTCCGCTGTAGATAATTTTGGTTGGTTTATCACTTTTTAAATCGTTCTGACTGATGTCGTTCAATAGTGCCTCTACGTGTTCGAACACCTTAGGCTGACCAGGGTTTGATTTCGTGAATTGAATTGCTGTGGTGGACTCAAGCTGTTCTGGCTCTTTTAAAAAATTTATAGGCTCATGCGGGTTATACTTGGGCGAATGCGCTATTGTGTTCAAAATTACCCATGTGTTTCGGTTTACTTGCGTAAAAACCGTATCCAGGTGCATATAATCTCTTTTACTCGGGATTTTAACCACCGTTACTTTTTCTACAACATTATTCTCGAACAGCAATTTAATAGCTTCATTTGCGCCATGTTCTGATGTTCGCTCACTGCAGCCAATCAGTACATGATTTTCGCTCACCATCATTACATCGCCGCCTTCAAGCGTAGTGCTAAAAGCAGGTTCATCGCCGGGGCGAAGGAAATGCATGGTAACATCAGGTATTTCGAGTACATTTTTGCGATAAGCTTCAAATAGCGGATGGTTAAAGAATATATAACGCATTAAAAGCGTTTCGCGAACGCGGGCTTTTTTTGCCGGTTTATTTAAAAGTATATAATTGTTAATTGTGGTGCCAACATCCCTGGTAAAAATTAAGTTAGGGATTGGTGCAAAAATCATCGTATCGTTGCCTAAAGTTCCGGATATAAAGATTTCGGCTAATTGTTTAGGGTCGGTATCAATTAATTCTAACTGAACTTTGTAGGTAACACCTTCTATTGCACAAACGGCTGCAACCAATTTTTTTCTAATTGATTCATTTTCGAGCATTTCGCTTAATAAATTCTGAATCTCGATAACAGATTTAGAACTATGAAAATCTGGATGGTTTGGTTTGTAGAAGTTTCTGTTTCCTTCTTCCGAATCAATTTCTGCAAGCTTTCCTTTGATTTTTTCAGGGTCGAGGAAATACATGAGCAACTTTATGTAGTAATCGTACTCACCTTTGCGGATGGTATCTAAGTGCACAATGTCTTCAAAAAGCCAATCTTGTGCTTTTGATGGCACAACTTTTCCTAAACCACTATCAGGACTGTGAATTAACAACTTACGCAACCGACCGATTTCGGTTTTTACGTTTACTTTAAAATTCTGATTTTCTGCGCTCATATATAAGTTAGTTATTGCAAATTTATTAGAATTATTCAGATATGAGAATTGAGATTGTAGATTTGAGATAGTGCTGCACAATAACGGTTCTTTATAGCACAAGCCCGGATTAACTAAACCTTCAATTACCATGGTCTGTGTCTTTACATGTAATTTAGTTTGATAAAAGATGTATTTCGGTCTGTGGAGACACAAACCGAGGCGTTAACTCAGCATTTAGATGCACAAAGCTGGATATGCACGCAGTAAGAAGGTACTTGGTTTATTGCATAAGCCCGGGTTAATTAAACCTCATAGCAACGGCAGCGCCCGATTTTCGATTTTTCATCGAAATAAATCGGGACTAAAGTGGATAGGAGGACTGATGTGCGCCAAGCGTACTGAAATTGCTTTTCAAAATTTAAATATTATAGCTCAGGCTTTGGTCTTTCAGCTTTCCGCTATAATACCTATTTTTGCGCCATGAATTTTATTATTACCGCTACGCTTGATGCTGTTAAAGCGCTTTATAACGAAGAAATAGCTGAAAGTGTTATCAATATACAAGAAACCCGCAAAGAATTTGAGGGACAGTTTACTATTGTTGTCTTTCCGATTACCAAAATTTCAAAGAAATCTCCAGAACAAACTGCAAACGAAATAGGCGAATATTTAGTTGTAAAAGTTGAAGAGGTTACTGCTTTTAATGTTGTAAAGGGATTTTTGAACCTGAGCATTTCAGAAAGTTATTTTTTAAAGCAGTTTAATGAAGAAACCCTTGCTGATGATTTCGGGGTTTTTAAAGCAAACGGAAAAAAGGTAATGGTAGAATACTCATCTCCAAATACCAATAAACCGCTGCATCTTGGTCATGTTCGGAATAATTTACTAGGCTATTCGGTTTCTGAATTGCTAAAAGCATACGGGTATGATGTTGTAAAGGTTAACCTGGTTAACGATAGAGGAATCCATATTTGTAAATCGATGCTGGCCTGGCAAAAATGGGGTAATGGAGAAACGCCGGAAAGCTCGGGTTTAAAAGGCGACCATTTAGTTGGTAAATACTATGTGATTTTTGATAAGGAATATAAAAAAGAGATTGATGCGCTAAAAGCTGAAGGAAAAACTGAGGAAGAAGCAAAGAAAAATGCACCGTTAATTAAAGAAGCACAGCAAATGTTGCTGGCATGGGAGCAAGGCGATGAAGCAGTAGTTTCGCTTTGGAAAACCATGAATGAGTGGGTTTATGCGGGTTTTAACGTTACCTATAAAAATCTGGGTGTTGATTTTGATAAATTTTATTATGAAAGTAATACCTATTTATTAGGGAAAGATACGGTTGATGAAGGTTTAGCGAAAGGTGTTTTCTTTAAAAAGGATGATGGATCTGTTTGGATTGATTTAACTGCCGATGGTCTGGACCAAAAACTGGTTTTACGTGCCGATGGAACATCGGTTTACATTACGCAGGATTTAGGAACTGCTGCAATGAAATATGATGATTACCAAATGGATGAATCTATTTATGTTGTTGGAAATGAACAGGATTATCATTTTAAGGTATTGTTCTTAATTTTAGATAAACTGGGTAAAAGTTGGGCAAAAGGTTTATATCATTTATCTTATGGTATGGTTGATTTACCAAACGGTAAGATGAAAAGCCGTGAGGGAACCGTTGTTGATGCGGATGAACTGATTGCGGATATGATTGCAACTGCTCAGGAAAAAACGGAAGAATTGGGTAAAATCAATTATTTCTCGGATGAATACAAAACAGAGCTTTACAAAAATATTGGTTTAGGTGCTTTAAAATACTTTTTACTTAAAGTAGAACCGAAAAAGCGTTTGCTTTTCGACCCAAATGAGAGTATTGATTTTCAGGGTAACACCGGACCATTTATCCAGTATACGCATGCCAGAATAAAATCATTGTTAAGTAAAGCTGCATACAAACCTGAAGTGGTTGGTCCGGATGCTGGTGCGTTGTTGCCTGTAGAATTGGAAATGATGATGTTGCTGACAAAATATCCTTCAGAAATAGAGATAGCGGCCAAAGCGCATAGTCCCGCGAGTTTAGCAAACTATTTATATGAACTAGCTAAGTTATTCAATAAATTTTACCATGAGATTCCGCCGATTGTAAAAACGGAAGCTGGCGCAAGCAAACAATTCAGGCTTAACTTGAGCAAGAGAACAGCAGATATTATTTATAAAGGTATGTTGATTCTGGGAATTACTTCGCCAGAAAGGATGTAAGAGCTATGCATGTTGTTTGATGGAGATGGATGATGTAAAATGGAAGATGGATGATGTTTGATGGAAGATGGAAGATGTACAGTGGAAGGTGTTTGATGGGAGATGTATTTTAGGGAGTTTTTTCCTGAAATCTTTAATCAACTTGTATGTATGAATTAATTTTGCTTTGCATTGCAGCCTTTGCTGCAGGATTTATAGATGCAATTGTAGGTGGTGGCGGTTTATTACAGACGCCTGCTACCTTGCTGATTCTACCAAATTATCCGGTGGCAACCTTGTTGGGCACAACTAAAATTCCATCGATTGCCGGAACCACTCTAGCTGCCATTAAATATTCGAAACATGTAAAATTTAATTACCAGGTTTTGGTGGCTTGTGCAATTACAGCATTTTTTTCTGCTTTAATGGGTGCATTTTTGGTGAGTAGGATTGATAATTCGGTTATAAAGCCTGTTATTCTGATTGTTTTAATTTTGGTTGCGTTATATACCTATTTCAACAAGCAGTTTGGTATTCATCAAGCTAAAGCTCATTCTATAAAACAGCAGGTTTTAATGGCTATGCTTTTTGGACTAGTTATTGGTTTTTATGATGGTTTAATTGGCCCGGGTACAGGTTCTTTTTTGATATTAGTTTTTATAGCCGTGCTTGGTTTTGATTTTGTAGCGGCAAGTGCACATGCTAAAGTTGTAAATATTGCAACCAATTTAGCTGCAATATTATACTTTAGTTCAACCGGACATATTTTATTTCAATATGCCATTCCAATGGCTTTATTTAATATTAGCGGAGCATATTTTGGTACTAAATTAGCTTTGCTAAAAGGAAATAAATTTATACGAATCTTTTTCTTAATCGTTGTTTTTGGTACAATATTAAGGTTTGCTTATGATGTTTTATTGAAATAATCTGTAATCAATTATCAAATAATTAATAACAAATTTCAATATCTAATAATCAATATTTAATATATAACATCAAAGGTTTTAATTGTTATTGATTCAATACACGTTGCTCCTTACCGAATGCCCGCAAGTCGGCAAACAATTTCCAATCTTTAGTAGATAGCATACTTGCGCAATTTTCAATTAATTATGGACAAGTATTTTAGGAGCACAACAGTTTAAATTTGTTAAGCTTTGTTGACCTTCTTTAATCTTGTTTTACAGCTACAGCCTTCTTTTTCCTGAATGTTGGGAAACTCATCGGGCTTTTTGCAGGTCTTTCATCACCCAATAGGGCACCCCATTGTTTAAATATATCGGTGCGGTCGAAAATAATTTTTAACACCGCTACTATCGGCAAGGCTAGGAACATACCGGAGACGCCAGCGATACTTCCCCCAATAAATACCCCTAAAATAGCAAACAATGCATTAATTTTTACTTTAGAACCAACAATACGTGGCATCAGAATATTGTTATCTAAGAATTGAACGAATGCGATAACTCCTAAAACCGTTAATACCGGCCATAATTCTTGTGATGAGGTTAGTGTTAGCAGTACGCCAATCAGGTTTCCGATTAATGCGCCTACATAAGGTATTAAATTTAATATGGCGAAGATTACACCAATTAGCAAGGCGTGTTTTATGCCGATTAACATTAAAATTCCACCCAATAAAATAGTCATATAAGTAATCTGAATCAATAATCCTATCAGGTAGCTTTTGATGATAGATTCTGTTTCGTAAATAGCATCTTTAACCTTTGGATGGTGTTCTGTGTTGAACCACATAAAGATAAATCTTAGTAAAATATCTTTATAAAAAAGCATTAAGTAGATATAAATTGGCAGTAAACCAATAAATACAAATACACCACTTAAGGTTACTGCCGCACCACCAGCCATTGATGTGCCCATATTCATCAAATCATCACTTTTGTCCTGGATAAAGGCTTTTTGTTGGTTGGTATCGTATTTAGAAACCCTGCTTATCCATTCGCTCAATGATGAAATATGTTGATTAACGTTTTGCTTTATTTGCGGGAAATCCTCTGCCAGGATGCCAATCTGATTGGAAAAGAACCAGATGATTAATCCGACAAAGAATACCATCAATAAAATTGGCAAAATGATAGATAAGGTTTCCGGGAACTTTTTACTTTTTAAAAAGCGATAAACCGGAAGTAGCATAATGCTTATGAAAAATGCCATTAAAATCGGCATTATAATGTCGCGACCGACCACCATTACCGCTACCAAAGCGATTAGGCCTAGTAATTCAATCGAACGTTTAACGGTTAAAGGTAAATTATTAGTCATAGTTTTGAGGTTTTCAGATAAACAGCCATTGCATCTAAATGTTTTAAGAATAATGATAATTGAGTTTGTTAATGTTTAATCGCTCCTTTCAACATTGAAAATTTGTTTAACAGGATATTGTTTTTATTTAATCCTTTAGATATTGAAAATTTGTCTAACTAGTTATTGTTCACTTGCTCCTTTGTACATTGAAAATTTGTTTAATTGGTTATTAATAATTGGCTTTTACCTAATTTAGGTATTAGCAAGTTAAACCCAGTGCGATATATTTTCCTTAAATTATTACTTTATCCTCATACTATTCATCATTTATTAAATTATTTTTGCGCTCGCATTAAAATAAGACATGGACAATCAGGATACTATCATTGCATTATCAACGCCACCAGGTTCGGGTGCTATTGGCGTTATACGTTTATCAGGCCCTGATGCCATACGCTTGAGTAATGCTGTTTTCTATGGTAAAAACCTTGAGGAGCAGGCCAGTCATACTTTACATTTTGGTTTAATTAAAGATGGTGAAAGTATTGTTGATGAGGTTGTTGCGGGATTGTATGTGGCGCCAAAGTCTTACACTAAAGAGCATGTTGTGGAGATTTCCTGTCATGGCTCTAACTATATTATTCAACAAATTATTAACCTGCTGATTAGTAAAGGGGCGAGGGCTGCAAAGCCTGGTGAGTTTACTTTAAGGGCTTTTTTGAACGGCGCTTTTGATTTAAGTCAGGCAGAGGCAGTTGCCGATTTAATTGCTTCAAATTCTAAAGCTTCTCACGATGTAGCCATGCAGCAAATGCGTGGCGGCTTTGCTACCGAACTAAAAGCTTTACGAGCGCAGTTAATTCATTTTGCATCGATGATTGAGCTTGAACTCGATTTTGCGGAAGAGGATGTAGAATTTGCTAATCGCGAACAATTACGTGCATTAGTTACTAAAATCAATCAGGTTTTAGGTAGATTGATTTCTTCTTTTGAAATGGGTAATGTAATTAAAAACGGTGTCCCCGTGGTTATTGCCGGTAAGCCTAATGTTGGTAAATCGACCCTTTTGAATGCACTTTTAAATGAAGAACGAGCCATTGTTTCGGACATTGCCGGTACTACCCGTGATACAATTGAGGATGAATTGACAATTGGCGGCGTGGTGTTTCGTTTTATTGATACCGCCGGGATTCGCGATACCGCTGATATTATTGAAGCGCTCGGCGTAGAGCGTACGCTCGAAAAAATGAAGCAGGCCAAGCTGATTATTTATATGGCAGATGCCAGCCAAAGTATTGCAGAGCTTGAAGAACAAATCCGTGGTTTGGTTCAGCTTGATATTCCTTATTTGATTTTATTGAACAAGGCCGACTTAATCAGTGATGAGCAGCAAAAAGCTTACAAGGATTTAAGTGTTGTCTTTATTTCTGCAAGGGATAATAAAGGTATTGAAGAGCTTAAGGCAACTTTGTTAGAACAAGTGAATTTACACCACATTAATACCAGCGAAACATTAGTAACTAACATCCGCCATGTTGAAGCATTAAAACAAACGGAAAATGCTTTGCAAAGGGTATTGGATAATGTAGATAATCCGGTTACTTCTGACTTTTTAGCAATGGATATTAAACAGGCACTTCACTATCTGGGCGAAATTACGGGAACGGTAACTACGGATGATTTGTTAGAAAATATCTTTACTAAGTTCTGTATCGGGAAATAGCATCCATCATTAATTAAACATCATCTTCGATTTGGCGGGACACATCTCCATAACTATTGGATTAAAAAAGCTGAAAAATCAATTTAGTACTATTACAGTACTCTATCTATGCTTTATCCCTACTTGATCTACGCTTTATCTGTACACTTGCGTGGGGGTTGAGGGTCATAAGGTTTATACGATAATTACTGTAGCGTGATATGTTTGAAAGGATGGGTTTTAGAACCTGTAAACAGGTTTTTTATGGAAAATAATTACCAATAAACCATTCGCTATCAGTTAAGTTTGGTATAACAATTTCTTATTTTTGAGTATGTCTGGAACATTAAATATTAAAAACAATGGTTCAATAGCTTACATCTGCATAAGTGAACTGCCATTATATGAGCATGAGCCTTTTTTCTTTGTTTATTGAGTTTTTGGATACTTTCCTAAACGTTTTGTTCCAGCGTCTCTTATCGTGTTTTTCGGTTTCCGCTGTAGTAATAGAAAAGATTTTATTTTTTCTTTTAGACCTTGACATGTGTAAATATATGAATTAGATATTTTCACTGAAGGAACGAAAAATAATTTTATCCTTAATTATTATATGAATTTGCATATAGTTGGGTGAAATGTTTTATTTTATATCTTTTTGAATATAATTAACTATATTTGATTGAAATACGAGTAATTGCATATAATGGAAAATCTTTCTCAGTTTATAAAAGCAAAACGCAGAGAAGAAAAGTTAACCCAAGAAGAATTCGCAGATAGGGCAGGTGTTGCCCTTACAGTGATACGTAAGATTGAACAGGGAAAACAAAATCTAAATTTATCTAGCGTAAATCAAGTACTAAAAATGTTTGGCTACGTGTTAGTTCCAATTGAAGAAAATCGTGTTTCTCAAAATAATGAAGTATGAGAGTAGCTGAAATATTTTATCAAGATATATTGGTAGGATTACTCATTGAGACAAATGATGGAGAGTATACGTTTGAATACGATAAGGATTATATCGAAAACTATCCAAATCAATTTCTTACTTTTTCTATGCCAGTAGTTATAGGAAAATATAAAGAGAATAGATTGTTTCCATTTTTTGAAGGCTTAATTCCAGAGGGATGGCTTTTGGACATTGCATCAAAAAACTGGAAAATTAATCCCAACGATAGAATGGGTCTACTTTTGGCCTGTTGCCAAAATTGTATAGGTGCTGTGAGTGTTAAACCCGTAAATGCAACCGATGAATAAGAACTGTTTATATTGTTATAATCAACTGCTAGAAGGAACAAAAGGAGATTTTCACGAGGATTGTACTTTAGATTTTTTTGGTACAAAAGAACAGCCGGATTTTTCATATTCTTTAGAGCAAATGGACGAGTTGGCGCAGCATGTTATCGAAAGAAGTATCGCAGTTCCTGGGGTACAGCCAAAGTTATCTTTGACGATGGTTAATTCTGCCTTAGATGATGGCAAGAACGGTAGGCTTACTGTAGTTGGTGCTTTGGGAGGTAATTATATATTTAAACCACCTTCGTCAATATTTCGAGAGATGCCACAAAATGAACATTTAACAATGCGAATGGCTAAAGCTTTTGGAATGAAAACTGCAAAATCTAGTTTAATTCGTTTGAAATCTGGGGAACTCTCTTACATCACCAAAAGATTTGACCGAACTGATTTGGGTGAAAAGAAACATATGATTGATATGTTTCAAATTTTGGAAGCCTTTGATAAATATAAAGGTTCCATGGAGAAGGTGGGTAAAGCAATAGGGCAATATTCCAATCGTACTGCATTTGACCAACTTTATTATTTTGAGCTAACTGTTTTTAGTTTTTTGACAGGTAATAATGATATGCACCTTAAAAATTTCTCGTTACTATTAGATAATGATAGGTGGAGTTTATCTCCGGCTTACGATTTATTAAATGTGGCAATCGTGAACCCTGAAGATAAAGAAGAACTAGCTTTAACATTGGAAGGCAAGAAGAAAAAACTAGGGGTGGAGCATTTTCAGTATTTGGGAAATAAGCTTGAGCTTAATAAAAAGCAAATCAACAACGTGTTTAAGCGCTTTGTTAAATTTAAACCTTTAGCAGAAGATTGGATTAGGCGTTCCTTTTTATCAGAAGAATACAAAAAAAAGTATCAAATTCTATTAGAAAGCCGATATAACGTTTTATTTAAAAATATGTAGATTTTTAACTTTTGTACCTTAGTTAACTACCTAATAATCAAAGTTACTCTACTTTCTGTATCGGCAAATAAAATCGATGTTTGAAGATGTTATCCTCATCCTCAATTCTTTGCAATACTATCGAAGGAAGATAAATATCCTCCAAATTGAAATTTTTAGTTCTGGAGGCATTGATTTAAATCTAAATATTCTATCAAGCTCTTTATACACTTTAACAATTGTTAAATGCTTGATGCCTATGCATTTAAAATTATGACTATACACGTTAAAATGCAATAGATTTTGAGCAATATCAAAATGTAATATTATTTAAATTCTCTATATTATTGTTATGTAATTATGGCAGAAGCTTAAAGAAATTATAACAGGAGTTGAGATTGTAGTATCAGCTTTTTGGATTTATTTATGCGCTGTAATTATTGAAATTATGTTAGTTTGATAAAAACATTAAGGCGAAACCGGATGGTTTCGCCTTAATAACTTAATTTAATTATTTGTGTAAAAATCTGGCTTAATTTCTTAATAATTCCAAATAAATCTTCTTTCGGTTGTTGGGTCAATTGCCACGTCAATATTAAACTTAGCTTCTGATTTGTAAGTTTTATCTTTATAAGTAGCCGGAATCCATTCCACATTAAAAACTTTATTGTCGAGGTCTACACTTGTTTTGTATTCGTAACCATCTAAAACATATTTTACGAAATATTTTACACGACCTGTTTCGCTGATGAGGGCAGTAACTTCACCCTTTAAATTAGCTTTTGATGTTTTCTGCTTTGCAGGAATTTGTTGAATGAATTCAGAAATCAATAAGCCTTTAAATTGTTCTGCAGAACAGATAGGAAAGGGTGCCTGAAATTTTTCTTGCACTTCGGCATTGCTGTCATCCACTTTAAATTCGTAATCCGCAATTTGCTTTTCTGATAACAAAATCAGTTTTTTTAGGTTGTAATTATACCTTAAAGTCACATTTCCGTTTCTATCAAAACAATACCAATCGTTTACCCGATTGCCATCTTTGTAGCTACCACTTAGCAAAATTCCTCCTTTGGAACTTGTAATCTTAAAAGGTCCGGATTTTTTACCGTTTTCATCGAGCTGATAATTCGCCACCGAATTATCTTTTAGTTTCTCCGTTTTATCAACATTAACTATTAAAACACTTAAAAATAGTGTCGAGACCGTGGTAATAAGTAAGCTTTTCATATTTTAAAATTTAAATAATTTAGATAGAATAAATTTAGTGTACAATGTGCACAGTTGCGCAAAATATGCTAAGTAAATGAGAAAGCGACCAAATAAAATACTTGGTCGCTTTCTTATGTTTGAAGCTAAAAAAACTTCATATTGGTAATCCTTTTTATCGGTTATCTAGAACCTTTATATTTTATTTTCAAAGAATAAACGCGTTTGGTTGACGTTTGATTCCAATCAAAGTTTAATGTAAAAGTTTTTGTAGCAGGATCGTATCTGTTTACAGAACCAGGTATGTTTGCTAATGTGGCATTACCTAGGGCTTTCATTGTAACCAGGTTTGTAGCCGGGTCAACTGTAGCTTGTAAGTTATCAATACCGCCTACACCTGATGAACCACCAGACCATCTTAGGTTACCAATTTGTACAGTCGTTAAGCTTACTGTAGTTAATGTAACATCAGGGTTTGTACCAGTCGGACCGTTTAATGCATCACCGGTAGTTGGTGTGGTCGGGTTTGAATAACGCTGAACAAAACTACCTTCCTGAGGTGTATAAATGCCGTCGTAAGCATTTTTTGCGTTTACGTTTAACAATATGGTTCTAAAGTTACCGCTAATTACTCCTGATGATGCTGAAGAAATGGTAATAGGCAAAACCTCTTGTTTACTAAAATCGAACTGACCCGGTTTTAAAGGAATTGTAAATGTAGCCTTGTTAGTACCTTGTTTAATAACTACACTTGTACCGGTAAAGGTAAAGCCATTGCCGTTTAACATTGAATAAGTTGTGCCTATCGCTGTATTATAAGTATCAATTGTACTAGCCGGGGCTAAGCCAATATTAACTGTAATATCTTGCGGCGCAAATTCCTGCGGACCAGAATAGCTTACCGTAATTGGTAAACTAGGTGTTTCTGTTGTTGCATAAGCAAAGGTATATAAAGAGTATGGTGCACCGGTTTTTACAATAGCAGCCGGATTAGCAAACTCGATAACATTTACACCTTTAGAAGGGTCAAGATCTGTTACACTATCCTTCAAACATGAAGAAAGTGTTGTAGCAATTGTAAGTGCTAATAGTGAATTAAATATGATTTTTTTCATTTTTCGATTAATTAGGATCCCAAAAAATTAATGATGTAAATTTATTGATGTTAGTCGGAACATTTGCTGGGTTTAAGTTATACTCCCTTTGACTATATAAAACTCTGGTTGGCAATCTATCAACATGGGTTGAAATAGATTTTAACGATGCAAATGTTAATATTGGATTAGTTGAAGTATTTACAATTCTAGGATACGTTGTTCTTCTAAATTCATTGAATGCTTCATCATTTGAAATCATATTTAAAGCAATATATTTTTGAGTGATGATTGCTTCAATTTTTTGGTCTGTAGTTGTAGCCAACGAAAAATTTACCAAAGGACTTGTTGCATTCAGCGTTCTGTATGAGGCTACATCAGTAGCAACATCTTTTGTGCCTGGAACAGTATTTGAAAAATCTTTGTACAAATAATTAAACGATTGCGTAATACCATTGTAGAAAGCAGTTTCCGCGTTGCCGGCAAGATAATTTCTGGTATAAGCTTCTGCTAATAGGAAATTTGCTTCAGTTGCTAAAATTAGTGGTGTTCCCATTGTTGGGCCTTTAACTACACCAAACAGAGGTGATCCAGATACGCCATCAGAAGCGCCACCGGTAATCCATGCAGAACCAGCAGCAGCAGCAGCAGGAACTGAAGATGATTCATCACCTAACTGGTTGATGATGTTAGATGGGAAACCTCTGTAGATAACTTTTCCTCTGAAAGCATCAGAAAGTTTGTTACCGTCGTAAAAGCTGTATATCCATTTTGTAGGAATCCTACTTGTTGTTGTGTTGGTACCTGTTGTCGTAAATCCTATTGAGTTGTAAATTGGATTTGGTCTATCTGTTTTAACATAACCAGGTTGAACAATCGCATCTGCTGTAAGCACACCAATAGTTGTATTAAAGCTGCTGAACGCTGGAGTTGTGTAAGCTTGTAAACTTGGTACACCAGCCATTTTAATCAGCATTCTTAATTTAACTGTATTGGCAAATCTTTTCCAGTTGTTCATGTCGCCACCAAAAAGTGGGTCGGCACTTGTAGCAACTTTTGCTGTTGCAGCATTTGCCTGTCCGGCTGTAATGTCAACAATTGCTTTATCTAAATCGGCAATACATGCTTTATATACATCGCTTGCAGGATCATATTTAGGTGATAAAACCGCTGTTCCTTTTAAGGCCTGAGAGTAGGGTACATCATTAAATTGATTCACCAAACGCTCAAAAGCAAAGGATTTCATAATTCTTGCAATAGAAGTCGAATAAATCAAAGTTGGATCTGTAGTCGTGTTCTCCAAAACATATTGGAAATCCTGTGCATTATCGTAAGTTGAATTCCACAACCCTTCGTAAGCATCAGTACCGAAATCGTAAGTTACTACCGAACCAAAGCCACCAAAACCACCTGCATTAGCTCTGGCTCCAGAAAAATCTGCTAAGCTTAAGTTAAATGAATTGCTAATAGAGGCTGCACCTACAATAGCCTGAGGTAATATTAAATTTGGGGTAGCCGATGTTAAACTGTTCGGATTGGTGTTTACATCAAGATACTTCTTACAAGCACTTGAAAAAATCACCATCCCACTAAGTAATATATATTTAAAAATCTTTTTCATATTCTTCTTTTGCTTATAACGTTACAGATAAACTAAAGCCGTAGTATCTTCCTGGAGGCGTTTGACCTAATGAAGAGAAACCAATGGCATTACTTGATGCACCTAAAGCACTATACTCTGGGTCTGTGTAAAGGTTTGTTTTAGGCGTAAATAACAATAAGTTACGTCCTTGTAAACTAATTGTAGCTCTTTTCACAAAGCCTACGCTTTTTAATACTGATGCTGGTAAATCGTAGCTTAATGATGCCTCACGTAATTTCCAGAATGCAGCAGAGAATGTATAGTTACTGTTAACTGCTGTATTTGTTGGTCCGTTTGTCCAAAAATCTACACCACCTGTGTATGTTGTAATGTTTGTGTTTTCAACATAAGTGTTGGTTGCAGGATCAAGGTATGACGAGTTTGGTACAACAAAACGTTCTCTGTTAAAGAAAGTTGTTCTGATACCAGCACCAGAGAAATCATAACTGCCAGCCCCAAAATACATTACATTACCAGTACGGTATTCCCAAACGGTTGCAAAACGTAAGCCTTTGTAAGATACACTAGCATCTAAGCCTAAACGTGTTTTTGGTTCAGTAATACCCAAAGTAGAGATAGTTGTGGTTGCAGATGGCATACCTGTAAGTCTATCAACAATTACTCTGCCTTGATTATCTTTTTGGTATGTTGTTCCTTTTAACAGTGGGAAAGGCTGGCCAACTTCTGCAACAATTTGTGCACTTCCGAAACTACCTAAATTGATGAACGATTGATCTGTACTGATTGAAAGTACTTTGTTTGCATTGTAAGTGTAGTTTGCACCAATGCTTACTTCAAGGCCACCAGCAGTTCTGATAGGGGTAACACGAACAGCAGTTTCTATACCTTTATTTTGCACTTCACCAGTATTAGTCAGGTAATTTGTGTAACCTGTTGATGAAGGAATCTGAGTACCGATAGTTTGGTCAACCGTGTTTGATTGATAAACGGTTAAGCTTGCTGTTAATCTGGACTTTAACATCTCTAAATCAAAACCAGCTTCAACCTGTGTAGTTACCTCTGGTTTAATGTCTGGAGATACTACCTGGTTACCAATTGTAAAACCTGGGACGTTGTTATACGGATATCCGTATGCTTGTCCGAAGGTTGTGTTTAATGCGTAAGCACCAAGGTTTACCAAACCTACTTTAGACCAACCACCACGTAATTTTAAGCTTTGAATGGTGTTTGAATTTTTTAAGAAAGGAATAGCATCAGAAGCTATGAAAGCTAAATCTGCCGCAGGGTAAAATAAAGATCTGTTTTCAGGATTCAATACTGATCTCCAGTCATTTCTACCGGTAACGTGTAAGTATAAATAATCTCTAAAACCTAAACGGGCATCTACATAAGCACCAAACTGTCTAACTAAAGAGTTTGATTCTGATGCACCAGGATTTTGCGTTGTATTACTAATGTTATATAAACCACCAATAACCATTGCTGATGAAGAAACGCCAATACCTTTAGCTATGTTGTTACGTGAACTTGCACCTAAAATAGCATTTAAAGAGAAATCTTTGTTCAGTCTTTTTTGATATTGTGCCTGAAACTCAGGGTTTAACTGTGTTGAATAATTTGCACCATCACTAACACCACCAACTATATTCTGGAAGTTTGAAGTAATTCCAAGTCTGTAATCAGAATATGTAAATTTATCTGTCCAAGCTTTATTAGATGAATTTTGAGTTGATAAACTTACACGGAATAAGATAGATAATTCTGTAATTGGTTTATAGCGTAATTGAGCATTACCAGTCAAATAATCATTTCTTACTAACTGACGGTTATTATCAATTGCGAAATATGGATTTTGATAATACTCATTGTAGTATCCGTTAGGATTTGAGAATGGATCTTCTTTCCAGTTTTTGTAAATAGTAAGCGGAATTTGTCCGGGAGTTTGTAAAACGTTATCAAATACTGAAGAGGTTGCAGTAGTTAAATTGTAACGGTTTTGAACATAGTTTGCATTAAATGAGAAATCAAACTTATCGCTTATTTTACGGTCGCCATTAACTCTGATGCTAAAACGGTTGTATTTATCGCCTGGCATTGTTGCCGTTTGGTCGAAATACTGACCTGAGATATAATAACTGCCTTTTTCATCACCAGAAGAAATACTTAAATCTTCCTGGTTACCAATACCAGTTTCCCAAAAGCTGTTTTTGTTTTGACTAGAATTAAATGAGTAAGGTACAGTTTGAATTGAACCATCAACTAATGGCTTACCAATCGGACGTAAAGAGCCATCAAATGCCGGACCATACTGCTGGTTTTCATACGGTGTGTAGGTTTTAATATCATCCGGACCGGTACCAGAACCAAAACGTTCTTGAATTTGAGGTAAGAATGCAGTTGATTCAAAAGTGCTTGTATGTGATGCTTTAATTTGAGCAACACCTGCTTTACCTTTTTTAGTTGTGATAATCAAGGCACCATTTGATGCATCCGAACCGTACAAGGCAGCAGCACCAGCACCATTTAAAACCTGGATATCTTCAATATCCTCAGGATTTAAATTACCTAAGATGTTACTTGGTACGATAACGTTATCTACAACTACTAATGCCTGGTTGTTACCAGTTAAAGAGCGGTTACCACGTAGTACAATACGAACGTTGGGGTTAACACCAGAACTTACCGCATTTACCTGTAAACCGGCAACTTTACCACTCAATGCACTGGCAACGTTAAATGCCTTACCTTGAGTAAGCTCGCCTGCCTTAATGGTTGTAGCCTGGTTACCTTGTTGTCTACGCTGGATGCTAACACCCCCAGCTGTTACCACAACTTCATTTAATGCCTGCGCATCAGAACTTAAGGAAATGTTAATTACATTACCTGTAGGGATGCTTGTTTCTGTAGTTTTGTAACCTAAGAAAGATACTACAATTGTTTTTGCATTTGCAGGAACCCTAAGGCTGAATTTTCCATCAGCTCCTGTTTGTGAACCCACGCCTGTGATGTTCTTTACTCTCACTGTTGCACCAGGGATGGGAACTCCGTCATCTTGTGAAGTTACTGTACCGGTTACTGTTCTCTCTTGTGCCATTGCAGTGCCCGCAACGAATACAAGTATGAACAAACTCTGTAAAAGTTTTTTCATGAATAATCGAATTTAGTTTAGTTAATGTTAAGTTAATTAGCTAAAACTAGGTCGAAAACTGCATGAAACAAAATTATTACATGCTAAATCATAGCAAATTTTGGAGTATTTGGCAAACCTGCAAAAATGCAATAAGTCAAGGTGAAAATATTAGCACATTTTTGCTGCGAAGATTTATTTTGGAGTTGATTTTGCCCTAAAACATTAGTTGAAATTCTATAATTTGTAGATTTTTCTTCTTTTTTTTTATATAAATACAAAAGCCCACTCTATTTTTAGATAAAGTGGGCAAAAAAGACCTTAAAAATGTTATATTAACTTAAAATTATCCAGTGAGCATTTCAAAATCATGAATGTATGCCTTTGGAGATTTGCCTACAATAGATTTGAAAACTCTATTGAAGTTTGGTATGCTGCTAAAACCGACCTTATATGCTATGCTGGATATATGATCTAGTTTTCCATCAAGAATTAAGCTTTTGCGGGCATAATTAATTCTAACTTCATTTAAATAAGAGACAAATGTGTGCCCGGTATGTTTTTTAAAGTATCTGCAAAAAGCTTGTGGTGTCATAAAAGCAATGTCTGAAACATCTTCGAGTGTAATGGCTTTATGGTAATTATCGGATATGTAATTAACAATCCGAACCAGTCTGTCGCCATCACTGTCAATTTTACCCAATTTAAACATATCAGAACATATTGGCGTAAAGTGTTCTTCTATTGTTTGTAAGGCAAGCATTAAATCAACAAAGTTAGAAAGCAATTTAACGCCGATTGATTTGTCAATAGCTTTCATCAATGAATAAATCATCTCTGCATGCTCTTCAGATATTTTAAAACCATTTTTATTCCTCGCTAAAAACTTTTTAACTGTTTTCATCTCAGGTAATGAAAATAGCGGACCTAGTTTCGCATCAACATCAAAATAGACAGAATGTGAGGAAACTAAGTTTACTTGATTTTGAGCTTCATCTATAGCGTTTTTAAAAAGATGGGGTAGCCCTGAACCGATTACAAATAAATCGCCGCTTTTAAAGTGTTGCATGTCATTGCCTGCAATAAGCGTACCGGTGCCGTGCTCAATGTAAGTGATTTGCCACTCCTCATGCCTATGCAGATATGGATAAAAATTGGGCGATTCAAATCGCTCAGACACTACGCTCTTGTCTTCAGAGACGAGAAAGGTGAATGGAAATACTTTCATTGTTTAGAGATGATTATAGGAAGGGAGCGCAAGTGTTAAATTAGATATTTTAGCACATTAAATGCAAAAAAATATAATGATATGTTAAAATCCAATTACATAATGTTAAAATAGTAACGAATTAGATACTTAACTATGGTTTGGCTTGTTAATTGTTATTGCAATAGCCTCCATTTTTAAAATTATTTAATTATTGTTTAGCATAAAATCATTTGTCATCAGGTACAGATGCTCAGTTTTTTTATATTATTCTGTGTAAATAAATACGGATAATTAGGTTTCTCAGATTTCGCTATAAATTAATTAGTTTGTATTTAAAGATTCTATTAATCAATAGTTTATAAAGCTGTTAGATTAGAATATCGTGCACCTACATTTCAATGGCATAGAAAAGAGAGCCGTAAATGGTTTGAAGACTGTTTATTACTCTATTTTTAATTTATCGATTAGAATTATCGCGATACAAAAATTCTGAAATATTAGAAAGTAATTGATAAAAAAAAGGAAATTTTTACCACGATAAATTTTCGCAAAAAAGGGGCTTCACAAAGCATTTTTTTTGGATGTTGTTTTTGCAAAATCTATTTTAGATATTCTGAAGCGCATGTTCAACAACTTCGCTTTCAAGCGGCTTAACAAAAAATGCTTTAACCATTGAGTATGTTTTCGCTTTTGCCTTATCTAAATCATCTACAGAAGATGTTAGAATAAATACGCGAACAGCATTTTTTAATACCATTTGTTCTAAGTTTTCTAAAACGGCCCAGCCATTCATAACGGGCATATTTAAATCCAGAAACATAAAAACCTGCTTATCCTGGGCGATTCGCTTCAAATAATTTAAGCCAAGTTCGCCGCTATTAAAAGCATGTATGGGTAATTCTGTATGTGCACTAATTATTTCCTTATTGATGAATAAACTATACTCGTCATCATCAATAAGCAGGATTTCATTTTCTATCATAGGGTGTATCAATAGAAATAGATTGTAGTATTAATTCGATTTTTAAATTCAAAAAACCGGTTAATAGTTCTAAAACTAATAATATCAGCAAACTAAGTAAAAACTTTACCATTCCACGTTATCCAGATAAATTAAGTATAAATAACCGGCATACGTATTATTTACAGAAAATCGTATTTATGGGCATTTTAACCATTGGAACAAACAATTTGGCACTTAAAACCTGCGTAGTCGCTCAACTTCGCTTTGTAATTAAACAATTACAAAATACTAAAATTTAAGTTATTGAATTGTTGTTTATTTAATAACTTAGAGGCTCTGAATTAATCGTCTTGAAATTTTTTTGGTCTGCTCTGACTATTTAAAATCGGCGTGTTATTTACGAAAAATGCAACCCTATGATAAATTTTGACCAAACATGTAATTTACTAAAAGAATCTAGTTTCTACTACATTATTATTGTAAACATGGAAGGCAAATACACTTTTACAAATGATAATTATTCGCAAAGATTTTCTCATGTATCAAGTGGTTTAATAGGTCAGCCGTTTCACATTACCATGCATCCGGATGATGTTGCTACCTGCGAAATGGTTTCTCAGGAATGTTTCCAGCAGCCAAATAAGTTATTTCCTGCAACCATCCGTAAACATGATGGTCAAGGCGGCTATATATTTACCCAATGGGAATTTCGGGCTATGTTTGATGAAAATAACCAGCCATCGGGTATGTTTTGCCTGGGTTATGATATTTCTGAACTGATGTTGGAAAGGCAACAATCTAAAAAGGTATCAGAAGAAATTAACGCACAATCAAGCTTGCTCGAAGAAATTGTATTTACGCAAAGCCACACTGTTCGAGCGCCTCTGGCAAACCTTTTAGCATTAACTCGGATTATGAAGAAAAATCTACACAACGAAAAATACATAGGACAGGTTTGCGATATGGTTCTCGATTCGGCTAAAAAATTAGATGAAATTATTACTGATATAGTTTTTAGCGTTAGGAAACATACCGACTCCCGCTAGTCATTCAAATGAGCATACAACCGCTCACAAATTATCTCTGGTGCATTTGGTTTCATGCATTAAAGCATCGTAAAAAAATATATCCTGTTGATATAATCTCGAAACTTTTTCCGATTCCTTAGGTTTCATTTTTATATGGAAACACATTTGGATATCTTGGTAGAAAAAAATTCTGCAGCGAATAAAAAACTTTACGATTACCAGCATCACGATCTAAATTTATTGTTCGAAAAGCTTTCTGCTCATGCCAATCATAAGGCGAAACTGCTTTATCAATTACCAACCGGTGGTGGTAAAACAATTATTTTTTCAGAGATAGCAAAGCGATTCATTCTTAATTATGGTAAAAAGGTAATTGTTTTGAGCCACCGTATTGAACTTTGCCAACAAACTACCAAAGCACTTAAAGGTATGGGTGTGGTAAACCGGGTAATAGATAGCAAGGTAAAAAAGATATCCATTAAAGACCATTTTGAATGTTATGTTGCGATGGTTGAAACGCTAAAGCGCCGGATTGATGAAGGACTGATAAATACATCTTCTGTTGGATTGGTTATCGTTGATGAAGCACATCATAATTCTTTCCATAAATTACTTTCTAAGTTTCCAAATGCTGCTGTAATTGGGGTAACGGCAACACCTTTCTCATCTGATGTTAATTTGCCTATGAAAGGTTTTTATGATGAATTGTTGGTTGGCGAATCTATTTCAAACTTAATTAAGCAAGGCTTTTTAGCCAAACCAAAACTGCACAGCTATGATGTTGAACTCAATACGCTTAAAACCGGTTTAACCGGCGATTTTACTGTAAGTACATCCGATGCCTTATATGGCTCGGAAGTTATGCTGGACTTGCTTTTGCATGCTTATGAATCTCATTCTATGAGAAAAAAGACCTTGATATTCAATAACGGGATATTCACTTCCAACCGTGTTGAGGAGGTTTTTAGCAAGGCAGGGTATGCTATTCGTCATTTAGATAATAAAACATCATCCGCAGAGCGGAAAGAAATACTAAAATGGTTTAAACGAACAAAAGGTGCAATTCTTAGTTCTGTTTCTATTTTAACAACAGGATTTGATGAGCCAAGCATTCAATCGGTTATACTTTACCGGGCCACCACATCATTAACTTTATACCATCAAATGATAGGGCGGGGTGCTCGCTGTTGTTCGGGTAAAAAGAAATTTTCGATTATAGATCTCGGTAATAATTGCGAAAGGTTTGGCGAATGGAATAGCGAAATTGATTGGAACCATGTATTTAATCATCCAGAAATTTACCATGAAAACCTTAGCCGTAGTACACAACAAACTCATGTTATTCCTATTGAGATGAGAAACACCTTTCCCAATAGTTTAGAGGTGTCTTTTGATGTTGTAGCTGCCTATCATAAAGCTCTGGAAGATGGTCAGAAGGCCAAAATTGTAATAAGGGATTCTATTCGTCAACATGCTTTAATGTGTTTAGATAATGCTGAAGGCGATTTAGCGAAAGCATTAGAGCTTTGCCATGTTTTGGATAAGGAAATTGATTACCGCATTAAGCTTTATGGAAAATGCCTGTCAAAAGTAACCAGAGATTACATCACTTGGCTTGGCGATGATTATCGTTTGAGATTAAAAAAAATGATTCAAAAACTTATGGCGAAAAGCATGACCTTGCCTGTAGCGAGTTAATAAATGCATCTTAAGAATTACTAAAAATTTGCGATTAGATAAATACTTAAAAATAATTTAAATAACATACAATGGATAACTTTAAAATTAGTGTAGAAGAAGGTGATTATACAGTTGAGCCGCAAGAAAATGGAACATATCGAATTATGCAGGACGAGCATAAACTTGGCGTAATCTATGCAGAAGCTGTTGATGAGCACATGCAATGGCGCACAATGGATGAATTTGATGATGCTTTGGTTTTACATCTTGGTGAGGCCATAACAAAACACAATGATAATCAAGAAGTTTAGGTTTAATAAATGCTAAGGCTGTCCATTTGTAATTTAAGGATGGCTTTAGCTTTATTTTTAAATAAAAGGTTTTTCATCTAGATATAATTTTTTAAAAATTAGTGAATAATCGTAAAACAAAAAAGGCTCTTTTTTTATTTTAGTGACATCACGATAAAACTATGGCTCATCCTTCCCAAACGCACAACAAAAATTACGATATTCCACATTCTACCGTTTCTCTACATACATTTTTGATTACGGTTTTTACAGGAATTATCCTGGTATTTTTTATTCTTGCTTATAAATCTTTGGAAACCAGAAGTATTATCAGGGAGCAGAAAGTTGAAAACGAACGTTTTAGAAACCGCATTACCGGCCAGTTAGATTCTACGCTGAAGAAGCAATTGGTGCTTTTTAGTAAACCAATGGTTTGGGCCATTCGTCAGAAAATGCTGGAAGGCGATATGCAAGCGGTAAACCAATACATTCATCAACTGGTAACTGAAGAAAATTTTAAGGAAGTTTCCATCGTAAATCCAAAAGGGTTAATTATTGCTTCGAGCGATAAATCAGAACTTGGACTTCCTTACTCAACATTTTACAATAAGTATTTTTTAGATGTAGATACGGCAAGCCTAAATGCACAGAGAGGGCAAAATGTAATTATTACAAGTCCAATTTACGGATTAACCAGCCGCATAGGCACTTTGTCTATCAATTATATCATGCCAAAAAAAGATTGATTATAGTATTCTTCCCAGATTAAATTTTCGCCAATTTTCAAACAAATTTGTTGAGCTATCTGTTAAAACAGGTATGACATTTAAAGCATTAATCTTCGTAGGCATAACCATTGGGTTTGTATCATTTTTTGGGATTCGTAAAATAATCAGAGATAATCAAATTGATAGGGCAGAATAATCAAGTCCATCTTTTATACTAAAATATTCAGGCTCCTATTAGTTGTTCCGGTTTTTAGTTTTAGGTCGATTTTTATTAGTAGTTTGAATTCTTATCCATTCAATGGCTTTGTTCATTGGTTCTGCTGAACTTGAGGTATTATGACCTAATTCGGGAAATTCGATGTATTCAAATAGCCTGCCCTCAGCTTTCAGCGCATTAATTTTAGCTTTTGAAAGTTCTACTGGGATTTGTATGTCTTTGGATCCAAAAATCCATAATCCTTTAATTTTAAGTGTTGATAATGCGTCTCGGGGTTCAGTCGGAGTAAAATTATATCTATCTGTATCGTTTTTAATATGGAGCAAAGCATCTGTTTGGCTATGCGAGTCCCAAAATTTATTGTTGCCATTGGTATAAAACTGGAAACGTAACTGCTCGAGTGTATTGACCACCGGGCCACTAAAAATTATCATAAACTTTATCGCATTTAATTTTTGTGCGGCAATCGGAATAATCCATCCAGCCTGACTAAAACCCATTAAGCCGAGTGGTATTTGTTTAGTTGATAAATGTTTAATCATAAAACTGCCTGCTGCAGCTGCATCCAGGGCTAATAGTTGCAGGT
Source organism: Pedobacter sp. Leaf170 (assembly GCF_920984665.1). Classification (GTDB taxonomy): domain Bacteria; phylum Bacteroidota; class Bacteroidia; order Sphingobacteriales; family Sphingobacteriaceae; genus Pedobacter. The sequence continues at coordinate 28,088 of NZ_CAKLBP010000007.1, forward strand.
TTGCAGAATCAATATTGTTGGTGCCAACTTCTGGCCCTCGATATTGACCGCCAGATTCGCCGACACCACGTTTATCATAGGTTAAAACAGCAATGCCTTGTTTCGCTAAATCCTTCGCCAGATTTAACATTCGTTTTTCCTGGCCAGATCCATGTATCAACACCAAAGCTGCATGCGCATTTTTAGGCAAAAAAATGGAACCAGCTAATGTGGTTTCAGCACTTTTAAATTTTACATTCTGAATGGTGTAGGGTTTCCCAGTTTTATTTTTAACAGTTTGTGTTCAGAGAGCATGACCTAAAAATAGGAGTGCAAGCATATAAATCAGTTTCATGGTGCATTATTTTTATGCAAGATATAGTTGCCCTTATATAACTGAATATAAATGTGATGGATAGACGTGAAAATGTGATGAATTATTAATTTAGTTGTTATAATGATGTAGAGTTAGGCATTCCTGTTGTTAAACGAGTTTTTTAAGTTGCTATAAAGTATAAGTAATCAATTATTTATACTTCAATTCTCATTAATAAAACCACCTTATTATGGCGCATCTGTTGATTTAGCATCTATTATTTGATCGAAAGCTAATTTACTATTTCCTTCGCCACGTCCGGTTTGTCTGTATCTGCCTACCCAGTTATACGTTTTACCATTGTACCAGCGGCTTCTTTGCCATGCTCTGCTAATCAATGTGCCTGCATACGGAATTTCTTCCTCATTAATAAAATATGGAGCTTCCTGTTCATTTAAAAGTCTGCCTTTTGCTTTAACAGTATCTACAGGTGGATTTCCGAGTTTTGGCATTGAAGCTCTCTGGAAATGAATATCCTGATGATTATTGGGTAGCTGCATCGGTAAAAACGGAATCCAGTTTTGAGGTACTGTATTGCCAAGCATGTAACGTATTAACGCTTTAGCATCTGGTATTGGTTCGGGTAGAATACCTTCTTTATGAGCAGCTTCATTACCATCAATACCAATTCCTGTTCCATCCGGAATAATTTCTTCAATCGCCCAAACCATATTTGCCATTTCATCACGCATAAAATTAACCTGCTCAATTGGTGCGCTTTGTAAAGTGCTTGCTAAAGTAGATGTTAAGAAAAATTGTCTGTTATAGGCTCCGATATGGTCTTTATTGCTTAAGTTGAACATGCTCCATTTTTGCCATTGATTATCCAAACCTGCGTCAGCAGCTTGAATTAAAGTACGGTCGCCAAATACATCCTTAACCACAAAACCATCAATTTCGCAAAGCGTATTGGTTTTCATCCTATAAGGAATTACAAACCAATCATTTCCATAAACTAAACCAAATTCTGCAAATAAAAGTAGTAGTTGGTCGTTTGTTTTTGCATTCAACGTTCCGAAGTTTATAGAAGCATCTTCCATTTCCCAAAAGCGCTGATTTGGCATGCCTTTAAAAGCTGTAGCTGTTGGAATAAAAGATATGGCTTTATCTTTTGTTAATTCAGGTTGATAATTTGACTGTTCTAAATCAAGCGACCTTTTATTTAGGTCGACATCGAAATTGTACCAATCCAAGTTGCCGCTATGGTAATTTGAGCTTTCCATAACCAATTGTGTACCATCAGGTTTTGGTGCGGCTGTAGAAAATCCATAACTCAGATTTTGGCCGCTCCAGGCATCTTCATTGTCGCTGGTTGGTTGTGTGTAAATTCTCTTGTACCAATTAATTAAGTTATTGGTGATGACTTTCATTTCTGCTAAATCTCCAGGTGCTATATTCACCTTTGTACTAAAGCTATCGTTTGCAACATCAGCAAGTAAAAGTTCACCATCAATTGAGCGTTTTACCGTACTGTTTAATAATTGTAAGCTATTTTCCTGATTCTCAAAATCAGGATTAGACGCTACGGTTATCGGGTAAATATTTAAATACTTTGAGAAATAAGCAGATTTTAACGTGGCGGTGTGTAAGCTTAAAAAATATTGAGATATCTGTATTTTCAGTGCTAAACTAAAAGGAATTACCTCTCTTTCAATTTGGGCTTCCATGGGCATTTCATTATTATATAACAATGCCGGGTTTTGCTGAACCGCCATTCTATCAATATGGATTTGTTTAGTGATTAACCTGGCATCAATTGCAGAGCCGGCATCTTCACTTTCTAATTCGCCCATTTGCCATTGGCGGGTTAAAAACCATAATCCATCATGTACGCAAGCTTTTAAACTCTGGTCGAAGTTTTCAGTACGTGCCCGCGGTTCTAGTCTGTTGTAGGCCGTTATAGATGCTATGCGATAGTCTTTCAACAAAACATCCGGAGAAAACTGTTTGATTTTATCGGTAAGTTGAATCATGATTGTTTAATTAAATTTTGAATGACTTTGGCAGCTGTGTATTTTACTGAAATGTTTAAGGAGTAGTCTAAGGAAATATTTGTAGAACGATTTGCGCTAAACTCAGCCATTGTTGCAGGTAGGAGGGTGGTTAAATTTGGCATCGTATCTACATCATCCGGTTCTATGGCACGTTCTTTTGCTCTTTGGAAAGTATTTAAAACAGTGTTTGTTAAATCGTTCCAAGACCAGTTGCCGGTTTCATTGGGGCTTACGGCTAAAAGAATTGCCTGCGGCGGGCTACTATTTGGTTGATTGTAGTTAAAGGTTATGCCGGTAACTTCTTCCTGATTTGGTATGGTTTCCGTCCATTCATCTATTAATAAACCAATTTGCGTTGCATTAGGATTAAAGCCTTGCGGCGCATAATAAACAAAAGATGTAGTATCATTAAGTAATTCAGTTTTTTTGGGAAATTCTACTGCTAACCAGCTATCATTGTTTTTGTGAGGTAGTTGCAAAGGCATTGCATCTAAAACTTCCTGATTAAAGTTTTCGTTTAACAATCGCACCATTTCCAGTGTGTGCATTTTTTCTCTTACTAATGATGCGCTATGTAAAAATTCGCTAACCGGTTTGGTTATTCCAGGTCCGGCATTATCTCCTAAAGCAGGGTTTGAAGGTTTTTTTGCATAAGTTAATAAATCATCTGATGAAGAAAAAGCGGCATCCATTTCAGCTTTATCTACAAAATTATATTTAGGAAGTACCATAAAATTATCTCCAAGAATGGTTTGAATCATTTTTATCAGCTTGATGCTTTCCTGTTCAATTTCACCTGTTGGATTTAGTTTGGCATTTTGTGCCTGATAAGCATTTTGCACTTCAAATAATCTTAAAAGCACAGCTTTTCCCTGCTCAATTAATGAATCTGCCGCTTCCTGGCCTTTATCAAAAGCATAATGAGGTTGCGCATAATTGAAATGAATATCTGCAATTCCTTTCAGCGTGGCTCGCAAATTTTCTATGGTTGTATCTGTTAAGTTTATCTGAATTGCATTCAGCGCATTTTGAAGTACCGAGATTGGCGATTCAAGAAAGTTTTGGTAAAGATTTATTGTTCGGTTCTTCAGCTCTGCTAAATCAATTTCTGCAGGATTATTATTTGCCGGTGATGTAGGTTTAGAAGGAAAATCTTTTGCATTAAGTGGCCTACTATTTCCTATAAGTTGGCGGATGTAGTTTGCAAAAGGTAATATTTCTGCAAAAGATTTTTTTGATAAATCAGCAGGGCTATCTGTTTCAGCAAACTGTATGTTTATTATCGTTTTATCTGATAGTAGTTGGTCTCTTAGAAAATAATACCGGATACGGCTTTCCAATTCTGAAGCGCCGGAGGTTTCCAGTTTATTGCGAATAAGCAATACAAAATCCAATGCTTGTATTTTTAGGTTTTCTAAACTTACCGGAAGCCTGATTTCGTTTCCTACGGCATCTTGCGCTGTAACTACACACAAGATATCTGCTGGGTTTCCTAAGCGATTAGCTACCCAATTATTTAAAGCAGGTTCGGTTATAGATTTTGCACTTTGGTTAACATTTGGCCACGGATTTGAATTTAATGAACTATCAAAGGTTAAGGCAATTCTGTTGGTGAAAGTCATTTGCGAACTTCTTGCTGTATTGATAACTTCCACTTCTGGTGGAATGGTTCCGTTGGCAATGGCCTGCATTACCGCAGTGGCACGGTCAAAATTACCTGTAGCCATCTGGTAAGCGCTTTCGGCGGTTAGTAAATCTTTTACAGCATCTAAAGTGTTTTTTAAATTGTTTCTTTCTTGTTCCAAGGCAGTAATCTGGGCAGCATTTAGCGTTGGTAGATTTGTTATCCCGAATGGAAAAGGCAACACTACTTCTGCTAAAGCTAAACCATTAACCACTTCGTAACTTTCGGTAACTTCTTCAGGGCCGGTAACATTTCCTTCTTGCGGAACTTTAGTTTTTTTGATGGGAAAAGCTTTTCTGAAATCTGGCTTAAGCTGATTTAAAATAACCGGATTGGATGATCTGGTGCTCCAATCATGCAATCCTCTTTCAAATTGGTAACCTAAAAGCGCATCGAGAGTTTGGCCATTTCTTATTCCTTCTAAAATTGCTTTGGCTCTTCTAACGCGTTCAGATGAAAGATTGACAGCTAATGCATCTGCATTTTGCTGATTTGCATGGGTTAAATAACCGTTGCGTAATATAGCTGCGGCAGTTGCATGATTTAGGCTTGGCGCATGTACATAACCGCCATTTTCATTCTCAATATATAAATTGTCTTCGTTTTCAATAAGTCCATCCGGGAGCATAGACTCCGCAACCTTTTTCCTCGTATTGCGCATCTTAACATTTTCAAGGTAACCATAACTACCAAGATAAATACCTGTTTTGCGTTGCTTAATTCCGCCTTGTAAATTTCGTTGACTCACTATGCGTTGGTCAAAAAGAGAGGTTTGCCAACTATCCAAACGGTAGCTTAAACTATCTATATGCTCTACAAAGGTTCTTTGTAAACGTGCTGTTGGTAAATCTTTTAAAATATTTAAAGCCCATTTATTTTGTTGAAGATTATTGGTGATGGTAAAATCGATAACTGATTTATGAACATGATTAAATATTGATGCGGTAGATTGTTCTGTATCTACAATTCTATTTACAGGCGCTTTGTAAATCTCCCATGGGCTAACAGAGGCTGAGGTGCTCATGTTCATAAATTTTCTGCTTTGCATTAATTCTGATGCATGGATATCCTTTGTAGCTAAAAATTTAAATATGCTGTGGTTGGTTTCCAGCAGTAAACCATTCTTCAACATCATGTAAAGCAATGGTTTTGGCTTTTCTTTATCGCCAAAATTGTCTTTCTCTAAACTTTTTTCGTTATCGATGTTGGCAAGCAACCAATCAATATAATTTAAATCATCGTCCTCATTAAAGGCTTTTATTTTATTTTCTTCTGATAGAGGCTGAGCATCAATTAGATTTTCTTTATCTAACCTTGTATTATAATGCTGAAATATAATTTCTAATAATAAAGGAGGTGTTTTTTTTGTGCCATTTTCCTTTTGCGTTTTATAACCCCAGGATTTTAGCAGATTCGTCATTTGAGAAGAATTTATTGCCATTAACATCGTATCTGCAAAATACTTTCCGTTGTACTCAAATTTTTCAAGGTCTTTCAAGTAATCGTAACTATAGCCTTTCCGCTGGAAAAAATCTACTGACAAAGGATGTAAGCCCAATACTTTTAATAATGTGGCACCTGCATCTCCACTTTTTGTTATTTGCGGTAAATTTTTGGTTTTGTCTTTCCAAAAAGCCGCCATATAGATAAGAATGTTATACATTTTCTGGTAAAATGCAGACATCTTATAGGGAAGGTTTATGCTAAAATCTTCAAATCTGGATTGTTTATACATCCAATTATCAAAGTCGCTGGTTACAACAATTCCATAAGGCTGGTTTCCAACCCTTATTGCAGCCAAAGGACCTCGGCCGCTAACAAAATTCAAGTAATGATTTCTTAATGCATTCGTATCTGCATCACCTAAAACACCGTTTAACATGGTGTTGGTGAAATAACCTAATGTACCCGGATACATTGCTGTATTCATGGCTATAGCTTCCTTGTGGTCGGTTATGCCACTATTTTTTACAGATTGAAAAATAGCGTAGTCTAAGCCAAAATATTCAGCAAGTCTTTGTCCATCGGTAGCTTCATGCGCATCATCGGTAGGGGTAAAGAGGATTTGATCTTGTTCTACCTCCAAAGCCATATCATCTATCGTTTCATGGTTTTTAAAGCCAGAATCTCCCCCTTCGGTATTATTTGTTGGTGTACCTTGCTTAATCAAGGCTAAACCTTCCTCACTGTATTTATGGTTTTCTATAAGAGCTTCAAACATCTCTTTGCTTTCATTTTCATCAGCAGAAATTTTTAAGCCTAAAACCAGCAACTGTTCGTAACCTAGTTTTAAATCTTCATCGCTTTGCGAGATAATAAATCCCAAACCTTGGGCAACAGCTAAATCGAAGTCTGCCATCCAGGCATAATCCGCTCCATATTGAATCCGATTTTCCTGTTCATCTCTGGTAAATGCAGGGTCGTTCTCATCAATTATTGGAGCCGGACCAACGGTTACTATATCTTTAATTTGTTGGCCAACTATTTGTAAAACTTCTTTACCGTTTCTGTAGGCCATTAAAACAAAACGATCAGGCAAAACATTTGTATGTGCTGCAGCTGTCCAGCTATCAGGTTTTGTTTCTAAGTCTTCAAAAATTAAATCTTCTACAGTGTTTAAATCAGTACGTTGTTGCCAATTGGTTGGTTTAGTGCTTTTGGCTACCCAAACTGCTCTGTTTGTTCCAAATTTATCATAAAGCAATTGCCATGCTTCTTTTTTTACGCTTAGGTTTGCGGAGTTTTTAAATAAAATCTCCCAATGCTTTCTTCCATAATCGCTTTCATCTTTAGTTAGCAGCTTTTCATGGGTTACTATCGAAATATCGTCCGGATATACCCTCACCATTAATTGCGTACCCCGAATGCCTTTTCGGTATTTAGTTTCTAAACGAACCGGAAATAGGGTAATGGGTATATTATCCTGCCATTCTTCAATGAGTTGTTGAGGCTTGAGCTTAAGGTATAAATTGTCAATAACCCTGTGGGTCATATCTGTCAGGTCCTTCTTCTCCGTGTTCCGTTTTTGAATTTGGTCTTTTAAATTTTTAAGCTGCGCTTGATATTTCTCATTAGGCGAAGCATTATTTTTGCGATCAAGATTTATAAATTGCAGTTGCAGTTTATACAATTCATCTGCAGTTTTATCTCTTTGGGCTTTTGCCTGCTTAATTTCTTTTAACGATTCAAGATATCCCATGGTTACGATAAATTAGCGGGTTATATACTTTTTAACATTTCCTTTGCGTGTACAGCTATCATCACCGGCTTTTGATATAAGATATGTCCCATTCTGGCAGAATTTTGACCCCAGTCATCTACATTTTCAGGTGCTGCAGGTTTAAAATCACCGTTCGGTTTAACATCAGTATTGATAAAACCATCAGTTGGCGTGTATTTATCCCATCTTAGGTCATCCCAGGTTACTTGTGTTCCACTTTTTTCAAAGTTTACATCCATTCCAAAGCGTGGTTCTCCCGGTATTTGCTGAATGATGAAATACCATCCCCAGTCATCTGTCTCAAGTTTAGGTTCATCTTTTCCCATTGCCTGTGGTACGGTTAAATCGAAGCCAAAGAATTTTATATCCGGATTAATTTCTGCTTTAAACATTGGAAATTTAATTTCTGCAGCCATTTCTGCCTGCGTTTCTACTGCTTTTATTACAGGCTGTTTGTTTGCATTTATTACACCGTTTTCATCTTTAAATATGTGTGCTTTCTGAGCGTAAATAATGGTGTTTGGATATTTTTTAAGCAATTCGCCTCTCACCACTAATACAACTTGTTCTCCATCTGGAGCTTTTCTTTTAGGATGTGTGCCTAACGCACTGTTGCTGTACCATTTATCTATGGGTTGTATATCTTTATATTCTTCTTTAAGCTGATTAGGATCCAGATTATTGTTATTGCTGATGATGCCTTTTACATCCCAGAATTGCCTAAAATAACTACCTCTTTTATCTGTTGGATATTCTCTCCAAAGTAATTCTTTGCCAAATTCATGGTTTAATCCAACCATATAAGATTCTATAAACTCCGGGTTGGTTACCAATAAAGAAATTGTATTTTGTGGAATCAGTTTTAAATTAGGTATTAGCAGCTCTGAGGATATATCGCGGAGTTTTTCATACATCGGTTCAGGCATGTCTGGGTAAGCCATAGCGGGTACCAGATTGTCAAAATTAAACAACCAGTTTTTATTAAAGGTGTAAATAACAAATGAGGCCAGCATTTTAGGAAAAACTTTTCTCGGATCTGTTGCTTCCTGCAATTTTAAATGAGCATTACCAATGTCAAAGCGGCTAAATTTTCTTTCAGGCGTTTTAATAGATTCAAGCTGATTTAAATGAATTGCCGCAGCCCTGAAGTTTGCCGCTTCTACACTATCTTTTCCATTAGCGCCGGGCGTAAATGTATTTGTAAAAGTATAAGCTAATCCATCTTCACCGCTAACTGTTTCTTTGGTTTCGCTGCTTACCTTAGTATTTCCACTATTTGTTTCAATAATAAGTGGATTGGTTTCCTGGAATACAAAATCCGGTTGCGGTGGCGATTGCTCGAGATTTTTTACTATTTCTTCAGGGTTATTTAAATCCTTAGGGTTAATATTAGTTGCCTTACTATTTTTTGCCTTAAAGTAATATGCAATTGCAATTATTGCAGCAACTAAACAGAAATACCATGCACCCGTTATTAAACCAAAAATCAAAATCGCCACTAATATGAGTATTAAAAATAGCAATAGATTTTGAAGAATCCAGCTTAATAACGGATGCTGAGTTTTGCCTGGCATATTATTAAGTTTTTCATCTATCCTAGGTAAACCTACAGGTATAATTTTTGGCGGAGCTGCCGTTATTTTGCCATCATTTATATCGTTTACAAGTGTGCTATGATTAAAATTTGGATTTACAATTGCGATTTTTTTAAAGAATGGTCCTCTTGGCCTAAGTATTTTACGCAAAGCTGTATTTACAGCCGCAGTTGGTACAAAGCTTTCTTCCAGTTGATATTGCAAGGTTGTTGGTGAGCCTTTAACTTTTTTAAGTAATGGCGATAAAAAAATAAGCGACTGTGCCGGTTGAAGTTTGCTTGTAAAATTGGTTTTTAATGTTTGGCTTACCTGCATAGCAAAGGCAGCAAACTTAATCCTGATGTTTGCCTTTTTTACATTTTCAACTTGTTTCCATGCCTCTGCAACATATTTTTCCTGGTCTTTCTGCACAACGTTGGTTCCAAATCCAGCCGGCACTCTGTTTCTTGGATCTTTATTTAACTCATGTAACCAACCCGCTTTTTGTGTGTCGATTTCATTAGTAAGGGCATGGTTTTGGCCATAAATTGGCGGACTAACAACTGGATCGGTTTCCGTGTTAGAAGCTTTTTTAATTTTTTCAGGAAAATTTAATACATCTTCCAGTTGATTGAAGAAGGGCTTAGTGGTATCTAAAACTTTAGGCTCCGAAACTGTAGTTGGCGCTTTTAAGGCGCCTTCCAAACCAACAACATTTAATGCTTCTGTAATGCCAATGTCTGTGCCTTCTGTTAAGCCAAAGCCCGGTTTCGAACCATCCATATCTCTGATACCGAGTTTTGAGTCCATTATTCGAGGCTCCAAAATCTTTACCAGTGATTCAAAATCCTGATTATCTCCGGTTTTAAAAAACCAATGATAGTAAACCGGAAATTCTATGTTGTTCGAGCTTGCGTTCCATGATGGTTTTTGCGCATCAACTGTTTCATTTTCTAAACCCAAACCTGAAAGTCGCCCGGTTTCAAAAGCAGGGATCAAAAAAGCACGATAGGCTGTATTGCTATCAAGTTTACGTGGACAAAGCAGTCTGCCAATAATTTTGTCGCTGTTTTCGTTGTCTAAATCATTTAAGGTTTTCAGAAAAGCTTCAAACTCAGTTGTCGAATCGTGACCTTCGTTTATATGAACATGGCTCCATGCCCAAATTTGATTTGAAGGAGGCAGATTGTTTCCATGCTTTACAATTACCGAAGGTAAAGGCAGTTTTTTTTCATTGAAAGTGAATTCTTCGTTTCCCGCTGGTTGCTCATCTTTTAAAACAATAAGTGCAAGCCATGGCCTCAGTTTATCACCGTTGGCCTGAGCCGGAGTATATCGCCATAAAAAGTCCTCATCATAAAATTCAATAAATGGTAAATAGTTTGGCTCAAAATTCGTTATCCAATTTAGCGGCTCGGTACGCACTATCATGGCTGGATTTACACCAATAATATCTCCGGGACTAAGCAATTCAAAATTTTTGCTTTCTAGGTGGTCATTTATTTTTACTTCAATATTAACAGTAGAGCGAAGGGTGTTTGATGTTGCCCCACTGCCCAAATTATCGGTAGTGGTAATACGACCGCCAATGCCTTTACGCATCCAAGAGCCAAAGGTATATTTTGCTACTTTTATACTCATCTTTAGTTTAGTTCAAATTGTGCAACTACTTGTAATTGATTCTTTAATGCAGGATTTTTCCTTAGTAAATCATCTTGCAAAGCATAAGCCTCCGCTTCTGAGTTAAAGCTTGTTGTATTGCCATAAGTGCTTAAATCTTTTGTATTTACGATACTGTACAAACGTGTATTTATTTTTATTGTGGCAGGGCTTATGGTTGCCAATTTATTACTTACAGAATATGTATTCTTGCTTATCGCGTTTCCTTTAGAAAATATATTAAACACTTTATCTAATAATTTAAAGCCAGTAACTTTAATAATAAAGGCTATTCCTTTTTTGCGATGAACATAGCTCAATTCATAATCTACTTCTTTTTGTAGTTCGGTACCATGTAAAATTTCGTTAGAAGTTTGAAATTTAATGCCGCTTCTCATCCGTTCAAATGATTTACGGGAGAGTTTTTCGCTATCTTTTAGCCTGATGAAATTTCCAATTGCAAATTCTTCATCCATTGGCTGCGTTGCAGAATTATCAGTTACCGAAAGTGAAAACTTAGTCTCATTAGCTGGCTTATCATTTCCAAATTTGTTGATTTCCATATCCAATGGCGTAACCTTTTGGCTTAAGGAGAGCATGGTAAATGGATGGACGACTATCTTACCTGCAGGAAGTTCAATTTTACGCAGGGTAACATTAGTATTTGTGTTTGCTGGTAAATCTGCCTTCCAGTTGCGGTCATCCCTTATCGCATCAATAATCAGTTGTTTTACGTCTATTGGTTTTTCCAACTGAGGTGGCGCCTGGTCGCCCCAGGTAACATCGAACTTAACACTAATTTTGACGAATAATATTTTTAAACTTGCTTTACCAAGTGCTCTCCACGGGGTTGGTCCGCTTAACTGGCCAGCAAGGTGGATTCCGGCAATTTCGCTGCTGCCTCTACGCAAGGCAATACCAGCTTCAATTTGTGCAATAAAATAGAAAGGATTAAACTGTACCAGTAAATCATATCCTAAGTAACCAAATGCATTAAAGCCGCAAGCTTCTGCATAGAGCTCTACTCTGGCACCAGATTGTACCGTGTTTGAAGTTACGGCAAAGTAAGTTGCAACACTAATCCTAGGGTTTTTACCAGAAAGTAATGAAATGGTTATCCGTTTCATGTTTCTTAAATCCGTTGGAATTTCGTTAAATGATGGGTGAAATCCACCTACAGATAATATAAACATTGGCTGGTTGCCCCATCCAATTCTTAATGCCATCTCTCCTGTTAAAGTAAAGGCCAGTAAGCGTGAATCAAATAAAACAGCATTGAAAGATATGCCCTGGTTAAAATCTATAACACCTAAAAAGTTAACCTGTAATTTTAGCAGCGGTGCTTCTTCGGTTGGCAAAATGCAGCGTAGTACACCTAAAATAATAATTTTGGTTGCTGGTATATCTATAATGATACCCATCTCGAGTGAGATTAAGGTAGGCGTTCCCCAACCAATCTTTGCCATTGGGGCAATTATAAATGTGCCTTTCGATATTGGGAAGACCTGCTGTAAATCACTTATAATTCTGGTAATATTGTTAACGATATCCTGAGGGAATAAAATGCTATTGATAGCGCCAGTGCGTAAACCCTCTTTTAAGGCATCTACTTCTGTTCGTCGGTTTACGGCTAACAAACCGCCAACACCAACAAGTGTAAAGCCAAAGCCGAGCTGGATAGGGGCAAACTCAGCCGTAATCAGGATAAGTAAAGCAAAGCCTTCGCTTCCATCAGGCATTTTTGTAGATATAATTGCAATTGCCTTTAAATCGATAAACCCTTGAAACGACAATTCCAGGGCACCAATATATTCTCCTTTTTCAATATCAACACCTAAAAATCCACCGCCTTTTATTACGCCTGTATCAATAGATAAGCCCACCCGTGTGGGCGGAACAAATTCAATTCCCAAATTGGCAAAGGCCATATTTCCATCTAAATTATTAGGAAAGCTAATTGGGAAGTGTGTTCCAATACCATCAATAATGGCAACCAAAGGGCCTAGATTAGTTTTTATGATGACCGTTAAACCAACTTTTAAAGTTGCTGAGTCTGATATTGCGGCCTTAAAATGAAAGCCTTCGATAATTATTGCAACTAAATCTATATGTAGCGGAATTAAAATATCAAGCCCGGCACTTCCGGCTATGCGAAGGCCATTTGTAGGATCCCAATTTGCTTTTAAATCAAATGCAGCTTCTGCCTTAATATTGGATAGTAGCGTTGTTATAAATCCGTCGCCGCCGCTAAAATCAATAATCAATTTTCCGCCTTCCAAACTGATTTGTACAGAAGGGCTGATTTGGGTTTGCGAATTTACTGCCGCAGTATTTAGACCTAAACTCGCCTGAATTTTTTGAGCTTCTAACCTCGTTCCACCTGATGCGCCAATAAGCATAAAGGCGTCGTTATTACTCTTGCTACCGGTAAGAGATAAGGTGGTGTCCATTAATGCATTACCATTAACAGGTTGTAAAGTTAATTTAAGTGGAAACGCTAATTTACCGGTTAATCCTGCTCCAAAAGAACGTGTATTTTGAACTCTAGCTTTCCAAATACTAGAGATGTTGTAGCTTTTATCAAAAGTATTATTTCCACTAACTTTAATTTCAAATTTTATTCCCGGAGGATTTAATGTTGAATCATATTCTGCTTTAAAATAATCTGATTCCAGTACAATCGGCCCGGTTCCTATTTGAGTTATTTCAGCAGGAATGCCAAGCTCAATGAGTAAAGCACGGGTTTTTTCGAGTATTTCTTTGCCGGTAAAAGTTGGCAAACCTAGCTTAAAAGTATCTTGTAGGTAGGCTTGTGGATTAGACAGCATTTTGAAAAGCCTGTCGAAATATATTCTGCGTGGTGTAATTGCAGGAAGTGGTGTAGTTAATACCATTCCTGGAGGTAGAATGATTTCTTTATCAATTGTGCCAAGTAAATTAATGGCTCGTGTTAGTAATGGAAAGTACTCGTTCAGATAACCGATTAAGCAATACTCAATTATCCTGATTGGAAGATTATCTGCAAGCGCTTTTAAGTCTGCCTGTACATTAGCTGGCAAACCTAATATTGCAGTATTTAAGGCAATTCCTAATTCCTTTATTTTCTTAAGGATATCGATAATTAATTTGGTGAGTTTTATGCCTTCTGCTATAATTTGCGTTACATCTTTAGCGCTTATTGCGGCTTCTAAAATCGAAATTGATGAGGGTAAGCCCGTAACGAGCGTTTTAGTTTCTGCCAGTTTACTTAATATACCCGCATTGTTCTCTAAGCTTTGTGGTAGAGGCACACCTAGTTTTGCAAAAATATCGGGTGTTAACAGAGTAGAAAGCGGTTTTAAAGCTTTTCCCAATGCTAATGTAATGGATTCAATTGTGCCAGCCGCTGCCATATACCAAAATTTTAGGTTATAACTATGCAAAGCCAAAAAGCGGCCTTGATAGAGTTTGGAAATTTGTTCTAACCTTTAAAAAGAATTCACACTGTGTGCTGGTATGCGGAGTATCAGATAAGTAAATGAAACAGATTCATTAAAAAAAAGGAGTGCCTTTTAAAATATACTCCAATGTAAGTGATTGAATTTGAATTTCCAAATCATTTTAGATATTTATTTGCTATTAAGTGCTTGATGCTCTTTGTGTTCGGCTGAACATGCACCCTTATTTAATATCTCAATGACAAAGGTAAATGGTTGTGAAATTAGGATAAGATAAACACAATAAACTAAATTGAATTGTATCTCCTTGATAGAAATTGTAGCATAGCCAATATTTAGCCGATAAATTATGAATGTTTCATATTTTGCTGGTTGAGAATGGTGTTTGTAAATCCATCATTAAATTATTCTTACTCCATTTATTGTTTCTAGATGCAAGAGGTGCTGTGCGATTATCTACCGAAAAAAAAATCTGTACGTTTTTAGGGGATATTTTATTCGCATTAGCTTGTCATCATCCAAACATTTATTTTTACGTAGCCTGGGTAGGTTATAAAAAAGGGATAGTTATAATTAAAAGCATGGCCACGTGCTTTATCAATATTAACAGCATCAAATGTTTTGGCTTAAATTGGCATAAAATATTATGATGAGCCGCTGCGTAAAGGGCTTACGCAGGAATTTTGTTAAAATTACGATGCCTGATTAAGGGAGCGTTTAGTGAAATCATACTTAATAAGTTCGTACTCGGTAGCCGCCATCGATAAAGTTTTTATTTCAGGGATTTCTTCTGCAGTAACAATAGGGTTTGTATTGTGCAGTAAGTTTTTAATTTCAGCAATTACGAGTTTATAATCTTGCTCCGTTTGTATCTTGACCATGGTTTATATTTGAATTATCTAAAAATAATATATACTCAAAATCAATATAAATGGTTTTTTTTAACAGATGTTAATAACTGAAAATATGTGTTTTTATTAAATTCCTTTGATGAAAATCTTTCATCGGGATTTCTTTTACCTAATTACTGTTAACATTTTCTTGGTCGAAGCAAGGTGGGATGTAATCTGTTTTTACTAAAATTAGTAAAACAATGAATGTAAACATTTCAATGCCTTTAATGTTGTAGCCTTATGGCTAAACTTCAACAAAGCGTTTATATTTTATTCTTTATTACCTTAGTTTTTGCTGGATTATATTTCGCAGCTCCATTTCTGATCCCTATAACCCTGGCGGGTATATTTTCGATGGTTTTTATTAGGCTGTGTAACTGGTTAGAAAATAATGGAATTAAAAGAGGGTGGGCAAGTTTGCTTTGCGTTCTGTTATTTATTTTAGCAGTTGCGCTGATTGTGTCATTATTATACTGGCAATTAGGAAGTTTAACCGAAAACTTAGATCAAATGAAATCCAGGCTGAGCACTATGGTGGTCGATTTGAGAAACTGGATTAATCAAAAATTAGATATAAATGGTAGGCAACAGAAAGAAATAATTAAAGCTGGCAGCGGTAGCACCGGAAATTTACTTGCCAGTTTTGCAAGTGGCGTTATGGGCGTAGCCGTAAATACCATTCTTGTTTTAGTTTATATGTATTTATCGCTTTATTATCGTTCGCATATTAAAAAGTTTATATTACAGCTCGTTCCAGATACCGAAGAACATAAAGCTTCGGTAATTGTACATGAATCGGGAAAGGTGGCGCAGCATTATCTAAGCGGGCTTGCGGCAATGATTGGTGTGTTATGGGTGCTTTATGGCATCGGTTTTAGCCTAGTGGGTGTGCAGAGTGCCATATTTTTTGCCGTACTGTGCGGTCTTTTAGAAATTATTCCTTTTGTGGGCAACCTTACCGGCACCTGTTTAACCTTGCTTGCTGTAATAGGGCAGGGCGGCGATTCAAAAATGCTGATTGGCGTATTAGTGGTTTATGGTTTGGTGCAATTTCTTCAAACTTATATATTGGAGCCACTTATTGTTGGCGAACAGGTTAACATTAATCCGTTATTTACAATCTTATCTATTGTATTAGCGGAATTTATTTGGGGCGTTGCAGGTATGATTTTGGCCATCCCGATTTTCGGAATAATTAAAATTATATGCGATAGAATACCTGAATTAAAGCCTTATGGATTTTTATTGGGACCAGAAAATCCAAAGGTAAAATCCGAAAACTGGTTTTCGAAATTGATAAAAAGTAAAAAATCATAATATAGATTTTAAAATTTAGCTAATTTCAAAGTCTTAACAGAGGGATGTTTTTTTAACCATGGATATAGTATCATCATTTAAAGAAAGTTTAAACGCCGCTGAACCTCCAGCTGGTTTGTCAATTCAGCTTAATGCTTTGTGGTATGATGAAAAAGGAGATTGGCATAAAGCACATGCATTAGTAGATCAACTTAACGACCAATCCTCAGCGCTGGTGCATGCATATTTACACAGAAAAGAAGGCGATATCTGGAACGCTGATTATTGGTATAGAAAAGCAAAATCCTCCAGACCAGCTACATCTTTAGTATTAGAATGGGAGCATCTGGTTAATCATTTTATAGAATTAAACAGAAATCAATAGATAATTTTAAACATTAGTAAAATTTCCACTTGTAGTATTGATGGTAACCCTAACACTTGACCCTAATAAAATCCGATAATCTTTAATCCTTTAGCACGATAAAAGATTATCGGATTTTAATTGAAAAAAAAAAAGTTATCAAAGACAAATTAGTGGTTAACGTCTGCAGGTGCGTTTGTGGTAGAATCTGCTGTGCTGTCTGTAGCAAGAGAATCTAATACCTTAGTGGTATCAGTGTATTTATACATACTGTCTGCATTTTCCTTATCTGCTTTATTTCCGTTACAGGCTAAAGCCATTGCTGCAAATGCGCATAATATTAAAAGTTGCTTTTTCATAGTTTTTGCTTTTTATCTACATTAATAATCGGCTAAACCATAAATTGTTTTTAATTTTTGTTATTAGAGGGCTTTATATCGAATTACTAATCAGCTATCCAACTGTGTGTAAAGGCAAAGAGAAATAAAACACAGAGCCTTTTCCAGGTTCACTTTTAAATTTTAATTGTGCGTTATGGAGTTTTAAAATTGTGGCGCATAAATATAATCCTATACCAAAGCCTGGAATAGATTTAGTCTGCTCATTTTCTACCCGGTAAAATTTCTGAAACATATTTAATTGGTCGTGAGCAGAAATACCAATGCCCTGATCTTTTACGCTGATGGTTACGTTTTTCTCATACACTTCGCAAGAAATATATATTGTTCCACCATGTGGTGAATATTTTTGAGCATTGCTAATTAAATTCGTTAACACCAGCGTAATTTTTTCTTCATCAGCAAAAACATTTATTTCAGATAAGCCATCATAAATTATAGAGTGTTTACTGCTTGCAATTTCTGCATTTTCAATACAATCTGTAATCAGTTTTAAAATATTAAAGTTCGAATTTTTTGTATTGATTTGTCCGTTTTCAAAACGAGATACATTTAAAAAATCACGAATTAAATGTTCCATTTTTCTGGTTTGCATTTCTGCTTTCACTAAGGCTTTGTGGATAAAATCTTTATCGTTCATTTTAATCAAAGCCATTTGCAGATAAGACTTTAGTGAAGTTAAAGGAGTTTTAAGCTCATGACTTACAAAGCTCACAAATTCGTCTTTTTTCTTTTCTATCAGAATTTTTTCAGTAATATCTCTAGCTATTTTCGATAGGCCGATTACATTGCCTTCCAAATCTTTTACCGGAGAAATGCTTAAAGAAACATTAATCAATGTTCCGTCCTTTCTTCGTCTAACGGTTTCAAAATGTTCTACACGAGTTCCTTTTCTAAGCTGAGCTAAAATTTTAGGTTCTTCGTCTAATCTATCTTCAGGAATAATTTTAAGTATCGATGTTCCAATCATTTCTTCAGCCGTGTAGCCGAAAATACGCGTGGCTGCCTGATTCCAGCTCATGATGATGCTATTAAAATCTTTACTTATTATCGCATCATCAGATGATTCTACAATGGCAGCCAGGCGTTGCCCAACCGATTCGGCTAATTTATCTTTAGTGATATCTCTTACAATCTTTGATAAGCCGATTAAATCTCCGTTGGAATTATTAACTGGAGATATGGTTAAGGAAACATCAACCAAAGAGCCATCTTTACGTAAACGCTGGGTTTGAAAATGTTCAATGGAATTGCCTTGCTTAAGCTGTTCTAAAAATTTTAATTCTTGTTCCTGAAGGCTGTCAGGTATCAAGTTAAAGATTGAAACACCAATCATTTCCGCTTCCTCGTATCCAAAAATACGTGAAGCCGCATTGTTCCAGCTCGTAATTGTACCATCTAAGCTTTTGCTTATAATACCGTCATCTGTAGATTCGATAATAGAATTGAGTATAGCACTTTTCTCTTCGGCTCTTCTTAGCTCCTCAATTATTTTCCTCAATTCAGAATTGTTTAATTTAAGCTCCAATTCTTCTTCCTGGTATTGATTTATTTTTTCAAAAATCTCCTTGCGCTCAATCATTCTTAATATTCGAAATAGGATGGAAATATAAATATATCTCTATTAATTTAGGTATTTGATTGGAATAAAAAATTCTTAGTTAAAATTATAGGTATTTATTGCAAGCATTTATTTTTAATAATGTGGTTAATCATAAACAACCTGAGTAATTATACAGCCATTAAAAAGAAACGAATTGTTTAATAATTGAAACGTTATGCTTAGATAAATAAATAATATTAGATCATATTTATATTTCTAAAAATCTAACAAAAGCTAACCAAAAACACTTTACGAGCAAGTAAAATTACTATGAACATCAAACTAATCTTTTCTATCATTTTATTTCTGCTTGTAAAAAATTCTGGCGCACAAACTTTCACCAATCCATTGCTTCCGGCTGGTGCCGACCCATATAGTTTTTATAAAGATGGCTATTTCTACTATACCCATACCACCGGCAACCGTATAGAATTATGGAAAAGTAAAAGCCTGGAAGGATTAAAAGATGCACCACATAAAACCATTTGGAAAGCACCCGCCAGCGGACCCTATTCTAAACAAATCTGGGCACCAGAGGTGATGTTTTTGCAAGGTAAATGGTATGCTTATTTTGCTGCTGATGATGGTAAAAACGAAAACCACAGAATGTTTGTACTGGAGAATTCATCTGCCGATCCGATGGCGGGTGAATGGATTTTTAAAGGTCAGATAACCGATAAAACAAATAAATGGGCAATTGATGGAGATGTAGTTGCCATCAAAAATAACTTGTACATGGTTTGGTCTGGTTGGGAAGGCGACACCAATGGAAAGCAGGAAATCTATATCGCCCGGTTAAAAAATCCATGGACGGTTGAATCAGAAAGAATCAAGATATCTACGCCGGCTTTTGAATGGGAAAAACATGGCGATTTAAATTCTGCCGATAATCCACCGCATGTAGATGTTAATGAAGGACCTCAGTTTTTAATCCGTGGAAATAAAATCATGGTTGTTTATTCAGCCAGTGGCTGTTGGACTGATTTTTACGCCTTGGGAATGCTATCAGCTGATATTAATTCAGATTTTCTTAATCCAAAATCGTGGGTGAAGAGTACAAAGCCATTATTCAGTAAATCAGAAGAAAATGGCGTTTATGCACCGGGTCATAATTCATTTTTTAAATCTCCTGATGGAAACGAAGAGTGGATTTTATATCACGCAAATGATAAGCCTGGACAAGGTTGTGGTGGATTTCGATCGCCACGGGCGCAAAAATTTACCTGGAACACAGATGGTACACCAAATTTTGGAATCCCGGTTAAAACCGGTGTTGCGTTAAAAGCGCCATCAATGTAAAAAGATTGCAGTTTAAAATCAATTTCCTTTTTTCATTTGGGCAAAACTAAGTTCTGTTCGCCATCTATTACCGATAAACCGGCAGATTTTATAACTATTCTTATACAAAAACTGCAAGATTGATTATTACTCATTTAATAAATTAATGTAGCTTGCAAGCATCTTATTATAAGCACTTTACTTATTTTTATTTGGCTGTTTCTGCACCTGCCAATTAATCTATGTTATTTTTTATTTAGATTTTTTCAGATTTAGTGTAACACTTTTTAATAAGTTGCGACTAGGATATAGAAGCACCTTAAATATTGGAAAATTAAAGCTCTTGCAATTGCCACCTTTAGAACAAACAACCGATAAGTATTTGATAGATTTATGCCTTAATGGGCGTGATGAAGGCTATACGGGCTTATACAATCGTTATTCGAGGCAGGTTTATAATTCTATCAGCCGTATTGTAAGCCATAGTGGCGAGGCTGAAGATATTCTTCAAGATACTTTTTGCGCAGTATTTAACGAGGTTGGTAAGCTTGCAAATGTTTCTAGTGTGGAGGCTTGGGTAAGGCGATTGGCGATTAATCGTTCTATTTCTCACATCCGAAGAAGAAAAATGACTTTTTCTGATTTAGGCGAAATGGATATGCCCGATGAAATTGAAGATGGTACCAATGCTGATATTTTTGATGCAAGAGTTGATGATGTTAGAAAAAGTATAGAGGAATTGCCCGAAGGATATAAAACAATTGTTAACCTGCACATTTTTGAAAAACTTACCCATGAGGAAATTGCAGTGATGCTCGATTTGACAGCAACAAATGTTAGAACTCAATATCATAGGGCTAAAAAGAAGATTTTATTATCATTAAAAGATAAATGTTATTATGAGTGATGAGATAAGAGATTTTGTAGACAGGAATAGGGAGGAATTTGATCACCTTGAAGCGCCGGCTTTTGATTTGGCACGCTTTAAAAATACGCTTCCTAAAAAAGAAGTTTTAATAAAGAAATTGCCTTTTTATAAATCGCCAAAATGGTTGGCAGCAGCATGCGTATTAATTGTGGTGGCTACAAGCTGGTTGGTTTATCAACAAAAAACAGCTGTTGAAACTGTTTACACAAAAACAAAAACGGTAAAAAAAGAAGCAATAATTAATGCTCCTGTTGCTGTGGTAAAAGATGCGCAGCCTAAAGCAAATGCTAAAGAAAATCAGGTTTCTTTTGTGAGTTTAAATAGCGAACCAAAGCAAAAGAAAACTAAACCGAATGTTAATGTTGATGAATATAAGGGGCTGAGAGACAGTAGCTCAGCAAGTATGAGGTTGTTAGCTATTATGGAAATTGAAAAATCGGACAACATCAATAACAAAACAATTGATATGCTTTCCAAAACTTTAAACCACGATGGTAACACTAACGTTAGACTTGCGGCATTGAGTGTGTTGCAAAAATACAGTTTCGATAGTCATGTAGCATCACTTTTAGTTAAATCTTTAGATAAACAAAACGACCCAATAGTTCAGCTTGGCTTGCTTGGCTCTGTTGGAAAAATGAAAAATGTAAATATTGACGAAAAACTTTACGCACTTGCAAATAATCCGGAAACATTTGTAGCCGTAAGGGATGAAGCCAATAAAATATTATTAAATCAAGACAAATTATAAACCTTATTAAAAGAAATAGAAATTATGAAAAAGCAATTTATCGTTCTTCTTTCTTTGCTTTCGATTACGTTATCGGTATCTGCACAGAAAGAATACAAATTAAGTAAATCATCAGGCCAACTAAATATTAATGTTTCTGGTGCCATAATAGAAGGTTACAGTGGAAACGAAATTGTTTTCTCTATGCCAACCCGGAAAAATGAAGTTGTGGATGAGAGAGCAAAAGGTTTAAGGGTAATTACAGGTTCTGGCTTTGTAGATAACACAGGCTTAGGAATAGATGTTACTGAAAAAGGTGGTGAAATCGTTGTAAACGCAGTAGACAAAAATCTTGATGGAATTTTAACTATTAAAGTTCCTCAAAATATAAAAATCAAGTTTTCAAATCAAAGTAATATGTATCATTCTGATTTGATGCTGAAAAACCTTAAAAATGAAATCGAAATTTCTACAAGTTATAATAAAATCAAACTTGAAAATAATAGTGGTCCGATGAGTATTAAATCTCTATTCGGAGACATTGATGCTTCATTTCAAAACGAAATCAAAGGCCCGGTTTCTATCATTTCAGTTTATGGCCACGTTGATGTGCTTTTGCCTACTAACGTTAAAGCAAATGTAGAATTGTCTTCTGGTTACGGCAAGCTATATGCTGCTGATGAACTTAAAATTGCGATTGACAAAACTGAAAGAACGCAAACAGAACAGCAAGCGAGTGCTAAAAATACCAATGGAAATACGGTAGTGAATGGAATAAGAATTGCCGAAGGTGTGAGCACTATGACCAGCACATTTAGCGGTGCAAGAAGTGGTTCGATTAATGGGATTGGTTTAGCAGCTTATGGTGGTCGTAGTTCTGAAGATATTAAAGGAACGATTAATGGCGGCGGCAGCAATTTAATTTTAAAATCGAGCTACGATAATGTTTACCTACGCGTTAAATAACTCTTCAATTTTCTAACGGCTCATATATGCTTCCCGCAAATCTCTGAGCCATTAATATTCTAAATTATGAAACCAATATTGTTTTGGCTATTTACAGCCATAGTGCCTTGTATTGCCTTTTCTCAAAGCAAAATCGTTAAAAATTATCCGGTTAATAAGGGTCAAACTGTTTCTTTTAATTTTGATTTCCCGAAAACGGTTCGCTTTAGTACCTGGGATAAAAATGAAGTATCAGTAGAAGCCACTGTAAAAGTTGAAGGGGTTGATGATAATAGTGTTTTCAGTATTGAGAAAACTGAATCAGATGGTAAAATCGTTATCAAGAACAAATTGGATATGGAGAAAATTCCATACAGTTATTTTGTAAGTGTAAACGGCGTTAAACATCGTTTTACAAACAAAGCTGATATGGATGTTTTTATGAAGGAGCAAGGTAGTTCTGTAAAATCAAACTATCAAACCAGAGATATTGAAATTGTTATTGATGTAAAATTACCGGCAAGTATTAATACAGAAGTTACCTCTGTTTATGGCTTTGTAGAAGTTCAGGATTTTAAAGGGCCAATTAAAGTTGATGCAACATACGGCGGAATTGAAGCCAAATTAAATCAGCAATTAATTGGAAAGATAAAAATGACCAACCGCTTTGGTAAAATTTATACCAATTTAGATTTAAAACCTAACGAATTAAAAGAAGAGCGTTTCTACACCGCAATAAATGCTACACCAGGTAAAGGACCGAGTTATGATTTCAATTCATCTTACGGGAATATTTATTTAAGAAATCCATAATATTCTAATCTCATTTTATGATTAGGGCTTATAATTGAAATAAATTTTTTGTCAGATGCAACGTTTCAAAAATTATTTCGTCTTATCTGAAGTTATTATGCCCTAATCATTCTTTATTTACATCTACCTACCAAATTACATGCGAAATCCTAAATTATCACTCCTCAAAAAAAAATGCTTTCAAATTATTTTCCTTTTCCTTTGCACTCTGTTTTACAGTGTTTCATTTGCACAACAAAACCCAATTGCTGTTAAAGGAGAAGTAATTGATTCAGCATCAAAAAAACCGTTAGAATTTATAACCCTTGCCATTAAAAAAGATGGCGTTGTGGTTAAAACGACTGTCACATCAGAGAAAGGTTTGTTCGAGTTTAGCAACATTGCTTCAGGAAAATATACCTTAACTGCAATAGCCGTTGGTTACAATTCTAAAACGCTAAACTTTGAATTGAATGAAACGAAAAACACTTTCGATGCCGGGGAAATTAGTGTCGCCTCGCAAGTAAACAATCTTAATGAAGTTGCTGTGAATGCTATGCGGCCAATAATTAAGCAAGAAGTTGACAGAATTAGCTATGACATACAGGCCGACCCGGAAAGCAAAGTTCTGACTGCACTGGATATGATGCGGAAAGTGCCATTGTTATCATTAGATGCTGATGATAACATCAAACTTAAAGGTAGTGGAAACTATAAAATTCTCATAAACGGAAAACCATCGAGTATGGTTGCCCGAAGTCCGAAAGATGTTTTGCGTAGCATGCCAGCATCATCTATTCAAAAAATAGAGGTGATTACAACACCACCGGCAAAATATGATAGTGAGGGTTTAGCTGGTATCATTAACATCATCACCAATAAAAAAATTGATAATGGTTATAGTGGAAGCTTAAATCTTCGTCACCAATTTCCCGTTGGCGGTCCTGGAATTGGTGGTTTTTTAACCGTAAAGCAAGGTAAACTGGGTATTACAGCTTATGGCGGTACCGGTTTTTATTCGTCACCAGAAACTCAGAACACAAATACCAGAACAACCTTAGGTGCTAATCCATCAGATTTAATAAATATCGGTAGAAGAAAGTTTGATAATAATTACCGTTATGGTGGCGTGGAAATTAGTTTTGAAATTGATACGCTTAACCTGATAACCGCAGAGATTAACCCATACAGCGGCTACAATAAATCTACTAATAATCAGACTTTTAGATTGAGTTCGCCAGCGCAACTTACCGCTTACGATTTATTGGGACAAAACCGCTTTGATTGGAATGGTTTGGATATGACTCTGAATTATCAGCTTGGTTTTAAAAGTAATAAAGAGCGTTTGCTAACTTTCTCATACAAATTTAATAATGGGGGCAACCCGCAGAGAAATGAGTTAACATTCTCTAACAGACAAAATTTTACGGAACCAAATTATATACAGCAAAATGATAGCCGTTCAAAAGAGCAAACCATTCAGTTAGATTACGTTCATCCGGTAGGAAAATTAAATATTGAAGGTGGTTTGAAAGGAATTTTGAGGGATAACAATAGTAATTTTGAGTACAGACAATTTAATGCCGGCACCGGAGGATTTGAAATTGTACCAGCAAGAACAAATATTTTTGATAACAATCAGGATGTTATTGGCGCCTACAATTCCTACTCATACAACCTTACTAATTGGGGTTTTAAAGCTGGCGTTCGGATTGAAGAAACGTTTGTAAAAGCTGATTTTATCAGCAATGCTTCAAATGTTAATACCGATTACTTTAACATTATACCATCATTTTCTGTAAACCGGAAGTTTAAAAATCAAAGCAATTTAAATTTTGGTTTTACACAGCGTATCGAGCGACCGGGAATTGATAATTTAAATCCTTTTGTTGACCGTTCTATTCCAAATTTTGAATCAACCGGAAATCCAGACTTAAAAGCTGTTTTGAGTAATAATTTTGAATTGACGTACAGCCGATTTAAGAAAGGCTCTATAAATGCTGGTTTAGCCTATAGTTTTGCTAATAATACCATTCAAACAATATCTATTTACAACGATGTTAATAAAATTACCAGAACAAGTTTCGCCAACGTTGGTAAAAATAAAAACTTGGGTTCCAACATAAATATAAATTATCCATTAACCACAAAGTGGAATTTAAGCTTAAGCGGCAACCTAGGCTATGCCTGGTTGGAAGGCACAATTAATGGTATGTTGACTAAAAATGAAGGTGTTTCTGGATATGTTTATTTAAACACAGGTTATAAATTTGAAAAGCAATGGCGAGCAAATGCAAGTTTTAATTATAGCAGTGCTGATGTTTTATTACAAGGCCGTTCTGGTGAATATTATTACATGTCGTTTAGTGGAAGCAAGGAAATTATTAAAGATAAGTTAACGATTTCGGCAGGTATAAATAATCCATTTATAAAATACCGGATTTATGAAACGCTAACTGAAGGACCAAATTTTACACAGCGTTACCGTGGCGAAAACTACAATCGTTCGTTTAACATGAGTTTAAACTGGAAATTTGGAAAGCTGAAGGATTCTATTAAAAAGAGCCAAAGAAGCATCAGTAATGATGATGTGAAATCAAGCGGTAGCAAATCAGGAAGTTAATGTTGTAAAGCTGAACATTACGCTGTTATGGATTGGTTTTACACATCATCGTCATTCTCTTGAAAGCGGGCATCTTAAAGCGTAACGAAATAATAATATGCTTTAAGATGCCCAGTCAAGCTGAGCCTGACGGCCTCTCTAAATATTATTTCTTAAACACTTACTCATTCAATAAACTATCCACTTCCTTATTAAACTCCTCTACAAATGCAGTATAAAATTTTCCGGTTGCTGGTCCGCTATAACCGGTATGAATCTTGGCAACTTCGCCTTTTTTGTTAATAAATATGGTTGTTGGGAACGATAAGAAGTTATTCAATGCAGGTAAAGATTCAGAAACTAATTTTTTATCTGGTTTACCGGCAATCACCTGGTCGTATTTTATATCAAACTTCTCACGGAAACCGTTAATGGCTTTCTTTAAATAAGCAGAATCCAATTGCCTTTCGTAATGGATTGCAATTACTTCAACACCTCTCTTCTTGTTTTCTTTGTACCAAGGTGCAATAAACGAGGCTTCATCAACGCAATTTGGGCACCATGTTCCGGTAATGGTTATGATAACAGGTTTACCACGGTATTTTTCATCACTCAGTGAAATCTTTTTTCCGTTAACATCCGGAAAAGAAAAGTCTAAAGTTTTGTAACCCTCTTTCAAATAGGTTAGTTTATAAGCATCAGGTAACTCAGCATTCTGGTTTTGGATACCTGTAAAAGCTATACTTCCTCTTGAATTTATAGATTCTCCGGTAATTTCTCCCTTTTGAGAAAAACTGCCTTTGTAGTAAGCAGGAGCCATGCCAATAAAACTGGATAAGTAAAAGTTATTACCTTCCACTATACCTTCCAGATAACGCGAATCTCCTGTAACTCTTAAAAAAGTTCCTGTTAATTTATTACCAGTTTGCTTAAAAACACCAACAGATTTTTCGTCTTTTCCGCTTGGATTTTTGAAAGTGACATCATAAGTGCCAGAAAAATTTGCTGCAGGTTTTTCTCCAGAAGTTTTAAACCTAAAATTTTCACCTTTTTTTGCAATTAAAGCCAGTGGTTTTCCAGAATTATCTTGCTTTCTTAACGTACCTGTTAAAGAATCGCCTGTAAGCTTTACCGCAATTTCGTTATCAAACTGGTCCAATTTTATCCTTAAAGAATCATCCTTCTGATAGACTTTACCACCATCAAAACGTTCATCGCCATTAAGAAAAACTATTTTGTCATTATTAATTTCGAAGTTAAAAGGAACTTCTACACCAGGCTTAATTTGAAAAAGACCTCTCCAATTGCCATTTGCAGTTTTGTTAACCGTTGATGATATTTTAGATGGTTGCAGTTTTTTATTGGTTTGGGCATGTGCATTTATTATGCTTAAGCCCAAGCTTAATATGATGAGTATTGACTTTATTTTCATGGGATGATTTTTAATTCCGGCTCAAAGGTAAGCACTTAAAATAATATTTTCAATAAAATCTATAGAATTTGTAGACTATTAAAAAAATATACTATCTTTGCAGCAGTTATTTTAAAATGCTTATCGAGAAAGGTGGAGGGAATGGCCCTTTGAAACCTTAGCAACCAGCCTTGTTTGGGTATGGTGCTAATTCCAACCCGTAAAGGGGTAGTTAAGTCAGTTTGATGCTAAGTAAATATTGATGACAATATATGAGAGCACTTCTGATTTTTCGGAAGTGCTTTTTTTATAAAAGTATTTCTTTGGAATGAAACGATTTGCTTTTTAAATGGCTCTTAAAAAATATTTAAATGAAAAAACCTGACGAGCAAAAGTTAAAAATTTCTACAGTTCCTAACTGTAAAACCATCCGAATGTGCATGGAGCTATGTTGTAGCTCATAAAGCTGAGCGCTAAGCTCCCAAATCTAAGATCAATTTAATGTTACAAAAAAATCGACACAGAGCGATGTGGCATTGCTTTGCCCAAAAAATCAAAAGTATAATTAATCATTTCTAATTAAGTTAACATGTATAAAAAAGTAAAGCTATCAGCATTTTTGTTTTTGCTATTGCTATCTACATTTGTTCGTGCTCAAAATATAGCAGTATCGGGCACTGTTAAAGACGCCACCGGAGAGGTTTTGCCGGGCGTTTCTGTATTTGTAAAAGGAACAAAACAAGCCGTTATATCAAATAATGAGGGTGCATTTACCTTTAACCTAAATAGTAAGGGAACACTCGTTTTTTCTTATATCGGCTATACAACTAAAGAAGTTGAAGTTTCATCAAGTACATCATCACTATCGGTTGTATTAAGTGATGGAAATAATTCGTTGGATGAAGTTGTAGTTACAGCCTTAGGCATCTCTAAGCAGAAAAAATCTTTAGGATATGCCGTTCAGGAGCTTAAAGGAGAAAATCTGGCCGAAGCCAAAGAAACAAATTTAGTTAATGCGCTTGCGGGTAAGGTTGCGGGTGTAAGGGTTACGAACAGTCAGGGCGATATGGGTTCATCCAGAATTGTAATTCGTGGAGAAACTTCAATTTCTGGTAATAACCAACCGCTTTTTGTTATCGATGGAATACCGGTTGATAATTCGCAGCTTAATTCTGCCGGAGCAAGAGATTATGCCAACACCATTTCAGATATCAACCCAAATGATATTGAATCGATGAGTGTTTTAAAAGGTCCAAATGCTGCGGCTTTGTACGGTTCTCGTGCTGCGGCTGGTGTAATCATCATCAAAACAAAATCGGGTAAAACTAAAAAAGGATTAGGCGTAACTTTTAATTCAAATGCTGTAATAGAAGGTTTGCTAACGCTTCCAAAATATCAAAACGTATTCGGACAAGGTTCTGAAGGTAAGTTTAGTTATGTTGATGGAAAAGGTGCAGGGATTAATGATGGTGTTGATGAAAGTTGGGGTCCAAGAATGAACGGGCAGCTTATACCTCAGTTTTTTTCTAAAGGCGTGGCCGTTCCATTTGAGGCACACCCCGATAATGTTCGCGATTTCTTTGAAACAGGTTATGCCTTAACCAATGGTTTATCAATTGAAGATGCTGGCGAAAAATTTGATTATCGCTTATCTTACAATAACCTTAAACAGGTTGGTATTGTTCCAAACTCAGGACAAGGGAAAAACTCCTTTGCTTTAAATACAACCTTAAGAATTAATCCAAAATTAACTTTAACGGCTAATGCAAATTATAGCAAACTTGGTTCTGATAATTTGCCTGGCACAGGTGGTTCTCGTTCTACAAGTACCATGCTTCAGTTTACCTGGTTTGGCAGGCAGGTAGATATTAATCGCCTTAAAAATTATTTAGACGAAAACGGAAACACGTTTAACTGGAACAATAGCTACTACAGTAATCCATATTGGGTGGCTTATGAAAACACGGTTTCTCAAAACAGAAACCGAATTATAGGTAGTATTGGCTTAAATTATAAAATTATTGAAGGCTTAAATTTTAACTTCCGTACCGGAACAGATTATTATAACGATAGAAGAAAGATTAAAATAGCTTATGGTACAAATGGTACGCCATTCGGTTCTTACACAGAAAGTGCTTTTACCGTTAACGAAAATAATACTGATGCGACTTTAAATTATAGCAAGCAGCTTAATGATGATTTTAGTGTAGAAGCATTATTAGGTACAAACATTCGCTCACGCTACATTGAGCAAAACGACCAAAGTGCGCCACGATTGGCTGTAGCAGGTTTATATACGCTTAGTAATTCAAGAGATCCTTTAACGTCTTCTAACAATTATAGCAAGCTAAAATCATATAGTGGTTATGCTTCTGCGCAAATTGGATTTAGAAATTACTTGTATGCAAATATTACTGCCCGTAACGATTGGTCATCTACACTTCCGGCGCAAAACAGGTCTTATTTTTATCCTTCATTTAATGGAAGTTTTGTAATTACCGAGGCTTTTGACATTAAAAGCGATGTGCTTGATTACGCCAAACTTAGAGGTGGTTGGTCTAAAGTTGGTAAAGATGCAGACCCTTACCGCTTAATTAATACCTACGCTTTTGGTGCGCCATTTGGTACTAATCCACAACTTACGGCATCTACAACAGATCTAAATCCGGATTTAAAACCTGAAACAACTACTTCATCAGAATTAGGTGCAGAAGCAGTTTTATTTAAAAGACGTATCCGTTTAGATGTAAGTTTATACAATACCAATAGTTATGATCAAATTTTAAGTGTTGATGTTAGTCCGAGTACAGGATTTAGATCCAAGCTCCTTAATGCCGGAAAAATCAACAACAAAGGAATTGAAGTTCAATTAGGCATTACACCTGTTAAAAAAGCTTTTGTTTGGGATGTTGATGTAAATTATGCTGCAAACAGAAGTAAAGT
This sequence comes from Pedobacter sp. Leaf170, assembly GCF_920984665.1. Classification (GTDB taxonomy): domain Bacteria; phylum Bacteroidota; class Bacteroidia; order Sphingobacteriales; family Sphingobacteriaceae; genus Pedobacter. Next base: position 58,194 of record NZ_CAKLBP010000007.1, read on the forward strand.
TATCGAATTGGATAAAGCCGGCTTATTGCAAAACTATGTTGTGGCAACCAATTCAGCACAAGTTATTGCAGCCGTTGGTCAGCCTTACGGAACACTTTTTGGAAATGCATTTTTGAGAGATGGCAGTGGCAATATTGTTGTTAATGCAACCGGTGCGCCTCAAACAGATCCAACTAAAAGGGTTTTGGGTAAATATACACCAGATTGGATTGGTGGAATTTCGAACACTTTTACTTACAAAAATTTAAGTTTAGGCGTTTTAATTGATGCTAGCTTTGGCGGTTCTATTTATAACGGCACTTACGCAACCGGAACTTATACTGGTGTTTTGGAATCAACTTTACCTGGTCGTGCTGCCGAATTTGGTGGAATTTCTTATTATTATCCAGGTAATTTAAAAGCAAACGGAACAGTAAGAGTAACCGCAAATAATACAGCTCCCGCAGATGTTACGGTTTATGATGATGGTATGATCTTCGAAGGTGTAACAGCCGATGGTAAAAAGAACGAAAAAATTCTTCCTGCTCAACAGTATTATAAATCTTTCCGTACAATAGATGAGGCAAATATTTTCGATGCTTCTTATGTAAAACTTCGTGAGGTTAGGCTAAGTTATAATCTTCCTGCTAAATGGCTTAAACCACTAAGCTTGCAAGGCGTTTCTGTAGCACTTGTTGGTCGTAATCTAGCAATTCTTCATCGTAATGTTACCGATATCGATCCCGAAGTTGCATTCAACACAGGAAACGGTCAGGGTTTAGAAAGTCTTTCTAATCCAACCACACGTACCTATGGTATAAATCTTAACATCAAATTTTAAATCCCATGAAAAAGAATATAATATACAGCTTTTTATCTTTATCGCTTTTGCTGGCTTCATGTGCCAAAGAATTGGATGAAGTGAACATTAATCCAAATGCTACAGAAAATGCACAGCCCGACTATTTGTTAACGGCAGCCATTAAAAACACAACCGATGCCTATTGGGGCACAACGAATAACATGAACTCCAGTTTGCTGTTTGCTCAACATTGGGCAAAAGTTCAGTACACTGAAGAGGATAGGTTTATTTACTCAAATAGCAGTTTCACATCATTATGGTCTACGCTTTATTCGCAAAGTATAACTGGTTTTAATAAAATTATCGAAATTGGGAATGCAACAAGTAATTCAAACTATAAAGGTGTTGCACTTACCTTACGTTCCTGGTCATTTTTGTTGTTAACTGATGCTTATGGCGATATTCCTTATAGTCAGGCAGGGAAATTAAACGAATACATCACTCCGGTTTACGATAAACAAAAAGATGTTTATTTTGGCTTGCTGGATGATTTAAAGGCGGCGAAAACTGCTTTAGACCCGAATGGAAAGGCAATTGCAGGCGATATTATTTATAGTGGCAACATCACAAAGTGGAAGAAGTTTGCCAACTCGCTAAGGTTAAGAATCGCTTTGCGCATTGCGGATAAAGAGCCAGCAAAAGCTAAACAGGTTTTAGATGAGATTAAAGCCGATGGCGATTTATTTATCAGTGATAATACAGATATCGCACAGCTGATTTACCAGATTTCTCCGCAACAAAATCCGGTTAGTGCGCAGTTTGATACTCGTGATGATTACCGCATCAGCAAAACAATTGTGGATAAATTATTTGCCTTGAATGATCCACGTTTATCTGTCTATGCAAGTAAAACACAAACGGCTACATCTCAGGAGTATGTTGGTTTGCCAAATGGATTAACAAATTCTGAGGCAAGTAATCTTGGCTTTGCCAGAACATCAAAACCTGGAGCTTATTTTCTTGCACCGCAATCTCCGGCAGTTATTTTCAGTTATGCTGAATTACTTTTTGATAGAGCGGAAGCTGCTGCAAGGGGTTTAACGTCAGAAAATGCTGCTGATTTGTACAAGCAAGGTATTACTGTCTCATTAAAACAATTTTCTGTTGGCGATGCTGCGGTTGCAACTTACCTGGCACAGGTTACTGTACAATATGATGCATCTAATTACAAAAAATCAATTGGCGAACAAAAGTGGATTGCTTTATTTGGACAAGGATTGGAAGCGTGGGCAGAACGTAGAAGGTTAGATTATCCTCAATTAACGGCATCTGTGAATACGGTGCTTAACGGACAAATACCGGTTCGTTTCATATATCCTGGCACAGAGCAATCTTTAAACGGACAAAGCTACAGGAATGCAGTCGCAAGTCAGGGAGCAGATTTGCTAACTACAAAATTGTGGTTTGATGCGAATTAGTAGGGTTTAGTTTTTTTTTATTTTGAAAGCAGTTCTTTTATAGGGCTGCTTTTTTTATTTTATGATTGATAGGAAACCTTTTTCTTTATTTTCAAGGGGGGGTATTCTAAATATTAGGCATGTTTTTGTCTTTACCAGACAGGCTTTTTCTTTTGTCTTGATACAAAAGAAACAAAAAATCAAGGCTGGCATCTTTTGCTGCATAAAGCGAAGAAAATACGGATAGCGGACATGTGAGGTCCCGAAGAAAAATCGGGACTGCAAATCTCCTTGGTTAATCGTAGAATGAAATAAGTACAAGTATTTTCTTGCTTTCTGCTTCCAAAATCTGCTAGGCCGGATAGCATGGAGCGAATGCTATAACGCAATTTCGTCATTGCCTGCCTTCGGTAGGTAAGCTAGGCTGATTTTTCATCAGCCGTGGCAATCTCTTTTTAATGTTTAAAAATGTTTAGGAAAAACTTCCTTTTCTGATTTCAAGGGGATTTTATTCTAAATAGTAGGCATGTTTTTGTCTTCGCCAGACTGGCTTTTTCTTTTGTCTTGATACAAAAGAAACAAAAAATCAAGGCTGGCATCTTTTGGCGCATAAAGCGAAGAAAATACGGATAGCGGACATTTGAGGTCCCGAAGAAAAATCGGGACTGCAAATTTCCTTGGTTAATCGGAGAATGAAATAAGTACAAGTATTTTCTTGCTTTCTGCTTCCAAAATCTGCTAGGCCGGATTGCATGGAGCGAATGCAAACTCCTGATTTCGTCATTGCTGCGATGGGTAGGTTAGCCTAATTTTTCATCAGCCGTGGTAATCTCTTTTTAATGTTTAAAAACGTTTAGGAAAAATTTCCTTTTCTGATTTCAAGGGGATTTTATTCTAAATATTAGGCATGTTTTTGTCTTTGCCAGACAGGCTTTTTCTTTTGTCTTGATACAAAAGAAACAAAAAATCAAGGCTGGCATCTTTTGTCGCATAAAGCGAAGAAAATACGGATAGCGGACATTTGAGGTCCCGAAGAAAAATCGGGACTGCAAATCTCCTTGGTTAATTGTGGAATGAAATTAGTGCAAGTATTTTCTTGCTTTCTGCTTCCAAAATCTGCTAGGCCGGATAGCATGGAGCGAATTCTAACTCCCGATTTCGTCATTGCATGCCTTCGGTAGGTAAGCGAGGCTGATTTTTCATCAGCCGTGGTAATCTCTTTTAATGTTTAAAAAGGTTAAGGAAAAATTGCATGTATTATTTTCAAAGAAGTTCTGTTACGAGAAATTAAAATATGAACCTAAGCCATCCATCACCATTGTAAAATATAGATTGATACTTGAGGAATATTCATAATTAAAATTACTTTAGTTAAATGAATCTACCCAAATATCTATTGCTAATCATTTCATTACCTTTTATTAACTTTTCCTTTGCACAAAATATAATCAACCCGGTAATTCCTGGTGACTTTGCCGATCCATCAGTCATCAAAGCTAAAGACACATATTATGCTATTGGCACATCATCAGAATGGGCACCGCATTTTCCAATCTATACCTCAAAAGATTTAAAAAGCTGGAAACAGTCTGGATATGTCTTCGATAAGTCACCAGATTGGACTTCAGGCTCTTTTTGGGCACCAGAATATGTTTATCACAAAGGAACTTATTTCATCTATTATACAGCGAGGAGAAAGAAAGATAATATTTCTTGCATTGGCGTTGCAACATCCAAATATCCGGATAGAGATTTTGTAGATCATGGCGTAATTATCGAACATGGAAAAGAAGCTATCGATGGTTTTGTTTTTGCTGAGAATGGTATTCGGTACATTACTTATAAAGCTTATGGACTTGATAAAAGACCAATCGAAATTTTAGGCGTCAAACTTTCTGATGATGGCTTAAAAACAGAAGGCGAAACATTTTCTATGATGAAAGATGACGCTGGTAAAGGTTTAGAAGGGCAAAGCTTTATGAAAGTTGACGATTATTTTTATATGTTTTATTCTGCAGGAGCTTGTTGTGGAATTCAGTGTGATTATAATGTTGGCGTGGCTCGTTCAAAATCGTTCAAAGGACCTTATGAAAAGTATGCTCAGAACCCGATTTTATCCGAAAATAGCGATTGGAAATGCTCCGGGCATGGTACTTTTGTTAAGGGAGATAATGAAAAAGATTACTACTTGTATCATTCTTATAACAAAAAAACTACTGTTTTTTCTGGCCGGCAAGGTATGTTAGCAGAATTAATATGGCCAGAAAAAAATGGCTGGCCAAAGTTTAAAGAAGTTTCAGCACCAAATACTAATCAAAACTTAACTTTCAATTTTAATGATAAAAATGTAAGTCAAAGCTGGCAATGGGATTTTCGAAATTCTACACCTATAATTTCACAACTTAATGGTAAATTAAAAATATCAGGCGCTATTTCGAGCTCAAATTTAACTGGTATCGTAATAACGGTTCGCCCGGTTTCTGCAGTATTTGAAGCTACTACAACTGTAAGTAATTCAAACGATGCGCGAAAAGGCATCTGTTATTATGGCGATGCAGGCGCTGCAATTGGTCTTAGTGTTTCTGGTAATCAAGTGCAATTCTGGAAAGTTCAGAATAAAGAAAAAACTGTTTTATCAAATCAAAAAATTAGTGGAAAGGGTAGTATAGAATTAAAATTTAAGGTAAATCCTAATTTAGAGGTAAGCACATTTTACAAACAAGGTGCAGATGATTGGAAAACACTTAATTCTGATAACAAAGTTGATGTAAATTTTCTCCCACAATGGGATAGAAGTCCACGAATTGGTTTGAACTTTAATGGTAAACCTCACGAATTTGCTGAATTTTCAACTTTCGAATTAAAATATTTTTAGTAGTTATACAAGTATTTGTTGTACAGTTAATTAGAGTTATATTAGTTTTAAAATCTCATTCTAAATTTAAAGCTATGTCAGTTTATAAAATCGTTACCAGCCTTACGGCCAATACTTATAAAACTGTTCCTACGGCCTCAAAAAAAGGTGGTAACAACACATTGCTAATGGGCTCTTATGTAAAGCTTTTAGGGCAAAGCCAAAATAATTTTTCGTTGGTTAGTGCTTTCGGAATTGATGGTTGGATTGACAATGCAGACATTGGAGACGAACCAGGCTTAAAGATTTTTTTCGTAGATGTTGGTCAGGGTGATGGTGCTTTAATTGAGGTTGGCAACAATTTTAAAATGCTTATTGATGGCGGACCAGGCAATAATATGGCGGCATATTTAAACAAATGGCAATACACTTATTACCATAATTTAAATCAGAAAGTTCATATTAATTACATTATTGTTAGTCATTTTGATAAAGACCATTACGAATGTTTAATTGATATTATTAATGATGTGCGGTACACATTCGGTACAATTTTACATAATGGAATTGCAAAATTTAACGAGGATAATGAAAACTTTGCTACGCTCTTTAATTGCGGTTTAGGTAAGAAAGAGAAAATTGAAGGTAAATCTTTTTTAACAACCACTTTTGATAGTATTGAAGACTTGAACAAACTTAAAGATACTGGAATGATGCAGCGATTGCATGAAAAATTCTGTTTTGCAGTATCAAATGCCAAAAAAGAGGGGCGTTTAAAATCTTTCAAACGTGTTGATCATAAAACCCGAACCATCAATTTAAACGAATTTACAAACGTAGATTTTAAACTCGATATATTAGGTCCGGTTACGGCAAAAGTTAATGATAAAACCGCTTTTGATTATTTTAAAGATGATGCCCATACCGTTAACGGACATAGCGTTGTTGTAAAATTAATCTACGGAAAAAGAAGCTTTTTATTTGGTGGCGATTTAAACATTCCATCAGAAGAACATCTTTTGAAGCATTATAAAACCGATAATCCTTTCAGGGTTGATGTTGCGAAATCCTGTCATCATGGTGCATCAGAATTTACTGTTGATTTTATGAAACAGGTGAGTCCGATTGCTACGGTGATTTCATCTGGCGATAATGAAAGTTACGCACATCCAAGGGCAGATGCAATTGGATGCGCAGGGAAGTATTCAGCTTCAGATAGACCACTGGTGTTTTCTACCGAACTTGCCCGTTCTATTAAATCAGCCAATGAAATCAAATTTGGAATGATAAACCTAAGATGCAATGGCACCGATTTTATCATGGCACAAATGAAAGAAGTTGCCAGGCAAGGTTCGGTATGGGATTTATACAACCCGAAATAACAAAAATCATTATCTATCTATTATCATATATTTGCTCCTTTGCATCAAACCTATCTAATTTTATGAAGTTTAAATTATCCATCATTTTATGTCTTTGTGTAATACTTATAGCCACTAAAAGCAGTTTTGCTGCAACGGTTGATACCGTTTTAACCCGCAGTAACGCAATGAAAAAAGATATAAAAGCTGCAGTTGTTAAGCCAAACGGATACAGCAAAGGCACAAAATATCCTGTACTGTATCTGTTGCATGGTGCTGGTGGCAAATTTTCTGATTGGATAATCAATACACCAAATAAAGAAACGGTTAAAAACCTATCCGACCAACACAACATAATTGTAGTTTGCCCTGACGGGGGCGTTACCAGCTGGTATTTCGATAGTCCGGAAGACGCAAAATATAAATATGAAACTTATGTTGCTACTGAACTGGTTAATTATGTTGATGCTAATTATTCGACCATACAAAATAGAACCGGACGAGCAATTACCGGGTTAAGCATGGGCGGGCATGGTGGTTTGTACCTTGCGTTTCGCCATCAAGATATTTTTGGTGCTTGCGGGAGCATGAGCGGTGGGGTAGACATCAGACCTTTTCCTGAGAATTGGGATTTGTATAAAAGATTGGGCAAATACAGTGAACATCCTGAACGTTGGGAAGCAAACACGGTTGTGAATTTAACGCATCTATTAACACCAAATAAACTTGCCATAATAATTGATTGTGGAACCGGCGATTTTTTTTATAAAGTAAATGTTGCACTTCATGATAAGCTTTTGGATAGGAATATTCCACATGATTTCATTACCAGACCAGGGGTTCATAATTTTGAATATTGGGGTAATGCTGTTGTTTATCAAGCCTTATTTTTTAGCCGGTACTTCGAAAAGAACAAGAAAAACTAATTGTTAGTCTTTTTAGAATTCTCATAAAATGCTCCTGAGATTTATTTGAAAGTTTTTAAAACTTAATTTCTTACAATGTGGTTGTCTTTTTATCTATGAAAGCAAATACAACCCCTAAAACCCCCGTAAATTATTTAGTAAATAGCCTCGCAAAATCAAGAACCTTAAAGAGAACGATTGGGCCTGGTTTTTCAATCATAAATAGTTTAATGAGGGCAAACTTTACTAAAAAGGGTTCTACACCTTTTAGTTTACAGAGAAATATTGAGTTTGGAGCTGCTGGTGCTATTGCGGCATATAACCTTTACAAAGGCATCAAAAAACATAAAAAACATTTGGTTTTTCAGGCTGCAATGATTGGTATAGCGATTACCGGTTTACTAATTTTATCTGCTGCTGAAAAGAATAAGGTTGCAGAGAATAGTATAAAAGCCTAAATTCTTTTTATTCACTCATTATAATCGTGATTTCTTCCCTTTTAACGTCAATTTTATTTTCCTATCCTACAGTTAATTATGTAGGTATGTATAAAATTTATGTCTGATTATTTGCTTGCTAAAAATATTAGTATACTTTTGCCTTATTCTGCTGCGTTTTTGATGCATACAGAACAGATTAAAAAGAGGAAGATACTTTATGACAATTACGGTACTTGCAATAACAGAAACGGATTTTGTGCCCGATATTTCTTTGGGAAAGATAATGAATGAACGCTTGAAGCAGGCCGCTGCCGAACTTCAGGATATTCATTTACAGCCACTGCTTTCGGTAGGGGAAAGAAAAGACGACCTTGTTGTTTACATTAGTTATAACCCAAAATATAAAATAAGATTTAGAGTAGTTAATGATGTAACGGAAGATGTAGAAAACTTTGTAGGCTACGTTTGTGGTAATTTGGGTTACATAAAATGGAAAACTAGTGTTTTAAACGTTTTTAAAGGAAATGGATAGTGTAGATGAAAATCTGCTAAAATATTTTAATGGAGATTTAACAGCTTACCCGAACGATCCATTTGAAAAGTACCACAGGGAAAGTACGTGGCACAAAAACTGGAAAAAGGCATTTCCAATAGAATATCGTGAGAAGGTTTTTTGTTGTCAGGATACAGGCGAATTACATAGAGCGGATGTTTATACAAATTGTGGTACAGCTATAGAATTCCAAAATTCGCCAATTACTTTGTTTGAAATGCAAAGCAGAGAAGCTTTTTACCCTAAGATGCTCTGGGTTTTAAATGGCAAAAAATTCAAAGGTTTTAGAGTGCTAAAAAATCTTCCAGATCCTTACGATCCCAAACTTGAAGCTTTTGAGTTTTGCAATACCGACCATCTTTCGATGTTTAGCAAATCAGAGGTATTATCTGGAATTGTTAAGCCCAAAGTTTTAAATTTCTATCATCCAGAATTAAAAAAAATTAAGCTTAGTTCAAATTATTATCATTTCTGTTGGAAACAACCACATGCGGTTTGGTATGCTGCAAAAGCTCCAATTTTTGTCGATTTAGGTGGTTTATTTCTTTATAGATTAAAGATAAGAAAACAAATTTCTGGAGATTATGCGTACCTGGAAATGATTAACAGGAAAAAGTTTATTGAAGATTTTCTTTAAGTTTAATTCAAATTAAAAGTATTTATCAATGCTTAAACCGTAGGTTAAATTTAAGTTTTCGCGTTGTGTTACGTTTAATCTGTTATAATTTAATGCTGTAGTAAAGCTAATCCATTTTATAATTTTTAAGCCTAGCGTGGTATTCGATCTGATAATATAATCTCCTTTACGGCTATAAGAATTTTGCAAAAAATGGCTTCCATCTATCGTAATAATATCCTTTATAAGAAAATGATATTGTAGCCGTAAAGAGTTTCTAAAAGTACTGTAATCTGCTAATTCTACTAGGCTGCTTCTATCGAAAAGTACGCCATTACTTAAATTTATGTATGCGTTTGTAGTATCAATAAAACTATAAGCAACACCTACACCAGCTAAAAGCTGATTTTTTAATTTGAGCGAATAACTTGTGTTGTAATTTACCAATCCCCAATAATAAAAATTGGTAAAGGTTTTATACAGATTTAGATTCATTGTAGTAGAAAAATCGTTATTGCTTAATGCATTATTTTGCTTGCCATAAAGCCAGCTGGTTGTACTGTTAAAAACAATACTTTTCTTTTTTAGTCCAAAATTGATGTTGTTGTTTAATAGATAAGCACGATCGTTATTGGTTTTGTTTATCGAGCCAGTTGACGATGCTACAATGTGGTAATTTGCGGTATCGCTAAATTGGGCAGAGGCATAAATAGATGGACATATCAGTAAAAGCAGTATAAAAATCTTCATACCACTTGAACATATATTGTTTACTGTATGTTTGAAGTAAATAAACTGTTTGACTAAGGTCATATCTAAAATGCAGCAGATTCTTTGGTTAACTAAAGGATATTTTTGTAAGTAAAATTGTAACATATATTCGTTTAATGGAAAATCTACTTAAAAATATACCATATTCTGTTTTAGATCTAGCAACCGTTTTAGAAGGGCATACCGCTGCCGATACTTTTAATACAAGTTTAGAAATGGCCCGGCAATCAGAAAGTTTGGGTTATAACCGCTATTGGTTTGCCGAACATCATAACATGGCAGGCGTAGCGAGTTCTGCAACGGCAGTTTTAATTGGTTATATAGCAGGTGGAACAAAAACGATAAGGGTTGGCTCTGGCGGAATTATGTTGCCAAACCATTCGCCTTTAATTGTAGCCGAACAATTTGGAACATTAGCTTCATTATATCCTAACCGGATTGATTTGGGTTTGGGTAGAGCGCCAGGAACTGATCAGGTTACGGCTATGGCCATTAGAGGTCAAAACATACACGCCGCACATAGTTTTCCCAAAGATGTAGAAAGGTTACAACAATTATTTTCTGCTGATAACCGAAATTCGAATGTTAGAGCAATACCTGGCGAAGGCTTGGAAGTTCCGATTTGGATTTTAGGCTCGAGTACGGATAGTGCCAGATTGGCTGCTGCAAAAGGTTTACCTTATGCATTTGCCAGTCACTTTGCGCCAACTTATTTTGAACAAGCCATCGAAATTTATAAAAATGAATTTCAAGCTTCTGAGGTTTTGCAGAAACCTTACGTTATGGCTTGTGTAAATGTGGTTGCAGCCGATACTGATGAGGAGGCAGAAATTTTATCAAACTCTGTAAAAAGAATGTTTTTGGGCGTAATTACTGGTAAACGTGAGAAACTAAAACCACCCGTTCAAAATATGAATCTGGTTTGGGATGCAATGGAAAAGGATGCTGTTGAGCAAATGCTTTATTACTCATTTATTGGCAGTGGCGCTACGATAAAAAATAATCTGGATGCTTTTGTAACTAAATATGGCGTAAATGAAATTATGAGCACTTCTCATATTTACGATCAATCTGCTAAGCTGCACTCAAACAAAGTTTTTGCTTCACTCTTTAAATAATTGTATCGATTTGTAAAGTAAATTAATTTAAAATCTAAATCAGTTTTAAATTAATTTACCTTTGAATCCAATATGAAATCTTACCTAAATCTGTTCGACTTTACGCAGAAAGTAAATTACCGTAATGAAATCTTGGCCGGACTCACCGTAGCCATGACGATGATGCCGGAATCTTTGTCTTTTGCAATTCTGGCAGGTTTTCCACCCTTAGTTGGTTTATACGCAGCCTTCATTATGGGTTTAATTACGTCAATTTTTGGCGGTCGCCCGGGTTTAATTTCTGGTGGGGCAGGTGCTACGGTGATTGTTCTAATAGCTTTAATGAAATCAAATGGAATTGAATATGTTTTTGCAGCAGTTATTTTAGCCGGAGTTATTCAAATCATTGTCGGTTTATTTAAACTCGGCAAATTTATAAGGTTAGTGCCACAACCAGTAATGTATGGTTTTGTTAACGGTTTAGCGGTTATTATTTTCTTAGCACAGCTTGAACAATTTAAAACGGTTGTAAACGGACAATTGGTTTGGCTTTCTGGTAACGCACTTTATTTGATGGCTGGCTTGGTTTTGCTTACCATCGCTATCGTTTGGATTGTTCCAAAATTTACAAAAGCTATTCCGCCATCATTAATCGCAATCGTAATCGTTTTTCTTATTGTCTTAGGTTTTAATATCGATACAAAAACAGTTAAAGATATCGCTTCAGTAAGTGGTGGCTTTCCTCCATTTCATATTCCAAAAATTCCATTTGAATTTGAAACCTTAAAAATTATTTTTCCATACGCATTAATTATGGCGGGTGTGGGTTTAACAGAAGGTTTGCTAACCCTTAATTTGGTTGATGAAATTACATCCACTAAAGGAAACAGTAACAGAGAATGTTTAGCGCAAGGAACGGCAAATATTGCAAATGGTTTTTTCTTTGGCATGGGTGGTTGCCCAATGATTGCGCAAACTTTGGTAAATCTTTCATCAGGTTCAAGAGCCAGATTATCGGGCATTATTGCATCCTTAACTATTCTTACCATAATACTTTTTGGCGCTCCCTTAATTGAAAAAGTGCCAATGGCAGCGCTAACAGGGGTAATGATAATGGTTGCAATTGGAACCTTTGAATGGGCAAGTTTCCGCATAGCGAATAAAATGCCTAAGCATGATATTTTTATTGGAATTACCGTTGCACTAATCACAATTTTCTTGCACAATCTTGCGCTTGCAGTTTTAATTGGGGTAATTATTTCGGCATTGGTTTTCGCCTGGGAAAGTGCCAAAAGAATTAGAGCAAGCAAATCTATTGATGAGCTTGGGGTTAAGCATTACAAATTGTATGGTCCGTTGTTTTTTGCTTCTGTAACTGCGTTTAATGATAAATTTGATATTGCAAACGATCCTGAAAAAGTTGTTATCGATTTTTCTGAAAGCAGGGTAGCAGATATGAGTGGGATTGATGCATTGCATAAACTTACGCAGCGATACGCACAAGCGGGCAAAGAATTACACTTAAAAAATTTGAGCTCGGATAGTAGAAGGCTTTTGAAAAACGCTGAAGAGATAATTGAAGTCAATATTTTAGATGAACCAAAATCTAAATTTCTAACGAACAAATAACCACTACAAAATCATTCTGCCTTTCAATTAAACCTAATAGATGGATATTAATTCCAAATTTTACGCTTCGTTTTTGCAGTTAAGTATTTTCTTTTAAATCCTTTTAGGTAAATAATTTGTTGTAAAATAACGTAGCTAAAAGGATTTACTATATTTACTGCCTAACCACAGATATAATGAAATTTTGGAAACTACTCATCCCTTTAAGCGTCTTAGTAAGCTTTAGTGTTTATGCACAAACCAGCTGGTCTTACAAAAAAGATAAAATTGTAACTGACTTTGCTGCACAGGTAAATCCAAATGCGCCATTGCCAGAATATCCACGTCCACAATTGGTTAGAAACGATAATTGGAAAAATTTGAATGGATTGTGGGAATATGCAATTATTCCGAAATCAGCTAAAGAACCCACGAAATATGACGGAAAAATCCTGGTTCCTTTTGCTGTAGAATCGGCACTATCTGGTGTAGGGAAAACAGTTGGTAAGGATAGTATTTTATGGTACAAAAATAACATTACAATTCCTTCGACATTAAAAAATAAGGAGGTTCTATTACATTTCGGTGCGGTTGATTGGCAAACCGAGGTCTACGTAAATGGCAAACTAGCAGGCATGCACGAGGGTGGTTTTGATCCTTTCAGTTTTAACATAACTGCCTTATTAAAAAAGGGTAACGTACAAGAAATTAATGTAAAAGTTTGGGACCCAACAGATGAAGGGCCTCAGCCAAGAGGCAAGCAAGTTAAAAAACCAGAAGGTATTTGGTATACTCCTGTAACCGGAATCTGGCAAACCGTTTGGATTGAAGGTGTGGCTAAAACACACATCCAAAATACTAAACAAACTCCAGATATTGACGCTAAAACAATTTCTGTTTCTGCAAATATTACCTCAGCACAAGCTGCCGATTTAATTAGAATAGAGGTTTTAAGTGGTAACAAAGTTATCTCACAAAATCAAGTTAAAGCTGGTGAAGTAGCAGTCGTACCAGTAGAAAATCCGAAGCTTTGGTCGCCTGATAGCCCTTTTTTATATGATTTAAGGATTAGTATTATCAGACAAGGCAAAATTATTGATGAGGTAAAAAGTTACTTCGCTATGCGGAAAATTTCTACCTGTGTTGATGCCAATGGAATTAAAAGGATGTTTTTAAATAACAAATTTTTATTTCAGTACGGCCCGTTAGACCAAGGTTTTTGGCCAGATGGTTTGTATACGCCACCAACAGAAGCCGCAATGAAATTTGATATCGATGAACTTAAAAAAATGGGTTTTAATATGATAAGGAAACACATTAAAGTTGAATCGGCCAGATATTATAATTATTGTGATAAAATCGGAATGTTGCTTTGGCAAGATATGCCGAGTGGCGATTTAGGAAATGGCTGGGAACCAAATCCCGGAATTATTGGAAGAGGAACTGAGCAAAAAAGAACAACTGAATCTGAAGGCTATTACCGCAAAGAATGGACGGCCATTATGGATGCTTTGCATAATTATCCATGCATTGTAGTTTGGACGCCTTTTAACGAAGCCTGGGGACAGTTTAAAACCGAAGAGATTACAGAGTGGACAATGAAAAAAGATCCATCTCGATTAGTTAATAGTGCGAGTGGAGGAAATTTCTTTAATACCGGGCATTTTACAGATTTACACCATTACCCGCAACCAGCAATGCCTCGTCCTGATTTATTTGGAAAAAATACAATATTGGTTTTAGGCGAATTTGGTGGTTTGGGTTTGCCGGTAAACGGCCATACCTGGCAAAATAAAAATAACTGGGGTTATCAGAGCTTTAAAACTGCTGATGAAATGTTAAGTAAATACAAAACCTTTATGGAAAAGATGGTCGAGCTGATTCCTTTAGGTTTATCGGCAGCCGTTTATACGCAAACTACAGATGTGGAAGGTGAAATAAATGGCTACATGACTTATGATAGAAAGGTAATTAAAATGCCATCTGCCGAGTTGTTCAAGCTCCATAAAAAGCTTTACAATACTGCTTTGGTAAAGTAGATTTTAATTCGAATAACAACAAAAAGGGAAATTATTAATTTAATTTCCCTTTTTAATTAGGTGCGTATTTTCCTACGCGTTCAGCAAAATCATTTAAATCAAACGGTTTGTTTATAAAATCTTCGGCGGTGCATTTAGATTTTACTTGTGCTAAATGGTTATTTGCAGACATCATCATAACCGGAATATTGTGTGTTCTGGCATTTGTTTTCAGCGCCGTGCAAATGTCAATTCCATTTCCATCGGGTAACATGATATCTAAAATTATCATGTCTGGGGCTTGCATTTGCATTTGCTGCCAAAATGCTTTGGTATCCTTACAAGTTTTAACTTCATAAAGTTCTTCGGTTAGTAGAAATTCTATAATTTCTCTAATGTTAGGATTATCCTCTACAACATAGATACACTTTTTCATAAGCTTAATTCTATGCTTTAAAAACGAAATAATAGAACTTTTGGTTTACGTTATTTATTCACAATCATGCATTTATCAACGTTCAGGTCGTTTAAAATAACAGCTAATTTTTATCGTACCAATTGGGAACAGCAATGTAATTATCGTCCCAAATAATTTCGTTTTCGTCAGTTTTAAATCCTGAAGAAATATATTTAATCTCCGGTTCCTCTTCAGATAACTCATTTTTGAATTGATAAGCATCCGTAGCTAAATGTTGGTAAAGTTTAAATTGATCTGCTTTGCTTTCGGTTAATAAAATCAGGGCCTTTTCTCCAGATTTTAGCGTAATAACCACTGTACCTTTTATTCTCATAATGGATGTATTTATTAAAACAACCTCTGTAATTGTTAAATGGTTTTAATAATATTCTGATTATCAGATATATGCTGATAAATTTTATTTTGAAACCTTTGCGTTTACCTATGGTTTTATATTATGTAGTTTAATATTTAGCTGATATGAGTTTAACAAAATATAAATCGAAACGGGATTTTTCTAAAACAGCAGAACCTAAATCTGGTAAAAGTTCTAGTAAAACAAAGTTGATTTTTGTGATTCAAAAACATGACGCATCTCGTTTACATTACGATTTTAGGCTGGAGATGGATGGTGTTTTAAAAAGCTGGGCAGTGCCAAAAGGTCCATCTACCGACCCAAAAAATAAGCGATTAGCAATGATGGTTGAAGATCATCCATTCGATTATCGAAATTTTGAAGGCATTATACCAAAGGGTGAATATGGCGGTGGTACGGTTATCGTTTGGGATGAAGGAACTTATGAGCCCATTGAAAAGATAAAAGGTAAAGCAGCCCAGGAAAAGCACTTGTTGGAACAGCTTAAACAAGGTTCGTTAAAGGTTATTTTACATGGTAAAAAGCTAAAAGGCGAATTTGCATTGGTTAAAACAAACGGAATGGGCGAAAATGGCTGGTTACTTATTAAACACAAAGATGATTTTGCATCAGCTAAAGATATTACGAAAGAAGATAAATCTGTGCTTTCTGGTAAGAACATCAAAATGATGGAAAAAACACCTGAAACCGTTTGGAAGGATGGCCATGAAGCGCAAATAAAACCTGCAAAAAAAACACAACAGGATAAATTAGAACAGAAGATAGATACGGAAGAAAATGATAAGAATTTTGATGTAAAGAAATTACTTGCAAAAGCTAAAAAGACAGCGATGCCAAAAAACATCAAGCCGATGCTCGCTACATTAGTTGATGAACCTTTTGACGATGATGAATGGCAGTATGAAGTTAAATGGGATGGTTACAGGGCTTTAGCGTTTATAAACAAGGGTAAGGTTGATATTCTTTCCAGAAATAATAAATCATTTAATGATAAGTTTTACCCGATATACGATTTATTGGGTAAGCAGAAGATTGATGCAGTTTTTGATGGTGAGATTCTGGTTTTAAACAACAAAGGCATATCAAACTTTGGCGCTTTACAAAATTGGAGAAGCGAGGCTGATGGAGAACTGATATTTTACGTATTTGATTTGCTTTGGTACAACAATAAAAATCTGATGGATTTGACCTTGGCCGAACGCCAGGCTATTCTGGCAGAAATATTGCCAACAGATGATGACAGAATCAGGTTGAGCAAAGTTTTTAAAGCTAACGGTATCGATTTTTTTGATGCAGCCAAACGAATGGGTTTAGAAGGGATTATTGCTAAGAAATCAAATAGTACCTATGTGTTAAATAAACGCTCTAAAGAATGGTTAAAAATTAAAGTTAGCAAAAGGCAGGAAGTCATTATTGCCGGCTATACAAGAAACGATGATACATCAAAAGCATTCAGTTCGCTTCTACTTGGTGTTTACGAAGGAAAAAATTTAAAATACGTAGGAAAGGTTGGTACGGGTTTTTCTGATAAGTTGCAAAAAGAAATGATGGCTGCTTTCGAGCCATTGGTAACAAAGAAAATGCCTTTTGATGAATTACCGGATGTAAATAAACCTTCGAGGTTTAGGCCAAATCCGCCGAAGGCGAAGGCAATTTGGTTAAAACCTGAATTAGTTTGTGAAGTTGCTTTTACTGAAATTACTGATGATGGCGTTTTTCGTCACCCATCATTTCAAGGTATGCGAGCAGATAAGAACGCAAAGGAAGTAATAAGGGAGGAAGAAATTCCAACAGATGAGTTAATTGATGATACAGAAAACCATGCAAAAGCACTTAAGCCACCAAAGGCTCAAACCTCTAAAACTTTATTAAATCCGAAGGATGAAACGCAGGTAAGAAAAATTAAAGGCCATGAATTAAAATTTACCAACTTAAGCAAGCTTTACTGGCCGAAGGATAAAATAAGCAAAAGAGATATGTTTAATTATTACTATCAGGTTGCTGATTATATTTTGCCTTATTTAAAAGACCGGCCTCAATCTTTAAATCGTTTCCCTGGCGGGATAGATGGTCAAAGTTTTTATCAAAAAGATGTTAAAGGTAAAGCGCCAGAATGGGCAGAAACTTTTCCTTATGAAAATGGGGAAGGAGAGAAGAAAGAATATTTGGTAGGCAACGGAGTTGATACATTACTTTGGATGGCATCTTTAGGTTGTATAGAAATCAATCCTTGGTTTAGCAGAATTCAAAAACCTGATAATCCGGATTATTGTGTAATTGATTTGGACCCCGACAAACATACTTTTAATCAGGTTATAGAAGCGGCAAATCAAACCAAAACGATTTTAGATGCCCTGGATGTTCCAAGTTTCCCAAAAACATCTGGTTCAACAGGTATCCATATTTATATTCCGCTAAATGCAAAATATACATACGAGCAAAGCCAGATGTTTGCAAAAATTATTGTGAGCCTGGTTAATAAACAAATACCAGATTTTACCACACTAGAGCGGACAATCTCTGCAAGAAAAGGCAAAATGTATCTTGATTTTCTTCAAAACCGACCAGGTGCAACCATTGCCGGACCATACTCATTGCGGCCAAAACCCGGTGCAACAGTTTCAATGCCATTAGATTGGAGCGAAGTTAAACCAGGATTAAAAATGACTGACTTTCATATTTTCAATACATTAGATAGATTAAAATCGGAAGGTGATTTATTTAAAGGTGTTTTAGGTAAGGGTATTGATTTAAAAAAGGCAATTGCTAAAGCGAAAGAAACCTTTGGGTAATTTAATCAGCTTTGCTTTGGATTATAGAAATAAAAAAGGATAGGCACAAGGCCTATCCATATCTAAACCCAAACATGCGCTCAAACATGAATGAATCAAACAAAGGTATCAAATATTTGATCTTAAATCATTATTTACATCATTAAAAACAATGTTAATTCTTTGTTACAGTTATTTTTAAATGGTGTTAATATTTAAAATTCAATGCTAAATAAAGCAATGCCGCGAGTGCTGCACCGCATATTGGGCCAACAATAGGCACCCATGCATAAGCCCAGTCGC
Source organism: Pedobacter sp. Leaf170 (assembly GCF_920984665.1). Lineage (GTDB taxonomy): Bacteria > Bacteroidota > Bacteroidia > Sphingobacteriales > Sphingobacteriaceae > Pedobacter. Next base: position 76,562 of record NZ_CAKLBP010000007.1, read on the forward strand.
TAGACCCTTTACCCTTCATTGGTATAATGCTGTGAATAATCCTCGGGCCTAAATCTCGCACGGGGTTTATGGCATAACCTGTAGTGCCACCTAAGGCAAGTCCAATTACCCAAACCAAAAATGCAACCGGAATTGCACCAATAGAACCTAATCCGATGGGTGTTTTATCGGTTCCCATTTCTGCATTTGTAAAATAAAAGATAACGAAAATCAATACGAATGTTCCGATAATTTCTGAGAATAAATTGGATTTATAATTACGAATTGCCGGTGCTGTAGCAAATGGTGCAGCTTTTAAACCCTTATCTTCTGTTGCATCAAAATGGTCTTTATAAATTAACCAAACCAAAATTGAACCAAGCATGGCGCCACAAAGTTGGGCTAAAATATAATATGGAACTTTTATCCATGCAAATTTTTGGGTTATTGCCAAAGCGATTGTTACCGCCGGATTTAAGTGTGCGCCGCTGTATGGTGCTGCAATTACAACACCTACAAATACTGCAAGCGCCCAGGCAGTTGTAATTACCATCCATCCGCTATTATTGCCTTTGGTTTCTTTTAATACTACATTGGCAACCACACCATTTCCAAGTAGAATTATTAGCGCTGTGCCTATAAATTCTGCTACAAATTCTGTCATTTTTATATTTGGTTAAATATTAAATATCGTAAATATTTTAATGTTCTGCACAAACTCTTGCTGCTTTTACCGCTCTGTTCCATCCTTTAATATTTTCGGTATTATCAATGCCTTCGGTAGCAGTAAAAGTTTTATTAATTTTCCATTGAGAACGAATTTGTTCTATGCTATCCCAAAAACCCGTAGCCAAACCGGCTAAATAAGCGGCGCCAATTGCGGTTACTTCAGTTACCTGAGGCCTTACTACTGTGCTGTTTAGCAAATCAGCCTGAAACTGCATAAGTAAGTCGTTGGCAGTTGCACCACCATCAACACGTAACTCGGCAATATTTACACCTGCATCAGCTTCCATAGCTTTTAAAACATCCATGGTTTGGTAGGCAATACTTTCGAGTGCTGCTCTGGCAATGTGCGATTTATTTGTTCCTCGGGTTAAGCCTGTAATGGTTCCGCGGGCATGTTGATCCCAGTGTGGTGCACCTAATCCTGCAAAAGCAGGTACAATATACACACCTTGCGTATCGGGAACCTTTTTAGCCAATGTTTCTACATCGGCAGATTTTGAAATTAAACCCATTTCATCCCGAAGCCACTGTACAACAGCACCACCAATAAAAATACTGCCTTCTAAAGCATAATGTACCTCATCTTTTATTTTCCAGGCAATTGTGGTTAACAAATTATTTGCAGATATTTTAGGCTCCGTTCCAATATTCATCAGCATAAAACAACCTGTACCGTAGGTATTTTTAACCATTCCAACCTCTGTACACATTTGTCCGAAAAGTGCTGATTGCTGGTCGCCTGCAATTCCTGCAATAGGTATTTTTGCAGCGAGTATTTTTCCGGCGGTTTCTCCATAAACTTCACTTGATGATTTTACCTCCGGGAGCATTTCTTTTGGGATACCGAAAAGCTGAAGTAATTCTTTATCCCACGAAAGTGTATGAATATTGTATAACATGGTACGGGAAGCATTGGTAACATCAGTTACATGTTTATCTCCTGCTGTAAGTTTCCAGATTAACCAAGTATCAATCGTTCCAAAAGCAAGTTTGCCGGCCTTTGCTTTTTCCATTGCACCATCAACATTCTCCAAAATCCATTTAGCTTTTGTTGCGGAGAAATATGCATCAATAATTAACCCGGTTTTTCCTTGAATTTTCTCTGATAAACCCTGGGCTTTAATTTCATCGCAGTATGCAGATGTTCTTCTGTCTTGCCAAACAATAGCATTATATACCGGAATTCCGGTTTCTTTATCCCATACAACAGTTGTTTCACGTTGGTTGGTAATGCCAATTGAATTAATGTCATTTACCGTTAAGCCAGCTTTTACAACTACCTCTGCAACAACCGAAAGCTGGGTTGACCAAATCTCTAATGGATCATGTTCTACCCAACCAGCCTTTGGATAAATTTGTGTGAATTCTTTTTGTGCTATGGCAACAATTTCGCCATCGTGGTTAAAAATAATTGCCCTCGAACTGGTGGTTCCCTGGTCGATAGACAAGATAAACTTGCTCATAATGTAATATTAGGTTAGGTTACTGTTCGGTTAAAACCGATTGTGCTTTTTTATCGTTGTTGTAAATATAGCCTTGCGCCAAATTATTAAAAATTTCAATCTGGTTATGTTCCCAATCTGCATTTGCCTGTAACGCTTTTGCTAAAATTGATGCTACTTTCGGTGCCATTTCCATTGCTGCTTTGGCATCAATGAATAAAACCCGTAAACGGCGACTTAATACATCTTCAACAGTTTCGGCCATTTCATTTTCTATTGCCCAAACCACTTCTGCTTTATTGTAAGGAAAATCTGGATGTAGTTTTTCGCTTAATTCCGGATTTTTAGCCATCAATTCTTCAATGGCAGACTTATCTGTTCCATAAATATCGAGGAAATTATTATCACTAAAATTGTTGCAACCATGAATTTTTAATGTTCTGGTTTTGCAATCATTTGATTTCAGATTAGCATGCATAATGGCTAAGTTCACCGTTTCTTCTGCCATGCGGCGATAGGTAGTCCATTTGCCGCCTGTGATGGTTATCAATCCTTTCGCAGAGATTAATAACTTATGATCGCGACTGATTTCCTTTGTGCTGTTTCCATCGTTATTAGAAGGTGCTGCTAATGGGCGTAATCCGGAGAAAACACTCAAGATATCACTTTCCAAAGGTTTACGATTGAAGTATGATGCTGCAGTTGCTAATATAAAATCTACTTCCACTCGTAATGCTTTTGGTTCTAAACTGTGCTCATTTATTGGAGTATCGGTAGTTCCAACCAATAAATGCTTATGCCATGGCACTGCAAAAAGCACTCGTCCGTCTGATGTTTTTGGAATCATCAATGCAGAGTCTGTATTTAAAAAGCTTTTATCAAGCACGATATGAATACCTTGACTTGGCCTAACCATATTTTTGGAGTTAGGGTTGTTCATCTTCAGAATATCATCAACAAAAACACCTGTTGCATTTATAATAACTTTTCCTTTAAAGTTATTCCTTTTACCGGTAAGCGTATCTTCTGTTTCAATACCGGTAATGCTTTCCCCATTTTTTTGCAAGGAAATTACCTTGGTATAATTTAATAAAGTAGCCCCGTTTTCAATAGCTGTTTGAGCAATATTTATGGCCAATCTTGCATCATCAAACTTGCCATCAAAATACTTTATTCCACCTTTTAAGCCCTTCGCTTTAATTTCAGGCATCAAACTTAAAGTTTCACGCTTCGATAAATATTCAGATTTTCCGAAGCTGTACTTTCCTGATAACCAATCATAAATAGTTAAACCACTTAAATATTTGATAATCGAAAACCAACTGTAGCATGGTATAATAAAAGCTTCCTTACCAACCAGGTGTGCCGCATTTTTTTGTAATAATCCTCTTTCTTCCAGAGCATGTTTTACCAAACCGATATCACCTTGTGCCAAATAACGAACGCCACCATGAACCAGTTTGGTGCTTCTGCTCGATGTTCCTTTGGCAAAATCAGATTGCTCTACCAAAAGTGTTTTTAAACCTCTTGTTGTTGCATCTAAGGCTGTTCCTAAACCGGTGGCACCACCACCAATAATGATGATGTCCCAATTGGCATTTTCTTCAATAATAGGATTATGTAATCTAGTCATTTAAAACAAAAGGTAATAAAACGAAACAATACGCAATTATACGTAATCATAATCGAAATAATATAATCTTCACGTTAAAAAATTATTATTTTATTTATCCGATTGACTTTTCAAATTCTTAATTTGTGGCGTTTGAAAAACATACCAAACTGTTATGATGAATTTAGCCGAGAGGCACCAGTTAATTTTAAGTCGCTTACAAAGAGATCAATACATCAATGTTGTAGATTTGTGTAAGGAACTGAAAGTATCTTCTGTTACGATAAGAAAGGATTTAAAACTCCTTGAAGATAAAAATCTTTTGTTCAGAACGCATGGTGGTGCAACCATGAATAACCCATATACGGTAGACAGGCCAGTAAATGAAAAGGAAAAGCTGCAATCTTCTGAAAAAAATAAAATAGGATTAGCTGCCGCTCAATTACTTAGCGAGAATGAATCAATCGTTATTGCATCAGGCACCACTGTATTGTATTTTGCTAAAAATATTCCGGCCGGTACCAATTTAACCGTGGTAACATCAGCATTAAATGTGGCTTTAGAATTAATGAGAGAAAGCAGTATTGAAGTTATACAATTGGGTGGCTTGCTGAGAAAAAGTTCATCATCTGTAATGGGTAGTTATGCCGAACAAGTGTTAGGTGATTTTTACTTCAATAAACTTTTTTTAGGTGTTGATGGTATAGATTTAGACTTTGGTTTAACCACTACAAATGCCATGGAAGCGCATTTAAACAGAAAAATGATTAACGTTTCGCAAAAAACAATTGTACTTGCAGATTCTACAAAATTTGGCAAGAGAGGCTTCGGTAAAATTTGTGGATTAGAGGAAATCGATCACATTATAACAGATAAAGGAATTTCTGAACAAATTGTAAAACATTTAGAAGGTTTAGGTGTTACTGTTACTATCGTATAGTATATTTTCGATATTTAAACCAAACAATAATTTGAACTATGTCAAAAAAACGCATACACATTTTAGAAGATGATCAGGAAATCAGAAATGTAATCGAGATTCTTTTAAAAGAGGAGGGTTTCGAACTTCAACTTTCATCATCATTTTCAGAGTTAAAAAAGAACATTCAGGATGCAATGCCGGATTTATTTTTGCTTGATGTAATGTTACCTGATGGGAATGGAGCAGAAATCTGCGAAGATTTAAAAACAGATATTTTTACTAAGCACATCCCAATTATAGTAATGTCTGCACAAAATAACAGCGAGCAAAAAGCAATTGATGCATTTGCTGATGATTATATTAGTAAGCCATTTGATATTTATGATGTACTTGAACGCATAAATACTCAAATTAATAAGGCCAGAGAAGGAAAAGAAGCGAAAGCTTAAATGAAAATCATAAATGAAAGCGGGTTTTGCATGTAGCAAAACCCGCTTTTTTTTATTTAAAATCTTTTACAATATCGCCTTCTAAATTGTTAATGAACACAACAATATCTTCGAGTCTATTGGCGGTTTTTAATCCTGAAGGCGTTTCTGCACTATATGTGAATTTTATACCTTTAAAATCAGCTAATCGCTGAGTAGATGTTGTATAATATAAACCCCCACTGTCTACAAATCGAACATACCAATACAATATTTCAGGTTGATTGGTTGTTGCATTTAATGTTGTTGTAGTAAAAACGTTAAGTTTTATAACATCTGGTTGCGGTATTGATTTTTTACATGCAGTAAAAGTAATTAAAAGCAAGAGGGCTAATATTGATTGTTTCATAAATCTAATGTTGGTAAGCCCAAAAATAATAAATTCTGCCTTTTTAACTATTTATCAAATAAAAAATTAATTCCATTTAAAAACAGTGTGGGGATTAGTTTAGCAAATTAAAACATTGATTAGCAATTTCATACTCTTCATTGGTTGGAATCACCAAGATATTAACATTTGAATTTTCTTCGCTTATATTTAATAATTGACCACTATATGCTCTGTTCTTCGAATCATCTAGATTAATACCTAAATAACTTAAGTTTTTGCATACCGAATACCTCATTTTAGCATCATTCTCTCCAACTCCGGCGGTAAAAACTAATGCATCAACACCGTTTAAAACAGCAGTATAAGCGCCAATAAATTTTTTAATCCTGTAGGCATAAATTTCAAGCGCAAGCTGAGCAGATTCATTTCCCTCATCAGCTAATTTATTGATATCACGCATATCACTCGATCCGCCAACGCCTAACAAACCTGATTGTTTATTAAGCAATGTACTTAATTGCTCTAGCGTGTAACCAGAATGTTCCATTAAATGAAATATTACTGATGGATCGATATCTCCCGAACGAGTTCCCATCATTAACCCGCTTAAAGGACCAAAACCCATACTTGTATCTATTGATTTTCCATTTTTTATGGCAGTGATGCTGCATCCATTGCCTAAATGCACACTAATTATTTTCGATTCACCTTTGTTAAGGTATTTAATAGCCTGTTCGCTAACGTATTTATGGCTTGTACCATGAAATCCATAAACCCTTATCCCGTGTTCTTTGTAGTAAGTTTCAGGTATCGCATAGCGATAAGCATCTTGTGGGATAGTTTGATGAAAGGCTGTATCAAAAACCGCAATTTGTTTTGCAGCACTAAAGGTTTGCTCTGCTACTTCAATACATTTATAATTAACAGGATTGTGTAATGGGGCTAAAGAAAATAATTTCTTAATCTGGTGTTTTACATCGTTATCAATTAATGTTGCACCGGCAAAATGTTCTCCTCCATGCACTACTCGGTGTCCAACCGCTGTAATATCTTTTGGACTGGCAATTACTGCATTTTGCCCTTCAGATAATAAACTTAAAACTTGTTTTAACCCCTCCCCATGATTGGAAATAAATCCTTCCTTTTCTATCGTTAATTTTTCTCCATTAGGAAAAACAACATGTTTTATAAAAGAACCCTCAATACCGATGCGCTCTACCAACCCACTGCAAACGGGTTTCGGCGATGGCATTTTAAATAATTGATATTTGATTGAGCTACTTCCTGAGTTAATTACTAAAATATTCATAGGTTATTTTATATCCTGACATTGAATTGCGGTGATAACTACGGTATTAAAAATATCATCAACAGTGCAACCTCTGCTTAAATCGTTAATTGGTTTATTTAACCCTTGTAACATTGGGCCAATTGCCAATGCACCGGTTTCTCTTTGTACAGCTTTGTAAGTGTTATTTCCTGTATTTAAATCGGGAAAAATTAAAACGCTGGCTCGTCCGGCAACTTCAGAACCTGGTAATTTTTGCTGACCAACCAAAGGATCTACGGCAGCATCATATTGTATCGGGCCTTCAATTTTTAATTCCGGGTGTTTGGCTTTCACAATTGCAGTTGCTTCGCGTACACGCTCCACATCTTCGCCTTCGCCAGAACTTCCAGACGAGTAGGAGAGCATGGCAATTCTTGGCTCTATACCAAATTTTGAACTGCTTTCTGCTGATGAAATTGCAATTTCGGCTAATTGTTGTGCAGTCGGATTTGGATTTACTGCGCAATCGCCAAAAATGGCAACACGCTCTGGTAAGCACATAAAAAATATGGAAGAAACAACAGATACGCCTGGTTTGGTTTTCACAAATTGTAAGGCAGGCCTGATGGTATGCTGCGTAGTATGAACCGCTCCTGAAACCATCCCATCTGCATCGCCTTTATAAACCATCATGGTACCGAAATAAGAAACATCGGTCATCATATCCCGGGCCATTTCCATATTTACGTTTTTATTTTTGCGTAGTTCATAAAGGGTTTCTACATAATCATCGTATTGCGGAGATTGTGCCGGATTGTGAATATTTATTGAATTGATATCAAGATTTAATCCCAACCTTTTAATAGAAGTTCCAATTTCCAAAGGGTCGCCAAGCAATGTAATGTTAACTACATCCTGGGTAATTAATTTTTCTACAGCTTTTAATATCCTGTCATCGTTCCCTTCGGGCAAAACAATGTGTTTTTTCTCGCCTTTTGCCCATTTCACCAAATTGTATTGAAACATGTGTGGTGTTATGCCTTCGTAACTAAAAGTGATGATTTTATCATCTAATGCTTTCAAATCAACATATTTTTCAAATAGTTCAATGGCGAGTGAAATTTTCTTTTTATTATCAATCGTGATTTTTGAATGAATAGAACCGATTGCCGTCGTAGTTTCAAAAGTGCCTTTTTGAACCGAAATAATCGGAATTATAGTCTGTAATCCTTCAATCAACTTAATCATTGGCTCATCAGGCAAACTGCCCGCAGTTAATACAATACCTGCAACCTTTGGGTAGTTGGCAGATAAATTAGCCTGCAATGAACCGATAATAATATCGCCACGGTCGCCTGGTGTAACAATTAAGAGATTATCCTTTATATGCCTTAAAAAATTGGGCAACATCATAGCGCCAGTTACAAAATTATCTACCTGGTTATCCATCAAATCTGCTCCAAATAGAACCTCAGCATCTAATGCTTCTGTAATTTCTCTCATTGTTGGACTTTGTAAGCCGCTTTCAATAGGAATTACAGCAATTAATAACTCGGGCGGTAATTGATTAGTGAGTGCTTGTTTAATCCGTTCAGCTTCTTCTGGGTTAACCATGTTTGCAACAACACCCAAAACCTGTACATCTCTTAGCAAGAAATTACGGTATATATTTATAGCCGATTTAAAAAGCTGACTAGCGGTTTTGTTTTTACCTGAAACGACAATTAATACCGGGGCTCCGAGGTTTTTAGCCATTAATGCATTTGATTCAAACTCAAAAGCCATTCCTTCACCCAAAAAATCGCTTCCCTCAATTACAGTAAAATCGTAATTATCTTCTAATTTTTTGTATTTGCTGATGATTGTATTAATGACATCTCCACTATTTTGATGTTCATGTAGCATATCTTGCCTGGTGAAAGCAAAGGCATCTTCATATTTAACCGGCAGAGAAAAATAATCAAGCATTGCCTCCACATGTTTATCTTTTTCATTTACATCATCCTGAGCAATAATTGGCTTAAAATAGCCAACTTTTTGCGTTTTGGCGAGCAACATATTAATCATCCCGAAAGCGATTACCGATTTGCCGGTATATGGTTCTGCAGAAGCAATGAAGATATTTTTAGTCATACGAAGAGTTATTTTATAGATAAACCAACAGCCCGCAAGATAGTTGGAAAAATTTAAATTGCGATTTGTAAATTGTAATTATTTAGAATAATTCTAATGTAGCTTTTACCTTCGGTTCGCTTTTTTTTAAAAATCAAAATCCTGCTAAAACAAAAAATCCTGATATCTTTCGATTCAGGATTTTTTAGCTTTTTGAGCGGAAAGCGAGGGATTCGAACCCCCGGACCTATGACAGTCAACAGTTTTCAAGACTGCCGCATTCGACCACTCTGCCAGCTTTCCGGAGGCAAAAGTACAAACTCTGCTCAAATCTGCAAACTATGATGTGCTTTTTTTTATATAAAATTGATAATTGCTTAACACAGAGGAAGAAAAAAATTATTTTTTAGAAATATTTCCTTCAATATGGTCGCTTTCTTTGAATAGATTAAAGGTGGGGCGAATAATTTTCACACTTTTTTTACTCACATCGATACTTGCATTAAGCTCAAAGCCTATTAATAAAATCAGGGAGTTTAGATAAAGCCAAATCATTATAACGATTAAGGTTCCGATAGAACCATAAACTTTATTGTATGAACCGAAATTGTTGATGTAAAAGGAAAATCCCCAGATGGTTAAAAAAGCTAAAATAGTGGCCAACCAGGAGCCTGCACTAAATAGTTTCCATTTCTTTGCGTGTGATGGTCCGTATCGGTAAAGTATAGAGATTGTGATAAAATAGAGCGCTGCTAATAATGTCCATCGCGTAAGCTGAATGGCATAAACGGCTAAGCTATCTTTAATGTGAAGTTCTGTTTTAATGTAATTCAAAAGCAATTCGCCAATGGCCATTGCGCTGATGCAAATAATGATAGAGAAAAAAATTATCATAGTAAGGATTAATGCAATAAGGCGTTGCTTTAACCAGCTTCTGGTTTCTATTACCAGCGAAGCTTTGTTAAAAGCTTTCATTAGATTTTGAACGCCGTTTGTAGCAAAAAAGATTGCCGACAGAAATCCGAAGGATAATAAACCTCTGTTTTGGTTGTTGATGATATCTTTTAACGTTGTTTCGAATGCTTCAAACGCATTGTGAGGGAGAATCAATTCTATTAAACTTAAAAGCTTTTCTTGAAAACCTGAAATTGGTATAAAAGGAATTAAAGTAAATAGAAATATAATACTTGGGAAAATGGCCAGCATAAAGCTATAAGCCAATGATGATGATTTATTAACCAACGATTCTTTCTTAATTTCTCTGAAAAAGAAGGTTGCTACAGTAAAAAGGGGCAATGGGCTGAAACCAGGCAATACGCAGGATTTAGTCCACTCAATAAAGTTAGAGTAAAACCTGAAATTTAATAATTGCCTATGTAACCATTCCATTAATTAATTATACAAAATGAGGTTTAACTCCATCCATAAATTTCTTTGGTGGATGACATGGCCTGCGTGTTGTTTTATCTACAAAAACCAATACCGTTTTACCGATATTAATTAATTCTTCCTTTTCGTTATAAATCTCGTACTCTACATTAAGCCTTACGGTAGGCAGTTCTTTTACAATTGATTTAACTGTTAAAACCTGATTATAAAGGGCCGGTTTCAAGAATTTTGATTGCAATTCTAAAAGTGGCAACATCACACCATCTGCTTCCATTGATTCGTATGTTATTCCCGAGCAAGCTTCAAAGCATTCAGTTCTGGCTATTTCATAATACAAAGCGTAATTTCCGTGATGAACTACACCCATTTGGTCAGTTTCCGCATAGCGAACTTTAACCTTAGTTTCGTGTACAAACATTATTTAAAGATGTTTCTTTTATTTAATGCATCACGATATTTCTTTGCATTGATTTCGTGCTCTGCTTTGGTTTCTGCAAAATTGTGGTAGCCGGAAAAATCTTCTTTGGCACACATATAAATGTAATTGTTCTTATTGTAGTTTAAAACTGCATCAATTGCATTTATGCTTGGCATCATAATCGGTCCCGGAGGTAAGCCAGCATATTTATAAGTATTGTATAACGATTGAACCTGCAACAATTTATTGGTTACTCGCTTTACAGTAAAATCATCATTGGCAAAAATTACCGTTGGGTCTGCTTGTAATAGTATGCCTTTGTTTAAGCGATTTAAATATAAACCCGCAATAATCGGCATTTCCTTATCGTAAAGCGCTTCCGCATCAACTATTGATGCCAAAGTGTAAACCTGAGCAGTTGTTAAGTTTAAGCTAGCCGCTTTTTGCTTACGATCTGCAGTCCAGAATTTTTCATATTCCTTGTGCATTCGCTCAAAAAATTCTACCGGCGATACATTCCAATACATTTCGTAGGTGTTTGGAATAAACATCGTATATACATTATCTTGATTAAAACCATATTTACTAATAAAATTAGTAGAGTCCATCAAGCTGATAAAACTTAAAGAATCGGCTTCTAAATTACTTGCTAAATAAGCTGCAAAATTTTCTTTTTTACGGATGTTTTGAAATTTAAGTTTTACAGGTTCCTGGTTGCCGGCTTTTATCATGTTAATTAAAGTACGGTTTGTCATTCCCTTTTTTAGACGATAACGACCGGGCTTAACACTTGTAGCAAGATTCATTTTACCTGCAGCACTTGCAAATGATGAAGTGCTTTTTAGAATATCTTTAGTTTTTAAATTGTTGATTAAATCATCATAACTAGAGTTTGTTTTGATGTAAAGATATTTTTGATTTTCGGTAACGTTTGGTGCAAAGTATAACTTATAAATATTCAACGCAAAGTATCCGCCAATTAATATGGCCAAAACCAGTACGGTCAAAGCAATTTTTTTACCTGTTGTTGGGCTCTTTTTTTCAATCTCGCTCATTTGTGTAATGCGTAAAAGATTATAATTGTTTATTAGATAATGTGATGTTTATTCTTGTGCCAATCGCTACTTTGGTTAACGAATCTAAAGGCGATGGATCTTGTTTGGTGATTACTGCATTTGCACTATCCGTAATCGTACCTTCGTAGATGATGTTCCCCAGAACTAAAGCAGAACCTTTAAGCGAAAATTTAGCTTCATCTATCGTTAAACCGGTTAATTGAGGTATATCAACTTCCTCGTTTCCTCTACCATCACCGAGCACTAAATCAATCCTTGAACCTACCGGGATGGTTTGCCCTGCCTGAATGGCTTGTCCGCCAAAAGTTGCTTCTAAGACTACATCACGACTAACATCTGGTTTATAAGTTGTATCGCCAAGTTTTAAACGAGAACTCTCAATAATTGCCTGTGCTTCTCTAAGTGTTTTAAAAGCAATATCGGGGAATTTAGTATTTGGCGTATTGGCTGTATTAATGGTTAGGTAAATAGTGCGGTTATCTTTAACAAAGGTATTTGCATCAGGATCCTGGTCAATCACAATGCCTGCAGGTTTATCCATAATGTAAACCGAATCTACCTCGTACTTTAAACCAGCCTCTTCAAGCTTAACTACAGCATCAGCAAAAGATAAGCCTTTTACTAATGGTACATTAAGCCCTTGACCATGTTTAGTGTAAAACCTTAAACTAAAAAATGCAACCAGAAGCAATACAAATACTGTTAAAACAGCTGCAATAAGGGTTTTTCTGAAGGATTGTGTTTTTAAATATTCTATAAATTTAGACATCAATTATGAATTCTTTGTTAAAGCGATTAAACTCAAATGTAGGCAAATTTTAATTATTGGTTTGTTGTATTGCATGCCTTTAAGCAATAAGCTTACCAACTCTATTATTTCTCTTAATCAAAGTTAATTTTGCACAAAGATATTTATATTTTTGAGGATATATTTACATCAATTTCTAATTATAAAAGAATCTACAATGAAAAAAACTATAGCCTTACTAACAGGCGGAACCACAGGCGAATGGGTTGTTTCAGTTAAAAGTGCAGCTACAATTGCTCAGAATATTGATGCTGAATTATATGATGTTTATAAAATAATGCTTAACGATAAAGGCTGGTTTTATGAGCCCGCCGATTCAGTAAAGATAGATATTGATAAAAATGATTTCTCCTTAACTATAGAGGGTAGAAAAATAAAATTTGATGGTGTTTTTATCGCCATTCATGGTTCTCCTGGTGAAGATGGAAAGTTGCAAGGCTATTTCGATATGCTTGGCATTCCATATACAACTTGTGATGCTTTAACTTCTTCAATAACCATGAATAAAGGTTATACCAAAGCTATTGTTAATGGAATTGATGCTTTATACATTGCAAAATCAGTTCAAATATTTAGAAATGGAAATTATAACCTGAATCACATTAAGCAGGATTTGAAGCTGCCATATTTTGTAAAGCCAAATAGTGGTGGTAGTAGCATCGGGATGAGCAAAGTAAAACATGCTGATGATTTGGATGTTGCTATAGAAAAAGCTTTTAAAGAAGATACACAAGTTTTAATAGAAGAATTTGTAAGTGGCAGAGAGTTTTCTATCGGTGTTTTTGGTGCCGAAGGCGAGATTGTAGTTTTGCCAACCACAGAGGTTATTCCGGCAAATGAATTTTTTGATTTTGAAGCCAAATATACTCCAGGCGCTACTGAAGAAATTACACCAGGCAATATGAGTGAAGAAGAAGTAATTCGGGTAAATCGTATTGTAACTGATGTGTACAAAAAGTTAAACTGTAGGGGAGTGGTTAGGATAGATTATTTTTTAGAACACGAAACCGGTAATTTTTACTTTATTGAAATCAACACCATTCCAGGTCAAACGGCAACTAGTTTTATTCCTCAGCAAGTTGCGGCTATGGGTATAAGCTTAAAAGAGTTTTATACCAGATTGATGAAAGAAACGCTTAAAGGATAGTCTGTTAATGGATAGACAGAAGCTAATAGATATGGGTTGCCCGGTTCGAAAATATGCTAAAGATGCTATAATTTACGAACCGGGAACACAGCCTAAAAACGTTTTCTTTGTGAAAACCGGCGAGGTACGGATGGTAACGGTTAATGAAGATGGCAAGGAATTTATTCAAGGTATCTTTCAATCCGGACAGTATTTTGGAGAACCAGCGTTGTTAGTTGATAAACCATATTTAGCCTTTACAATAGTGAGTAAAGCTTCTGAAATTATAATTGTAAGTAAGGAAAATTTTTTTAACTTGATAAAAACCGATGCAGATTACAGTATGAGTTTAATTAAAGTTTTGAGTAACAGATTGTTTTATAAATCCATGATGTTAGAGGAACTTGCAAACGAAAAGGCTGAACATCGGTTATTAACAATGATAAACTATTTATTTAGCAATGCTGATAAAAGCCAGAGTTTGGGTGTTACCAGGCAGGATTTAGCAGATCTAACAGGCTTAAGGGTAGAAACAGTTATTAGAGAGGTTAAAAGTTTGGCTGCCAGGAATTTCATCATCATAAAAAAGGGAAAAATCTACAAGGCTTAAAAAAAAATGTATGATATATGATTTAGGTCATATTTTTTTATTGTATTTGAGCCTACTTTTGTAAGTAATTAAATAAACTATGGCTGAGCTAACAAAATTTCAGGCGGTATTGAAGTGCAAATGCCCCCGATGTAGAAAGGGTGATATTTTTACAGGCAATGCTTATGCGTTTAAACTTCAAAAAACAAATATCAATTGCCCATACTGTAATTTAAAATTTGAGCGAGAGCCTGGCTTTTTTTATGTAGCCATGTTTGTAAGTTATGCAATGAATGTTGCCGAAATTATAACCATTGGTGTAGCCTCATACGTATTAGGTTTGCCGCTTATCTACGAAAATTTGTGGTATTACGTAGCACTGATTTTAGTAGGGGTTTTTTTACTTTCACCAATAAATTACCGTTACTCAAGGGTTATATTATTGCATTGGTTAACCCCGGGATTAAGTTACGTACCAGATATACCGGCACATAAATCCTAATAATTGGCTAATTAATCACCGGAACCGGGTGCTGTATGTACTCTATTAATTCTACTATTTTGCCTTTTTTGAATTTAACTTTATTGTACAGATAAACGGTATCAATTTTACCTTCTTTTGTGATGTTGATTTGTTCATACCAGAGATTTACAGATTCTTCACTATCATTAACCAACGGTATCACCTCGTAAACAGTAATTTTAAATGTATTCATTCTATTAAATTCGTTCTCCATTTGCTGTAGCAATCGGCTCCTGCTGCCATTAAATCTATAGCCATCTAAAAAGAAAATTACTGTATCCGCCATTTCGGCGCTCATCATTGCGGTATCTAACTTTTCAAATCCTTTAAGCAGTCTTAACATTTTAAAAGAATTGGTACTATCTGTTCCAAGTTTCCAATTTTTAAATTCCTGAATTTTGTAAGGGCTTTGGATGGTATCTGATGAAAAAACGTCTTTTAAATTCTTTCCACTATATTGGCAGGCCATTAATAGCGGTATAACACCAATTAAGATTGATGAGTTTTTCATGATTAATTTATTTGGATGCTTAGTTGCGTAAATTTACTAATTATCTGAAAATTAATCAATTAAAATTATTTATGTATTTTTAAGGTTTTGGCAGTATTCTTTATAGGGGTAAGGATAATTATTCAAAATTTCAACTAATTCTTTAACAGTATCTTCTGATGTTAGCTCATATTGATATTCATCTTCGATACTTCCCATTTTGGTTTCAGCGTTTCTGTATATCATTTTGCTGTTAACATAAGCCTTTGCTGATGCATGAAAATCATTCGCTCCAGTTTCTGTTATTAAAGTTTTTAAGTTGTTTTTGTTTATACCTGCTCCAGGCATTATAGCAATTCTGCCATTGGCTTGTTTTACAAGCTTGGTTAATGTTTTTATACCGTTTATAGCAGTAGATGCGCCTCCTGAAGAAAGCACACGAATGATGCCTAAATCGATTAAATCTTCCAAGGCTTTTTCCATGTTATTGGTCATATCAAAAGCACGGTGGAACGCAACTTTCATTGGCGAAGCTAATTGAATTATCGCTTTCATACGTGCTAAATCTATGCTTCCATCTGCTAAAAGAATTCCTGTAACTATACCATCACAATTTAGTGATTTAAAGTGCTTTATGTCTTCCTGTATTAGCGCAAATTCGAGCTCAGAGTATAGAAAATCGCCTCCTCTCGGACGGATAATTGGCCAAATTTCGATAGATAAATTTTTCTTGGCCAATGCAATTTGGCTATGGCTTGGTGTGGTTCCGCCTTCAGCTAGATTATCACAAAACTCAACACGTTTGGCACCACCATTTTGTGCTGCTAACGCAGATTCATAACCATTTGCGCAAACTTCTAAAACTTTACTCATTATTGTTCATTTATAAGCCCTAAAACTTTCCAGCCAATATCAGATTTAAAAGTATTTAATTTTTGAATTGATTTTCCACCATCAGGAAACCAGCATATTTCTGTTATAATGCAGTGATTCTCATCAATCATTTCCCTTTCGAAGGCATTTTGTAAGCCTGAAAAATTCGGAAAACCTTGTTCCTCAATATTTTTAATAAATGAAACCTCTAAAACTTCTGCAGTTTTGGCAATCATTTCTTCATCTGCATTGGTGTTAAGTGCGGAAAGCATCATTTTGGCTTCTTCATAAAAATTTTTACAGGCAATTGCTGCATCTAAGTTTTTATCATTGTAAGCATTTTCAAGGGCTAATATGGCGCCTTCGGGTGTATCAAGATTGGCCTTAAAATAATCAACGCCTTCATCAATATACAAGCCAATGCTATTATCGAATGCTGCCCTTTCATTTTCAGGAACACCATCTCTAATGGCTCTTATGGTATACCCTCCAATTAATTTACCGTTTTCAATTGTCATCCAGTCAGAAATCAAATTGCGGTCAATGCCAATCTTTTGATTCAGTTTTACTGTGTTAACATTTACCGGTTCATTTCCTACTGTTCCATAAAGGTTGCCTTCAGCATCAAAATGGGGTTCGGTTAACCAAATGTGTTCTCCATTTTCTCCATCAATTATATGAACTTTTACAGAAAAATAAGCATGATGAGCTTGAGGGTTTGCAAGGCTTTCTTCAAAATACCAAAGGGTTAGTTTAGCTTTTTCAATAGCCCAGTTCATACGTTCATCTTCGTTAGGAACATAGACCATATCAGGCTCACCTTTGCGTTCTTCTACATTTTTTTTGCCAAAAATTTTAGATAATAATCCCATGTTTTATTTATTTAAAGATTAATGAGGGATGATATCTGTAATTAGTAATAACTTTTTCCTTTAATTAATAGATCTTGTTTTTCTGCATTGCAAACTGCGTAACTAAAACCTTGCTGAATTGCATAAGCTCCGTATTCGCCTTTCTTATTAATGGCTAAAAAGCCAACCTGAATATTTTTAGCAGTTTCGGGTTTCTTTTTAATAATGCGCATTACGGCCTCTTTACATGCTGCTTCTGGCGAATAACCTTGACGCATCAATTCCACCACCAAAAACGAACCAACGTTGCGCACCACTTCTTCACCAACGCCTGTAGAAGTTGCGCCACCAACTTCATTATCTACAAATAAACCTGCACCAATTAACGGACTGTCGCCTATTCTTCCGCGAAGTTTATAAGCCATTCCACTGGTTGTACATGCACCAGAAATGTTTCCTTTCGCATCAATTGCCAACATCCCAATGGTATCGTGGTTATATTGATTTCCTGGTAATTTTTGAGGAGCAGCTTTATCATAAAGCTTATTCTCAATATTCATCGTAGGCTCGTATTTGGATGTTTTTAGCCATTCCTTCCATGCTTTTTCGCTAGCAGGCGTAAGCAAATTTTCCTTTTTAAAACCTTGCTCCAGTGCAAACTGTAATGCACCTTCGCCAGCAAGCATAACATGAGGTGTTTTCTCCATCACCTTACGGGCCACTGATATTGGGTGTTTAATATGCTCTAAAGCTAAAACAGCACCACAATTTCCGTTTTCATCCATAATACAGGCATCCAAAGTTACTTTACCATCTCTATCAGGCAAACCACCATAACCAACAGTTTGATTTTTTTCGTCAGCTTCTGGTACCCAAACGCCTTGTTCAACTGCATCTAATGCTTTTCCACCTTTTGAAAGAACCTTCCACGCATCAGCATTGGCTGCAATACCAAAATCCCAGGTAGAAATTACGATTGGGAAATTAGCGGCAGTATTCTTTTTTTGAACTGGAATTGCGTTTGCAATACTACTTTTATCAACAGCTAATAAACCTGCAGAAAGGGCAGAGGCTTTTATAAATTTGCGACGGTTAAACATGTAAGATTGAATGATTTAGGATTTGGTTTTATTGTAAATTGAAAATTTTTATTATAGATTGAAAATTATACTTTGTTTATTGATGTTTGTACTTTGTTTATTGAGCTTTGTAATTTGATTATTGATTATTGTACTTTGTTTATTGAAAATTGTTACTTATTTATTCTACCTGAACATTAATCTTCAATTTCAAATTTATCTGCATCTTTTAAGAAAGGAAACTGTCGCCTTATCTTCGCTAATTCTTCGTAATTAATAGTTACAGTATACATATCTTCATCTTCCGGTTTATAGTAAACCGTGCTTCCATAAGGGTCAATTACCATCGAATGGCCGCCATGATAAACCTGATTACCATCATGCCCAACCCGATTTACGCCAATAACGTAACTTTGATTTTCGATAGCACGAGCCGGAATTAATGCCCGCCAATGCGACGAACGTTTATCGGGCCAGCTTGCCACTAATAGTAAAATATCGTACTCTTCATTAACATTTCGCAACCACACAGGAAAACGTAAATCATAGCAAATGGCTAATCTAATTTTCCAGCCTTTTAACTCTACTATCAATTTATCTTTACCGGCACTAAAGTTTTTATCTTCATCGCCCATTCCAAATAAATGGCGTTTATCGTAATATTTATGGTCGCCATTTTGCTCCATCCAAATTAAACGGTTGTAATATTTGCCGTTTTCTTTTATAATTAAACTTCCGGTAACGATGCAATTATACTGATGTGCAATTTTTTGCATCCATTGCATGGTAAAACCGCCCATTTCTTCAGCCAAGGCTTCAGAATTCATACTGAAACCGCTGTTAAACATTTCAGGAAGTATAATTAAATCAGTTTTTTCCCTAACGCCCGATGATAACCTCAATCCAAGATTTAAAAGATTTTTTTCTATGTTTTCCCAAAATAGATATGCCTGAAAAATCGTGACTTTCAGGTTTTCTATTTGAGTGTATATAGGTTTTTCCATGTATGTTTAGTTTTTAGGGATGTTAAACATTTTTTAATTTCTCTGCAGCCGATGCTAAAGTTGAATTTTCTTTGGCAAAACAAAAGCGGATTATTTTGTAGTCGGTTGCTTTTTGGTAGAATGCCGAAACTGGGATGGTGGCAACTCCAAACTCTTTTATCAGTCTGATACTGAAATCAGTATCTTTTTCATCGCTGATTTTACTATAACTTGCACACTGAAAATATGAGCCATTGCAAGGCAATAAGTCAAAACGGCTTTCGGCTAAAAGGCTTCTGAAATAATCACGTTTTTTCTCAAAAAAAGCCGATATTCCGTTGTAATTATTTGGCTCTTTAATGTATTGGGCAATAGCTTGCTGCATAGGGCTATTAACGCTGAAAACGTTAAATTGGTGTACCTTTCTAAATTCCTTGGTTAGTATTTCTGGTGCTAAACAATATCCAAGTTTCCATCCGGTGGCATGTAAAAGCTTTCCAAATGAGGCTACTACGAAACTTCGCTTCCTTAATTCAGGAAAAAGCATTACACTTTTATGCTTTTGTTCGTCGAAAATTAAATGTTCGTAAACTTCATCGCTTAATATCAGAATATCGGTATCATTAACCAATTTTATAAGCGAGTTCATATCATTCTCTGATAATATACTCCCAGTAGGATTTTGCGGCGAGTTTAAAATTATCATCCTGGTATTGGCCGTAAACAACTTTTTAACCATATCCCAGTCAATTCCATAATTTGGTGGGGCAAGCTCGTAAGTTTTTACAATACCACCTAATAATTTAATGGTTGGTGCATAACTATCGTAAGCCGGCTCAAAAATTATAACTTCATCGCCCGGATTAATAATAGCCGTTAGCGCAGTAAAAATGGCTTGCGTGCCACCGGCGGTTACAGTTATTTCCGTATCCGGATTATATTTTACGTTGTATAAATTTTCTACTTTTTCGGCAATGGTTTCCTTTAAAAAAATGTTGCCCGGCATGGGTGCATATTGGTTGTAGCCATCTTTCATGGCCTTTTCAACAAGCTGGGTTAATTTTGGGTCGCAAGGGTAATCCGGAAAACCCTGCGATAAATTAATTGCATTATAATCTGCCGCAAGTTTAGACATTACCGAGAAAATGGTTGTACTAACACCCGGAAGTTTTGATTGTATATTCAACATGTATAAGCGAAAATAGCAAAAAAACCTTTAGGAATAGACAGCTTAATGTTATATCAAGTCGGGATATTTTTTGGAAAGCACTTGCAGTAGTAAATGGCTTTGGGTTGGCCCCGCTTTGCAATCGGGTTTAGGTGGCGCCACTATAATTCCTATTAACGTTTTTGGCGCAGTGCAAACAGGTAAATACAAAATGAGATCAAAGCAGATGGATAATTGGATAATAAATTTTCAAAAGAACGAATAACCTTTTGTTTTCAAACCCGACAGTAGCGAACACGGAGTGCAACGAAGTAAAGCGGATGGCGGGACGGAAAGCCACTATGAAATGGGAGCTTTAATTTCCAAATCATTTTAAAAGATAATGCCTATTAAACCCTGGTGCAGTAAAACTTAATGCGCTACTATGCTTGCATCTGCTGATGCTTCAATTTCGGTTTTAATAAATCTTTTGCCAAGCACAAGGCAAATTAAGGCAACAAAAGCTGCAGCTGTCATAACCAATGGCATTGGCACAACAGAATGCTCGCTGAATAAACTAACTAAAACCGAAGCTAAAGCGCCCAAACCCATTTGTAATGCACCCATTAAAGCAGAGGCACTGCCGGCATTTTTGGTAAATGGCGCTAATGATAAGGCTGCTGCATTTGGATTTATGAAACCTAAACATGAAAGAAATAAGGCAATAAAACCAATTGTTGAATATAAATTAAGCCAGTTGTTAATGGCAAAAGCCAGAAATATTAAACTGAAAGCACATTGCGCTAATAAGGCGTAGTTAACAATTTTTTTACTGCTAAACCATCTCAAAATGAAGCTGTTTAATTGGCTCGAACCAATAAAAGCTACAGATAATAATGCGAAAATCCATCCGTAACCGGTTTTGCTTACGTCATAAATTTTCATAAACACAGTTGGGGAGGCAGATACATAAGCAAATAAACCAGAAAATGTTATAGCACTGATTAATGCGTAGGTTGTAAACTGTGGCTCTCTTAAAACGCTTAGAAAGCTATTGATGATTGGCTTTGGTTTTAAAGAATAATTTGGGTCTGGCTTGTAACTTTCCGGCAGCTTAAATATAGTAGCTAAAAGAATTATCATTGCCATAATACCTAAGAAAACGAAAACGTATTTCCAGCCTAAAGCTGCAATTAAATAACCGCCGGCAGTTGGTGCTAGCATTGGCGAAACGGCAATAACCAACATCAGCGAAGCGAAAACTTTTGGACTTTCTTCAACGGTAAACAAATCTCGAACCATAGCAACTGATGCTACAGCTGTAGCACAACTCCCTATTGCCTGTACAAAACGTAAAACAATAAGTTGATTAACATCGGTAACGGCTAAACATAAAAATGATGCAAGAATATATAAAGCCAGGCCAAAATAAAGGGGTTTTTTACGTCCATATTTATCTAAAAGCGGTCCGTATAATAATTGACCTGCAGAAATACCTATAAAAAAACTAGAAAGAGAAAGTGCAACTGTTGATTCTGTACTTCTTAAATCTTGAGCGATATCAACAAAACCCGGCAAATACATATCGATAGAAAAAGGGCCAAGAGCTGCTAAAGAACCTAATATAAGTATTAAAAAGAAGTGCTGTTTTTTAGCCATTTTATTTAGTTTTTTCCGAGCCGCAAAGATTGGGAGATTAAATTGCTAATCCTATTATTAAGGTTAATGGATTGTAAAAAGTAACGTTTCAAAAATATAACGTTTAAAAAGTAAATCTGATTTGATTTATATTTAGATTTATAGGCTATGACTTTTAAAACTAAAGAAAGCCGTTTACTTCTCGTTCTGGGATGTTTTTTTGTGGCAAATGCAATCTTATCAGAATTTATCGGTGTAAAATTATTTAGTGTTGAAGAAACTTTAGGTTTAAAAAAGTTTGATATCAACCTTTTTGGTGTGCCAAACTTATCTTTTGTAATGTCGGCTGGGGTGCTAACCTGGCCAATTATTTTTATCATGACCGATATTATCAATGAGTATTTTGGGGTAAAGCAGGTTCGGTTTTTGTCAATCCTTACATCGATTTTAATAGCTTTTGCATTTTTGGTTGTTTGGGGTTCCATGCATTTAAGCGCAGCTGATTTTTGGGTTCATCAAAAAATAAATGGCGAAGATTTGAATATGAACAATGCTTTTGCCGGGATTTTTGGTCAAGGAATGTGGATTATTGTAGGTTCGATTGTAGCTTTTATTGTGGGCCAACTTGCCGATGTACTTATTTTCCACAGAATTAAAAGAATAACCGGCGATAGAGCGCTTTGGTTAAGGGCGACAGGTTCTACACTCGTTTCTCAATTAATAGATAGTTTCGTGGTAATTTTTATCGCTTTCTATTTAAATCCTCAATACAATTATAGTTGGGAAATGGTTGCTGCCATAGGCTTAGTTAACTACACCTATAAATTTGTTGTAGCCATTTTAATGACCCCGATTTTATATGTTGTACATACCATAATTGATGGTTATTTAGGAAAGGATTTAGCTAAAAAATTAATTGATATGGCAAGTAGGGGTTAATAAAATACAAATTATGAAATCTAAATTCTTAATTCTGATGACATCAATTTTAATGTTTTCTTGCAATGATGATGCTGATAAAATGGACAAAAGCAAGCTTAACATTCAAGGAACCTGGAAGTTAATTTCTGGCACCATTACCGATAATAAATCTGGCAAGCAGCGTAATTATCCTATGGATTTTGAAATGATTAAAATCATTAACGATACGCATTTTGCTTTCTTAAAACATAGCTTGAATAAAAAAGATACATTAGGATTTGACGCTGGAGGTGGTAGCTATAAATTGAGCAACGACAGCTACATAGAGCACCTGGAATATTACAATAATAAAAATTGGGAAGGTAAGCACTTTGATTTTAAGCTGGCTTTACATGGCGATACGCTAATTCAAACTGGTATAGAAAAGGTAGAAAAAGAGGGAATTGATAGAGTAATCGTAGAAAAATATATAAAAACAAAGAAATAACGCAAAAGGTCGGAATCGCTCCGACCTTTGTGCTTAACAACAAAACAAATAAAAAAATTAACCTTAAAAAATCTTAAATCGCAGCTAAATCTTCAGCGTAAACATTATCTGCAACCTTTTCTTGCTTGTAAATTTGCCTACCCGTGTAAGCAATGAATACGTTTTTATCCAGAAGCAAGTCGCGGTTTTTAATTAAGTGACTTAGCTTTACCGTACCAATAACATATTTATATTCGCTTGCCGAGTAACGTTCACTTATGTTATCAAATTCCAATAAGCTGATTAAATCTTCATCTGCATAACGCAAATAAACTTCTAACAAAATATCTTCTGTGTGTTTAGCACCGTTTTCTGAATGATATTTTTTGTACTCGTAGCGATAATCGTAACGTAAAGCAGCAATATCCGAAAGCACTGCCGCACCGGTTGGATGTCCGCCCGCACCTTTACCAAAGAAAAATTGTTTATCAGCGAAAGCGGCCTGAACCGTTACTGCGTTGTATTCATTCTCAACATTGTACAAGAAATCATCTTTAGCAACAAGCTTGGGCAAAACGTAGGTAACAATATCTTTTTTATTAACCTTTCTGGCGGTTGGTACTAACTTGATTTTAAAGTTCTTCTCACGGGCATATTTAATATCGTAATGCGAAAGATTTTGTATGCCAATATTTAAAATATCATCTGGATTGACAAATAAACCATAGGCGTGAGCCGTTGCAATTGCCAATTTATATTTTGGGTCGTAACCGCCGACATCTAAAATTGGGTCGGTTTCTGCAAAACCTAAATCTTGTGCCTCTTTTAAAGCTGCACCATAGCTTTGGTTTTCATTAAATATTTTTGATAAAATATAATTTGATGAACCGTTAAAAATTCCACTTAAGGCATGGAAAAGTTCGTTGTCATAATATTCTTCAAGGTTTCTAATGATTGGGATACTTCCGCATACTGCGCCTTCATAAAGTAATGAAGTGCCATGTTTTTGCTGCAAATCTACCAGCTCTTTTAAATGCGTAGCAATCATTTTTTTGTTTGCCGAAACTACATTTTTGCCATTTTTTAATGCTGTGGTAACAATATCATAAGCAGCATCTGCATCATTTATCAATTCTACAATCGTATTAATTTCTGTGTTATTCAGAATTTCATTTTTATCGGTTGTAAATAAATCTTTATTCAGCGTACGCTTTTTTCTCGGGTCTTTTATAGCAATTTTTATAATTTCAAGGTTGAGATTCTGGCTTTGGATAATATCCAACAAACCCTGGCCTACAACGCCGAAACCAAATAAAGCTATTTTTAAATTTTTACTCATGGTGTTTATAGTATCAAGTATTTAGTATCAAGTATCAAGACTGGAAGCCTGAACACCTGCTATTAAATTTTATTATATTTTGCCACAGAATTGCAGATTTATATAGAATGCAATCCCTTATTTTATTTATATCTGTTTACGTGGCTGATTAATTATTTCAGCTTTAACTTTAGTCTTTTTGCTTTAAGCTTAAGCAGTATGTTGCAATTTGAAAATTTTTTTATCTCTGCTTTCCTTAATAAAAGTTCCGATGATGTTTGTTAAAGCATTTGTTTCAATTAAGAAACCATCATGTCCATATTCAGAATGAATCGCAACAAACTCGGCATCTTTGATGTTATCGGCTAAATATTTTTGTTCAGACACCGGAAAAAGGAAATCATTTTCAATTCCAATAACTAATGTATTTGCCTTAATTACCTTCAATGCTTCGGCAATAGATTTTCTATTTCGGCCAACATTATGGCTATCCATTGCTTTAGTTAAATAATAATAACTATATGCATTAAAGCGATTTATCAATTTCTCTCCTTGATAATTTTGATATGAAGATGCACGGAAATTGTCAGTTTTATCATTTACACTTTCTACCTGCGTACTGCCATAAGCATTATAAGTTCTATAACTTAGAAGTGCAATGCTACGGGCGGTTTTTAAACCCTTGCTGCCGCCATCAGGCTTATTTGCATAAAATGTTCTGTCGGTTGTTATCGCTAAACGTTGACTTTCGTTAAAAGCAATTCCCCATGGAGAGTGTACCGCATTTGTAGCCACCAAAATCAGGTTTTCTATTTTAGCTGGCTCAGTGATGGCCCACTCAACCGCTTGCTGACCGCCTAATGAGCCACCAATAAGCAGTTTAATCTGGTTAACACCTAAATGATTAGCTAATAATTGATGCGCAGAAACAAAATCTCTGATGGTAAATTGTGGGAATGCTAAATAATAAGGCAAACCTGTTACCGGGTTTTTGCTTAATGGATTTGTAGTTCCATAATTGGAACCTAAAACATTTGCACAAATTATATAATGGTCGTTTGGGTTAAACAAAGCATTTTGCCCAAATAAACCTTCCCACCATTCAAAAACATCGGCATTAGCTGTTAAAGCATGGCAAACCCAAATTACATTATCCTTGTTGGCGTTAAGTTTTCCATAAGTTTGATAAGCAATTTGCAGATTGCGAAGTTTCTTTCCACTCTCTAACTTAAATTGTTTTGGGTAATTATATGTTGATGAAATACTCATTATAAATTGTTCAATCGTAGTAAAAACGTGTTTATGTTAGCAAATTTATTCTGTAATTCCCGAGCCGATACTTGCAAAAGCTTGCTCAAAATCTGCCTTAATATCATCAATATGCTCAATACCAACAGAAACCCTTAATGCATTTGGTTTTACACCAGCGGCTAATTGTTCTGTTTCGCTTAATTGTTGGTGCGTTGTAGCTGATGGTTGAATTATCAATGTTTTAGCATCGCCAACATTAGCTAAGTGCGATACTAACTTCAAGCTGTCGATAACCTGAGTTGCGTTTTCTTTTGTACCATTAAGTTCGAAAGTTAACACGCCACCAAAACCATTGCTTAAATATTTTTTAGCTAAATTATTGTATTTGCTGCTTGCCAATCCCGGGTATTGCACTTCCTTAACCAGAGGATGATTTTCCAGCCAGGTTGCTAATTCTAAAGCATTATCTACATGGCGTTGTACACGAAGTGATAAGGTTTCTAAACCTTGTAATAATAAGAATGAGTTGAAGGGAGATAGGGCAGGACCTAAATCTCGTAAACCTTCTACACGTGCACGGATGATGAATTGAATGTTCCCGAAAGGACCGCCGATACCAAAAACATCATTAAAAACCAAACCGTGATAACCCTCTGATGGTTCTGTAAATTGTGTGAACTTACCGTTGCCCCAATTGTAATTTCCGCCATCAATGATAACCCCGCCGATGCTTGTTCCATGGCCGCCAATCCACTTTGTTGCAGATTCTACCACAATGTTGGCGCCATGCTCTAAGGGTTTAAACAAATATCCGCCAGCGCCAAAAGTATTATCAACAATTAAAGGAATGTCATATTTTTTCGCGATAGCGGCAATTTTTTCAAAATCTGGAACACTAAATGCAGGATTACCAATTGTTTCAAGATATATGGCTTTAGTTTTTTCTGTGATTTTTTCCTCGAATTCTTCCGGAACATCAGGATTTGCAAAATCAACATGAATACCTAAACGTTTAAATGAAACTTTAAACTGGTTGTAAGTTCCACCATATATATGTGATGATGAAACAATGCTATCTCCAGCCTCTAAAATATTATGCAAAGCGATAAACTGAGCTGCCTGACCTGAGGCAACGGCCAAAGCTGCTACTCCGCCTTCTAATGCTGCAATTCTTTTTTCAAAAACATCAGTTGTTGGGTTCATTAAACGGGTGTAGATATTCCCAAACTCCTTTAATGCAAATAAATTTGCGCCGTGTTCCGCGTTTTTAAATCCGTATGATGTTGTTTGGTAAATCGGAACAGCTCGTGATCCCGTAGTTGGGTCTATTTCTTGTCCGGCGTGTAATTGTAAAGTTTCAAATTTATATGAGGTTGACATGTTCTTAATAATTAATGTAGTGAATGTTTAAATGCTTAGGTGTCTGATTACAAATTGGTAACTACGATAATTTAAATTTGCGTATCCCGATTATTCGGGACCTTCCAATTTGATAAAGAGACAAGAATGGAAGATTTTTAGATTACTGTATGCAACAGCACATACACGTAGTCGCCTGCATATCAAAACACATCAATGAAATTGAAGAAAGTTCTAACTTTTTCAGCTTTGTAATTTTCTCGCTTTGCGATTGAAGATTTAATGTTTTCATCAGTTATAATTTATATCTCCGGTTAACACCTTGTTATCCGGTCAGGAATTGGCACCTTCTCTTTCTGAGGGTTGCCAGTGGGTCATCGAGCCAGTCTCTCGCCACTTCTTTATAAATCAATCTGATTAAAGATTGACTTTTATTTAGCTTTTCGCCAAATAATGTTTCAAATGTCTGAATAATATTTTAATTCACAAAATTAAATTCTGTATTTTTTATAAAAAGATGAATTTGAGGCAAATAAATTTTAAATATTTAATAATCACATTAAAATTTACACAGAATTAATTGTAAAGTTCTAAGTTTGTGATACCTGCAAAATCTAATCATCAATGAAAAATTTAAAAATAATGCTCTTTACGCTAGCTTTTTCAGCAGCTAACCTAACCGCTAATGCCCAATTTGGCGGATTAAAAGATAAATTACTTAAAGTTGGAACAGCTCAAGGTGCTAAAGCGCTCGGCGTAGATAAGTTTTTAAAGCAACCAGAAGCCATTTCAACAAATTTTGAAGATGTTAATCGCGAAGGCGAAGAAATGCCCGGCTTCAATGCCAATGCAAAATTCCAGCCCTTATATTTATTGCCAAAAAATCCGGATGGTGGTTTTGTTTTATGTGAGGGATTTTATGAAATGACTAACAAAAGTTATTGCCTTAAAGCTGGGACTTTTGCACCATCAAAGGGCGATGGATATATGTTTGCACCAGTTTTAGGTCAGAAAGAAGAAATAGTGGTATCCATTTTAAAAAGTGCCGAAAAACATCCTGAAGTTGAACAACATGATATTCAGGTTTTATTATGGACCATCATCGCCAGAACAAAATTTGCAGATTATGCCGGACAAGTTAAAGTTACCGCTATCAAATTATTAACTCCAAAACAACTTACTCAATTAGAGGGCGGTGCATTAGGAATTTTACCATTCGATGTAATGGAAAAAGCTAAAGACCAATTGCCATCAGGTCTGAAAGCCGTATTTGAAGCCGAAAATAATATCCGTCAATTGGTTTCTTCTGGTAACTACACCTATGCAGATATGGAAAAATATGCAATACTTGCGGGTATGGCTCCACCGCGTGCTGATGTGCCAAGCGGAATCTGGACTAAACATCCCGATGGTTATTATGTTCGCTATTTTCCTTCAGGTTATGCTATTACTAAAGTTCAGGTTTATGTGCCCAAAGATTTGGTAGCCAATGGAAATAGATTAGTTTACGATGCAGCAGGCGATATTGCTTGTCCGGCGAATACAGGTTCTCAGCGATTGGCGCAAACCAACGAGCCATTAAATGCCAATTATTCGGCAAAATTGTCTACAATTTGTAATCCTAAATAGATTTATAACAAAAAGCTAAAGCAAAAAACTATTTGTAACTATATTCGTATATAAAATAAACATAAAATGATAAGCACAATTTTAATCCTCCTGAACTTTTTGATGCCTTCGCCACCAAAAAATGTTTACGATTTCAGTTTTAAAACCATTGATGGTAAAGAAATTAAACTTTCTAAATTTAAAGGAAAGAAAATTTTAATTGTTAACACCGCTTCTAAATGTGGTTACACGCCACAATATGAAGATTTGGAAAAACTTCAAAAGCAATACGGTAAAAAAGTTGTTTTAATTGGTTTTCCGGCTGGTAATTTCGGCGGACAAGAATTTTCTTCTAACGCAGAAATTAAACAATTTTGTACAGGTAAATACAATGTATCTTTTTTACTTGCCGAAAAAAGCAGTGTAAAAGGTGATGATATTACGCCATTATTTAAATATTTAACTACGCAAACCAATACAGAAGAGCAAGGTGATATTAAATGGAATTTTGAGAAGTTTTTAATTAATGAAAAGGGTGAGTTGGTTCATCGTTTCCGTTCAAAAACAAAACCTATGGACGAGGCAATTGTAAAAAACCTATAATGACGTAGGATGAGAGATGGAATAAATTTCTGAAGTATAATAGCTAAAAAGGGTAAAATGGAAATTCCATTTTACCCTTTTTATTTTGTGCTCAATATTCGATTTCTGAATTACCAGAATAGAGAATGTATATAGATTTTTTGATGTTTTTTACATCTTCCATTATCCATTTTACATTTTTAACTAGTTTTTCTCTAAAATAGTTTTCCAAACTACAGCGCTTAAAATGGCTCCAGTGATAGGAGCGAGGATAAACAACCAAACCTGACTTAGTGCAACACCACCTGCAAGCACAGCAGGACCAATGCTTCGGGCAGGATTTACAGATACGCCCGTTATCTGGATGCCAACGATATGAATAAGCACAAGGCTTAAACCGATTGCCAAACCGGCAAAACCACCATTAATATTTTTTGTAGATGTTGCACCGAAAATAACCAATAAGAAGATAAATGTAAAAACGGCTTCGGCAACAAATGCAGCCATGGTATTATATTCACCCAAATAACCTGCACCCCAACCGTTAGAACCGAGTGCCCATGGTTTCATTTCGAAACCCGGATGGTTGCTTTCTATAAGAAGCAATAAAGCAGCGCCTGCAATTGCACCTAAAATTTGCGCTACAACATAATATGCTGCTTCGCTTGCTTTCATTCTGCCAGCTACAACCATACCTATAGATATTGCCGGATTGATATGGCAACCAGAAATATGACCAATTGCATAAGCCATTGCTACTACAGATAAGCCGAAAGCAAAAGAGATACCTAATAAGCCAACGCCGGTTGTTCCGTTTGCTCCGGCAATTACTGCACTACCGCAGCCCATTAAAACCAATACTAAAGCGCCAAGAAATTCGGCAGTAAATTTTGAGAATTTTGATGTTTCCATATAATAATTGTTAAAAGTTTTTAAGCTAAAAAATTATATAAGGACGATTCGTTGGCAAAGTAACGAAAAAACATCAATTGATATAGCAAATAAGAATATTCAGGTGTGGACTGTTTTGATTGTTAACTTTTAGGACAAAAAAAATCCCGAATGTTTTCACAATCGGGATTATACTATATTTTAAAATTAATCTTTAAACTAAAAATCCGCCGCCAAGTAAATCATTACCTTCATAGAATACAGCTGATTGGCCAGGTGCAATGGCAGAAACATTATGATCAAAAACCACACGCATTCTGTCTTTTTCCTGTACAATTGTACTTAACATACCTGCGTCTTTGTATCTGATTTTTGTAATTACATCATTCAAAGGTTCTTCAATACTAGCATATTTTACAAGGTTGATGTTTCTAACCATCGCTTCCTTACGTTCTAATTCTTCGGCTCTGCCCAAAACAACGGTATTACTTTCTGGTAGTATTTGGGTAACAAACATTGGTTCGCCAAAAGCTACACCCAAACCTTTACGCTGGCCAATAGTATAAAATGGATAACCTTTATGTTGTCCAACCACCATTCCATTGCTTAGAATGAAATTTCCACCTGCAACACGGTCTTCTAAATCTTCAACCTTATGGCGTAAAAATGCTCTGTAATCATTATCTGGTACGAAACAGATTTCATAGCTTTCAGATTTTTTTGCAAGCTCTTCCTGCCCCATATCTAAAGCCATTTGTCTTATATCCGCTTTTGCGAAACTGCCCAAAGGGAATTTTGTACGAGAAAGATTTTCTTGAGAAACACCCCACAAAACGTAAGATTGGTCTTTATTTTCGTCTTTACCTTTCGAAATTACATAACGTCCGCTGTCTTGTTGGCGGATGTTGGCATAATGTCCGGTTGCAATAAATTCGCAATCTAATTTGTTAGCACGTTTTAATAAAGCTTCCCATTTAATGTGCGTATTACATAAAACACAAGGATTTGGCGTTCTTCCTGCTAAATATTCATCGACAAAATTATCGATAACATAATCGCCAAATTCATCTCGAATATCCAAAATATAATGAGGAAAACCATAATTTACAGCCAATGTGCGGGCATCATTAATACTATCCAGCGAGCAACAACCAGTTTCCTTACTGCTGCCGCCAGAAGATGCATAATCCCAGGTCTTCATCGTAAGGCCGATAACTTCGTAACCCTGTTCATGTAACATAACTGCAGCTACCGAACTATCAACCCCGCCACTCATGGCTACCAGAATTCTACCGTGTTTACTCATCTTAAAATTATTGGATGCAAAAATAAGGTTTTCTTCCCTCAATTTAAGTAAAGCAAGTCAGTTACTTGTAAAAACCTAAGTTTATGGTTTGATAGAATTTGTAAAGCAAAAGCAGTGTATAAATTAATGTTCGTCCAGCTTTTTGCTCATACCTACCTGCGGTAGGCAAGCGCCTGCAGGTCTTAATCACAAGGCCAGTATCCGCTTAAATCTGGTTTTAAAACTTTAAACTAAAACCAATGACAACTGTAGTCATTTCGATTGGAGCGCAGCGAAATATAGTAATCATTGAACTTAATTTAAACCTAAGTTAAAAGATTTCTCCGCTTCGGTCGAAATGACGATTGCGCTATGAGCTGAAAGCCTATTAAACCCACAAAATTTTCCTTCATTTCATTGGTGCACAACGAAATAGAGAAATCTTTGAACTTAATTTAAACCTATTTTAAAAGATTTCTCCGCTTCGGTCGAAATGACGATTGCGCTATGAGCCTTCAAACTAAACCCGCAACCTCTGCCGTCATTTCGATTGGAGCGCAGCGAAATAGAGAAATCTTTGAACTTATTTAAAACCTATTTTAAAAGATTTCTCCGCTTCGGTAGAAATGACGATTGCGCTATGAGCTGGCAAACTAAACCCGCAACCTCTGCCGTCATTTCGATTGGAGCACAACGAAATAGAGAAATCTTTGAACTTATTTAAACCTATTTTAAAAGATTTCTCCGCTTCGGTAGAAATGAGGATTGCGCTATGAGCTGGCAAACTAAATCCGCAACCTCTGCCGTCATTTCGATTGGAGCGCAGCGAAATAGAGAAATCTTTGAACTTATTTAAAACCTATTATAAAAGATTTCTCCGCTTCGTTAGAAATGACGATTGCGCTATGAGCCTGCAAACTAAACCCGACATGGCGAAAATACTTTTTGAGGTACTGACTTTAATAAATTGGAACCCTTAACAAAAAGATTGCCTGCCTGCGGTTGGCAGGCAGCATTTGGCGGGACTACAGCAACCGAGAAGCAATACAACTGCTTTTCAAAATATTTATATAAAACATTGTATTTTTTTAGTTAGTTAATCGATTTAGACTTACTTTACATTATCAATTACAGATAAATTAATACCTTAGAATCTTTAAATTTTAAAACTGATATGATTAAAAAGATTATCCTGCCTTGTTTGCTGTTTTCTGCTTTTGCAGTTTCTGCACAGCAAAATTTGGTGCAGTATGTTAAGCCGATAATTGGTACATCAAAAATGGGGCATACTTATCCAGGTGCTACAGTTCCATTTGGCGCTGTACAACTTAGTCCGGAAACTGATACTTTATCTTACGAAGTAAATGGAAAGTATAATGGTGATGTTTACAAGTATTGTGCTGGCTATAAATACGAAGATAAAACCATTACAGGTTTTAGTCACACGCATTTTAGTGGCACAGGCCATTCAGATTTGGGCGATTTTTTAATCATGCCAACTCAAGGTAAATTGCAATTAAATCCTGGTACTGCAAGTGATCCAAAATCAGGTTATCGCTCTGCATATTCGCATGCAAATGAAGTTGCTGAGGCTGGTTATTATAAGGTAAAGCTAGATGATGATAATATCACAGCTGAATTAACAGCTACAACCCGTGTTGGTATGCATCAATATACCTTCCCAAAATCAGATCAATCGCACATTATTTTAGATTTGATGGCTGGAATTTACAACTATGATGAAAAAACCGTTTGGACTTATGTACGTGTTGTAAATGATACTCTGGTAACAGGTTATCGCCAAACAAATGGATGGGCCAGAACAAGAACGGTTTATTTTGCAATGAGTTTTTCTAAACCATTTAAAAGCTATGGCAGAAAGAGTTACGATGCAAAACAAGCTTACAGGGGTTTCTGGGGTAAATTTAACCAAGACAAAAACTTCCCCGAAATTGCCGGTAAAAAGTTAAAAATGTTTTTCGATTTTGATACAGAAGAGGGAGAGAAAGTTAAAATTAAGTTCGCTTTATCTCCGGTAAGCCAGGAAAATGCTTTACAAAATATGCGTGGCGAAATTTACGGTTGGGATTTTAATAAAGTTAAGCAACAGGCACAAAGTACCTGGAACAAAGAGTTAAACAAGATTCAGGTAAATGCATCAAATGATAATAAAATAAACTTCTACACGGCACTATATCATTCATTTATAAATCCAACGGTTTATACAGATTTAAACGGAGAATATAAAGGTTTGGACCAAGGAATACATAAAGCTGATGGCTTTACAAATTATACCACATTTTCTCTTTGGGATACTTACAGAGCTCTTCATCCATTTTTTAACATCATGCAACCGGGTAGAAGTAATGATATGGTAAAATCAATGATGGCACATTTTGACCAAAGCAGTTTACACATGTTGCCAATTTGGTCGCATTATGCAAATGATAATTGGTGCATGAGCGGTTACCACAGTGTTTCTGTAATTTCTGATGCGATTATTAAAGGAACTTACAATGGCGATGCGAACAAAGCATTGGATGCTTGCATTGCAACGGCCAACCATCGCGATTATGAAGGAATTGGTTATTACATCGACAAAGGATTTATTCCAGCGGATAAAAGTGGCGTTTCAGTTTCCAATAATTTAGAATATTCTTATGATGATTGGGCTATTGCGCAACTCGCTAAAAAGCTAAATAGAATGGATGTTTACGATGATTTTATTAAACGTTCTAACAACTGGAGGAATAACTGGGATGCAGCCTCAGGCTTTATGCGACCAAAATTGGCAGATGGAACATTCAAAAAAGAATTCGATCCAAAAGATACTGAAGGGCAGGGTTTTATAGAAGGAAATAGCTGGAATTACAGTTTCTTTGTTCCGCATGACCCGGCTGCGCTTATGGAAGTGATGGGTGGTAAAGCGAAATTTGCCTCGCGTTTAGATACATTATTTACCATGCATTTACCAGATGAATTTTTTGCGCATACTGAGGATATTACCCGCGAAGGAATAATTGGTGGTTATGTACATGGTAACGAGCCTGCGCATCACATCGCTTATTTTTACAATTGGGCTGGTCAGCCTTGGAAAACCCAGGCTCAGGTTCGCCATATTTTAAATATGCAATATAAACCTACTGCAGATGGTTTAGGTGGAAATGATGACTGCGGGCAAATGAGTGCCTGGTATATGTTTTCGTCGTTAGGATTTTACCCCGTTTCTCCAGGTTCTGATGTTTACTCATTAGGCAGTCCGGCTGTGAATAATGCGGTTTTAAATCTCGAGAATGGTAAAACTTTTACAGTTGAAGCAATAAAACAAAGTCCTAAAAATGTTTACGTGCAAAAGGTTATGTTAAATGGTAAAGAAATTACCAATTACCAAATTAAACATAGCGACATTACAAATGGTGGTAAATTAACATTTTACATGTCGCCCAAGCCGAAGAAATAACACATCCTATTAGATTTGCTTACCGCTGGCATAATAACCAGCGGTTTTTTTGTTTCTATAAATACCTTAACCACCAATTGCTGTGTGTTTGTTTATACTTTTTAAACCATTTACATGGATAATAAAGCGATGCAACCACAAAAATCCATATTGCATAAACTATCCATAAATTATAGCCAAAAGCAACCGGTCGAAAGAAAAATGGCATCTGGATTATCTGAGCGGATGTGTTTCCCTCTAAAAAAAATAAAGCCACCAGAATGGTGTGCAATAGGTAAAAGTGCAAAATGTAATAAAAAAATGGAACGGAACCATATACGGAAAGCACTTTGCTTAGCTTATTAACAGCACCTTCTGTAATTGCCAAAAGAAGCAAGGCAACACCAATAGTCATCCCAGTAAACTGAAGTGATGGCGGATACTTGCTGACATTAAAAAACGACAATAAGTTTTTAACTAAATCGTGATATTCTTTGCGTGGAGCCGGGTCGCCGTAAACACTCAATAAACGTAAGCCCACGAAAATGACCAAAGCCAGTGCCCCAAAGTTGAGCAGATTTCTGTTTCTCTTAACTGGATTAAAATCTTTATTAAACCATTTTCCTGTGGCGTAGCCGAGAAACATTACACCGGTCCAAGGTAGGATAGCATAGAAAACCCCAATAAAATGGTTATTACCGATGGGTACAACAGTACCAAAAGCCGTAAAAAATATTTTTAAAACAAGGTTGAGGTTTTCATCATTCGGTGCTGGAAAGAGATTGAAAATATTATGGCCTAAAACTAAAAGTAAGCCAAATACCAGCACGAATTTGTAGGAAATCCGACTAAAAATAGCCAGAAAAATCATGCTCCAGCCAATAGCCCAGATTACCTGTAAAATAACAAAATTATATGTAGGATTAAATGTTAAGCCAAGCGTAACGATTGCAACCTCAATAAAAATTAACCATAAGCCCCTTTTAAATAGAAAAGCGCTCGATTGCGATGGCGTTTTATTTTGAGCAGAAAGATATGCAGATAGCCCAGATAAGAAAACAAACGTTGGCGCACAAAAATGAGTAATCCATCTGGTAAAAAATAAAAATGGCGTTGTGGTATCAGGATTTAAGGGGTCGCCCGTCATGGCTTGAATGTGAAAAAAATCTCTTGTATGATCGAGTGCCATGATAATCATTACAAGTCCTCTCAGAATATCAATAGAAACAATTCGTTTTGATAAAAGCTTTTGTTCAGCATTCATGATTTCGGGATGAAATTGATTAAAAGTTTGGTTAGAATAGTAATTGTAGAATTAAATATACGCAGTAATTGAATAATTGTTAGAAAAAATCTTTTGAAAAAAATCAGATAAAAATTAAAAACAGGTAAACTAAGAATATATTCCTAAAAGGAGTGAATTTAGAAATGTTAATAACCTTGACTTATTACTAATATTAAAATGCAAAATATGGCTTGATTAAGCTCAATATAAATTTTCGATAACATTATGATGTTGATAAAATTCATAAAAAATGTTGATAATGCTTAAGAATAAATATTTAGGTTTATGTAAGCCATTAATTATCCCTAATTAAAAGCTGGTTGAAGTTGCAGGCAAAATTTGCAAATGAAGCTGGTTTTTATAAAAGAATTTCAAAATGCCTAACCTATTTCAAACTCCAGGAGTTTACATCGAAGAGATTAGCAATCTAATATCTCAGGATACACTTATATCCATATCTACACAAGGATTTTCTTATCAAGACGGAATAATTAATAAAAAGATATCTTCAAAATTTATAGATATTCCTGATTTCAGATTATACGCATCCTTAAGCCCAGTTAAGCAATCTGCATTCAATAATTCTCAACCTAAAATTTATTAATCTAATAAAGCATCTTATGATCTTATTTTCATCCATCAGAACAAAGGCAGATAGATTGACCAATATCTTGCCTGATAATCAAACTGAAGATCCATTTCTTCAAAGCGATTGCATTAATAATAAAAAATTCAATCAAAATATAGCCGACAGTGATTTAGAAGACTTTATGAACGACTATGAAGCTTTGGCCTTTTATGTTACCCAAGGTATAAAACCAGAGTGGTTACCTTTAAACGCCACATTTGAGCCTTCAAAAATTCTATTGGATCTGCATAATAATTATGCAAGCTTATTTGCCGATTTTATTCAATCTATAAAAAATAATTGCGATTGTTTAGAAAGAGCGATTAAACTTATTGATAGACATACCTACAGTTTCAATCATAGTTTCCGGGCAGAAATTTCTAACAGTTCTGGTTTTACAGAAATAAATCACGATTGGCTTTTTCTTTTAGCTTCTGATGGTTTGGCAGAGACAAACCAACCTTTAGCAAAATCAGATTATTAGTTTCCTTTCATCAAGGTACCCATTCAAGTCACTAAAACCACTGCTTTTAGTATATGCTTGTAATATCTTTGGTACGTATAGCAAAATCGATTTAGTAATACCTCAATTGCCTTTTTTGATTTTGAACTTCAGAAAATTTTAATATATATTTGTTTTAGTTCTAACCGGATTATTAAATAAGTTAATCAATGCACTTAAGCATATAGCGGCATTTATCTACCATTGTATATAAAAAACCTGAAATAAATACACGATAATATAATTATGAAAAGACGAACTTTTATTCAAAACACGAGCTTATTGGGTGCAGGTGTTGTGGCTTCGAAATTTTCTTTTGCTACAGCATTAGCTCCAGAATTTCCAATAGTTAGAGTTGCTGAAGGTAAAAGACATTTCAAAAGTAAAGCAGTAGACAATGCAATTAAAACATTTCAAAGCAAAGTTAAAAACCCTGAATTGAACTGGCTTTTCGAAAATTGCTTTCCTAATACTTTAGATACTACAGTTTATTATTCAGATAAAAATGGCAAACCAGATACTTATGTAATTACTGGAGATATTGATGCCATGTGGTTGCGTGATAGTTCTGCCCAGGTTTGGCCATATTTACAATTTGTAAATGAAGATGAGCCTTTAAAAAAGCTAATTTCAGGGGTTATTAGCCACCAAACGCAATGCGTTCTAAAAGATCCTTATGCAAATGCCTTTTATGGTGATGCAACAAAAGTAGGGGAATGGAAAACAGACCGTACAGATATGCAAGCCGGTGTACATGAGCGTAAATGGGAAATTGATTCGTTGTGTTACCCAATTCGTTTGGCCTACTTTTACTGGAAAAAAACCGGCGATAAGGCGCCTTTCGATACTAACTGGAAAAAAGGAATTGAAACAACTCTAAAAACTTTTAAAGAACAACAGCGTAAAACTAACAATGGTCCTTATCATTTTCAGCGTAATACGCAACATCCAACTGATTCGTTGCCAATGGCAGGTTATGGTTTTCCTGTTAATCCTGTGGGTTTAATTTGTTCGGCTTTTCGCCCAAGCGATGATGCAACAATATTTCCGTTTTTAATACCATCAAACTTCTTTGCGGTAACCAGTTTAAAGCAGGCTGCAGAAATGATAAAAGCTTTGCAAAGCGATGCCAAATTAGAGAGCAGTTTATTAAATCTTGCTGATGAAGTAAGTGCAGCAATTCAAAAACATGCTATTGTAAATCATCCTAAATATGGAAAAATCTATGCCTTTGAGGTTGATGGTTTTGGAAGCACTTATTTAATGGATGATTCTAATGTACCGAGTTTATTAAGTTTGCCTTATTTGGGTGCTGTTAAACTTGATGATCCGATTTATCAAAACACCAGAAAGTTTGCGCTCTCACTTGATAATCCCTACTTCTTTAAAGGCACAGCCGCTGAAGGTATTGGTGGGCCACACGTTGGACAAGATATGATTTGGCCAATGAGTATTACGATGAGGGCTTTAACCTCAACAGATGATAAAGAAATTAAATGGTGTATAGAAACCTTACAGAAAACACATGCTGGTACGGGTTTCATGCACGAAGCATTTCATAAAAACGACCCGGCCAAATTTACCCGCTCTTGGTTTGCCTGGTCAAATACCTTATTTGGTGAGTTACTTTGGAGAACTTACCATGAAAAACCTGCACTTTTAAAAGTTTAATTGTTAGCCCGTCTTCAATAAAATGAAGCGGGCTTTTTAACTTAATAAGTTCTGGTGCGAAAATGATAAATCGATTTAGGTATTCATAACGCTGAATGTTTATTTGATATCTAACCTAATCTACTAATCCTGATGAAAAACCTTAATCATAAATTTCTTTGTTTAATGCTGTTGCTTTTGTTGAGTACAATAAGCAGTAGGAGCCAAAATTTTGGTAAATACGTAAATACTTTTATCGGCACAGCGCCATTAATCGAAAAAAAAATTTTAGGTTATAAATTGCCAGATGGATGGCGTTCTTGGGCGGGGTTAACTTTTCCCGGGAGCTCGTTGCCCAATGCAATGGTTCAGCTAAGTCCTATGACTGAGTACGGCTCTGGTGCAGGATATGAGTATGAAGATTCGACAATTTTAGGCTTTACGCACACAAATAAAGGACATTGGAATCTTTGCAATATTCCAATATTGCCAATGTCTAATCCGGGTGAAAAATT
Organism: Pedobacter sp. Leaf170; assembly: GCF_920984665.1. GTDB lineage: Bacteria > Bacteroidota > Bacteroidia > Sphingobacteriales > Sphingobacteriaceae > Pedobacter. The sequence goes on from NZ_CAKLBP010000007.1 coordinate 116,137, forward strand.
TGGCTCAAAGTTTTCACATAAAAAAGAAAGTTCGGCACCAGGTTTTTATCAGGTTTATTTGGATGATTATGATGTGAATGTTAGTCTGACTTCAACGCTAAGGGCGGGTTTTCATAAGTACGAATTTAAAAATAATACCAACCGCCAAATCCTGTTTGATATGGGCAAAGCAAACAGCCGTGTATCAACCTGGGCAATAGAACAAGAAGGCGACAATGTAATTAAAGGCTTTCAAGGAGGAGAAAATGTTTATTTCTATGCAATCATCAACACAAAAATTAGCAAATTAAGTAAAACTGAAGTGGGCAAAAGAACCGGCTATGCAATTGCCCATTTAGCTGATGGTAATAACCAACCGGTAGAAATTAAAATCGGCTTATCTTTTGTAAGTACAGAAAATGCCAAAGAAAATGTGCTTTCAGAGATTGGTAAAAAATCTTTCGACGAAATTCGTAAAGAAGCCACTTTAAAATGGGAGAAAATTTTATCGTCGATACAAGTTAAGGGTGGAACCGAAAAGCAAAAAGTTATGCTTTATTCGTGCCTGTACCGTTCTTTTTTATGGCCGGCGTTACGTAGTGATGTAAACGGACAATTTACTGATGCAAATAAAAAAGTGGTAAAGGCCGATTTTAATTATTACACAGAACCTTCTTTATGGGATACTTACAGAAATAAAGATGTTTTGTTGGGGCTGATTTCTCCCGAAGTTACACTTGATGTTATCAAATCTATGAAAGATGTGGGCGATAAGAAAGGATTCATTCCAACCTTTTTTCATGGCGATCATGGTTCTTCATCAATTGCAGGCGCTTATCTGCGAGGTATTGATAATTTCGACATTAAAGGAACTTATGAAATTCTATTGAAAAATGCCAATACACCGGGTGGTGCACGTCCACATGTAGAAGAATACATTAAAAAGGGATTTATTTCAGACCCTGATATTCCAAATCCAAAAGTTGAGACCAAGGCAGCGGCTGGTGTTTCTAAAACATTAGAATACTCTTACGATGATTATTCTGTAGCTCAAATTGCTAAGAAATTAGGCGATACGGCAAATTATAGAATTTTAATGGCCCGTTCTAAAAATTATAAAAACATGTTCGATCCATCAACAAGGTTTATGCGTGGTAAATTGGCCGATGGTTCCTGGATTAAACCGTTTAATCCTCAATTTCCTTATTACGAATATATGTATAGAGAGGCTAATGCCTGGCAGGTTTCTTTCTTTGCTCCGCATGATATGAAAGGATTAGTTGAGCTTTACGGCGGACCAAAAGGCTTTGAATCGAAATTAGATTCTTTATTTACTGTTCCATGGAATCCAAATTACATTGCAAGAAATGTAGAAACAATGATTGGGCAATATTGCCATGGCAACCAACCCGATCACGAAGCACCTTTTTCTTACCATTTTATAAATAAGCCAGAAAAATCTCAAAAAATACTGGATACGATTATGAATACTTTGTATGGTATTGGAGATAATGGACTGGCATTATGCGGAATGGATGATGCCGGTGAAATGTCATCTTGGTATGTTTTTAGTGCGTTAGGCATATATCCTTTTTCTGCAACCGATGCCGAATACATCGTTACCGCACCACTTTTTGATGAGATTAAATGGCGTACTAGCAACGGAAAAACCATCACAATCAGTAAACCTAACAAAGGAAGAGCTTTATCATCTATCAAAGTTAATGGAAAATTAAATGAAGGCTATTTTGTATCTCAAGATTTGTTTAAAAATGGAGGCCGATTGGAGATTTTAACGCGATAATGATATAGGGCAATCAATAATTATAAAGTTTAACAATCACATTATCAATTTTTCATAAAAAATTGATTGAGGATAAATTACTGGTCTAATAGAATTTTAATATCGCTTTTGGAAGGTATAGATTAATTTGTTTATACTTATGTGTCAAAATTATTTCGTGAGTAGTTTTTGATTTAAAATCCCAACAAAAGTTCGTAAACATGAAAACAAACCTGAAGTGGTTTAGCAGTATATTTTTTTCAGCCATACTTTGCACCAGCGTTTTTGCCCAAACTAAAAACAGCATACCCATTTATAAAAATCCGAAGGCCAATGTTGAAAGCAGAATTAAAGATTTGCTTTCGCGTATGAATATTGAGGAAAAAGTTGGACAAATTTCTATGCCCTTAGGCTGGCCAATGTACGCCAGAACGGGTAATGATATTGAGGTAAGCGATGAATTTAAAAAATCATTAAAAACAGAGCATACCGGAATGCTATGGGCAACTTTAAGGGCAGACCCCTGGACAAAAAAGACATTATTAAACGGGTTGAATCCAGAGCTGGCTGCTAAAGCTACAAATGCTATCCAGAAATATGCCTTGGAAAATACCCGTTTAGGTATTCCAATTTTACTTTCTGAAGAATGCCCACACGGGCACATGGCAATTGGTACTACAGTTTTTCCAACTTCGATAGGGCAAGCAAGTACTTTTAATCCTGATTTGATTAACCAAATGGCAAAAGTGATTGCCTCAGAAACCCGTTTACAAGGTGGACATGTTGGTTATGGTCCGGTGTTAGATTTAGCCCGAGAACCCAGATGGTCTAGAGTGGAAGAAACTTATGGGGAAGACCATGTTTTAAACAGCAAAATGGGCGAGGCGATGGTTAAGGGTTTTCAGGGTAATAGCATTAAAAGTGGTGCAAATATTGTGGCTACATTGAAACACTTTGCTGCTTATGGCGCACCAGAAGGCGGTCATAATGGTGGAAGCATAAGTGTAGGCATGCGTAGCTTAAATCAGTTTTATTTGCCACCATTTAAAGCTGCTGTTAAAGCGGGAGCTTTATCGGTTATGACTGCTTATAATTCTATTGATGGTGTTCCGTGTTCTTCAAATGAATTTTTATTGAATGATTTATTAAGAAGCCAATGGGGATTTAAAGGTTTTGTAGTTTCTGATTTAAATAGCATTTCCGGACTAATGTCAAACCATAATGTTGCTGCAAATGCAACCGATGCTGCTACACTTTCTATCAATGCTGGTTTAGATGCTGATTTAAGTGGCGTAGGTTATGGAAAGGCACTTCGCAATGCTGTAAAAGCGGGAAAAGTTTCTACAAAAACTTTAGATACGGCGGTAAGTAGAGTATTAAGAGTAAAATTTAATATGGGGCTTTTTGAAAATCCTTATGTTAATGTTGAGCAAGCCAAGAATAACATCAGAACTAAGGAAAACATTGAACTGGCCAGAAGGGTAGCTCGTGAATCAATAGTGTTGCTTAAGAATGAGGGCAATGTATTGCCTTTGAATAAAAGTCTAAAAAACATTGCGGTTATAGGCCCAAATGCAGATAATATTTACAACCAACTTGGCGATTACACTGCACCCCAATCAGAAGAGAACGTAGTAACGGTATTGGAAGGTATTAAAAATAAATTATCATCAGATACAAAAATAAATTATGTAAAAGGTTGTGGGATAAGAGATACGCTCAACAGCACTATTGATGAAGCGGTATCAATTGCTAAAAAATCTGATGCAGTGATAATTGTTTTAGGTGGCTCTAGTGCCAGAGATTTTAAAACAGAATACATTGAAACCGGTGCCGCTAAAATTAGCACAGCTGATAAAGGTTTGAGCGATATGGAAAGTGGTGAAGGCTTTGACAGGTCTACTTTAGATTTATTAGGCGACCAACTTAAACTTTTAAAAGCAGTTGCAAAAACCGGAAAACCTGTTGTTTTAGTGCTTATAAAAGGCAGGCCATTAAATTTAAACTGGGCTTCGGAGCATATTCCGGCTATTCTAGATGCATGGTATCCTGGTCAGGAGGGAGGAAATGCAATTGCTGATGTAATTTTTGGCGATTACAATCCTGCAGGTAGATTACCTATTTCTATTCCTAAATCGGTAGGTCAGTTACCAGTTTATTACAATGCCCGCTATCCTGAAAAGCATGACTACCTTGAGGTTGATGCAAAGCCTTTATATAGTTTTGGCTATGGCTTAAGTTATACAACTTTCAATTATCAAAACCTTAAAATTAAAAATGAAACCAACAGCCACACGATTAAAGTAAGTTTTGATTTAAAAAATAATGGCACCATGGATGGAGAAGAAGTGGTTCAGCTATATCTTAAAGGCAAAACTTCATCTGTAGTTTTACCAATGAAGCAACTAAAACAGTTTAAAAGAATTTCCTTAAAAGCAGGTGAACTAAAGACTTTAAACTTTACTTTATCAAAAGATGACTTGGAAATCTATAATCAAAACAACAAATGGGTGGTTGAGGCAGGAACCTATCATTTGATGGTTTCATCATCATCTGATAATGTGAAATTGGAGCAAGATTTTACTGTGGGTTCTACATTATGATAAACAAGTATCAAAAGGTTTCTTCATAAGAAAAACCAATTTTTTTTAGAATTTTTATAACAACTTAAAAATAAACTATATCTTTAGGTAATCAATTTTAGGTAATTGATTAATTGTTCTTAGAGAAAACAATTATAGGAGGGGTAGTGTTAATTCACTGCCCTTTTTTGCATTATATACTTAATAGTTCTTTGCTATTTCGTATTGAAAATCTTGATATTCGGCACTGTTATAGATTGTTTTCTCTACAATTTGTATCCAATTATTGCCAGAATTAGAATATACTGTAACCTTACTAGGGAATTTTTGAACTAAATCTTTTTTGACAACTGATTTTTGTTCGGGTTGTATAATTGTTTCTACCAGTGCGAAAATTTTGAATACGTTGGCACCTAAAGCATGGCTGTAAATGCCTGTAACCAACGTTTTGGTAATAGAAGCTTTTTCGAGGTTAGTTTTGCCAATAAATTTTGCATTCCATTCTGATGGTTTTTTCGGTACGCAAATTATCTTCGCATACATATTATCGGCTTTATTTAAAACAAGCATTGGCACATTAGTCAATCTAACACTGCTCTTATTAGATTTTATATAACCAAGCCATCCGGCCTTTACATCAGAGGTTTTACCAAACAAATCTTTGCCTTTTAACAAATCTATTTCAGGTGGACTGAAACTTAAAAAAACAAGCAAGTTAAGCAAAAAGGCAATATTCATTAGAGGGATTTTAACCTGCAAGATAATGCAAATTAATACGTCCAAATGGCCTAAATGTTTTTATGACATTCTGTAAAGTATTGAGTATCAATAATTCTGTATTCTGCATAAGCTGCCTTACAATTTTTAGTATCTTTAAGAAGTTATTGCAGTATTTAAAAAAAGTTGTAAATGTAGTACAACATCATACACGGCTGTAATAAATAAAGATTTAACTACCATTATTCTTTCGCAATTAAAACACCCGAAACATTCCAGGCGTTTGTCATCGAGCCTTCTGCTTTGCCCATAGGGATGGAGACTTTTATTGTATGTGTTCCTGCTTTTAAATCTCCCAGGTCGATAAAGTTTGGGTTAGTTACCGTTCCGGGGCACCAGTTTGAGCGGCTTAAATCTGACGATGATAATCCTGTTTCAAAATTTCCTGATGCAGGATTTGAAAGGCGATAAGAGCCACAATCTTGTCTCCATGGCACAAACGAAAAGCTTTCTTTTCCATCCAGCCAAATGCTGTTTTTTTTCGGTACAAATTCATCTCCATTGCCCCAACCGCCATGCCCGGTTGTTATATAACGTAGCCTGGCATTTTTAATATTTTTATCCAATGTAAAAGAAACCTCTAAACCTTTGTCGATACTAAACATGGTTGCGTATTCTTGCCCTGCCATTTCCATTACGTTTGTGGTATTAAATAAAGGCATAATTAATTCTTTATCAGGTTTTTGCCTGCCAGCATTGTGCAAAGTAATATTTAAAGAAACCTTATGTCCGCCCTTATCGTAATTTCCTACAAATACGGCAACCCAAACTTCCTTGCCATTTATTAAGGGAAAAAGCTCTGAAATATCCTGGCGATAAAAAACTTGTTCAGCCCAGGTTTTACCTTTCAATTTCAAATTATTGTATTTGCCAACCCCAAAAGGCGTAAAAAAGCGCATCAACTCTACAACAGGTGTAAAATCCTGATTAGCAATTACACCCTGATATTGTTTGCCGTTTCCGTTATCATAGACAGGAAGTACTTTAACAGAATTTTTCAAAGCATCCATCAAGCTAATTTTTTTATCCGTTGGGATGATAAACACCGAACCGGTTCTGTCATAAGCGTCGCCATTAGATTGTTCTGTTAAATCTGCAAAAACGTTTTGGCTATTTTCAATAAACGGGAATTTTACTTTTCTAGCGATTACTGTGCCGCCTGCAAACCTAAAAATACTATCGTTTGATTGTGGTTTGTCTATAAAATTAATGGTTTCATTATCAAATATTTTCAGTGTGGTAAAGCGGCTTTTCCATAACAAATCTTTATAAGTTAGCGCATCTGTTAATTTAGATTTTGAATCCTTAAAATCCTTTAGATCAGAGCTTTTTATTTCTTGTATTGAAGCTGCTGTTAAATAGCTGTTTCTGTTTCTAACTTGTTCTAAAACTAAGCCTAAATTCTGACCAAGAACTGTTGGTGCAGCCTTTATTCCGGCATCGGTGGTAAACCATAAATCTATTCGATTTGAATTAACAACGGTTGTGGCCTTTTTACAGTTGTAACCTAAAATTACTTTGGTTTCATTACTAAATTCAATTATTTGTTTTGAAATCAATGTACTATCAGCAGTAGCAATCTGTGTGTTTCTGCTTAAATCGGCAATTTGAAATAGAATGTTTGAAGGTTTTTCTATTAAACTTTGTTCAAAAGGGTAGCGGCCTTGCCCATCAAATATTGACGCCGTAGTAATTAAATTCTGGTTTGCCTTAGCAACTACGATTACTGGGTTTCTATCATCCTTAGGCTTTCCATCTGCCGAACGCCAATAGGTAATTTTATAGTTAGCAGTTGGTTTTAACTTTTGCTGAGCAAAAGCAAGGAATGGAATAATAAAAATAAAGGAAAGACTGTAAATATATTTCATTTTTTAGGCTGATTTAACGAGCTAAATATATTACAGAATTTTGGCTTATCTACATGAATAAGTCAAATGATGCTTAAGTATAGAAGATTTTACATAATTATCATTCGATAAAATGAATCATCCGGGAATATTGGAGAATTAACTTTAAATTAGATAATCTAACCAACATCAAACCCTAAAAAATGAAGAATATTAATGTTTTAATTGGCTGTATTTATTGTTTACTATTTTTATCCTTTGTATCAAAAAGTTTTGCGCAGCAAATTCCGAAACTGGGAATAGTATCTTCAATTTCGAGAGACAGCATCATTCATGCAGCAGGATTTAAATATATTGGTGAATCAGTTTCGAACATGATTTCACCAGCTTTAAGTATTAATGCATTTGAATCAAATTTAGAAAAGATAAGAAACGCCAAAACAAAAATTTTGAGTTGTAATGTATTTTTTCCGGGTAGTATTAAAATTGCTGGTCCGGATGTAGATTTAGCTAAAGTTTTAACTTATGCCGATGGTGTGCTCTCTCGAGCGAACAAAGCTGGTGTAAAATTCATCATTTTAGGAAGTTCATCAGCGAGGTCAATCCCGGAAGGTTATGATAAAGAAAAAGCAAAGTCTGATTTTGTTAAAACTTGTGCCGAACTGGCAAAATTGGCGGCTAAACATCATGTTATCATTGCGTTAGAGAATCTTCAATCTTCTGAAACCAATTTTATTAATACAGTTAGGGATGCAGCTGATGTGGTTAGAAAAGTTAACAACCCATCTTTTCGTTTAAATGCAGATATTTTTCACATGATGCGGGAAAATGAATCTCCGGAAGAAATTGTAAAAGCAGGTAAACTGCTAGCCTTTTGCGAGCTTGCAGAAAAAGAGAAACGCACCCTGCCGGGCGTAATGAAAGATGATTTTAAACCTTATTTTAGTGCTTTAAAGCGTATTAGTTACAGCGGTTATCTTTTTATCGAGGGAAAAATTGAGCATCCGGAAGTTGAAATTCCTTTTGCATTTAAGTATTTAACACAACAATTAACCGAAGTTTACAAGTGATAGGGGTTTAATTTATCCTTCCTCTGTCTCGGCATTTATTTTTTCTTCAGCTACTTCTAAATCTGCTTCTGTAGCCACAGGCGAATCATTTAATTTTTCAACCTTTGGATTATATTGTAAATCAACAAACATCGGGAAATGGTCCGAATTACAATTGGGTAGCCGCTTAATGGAACTCAAAGAAAAATCTGAAGAGCAAAAAATATGGTCTAATGGAAACCTTAAAAAAAAGTATTTTGCATTAAAACTATTGAAAAATCCGCGACCTCTTCTTGGGTCTAGCAACCCACTTATTTTCCCAAAAAGCTCTGTGGTATAACTCCAGGCAACATCATTCAAATCGCCCATAACAATTACAGGATATTCTGATTTTTTAGCCTTCTCTGCAACCAGTAAAATCTCTTTATCTCTCTCCGTAGATTTTGGATTTTCTTGTGGCACCGGAGGTTCGGGATGTAGGCAGAAAAGCTTTACAAGTTGCCCTGAAGGCAGCTTTATAAGTGTTTCTATTGATGGAATATCTTTCTTAACTAAATATTTAACTGAACTATCCGAAAGTTCTAACTTAGAATACAATAGCATACCATAAGTATTGTCTATTGGAACTTTTAACTGATGAGGATAATCCTTTCCGATGACATCCATTTTCGCCTGCCACCATTCATGTGTTTCAACCATTAAAACTACATCAGGATTACAAGCTTCAATTAGTTTTAAGTAAGCTTTTGAGTTACGGTTTTCTTGAAAAACATTGGCAATAAAAACCTTCAAATTGTTATCGTTTGGTGGATTTATAGCACCAACAATTTGCTTGGAGCCTAATTTTGTAAAGGGAAATATCAGATAGATTAGGTAAGTAATGTTTAATAAAAGCATCCCTAAAATTATATATTCCAATAAGATACTTGGAAAGCTAAAGCACAGGATTATAATGATGAGGATTACGTTTAAAACCAGTTTCTGCAAGCGGGGAAATTCAAAAACACGGAACACCCAAAAATCATGACGAATAAACGGGATTAATGTTGTTAAAACAAGCAGTACACTCGTGTATAAAAGAATATCGTGAATCAAGAATTTATGGTTTTAAAATTTCTACAAATAGTTTTATGCTAAACCAACTACAAATAAATATGTTTTATTGATATTGAAGGCTCAAATATATTAAAATCTGTTACAAAGATTTTAATGCTAACAATCTTCCGATTTTTCAACAAAACAGCCTTACAATGCATAATCATGCTATCTTTATAGCTTTTGCAAATTAATTTCAGTTTTGGCTAAAGATACGAATAAAGAAACCCCGTTAATGCAACAATACAACGCCATCAAAGCGAAGTATCCGGGTGCACTTTTACTTTTTAGGGTTGGAGATTTTTACGAAACCTTTGGCGAAGATGCCATTAAAACCGCTCAAATTTTAGGCATTGTATTAACCAGAAGAGGTACTGGCCCAAATGGTGGCGCCTTGGAACTGGCTGGATTTCCGCATCATTCTTTAGATAATTATCTTTCGAAATTGGTTAGGGCTGGGCAAAGGGTTGCCATTTGCGACCAGCTTGAAGATCCTAAAGCCACAAAAACTATTGTAAAACGTGGTGTTACAGAATTAGTTACGCCCGGAGTTGCTTACGGCGACAATATTGTTAATCAAAAATCTAATAATTATTTAGCATCGATTTTTTTCGATAAAACGCAGATTGGCGTTTCTTTTCTTGATATTTCTACTGGCGAATTTTTAATTGCTCAGGGCAATAGCGATTATATCGATAAACTTTTGCAAGGCTTTAAGCCCACTGAAGTTATTTTTCAGAAATCGAAACGACAGACTTTTACAGAACAATTTGGTGATAGATTTTACACTTTTGGCTTAGATGAATGGCCTTACACTTCTGATTATGCCGAAGAAACCTTAACAAAACATTTCGATGTAACTTCATTAAAAGGCTTCGGTATTGAGCGTTTGCAAAGCGGAATAATTGCCGCCGGTGTGGTTTTGCATTATTTAGGCGAAACCGAGCATCGAAATTTGCAACATATTACATCCATCAGCAGAATTGAGGAAGACCGTTATATGTGGTTGGATAGGTTTACTATTCGAAATTTAGAATTGGTAAATTCTGCTAATGATAATGCAGTTACGCTATTTGATATTTTAGATCATACCTGCACACCAATGGGTGCTCGTTTGCTGCAAAAGTGGATAATTATGCCACTAAAAGAGCTAAAGCCAATCGAAGAGCGCTTAGGCATGGTTGATTTTTTTGTCAAAAACGAAGATATTCAACACGAATTTTTAACGCATATCAAGCTGATTGGTGATATTGAAAGACTAATTTCAAAAGTTGGTTTGCAGCGTGTTGGTCCACGAGAATTGGTGGCGCTAAAAAGAGCCTTAACGCATATCGAAGCAGTAAAAAAGCTTGCTGCAAATTCCAAAAATCCGTTTTTAATTAAAATTGCCGACCAATTAAATCCATGTTTAGCTATCAGGGAAAGGATTGAAAGAGAACTTCAGCCTGAACCGCCTGCATTGCTTATTAAAGGAAATGTAATTAACGATGGTGTTGACGAAGATTTAGATCGTTTGCGTAAAATCGCCTTCGGCGGAAAAGATTATTTGGTTCAGATTCAAAAACGCGAAGCAGAAGCAACCGGTATTCCATCTTTAAAAATTTCTTTCAATAATGTATTTGGTTATTATTTGGAGGTTACACATACGCATAAAGATAAAGTTCCCGAAGGTTGGATTCGTAAGCAAACTTTGGTTAACGCAGAGCGATACATTACACCGGAACTTAAAGAATACGAAGAACAGATTTTAGGTGCCGAAGAAAAAATTCAGGCTATTGAAATTCGTTTGTATAATGAATTAATGTATGAAACAGCAAGTTACATCAAGCCTATTCAGCTTAATTCATTTTTAATTGCACAGTTAGATTGCTTATTATGTTTTGCGCAACTGGCTGAGAAAAATCATTATGTAAAACCATCTGTTAACAAAGAAAAAGTTCTTGATATTAAAGGTGGCCGACATCCGGTTATAGAGAAACAATTACCTGTAGGACAAGAATATATTACTAATGATGTTTACCTGGATACCGACTCGCAGCAAATTATAATGATTACGGGACCCAATATGGCCGGTAAATCTGCTATTTTAAGGCAAACCGCACTTATCGTTTTAATGGCTCAAATGGGCAGTTTTGTACCTGCAAAAGCTGCTGATGTTGGTTTGGTTGATAAAATTTTTACTCGTGTTGGCGCTTCTGATAATATCTCATCAGGAGAAAGTACGTTTATGGTAGAGATGAATGAAACTGCAAGCATTCTAAATAATATTTCTGATAACAGCTTGATTTTGTTAGATGAAATTGGTCGCGGTACAAGTACCTACGATGGGATTTCTATTGCATGGGCAATTGCAGAATTTTTGCATCAACACCCAACTTCTCGTCCGAAAACGTTATTTGCTACACATTACCATGAATTAAATGAGTTGGCCAATACCATGCCTCGAATTAAGAATTTTAACGTTTCTGTTAAGGAAATGACTAACAGAGTTATTTTTTTAAGGAAATTAGTTCCAGGTGGTAGTGAACATAGCTTTGGTATTCATGTTGCAAAAATGGCCGGAATGCCGCCAAAATTAATCGGTAGGGCTAATGAAATTTTAAAGAAATTAGAAATTGACCGCACAGAAGGGCAGAGCATAAAAGACAGCATTAAGAAAGTTCAAAATCAGGCCTATCAGTTGCAAATGTTTGCTATTGATGATCCTGTTTTGGTAAGAATTCGGGATACATTAAATAATTTGGATGTAAATGCGTTAACTCCTGTAGAAGCTTTGTTAAAGTTAGATGAAATACAAAGGTTGATAAAAAATTAGTTTGGACACAAATTAAAGCTTGCCACGAAAACACGGGATTTTTCTGCGTTTTAGCTTTTAGTAAAAAATTAATCTGAGGGGAAAAAATAGTGTATGTTAAAAACGAAAAATTATTTCTGGTTGATTTTATTACTATCTGTTGTTATAACATCTTGCGGAAGTAGAAAATATACAACTAAAAGTGATACAAAGGCCTCGAAAGCGGCTGATGCCATGTCGAATCTTAAAAGCAAACAGCTCTACAAATTTATTACTGATTGGACAGGTGTTAGATACCGTTTTGGTGGATTAGATAAGAATGGTATTGATTGCTCGGGCTTTGCTTATTTACTACAGAAAGAAATTTATGGCGTTACTTTACCAAGAATTTCCCGAGACCAGGCGAATGTAGTGAAGCGTAAAAGCGTAGATAATTTAAAAGAAGGCGATTTGGTATTCTTTTCTTTCGGTGGAAACAACGTAGATCATGTAGGCGTATATCTAAATAATGGCTTTTTTGTGCATGCAAGTACAAACAGAGGTGTTATTGTTGATGATTTGAATATGCCGGCTTATCAGCGGGTTTTGGTAAAATCTGGTTCCGTTAATTAAGTAATTTTTAAAGACAGCTATACTGAAAACCCAGATTAAATCTTTAAAATTTATAGTGTAAAATTATGCGTATAATTTTTATAATTTGCTTATCTTTAATAGTTTACATGGCAGGAGCACAGGTTAAACTGCTTACTTTAGATGATTTAGATAAACGCATTGCGAATGGGAAAGATACCACTTATGTAGTTAATTTTTGGGCAACATGGTGTGCACCATGTGTTGCAGAACTACCAAATTTTGAAAAACTTAGAATTTCAAATTTGAAAAAACCAGTAAAAGTTATTTTGGTGAGTTTGGATTTTAAATCAAAGCTTGAGAAAGCGGTGATTCCTTTTGTTGTAAAGAATAATATTAAAGCGGAAGTTTTTCTTTTAAACGAACCCAACCAACAAAAATATATTGAGCGTATTGATAAGAAATGGTCGGGGGCAATACCGGCAACTTTATTTGTTAATAAAAGGATTCGGCGCTTTTATGAAAAGGAATTTACAGAAGTAGAATTAAATAATGCTTTGTTAAACTTAAAATAGATTTGTTATGAAAAACTTCTTTCTGATTGGTTTTATGCTAATTACATGTTATGCCTATGCACAAACCGAAGGTTATAAAGTTGGTGATATTGTCAAAGATTTTTCATTGAAAAATGTAGATGGTAAATCTGTTTCGCTTGCAGATTATAGTAATGCAAAAGGCTTCATCATAGTTTTTACATGTAATACTTGCCCGGTTGCTAAAGCTTATCAGGATAGAGTTTCTGCATTAAATTCATCTTATGCATCAAAAGGATTTCCAGTTATTGCAATTAATCCAAACGATGCAGACGCTGTTCCTGAAGAAAGTTTTGAGAAAATGCAAGCATTGTCAAAAACAAAAAACTTCGGCCATCCATACTTATTTGATCCTAATCATATCGTAACCAAGCAATTTGGTGCATTAAAAACTCCTCATGTTTTTCTACTGAGCAAAACTGATAATGAAAATGTTGTTGAATATATTGGAGCAATAGACAATGATTCTGAAGGCGAAAATCCTGAAAAGATTAACTATGTTCAGAATGCTATAAGTGATTTGTCAAATGGTAAAAAACCTACAGTCTCTTCTACTAAAGCAGTTGGTTGTAGTATAAAATGGAAAAAGGGATAATTTCTTATCCCTTTAAATCAAATCGTCATTAATATAGGTCGCCCCATAAACGGCTTCAGTTCAGTATATTCTTTTAATAAGCTAGTTTTGTTTCTTTAAGCTTCATCAAAATTTGTGGCAGTTGCCAATGCTTTCCAGGCTTCCATATCCTTTTGCACATCTGCAATTTTTGCATGAGCAACCTGGTAAGCATCCGGACCTAAAAATAGATGTAAAGGTGCATTTTCACTTTCTGCAGCTGCTATAATCACATCAATGCCTTTTTCCGGGTCGCCGGGTTGTTGGTTATTGATTTCGTTTTGGTGGGCTGCCTGAGAATCACGTACTTCCTTATATGCATCAATCGGATTTGCTGGAACCGCCAAAGAGCCAGATGTTAAAAATTCTGTTCTGAAATATCCAGGTTCAACAACTGTAGCCTTAATCCCTAAAGATTTTACTTCTGCAGCTAATGATTCTGTAAAGCCAGCCACTGCAAATTTTGTAGCACAATAAATTCCAAAACCGGGGAAATTTCCAGAGAATCCTCCGATGGATGAAATATTAAAAATATGCCCTGATTGTTGCTTTCTCATCTGTGGTAATGCTTTTCTAATCACATTTAATGAGCCGAAAACATTCACATCAAAATTTTCACGAGATTCTTTATCACTTAATTCTTCTAAAGCACCAAGCATTCCATAACCAGCATTGTTAACAACAATGTCTATAGAACCAAATAAACTAATTGTTTGCTTTACAGCACTCTCCACACTTTCCTCACTCAATAAGTTAACCGCAATCGGCAAAAAATTTTGGTGTGTACCAACTGCCTTCGATAAATCATTCACATTTCTTGAAGTTGCAGCTACTTTATAGCCAATACTCAATAATTTCTTCACTAATGTTAATCCAAGTCCTTTTGAAGCACCTGTAACGAACCATACTTTTTTATTTTCCATGATTTTTATATTAAATTTTATATTTGATTATTTATACTTTCTTTCTCTTTTTCTGATGATAATTGCTGTTTAATCGAAATCTGTAGAAATTGTTATTGCTTTCCAGTCTTTAAATTCCTTTGTTAGTGCATCAGTTTTTGCTGTTGCTCTTTGCAATGCATCATTTCCTAATAATAAATGGATAGGAGGATTTGGCATACTTGCCAAAGAAATCATCGCGGCAGCTGCTTTTTCAGGGTCGCCAATTTGTGCGCCATCCATTTTTAAATACCTTGCATGTACGGCTCTAACATCCTCGTATTCTTCAATTGGATTTTTGGCTAACACCAACGATTCCGTAGTTAAAAAACTTGTTCTAAAAGCTCCTGGAGCCACAACAGTTACTTTGATGCCGAAAGATTTTACATCTTCAGCTAAAACTTCTGATAGTGCAATAACAGCAGCCTTTGTAGCAGAATATATTGCCCAACCGGTTGCACCATTTATGCCTGCAATTGATGAAATATTAATGATGTGTCCGGAGCGTTGACCTCTTAAATATGGTAATGATTTTCTAATCACATTTAAGGTTCCGAAAACATTAACATCAAAACTGTTTCTGGTTTCCTCATCAGTTAATTCTTCAATACTGCCTCCAATGCCATAACCTGCATTATTAATAACAATATCAATTTTGCCAAATTGAGCTACGGTGGAGTTTATAGCTTGTTCGACATTTAATTCATTACCTAGATTTACGGCTAATGGAAGAAACTTTTCAGAATTTGAGTTTACGGCAGTAATTAAATCGTTTATATTTCTGGAAGTGGCCGCAACGTATTGTCCGGCTTTTAATAATTGATTAACTAAGCTTAATCCTAATCCTTTGGATGCGCCGGTAATAAACCAAACTTTTTTAATTCCCATAATTTTATCCTTTTTGTTAAGACAAAATTACAGCAGACAAACAGTTTCTTTATTACATGATTCAAACTGATGATTACGAAATTCAAACAATCCTGTAAGATGTAGGCGTATGATTGGTTAACTTTTTAAAAAAATTATTGAAATGGGTAGGTTCTTCAAATCCTAAGCAGTAGCCAATTTCAGATATATTCCAATCCGTATGCTTTAATAATGCTTTGGCTTCGCTTAATAGACGTTCGGTGATGTAATGCGTAGTAGTTTTTCCTGTTGTTTCTTTAATTGCCCTGTTTAAATGATTAACATGAATAGCAAGTTGGCCTGCATAATCTTTCGCAGAGCGCATTGTAAATCTTTGGGATGTCGTTTCGATGGGAAACTGTCGTTCTAAAAGTTCTGTAAAAACAGAAGTAATTCTGGAATTTGCATCAGGGTGTTTAAATAAAGCCTCAGATGGTTGTGTTTTTAAAGCGAAGTGCGTTATCTCCGTAACATAATTTCTGAGTAAATCATATTTGTAAATGTAATCGGTATTTATTTCTTCTAACATTTTTAAAAAGATGGATGCAACATGAGCATCTTGCTTTTCCTCTAAAACATAAGCGGGTTTACCGCCAGGGGCGAACATGGGTAAATCGCTAATGTTTCCACGTATTTTTTCGGTAAAAAAAGCTTCTGTAAAAATGCAGAAAAAACCAGTAACATCAGCTTTTGTGCCGCTCGCTAATTCCCATGTGTATGGAACCAAAGGATTGAAGAAAATTAGCGCAGTTCCATTTATCTCAATACTTTTATCAGCATAGTGGTAAATATTGTGCCCGCGATTGAGTGCGATTTTATAGAAATCCCGCCGATTGTAACTCATTTGCTTATTGTCATCACGAAGGCAATCTTCCAGCCTAAAAACATTAAAATGGCCTACACCATTTTGCAAGTTCTCTGGTAAAAAATTAAATTTCTTCTGATAAAAATCTTCAATGGTTTCAGTTGGGCTCATAAATCAAAGTTACAAAATTCAAACTTAAAAGTTATTGCCATTTATTTTCCTTTTAAAAGGTGAATGTTGAATGGATTAGGAAAGCATTCGTGTTAATTTGAACTAAATGAGTAATCGGTTTAATGAGCACTTATTAATATGATAAAAAATAAACCATCATTCTTTTTCAGAATGGCGATATTTGCCAGCATTGTTGTAAACGAGTGTTTTTACGACTTTTATAAAAACTAGCATAAAATGAAACGAGTAGTGGTAACTGGCTTAGGGGCAATAACGCCTTTAGGCAATACAGTGGAAACCTTTTGGAAAAACATTTTGGATGGTAAAAGCGGCGTTGGACCGATTACCAAATTTGATACCAATAAATTTAAAACGCAGTTCGCCGCAGAAGTAAAAGATTTTAATGCAGAATCCTTTATCGATAAAAAAGAAATTAAGAAGTACGATTTATTTACACAATACGCAATAGTTTCTACCGACCAAGCCATTGCAGATGCAGGTTTGGATTTTACAAGCATGACAGACGATGAACTTGCTGAAGTTGGTGTGATTTGGGCCACAGGTAATGGAGGTATATCTACTTTTGAGCAGCAGCTGGCAGAATTTCATCAAGGAGATAAGACGCCGAGATTTAATCCATATTTTATTCCGAAAATGATTGTGGATATTGCTGCAGGTGTTGTATCCATTCGTCATAAATTACGTGGTCCAAATTATTGTACGGTTTCGGCTTGTGCATCATCTAACACGGCAATAATTAGCGCCTTTGATACCATTCGTTTAGGGAAAGCGAATATTATGGTAGCCGGAGGTTCTGAAGCTGCTATCACAGAAGCTTCAGTTGGTGGTTTTAACGCTGCTCAGGCTTTATCAAAAAGAAATGATAGTCCGGAAACAGCATCGAGACCGTTTGATGAAAGTCGTGATGGTTTTGTGATGGGTGAAGGTGCAGGTGCTTTAATTTTGGAGGAACTTGAACATGCAATCAATCGTGGGGCAAATATTTATGCAGAAATTGTTGGTGGCGGAATGGCCGGAGATGCATATCATTTAACAGGTACGCCTCCCGATGGAATTGGAGCAACTTTGGGCATGAAAAAAGCTTTAAACGATGCTGGAATTTCAGCTGAAAAAATCGATTACATTAATGCGCATGCAACTTCTACAGGTTTAGGAGATATTAGTGAACTTGTTGCCGTTAAAAATGTTTTTGGCGATTTGCCGGTTACAATTGGCGCATCAAAATCTATGACAGGGCATTTACTTGGTGCTGCCGGTGCTGTAGAAAGCTTAATCAGTATTTTAGCCATTAGAGATGGAATTATACCTCCAACGATAAATACCAAAAAGCTTGATGAAAAAATCCCACAAGGATTAAACATAATACTCGCTCAGCCTATAAAAAAAGAAATCAACTATGTTTTAAATAACACATTCGGTTTTGGAGGGCATGTAGCCAGCACAATATTTAAAAAGTTTAACGGATAATTATTTATCCATCAAGAGATTAACCAATTCTTTAAGTTCTTCAATTTCTTGCTCTAACTTCAATATACGATTTTCCAACTCTTCGCTGGGTTGGGAAATTGTTTTTTCTACAGTTTGATGTTCTGGTTCAGAAACTTCTGGTTGCTCACCAAACAAATGGATAAATCTCGCTTCCTTTTGTCCGGGTTTTTTAGCCTGTAATTTAACAAAAGCAGGCTCTTCTTCCGAAAGCTTTTGCAACTGTTCTACAATATCTTCAATACTATCAAATTCATAAAGTCTGCCAGAATTACTATTGATTTCGCCAGGTGTTAAAGGACCACGTAATAATAATAAGCATAATATTGAAAGCGCTGATGGAAGTAAGGGATAAACGATTCCGAGGTTATGTTTATACTTTATTACTCTACTTGAACCCCCTGTGGCGGTTGATATTAATCCTTTAATTTTTAAAGAATTTAAGGTCAACGTAACAGTTTCTTCATCATAATTTACAACAGGATTTCTCGAACTTTTTTGATTACATGCAGCCGTTAAACTATTTAAAGTCATCGGGTAATAATCTGGTGTAGTACGGCTTTTCTCAATTAAAGCGCCTAAAACGCGTTGTTCTTCTGCTGATAAATCTGGTAATGGTTTAAAATCTTCCATTTGATAAAAGTAGAAATTGAGATTTCATTTTGGAAATTATTTTCTGTCAACTTGTTACTTTTATTTAATTGACAAAAATTTCTTCACTTCTTTAGTTATGACGATTAGTTAAATATCTGGATAAATAGTTGTAAAATCCCTCTTATTAGAATTATTCTAAATTTCTAAATTCCAGGTTTTTACAGTTTAGATTACCGAACTTAGGAGAGCAACATCTCAAAACAAAAATATGCAACCATCTGACAAGAAAAGTGCCCAAGGCGATACAAGGAGGGATTTCCTCAAAAAAAGTTCGCTAATTACGGCTATTGCGCTAACGCCCGGGGTGGCGATTAAAGCGGCAGAAAATCAAGCCGATGAACGTTTCGCCGAACTTTTCGAAAAAATTCCTTTAAACTTAACCGTAAACAATAAAGCCTACAAAAGTTCTGTTGAGCCGCGAGTTACACTCTTAGATTATTTAAGAGAAGAATTGCATTTAACAGGTACCAAAAAAGGTTGCGACCATGGGCAGTGTGGAGCTTGTACCGTGCATGTAAATGGTGAGCGGGTAAATTCTTGTTTGAGCTTAGCGGTGATGAATGAAGGTAAAAAGATTACCACTATTGAAGGTTTAGCCAATGGCGATGATTTACACCCAATGCAGGCTGCTTTTATAAAACATGATGGTTTTCAGTGCGGTTATTGCACACCCGGCCAAATTATGTCGGCAGTAGCCTGTGTTAATGAAGGGCATACAAATTCTCGTGCAGAAATTAGCGAGTATATGAGTGGAAATATTTGTAGATGTGGTGCTTATCCAAATATAGTTGATGCAATTGTTGAAGTATCGAAAGGAGGAAGCAAAGCATGATAAACTTTCAATATCTCCGCACAACTTCTGCTAAATCTGCTTTAGCTTTATTGCTTAAAGATAAAAACTCAAAGTTTATTGCCGGTGGCACAAACCTAATCGATTTAATGAAGCGTGGTGTAACATCGCCAGAAAAATTAATCGATATCAACCATGTTCCGCTAAAGCAAATTGAACTGGTTGGCAATAAAATTATTATTGGTGCATTAGCTTCAAATACGGCTGTTGCAGAAAATTCACTGATTAAAGAAAAGCTTCCACTATTGGCCATGGCCTTAAATGCAGGTGCATCTGCCCAATTACGCAATGTTGCAACAGTTGGTGGAAATATGATGCAGCGAACCCGATGTGGATATTTTTATGACACCGAAATGCCTTGCAATAAGCGTGTACCTGGCTCGGGTTGCGCGGCTGTTGGTGGTTTTAATCGTATGCATGCCATTTTTGGAACATCGGATAAATGCATCGCAGTTCATCCAAGTGATATGTGCGTAGCTTTAGTTGCTTTAGATGCAGTGGTTGTTGTAGCTAATCAAAAAGGTGAACGTAAAATTTTGTTTAAAGATTTTCATCGCCTTGCGGGAGATACCCCTCAACTAGATAACAACTTAAAAACCGATGAGATGATTATTCGCCTGGAAATCCCAGCAAATAATCTGGGTAAAAATTCAAATTACTTAAAGGTTAGAGACAGGGCATCTTATGCGTTTGCATTGGTTTCTGTAGCTGTAGGTTTGGAAATTTCAAACGGAAAAATAAGCGATGTTCGCTTGGCCATGGGTGGTGTTGCACACAAACCCTGGCGCTTAACTGAAGCCGAAGATTTCTTGAAAGGGAAAGATGCCAGTATCGAAAATTTTGAACAAGCTTCGAAACTGGCAATGAAAGGAGCAAAAGGATTTGGTGAAAACGATTTTAAGCTCCAAATGGCGCCTAATACAATTATTGAGGCTTTAACTGTTGCAAAATCTAAAGCATAACCATGGAAAACAGATTTATAAATGATGAAAACGACCGTGTGGATGGCGTTTACAAGGTTACAGGAAAAGCTAAATATTTTGCAGAATACGAATTGCCTGGTTTAACTTATGGTGTTTTAGTTACCAGTACCGTTACTAAAGGGAAAATTACTGCGTTAGATACCAAAGCCGCAGAAAAGGCACCGGGCGTGATTGCGGTTTTATCTCACTTAAATAAACCTTCGGCGCCTGCCTATGAACAAGAAGGCGGACCTGCAATGAAGATTTTTTATACGGATAAAATATTCTTTAATGGGCAGCCAATTGCAATTGTAGTTGCTAATACCTTTGAAAGGGCAACTTATGCGGCATCTTTAGTGAAAGCATCATACGCAAAAGAAGAATTTAATACAGATTTTGAAAAGGCAATATCTGATGCAAAAGCCAAGAAATTACAAGGTCAACCTGATTATAAGCGTGGAATAGAGAATGCTTACAAAACGGCAGAAGTACAAATTGAAGCTAAATATCATTTGCCAATAGAAACGCATAATCCAATGGAGTTACATGGGATTATTGCCGATTGGCGCCCAAATAACCAAGTAACGGTTTATGCAAAAACGCAAGGTGTAAAGGCCACACAAGGAACAATTGCAAATGTGTTTAAAATCCCGATTGAGAACATCCAAGTTAATTCTGAATTTGTTGGTGGCGGTTTTGGGATGGCTTTAAGGACATGGCCAGCAGAAATTGCAGCGGTAATGGCATCAAAACATATCTCTAAGCCGGTAAAGTTGGTTATCACACGGATGCAAATGTTTACGATGGTTGGTAATCGTCCGGCCGCTGTACAAACCATTGGTTTAGGTGCCAGTAAAGATGGTAAACTAACCGGAATTACACATCGGGCTTTTGGCGAAACCTCGGCTTATGAAAACTTTACCGAAGGTGTGGTAAACATGGCAAAATTTATGTATCAATGCGAAAACGTAAACACACAATATACTGTTGTTCCGCTTGATTTAGGTGTTCCGATTTGGATGCGTGGACCTGGGGAAGCAACCGGAGCTTTTGCTTTGGAAAGTGCCATTGATGAAATGGCTCATGCTTTGGATATGGACCCGCTGGAATTTAGAATTAAAAACGACCCTGAAAAAGATCAGCAAAGAAATAAACCTTTTTCTGATAAAAATATTAAGGAAGCTTATCGTGTTGGTGCGCAAAAAATAGGCTGGAGTGAGCGAAAAAATAAACCAGGCAGTTTAGTTGATGGTCAATGGAAATATGGTTATGGTGTAAGTATTGGCGTTTTCAATGCAAATAGAGGTAGGGCAAGTGCAAAAGGAATTTTAAAAGCTGATGGTACATTGGTTTTGCAAAGTGCCACAAGTGATATCGGGCCGGGTACAGGAACGGGAATGACTCTTATCGCCAGTAAACTATTAAATATTCCGGTTGAAAACATAAAATTTGAATTAGGAGATTCTTCACTTCCACCAGCACCAAGTCAGGGTGGTTCGGCAACACTTTCTACTGTTGGTTCGGCTGTAAATGATGTTTGTTTAAGCTTAAAATCTACAATTGCAGAGCTTGCAGCCAATTCCAATATGGATGCGACATCAAACTTTGTTGATGTACTCAAGAAAAATAATTTACCATCAATTGAAGTAACCAAACAATCGCAAGGTGGCAAGGAACGTGATGAATATTCGATGTATTCCTTTTCAATCCACTTTGTGAAAGTAAAAGTACATAGCCTGACTGGTGTTGTAAAGGTTGATAAAATTGTTTCAATAGGTGATTCGGGAACAATTGTAAGCCCGAAAACGGCCAGAAGCCAAATGGTTGGTGGTGCAGTTGGAGGTGTAGGCATGGCATTACATGAAGAAGCCGTAATCGACCATCGTTATGGAAGATACATCAATAACAATTTTGCTGATTACCATGTTCCTGTAAATGCAGATATTCCTGAAATTGAAGTGCATTTCATCAATAAACCAGATCCGCATATTAACCCTATGGGTGCAAAAGGAATGGGAGAGATTGCATTGATTGGATTTTCTGCCGCCGTTGCTAACGCAGTATTTAATGCAACTGGTAAAAGGATAAGATCGTTACCAATAACGCCTGATAAGGTTTTGGCAGGATAATTTTACATACTTTTAACGCTTTTAGATCGCTTCGTACCTCACAATGACGACTCATTTATTTAGCTTTGAATTTTAAAAAATAATATATGATAGCTGCAAAAGGATATGCTGTTCACAGCCAAACCGATAAATTGGCTCCATGGAACTTCGAAAGAAGAAATGTTGGACCAAAAGATGTTTTAATTGAAATTTTATTCAGTGGAATTTGCCACTCAGATATTCACCAGGTACGTAGTGAATGGGGACCGGCTCGTTATCCGATGGTTCCCGGACATGAAATTGTTGGTCGCATAACCGAAGTTGGCACTGATGTTACCAAATTTAAAGTTGGTGAGTTAGCGGGCATTGGTTGCATGGTTGATAGCTGTAAAGAATGCCCGACATGTAAAGGCGGCCAGGAACAATTTTGCGAAAATGGTGAAACCGTTTGGACTTACAACAGCTTAGAACGTGATAAAAAGACACCAACTTATGGTGGTTACTCAAATAAGATTGTTTGTACAGAAGAATTTGTGGTAAGTGTTTCTGAGAAATTACCTTTAGAAGGGGTTGCCCCATTGCTTTGTGCTGGAATTACAACTTATTCACCCATTAAAAGATGGGGCATTAAAAAAGGACACAAAGTTGCCGTATTAGGTTTAGGTGGCTTGGGGCACATGGCAGTTAAATTTGCTGTTGCATTTGGTGCTGATGTTACGGTTTTAAGTACCTCACCATCAAAAGAGGGAGATGCTAAAAAACTTGGTGCACATCACTTTGTAATTACAAAAGACCCTGAAGAATTGAAAAAATACGCTAAGCATTTCGATTTTATCATTGATTCAGTTTCTGCTCCGCATGATTATGAAATGTATTTAAAGTTGCTTAATGTTAATGGCGTACACATTTGCGTTGGTTTGCCACCAGAACCTTTAAAATTTCCAGGTTCTGCTTTAATGCAAGGAAACAGAGCACTTACAGCATCGAGCATTGGCGGTATTGAGGAAACTCAGGAAATGTTAGATTTTTGTGCAGAACACAATATTGTTTCAGATGTTGAAGTAATTAACATCAATTATGTTAACGAAGCCTATGAACGTGTTTTAGGTAGTGACGTAAAGTATCGTTTCGTAATAGATATGGCTACTGTTTAGAAAATCTAAATGTTAGGTTACAAAAAAGGCGTTCCGATATTGGAACGCCTTTTTCGTTAGTGTGCAAACTTATTTATCGAAAGTTTATTCTAGTAAGTTGCTGCTAATTTTAATGCATTGTATGTATTTACGATACCACCACTAATTGATAAATCAGAGAATGGAACAGAAACTGTTTCGCCATTTTCATCTTCGCCTTTTTTGTAAGATACGTTGTGATTTACTTTAGTTACTGATTTCAAGATTATCTCTTTTACTTGTGCTGCACTTAATTTAGGATAATAAGAACGAATTAATCCAGCTAAACCAGCAACCACCGGAGAAGCCATACTTGTTCCATTTTGTTCTTTGTATTTTGAACCTGGTATAGTTGAATATATTTTAACACCTGGCGCAAAAACATCAACCTGAGTTTTACCAAAGTTTGAGAAGCTGGCTTTTAAAGTCTCATCATCTTTTGGTCCGGAAGCACCAACAGTTATCCATGATGCAATGGTTTTTTCATCCAAACCCTTATGATTTGGAAAGTTGTTTTCCGTATCAATATCTTTATTTTCGTTTCCTGCGGCTTGTACCAGTAAAACATCTTTTGAAGCCGCATATTTCATAGCATCGTTAACAACAGCCTTATTCCAGGTGTACGCTTTACCGAAGCTCATATTAATAACTTTTGCACCGTTATCAACCGCATAGCGGATACCGTTTGCAACATCTTTATCACGCTCATCGCCGTTTGGCGTTACACGTACACCCATAATAACAACATTATCAGCAACGCCTAAAATTCCTAATTTGTTGGTTCTGTCTGCTGCAATAATGCCGGATACGTGTGTACCATGAGTCGCATCAGGACCTTTAACATCATTATTTCCATAAAATTTTTCTGTATCATCATTTTGATTATCTCCAACAATGCTTCTTGGGTCGTAACTTACATTAAGGTTGTATTCTACCTGCTCTGAATAATATTTTACGCCTTCAGTAATTTGTGATTCGTAAAATTCAGAGAATGTAGTCTTCTTTAATTCATCAGATAATACTTCCTGAATACGTGCATCTGCATTAGTAGCAGGTTTAAAATTTGCAAAATCTTCTGCTGTTGGATTGGTTTTGCCAATTTTCTTAACAACATTATCTAAAGCGTTTTTAAATCCGGTTAAACCAGCTAAGTTTTGGTTAGCCTCTCCTAATTTTTGCTCTAAATCAGAACGCATTAGTTTAAACGCTTCGTAATCTTTCTTGTCTTTCTCGCTAACATTTGCATCTGTAACGTTTGCAAATCTAACTTGGTCGCGTCTAACCATTCTGGTTAATTCTAAAGTTTCATGGTCTACAGAACCTTTAGGGCCGCCAATGAAATTCCAGCCATGAATATCATCTATGTAACCATTTTTATCGTCATCTTTTCCATTACCAGCAATTTCTTTAGCGTTAACCCACATAATTCTTTTCAAATCTTCATGAGTTGCATCTACACCGCCATCGTTTACAGCAACAATTACTTTTGTAGATTTTTTGCCTTTTAGAAGCTCTTTATATGCTTTTTCGGTACTTATTCCGAAAGTAGAATCGGTTTTTAAATCAAGATTTTGCCAGTTAGTTTTCTGAGCAAATGCAAGGTATGGCAAGGCGCTAATCAATGCGATATAGAATACCGACTTGCAAATTTTATTCGTGTTCATTAATGTGTTTTTTTTGTAATTAACGGGAAAATATAGCTTTAATTTTCTTAAACCAAAATTTGATTAAAATTTATTTTTTTTATGACGGTTGCAAAATAAAAAATCCTGCACTTTTGGCAAGAAGCAGGATTTTCTGATATTTAATTGTTTTCTATTTCAGGTTGGCTGCAATTTCTTTTGCTTTTACAGTATGCGCTTCAATAACCTTTAATGTATTACTTGCCCAGGTTTTTAATCCGGCATCTCTATTTTGTATTCCTTGTTGGAAAAGCGTAACCGTTTTTTCATGATCATTAACCATCATATCAACGTAGTGCTTATCAAAATCAGCGCCTTTCATTTTTTTCATGGCATCCAAATGAATTTGATCTTCTGCAGGTAATGCATCTGGCGTAATTACTCTTTTTGATTCTGCAAATTCTTTTAATTCTTTGTTAGCTTTGCTATGGTCAGTAATCATCATTTCAGCAAAACTTTTAATTTCTGTATTAGAAGAATTGTTGAGTGCTACTTTAGCAGCTTCAATTTCCATTATTCCGCCAACTGCAGCTTTTCTTAAAAAAGTAGCACCTTCTTCATCTAAACCACTAGCAGTGCTTTCAGCACCAGTTGTATGCGTACCGTTAACCATTGTTGTATCGCCAGAAACGCTATCTTTTGTAGTTGCAGATTTTTTATCGGCCGTTTGACAAGCCTGAAAAGCCGAAGCTGCCGAAATCGCTACTGCGATAAAGAATATCTTTTTCATCTATTATGTGTTTTTGTTTTATTGAAAACACGAAAGCAATGAAAAGGTTTTTTTGCTACTGGCTACTTTCAGCTTGATAAACATCTGCTACCACAATACCCATTTGCCGTTCAGGATTTTGTAAGGCTTTAAATCCAAATTGTTCATACAATCCATGAGCATCTAATGTAGCCAATTGATATCGGCGCAACCCTTGCAAATCCGGATGAAAAATCATAAAAGACATTAGCTTTTTTGATAAACCTTTTCCACGATGTTCATTTTCTACATAAACATCACAAAGCCAGGCGAAGGTTGCCTTATCAGTTATCCAGCGGGCAAAGCCAACTTGTTGGTCTTCTTTATAAATTCCAAAGCAAAGCGAATTTTCTATCAAAATTTTAACCCTTTCAAGCGGGATGTTTTTTGCCCAATAAGATTCTGTACTCAAATTATGTATCGAATCTATCTTTAAAAGGTCTTTGCTATCCGAGAAAATGTAGCCATGTTCTTTTATCTGCATTTTTATAAATTGATGTACAATTTAGTTACGCATGTTAATATATTGTAACGGCTGGCCAAAATCCTCGTTTCTGCAAAGATTAATCACAGCCTGCAAATCATCAATCTTTTTAGCAGTTACTCTAACCTGATCATCCATAATTGCAGGTTGTACCTTCAAACCACTTGCTTTAATTTTAGCAACAACCTTCTTTGCAGCTTCTTTATCTAATCCTTCTTTAATACTGATTTCTTTTCTAATCATATTTCCAGAAGCCTGATGCTCATCACCAAAATTTAAACTTTTTGGGTCTAAATTTTGCTTCATCATGCGAGATATGATAGAGCCTTCTATGGCTTTTAAGCGCATATCATCTTCAGTAACAATGGTTACGGTGTTTGTTTTTTTATCAAGTTCGATGGTGCTTTTAGAATTATTGAAATCAAAACGATTCAAAATTTCTTTCTTAGCATTATTAATAGCGTTATCAAGTGTTTGCGCATCAACTTTACTTACAATATCAAAAGAAGGCATGGTTTTAGCTTTAAAGTAAAAAATTAAGTAGATTTAATTGAAATTAAATAACCTCACAAAAAAACGAAAAATAATATGAAAACTACTAAATCTAAGTCTCTAAAAAAGGTAACAAAAAAGGAGGTTAAAAAGCAGTTAGAGCAATCTATAACTGATAAATTTTTAGAAGTAATAAAAAGCCTGGGACACGATGCTTCAGAAATTAGTACAGAAATTGGAAAAGCCAGCAAAAGAGTGGCTAAAAAGTTAACAAAGAAATTTACTGTAATTAAAGCAGATGTTGGTCAAAAAATTGATGATTTAGTGCATACAACAAAAGCTAAACAGAAAGATGTTAAAAAGCCTATTGCTAAAGGCGTTGCTAAAGTAGAAAAAACAGCTGCAAAGGTTGTTAAAAAAGCTGTTTCAAAAGCTAAGCCAGTTGTTCAAAGCGTTAAAGTTGCCGCGATAGCTTCTGAAGAAAAAGCAGAAAAATTAATATCTAAAAGCACCAATGCCGCAAAAAATGCAGTTTCTGAGGTGAAAAAAGCCACTCCAATTGTAAAAGAAGCCCAAACTGCAGTTAAAAAAACAATTTCTCGAGCCAAACCAGTTGCCAAAGAAACAGTAGCAAAATCTGCCACTGCTACTAAAGATGCAATAGATTCTGCAAACAAAACGATTAAAAAAGCTACAAAATCAGTTACAAAAAAATAATTTGTTAATATTAATCGGTTTATGAATTAACATCGATTTAACAAATAAATTTGCAGTTTTGAACATCCCTGTTTTACAGGGATTTTTATTTTTATAGATGAGCAAGAAGAAATTACCTTTTTTTAATAGAGAAATAAGCTGGTTGTATTTTAATGAACGCGTTTTACAAGAAGCAGCAGATGAAACTGTTCCTTTAATTGAGCGCATAAAATTTCTCTCTATTTTTTCATCTAATTTAGAAGAGTTTTACAGGGTTAGAGTGGCAACAATGACCAGGCTTACCAATTTGAATGATAAAGCAAAAGCCTTATTAGGCTTCAATCCTAAAAAAATCCTTAATGAAATTAAAAATATCGTTGTAAAGCAAGAGCGAAAATTCGATCAGCTTTTTCAAGCGACTTTAATTAATGAATTGGCTCAAAACCGTATTTTCATTTTAAATGATACCCAGTTAAACGTTAGCAGAGGCGAGTTTGTAAAAAATCATTTCAGAGATAAAATCCTTTCGAACCTGGTTCCGATAATGCTCGATTTGGATAAGCCATTCCCCGAGCTTAAAGATCGTTTCCTTTACTTCTTTGTTAAGCTTTCTAAGAAAGATACTAAGGTTAGGGAAAAGTACGCCTTAATTGAAATGCCGCACAACCTGCCAAGGTTTTTGGTGTTGCCAGAAACAAATGATTTGAAATTTATCATCCTTGCAGAAGATATTATCCGTTATTGCCTTGATGATATTTTCTATGTGTTTAATTATGATAATTTAGAAGCTTATTCTATTCAGCTTACGCGAGATGCAGAACTGGATATTGACAAAAATATTAACGACAAATTTATTGATGATTTAAAAAGTAGCTTAGAAAAACGTAAAAAAGGTAAACCCATGCGTTTGCTTTATGATTCGGCTATGCCACTTAATATGCTTACCGTTTTAGTTAATAAATTAAAGCTTGAAGCAGAAAGTTTAATTCCTGGAAATCGATACCATAAATTTGGTGATTTTATTGCTTTCCCAAATGTTGGTGGAAAAGAGTTAGAATATTCGCCGATTGTTCCGTTAAAAGTTCATGGTTTACATAGAACCGAAAGTGTTTTTAATAAAATTGCTCATAAGGATTATTTAATT
This sequence comes from Pedobacter sp. Leaf170, assembly GCF_920984665.1. Taxonomy (GTDB): domain Bacteria; phylum Bacteroidota; class Bacteroidia; order Sphingobacteriales; family Sphingobacteriaceae; genus Pedobacter. The sequence continues at coordinate 145,140 of NZ_CAKLBP010000007.1, forward strand.
AATCTTCCTTATCAATCATACGACTATATTATTTTATTCTTACGCGAGGCTGCGATAGATCCAAAGGTGGTTGAAATTCAAATTACTTTATATCGCCTTGCAGAAAATTCTAAAGTTATAAATGCTTTAATTAATGCTGCAAAAAATGGCAAAACGGTTTCTGTTTTAGTAGAATTGAAAGCACGATTTGATGAGCAAGCCAATATTTTTTGGACTAGCCGTTTAATGGAAGAAGGGGTAAAAGTTAATTACGGTTTAACTGATTATAAAGTACATTCTAAAATTTGCCTTGTTAAGCGTATAGAAAAAGATAAACCCGTTTATTATGCAAATTTAGCCACTGGAAATTTTAACGAAAAAACAGCCAACATATATTGCGACCATAGTATTTTCACTGCTAAAAAAGAAATTACAAACGATTTAGTAAAACTTTTTGATGCCTTAAATAAAAGAACTGTAACTAAAGGATTTAAGCACTTAATTGTTTCTCCGCTCGAAAGCCGTTCTCGTTTAACCAATTTTATCAATCGAGAAATCAGAAATGCAAAGGCTGGTAAAATCGCTTATATTTTATTAAAAGTTAATAGTTTAGCCGATGAAAGCATCATTAACAAACTTTATGAAGCCAGTAATGCAGGCGTTAAAATTCAGCTTATTGTAAGGGGAATTTGTTGCCTTGTTCCTGGTATTAAGGGTTTTAGCGAAAATATTTCTGCTGTAAGTATTATCGATAAATTTCTGGAACACGCCCGTGTTTACATCTTCAGCAATAATGGTAAAAACGATATGTATTTATCATCTGCAGATTTAATGAGCAGAAATATAGACCATAGGGTAGAAGTTGGTTTTCCGGTTTTAGACCCAGATGTTAAGCAAGAAATTCAGGATATTATTGATATACAACTTCAGGATAATACAAAAGCCCGCCAAATAAATGCTTTAAACAATAATAAATACCATAAAAACAGATTAAGTAAGAAAACCCGTGCTCAGGTAGATATTTATAACTATTTGAAAACGAAACATCAATAATATGTTAAGATACGCTGCCATAGATATTGGCTCAAATGCCGTTAGACTTTTAATCGCCGATATCTCTAAACACGACGGTAAATTTAAATACAAGAAAAATACCTTAATTAGGGTTCCGTTAAGACTTGGTGATGATGCATTTTTAGACCAGAAAATATCTGCTAAGAAAGCAGAAGACCTGGTTAAAACCATGTTGGCTTTTAAAAACCTTATGGATGTTTACCACGTTACAGAATATTTGGCCTGTGCTACATCAGCTATGCGTGAAGCTGATAACGGACAAGATATTGTGAAATTAATTAAAGAGCGAGCCGAAATAGATCTAGAAATTATTGAAGGTCAGCGTGAAGCTAATATAATTTATGCCAACCATATCGAACAAGATTTGGATCAAAGCAAAACATATCTTTATATTGATGTTGGTGGAGGTAGTACAGAACTTTCGGTTTTTGTAGATGGCATTCCGGAAGCCTCAAAATCATTTAATATCGGTACCATCAGAATGCTTGATAATCAGGATAAAGAAGAAACATGGGACGAAATGAAAACCTGGGTTAAGCACCACACCAAAAATCATAAAAATCTGGCAGCCATTGGTACTGGTGGTAACATTAACAAGCTTTTTCGCATGGCGGATGAAAAGGATGGCGCACCAATGTCTCTACAAAAACTAAATACACTTTATAATAAACTAACCAGCTATTCATTAAAAGAAAGAATTCATACTTTAGGTTTAAATCCGGATAGGGCAGATGTTATTATACCTGCCAGCGAAATTTATCTTACTTTGATGAAATGGACTGGGATTAAAATGATTTATGTACCTAAGGTTGGGATGGTAGATGGTATAATTAAACTCTTAATAGAGGAAAAATTAGATTAATATTCTTCTGAATAAGCTTTGTTTAGATAACTTTTTACTTCAGTATTTATATCGTCGTTAAAATACAATCGCAGATGATGATTATATTGGTTTGTTCCGAAAACCTGAGCAATTTTTGTGAAACATAAATTATCTTCAAAGCAGACATTGAATGGAATTACAACGTGAACGAAGTTTTTACCCAATTGGGTTACATAAGCGATTTTGTTTTTCCCTTTAATGGCGATCATAGATTTTAAGGGTTGCAATTCTACCGGGCCAATCTTATTAAATTCATCAATAAAAAAACGGAATAACTCAAGAGTATATTCCGTTTTTCCTTTTAAAAAATCTGATAGTTCTTTGTCAGACATATTTTATTCTTCCAATAATTTGGCTGCAGCTTCATTAACAAACCAGGTTAATTTACCATCAACTGGATTTATAAGTTGCGCAGGGTAAGTTGCAAAATCTTTTGTTTCATCGCCAATAACATGCCTTAAAGCCTCTGCTTTATTTTCGCCAAATGCCAGGAAAGCTATATTTTCAGCTTTATTGATTAAAGGCGCCGTCATACTTACTCTGTAGGTATTAAGTTTTTCTACAAATACTGCGGCAACATTTACCTCTTCATCATTTACCAAATCAGTATGTGGGAAAATAGATGCGGTATGTGCATCATCGCCCATGCCAAGCAAAATTAAATCAAAAACAATATCGCTTCCTTTAAAATGTGCGTCGATACTTTTCTTATATTCAATTGCTGCTTTTTCTGGCGCTAACGTGGTGTTAACATAAAAAATATGATCTTCTGCTACGTTTAAATTATCAAAGAAATTCTTCTTCGCCATTAAGCCATTGTAGTTTTCATCGGTATTTGGCACATTTCGTTCATCCCCAAAAAAGAAATAAACCTTTTCCCAGTCAATCCTGTCTTTACAATCAACAGATAAAATTCTGTATAATTCTTTTGGCGAATTTCCACCGGTTAAAACAAAATTAAAACGATCGTTTTCTTCAATTGCCATTTCAGCAATTTTTATAATGTAATCAGCTAAATCCTGATTTAATTCTTCGAGCGTTTTATAAATAAGTAGGTTCATGTGTTGTAAATTGGATGTCATGTTGAGCTACAAAGCAATCTTAAAATAAACTGATTTACTAACGCTTTAAGATTGCTTCGTGCCTCGCAATGACAGGTAATGAGTATTAATCTTTATTCTTTAATGGCAAATTAAACCAATGGAAGCCATCTCTTGCAATAAGTGCTTCGGCTTCTTCTGGTCCCCAACTATCAGCAGGGTAATTTGGAAAATTGATTGATTTTTTGCTTTCCCATGTATTTAAAATAGGCATTACCAATTCCCATGCAGCCTCTACCTGGTCGCCACGCATAAACAAAGTTTGGTCGCCCATCATGGCATCAAGCAGCAAAGTTTCGTAAGCTTCAGGTGTATCACCTTCATACGTTCCTTTATAATCAAAAACCATATCAACAGGGTTTAAAATCATATCTAAACCTGGTCTTTTAGCTTGTACCTGCATGCGGATGCTCATTTCTGGCTGCAAGCTGATAATTAATCTATTTTGTTGCCAGTTTTCGGTTACACCAGATGAAAAAATTTGATGCGGAACATCTCTAAACTGAATAGTAATAAGTGATGAAGTTTGATTTAAACGTTTTCCGGTTCTTAAATAAAAAGGAATACCTTGCCATCTCCAGTTATCAATATGGAATTTTACAGCAGCAAAAGTTTCGGTATTTGAATGGTCGTCAACGCCTTTTTCCTGGCGATAACCTGGAACTTCTTTACCTTCAACCCAACCTTTGCTATACTGCCCGCGAACGGTATTGAAACGAATTTCATCTGCATTAAATGGTCGCATTGCTCTTAAAACCTCAACCTTTCGGTTTCTAATTTCATCTGCATCAAAATTAATTGGTGCTTCCATACCAATCAAACATACCAATTGTAGCAAGTGGTTTTGAATCATATCTCTTAATGCACCAGAACCTTCATAATAACCGCCTCTATCTCCAACACCTAATTGTTCAGATACTGATATTTGCACATGGTCTATATAGGTTCTGTTCCACAATGGTTCGAAAAGTGCATTTGCAAAGCGGAAAGCCATCATGTTTTGTACAGTTTCTTTACCTAGATAATGGTCTATACGATAAATCTGCTTTTCAGTAAAAATTGTACTTAATAGCTTATTTAATTCTTTTGCAGATTCTAAATCATGACCAAAAGGTTTTTCGATAACGATGCGACTATTGTCTTCGTTTTGCGTTAACTTATATTTATGCAAACATTCTGCAATAATAGGGAAGAAGTTCGGTGCAACTGCCAGGTAAAAAATAACCTGCGTTTCTGGTCCGAAATCTTTTTGATATTTCTCTACCGCTGCTTTTAAGTTTTCGAAAGTTTTTGGTTGCGCAAAATCGGTAGGGCAATAGTGTATAGTATTGCCAAAATCTTCCCACTTCTCTTTTTTAACCTTTCCAGAACGCGAAAATTGGTTTACAGCATCCTCTAATGCTTCATTATAACTCTTATCTGTAAACTCTGTTCTACCTGTTCCAATTATTGCAAATTTATCAGGCATGTAGCCTTCCATAAATAAATTGTAAAGCGCAGGAGCAAGTTTACGTTTATTTAAATCGCCGGTGCCACCAAATATTACAAATATTGTAGGGCTTAATGCGGTGTTTGATTTCATTTTATTTGTTTATTAAAACTAGGGATGCGTTTATGAAAGTTTATTCCAATCGGCATGGAACACACCATCTTTGTCAATTCTTTCAAAAGTATGAGCACCAAAGAAATCTCTCTGAGCCTGAATTAAATTTGAAGGCATTCTTGCCGTTGTTATGGTATCGAAATAAGTTAGCGTAGATGCAAATGCCGGAATACCTACACCTGCGTTTACACAAGCAGAAATAGTTTTGCGTGTGCCTTTTAATGTGTTTTTAATGATTTCCTGTATGCCAGAATCACCAAATAAATGTTCTAATGAATTATTTTTATCGTATGCCTGATAAATATCCTCTAAAAATTTAGCTCTGATGATACAACCACCACGCCAGATTTTAGCAATTTCTTGTAATTGCAAATCATACTGATATTCTTTAGAAGCTTGTACCAGTAAGTGCATGCCTTGTGCATAGGCGCTAATCATCGAGAAATAAAAAGCATCTTCTAATTCATCAACAGAAACATCAATTTTGCCATCTTTTTTGCCAAATGCTTCTTCTAATGAAACTCTAAGCTTTTTAAATTTTGATAAATCGCGATTCGATACAGCCTCATTAATAGTTGGCACCGGAAGTTGTAATTCCATTGAAACTTCAGAAGTCCATTTTCCTGTTCCTTTTGAACGGGCTTCGTCTTTAATCTGATCTAATAAATCATTTTGAGTTTCGGTATCTTTAAATAGGAAAATCTCTGCAGTAATTTCCAACAAAAATGATTGCAGGCGACCTTCGTTCCATTTTTTGAAAACCTTATATATTTCTTCGTTTGAATAGCCTAAACCATTTTTTAAGATTCCGTAAACTTCGGCAATGAGTTCCATAATTGCATATTCTATGCCATTATGCACCATTTTAACAAAGTGACCAGAGGCACCCGGACCTATATAAGTTACGCATGGGTCGTTATTAACTTTTGCGGCAATAGCATCGAAAATATCTTTTACAACATTGTAAGCTTGTTTATCGCCACCCGGCATCATACTTGGGCCAAAACGTGCGCCTTCTTCGCCACCAGAAATACCCATGCCAAAGAAGTGCAAGCCTTCTTTTTCTAATTCATCAACACGGCGGTTTGTATCTGTAAAGTGAGAGTTTCCGCTATCGATAATAATATCTCCTTTGCTTAAAAGTGGTTTTAACTCGGCTATAACGCTATCAACAATTGGTCCGGCAGGTACAAGTAACACCAAAGTTCTAGGTGTAGATAAATGACTGATAAAATTTTCGATATTATCGAAACCTTCGAGATTATGTTTTTTACCTTCTTCTTCGAGTTTTGCAATCATTTTCTGGTCTTTATCGTAACCAGTAACAGAAAAACCTTTATCGGCCATGTTTAGTAAAAGGTTACGGCCCATGGTGCCTAAACCAATCATTCCTAATTTGTATTGCTTTGAATCGCTGTTTGCCATTTTTATTTCTTTTATACCCAAAATTAGGGTTTACAAATTAATATATGCGTGTGTGTTGTTAATTGATTGTAATAAAAATCTAATCGGTTATTCAATTATTTCTTTGGGCTCACAGTTGTGATGTTATTGCCATCATTTAGTTTCCAGAGTTTTGCACCACCTTTAATTCCATCGCGATTTGATACTACTTTTATGTTGTCATCAAGCTTAAAATCGATGTGTTTAGAATTACCACCACCTATATATAAAGTATCGTAATTGAAAACTGTTTTATAAATTTCAATAACTTTCTTTAGTCTTTTATTCCACCTTTCTGGTCCAATTTTTTCGAAGGTTTTATTACCGATGTAATCATCATAATCTTCTTCCTTATTAACAGGTAAGTGAGCAAGCTCTAAATGTGGTAACAATCCACCATCAAAAAGCAAGGCTGTACCAAAACCTGTTCCTACGGTAAAAACAATTTCAAAACCTTTACCCTCTACAACGCCTAAACCTTGTTGGTCTGCATCGTTAACAAGCCTTACTGGTTTATTTAATGCATCAGCAACGCGTTGAGCTAAATCAATATCTTCCCATTTGTTTTTTGCAAGGTTAGGTGCAGTTTTAACAATACCATTTTTTACATAACCAGGAAATCCAATCGAAACCCTGTTAAAGGTATCTGGAATTGGTTTTATCAAATCAACAATTCCCGAAACAATATCTTTTGGAGTAGCGCCTTCAGGGGTTTTACTTTTCATGTATTCTGATAACATGTTTCCATTTTCATCCAAAAGCACTGTTTTAATGCTTGTTCCGCCGATATCTATAGATAAAATGTTGCTATTTTCTGCTTGTTTTTTTGTAGCCATAACTTTGCTTTTTGTTGGAATCGAAGTTCTATAAATAATTTAAAACCACAAAAATAAAATAGAGTAATAAAAGATTAGTTTTAAACTACTAAATCTATATAATTAGTAGAATATTTTTAAGTTTGCATAGTTTCACTAAAAAATGAGAATTAACATGTCGCACATTAACTATCTGGCCTTTGCAATACCTGCATTTTTTCTTTTTGTTTTTATTGAATATAGAGTTGCTCAGCATAGAAGGCAAAAAACCGTTTTTAAATACGAAAGTTCGGTGGCTAATTTTAGTATTGGCATAGCAGAGCGACTTTTAAATTTATTTATCGCAGCAAGTTTTTACCAGGTTTATTTTTGGGTTTATAATAATTACGCAATTTTTAATATTTCTGATAAATGGTACATGTGGTTTATTTTATTATTGGCTACAGATTTAGTTTGGTATTGGTATCACAGACTTGGGCATGAAATAAACTTTTTGTGGGCAGCACACATTGTACATCATCAAAGCGAAGAATTTAACCTTACCACGGCGGCAAGGATAACAACAATCCAGGCAGTTTTTAGAAATGTGTTCTGGTGTACTCTGCCTTTAATTGGCTTTCATCCAAATATGATAATTACAATTTTGCTCGCCCATGGCGCTTACTCATTTTTTACGCACACACAACTAATTGGTAAGCTAGGATTGCTTGAACATATTTTTATTACCCCATCGCTTCATGGAGTTCATCATGCATCAGATGAAAAATATCTTGATAAAAATTATGGCGACGTTTTTGTTTTTTGGGATAAGCTTTTTGGTACTTTCCAAACCGAAGAAGAAGCTCCTAAATATGGTTTAACGCACCCAATTAAAAGTTATAGCTTTTTATGGCAGCACTTTCATTATTATTTAGAAATTTTAGAGGCCTGCAAACGTGCTACAAGTTTTAAAGCAAAAATTAATGCAGTTTTTGGTAGCCCGGCATTGATGGACCAAAATATTAGACCTTACCTCGAAGAAAAATATCATCAGGCTAAGAAACAAACTAAACCAATACAATTTAAATTTTATCTGAATTTGCAGCTTGTTATTGTTGTAGGCTTATTAACGCTTGTAACACTTTTCTTTAAACAACTATCTGCCCTGGATGGCGCTGCAGTTCTTACTTTCATACTTCTTTCATTAATCAATATCGGAGCTTTGCTAGAACAAAGAAGGTGGATTTATTATTTAGAATGTTTTAGATTGATTTTGACTACAGCCTATATTTTTTACAGCTTTAATATTATTGAATATTTAGCCCTTCCAGTTTTGCTTTTCATTGTTTTAGAACGGGTTTTTTCGCTTAGCGATAAATACTATAAATATGTTTTAGATTATCAAAAAACTTCAAAATAGTATTTCTTTATCTTTCGATTTTTCTAACCTATAGTATTGTTACAATTGCTATGCTTTCGTAAAAGCGCTCAAATAAACTTGGTTCTGTTTACCTGGTTTATGATTAGTAACAAAATTATTACGGCATTTAATTTTAGAGATACTTTAATCATTTAGCCTCCAAATGGCTGTTTTTATTCGTTTTTGACCGTTCTGCTCATGTTAACAAATCATTAACTGGCTTATAAAAATCTTCATAATGATTTTATACACTTAACATGAGTTTAAATTATTTTTAGTTTCGATTTGTTTTCATAATTTTATTAACGAAACATTAAGAAATAAAAAACTAACAAATCGCAATTAAAAAGGGCAAGGTTGCAGATTTTAACAGTTAGTTAATATTATGTTAATGTAGGTGGGCTTATTTTGCCGGTAATCCGGCTCGAAAAAAATCAAAAATTAATATTCCTATAATCAGCATTACTAACCGGATTTAAACAATTTATGAACAAAAACTCTACCCAACAGAAATCAGGATTTCTTTGCAGCTTCTTTGCAAGAAAAAGTGGTCCGGAAGATTTCAAGAAAAACCGACAGTTTATCCCATCTCATTTATGGATAAAAACCCTGCTTTTACTCCTTTTAGCTTTTCCTCTTTACAGTCAGGATTTATTTGCTCAGCAAAACAATCAGAATGTTACTGTAAAAGGTAAGGTGCTGGATGAAGACGACAATCAACCTGTAATTGGTATTACAATAAGTGATAATAACAGAAGAGTGCTTGGAACAACTAATAACGATGGTAATTTTTCAATCACCATACAAAAAGGTACTACTATTTTATTTAACATGCTTGGCTATACTGTAGTTAGCCGAACCTTTAATGCGAATGAAAATAATGCGGTAATCAGGCTAAAATCATCTTCAAGTCAGTTAAATGATGTGGTGGTAACCGCTTTGGGTATTAAGCGTGAAGAAAAAGCACTTGGTTATTCAGTAACAAAAGTTGACAGCAGTGCTTTTACAAATGCTGTAGCCAGCAACTGGACAGATGCTTTATCTGGTAAAGTAGCAGGTTTAAACCTGGTTAGAAATAGCGGTCCGGCTGCATCAAATAAAATTATTTTACGTGGAGAGAATAACCTGACGGGGGATAATGAAGCGCTAATTGTGATTGATGGTGTTGTTGCAAGTAGCTCGGCCAGAAGAACTGCAGCCTCATCTGGCGGTGTTTACGGAACTTCAGGTGATATCATGCCACCGGATTTTGGTTCTGCTTTAAACGATTTAAACCCAGATGATATTGAAAATGTAACTGTTTTAAAAGGTCCTGGAGCATCGGCATTGTATGGCCAGCGAGGGGCGAACGGTGCAATTATCATCACAACAAAATCTGGTAGTAAAAACAGTAAAAAACTTAACATCACTTTTACTTCAAACAGTACATGGGAGCAGGTAAGCCGCGGACCTGATGTTCAAAATCAATTTGGGCAAGGGCAATTTGGCGTTTCATATTTTTCTTATGGTAACACAGAAGATGGTGGAAGCACAAACGGAACCAGTGCAAGTTGGGGTGCACCATTTGCAAATGGAGGCATGTTTTATCAATATGACCCTGCTACTAAAACCAGAGGTTTAACCAGAACGCCTTGGGTAGCGTACGAAAATCCGGTTGATGCTTTCTTTAAAACCGGTTTTGAATCCTCAAATTCTGTTAGTTTAGATGGAACGTATAAAAAAGTTGGAATGCGTTTTTCGGCAAGTCATGGAGATAACTCCTGGATTGTTCCGAACACAGGTTTAGAGCGTACGTCAGCTTCTTTTTCAGCAAATGCTGATGTAACCAAAAAATTAAGCTTAAATTTTAAAATTGCTTATAACAACAGGCATAGCGATAATTTACCGGCAACAGGATATGGAAACCAATCGCTAATGTATTGGTTTATGTTTGCGCAACCGAATGTAAACACAGATTGGTATCGCGATTATTGGGCGGTTGATAAAGTTGGAACTCAGTTTGTAAACATTACAACTACAAACCCTGAAAGTCCTTACGCAATTTCAGAACAATACTTAAACAAGCAGCGTAGAAATGGTGCATTGAGTAGTTTACAAGCCAATTATAAATTTACCGATGAATTAAGTTTATTGGTTCGGGGTTCGATAGATTATAATCATGATATCCGAGAAACGCAACGTCCGTTTGATGCTGCAGGAAACAAATTTGCTCAAGGTTCTTATCGTATTCAGGATATTAACTCGTATGAAGTTAATGCCGATTTCTTACTAAGATACGATAAAAAAATAACCGAGAATTTAAGGATGAATGCCAATATTGGTGGTAGCCAAATGCGTAACGAGTATAAAAAATCAGAATTACGTGCTGATGGATTAGTTACGCCAGGCGATTACAGTTTAACGAATAATGCTAGTCCATTAGTTTCTGTACCTGATACGGCACGTTATCGAATTAACAGTTTTTATGCGGCCATATCATTCAGTTATAAAAATTACTTGTATTTAGATTTAACTGGCCGTCAGGATTGGAGCAGTACACTAGCTACGCCATTCAGAACAGATAATGTTGGTTTCTTTTATCCATCGGCAAGTGTATCATTTGTGCCTTCTGATTTATGGAAAATGCCAAGTCAAATCAGTTTCTTTAAGCTAAGGGCTTCAGTTTCTCAGGTTGGTAGCGGTGGAACAACACCTTACCGTACAGCCTATAACTATAATCTTGCATCAAATGGCATTTATCCGGATAGCGCCATGTCTAACCCAACGATATTGCCAAATCCGAATTTAAAGCCATTAAAAACCACCACGATTGAAGTTGGTACTGAATTGCGTTTATTTAAAAATCGCTTAAATTTCGATTTTGCAGCTTACCTTGGTAATACCAAAAATCAAATATTAAGCCGTATAGTTGATAGAGCAACAGGTTACAATGTTGCCGTGTTTAATGTTGGTAAGGTAGAGAATAAAGGTATCGAGCTTGCCGTGAACGGAACGCCATTAAAGGCGGGCAAGTTTAAATGGGACCTTACCGGAACATTTACTGCTAATAGAAATAAAATTGTTGAATTAGCAGATAGCTCGGTTGTATTAAGAACCGGTGCTTTAGGTGGCGGGCAAATTGTTGCCAATGTTGGGGGCAGTATGGGCGATTTATTTGGTAATGGTTATCTACGTTCTCCAGATGGCCAGATTGTTTACGATGCCGTGACCGGAAACGCAAAAACCAGCACAGGATTAGTTTATTTAGGTAATACAATGCCGAAATTCAGATTCAGTTTTGGTTCAACTCTTACTTATGGCAGTTTCAGTGTTAACGGTTTGTTCGATGCTCAATTAGGTGCTGTAGCACATTCATTAACTTTTTCGAGAATGGCATCTTTGGGTAAATTAAACTTAACATTACCTGGTAGATATAATGGTGTAGTGGGTGACGGAGTAATCCAAAATACAAACGGAACCTATCGTCCTAATGATGTTGTTGCTACAAACTTAGAAAGTTTTTACACATCACTTTACGGTTCAGACCAGGCAGAGGGTAGTGTTTTCAGAACCGATTATTTAAAATTCAGAGAAGCAAATATCACTTATGCTTTCAATCCTAATTTCTTAAAAAGAATTGGTTTCACAAAAATGACCATTGGTGCTTACGGTCGTAATCTTTTCATCTGGTCACCATGGCCGGCTTTCGATCCTGAGTTTGGAACACTATCCGGAACTGATATCGTTCAAGGCTTTGAAACGGGTCAGTTACCATCTACCAGAACTTATGGTGTGCGTTTAGTTGTGGGCTTATAATTGAAATAAAATGAAAACTATAAATAAAATAACCAATTATATATTGCTGGGCGTAATTAGTTTATCTATAAGCTCATGCAAAAAAGATTTTAACGAAGTTAATACCGACCCGATTGGAAAATCATCGGTAAAAGCAAGTCAGCTTTTAGCGCCATCATTGGTCAATATATTATCTGCAAATATGGTTCGTAACCGTAATTTTAATAATGAGTTGATGCAGGTAACTGTTGATTTGAACGATGCAGAAGGACGTGTTTTTAGGTATGATGTTAGGCGCACCTGGGCAGATTATACCTGGAATAACTGGTATCCCGAATTAACTAATTTAAGAGATATCTACACAATTTCCAATAAGCCTGAATCGTTAAATGCATCTTACAAAGGTATATCATTAATTGTACAGGCCTGGGTTTTTCAATTATTGACTGATGTTTACGGCGATGTTCCTTATTCGCAGGCAAATCAAGGTAAAGAAGGGAATTACGAACCAGTATTCGACAAGCAAAAGGATATCTATCTTGATTTATTTAATAAACTTGAAGAAGCAAATAAATTGTTATCCGAAGGGAAATCTATCGTTACAAGTAGCGACCCGGTTTACCAGGGCGACATTAGTAAATGGCGTAGATTTGGTAACTCTTTATACTTACGTTTATTGCTACGTATATCCGGCAAAGCCGAAGTAAGTGCCCAGGTAATTTCTAAAATAAAAGAAATAGCAGAGACCAATAAGGCGGGTTATCCTATTATGGAAAACAATACACACACAGCTAAAATATTATGGAACGGAACCAATAGCAGCACAGCAGTTTATTCTTCTCCATTTATGATTAATGTAAGAGCGGTTGATTTTAGAACACCAGCAATTACAGATTTCTTTATTGGAAATTTAGCCATTTGGAATGATCCTCGTGTAAGCGGAACCTATGGTGTAAATGGCGTAAGCCGATTCGGTATAGCACCTGGTCCAGCCGGCTTAATTGGTGTTCCGAGTGGTTATGATGCGGGTACATCTGTGTTAAAACAATCGTACTTCTATTCAGATTCTCAAAATGCAGGCGTTACTTTACAAACCGCTGCTAATACGGGTATAATTATGAACTGTGCAGAGGTTGATTTTATTTTAGCCGAAGCTGCAGCAAAAGGCTGGATTACCGGAACAGGCGAGAGTTACTACATGAAAGGGATAGCAGATGCAATTAATTACTGGGTTCCAACTTTGTTTACTTCGGCTTCAGACCCTGCTTTAGCAAGCTATGTAGTTGCGGCAGACATTCAGTGGAACAACAGTTTACCTCTAAATAATACTGCAAATAATTCGCCAAGCAAGTTGCAATCCATTCATCTTCAAAAATACTATGCTTTATTCTTAGTCGATTTCCAACAATGGATTGAGTATCGCCGTACTGGCCATCCATTTATTCCTAAAGGAACAGGATTGGCAAACGGAGGTAGAATGCCTGCGAGATTAAATTATCCATTAGTTACACAATCAACAAACCCAACCAGTTATAAAAATGCTGTCGCATCTCAAGGTGCTGATGATATTAACACACTAGTTTGGTGGCAAAAACCTTAATCATATCTAAAAACAGTATGAAGAAGATAATATTATTTTATGGTGCGTTAGCAGTAATCTGCGGTACCTGGATGGGATGTAAACGCGATACCGATTATGTCAAGGTATCCGTTAGTCCGTATATCTCAAATTTCGATTTGCGTAAACTTTTTAAAGGTTCAGATTTACAACTTAATGAAGATAATCTTGGCGGCGCTAATTTTATAAAAGGCATTGTTGTTTCAAATCAATCGGGCGGTAATATTCCTGCCGGATTATTACTTGTGCAAAATAGCAGGATAGCCGGTAACGGAATAGATTCGTTAAGAGGAATCGCTTTTAATGTAGGTGCGGAGGCTAGTAAATATGTCCCGGGAGATTCTGTTCATGTGAGCGTAACAGGCACAACACTTAAAAGAGTAAATGGTAATCTGCAAATTGAAGGCGTTACTGCAACAGGTATAGAAAAAAAAGCCAGTGGCCGGAATATTATAGTAAGAGCCGTTAATACCGGAATGTTAGCTACCCGACCAACGTTTTATGAAAGTACATTAATCACCATCAGTAAAGGAAAAATGAATCCTGAACCTGCACAAGGTGATGTATTTAGCGGCAATAAAACCATAGGTGATGGTTTTGGAACGGCTATAGTTCATACTGAAGCCAGTGCAACATATGCTAAACAAGAAGCTATCCCTTTTGCAGATTATACAGGTATTGCCTTTTCGAGCTCAACTGGTATGCAACTGTGGCCAAGAACTACTGATGATATCTTCGCATTGCCAGAAATCAAGCCATCAGCTTTAATTATAACAGGTTATTTAACCGACCCAACTGGTAGTGATGCAAATTATGAATACATCCAGTTTAAGGCAACAAGAGATATCAATTTTGCTACGACGCCATTCTCGATAGTAGTGTGTAATAATGCAGGTATTTTAGCAGCGCCGGCAACCGGTTGGGCATTAGGTGGCATCAGAACTTATAAAATTAACATCAATTCTGGTACGGTTAGAAAAGGTCAATTCTGCTATGTTGGTGGTAATAAAGTGATTTGGGGTGCTGGTTCAACTGATATAAGTGCTGCAGCATGGATTGCAAGTAAGCAGTACTCAACTGTAGATGGCGATGGTTTTGGAACCGCAACCACAAATTTACTTGCAAATAGCGGAAACGTTGCAGGTATAGCCGTTTTCGACGGGCTTACAGTAACTGGCACTTCTGTCCCTTTAGATGTTATTATGTATGGTGGTAATGGAGCAGTTTATGCTGCCGGACCGCCCGAAGTTGGCTACAGAATTACAAACACTGATAAATACAGTACCATTCAAAACAAAAAGGTGGTGGCATTTTACGGTGGAGGTACAAATACCAATAAATTTGGATTCCCAGGTACAAGTAACTTTACAATGTTAGGCGGGGTTTACAATGCTGCAACAGGTATTTGGAGTACTGGTAGAACTGCCACAAACATTACATTAACCCCAACATCGCCTTTATCAACTATAGAGCAAGCTGCTGGATTTACCACGATAACAAATTAATAAAATAAAGGCAAGCCATCTAAATCAGGTGGCTTGTCTATTATAAACATCCTAATGAATAGAAGATCATTTATCCAAAAGTCGACCTTACTTGGTACAACTTTATTTGTAAGTCTTAAAGCGTTTCCGTTCTCTTCAACTTTTTTAGATAATAATATATCAGGTAAAATCACAAGTAAAGGCAAAGGAATTGCTGGCGTTGTAGTTTCTGATGGTTTTAATGTTGTACAAAGTGATAGGCTTGGTAACTACACTATTGATATAAACCCTTTAGCCAAATTTGTTTGGATAAGTACACCTTCGGGTTACGAGTTTAAAACAGAAAGCCATATTGCTAAATACTACGAAAGTGCAATCGGTAAAACTAATTTAAACTTCGAATTAAATCCGCTTAAGTTTAAAGATGAAAAACATAATTTTATTATTTGGGCCGATCCTCAGGTAAAAAACAAAAAAGATGTAGCTCAAATGATGGAAACCTCTGTTCCGGATACGATTAAAACCATCAAGGCAATGAACCCGAAAATTCCTGTTCATGGAATAACTGTTGGAGACATTGTTTGGGATAACCACGAACTTTTTACAGATTACAATACAGCAGTTGCAAAAATGGGCATTCCATTTTTTCAGGCATTAGGCAATCATGATATGGATTACAGATTGGGTGGAGATGAAACATCTGATAAAACATTTCAAGAGCACTACGGACCAACTTATTATTCGTTTAATAGGGGCAAGGCGCATTATGTTGTTTTAGATGATGTTCGCTATTTGGGCACTGAAAGAAATTACGATGGTTATATAAATCAGCAACAGCTAGACTGGCTTGCCAAAGATTTGAAATACGTAGCAAAAGATGCTTTACTGATTATAAATCTTCATATTCCGGTGCATAATGCTGTAAAAAATAACACAGATTTTTATGCGGTTTTAAATGGCTTTACAAATGTGCACATCATGTCTGGGCATACCCATTACAATAGAAACGTAATTACTAACGGAATTTTTGAGCACAATCATGGTGCGGTTTGTGGCGCCTGGTGGACCGGTCCAATCTGTGAGGATGGAACACCAAGAGGATATGGTGTTTATGAAGTTGATGGAACAAACTTAAAATGGTATTATCATCCAACAGGTTCAAATAAAAAGGAGCAGGTTCATGTTTATGTTGATGAATTAACAAATCAAAAACGTTTAATTGCAAACGTTTGGAATTGGGACCCGGAATGGAAAGTAGAATATTTTCTGGATGGAAAATCAATGGGTGCTTTAGAACAGCAAAAAGGTTACGATCCCTTATCAGTGAGTTTATATAAGGGTGATAAATTGCCTGCCGGAAGAACATTCCCGGAGCCAAGTAAAACCGACCATTTGTTTGTAGCACATTTTGAACCTTCAGTAAAAAATGTAAAAGTTGTTGCAACAGATCGTTTTGGAGAAAAATTTGAATCCGAGTTTAAAGGTTAATTTATTTCAAAAGATGAAAACTTCAAAAAAAATTATTGTTGCTTTATTAGCAATGGGATCAGTTAATGCATCAGCGCAAGTTGCAGAATTTCCTAAATTTAGTGCAGAGGCCCATCGTGGTGGGCGTGGCCTATGGCCCGAGAATACAATTTTAGCTATGCAAAATACCATGAAATTTGATGGTATAACCACTTTAGAAATGGATACACACATTACTAAAGATGGAAAAGTTGTGGTTACGCATGATGATTATTTAAGTCCGGCGTTTATGTGTACACCTGATGGAAAAGATATTTCAGCCGCTGATTCAAAGAAATATCCGGTTTTTCAGATGGATTATAAAAAACTAAAATCTTTTGATTTAGGTTCAAAAGATTTACCGGGTTTCCCAAATCAGCAAAAAGTTAAAACTTATATTCCTTTATTATCTGATTTAATTGATGCCGTTCAGAAAGATATTAAAGCAAATAAAAGACAACAGTTTTTTTATAATATTGAAACTAAATGCAGTGCAGCAGGCGATGGAATTACAAATCCAACACCAGAGGTTTTTGTAAAACTTTTAATGGATGTAATTCAAAAGAAAGGAATTACACCTTATGTTGTTATTCAATCATTTGATAAACGAACCATTCAAATCCTCCATGAAAAATATCCGAATGTCAGAACCTCATTTTTAGTTGCGAATAAGAAAACATACGAAGAAAATATTGCAGATTTGGGTTACAAACCTTTTATTTTGAGTCCGGTTTGGCAAATGGTTAACGAAGATTTAATTAAAAAAGCCCATGCTGATAACGTAAAAGTTATTCCCTGGACACCAAATACGGTTGCAGATATGAAGGCTTTAAGGGCATTAGGTGTAGATGGTATCATTTCAGATTACCCAGATTTACTGATTCAATCCAAATAAAACAAAACTATGAAAGCTATTTCTTTTAAATTATTAATCTTTTTAGCAACGCTAACTTTTTGCTTTTCGGCAGATGTTAAAAGCCAGACCGTAAAATGGGACAGCACATACAGGCCGGGTAAATACGTAGAATTGGTTTCTAAGTTTAAAGCTGAACCGAAATCGAAAAAAGATTATATTTTTTTAGGGAATAGCATTACGGCAGGTACAGATTGGGTCAAGCTACTAAATCTACCGCAAGCAAAAAATAGAGGTATTTCTGGCGATATCACTTTTGGTGTTTTAGAAAGGCTACAAGAAGTTATTGATGGTAAACCAGCAAAGGTTTTTATCCTTATTGGGATTAATGATGTTTCGAGAAATATTCCTGACAGTGTGATTTTGAAAAACTATAAACTAATGATTAGCCGGATAAGAAAAGGCTCAAAAAAAACGCAGATATATTTTAATACGCTTTTGCCTGTAAATAGTGCTTTCGATAAATTTAAAAATCATTACGGAAAAGATGAACACATCCTTTGGTTAAATACGGAAATAAAAAAGCTTGCCGCCAAAAATGTTACTGTAATTGATTTGTATTCACAATTTACAGATAAGGATAAGCATTTACGTGCCGAACTTACTAAAGATGGGCTCCATCTTATACCAGAAGGATATAGGGTTTGGGCAGATTTTTTAAACTCTACAGGCTATTTGAAATAGCATTTGCTGTAAATAAATAAAGCGTTCCGAAAAATATGGAACGCTTTATTTATAATATTAAAAATTTATTTTTATCCCTGAGCAGGAGGGTTTGAAACAACCGGAGCTTTATCTTTTCTTGGCTTTCCTGGTCCTTTTCTCATCTTATCACCTCTTTCTCTTGCTTCGGCTCTAAAAGCATCAAGCTTTGTTTTTTGCTCTGCAGTTAAAATGTTATCTAATTTAGTTTTTGAAGCGTCCATATCTGCTTTTCTTGATTTCATTTTATCTTTCATAGCAGACCTGTCTTCATTTCTAAAAGCATCCATTTTCTTTGCTCTATCTAATTCAATAGCATAAACCTTTGTTTTTTGGTCTGCTGTTAAACTTAGTTTCTTATCCATTGCATTGGTGGCTCTTTCGGCTCTTTGCTCAATGGTAAGATTTGGCATTGGTCTTCTTGCTCTACGTGTCGAATCTTGTGCGAAAACTGCAGTAAAACCCATTACTGCAATTGCCATTGTTAAAATTAATTTTTTCATGTTTATGTGTTTTATCTAATAGATACTAAAACATGAAAACGGTTTAATCGCTAACTGTTAAAATTTGTTAATTCTTATTTAACTGAGAAATTGATTTTTGCATCTGAGCCATCATTTGGGTTAAGGTTTCCATGGTTGGGTCTGGTGCTGGTTCGGGTAATGATGTTGAAATATAAGCCTTTGCACTCCAAATTTCGAGTATGTCATCTGCAGCTATTGTATAAGGATCATATACTTTATTATCAGAAACAAGTTTTAAATCTTTATTTTCTCTGAAACGATTGCCTGCACGTTTATAAACTACGCCTTCATTTTTACTTATAATGATGTATGTTTCACCGGTTTTAACCTCGTTCCAGTTATCCAAATATTCGCCTATAATTACGCTTCCTGGTTGAACAGGCAACATACTATCGCCCATAATTTCAAAAGCACGGAAAGTTCCCTGGCGTAAGGCAGGAATTGGCAGTTGAAATTTTGGTAAATCACTTATGTACTGCGGATCAGAAAAACCATTTAAATAACCTGCACTAGCTTTAACGGGTACAAGCTCAATATTTTCTCTATCATTTGCATCAACAGAAATACTTAAAACCCGAAGATTTGAACCTTGGCTTTTAGGTTTTGGTTTCCAGCTATCAGAAATTTTTTCATTGATAAATTCATCAATGGTTAAATCGAAATATTCTGCTATTTTTTTTAGCAAATCATATTTTGGTTCAGCCCGGTCTTCTTCGTATGCACCAATTAGCGATCTTTTAATTTCCATAATATCAGCAAATTGCTGCTGCGTATGGCCCTTTTTCTTCCTTAGGTACTTTAAATTATTTGAAATATTCGACATAAAAATAAATTTTAAAATAAATTTGGAATTACTAAAATAGTTAGTAATTTTATGCTCATAAAGTTAGTAATATTATTTTGATTTGCAAGAGGGGATACTAAATAGATTAGTTTTTAATTTTAAATACGTTATTATGAAAAAGTTTGTTTACATCGTTACCGACAGAAATCGTACTAGTATGCATGTTGGCATGAGTTCTGATTTAATGAAGACTTTAGATTTTTATAAGCAGATGCCAAACTTATTTTTTGATAATGGCAAGCAACTAACCCGTTTAGTTTATTTTGAAGAATTTAAAACTGAAGAACAAGCTTTGAGCCGTTTTAAATTAGTAAGTAGATTTACACGCGTGCAAAAAGAGCGTTTGGTACGTTCTTGCAATCCTGATTGGATAGATTTAACTATTGGTTTGGATTTCGAAAATATCCTTTTGCACAGAAACATAACCAACCAGGTTAAATTATCCTTTACGAGTTTATCATAAAATATCATACATAAAAAAATCGCACCTTAAACAGATGCGATTTTTTTTAACTCATTTTTTGCTTACCAACCCGGGGCAAAAGTTAAACCAAAAACACCGGTTTTAACATCCTTTCGCTGAAAAGGTATTGCGTAATATGGCTCTATTACAAAGTAGCCAAATACGTTTACTCTTAAGGATAAACCAACGCTCATAACCGGAACACGTTCTGTAGTGGCCAGGTAAGAGCCTGTTTGGGTACCATCAGCACCAATAATTGGTGTGGCAACATAAGTTGGTTCACTTTTAAATGAAACCTGAGTCTCATTAGTCCAGGCAACACCAGCATCAAAAAACAAATTTAAATCAGAAAATAAAAATTTTGAGGGTACTGCAGCCAATTTTTTAGGGCCTGTAAATGGTAATCTAACTTCAAAATTAAATACGGCCATTTTACTACCACTCAATTGATTAATATCGAAAGATTGATTGGCCCTTTCTGTAGTGGTTTTATAAATAGAGTTAGATTCGTAACCTCTTATTAAGTATGGATAGCCTAAAAATAGTGGATACAGTCTATCAGCATCTTTGCCCAATCTTAACATGTTGTAACTTCTAACGGCAAGTGTTACTGGTTTAAGCCTCCAATATTTTCTTAAATCAATTGTTGCACCTGCAAAGCTGTACGTGCCCAGATATTTTTCTCCGCTAATTCTATATCTAAAACCATCTAAAGGCGCAGTTAATCCGAAGATAGAATTATCGCCAACAAAGCCGGCATTTAATTGATACAAGGTAAATGGATTAAATGGTACGCCATAATCTTGGGTAGCCTGCTCATTTGACACTTTGCTACGCTCTGAACCTACATAGAAACCAGTGTTGTTGTAATAATTGCTGTATCTGTCAATTCTGTAGCTGTAACGAGAGAAGGCGGCCCCAAGTTCAAACCTATGGATTTTGCTAAGCGGATAAGCTCCAAATAGTTGAACCTGATCTTCAAAAGTTCTGATGATATCAGTTCGCTGATTGATTACATCAATGGTACCTGAACCCGATGGCAGCCTCTCATTTCCATAAGAATTAAAACCTGTAACGTAAGGGATATGTGATATCGCAAGTCCCCAATTAATTCTACTTTTTTGATTAATGTAACCAACCAAACCGCCAAAATCATAAATCTCACCGTTTACAGATAGGTTTGCAATGATTTGATTTGTACCTAAAATATCGCTAAACATTCCAACAATACCTCCTTGTACACCGGTACCAAAGCGACTGGTTGAAACGCCAACACCACTGTTTGCCAGGTAATCTAATCTAAATTTAGGGCGATATGGAACAACCCGCATAGAATCTGCAATTACCTTTTCAAATCTATCAAAATTTATCAGGTTGGAATTAATGATGTTTACGCCAACATTTTCCATCGGTGGCAAAACAGCTGCATCAAAATTTTCATCGCGGCTATTAATTCTTTTTGGTTTAAAACTATTTAGGTTTGCATTATACAAGGTGTAGCGCTGGTAGCGGTAGTAACTGTAAACAATATCATTAGTTTGCGAAACCGAAATTGCCGGAGAGAACTCCGTTATTCCACTTATACCAGTAAAATAATCAGTTAATTGATCTACAGTATTATCAGTAAAACTGTATTTGTAAAGATTTCTAAAACCATCTCTGTTAGATAGGAAATAAACGCTTTTACTATCTGGAGCAAATTGTGCGTTTAAGTTATTTGCACCTGGAAAAACATCAACATTGTTAACGGTTTTAGAAGCAATATCATAAACGACTAAGTTTATTGGATGTACAGCCGTAATATTATTGCTTTGAATGGCTCCTCTATCTGATGAAAATACAATTTTTGTTCCATCTGGTGAGTAATTAGGTGCATAATCTGAGTATGCATCATTTGTTATCGGTGTAACCTTTTTAGTATCTAAATTGTAAGAGAAAATATCACTTTGGCCTTCAACCATTCCAGAAAAGGCAATGTCTTTACCATTTGGCGACCAGGTTAAATTACCGAACTGGCTAACTTCGCCCATATCTGTTTCTAAAACCGTGCTGCCGTTGCTCACATTAATAATCATCATGCGGTTTTTACCACCACTAAAAATACTAAAGGCAAATTGCTTGCTATCCGGAGACCAGGCACCTGCAGATTCTATAAAGTTAAAATCATCTATGTGGCCATTTGAAATCTGGCTTGTTAATTTTCTAATTATTTTTCCAGTCTTTGCATCCGCAAGGAATAAATCAATACCAAATAAATCTTTTTCAGACATAAACGCCACAAATTTACCATCAGGGCTAAGGGCAGGAGCTACGTTCATATTTCCTGCGTTTTTATTATCTAAAATCTTTGTTCCGGTAATTTTAATTTGAGAACTATCTGCTTTTAACATAGGTTTATAATGCTCATCAATTGCATTTTTCCATAAACCGGATAGTGTTTTGTCATCATAGCCAAATGTATACCTGATGGCATTTTCATAGCCATATTTAGCTGTATTTTTAAATAAAGGTACAATTGTAGTATCGCCATATTGCGAACCAATATAGGTCCAAAAGGCCTGACCATAACGGTATGGGAAATATTTATTAGAATTTGTAAGGTCTTTTAATGAAGGAATATCACGGTTAAGCATTGCATCACGCATCCACATTGACGTAAAAGCATCCTTTTTGCCGATGGATAAATATTCAGCCATACCTTCAACCATCCATAAAGGCGTTTGGCCAACATTATCTAAACTAATCGAATCTTTTTCTAATAAAACATGGTATTGAAAGGCGTGAACCAACTCGTGACCTAAAACGTGCCTGGTTTGATTGTTAAGTTCCATAACCGGCATAATAACCCTATTTTTTAGGGCTTCGGTAACACCGCCTGTACCTATACCAATTTCGCCGTTAAGCGCTGTAGTTTGCTGAAAATCAGGATGGTTATTGTATAAAATAATCGGGTTTTTCTTTAGAAAGGTATCTCTAAATACTTCCTGATGCATCTTGTACCAGGTTTCGGCATCTTGAGTAAACTTTTTTAAAAGATTATCATTTTTGATATAATAATAGATTTCGAAATGTGGTGTTTGTAAAACCTTAAAATCTAACTTTTTATATCTGACTTTATTTTGTCCGAAGTATTGTGCCTGTGCAGAAAATGCAATAAAAAGTAGGAGTAAAGCCGGTACAAATTGCCTTAATAAAGTAGAGGTTTTTTTCATACGTGTGGTTTTTATTTATGCAGTTTAAAAAAACTGATTTTAAATTTATCTGGAAATAAAAATAGTGATTGTTTAAATCACTATTAAAATTTTAACATTATTTAAAAGAGTAAATTAATTATCGCCATTCTTTCTCTTTTCACGCTCTTCCTGGCGCTGCTTTCTTTTAAGTTCACGCTCTTCTTTTTTTGTTAACGGAACTACAGCAGCAGGTTGATTTGGCGCAGGTTCAGTTTTCTTCTCATCCTTTTTTACTTCCGTTTCCGTTGGTACTGCAGCTGGAGTTGTTTCACCAGGCACTGCCTCCTCAACGGCAGCAGTATCTACTGCTACACTGTCAGTAGAAGTTGTATCCTGAACATATCTCGGACTAGGGCAGTTATAACTTCTTGTAATTTCTACCGTAGCTTTTGGAAATTGACCATACGTGTAACCCGATTTTGGATCTAAATAAACCTTCTCCATAAATTTAGCAAAAATAGGCAGGGCAGTTCTAGAGCCTTCTCCTTGTTCGCCATTTTTAAAATGTGCAGTTCTTTCATCGCATCCTACCCAAACACCTGTTACTAAATCTTTGGTAAGACCCATATACCAGGCATCTACATAATCAGATGATGTTCCGGTTTTGCCACCAATCTGGTTGTTCTTTTTAAATAAATCGGGCCATTCCCAAAGCGCCTGAGAAGTTCCTCTTGGCTCTTCCATACCTCCGCGAAACATGTAAGTCATTAACCAGGCGATTTCTTCGCTTAAAACTCTTTTTGTTTTCGGCTTAAATTCATCAATAATATTATCATCCTGATCAGTAATTTTTTCAACTAAAATTGGATCAGTTTTAACGCCATTATTCATAAATGTGGCATAAGCCTTAACCATTTCGTAAACTGTAACATCGTTTGAACCCAATGCAACAGATGGAACAGACTCTAAATGACTATCAATACCGCATTCATGCGCCCATTTTACCACATTATCCCATCCCACTTTTTCTGTTACCTGTGCAGTAATGGTATTAACAGAACGTGCCATAGCCAAACGTAAACTCATATCCTGATAACTAACGCTGTAATCTGCATTTTTTGGCTCCCAATATTCAGTTTTGCCTTTATTTTGATAAGCTATTTTTACAG
Organism: Pedobacter sp. Leaf170; assembly: GCF_920984665.1. Lineage (GTDB taxonomy): Bacteria > Bacteroidota > Bacteroidia > Sphingobacteriales > Sphingobacteriaceae > Pedobacter. Next base: position 169,606 of record NZ_CAKLBP010000007.1, read on the forward strand.
GCTTATCGGTAAATTTATCGCATGGACTCATGCCTTGCTCTAGGGCAGTTAAATAAGCAAAGGGCTTAAATGTAGAACCCGCCTGACGTTTTGCCTGATTTACATGGTCATATTTAAAGAATTTATGATCGATACCACCAACCCAAACTTTAATTTTACCACTTGATGGTTCCATAGTCATCATGCCGGTATTCATAATTTTTCCGTAGTAACGAATAGAATCTAAAGTAGAAAACAATGTATCTCTATCACCTTTGTAAGTAAAGATTTGCATCTTTTTCTTCCTGTTAAAATAGGCCGTAACAGAATCAGGATTATTAGGGAATTTCTTTTGTAGCAGACCATAAATTGGCAGGTTTTTCATGGCTCTATCCGGATAATCAACTTTGTTTTTTTCTGAATCGTACCACGGGTCTTCATTTCCCCAAACGCTGTAAAACCTACGCTGAATAACCCTCATTTGGTCTTGAACAGCTTCTTCAGCATATTTTTGAAGTTTCGAATCAATAGTGGTATAAATTTTTAATCCATCTTCATACAAATCATATCCATTATCTTTACACCATTTTTCTAAATACTTTGCAACAGCTGCTCTTAAATACGAGTCACCATCGCTGCCATCTTCCATTTTACCTTCTTTAAGTTTTATTGGTTCTTTAGCAAATTGAGTTAAACTATCCTTACTTAAAAACTTATACTTATTCATTTGGTTTAGAACAGTATTTCTTCTATCTAAGGCTCTTGTTGGGTTTTTTACCGGATTGTAGTATGTTGTTCCCTTAAGCATTCCCACAAGCATTGCCGCTTCATTTGTAGATAATTCTTTTGTTTCTTTATCGAAATAAATTCTACTTGCGGTTTTAATTCCGTATGCATTATTTCCAAACGATACCGTGTTTAGGTACATGGTAATAATATCTTGCTTAGAGTAATTGGATTCTAATTTTACAGCAGTCATCCATTCTTTAAGCTTAAAAATCATGGTTTTTACCAGTGGGATTTTGTTTAAAACCCCTTGAGATTTGTTGTAGCGGGTACGATAAAGATTTTTAGCTAATTGTTGGGTAATTGTACTTGCCCCACCTTCTTTACCAAAACCTACCACTGCACGGCCCACCGCTTGCGCATCAATTCCCCAATGCTTGTAAAACCTTACATCTTCTGTAGCTACTAGCGCATTTATTACACTTGGCGAAATTTCATTATAATTTACGGGTGTTCTGTTTTCTTTAAAATATCTGCCTATAAGTTTTCCATCTGCGGTATACAATTCAGAACCTACTCGCAGGGTTGGTACTTTAATATCGCGATAGCTTGGAGAATAGCCAAACAGCCACAAAAAGTTGAGCTGAAGTGCAGAAAAGAAAATAATTACAAAAAAAACAAAAATTGAGGTATAACGTAAGTACTTGTTTTTTATCTCTTTAAACATATAGTGTAAGATGTTGAGTAGGTAAAGGCAATAGGGATAAATATAAAAAAAACTCTAAATACAAATTAACGTATTTAATTTACTTATTTTTTAGTCTATATTTAAATAAATCACGTTAAAATTGAAGCTTTATATAGAAATGAAAAACGAATTTAAAAGCCTAATTGTACAAGGCGATAAAAAATTTTCGCTAAAAAATGTTAAAACCGATTATACTGGAGAATATAATAAAGAGAAAGCGAAGGATGCACTTGTAAAATCAAAAATAGAGGTTAGTCAGCTACAAGAAAAATTATATGCTTCTGGTAAATATTCTCTGCTAATTATATTTCAGGCGATGGATGCTGCCGGAAAAGATAGTGCAATTGAACATGTTATGAGTGGTTTAAATCCGCAAGGTTGCCAGGTATTTAGTTTTAAAGTGCCGACAGCAGAAGAATATGAACACGATTTTTTATGGAGGCATTATAAAGCATTACCAGAAAGGGGCAGGATAGGTATTCACAATCGTTCGCACTACGAAAATGTATTGGTTTGTAAAGTGCATCCAAATTATATTTTAAGTGAAAATATTCCGGGATATGCAAATGAAAAGGATATCAATAAAGATTTTTGGACACAGCGTTATAAAAGCATCAGAAATTTTGAAGAGCATTTAACCGCAAATGGCGTTGTGATATTAAAATTCTTTTTAAATGTTGGCAAAGATGAACAAAAGCAACGCTTTTTAGATAGGATAGAAGACCCAACTAAAAACTGGAAATTTTCTTCGGGTGATATAAAAGAAAGAGCTTTGTGGAAGGATTACATGAAAGCTTATGAGGATGCAATTAACGAAACAGCCACCAAAGATGTACCTTGGCATGTTATTCCGGCAGATAAAAAATGGTTTGCAAGGTTGGCAATAAGCGAAATTATCGAAGATAAGTTAAAAAGCATGGATCTTAAATTTCCTGTATTAGATGAAATTGAACAAGGAAAACTGATGGAAACAAAAACAACATTGCTTGCTGAAGAAATAGATTAGCATTTGCATGCCTGAGCTTGTAGAGAAAGATTTAAAATATATTTAAATTGTTTTTTCTACAAGCTCAGGCAAATCTAGTTTTTACTAATTTACAATAGGAAAAGCTGAAATCCTTAATCTCGCTCCGCCCATTGGTACTAATGTAATTTCCTTTGCAGTTTCCTTACTGTTTAAAGGACTTTTTGGTAGAACATCTACCAAGCCATATTGGTCTATTTTCCATTCAGGAATAAGTTTGCCCTTAGCTTTAATTTCAATTGGTGCATTTGTATTGGTAAACGGATTATTATCCTTTGGCCATTGTTTTTTAATAACCGAAAAAGATTTCTCAATATTTGATTTATCAATCACCAAACCATAATTCCAATCCGTTTTTGGATGTATTTCATACGATGGCCATTTTTTCGGGTCTGCACCATTTTGCCATCTCGAATCGCCAATGGCAGTTTCTTTACTATCTTTCTCCACATAATTTTCATCTATTTTTAAAGAATATGTTAACGGGCCGTAGTTTACGCTTACGCTATTTTTGTTTTTCTCCCACGCTCGCAGTACTAAATTCATAGGAAATTGCAAAGCGATTTTATCGCCATTTTTCCAGAGGTTATCTAATTTAATGTATCCACCAATGTGTGCATTAATACTCAGTTCTTTTCCATTAATTTTAACCTTTGGATTTTTACACCATGCCGGTATACGTAGATACAGCGGGAACGCCACTGGTTTGGGTGTGGTTATAGAAAGGCTTATCCTATCTTCAAATGGATATTTGCTTACTTGATTAATTGTAATTTTCGTGCCAGATCCAACTCTTGCGGTTACCGATGATTCTGCATAAAGCTGTGCTGCTATTCCGTTATCTGGAGTTGCCATCCAGGTATTCTCTGCATAATAAACCCAACCTGCCGCGTGGTTATGTTGGCAACAGCGACTGCTGAAAGGGTTCATCATTAAAAACGGTCCGGTATTATCAATTCCAGGATGATGATTTTTTGCATCGCTGATAACCATATTTGGAGCTGTTAGATATCTTAAAGCTTTGTAATCTGGTTTAAATGCAGCCGAGAAAGTGTTAAATGCTACATCTTCACAGTTTTCTGCCCAATAAGTATCGCCAGTCATAGAGAGCATCATCTGGTCTGATGTCATTTGCTCTACCATACCGCAAGTTTCAACTGCTTGTCGAGGATCATCATAACCTTTTCTGGAGTTTTCATCGCCACCAAACATCCCGCCCGGAACCTGACCATAAATATCTCTGATAAGTTTTTGATTGTTGTAACTCGCCTCTAAATCAGATTTATTATGGCTCTGTAAATAATAGGTTGCGGGTTCGCGGAAACATTGAGCAATATTAACATTGTGCCAATTCGGTAAATTGTTTTTTTGTCGCCAATCTGATGTGTTTTTATCAATTTTAGTGGCTAAATCAAGTAAAAATTTATCTCCGGTGCGATTATAAAGCCAATAAATACTTACAATATTATCTCCACCTCGGCTTTTTTCCCAATAATCTTCCAAAAGTTTCTCATCAGGAATAGAAAGTTGCCACTTGAAGTATTTGGTCATCATATCAATTACCCTCTTATCACCGCTGTACTCATAGTAGGCTTGCAAACACCATAGCATTGGCATGTTAGTCCACAAATCTCTTTTGCCTTCTCCTTTTTCTACTAAAGGTCCAAAATCTCCGTCAGGGCGCTGATTGTTGATGGCAGCATTTAACCAAAACCTTGCTTCAGATATCATTTTCTGATCATTGAGCATATAACCAATGTTTGCATATCCTTTTAACCAATACGGAAGTTCCTCCCAGCCATACTTACCTTTACCATCTTTGTGCAACCAGGCATTATCTTCCTTCGATAACCAAATACTAATCTCACCTAAATTACCTGTTAATCCATTTTTCTGAAGATTTAAAGCATTTTTTAACCATCCGACTGGTTTTATACTTCCTATTGGCAGTTTTATAAAATGGTTTTTTAAAAGTGGTGCTCTGTTATTTTGATAGAATTTATTATCTAGGTTATTGTTGGTGTTTTTAACAACTAAAACTTTTAGGCTTTGTGCATTTAAATTTAAACTACCTAAAACTCCAAAAATTAATAAAGTTAATAGGGGAGATTTGTGGCTCATAAAATCGATTTAGCTAATGGTTAGTTGAATAAATTTAAAATTTTTATTCGATTTAGTAACCGAATAAATTAGAAATGTTACATGGTAATATTTCCCTTAATAATTTTGAATAATTCACTAATTTTTACCACTTTGTTATCAAATAAAATCCTCATGAATATCTCATTCCGTTTAATTTTATCCATAATTCTAATTGGATTAACTCAAAAAACAATGGCTCAAACAGAACAAAAACCAGCGCCTGCGGTGCTAAACCATATTGCTGTCTATGTTGCTGATTTAAAGACAGCAAGCGATTTCTATGAAAGTCTATTCAATTTGCCACAAATTCCAGAGCCTTTTAAAGATGGTAAGCATACTTGGTTTAGCTTGGGGCAGGCGGGTCATTTACACATTATTCAGGGTGATGATAGTAAGGCCACCTTTAATAAAAATAACCATTTATGCTTTAGTGTGGCTTCTATAGATGAATTTATTAAAAAGCTAAATGCAAAAAATATAAAATTTGAAGACTGGCCAGGCAAACCAGGTGCAGTTACCGTACGTGTTGATGGTGTTAAGCAAATTTATTTTAAAGATTTAGACGGTCACTGGCTAGAAGTGAACGATGCCAAAGAGTAGGATGTTGAAAATACTTGAAATTGCAAACAAATACCGGTTTTTAAGGAAGCATTAAATCTATTTATTAATTTGCGGTCCATCTTATTGTTATAAATTTAAAAATGCAGAGCGAGATATTTTGTCAGATTGGTGACACCTCAAGAGATATTTATTTTATTTTCAACTACGGAACTAAAGAATTTGATTATTTAGGACCGGCATTCGAACCAATATTTGGATTTGATCGGCATTCGGTTAAGGAAAATCCAATAAAAATAATTGATTTTGTTCATCCAGAGGATGTAAACCTGGTTTTAGAGTTTTATAGAGAAAGTTCGCAGGAAGCCGTAAACCGAAAGTACGAATTTCGGATTATTGATGCAGAACAAAACACCAAGTACATTAGGGTTAGTGCCTACCCGATGAAAAAAGACGGAAAACTGTCTTGCATATCCGGCATTGCCGAAGATGTTAGCGTAGCTAAGCATAACAATTTCCACATTGAAAAAATAAATGCAAGAAAGAATACTACACTCGAAATTGTTTCTCACGATTTAAAAGAACCAATGGCCATGATTAGTATGGCAGTTTCTGATTTACTTAAAGATAAACTTTTTGAAGGGCAGGATAGGATTTTAACATCGCTAACATTTATTCAAGATATGTGCGAAAGAAATATTTTGCTCATCAGAAATTTAATAAATCATGAATTTTTAAGATCATCAGAAATTGAAATTCGGAAAGAACGGGCAGATTTAGTTAGCGAAATTAGAGATGTGCTTGGTTTTTACAAAAAAGCAGAATCTAACCTGTTCAGGAATTTTATTTTTACATGCGAAGAAGAGAAATTATATGCTGCAATAGATAGTATGAAGTTAATGCAGGTGATTAACAATTTAATATCTAACTCCATAAAATTTACTGAGATTAATGGAACAATATCTGTTCATGTAGAAGATAATGGAGAAAATGCATTAATAACTGTAAGTGATGATGGTATAGGAATTCCTGAACATTTGCAGCCTTTTATATTTGATAGATTTGGCGTAGCTATGCGAGATGGATTAAATGGCGAAGATTCTTGGGGTTTGGGGATGGCAATTGCACAAGCAATTGTAAAACTTCATAATGGTAAAATCTGGTTAGAAAGTGTAGAGAATATGGGCGCTAAATTCTTCATCGAAATACCTAAATAAAATTATTTTTATTCATTTTTTTTGATTTTGTATTCATTCATTTCTCTTTTATTTTATTCACTTTATTCATACCGATTAAAATTTTAACATTTTATCTAATTTGTGGTTAATCATAAAAAGCTTATCAGGATTGGAAGCAATGATTAATTTAGAGGATTGCAGGTTATGCTAATGTAGCCTGCAATTTTTATCTTCAATTAGAGTAATTAATCATTTGCATCGGTTTTGGTATTTTAAATCTAAAATATCATGATAGAAGTTAATCACAATACACCTTCACATGAATTGGATAACATTAAGGAAGGCGATCGAATTTGCTACAAACATGGCAAGTTAGGTTTGGTAGAAAAAATTCAGGTTATTCTTTCAAAAGGGCGACGAAAATATTTTTACAAATTAAAAAATGATAAAATACTTTTTTTAATACGATAATATGGTTTTAGCAAAAAAACAAAGCCCCGAAATTTTTCAGGGCTTTGTTTTTTGGTTCAATTTGTTTTGTTGTTATGAGGTGCCTGCCCTACACGGATACCCCGCTCACAGGACTTATTTTCTGCTTATTTGTTGATAACAAGTTAGTGAATGAAAGGTTTCGTTTCAAAAAATAATTATAAACAAAAGCATAAAAATGTTAATAACTACATGATGATTAAACTTCCATTTTGCATCAGATTAAAGTATCAAAATAGGGGTCGTTATAATCTTTAACAACTTTTAAAACATTTGGGTAATTAATAAAATCTTCAGCAGGGTGAGCAGTGCTTAAAACGATACAATTCATGCCGGCGTTAAATGCTGCTTCAACGCCTTTTGGTGCATCCTCAAATACCAGGCAATCGGTGGGCTTAACATTTAATATGGTTGCGCACTTTAAAAAAGTTTCTGGATGAGGCTTGCTCTCTGCAACATCATTTGCGCTTACAATAGCACTAATGTAATTTCTGATATTTAAACCATCCAAAACAAAATCGATATTAAATGGTATGGCTGCAGAACCAATAGCCATAGGTAATCCCAAAAATTTTGCCTTATCTATTAGTTGAGCTAAGCCATCAATTAATCTTAAATCTTTCTGATAATCTCGCTGGTATATTTTTTCCTTTTTAATGGATATGTCGTCCATTTGCTGCTGTGTAAAATAGCCCTTACCAAATACACGCTGAAGCAGCTCATCGTTTTTACCATACATTTGGAGCTTAACATCTTGATAGGAGATGTTCGCATTCAAATCATCATTCAAAATGGTGTGCCAGGCTTTATTATGATAGTCCATGTCATCTATCATCGTACCATTCAAATCAAATAAAAGAGCTTTCGGTTCAAATTTCATTTATCAGTATTAAGCCCTAAAGATATAGAAATAGGAAAAATCATCGAAGATTTAATTTAAACTATTTAATTAGTTATATTAGTTTAAGAATACATAAATACTTTATATGAGATATTTAAGCTTAATTTTTCCGTTTTTAATTATAATCGGATTTATATTTTGGAAATATAACAAGAAGGATGATAAAGCAAACCTAGTTAATAAGGAAGGAAAAATTATTAAATACGGCATACAATGGGAGGATAGTTTTCATGATCAAGTACCAATAAGTTTAGATACAACCATAATAATAGATGATTCCAACGGAAAGCCTTTAAGATTTCATCAATATATTAAGCCAATTTTTAATGGTGATGCAATGATATTTTTAGAAAAGGGGAAATGGAAATTGCAGCGTTTCACAAAATCTGCAATAGATTCTTTAATGAATGATGATTTTGCGATTGCCCGTGCAGATAGGTATCAGGCGTATCGTAATCCGGATTCGTCAAATTCAGTGAAAGAAAAATTCGCAAACATAGCCCACAGATTAAATATGGCTGATAATATCCTGGTTATAAAACATCAGCGTAAAATGTATATACAGCGAAAGGGTAAAAATCTGTTACAATTTAACATCAATTTGGGCGGTAATCCGATAGGACATAAACAGTATGAAGGCGACAATAAGACACCTGAAGGCATATACCATCTTGATACTAAATTTACCAGAACAGATAAGATTTACAAAAGCTTTATGATTTCTTATCCAAACAAAACTGATAGAGAAAACGCGGTTAAGAAAGGATTAAAACCAGGTTCGAGCATCTTAATTCATGCAAGTACGGTGAAAAGAAAAAATGCCCGAGACTGGACAAACGGCTGTATTGCTTTAACTAATGCAGAAATGGATACACTTTTTAATCATGTGATTGAAGGAACCAGAATAGAAATCAAGAAATAGCAGGTTATTCGCCTGCTGTTTCTTTTGCATAAGTTTTAAGGTATTTTTTAAGCATATCTCTAGCTACAAATATTCTCGTTTTTACCGTTCCTAATGGTATCTGAAGCATATCTGCAATTTCATGGTATTTATAACCTTCAAAATATTTAATAAATGGTGTATGGTAAGCTTCTGGTAATGAAGCTAATGCTTTATTAATATCACCAACAACAAATTTACCAACGGCGTCATTTTTTGTTGAGCTATGCATTAAACTTGATGAGGAAATTTCATCAGTTTGTGTAATTAAGGTTCGGGTTTTTGATATTCTTCTGTAATTATTTATAAATGTATTACGCATAATTACGAAAAGCCAACCTTTAATATTTGTGCCTTCCTGAAAATTTTTATAAAACCTTATTGCTTTTAATAATGTTTCTTGAACTAAATCATTAGCATCTTCAACATCGTTGGTAAATTTTAATGCATGTAGCCTTAAAGAAACTGCATGATCATTAATAACGTGGTTAAACTCAAGTGTGGTCATAATATTTAGTTTTAAGATGTACCCACCTTGTTTACAAAACATATACCACGTTACAAATTTCTAATTTGACCTAAAAATACAATTAGACCAAATAGACGGTTTCTTTGTTTTCAAGATAGTTTAAGAATTTAAGTATAAAACTTAAATGGTATTTATACGCAGTTAATTGGGTATTTATCAGAATAGCTAAAATTATTCCAAAGGGATAAAATGATTATTTATACGGTCAATTTGTAGAGGTTTTGGACATAATAAAGGTGGTTAAACCCACAATTCTACATTTAAAACATCTGTATGCCTCAAATTCTGCTTAGATAAATCGTTTTTTTAACCTTAAAAACCGAATCTGAAATAATTTTAATTGGGCACTACGTTGTCAGGCTTTTTGAAATAGTAATAACATAACGGGAACAGGCAGATTAAACCCAACAAAAAGCCTCCAACTGTATCAGTAAACCAATGTGCCCCGAGGTATATTCTCGAGGGGGCAATCATTACAACTAAAAATACAGAAACATACGTAATCGCGTTTCGAAGATTTTTTGGGATGGTTTTTAGCCTTTGCATTAAGATAATTAGAAAGCCAAAAAAAAGTACATAAGATAAAACATGTCCGCTAGGGAAACTTTGAAAGCGATTTACCTCCACCAATCTTACATAAAAGCTTGTTGGCCTTGGTCGGTTGATAATGTTTTTTATACAAAGGATAATTAAGCCAGAGCATAATACCGAAGCAATAAAGTAGCTTTCGCGTTTATAATTTTTATAATAGAATATTGCTGCAATAACTAACACTGAAAGTAATGACCATGGCAATTCGCCAAAAAAACTTATTGCCAACATCAATTTGTCTAGCCATGCCGTCTGGTATTCCTGCACATCTAATGAAACATTAACATCGAAAGGGAGAACGGGATGTTTAGCTATATAAAAGCTGAGGATGATAAAACTGATAATTAGTAGAAAAAGAATTGTTAAAAGAAGGCTTTTGTTTTTAATCATGGCAGATGTTATGGAAATCCAAAACTATAAAATTATTTTTAATGCCTTTAAACATATCTGAAATCTTATTTAAATATGAGTTTGTAATGCATATTATCCTTTCTATCAAGGATTTTAAATTGTTTGTATAAACTAATTTGTAATACCAATTAGTTTGGCAATCTTCGAGCAGATTATAGGAAATCTAAGCTTAAACAGTCGGCACAGCTACCTCTCTGTCGACTGTAAAAGCAATCTAAATTAACGCTCTTTTAGTATACCCAAATACTACCTATAAAAAACCGCTCTTTATTACACGCTCAAAAAACAGATTAGATGAAATAACAAGTCTAATCTGTTGTGTTTTTTAATGATAGATTTTTTGAGGAGCGATACTTATTAAAAGCTAGCCGAAATAAATTTTGCTTTAACGATTAAACTTTAATTCAAAAATTATTTTACCACAATTTGCTTTGGTTCAGTTACTACAATTTGATATTTACCTTTAAATTCGCTCACAATGCCAGTAATACAGATGTTGTTGCCTAAATACATCGTTGCCGGCTCTGATGAAAATTTTGAAATATCTGCTTTATTTATGGCAATGGTTAGCAGCTCTTTTGGATAAGCCCCGCCTAAATTTATTAAGCTAATCTTTTCTAAAGCCTTAGTACTATACACAGAATCGCAAATGGTTACGGTTTTACCTACGTATTGTGCAGCATCTTTAGTTAAAATTAATGTTTGACTTTTGCTTGCATAACTTAGCGAAGTTAAAAGCAATATTACAAATAGCTTTTTCATAAAATGATTTGAGGGATAATTGTTGGTGTGTAGTGCAAATATACAACGCTAAGCTCATTTTTATACAGTATATTTTTTTCAACAACAATATTACCCGATAAACTAAATCATTTGCATACATTTTAAAACATTAATTTATATTTAACATATATAATTAACCAGCACCTTTAATGAAAACTGTAACCTCCATTGCCATTACCGGTATTGCAATAACATTTCTTGCTCTACCATCCTTATTAACGAAAAATTCTTTCTCCATAAAAACAAGTGAAGATGGTTCGAAAAATAAATCAATATTAAGAATAGATACTCCAGACCAAGACCGGTTTGTTAAAGTTAACCTTGTTCAGGGGCAATTTACGGAGCCTACTGAAATGGCTGTACTTCCAAACCTTGATATATTGGTGGCGCAAAGACGAGGTGAGTTGATGCTGTATAAAAATCAAACTAAAAAACTGTCTCAAGCGGGCAAATTAGATGTCTATTTTAAAACCGGATTAGCTGATGTAAATGCAGAGGAAGGTTTATTGGGATTAACAATCGACCCAAAATATAGTATAAACAAACACGTGTATCTATTTTATAGCCCAATGGGAAGTTCGGTTAACCGTTTATCAAGATTCAAAATGGTAAACGATATGCTGAGTATGTCTTCAGAAAAGGTAATCCTTGAATTTTACTCTCAACGAGAAATTTGTTGTCACACTGGTGGCTCGCTCGCTTTCGGACCTGATGGTTTGTTATACATTTCTACAGGAGACAATTCAACGCCATTCGATGTTCCAAATCAAAAGTTTGTGAATAAAGGCTATGCGCCATTAGATAACAGACCTGGCTTGCAACAATATGATGCAAGGCGTTCTGCAGGAAATACGAATGATTTACGTGGTAAAATTCTTCGAATAAAAGTGAATGAAAATGGCAGTTATAGTATTCCCGAAGGAAATTTATTTGCTAAAACGGATAAAGGACGACCAGAAATCTACGTAATGGGGAATAGAAATCCGTATAGAATATCTGTTGATCAGAAAAATAGTTATTTATACTGGGGCGAGGTTGGGCCAGATGCTAGTAATGATGATGAGTTGAGAGGACCCAAAGGTTATGATGAGGTAAACCAAGCCAGAAAAGCCGGTAATTTCGGTTGGCCGTTATTTATTGGAAACAACTATCCATATAAAGAATACGACTTTACAAATGGCTCCAATGGAGAAGCATTTAATGCAGCAAAACCTGTAAATAATTCGCCAAATAATACAGGCTTAAATGATTTACCTCCAGCACAGGCAGCATTTATATGGTATCCTTACAGAGAATCAAAAGAATTTCCGCAGGTTGGTTCTGGCGGGCGAACTGCAATGGCCGGTCCAGTACTTTATACTGATAATCGCTCTGCTTACCCTGCGTACTACAATGGTAAACTAATTATTTACGAATGGGTTAGAGGATGGGTAAAAGCGGTAACGATGGCCCCTAATGGCGATTATTTAAGCATGGAGCCAATAATGTCGAACTTATCATTTGCAGCTCCAATTGATATGGAACTCGGGCCAGATGGAAAAATATATGTTTTGGAATATGGAAAAGGCTGGTTCTCAAAAAATCCTGATGCTGGAATTGTTAGAGTAGATTTTCTTAAAGGCAACAGACCGCCAGTAGTTAATGCATTAGAAATTGAAAAACCAAGCGGTTTATTACCATACAAAATGATAGCAAAAGTTGATGCCCGTGATGCTGATGGCGGAAAATTAACTTATATATGGAGTTTTGGGAATGGCTTAAAGAAAACTACAACGATACCTCAAATAACGCATACTTTTACAAAAGCAGGCGAGTATCCGGTAAGCGTTTCTGTTGTTGATAATGCTAACGCGGCAACCAAAAGTAAAACAATTCAGGTATTTGCCGGTAATGAACATCCAAAAGTTGATATTAAAATAGCAGGCAATAAGTCTTTTTATTTTCCGGATAAAGCCGTTAACTATGAAGTATTGGTGTCGGATAGAGGTACAACTGTAAGTAAGGATAGAATCTTTATCTCAAGCAACTATACCGAAGGCACTGATATGGCTGGTGCTCAATTAGGTCATCAACAGGTGGCGCAAACTATGATTGGAAAATCATTAATGATGAAATCTGATTGCAGCACTTGTCATAAAGTTTCAGAAACATCCATCGGGCCTGCATTCAGTAAAATTTCTCTTAAATATCAAAAAGACCCAAAAGCTGTTGATTATTTAGCCTCGAAAGTGATAAAGGGAAGCACGGGTGTTTGGGGAGAAGTTCCTATGCCAGCACATCCATCAATGAAAGAAAGCGAAGTTAAACAGATTGTGGAATGGGTGATGAGCTTATCTGCAAAAGAGAATAAAGTAGCATCGCTGCCAACAAAAGGTTCTGTTACACCACCAAAAACAATTAATAAAAATAAATCTGTTTTAACTTTTAAAGCAAGTTATGCAGACCTTGGCGCTAATGGATTAAAGCCTTTAATTGCGCTAACAACTTTAAATTTAAGAAGCAATAGCATTAGTAGCAATGATATTATCGGTAAAAATTTATCGGGTTTTAATCGTAATGATGATGGGAGTTTAACGTTAACCAAAAAAGAAGGATGGATAAAACTTCAAAATATTGATTTAACAGATATAAAATCAATCCTACTTTCGCCTGAAATGAGTTCTGATGAATACGAAGTGGACATTAGATTAGATAACGAAGCCGGTAAAATTCTTAAAAAATCTACATTTAACAATGGATTATTCCCAATAATGGAAGTAACTGATGGAAACTTCCACAACGTCATTATATCCTTTAGGCAAATAAAGGATACGAATAATAAACTCTATATAAAAGAAATAATCTTTAATGCTAAATAAAAGAAAGGGCTTTGAAAATTCATCAAAGCCCTTATTTGTTTAATATTAAAAAATTAGTTTTGTTGCATCAGGTTTTGCTTAACAAAAAGAACAAAAGAATCTTTGTATTTATTCGCTAAGGAAGTTGCTAACCCACCGGTTAGGACAATCTGATCGCCCAAAAAACTTTTTATATGTTGCTTTGATATAATAGTTGAAGTATTAATCTGTATAAATGCCGGATGCTTGCGAAGCATTTCTGCAATTTTATTAAAGCTTAAGCTAAAGCTCATATAATTATCGTTAATGGTTTTAAAATAAACCATATCGTTAATTTGTTCAAAAATAACTAAGTCGTTAAAAGCAATTTCAACTGTATCAAGGCTATTTTCTCTGAGCTGAACAAAAAAAGAATCTCCCAAAATTTCATCACTTAATGGATTTTCGTTTGGATAGAGGTTATTAATCGCTTCAGAAAAATGAATGCAAGAATATGGTTTTAATAAGTATCCATCGGCAGCAACATTAAAGGCATCCAAAGCATATTTAGAATGTGCCGTTGTAAAAATAAGGTGTTTGGTTTTTTTTCTGATTAAAGAAGCCAGTTCAATGCCGGATAATACTGGCATTTCAATATCCATAAAAATAATATCAACCGTTTCGGCTGATGAAATATCTGTTAAAGCCTGTAAAGGGTCGGTAAAGCTTTTTATAAGCTGTAAATCAGGAATTTTAATCAAACAGGAATTTAAGTTCTCTAAAGAACTTGGGTCATCATCTATCGCAATACAGTTAATCGGCATGTAAAAGAGGTTTTGAGATTTTAATTTAAATTAAATTTTGCTTTAGATTATTAATCTAAGTAAAAAATAAGATTGTACAAAATTTACTGCCTTGCTTCATCAAAAACAATTACAGTTCGGCTAATTTATGAATTATCTTTGTTAATTTCCTGCTTTTTTATTGTCATATCTACATTAAAGTGTTCATTATCATCTATGTAACTATTAATGTTAGCCTGTAAACCATAACTATAATTCAATCTTTTTCTGATGTTATCCATTCCAATACCAGACCGATTGAGCTCTTTTGGCTTCTGTTTTATTAAATTTTTGGTTTTGATACTTAACACATCTCCGTTCTTATTAATAGATATTTCTGCGGGCTGCTCCAATCTAAATAAATCGCCATGCTTAAAAATATTTTCAACCAGCGTTAATAATACCATCGATATAATTTTTTCAGATTTTACTTCATCATCATACCAAAACCTAATTTGTAAATTATGACCATTTCTTAACTGATGCAAGTTTATCAAAGTCTCGGCTTGTTCTATTTCATCTCCAAGTAGCACAAATTCATCTCTGTGGGTGCTATCAGCAGCATATCTCATAATATCAGATAAGGCTACAATTGTTTCTGCAGCAACTGGCGAGCTATCTTTAGTATTTAAATAGATAAAATCTAATGTGTTAAATAATAAATGAGGCTGTATTTGTGCTCTTAAAAAAGCATTTTCTGATTTTGATAACTGAATAATGTTATGAAGTTTTTGTTGCTCGAGGTTTTCGGTCTTTTTTCTTTCTTTTATATAGGTTGCCAGAAAATAATATGCAGTACCAAAAACAACAAAATATAATGCCCTGATAAAACCGCCTAAGAAAAAATTTCTGTTTATTTCAATATTGTTTACTGTTATAATATGTGTATATCTATTTATGAAATGATATGCACAATACATAATTAACAGAAATAGTGCAATTTCTAAGACTAAGTAAAGTGGTAACTTCCATATCGCAGATTTTGGGTTTTCTAAGCCCAATTTTAGCACAAGTAATGCGTGGCTGTAAAATATACCAATGTTTATCAGGTAATGAAAAATATACCGGCCAGGCTCACTAAACTGGCCTGAATACAAACCAACAGCAACAATCTCGTAAAATAAAAATACGGCCCAGAAAATAAAATGGTATTTATTTGAAACGAACCAGTTCCATAAAAATAAATTTTTGGCGTTAGAATTTTGAGGCATTAATATTATGATCTACCGGTTTTAATTGTCTTTTCTTTAATGTATGCTAATATTTCATCGCGATAATTGTTGCCGATATTTACTTGCAGGTTATTAGTCATTTTTAAAGTATAACCTTCTAGCTTTTCGATGTGATTTCTGGAAATTATAAATGACCGATGTGCTTGTAGAAAATTTGCTCGCTCCTTTAAAATTAATTTAATTTCAGATAAACCGATGTAAGCTACAATATTCTCATCTTGCGTATATATGCGAACATAATTTTGCAAACTTTCTACGGCAACGATATCATTATATTTAACTTTTATCAAGTTATTATTGTCATTCTTGTTCCTAATAAAAAAATAATCTTCTTCGGTTTGAGAAGAAAGAATATTAGTTGTTACAGGACTTGAAGGATATAATCGGTTAATGGTTTCGGCAAAGCGAGCAAAGGTATAGGGCTTTAACAAATAAGCACTTGCTAAAATCTCAAATGCTTCGTAGGCATATTTACTATGAGATGTGGTAAAAATAAGTTTGTCAGCTTTGTGGCGAATAGATTTCGATAGTTCTATCCCCGATATCAACGGCATGTCTACATCCATAAAAATTATATCAACATGCGGACCGGCAACGATTTCGTTGAGCGCTTTTAACGGATCTGAATAAACTTCTACCAATTGAAGGTTGGCTAGTGATTTAATGTATGTTTTGATTCCCTCAACAGCGTGAGCATCATCTTCAACAACAATACATTTTAATTTTATATTTGGCATCGGCATAAACAGCTGCAAATTAGCTTATCCTAAATTAAAAATAAAAAATAATCTATTCGTATCGTAATTATATCTATCAGTAAAGGATGGAGTTCTATTCGTGTAGCAATCTATCATTACCATGCTTTAAAAACGAGTATGATTTTTGTGCAATTTTTTGATAAAAGTCAAATTCGCACGACAGTTTACATAACTTTATGTAAATAAATTACAGGCTTTGCCTCATAAGTAAAACCGGTTGGATAGCTTTTGTATTATTTATGCCTATAGTTTAAAATTTGGCAACTAAAATTGAAATAAAGTGATAATTTTATCGGAGAATTGATTTAAAGGGTTTTTGTGCACATTAACAACAATTTTTAAATTGAATTTAAGGCTAACACATAAAAAATTCTCCCTAAAATGAAGTTATTATTTGATCAAGTTTCTGAAGAATGCAGTAAGCTTACCACAAAACGATATAGCACCAGTTTCTCTTTCGGCATTTATTTTTTAAATACTAAACTTCGAATGCCAATTTATTCCATTTATGGTTTCGTACGCTTCGCGGATGAAATTGTAGATAGCTTTCATAATTATGATAAAAAATATTTATTAGATAAGTTTTCATCAGATACTTTCGAGGCAATTGAATTGGGTATCAGCCTTAATCCTGTGCTAAATTCTTTCCAAAAGGTGGTTAACCATTATCATATTGATAAGGAATTGATTACACTTTTCTTAAACAGTATGCAGATGGATTTGCAAGAACAAGTTTATACGCCAGCGCTTTACAAAGAATATATTTTAGGTTCGGCAGAAGTTGTTGGCTTGATGTGTTTAAAAGTTTTTACAAACGGTAACCAAAGCGAATACGAATTGTTAAAACCTTACGCAATGAAGCTGGGCTCGGTTTTTCAAAAGATAAATTTTTTACGAGATTTAAAGGAAGACCACAAAGGATTAAAAAGAACGTACTTTCCTAATGTTAATCTTTCAAATTTCTGTGATAACCAAAAGAAATCTATAGAAATTGAAATTGAAGAGGAATTTAACGATGCTTTAGCCGGAATTAAAATGTTACCTAAGTCATCAAGAATTGGCGTTTATTTATCCTACATCTATTACAGAAAACTTTTTATAAAAATAAAGGCTTTATCAGCAGAAAGAATAATGAAAGAGCGCATTAGGATTTCTAACCCCCGAAAAATAGGGTTGATGTTTGATTGTGTGATTCGGCATAAATTTAATGCCATATAAAATAAGTATAGATAGAACCTAAAAACAGTTAATTAATGGAAGAACAAGTTATACTTGTTGATACAAATGATTTGCCAATTGGTAAAATGGCAAAAATGGAAGCACACGAAAAGGGCATTCTACACAGAGCATTTTCAGTATTTGTTTTTAATTCGAGAAATGAGTTGTTACTACAGCAGCGAGCAAAAAGTAAATACCATTCCTCGGGTTTATGGACTAATACCTGTTGCAGTCACCCACGATGGGCAGAAAGTAATATTGATGCTGCAAACAGGCGGTTAAAAGAAGAAATGGGAATGGAATGTGATTTGCGCTATGCATTTAATTTTATTTATAAAAGTGAATTCGAGGATGGCTTGATTGAGCACGAACTCGACCATGTATTTTTTGGTCAATCTGATGTTTTACCAAAGATAAATATAGATGAGGTTGAAGATTACCGATATATGAGTTTACCAGATTTACAGCAGGATATTTTAAATAAGCCTAAAGATTATACAAGCTGGCTAAAAATATGCATTGAGAAGGTTATTGAAGCTATTTAACTCCCTAAAACAAAAAACGGGCATACAACTTTCGTCGTATACCCGCATCTAAATTAACGCTCT
This sequence comes from Pedobacter sp. Leaf170, assembly GCF_920984665.1. Classification (GTDB taxonomy): domain Bacteria; phylum Bacteroidota; class Bacteroidia; order Sphingobacteriales; family Sphingobacteriaceae; genus Pedobacter. The sequence goes on from NZ_CAKLBP010000007.1 coordinate 188,079, forward strand.
CGAGGACAAAGATAGAGTTAGTTATGATATTTTCTAATTTTTTTTAACATATCTTTTATTTTTTTTCATTTTATTTTTCAAGCCAAATTTTTCAGCAAAAGATTGCAAATGTCTTTTTGCTTAATTTGGAAGCAATGGGCTATTTTTCCTTCAATTCTGATTCTTCCTTTGCCGCTCTTATTTTCTCTTTCTTCAGGTCTATTCTTATCAGATTATATAAACTCATATACACATTGGCAATCCATATTATTGAAAAACCAGCTAACAAATAACCACGCCAACCTTCGTAAAGTAATGTATATTTTGTTATGATTAAAAGTAAAATTGTAACGTAATGACTAAAGCAGTACTCGCAGGTAAATAAGTAAAAAAATTTTCTTTTATAAAGCTTATCGCAGCTTTGTGAGCGGGCAACACAAAATTCTCTGGCCTCCTTAAAAACTTCTTCTTTAGTAACTGTCCACGCTATGCAAGCCACCGGAATGGCTAATATAAATATGTAATAAATCGTGTGTTCCATAATTTGATAATCTAGACTATTAACCTTCGCTCTTTTCTAAATGTTTTTGTAAACATTAATTAATATCAAATGTTTCATATTCAAACATTTAATAATGGAAAGAGCAGAAATAAAATCTCTACTTGAGGTTATTGAACAACAAATTAGTTCATCGATATTAGGAGGAATGGATGAACAATATGAAGAATTAGAATCGCTGGGTTTTATAACCATAAATAAGCAAGCTGTGCAATGGTCTGCAACGATTACACCGGCCGGGGTCGATTTCCTCCACAACAACTAGGGCCTTTACCATCATTGTTTTTTGGCATCGCTAACAGTATCGTTTAATTCTGTAAATTTGAGGCTTGCTAAAACTATAACATAGTTTAGCATCAAAACTATGGATAAAATTAATTTACGAACCGTTAATGTAACCCGATATGTTACGCCACTTCGCGAGGGTGGCTCAATGCCGGCTATTGCAGAGGCAGACGATGATTTTCTTTACGTACTAAAATTTAGAGGTGCAGGACAAGGAGCCCGTGCTTTAATTGCTGAGTTAATTGGAGGAGAAATAGCCAGAATTTTAGGCTTTAAAATTCCTGAACTTGTTTTTGCAAATTTAGATGAAGCTTTTGGTAGAACTGAACCTGATGAAGAAATTCAGGATTTATTAAAAGCGAGTGTAGGCTTAAATTTAGCGCTACATTATCTTTCTGGTGCCATAACTTTCGATCCTACGGTAACGAAGGTTGATGCGAAATTAGCTTCTCAAATTGTTTGGTTGGATTGTTTGTTAACCAATATGGATAGAACCTGTCGCAATACAAACATGCTTATGTGGCATAAAGAATTGTGGTTGATAGATCATGGCGCATCTCTATATTTTCATCATTCATGGCAAAATTGGGAAGAACAGGCTAAAAAACCTTTTGTATTGATTAAAGACCATGTACTATTGCCATGGGCAGAAAATCTTGAGGAGGTAGATGCTGAGTTCAGTGCTATTTTAAAACCTGAACATTTGCAAAAAATTGTGTCACTTATTCCTGATGAGTGGCTGGAAGGCGAACACATTTTTGAAACCAAAGATGAACATCGCCAGGCTTATGCAAAATTCTTAGCAATAAGATTATCTAATTCGAATGTATTTTTAAAAGAAGCACAGCATGCAAGAGAAATTCTTATTTGAGTATGCTGTAATTCGGGTTATGCCTAGGGTAGAACGCGAAGAATTTATTAATGTGGGTATTATTTTATACTGTGCTAAGCAAAAATTTTTAAAAAGCATTTATATAATTGATGAAAATAAGCTAAAAACATTTTCACCCGAAATTGATATAGATGAAATTGAAGCAAACTTAATAGCTTTGCAGCGAATAAGCGCAGCAGCAAATGGTTCGGGCACTATTGGCACTTACGATATGGCTTCCAGGTTTCGTTGGTTAACGGCTACCAGAAGTACGGTTGTTCAATGCTCAAAAGTACATCCGGGCTTTTGCCTAAATGCTCAAGAAACATTAAATAGACTGTACGAACAATTGGTACTCTAAATTCACTAAAGCATTAACAGATACAACACACCGAAAATCGTTGAATAAATATTTTGAAGAGCAGTTAGAATTGCTCAAAATGGAGCGTAAAGCCGACCATGATGCGTATATAAAATTAACACAAAATAGTTCTGCTGCAGACAGGCGTAATCTGGGCTTAACCTGGTACCCAATCGCTATTCGCAATACGGAAATCGGGAGGGGAGATTACCTCAACATTGAAATCGAACGAACAACACATAAAGATTTATCGCAGCAATTTCGCTTTGGCTCATCAGTTGTTTTATTTTCAAATCATAACGCTAAAGAGGATAGGATTGAGGGCGTAATTAGCCACTTAAATCGCGATAGGATGAAAATTAGTTTAAGGTTGGATGAATTACCAGACTGGACTAAAGATGGGAAACTCGGAGTTGATTTATTATTCGACAATAATAGCTATGATGAAATGCAAAATGCATTAAAATCTGCCAGTTCGATTATTGATGATGATGATAAAAACAGATTAGCAAAAATTCTGATTGGCAAAGAAAAAGCAACCTTTAGTGCTTTAGAAACTCCTTTCCATTCTTCAAACTTAAATTCATCACAAAACGAAGCCATAAATAAAATTTTAACGGCTAATGAACTGGCAATTGTTCATGGTCCGCCAGGAACCGGAAAAACCACAACATTGATTGAAGCCATTAAAGCAGAACATAAACTAAAAAAGCAAAAAATTTTAGTGGTAGCGCCAAGCAATACCGCTGTAGATTTATTAACTGAAAAGTTAGCAGAAAATGGTTTAAATGTAGTTAGAGTTGGTAATCCGGCAAGGGTTTCAGAGCATTTGCTACATGCTACGCTTGATTATAAAATGTATGCACATGCAGAAATGAAAAACATTAAGGCTTTAAAAAAGCAAGCTGCTGAATACAAAAACATGGCTCATAAATATAAAAGAAGTTTTGGAAAGGCAGAACGGGAGCAGAGAAAAGCTTTGTTTGATGAAGCACATAAAATTGGTCGTGAGATAGAAAATGCTGAAAAATATATTGCTGAAAATATTTTTAATAACGCCGAAATTATTACCGCAACCCTGGTTGGTTCTAACCATTATTCAGTCAAAAATTTGAAATATGGAGCTGTTTTTATAGATGAAGCCGGGCAAGCTTTAGAACCAGCCTGTTGGATACCGATTTTAAAAGCTGATAAAGTTGTTTTGGCTGGAGATCATTTCCAGCTCTCTCCAACAACAAAATCGAATGAGGCTGCAGATAAAGGTTTAAGCAAAACGCTGCTTGAAAAATGTGCGGAGCAGCATAATGAAACTGTAGTTTTATTGCAAGAACAATATAGAATGAATAGTCAGATAATGGGTTATTCATCCAAAATATTTTATAATGATAAATTAATTGCAAATGCTTCAGTTGCGAATCATCAACTTTCTGAAAACGAATCACCTTTAATGTTCATCGATACATCAGGATGCAGCTTTGATGAAAAAGCTGACGGAACGAGCACTACAAATCCAGATGAAGCTGTTTTTCTATTAAATCATCTAACAAATTTAATTGAAAGTTTAAAAGCATTAAATGCTGATTTACCGAGCGTTGGCGTAATTTCTCCATACAAACAGCAAGTTTATCTTTTAAAAGAATTGATTAAAGACAATCCGCTTTTAGCTGAAAATGAAGGTAAAATATCTATAAATACGATTGATAGTTTTCAAGGGCAGGAGCGGGATGTAATTTACATCAGTTTAACCAGAAGTAATACAGATGGTGTAATTGGCTTTTTATCAGATATTAGAAGAATGAATGTTGCCATGACGAGAGCCAGAAAAAAACTTGTTGTTATTGGCGATGGCAGTACCTTATCAAGGTTTCCTTTTTACAACAATTTTATAAAATATGCTGAAGATTTAAATGCTTACCATAGCGCCTGGGAATATATTGCCATTTAAAATATCTGATTTTCTGCTTGCTACTCGATAAAATTATTATTTTTGAATATCATCCCATATTGGCAGCGAACATCCTATTTTATCAAACCTTCATGTGGTGCATGTTTTTTTACGTGAATAATCATCCCAAAAAATTAAATGAAGGAGCATATCAAAATCCTAATAGCCGACGATACGGAGTTAATGCGTTTGGTTATGCGTAGTTTTTTTAAAAAACTTCTGCTAAATCCACAAATATCAGAAACTGAAAATCTAAATGATACACATCAAAAACTGAGCGAAGAAAAGTTCGATTTGTTGTTGTTAGATATCAACATGCCTAATGGCGACAGCAATCCAAATACGGTAATAGAGATTAAGAAAAAATACCCTGAACTACAAATTGTAATGTTTACCGGTAACGATAAAAGCACTTTGGAAGCCGAATATGCTGCCGCCGGTGCTGTCGGATTTATTCAGAAAGATGAAAATATGAACGTTTACGCAAAAGAAATTGTAGCTAAATTATTTGGCTAAAACAGCATCTTTCCGCTCATCAATTTTACCTGATATACTTGCACCTGCAACCAGCAGTTCGGCGGTAATCGTTTTAGTATATTCTTGAATTTCCTGCTTAAATTCTTTAACAGAAGCACCTGAGCGTATTTCTTCCAGTCGCTTTTCCCACTGACCAGTTAATTCTGCCTGGGCTATACGCTTATCTTTAACAACATCATAAACCGCTAATCCTTTATTTGTTGGCACTAAATTTCGTTTCTCCCTGCTAATATATTCCCTGGTAATTAAGGTTTCAATTATCGATGCCCGGGTTGCAGGAGTTCCTAAACCACTATCTTTCATTGCGTATCTAAGCTCTTCATCCTCAATCTCTTTACCAGATGTTTCTAAAGCTTTTAATAAGGAAGCTTCATTGTACATTGCCTTTGGTTTTGTTTGTTTTTCTAAAAATGCTTTCTCGATGATGGGCAATGCTTCGCCAACTGTAACCTTTGGTAATGCAGCATTATCCTCATCTTTCTTATCATCTTCAGTTTCGTTGAAAACAGAGCGCCATCCCGCAGAGCGGATAACAGTTCCATTCGCTAAAAAAGTTGTTCCGGATTGTATTGTAATTTTAGTTATCTCTTTTAAACATTCTTGATGAAAAGCTTCAATCATTCTTCCAACAACCATATCATATATTGCTTGTTTATCAGCACTTAAGCCATAAGCATCTTCTCCGGTTGGTAATATGGCATGGTGATCGGTTACTTTTTTGGCATTTACACTACGCTTATTTAAACTTACGGTTTGCAAAAAGCTTGCTTGCTTTCCAAAATCATTATGATTAGTAAATTTCGAAATTAAAGCGGGTACACCTGCAAACACATCATCGCCAATGTAACGGCTCCCCGTACGCGGATAAGAAACCAATTTACTTTCGTATAAATTTTGAAGCAGATTTAGGGTTTGGTCGGCAGTGAAACCTTTTTTCTTATTCGCTTCTTGCTGTAATGAACTTAAATCGTGTAATAGTGGTGGCGGTTCTTTGCGTGGTTTGGCTTCCACAGCACTAATATTTCCACCATTGGTAAGGCCTGAAGCTACGTCTTCTACCAGTTTAAAAATAGCTTCTGCTTCACCCTTATCTTTGTAGTTATTTGTAGAAATGGCTTTAAAAGCTTGTTCGTCCTTAATTAGTTGAATACTAATTTGGTAATAGGTTTGTGGTACAAAGTTTTTGATTTCTAAAAAACGGGCACAAATCATTGCAAGGGTAGGTGTTTGTACCCGACCGAGCGAAAGTACCGTTCTGTTACCTGCAGATATGCTTAGGGCTTGTGTTGCATTCATTCCAACTAACCAATCAGATTCTGAGCGGCAATGTGCTGAATTGAATAAGGTATCGTAATCGGTTCCAGGCTTTAAATTTCTAAAACCGTCTTTTATTGCTTCATCAGTTTGTGATGAAATCCATAAGCGCTTAAATGGTTTTTTACATTTGAGATAGTAATAAATGTAACGGAAAATTAATTCTCCTTCACGTCCCGCATCCGTTGCAACAATAATTTCTGTAGCCTCATCAAAAAGTTTCTTTATGGTATCAAGTTGCTTTCTAACCGCTGGGTCTTCAACAAAGCCATCCTTAGTTTTAATTTTTCTAATTGCAAGCTTAAATTTTGCTGGTAACATTGGCAAATGTTGTTTTCTCCAGCCAATAAAGCCATAATCTTGCGGGGGTGCCAATTGTAATAAATGCCCAAAAGCCCAGGTAAAAGAATAGCCTTTACCTTCAATGTATCCATCTTTTCTGCTTGTTGCGCCAAAAACTTTTGCTAATTCTCTACCAACTGAGGGCTTTTCTGCAATTACAATTTTCATTAATAACTTTGGTGTTTTGAACCTCAAAGATGATTAAAATTATGCTCTCGCAAATCAAAAAATTATACACAATTGGATTTGAAAAAGCTAAAATGCCTATCCTTGTAAACAAAACAATTGATTTTCAGTAATATCCAATTTTTATCTTAACAATTTGATATTTCATCTGTCTTATCATTATTAATCAGTTAAAATGGATAAGGTTTACCAGCTCTGCAACAACAAAATTAAGGTCAGCATTCAGGAAGGTTTGATTCGCTTAAAAAGCGATAAGGCGCTTTGGACCTATCTTGATGGCGCAACTTTAGAAAGAACATTATCATTAGTAAAGCTTATTAAAGCCGACTATATAAACGAGTATAAAAGAGCACTTAACATATCCAACGATTCTTTAGTAGTCGAAATTTGGGCTCATGTTTACAGCCATTATTTTGGCTTGCTGATTAATCGGAACAATAAAATTAAGTGGCTTAAAAAACTTTTAGCTAAGGGAATAAATAGGGCTGAAATAATAGATTGCGGTGAAAAACAAATAGATACGAATAGATGGTTTTGGGATTTGATTTCTGTTTTTAAATTGCCAATATCGTGGTTTACACCAAAAAATATTGCCAATAGAAAATTAATTTCCTAATCAAAGTTTGATGCCAAAACCTCTGATTGCTCATTAAGTGCAACATTAGCTGCCAAGGTTTCATCTAAATATCTCGAATTATAAGATTGCCCCGATCCATTAATAAATAACACCGTTTTATCAGCAATTGTATTTATAACTTTATTGGATAATTTAGATGATACAGCCGGACAACCCTGGCTTCTTCCTAAACGCCCCAATTGGTTAATACTTTCCTGACCAACATAATCTGCTCCATGAACCACAATTGCCCTTTCTCTGGCATTGTTGTTAAAACCATAATCCATACCATCAAGCTTTAACGAGCGACCATGTTTACCGAAGTAAATTTCTCCTGTTAGGTAAAAACCCAGACTGCTTTCATTAGAATTTTTGGAATTTGAAAAATGCGAAGGTTTATCGCCACCACTATTTAAGCCATGGGCAACCCAGGTATTTAATATCAGTTCTTTCTTATCTAAATCTATAACGTAAAGTCGCTTTTTGCTGCTTTCCTGGTCAAAATCTGCAATGGTTAATATAGATTTTGAATGCATTAAACCAGAATGTTTAATATTATAGAAGCCTGTTAAAGCCTTTTCAAAAACATTAACATTTAAGCCAGCAGAATCAAGACCAACCTGGTGATAGAGCTTCTCGATATGCTGATTGTAAAGGCTATCGGATGAAATATTGACCGCAATAAGATTTTTATTTTGATAATCTACCGGTTTCCAACTTGTTAAAATGATGCTGATGCCTGATAAAAGGCATATTGCCGTACTCACTAATCTTTTTCTCATCAAGGGATATTTGTGTGATTCTTAATTACTTATACGAACAAATACGAGAAATATTGTAACAGCGATGATACGAATTGAAGATTAACACCATAATGACATTCATCTGATGGATAGAAAATCAGATTTTATGGTAGATTTATCAGCATAAAAAAAAGTTACATTAATTTAGATTTATCTCAATTATGCCCAATCAAGATAAAGATTATTCATTCTGGACCAAATACAAACGCTTTGCAACAACCGAAATTATAATGTATTTGATAATGATAGTTGGAATAACGCTTGGCATTATTTTTTTAAGCTGAGAATTAGCTTATATCTATCTGATGTGTTTACATCGCTGATAAATTTATTAAACTCTGCATAAGCTTCAGGCGGAAACGTACCTTCATTAAGCATTAGCTTTCTATAATAACTAAGTTTATTGCCTTTTAAAGTTGTTGTGGATATATACTCACCAAACTGATTTGAAAATTTTTTATCATTTGGTGGAATTTGTGTTGTTATAATACCTTCGGGTAAGGTGTAGGTAATACTATCCTCATCGGTAAAGCCTCTATTTAAATAAAGTGGTTTAGTTCTAACCCGCGATTCCGGAATGTTCCCTTTTACATTGAAAGCATTCAGCACCAAAAATAATTTATCGTTATTTATAACTGCATACTTATTAATATTGATATTTAATTCCTCAATTATGCGTGGCGTACTGCTCTTATCTTTAGTGTAATTTATTTTATTAAATGCAATATTATCAACATCGTAAGCATCTGTTAAAAGCTTTTGCTGCTCTGAGAATGGTTTACCTATAATGCTTTCATTATTATCATACTGTGAACCAGAAAATATTGTTTTAACGGTTCCTTTAATATCTCCACCTGCAAGAATTGTTAATTCTGCCATTCTAATTTGCTTATTATCCTGTGTTTCAAGTTTTGGCGTTTTTAATAATTTTCCACCTTCAGCTGTGCAAGCTAAAACCAGCCTGTCATCTGTAAAATCGCCAAGAAACCCGAACGGAGCTTTTTGACTTGTACATTCAAGCCAGATTGTATCGCCTTTTAAGGGCAAACATAAGATAACATGATTTCCTTGCACCATACTTGCATAATTTGCATCAAAGCTTTTCTTTTCATTTCCAGCTTCTACAACGCAATAATAGGATTCTATGCCTGCAACACTTAACAAACTTTGTGTGTAATTAACCAATGCTTTACAATCTCCGTAGCCAAGTTTATCAACTTCAGAAGCTGCTACCGGTTGATTGCCTCCAATACCAATCTGCACACTTATATATCGCGTTTTATTTTGCATGTACTGATAAATTTTTCTTGCTTTTTCTTTATCATCAGTTTCATTTTTTACCAATTCTTTTATGGTTTCAATTGTATTTTGCGGCAATGCAGAACGCCCTTTTAATAAATTTTCATATATCCATTTGCCCAATTCATTCCAATTATGATAAGAGCCTTTGTAGTTATAGAAGAAAAAATCTTTAGGCGCTATTTTTACACTGGTTTCGTAAGTTTCTCTATCCGGACTGTAAGGTTCTGGTTTAGCTGCCGCGATATTGCTAACCGACCAAACGTATGTTTTTTGCTTGTCGGTTAAAGTTTCCAAAGGATTTCCAGCATAATTTTGAGCTTTAATTCTCAATTCATCCGTTGGTTTGCAAATAAATGTGTAATTACTTTTCTCTACCGAAACATCGCTTGCAGGCTTAGGGTTCCAATCCGGAATGGCAAGATTTTGCTTGTGTTTTACCTCATAATTATAAACTACAGTATAAGGATATACATTCTCGTTAGGCAAAAAATGCTTAACTCTATCATCAACAAACAAAGAAAATCCATCTGCGGCACTTTCATCGCTAAAATTACTTTGGGTAAATTTACTGGTTAATTTGCCCGCTGCGTTATAAACTTCGCCCTTAATGCCTTTAATCGCAGTGCTTTTATCATAAAATAATACCAAGCGAGCAGCATTTTCGCCATTTTTATTTAAAACGGTTATTACTTTTTTTACAGTTTGAACCACATTATCTGGCGTTCGCATATCAATAACCGTTTCCTGATTTCTTATGGTAGCATTTGCCCGGCTTTTTAAAGTTTGAGGAATTAAATCGGCATCATAATTATCCTGAGCAGATGTTTTAAAAAAAATTACGCAGAGCGATAGAAAAAGCAATACATATTTCATTATTTAACTTTTTTAAGTAAAAGTTCGGCCTTTTGATTTTGAATGATTTTGCTGTAAAACTCTTTTAAATAAAGATATTCTTCGGGCATGTAAGTCGCTTTGTTTAACTGCATAATTTGGCTCAAAGAAATCAAATTATCTTCAATTCCTGTTTTAAGCAAGTATTTTCCGCCAGCATTTGGTAAGGCAATTGCCAAATCTTTAGGCTTTTCTTTGAGTTCATATTTGCCCGGAAGTTCGATATTTATGAGTGTTCTTGTATCTGAAGATGAACCTAAATCTACCGGATAAGTTCTAGAGGCTAAATTAAATGGATTTTTGGCAACCGGACTAATCATAAATGGATTGAAATAAAGTTCATCTTTATCTGCACTAGATTGTGAAGCAAATTCTACCTCATAAATTTCGGTCAATGTATTTTCAACGCTGTCCAAATTCCTAATCTCATGCTTTAGAATTTTTATCTTAGCCATCGATTCATCAAGTTTTTCTACGTAGTCATCAATGCTATTGCTCTTTTTAATTGCCTTTCTCTTGTTAAATGCTTCATAGCCTGTGCTATGTGTTATAATGGTTCCCGATATCGTTCCATCGATATTCAATTTTCCTTGTAAAACGTAGCTGGTTGATGATTTTTGTGCCGCAACCAAATCAATCCAATAAGAAGGCTTTTTTAAATTTATTACCCTGCCTTGATCATTAATGCAACGCAATGGCAATAATCCAAATGGTAACAAAGGTTCAGTAGCATCAAGCATATAACTTTTATCACCAATATTAACTTTTGCAACCAGATAATTAAAATCGCTTATGATAGGGAAAAGTTTATTCACAGTACCATTATCGCGGGTAGAGAGCATAACAGCCTCTGTGTCAAAGTTAGCGGCCGAAAGTGCGGCAATCAAATTTAAATTAACATCAGCAACATTACCAGAGCGCATATCTAAAGCTTTTTTAATATTGTCTTCGCTGTATTTTCCATAATAATTATTCCACTTAATTTGATTTTTAACAAAATTGTAAATGGCTTTGGCTTTGCTTAAATCATCGCTGGCATTTTTTAATGTCGATGGCAATAAATCTTTATAGATATCCTTTCGTTTCATTTGAGAACCGAAATTTCTTTCGTTTACTAATTCATAATCAACATCTTTCCATGTTTTTGTATAACTAATTCTCGATCCTGTGGTGGTAACTTGGTCTGATAATTCAAAATTAATAGCCGATTTAAAATTGCTTGCCGCAGTCATGTAATCCTCTTCAACAAATGCAGGTATATCTTTCATAACATACCAAATTTTAGAGCAATCTATTGGCGTTCCATTTAATCGCAAACACTCTCTTGCTACCTCACTTTTTGTGCTACTTAATTTTTGAAAACCCCGTAACGATACATTGTAATTATAAATTGCCGGGATATTAACCAAATATTCACTATAAACTTTTGGAATATCAGTCTGAAAATTCCATGTTTTAAAATTAAATATATTTGGAGATTCCAGCCTGTAACTATATTCTATAATCGAACCATCTTTAATATTTGGTAAAGTAAACTTTGTTAGCGTAGCATATTTAGAGCGAACTTCATTAAATATAGCCTTCTTATCCATAATGGTTTCTACAAATCTTCCATTCTCATAGTTAAAGGTAGAGGCCTTTATATCTGTAATTATCTCTTCACGGCTATCATCTTTATAAATAGGGATAATAACATTAGCCTGATCATAACCTTCTTTGTTGTAGATTTTAATTTTTACATGATATTCAAAGTATATGTTTATGCTATTAGTTCTGTCACTTACCTGCATGGATGACGTTCCAAACTCTCTAAGCACTACAGCATTTGCATTACTATCTAACTTATTTCTGTCAAAATCGTTATCATCATGAGTTATTCTACCAAAATCGAAATTTTGTGCAGAGCAGTAAATCGTAAAAAGAGAGAAACAAAATAATAATAGAAGTTTACGCATTGAGTTTGGTTAATTTTTGGCAATTTAATTTTAAGCGCCAACATTTAGAAATAAATGTTAATTAATATTTAAAATTTAAGGTGGCTTTATAAAAAACAAACCAATCCTTTTTAGCACTTTTGGTTTAGAAACATTACCGGCGTTTGAGCGTCAAAATATATATCATAATGAAATTAAATTTAAAACGCCCCTTAGCATTTTTCGATTTAGAAGCAACAGGGATAAATGTAGGTGCAGATAGAATAGTGGAAATTGCTATTTTGAAAGCTATGCCTGATGGTGAAGAAATTGTGAAAACATGGCGTGTTAACCCAGAAATGCCAATTCCCTTGCAAACATCACTAATACATGGTATTTATGATGAAGATATTGCTGATAAACCAACATTTACTGAATTAGCGAAAGAAATTGCAGAATTTATTGGAGAAAGTGATTTAGCAGGCTATAATTCAAATAAGTTTGATATACCAATGCTTTTAGAAGAATTTTTACGGGCAGATGTGGATTTTGATATGAGCGAACGCAAGTTTGTAGATGTGCAGAATATTTTTCACCAGATGGAACAAAGAACTTTAAAGGCAGCTTATAAGTTTTATTGTAATGATGATTTGGTAAATGCCCATGCTGCAGAAGCCGATGTAATAGCTACTTACAAAGTTTTGCTCGGTCAGTTGGAGATGTATGAGGATAAAGAATTTGAAGATAAGCAAGGCAATAAATCAAAACCGGTTGTTAATGATGTTGATGCTTTGCATATTTTCACAAATATAAATAAACCTGTTGATTTTGCCGGAAGATTAGTTTATAATGATAAAAACGAAGTTTGCTTTAATTTTGGGAAGCATAAGGGCAAAACAACCGAACAAGTTTTTAGTATCGAACCAAGTTATTACGCATGGATGAAAAACGGCGATTTCCCGCTTTATACCAAGAAAAAACTTGATGAAGAATGGGCAAAGTTTAATGCTAAAAAGAATGAAAACAGACCTCCTAAAACTCAAAACCAAGCTCAACAAGCTAAACCACAATATAACAAACCAAAACCTCAGGAAAAACCTGCTCAACCGCTAAATACTGATATGTTAGAGCAGTTGAAAATGAAATTCGGCAAATAATTTTAAACCACAGATAAAGTGGATAAATACAGATATCGATTAATTTGATAGAACTTAATCTCATAACAGAAAAAATTATTGGTGCTGCTTACACAGTTTCAAACACATTAGGTGCAAAATTTTTAGAAAAAGTTTATGAGAACGCAATGTTTCTCGAAATCTCAAAAATGAACTTGAACGTTGTGAAACAACAATCATTAAATGTTTTGTATGATGAGCAAATTGTTGGCGAATATTTCGCTGACCTCATCGTAGAAAATCAAGTAATTGTAGAAATAAAAGCTATTAGAGAACTGACCGAAATCCATCAAGCTCAATTAATGAACTATTTAGTTGCTTGCAATAGGCGATGTGGCTTACTAATTAACTTTGGAAAGCCGAGAATAGAAATCAAAAGAATGCTTAACGGATATTAATTAAACATCACTATTTATCTGTGTGCATCTGTGGTTAACCTAATCTTTAAACATGAAATTTTTAAAACTTATTGCCCTTTTTATCCTTACTGGAAGTTTGGCAATTGGCCAAACCAAACTTCCGGTTGAATCCGTTTTTGAAAGAACTTACCAAAACAAAACCAGAATTTTTGATGGTAAACCAGGTGAAAAATACTGGCAAAATTCTTCAAACTACAATCTTAAAGTAAACTTTAACCCGATTAGCAGATTGTTATTTGGAAAGGTTGATGTGGTTTATACCAATAATAGTCCGGATACTTTGAAAACAATTTGGTTTAAGCTCTATCCAAATTTGTATAAAAAAGGTGTTCCGCGTAAAGCGAAACTCTCTGAATCGGATTTGGGTGATGGTGTTAAAATTGAAAGTTTGGCAGCTAATGGAAAAACCATGAACGATTATAACATTGATGGGACGAACATGACCGTGAACGTTCAGCCCCTTTTGCCTGGTAAAACCATAAATTTTAGCATTTCTTATCATTATATTTTAAACAAAGGTTCGCACATGCGTACCGGACAAGTTGATGAAGGCTCACATTTTATTGCTTATTTCTTTCCAAGAATTGCAGTTTATGATGATGTTGATGGCTGGAATAAATTCCCTTACACTGGCGCTGAAGAATTCTACAACGATTTTGATAATTTCAATGCAGAAATTACTGTTCCGGGTGGCTATGCTGTTTGGGCCACTGGCGATTTAAAAAATGCCAATGATGTTTTTCAAAAGGAAATTGTATCCAGAATTTCATCTGCAGAAAAAAATGATGCAGTTACAGATGTTATAACTGAAAAAGACCTTGCCGATAAAAGGGTAACGCAAAATAAACCATTCAACACGTTTAAATTTAGTGCGAAAAATGTAACTGATTTTGTATTTGCGCTTAGCGATCATTACTTATGGAAATCATCAAGTTTAATTGTTGATTCAACAACAAAAAGGCGAACAAGGGTAGATGCCGTTTTCAATCCTAAACATAAAGATTTTTATGAAGTGATTGAATTCGCCCGTAAAACCGTTGATGCCATGAGTTTCAAATTTCCTAAATGGCCATTCCCTTACAGCCATGAAACAGTTTTTGATGGTTTAGACCAAATGGAATACCCAATGATGGTAAACGATAATCCGGTTGATAGCCGTGAAGACGCGATTACCCTAACCGATCATGAAATTTTTCATACCATGTTTCCTTTTTATATGGGAATAAATGAAACAAAATACGGCTGGATGGATGAAGGTTGGGCAACGATTGGCGAATGGCTAATATCACCGATGATTGATTCGACAATTGTTGATGAATATGGTATTCAAAATACAGCCTCAAGCTCTGGTGGCAAAGATGATTCGCCGATTATGACTTTAACACCCGACTTAAAAGGTTCTGGTTCTTTTACCAATTCTTACCCAAAACCAGCTTTAGCTTATTTATTTGTTAAAGATTATTTGGGTGATGAATTATTTACTAAAGCTTTGCATCAATACATAAAAAATTGGAATGGAAAACATCCAATGCCTTACGATTTCTTTAATAGCATAAATAAGGGTAGTGGAAAAGACCTGAACTGGTTTTGGAAACGCTGGTTTTTTGAAGGTGGAGTAACCGATATGGCCATTAAATCAGCAATTAAAACTGCTGATGGATACACAATCACTATAGAAAATAAAGGAAAACCGCTACCGATTGATTTAATGTTGAAGTTTGATGACGGCTCAACAGAAAAAAACCACAGTACCATTTCTGTTTGGGAAAAAGGAAATAATGAAACAATGATTAATATTAAAACACAAAAGAAATTATCCAAAGTTGTAATGGGCGATGCACATACACCTGATAAAGCTAAATCAGATAATAGCCTTTCTATAAATTAAAATTTAATAGTTGCGAAGCATGAACAATTGAAAAAGATTGATTCGGGCTTCGCAATTTCTATTTAAGTAGATTTCAAGAAATCGATATTTCTTTTTAAACCAGCATATTTCGTTCGTTTAACTGCCGAACCTTTGAAAACTTTCTTAAAAACTTCATCCGTAATTTCAGTAAGTTCTTTTGCCGTTAAATCCAGTAAACCGCTTTCTGGTAAAAAAGCCTGTTCATTGTGGACTTTAGAAAATCGGTTCCACGGACAAACGTCCTGACAAATATCACATCCAAACATCCAATTGTCCATCTTATCTTTAAACTCATTCGGAATTTCATCTTTAAGCTCGATAGTTAAGTAGGAAATGCATTTTGTACCATCAACTATCTGAGGAGCAATTATTGCATCAGTTGGGCAGGCATCTAAACATCGGGTACAGGTACCGCAATGGTCTGTTTGGAAAGGGTGGTCGTAAGCTAGCTCTAAATCAATAATCAGCTCTGCTAAAAAGAAAAAAGAACCATGTTGTTTACTAATTAAGTTTGAATTTTTGCCTACCCATCCAATGCCCGATCGTTTTGCCCAGGCACGATCTAAAACAGGAGCAGAATCAACAAACGCTCTTCCAGAAACCTCGCCTATGTTTTCTTCAATAAAATGAGTGAGTTCTTTTAATTTATCTTTTATAACCGTATGATAATCTTTTCCGTAAGCGTATTTTGAAATTTTTGGCGCATTTGCATCTTGCTGCTTATCCTCGGTATAATAATTTAAAGATAGAGAGATAACTGATTTTGCACCCTCAACCAATAAGCGAGGATCAAGCCGTTTATCAAAATAATTCTCCATGTACTTCATCTCGCCATGATGATTATTGTTAAGCCAATGCTCCAAACGCGGCGCTTCCTCTTCTAAAAATTCTGCCTTGGAAATACCACAATCTAAAAAGCCTAAGCGCATTGCTTCGCTCTTAATCAATTGACTATATTTTGCAGAATTACTGTACATCGATTTGCAAAGATAGGGCTTAGAATTAAAACCTTTTGCTTAATCGCTTGTTGTTATTCGAAAAGCTATTTAAATGATTA
This sequence comes from Pedobacter sp. Leaf170, assembly GCF_920984665.1. Lineage (GTDB taxonomy): Bacteria > Bacteroidota > Bacteroidia > Sphingobacteriales > Sphingobacteriaceae > Pedobacter. The sequence continues at coordinate 204,543 of NZ_CAKLBP010000007.1, forward strand.
ACATCATTGAAAATTTAATTAGCCCGAATACGCCAACTAACGCAAATTTTTTATAATGGAAAATATAGATCCGAAACATACGGAAAGCGGAGAAGCTCCAAAACCGATAGAAAAAGATTACGAAAATCATAAAAACGACCCAGGACCTGCGAAACCGGCAGTTACAGAAAGAGACGAAAACGGAGCGGGTTCTGTTTTAAAATGGATATTACCAATAGCCGTATTAATTGGCTTAATAGTATGGTTCGCCCTGCGAAAATAATTAGCTTTAGTACAATTGAAAAGCCGTTTATCTTTATGATAACCGGCTTTTTTTTGTGAAGAATTAGCTTTATTTTAAAAGTTTCACCTGATACAAATCTTTTCTTCTATCCTTTAAAACCTTTACCGTTCCGTAATGATGCAATTCATCTAAAAGGTGTAAATCAACATCAACTACTAAGACCATTTCGGTATTTGGCGTGGCTTCAGCTTTTACTGCATTTGTTGGAAAAGCAAAATCAGATGGAGTAAAAACAGCAGATTGAGCAAACTGAATATCCATATTATTCACCTTTGGTAAATTTCCAACGCAGCCTGCAATAGCTACGTAACATTCATTTTCAATTGCCCTGGCTTGCGCACAATGCCTTACACGTGTGTATCCGTTTTGGGTATCCGTTAAAAATGGAACGAATAGAATTTGCATTCCCTGGTCGGCATAAATCCTGCTCAGCTCAGGAAATTCTACATCATAACAAATCAAAATTCCAATTTTACCACAATCTGTATCAAACACCTGAACTTTATCGCCACCAATCATTCCATAGTATTTTTGTTCGTTCGGTGTGATGTGGATTTTTCTGTATTCATCAATTTTACCCGTTCTGTGGCATAAATAGGTTGCGTTATATAATTTGCCATCATCCAATAAAGGCATGCTTCCGGTAATAATATTCACGTTGTAACTTAAGGCATATTCGTGCATTCTATCCACAATTTCCTGCGTTTTCTCAGCTAACTTTCGCATGGCTTCAATCTCTGGTAAATGATTGTAAGGCTGGAGCAATGGTGTATTAAAAAGTTCCGGAAACATCACGAAATCAGATTTATATCCACTTAATGCATCAACAAAGAATTCTACTTGTTCATAAAAAGTGTTCAAATCAGGAAATAATCGCATTTCCCATTGTACAAGGCCCAATCTTATCGTCATTGCAGAACGGGCAGATGCATCAATACCCTGATAGTAAATGTTATTCCATTCAATCAAAGTTGCATATTCCTTTGATTCCTTATCACCGGGAAGATAATTTTTAAGCACTTTTCTAACGTGAAAATCATTAGAAATCTGGAACGTAAGGGTAGGGTCGTAAATTTCCTTTGCCTTAACTTTATCAATATATTGTCTTGGTGTAAGCGTTTCAGCAAAGGTATGGTAACCTGGAATTCGTCCGCCGGCTATAATGCTTTTTAAATTTAAGCTTTCGCAAAGTTCTTTTCTTGCTTCGTAAAGCCTTCTGCCTAATCTTAAACCTCTAAATTCTGGATGAACAAAAATTTCTATTCCGTATAAAGTATCTCCATTCGGATCGTGAGTAGTAAAAGAATAATCTCCGGTAATCAATTTATAAGTATGTCTATCACCATATTCATCATATTCTACAATAATCGATAGCGAGCAGGCAACCACTTTATTATCTACAGCAATACAAAGCTGTCCTTCAGGAAAAATATTTATGAGCTTGGCAATACTCGATTTCGGCCAGATAGAACCACCCATGCTATCATAGGCTTGCAGCATAGATTCTTTTAGATCGGCATAATCTTCGATTGTTAATTTTCGTAATTCGATATTCATAATTTGCTGGTTTTACAACTTATGAACAGAAAAGTTTGGTTAATGTTTTTCTTTCTACCTGTTTTAATTGTGGAGGAAGATACAGTTTTACTCTTATCTGGAATAAATATTATTATTTTTAAAAATGACAGAGAATGAAATATCTTATATAATTCGCGGTTGCGTATTTAGAGTTTATAATATTTTAGGACCAGGGTTATTAGAATCCGCATACGAAGCAGCTTTAAAATACGAGATTCAAAAAGAAGGTTTGAAGGTAAAAAGTCAGGTCTCTTTGCCGATGGTTTATGAAGAGATTTCTATTGACGTAGGATACAGACTTGACTTACTAGTTGAACAAAAAGTGATTTTAGAGCTTAAATCTGTAGAAATTATAGCACCAGTCCATCACAAACAGTTATTGACCTATTTAAGATTATCTGGTTTGAAATTAGGATTGCTTATAAATTTTAATACTGATAATATTTCAGATAATATTTTCAGAAAGGTTAATAAGCTTGATTAGCGTGCTAGTTCTCTCCCGCAGATTTCCGCAGAAAAGAAACGCAGATTTAAAATGATTTTTACTTATGAGTGTTCAAAATAGATTGATGTGATTCACGAATGCAAATAGTTCTCTCCCGCAGATTTCCACAGAAAAGAAACGCAGATTTAAAATGATTTTTACTTATGAGTGTTCGAAATAGATTGATATGATTCACGAATGCAAATACTTCTTTCCCGCAGATTTCCACAGAAAAGAATCGCAGATTTAAAATGATTTTATCTTTTGGCAATAATCCGCGAAAATCTGCGGATTTTATCATTTTAAATCTGCGGGTAAAATTAAAACAACTTCCCGGTTTGCCCAGGAAAACTTTTCTTAAGGTGCTTATAAGCCGCTTCGGTAACTTCCCGACCGCGAGAGGTGCGCATAATGTAACCTTCCTGAATTAAAAACGGTTCATAAACCTCTTCAATCGTACCTTCATCTTCACCTACAGCCGTTGCAATAGTTTTTAAACCAACCGGACCGCCTTTAAACTTATCTATAATGGTTACTAAAATCTTATTATCCATTTCATCAAGCCCATGCTCATCTACATTTAAAGCATTTAAGGCATAACTTGCAATTTCAGTATCAATTTTGCCATTTCCTTTTATTTGAGCAAAATCTCTGGTTCGGCGTAAAAGTGCGTTAGCAATACGTGGTGTACCCCGACTGCGGCGGGCAATTTCATAAGCACCTTCATCACTAATAGGCGTTTTTAAAATTTCTGCAGAACGTAGAACTATGGTAGTAAGCAATTTAGCATCGTAATAAGCTAATCTTGCATTAATCCCAAAACGAGCCCTTAAAGGCGCAGTTAACAAACCCGAACGGGTTGTTGCACCAACTAAAGTGAAAGGATTTAAAGAGATTTGAACCGACCTTGCATTGGGTCCGGTTTCAAGCATAATATCTATCTTAAAATCTTCCATTGCAGAATACAAATATTCTTCTACCAAAGGTGATAAACGATGAATTTCATCAATAAAAAGGATATCTCCTTCATCTAAACCGGTTAATAATCCGGCCAAATCACCAGGTTTATCTAGTACTGGTCCGGAAGTTACCTTTATGCCGGTAGCCATTTCATTAGCTATAATGTGCGATAAAGTTGTTTTCCCTAATCCCGGAGGACCGTGAAGTAAAACATGATCTAAAGATTCTCCACGAAGTTTGGCTGCCTGAACAAAAATCTTCAGGTTTTCCATAACTTTTTCCTGCCCGGTAAAATCCTCAAATGCCTGCGGACGTAAAACACGTTCAATATCTCTATCTATTGGTGTTAAATTGTCTGCTTCCGGATCAAGATTTTCATTCATATTGGCAAATATAAAATTAAATGCTAAAAAAATTAGGATTTTTTAAATTTATCAGCAACTACTAAATCCTTCGAACCAGCAGTGTATTTATAAAAACCTTCGCCAGTTTTTACACCTTTTTTACCAGCCCTTACCATATTTACAAGAAGTGGGCAAGGAGCATATTTTGGATTTCCAAAACCATCATTCAGTACATTTAAAATCGCTAAGCAAACATCTAAACCAATAAAATCTGCTAATTGGAGTGGACCCATTGGATGTGCCATTCCTAATTTCATTACGGTATCAATTTCATAAACACCGGCAACTCCTTCATATAAAGTAAAAATGGCTTCATTTATCATAGGCATTAAAATACGGTTGGCCACAAAACCAGGATAATCATTCACCTCAACCGGTGTCTTTTGTAAACTTTCTGAAAGCGACATAATAGTTTTAGTCGTTTCATCACTGGTTTGATAACCTCTAATAACTTCAACCAATTTCATCACCGGAACGGGATTCATAAAATGCATTCCGATAACTTTATCGCCACGATTGGTAGCAGCGGCAATTTGTGTAATAGATATCGATGAAGTATTTGAAGCTAAAATTGCATCGGCAGGAGCGAAGCCATCTAAATCCTGAAAGATTTTTAATTTAAGCTCCACATTTTCCGTAGCTGCCTCAACAACCAAATCAGCTGTTTTTACACCATCACTTATTGATGTAAATGTTTGGATATTATTTAATGCATCAGCTTTTTGCTGCTCTTTTAAAGTTCCTTTACCAACTTGTCTCTCTAAATTTTTATCAATTGTTGCAATTGCTTTATCTAAAGCGTTTTGATTAATGTCAATTAAATTTACCTGATAACCAAATTGAGCAAAGGTATGTGCAATTCCGTTGCCCATGGTACCCGAACCTATTACTGAAATATTCTTCATTTTAAATCTTTAAAAATTGATGTTCTTTTCTGATGGCAATAAAATAAAATTATATCAATTTATGGCGCTAACCTGTTCTTTATCCAAGCGCCTTTTACCAGTTCAAAATTGATTCTATCGTGCAAACGACTCCGGCGTCCTTGCCAAAATTCTATTCTGGTTGGTTTTACGATATAACCGCCCCAATGGGCAGGTTTAGCAATTGATTTACCATCGCTTTTAGTTTTAAGTTCCTCAAATTTCTCTTCCAAAAATGCTCTGTTTGGTATAACCTGACTTTGAGGAGATGCTACCGCACCAATTTGACTTGCAACAGGGCGTGTTATAAAATATTCTTCTGAAGTTTCCTTATCAAGTTTCTCAACTGTACCCTCTATTCTAACTTGTCGTTCTAAATCAGGCCAAAAGAAAACTAATGCCGCAGAAGGATTTCTTTTTAACTCTTTGCCTTTTGCACTTAAATAATTAGTGAAAAATCTGAAACCATCTTCGTCAACACCTTTTAAAAGAACAATTCTTGCATCAGGTTTTCCTGATTTGTCGGCTGTAGCTAAAGTCATTACGTTGGGCTCATAAATCTGAGCCTCAACAGCATTATCAAACCATTTTTTAAACTGGGTAATTGGATTATTATCAACGTCAGATTCATCTAACGTGGCGCTTTTGTAATCTTGGCGCAGGTTTTGTAGAAATTCATTTGTAACTTGCATAAACAAACATAAGCATCTTTTATGGTGCTACAAATGATTATCATCATGCTTAATAACATAAAACCAAAAACTGGCCGATTATTAATTTCTGAGCCTTTCATGGCCGATCCTAATTTTAAACGTTCAGTGGTTTTGGTAACAGAACATGGCGAAGACGGGACTATAGGTTATATCCTTAATCAGGTTGAAAATATTCTTCTAAAAGATGTAATACCAGATTTATGGGATGCGCATAACCACATTTATTTTGGTGGCCCGGTTGCTGCAGATACGTTGCATTTTATTCATCGTGCTTACGATAAACTACAAAGTGGTGAAGATATTGGTAATGGAATTTATTGGGGTGGGAATTTCGAAACCCTGAAAATTCTCATCAACACAAATGCAATTCAAGAAGATGAAATAAAATTTTTTATGGGGTATTCCGGATGGGATAACGGACAATTAACCAAAGAATTACATCAAAATGCCTGGATGGTTAGTGATATTTCTCATCCTGATATAATTTTTGGAAACGATGATGAGCAATTGTGGAGAGATGTAATCGTAAACCTGGGCCCGAAGTATGCACATATTAGCAATTTCCCTACAGACCCAAGTTTAAATTAATTAATTTGTCATCCCGAGTTTGCCGAAAGATTAAATGTTTTAGACAAGCTCAACACGACATTTATATTTGGCTCATCTCATTAGCACTTTCTTCAACTTTTTTTCTCAAATCATCTTTATAAGCCTGCATTTTCACAGTTAAAGAATCATCAGCGGTAGCTAAAATCTGAGCAGCTAATAAACCAGCATTTTTAGCTGCGTTTAAAGCCACAGTTGCAACTGGAATTCCGTTTGGCATTTGCAAAATTGATAAAATGCTATCCCAACCATCAATAGAATTGGATGATTTTACAGGAACGCCAATAACAGGTAAGGTAGTGATGGATGCCACCATGCCAGGTAAGTGTGCAGCGCCACCTGCGCCAGCAATAATTACCTTTAAACCTCTGCCTTGTGCTTCCTTTGCATAATTAAACATGCGTTCAGGCGTTCTGTGAGCAGAAACAACGGTTATTTCATAATCAATTCCAAATTCTTTTAAAATATCAGCAGCATCTTGCATTACAGGCAAATCTGATTTGCTGCCCATAATTATTCCAACTTTAGCACTCATTCTTAATTCTTTATATCTTTTAATTTCAATTTTATCCTTGTGCTTTACTCCATCAGGCAATTACCTTTAAAGTTTTTTGAACATATCTGGCTTTTTCAATTGCTTTTTCTCTGTCGATATCGACAATGGTAACGTGTCCCATTTTGCGGAAAGGTTTAGTGTATTTTTTGCCATATAAGTGTACAAACACGCCATCAATAGCCAAAATCTTTTCCAGATTTTCATATTGTGCTACACCTTCAGAACCTTTTTCGCCTAATAAATTAATCATTACAGCATTGGTAATACTCGTTGTATCGCCTAAAGGCAAATTATAAATAGAACGCAGATGTTGTTCAAACTGAGAAACATAATTGCCCTCAATAGTTTGGTGCCCACTGTTATGCGGACGAGGTGCTACCTCATTTACTAACAATTCTCCGTCTTTACAAACAAACATTTCTACAGCTAAAATTCCGGTTATATTCATTGAAGAAGCAATATTCATTGCAATGTTTTCTGCTTTTTGCTGCAAACTTTCTGCAAAAGTTGATGGTGAGATCAAAAACTCTACTAAGTTAGCTTCAGGATTAAATTCCATTTCAACCATCGGGAAAGTTTTCATATCACCTTTAGAATTTCGAGCTACAATTACTGCAACCTCCTTCTCAAAATCTACTAATTTTTCGATAATACAAGGTGCATCAAAGGCTTTGTCTAAATCAGCCGAACTGTTAATTCGCATCACGCCTTTCCCATCATAACCATCTTTGCGTAATTTTAAAATGTAAGGGAAAGGAATTTGACTGTTTTCGATATCTTCCTTAGTATTTACAATTTGAAAAGGAGAGGTGGGGATGTCATTTTCTTTAAAAAACTGCTTCTGAACACCTTTATCCTGAATCAATCTTATCACTCTCGATTGAGGAAACACTTGCTTACCTTCTTTTTCTAACTGCTCTAAAGCTTCAATATTAACTTTTTCAATCTCGATAGTAATAATATCAGCCTTCTTTCCGAAATTATAAACGGTATCAAAATCGGTGATAGAACCATTCTCGAAATAGTTTGCAATCTGCTTGCAAGGCGCATCTGGGTCGGGGTCTAAAACTAATGAGTTTACATTATAATTTATCGCTTGCTGAATAAGCATTCGGCCTAACTGTCCGCCTCCTAAAATACCTAACTTTAATTCGCTAATCTGTTTTGCCATCAGTAAAGATTGAGTTTTTAAGACGCAAAAATAGCAAAAAGAACAAGGATAAAGGCACAAACATCAATTTGTATCATTTAAGTTTCGTAGCGTAATTGTGCTATATAAAACAGACAATACTATAACCTTAAAACTTATAACTTTGCAAAATGAATGCTGATGCAATAATTATTGGTGCTGGTGCTTGCGGATTGATGTGTGCGGTACAAGCCGGATATATTGGAAAGAAAGTAATTATACTCGAAAAAAATGAAAAGCCGGGCGCCAAAATTTTGATTTCTGGCGGTGGCCGATGTAATTATACAAATCAATTAGCCTCAGCCGAGCAGTTCATATCATCCAATCCACACTTTATCAAATCATCTTTCACGCAATGGACAGTAGATGATACCATCAATTTTTTTGAAACTTATGGTATCCAGGGAAAGGAAAAAACTTTAGGCCAATTATTTCCTGATGATAAAAATGCTAAAGATGTTGTAAAAGTTTTTACATCAATTTGCGAAGATTTTGGACAAGAAATTCGATGCAATGCTGATGTGAGAGAAATTGAAGTTCTGCCTGATGGATTTCAGGTTCTTTACGAAAAGAATGGTAAACAAATTACGATAAAGGCAGAAAAACTGGTTATTGCCACTGGTGGTTTACCAATACCAAAAATGGGTGCAACAGATTTTGCATTACGTTTTGCCCGTAAACATAATTTAAAAATTATCCAAACTGCACCTGCATTAGTTCCACTAACCATTACTGGTAAAGATGAAGAATGGTTTGCACAACTATCGGGTAACTCTGTATTTTGTAAAGTTAGCAACGATGAAATTTCTTTCGAAGAAAATATACTATTTACGCATTGGGGCTTAAGCGGACCGGCAATTTTACAAATTTCTTCATTTTGGCGTAGAGGTTCAATAATTAATCTAAATCTTCTTCCAAGCCATAATATTGTTTCATTGCTGGATAATGAACGTAAATCGAATGGTAAAAATATGTTATCAACTTTGCTGAACAGATATTACACCAAAAAATTTACGGATGCTTTGGGTAAATTTTTACCGCTTTCAAAGCCAGTAGCAACTTTAACAAAAGCCGAAATTGATTTAATAGAACAAACTATACATCATTTTAAAGTTAAACCTGCCGGCGATAAGGGTTATGATAAAGCCGAAGTAATGCGTGGCGGAATCGATACAAATGAAATTTCATCGAAAACTTTAGAATGTAAAAAGATTCCGAATTTGTATTTTGGAGGCGAATGTTTGGATGTTACCGGTTGGCTTGGTGGCTACAATTTTCAATGGGCCTGGACAAGCGGTTTTGTTATAGCGCAGAATTTGTAGTTTATTTTAAAGATTATAAAACAAAGCATTGTCTGTGACTTCCGCGTTTCCATGGCAAAATGATAAGTAACTACAAATAAACGTTCGGCATAATTTCCCAGGCCCAGGGCTTTTTAAACGTTTTAAAAGTTCTCAACTGCGAAAAATATAAAACCTCACTTGTTCTACGATTTGCTACATCTCTTCTATGCAAATTGCCAACCGTTGTAAACAATTCACGTGTTTTAAAATCATAAACTCGCTCCGTCATATCGCCAGTATTCTGGTTAAAATACAGATTGATAGCACTTGTTAAAAACCAATCTTTATTTTCAAATTTGAAAGTATAACCCATTTCCCAGCGCCATTCTGCACCACCTTGAAAACGTAAATACAATTGCTGGTCTTTAATCCCGATTTGGTTTAGAGGGTCACCAAGCTTTCCGCCTTCTTCTGAACGTAGTATAAAGTCGTTATTTTGTATTGATAAGTTATAATTTCCCGTTGATAAATTTTTAAAAAAGATTGCTAGAATACGTGGTTTCTGTGTTTCTTTAATAATGTCTGAATTGTTATCTCCGTAAGTTCTGGTTTCATCTATAATTCGATTAGATTCAAAAATTATGGCGAGATCTGCCTCACCATCATCGTTCAAATCGCCATTCGCCTTATCAATAACTGTCCAGTTAACTGGCGTGAGTTGTTCAATTGAATTGCCTTGTGATTTCACTTTTGGAAAAGTAAAAGATTTTTGGGCAAAAGAAGTTAGTGCAGAAAATATAAATAAGAGGATTAGCAAAAATCTCATTTAATAAATGGCGTTGATGTAGGTATAAAACGTTTAAATTAGGCTTTTAGTTTAACTACTATCTTAACAAATTCGCAATGCTAAATTTTGTGTAGCATCTTTAAAGGCTAAATACGCTTAAATAAATTCAGAGTGACGACCTTTTTATAAACCAATCTTCTAAAATTCCTTTACTTTTGCATTTTAAAAACTCCTTTTGAAGACCGACGTTTTAATTGTTACTCCGCCATTCACCCAACTGAATACTCCGTATCCAGCAAGCGCATATATAAAAGGTTTTCTTAACACTAAAAATATCAGTTCTACACAGGCAGATTTAGGTATTGAGGTGATTTTAGAATTGTTTTCAAGAAAAGGTTTAATCGATGTATTTCAGTTAGAGAATTCAAAAACCAAAAGTGATAATGCCAGGCGTATTTTAGCTTTGAAAGATGAGTATTTGAAAACCATTGATGCTGTAATCTCTTTTTTACAGGGAAAAAACCCAACATTGGCTTTGCAAATTTGCGGTGATGATTTTTTACCTCAAGCTTCTCGTTTTGCGCAATTGGAAGAATTAGATTGGGCATTCGGCGCTATGGGAACTCAAGATAAAGCCAAACACCTTGCAACGCTTTATTTGGAGGATATTTCGGATTTTATTGTAGAACGTGTTGATGAAAACTTTGGTTTCAGCCGTTATGCAGAGCGTTTGGGCAGAAGCGCAAATTCTTTCGATGAGCTTTACCAGGCTTTAGGTCAGGCGCCAAGCTATATTGATACGATTTTAATATCTATCTTAAAAAAATACATCGAAGAAGTTCAACCTAAATTATTTTTGATTTCCGTTCCTTTTCCAGGTAATTTATATAGTGCCTTTTGTTCGGCTCAATGGGTGAAAAAACATCATCCTGAAATTAAAATTTCGATGGGTGGTGGTTTTCCAAATACGGAATTGCGTTCACTTTCTGATAAACGTGTCTTCGAGTTTTTTGACTTTATCACTTTAGATGATGGAGAATTGCCAATTGAATTGTTGATTCAAAACATCAGCGGAGCAATTCCAAAAGAAATGCAAATGTACAAGCGTACTTTTTTGCTCGAAAATGATGTAGTGGTTTACAAAAATGATTCTTTCAGAAAAGATTATAAACAAGCCGATGTTGGTACACCGGATTACACAGGTTTACTTTTAGATAAATATATTTCTGTTATTGAAATTGTTAACCCAATGCACCGCATGTGGAGTGATGGCCGTTGGAATAAACTTACCATGGCACATGGATGCTATTGGGGTAAATGTACTTTTTGCGATATTTCTTTAGATTACATTAAGGTTTATGAACCTGTACAGGCAAAGCAAATTGTAGACAGGATTGAAGAGCTGAGTTTAAAAACCGGCCAAAATGGTTTTCATTTTGTGGATGAAGCTGCACCGCCTGCTTTAATGCGTGAAGTTGCCCTGGAAATTCTTCGTAGAAAACTCGCCGTAACCTGGTGGACTAACATTCGTTTTGAAAAAAGTTTTACAGCAGATTTGTGTCTTTTACTGAAAGCATCTGGTTGTATAGCGGTTTCTGGAGGTTTGGAAGTTGCATCGGATAGGTTATTAAAACTGATTGATAAAGGCGTTACGGTAGAACAAGTTGCTCGTGTAACCAGAAATTTTACAGAAGCTGGCATCATGGTTCATGCATATTTAATGTATGGTTACCCTACGCAAACCATTCAAGAAACGGTTGATAGTTTAGAAATGGTGCGTCAGCTGTTTGAAGCCGGAATTTTACAATCCGGATTCTGGCATCAGTTTGCTATGACGGCACACAGTCCGGTAGGGATGTATCCCGAAAAATTTGGTGTGATTAAAGAAACAGAAAGCATTGGCACTTTTGCAAATAACGATATCAACTACATCGATAAAACAGGTATCGACCACAATAAATTTAGTTTTGGATTGAAGAAATCGCTTTTCAATTTTATGCATGGAATTTGTTTTGATTATGAGCTGCAAGATTGGTTTGATTTTAAAATCCCAAGAACTAAAATTCAATCTGATTTTATTGAAAAGGCAATAAATGAAGAGAATAATTTCAATACAAAACCTACTGCTAAAGTAGTCTGGATATGCGGACAGCCATCTGTAGAATTCTTTACTAAATCAAAAAAGGGACATACTTGGGAAATGGCTTCTTTAACTATTTACGATAAAAAAGAAAGCTTAACGATTCAAACCAATAAAAATGAAGGGGAGTGGTTGGTGTCAATTTTGGATAAAATCCACATCTCAAATGAAAAGGTTTTTTCTTTTGCTGAAGTTAAAGCTGATTTTGAAAATGAAATGGAAAATTTTGAGTTGTTCTGGTACTCCAAACCAATAAATACTTTGAGGGAATTTGGGTTGTTGGTTTTGTAGCTATTTAATTTGTCGTGCTGAATTTATTTCAGCATCTCTTAGCAAAAAAACCTGTAATAAATTAAAGGTGATGAAAAATCACTATATCAAGGAATGTAAATTCATATAAGTTTTTCTTGTTACGTCATTCCCGTGAAAACGGGAATCCTAAAACGATATGCAAAATCTAAGCATTAGGATTCCCGCCTACGAGGGAATGACGAAAGTGTAACTAAATTAATCGCAATGCGGAACGGTATAGGTCCAGGTTTCTGATTCACCATTAGGAATTACATAACCATTTCCACGAGCGTTTTCAAACCACAATTTGCCACGTAGTTTCTCTCTCGTACCCACTTCATTCATAGTCGCACTATCGTACAAGCGTCCGTTAATCATCACATATTTAATTTTTTCCGAATTGCGAATATCATCCAAAGGATTCGCATCCATAATTACTAAATCGGCCAATTTTCCAACTTCTAAAGAGCCAATTTCTTTGTCCATGCCTAAATAATGTGCGCCATTTAAAGTTGCGTTTCTGATGGCCTGCAGAGGTGAAAAACCGCCTTGCACAAACATCCACAGTTCCCAATGTGCTCCTAAACCTTGAATTTGGCCATGAGCGCCTAAATTTACTTTCGTGCCTCCATCAGCAATTTGCTTAGTGGCTTTTGCGATATCAATGTGGTTGTAATCGCTATATTCTGAAGTTGTTCTACGTCTTGCTCTCGAATCAATAATAGAACGTGGTGTGTAAGTCATTAATTTTTCATTTTCCCAAACATTGGTTCTATCGTACCAATAATTTTCACCCCATTGTCCGCCGTAAGCTACAATTAAAGTCGGCGTATAACCAACTGTAGTATTATTCCAAAGCGTGGTAACATCTTTATAAACCGGTAAAACCGGGATGCTGTGTTCAATTCCCGTATGTCCATCGGCAACCATATTCATGTTATGAAAAAATGTAGAACCGCCTTCAGGTACAACTTCCATTTTTAATTGACGGGCTGCTTCTAAAATTTGCTGACGCTGCTCTCTACGTGGTTGATTGTACGATTTTACAGAAAATGCTCCAACAGCTTTTAAGCGTTTTAAATTAGCTAAAGCATCATCCAAACTATTTATAACAACTTTAAAATCTCCATCAGCACCGTATAAAATTCCACCTGTTGAGTAAACCCTTGGCCCAACCATTCTACCGGCTTTAAGCATTTCACTTTGACTGAAAACCATTTCTGTATTGCTTGATGGATCATGCGAAGTAGTTACACCAAAAGCCAGATTTGCCAAATAACTCCAATCACTTTGTGGTGTAATGCCATCCGGACTTGTACGTAAATGCGCATGCACATCAATAATTCCAGGCATTATAGTTTTGCCATTTACATCGATAATTTTTGCGTTTGAAGGAATAGTTACCGCATCGGCTTTGCCAATAGAAGTAATTTTGTTTCCATCTGTTAGAATTACACCGTTTTCAATAACCTCATCACCTTTCATCGAAATGATTCTTGCACCTTTAAGTGCAACAATTCCCGTTGGCGCATCAGATTTTAAAGTTAAATTTATATCAATTGAACTAGCCTGCGTTTTTGGTGCAGAGCCATCAAAGTTGAATGCGCTATTCACATCAATGGTAAAATATTTTGGACCTAAAGTCCAATGCAGGTTTTTACTATCTGCACTCCATTGAATATATGTTCCGCCATCGGTAGTAACTTTTGCAACAGGAATTGCTTTATTTCCAGCTGATGCATCTTGTGCAACGCCAACATTTATCATTGGTGTGATGTAAACATTAAATAACTCGTTAAAAGCCACCCATTTATTATCCGGACTGATAACGAATTGGTTAGCATACTGAGAAGTAAAGTGCGTTCTTTCGTTTGCGCCATTTAAATCAATGCTTTTCAAAGCTTTTTTACCATCAGCATAACTTTGAAAATAGATTCGGGTATCTGTATTGTTAAATTGCGGGCGAATACCATTTTCAGAAATTAAAGTTTTAGCCCCGCCGTTAGAAGCCATAGTAAAAATACCTGTTCCGCGGCCATAGTTATAACCCAAAACATCATTTCCACTGCCTTTTCTAAAAACAATTTTATCACCTTTTGTAGAATATTGAGGCGAATAATAAAAGCCCTTTTCATCAGTTAAAGTAATTGTTTTGCCCGATTTTAAATCAGTCCTTTTTATTGCGCCACGCAATTCATCACTCCAACTTACGTAAACAATATATTTTCCATCCGGACTGAAACCTGGTTCAAACTCGAAATCCAAACCATTTGTTAAGCGTTCTGGCGTTCCATTTGGCAATTCTTGTTTATATAAAAACCCGGCTGCATTAAACACAATGGTTTTGCCATCAGGCGATGTAGTTAATTGGCGCAACATTTTAGCAGAAAATTCATTACTAAAAACCTGTTGCTCGAAATGTAATGCTTGTTGTACCGTTTGAACGGTATTTGCCTGAAATGGAATTGTTGAAGTTATTAAGTTTTTAATTTCAGTTTTTCTGATTTTTCCTTTAGCATAAAACACCAAACTTTTACTATCTGGGGTCCAGGCGAAATTAGGGTAAACACCAAAAATTGCCCAGGTTTCCTGCTGGTCATGTGATAACTCATCATTAACAGCCCATTCTTCACCGGTTTTAATATTTTGAACATACAACGTAGATTTTAACCTTACACGTTTCACAAACGCAATCAAATTTCCATCGGGAGAAACCTGCGGCCTACAAGCACCACCTTGCTCGTTAATTAATGTTGTTATTTTACCGCTCGTTAAATCTAATTGGCGAATGGCGTAAATTGTTCCATTTGGATCTTTACTGTATTCGAAATTTGGACCTGGAGTAACATCCTCACTAAAATAAACGTATTTGCCATCAGGCGAAACATTTGGTTCGCCGGCATCTTGCTGGTCGTTTTTACGTTTAGTTAATTGTACACCATCACCACCGTTAATGTTATACATCCACATTTCGCCAGCACCTAACGAGCGGCCAGCAGTAAAATGTTTTCTGGCTACGATATATTCGCTATTTGGCATCCAGGTAGCATTATTGAGCAATCTGAAACTCTCTTTTGTTACTTGTTTTTTATTTGAACCATCTCGGCTCATAATCCAGATATTATCTCCTCCACTTTTATCACTTGTGTAAGAAATATACTTACCATTTGGGCTAAAACGTGGCTGAACATCGTAAGCAATGCCTCCACTAATTAGTTTTGCTTGTCCGCCGGCAATAGGCATTGTATAAATATCACCCAACAAATCAAACACAATTTCCTGCCCATCCGGACTAACATCTAAGTTCATCCAAGTACCTTCATCAGTATTTAGCGTGAAATTTTTAGTGGTACCTTGATATTTTTCTACATCCCATTTCTTATCCTGGGCTTTTGTAATGAAAAATAGAAATGAGAGTGCAGAAAGAAAATAGAGTTGCTTCATCTAAATTTTGATTAATTGTGGTGCAATTTAGTAATATCAAGAGCTTTTTTATAGTTTTGATACCGCCGATTTATGACAGCAATAGAGATTTTACAAAAGTACTGGGGCCATCAAGCTTTCAGACCATTACAACAAGATATTATTACTTCTGTATTGGAGGGAAAAGATAGCTTGGCTTTATTGCCAACGGGCGGAGGCAAGTCTGTTTGTTTTCAGATTCCGGCAATGGTAAAAGAAGGAATTTGTATTGTAGTTTCTCCATTAATAGCCTTGATGAAAGATCAGGTTGAAAACCTAAAAGAAAAAGGCATAGAAGCGATTGCAATTTATGCCGGGATGGGCAAACGTGAAATCGATATTCTTTTAGACAATTGCATCTACGGCAAAATCAAATTCCTTTATTTATCACCAGAGAGATTATTATCAGATTTAGTTCGGGTAAGGATTTCTTACATGAATGTGAATTTAATCGCTGTTGATGAAGCGCATTGCATTTCGCAGTGGGGTTATGATTTTCGACCTCCATACCAGCAAATATCAAAGCTTAGGGAAATTTTACCAGATGTACCCATTTTAGCATTAACCGCCACAGCAACAGACTTTGTTAGAAAAGACATTATAAAGAAACTGGAGATGAAAAATCCGCAGGTTTTTATTAAAAGTTTTGCTAGAGATAATTTAAGTTATGTTGTTTTTAATAAGGAAGATAAATACAAAAAGCTTATAAATATTTGTAGGAATGTTAAAGGTACGGGTTTAGTATATGTTAGAAATCGTAGAGAAACTGCAGAGGTTTCTAATTTTATCAACAGAAACCAAATCAAGGCTGATTTCTACCACGCTGGTTTAGAAAAAAACGAACGTTTTCAGAAACAAGAAGACTGGAAACAAAATAAAACCCGCATAATGGTTGCAACCAATGCTTTTGGGATGGGAATTGATAAAGCTGATGTTCGTTTTGTTGTGCATTTAGATTTACCAGAAAGTTTAGAAGCTTATTATCAGGAAGCAGGTAGAGCTGGTCGGGATGAAAAGCGAAGTTATGCCGTTTTGCTAGCCAATCAGTCAGATATTTTAAGTCTTGAGGCTCGGTACATAAATAGTTTTCCATCACCAGAAGAAATCAGAAAGATTTACCATTATCTGGGTAACTATTTTCAGTTGGCATTTGGAGCAGGCGAGGGACTAACCTTTGCTTTTGATATAGCCGACTTTTGTAAACGTTTTAATGTTAGTGTTTTAAAAACTATTTCGGCTTTAAAATTTTTAGAGCATGATGGTTACGTAATACTGTCGGAGAGTGTTTTTCTGTCCTCAAGATTAATGTTTACGGTAGGGCACGAAGATGTGTATCGCTTTCAGATTGAAAACAAAGCTTACGACAATATCATAAAAACCATTTTGCGTTCTCACGGGGGTGCTTTTGATGGTTTTGTTAATATTAATGAAGCAGATTTAGCGAAGAAGACTGGCTTATCTTACAAAGAAATTGTTGCCTTTTTAAATAAGCTGCAATCTATAGAACTGCTTGCCTACATTCAACAGACTGACCAGCCGCAATTGCAATATATAAGGCCGCGGGTAGATATGGAGCATTTTGATGTTGACGTAAAATACCTTGAATTGCGTAAAGATATTTTACTCAAACAAATAAATGCAGTTGTAGCTTATGCATCATCAAATATTTGCAGAAACATACAATTATTAAACTATTTTGATGAAATGAATGCGAGCAGATGTGGTGTTTGCGATGTTTGTTTAGCAGAAAAGAGAGTTGATAACGATGTTCAGCTTAATGATGAAATTGAATTTGAAATCATTTCGCTTTTGCAACATCAGCCTTTAATTTTAGATGATTTGGTTATCAACATAAAAAATGGTTCGGAAAATGAACGTATAGATACAATAAGAGAATTATTAGATGCTGGCAAGATTAAAACTGATGGAAAGAAATATTACATTTGATTTTTGATTTAAGAATTACGATTTTAGATTTCCATCCACAACTTTCGAACATTTAACGCTTATTCATGATAGAAAAAGATAATAAGAAAACCATTCGCTCATGGGCTTTCTTCGATTGGGCAAATTCTGCTTACAATTTAGTTATCACTTCAACAATTTTTCCGGTTTACTATGTAGCAGTAACTACAACCGAAGCACATGGTGATGAAGTTACCTTTTTTGGAAAAACCTTTATTAACACGGTTTTATCTAACTATGCTCTGGCATTTGCTTATTTAATTATGGTGGTTTTACTACCAATCTTATCTTCCTATGCTGATGCAAAAGGCAAAAAGAAATTTTTTATGAAATTGTTCACTTATGTGGGTTCAATTTCTTGTATGTGCTTATTTTTCTTCAAGCTAGAAACGCTGGAAGCTGGAATTATTTGTTTCGTTTTAGCTGCAATGGGTTATGTTGGCGGCGTAATGTTTAATAATTCGTATTTGCCAATCATCGCATCTACTCAAAACCAGGATAAAGTGAGTGCGCAAGGTTTTTCTTATGGATACGTTGGCAGCGTAATTTTACAGCTAATTTGTTTTGTATTTGTGTTAAAACCAGAGCTTTTTGGCATTACAGATAAATCACTTCCTGCACAGATATCGTTTTTACTAGTTGGGATTTGGTGGCTTGTATTTGCTCAAATTCCATTCAAGGCATTGCCAAAAGATATTCCTGTTTTATCTGCCGAAGAAAAAGGCATTTTAAAAAGCAGTTTTGGAGAATTTGAAAAGGTTTGGAATCAATTAAAACAAATGAGTTTTTTAAAGACCTACTTAATTGCGTTTTTCTTCTATTCTATGGGGGTACAAACCATAATGCTTGCAGCAGCAGGTTTTGGGGCCAAAGTTTTAAAGCTAGAGTCGGGTAGTTTAATTGCGGTAATTTTAATTATTCAACTCGTAGCCATACTAGGTGCATGGCTAATGTCTAGGTTAGCCAAAAAATTAGGAAACGTTAATGTATTAATTATTGTAGTAATCATTTGGATTGCCTGCTGCATATATGGATATTCAATCACTACAGAATATCAATTTTATGGTTTAGCGGCAATTGTAGGCTTAATAATGGGCGGCATCCAATCCTTATCACGTTCTACGTATTCTAAACATATACCCGAAAATACTACCGACACGGCTTCATTTTTTAGCTTTTACGATGCTACAGAAAAGTTAGCAATTGTAATCGGTTTATTCAGCTTTGCTTTAATTGAAGGACTTACGCATAACATGCGCCAATCCATTATCGCTTTGGCATCATTTTTTATTGTTGGATTAATCTTTTTGGTAATCTTAAGAAAAAACGAACGCAGAGAAAACTAAAAGTGTAAGTTTGTAGCTCCAATTGTAATGATAAATAGATGAAAGTAGAATTGTTTGTTCCCTGTTTTGTAGACCAATTATATCCCGAAACCGCATTTAACACTTTAAGGTTATTAGAAAAATCGGGATGTGAGGTAGAATACAACTCAAAACAAACCTGTTGCGGACAGCCTGCTTACAACGCCGGTTATTGGGATGAGGCTAAAGAAGTTGGAACAAAATTTTTGAACGATTTTACGGAAAATACCTATGTGGTTGCACCATCCGCATCATGCGTAGGAATGGTAAAAGCTGGTTTTAATGATTTATTTACCAATACAATTGTTCACAATAAATGCCGCAGTTTGCAATCAAACATCTGGGAACTATCTGATTTCTTAATTAATGTGGCGAAGAAGGATTACTTCGGAGCAGAATTAGAAGGAAAAGCTGTTTACCATGATTCTTGCAGTGCTTTAAGAGAATGTAAAATAAAAGACGAACCACGTCAGCTTCTATCTAAAGTACATGGTTTAGAAATGCTTGAGTTACCCGATAACGATATGTGTTGTGGTTTTGGTGGTACTTTTGCTGTAAAATTTGATGCAATTTCATCTGCCATGGCAGAACAAAAAGTTAACCATGCGCTTGCCCAACAAGCCGATTATATTATTTCTACAGATTTATCTTGTTTGCTTCATCTTCAAGGTTATATCGAAAAAAACAATCTGCCAATTAAAACCATGCATATTGCAGATGTTTTATGTAACGGTTGGTTAGAAAGCACAGAATATTAACAAACATATTACTTCTGTTTGCTAAGCGTTTAACACTTTTTAACATGCTTTGCGTTAAATAAAAATATCTTTGTTAAACCTTTTTTAACCTTTCATATCTAACAACAAAAACATAACAAAATGAAAAAAGTAATTCTCGCTTTTTTAGGCGTTTTATCTTTAGCATCTGTAGCGAGCGCACAAAAGAAAACATCTGGAGCAATACAATATGAAACTACTATTGATCCTGCTACGATGATGGCAGCAAGTGGTATTAAAATCCCCGAACAAATGGCTGCAAGAATGCCGTCTACAAGTAAATCAAATTTTGAGTTACTATTTAATGCCACAAATGCGAGTTACATGCCGGTTGAAGAAACAGAAGATAGTAACGGTGCTGGCGGTGGCGGCGGTGGAATGGGTCGTATGATGAGAGGTTTTGGTGGTGCAGGTGGTAACAGAGAATATTACTACACATTTGCTGATAAAAAATTAGTTGAGGTTTTCGATTTAAATGATACTACTTATGTTATGCAAAGCGGATTAAAACTGAACACCTCAGGACCTATAAATACTTTTGGCGGTATGGGTAGAAACAATCCTAACGATACAACTAAACCTAAACCTATTGTTCCTCCAAAAATTGAGGTGGTTAAAACTGATGCTACTAAACAAATTTTAGGTTTAAACTGTAATGAGGTTATCGTAAAATCAACTCGTTCAGTTAAAATTTTAGGTATGGATAAAGATGTGACCGAAGAAACTCACATTTGGTACACTAAGGATTTAGGTTTTGATTTCTCACCAAATCCAAATATGTGGACAGAAGGAACTGTTTTAGCAATTGAGGGCAGAGGAAACAGCACAATTGCTAAAAGCATTGAATATAGAAATGTTAGCAACAAAGATGTAACAGCACCAAAAAAAGCCATTGCTATTACCGATGCTGAATATAAAGTGAAGATGGAAAACATGATGAAACGTTTTAGAGGAAACGGAAACAACAGACCAGCCGGAGCTGGCGGACAAAGAGTTATCGTGGTTAACTAATTTAAATAAGTTATTTTATTAAGCCTGCACAATTAAATTTGTGCAGGCTTTTTTAATTTATCTACTATTTAAAAACAATAGCGACTGTATATTTCCGGTTACATTTTGGCTAAAAACCACAATTGTTTAAATGTAATTTCAATATGAATGATTATTATTGACTATATCTAACATTCTTCAAAATGCAAAACAACAATTCCTTACTGAACACAAAAAAACATTTCGAAATTTTAGATGGGTTAAGAGGAGTTGCCGCCATATCTGTAGTACTGTTTCATTTCATGGAGATAATTTTCCCTCCCAAAGAAAATGTTATTGTTCATAGTTTTTTGGCAGTAGATTTTTTCTTCTGCTTATCAGGCTTTGTTATTGCCTATGCCTATGATAGTAGGATAGCACATCTTGGTGTTTGGCAATTCATAAAACTCAGACTGATTAGATTACATCCATTAGTAGTGATTGGTTCGGTTTTAGGTTTACTAACTTTTTTCTTAGATCCTTTTAGCAATTTTTATCCAACTTATGGATTCGGCCAGACATTGCTGATGTTTCTAGCCTCGGTTTTTTTAATCCCTTATCCTTTGATGGAGGAACGTTTTTTTAATTTATTCAATTTAAATGCGCCAGCTTGGTCGCTCTTTTGGGAATACATTGCCAACATTTTTTATGTATTCGTTCTGTATAAGTTTAGTCGCAACACATTGCAAATTTTCACTTTCGTTGCCGCTGCATTAATTTGTTTTATCGCATTTAAATCAACCAATTTAATGGGCGGCTGGAGCGGATCAACATTTTGGGATGGTGGCGCACGTGTTTTATATTCTTTTTTAGTTGGAATGTTAATTTTCCGCTCAAACTGGGCAATTAAAAATAATATAGGGTTTTTAGGATTATCAGCTTTGCTGTTGTTGGCATTTATAGTTCCTTTTAATGATAATTACAATTGGCTCACCGAACCCTTAATTGTGTTAATTTACTTTCCTGTTTTGGTTGCTTTGGGTGCTGGTGCAACGATAAAACCTAAGTTAGAGCCTTTGTGTAAACTTTCAGGAGAAATTTCTTACCCCTTGTACATGATTCATTATCCATTCATTTGGGTATTTTTAACCTATTTTGTAGAGATTAAACCAGAGATGGCTTTACTCAAATTTACAGTGCCAGTTTATATGGTCTTATTAATCGGTTTTGCGTATTTAACAATGCGTTTTATTGATGTACCAATTCGTAATTATCTGAAAAATAAATGGGTGAAAAATAATAGATAATTGACTTGTAATTTTATTCATGAAATCAATTAGTATTAATCAAAACTTGCATTTTAACGCAAAAAACAGCATCTTTGCAGCAAATAAAATCACTTTGTATGTGATTTAGAAATAAAATTATTTGTAAACCGTTCCAATATTCCAGCGTGATGAGGGGCAAAATCATAGTTGTAGATGATTAATATTACTTTACCTGACGGCTCCGTTCGTCAGTATGAAAAGGGCACTTCTGCTCATCAAATTGCATTGTCAATTTCCGAAGGTTTAGCAAGAAACGTTTTAGCTGCAGAAGTTAATGGCGAAGTTTGGGATTCAACACGTCCAATTGAAGCAGATTCTTCTGTAAAATTACTAACCTGGAATGATGCTGAAGGCAAAACTACTTTTTGGCATTCATCGGCACACTTAATGGCCGAAGCTTTAGAGGCGCTATATCCTGGTACAAAATTCGGTATAGGCCCGGCAATTGAAACTGGTTTTTATTACGATGTAGATTTTGGTGACAAGGAATTTTCTTCGGATGATTTCAAAGCCATTGAAACAAAAATGATTGAATTGGCTAAGCAAAAAGAAACTTTCAAACGCGAAAGTGTAAGCAAAGCTGATGCAATTAAATATTTTACAGAAAAGGGCGATGAATACAAACTTGATTTAATTGATGGTTTGGAGGATGGAAAAATAACTTTCTATTCTCAGGGAGCTTTTACCGATTTATGTCGCGGTCCGCACATTCCAAATACTAGTTTTGTTAAAGCAGTAAAACTGATGAATGTTGCAGGTGCATACTGGAGAGGTGATGAAACTAAAAAACAATTAACACGTATTTACGGTGTAACTTTTCCAAAAGCAAGCGAGCTTACCGAATATCTTGCAATGATTGAGGAAGCTAAAAAACGCGATCACCGCAAGCTGGGAAAAGAGCTTGAGCTATTTGCTTTCTCAGAGAAAGTTGGAATGGGTTTACCTTTATGGTTACCTAAAGGAACAGCTTTGCGTGAGCGTTTGGTAAACTTTTTAACTAAAGCGCAGGCAAAAGCTGGATATGAACAAGTAGTTACGCCACATATTGGCCATAAAAACCTGTATGTAACTTCTGGTCACTGGGAAAAATATGGTAAAGATTCATTTCAGCCAATAAAAACGCCTCAAGAAGGAGAGGAGTTTTTCTTAAAGCCGATGAACTGCCCGCATCACTGTGAAATTTATAAAACAAAACCACGTTCATACAAAGATCTTCCGGTTCGTTTTGCCGAATTTGGAACAGTATATCGTTACGAACAAAGTGGCGAATTACATGGTTTAACTCGTGTACGTGGCTTTACTCAGGATGATGCACACTTATTCTGTATGCCGGAACAAGTAAAAGATGAGTTTAAGAAAGTTATTGATTTGGTGCTTTATGTATTTAAATCTTTAGGTTTTGAAAACTATACCGCTCAAATTTCGTTAAGAGATCCTGATAATAAAGCTAAATACATTGGCTCTGATGAAAATTGGAAGCTTTCTGAAAATGCTATTATCGAGGCTGCTGCAGAAAAAGGCTTAAATACTGTAATTGAATATGGTGAGGCTGCCTTCTATGGCCCGAAGCTGGATTTTATGGTTAAAGATGCTTTAGGCAGAAAGTGGCAGTTAGGTACAATTCAGGTTGATTATAACCTTCCTGAGCGTTTTGAATTAGAATACACTGGTAGCGATAATCAGAAACACAGACCAGTAATGATACACCGTGCACCATTTGGTTCACTAGAACGTTTTATTGCAGTTTTGATTGAACATTGTGCCGGAAACTTCCCTTTATGGTTAAGTCCGGAGCAATATATTATTCTTCCTATTTCAGAAAAATATGAAGAATATGCAAAAAAAGTTTTAGATGAATTAAATAATTCCGATATTCGCGGGCTGATTGACTTTCGAGATGAGAAAATCGGTCGCAAAATCCGCGATGCGGAGGTTAAAAAAATCCCTTACATGCTCATCATTGGTGAGAAAGAAATGGCTGAAGGTAAAATTTCAATCAGAAAACATGGCGAGGGAGATTTAGGTGAAATGACGTTGGAGGAGTTCAGCGGCTTATTATTAAAAGAAATAACAGTTTAAATTAAAATTAATATTATACAAATTTGGCATTAGGAAGACCAGGATTTAACAGGGGACCACGTCCGCCTTTTAAGAAAAAAGAAGCAGAACATAACATTAATCAGTTTATTAAATCGCCTGAAGTGCGTTTAGCAGGCGATAATGTTGAACCGGGGATTTATCCTTTGGCTAAAGCTTTGGCACTTGCTGATGAACTGGAATTAGATTTGGTAGAAATTTCTCCGAATGCTGTACCTCCGGTTTGTAGAATTATAGATTACAGCAAATTCGTTTACGAGCAGAAGAAAAAGCAAAAGGAAATTAAATCTAATGCTAAACAAACTGTTATTAAGGAGATTCGTTTCGGTCCTAATACAAACGACCACGATTTCCAGTTTAAATTAAAACATGCCATCAGCTTTTTAGAGAACGGTGAGAAAGTTAGAGCTTATGTGCATTTTAAAGGTAGAGCAATTGTTTACAAAGAGCAGGGAGAAATTTTATTACTAAAATTTGCTCAGGCTTTGGAAGATGTAGGAAAAGTAGAGTTATTACCGAAGTTAGAAGGTAAACGTATGTTCCTAACAGTTGCGCCTAAAGTAGCAAAAAAATAAAAATAGGTTTATAAATTAAAAAACAGGTTATGCCAAAAATGAAAACCAATTCCAGTGCTAAAAAGCGTTTTTCGCTTACTGGAACAGGTAAAATCAAAAGAAACAACGCATACAAAAGTCACATCTTAACAAAGATGAGTACTAAACGTAAACGTGCACTTGGAAATGCTAGCATGGTAACAGCAGCAGATACTGGTAACGTTAAACGTATGCTTTGTATCGGAAAGTAATTTATTAATTCACCAGGTATCAGGCATTAAAGTTCCTTTAAATTAGGACGCCGCTTACCAAAAAACAACAACAACATGCCACGTTCGGTAAACGCAGTAGCTTCGAGAAGAAGAAGAAAAAAAATCCTTAACCTTGCAAAAGGTTATTGGGGAGCAAGAAGTAAGGTTTATACTGTTGCTAAAAACACAGTAGAAAAAGGTTTGCAATATGCATACCGTGACCGTAAAGTTAAGAAAAGAGAATTCCGCGGATTATGGATCCAACGTATTAATGCAGGTGCTCGTCAGCACGGTATTTCTTACTCTCAATTAATTGGTAAACTTGCTTCGAAAGAAATCGGTTTAAACCGTAAAGTATTAGCTGATTTAGCAATGAATCACCCTGAAGCTTTCAAAGCTGTAATTGATGCAGTAAAATAGAAATTTTCGCTTCGGCGATAATCATATTTTAAAAAAGTCCTGATGCAAATCAGGACTTTTTTTTTGTTAAAGCGTTTGGTCATCAATTGATGCATCAGGTGCATTACTTTTTACCGATGCGATGCCATTATCTCTAGAAGCTTCACTTTCGTACATTTGGCTCGAACCAATAATTTGCCCGTTAGTAGCTTTAAGGTTGAAATAAGCTTTGTCGTTCGTGGATGTTTTTTTCTCAAACTTAGAATCATCCTGTGAGTTTTTTCTTACAGATTCGATTCCATTTTCGCAGTTGGCTTTTGTTACATAGCCTTCACTGCTTAAAATCGTTTGTCCATTACCGGCGTTTAAATTAAACTGAAATTCGCCATTTTTTCTTTTACTGATTACAAATTTTCCCATTTCTAATTTTTAAATAAATAATACCAATTATCTATAGGAGATGATTTTATTTAAAGTTATAAAATCAGTTTCAAATTAAAAACTATTTGTAATCCATCTTATATTTTGAAAGATTAGGCTTGTTATTCTTCTTTCTGATTAATTCAGCTTCATAAATAGTTCTGCCTAAGTTTTTCATAAAAGGAAAGCATACGGTTTCGTATTCATATTTATTATCATTGTAAATGCCATTTTCATTACTTTGAACAACTGCTGTTAGTAAAAATTCAATGCCATTTTTAAAATCTATGAAATATGAATTATCAATGATAAAACCGTAGCTATCTCCATACTTATTAAAAATTCTTATGTTTTCATCCGGTTGGATTTTTAGCTCACGCCCATAGTAAAGCATTTTAGCATAAGTTGGCCAAAATTCCTTTGCATCATATTTTGGAAAATCACTCTCGTTTGGCATTTTGCTCATGTAAGTATAAATCAATTTATAATCCTCTGCAGTTAAATTATATCGTTCTTTTACTGGAAAAACTTCTGGAAACATTAACTTTTTCATCAGTTGTTGTTGGTCCTCAATTGCAAAAGCATTTTTATTCTCTAAACTAAATGGCTTGTTTATTAATTTATCGGCACTGTCTAAATAACCTTTACCCATCACCGTATTGGTTAAGTTTAAATTATATTCTTTTTCGTCGTACTGTGCCGACTGGCTGTAGATTAATTTATTTCCATTATAAAATTTAACCGGATTGGTGTGCTTAGATGTTTCGCCGGCATCGCCAACGGCCAAACGGTTTAATATTCTGCTATTAGCCAGTCCATTCTTTCTTAGCTTTTTATTTATTTCGGCTCTTCCAATAAATTCGAAAAGCCTATTAAATGCATCGTTATCGCTGGTTAGCAAAATCTTTTTAATGTAATGCTCAATGCTTGGTAAACCATTTTGTGCTGAGGTATCTTTAGTAACTTTGGTTTGTTTTTTAAAAGCACTATCTGTTATCATTACGCTTTTAGCTGTTAAACCGGTAATTTTTAATCTATTTACTTTTTCCAAAGCAAAAATCACGGCTGCTAACTTTACTGTACTTGCAGGATAAAAGTAACGGTGTGCATCAAGGTTATAACTAAAACTTTTAAAGCTGGGTTTGTTGTTGGCGTCCCGATTAATTTGCGTGTATAAAACCTGAATTTGATTTTTATCAGGATGTGTTAAAACACCACTAAAAAGTTCGGGCTTGGTTTTCATTAAGTTTTCGAGATATGTGGTATCTATTTTTTGTGCCATAGCTGAAAAACATGCAAATAGTAGGAGTGAAGTGAAAATTGATTTCATGTTAGGTATTTGAATCTTAAAGTTAACGTTTTGTATTTCAAATGCCATTTTCCATCATCCATTTTACAACCAACATTATTTTATTACTTTTGCAGCGCTTTTGGTTTCCGGCTTTACACCCGGAATTAAAAGGGAATGCAGTGAAATTCTGCAACTGTCCCGCAGCTGTAAGCTCTATAACGGTAATTCAATCTAAAGCCACTGTTTTTAATTAAACGGGAAGGTAGAAATCACCGGGAGTAAGTCAGAAGACCTGCCTTTAGCGATTAATTTCATAGCTTTCGGGGATTGAAGCTAGGATTGAGGTACTTAACGTTACACGTATTTTCATTTCCTTTCCTAATCTGTTGGCTGTGGGCAAAACTCACAATCAAATGAACAAAAAAAGAATTTTAATTGCTGCAGGCCTGGGGTTTGCACAATTAAGCTTTAGCCAATTTGCTAAAGCACAAGACAGTTTAAAACTTGATGATGTTGTTATCAAGGCAACTAAAAACGACCAGAAGCAATCGCAAACTGGTAAAGTTGTAACTATCATTTCTAAAGAAACTTTAGAACGCAGTCACGGTAAATCGTTACCGGAATTAATTAGCGAACAAGCCGGAATTATCGTTGCAGGTTCCAGTAGCAATCCTGGTTTAAATAAATCTGTATTTTTTCGTGGTGCCGGAAGTGCTTACGCAGTTGTATTAATTGATGGTATTGTTCAAAATGACCCATCTGGAAATGGTGGAGCATTTGATTTACGATTAATATCTATCGACCAAATTGACCATATAGAGATTTTACGAGGCGGTCAATCTACAATTTACGGTTCTGATGCGGTTGCTGGTGTAATCAACATCATTACCAAAAAGGGCGGACCAAAAGGAAATACAATTTATGGTGTTGCAACAGCAGGCAGCTACGAAACTTACAAAGGAACTATTGGTTTAAATGGTGCTGTTGAGGGATTTTATTATAACATTAATTACACTCAGCATAAAACAAACGGCATTTCTGAGGCAGCTAATCCAATAGGTAACAATACAGAATTTGATAAAGATGGCTTTAGAACTGGTGCTTTAAATGCAAACTTCGGGATTGAACTGGATAAAAATTTTACTGTAAATCCTTTTGTTAGGTATTATTATGGTAATTATAGTTTTGATGGTGGCTCTTTTGTAGATGCCGGTAATTATTCAATTTTAAAAAATGTTGCCGTTGGTACAAATGCTAAATATGAATTTGGAACAGGTAAAATTAATTTAAACTATAGTTACGAAAGTACATCGAACGATGCGCACAGCAGTTTCCCTAGCTTTACTCAAGGTAAAATTAATATAATTGATTTATTCTACAATCAAAAATTAGGAAGTAAAGTTGATTTATTGGTTGGTTTGGATAACAGAAGTATGAAACTTAAAGCTGGCACAGCAAGTCCGAACACAAATATTTTTGCTGCTTATACATCATTATTTTTGCATGATTTAAGCATATTTAATTTAGAAGTTGGTGGGCGTTATAATAAACACGAGCAATATGGCGAAAACTATACTTACTCTGTAACGCCAACAATTAATATCATAAAAGAAATTAAATTATTTGGTACGGTATCTACAGCCTTTAAAATTCCAACATTAAATATGTTGTTCGGTCAATTTGG
Organism: Pedobacter sp. Leaf170; assembly: GCF_920984665.1. Lineage (GTDB taxonomy): Bacteria > Bacteroidota > Bacteroidia > Sphingobacteriales > Sphingobacteriaceae > Pedobacter. The sequence goes on from NZ_CAKLBP010000007.1 coordinate 233,300, forward strand.
TGCTAACTTAAATTTGAAGCCCGAGAAATCTCAAAATTACGAAGCAGGTGTAAATTTCAGCTTTGCTGATGATAAATTTAGCCTGAGAGTTGCAGGTTACAAACGCGATTTATCAGATGCAATTATTTATGCTTATCCGGCAGGATACATTAATCAGGTGAGCCAAAAAACAAAGGGATTTGAAGTTGAACCAGCGGTAAAATTTGGTAGATTTAATGTTAGCGGTTACTACGGTTATGTTGAAGGAAATGAGTTTAATTTTGTTGATAATGCAATTGCTGATTATTTATTCCGCAGACCTAAACATACTTTCGGTATAAATGCAGGCTTACAAGCTACAAGCAATTTATATGTTAGTGCTAACTATCGTTATTTTGGTAAACGTACTGATGGTAACTTTTCTAGCTATACTGTAGATACTTTGCCTGCTTACAAATTACTAAACGCCTATGCAGAATATGCCTTGGCAAACAAGCGTGTTAAGATTTTCTTTGATGCAAAAAACATCCTGAACGAAAAATACAATGAAATTATTGGTTATAACACTATGGGTTTCAATTTTAATACAGGCGTTAGTTTTAATATCCGCTAATAAAAAATTAACTTTGCAAAAAGATCTTAGGTTTAATTCCGATATTTTATATAAAATACTTAATAAATAATATGGCTCATTTAAAATTTAATCCACGTACGGCAATTTTACTGTTAATGATTTTAGCAATAACGGCCTTCCGTTTACTGGTAACTTTTAACTCTGATGAATTAAAATTTGCAAACTTCTCTTCAATAGGCGCTGTAGCATTATTTGGCGGAGCTTATTTTAAAGATAATTTGAAAGCTTTTGCCTTCCCTTTGTTAAGTTTATTTTTAAGCGATTTCGTTTTAGCCACAACCATATTTAGTAAATACAGTAATGGCTTTTTGTATGAGGGCTGGTATTGGGTATATTTAGCTTTTGCCTTGATGGTTTTGGTTGGCAGAATTTTATTAAAAAATATCAATGTAGTAAATTTGCTAACATCAACATTTGTAATTGTTTTAATTCATTGGATTGTTACCGATTTTCCCATTTGGTACAAAAACCCAGCTTATACACAAGATATAGCAGGCTTTTGGCTTTGCTTGGAAAGAGCTATTCCTTTTGAGATAAGATTTTTAGAAGGAACTATTATTTATGGGGCGATTTTATTCGGAGCGTTTGAAATTCTAAAATCAAAATATCCTGTTTTAAAATTGCAAACACAAAAAGCATAATAATTCATTACATGGCTATTGAAAATCCTCTTTTGATTAATTTCTAAAGAGGATTTTTTTCTTTAACATTGAGCAATAATAGCAACTAAATCAGCCTCCGTCATTCATTTAACCTTTTACCATATATGAAAGTTGTCTCTTTCCTTCCCGCTGCAACCAAAATGATTTACGACATGGGGTTGCAGGAATATCTGCATGGCGTTACTTTCGAATGCCCTAAAGAAGCAGCCGATATGCCTAAAATTGTACGCTGTATTTTAGAAGGAAAGAATTATTCGAGCATGGAAATTGATAGGATTTTTTCAGCCTCAAAAGCACAAGGAAAAAGTTTGTATTGGGTAGATGATGAACTTTTGGAGCGCATTTCGCCTGATATTGTTTTCACACAAGATATTTGCGAAGTGTGTAATATTGATACCGTTTGTACTGAAACTGCAGTGATGAAACTAAGCAAGCAGCCTAAGCTTGTTCCACTATCTCCAAATAATTTACAGGATGTTTTTGAATGCGCTTTAACAATTGCCAAAGCTATTGGTAAAGAAGAGGTTGCTCTAAAATATTTGGCTGGTTTACAAGTAAAAACCGATTCTATATTAGATAAGTTAAGGGCAAACCGAGCTCCTTTAAAACGTGTAATGTTAATGGAATGGATTGAACCTATTTACAACTGCGGACATTGGATTCCTTTCCAGATTGCTGCTGCAGGTGGTGTAGATATGCTTTCAAACCCTGCCGGAGATTCTATTGTTACCCAATGGGATAAAATTTTAAAATACAATCCTGAGGTTCTGGTAATTGCACCTTGTGGTTTTGATGTTATTCGAAGTGCCGAAGAAATGACTTTACTTACATCTAAACCTGGATGGGATAACCTCGAAGCTGTTAAAAACAACCAAGTATATATTGCTGATTTCGATATGTTTACTCAACCGAGTATTGGTACCTTAGTTGAAGGTATTGAAGCATTATCTTGCATGTTTCATCCCGAAATTTTTTCAGCTGATGATAGAATCGCGAAGAAATTCATCAATTATTCGGAAATAAAAGTTAATTGTTAATGATGAAATTGGTAGTATTAACTGGTGCTGGTATTAGTGCAGAGAGCGGCTTAAAAACCTTTCGCGATTCGGATGGATTATGGGAAGGACATAATGTTTATGATGTTGCTACGCCCGAAGCCTGGGAACGAAATCCTATACTGGTGCAGGATTTTTATAATGAGCGTAGGAGGCAGGTTTTGGCGGCCAAACCCAATTTAGCACATTCTATTTTAGTAGAATTAGAGGAGGAATTTGATGTTGAAATTATCACCCAAAACATAGATGATTTACATGAGCGGGCAGGTTCTACAAAAGTTACGCATCTTCATGGTGTGATAACTAAATCTCAATCTGATGTAAATTCATCACTCACATATCCAATTAATGGTGCGGAAATTAAAATGGGCGAATTATGCGAATTGGGTTCGCAGCTAAGACCGCATGTGGTATGGTTTGGTGAAGCTGTACCAATGATTGAGTATGCTGCCAGACTTTGTCAATCTGCAGATTTTTTTGTAATAATCGGAACATCTCTTGCGGTTTATCCGGCTTCCGGTTTGGTCGATTTTGTACCGAAACACACAACAAAATACATTATCGATCCTCGGACTCCAGATATTAGACATTATAAAAATGTCGTAAATATTGAACAGAATGCGGTAAATGGCGTGCAAATGCTGAAGAAAATCTTGCTAAATGCCATCTAAAAAACAATGTATTTTCAATTGGAGTGGTGGTAAAGATAGTACACTCGCACTGCACTATGCTCTACAAGATGATTCGTTGGAAATAAAATATCTGGTTACAACGGTAACTGAAAAGTTTAATAGAGTTTCCATGCATGGTGTTAGAGCAGCTCTCTTAATAAAACAGGCTCAAAGCGTTGGTATTCCATTGTATCAAATTCAACTGCCAGATATGCCTGATATGGAAACCTATGATAATGTTATGAAAAATCACATGAACCATTTTAAGGCATGTGGAATAACACATTCTATATTTGGTGATATTTTTCTCGAAGATTTAAGAAAATACAGAGAGGAAAAACTGTCTGAAGTTGGCCTAAAAGCAATATTCCCGTTGTGGAAGCGAAATACTACCGATATCGTTAACGATTTTCTAAATTTAGGTTACAAAACAATAATAGTTTGCTGTCAGCAAAATCTAAAATTATACTGTGGCGAAGTTATTACTAAAGATTTAATAAATAATTTGCCACCTGATATTGACCCCTGTGGTGAAAATGGTGAATACCATACATTTGCCTTTGATGGTCCAGTGTTCAATAATAAACTCGATTTCAATATAGGCGAAATGGTTTTTAGAAGCTATTCAAAGCCAAGCGATACTACCCAAGATGATACTTTATCTATCAGTAAATCAGATAGTTTAGGTTTTTGGTACATTGATTTAGAAGAAAAAAATTAAAACATTAAAACTTTTTGGCATCATTTTTTCTTTACTATCTGTAATTAACTAAAAAACACATACAAATGAAATCTTTTGGCTTTAGGTGGCTAAAGGTTTACTTTAAAAAATTTATGTTATGAAAAAGATATTAGTAGTAATCGCATTAAGTAGTTCGGTTTTATTCGCTTGTAACAATAAAGCAAAAGAAGAAGCTGCATTAAAACAAGCAGAAGCTGAAAAAGCAACGGCCGTTAAAGCCGTAAAAGATAGTTTAAGATTGGATAGTTTCAAGAGAGCAGAAACTGCAAAAATTGAAGCAGAAAAAGAAGCTAAACATCAGGCAGAATTAGTAGCTGCAAGAAAAGCAGGACAACGTTCTTCGTATTCTGGTTCTGGTCGTACTTATTCCAGCACTAGCTCAAGCTCTTACGGTGGTACACAACCAACTGCTAAAAAACAAGGTTGGAGCGATGCTGCAAAAGGTTCAGTAATTGGTGGGGCAGCAGGTGCAGTTGGTGGTGCATTAATTGATAAGAAAAAAGGTAGAGGTGCAATTATTGGTGGTTTAGTTGGAGCTGGTGGCGGTTATTTAATTGGTAGAGGTGAAGACAGAAAATCAGGTCGAGTGCAACCTAAAAACTAATATTTTTTTTCACTCTTCGGAGATATGATGAAGTGGCAACCAGTTAATGGTTGCCACTTTTTTTTTGGAGGTATTTAACCATTCGTTATTTTGAACATGTTTGAGTTTCATTTTGATTGAGGATTTTTTTTTAAACTAATACATAAAAGCTCCGTGCTTCATTGCGAGAGGCGTATGCATTTCGTGATTCTGAACTTTCTCCTGAAACTTTTTCATTGATGATTATATACAAACCGATATGTAAGCTTCCTGCGTCATTGCGAGGCACGAAGCAATCTTATGGCGCATGCCATTTAAACTTGATGTTTAAGATTGCTTCGTGCCTCGCAATGACGTGGTGTGTAAGTGTGTCGTGTTTCTGAACTTGATCCTGAAACTCTTTTATTAAAGATTATATTGAAAACTATGCCTACGGGATCATGCGTCATTGCGAGGTACGAAGCAATCTATTAGCGCTGGCCCCATTCAAACCTTAAGATTGCTTCGTATTTTGCAATAAGTTGGTGTGTAAGCATGAGGTAAGACATAAGCTTCCTGCGTCATTGCGAGGTACGAAGCAATCTCATGGCGCATGCCAGTTGCACCTAATGTTTTAGACTGCTTCGTGCCTCGCAATGACGTGGTGTGTAAGCGTGTTTTGATTCTAAACTTGTTTAAGAATCATTTTCATTGAGGATTATATACAAACCTATATGTAAGCTTCCTGCGTCATTGCGAGGCACGAAGTAATCTCATGGCGCTTGCCATTCAAACCTAATGTTTAAGATTGCTTCGTGCCTCGCAATGAAGTGGTGCATATATGTGAGAATGTCGTGATTCTGAACTTGTATAAGAATCTCTATTATAAAATTTCACAAGCGGAAAATTCTTTTGAAACATCAATAAACGCAAAAAAGCCTCAATGAAATATTTCACCGAGGCTTCAAACTTAATTTTAAACTATTAATTAATATAATGTAAATTCTACGCGACGGTTAGCTTGACGTCCGGATGCACTTTTGTTAGTCGCAATCGGTTGGTCTGGTCCGTAACCTGTAGCTTCGATTCTTGAAGCATTAGCACCTTGAGACACTAAATAAGCTTTTACTGATTCAGCTCTATCTTTAGATAAACGTAAGTTCAATTCTCTGCCACCAGTGTTATCTGTATGTCCAGCTAATTTTAAGCTAAAGTTTTTCTCCATTAACAAAGTAGCAACTCTGTTTAACGTTTCGTAAGATTTAGAACGGATTGTTGATTTACCTAAATCAAATTCTAAGTTAGAGATTGCATCTCTTACCACTTTACGGTCAGCTTCTGTAATTACAGTAGTTTCTTTAATTACTTTAGTTGTTGGAGCAGCTAATGGACAACCTGAACCATCAACAACAGTACCTGAAGCAGTTCCAGGGCATTTGTCGAATTTGTTAGCTACACCATCATTATCATCATCAGCTAAATCTTTAGCATATTGTGCTCTGTCTCTGGCAGCATTTTCTTCAGCTGTAGATAAAGCTCTTCTTAACTCATTACTTTCTTCAGCAGTTTGTTTACGTAAATCTGCAATAGCGCTGTAGTTCTGTAATTGAGAGTTTTCTTTGTTTCCTAATGCAAACTCAAGACCTACGTGAGAGTATGAATATCTGTTCTCTAAGTAAGCACTTTTAACTGTTGGAGAAGATTTGATAAAGTTAATGTCGTAACCTAAATCGATGTTAATTCCTTTTGATACACCAAATTTAAATCCAACACCTGTTGGGATATACCAACCTTCTCTGTCTTGAAAAACTTGAGTAGCACCAACTTGCGAATCTGACGACATGTAACCGGCACCCGCTTTAATGTAAGGGATTAAAACTGCGTTTTCAGTATTTAAACTAAAGTTAGCAATGTTTAATACCGCAGTTAATGAACCAGCCCAATTGATGCTGTTTTTTTGCTCGATTGTACTTGTAGCGTTTAAAGTTTTAATCTCACCACGTAAGAAATCTGCTTGTAAGCCTAATGCAGGAAGAATTTGTTTTTTGATAAAAGCTCCGTAACCTACGCTTTTAAATTCTCTAGCTTTAACACTTCCGCCGCCTAAGATGGTATTTTGGCTGAAGATACCACCCTGAGCACCAACGCTCCATGTTCTTAAATTTTGTTTGCCGAATCTACCAGAAGCGGTAGGTGTTTCTTGTGCAAATAATTGTGATGATAATCCTAATAAGGCAACCAACATTGTTGATTTTGTAATTTTCGTATTCATATTTTATTTTCTAAATAATAGTGGTTAAACAGCTTATTTATAATTCTGTTTTACACTTTTTAGAAAAATATATGCCTAAATATGATTTAAAACTGCAAACCGCAATAAATCAATTACTTATGTTATAATTTTTTTCACAAAAAAGTTACGTTGATATTTAAATTATATCACAATATATATGTATTTTATGAAAAACTATGCTTTTTTAATCTTCAAAATACCTAAGCAGACGGATTCTTCTTACCATCTAAAAGCATAATTAGTGCCTTATCAATTCTTGCTTGTCTTGTTTTTTCTTGTTTGGCTGATAGAATCCAAAGTACATACTCCTTTTTATTGGAGTATGCCAGGCTTTCAAAGTAACGAATTGCTTGTGGATGTTGTTCCAAAACAAATTTTAGACCTGAAGGTAAGGTTACTTTTTTATTTACAACATCGATAAAATCCGAATAATCATTTGTTTGAATATGGTCGTTTCTTAAACCGCTTGGTTTTATTTCGCCTATAAATTTTAATCTTAAAGCTGTCCAAATCTCATTTACAGAAGCAGATGAACAAGGATTTAATCCAAAAACATCCAACTCATGCCAGCTTTTCATCAAATCTAAATCAGTTTTTATTTTTGATGATTTCTTTGGTGAGAAAATCCAAATTATAGTTTTTGGATTTAAATACATTAGCTGACTTTCGATTTGGGCTTTTAATTGATTTTGAGAAGTTGTAAAAGTAATAAGTGCATCAAAATGATTTACCTCATCGTAACAGATGGAAATATTATCTGGTTTATTCAAAAAGATGGAGTCTACGTTTTCTGGCGCATCAATAACTTTGACAACAAAGCCAGGCTTAATTTGTAGCTTTTTTAATAAGGCATGTTCCATCTTAGTCTTTTTATAACCTAAGTTTTGCAAAGAAATCCCAAAAAACAATTCCTGCAGAAATGGTTATATTAAACGAATGTTTTGTGCCAAACTGAGGAATTTCGATGCACTCATCAATTTTAGCCATTACTTCATCGCTCACACCATCAACCTCGTTACCAAAAATTAAAGCGTATTTTTTGTCTTTATCTGGCGAAAAAATATTAAGCATTGTGCTATTTTCTGCTTGCTCGATAGCTACAATTTCATAACCTTTTGCTCGTAATTCATCAACGGCAGTTGTTGTATCAGCATAATGCATCCATTCTACTGATTGCGTTGCGCCTAAAGCCGTCTTTTCAATTTCCCGATGTGGTGGTTGTGCCGTAATACCACACAACACTACTTGCTCTAATGCAAAACCATCTGCCGTACGGAAAATAGAACCTACATTGTGCATACTTCTAACATTATCCAAAATGGCTACTACGGGTAACTTTTCTTGTGCTTTAAACGATTCAACATCTGCTCTGTTAAGTTCGTTTAGTTTTAACTTTTTCATTTATAAAAAGGTTAGCTAAATCTTTAGCTAATAATTAAATTATAATTTGGTTGGTCCGTTGCCAATGTCACTTACATATATTTCTCCCGGGTATCCAATTCTTGCTACATAATAATCTGTTAAATGTTTCGCAAAATCTTCCTCAAAGCCTTTTTCTAAAAGTGCTATTGCACAACCGCCAAAACCAGCACCAGTCATTCTCGCACCAATTACATGTTCATAATCTATACAAAAATCTACAACTGTATCTAACTCTTTACCGCTTACCTCATATAAGCTGCGTAGCGATTGATGTGACGCATACATTAAACGTCCAAATTCTTCTAATTCACCGGCATTAAGCGCTTTGGCAGCCAAATGAACTCTATCATTTTCTTTAACTACGTGAGATGCTCTGTTTAAAATCGTTTCATCTGCAATTACATGCTTGTGAAGCGCAAATTTCTCCGCGTTTAAATCGCATAAATTATTCAGTTTTACTTCTTCATTAAGCAATTTTAGTGCAGTCTGGCATTCTTCCACACGTTCATTATATTTAGAATCGGCTAATTCGCGTGGTTTTTTTGTATTGATAATTGCCAGAACATATTTGCCTAAATTAATATCAACCATTTTATATTTAAGTGTCTCGCAATCCAAAACAATTGCTTTATCTTTCTCCCCGAAAGCAACTGCGAATTGATCCATAATGCCAGAATTTAAACCAATAAAATCGTTCTCAACCCTTTTAGCCTTTTTAACCAATTCTAAGTTATCATAACCAAGGTTGAAATAATCGTTTATTGCAAAAGCTGTGGCAATCTCAATAGATGCAGAAGAAGACAATCCTGAACCTATAGGGATGTTTCCAAAATATAAAAAATCTAAACCACTGATTTCTTTACCATCTTTAATAAACTCATTGATTACACCAATAGGGTAATTAGACCATAAACCTCCATTTTTTTGATGCAGAACATTACTTTCTACCTCAGTTTGCTCATTAAAGTTTAAACTTTTAAATCTGAATTTACCATCGTTATTTGGTGAGATGGCCAGCCATGTACCTAAAGTAATTGCACAAGGCATTACCAAGCCGCCATTGTAATCGATATGTTCACCAATTAAATTTACACGACCAGGTGTAAAATAAACCGCATCAGCATTTTTTTGATATTGTTCTGCAAATTTTTCTTCGAGTTGAGATTTCATCAGTTTAAAATATTTATAAAAGCAAGTATTAATGGTATGTTTGTTTAGCAAACAAAAGCCCTAAGTTACAATTTATGAGCATTAAGCAAATACCAACAGGAAATATAATTAATGGCGAAGAAGTTATCGCAATAGAATTAACTAATAATAATGGCACCTACATTAAATTATATAATTATGGAGCCATTATTAATAATTTTATAATTAAAAATGCCAAAGGCAATATGCAGGATATTGTTTTAGGCTTTGATGATTTTAACCAATATTTCGGAGCAGATTACCTGGATAACAATCCACACTTAGGAGCAGTGATAGGCAGATACGCAAACCGTATAAAGGGTGCATCATTCCAAATTGATGGTCAAAATTTTAATTTACCTAAAAATAATAACAGTGATACCTTACATGGAGGGATTGATGGTTTTGATAAAAAGGTTTGGGATATAGTTGAATTTGATGAAGAAATATCATCCGTTACTTTACAATATGAAAGTATTGATGGTGAAGAAGGCTTTCCAGGTACTTTAATTGTTGATTTAACTTTGCAATTAACAGAAAACGATGAACTTATTTTAAGCTACGAAGCTGAAACAGATAAAGCGACAGCCATAAATTTGACTCACCATGGCTATTTTAATTTATCACCTGATGGTGGAAAAATTGATAAACATAAGCAACAGATTTTTGCCAAAAATTATTTAGAACAAGATGATAATTATTGCGTAACCGGCAAATTAATTCCTGTTAAGGATACCGCACTTGATTTTACAGAGTTAAAGGAATTTGGTAAAGACTGGAATCCGGAGGAAGGTTATGACCAAACTTATGTTTTAGATAAAACTTATGGAGATTTAACGTTGGCCAGCAAAACAGTTGAGCAGGAGAGTGGTTTAACGCTTAGCATTTATACTACAGAACCGGTAGCGCATTTATATACATCAAAATACTTAAAGGTAAAAAATGGTAAGGGCGGAAAAGATTATAGTGGTTTTGAAGCTTTTTGTGTGGAAACCCAACACCACCCGAATGCTGTAAATATTATTGAATTTCCTTCAACAATTTTGCGACCAGGAGAGTTATATACTCAAACAACCATTTACAAAGTATCAACTAACAAATAATTATATGTTTTCCATAGAAGAAATAAAATCTGCAGAATCAAAAATTAAAACCGGCGCAGATTTCCCACAATTTATAAAAGAGATTGCAGCCTTAGGGGTTGTTAGAAATGATGTTTATGTAGCAAATGGATTATCGGTATATTTTGGCAATGATGATACTTCTGTTCAGGCAAGCCCCGAAAATTATCCTGAATTGATTATCAATGATGAATCATCTGCTGAAAAATTAGCGCATGCTTTAAAAATTCATCAGAATGGTGAAACTGATTATTTTACCTTCTGCAAGCAGGCTGCTGATGCAGGAGTTGAAAAATGGGTTATAGATATTCAGAAAATGACTTGCTCATATTTAGATATGGAACAAAAGGAATTGGTAAAAGAAACTATACCAGGTGCATAAATAGCTTATAATTCAAAGTATTATTTTTCACATTAAGCCTCTCGAGATGTTTATAATTCGCTTTCGGGAGGCTCATACAGATTTGGAATTAAATTCTTTCGAGCACCGTTTCAATTGCTTTTGCAACAATTTTATCTGGCTGATTACTAAATTCATATTTCACCCGACTCGCTAATATGGCATTAACAGATAATGCATTATGCCCTAAAATTTTTGCTAAAGCATAAATTCCGGCAGTTTCCATCTCCAAATTTGTAATTCTTTCTTGATTGCATTTAAAACTGTTAATCAAGCCAATAAAATCCGGAACTGCATTTTTCGCCCTAACTTTTCTACCTTGCGGTGCATAAAAACCTGGAGCTGTAATTGTAATTCCTTTAACCATCTCTTTTCCAATCGTATCCAATAATCTACTGCTCGAAGCCGTTAAATAAGGTTTTATATTTTTTAAATGGCCGAAATGAATATTAATATCGTTTAATAAATTTTGCTCGTCTCCATTTAATTCATGTACATAATAATTCATTAACGAATCCATGCCTAAGCCGTATGATGATGACAGAATTGTTCCCATTTCTATATCAGGCTGAACTGCGCCAGATGTACCAATTCTTATGATATCTAGTGATTTAAGTTTGCTATTTACTTCGCGTGTTTCAAAATTAATATTAACCAGAGCATCAAGCTCGTTGAAAACAATATCAATATTATCTGTACCAATTCCGGTTGAAAGCACAGTAACCCGTTTTTTACCCACATATCCAGTATGTGTGATAAACTCTCTTTTGCCTTTTTTAAGTTCGATACTATCAAAATACTTGCTAACCTCGCCAACGCGATCAGGGTCGCCAACCGTGATAACCGTATCCGCAATATCTTCAGGTAATAAGTTTAAATGATAAATTGTACCATCAGGGTTTATAATAAGGTCGCTTTCTGGAATTTTCATAATGAATTTGGCTGATATTTAATTCGAAAAGATAATAACTATTTATGGTTACAAGGTTTCTAAATATTTAAGTTTGATGTTTTCAATCTTATCAAACTTAGCTAAAACCTGATTTAACTGGGCTTTTCTTATTTCAAATTTTATGATACAATTGATATCAAATTTCTGCTCAATAACTTCCAGACCTTCATCTTTTATCAATTTCATTACATCGTTCATTTGCAAATAATCGAAATACACTTCATAAACATCGTTTATAGTTTTGGTAATCTTTTCTGCGTTTTGAAGTGCTTCAATTGTAGCCGTTTTGTATGCATTAATTAAACCCGGAACGCCCAATAAAGTTCCGCCAAAATACCTTACAACTACAACCAAAATATAAGTAACATCTTCTGATAATAAGCAGTTCAAAATCGGTCTGCCTGCTGTTCCTGATGGTTCTCCGTCGTCATTTACCCTAAAAACAGAACGGTCTGTAGTTAAACGATATGCATAGCAAAAATGCCTGGCTTTGGCATGTTCAGTTCTTAAAGCATTTATTATTGGCTTAATTTCTTCATCAGAACGTATTGGGTAAGCATAAGCTATAAATTTGCTTCCTTTATCCCTAAAAATTGCTTCTGAAGGTTTATTAATGGTTTTATAAGAATCGTCAAATAGCATTTAGTTGTGATAATGTAATTAAGATAACTGCACAAATTGCAAAAGCAATTCCGATGTAATTAATGCGGCTTAATTTTTCTTTAAATACGAGCACACCAATTAAACTACCAACTACAATAACACCTAAATTCATAGCTGCAAAAACTGTTGATGGATTGTTGGCAAGTGCTTTATGGGCTTTCATGTAGAATAATATGTTTCCAAAATTGAATAATCCTAAAATTAAACCACAACCGATATTTACGATTTGTATTTTGGTTTTTTTAATTAAAACCATAACTAATACAATAATTAGGGAAACGATAAAAGCGAGACAAAAAACAATAAATAATGATGTTGTATAAGGAAATTCTTTGTGCAAAGCAATTTGCTTAAATAATACATCAATCACTCCAAAACCTATAAACACCGAGAGTGGAAAAATCCATCTACTGTTTTTTTGATTATTATCGCTTTTGCGGAGAAAAGTTAAAACTATAGCAGCAAAGCCAACAGCCAAACCAACAAATTTTAAAGGGTTAAAATTTTCTTTAAAGATAAAGTAGGCGGCAAGAATTGGGATAAACAAGGATAACCTTTGTGCAATATCAGTTTTAACAATTCCTAAATTTTTAACCGATGCCGCTAGTATTAAAAAAATTGATGGTAACAAAATAGCTAATGATATATATATTGGCCAAGGTGCGTGAGCATCAATTAGCTTAACATCTGGCTTAAAGAAAAGAAAACATAAAAATAACGCGGTAAGGTAATTTATAGTAACTGCTTGTATTATACTAATCTTATATCTTTTTGCAAGTTTTAAAAGCACTGCTACAGTAACGCTACATAAAACGCTTAATATAATGTATGTCATTAATTTATATCATTTACATAAATAGAAAGTTTATCACTTTCAATTTGAATTTGTTCGGTTAAAATACCTTTTATCACAGGAGATGCTATTCCTGCAGACCAACTATTTTTTGAAGAAAAAATTCTGGCTTCATCCCAAATTCCAGCACCTAAAAATTGATTTAGAATATTAGCACCACCTTCTACAATTACAGATTGAATATCCATTAGATAAAGCTGAAAAGCAATTTTTTGAGGCAAATAAAAGTGCATGTCTTCCATTTGGATGTAGTGGATATTATCAACTACATCTGTTTTTACCTCGTTAAATATGATGGTTTTAGCTTCCTTGTTAAAAACATTATTATCTGATGAAATTTGAAGATTTTTATCAATCACTAATCTGATTGGATTTTTGCCTGGCCATAATCTACTTGTTAATTGTGGGTTATCAATTATAGCAGTTTGTTTACCAATTAAAATGGCATCTTCTTCAGTGCGCCACTGGTGCGCCAATCGTTTTGCCAATGCGCCACTTATCCACTTTTGATGTCCATCTAAGCTAGCGAAAAAGCCGTTTGCAGTTTCTGCCCATTTAAGTATTATGTAAGGTCGCTGATTTTGTATTCTGGTAAAAAATCTTTTATTAAAACCTCTGCATTCTTTATCCAGAACACCACTAATTACTTCAATTCCGGCATTTTTTAATTTCTCGATACCTTTTCCATCAACGCCAGAGAAGGGATCTCGATTGCCAATTACAACCTTTTTTAGTTTATGTTTAACAAATAAATCTGCACAAGGTGGTGTCTTACCAAAGTGTGCACAAGGTTCTAAATTTACATAGGCTGTTGCAGTTTTCAATAAATCATCGGCCTGCGCACCAAATTTCTCTATTACAGCTTTTATTGCGTTTGGTTCGGCGTGTGCTTCACCGTATTTCTGATGATAACCCTCGCCGATTATTTCTCCGTTTGCTACAATTACGCAACCTACCATTGGGTTCGGACTAACATTTCCGATTGCCTTAGCAGCCAGTTCTAAGCAGCGCTTAACAAAAAATTCATCGCTCATTAACACAAAAGTAGTTAAATTATGACAAGGAAAGTTACACGATTTATTACTTTTGCGGCAGATGAATATTAAAGATTTAGAAAAAGAATATTTACAGAGTTTAAAAGATTTATACGGCGCCGAAGAAGCAAAAGCTTTATTTATTTTATCAACATCGAATATTGTAAAACTTACACAAAGTGAGATCCTTTTAAAACAAGATAAAGTTATTACTGTTAAACAAAGTGATAAACTTTTAAAAATTTTGGAGGATTTGAAAATGGGGAAACCCATACAACATATTTTAGGCGAAGCCTATTTTTATAATTTGCCGTTTCGGGTTAATGAAAATGTTTTGGTGCCCAGGCCAGAAACTGAAGAATTAGTGGGCTGGATAGTTACTGAAGTAAAGCAAACTAAAAAGAGTTTGATTGATATTGGAACTGGTTCTGGTTGCATTGCGGTTAGTTTAAAAAAGAATTTGTCTCACTTAGATGTTTCTGCTCTAGATGTTTCGGAGAAAGCATTAACTGTTGCTCAAGAGAATGCCAACCTAAATCAGGCAGAGATTAATTTTATCGAAGCAGATATTTTATCCTATACAACTTCTGAAACTTATGATATTATTGTTAGCAATCCGCCTTACATAAGAGAATTGGAAAAAGCAGATATGCATCAAAATGTTTTGGAACATGAGCCACACCGTGCATTATTTGTGAGTAATGAAAATCCACTTATTTTTTACAATGCCATAGCAGATTTTGCCTTAACAAATTTAAATCCAAATGGTTACCTGTTCTTCGAAATTAATGAGTTCTTATGGGCAGAAACGCTTCAAATATTAATTGATAAACAGTTCAAAAACATAGAGTTAAGAAAAGACATGCAAGGTAAAGACCGCATGATTATGGCGAGAACAAATCCTTAAGAACGTGGATGAAAGTGAGTAATCACTTCTTTTAAATAATTTCTGTCAATATGCGTGTAAATTTCAGTTGTGGTTATACTGGAATGACCAAGCATTTCTTGTACAGCTCTTAAATCTGCACCACCTTCTATTAAATGTGTAGCAAAAGAATGGCGCAAAGTGTGCGGGCTAATCGTTTTCTTTAAACCAATTGCCGCCGCTAAACCTTTAATTAGCGTGAATATTGTAGTTCGAGATAATTTCGCCCCAAACCGATTTAAAAAAACGAAATCTTCATTGCCTTTTTTAATCGCTTGATGATTTCTAACCTGATTAAGGTAAATATCTATCAATTTTAACGCAACACCTCCAATTGGTATCAATCTTTCCTTGTTCCCTTTACCAATCACTTTAATAAATTCTATTTGTGGATAAAGATTAGAAATTTTTAAATCTGTTAACTCAGTAACACGTAAACCACAGCCGTACAAAACCTCTATAATCGCTTTATTGCGCATACCTTCTGGTTTTGAGGCATCAATCGCGTCAATAAGTTGATTAATTTCATTAATATTTAAAGTGTCGGGTAGTTTTCTGCTCAACTTTGGCGCCTCAATAAGTGCCATTGGGTCGGTTTCAATAACTTCTTCTTGTATTAAATATGAAAAAAAAGCCTTTAAGCCAGAAATTACTCTTGCCTGTGTAGTAGCTAACATACCTAATTCATTTAACCAGGTAATAAATAATTTTACATCATCAGTTTTAACCTCCGTTATTTTTGGCTGTGTATCAAGCGATTCAAAAAATTGACTGAACTTTTCTACATCGCTTAGATATGCGCTAACTGAATGGCCCGATAAGGAGCGTTCGAGTTTTAAATAACCATTAAATCCTTTAATATATGTTTGCCAAAGCATGTTTTATTTAAGATTTTTTATAACATTGCAACGTTACAATAATTAATGCGATAAAATAAAATGAAAGTACAAATTATCAATGGTCCGAATCTTAATCTTTTAGGTGTAAGAGAACCTTCAATTTATGGAAATACTAGTATTGAGGATTACATTAAAGAATTAAAATCTATTTATACCATTGTAGAAATTGATTATTTTCAAAGCAATGTTGAGGGTGAAATCATCAACAAACTACACGAAGTCGGTTTTTCTTTTGATGGCATTATTTTAAACGCTGGCGGTTACACACATACATCAGTTGCCATTGCAGATGCAATTGCAGCCATTAAAACACCGGTTGTAGAAGTACACATCTCTAATATTTATGCCAGAGAACAATTTAGACATACATCTTTAACAGGAAAAAATTGTGCTGGCGTGTTAACTGGTTTTGGAATGAATGGTTATCGCCTTGCTTTAGAAAGTTTACTAATTAAAACTGATAAATAATGATAAAAAACACGCTCTTGATCTCTCTGATTTTATTTTCCTTTTTTTGCTACGGACAAAACCAAAGCAAAGCGCCAAACCCTCTTAATGAACAAACAATTGTTAGGGGAGAAGATGGTATGGTATATCCTTACAATATTTGGCAATCATTATTAAGAACCGGAAAATATTCCATCCGTAGCCGGAATACAAAAAGCGATAAGGGCGAACCGGAGTATTTAATTTATGAGCTATCTGCCGAACAACGGAAAGCAATCATGGATAAGATGCCCAAACCACGTACAAGCGATGCATTTCAGGAGGGTGAAGCTTTTAAAGGCTTTAAGGTTACCGATATGAATGGCAATAAGTACGATTTAAGAACAAATACAGGTAATGTGATTGTGCTAAATTTTTGGTTTATTAACTGCCCGCCTTGCAAAGCCGAAATACCGGAATTAAACGAATTGGTAAAGAGTTATGCTGATAACAAAGAAGTAATTTTTCTGGCTGTAGCTTTAGATAGTAAGTACGAAATCAAAGATTTTTTAAAAACTAATCCATATCAATATAATATTATTGATGATGGAAGATTTATGGCCGATAAATATGGTGTTAAATCTTACCCAACTCATGCTGTAATTGGTAAGGATGGTATTGTAAAGTTTGGTACAGTTGGTTTGGCATTTAATACGGTTTCTTACATCAAAAAAACTATCGATGAAGCTTTAACGGCTAAGTAAGTTGAGAAAACCATTTCACTTTTTTAATGAAGAAAGCCCATACAATGCTGTTTTTGTAAACACCTGCATGTTTTAAATACGGCTTTTGGTACGCAGATCTTTTAGCTGCTGTTTTAAGTAGAGATTTTAAAAAATGCCAATGCCCTTTACTTACGGCCATTGTAAATTTTGGCTTACCAGATAGCAGAAAATGCCACCAGGCGATAAAATCAATACACATCCTGATAGAAATACGAAAAATAGCATCGCCAAATGGCAAATTCTTTTGCATTATTATTAGGTTGTTTCTAAAATTTAAATAGGTTTTAAAAGGATTTTCGGTTTGTAAAGTGCCACCGCCAACGTGGAAAACCTCACTATCCGGACAATAAACTACTTTGTAATTTAAGTTTTTCAATCTCCAGCATAAATCAATCTCTTCCATGTGGGCAAACAAATCGGCATCTAATCCACCAGCTTCTAACCAGCATTTACTTTTGATGAAAAATGAAGCACCACTTGCCCAAAAAATTTCTTTAGCATCATTGTACTGTCCATTGTCCGTTTCATATATATTAAATAATCGTCCGCGGCAAAAAGGGTAACCATAAACATCTAAGTAACCGCCAGCAGCACCTGCATATTCAAACTGACTTTTTTCTTGCTGAAATTTTATTTTGGGCTGTGCAGCAGCAATCTTTTCATCGCTTTTCATTAAATCGATAATGGGTTGTATCCAATTTGGCGTTACTTCTACATCACTATTTAGAAGAATAAAGTAATCAGCTTCAACACGTTCTAAAATTTTATTGTAACCACCTGCAAATCCATAATTAGCCTCATTTTTAAGAATTTTAACTGTTGGAAAGTTAATGGCCAAAAATTCTACCGAATCATCAGTTGAGCCATTATCACCTACAACTACCTGCAAATTATCGTAGCTTGACTTTAAAACTCCCGGGAGGAATTTTTCGAGCCAGCTTCTACCATTCCAGTTTAAAATTACAACCGCTACTGAAGGATTCATTTATATATTTTCGGGTTTAAATTTCCAGCGTTTATGGCTCCAAAGCCAATATTGAGGAGTTTCATTAATTATATTTTCTAAGAATTTGAAATGCAATTTTGTAATTTCACCATCTACAGTTTCTGCAGGATTTAAACACATAGGCAGCACTTCAACATCATAATAACCTGGTTTAACCACATTTACTTTAAAATAATAAATCGGCCGGTTGGTTGATTTGGCAATTTTTTCTACTCCTAAAAGGGCAGGAGTAGGTTGATTTAAAAAATCGAGAAAGAATTTACTTTCTTCTCTAACAGGAGATTGATCACTTGCAAAACAAAGCAAACTTGGCTCATTTTTATAGGTTGCCATACAACGCAAAGTTTGGCGCATAGCTACAAAAATGTTCCCAAATTTTGTTCTTATCTTATCAAACCATTCTTCAAAAACTTTATTGTTAATAGGTTTGTAAATTACAATAGTTTTGGCCGATAAATTTAAGCCGAGCGCCAACGTACCAAGTTCCCAATTTCCATAATGGCCTGTACAAGCCAAAATACTTTCACTTTTTTTAAAGTGCTCTTCTAATTGTTCTAAGCCTTTAAATTTTACACGCTTTAAAGTCTCTTTTTTAGAAATTGAGGTAAGTTCTATGATTTCAAAAATGAGTTGCGATAAAAATTTATAATACTTTTTTTCAATTGATTTAATTTCAATAGCTGTTTTTTCGGGAAATGAATTACGAAGATTTTCGCTAACTACATTTTTTCTATAGCCGATAACATAATACAGGATATAATAAAGTATTCTTGCAAAGATTGATAATACTTGCAGCGGCAAAAGCGAAATAAGGTACAATAAAAATACGCCTACATGCGCAAAACCCCTTTTAATCATTAATTTTGAAACGTTTGAACTACAAACATATATTTTCAAATGCAAAATACAGCTATACTTCCATTATTTTATCTTCCTCCGGTAGGCTATATTAGTCGGCTACAATCAGTTAGTGATAATTTTTTACTAGAGAAATACGAGCATTTTCCTAAACAAACATATAGAAACCGGGCAAGTATTTATTCACCTAACGGGAAATTAGATTTAACAGTTCCGGTTGTTAAGGGTTCTAAAATGCGTACGGCAATGAAAGATGTTAAAATAAGCTATGATTTTAATTGGCAACGCTTACATTGGATGAGTTTTGAAAGTTCTTACCGAAGTTCGGCTTATTTTGAATATTACGAAGATGAAATGGCCGTTTTTTATAATAAGAAGTACGATTTTCTGTTCGATTATAATCTGGAGCTTTTGGAATGGATTAGCAAAAAGTTAAAGTTGAACGTAGAATTTAATTGTACAACAGCGTACACGGATGATTTAGCCGAAGGACTTAATTATCGAGATTTTATGAATCCGAAGAAAACTGAAGAATATTTAAACAATAAACCATATTATCAGGTTTTTGAAGATAAACATCAATTTATTGCTAACCTTAGTGTTGTAGATTTACTTTTTAACCAGGGTCCGCAAGCAAAATCATATCTCTAATTATGGCTAAAAACAAACCTCGTAATCGAAGCAGACATACACATTATAAGGTTCCCGAACCAGGTACAAGTCCAGGTTCATACGCCATAGACGAGAATGCTTTGAAGCCTATAATAACGCTTCACAAATACAATACAAAATCGTACGAGAAAGAAGAGTTAAAAAACATCAACAATATTGATAAATTAACTGCTAACAAGGATTTTTTTTATTGGTTTGATATTAAAGGCTTAGCAGATCCAGGTATTTTTGAAACACTTTTTAAAGAGTTGAACATTAGCCGTTTGGTTTTAGAAGATATAACCAGCTCATATCAGCGCCCAAAATTAGATGAATACGATGCTGATGAATATGTTTTTTCGGTAAGCAGGCATCTTTATATTAATGAAGAAGGCGACTTAATTAATGAGCAAATCTCCTTTGTACTCACTACAAAATGCTTGATTACTTTTCAGGAAAATTACGAAGATTGCTTTAATCCCGTTAGGAAACGCTTAGAAATTGGCAAGGGAAATATTAGAATTGGCGGAGCAAGCTATTTAATGTATGCCATGATGGATGCAATAGTAGATAATTACTTTTCGCTTTTAAATTACTGGGGAGAGGAGCTTGATGCAATTGAAGATAGGTTATTTGATAATCCGGATAGGAGAATTATGTACGATACACAAGGCATTAAGCGTTCTTTGATTACAATTAGAAAAGTTGCCTGGCCCGAAAGAGATAAATTAAACGATATTATTAGAAGCGACAGTAACTTAATTTCTGATTTGACCAAAACCTACATGAAAGATGCTTACGACCATTGCATCCAGATTATCGATTTTATCGAATCTTTAAAGGAAATAGCCTCTGCCAATATCGATATGAACTTATCGATAACAAGTAACCGTATGAATGAGATTATGAAGGTTTTGACTATAATCTCCTCTATATTTATTCCGCTGACATTTATTGCCGGTATTTACGGCATGAATTTTAGCCGCGAAGACCCGGTTACAGGTAAAATTTTAAAAGATAACATGCCAGAACTTTACGCCGAGCATGGTTACTTCTACACCTGGTTGGTTATGTTGTTAATTGCCATAGTTCAGATAATTTATTTTTGGCGTAGGGGATGGTTTAAATAAAATCTTCTTTTTTTAAAGTTGATTTAAAGCATTAAAAATCTATTAGAATTTCTATTTTAGGGGAATTAAAGCTATGCAGTCATCATTCGAAATAGATAAAAGCGACGTTGTAAAGGTTAAGAATGCGATCTTAGCTGGCGATGAAACCCTTAAAGAGGTTTTAGAAGAGTATCATGCCTCAGAAATTGCAATTCTTTTCGAAAGGTTAGATAAATCAGAGCAACAGCATATCATAAATTTATTACCGGCCGAAATCGCTTCAGAAATTATTTCGGAGATGGATGAAGAATCTCATCCTGAAGATTTGCTTTTTCAGCTCCATCCGGATAAGCGTACAGAAATTGTAGAGGAATTAGATTATGATGATGCAACAGATATTATCTCTCAACTCGAAGACCACGAGCAAAAAGAGATTCTTGAGGATTTGCAGGATGACCACGCATCTGAAATACGAAATCTTTTAACTTACGACGAAAAAACAGCTGGTGGTTTAATGAATACAGAATTAATCTGTGTTAACATTAACCTCACTAAAAAACATGCTATTGATGAAATTATTCGCCAAAGCGAAGAAATGGAAGAATTTTATACCATTTACGTTGTTGATGATAATGATGTTTTTAAAGGTATTGTTTCGCTAAAAGAAATTATTAAGGCCAAACACGATGCAAAAATTACGGAGCTTGTTATTACTAATGCAGTTTACGTTTCTCCCGACACCGACCAGGAAGAGGTGGCGCAGTTAATTTCGCAGTATAACTTAACCAGTATTCCGGTAATTGATGAGAACCAGAAATTACTAGGAAGAGTAACTTTTGATGATGTAATTGATGTTTTAGAAGCAGAAAGTACGGAAGATATCTTAAAAATCTCCGGTGTATCAGAAGATGAAGAACTTAGCGGTAATTGGGTTGAGGCTGTAAAATCTCGTTTGCCGTGGTTAATTATTAACTTAGGTACAGCTTTTTTGGCATCATCCGTTATCAGATATTTTGACCCAACCATAAAGCTAATTCCATCATTAGCTGCATACATGACAATAATTGCCGGAATGGGTGGTAATGCTGCTACACAAGCCTTAGCCGTTACCGTTCGTCGTATTTCTTTATATGATTTAACGGATAATCAAGCCTATAGAACTGTTTTAAAAGAATTTACTGTAGGCTTAATTAATGGCGCCGCAAACGGCTTAATCGTGTTTATCTTTGCTTATTTCTTTGATGGAAACCCAATGCTTGGGGTTGTTATTTTTCTGGCGATGACGGGCAATTTGGTTATTGCAGGCATTACCGGTGCAAGTATTCCTTTGGTTTTAAAAAGAGTAGGTATTGACCCTGCTATAGCATCATCTATAATTATTACAACATTTACAGATGTTTTCGGCTTTATGCTGATTTTAGGTCTGGCCAGTAAACTCTTATTATAAATTAGTATTTACATAAAACAAAAATGGCAGATTATTTATCTGCCATTTTTGTTCCGTATTTATATCGCCGTAACTCTCACTTCGATATTTCCTTTTGTTGCTTTAGAGTAAGGACAGGTTTTGTGAGCCTTATCTGCAATTTTTTGAGCTTCTTCGGTGGTAATGCCAGGTATATGAACATCCAATTCTGCTGATAAACCATACACGTTTCCATCCTTATTAAAAGAAACCTGAACGTTAACAGTTGCTTCGCTAGTATCAACACCTTCACGTTCGGCAATAGAACCTAATGCGCCTAAATAGCATGATCCCCATGCTGCTGCAAATAATTGCTCAGGATTTGACGCACCACCTTGACCGCCCATTTCTTTTGGTTTTCTTAATTCCAAATCCAAAATTCCATCATTCGACTTTACATGTCCGTCTCTTCCGCCGGTGGCTGTTACTTCAGCCGTATATAATTTTTCCATAATACAGTTTTAATAAAGGATAACAAACAATGAAATGCATTGTTTTATTTAAAATATATCCCTAAAACGGTTAAATTTCGTGTAAAAATCTCCTTTTTCGTTTGTAATTCGAGATTGCAATTTTTCTACTCAATTCAATAAAAACCAGCTCGTTGCTTATCAAGTTTAAAACAATATATATTCCTAAAAGGAGTAATTCATGTAAATTACTTGTTCTAAGCATACTAAGATTGATATTCATAATTCATTAAGATCTAATTTTGGGTAACCAAATTGATAAATCTATAAATCTCCCTATAGTGAACTTCAAAATTTTGTTGATGCTAATTGTGGCTTGGATTGCCGCAACATCAAATTTGAGAGGGCAACAATGCCCGGAAAATATTGATTTTGAAAATGGCAATTTCAAGAATTGGAAAATATACACTGGCTTAGTTACCGAAATATCTCTTGATTTAGCACCAGTCTCTGCCGAAATTTTTGGCCGCCACACCATCATTAGTGATAAAAATGCAATCGACTTGTATGGCCAATTTTCTATAATTCCAAAAAATAGTGGTGGAAACGTTGTAAAATTAGGTAATGATGGCACAGGTGGACAAGCAGATGCAATATCATATTTAATAAATGTACCAACAAATAAACCTGAGTATTCAATAACTTACCAATATGCGGTTGTATTAGAAGACCCTATGCATGTTACACCAGAGCAGCCTAGGTTCATTGTTAGGGTAAGGGATGTTTTAACAAATGAATATCTTCCTTGCGCCTCATTTCAATACATTGCAACATCAGATTTACCTGGTTTTAAAAAATCGCCAACAGATCCAATCGTGATATATAAGGATTGGTCGGCAGTTACTTTAAATTTATCAGGCTATCAAGGCAAACAGTTAGAATTAGAATTCATTACGACAGACTGTACTCTGGGTGGTCATTTTGGATATGCATACGTAGATGTTAGCGGTATATGTGGCGACATGATTTTAGGGGCTACTTATTGCAAAAGTTCTGAACAGATAGCAATTTTAGGGCCTAGCGGTTATAAAAGTTACACCTGGTATAATGAAGATAGAACTATAAACTATGGTAGCGGCCAATCGCTAACGATAAAACCTACTCCAGCTGAGGGAAGTAAACTCCTTTTAGATTTAGTACCTTATACAGGTTTTGGATGCTCAAATACTGTTGTAACGGTAATAAAAAGTGTAGATTATAAACTCGAATTGCCACCAAAATTTACTGTTTGTGAAGGCACTGTTATCGATCCTTCAGCAGAAGAATTCATATTAAACCGGCATCCTGATTTTACCTATTATGTTTATGAAGATAAAGATCTAACAATTCCTGTAAATGGCCCATTCTCCGTAACTCAAAATAAAACATATTATGTGCAGGCTACCAACAATAGAGGTTGTGTAAGTGTAGCATCAATCGATATTTCGCTCTATCCTTTAGCGAATGTAAAAATTAATCATCCGCCAAAAGTTTGTTATACTGAAACTGTTGATATAACAAAAAACGAATTATATAGTGGTGATTATACAAATACTAACAGAAGTTACTATACTAATGCCGAAGCAACAAACGTACTGCAAAACCCAACTGCAGTAAATTTGAGTGGTAAATATTACGTTAAATTCCTTTCAGATTTAGGTTGTGTTAAAATACTTCCAATTGATGTAACGATAAGTGAGCGGCCGGTATTAAAAATTATAAATCCGGCTTTAGTTTGCTATCCATCTACTGTTGATATAACAGATGTTAAGCTCTATGCAGGAAGTGATTCTGATTTAAAGCTAAGTTACTACCTGGATGAATCATTATCGCAAGAAATTATCAATCCAAAAGCTATTTCAACAGCAGGTACATATTACATTAAAGCCATTAACAACTTTGGCTGCATAGAAAAGGGTAGGATTAGGGTCGATTTTAATGAACAACCTATGCTATCCGTAAAAAATCCCGATACTGTTTGTTATCCATCAACTGTTGATATAACTAATGCTCAATTATATCAGGGTACAACTCATGCCGTTAAGTTTGAATATTTTAAGGATAGTAATTTGTCGAACAAACTAAATCAGCCATGGCAAGTAACACAAAGTGGAACCTATTATGTAAAAATCACAAATGAAAACGGTTGTTCAGTTTCTGATAAGATAATTGTTTCAATCAATAATATGCCAACTATTGTTTTAAATAAACCTAAACCAATTTTTGACAATGCTTACATCGATTTAACTAATCCAGAAATTACCAAAGGCAGTAAAGATTTTGTGAAAATAAAATATTACGAAAATGAATCTTTAACCACACCAGTCCTTCAGCCAGAAAAAGTTAACAAAGCCGGAACCTATTATATTATGTTGGAAAATGAAAACAGCTGTAGTGTTTCTGCAGCGCTAACGTTAAATATTTTATCCTCTCCAAAAATTTTGGTACCAACAGCATTTACGCCGCAAAAAAGCACAAATAACAGGTTGTACCCTTTTTTTACAAGCATTCAAAAACTGGGCTCGTTTAAAGTTTACAATAAGTGGGGTTTATTAGTTTATCAAACTAATGATATGTCTACAGATGGTTGGGACGGTCAGGTTAAATCTCGTATGCAGCCTTTAGAAACTTATTCCTGGTTTGCGGATGGAGTAGATGTGTTAGGCAACAAATTTCAAACTAAAGGGAAAACAGTATTAATATTATAGGTAATGTGCAAAATTATAATCACCCTATTTTTGTGCTTTATTACAGTTTATAGTTCGGCGCAAGATCCAAGGTTTTCGCAATATTTTGCGGCGCCTTTGGCACTAAATCCGGCATTTACGGGTTATTTTGATGGAATTTATAGAGTTGCCTTGAATACAAGAAGGCAATGGGGAAACCTTGGCGACCCTTATAACACCCACAGCATTTCGGGCGATTTAAAATTAATTGCTGATGAGAATTTCGCCGATAGTTATTTTAGTGTTGGTTTAAGTGGCTTGTTTGATGAATCTTTTAACAAAGCACTAAAATCTCAATACTTAAGTGCAAGCTTTTCTTATTATCAATATTTAGATGTTAACCATCGGTTTAAGTTTGGTTTGGCGCCACAAGTTTCTCATGTTTCAAGATATCTGGATCAAACCAAACTAACCTTTGCAACGCAATTTACAGGATACGATTTTGATACTTCAATGCCAAATTACCTCGATTTGGAGAATGATAGAATATCTTATTTCGATGTAAGCATAGGCGTAAATTTTTCTGCTCAATTTGAAAGTTTTAGTGTGGTTGGAGGTTATGCACATTACCATTTAACCGAACCAAACGAATCTTTCTTAGGGGCAAATAAAACCCCACTAAAAGCCCGGCGAAACATCAATTTTGGTTTATTGTATCCAATTAATAACTATGTAGATTTAAACTTAAGTGCGATTTATAACTTTCAAGGTACTGTAAATGATAGGATTGTTGGTGCTGTTGTTGGCATACAACCCAATGAAGATTCGAAAATTAAAATTAATGCCGGACTTTGGCATAACATAAACGAATCTTCGTTCTATCCGTATTTAGGACTGGTTTATGGAAATCTTAGTGCTGGCTTAAATTACACCTTACACGCTAACAAAATCATAAATACTTTGCCCCGTACTTATGAGATATCTCTTATTTACCGTCATAATAATTTTAAAGGATTTAAAGTACCGTGCCCAAGATTTTAAGAAATGAAATCAACCATCTTATTACTATTTTTAGTGGTAGCCACTAAAATTTCATTTGCTCAAAACGCAAAAAAGAACATCGATTATCAATACCATCGCGATGGTAAAATTTATTATGCCTATGAAATTTATAAAAATCCGGCTTCTGCCGAAACCATATTTTACCTTAATTTTTCGGCGAGCAAAACTTTTAATAAGATTGAAAAAATTTATTTAAAAGAAGGAAAAGTAACGGAGAAACTGAAATTTAAAATGAATGATATAACAATTAAAAACGATAATAAAGAACTTAAATTTTATGCTATAATATTAAACTCATCCGATATAAATAAAGAGAACATTAGCTGTAATCCAAAAATAATATTTAAGCTTGATGATGAGTCGGTTTACGAATTGCCATTTCAAAAATGTGTGATAGTGGAGCAGTTAGCTAAGCCTTAAATTTTAATTTTTACAGATAATTTGTAAACATCATAGGCAACTTTTTGAACTGAATCGAATTGTTCGGGAATTAAATCTTCGCCGGTTACAACTTTTAAAGAGGAATCACTCAATCTAACTAAAGGAACATTATCAATAGTAGATTGTCTTTTCTCCAGATTTTCGATCGAGGTATCTAACAAATAAATGGTGTTATTCGCAATTGGTTTAAGTGAATCGAAATTTTGTGTCTGAAAATCGTGCTCCTTATTATATAGTGATAGTGTTGCCGTATAAGATGAAATTAAATGATTTAAAGCGGTAAACTGATGTACTTCTTTTATAAATAATTGCTTGCTTTTAGGCTCAGAAAACATCCTTTGAAATAACGATGCGAGGTTCGCCGTACTAACATACAATTCCTTTCTGGCAAGTTTATATTCTGTTCGGTTATAGGTTTTTTCAAAATATAGCTTTACAACTTGCTCAAAATAAGCCTTATTGGCTTTTAGCATGTCAAGCATCGCTTCTTTTAACTTTTCGTGTTCCCAAGTTGGGAAAAGAGAATAACTAGCTAAAAGTGCAATCCCCGAGCCAATAAATGTATCGTAAATTCTTTCTCTAGCTAACGCGATAGAACCCATGCCCAAAAAATCGAAAAGTATCAGTATGTACGGCGTCATAAACAAAACGCTGACTACATAATTTTTCCGCTGAAAACTATAACAGCCAATCATACAAATTAAAAGGATGGCAAATAACGTGTTTTTATCGTGAATATAACTCACAACCGCCATACCAATAAAGGCACCAATGGTTGTACCAATTAATCGCTGATAATTCCTTTGTTTAGTTAGGCTGAAGCCCGGTTTGGATATCACCAGAATGGTTAATAAAATCCAATAACTGTGCGAAAAATTTAATATTTGCGAAACTATAAAACCTAATAACATTACAACCGTAACCCTTAAAGAGTGCCTGAATGTTGAGGAGCTGTAAGTTAAATTTTCTGTAAAGAGATTAAAATCAAATTTTTGTCGGGTGATAAATTTTTCAGCATCAACCTCTGCCTTTCGTATTTCGTTACTGTTTCTAAGTTTAAAATAGCTGTTAATGGTTTTTACACGACCTAAAATATTTTCGATATTAACTTCGATGTTTTTTAACGCAATGATGCCTGAGGTGCTAAATTTTTGTTCAGTATTGTTGCGTTCTAAATCATTAATCTTAATTTTTAAGCGCTCAATCTCTATCAGCAACCGTTTAGAAATTTTTGGCTTCCCACCACTTTTCAAAGCAAAGGCAATATCATCTAAAGCATAAGAAATCCTTTTAATTGCCATTTCATAGTCTGATAAAATTCCGGCAGAATCAAATTGCTCATGTAGTTGCTTGTAATTATAATAGGTAGACATTACCTGCTCGAACAAATCGACCATATCTACAAAAACCAACATTAAAAAACGACCTTCAGGTGTAGAATCTCTTATAATTTCCCTCGTTCTAAAAAGCATTTCCCTTACCGCATCTTGCTTTTCGTGTACAGAAACCTGCAACTGCAATAAATCAGCATAAGTTTTGTCATAATTGTTGTTTCGGTGATAGAACTTTGCTTTCTCCCTTAAAAATTCGGCAACCTCAAAAATTGAATCACTTAGCGATTGCTGTACCAGCCTAAAAGGACGTAACCTATAAACAAAATAACTTAAGGCGGTGTACCAAATACTTCCGGCTAAAATCATCAATCCGTGAGTTAAAACATCTTGCCAAGGCCTAATGTCATCAATACTTAAAACCATGATGAGTAGGGTAGCTGTACCAATTGATGCTGCTCTTACACCATAAATGTAGAACATACTAAAAATGAAACTGGAAATGGTTAAAAGAAAGCCTATGAAGAAATGGTTTCTATTCGTTAATCCTGTTAAAATGGAGAATACAAAAATTAAAAGAGTAGTGATGAGCATGGCATTTCTTCGATGCACCATTGGTCCAGGGCTATCTACAACGCTTACACACAATGCACCTAAAGAAAGGGTCATTCCGTATTTTAGCATTCCAAATTGAGCCAGAATTAATGAAGGCAGTAAAACACCGATAGTTATGCGCAACCCATCTGCAAAATATGTGCTTAATAAAAAATCTTGAACACTTCTAACGGGTTGTCTTATCTCCATGTGTACAAAAATAACATATTAGGTCTGCTTTTGTTGATGGATTTTTTAGAAGATTTTTATTTTTAAGCAGATTTTAAAGGTAATTCTAAAACAAATTTCTAAAATTTTGTTAATAAGCTGATAATCAGTTAATGTTAATAAAATTGAATAAATCTATTTTTTGGACTGATGTTTATAGTTTGGCAAAAAAAATAATGTTAAGAAGTCTCATTTTCAGGTTAATAACTTTGTTTATAAAATATTTATCTAAACTATTGACAAGCGTACATTTATGTGCTAAATTAGTTTATATCAAATACGGAGTAATTGAAAGTTTGAAAAAGAGAAATCCAACAGAAAGATTAACCTAAAGGACAGTTTTTCCGGATGAATCTAAAAAAGGATATGATGATTTCTAATGGGTTAAACCAGTAGAAAATGAATAGAAATCGAAAGATGGACATTTCAAATCAGAATACTTAACAAGCATTATTGAAGATAGTATTGTTCTATGGAATACGGCTATCGGAAATAATTTCTAAACGAGTTACAAAAGTTTGCAAAAGCCAAGTAAAAACGAAGAAATTCAATTACAATTATTAGATACCTGACAAACAATTACGGTTGTTATTAGGGTTAAACGGGGAACAGAATCGAAAGAAGACGGTCCCCGTTTTTTTTTGTGCTTTTTAATAACACATCTTTCAACCGTTGCGCCTAAAATATTAAATTTACAGAATGGCTAAGAAAAGTAAATCAGATACAAGTTCAAAAAAGATTTTCGTTTTAGATACTTCTGTTATTCTGTACGATCATGATGCAATAAACAATTTTAAAGAACATGATGTAGCCATACCAATTCAGGTTTTAGAAGAACTAGATAATTTTAAAAGCGGCAATGAAACCAGAAATTTTGAAGCCAGAAGTTTTATTAGGCTTATTGATTTAGCTGCCGAGCAAAAATTGATTAGCAACTGGGTTCCGTTACAAAAAGCCAATTCGGGCATGTTTAAGGTTGTTATGAGTGAAAAACCGAAGCATGTAAATGCCGAAGATGTTTTTGGAAAAGGTAAAAATGACAACAAAATTTTAAATGCGGCACTTATCCTCAAAGAAGAATATCCGGCTAAAAAAGTTGTTTTGGTTTCAAAAGATATTTGCTTACGCCTAAAGGCCAAAGCCCTTGATATTAATGCAGAAGATTACGAAACCGGAAAAATTAAAAATGCAGATCAACTTTATGCCGGAAAAACGGAACTGAATAACATTCAGGAGCATATTATTGATACATTAAAAAAAAAGGAAAATGTAGAACTTGCCGATTTGGAGCTTCCTGTAGAAACTGGAAATCACTTTTATATCCTTAAAAACAAAAGAAAATCGGTACATATTTTTTATAATCATCACCTAAAAAAAATAAGTCCTGTTGTTTCAGAAGCTATTTTTAAAATTAAGCCCAAAAACCCAGAACAAGCTTTTGCTATTCACGCTTTATTAAATCCGGATATTAAAATTGTAAGTATTCAGGGTAATGCAGGTACAGGCAAAACCCTGCTGGCGCTCGCTAGTGCATTAGAGCAACGTAGAGATTTCAGGCAAATTTACGTAACCCGACCAATTGTTTCACTCAGCAATAAAGATATTGGTTTTCTTCCTGGTGATGCAAAATCTAAAACAGATCCTTTTATGGCGCCAATTTGGGATAATCTTCGTTTTATAAAGGAGCAGTTTAATGGCGATGAAAAAATGATTGCTAAAATTGATGAGCTGATTACAACGGAGAAAATTGCGATTGCTCCACTTGCATTTATAAGAGGAAGAACGCTTACTAAAATATTTTTTATTGTGGATGAAGCCCAAAATTTAACGCCTCACGAAATAAAAACCATCATATCCAGAGCAGGTGAACATACTAAAATTGTTTTCACAGGCGATATTTATCAAATCGACACACCTTATCTCGATTCGGAAAGCAATGGATTAAGTTATTTAATAGAGAATGCAAAGAATCATCCGCTTTATGCGCACATAACTTTGCAAAAAGGGGAGCGGAGCGAGCTGGCTAATTTAGCAAACGAGCTTCTTTAAAGTGATATTTTTAGTGATATAAAGCTTCCTACTAATTAGTTAATGATATTTTTTCAAACTCCTTAAACAAATAAATAAGCCTATCAATGTTAAAAAAGCGCTTAATATGAATGGTGCACCTGGAAAATAGATTGATGTACTATCATCAATAAAATAAGCAAATATATGTGTCATCGCCCAGGGTGCAAATATTGCAGCTAAGCTTTGTAAGCCTGTTAATACACCTTGCATTTCACCTTGTGCATTTGATGGCACTTGGTTTGAAATTAATCCTTGCATGGCTGGTCCGCCAATTCCTGCCAAACCATACGGCAACATAAAGGCGAACATCATCCATCCTTTGGTTGCAAAAGCAAAGGCCGTAAAACCGATTACATATAGAATCAATCCAAAATAAACAGCCCGTTTTTCGCCAATTTTCGGAAGTATGATTCTTATTAAACCGCCTTGTACAATTCCGATTACCAATCCAACAAAACCCAAAGAGTAACCCACCCAGGCTGCATCCCAATTAAATTTTTCCATGGTGTAGAATGTCCAGTTTGATTGTACGGAATGGCTGGAAAAGTACAGTAAAAATAATGTTGCCATTAAACCCATCAATGCGGGGTATTTACCAATGCTTAATAATGAGCCAACCGGGTTAGCTCTTTTCCATTCAAATGCCCTGCGTTTTTCAACCGATAAAGATTCTGGCAAAATAAAATATCCATAAAGCCAGTTAATTAATGAAAGTCCGGCAGCTATCATAAAAGGAACTCGTGTACCAAAATGGCTAAAAGCACCACCTAATACCGGACCAAGAATGAAGCCAACACCAAATGCAGCACCAACCAAACCAAAGTTTTGAGCTCTTTTTTCAGGAGCAGATATATCTGCAATGTAAGCCTGGGCAGTTGTGAAGCTGGCCCCTGTAATGCCTGCAATTATTCTACCTATAAATAACCAAATTATTGATGGCGCAAAAGCCAGGAATATATAATCAACCCCTAATCCAAATAAAGAACAAAGTAAAACCGGCCGACGACCATATCTATCGCTTAAAGCACCAATTATTGGTGAAAAAATAAATTGAACAGAGGCATAAGCTAATGTTAGCCAGCCACCATATTCGGCTGCTAATCCAAAGCCACCACCCGTAAAATCCTGAATAAGTTTTGGTAAAACTGGTATAATAATTCCAAATCCGGTAAAGTCTATTAGCAGGGTTATCATTATAAAACCCATTGCCGATTTTTTTGTGCTCGCCATCAAAGCAAAAATATATATAATGATTAAATAACAGAAGATTATTCCATTTATAACTAAACACATAAATTGCGCTGAATAAACTGAAAGTTGCCTAGGGGCTTTAGAACATACCCAAAGGGTCAAAACTTTTCCACAATGCCTTATTTCGGCATAATTTTTTTAAATTCGCAAGGTTATAATAATACCTTTTTGAAATATCGTTTTAACAGCGAGAATAATAATTTATGGCAGAAGATTTAGAAAATCAACAAAACGACAAAATCATCCAAATTAATATAGAGGAGCAGATGAAATCGGCCTACATTGACTACTCAATGTCGGTAATTGTATCAAGGGCTTTGCCTGATGTACGCGATGGATTAAAACCGGTTCACCGTCGTGTTTTATATGGCATGCTTGATCTTGGTGTAACAAGTAATAAACCTCACAAAAAATCGGCCCGTATTGTAGGGGAGGTTTTAGGTAAATATCACCCACATGGTGATGCTTCCGTTTATTTTACAATGGTGCGTATGGCTCAGGATTGGAGCTTACGTTACCCAATGGTAGATGGACAAGGAAACTTTGGCCACATTGACGGCGACTCGCCGGCTGCAATGCGTTATACTGAGGCTCGTTTCTCTAAAATTGCAGAAGAAATGCTTGCCGATATCAATAAAGATACGGTAGATTTTCAGTTAAACTTTGATGATACATTACAGGAACCAACGGTTTTACCTGCTAAAATTCCTAACCTTTTAGTTAACGGTTCTAGTGGTATTGCGGTAGGTATGGCAACAAATATGGCGCCACATAACCTAACCGAATGTATTGATGGTATTGTAAATTATATTGATAATAGAGAAATCACTATCGAGGAATTGATGAAGTTTGTAAAAGCTCCCGATTTTCCTACTGGTGGTATTATTTATGGATATACTGGTGTTAAAGAAGCTTTCGAAACTGGGCGGGGCCGTATTGTAATGCGTGCTAAAGCAGAAATCGAAAACCTTAAAGACCGTGAAGTAATCATTGTTACAGAAATCCCTTACCAGGTTAATAAAGCACAAATGATTGAGCGTACTGCTGAATTAGTTGGCGAGAAAAAACTTGAAGGTATTTCTAACATTAAAGATGAATCTAACAAAGATGGTATCCGTATCGTTTACGAAATTAAAAGGGATGCAAATGCCTCTATCGTTTTAAACAACTTATATAAATACACAGCTTTACAAACATCTTTCAGTGTAAATAATATTGCATTGGTAAAAGGTCGTCCGCAAATGTTAAATCTTAAAGATTTGATTGTACATTTTGTAGATCACCGTCATGATGTTGTGATTCGTAGAACGAAATACGAATTAGCAGAAGCTGAAAAACGTGCACACATTTTAGAAGGGTATTTAATCGCTTTAGATCATTTAGATGAGGTAATTAAATTAATTCGTGCATCAGAAACTCCTGAAGAAGCCCGTGTTGGTTTAATGGAGAAATTTGGTTTAAGCGATATTCAGGCTCGTGCAATCCTTGATATGACTTTGCGTCGTTTAACAGGACTAGAGCGTGATAAAATTAAAGAAGAGTATGCTGAATTAATGAAAACCATCGAAAATTTGAAATCTGTCTTAGCAGATGAAGGTTTGCGCATGCAGATTATCAAAGATGAACTGGAAGAAATTAAGCAAAAATTCGGCGATGAACGTAAAACAACCATAGTTCATTCTGCTGAAGATATGAGCATGGAAGATTTCATAGATGATGAAGAAGTTGTAATCACTATTTCTCACGAGGGTTATGTAAAACGTACACCAGCAACAGAATTTAGAGCACAGGGTAGAGGTGGTAAAGGTTCTAAAGGCAGTACATCAAGAAATGAAGATTTTATTGAGCACATGCTGGTTGCAACCAACCATAATTATATGTTATTCTTTACCGAAGCGGGAAGATGTTTCTGGTTAAGGGTTTATGAAATTCCGGAAGGTTCTCGTACAAGTAAGGGCAGGGCCATCCAAAACATCATCAATATACCAAAAGAAGAAAAAATTAAGGCATATATTAAAGTTAAGAATCTAAAAGATCAGGAATATTTAGAGAATAACTTTATCATAATGTGTACTAAACAAGGTACAATAAAGAAAACTTCTCTTGAGGCATATTCTCGTCCGCGTGTAAATGGTATTAATGCAATTAATATTAACGAAGGTGATGTTTTATTAGAAGCTTGTTTAACAAATGGCGAAAGCGAAATTGTTATGGCTTTACGCTCTGGAAGGGCAATCCGCTTTAATGAGAAAACTGTTCGTCCGATGGGTAGAACTGCAACCGGAGTACGCGGCGTAAGATTAGCTCATGATAAAGATGAAGTTGTTGGCATGATTGCTGTAAACAATTCTGAAGTAACTGTGTTAGTAGTTTCAGAAAAAGGATACGGAAAACGTACAGATATCGAAGATTACCGTGTAACCAACCGTGGGGGTAAAGGTGTAAAAACCATTAACGTAACGGAAAAAACCGGACAATTAGTTTCGATAAAAGACGTTACAGATAGCGAAGATTTAATGATTATCAACCGTTCTGGCATTGTAATTAGAATACCGGTTTCGGCTTTAAGAGTGATGGGACGTGCAACTCAAGGTGTTCGTTTAATATCTTTAAAAGGTGATGATGAAATTGCTTCGGTAACCAAAATAGACCACGAGGATGATGAGGAAGAAGTAGACTTAGAAAATATTGTTGTTGATGGCGAAGAATTAGAAGCCGATAACACAACAGAAACAGAGGAAACTGAAGAGGAGAGTGGCTCGGAAGATGAAGATGAAAAAGAAGAAAATTAAACTAATTAAATAAGAATAGAATAGTTGTTTTATGAAAAGAATAGTTTTAAGTAGCATTTTAGTTGGCGTTGCTAGTTTAGCATTTGCCCAAAAAAGCGAAGTTAGTGCCGCAAAAAATGCATGGGGTGTATTCCAGATTACTGGACAAACTGCATCAACACCATTAGCTAAAAAGTTAGAATCTTTATCTGCAGGCTTAGCTCACACAGATAAAGCAATAGCTGATGAAAAATCTAAAGTAATGCCAGAAGCCTGGACCTATCGTGCTTTGTTCGCCTCATCGGCAGCTTTGCTTGATACCACCAATGCACAAAATGCTGATGCTCAGTTAAAAATTGCTACTGATGCAGTTGCACAGGCAAAAACATTAGATACGAAAGGTGCAGAAAAAGATAACATTACAATTGCTGAAACTAATATTGCAAATGCAATTAGAAATGCTGGTGTAATGGCTTACAACAAAAAAGATTACAAAACTGCTTACGATAAATTTGTTCAGGCAACTGTAATTAATCCTGCAGATACCGCCATGTATTTAAATGCTGGTGTTGCTGCAAGAAATTTAAATGATTACCCAAATACCATTAAACAGTTTAAAAAGGTAATCTCTTTAAATTCGCCACAGGCTAAAGATTTGTATTCTGAATTAATTAATATGTCTTTATCTCAACAGAAAGATACAACAGCTGCGATAGCATTAATTCAAGAGGCAACAGCTAAATATCCTGAGGAAACAAATTTTATTAAATCAGAAACTCAGATTTATATTGATAGAGGTGATGTTGCAAAATCTGAACAAATGTTAAACACTTTAGCTACAAAAGAGCCAAATAATGCAGCATATCAGGTTTTATTGGGTAATATTTATTTCTCTCAGGCATTAAAATTACAAGATGCTAGAAATAAAATTGATGCTAAAAAAGTTAAAGAGTTTAATGATGTAACTACGAAAATGAATGGTTTATTAGAAAAATCGTTACCATTTTACAAGAAGGCATTGGATATAGATGCTAAAAATGTAGGTGCTTTAGAAACTTTGAAAACAATTTATGCTTTCAAAAATGATACAAAAAACTACGAGGATGTTAAAAAACGTTTGGATGCACTTCCAAAACAATAATATTTAGCAATGTAAAAAAAGAGCTTCGAAATTTCGAGGCTCTTTTTTTTATGTCTATTTTTACGCTTTAACATTTCAATATTCTATGCTAAAATACTCAGGTTTACTATTCGGAACGCTAATTACGCTATCAATTAATACAATGGCACAAAAAAGCCAAATGCTAATCGCCAGAAATTCGGTTGGTAAACTTCAAGCTTCTTTTGCCGGTAAAGATGATGCTAAAAAGCAACTGGGTATAATTACTGAAGGATTAAAATCTATAGAATCAGCAGAAAAAGATAGTAAGACTAAAAACTGGCCTGAAACCTTTGCTATAAAATCATACTTAACATCTTATGCAGCAATTATTGATACCGATGCCGCTGCATCTGATAAGTATTTCGACGCTGCAGTTGAAGCAGTAAAAAAAGCTAAAAGCCTGGAGAAATATGAGGATCCGGCAGGTTTAATTAAAGCATCTGAACATAATATTTTAATTAAAAAGCAGGATAGGGGCAATCTATCTTATTTTAATAATGATTTTAAGGAAGCGCTTGAAGATTTAAGAGAGGTTAGCGATAAATTTCCGGCTGATACTACATTAGCCTTAAATACAGCTATTTGCGCTCAAAACGTTCAACTTTATGATGAATCATTGAAATATTTTAAGAGAGCGAAGGAGGACAGTATTAAAAACCCGGCAGTTTTTCAAAAAATGTCTCAGCTTTATGTAGCTAAATATGATAACGAGGCTGCTATAAAAGTTTTAGAAGATGGTTTGAAACTAAATCCTTATAATCATTCCTTAACCAACGATTACATTAATCTTTTGTTAGATAACGAGAATTACACAAAAGCATCATCATTAATTGAAAGCAATTTAAAAGTTGAAAAAGGAAATAAATTATTGTTTTTCTTATACGGCTATCTACAGCAAGTTAGTGGCAATAATCCAACAGCAATTTTAGCTTATAATAAAGCACTCGAAACCGACCAAAACTATTTTGATGCACTTTATCAGTTAGGCTTAGCATACATTAATACTGCAAATGAAGCTTTGAAGAAAGCAGATGCTGATAAGAAAAACCAATATGGCTCGCTAATTAATAAAGCGCAGTTTGCTTTACTTAGAGCAAATGAAATCAATCCAAACGACAAGAAAGCTGTACAGCTGCTTATGGAAATTTACACCAGAAAAAATGCACAAGATAAAGTGCAGGATTTACAACGTAGATTACAGGAACTTTAAAATATTATTGTTGATGTCCTTAAATAAAGGAAGAGGTTGTGTAAATATCAACTTAACATAATATTAATTATAAGACAAATTATTAGTTCGTATTATATCAGGTAATTACTTCGACGTTTGCTTGGCTGCAGAAATTACTAATGGCGGATTATCAGCTGCGTTACCTTTGTTCAGTTTTAAAATGCCTTTAACAGATACTGGTAAGTAAGTAAATTTTATAGGCTCGGCCATTTCAACTAAAACCATAATTGGAATACCATTTTTACCACAAAAGAAACATTGATTTATTGGCAATGTTGAAAGCATAAACTTAGTTTGTTTCATACCATCTTTTATCGGCACAATATATCCTTCCAATTCAAAGGCTTTATTCTCATGCTTTTTAATTTCAGCATTGTAAACTGCGTACATTTCTGTAGGCTTCACATTTTTAAAAGTTACATCTCCAATAATGTCCCAGTTTGGCGAATCAATCTGGTCACTAAAATCGTGTTGCGCACTCGCTTTAAATCCAATAAAAATTAAAGCAATTAAAATTATTTTTTTCATAGTATGATTTTGTGATCTAATTGATTTTTTCTGAACAAGCTTCACAAATCCCGGTGGCGACTAAATTTAATTGCGCTACACTAAATCCTTTTGGCACACTAAATGCCGGAATTTTAACGCTGTCTAAACAATAAACTTTTTGACAATTATTGCAATTGAAATGCACATGTTCATCGTGATGTTGGTGTGCAGAGCAACCATCAGAACAAATTGCATAATTTGCCGTTCCATGATTATCAAGAACTTTATGAATTATTCCTTTCTCTTCAAAAGCTTTTAAAACCCTATATAAAGTAACACGGTCTACAATTTTCCCCATCACTTGTTCTAAATATGGTTGAGAAACTGCAGAATCTCTTTTACTTAAAATATCCAGAACTTGCAACCTTGGACCGGTGCGTTTAAGTCCGTTTTTTATAAGTAAATTTTCAAATCTTTCTGTGTTTTTCATCAACACAAAAATAAACATTTATATTATGATTTTGGCATTTTTGAGGGATATAGGTGCTGCAAAACTAGCATCCCTCCTTTCGAGTTTCAAAATTCCAGCGATTTTAATTGGCTTAACAGAGAAGGCGATTGCTTTGTCCATCTCCACCATAATCATTGCTGGAATACCGTTTTTTCCGCAGAAATAACATTGATTTATTGGCAATGTTGCCAAAAAGAATTTCTGCTGATTTACACCAGCTTTTATCGGAATTAGATATCCGGTTAGGTCAAATACTTTGTTCTCAAAACGTTTTATCGATTCGCTAAATATTGGGAAAAGTTCATTCTTATCTGTAAGTTCAAATTTTACTGAGCCAATAATATCCCAATTTAACGAATGTAATTCATCACTTAATTGATGTTTTTTATTAGATTGAGCTACAGATTTTAAACTGCAGCAAGCGAAAAAAATCAAGAGAAAGCCTTTCATAATTGCTCAGCATCTAGAAGAAAAAATTCAGATCGTTTATCACCAGAATCGTTTATTACAATTTTGCCTTTAAGTTTTATCGGTTTGCTGCTATAATTTATAGGATTTTTCATTTTAACTTCTACCATAGCTGGTATATCTCCGGAGCCACAAAATGGACATGATTCTACAGGAACTATTGATAGCATAAATTCAGAAAACTTGTTTCCAACTTTTATAGGAATGATGTAACCTGGTAATTCAATTATTTTATTATTTAAAGCTTTTAGTTCTGCCGGATAAAATACTTTCCATTCTAAGGGCTTAACTTGTTTCTCGTATCTCAAACCAATTAAATTCCAGTATTTGGTTCTCATATCTGTATGCACCTGTACTTGCGCATGTATTGCTTTGCTGGTAAAAGCTAAAAACAAAATCACTAATATTAGCCTTTTCATAAGTTATTATTGTAAGATTAATACCGCATCCACAAGAAAAAATTCACTTTGATCATTACCAGAATCATTAATTATAAATTTGCCTTTTAACTTTATCGGTTTATCCGTTATAGCAATTGATTTACTGGTTTTTACCTGCAACATTGCCGGAATATCACCGGTGCCACAATACGGGCATGATTCTACAGGTACAATCGAAAACATAAATTCCGTGAATTTAGCGCCGACTTTCGTCGGAATCATATAACCAGGCAATTCGATTATTTTATTGTGTAACGATGTTAAGGGTGCGGGATAAACACTTCCCCATTTACCGGGCGAAAGTTCTTTATCATATCTTAAACCAATAGTATTCCAGGTTTTGGTGCGCAAGTCTTTATGAACCTTAACCTGAGCTTTAAGTTCGAGTAAACCTAAAAATAAGACATTAAAAAAAAATAAGACCACTACCCTCTTCATTTTATCTGTCTTTAGAAAGTGTTTTGGCAATATCCACCCGGTAGGTTTGCAATGCAGGAATTACTGATGCGACGATACCTATAATTAGTCCGGCCAAAAGCAAATAAAGTTCTTCTACAACAAAATAAAGTCCGGTTAATTTAGCCTGAGATGATTCCTGGTATTTGCCAATAACTTCAATAGCAAGGTGTCCAATTAAAAGTCCGATGAAGGCACCAATAGTGGTGATTAATAAGCCTTCTAACATCACCAAAAAGAAAAGTTTTAGTTTTGATGCACCCAAACAACGCATAATAGCCAAATCGTATTTCTTCTCTTTCATAGAATTATATAAACTGATAAAAACGCTTAACGCAGAAATTGCCATAATTAGGATGGCAAACCATTTCAATGTATCAATGCCCACACCAATAAGTGAAAATAATCTTGCACTTTCCATTGCCGGAGAAGCCGCTTGCATGTTTGTACTTTGATTTACCATGCGGGGAAATATTACAACTGACATTGGAGAACGATATTGAATTAAGATTGAAGTGATTTCTTTTTCATCAAGCTCATTTTTAGGTTCCTTCTGATGTTCTTCATGCTCATCTTCCTCAGCATGCATTTTGTAAATGCTACCGATATTTGTCAGAATTAAATTATCAGTTACATTATTCTGAACCTTTAAAATTCCTCTAACAACGTAGGCATTCTTTTTATGTTCATCTCCGTTATCACTTAATCCGTGTGCACCGAAAAACTTGTCTCCAACTTTTAAATTCGCTTCTTTGGCAACA
Source organism: Pedobacter sp. Leaf170 (assembly GCF_920984665.1). GTDB lineage: Bacteria > Bacteroidota > Bacteroidia > Sphingobacteriales > Sphingobacteriaceae > Pedobacter. The sequence goes on from NZ_CAKLBP010000007.1 coordinate 274,036, forward strand.
GTATTACCTATTGTTGCTTCCAAATCCTTGCTCCAAAAATTGCCTTTATCTAACTTTAAACCATACAAACCTATAAAAGTTGTATCCGTACCAACAATCCTATATCCGGCATAGTTATCGCCCAGCGCCAAAGGAACAGCTCTTTTAACTAATGGATTTTGCATTAATTCCTGAGCATCTTTTGCAGGGATATTTCCTGTTGGGAAATCTATATGATAAATACTGCTCAAAATTAATTGCAGCGGACTACCCTTAGCACCTACCACCAAATCGATATCCTTTGCATTTTGCTCTAATTTGTTACCAATTTGTGATGATGCTAGAAATAATATCGACAGTATGCCTACGCCAAAAGCAACCAATAATATATTTAAAATAGCCGTTAGCTTATTTCTGAATATGTTTTTATAACTAATTTTAAGAATATTCATTACAATAAATAAGCTTTAGTGATGTGGTTTCGAACGCGTTGATCATGTGTAGCAATAATTAGTGCTGCACCGTTATTCTGAGCCTGATTAGTTAACATTTCCAATACCTGAATCGTATTATTATCGTCAAGGCTTGATGTTGGTTCATCAGCAATTAAAAGTGAAGGTTTATTTACCAAAGCACGAGCAACAGAAACCCTTTGCAATTGCCCTTGACTTAGCTCATCAGGGTAACTGCTTTGTTTTTCATTCAATCCTAAATCATTCAAAATTAACTTGATACGCTGTTTATCAAATTTACATCCGGCCATAGAAGCCGCAATTTCTAAATTTTCAATCACAGTTAATGAACGAATTAAGTGTGGCCTTTGAAAAACTATACCAATTTTCTGCCCTCTAAATTTGTCCATGCTCTTGGCCGACAAGCCATAAAGATTTACATCATCAAATTTTACATCACCTTGTGTAGGCCTTAATAAACCCGAAATAATGTTAAGCAATGTACTTTTTCCACTGCCGGAAACCCCCATAAGTAACCATTGTTCTTTATCTTCGATATTCCAATCGGGAAATTTAATAACTTGTCCTTTAGGATATTGATGTGAAATGGAATTGAGATTTATCATTTAATTATTTTTAAGGTCGGTTTAGGCTGCTTGATTATTAAATTTTTAATTGCATACCTTCTGTAAAGTTCAGTAGCATCATTACTGCCATGTTTACACGATGGATTAAGCATGGCGATGATACCTAATGCTATTGCGCATCGCATTTTATTTCTAATCATGTAGTTTTGCAAATATAGAATTTAAAATATAGGCCAAACGTGGCTGTATTAATAAGGTTACGCTTAATGATTATGTTTCACAGTGCACGATTTAACATATTTTAAATTAATAAAATGTGCTGTTGCAATAACAATTCCGCCAATTGGAATCAAAATTGGCTCTAAAAAATCATAACCCGAAAAATGCCCGGCTGCTATTAGCGCAAAGCCTAAAACGAGTATTACTGTTGGATATATTTTGCGATGTTCTTTCCGGTAAGATATGCTTAAAGACCAAATGCCTAAAATTAGAGAAACCAGTATCATAGAAATTTCCACCCATTCATTTGCGAGAAAACTAAGGCCCCAAAGTGGTAAAAAGGTAATCAATAATGGAACTAAGGCACAATGGATGGCGCAAAGTACAGAAGCCGTTATACCCAAACTATCTAAATTTATACTCGTTTTGGTGATTTTCATGTTTCAATATTTGAAAACAAATATAAAAGCAATATTGTTGCATTTATAATTTATCATAATAAATTATTTTTTTTTCGTGATTGTTCAATGAATTTGAATTTTGTTTTGTTATTAAGGAATGTATGATAATTTCCCGTTAGCAGAAGCTGCAAAGCTTCAGGTTGAGTTGGCTAAGCAATTAAAATTTGAAAAGGTTACTACTATTTCTACAATTGCTGGAGCAGATATTTCATTTAATAAAGACAGCACAACAATGTATGCAGCAATAGTTGTTTTATCTTTCCCAGAGCTTAGGCTTATTGGTTATGCTATAGATACTTATGATACCACATTCCCTTTTGAAGATGGATTTTTAGGTTTTAAAGAAGTTCCGGCATTGTTAAAGGCCTGGGAACTAATTAAGGAAAAGCCTGATGTTGTAGTTTTAGATGGCAACGGAATTCTTCATACAAGAAGGATGGGCGTGGCGTCTCATTTTGGAATTTTAGCCAATCAGCCTGCAATTGGATGTGCCAAGACGATGCTTAATGGCGAAAATTTTAGTCCGGAAAATTTAAAATTTAGTACCACTGAGCTAAAAAATAACCAGGAATTTTTAGGCTTTGCATTAAGAACTAAAGTAAATTGTGCTCCAGTTTACGTTTCGGCTGGTCATTTAATTACTCATCAACAAAGCCTTGAATTGATTAAAAAATGTGTTGGCAAGTATAGAATTCCTGAACCTACACGTATTGCGCATGAAATTGCTAACCAGTTTAGATTAGGAAAAATTAAAGCTGGTTATCAAACAATTCAAAAACCACTTACTTTATTTTAGATCCAATTAATTCCTTTTTTTAGTAGCTGCAGGGTTTTATATTCTTCAGAACCAATTTCTGGTTGTACATTATAACCCCAATTAGCTTGTGGAGGTAAACTCATTAATATAGATTCTATCCTTCCATTGGTTTCTAAGCCAAATTTAGTTCCCGAATCGTAAACCAGATTAAATTCTACGTACCTGCTTCTACGCTGATACTGCCATTCTTTTTGAACTTCCGTAAATACTTTTTCACGGTTTCTATCAATCAGTTCAGTATAAATTGGCAAAAATGTTTGTCCAATATTTACAGAAAAGTTAAGTATTTCTGCCCAGGTTAATGCTGTATTTTCAGGCTTTAATCTGTCATAAAATATACCGCCAATGCCCCTTGTTTCCTCTCTGTGTTTAATGAAAAAGTAATCATCAGCATGATTTTTAAACTTTGGGTAAAAATCTACATTGAAATCATCGCAAGCCTGTTTTAATTTATGATGAAAAAACCTTGCATCGTTTTCAAAAACATAATGTGGCGTTAAATCAATCCCACCGCCAAACCATCTTGTTTCCTCGTTTAATTCAAAATAGCGAATATTCATGTGGATAATTGGAACCAATGGATGATTTGGATGAATAACGATAGAAACGCCGGTAGCAAAAAAATCTTCCTCGGTAACATTAAAAGCCTTTTTCACAGCTTCGGGAAGTTTGCCATAAACTGCAGAAAAATTAACGCCGCCTTTTTCTATTATTGCACCGTTCTGCATAATACGTGTACGTCCACCTCCTCCTCCATTTCTTTCCCAAAGCTCTTCTTGAAATTTCCCCTTTCCATCAGCTATTTCTAGTCCACGACAAATTTCATCCTGTATTAATTTATAACGCTCGGCTACTTCTTCTTTAAACATGGCTGCTCTTCTATTTCCAAGCAAATTTAAGGCTATTAAACTAGCAAAATCTATTAATGTTTAGATTTACATTTTATTGACAGTTTCTGAAAAATTCTACTCTTCCAAATAGTTTAAATCTTTATTGAAACTTTCTTTTAAATAGGTTACAGAAATCATAGCAATTACAGTTACAATGCCCATTACAATAAAAGCGGCTGTTATAATGTTAAACTGCTGAACAAAATATTCGAATGTTAAAGTTATTGGGATGAGTGCGCCACGTACAAAATTTGGTGCCGTTGTGGTTACTGTAGAACGGATGTTGGTGCCAAATTGCTCAGCAGCAATGGTAACAAAAGTTGCCCAATAACCTACTGCAAAACCCATAAACAGGCAAATTAGTATGAAATTATTCTCGGTTAATTGCGTTCTTGTTAAATAGATAATTACCGTTACTACCGATAAGCTTTGAAAAATTAATACCGTTTTTTTTCTAGATTTTAAAATTTGTGCCAGAAAACCGCAAACAACATCGCCAATGGCAATACCAAAATAAGTATACATAATTCCGGTTCCTGCATTCAAAACCTCTTTAGCGCCTAATGCTTTACCAATTTCTGGCGATTGGGTGACCAAAATGCCTACAATAAACCATAATGGCAAACCTAAACAGATGCAAGCGAGGTATTTTAAAAATCGTTTTCTATCTGAAAACAACATAAAGAAGTTACCTTTTGAAACACCTGTTGCTTCTTCGGCTTTTTTGAACATGCCAGATTCAAAAGTGCCAACACGTAACAATAAGAGCAACAAACCCATTCCTCCACCAACAAAATACGATGTTTGCCAGGAAAAATGCTTCCCAACAGTTGCAGCGGCGGCAGCGCCTAATAAACCAATCCCGGCAACTACCATTGTTCCGTAGCCGCGTTTTTCTTTATCCATTGTTTCGGTTACCAGAGTGATGCCTGCGCCAAGTTCACCGGCCAAACCTATCCCAGCTATAAAACGAATAATGGCATAGCTATGTACATCGGTAACAAATCCATTAGCTATGTTGGCAAGAGAATACATTAAGATAGAACCGAAAAGTACTTTAATTCTACCAAATTTATCGCCGATAATACCCCAAAGCAAGCCACCAAGCAAAAGCCCGAACATTTGCATGTTGATAACGTATTCACCATCGGTACGCATGTGCTCAGGCGAAACGCCTATATCGGCAAAACTTTTTAATCGAACAACAGAAAAGAGTACGAGGTCGTATATATCAACGAAGTAGCCTAGAGCGGCTACAATGACTAAGAAAATAACGTTGCGGTTATTGGAAGGTTTAGGCTCCATTGGTTTATTTGGTTTAATCGCTGAAAGTACAAATAAGCACAAATAAAAAAAAGCCGTAAACGAAAAAAGCCCCGAATGTTTCGGGGCTTTTTTCCTCTAAATTGGAGGAATCGTCTTTTTCATGGTATCGGGTGGCGTCGTTGTCTTGGCTGTATCCATTGGAGTTGTAGAAGTTTTAGTAGTATCCATTGGTGCAGTTGTTGCAGTTGAATCAGCCATTGTACTATCAGAAGAACCGGCCATGTTTTTTGATGAGTTGCATGCTGTAGTGGCTACCATTAACGTGCCAGCGAAAGCAAGACTTAAGATTAAATTTTTCATTAGGGTTGAGTTTTAATTTTTATAAAATGAAACAATCATTTATATGATGGTTCACTGTTTTCTTCTTACTTAATATCAAACAACCTTTTAATCATTTAGTTTTACAATTATTTTAAAATTTAATTGTCGATTTATTTTTTTATCAAAGGATTATATGTTAATTGTATAAAAGCAACTCATTCAATATCAAATCATTCCAAAATTCTTCTACCAAAGTTTTACTTAAGCATGCTTTGTAAAACTTTAAAAGGTGGTAAAACTTTCTGATATTAGTAATTATGATTATTTCTCAAAACACCCTTAAATGGGTTATGCGCCTTTATCCCCCACTATTCTTTCAGCGCATTTGGGTTCAAAAATTTGAGAACGATTTTACAAGTTGTACGGTTAAGCTGAGTAAAAGCTTTTTAAATAAAAATTATAATGGTTCTATTTTTGGCGGAACCATTTATGCTGCAACAGATCCTTTTTATGCTTTACTTTTTGATCAGTTGATGCAACGCAGAGGTTTAAAAGTAAGGGTTTGGCTTAAAAGTGCATCAATTCAATACTTAAAACCCGGGCGTTCGGATTTATTTTTTACGATAAACGTTACCGAAGAAATGATTTTAGAAGCAGAACAAGCTTTGAAAACCGTAGGCAAGTTTGTAAAAGCCTACCCTATGGAAATTACGAATAAACAGGGCGAACTTTGCGCCACAGTAATGAATGAAGTTTACATAAGAAACCTGCACCAGGGCGAACAGCCTAGAGTTGCTTACTAATCTATTTTATATGCCGAGTATTAAAAGTTTGATTTTGCAGGGTGAAGGCGTTACGCTTGATTTCAAAAAAACGATTACCAATACTGGCAAAATTGCCAAAAGCCTGGTCGCTTTTGCAAATAATAAAGGCGGCAAATTATTAATTGGAGTAGCTGATGATGGTACAATAAAGGGAGTGAAAGCTGAAGATGAAGAAAGGTATATGATTTTAACTGCAGCACACCAATTTTGCAAACCTGCAATTGAACCAAACTTTGAAGAAATTTATGTAGATGATAAATTGATTTTGGTTGCTAATATACCGGAAAGCGACACCAAACCACATTATGCTTTAGATGAGGATAACAAATGGTGGGCATATATTCGTATAGATGATAAAAGCGTTTTAGCAAGCAAAATTATTGTCGAAGTTTTAAAGAATGACCATAAAAATAACGGTGTGCTTATCTCTTATTCTGATAACGAGAAAAAGCTACTCGAATATCTGGACAAAAACGATAAAATAACGCTAAAAGAATACAGCAAATTAATGAGAAGCTCTTATCGCAAGGCGCAAAAAATTATTGTAAACCTTATTTTGGCAAACGTAATTAAATCCAATACCTCCGAAAAGGAAGAGTATTTCACAGCAGTATAACTCCTTAGATTTTCGTTCGATTTATCATTCTTTTTGAAGTTTAAAAAGCCGAACTTCGCAGACTTATGTTTTCAAAAATTTACTCAAAATACAAACCTTATTATAAAGAAAACCTTCATTTGGCATTGCCGATTGTAGGCTCGCAGGTTGGCCATACGTTGGTGCACATGGCCGATAGCGTAATCGTTGGTCATTTTACAGATACTACGCAACTTGCCGCCGTATCTTTAGTGAACAGCATATTTATTTTAATTATGGTTATCGGTTTGGGTATTTCTTATGGTTTAACGCCATTAATCGCTCAAGAAAACGGACGCTCTAATCCTGAAGAGTGCGGAAAACTCTTATCAAACAGTTTGATAATTAATGTTTTGATAGGCATTTTACTTTACTGCCTTGTTCATTTTGGTGTATTGCTTGTTATCGATAATTTAGGACAAACACCTGCTGTAGTTTATTATGCAAAGCCATATCTTGGTTTCCTCTCTGTATCTATTATTCCATTGCTGGTGTTTCAAACATTTAAGCAATTTGCCGAAGGTTTAGGTTTTACCAAACAAGCCATGTTTGTATCTATTTGGGGCAATGCAATTAACATAATATTAGGAATCATTTTCGTTAAAGGAATGTTTGGCATTAAACCGATGGGCGTAAGCGGTGTTGGACTTAGCACATTGATTGACAGAATTTTAATGGCTACCGTAATGGCGATTTATGTGCTAAGATCAAAACATTTCAGAAAGTATCTTATCAATTTTAAAGCAACTTTTATTGATAAAGTTAGGGCAATTAAAATTATCAAAATTGGTGCACCAGTTGCCATGCAATATTCATTTGAAATTAGTGCATTTAGTGGTGCAGCGGTACTAATTGGAACTATTGGCGCAACAGAACAAGCCGCACATCAAATTGCGATAAGCCTGGCTGCAATGACGTATATGATTGCAAGTGGAATTGCATCTGCAGCAACAATTAAAACAGGTAATAATTTTGGTAAAAATAATTTTGATGATTTAAGAAAATCCGCTATTGCCAGCTATCACGTTATTTTGTTGTTTATGAGTTGTACAGCAATAATTTTCATCCTGGCAAACAGCCTTATGCCTTTCATTTATACAGAAGATTTAAATGTGATTAAAATTGCTGCTCAATTACTAATCATTGCCGGCTTTTTTCAATTATTTGATGGTACGCAAGTTGTAGGTTTAGGAGTTTTACGCGGCATTGGAGATGTTAATGTGCCTACTTTTATTACATTTTTAGCATATTGGGTTGTAGGCATTCCTATTGGATATGTTTTAGGCTTTAAGTTTAATTTGGGCGTTAACGGGATTTGGTATGGTCTAACTTTCGGTTTATTAACTGCATCTATCCTATTGTTTTTGAGATTCCAGAATAAAACTAAAGCATTAAATATTAAGGCCGAAAAACAATTAATAAATTAACTGTAAATGTTGATTATTTACCGCCAACATTAACAATTAAGCCGATAGTGAAAATTGAATTTCCTGCCGACATGTATTTTCTGCTTTTTAAACCAATATTGCTGCTGGTTGTATATTGCAGTTGAAAAGTTTTACTTAATGCCATACGTGTAAAGAAAATTGGCTCAAAGAAAATGTTATCTTCTTTAGGTTGAACAACACCATTTATAAAAAACCTATCCATTGTTAGATGGCTTATTCTTAATGCCGTACCATAGTTAATCGGAAAATCTGTTCCGAACAACCTTAAATTATTCTTCTTTTTTGAGCTATAATTAACTTGCAAAAAGGCTTTGCGGAAATCAACCTCCTGCACTTCATTACTTATTAAAATATCATTTTTATAATCTCTAAAAGTTATGTCGCTCCAGCCCTTTCCAACGCCTGCATAGATTTCGATAATCCTGTTATCATCTGGTCCAAAGGTGTCAAAATATCCGCCACCAATTTCAACAAGCTTGTGTCCAAAATCTTTAGTTTTTCGTTCATTATTCATTGTAGAAGCGCTAAACAAAACACCAAAATGATTTGAAACCGCATAAGCGCCATTTATACTGGCATTACCCTTTAAAGAAATATGTCCGCCACCACTAAATTCGCCTTGCTTGCTGAGCATTGGTGTATTCGGAACATTTGGCATGTAAACTGAAGAACAACTGGCCATAAAAAGCGCAAAAACCGGAACTGTTAAACGTAAGTATTTTATCATAGATGTTTAATAAACAGAATTTGTTGACAAAAATTGTGCTAAAGTTTCATTTTCATAAAATCCATTACTCTTTTAAATTCGTCATGTAAATCCGCTTTCAAATAAATCCTTTCTTTACTAATGGGATGAAAAAAGCTTAGTTCGGATGCATGTAAGAGCATGGTTGTCATATTCCATTGCTCTAAAAAGAATTTATTTTGCTTATTGCAGCCATGTGTTCTATCGCCAATTATTGGATGCAAAATATGACTAAAATGCCGTCTTAGCTGGTGCATCCTTCCTGTTTTTGGGGTAGCTTCAACTAATGAATATCTTGAGGTTGCATGTTTGCCCAAAGGTATATCAACCTCAGCCTTTTGCAGGGTTTTAAATGACGTAAATGCATCCTGCATGGTTCCGTTTTCTTTAGCCAAGGGATAATCTATGTCCATTATATCTGGGGCAAAACCACGTAGTATCGCAAGATATTTTTTATCAGTTTCAGTATTCATAAACTGTTGATGCATAGCAATTTCGGCTACTTTATCAAAAGCAAAAAGTAATATACCACTAGTCTTTCTATCCAGTCTATGTACCGGGCTTACGTGTTTGCCAACCTGGTCTCGGAGCATTTGAAGCGCAAATTCGGTAGCATCTCTGGCAATTGATGATTGGTGCACTAATAATCCATGCGGTTTATTTATTGCAATTAAATGTTCATCCTGATAAATGATTTCGAGCATGGGCGAAGATAAGGATATTGTTAAGTAAACAAGTCAAATGCTAATCGGTAAGTATTACAATGCGCATCAACTATATCTTTAATATCTGCAGAATAACCGCCTCCCATGCTTACTTGGACAGGCAGGCCTTTACTCCTACACGCTTGCAAAACAATATTATCCCGCTCCTTACAGGCCATTTTGCTTAGCGAAAGTTTCCCTAACTTATCGGTGGCTAAAACATCAACACCTGATAAGTAAAATACAAAATCTGGTTTAGCTTCCAGAAATGCCTTTTCTAAATTACTAAGCATTATGGAAAGATATTCATCATCTCCAATACCATCGTTTAATGCAACATCTAAGTTTGATAGCTCTTTTCTAAACGGAAAATTTTTATCGCCATGCATGGAAAAAGTATAAACTTTTGGATGATTTTGAAAAATTTCTGCTGTGCCGTTACCTTGATGAACATCTAAATCAATAATTAATATGCGATAAGCTAATTTCTTATTTAATAAATAGTTAACAGCAATAGCTTGGTCGTTAAGCATACAAAATCCTTCTCCCCAATTGCTACCTGCATGATGCGTTCCACCTGCAACATTAAATGCAATTCCATTAGCCATTGCAAATTGTGCCCCATCTATTGTTCCTTGGGCAATCCGTAATTCGCGTTCAATTAGCTGAGCATTAAGCGGAAAACCTATTCTTCTTTGTTCTTTAGCAGGAAGCGTCAAATTTTTCAAATGTTTCCAATAAGAAACATCATGCGTAAGAAGTACATGTTCTTCAGCCAAAGGCTCCGGATGAAAAATGTTTTCTTCAGAGATTGTACCTTCGTGCAAAAGTTGTCCGGGAATTAATTCATATTTAAGCATCGGGAAACGATGCCCTTCGGGCAGTGGATGTGCATACAGCGGATGCCAGGCAACTTTTATCATTTACCTAATATTTCCTCCACGTGCTTTTCGATATTGTCACAAATCTGATCAACCGGTAAGTCGTTTGCATCCTCTCCAAATGGATTCTCAATTTCCTCAGCTATCAGCTCTAAACTCGCTAATACATAAAGAATAAAGGGAACGATTAATACCAGGTAATAGCCTAAACTGAAAACCCAACCAATTGGTATGGTAAGCACATAAATAAAAATGAATTTCTTTATGAAGGCACTATAAGAAAATGGAATCGGTGTATTTTTTATTCGTTCACAGCCGCCACAAATATCAGTAAATTGGTTCACGTCATTTGTTAACACGATTAATTGCTCTTGAGAGATTTGCTGGCTTGCCGTTAAAGCGTACAATCTGGAAATCATACTGCTCGCAATTTGATTGGGGATATGTTTACCGGCTTCAACCTCTATCAAAAAACTGTTTTTACCAAAATATTGTTTCTCACGTAAATGTTCTTTTAAAGCAAAGGCATATTTTGGAATACCATATTCAAAGAAACGAACGTCATCGTTGGATAGATTTAAAGCCTTAATTTTCATTGAAAAGTTTCGGCTAACATTGGTTAAGTTTCCTAAAAGCTTCCTGCCATCCCACCACCTGTCGTAAGATGTATTTGTTCTAAATACCAGTAGCATCGATATTACAAAGCCAAGTAAACTGTGCATCATGCCGATATTACTTACATAATCACTTTTAGAAAGTTTAAAAACATTCAATTCCAAGAAAGCCACTAATGCCGAGAAAATTGAAACGCTTAACATCAGCGGCCATAATTTCCGGATGGTATCAGCCTTATGAACATTAAATATGAAAGTAAACCAATCTTTAGGATTATAATTAATCATTTAGCTTATGTTAATGTTTAAAACTTGTTTGCATACTTTTAATAACGCTTGTCCGGTTAAATAAATATCTTCAAAAGAATTATACAAGGGAATCGGACTTAAGCGTATCACGTTTGGCTCACGCCAATCTCCAAGCACCCCGAAATCAATCAAACCATCAAAAATCTCTTTTCCTTTTTGCGCTGCGATGATAGAAAGTTGCGATCCTCTATCTATGGGGTTTTTAGGTGTAATTATTTTAAACTGCAACAAATTAATTTCTTTATTAACCTGATTGATAATAAATTCTAAATATCCAGTTAAACTTATACTTTTATTCCTAAGCGCTTCTACATTGCCGGCTTTATCAAAAATTTGTAGCGACGCGTGGTAAAGCGCCATTGGCATTACCTGCGTACAACTCACCTGCCAACCATCTGCACCTGCTTCCGCAACAAAGCCCTTTTCCATTTTAAAACGTTTACTTTCCTGATAACCCCACCATCCCGCAAAGCGATTCAGGCTGGTATTGTTATGATGTTTTTGATGGACGAAAATGCCACTAATTCCACCAGGACCAGAATTTTGATATTTATATGAACACCAGCATGCAAAATCTACATCCCAATTGTGCAACTGTAACGGCACATTACCTGCAGCATGGGCTAAATCCCAGCCCACAATTGCACCAACATCGTGACCAGCCGTAGTGATTTTCTCCATATCATACCATTGGCCGGTATAATAATTAATTCCTCCAAAAAGGACTAAGGCTATTTCCTCGCCATTTTCTTTGATTTTAGCAACAATATCTTCATTCCTTAAAATTTCTTCGCCTTCCCTTGGAAATACCTCTATAATTGCTTCATTTGGATTAAAGCCATGAAACTTAACCTGACTTTCAATGGCATATTGATCGGAAGGAAAAGCACCACCTTCCATTATAATTTTAAAGCGTTTGCCTTTTGGTTGATAAAAACTCACCATCAATAAATGAAGGTTTACCGTTAGCGTATTCATCGGACAAACCTCCATTGGTGATGCCCCAACAATCGGGGCCATCAAATTTTTAAGCGCTTTATGGTAAAACATCCAAGGTTCCTCACCATCAAACCAGCCCTCTACAGCATAGTTTGCCCAATTATCTAGCTGACGATTTAAAACCTCTCTTGCTACTTTAGGTTGCAAACCTAAAGAATTGCCGCACAGATATATAAACTCTCCATTTTTATGATTTGGAAATAGAAATTCAGACCTAAATTCTTTTAAAGAATCTGTTTCATCCAAGTGCTTTGCGAAAGCTAAATTATTTTCAAAATTCATTGCCTCAATATTACAAAAAAAGCAGGCATTGTTTCCAATCCTGCTTCAATCTGTTTTGATAATTGTTAAAATTTTATCGTGTCGTGTTTGCCAATATCTGGTGTATCGCCAGTAACAACAGCCTTTAATATGCTAAATAAAACTACAATTTTTGATGATGATGAATCCCAGTATTCTGCTTCTTCTGGTGTAACTTTTATCAAAATCAATCTTGGGTCTTCAACGCCATCAGGAAACCATGCTTTAACAAATGGATTAAAATAAGCTTCTTTTCTAACTTTATCATCTACTAATTCTGCCTTCCCCTTTACAGTTAGATAAGTGTTTTTAGACGGCTCACTATAAGCAAGCAGAACATTATTATCTTTTGAAATTTCTTTCGATTTTAATGAATATTCATTGGTAAAAAACCAAATACTTCCATCTTCTTCAATTTTTGCAGTACCCATTGGGCGACTACCGAATTCATCCTTAGTTGAAACTGTAGTAAACATACATGTTCTTACACTTTCAGCCATTTCTTTTAGAATTGATATATTTTTCTCGTTTTTCATAGCTTAATTTTATATAGATGAAAAACAGCGGTATGTTAGAAATGTTTTAGTTTAAACCTTATTTGGTTTACTAACATATTTATTTCCTTTAACAAAAAAACGCCAGGGTAATAGAGCATGTTCCTTTGCATAAGCAATCCCAACACGAGGCGTAGCAGCTATTTCAATGTCCTCATATTTTATACCATAATCCTCTATCCAGATTTCATCACCTGTTAAGTTTTTAGCATTAAAAGTTTTATCAATACCCAAAGCCTTTGCCGCCGAACCTGGTCCGGATGAAATTGCTGGTTTTGAAAGTAACATGTTACGCCTTTGCTCAATGATATCAATTCCAAGAATTGGCTCAATCGCCCTTATCAAAATCGCATGCGGTTCATCTTTGGCAGCGCTTACAACATTAAAAAGATGGTGCATACCATAACAGAGATAAACATAAGCAACACCACCTTCGCTATACATCGTTTCTGTTCTGCCGGTTCTTCTGCCTCCATAAGCATGTGAAGCTTTATCTTTAACACCAAAATAAGCTTCAGTTTCGACAATAATGCCAGCAGTTAATTCATTATCAATGTTGGTATAGAGCACCTTTCCTAATAAATCCTTTGCCAGAAAAATTGCATCAGAATTTAAATAATATTCGGCTTTTAGCTTCAAAATAATTAACTTATTACTTTAATAAAATTGATATAACCTGCTGTAAATAAACACTATCAATATTATCATAATGATTTAAGTATTCACTATCTACATCAAGCACACCAATTACTTCACCATCCTTTATCAATGGCAAAACGATTTCTGATTTAGATGCAGTTGCACACGCAATATGACCAGGAAATTCATCAACATTTGGTACAATAAGCGTTTTGGATTGTGCCCATGAAGCGCCACAAACACCTTTGCCTTTTTTAATGCGGGTACAAGCAACCGGACCTTGAAATGGACCCAAAACTAATTCATCATTCTTTACAAGATAAAAACCTACCCAAAACCAGTTAAACTGCTCTTTAAGTGCTGCTGATACATTAGCCATATTCGCAACGAAATCTTCTTCCCCATCAAGCAATGCCATAATTTGAGGGATTAATGATTCATATTGTTCTGCCTTTGTTTTGTTTCTATCAATAGTTAAATCTTCTGCCATAATGCAAGCAAAGTTAATCATGATAACCATGTTTTTAAGATTTCACTTTGATAATGACAAAAATTTGAAAACATGGACTTATAATTTGATTAGTTTTGAATGAATTAATGATTAATAAATGATTGTAGCATTAACCATAACAAAGTTTAAACCCATAACAATACCATTCGCTTTTATAGGAATGGCTATTTTGAGGCTACCATTAATACTAAATAGAAAGTGCTCATTCTGGAAATTGATGGGTGCCGGAAAAGATGCACAAGTAGATTTAGGTCCGGATTTTAAGCATTGGGCAATATTGACAGCGTGGGAGAATAAAGCAGATTGCGATGACTTCTACAAACATTCATTCCCAATTAAATGGTTTCGCATGTTTGGTATTGAAGAATTTACTGTATTACTTAAACCTTTAACATCACATGGTTTATGGTCAGGAAAACAGCCATTTAAGATTGAAAAATCTAATGAAAATAAATCTGGAAAAGTGGCAGTAATTACAAGAGCCGCCATTAAATTAAATAAGCGTAAAGAATTTAGAGACAACATTTCTAGAGCTGCAAAAGAAATGCGCAAAGCAGAAGGATTTATAATATCTGCCGGCGTTGGTGAAAACCCTTATTTAGATCAGGCAACTTTTTCTATTTGGGAGAATGTAGAGGCGATGAAAAATTATGCCTATAAATCTGTCGACCACTCAGACGTTATAAAATTAACCAGGCAACGGAAATGGTATTCGGAAGAATTATTTGCTCGTTTCGCAATAATACAATGTACAGGGAGCCTAAACAGACAATCCATATCTCTTTAAAAACACAATAAATTTATTTAAACAATATAAAACCATGAGAGTTGTAGCAGAACTTCCGCACCCGGAATGTAAAATATCAATTTTTTCGATGAACCAAAAGTTCATAGTGAAATTTGAACAGGGCACATTTGAACAAAGCTATAAATTAGCAGAGTTAGACTTAAGTGGGGGTGGCGTAAATGATGTGTTTGAAATCTTAGATGAAGAGTTTATAGCTACCGTGATTGAGCGCTTTAAAACGATGCGCATTGATTTTGGATTAGCTTATAAAAGACATCAATATTAGTATGTAACAAATTGATTTACAGTACATAAAATTATTAAACAGAATTTTATTTTGAATTTAAAGCCCAAATACAGCAATTAAAGCTCAGCTATATAATTAT
Organism: Pedobacter sp. Leaf170; assembly: GCF_920984665.1. Classification (GTDB taxonomy): domain Bacteria; phylum Bacteroidota; class Bacteroidia; order Sphingobacteriales; family Sphingobacteriaceae; genus Pedobacter. The sequence continues at coordinate 289,363 of NZ_CAKLBP010000007.1, forward strand.
TTACTTGAGCAATATAAATCTAAATAGCTGATATTCAATTATTAATAATAGCAAACAAAATTATATTTTGATGCCTCGTATAGCCAAATAAATGATAATTTGAGCTGAATTGAGCAATCTGCATCCATTAGTAGATCAAAATAAATGTACAAGAAAATTATTCAGGTTAGATTTGATGTCGGGATTGAATAATAGTGAATTGACTATGCTAACAGACATTCACCATTACCCTTATGGAAATGGTACAAAAGCAAAAAGGTCCCGATTTATAGTCGGGACCTTTTTATTTGTACTCGCGAAATTATTATTTTCCAGAGTTTTTCTTGTCAGTTACTTCTGCACGGATTTCTTGTGCTAAAACTTTAAGATCTTGCATTGCTTTACGCACACGAGTACCAGCAGCTGCATTGCCAGCGTTATAAAATTTTTCTACATCTGCTTCTATTGCAGCTACAGCAGCTTTAACTTTTGAGAATTTTTCCATCGCTAATTGATGTTTTTAAGGTTTAAAAAATTTATTTCATCAATAATACATATTTACCTCGAATTAACAAGAGAATGCAAATATAAATTTGAAAGAAGTTTTGCACATTTTGAAAAGCCCTAACATGCCTTTGCAATATAATGAGGGTATATTTTGGATTTTCAACCTAAAAAAACAGGTGTATTCCAGTTCATCTGTTTGGATAATTTTATCAGATTTTCAAAGGTTTTATTGGCGCTATTAATGGTTCTATCGTAGTCTTGCTCCTGCACCGTTTCATTTAACACAGCAACAAAAGTTTTCCATTTTGCGCTTAAATCATCACCATAAACACCATAATAATTTAAACCAGCTTCTTTGCCTTCAAAGTTAGAATTGGCTAAAATATGCTTCTTAATCACGTTTCCGCCTAATGTGGCGCCTTCTAGTACATAAAGCGCACCTAAAACTTCAGCATTATTGGGCGCTGGCAAATACAATTCAAAATTTAATGGAGGTAAGGTTAAAACATCAATGTTCCAATAAGTCAAATCCTTTTGTAATGATTCAAGCTTCAATCTATTTTTCATATCGAGCTGGCTTGCAATGCTGTCATCTAACATATTTGCCAAGCTATGTTCTAATTTTTGATGGATGATGTAATTAATGGTAAGCAACTTTTTATAATTTTCGATGCTTAAAGTTTTGTTCATAATATCATTAACAAACATTAATGATTCTAACTGTTGGTGTTTATCTCCGGTTTGATTTCTTAATAAATTGGCAATCATTGTGATTTAAAATATCGATGGTTGTAAAAAAGAAAAGATTCGGCGTAAACCGAATCTTCAATCTATATAAGTAAAAATTAATTTAAGCGTAAATGCTGGTTAAACCAGAAATCGTGTACCGAATGTACACATTGTACCAAATTGTCGTATCCGTTTGGTTTAGTTAAGTAAGCATTAGCTCCAAACTCTATTGATGCTTTAATATCATCAGGATTATCAGAGGTAGAAAACAATATTACCGGTACAGACTTTAAATAAGGAATATCTCGGATAAATTTAAGTAAATCTAAACCAGATAAGCCTGGTAAGTTTAAATCCAGCAATATCAGCTTGGGTTTTGTTTTAGTATCGGCAAAGTTTTGAAGTTTTCGAAGCGCTTCTGTTCCATCCTCAACAATCGTTAAGTTTAAACTGTCTTTCACTTCCTGAATTGCACTCTGCATAAAAAATGCATAGTCCACATCGTCTTCTACGTAAAATATATCGGGCGTTTTCATCTTATTATTTTTTAAAAGCTACGTAAAATGTAGAACCTTCATTTAGTTTACTATCAAACCAAACTCTGCCATTATGTTTTTCTACAACTCTTTTTACAATAGCCAAGCCTACTCCAGTTCCATCTATCTCTTTAACGTTGTCCATGCGCTTAAAAAGCTCAAAAACCCTATCGTAATAACGATTATCAATTCCTATACCATTATCGGTAATTGTATAAATTATCTCATCTCCATCTATATATGAAGATACCTCGATTTTTGGTTTTGTTGCTTTAGATGAATATTTAACCGCATTACTAATCAGATTTGTAAATGCTTGCGCAATGAATGTTTTATCTCCCTTTAAATCTGTTAATTGCCCTAAAATTAGTTCGGCATTGTCTGCTTTAAAAGCATTCCACACTTCATGGGTAATTTCTTTAATTAAAGATTCCATATCAACCACTTCAAAATCAATTTCAGAGCGGCCAACCCTCGCTAAATTTAGTATCTCTTTGATTAAGAAATTCATTTTGTTGGCACCTGTTAATATCCTTTCCAGCATCTTTCTGCCGCCTTCATCAATACTTTTATTTTTAAGCAATAATTCGGTATAGGTTTTTACAGAGGTAAGAGGTGTTCTTAAATCGTGAGAAATTGTATAGCTAAAGGTATCCAACTCATCATAAGCTGCCTGTAGCTTTTCATTTAACAATCTGATTTCGTTAGCCTTTTTATTTACATCGGTAATAATAACCTCGCGAATGCGAAGAACAGATGCAATTTCTTCTGCAAGCCATTTTTCGGAAGTGTTATTAACAACCTGAGACCATTTCTCAAAAGATTTTCTTGGAGATAAACCTTCTAAGCCATCAGGCAATATTTCTGTTGGTTTTTCTGGGTTACCCGCCCATTGAACTGTGGTAATTTGTTCTGGTTTAAACCAGATTATCATTTCGTTTAAATCTTTACTTAAGTTACACGCCAAAATACCCGAACCTAAATTTTTGTATTTTTTAGCAGGATGAAAAATTTCAGGTAATCGATGTGTATAATAAATGGATTCTTCATTAATGCTCTTCAACCACTCTGCTAATTCCCATATATCTTCATCAGCAGGAACATTGCCTAAGGTTTTTAATTTATTTTCAAAAATTATGGCTACACCTGTTCCTAGCGTGATATCGAAAAGTGATTTTTTATGACCCGCTAATGCATCTATTAAATATTTATCTCTTGATAAATGCTCTGTTAATATGGTAGCAGTATCTTTAAATTTTTCAATAATTTCAGAGTCTTCCTCGCCCTGGCGATATTCTAAAGCCGAAGAAAGGATTTCACCGATTAATTTAGAGCCTTCTCTTGCTTTATAATCGATAAATTTAGCACTGTAATTATGACATGCGATTAAGCCCCAAAGTTCTCCTTTACAAATAAGTGATATGCTAAAGCTAGAATGCACACCCATATTTTTTAAGTATTGAATATGAATTGGCGAAACGGCTCTTAAAACACCATTGGTTAAATCTAGTGGTTTGTCTTCTTCAAAAGTAATAATTTTAGCATCCTCTGCGTTTACATCAGCAATTAAACGGGTTAAATTAAGTTTATATAATTCTCTTGCTTGTTTAGGAATATCTGATGCCGGGTAGTGCAAACCAAAAAAAGGCTCTAATTTTGATTCCAGCTCTTCGGCAACCACTTCACCATGCCCTTCTTCCTGAAATTTGTAAACCATTACTCTATCGTAATCGATGAGCTTTTTAACCTCAATAGCGGCGCCTTTTAAAAGTGCAGCAACTGTTTTCCCTTGCAGCATAGCTGATGCAGAACGGCCAATAGCACTTTGAAGATCGTATTGTAATGTTACCGGTTCAAACTCCAATAACCAATTATCTACCGATTCAGAAATTATTAGGTAGTAAGGCTTAACGCCTATAGCAGTTGGATGTGGACTTATAGCATGAAAACTCTTTCTTATCACTCCAAGCCTCAATAAATCTTCAATATCAAATTGAATCTCATTTTGGGTGAAAAAACTATTTAAAATGCTTACAGATTTGTTCAGAAAGTTTTTAGCAGATTCACCCAAAAAAGTTTCAGCATTTTCACTAATATATGATATAGTATGATTAGCTTTTTTTACCGCAACAAGAAAGCCATGTGATTGCACTTTGCCGGGAATGTGAATTGGCTCTTTGTCACAATTGGTTAAATCTACTGAGAAATTATTCATAAAAATATTTGTATACAAAAGTATCAGATTTATCGGCTTTACAAACTCCTGTACTTTAAATAGATTTAAAATTTTTCATTTCAGTTTTGCGGTTTATTTTTTATTATATATTTGTTCAAAATTAAAAGTTCATCCCGTTGGCAAAAAAACACATTTTGGTTGTAGAAGACAACCATGCAATTTTAGATGTAATTACCCTAATACTTGAAAGCGAAGCTTTTGATGTTGAAGGTTTAAATAAAGGTGCCGACTTTATTAAACATGTTCATGATTTTTTACCTGATGTTATCATTATGGACATAATGCTTCCGGATATTGATGGCAGGGTTTTATTGAAAGAATTAAAACAAAATCCAGAAACCAAACATATTCCTGTTTTAATGATTTCGGCAAGATATAACTCGACAAACTATATGCTTGATGATATTGCTGCAGATGATTTTATGGCAAAGCCTTTTAATATTGATGAGCTGATGGATAAAATTTATGCACTTTTAAAAAAATCTAAAGCTTAGGCAATAATCGATTTCAGCTATTTTATATATCTACAATTATTTTTTCTTAGATTTTTCTTTAGATGTTTTCTCTACACTAACCTTTTCTGCATCCTTTGCCGAGGTTACTTTATCGCCTGCTCCTTTTGCTTTTGATTCTTTTGGTGCAGTTGCTTTGCTTTTTTCTGCTGATGTTTTCGAATTTTTCATAATTAATTTTCCTTTACACAATTAAACTTTTAGCCATTCTTATGCGGCTTCAACTTCATCTGGCTTAAATCCTTTTGAACTTCCTGGTGTTGCAATTGTAAAAACATTTGTAAACCACTCCACTCCTTTTTCGTGACTAAGCACTGCAATTTTTTTCCACTTTGTGAAATTTTCTAACCCGGGTTTAGCATCCTGAATCCAAGCTCCAGCAGTGAAGTTTTTCACATCGGTCTCTAAAATCAGTAAATACCTTATTTCGCCAAATTTTTCCACTGTTCTTGCCAACCCGGGTAATAAAACAGTTTTTATATCCTCGCTTGTTACTTCACCTGTGGCTCTAACGCCGAAAATATTATCCTGTAAACCCGTTATTTCTGCTAGCATTCTTCAATTTTATAATATTAGAACATTATGTATTGAAAGAAGTTTGGATTTTAAACAAATTCTAAAAGGTTGTGAATCTTATAAAACAGTTATCTGATAGATGATGTTATAAATCAAAATTTAAACGAAGAAATTAAATCTATGAAAATCAATTTATTAAAGATTCCAACTGCCATTGTAGCACTGGCGATTACGATATCTGCATGTAATAGCGACTCAAATAAATCGAACACAACCGATTCCTTAACAACAGATTCAAATGCTGTTTCATCTTTAAAACCTGCTGGTCCGCCGCCAGAATGGGGAAAAACCATTAAACCTGAAATGCAGGCGGTTATTGAGAAACTGGTAAGCTATGGCGATAAGCCGCTAGAAACATTGAGCGCTGTTGATGCCCGTAAAAATCATACACCAACAGATGCTGTTATGGACTTAGTTTCGGCGAATAAAATAGAAATTCCTGCACCAATGGTAGACACGGTTGGAAAAGATATTGATGCAAATGGCGCCAAAATTCATTTAAGAATTTACACACCGAAAGAGGCAAAAGGACCATATCCGGTTATAGTTTACTATCACGGGGGTGGTTTTGTAATTGCAAACCTTGATGTGTATAATGCATCAGCACAGGCATTGGCAGAACAGGTTAATGCAGTTGTGGTTTCTGTAGCTTACAGACTGGCACCCGAAAATAAATTTCCTGCGGCACACCAGGATGCTTTTGCTGCTTATGAATGGGTTGTTAAAAATGCGGCCAGTTTAAAAGGCGATCCGGCTAAAATTGCTGTTGTGGGCGAAAGTGCAGGTGGTAATCTGGCTGCAAACGTTTCTATAATGGCACGCGATAAAAAAATAATGATTCCGGTTCATCAGGTTTTGGTTTACCCAATTGCACAGGCGAACATGGAAACCGAATCGTATAAAATGTATGCTGATGCAAAGCCGTTAAATAAGGCAATGATGACTTGGTTTACGGAAAAATATCTAAATAATATGGATGAGGCTCAGAATCCTCAAATCTCATTAGTAAATGCGAAATTGCAAGGTTTGCCGCCAACAACAATTATTACGGCAGAAATAGATCCTTTACATGATGATGGTACAATGCTTGCCAATAAATTATCAGCCGCAGGCGTAAAAGTAAACAGTAGAAATTATGAAGGCGTAACCCACGAATTTTTTGGAATGGCGCTGGTTGTTCCGGAAGCAAAACAAGCTCAGGCTTACGCTGCCGAACAATTAAAAACTGCTTTTAAATAAAAAAAATGGGTTTAGCAAAATAGAATGCTAAACCCATTTTTAAATTCAGAGTACTCAAATTAAGCCCCTTTTTTCGAGCCTAAACTCTGCATAAGTTGTTCATATAGATCATCGCTACTTGCTTTCTGCGGTTTCATCTTCTTAACGGTTGCACGCTTTCCTTTGGCTTTAGCTTTAATGATCTTTAGCAGTTCATTGTGATATTCATCCTTAAATGAGCTTAAATCGAACTTGCTCGAATATTGCTTAATCAATGCTAAACCCACATCCATTTCTTTTTTAGTGATGGTAATATCTGTAACCTTGGTTACTTCTGCTAAACTTCGGATTTCTTCCTCAAAGCGAATTTTGGTGATCACAATAACGCCATCCATTGGATGAATAACACACAGATTTTCATTGTTACGTAATACGAACCTTGCAACGCCTGCTTTTCCCGACTTTTCTAACGCTTTAAGCAGTAAAGCATAAGCTTTTCTGCCTTGCTTTTCTGGCTCGGTATAATACGAGGTTTCATAATAAATAGGATTGATTTCTTTTATATCTACAAAATTTTCAAGCTCGATGATTTTTGTTTTTTCCGGAGCGGCTTCCTCAAAGTCATGCTTATCCAAAATAATATATCTGTCTTTTAGAAAATGCCCTTTTACAATTTTTTCAAAAGGTACTTCTTTATGGGTATTTTCATTAACCCTTAAATATTTAATTTTAGCCTGATCGCGTTCATCAAGCATATCTAAATCCAGATTGCTGCTTTGTACACCAGAAAACAACTTTACCGGAATATTTACAAGTCCAAATCCAATTGATCCTTTCCAAATTGATCTCATATTTTTTGTTTTATTAAGAAACATGCTAATAAATCATATTGTTTTCGATTAGAAATGTCATATTTCTTTACAGGCAAACTATTTATGGCATATCATGTTATTTAAGTATCTATTCCTTTGAAATTATGAAAATTGCTTATATATCAACTTACCCACCTCGCGAATGCGGTCTAGCCACTTTTAATCAAAACCTTGTTAATGCTTTGGCGCTTAATACTGCCTACGAAGCCGACAAAAGTTTTATTGTTGCAATGAACGAATCTGATGATTTAAATGAACATCAGTATCCGCAAGAAGTTAAGTTTGTAATTCGTCAGCAAAACCAACACGACTATTTAGAAGCTGCCAATTTCATCAACAACAGTGAGGTTGATGCCTGTATAATTGAACATGAATTTGGAATTTTTGGAGGAGAAAGCGGTGTATTCTTATTATCCTTAATAAATAATTTAAAAAAGCCATTTATTACGGTATTGCATACGGTGTTAAAAGAACCGAATTTTATGCAACAAACCATAATTAAAGAAATTGCAGCTAAAGCAGCTAAAATTGTGGTAATGAGCAAAAAAGCAGTTTTATTTTTAACAAGCATTTACCAAATTCCTTCTACTCACATACAGCTTATCGAGCATGGCGTACCTGATTTGGAGCCATCAGTGGATAATGAGTTGCTACAAACTGATTTATTTAAAGGTAGAAAGGTGTTATTTACGTTTGGTTTAATCAGCAGAAATAAAGGGTTAGAAACCGTTGTAAAAGCTTTACCATCTATTGTAAAAAAACGCCCTGAAGTATTATATGTAATTTTAGGTAATACCCATCCGGGTGTTGTAAAACATAACGGTGAAGAATATCGCGATAGCTTAAAATATTTAGCGAAGAAACTTGGCGTAGAGAATAATATCGCCTTTGTAAATAAGTTTGTATCAGAGTCTGAATTACATCAATATTTAACAGCTTGCTATTTATACATTACCCCTTACTTAAATGAGGCACAAATAACAAGTGGAACATTATCTTATGCCGTTGGTGCAGGTGCCGCAGTTATCTCCACACCATACTGGCATGCACAAGAGTTGCTTGCGGATGATAGAGGAAAGATTTTTGATTTTAAAAACGATGAACAATTGGCAACAATTGTAAATGATTTATTAGAAAATGAGCAAAATCATATAAAACTTAAAGAGAATGCATACCGTTACGGTTTAAAATTGAGATGGCCTGAAATTGGAAATACTTATATCAATACTTTAAATGAAGCGATTAGCTCAGTATCAAAACCTAAGAGAGAAATACCGCCGATAATTGATGTTGAACGTATGCCTGCCTTAAATTTGAGCCATATCGAATTGCTAACAGACGATACAGGCATAATTCAACACGCAAAATTTGGAATACCGAATTTAAAAGAAGGTTATTGCATTGATGATAACGCCAGGGCTTTGATATTGGTACTATTAGCTTACGAACAAGATAAAAATAAAAAAGCATTGAAGCTGATGCCTGTGTATTTGAGTTTTATTCAATACATGCAATTGGAAGACGGTAATTTTAGAAATTTCCTAAGTTTCAACAGGAATTATTTAGATGAAGTTGGCTCTGAAGATTCTTTTGGAAGAACGGTTTGGTCGTTAGGTTATTTAATTTGTGCAGCACCAAATAATTCATACCGGGAATTTGGACGTGAGCTTTTCTCAAATTCTGTTCGGCACTTTAAAGATTTAAAATATATCCGTTCTATAGCAAATACAATTATTGGGGTAAGCTATTATCTAAAGGCACACGATGGTGATGAACTTTTAATTGAGGAAATAAATCGTTTATCAGCTGTTCTGGTTGATGCTTACCGTAAAAATAAAGAAGACAAATGGCATTGGTTTGAAGATATTTTAACCTACGATAATGCGATTTTGCCATTGGCCTTATTAAGTCATTACGAGGTAACCGGAAATTTAGAATCTTTAGAGATTGCGATGGAATCAATAGAATTTCTAAATAGTTTTTCTTTTGAAAACGGATACTTAAATCCGGTTGGAAATGCTGGTTGGATGAAGAAACATGGCAAAAACCCGGTTTACGATCAGCAGGCATTAGAAACGATGGCGATGGTTTTACTCTATCACAAAGCCTTTGAAATTACACGTGATAATAAATATTTGAATTTGATGCACATCAGCTATGAGTGGTTTTTAGGTAGAAACAGCCTACATATTCCTTTGTATGATTTTGAAACACATGGTTGTGCAGATGGTCTGCAATTTAATAGTGTAAACAGAAACCAGGGCGCTGAAAGTACTTTAGCTTATTTCATATCTCACTTAACGGTGCTAAAGGCCGCAGAGATTGAATTTCAAACCCTTTCCTCTCCTTTAGTTGATGCAGAGAAAGTTTGTTAATGAATATATTTTGAATGCAAAAAGCCGGATTTTAAAAAAATCCGGCTTTTTGTTTTAAGAAGTTTTTTATGCTCATAAGTACGGTTAAGACTTTTTGCACAATGTTATTCTGAACTTTGCAATGAACAGGAAAGTATCGGAGAACTAATACTTACACAAATTTTAAGAAAAAAAACTATTTATTACCCTATGATTATTCTTCTGCATTATTCTCCAACAATTTGTTCAAAAGCAATTCTAAATTAACCGTTGCAAAGGTTGAGCTGTAATCTGATAATCCGTAAGGAATAATCAATTCGCCATTGCTGATAATTGAACCGCAAGAATACACTACATTAGGTACATAACCTTCGCGTTCATCTCCGTTAGGAATAATTAATGGTTCTTTTAAATGGCCAATTTCTTTTGTCGGATCTTCTAAATCAAGCAATCTAACACCAATGCAATATCTACGCATTGGCCCTACACCATGTGTCATTAAAAGCCACCCTTTATCTGTTTCTATGGGCGAACCACAGTTACCTACCTGCACCAAATCCCAATCGTAACGTGGCTGTTTTAATAAAATTGGATTTTCCCATACGTTAATCTTGTCTGAAAACATCAGATAATTATTCCATCCGTCTATCCTACTCATCATCACATATTTGCCTTTAATTTTCCTAGGAAATAAGGCTAAATTTTTGTTCTGTGCACCATCGCCATACAAAGGAATTACCTTAAACTCGTAAAAATCTTCGGTTTGAACCAGTTTTGGTATAATTAAAGAACCATCAAAAGCTGTATAAGTAGCATAATAAACCACTTTTCCATCATCTTTAATAAATTTTACAAATCTGGCATCTTCAATTCCTTTTCTTTCAAATTCAGAAATCGGGAAAATTACCCTGTCAGATAAATCGGTATCTTTCGAAAAGCTGATGGTATGGTAAGTATCAGAGAGCCAAAGCACTTTATCGTACTCTATAAGTCTGTTCTGATTATCCTGATGTAAAATTTTTGAATCTTTGATGATGTTACTCAAACTGGTGTACTCAAATTTATCGTCGAGCTTGCTTTCCATTTCTTCCAAAACCGAAGGGTCGATTTGTGCATAAGCAGCCTTTTTCAAGAACATTTTTTTAACGTAAATTGCATTGCGAATTACTTCAGCTTCATCAACATAATTACCTACCGGTAAAACAGATATGTTATTTTTCGCATCAATTAAAGCACGTCTGAAAACAATAGAAGATATATGTCCTTCACCTACAGCCCTGAAGCTGATTATAACACGTTTTTCACCTTCTACTAAATCAGTTTGGTCAGGATCATCTATAATACTTGGATTAAAAAAAGCTGCCGATTCGATTGAATATTCATGTGTAAAGTAAGCTCCGATTAATAACTTGGTGTAAGGATGTAAATCTTCTAAATCTACGTTTAAGGCGGTAAGCTGTTTTTTAAGCTTTTTACAATGCCTGTTTAGTATTTTAGTAATATTTCTGTGCCTTTTAGAATACTCTTGCAATATTGGCGACACTAAAGAAAAAACTTTCTCATCAGAAAACTGCAGCACTTTTTTAATGACTTCCAAAGCTCGTTCTTCTCCGTTAAAAAAGAAACGGGCAATTACTCTTTTTGTATCAGGGTTAACTTTAACCGGTTTTCGTTCTATGTGTAATCTCATTTTTATGTGTTTATTAGCGATAAATTAAGACAAAATCTTCATCTATTTCTACAATATTTAGTAACTAATTTTTAGCTATAATTGTTTCATTTGTTTTGCTGATAATGTGGTTCTAATAATAAATAATCACAATGTGATAATAATATTTAACTTTAAAATTTTTAAAATATTCTATTTATATGTCTGAAACTGAAATTTCTGAAACTAACGTACTGAATAAAGAAAATAATCGCTTGAAAAAGTTAGCTCGTTACGAGATTTTAGATACGAAACCAGAATTAGCTTTTAATACAATAGCAAATTTAGCTGCCAATATTTTTGAAAGTGAAAATGCAGCCATTTCTTTTGTTGATGAAGAAAACGTTTTTTACAAAGCCTCAGCTTCACAAAAATTTGATAATGTAGATGAACTTTGTAGAAAAGTAATTCAGAACACTGATGTAACAATAGTTAAGGATAATATTTTAGTTCCATTTTTTATTGCTGCGCCATTAATTACGCCTGAAGGCTTTATAGTGGGTACAATACATGTAACTAGCCACCAGAAAATTGAGCCTACTCAAAAACAAATTGAGATGCTTAAAATGCTTGCCGGTTTGGTTATCGATAAATTAGAAAACAGATTTGCCATGCGTACGACAATGCGCACACAGGATAACCGAGTGAATATGCTTGTGCATGATTTAAAAAATCCAATGACTACCATTTCCCTTCAATCTGAGTTGATTGGCAGAATGCCTGGCTTGGATGAGCGTAGCAAAATGATTGCGGGAAAAATAAACGCACAATCGAAGAACATTGTAGAAAGCTTAAACCATATTGTAAGTACGGCAAGAAGCGAAAATGCAGCGGTAAAACTTCAAAAAGGAAAGGTTGATTTTAAAAGTTTACTGAATAAAATTTCAAATGATTTTGGAGAAAGACTGAATAAAAGAATTTTACTATTAAAAATAGATGCACCTGAAGTTATAGAAGTTTATGGCGATGAAGAAAAATTATATTTGGCTATTGAAGCCCTGATTAAAAACGCCATCAAGTTTTCGAACTCGGGAGCAGAAATTCATTTAATTTGTTCACTTTCAGAAAATATTCTTAATATTTCAATTATAGATAAAGGCGTTGGTATTGAAGAAGGCGATTTAGAAAAGCTTTTTATAAAATTTGCGAATTTTAATAATTCCCCAAAACAACTTCAAAGTTCAGAAGGATTAGGTTTACTACTTGCCCGAACAATTTTTGAATTACATAAAGGAAAACTTTGGGCAGAAAGTGCAGGAAAAGATAAAGGCACAACCTTCCATGTCGAAATACCTTTAAGGTAATTAAGTTAGGTTTACAAGCACATTTAATTTCATTTCTTCTAAAACAATCCGTTCAGAATCTGTTCGGTTTTTGTACGACCATTTTATTAATCTAACTAAACCATTTTCGATTTCAATTCCGGTAATATCCCCATCGTTAAAACAACAGCAACCTGTATTAAAATAAGCAGATTTGTATTTTTTAAGCGCCGGCATTTCTTCGCCTTTACCAATGAGTTTGTTAAGTTCACCTTTTAATAAGGCTGTTTCTGCCTCATTTTTTTGCTGCTCAGCAAATTGAATTTTGTAGTAAAGCCTTTCCAGATGTGTTAACGAAGCAAAAACCGGTTGATGGGTATGACCAGTAATTAAAGCTACATTATTTTCCTTTTCTACCCAATTGTACATCAACGCGTTATGAACTGTTTTAAGCTGATTATCATAAGCTGGCGTATTTGGATTAATTTTTAAATAGGATTGAAAAGGCGCCCATATTGTGCTAACAAACCATTTGCTAAACCAGTTTCCATCACTCTGCAAATCTCCCTGGTGGCCGTGGGTTAAGAAAATATCTAAATTTTTATCTTCTATATTAAATCGTAAAATTGCGCCTTCATAAATCCGAATGCTTTGGCCATAAATACGGTTCAGATTGAAGGATGATAATGGATCATTATCCCAATACAAATCATGGTTGCCAAATATTTTCGTGAAAGCATTTCTTTCTATAAACTTTCTTTCCAAATCAAATGTTTTCTGGTTGTGCTTAATAACAGATTCCATTAAATTTTCCCAAAGTTCTTCACTATCTCCCAAATTCAAATAATGGAAACCTTCCTGATTATAGAATTCTAAAGCCTTAAGGTAATTTTTCTCAGCAAGGGCAAAATCATCTGCAAAATCTCTTGCTCCTTTATGCTGATCAGAAAAGATAATATATTTCTGATTACCATCAGCGTTAAATATCAGTCCTCTTTTGCCATCACCACTATTTATTTTTTGATAAAGCTTAGTCAATGCTTCATTTATTCTGGTTGCATTTGGTCTGGAACCAAACTTATTCGACATGCGAATTACCCAATTACTCAATAAACGTTGCAACAACTTGCGCATAAATCTTTATTAAATTAGCTTTATCTCTTTAAACCTTCACTGCTGCACTCACCTTGTCATCCTGAGCTTGTCGGAAGACCTTTTAAAAGTAAGAAATAAAACAATTCAACAAGATAAATCTTTCAATAACCAAAAAAGACTGCAATAAATGCAGCCTTTCAGATTTTGAATTATTTAAGTTTAAATTATGCGTAAGCAATGGCATCTTTTGATGGTAGTTTGGTTTTACCCATTAAGTATTCATCTACTTTACGTGCGGCCTCTCTTCCCTCAGAGATTGCCCATACTACTAACGATTGTCCACGGCGAACATCACCAGCGGCAAATATTTTACCAATATTGGTTTGATAGTTATGCTCAGAAGCTTTAACATTTCCTCTGTTATCCAATTCTACACCTAATTTTTCAATTAAACCTTCTTTTTGCGGATGTAAAAAACCCATTGCAAGTAAAACCAATTCGCAAGGCAAATCTCTCTCACTGCCAGCAACTTCTTTAAAGGTTACGGGTCTGCCGTTCGCATCAATTTCCCACTCAACATCTACAACTTTTAGCGCCTTTAGATTTCCGTTTTCATCGGCTATAAAGTTTTTAGTATTTACCGACCAGGCTCTTTGGGCACCTTCCTCATGCGAAGAAGTATTTTTCAATAACATTGCATAATTAGGCCATGGCATATTTTCGGTTCTTGCCTGTGGTGGCATAGGCATAATTTCAAATTGGGTTACCGATTTTGCACCGTGGCGATTTGATGTTCCGATACAATCAGAACCTGTATCACCACCACCAATAACAATTACGTTTTTGCCTGTTGCCATAATATCTTCAGATAAAACTTCTCTGCTGGCTACGCGTTTGTTTTGTTGTTTTAAGAAATCCATTGCGTAATGTACACCTTTTGCTTCCCTACCCGGGATAGGTAAATCTCTTGGAATAGTAGAACCACCGGCTAAGACAATTGCATTAAAATCTCTTAACAAAGTGCTGATTTCTATATTCTCACCAACATTTGCATTGCATTTAAAAATGATGCCTTCGTCTTTCATCAAATCCACACGGCGATCTACCACGTTTTTTTGAAGCTTAAAATCAGGAATGCCATAACGCAATAAACCGCCTGGTGCATCATCGCGTTCAAAAACTGTAACCTCATGTCCGGCTTTGTTTAGTTGCGCTGCGGCAGCCATTCCGGCCGGGCCTGAACCAATAACTGCAACTTTTTTACCTGTACGGATTAATGGTGCCTTTGCCTTGATGTAGCCTTTTTCGAATGCAATTTCAATAATGTGTTTTTCAATTTCCTCAATAGAAACCGGCGGACGATTTATTCCTAATACACAGGCCGATTCGCATGGTGCCGGACAAATTCTTCCGGTAAACTCCGGGAAATTGTTTGTACTTAATAAAATATCTGCTGCTTGCTCCCACTTGCCTTGATAAACGGCATCATTAAATTCTGGTATCACGTTACCCAAAGGGCAACCCGACTGACAGAATGGAACGCCGCAATCCATACAACGGGCAGCTTGTCTGTTTAATTCTGATGATGGCAATTCATTTAAAAATTCACCATAATGTTTAACACGAGTTGAAGCCTCTTCTCTAGTGGGCGCAACTCTATCGTATTCTTGAAATCCTGTTACTTTTCCCATGACTAGTGTGTTTTTACCTGTTGATTACGTTTTGCTAATACTGCTTTATATTCTTTAGGGAATACTTTAACAAAATGACTCGATTGTGTTTTCCAATCACTTAAAATAAATTCCGCAACCTTACTATCTGTCAGTCTGATATGCGTTTTTAATAAAGCTAATATTCGCTCTTCATCTTCAGCTTGTAATGGGTCAAGATCAACCATTTCTTTATTACACTTTCTTGAGAAAGTTTTGTTTGCATCGTATATCCAGGCTACACCGCCGCTCATACCTGCAGCGAAGTTGCTTCCGGTATCACCAAGAATTAAAACTTCTCCGCCCGTCATGTATTCACAACCATGGTCGCCTACACCTTCTACAACCGCAGTTGCACCAGAATTACGAACAGCAAAACGTTCGCCTGCTTTTCCTCTTGCAAATAACTCACCTGAGGTTGCTCCGTAAAGCGCAACATTTCCTATAATTATATTTTGCTCTGGTATAAATGTTGAATTCGCAAAAGGATAAATGGCTAAGCGAGCGCCTGATAATCCTTTCCCAACGTAATCGTTTGCTTCGCCTTCTAATGATAGAGTAACCCCACGCGTATTGAAAGCACCAAAACTTTGACCTGCAGAACCAACAAATTTAAAATTGATGGTATCTGGAGGCAGGCCTGCGCTTAAATGTACTTTGGATATTTCGTTAGATAACATTGTACCCAAAGAACGGTCGGTGTTTTTGACACTGAAGCTTGCAAAAACAGGCTCATTATTTTGTATTGCAGGTTGAGCTGCGGCAATTAATTGATGATCTAAAACATGTTCTAAACCATGATCTTGCTGTTCAGTGTTGTATAAAGGAAGTTCGTTATCTTCAGCTTTAAAAAGAATTGCAGATAAATCTAAGTGTTTTAACTTCCAATCTTCTTCCGGCAATTCACGCACTTTTAAAATATCAGCCTGGCCAACCATTTCATGTATCGTTCTAAAACCTAGCTCAGCCATTATCTCACGTAGTTCTTCAGCAAGGAAATGGAATAGATTAACCACATGGTCTGCATCGCCGCTAAATAACTTTCTTAATTCAGGGTCTTGCGTTGCCACACCAACCGGGCAAGTATTTAAATGACACTTACGCATCATTATACAACCCGCGGTTACTAAGGCAGCCGTTGCTACACCCCATTCTTCGGCACCTAATAAAGCCGCAATGGCAATATCTCTACCTGTTTTTAACTGACCATCAGTTTGTAAAACGATTCTGTTACGTAATCTATTTTTAACTAAAGTTTGATGTGCTTCTGCTAAGCCTAATTCCCATGGTAAACCTGCATGCTGGATAGATGTTAAAGGTGATGCACCAGTTCCACCATCAAAGCCTGAAACCAAAATTACATCAGCATGTGCTTTAGCAACTCCGGCGGCAATTGTACCAACACCAGCTTTAGAAACTAATTTAACATTGATTCTAGCTGCTCGGTTTGCATTTTTCAAATCGTATATCAGCTGTGCTAAATCCTCAATAGAATAAATATCGTGGTGTGGTGGAGGCGAAATTAAACCTACACCTGGCGTTGAGTGACGAACTTTTGCAATCCAATCATCAACTTTATCGCCAGGTAATTGTCCACCTTCTCCTGGTTTTGCCCCCTGAGCCATTTTAATCTGTAACTCATCAGCATTTGTTAAATAATAACTGGTTACGCCAAAACGTGCTGAAGCAACTTGTTTAATTGCCGAACGCATACTATCGCCATTTGGCAATTTTGTATAACGCATTTCATCCTCACCGCCT
Organism: Pedobacter sp. Leaf170; assembly: GCF_920984665.1. Classification (GTDB taxonomy): domain Bacteria; phylum Bacteroidota; class Bacteroidia; order Sphingobacteriales; family Sphingobacteriaceae; genus Pedobacter. The sequence continues at coordinate 306,417 of NZ_CAKLBP010000007.1, forward strand.
TCACCAGTATTACTTTTTCCGCCAATACGATTCATCGCGATAGCTAAAGTAGAATGTGCTTCGTGAGAGATTGAACCGAAAGACATCGCCCCTGTTGCAAATCTTTTCAAAATTGATTCTGTAGATTCAACTTCATTTAATGGAACCGGAGTTCTGGTATAATTAAATTCAAACAATCCACGAATGGTATAAGCCTGCTGCGTTTGCTCATTTACTAATTTCGAATATTGCTTAAATACATTGTAGTCATTTCTACGGGTTGCATTTTGCAATAGATGGATGGTTTGCGGGTTAAACAAATGCGCTTCACCTTTTCTGCGGAATTTATAAGTTCCACCGGCTGGTAATAAGTTTTCTGTTTGTGTTGCCGGACCAAAACTACGGTGATGTTTAATTAGAGTTTCTTTTGCAATTTCATCCAAACCTAAACCACCAACGCGAGAAACAGCTCCTGTAAAATACGTATTTACAACCTGTTTATTTAAGCCCAGAATTTCAAAAATCTGTGCGCCTTGATACGACTGTAAGGTCGAAATACCCATCTTTGAGAAGATTTTAAGCAATCCTGCATTCACAGCGTAAATATAATTTTTAGTTAGTTTTTCTGCGGATAAACCAGACTCTGCCTGAAAACCATTTATCGTTTCTAAAGCCAGGTAAGGATTGATTGCCGTAACACCAAAACCTAGTAAAGTTGCAAAGTGATGAACTTCCCAGATATCGCCAGCTTCGATTACAATACCAACCGCACCACGATAACCTTTACGGATTAAATGATGGTGAACTGCAGAAACCGCCAACAAAGAAGGCATTGCAGCATGTTCCGAATCGATTGCCCTATCTGTTAATACGATAACCTGAAAACCATCTTCAACAGCATCAACCGCGTAACGGCAAAGTCTATCCAAAGCCTTCGCCATAGCACCAGGTTTTCCATCAGCTCTAAAATAGGTTTGTAATGTTTTAGCCTGAAAAACACCTGTATCGATACTTCTTAATTTCTCTAATTCCTGATTGGTTAATATTGGATGTTTTATAGCTACGCAATGCGATTGCAAAGGGTTTTCTTCCAAAAGATTACCATTGCTACCCATAAAACTAGCCAAACTCATCACCACTTTTTCCCTAATCGGATCGATTGGCGGGTTGGTTACCTGCGCAAATAGTTGTTTAAAATAATTTGATAAATGTTGCGGACGTTTTGATAAAATCGCTAAGGGTGTATCAGTTCCCATCGAACCAATTGGCTCTTTGGCATCAATAGCCATTGGTTTTAAAAGCAAATCGATATCTTCTCTGCTGTAACCAAAAACCTGCTGATATTTAAAAATAGATTCTTCCGAAAGCCCGGTAAACATTACACGCGGCTCAGGCAATTCCTCTAAGCGAATTTGATATTGGTTAATCCAATCTGCATAAGGACTTTTACTGCAAACCTGCGTTTTAATTTCTTCATCGCTGATGATTCTGCCCTGCTCCATATCCACAACGAACATTTTGCCGGGCGTTAATCTACCTTTTTCTATAATTGTACTTTGGTCGATAGCCAATGCGCCGGCCTCTGACCCCATGATAACACGATCATCAGACGTAATGGCATAACGAGAAGGACGTAAACCGTTTCTATCTAAGGTTGCACCGATCAATTTACCATCTGTAAAGGCAATTGCTGCTGGTCCATCCCAAGGCTCCATTAAAGTTGCATGGAATTCATAGAAAGCCTTTTTCATTGGGTCCATATCTTCATTACCATCCCAGGCTTCTGGTACTAACATCATTAAAACATGTGGCAAGGTTCTGCCTGCATGCAATAATAACTCAATAACGTTATCTAAACAACCCGAATCCGAATTCGTTTCGTCGATAACGGGTAATAACATATCCAGTTCTTCTGGCGTAAAATATGCCGAAGCAAAAGATTTAACACCAGCCCTAAACCAGTTTAAGTTCCCTTGTAAGGTATTAATCTCTCCATTGTGAGCAATAAAACGGAAAGGTTGAGCTAATCTCCAAGATGGGAAAGTATTGGTTGCAAAACGTGAGTGTACCAAGCCTAAAGCCGAAACCACACGTTTATCAGTTAAATCTTTAAAATAGGTACGAACTTGCAAAGAAGTAAGCTGGCCTTTATAAATAATGGTTTGTGCAGAAAGGGAAACAATGTAAAAATCTTTACCACCGTGAACTGTATTTACAATAAGTTTAATCAGGTAGTTTTTAAAGATGTATAGCTTGCGTTCGAAATCGGCACCAGGATTTACCGCGTATGGTCTGGCGATAAAAACCTGCTCAATTTCAGGCTCAACAGATAATGCCATACTGCCAATATCGGTGGTATCTACATCAACCTTTCTAAAACCTAAAATTTCGAGTCCGAGTTTTTCAGCAGCACGGTAAATAAGTTCTCTGCATTCTTCTCTCGAACGAATATCCTTCGGCATAAATAACATGCCAACACCATAATTATTGGTTTCTGGTAAGCTAAAGCCAGCTTTTAAACATTCATCATAAAAAAATTCGTGAGGAATCTGAATCATGATTCCGGCGCCATCGCCTGTGTTTGGTTCTGCTCCACTTGCCCCTCTATGATCTAGATTTTCTAAAATAGTAAGCGCATCGGAGATGATTTGATGCGATTTTCGCCCTTTCACATGCGCAACAAACCCGATACCGCAGGCATCGTGTTCGAATTGTGCATTATACAATCCACTGTTTGGTTCCATTCTTTGCTCGTTAGTTGTTAGTGTATAGGAAACACTAAGTTAAAAAAAATGAATTGCAAATTATAGAGTTGATACGATTTTTAGAATAATTTTAGTTCTTATACAATAAATTGAAGTTAAAATACAATATCAACAACAATAAAACACTTTAATTGTAATATTTATAAATGAATAATATTGGCTTTTTAACTAACTTTTAAGGTGTAATGTTTAGTAAATCGATTAAATAAATATTTTATATATAAATTATGTATTTATAAATGAACACATATAATGTTTAATTAAACTTTGGATTATATATTTTAATGACATCACAAACATTCATTTGCAATGACAGAGATATTTTCGATTAAGCCTAAAAATAATTTACAAGATTTATCTTCGCTGAACACTTCTTATTTCTCTGCGAAGGTAGAAATGACGAAACTAAATATCATTAACTGATGGAAAAACAAAGAAATTGTCTTCTTGAGCTTGCCGAATGACCTTATTTTTTTGCTATTTCAACCGTTACAAGATCTTCGACAAGCTCTGACTGACAACCGTTTTCTTATAGTTAATAATATTTGTAAGCCCCTCTTTCCTTTATCCATAATAACAATTGAATTGCCATGATATATATAATGGTTCCTTAGTATGTACATAAGTTTTACTACCTATTAAAACTTTATTAAATTACTAATCAGCGTTATAGCTTAAATGACTAAAAAATTAAATAAATGGGTTTTGCAAAACCACATCTTTTTCTACCTTTGTGCCGGGCAAGTCTTTTACGACCAGCTCCCTTTGAACTCCCCCAGGATGGGAACATAGCAAGGGTAGAAGGTTGTAGCGGTGCGATAGAAGTTGCTTGCCCATTTTTTTCTTTTCCCTTAATCCCTCCGATATAAAATCGGAGTAAACTCTGAAGGGGGAATTAAATTCTTCAGGGTTTAAATCTTATAAAACTCAAATATTTAAGAATTTATAAACATGAAATTTTTTATCGACACAGCAAATCTTGATCAGATTAAAGAAGCTCAGGATTTAGGTATTTTAGATGGCGTAACCACCAACCCTAGCTTAATGGCTAAAGAAGGTATCACAGGCGACCAAAACGTAATCAATCATTATAAAGCAATTTGCGATATCGTTGATGATAATGTAAGTGCAGAAGTAATTTCAACCACTTATGATGAAATCGTTAAGGAAGGTGAAGCACTAGCAGCGCTTAACCCGAAAATTGTTGTTAAAGTACCAATGATTAAAGACGGCGTTAAAGCAATTAAATATTTTTCTTCAAAAGGTATTAAAACTAATTGTACTTTAATTTTCTCTGCCGGACAAGCTTTATTAGCGGCTAAGGCTGGCGCAACTTATGTTTCTCCATTTTTAGGCCGTTTAGATGATATTTCTAGCGATGGCTTGGTTCTAATCGAAGACATTAGAACAATTTTTGATAATTACGGATACGAAACTCAAATTTTAGCGGCATCAATCCGCGGACCATTACACATTGTAAATTGTGCAAAATTAGGTGCAGATGTTATTACTGCGCCTTTAGCAGCAATTGTTGGCTTGCTAAAACATCCATTAACCGATAGCGGCTTAGCTACTTTCTTAGCAGACCACGCAAAAGCAGCTGGAAAATAAGTTTTGAGTCGAGCGTCTTAAAATAATAAAAGTCCTGAAATTGAACGTTCAGGACTTTTTCTTGTTATAACCATACTTATTTTTTCGGATACAAATATTTCTGCAAGAATGCCAAAGTTTTATTATCTGTAGCTATCAGGTTTTCTTTTTTAACAAAACCATGTCCTTCATCCGGGAATAAAACATATTCTACAGGAATACCATTTTTCTCTACACCTGCTACAATTTCATCGCTTTCTGCCTTTAAAACACGAACATCGTTAACACCTTGAAAAACAATTAATGGTTTTTTAATTTTTTGATAATTAAATACAGGTGAAATTGTTTTCAAACGAACACTGTCTGCCGTGTTCGGATCACCTAATTCATCGTATAAAGCTTTTTTAAAAGCCTCCCAATATGGCGGAATACTTTTTAAAGTACGCAACCAGTTAGCAACGCCAAATAAATCTACACCAACTTTAAACTCATTGGGATGAATAGTTAGCGCATTAAGAACGATATTTCCACCATAGCTTCCACCCATTATTCCAATCGAAGCAGTGTCGATATAATTTTGTTCCGCAAGCCATTTTTTACCCCAGATAAAATCTTTCAAATCTCCATTACCATGATCTTTATTATCCAATTTATAGAAAGCTTTGCCATAACCACTGCTACCGCGATTGTTAACAAGTAAAACAGCATAACCATGATTAACCAAAAACTGAATCGAATTGCTAAAACCTACCCTACTTTGTCCACCCGGACCACCATGGGCATAAACCAAAGCCGGAACTTTATGATTTTCTTCAGCATTTAATGGCTTGTAATAAATTGCCGGAATTTCTTTGCCATCGAAGGATTTAAAACGTACAACCTCTGCCTTAACCAAATCTTGCTCATCAATATTTTTATTTAGTGTTTTTGTAAGCTGTTTTAATGATTTTGATTCGGTATTGTATAGGTATAAATTTGAAGGACTTGTACTGCTGCCAACGGTGAGCAAAATATTTTTTTCACTGTCAGAATAAATTAAATCCAATACATCACCATCCTCAATTTTAGGAAAGTCGATTGTTTTATTGGAGGCATGGTCAAAAAGCAAAACCTTGTTTTTACCATCTTCATTGATGAATACAGTATGATATTTGCCGTTTTTACTTAGATAAAACCCGTCAACATCCCAATCTGTGGAGTATAACTTTGTTCTTTTATTATTAGCCAAATCATACTTCACCACATAAGTATAATCGCTAGAATCGTTAGTTAAATAGTAAAAAGATGCATCATCTTTTTCAAATCCTTGCGCTCTCCATGTTGATTCGGAATTGTTACTTATTGACGTTTTCTTCTTTGTTGCTAAATCCAATAGGTAAAGCTCATTCTTGTCTGTAGTGATGGTTTTAGTTAAGGCAATATATTTTTCGTTATTGCTGATGGAGCCAGGTTCATCACCTGTTTCATTTTGATAAATCATTGTTGGTTTCCAATCGGCTATGCTAATTTTCCATAAATCAAAGAATTTCTTATCGCGTTTATTGCTTAATATATAGATGTTGGTTTTATCACTATTCCAGCCGAAAAAAGAGTTACTGCTTCCTGCCCATGGCGTTATATCTTTAACTATAGAATCCGTTTTAGACGCTACAAAAATGTGACTATTTTCATCGCCGCCCTTATCAGAAGAATAAAAAAAATGCTTGCCATCAGGCAGATAATCAATCGCAAAATTAGATTCCTTTGTGGATTTTGTAAGTACCTTCGCAGATGTATCCGTCAGGTTTATTTCCTGTACATTAAAAATCCCTGAAGCGTTATTGCTTACTAAAATGCTCGAATCGTTTACACTGATTCCGGCACCTTCTATGGCAATATTATTGCGAAGTTGTTCGCTTGAATATTCTTTTGGAGTTCTGACTGATTTTTCTGGATTGTTACAAGAAATTACACCAATTGCCAAAAACAAGGTGTATAGAATTGTTTTTTGTTGATACATAAGAGGTTTAATTAGGGTAAAACAATCCTCTAACTTACTCAAAATGAACCAATAAAACAAAAATCTGAAAAACTAACTGTTTAGAACAGCTTTTATCTTTTCATAATTTATTTGCTCATCCGGCTCGATTAAAATCCCTTTTACTCCTGCCCCATTAGCCGCTTCAACATCGCGGGGTTTATCACCAATCATTACAGATAAAGCCGGATCGATATCGTACATATCTATTGCATCTAAAATCATTCCTGATTTAGGTTTACGACATTTACATTCGCCACCAACAGTTGGGTGGTGCGGACAATAATAAAAGCCAGCAATATCAGCACCTTTAGCTACAAAAGCATTTCTAAGCATTTGATGCATAATTGCCAATTCCTGCTCCGAATAACGTTTTAAAGCAATGCCGCCCTGGTTAGTAATCACAATCAGCAAATAACCTTCATCGTAAAATCTCTTTAAAACGGGAATTTGATAATCCAGAATTTTGAAATCCTCCACTCGGCAGATGTAATCGTATATTTCGTGATTTAGAACACCATCACGGTCTAAAAAAATGGCTTTATTCATTCGGAATTGATTTATTGTAATTTGCTGGCAAAATAAGCGAAAATAACTCGGATAAGAAAGATCTGCTTAATGTCTTCCCAGATGAGATTGCTTCAAACGATGAAAAATCGGCTTCGCAATGACGGTAAGTTATATGTCATGCCAGCAAACTGTATCATCTTGCTTGTATAGAAATATCTAACTCACCGTCATTCTGAACCTGGTCGAAGAAGCTCTTTAAAATGATGAAAAATCGGCAAAGCAATAACGGCAATGTTTGTCATGCTGATCTTCTCGAAATACTTCGCTCAATGTCATTCCGAGCGTAGTCGAAGCACCTACTTAATATTTAATCCAACCTTATGCCCCTTAACCGCAAAATATAAAATGTACAAATAACAAGGCAATACCGTTACGAAATAAGCTAGCTGAAAGTCTAACCCTAATTCATCTTTAATAAAAGCATATAATAATGGCCAGATTGCACCCCCAGCAATACCCATAACCATAATTGCAGAACCGGTTTTTGTAAATTTACCCAAGTGACTGATGCCTAGCGGAAAAATTGCAGGCCACATTAACGAATTAGCCAGCCCCAACAATGCAATAAAAATAATAGATACATAACCTGATGTTAAATAGGCAATTAGGGTAAAAATTAAACCTAAAATTGCACAAATTCGCAAAGCGAATTGCTGAGAAATATATTTGGGAATAGCAATAATACCAATGATGTAGCCCAGTAACATACCACCCAACGTAAGCGATGTGAAATATTTACTCACATCTGCACTGATACCTAAAGCCTTACCATAAACGCCAATAATATCGCCGGCCATGACTTCTGCCGCAACATAAACGAAAATACAAAAGGCACCTAAAAACAAATGCGGAAACTGAAATATGCTTTTGTGCTTAACCACTCCGCCACCATCTTCGGCCACTACATCCTCTTCAACATGTACCTCGGGTAAATCGGTAAATTTGATAAGCAACGCGAATAAAGAAAATAATATTGCCAATACAATGTAAGGCATATTTACCCTGCCTAAAACATCATTCAATAATTGTTCTTTAGCTAAACCAGTGGCAACTTCAATCTTCTTTTCGATAGCTGAAGCATTTTTTAAGAACAAGGTTCCCATGATGAATGGCACAATAATTCCGGCAAATTTATTACAGATACCGGCAATACTTATCCGCTTTGCGGCACTTTCTATTGGACCGATAATGGTTAAGTAGGGATTAGATGCTGTTTGCAATAATGCCAATGCTGCACCTTGAACAAAAATTCCGGTTAAGAATAGTCCGAAGGTTCTGCTTTGTGCCGCCGGAATAAATATTAAAGAACCAAGCGCCAAAACAACTAAGCCTAAAATAATGCCGTTTTTAAATCCTACCTTTTTTAATATCCATGATGATGGAAGGGCAAGAAAAAAATATGCCATGTAAGAAGCAAAGGTGACTAAAAAGGCTTGAATATCTGATAACCCAAAGGAAAGTTTGAAAAATGGTATAAGCGTTCCATTTGCCCAGGTTACAAATCCGAAGATAAAGAACAAGGCACAAATAACAACTAAGGGCTTCGGACCTCTATTTTGTGCGGAGCTTGAAATATTTGACATAAAAATATAGTTTGGTTGAGTTGATTTTGCCAAACTAAGAAATTATTCCAGCATTTTTTACATCAAACGTTTGCGTGATTTAATATTCATAAGAAAATATAAAATAATGACAGAAAATTTTTGCCAATTAGATTAAATGACGTATAAATCCGTACAAATTAAAGACACATACAAGCATATTTAACCTTAAGATGAACAATTAAACTCACATTTAAATTTACTACGCCATTTTGAGGCATCATTAATTAATTTTATTCAAAATACATGCTTCTTAAGTCTTTATAATATAAATTTATGTGAAAGCAGTAGAATATTGATAATCATTATTAAGCATGGAAGGCGATTTCATTTAGCGCAATATGCGCTCTCTAAAACCATGTTTCACGCTCATTTCATGCAATGAACATTTAATCTTTCTATAAATCAATATAGTTAGCACATTTAAATAATTTTTATTTGCATGAAATAGTGAAGAACCCTATATTTGCACCACTTTAAAACAAAGGGCTTAGGTCAATTAAATTAAAGTAGATTCCGTAGCTCAGCTGGTAGAGCATTACACTTTTAATGTAGTGGTCCTGGGTTCGAATCCCAGCGGGATCACAGAAGATAGTATCAAAACTACGTAAAAGCTTGCAAATCAAATGATTGCAAGCTTTTTTGTTTTGGTGGAAAAACTAAATTACTCACCGATTCTCATATTAAAAGTGTGTAATTCGGTGAGTAATTTCGGTATTAAAATAACTCACCGAATTATTTATAACCACTTGTTTAACAAGACATTCGACTATCGAACGTCTTGACGTTTTCAGACTGCAAGGCTAATTTTGTTGACCTTAATTCAGTTATATGAAAACTAATTTTAGCCTGCTTTTTTATCTTAAAAAGCAGAAAAACTATCGTGGCGGCCATGTGCCAGTTTATTTACGAATAACTGTTGGCGGAAAAAGGGCAGAAATGACCAGCGGGCTTGAGTGCGATCCTGAAAAGTGGAATGCCAAATCAGGCAGACAGGATGGAAAAAAGGAAGATGTCAGAAGCTTTAATGCTCATCTGGACAATCTCCAGTCAATGATCAACCAGGTCTACAGGGATCTTTTTGATGCCGACGAAGTTATTTCAGCCGAAGGCATTAAGTGCAGATTTATCGGGCGGGAAGTCCGGAAGCATACCTTGATGGAAGGCATCAAAGTTCATAACGAAAAAATGGAGGCTTTGGTAGGAAAGGAATATGCTATTGGTACCTTGAAGCGCTTTCAAGTTTTGGAAAGGCATCTTGTCGCTTTCATGAATGAAAAATACAAGATAACAGACATCAACATCAAAAATATCAACCATGCGTTTATACGCGATTTTGATTTTTTCCTGAGGTCAGTAAACGGTTGTGCCAACAATACCACAGTAAGGTATCTGAAAAGCCTTGGTAAAATCCTTCGCATTTCATTGAGCTTAAAATGGATTGACAGCGATCCAATGTTTGGCTACAAACTAAAGAGTAAAAATGTAGAGCGTTCATTTCTTACAGAGGATGAACTAACTAGAATTTCAGAAAAGCAGTTCTTAACCGAGCGGCTAAGTCAGGTACGAGATGTTTTTATTTTCTGCTGTTTTACCGGACTTGCGTATTCCGACATAGAAAAACTGAGCCTATCGAATATTAAAACAGGTGTAGATGGCAAAAAATGGGTTTTCACAAACAGAACCAAAACAGGAACCCGATCTGCTATTCCCCTATTACCTCCGGCAATCGCAATACTGGAAAGATATAGCGACCATCCATATTGCATCACAAAAGACAGGGCATTACCAGTTTCGAGCAATCAGAAGCTAAACGAATACCTCAAGGAAATTGCCGCAGTTTGTGAAATTGACAAACCTTTAAGCTCACATATTGCCAGACATACCTTTGCAACAACCATAACCCTACTCAATGGCGTTCCCATGGAAAGCGTATCCAAAATGCTGGGGCATACCAATATCAGGACTACCCAGATATATGCAAAGGTCTTGGATATCAAGGTAAGTGCAGATATGGCGATTCTAAATGATAAATATAATTAGATAAATAACCATCATTTGACAAATATTTAAAAATATTAGGCATTAACTTCTGTTTTGGTTAAGTTTGTATGATGTTAAAGGAATTGAACAAAAGAGTAATCGTTGTGCACTGGAAGAGATTTGCCAGTACGGACATCGACGTGTTTTCAAGTCTGAAGGGATTTTGCGACAGCTACCCCGCTTATAACTATAATACACTGAACAATTATCTTTCCAAAAAGAAGGTTCCATTCGAAAATGACGAAATCAAAATCGAAAGACAGCCACTGATACAAAAGGTCAGAAGACCCGACCTTCCAAAGGTATTGTTCTGGGACTTTGATTTTGACAAACTTGACTGGAACAGAAGTTATAGAACCGTTATGGAACGGGTGCTTGATAAAGGCGACCCTAAGGATTGGGAGGAGATGATCAGGTTTTATGGGAGAGAAAATGTGGTAAACGCCCTTAAAAACGACATTAGCTATCTTTCCGACATGACCATGGAAGCCGTTTGCGAATATTTTCAGTTGAGCAAAGAAAAACTCAGATGTTACACAAAGAAACAGTTAAACCAAGGACACTGGATCTAATCCAGACGTTGATGAAAGACCATCAGCTCAATTCCTTTTACCTTGTAGGCGGTACCGCACTATCTTTGAGAATTGGGCATAGGGAATCCATAGACATTGACCTATTCAGCTCTTCGGATTTTGATGGAAACGAACTAGCTGAACACTTACGAAATAAATATGGTGCAGACGTAAAACGTCACAAGGAAAATTATGCCAGCGGAAGTATTGGCGAAGTGGATTTTGATTTTATTTCGCACAAATATCCATCAATCAAACCAATCGAAAATATAGAGGGAATTAGGATGATGTCCAACCGGGACATATCGGCCATGAAAATCAATGCAATCGTTAATAGCGGACAACGGATCAAGGATTTTATCGATATACACTATCTTCTAAAGGAATTACCATTGGATGAAATTATTGGTTTCTACTGCCGTAAATATCCAAATGTAGATCCTAACACCGCCAAATCGTCTTTAATGTACCATAACGATATCGATTTCAGCGTTCCAGTAAAATTGATGGATGGAAAGCTAAAATGGCAGGATATTCAGGATAGTATAGTAAAAGCAGTACGGGAATATACCCGTATTCAGGAAATCAAAGAGTTGAACAATAAGTTGAAAGAAACAAGGAACGACAATAAAAATGAACGAGGCAGTGGAATGGGTCGTTAGGTTAGAGAATGCACTAATCCAATCATTTCGGCAAACCACCGTCCTAAAAGCAATCGCATTTTCATTACAAGGCTCAGCAGGAAAAATACTTCGACAGCTTCACCATCGGCGAAGTATGTTTTCTAGCAAATCCTAAGGGCTTGTCGTTGGCACAAAGGGATTCTTCAAAGGTTATCACAATTTGTGATAACCTGCCATCAATGTGACTATTAACTCATCCGAATATTTGAACCACTTAGGAATATGATTGCTGATAACACCTAAAGTCGTCTGGGTATAGAAAAGAAAAAGCTGAAAAACTATTGTTTTTTAATACCTGTTAGCGGTAAAGGAGCCACCTGTTTCTAAACGAAGGAGCATCGGGTTCAAATCGGATGAACTGTAGTACCTAGATGCGGAATCGCATTTCCTTATATACCATGGTGAAAAGCGTTGGGTAGTGATTGGGCTTTCACAGGCCGAAAATGCGGGAAGGCCAGCTCTCGCAATAGTAGATTAAAAATAACTTAATGATAACAGAAAGCAACTCCCTTATGATCATGCTCTCTGTTATTTGTTCATCTATTTTGTTTCTGCCTTGTTACTATAAAAGAAAAGTTCAGGAAGCTGATCATCTGGTTACAAAAGAAAAGCATATCAGTCATTTCCTCTCCTTCCGGAGATTCAGCTTCCAAATGCACCCAGCCCTTGTAAAGTTCCCATAAATTTGCCCTTGCCTCATGCAATGGAAAATTAACGAAAAAATATTCCATCTCAGAATCCGCATTTTCGATTTCTTCTTCTGTAAGCCCTGAAGGTTGATAATCGATTAGTTTTTTAATCTCTTCCATGTCTGTGTTTCTATTTGATTTCAAGCTCATACTGTTTTTTGATTTCATCTATATACGCTTCGAAATGCTCCTTATAATAACCCTTAGGGATTTGAATCTTAAAGTTTTTACGACCAAAAAAAAGGACTACCCTAGAATCCGTTTCACATTCCAATAGATACCAAACAGTGGGGTTTGCAGACGAACAGATGAAAAACATAGCAATCCTGTCTTCGGAAAAATGCAAGACCTTTTCTTTTACTTTGAGCCTCAATTTAAGTTCGTAATAATCACCCTTATCACTAAGTAAAAAATTTAAACGGGGTACTTCACCTGAGAATCTGGCAACCTGCATATCCTTTTTCATGGGTCTTTTCTGAATATTTCTCATCCCATAGGTAAACAGGTAATGTGTAGATGGCTCCCTCGACAGTATTGGGAGTGCTTTATTGAATAGTTCGAAAATCTTCCTCTTATTGCTGAAATTGAGATCGTCTATCTCAACAGAACGTTTATCACTGTCTCCGTATTCCGTAAACTGAATCTTTGCAATTTTCTTCATTTGGTAGCAGATGCTGTTCAGCTTAGTTTGATTTTCGGACAGTTCAGATTGTTCAAAACTATCGTCTTCTTCGAAGAGAAACCCCGTGAAAGATTTTACAGTTTTATTGTCCGCATTGAAGGTAAAGCTATACGGTATCAGAAATGGATAATGGTTGGAATGGAACCTGACGGGATCGGTATTTGCAAGGCAATAACCAATAAGGTAGTTCTGGTTTAAAGTAGCTAATCCATCATTAGCACACTTTCTCTCTAATACCTTTCGTTCTGATATGTGCAGGAAATAATCATCCGGCCTGAAAAAACCCTTAAACTCTTTTTTTAACCTGATGTCCACTCCATATCTATCACAGATTACTTGGAGATATTTGGTTTTTCCGGTTGCTTCATTAAAGCATTCCGGCCAATAATATTTCTCAAAGTCATGAAATTCATTCCATAACATGGCCCTCAAAGTACGGTAGGCATATCTTCCAAGATAATTTTCATCTGTATCAATATTGCAGCTTACCAATAAATGATCATACTCCACCTTCAGGTAAACTTTTACAGGCGGCTCATTTTCGAGCTTTACCCTAATTGTCAATATCCCTTTCTTAAATGAAAGCACTTTTTTTTCAACCATGTAATATGGTCGGTTCCCGGCTCGAAGTTCTGTGTGTGACTCCAAAACATTCAACCTCAATGTACGGGTACTCTTATCAAACGGAAGTTTATAGAACTGGGATTTAGGTTTTCCGGCAAGTATCATTTCATCACCCATTTTCAGTTTCTCCTTTCGATGCTTCCGCCTCTTCACATTCGGCAGTTAGAAGATCGATCTTTTTATCACAAAGATCTTTGGCGAGAATTAAAAAATTATGAACCAGGCTATATAGTTTATCAGCATCACCCATCTCGACATTGAAATTATCTTTATACCTGGCGTGGCTGTAACTATTCATGAGCTTCTCAAAAAGCCTTCTGTTTTCTGGCGTTCCAAGCAAAAGCGCTCTTGGCTGCTCCGAGAAACATGCACAGATATCCAGTAGCCTGCCCAAATGATGAATATCCGACCTATAAGCCATAAAAACCCTGATCATGGCAATGCAGGATTGCTCAACAACTTGGTGAAGCATAAAAACGCACACATTGAATTTTTCATTACTGTAGCATTCCCCTGCTCCGTCCAAAAATCCCTGCGCCATTGGAATCCTATGGTATAAATGCTTACGGGCTTTTTCAAGAGATATCTTTTTATCAAGAATATATTCAGGAAACAGGTTCAGCGTACCATCATGACTGTATAGCTGAATGCCGGTATTAAACACTGTAATAAAAAATCTATTGTTACCTGCAATAGCTGTATCGATGCTCTCTTTGCTATGAACAAGGATCGTGATCTTGCCATGGTCAAAATGCGTATTTACATAATCCTGAACGCCATGCTCAATTCTTGTGGTGCCCCCAATTACCATTAATAAGTAATAGTGAAAATTGCTGCTCGTCTGTTCGGGAAAGAAAGAAGTAAAAGAATTCTTTGTAGAACTTATTTCACCGAACTTTAGAATTTGCAAGGGCGTGAATCGCTGTGCAAGTTCTTTAACAAAATTGGAGAACGGCTCTTGCCAGCCCTCCACTGGCTTTAATGATTTCTTTTTCATATCTTCATCGTTATTATGAAGACCAATTTCGATTAGAAAAAGCGGGTACCGAACTAATAATGGTTGTTAAATACAAGCACAGGGTTGTTTTTAACCGTCGGAAATTTTTAAATATATTTGGCCATGGAAACCTCAGAAAAAACGAATAGAATGCATCTTGGTAGAAAAATAAGCCGTATCCGTGAACTGCGTGGAATGAAACAGGAAGCACTTGCTACAGAGCTTGGCATAAGTCAACAGGCTATAAGCAAACTTGAACAAAGTGAGGAAATTGAAGAATCTACACTGGAGAAAGTGGCAAAAGCATTAGGCGTAACCTCTGAAGGAATCAAACACTTTACAGAGGAGACAATTTTTAACAATATCAATAATTTTCATGATAATTCAATTCAGAATAATTTCAATCCCATCGAAAAAATAGTTGAATTATATGAACGTCTGTTAACAAGCGAAAAAGAAAAAAATGATTTACTTAAAAACAGATAAATGATGCATTGTCAAATAGCAGCGCTATTCTAGAATTAAAATTGACTTTCAATTAAACTATAAAAAATTCAAAGTCTTAAGATTTAGGGCAATACTTCAATGCCGCTTGCTTAATCTCGTTCATACTTTTGTATCTATGAATTAGAGATTACTTTAAAAATGTCCACAAACTATCAATTTAGGTTTACAAAGTTTTTTCAATTACTGGCAACTTTACGGGTTAACCACGATTAGTTCAAACAATAAGACAATCTTGTACTGGAAATATGATAAGTATCAATTTTAGCCCGCATTCTAATGGAATGTTAGTTTTCTAGAATAGAGGCAGATGGCTTATTATGCAAGAATCATATCTATTTTAAAAAACAAAAGTTGAGGAAAAAAGTCTAGCTAAATGCAAAGGGTGGAGTTCTTAACTATAATCATATAATTATTCCCGATGTACTTTATAACAATCATACCATAGGTTTTGTTATTTTCACTTAGGATATGTATTAATATGATAATTAAATTGTTAAATTACTGATATATATATTCCAATTTTTAATCAAAAATGAGTTTGATCGTTAGCTTTATTAAAGATTTATTTGAATTTTTGTAATAATTATTTAGATTCATCAATTAGCAATCTCCACTTTACCAAAATAAAAAGCATAATGGCACGAGCAGACCTTCTATTAAAATTAGTTAAAGCAGGTAGTTCTGGCGATAATGGATTATTTGTCAAGGTTGTCGAATCTCTAATTGCAGAAGAAAGGAGCAAACAGCACCATGTTGTTGCGAGCCAATTAGAGGATATTTTACATGCAAACAAATTCGAAAAACAGAATACGGCTCATAAAAATCCAAAAACTTTGTTGGATGAAAAACTAGAGAGTTTTCTTTTTAGACTTTACCCTTCGAGAAGCCTTGACGAAATTGTTCTTGATAGAGAGAATAAGAAAATTATAGCAGATCTTGTTCAAGAACATCATAGAAGCGACTTACTTCGCTCATATAATTTAGAGCCAAGAAATAGAATTTTGTTGGCTGGCGCACCTGGTAACGGGAAGACTTCCTTGGCAGAAGCAATCGCTCAATCTTTAATGGTTCCATTTTATGTAATCAGATATGACGGAATTATTGGAAGCTACCTAGGAGAAACAGCATCAAGACTTAAAGCTATGTTTGATTTCATAAGAACTCAAGAATGTGTATTGTTCTTTGACGAGTTTGATGCTATAGGGAAAGAACGTGGAGATACACACGAAACAGGCGAGATAAAACGTGTTGTGAGTTCACTATTACTGCAAATTGACAGACTGCCAAGTTACGTTGTTGTAGTTGCCGCAACCAATCATGCAGAGTTGCTTGACAGAGCCGTTTGGAGACGTTTTCAAATTCGAATGGAACTTAAAAAGCCAGATCGAGTAATGATAGAAAACTGGTTAAAAAAGTTCGAAAATCAAGTAAAATATAGTTTACAACACTCTCATAAAACGCTCTCGGGAAAATTGGAAGGATTAAGTTTTTCAGAAATTGAAGAATTTGTATTGGACATACAGCGTAAGTACATCCTATCTCTGCCAGAGGTAGATGTGAAGAGAATCGTTGCAGAGTCTTTAGATCACATATCCAATAAGTACCAAATAAAAAATGGCTAAAAAACCTCTCCTTATCTTCCCTAGAGCTTCCTCAGGTTCTAGAGACACCTTACCTCCTTTTAGCGGGAATTTACGCTATCCAAGTAAGGAAAAACAAATTCAGTTACTCGACAATCGCATTGGTGATTTGGAACGTGTTTTAGAGAATCAAACAGCATACCTTGGTCTGAATCCAGCCAACCTTGTGACAGAGATGATTTTGGTTTTAGAGATAGCTGGAAATATTAAGGATTTCTTTAGTGCCGTAGCGAATACTCCTGGGATGGAATTCTTAGGCGAGCTTCAATCCGAGGTGGATCCAGATGATGATTTTTACACTGTTGACAGAAACGGGCAAAAAACTAATAAAAAATTTGGTGCAAGATTATTTCTCACTATGACAAATCAAAATGCACTCAGTCAATTAAGATCTTATTGGGAGGAATATAAAAAAGACTTAAGCGCACAAAAATTTAGACTCGGAACAGCAAAATTCAGAACTCTTTTTGAACAGTTGAAAGATTTAAGGCCTTACAGTGTTGCGGATCGAATTTACGATACCGGTTTATCCGACTACCTTGAGGAAATGCGATTATTAGGGGTGGATCCTGTAAAGTTTGAAATTGAGCTTGCATTCAAAAATGACACAGCGAAGGATAACCGCGCATATGGTGAAGTTATTGAACTACTAAGAATGAACGAGGGACAAGCTGTTCAGAGCTCAAGAATAATATTACCTGAAATAAGCTATCATGCTTTTATAGCAGAGGCTCCACTTTCATCATTTGATGACCTAACAGAAAACTCAAATATTATTTTCCTTAAATCTCAACAAATTCTATACTTCCGACCAGTCGGTCAAACTATTTTTAACTTATCTGAAAAACCTAAGCTCTTAGATTATAGCGACGATATACCTGCTCTTAATATTATCAATTCACCCTCAATTGCATTGTTGGATGGTTTACCATTAGAAAATCACGTTTTACTAAACGGAAAAATCATCGTAGACGATCCCGATGAATTTTCAAGAAATTATCTTGGTCAATTTAGAGTGCATGGAACAGCCATGGCATCTCTGATAATGAACGGTGATTTGAGTGAGGGCGATGTACCGTTGAAAAGAATGTTGTATGTACGTCCAATTTTGAAACCGATCGCTAATAGTCAAGAAGGTGGAGAATTTTTGCCTGATGATAAGCTTCCGGTAGATCTAATCCATCGTGCAGTAAAAAGAATGTTTGAGGGCGAGGGCGAGACGCAACCCACAGCACCTAATGTAAAAATCATTAATTTCTCGATAGGTGATCCATTCCGACCTTTCCACAGAAATATAAGTACTTGGGCAAAACTCATAGATTGGCTATCTTATAAATATAATGTGCTATTCATTATAAGTGCCGGCAATAAAACAGATGATGTTAACATTGACATTCGCCCGAACAATTTCGACAACGCAACTGTACAGGATATCCAGTCAGCTACATTGAGAAATTTAATTGAAGGAAACTTTGACAGAAAAATCTTAACACCGGCAGAATCCATTAATTCGTTAACTGTTGGAGCTTCACACCATGATAGCTCTCCTCCGTTCAATTATCCACAAAGGAAAAACCTAATTGATAGTTGCTTTCTATTAAGCCCAATAAGTAGGATTGGCTTTGGTTACAATAATTCAATAAAACCTGATATATTAATGCCTGGTGGCAGAAAGTTGTTTAGAAAACCATTCAATCAACCAAGTCAGGATAAAACATTTCTTACTCTCGAAGGAAACCAATCAATTTCAATTGCGCCAGGTAATTTGGTTGCATTACCGGGATCTCAAGGAGATATACAAAAGTCAGGATATTTATCTGGAACAAGCAATTCTGCGGCATTGACCACAAGACTAGGAGGAAAACTTTATGAAATGTTAGTGGAACTAAACAACGAATTGCCGGAAAACCAAAAAATTCCTTCCGAATATTTCACTGTGATACTTAAGGCATTACTCGTTCACGGATCAAGCTGGGGTGAAGCACAACAGATACTATCCGATTTACTAAGAAACCAACCCGGGATTACTGGAAACACCTTAAAAAAACATATTTTCCCTTATCTCGGGTATGGGTGTGTTGATGCTGAAAAAATTCTTTACTGTACTGATCATAGGATTACTTTAATAGGATTTGGAGAACTTACCTGCAGGGCTAATAATGATGCTCACATTTATTCATTTCCACTACCTCCCTCTCTAGCTGGTGTTAACATTGATAAAAAACTGGCCATTACCTTGGCATGGATAAGCCCGATAAATTTCAAAACTGCACAGTATAGAAAAGCACATCTGTTCTTCGACAATCTGGATGGAAATGGTTTTTTAACTCTTGAGAGAAATAGTCACGATTACAGATTAGGTAAGAAAGGAACTGTTCAACATGACATTTTAACTGGGGAATATGCTGACGCATTCAGAGATGGTGACAATTTAAATATTAAAGTAAGTTGCAGAGGTGACGCATCAGGACTGTCGGTTAACACGCCTGTTCGTTATGCTTTAAATGTAACTTTAGAAATTCAAGAGAACGTTCACACAATGATATACGAAGAAGTCAAATTACGTCTGCAACAGCGAATCCAAGAAAGGGTATAGTTGAGAGATTTAGTCATGCAAACTGGAAATTTGCGAAAAATTGAGGGTGCGATTCCTCATAATGCATTTATTAGCTAAAAAACGAATGAAAGCATTATAAACCATGGCCTTCAGTATTTTTAAGTATTTAATTTAAAATTAACAAATGAGTTCAGAACGCCAACCGGATATTGCAACTACATATAAATATCTCATGTTGTGTAATATTTATTCTTCATAAGTTGCAAAGAAAAATTATTCATTTAGTAGGATTGATTTTTCAGGTTGACTTACTAAAAGGATAGAAAAACTTAAATTAAAAAGGAAAATAGGTATGGGATAGATAGCTATTTTGATTCTCTTGTGCCTTTAATATTTATTTCACTCCGATAGATTGTTTACAGTTTACGGGATTATTATTGTTTCCAGCTTTTCTACAAGTTCAACTAGATTATAAATTTCATCTACTATTGCTTTGTTATGTGATAACAAGACATCTGGCATATTTAAAAGTTTTTTAAAATTATCTCTTTCACTGTTTTCAGGTAAGAAATTTTGCATTATCAGCGAATTGTTATGAGCAAACTCATTGCGATCCAATTCGTCTAAGGCAACTTTTACATTACAAATCCATTTATAAAATTTGTCGTTTTCTAACTCTTGATGATCAATTAATAGCTGAGGCACAACGGTTGCAAAATAAGTTCGCTTTAACTCTTTAGGTTTTTTTAAGTATGTGTTAAGAACTAAGCCTACTCGGTTCCAATAGGAATAAATAGCATGGACAGTAGATTCAATCATGAAAGTGTATCTATGATTATATACATTTGGCTTGCCTGTTTCAGTACTTATTTTATCCCTGAACAATATGCAACTTGCAATCCCAAAGTGTATTTGACTGCTCAAGCCTTGTATCTCATATAAGAAATGATATCGGTATTCATCATACAATTTATTAAAAAAGCTAAGGCGTGCAAACCTATCCCAATAGGTGTCTTGATAGAATTTTTGTATCATAGACAAGTTAGTAATTTCATATTTTTCTGAAATATCTTTAATAGCCTCATCTAATTCGAACAAGTAGTCGCCCATATATTTTTTAAGTTATTAAAATTTATTTAACTGCCCTAATCTTATTGCTTTGTTAACTAAAAGAATAAAATCGAATTAAGCGCTTTGGACAAATGCAGACACGTGATTAGTCAGTTTACCATTTATCTACAATTGATTTCATAAACTTAATCTACTAAAAACTATAATTATTTAGCAATATCATTTTACGATTAATGGTGAAATAATGATAATAATTAGCATAAGCTGGTTATTAGTATTGGATTACCGAACTTACCTCCTCAACCCTCGTGACTGTTGTAACTTTTTACGCTTACGTTTCTCAGCTTCCTCAGCAGAATCGACATTTGGGGGCTCGTAGGTAGGTTCCATCAAGATTTCCAATAGCGCAACGCCAGCATCTTTTGCAATAATCATCATATCGGTAACACTGTCAAAAACTCCATCTGAAATTCCTTTCGTCAAACTATCTATACTGATATCTCTTGAAATGTCAGTCGAGAGTTCGGAGATCATCTGCATCTGGGTTTTCTGTTCAGGAGTTCCGTTCTCCATAACATTTGCATATATAAACTTATCCTTCAACCCTCTGTCAAATTTGAATAGATTATCAAACACCTCCTCACCAGACTGTTTAAATGCAGTTCGGTTAAATTGCCCTAGTATTGCAGAATGTTGTTCATTCTTGCCTTTTGAGGTATTTTGAGGACTAAGTTTGACTTTATTGCTTAAATCTTTACGACTTACGATCACCTGAACATGCATTTGTCGTCCTTCTTTTCGATCACCCTTTTGCTTTGTTCCATTTTTTACTTCTTTATCTGTGTGCTTGTAGTAACGGTAGTTTTCAACCTTACCAAACCATAAAAGATCGCTATTCATATGGATACCCGGTCTTTTAAAATTCTTGGCGTATTCGTCCATAACATTTATAGCAAATTCTTTTAGTTTCTCTTTTGCACCACTCTCTCCGTATTGTTTAAAAAGATGTTCTAGCTCCTTTTGGCTCGGACTGATATTAATCAGAAAAAACTTACTGTCTTCACGACCAAGCTTTGCGATGTTATTATCGATGTTAACTCGAACTTCCTGCCTTCTGATATCATTTCTTACACCATTGAACCAGTTTTCGTAATCTGATACTGAATTTTCCCCATTCTTCTGGTCATTCTCCTTTTCTAGATAATTGACCAAAGCTCCACTACTACCTTTGTTATTTCCCGTCTCGGATGCTGTAATGTTAATGTACATAGGCTAAATATTTTCAAGGGATTTTCTGACATGGCTTTGCAATTCCTCCTTTTTGGCAGCTGATACTGGCCATCCCAAAGATTCCCTCTGATTGATATAATAATTGAGTATCTCTCTAAAACTGGACTTCAGTTTACTTTTTTCATTATGATACTGGTGAGTTGCGGAAATTTCTTTTTCCAGTTGCCCCAGGCGGTTAGAAATTACGTCACTTTTCTTTTCCTCTTTCTGTAGATGCTGCCAGATTATTTTGAAATATTCTGTATGCTCTTTAGCTATAATAGTGAGTCCGTTACTGTCAGTAAACATGGGTAACAGAAAATCCTTTTCCTGCTTTTTGAAAAATGATATTATCCTGCTTACTCCGTTTACCAGCTCTTTTTTAAGTAGCTCGTCATTGAAGTCGATCGGGTCTTTTTTTGTACCAAAAAAATAATTCACCATCTGTATAACCACTAGTTTTTTCGGCCTACCCAGTTTCATCGAAATTTTTTCCAGTTTTTCGTCTGTTGATTTTGGGTATCTCACAGACTTAACATTGATATCTTCCATTACCATCTCCTTAAAAGTTCTTCTCCAATCCAATATTAAGTTCCACTTCACTACCAAGCTTTGGATGCCATGAGGGTTTATATCTGATAAAACCGCCTTCCTTCAACTCCCTGATATTTTTATGGTATGTAGAAACAGACTTTATTCTTGAAAAACGCATAAGCATTTTTCTATTTACATTAAATGGAAGTGTTGGGTCGTTATGATTACAACAATGAACCAATGCGATCAACATGCTTAAATGTGTTGGGAAGAAATGCGGCTGCTTGGAGGCATGCGCAAAGTATCTTCGCAATCTTTTGTGGTACGAATTTTCATCTTTCTTCATTTCATTTCCCCTCCATCATCTTTTCAATTTTTTCCCTACTGTAGAACATAGTTCCCCCAACCTTACGAAATGGCAAGTTGCCATTGATACGCAAATTCTGTAGTGTACCAGGCGAAATATTTAGCATTTTCCTTACCTCAGCACTCCTTAACCATGATTTATTTGAGACACCACTATTAGTTTTTAATATATTTTTCATTTCATTCAGCATTTCTGTCTTGAACTGCTGCAGATCATCCATTGTAATGATGTCCATCTTCATAATTAGCTCCTTTCATTTTGATATATGCATCAATGCACATATACATATATTTTTATATTCAAATATTCGGTATACCTCAAAGTATACCGTTTACTGTTTCTATCGGCCTGAAAGGCCAACAAATATCCCCGGAGGATACTTGAAGCCCCTGTAGCGATAGCTCAGGGCAAGCAAGTAGGGCCACTGCCCAACTTCCGCTTGCTCCATTTTTTTTGAAAAATGGACTTTCTGCAATACGCCTATCCCTCAAGGTTCTCTATCTCGGTTCAGCAATGTAATTCGACTGGCAAGGGTCGGATGGTACGACGGTTCGTATTTGACTAGGCCATTCGCTATCAGTTCGCTCATACATTTGTGGTAGGTGGCATAGGAACGGATTGCCGAATGTTTCATCAGTTCACGCCTTGAAATACGAATTGGGTTTTGCCCAAATGCTTTGTCATGATACATCAGTATTGCGCAATATAGACTAAGATGCGATTGACGGAAACGCCTGTTCCCGCTGGCGAGTTTCAGAAAACTGGCCAGTTGTTCTGTAAGCATACGACCAACCCATCTTTTTTTTGGCAGATATTTTAGGCAGTTGGTTTAGTCCAATTATTTGGCATAAGTTCTTTAAGCTTATTTGCTTTGTGTGATGGTATTCTTTCCAGGATATCAGT
>NZ_CAKLBP010000008.1 GCF_920984665.1 Pedobacter sp. Leaf170
TCCTGACGTAATTTATTTAATAGGCTTTCTCCTCGTCTAGATAACCTAAGGTCGTTAAAAAGTTTACTGTAATCTGTTCCAAACATGAAACAAAAATAAAAATAAAGATGTGGGTACACGGTAGGATAGGAGCGATATACTTTTTTGTTGCATTACTAATGCTTTCACAGTGACATTAACAAAAAAGATTTAGCGGATAGCCCGACTAACAATAATCTGAACTACTGCCTTTGCTTTTCAAAAAAAAACAATTACAAAATTATACCGTTCTACTTTTAACAAAATAGTAACTTTGCGCATTAATTTTGAATGAGTGAATTTTGAATGAATGAATTCGTAAAGCGTAATAAACATTCAATCATTCTCTAATTCATTAATTCAATTATTTGAAGATATGAAGAAAGTAAACGTTGGCTTGGTACAAATGACTTGTACTAATAATAAGCAGGAAAATTTAGATAAGGCGATTGCAAAAGTGCGTGATGCAGCGGCGAAAGGTGCTCAAATTGTATGTTTGCAAGAACTTTTTACATCGTTATATTTCTGCGATGTTGAAGATTATGCAAATTTTGATTTAGCCGAGGCTATTCCTGGTCCATCTACAAATGCTTTGCAGGCTGTTGCTAAAGAATTGGGTGTTGTGATTATTGCTTCTTTATTTGAGAAACGTACGGCAGGGATTTACCACAACACAACCGCGGTTTTAGATGCTGATGGTTCTTATTTAGGTAAATATCGCAAAATGCATATTCCTGACGACCCTGCTTTTTACGAGAAATTTTACTTTACACCAGGCGATTTAGGCTACAAAGTTTTTGATACCAAGTTTGCTAAAATCGGTATCTTAATTTGTTGGGACCAATGGTATCCTGAAGCTTCGAGAATTACGGCTCTGATGGGTGCAGAAATTATGTTTTACCCTACGGCAATTGGTTGGGATACAACGCAAGATGAGGAAACTAATAAAGACCAATATAATGCTTGGCAAACCATACAGCGCTCGCACTCGGTGGCGAATGGTGTTCCGGTTGTGAGTGTAAACCGTGTTGGTTTTGAACAAGATGGCGCCATGAAATTCTGGGGTGGAAGTTTTGCAACTAACGCACAAGGTAAATTGCTTTATTTAGCTTCGCATGATAAAGAGGAAACTGAAGTGGTAGCATTGGATTTAGACCAAAGCGACTTTATGCGCAAGCATTGGCCTTTTTTAAGAGATAGAAGGATAGATTCTTATCAACCAATTACGAAAAGGTTTATTGATGAGGATTAAGCAGAAAGGTTAAAGACCAAAGCTTAAAGCGAAAAAAGATAAAATATTGTCATCTTGAGCGGTGACATTCGTTATTGCGAGGCACGAAGTAATCTCATTCAATTAATATAAGGAGATTGCTTCGTGCCTCGCAATGACTAAGTAAAAACGTTAGTACTAACACAAAACAAATGTCAAATTTCCCTCCAAAAGAACTTTTAAATATTAATCAATTCGATTACTCTCCAAAACAACAGGGATATACTTTTCCTGCCGAATGGGCAAAGCATGAAGCAACCTGGTTAAGCTGGCCACACAAAGAAGCGAGCTGGCCGGGTAAAATCGAAACAATTTACAAGCCATATTGTGAGTTTATTAAAATTGTGGCAGAAGGAGAAAAAGTCCGTATTAATGTAAGGGATGAAGAAATGAAAGCTTTTGCAATTTCTGAATTAAATAAAGTTGAGGCAGATTTATCACAAATTGAGTTTTATTTTAATGAAACTAATGATGCCTGGTGCCGAGACCATGGTCCGGCGTTTGTGCTTAAAGGTAATGAAAAAGCAGTTATCGATTGGGGTTACAATGCTTGGGGTGGCAAATATCCTCCATTTGATTTGGATGATGTTGTACCGACTAAAATTGCAAAACATTTCGATTTACCCTTATTTACACCAGGTATTGTAATGGAAGGTGGTTCGGTAGAATTTAATGGAACAGGAACTGTTTTAACAACGACTGCTTGCTTGCTGAACGAAAATCGTAATCCACATTTAACTAAAGAGCAGATTGAAAAATATTTGCTGGAATATTATGGGCAAGACCAGGTTTTATGGTTGGGTGATGGAATAGTTGGCGATGATACAGACGGGCACATAGACGACATAACGCGTTTTGTTAATGAAGACACTGTCTTAACGGTTGTAGAAAGTAATCCGCTGGATGAAAACTATATTTTGTTACAAGAAAATTTAGAGGCTTTGAAAGCCATGAAATTGAAAGATGGCCGCTCGCTTAATATTGTGGAGTTGCCAATGCCATCGCCAGTAATTTTTGATGATACCCGTTTGCCTGCATCTTATGCTAATTTTTACATTGCAAATTCGGCGGTTATTGTTCCGGTTTTTGATGATGTAAATGACCAAAAAGCATTAGATATTATTCAGGGTTGTTTCCCGGATAGAAAAGTAGTTGGCATTAACTCTGTAGATATTATTTGGGGATTGGGAAGTTTCCATTGTTTGAGTCAGCAGGAGCCAACCCCCTAACCCCCTAAAGGGGGAAGATATCAATTGTTAACAATTCACAATTAATACTAACTTTACAACAGTTTAAATTTTTACACATTATATAAGAGTCCCCTTTAGGGGATTTAGGGGTTATGAAATTACTAGAAGGAAAAACAGCATTAATTACTGGCGCATCGAAAGGTATTGGTCGTAAAATAGCTGAAAAATTTGCAGAGCAAGGTGCTAACGTAGCATTTACATATTTATCATCAGTAGAAAAGGGAGAGGCTTTAGAGCTAGAATTGCAAAGTTTTGGAACTAAGGTTAAAGGTTATCGTTCTGATGCTTCCAAATTCGACCAGGCAGAACAATTAATTAATGATATTGTAGCTGAGTTTGGAACGATTGATATTGTTGTAAATAATGCCGGTATTACCAAAGATGGTTTATTAATGCGTATGAGTGAAGAAAATTGGGATGATGTAATTAACATTAACTTAAAATCTATCTTCAACGTTACAAAAGCGGCTTCTAAAGTAATGATGAAGGCTCGTAAAGGTGTATTTATCAATATGAGCTCTGTTGTTGGTGTACAGGGAAATGCCGGACAGGCGAATTACGCTGCATCAAAAGCCGGAATTATTGGTTTTACAAAATCAGTAGCCAAGGAATTAGGTTCTAGAAATATCCGTGCTAACGTTGTTGCTCCGGGTTTCATCCGCACAGAAATGACAGAGGTTTTAGACCCTGCAGTTGTTGCAGGTTGGGAGAAAGATATTCCACTAAAACGTGCTGGCGAAACCGAAGATATTGCTAATGTTTGTGTGTTCTTAGCATCAGATATGAGCGCTTATGTAACCGGGCAAACACTATCTGTTTGCGGCGGAATGCTGTAAAACAGGTAAAGGGTTTAAGGTGGAAGGTTTTCTTTCCATCCATTTAAAAATATAAAGGCGTGAGATGGGCTTTAACCCTAAACCTTACGCCTTTTAGTTTTTACCTGATTAAATACTTTCCTCCAACTTCTTTGATATCTGCTAAATTTCTATTCTTCTCAAAAGCCAAATATCCAGGTTGTAAGTTTATCCAAAAAGCTGCTTGAGTTGGAAACTGTGCTACATACTTCTTCATATTTCCGTCAGTCATTTTGAAGGGAAAAATATTTACCGGAATCTTGTCCTGGCCATTATTCTTCGCTTCAACTGCCAAAACGTAAACTTCTTTAATTTTCTCGTCGGTTAAGGGTATGCATCCAACTGTTACACAATTGCCATGAATATAAATTTCGCCGCCGGTTTTGCGATTTTTTCCCGTTCTGGTTAAATCTACATTATTTGGATAATTAATGCCCAGTGATAAATGAAAACTGCTCATGGGATTAAAAACATTGATGTGGTAGAAGCCTTCTGGCGTTTGCTTATCGCCTTCAATAACCTTTGGCCCCAGCGTACCAGAATGAGCACAGAAATCATAAGTTCGAAATAACCTGTATTTCTTTTCAGCGTCTTTTTTTAACCAAATCTCCAATTTGCTTTCAGCTTTGTATGCGTTTATCAGCATCG
Source organism: Pedobacter sp. Leaf170 (assembly GCF_920984665.1). GTDB lineage: Bacteria > Bacteroidota > Bacteroidia > Sphingobacteriales > Sphingobacteriaceae > Pedobacter. Next base: position 4,041 of record NZ_CAKLBP010000008.1, read on the forward strand.
AAAAATTATGTCCAAAACCATCTGCTTTCAAAAATTTTTTAAGTGTTTCCCACTTTTCCTCGTAAGCTTTTTCTACTCTTTCGAATTTGATTTGGGTGGCTTTGAAATTACTTTGAGCGCTTGCCATTATACTTAAGGATAGAAAAAAGATTAGACAGATGAATTTCATAATGTTGGTTTGAGTTAAAGCTAAATATTTATTTAAAATTTTGATACATAAACACAGATTTACATGGAACTAAAAAATATTTTTTCCGTTGATTCAGTGCTTCCGTGGCGAAAAGATAGTTCGTATAATTCTTGCCTTTCTTTGCGGTTAAACACAAAATTAGCATCTTTATAAAATATGAATAGCATTTTTGCAGGTACTTCTATTTTGTATTTTCTGGGTTGCCTTGCTTTGGGTATTTTATATGGGTGGTTGCTTTATCGCAATAATAAAAACCTCGAAAAAAAACTTCAATATGGATTAACAGCAATCAGAATTGTTGTTGTAACCGCAATCGCCTGGCTTTTATTTGCTCCATTAATTAAAACCTTAAATTATAATTTAGATAAGCCTGTAATCATCATTGGGCAAGATAATTCACTGTCGGTGGGGCAAGTTAAACCTGCGGGCTTCGACCAGAAATTATACGAGCAAAATCTTAAATCTCTTCAGGATAAATTATCAGATAAGTATGAAGTAAGGGCTTATAACTTCTCGGATAAAATTAACGATGGATTCGACTTTAAGAATCAGGGTAAACTTTCTGATGCATCAGCATTTTTCCAAAAAGTTAAAGATGAATATGCCAATCGAAATGTTGGTGCAATTGTTCTGGCAACCGATGGTATTTTCAATCATGGAGGAAATCCTTTATACAACATCAATCAAATAAATGCGCCAGTTTACACGGTAGCGTTGGGCGATAGTATTCCGAAAAGGGATGTGTTAATTGCAAATGTAAATTATAATAACATTGTTTATTTGGATGATGATTTTACCGTTGAAGTTCAGCTTCAGGCATATCAAAGCGATGGAGAAAATACATCTTTATCCGTAAATCTGAATGGTGCGAAAGTTAACCAGCAGAATGTATCAATCATCGGGAATTCTTTTGTAAAAACCATGCCGATTAAGTTGCATGCAGGGAAAATTGGCATTCAAAAATACACCATTCAATTGGCTACCCTGCAAAATGAAATCACAACCCGAAACAACACGCAAACATTTTACATTGAAGTAATTGATGGCAGGCAAAAAGTGTTGTTGGCTGCTGCAGCTCCGCATCCCGATTTAAGTGTTATAAAAGAAGCCATATCACTTAATAAACACTATGATGTTAAGCTTGCTTTAGCTGATGATTTAAGCGCAATAAGCCTTTCAAAGTTTGATTTAATTATATTGTATCAATTACCAGATGGTCAGAATATTTCCGCCTCATTTTTAAAGAATATTTCCAGCTTCAAAAAGCCAATCTGGTATATTTTAGGTGCTCAAAGTAACGTGAATGCCTTTAATCAAATTCAAAATCAAGTGAATTTGGCTTCCGCTAATGGCTCCGTACAAGAAGTTTATGCTGATTTAAATAGCGCCTTTACCAGTTTTAATCTATCAGAAGAAAATAAAAAACAATTTGCTGGCTTCGACCCATTGCTGATGCCTTTTGGAAGGTTAACTGTTAATGCAAGTGCTACGCCAATATTTAATCAACGTATTGGGAAAGTAAGTACAGCGCAACCTTTGCTTTTCTTTACAAATGAAAATGGTTTAAAGACTGGTTATTTAATGGGAGAGGGATTATGGCGATGGAAATTATCAGAAGCGGAGAATGATATCAGCCAATCGGGTTTAAATGATTTAATTTCTAAAACTGTACAGTACCTTTCTGTAAAAGATGATAAAAGGAGATTTAAGGTTTTTACCTCTAAATCTGCTTACGATGAAAACGAGTCTATTCAGTTTAATGGAACGCTTTACAACGAAAGTTATCTGCCCGTAAATGAACCAGAAGTGCAATTGCAGATTAAAAACGATGCAGGAAAGTTATTCAACTATGTTTTCTCAAAAACTGAAAATGGTTATCAGCTAGATGCCGGAAACATGCCCTCAGGAAATTATGCTTACGTGGCTGGTACATCTTTAGGTGGAAAAAAATTAACAGCTACCGGAAGTTTTTACGTGAATGCTTTAATTGCAGAATATCAGCAAACTACCGCTAACCATCAATTGCTGAATACAATTTCTAAGCAAAGTAACGGGCAGCTTTTTATGCCTAATGATTTAATGAAAATTGCTGATGTCATTTTAACTAACGATAACATCAAAACCATAAGTTATGAAGACCGTAAATATGATGAACTTATCAATTTGAAATGGTTATTCGCACTGATTTTAATACTGCTTAGTACCGAATGGTTTTTACGTAAACGCAATGGAGAGCTATAACATTTCTACGTCTGAAGTTATTGAGGTTTTAGGAACCATCGCTTTTGCCATATCTGGTACTTTTACTGCTATGCAGCGCAAATTAGATCCATTTGGTGTTTTAATTATTGCCTTCGTAACTGCAATTGGAGGCGGTACCGTTCGCGATTTATTAATTGGCGATACACCGGTTGCCTGGATGCGTGACATGCAAACCTGCCTGATAATTTTATTTACAGCACTATTAACCATGTTTTTTAAAACACATGTGCAGAAAATGAAAATTACACTTTTTCTGTTTGATAGCTTAGGCCTTGGCTTGTTTACAATGGTAGGTTTATTAAAAGGTATTGACTACGATTTAAATCCCGGAATCTGCATTACCTTAGGTACAATAACCGGTTGTTTCGGAGGAATTATCAGAGATACTTTGCTCAACACAATTCCTTTAGTGTTTAGAAGAGAAATTTATGCTTCGGCAAGTATTTTAGGTGGCATGCTTTATTACTTATTGATTCAAATCAATGTAGAAAGTATAGTTGCTAAACTTACTGTAGTCGCATTTATTTTTGTATTCAGAATTATAGCGGTAAAATTTAAGCTGTCGTTACCTAAATTTGAATATTGATAAAGATGAGATTAATTCGGCTCGCTAATCTAAAAGATAGAAGTATTAAGTCGCCTAAATTTTAAAATCCTTAAATCCTAAAAATCCTGCTCTAATCTTTTTTTTCTTCACGAATAATAACAAAAACATCTTCGTTATCTTTTTTCATGAAATATTTTTCGCGTGCAAATTTTTCAGCAGTATTAAGATTTGTACTCAATTCGTTTAAATCTTTTTTAATCTGAGCGGTTTCATTTTCGAAATATTCCTTTTCCTCCTGCAATTTATTAGCCTGGCTGCGGTATTCATACTGCGACATCATATCGTTTTTATCAAAAAACAACATCCAAATGGCAAAAGCAGCAGTTGCGAGGAAATATTTATTACGGAAAAGTTCTATTAAACGCTTCATAGGTTTTAAAAAATCGTCATTGCGAGGTACAAAGCATTCTATTACGAGATTGCTTCGTACCTTGCAATGACGTAAATGTATAAAAAAACATCCGAAGATTTAAAATCTCCGGATGTTCTCCAAATAAGTTTTTCAACTTCTTAACATTAAAGCTATCTGTCATGTTGAGCCTGTCGAAACATCTTATAGAAAATTCTTCGACAAGCTCAGAATGACATACTGTTTATTTTTTTGCGTATTTGAATTTCGAACCAATAAAACGAGCATTCTCGCCTAATTCCTCCTCAATACGTAGTAATTGATTGTATTTTGCAATCCTGTCAGAACGAGAAGCTGAACCTGTTTTAATCTGTCCGCAGTTTAAAGCAACAGCTAAATCAGCAATCGTAACATCTTCAGTTTCGCCAGAACGGTGACTCATTACCGATGTATAACCACTATTTTGCGCTAAAGTAACTGCATTAATCGTTTCAGTTAAAGAACCAATTTGGTTAACTTTTACCAAGATAGAATTTGCAGTTTCTTCATCAATACCACGTTGTAAACGCGTTACGTTAGTTACAAATAAATCATCACCAACCAGTTGCACACGGTCGCCAACTTTATCAGTTAAGCTTTTCCAGCCAGTCCAGTCGTTTTCGTCCATACCATCCTCAATAGAAATGATTGGATATTTTGCAGAAAGGTCAGCTAAATATTGTGCTTGCTCTTCGCTAGAACGAATTACGCCGGTAGCACCTTCAAATTTAGTGTAATCGTATTTGCCATCTTTGTAAAATTCAGACGAAGCACAATCCAAAGCAAGGCAAATTTGAGAACCTGGTTTGTAACCTGCTGTTTCAATTGCTTTTAATACCGTTTCAATTGCATCTTCAGTACCATCGAAAGTAGGAGCGAAGCCACCTTCATCTCCAACAGCTGTAGATAAACCTCTATCATGAAGAATTTTCTTTAAACTGTGGAAAACTTCAGTTCCCCAACGTAAAGCCTCAGAAAAAGATGGTGCACCAACCGGCATAATCATAAACTCTTGGAACGCGATAGGCGCATCAGAGTGAGAACCACCATTAATGATGTTCATCATCGGAATTGGTAAAGTATTTGCATTGACACCGCCAATGTAACGGTATAGAGGCTGGCCAATTTCATCAGCAGCAGCTTTAGCAACTGCTAAAGAAACCCCTAAAATAGCATTAGCACCTAAGTTACCTTTGTTTTCTGTACCATCAAGTTCCAACATTAATTTATCAATAGCGTTTTGCTCAAAAACATCAATACCTCTTAAAGCCTCGGCTATTTTAGTATTTACGTTTTCAACCGCCTTTAAAACACCCTTGCCTAAATAAGTTGCTTTATCGCCGTCACGTAACTCAACCGCTTCGTACTGGCCTGTAGATGCACCACTTGGTACAGCTGCACGACCAAAAGCGCCTGCTTCAGTTACAACTTCTACTTCTATTGTTGGATTACCCCTTGAATCAAGGATTTGTCTCGCATGGACATTAACAATTATGCTCATTTTATTTGATTTTTATTGATTTTTTAACCTGCTTAGTGTACAAAGTACAATTACTAAGTTTAAAATCAAAGTTAGTATATTTTTTAAATAAATAAAGCGTTTAGGGCGTTAATGTTACGATAGTAATTCTGCAATTTCCGTCACGCTGAATTTATATCAGCACCTTGTTTTTGTAAAGCAATATCAGTGATACTTAGGTTAAATCAGTCCCGCTTTTCCTGTCCTCCGGCAGGCGGGCGTCCAATTTTTTTATTTTCTGTCAACTTTCGCCATTTCCGTCATTGCCTACCTGCGGCAGGCAGGCGAGGATGTACAATGTGATAATCTTTTTCTGAATTACGACAAAAAAGTATTTCCACTTCAATCGGGTTTGGATAACTTACATTTCTGCTAAAAAAACCACCCCGCCCTTTGGGCACCCTTCCGAAGGAGGGGAATTGCAAGTCGCATAAAATGCAATTTAACTAAAACGAATTTTCAAACGCTAAAATTTGAAAGCTCATCAGCTAAGACAAAAAACTAGAGATGCTGAAATAAAACTCAGCATGACGATTGAGTGAAATACCCCTATTTCAACGCATCCAAAACCCTAAACAATTTTTTATTAATTCCGCTACCGTTATAATTATTTATGTTAATTACAACAACATATTTATTGCCCGAAGCGTCAGTATGATAACCTGCAAAGGCAGAAACATCATTAATGGTTCCGCTTTTGATTTTCATACCATTATACTCTGGCAAGCCCTTATAAAAATCGGTGAACCAATTTTCTTTTTGGATTTGGAATAAAATACTAGCCATTGCAGCAGTTGTAACCCTATCGCCCGGCGAAAGTCCGCTCCCATCAATAATATTCAAAGCAGATTTATCAACGCCTTTATTTGCCCAGAAATTAATTTCTGTTTCAGCACCTTTAGCGGTTGTCGCTGCCTTACCACCTTTTAACGCAATCGTTTTCAATAAGGTTTCTCCGTAAAGATTAACGCTCTTTTTCAAAAACCAGTAACTTATTTCACTCAATGTTGGAGAACTTATGGTATTTATTTTTTGCGTTACTATTGGAACAGTTTGTTTATTCAACTCCATCAATCTTGCAGTTGTAGCTTGTAATGTTGTAGAAATGCCTAATCGTTTTAATGTATCTTGTAAACGGTAAGCACAATCAAATGCCGGGTCGGGTAGGGCAACAGAAATGCCCGGTTTACCAATACCCATGCCCCAACTGCCTCGTAAATAGGCAACATTGCTATAGGGTGGCAAAAAAGCATAAGTTCTATCTTCACTACCAGATGCACCTGTTTTTAGTTCATTTACAATTTGAATATATGGTGTTTCGGGAACCGACTTTATTATTTTAACACCCTCAGCTGTGCTTGAACCTGGTTTTAAGTGGATATCAAATTGATTTTCTCTCCAAGCTAAGCCTGATGTTCCTGCACCATAATAATTGCCGATATCTTGCCAAACCCAGCCTTCAGGTGTAGTTTGGGTTCCAAAAATTCTATCATCTCCAATAATGGAACCTTCAATTTTTTTAATGCCTGCCGCTTTTATTGCCGCAACCCATTGATTTAAAACTGCATTTTCTCTGTTTTGATATCTCCACGAGCCTAAAGTAGGGTCGCCACTACCAGTAATAATTAAATTTCCTTGTAATGTTCCATCGGGCGAAATATTTCCTGAATAACCAAGGGTGGTTTGATACTGAAAATCTTTACCTAAAATGCTAAAAGCTGTTGCCGCAGTAATGGTTTTTAAAGTTGATGCAGTCGCCAAGCCAATCTGCTCGTTTTTTGCAAAAAGAACTTTTCCGGTATTAGCATCTAATACGCATAGCGAAGTAATGGCATGTTTTGCTTGTTCATCAGCCAGTAAGTTATTAAAAGCTTTCTCCAGGTTTTGGATTCGGTTTTGAGCAATACAATTTATTGATAGGAAAATTAAAAATGTGGCAAACTTTAAAAACTTCATTTTATAAAATTAATGGAAATAAAAAAAGTGATGTGTAACAAACACATCACTTTTAAGGTTAAGCCTATAAGGTTTTAAAACCTTGTAGGTTTAAAAAATTTATACCAATTCTTTTTGCAAAAGATATTCAGCGATTTGAACTGCATTGGTTGCAGCACCTTTGCGTAGGTTATCTGCAACAATCCAAAGGTTTAAAGCTTTGGGAGCCGATTCATCTCTACGAATACGGCCAACAAAAACCTCGTCTTTTTCATGTGCGTCTTTTGGCATTGGGTATTTTAAGTTCGCTACATCATCTACAACGATAATACCAGGCGATTTTTCTAAAATACTACGCACTTCAGCTAAATCAAAATCGTTTTCAAACTCAATATTTACCGATTCAGAGTGACCGCCCATTACCGGAATACGAACCGTTGTTGCGGTAACTTTAATGCTGTCATCGCTCATAATTTTGTTCGTTTCCTTAACCATTTTCATCTCCTCTTTGGTATATCCATTATCCATGAAAACATCAATATGAGGAAGAACATTTAAGTCAATTTCATAAGCATAAGCTTTTGGTCCATCAATCCCCTTACGCTCGTTCATTAATTGCTCAACAGCTTTAACGCCAGTTCCGGTAACGGATTGATATGTAGAAACCACTACACGTTTAATTTTATATTTATCGTGCAAAGGTTTCAAAACAACAACCATTTGGATGGTAGAACAGTTCGGGTTTGCAATGATTTTATTATCAATAGAAAGTTCGTGTGCATTAACTTCCGGAACGATTAATTTTATCGCCGGATCCATTCTCCACGCCGATGAGTTATCGATAACAGTTGTGCCTGCTTCTTTAAAACGTGGAGCATGCTCTAACGAAGTGTTGCCACCTGCAGAAAACAATGCGATCTCTGGTTTCATGCCAATTGCAGTATCCATGCTAACGATTGGGAACTTCTTACCCTTAAAAGTAATTTCCTTACCAACACTCTTCTCAGATGCTACGGGAATTAACTCTGTTAAAGGGAAATTTCTTTCCTCCAATACTTTTAACATTACGGTTCCAACCAAACCGGTTGCACCTACCACTGCTACTTTCATTTTAGTTTTTAATTTTTATATTTATTAAACATTTGATATAAGCCCAAATATGAAGAAAATTCTGCTTATATCCCTATTGTTATTCTCTAAAATTACATTTTCTCAGGTTACTGATTCTTTTACTGACGGTGATTTCTTTCAAAATCCACCTTGGAATGGCGGTATTGCTTATTTTCAGATTAATAGTCAAAGCCAACTCCAGTCGAAAGGACAACAAATCGCATCGCAAACAATTTCTTTATCAACTGCTAATAAATTAAGTTTAGATAGCAGCTGGGAATTTTTTATTCAGCTTAATTTTAACCCAACATCTACCAACTTTGTACGGATTTATTTAACATCTGATAAGGAAAATTTAGAAGGAAGCTTAAACGGATATTTTGTGCAAATTGGCGAAACTGGTGTGAATGATGGATTTCATCTATATAAACAAACCGGAACATCAACTACAAAAATTATTAATGGGCCGCAAAAAGTAAGGGCGAATGCCAACTTGTTTTTAGCCAAAGTAAAAGTAACCCGGGATGCATCAGGAAAATGGAGTCTTTTTACGGATATTTCAGGAGGAAACAATTTTAACCTTGAGGGCTCGGCGACGGATAACACTTATAAAACTTCTGAATATGCTGGTTTTTATTGCAAGTATGCAACTGCGTCAAGGTATAATCAATATATTTTTGATGATTTTAAAATTGACGATTTAGTGCCAGATTTAATACCGCCAAGTTTAAAGACAGTTTCGGTTATCAATCCAACAACCTTAGAAGTTGCGTTTTCTGAGGCTTTGGATATTCAATCGGCAACCATGCCGGATAACTATTACTTGTCAAACAGTTATGCAACACCGATAAAAATTGAAGCTACAGCTTCGCAAAATATTTATCGGTTAATTTTTGAAAAAGTTTTAGAATCAGGAAGTTACAATCTACAAGTTAAAAATGTGGTAGATAAAAGAGGAAACTCACTTTTAGCAAATTCGAGTTTAAATTTTATTTATATCAAACCTTATACAGCTAAATATGGAGATGTAGTTATAAACGAGATATTTGCAAATCCAACTGGAAATCCCTCGCTTCCGCAAAGGGAATTTGTAGAAGTCTGGAATACGACCAATGAATATATTTTAATGCAAGGCTGGAAATATGCCGACCAGTCATCAACTTATACTTTCTTAATTGATACGATAAAACCAAATCAACATGTTATTCTTACTGCAAAAGCGGATGAGAGCTTATTTAAGCCGTTCGGCAAAACTATCGGATTATCTCCCTGGCCAAGTCTAAATAACGATAAAGATATTTTAACATTATCAGATAATACCGGAAATATAATTGACAAAGTCGCATACAGCGATACCTGGTATAAAGACGAAACAAAGAAAAAAGGTGGTTTCAGTTTGGAGCTTATCGACCCGAAGAATATTTGTAAAGGAAGTCAAAATTGGATTGCATCTGCCGATAATTTTGGCGCTACACCAGGCAAACAGAACGCTGTTTATGGTTCGCAAAAAACAAATGATATACTCAAACTTAGCTCAGCAAATATTTTAGATAGCATAACCGTTCAAATCGAATTCTCCAAAAGTATTGATAGCTTATCTGCTTCAATTGCTTCAAATTATGTAATAAATAATGGAGTTGGAAATCCAAAATCTGTAATTATCGAATCGCCAGATTTTAAGACAGTCACTATCCAATTTTTAACTGCTTTTACCAGAGGAATTGAAAATACTATAATCATTAATAATGTAACAGATTGTGCAGGAAGTTTAATAAGCCCAACCACAAATACTGCAAAATTATTTTTAGCAAAGAAGATAGAAAAGCATGACATTTTGATATCGGAAGTGCTGTTTAATCCTAGAGCAAATGGGGCAGATTTTGTAGAAATTTACAACCATAGCGAACATATATTAGATTTAAAGGATTTACAAATCGCAAATTTGGACACAAAAGGCTTGATTGCCAATGTTAAATCTGTTTCAAGCAAAAGCCTGTTCATTAAGTCCTCTAATTATTGGGTTATTAGTACGAATCCCGTAAATATTAAGCAGAATTATTTGGTTCAGCATCCAGATAATTTTATAGAATTACCTGCTATGCCTGCTTATAATAATGATAGGGGAAGCGTTATTATTTTAAGCAATAATGTGGTTATTGATAGATTAGATTATGATGCTAAAAGTCATCATCCATTAATAAATGATGAAGATGGAATATCAATTGAAAGGGTTTCTTTTAATATTGATGCAAATGCAGCAGGAAATTTTAAGTCGGCCGCTTCAACAGTTGGTTTTGCAACACCTACTTATAAAAATTCTCAGGAATATGCCGGAAACCTAAGTTTTGTAAAATTGAAAGGGAAAACTTTCTCACCTGATGGTGATGGATTTGAGGATATTTTGAATTTAGAATATCAGCTTGAAGATAATGCAAGTTTGGCTACTGTGAATGTGTTCTCAGATAAAGGTAGACTAATTAAAAAACTTTTAAAAAATCAAACTATTGCAACAGCCGGAAATTTAACTTGGGATGGATTAAGTGATAACGGCGAAAATGCCGCCATAGGAATTTACGTTCTGGTTTTTGATGTATTTGATCCGAAAGGGAATACCAAAAGATTTAAAACCACTTGCGTTTTGGCTGCAAAGCTGAATTAATTTTTAGGAATAGATTTCCGAAGTTTAATTACCAGGGGCAAATAAACTTCGAAAATCTAAAGATTATATCAAATTAGCTTTGATGTACTGGCAACTTGTTTTAACAGAATCAATTGGGTTTGGGTTATAGTTTGTTTCATGTTCAACAAAAAAATGTTTCATGCCTGAAGTTTTAGCTTCTGCAAAAATGCTTTTAAAGTCAATCGAACCTTTTCCAACTTCGGTATTCCATTCTGGTTTTGCCTTGTCCATATCTTTAACGTGCCACATTGGGAAACGCCCAGGATATTTTTTAAACAAAGCTAATGGATCATTTCCAGAACGAACAACCCAATATAAATCCAATTCAAAATTTACTAAATTTTTATCTGTTTCTGTAAGATAAATATCGTAACCTGTTGTGTCACCTAATTTTTTGAATTCAAAATCATGGTTATGATAAGCGAACTTTAAACCAGAAGATTTAGCAATTTCTGCAACTTTATTAAAGGCATTTGCAACTTTCTTAAAGCCATCTGCACCTTGGTTTACATCAACATGCGCACCCGCTATAGTGAAATATTTTCCGCCAATAGCTGCTGCAGAATCAATGTCGGCCTTCAACTTATCCGTGCTTCCTGTTTTAAGGAAATCATCCATTCCATAATGACCACTAGGTGCCTTTAAGCCATTAGCCTTTAACAAGGATAAAAATTCTTTTGGTGTTAATCCCCAAAATTTTCCATTATAGAAACCATAAGTTTCAACCTCCTTAAAGCCAGCTTGAGCAACTTTTTCTATTACACCATTAACATCAGTCGGCAATTCTTTTCTTAAAGAATATAACTGCAAACCTACGTTCTTTGTAGCCTTATCAAATGCAAAAGATGGAAGGATTAAGGCCGCACCGGCTGCTAAACCAGCTTGCTTGATAAATGTTCTTCTCGAATTCATAGCTGAAGTTTTAGATTAGTTCTTTTTTAATGTATGCACAGCTTGCAGTAATTGAACCGATAGGATTTGGTTTGTAATTAGTTTCATGCTCAACAAAAAAGTGCTTCATGCCAGATAATTTAGCTTCAGCAAAAATGGCTTTAAAATCGATAGAACCTGTACCAACCTCAGCATTTAGCGCCGGGTTTGTTTTATCCATGTCTTTAACATGCCACATTGGGAAACGCCCCGGATTGGCAGCGAACAATTTTTTAGGATCGTTACCTGAGCGCACAACCCAATATAAATCCAATTCAAAATCAACTAATTCTTTGTCGGTATTGCTTAATAAAATTTCATAACCAGTGGTTTCACCTTGTTTTTGGAATTCAAAATCGTGGTTATGGTAAGCAACTTTAATGCCTTCTGCCTTACACATTTTACCTGCTTCATTTATTTTTAGAGCCAGGTTTTTATAATCATCAGCATTTTTTCTTAAAGATGGATCTAGCCAGGGAATAGTTAAGTAGCTCATTCCTAAAGCCTTTGCGGCAACAATAGCAGCTTTTAATTCTTCAGTATTTCCATCATTTAAATATGAACCTAGACCAAAGTGACCACTAACGGCTTTAAGTCCATTATCATCTAAAATCTTTTTGAACTCAGCTGGTGTTAAACCCCAAAACTGATCTTTTATAGAAAATCCATAGGTTTCTACTTCAGTAAATCCAGCTTTAGCTACTTTCTCTAAAGTTCCTTTAACGTCTTTTGGAAGTTCATCTCTAAGCGTATATAATTGTAAACCAACATTCTTTTTATCTGCCATGCAGGCAAATGATGGCACCAACAATGCGGCGGCAACGGCCATACTGCTGTTTAGGAGGAAATTTCTTCTTGATATCATAATTTTTTAAATATCGCAAATTGAAATGGCCTGTTTTAAGGAAGCCAATTTATCTGCATGTTTTGGAATAAACTCTTGCGCTACGAAACCTTTAAAACCTGTTTCAACTATAGCTTTCATTATTGCAGGGTAATAAAGTTCCTGCGTATCATCAATTTCATTTCTACCCGGAACGCCTGCCGTGTGATAATGTGCGATGTAATTATGATTGCTTTTTATTGTGCTTATTACATTGCCTTCATCAATTTGCATGTGGTAGATATCATATAAAAGTTTAAAATTTTCAGAATTTAAACGCTTACATAATTCAACACCCCAAGCCGTTGTATCACACTGGTAATCTTTATGGTTTACTTTGCTATTCAAAAGTTCCATAACGAGTGTTACCCTATGTTTTTCAGCGAGTGGAATCAGCTTCTTCAAACCTTCCACGCAATTATTCCAGCCTGTTTCATCATCTTTTCCTCTTCTGTTTCCGCTAAAGCAAATCAAATTTTTGTAACCTGCAGCAGCAACTAAAGGAATCATCTCCGTATAATTTTTAACTAACTGATCTTGAAACTTTTTATCGTTAAAGCCATCAACAAGGTTAATTTCTGCTCCATTGCACATACTCGAAGTTAAGCCGTGTTTTTTCAAAATTGGCCAATCTGCCGGTCCAACTAAATCAATACCTGTTATGCCTAACTTTTTTGCTTCAACACAAAGTGTTTCAACATCAAGGCTGCTGAAACACCAACGGCAAACCGCATGATTAATGTTTCCTTTCAATTTTGAATCTTGCTTCATAAAATCAGACTTCTCCAAAGCCAAAGCAGAAATACTACTACTAACGCCAATTGCGGCAGTACCAGCAAGTATGTTCTTTAAGGCTTTTCTCCGAGTGAAATTTGCTTTCATTTATATTGTTTCAGCTTCAACAGCCTTTGATTTATCATTAAATACTAAGGCAAAAAGTACAAATACAACTGCAGCAATACCCGCTGGGATAATCCATATCATTTTCCAATCCATAACGCCTTCAGCTGATTTATAGGCATCAGAAATTTTACCAGCAACTGCAAAGCCGATTAACATACCAACACCATAAGTAGCCAGGGTAATTAAACCTTGAGCAGAGCTTTTAAAACGCTCTCCGGCTTTTGAATTTGTATAAATTTGTCCCGAAACGAAGAAGAAATCATAGCAAACACCGTGTAAGGCTATACCTAAAATTAGCATAAAACTTAATTCACCAGCATTTCCATAAGCAAATAATGCATAACGAACTGCCCAGGCTAACATACCAACTAAAATGGTCATTTTAAAGCCGAAACGTTTGAAAAATATTGGGATAAAAAGCAAGAAAATTACTTCAGAAGCTTGTCCGATGGTCATTTTTCCTGTTGGATTATCAACGCCAATATCTGATAAGAATGGATTTGCATTCTGATAATAAAAAGCTAAAGGAATACATATTAAAATAGAAGAGATGAAGAAGATAAGGAAATTTCTATCCTTTAACATCTTTAAGGCATCCAATCCTAATACATCAGATATCGTAATTTTTTCTCCTGATACTTTTGGCGGTGTTTTAGGTAATGTAAAACTGAAAATACCCAACACTAATGAAACTATTCCGGCCATTAAGAAGGTATTTTTTAACAAGCCAGATTCGGTGCCTTCTTTTGAATCCCAATGGAAAAAATAGCTGATTAATAAACCCGCTGCAATCCATCCAATGGTACCCCAGATACGAATGTTTGCAAATTCCTTTTCAGGATCTTTCATTTGGTTAAATGATACTGAATTTACCAATGCTAATGTTGGCATAAATAAAATCATGTAACCTAAAACATAAGGATAAAATACGCTTATTTCGGTTGCATTGTACATTTGATACATTAATATTGCACCAATTATATGCAATACGCCTAAAATCCTTTCTGCATTGAAATATCTATCTGCTATTAAACCAACGATAAAAGGAGCGATGATAGCGCCCCAAGACTGAGTTGAAAATACTGCTCCGGTTTCTGCACCAGAAGCTTTTAAATTGTTACCTAGAAATGTTCCTAAAGTAACAAACCATGCACCCCAAATGAAGAATTCGAGGAACATCATGAAAGAGAGTTTAAAGCGTGTAGTGCTGTTCATTAGTTTATTTGGTTAATGATTAATTGTGAGATGGATGAGGTATGATGTAGGAGGGAACTGTAATTCACATTATACGTTTTCCCTCTTACATCATCCATATTTTAAAGTTCTTTAATTATAATGTTTTTATACCATACTTCATCGCCATGATCTTGCAATGCGATTTTTCCGGTTTTGAAAGTTCCCCAATCTTTCCAGGTTGCAAATTTGCTACCTGCAATAAGGGTTTTCCAGTTGTCATCCCATAAAGTTGTTTTAACAACTTCTACACCGTTTAAAATTAGGGTGAGCTTACCTTTTTTGCTGATGATTTCAGCTTTATTCCACTCACCAACAGGTTTTACAGGCTCTGATGAGCTTTTTACTAAATCATATAAATCACCAGCACGATGCTTGGTGATTTTACCATCTGGATGCCCATCGTTATCAAGAACTTGCATTTCTAATCCAGTTGAATAGGTTGCACCATATTTTGGAGCCTCATTGATGTAGAAAATTAAGCCACTGTTAGCTTTTGGTGCAACTTTCCACTCATATTTTAAATGGAAATCACCATATTCTTTATCGGTAACTAAATCGCCACCACCATCTTTACCTTTTGTTGCTAAGTCTAAATGCAAAGCACCATCTTGCACCTGCCATGCGCTACCAACTACAGTTTTATTGTAGGTATGCCATCCTTTGGTGGTTTTACCATCAAATAATGGTTTAAAACCTTTTTGAGCATTTGATATTTGAGTAACTGCTAAAAGTATTAAAGCAGATAAGAAAATTTTTT
This sequence comes from Pedobacter sp. Leaf170, assembly GCF_920984665.1. Lineage (GTDB taxonomy): Bacteria > Bacteroidota > Bacteroidia > Sphingobacteriales > Sphingobacteriaceae > Pedobacter. The sequence goes on from NZ_CAKLBP010000008.1 coordinate 19,441, forward strand.
TCATGTTTTATAATTATTCTTCATTACGAAATTCAAATTATCTTTTAAAAGACAGCTTCGTTCCCCGCAATAACGGTTTTAAAAAATTAAAGAGTTAAGTTACCCCAGCCTTTACGGTATTCGCGTTTAACGAATTGATTAGCTTCATCAAAATTTGTAATCTTCATGTTATCATTATCCCAAAGCATTTTCATGTATCTGCCAGGATAAGTAACCTTACCATTTACAGTTTTTTGAATATCGAAACTTCTGATTGCAAGATTCGCCATTAAGAGTGCCTCGGTAAGCGGACCAGCAATTTCAAAAGGAGAACTAACTTCTTGCTTGCCATAACCGGCAATTGCCGCCTCTACCCATTGAGCATAGTGGCCGTTTGCACCATCTTTTACACGGGCGTATTTTTCTGGTACTTTGATGTCTTTGTTTCTGCTTAGCGGTAATAATTTTGGATTAGCGCTATAGGTTTCTGCCATCATTTTACCTTTTGTACCGATAAATAAGGTTCCATTACCGCCATCGCCAAAAGTTTCGTTTGCTTCTAATTCTGCCGGACGCTCAGGTTGAATACCTCCGTCCATCCAGTGCATAGTAACATCACCTTTGGTTTTATTGGTTTTTGGGAATTTTAAAGTAACGTGACTAGATGGAGGGCAGCTTTCGGGGAAATAGCCGCGTTTAAATTCATCAACATACACAGAGCCCACACTCGCTTCAACTTCCTTAGCATATTTTAAATTTAAAACGCTAAAAGGAGCTTCAATTAAGTGGCAACCCATATCACCTAAAGCTCCGGTTCCGTAATCCCACCATCCACGCCAGTTAAAAGGCACAAGTTTATCTACATAATCTTTATCCGGAGCGGTACCTAACCATAAATTCCAATCTAACTCTTTAGGTATTTCTGCTTTTGTAGTTGGCCATGGAATACCTTGAGGCCATACCGGGCGATTTGTCCAGGCGTAAACCGTATGTACATCGCCGATTAAACCTGCTTCGTACCATTCTTTCATTTGGCGAGGACCGTCGTTTGATGCACCCTGGTTGCCCATTTGAGTAACCACTTTATATTTTTTGGCCGCTGCAGTTAAAATGCGGGCTTCATAAATATCGTGGGTTAGTGGTTTTTGAACATACACATGTTTGCCCAATTGCATTGCTGCAAGTGTTTGTATGGCATGACTATGGTCTGGAGTGGAAACAGAAACTGCATCGAAATTTTTATGTTCTTTATCGAACATTTCGCGATAATCCTTATAATATTTAGCCTTTGGAAATGCTTTAACGCTTGCTGCGGCACGTCTGTCATCAACATCGCACAAAAATGCAATATCGGCTTTGCCGCTTTTTGCAAACATGGCAATATCGCTTTGGCCTTTACCGCCCGCTCCAATTCCAGCAACAAGCAATCTATCACTTGGTGCTAAAAAGCCTTTGCCACCTAAAACATGGCGAGGAACTATCATAAATGCAGCTGCCGCAACGGCGCTGGTTTTAATAAAATCACGGCGGTTACTCGTGCTTTTATTTTCTTGCTCTGTTTTCATTTTTCAATAGGGTTTGTTGGTTCAATTATTTTTTTCTCAACGATAAAATATATTTTGCCATCAACTTAGCATCTTCTTTCTTTAAAGTTGCATGTGCTGTCATTGGCATTGTTCCCCAAACTCCTGTTCCGCCTTTAATAATTTTATCAGCTAAGTAATTTACATTTTTTTCGGTATTTGCATATTTCTTTGCAACCTCAACGTAAGCCGGACCAATTATTTTGTTCGTTTTGTTGTGGCAACCTAAACAGTCTGATTTATTAATCAGTTTTTCTCCTGCTGATACTTGAAAAAATGCATGATTAGCAGCTACAGTAGTTGCAACGGCTTTTTCTTTCTCTAAATCTGCTTTCGAAAATGAGGCCATAAAAATGAATACAGCGCCCAAACCTAAAATTGTTTTTTTCATATTATTGTATTTGTGTGTTTTGCTATTTTACTGTAAACCTAAAATACTTTTGTTAAATGCAGCATCACTTCCAGATGCAGCAAAATCGTCAAAAGCCTTATCGGTTACATTTATTATATGTTTTTTAATAAATTCTGCGCCTTCTCTGGCACCATCTTCCTGATTTTTAATGCAACATTCCCATTCCATAACAGCCCATCCTTTAAAATCATATTGAGTTAATTTACTAAAAATCTTTTTAAAATCAACCTGGCCATCGCCCGGAGAACGATATCTTCCTGCTCGGTTTGCCCAACTTTGATATCCACCAAAAGTACCTTGTTTTCCTGTCGGATTAAATTCTGCATCTTTTACGTGGAAGGCTTTAATTCGCTCGTGGTAAAAATCTATATACTGAATATAATCTAGCTGTTGAAGTACAAAGTGTGATGGGTCATACAATAAGCATGCCCGAGGGTGATTATTTACTGCTGCTAAGAACATTTCGTACGTTTCACCATCAAATAAATCCTCACCGGGATGAATTTCATAGCAAACATCGACACCGCAATTATCAAATTCATTTAAAATTGGTGTCCACCTTTTAGCTAATTCTGCAAAACCTTCTTCAACCAATCCAGCCGGACGTTGTGGCCAGGGATGAAAATATTGCCATAATAGTGAACCACTAAAAGTTGCATGCGCATTTAAACCTAAGTTTTGAGATGCTTTTGCTGCATATTTCATTTGTTGTACAGCCCATTCTGTTCTTGCTTTCGGATTTTTATGAACTTCTTTCGGTGCAAAAGCATCAAATAAATCGTTGTAGGCAGGATGAACCGCAACTAATTGACCTTGCAAATGCGTAGAAAGTTCTGTAATTTCTAAACCATAAGAAGCAATTTTACCTTTCAATTCATCCGCATAAGTTTTGCTTTCTGCAGCTTTATGTAAATCAATAAATCTGCTATCAAGCGTTGGCATTTGAATGCCCTTAAAACCTAATCCTTTGGCCCATTCGCAAATACTATCTAAAGAATTAAATGGCGCCTCATCACTAATAAACTGTGCTAAAAATACAGCAGGTCCTTTTATTGTTGTCATTATTGATTAAATTTTATAATCCCACCATTTCTGGTCAGAGTTACTTGAATTGACTACATTTTCTATAAATGCCATTCCACGGATACCATCTTCTGTACCCGGAAAATCAAGCATTTCTTCGGTAGGTTTTTGATTATTCAGCTTAGCATCAACTGTTAAAGCAAAGTTTTTATAAATATTAGCAAATGCCTCTAAATAACCTTCGGGATGACCGCCTGGTGTACGAGTATTGTGTTTTGCGAAGCTACCCATGTAGCCATTACCTGTACGATAGATTTGTGCAGGCGCATCAAGCCACTTAACAATCATTGTATTTGGTTCCATTTGGTGCCATTCTAAACCACCTTTCTCACCATAAACTTTAATTTTAAGAGCATTTTCTTCGCCGGCAGCAACTTGCGATGCTACCAGAACACCATTAGAGCCATTATCAAATTTTAGTAAAACATTGCCATCATCATCAATTGCTCTACCAGGTACAACAATATTCAAATCAGCACAAATTTTCGTGATTTTTAAGCCTGAAATATACTCTGCAAGTTGTGCTGCATGTGTACCAATATCGCCCATGCTACCACTTTTACCAGTTTTGGATGGGTCTGTGCGCCACGCTGCCTGTGCATTACCTTCACGCTCTGATAATTTGCTTAACCAGCCTTGAGGGTATTCTACAACAATTTTACGTATTGCGCCAAAAGCACCTTCTTTAACCATTTGTTTGGCTTGTTTAACCATTGGATAGCCCGAATATGTATGGGTTAAGCACAAGGTTAATCCTGTTTCTTCAACCTTAGCTTTTAACTGTTTTGCTTCATCTAGGGTTAAGGTGATTGGTTTTTCTATAACAACATTGAAACCATGCTCTAAAGCCATCATTGCCGGAGCAAAGTGTGCAAAGTTTGGCGTAACGATGGTTACAAAATCAATTCTCTCATCAGCTGGTAATTCACTTTCCTTCTGCAACATTTCTTCATAAGTTTTATAAATTCTGCTGTCAGGTAGGAATAACATTTTACCAGATTCGTATCCAACCTCTGGATTTACACTTAAAGCACCCGCAGATAATTCTATTAAACCATCCATGTTTGCCGCAAGGCGATGTACAGCGCCGATAAATGCGTCTTTGCCGCCACCTATCATGCCCATTCTTAGTTTTCTTTGCATAACGATTTTAGGGTATATGGTAAAAGGTTTAAGGCGGTAGAAATATTTCCTACGCCTTAAACCTTTCAGCTTTTACCTTTATTTAAATATTGTTTTTCTTTAATTCTTTTACTGCATAATCGGCAGCTCGGGCGGTTAAAGCCATAAATGTTAAAGATGGATTTTGACATGCGATTGATGGCATACAAGCTCCATCGGTTACAAATACATTATTAACTTCATGCATTTGGTTCCATTTATTCAGAACAGATGTTTTAGGGTCATTTCCCATTCTGGCTGTACCCATTTCGTGGATGGCCATACCAGGATAACAACCAGCATCATAGGTTTGAATATTTTTCATGCCTGCTTTTTCTAACATTTCAGCAGCATCATTCATCATATCCACACGCATTTTTTTCTCATTCTCCTTGTATTCGCAATCAATTGCTAATACTGGCTGTCCCCATTTATCTTTTTTATCGTGATTGATGTAAACCTTGTTTTCGTAGTATGGCAGCATCTCTCCGAAACCACCCAAGCCCATTGTCCATTTGCCCGGTTTAGTCATTTTTTCTTTTAAACCAGAGCCAAAAGATAATTCGGCAACATCACTTTGCCAGTTAGATCTGTTTGCGCTACCCTGATAACCAAAACCACGCAGATAGTCGCGTTTATCGTTACCTATATTTTGATATCTTGGGATATAAATACCATTTGCTCTACGACCATAAGTATATTTATCATCAAAACCTTCAGCTTCGCCAGATGCTCCACAACGGAAGTGGTGATCCATTAAGTTGTGGCCTAACTGACCGCTACTGTTTCCTAAGCCATTTGGATGAGCATCAGAAGTTGAGTTTAACAAAATAAAGGTAGAGCCTAGCGTAGAACCATTTACGAAAACGATTTTAGCGTAAAACTCCATTGTTTTGTTAGTTTCAGCATCGATAACCATCACGCCTTTTGCCTTTTTAGTATCCTTATCGTAAATGATGTGATTAACGATAGAGTATGGCCTAACAGTTAGGCGCTTAGTTGCCATTGCTGCAGGTAAGGTAGAAGATTGTGTACTAAAATATGCACCAAACGGACAACCACGGCTACATAAATTTCTGTATTGGCAATTACCACGACCTTTGTGAGGTACAGTTAAATTGGCAACACGGCCAATCATCATAATACGCTCTCTTTTATAATGATCTTCGATTCTCTTTTTAACCGATTTTTCTACAACGTTTAAATCCATTGGAGGTAAAAATTGGCCATCAGGACAAGTTGGCCAATTTTCATTGGAACCACTAATGCCCGCAAATCTTTCTGCATAATCATACCATGGAGAAAGTTCTGCATAACGAACAGGCCAGTCACTTCCGTGACCATCCTTTTTGTTATCCTCAAAGTTATGATCGCTTAAACGGTAACTCTGACGACCCCACATTAATGATTTACCACCCACATGGAAGCCACGATACCAATCGAAACGTTTATCTTCAGTATAAGGGCATTCTAAATCGTTAACCCACCATTTTTCGTTTGCTTCCTGGTATGGATAATCTCTTTTCTGAACCGGATGCGTACGTTTTTGTTCTTCTGTTAACTTTCCTGCATGTTGAAAATCCCATGGGTTTTTCATTGCATTTTCGTAACCGGTAATGTGCTCGATGTTCATTCCTCTTTCGAGCATCAAAACGCGTAATCCTTTTTCTGTAAGCTCTTTTGCAGCCCAGCCGCCACTAATCCCCGATCCTATAACAATAGCATCGTAAGTATTTTCTGCTTTTAAATTTGTATTTAAATTCATGATGTTTTGTTCTTGTAGTTAGAAATTAGGTTGCCCAGGATTTTTGTCCTGGTTTTAATGGCGCATTACCATCGTATCTTCCTGGTACAAGAACATACGAACGTGCTTTAGTACAGCCAATTTCTGAAGAATAATAACCTAATAAAGTCAAATCTCTGGCGGTGATGAAAAAGTAAACCAAATCTTTATTTTCTTCAGATTTAGTTTCTTTTTGAGCTAATGACATCGCTCTTAAATCTACCATTAATTTAGTTCTTTCAGGAACCGTTAATGTAACATAACTTTTTTTGAAATCGCTTAATGATTTAGCCTGCAGTTCGCGAAAACCCTTGGCGAAAGAATTTTGCATTTCTTTCGGGTAGCAATCCTGCATCATCATCGGGATAAATTTACCCAATCCGGCAGCTTTTGCTCCGGCAGATGATTTTGTGGTTGGTACAATAATGTCAGCGAATTCGGCAAAGATTTTCTCATCCTGCGGTGAGAATGATACAAAATTCTTTTCGTTTTCAGGGAGCGTGAAACCTTCGAATAAAACGCCCATTGTACTTGCCGAGATGGCTCCTCCCAACAAGAAAGCAACGTTTTTTAGTGCTTCTCTTCTATGCATTGTTTAGTTGTTTTATATATTTTGGTTGTAATATATTGAATAAGTAATATTATAAATTTATGCTCGCAATATTAAATCTGGTGTGTATAATTAACACTATGCAATACTATTGTTACATCGCAGAATTGTTCTAAATAGAATACTTAAATTTAATTTGTTTAGGCATGTAAATTGCCATTATGCTCGTCAAAATCCTTGCTTTAACCTTAATTTTTTACCAATAATCACTTAGTTTATATCTGAATAAAAAACTTTTAAATAAGATTATTTTTAATGTAATTATAGCTTTCACTAATACTTAAATATACATCTTTTTTTACCAAATCCTGCTCGGCAAAAATATAATCTACGCCCGCTATTTTAGAGGCGGCAAAGATGTTTTTAAAATCTATCTGGCCAGAGCCAACTTCAGAAAATACATTTTTATCAGCTTTGTCCATATCCTTAACATGAAACATTTTATACCTGCCCGGATTTTTCTTAAACATTTCTACCGGATTTAAGCCGGCGTTTACGGCCCAGAAAATATCCAGCTCAAAACCTACTAATTTAGCATCGGTTTCGTTGAGTAAAATGTCAAATCCGGTTTTACCGTTTCCTTGGTCTTTATATTCAAAATTATGGTTGTGATACGCTAATTTTAAACCAGATTTTTTACAAAGTTCGCCAGCTTGATTAAACAGCCCAGCCATTTTTTTATAGTCATCTAAACTTCCGGCGGTTCTTACGTTGGTTGGTAAAGCGGGTATCACAAAATATTTCTGACCAACTGTTGCTGCAATATCTATGTGTTGTTTTAAAACAGTATCACCTTTTCCTGATAAATAATCATTTGTGTTGTAATGGCCGCTTGGTGTTGTTAGGTTATTATTTTTTAGTAAGCTGAGGAAATCTTTTGCCTCTAAGCCCCAGAAACCTTTAACCTCATACTTGCCAGGATAGCCATAGTAAGTTTCAACTTGATTATACCCAATGCTTGCTACTTTTTGTATGGTTGCATTTACATCAGCAGCAAGTTGCTCTCTTAAAGTAAAAAGGCCGATGCCAATTTTTGAAATTTTTGCCGGATTTGCCAATGCTGAAGAAATGAATGATGGAGAAAGGTAAGCCGCTGCTGCCGCTAAGCCTGCTTTTTGTAAAAATGATCTTCTGTTTTCCATGATATTTTTTATTTAATTAAAAAGCCGGAGCGTATGCCCCGGCTTTAGTGTTAAAATGAATAAGCTAACGATCCCCAGAAAGTACGTTGAAGTAATGTTCTGCCAATCATTAATTGACCAGGGGTAACTTTTGAGAAATCTCTGAATTGATCTCCACGTACATCGCCCTCTGTCAACACTTTTGCATCTAACAAGTTGTCTGCCCAAAATCTTATCGCTACTTTTTTAGTAAAGTTATAGCCTGCACCAGCTTTCATTACTACGTATGATGGTAGTTTATAGCTATCACTAGGAGAGGTATATCTACTACCAACATAGTTTGCCGCAACATATAAGTTGAAATTTTTATGGTCATAATTTAGACCTAATTCTGTATTTAATACGGGTACACGCTCTGTTCTGTTGCCTGTAAAACTGTAAACACGTGAGCCAAATTCAGCAGCAACAGCAGCATTTCCGCTTGTGTTTGCTTCGTAATCTGTGTATTTAGAATCTTGTAATGTTCCTGTAAATCTAATGCTTAATGGTCTGGCAACTTTGTATGATACTTCATACTCTGCACTCCAGGTACGGGTAGAGCCAAAGGCAACTAAAGCTTGTTGTCCGGCCGCAGTTGTAGGAACGTTAATACTTAAAGATGTGTTTTTAATTGCTGAGTAACTACCCGATGCAAAAATTGCTAAGTTGTTTTTGGCATATTTAAAACCAATTTCGCCTAAATAAACCGGACGTTTTTTAATATTAGCTGCGTTATATGCTGATGCATTATAATCGCCAATGTTTGGTGCATTATAGGCTTTAGTAGCACGGGCAAATATACTTGCTGTAGCATTTATTTTATAATTTGCACCTACTGATGCTGCCCAATTTGTTAAGGTTTCGTTATAACTTGTGTAACCTAAAATTGTTGGTGCCGATGCTGCTCTGATGTTAACCGTACCATCGGCGTTTAATGCATAATATGGTCTATCGCCTTTAACATTTTGGTTGTCAATCCTCGCCCCAATATCTAATCTCCATTGATCTGATAATTTTATCTCATCACCAGCGTAAAGAGATAGTGTTCTTGTATCGCCAATAAACGTATTTTTAGCTGTTATTGTTCTTTCTAACGAAGTTGGAGTTTGTAAAAGAATACTTGGATGTTCTTTAAACTCGGTGAAAGACCTAAAGCTATAACGTAAGTCATCTCGGTTATATTGGTGTATGCCGGCGCCGATGTTTAGGCTATGGTTTTTAATGGTTTTCTTCAAATCTAAATAATCAACGATTTGAACATCACTATTAAATTGACCTTGCGCATTTGAAGTGATTACCTGATCGCCAGCTACAAAAGGGGAAATTGCACCACCTGGTAAATAATATGGTGTTGTTGCTGTTCTTGCAGCAATGCCTCCAGGTGCGGTATAAGTTACATCGGTATGTGTATTCTGATATCTGAAATTATTAGTGATTTGCCAACCAGCATCAGTTAAATAATTAAATTGAAAGCCGGCTGAACCTAACTTCGTATGCATTCCGTCAGTTAAACTGAAATTGTGTACGCCATTTAATGGATCGTTATAACTCCAATCTGTTTGTACCGGAATAATTGATTGCTTAGCCATGTTGTAATCGCGGTATGTAGTCGGTTTACCGGTTCCATCATAAGGATAATAACTGGTTAGCAAGAACTGAACCTTATCATTTAAGTATTTACCATACACGCGAATAAAACCTTTGTTGTTTTTGAAATTAAAGGTCATGTTACCTTTAATTTGCCCACCTCTGTTTGCCGGATTAAAGCCTTGATCAACCACGCCGTTATCTGTACGATAAAACCCACCAATGTTATACTTAATATTATCATTAATTTTTCCTCCGGTATTACCATCAAAGCGATACAGACCTTGAGAAAAACCTGTAGTAAATTTAACCTGTCCGTATTGTTTATCGGCACCCACGTAGCTGATGTTATTCACCACTGCACCTGGTGTATTTGCCTGAATAATTGATGCATTACCACCTCTTACGGCTTCAATATTTTGAATTGTTAAATCGGTTTTATAATACTGATCTACTGATGGTGTAGTGTTAAAGCCTGTTGGCAATAAAGGTAAGCCATCTTCTTGTATCCCTAAGAAAATATAACCTCCGGCTTGTGGAAATCCACGTACCCAAACGTTACCCGGACCATCACCACCTGTACTTTCTACTGTTAAACCGGGTATAGCTTTTAATAAATCGGTACTGTTCAAGGGTGCTCTGTTGGTGATATCTTTATTGCTTACGGAGGTTAATGCAACACTGCTTTCTAATTTTTTCTTCGGATTACCGCCTGTTACCACAACACTTTCTAACTGTAAATTATCTTCAGAGAGGCTGATGCTAATGTTTTCGTCGGCATTTCCGGCAGATAGCGTAACTTCTTTAGAAATATAACCTACATATCTAACCACCAGTACACGGCTGTCAACTGTTAAACCTTTTAAAGAGAAATTACCATTCTCATCAGTTGTGGTTCCTGTTGTTTTGCCCTTTACGCTTACCGATACGCCTGGAAGCGGGTTTCCTTTACCATCGGTAACTTTTCCGGTTACGGTTCCATCAAAAGTTTTTAACAGTTCGAGGTTGTTATTTGCGGGAATAGAATAAAGCAAAATTTGATCTTTAACTATTCTATATCCCACATCATAACGTTTTAGCGAATTCTCAAGAAAGTATTTAAGTTTTTGTTTTACTACGTTGATAGAAATTTTTCTGTCAGAATTTATAAGTTGCGGACTATAAACAAACTTTACGTTTGCTAAAAATTCTGTTTTTTCAATAATTGTTTTAATATCTGTTTTATCGGCTCTTATAGAAATTTCTTTATTTAGAAATGCCTGAGCATCTGCGTTTTTAGCGAATGCTGCACAAGAAAATATTGTTATTGCAAGTATTTGGTAAATCGAAACTCTCATTGCATATATCGCCAGCGAAATAAGTTGATTTTTTTTCATAAATTTGGTTATTGTTCATTAAATGATTGGATTTATTGGACATAGAAATACCATGAATACATTCAGATGTATTTAACTCGCCGGCAATGCCCCACATTGTCGGCTTTGTTGTTTAAGAATATATTATGGAAAATGTTACCGCCGCTAAGGGCTGTTGGTTAGTACTGCTCTTTTCATAATTTGTTTATATTGGTTAGTTTTTATTTGAAACCACAATGCTGGTTCCTTTAATTTGATATTTGCTTGAAATAGATCCGCAAACAAGGTCAAGTTGCTCATACAGCCCTTTTTTGCTTAAATCTCCGGTAAATGTGTAGCCTACTATTTTTTCATTATCAGAAATGATATCAATACCATAAGCTTCGGTAAGTGTTTCGAAAATCGACTTTAAACTTTCTTCTTTAAAGTTGTAATTAAGGCTTGTTGCCACATTATAGGCCTCCGCCAGCGGAATTGGCTTATCAACTAAAGTTTTATTTAGGTTGTGATTGGCAAAAACACCTTTTTGGTTAGGTTTTAACAAAATTGGTTGTGCAACCTTTTTATCATTCATGCTAAACAATGTGCTTTCCTCGTTTTCATTAACCTGAACTTTACCTGTTCTTACGGCTACTTGCGCAGGAATACCATCTTTTGCCGATTTAACATGAAAACTTGTGCCTAAAACTTTAACAATTAGATTGTTATTGTAAACATAGAATGGTTTTTTACGATTTTTACTCACCTCAAAAAAAGCATCGCCTTTTAAATAAACTGTTCTTTTGGTTGATGCAAACGATTCGGGATAAATAATTGTTGCCTTAGGTTTCAATTTTACCTTACTGCTATCGCTGAAAAATATGTAAATAGGTGAATTACCATCATTAGTTTTAGTAATCAGATTTAGATTTTCATTGGCATCCATAAAAGATTGCTCTGCATGATTTTTATTTGCCATGTACAAGCCTCCAATAAAAAATGCAATCAAAATAGATGCAGCAATTGCAAATCCTGGCCAAAGTTTTCTGCTTTTAGAAGCAGATTTTTTCTCCTCTGCAGGATTAATCTTTAGCCAAATGCTGTCTTGCATTTCTGCTAATTCTACCGATGAAATATCCTGAAAGTTTTTGTTGTTTAAATTATGATACCATTTATCCACCCAAAGCTTTTCAGCTTCTGTACATAAACCATTATTATAACGGTTTAATAAATCGATGAATGATTTTTGATTCATAAGGAAAAATATTTGGCTTTATACATACAAGTAACACGAAGCCCCTTAATCCCTAAACCTAAATTTTAAATTTTTATGAAAACTTTATAATCGACTGATTATCAATTAGAAAAATATATAAAAATTTTTAATATATTCCTTAATTCTTTTGATAGAGCGTGTAATGTGATACTCTACAGCCTTTTCAGATATATTTAATTCGGTAGAGATATCTTTTACAGATTGAAATTGATAGCGGCTTAATCTAAAAACTTCCTGGGTTTTTAATGGTAAAGAATTTATGCTATCTTCTATAATGCCTGATAAATCATTTAACGCAATGCTATGAGCGGTATCATCACTGTTTTCTGTATAATTTAAAGCCTGGTATTCTACATATTTATTTTCGGTAACCAAACTTCTGATATGGTTGATAACGCTTAGTTTTAAAGCGCCAAATAGATAAGCCTGCAGATTCTCTATATTTAAGCTTTCTCTTTTTTCCCAAAGGGAAATAAATATATTTTGAACCAGTTCTTCGGCAATAACTTTATCGCCGGTTTTTTTAAAGGCTGCAACCAAAAGTTCTTTACTAAAAGCAAAATATATTTTTTCGTAAGCCAACTTATCACCATGTTTTAGGCGGCTAAGCAAATCAATAGAATTTTCGGGCTCAATAGGGGTCATTACTTATTTTGGTCGACTACAATTATAGTAAATGTAATTAATTAATTTACCCGGCATTGCAAAAAAACAATTGCTGTAAGCTGGTTTTTCAAACTCATATTTTATATTCAGTTTCAAGGCTAATCACTTAGTTTAAATATTTTACAGCCCTTTTATCTCATTTTTATAACTTTGCTCATTCTCACCAAAATATATGAAAGAAAATATAGTTGTTTTAGGTTCAAATGGGCAAATTGGTACCGAGTTGGTAACTACTTTACGTAAAATATACGGCGATGACCATGTTGTAGCATGTGATATTCGCCGACCAGATTACGATATAAAAAATTCAGCGCCTTTCGAATTTGTAAACGTGCTCGATAAGGAAATGATAAAAGGCATTTTCCAAAAATATAAGCCAACGCAGGTTTATTTGTTGGCAGCTTTATTATCAGCCACAGGCGAGCAAAATCCTAAACTTGCCTGGGATTTAAATATGAATGGCTTGCTAAATGTTTTGGATTTAGCACTTGAATATAAAACTGCAAAGGTTTACTGGCCAAGCTCTATTGCTGTTTTTGGTCCAAATTCGCCGAAAGATAATACACCGCAGTATTGCACCATGGACCCAAATACGGTTTATGGTATCAGTAAACTTGCCGGAGAGCGTTGGTGCGAATACTACAACCAGAAATATGGTTTAGATGTTCGAAGCATCCGTTACCCTGGCTTAATAAGCTGGAAAGCCGCTCCAGGTGGTGGAACAACCGATTATGCCATACACATTTTTCATGAGGCTTTGAAAAAAGGAAGTTACCAAAGCTTTTTAAACGCAGGTTCTGAATTACCGATGATGTATATGGACGATGCCATTCGTGGCACAATTGAATTAATGGATGCACCAGCAGATAAAATTTCTGTAAGAAGCAGTTATAATTTTGGTGGCGTAAGTTTTACACCAGAAATTTTAGCGTCAGAAATCAGGAAACATATTCCGGATTTTAAATTAACTTACAGCGATAAAGATCCCCGTCAGCAAATTGCTGATAGCTGGCCACGTTCTATTGATGATAGCGTAGCTAATAAAGATTGGAACTGGAAACCTGAGTACGATTTATCGAAACTCACAATTGATATGTTAAATAATTTAAAGAAAAGCTAAAAGTTTAAAGCAAAAAGCTAAGAAACTAAAGCAAAATAAAAAAAATAAGGTAAACGGTTTAAGGTTTAGGGAAGTCTACCCGGTCTTGATACTCGATACTAAATACTTGATACTAAAAAATGGGAAGAGCATTCGAATTTAGAAAAGAGAGAAAATTTAAACGTTGGTCTAAAATGGCTGTACAATTTACCCGTATTGGTAAAGATATTGTAATGGCTGTTAAAGAATCGGGTCCGAATCCTGAAACCAATTCTCGTTTACGTACAGCCATGCAAAATGCGAAGGCTGTAAATATGCCAAAAGATAGGGTAGAAGCGGCAATTAAACGTGCTTCTGATAAATCTTTAGCCAACTACGAAGAAATTGTTTACGAAGGTTATGCGCCACACGGTGTTGCCGTTTTAATTGAAACCGCAACCGATAATACAAACCGTACCGTAGCAAATGTGCGTAGTTATTTTAACAAAACGGATGGTTCTTTAGGCAAAACCGGTTCGCTGGATTTCGTTTTTAACCGCAAATCTATTTTTCGTTTTACAACTGCAGAACAGGTTGATTTGGAAGAATTAGAATTTGAACTAATTGATGCAGGCTTAGAAGAACTTTATGTTGAAGCCGATGAAGAAGGCAACGATGTTATTGTGGCTCAGGGTGCTTTTGAAAGTTTTGGAACTTTACAGAAGGCTTTGGAAGAAAAAGGTGTTGAGTTGAAAAGCTCAAAATTAGAGCGTATTGCACTTTCGCACCACGAAGTTACCGAAGAACAAGCCGCAGATGTTTTAAAACTTATTGATAAGTTGGAAGAGGATGATGATGTGCAGGCGGTATATCATAATATGGCAGAGTAGCACTACATACAATTCGCAAAAAAAAGGCTTGAAGATTTATTTCTTCAAGCCTTTTTTGTTTTTTTGAAGAGCAGGTTCAATGCTTATTGGTTTCGGTAGTCCCGCCAACATTGCAAGTCCTCGCCCGAAGAAAAATCGGGCTCCGGGCTTTACATTTATGTCGGGTCTATTTATTTAGGTTTACCTAAGTAATTTAAACCTGACAGGAGCGAACACGCAGCCGAATTTTTATGAGGCCAGTAAAGCGGATGGCAGGGCTTTCGATACCGATAAGCACTTAAATTGCTTTTCTAAATTTTATTTAAAGGTAGTTTGGAAGGTTCTAACTTACTAAAATGGCCTTTGATTATTGTTTTTTATGAGAAAACAACCAAGGCAAGAGCTGCGGCTCTGCAAAGGCGCTATTCCAACTATTGTGATTTGCATTTGGATATAATGTAAATTTCACTTCCTTTCCAACGGATTTTAAGCGTTCGGCAATTGCCATCGAAAATTCGGGGGGAACAACATCGTCTTTCGCTCCGTGGAATATCCAAAGCGGAATATTTTGATAGTTTTTTATATTATTGGTGTTATCGCCTCCACAAATTGCAAAAGCTGCTGCAAATATTTTGCGCTGTCTTCTCAGTAACTCAAACGTTCCCATTCCACCCATTGATAAACCACCAACGTAAACCTGTTGCTTATTTACGAAAGGCTTTTTAAGAAAATTTTTAACCATATTTTGCAATGCATGCATGGCTTTTGTGGGTTTGCCACCTTCTAAAAAACTGAAATTTCGTTTGCCTTTATCATCAGTAGTGATATTAACATTTGCCCAATAACTATCTGCTGCACACTGTGGAAATACAATAATTGCCGGAAAATTTTTTCTTACTTCATCTTTAAGAAATAGCTTAGCTCCATGGGTTAATTGTTTTTCGTTATCGTTTCCACTTTCTCCACGCCCGTGTAAAACAAAAAGAACAGGGTATTTTTGCGTGGCATTAAAATTTTCGGGGAAAAGGATTCTGTAAGAAATGGAGTCTTTTCCTTTTATAAAATTACCGCTATCGTATTTAATTAAATCTTGCGCCTTAACTGTGAATACGAAAAATGAAAGGCAAAATGCCAAAATGATATTCTTCATATAACAAAATTAAAAAACCCCGGCTATTTCGCAACAGCCCGGGGTTTAACTAACCATTTTTTAATCTATTTTAACGAGAAAGAAGTTTCTTTAACATCTTTGGAATTTGTACCAATAAATAATTTAAAATCTCCTGGTTCTGCAACGAATTTCAAATCAGAATTATAAAATTTCAAATCATTTTCGCTTATGCTAAACGTTACATTTTTGGTTTCGCCGGCTTTTAAATATATTTTTTGAAAACCCTTTAATTCTTTAACCGGACGCGTAATGCTTCCAACTAAATCTTGAGTGTAAAGTTGCACAACTTCTTTACCACCAACAGCACCATTATTGGTTACCGGGATTGTAGCGGTAATACTTTTGCCTTTTGTAAGTGTGTTTGAGCTAAGTTTAATATCGCCGTAAGTAAAGGTTGTATAGCTTAAACCATAACCGAAAGGATATAGCGGATCGTTACTTACATCTAAATAATTTGAACGAAATTTTTCGAACCATTTACCTTCTGCCAATGGGCGACCAGTATTTTTGTGTGCATAAAAAATTGGAACCTGACCAACGTTTTGTGGAAAGGTAGCACTTAATTTACCTGATGGATTAACATCACCAAAAAGAACATCGGCAATTGCATTTCCAGCTTCGCTACCCGGAAACCAAACATTTAAAATTGCAGGGATATTTTCGTTTTCCCACTTCAATGCTAAGGGGCGGCCGGTAAATAAAACCAAAACAATCGGTTTGCCTGTTTTTGCTAGTTCTTTAAGCAAGTTTTTTTGCGTTTCAGGAATTTGAATATCCGTTACGCTACTGCTTTCGCCGCTAAATTCAGAACCTTCTCCTAAAACCGCTACAACTACATCCGATTTTTTTGCAACATTAACTGCTTCTTTAATCAATTCTTCTTCAGTTCTAGCATCGCGGGTGTAAGTTTTATTATGAATGTTTACGTAACGATGTTCTGCCACAGAATCTGCCAGGAAATTAGAACCACGTGCGGTTAAAATCTTTGCATTTTCGCCTAATGCATTCTTCATTCCCTGTAAAACGGTTACCGATTTATCAAAAAGTGCAGCAACACTCCATGTTCCGTACATGTTTGCTGTATTATCAACCAATGGACCAACTAAACCTATGGTTCCTGATTTTTTTAATGGCAAAACATTATTTTGATTTTTTAACAATACAAAACTTTCTGCAGCAATTTCTCTTGCCGCCTGACGGTTTTGTGGTGTGAAAACTTCTGTTTCAGCTCTTTTAGCATCGCAAAATTTATATGGATTTTCGAACAAACCAAGTTTATATTTTGCCTGAAGAATTAAGCGACAAGCATTGTTAATTTGCCCGATATTCACTTTTTTCTCTGCTAATGATTTTTTCAAAGTGCCTAAAAACCCTTCGCCAACCATATCCATGTCAACGCCTGCATTTAGCGCTAAAGCCGAAACGGTTTGCAAGTCTCCCATACCATGCGCAATCATTTCAGGTATGCCGGTATAATCTGTAACCACGAAGCCTTTAAAGCCCCATTGGTTGCGTAAAACCTCGGTCATTAACCATTTACTACCTGTTGCCGGTATGCCATCAACTTCGTTAAATGATGCCATGATACTAGCTGCGCCTGCATCTACAGCTGCCTTATATGGCGGTAAATATTCGTTATACATTCTAACTTTGCTCATATCGGTAGTGTTGTAATCTCTACCCGCTTCTGCAGCACCATAAAGCGCATAATGTTTTACGCAGGCTAAGATTTGATTGTTAGCTTTTAAATCGCCCTGGTAACCTTTAACCATTGCTTTTGCAATAGCCGAGCCTAAATAAGCATCCTCTCCGTTACCTTCTGAAATGCGGCCCCAACGTGGATCGCGGGAAATATCTACCATAGGAGAGAAGGTCCAGTTGATGCCACTTGCGCTTGCTTCAACTGCTGCAATTCTTGCCGATTTTTCTACCGCATACATATCCCAGGTTGCGCTCATACCCAAAGGAATAGGAAAAACTGTATTGTAACCGTGGATAACATCCATTCCAAAAAGTAATGGAATTTTTAGTCTGCTCTCTTCAACCGCAACTTTTTGAACAGCTGCGATTTTATCAACCCCTTTAATGTTGAATAAACCACCAACTTCGCCATTTCTGATTTTTTTACCGATATCGCTACTATTGGCTTGCCCGGTGGTTATATCTCCCGAACTAGGTAAATTTAATTGGCCGATCTTTTCATCAATCGTCATCTTCGCCATTAAATTGTTGATAAAGGCATTCATTTTTGCTTCATCAGCAGGAACTGGCTTTTTTGTTTGGGCAAAACTATTCATTGCCAAAGCAAAAATTAAACTAAACAGGAGGTTCGCTTTTCTCATTATATTGTGTGTTATTCTTTTACTATTCTACTTTTTTAACATCAGTTTTTGATGATACACCATTTTCATTTATCGCTTCAATTGAGAAATAATATGCTTTTTGACTATCCATTGCTTTAAACCAATGCTCATTAAAATCGTGTATCATAATGCAGTTGTAAAGCTTATCTGGCGCTGTACCATAATACAAATTATAGGCAAAAGCATTATCAACTGGCTGCCATTTGATGTATGCACTACGCTTATCTTTTTCGGTTCTTAAAACAATTAAATTTTTAACAGCATCAGGTTTTTGTCCGTTACCGTTTCCAAATACTCTTAAACCACTTATTGCAAATTTTCCGGTAGGCATGTGGATATTTACCATTTTTATAAATCTTGTTTTTACAGGTTTTTCTAGCTCGATGTAATCATGCGGAACATCAGTTTTATTTTGGCTTTTATCTACAAGGGTTGTCCAATTTTTTCCATCAACAGACGATAAAATTTTATATTGATGGAAGATGCCTATTTGTTTGCCCAAAAATTCAGCATCCTGATCTGCATAATTTATCTGAATGGCATTTACCGTAGCTAAACTTCCTAAATCGGTTTGAATCCATTCTCCGTTGTTGGATGTTTTTGCACTCCAATAGGTTTTTATACTTTCATCGACAGCGTTATTTGCATTAAATGAACCCAATGTTGATGAAACCGTAACTGGTTTTTTATAATTAATCAGCATCCACCCCGGTCCGGCTGGTCCGCCTTCTTTTCTTTCAGATGGCAGATATAGCGGATAATCGCCAAAGGCAGTATTTGTCCACATCACATCGTCTTTATCGAAACCTGTAGGCCAAATACCCATTCTTCTTTCCCAGGTATTTTTAACGCAAATTATGCTGGTAGAAATGTGCCAATACTGTTTGTTGTTATCTTGAAAGGTTGCACCATGACCAGCGCCTCGAGAAAATCCACCACCTTTATAACTCAAAGGGTCGGATTGTGGTGTAAATGGGCTATCGTAAAACAAGGGCTTTGTACCCACAACAACACCATCCGAATACCCACTAAATTCTGTTCCGGGTGCACCATATTGAAAATAATATTTTCCGTTGTGCTTGGTCATCCATGCGCCTTCTGCAAAAGGATCGAGAAAAGTATCATCCATGTATTCACCGAAACGTTGCCATCCATATCTCCAGCTTTGCAGTAAATACATTGGCATGCGTGTACCTATTGGTTTAAATGTTTTTCTATCTAACTCTACGCCATACATTGGGTAATTATTACTGCTGCCATTGTACATGTAAAATTTGCCATCGTCATCAGTAAAAAACGCAGGGTCCCATCCGCCAATTTCAAGTGAATCGACCAAAGGAAACCATTTATTGCCTAATGGATCGGTACTTCCCCACAAGGTGAAATTTTTAGTGTAAGTACTTCCAAAAACTACAACTGTATCGCCTATTATGCCAACGCCGGGAGCGCAAAGTTCATCTTTGGTTTTATTCCATGGGCGAAGAAACTTACGTTCTATAAATTTCCAGTTTAGCATGTCTGAACTGTGCCAATAGCCCCACTGGTTTGTGCTGAATAACAAATATTCGCCTTTGTAATTAACTATAACCGGGTCTGCAGTTGCCCGATGCCGGCCCCATTCTGTAAAAGATTCGAAAGGCGTGTAGCCATAATCTACGTTGATTGGATTACAGTATGTTTTTTGCTTCTGCGCAAACGCCGTAAAAACAATGGTGATAAGGAAAAATGTTAGTATGGTTTTCTTCATAGTTAAAGTAATTACGTCATTGCGAGGCACGAAGCAATCTCAGAAGAAAGAGATTGCTTCGTGCCTCGCAATGACGATCTATTTTAATCCAGGGCTTTTAAAATCCAATTTAACCAGGCCTTTCTTAACATCAGGGCTGCTCATAAATAACTTCCATAACAAACCAGAGCGATAGTTTTCAATCATAACCACCATTGGTCCTTGGTCTATGCCTAAATAGCGTTTTGGGTACCAATTATCAGTTTCTGAAAAAGCATCATAAAAACCATATTTTCCCCAAACTTTATCGCCTAAATTCTCATAAAGATGTCTGATAACTTTGATGGACTCTTTAGGTGTGTAAGGAATAGATGAAATTGCAGCCGTTGGAGAAATTACGCCAAAATCTTCCTGCGGATTATGAGCTGCATAACCTTTAACAGAATAACTTGCTGTTAATCCCCAATTGTTTTCACCGTATCCTTTAAAGCCCTTTGGGTTTTTTACGCAATAATCGTGAATGGCTAATGTATGATTTACGTTATTTTGCCAATAATCTGCATAACGATCTTTTAAGCCTTTCGGGTTTAAACCTAAATATGAATAATGTGCCCAAAACAGTGGCCCTACAGAATTTTTTTGACCTTGATAATCCATTGTAAACGGATGGCCGTATAATTCAAAATTTGCTTTAATTTCTCCTTTTCGAGCCCAACCTTCGTGATAAACTGAAGCCGGAACAGTATGAGTAGGAGAGGAAGCGGCTAGAACATACATAATCAAACACTCGTTATAACCTTTAACAGGAAAATTCATTTCCCACCTATATTCGGGCGACCAATGCCAGTAAAGTACATTTTGTCCTCCGTTACGGTACCAATTAAAATCTATACCACGCCAAAGTTCATCAGCTTTTTTAGCCAAAGCCTTCTCTGCAGTTGTTCCTTTTTTATAATATTGATTGATGCAGATTAAAGCCTGTGCAACAAAAGAAGTTTCTACTAAATCGCCGCCATTGTCTTTTCTTCCAAACGGACGAACCTTTCCGGTTTCACCATAAATCCAATGTGGCCATGCGCCATGAAAGCGATCTGCCTTTTCCAGAAAATTTAAGATTTTATTTAAACGTGCCAAACCATCTTTTTTGGTCACATAACCTCTATCTATTCCGCTCAAGATTGCCATTAATCCAAAGCCTGTAGCGCCAGTTGCAACGGTACTTTTATCATTCTCAGGGTAGATGTTGTCTTCATGATATCTTTCTCTGCCAGCTCCCGAATTAGGTTCTGCACCATCCCAAAAATATTGGAAGGTTTGTTTTTGCACAACATCCAGCAATTGATCATCAGTTAGATTTTTCTTAATTGCAGGTGCTGCTTTTATGCTCTCGAAAGATTGGGCACAAGCAGTAATTTGGCTACTTGCGCCGATTAGAATAATTAAAAATGTTTTTAGTGTAAATTTCATCAAGGTAGAGATGTATTATAGATTTGGACTAGAGAAACCCAGATTTCGCATACCCGCTTTAACCTCGGGTGCGCTCATAAACAGATTCCAAATTAAATTTGTACGGTAGTTTTCAATCATTACGATTATCGGGCCCTGATCAATGGCTAAGGTTGAGGATGCGAACCATTGGTCTTTCAAAGAGAAAGCATCATAAAAACCATAATCTCCCCAGGTTTTATTACCCAATTTATAATAGAAATATTTTAAAGCAGCCATTGATTCGTTTGGTGTATACGGAAATGATGAAAGTGCTGCGGTTGGCGCAATTACACCAACGTCGTTAGTAGGTGAACTGGCCGTATAACCTCCACTAATATCACTTGCTGTTAAGCCCCAACAATTTTCACTGTAGCCATAATATCCTATCGGATTTGCTTTGCAATAGTTATAATTGATTTGAGCATGTGCCTTGGTTTGTGTTTCGTAATTGGCATAAGCATCGGTTAAGCCTTTGGGGTTTATCCCAAGGAAAGAATAATGAGAGAAGAAAAGTGGGCCACCACTTGGTGGGCCTAAAGGTAACTGAACGCCATAATAAGTATTACCATTTCTCATTGCACCATTTTGCGCCCAACCATTATCATAAACCGTTTTTGGAACATTGTAAGTTGTAGATGCAGAAGCCATAACGTAGGTAATTAGGCACTCATTCCAGCCTTTAATCGGAAGGTTCATGTCCCAGTTGTAGTTTGGACTCCAATGCCAATAAAGTGTATTGCTGTTATCTCTACGATACCAACTCCATTCTACACCATTGTAGATTGCATTAATGTCTGCTCTTAAGGTAGTTTCATTTGCATCGGCGCCATTAAAATATTGGCGGGCTGTAATTAATCCAGCCATTAAAAATGAAGTTTCGACTAAGTCGCCACCATTATCTTTTGTACTAAATGGAATAACTTTACCAGTATTTCCATCAAGCCAATGTGGGTAAGCCCCGTGGAAACGTTCTGCGGTTTTCAAGAAAGCAACAATTTTCTGCATTCTTGCTAATCCTTCAGCTCTGCTGATAAAATTTCTGTTTACACCCGTAACTAGGGCCATTATGCCAAATCCTGAACCTCCAGAAGTTACGGTGTTTCCGGCTGTATTTCGTTCTCTTGCTAAACCACTATTTGGGTGGCCAAAATCCCAGAAATATTTAAAGGTTTGCTTTTGAACCAGTGTTAACAATTCTTCATCGCTTATGCGAGGAAATTTATCTGCATCGTCAACCGCGGTAATTAAATTAACGGTAACGTTGCTTTGTAATTTTGTGCCTGCTTTTGATAGTAAATTTGTGCTTGCAGTTAATGTATATTTTGTAATCGGTTGTAATCCTACGGAAGGTGTAATTACAACAGTATTATCATTGTTTTCTAAAGTTGAGGTAAATGCAGTAATTGTTCCTGCTGCATCTGTTAATGTTATGTTTCCGTTGATGGAAGAGAGATTAATTGGGGATGAAAATGTGAGTTTTACAACCGGGATATTGTTTAATCCATAATAAGTAAAACCTGTAAATGTTCCGTTTACTTTTAAATCTGAAAAAGAGAAAGAGGTTGGTGGTACTACCGGATCAATAGGAGCAGGTGTGCTGCCTTTTTTGCATGCAAAGAAGAAAAGAGAGATAATTAGAATTAATGGATATACTTTTATCATTACATGTAATTAAAAAGGGTTGCCAATTGGCAACCCTTAATTGTTTATTGCCTTAATATTTGAGTTGGTAAGATTATTTACCTCTACCTTCTAACTTAGCAAGGTATCCAACTTCTTCTTCAGTTAATACTTTATTGAAAATCTTAACTTCATCTAACTTACCTGTTAAATAGCTAGCCCAAGGTTCTTTACCGTGGCTTGTTGTTTGGCTTGGCGTAGTCATGAACTGTGTAGTTCCGAAAACCAGGTTGCCGGAGTTAACAAAGTTTAACGGACCACTTAATCCATCAATTTTACCAACGCTAACCCTAGAGCCATTCACAAAAACCTTAATAGTAGCTGTTGCTTCATCATAAGAAAATGCCAATGCATTCCATTTACCAAAGAAGTTTACAACGTTACTTACTGTATAAGTTTTATCGCCAGTGCCATTGTTTGTAAATACAAATTTTAATGTTGCATTATCATTTGTACTACCATTTTCGATAAACACTTCTAAATTTCCCCAAAACTGAGATTTATTAGAAAGGCTGAAAAGGCCAATGATACCGTTTGATGGAGCAGGTGTATTTACCCACTCTGTAATGGTAAAGCTTTTTAAACCAGTTACTTTAGTAGATGGCACACTCAAGAAATAGCTATCTGTAGCACCTTGTAATGATTTACCTTTAACACCCACACCAAAACTTGTACCTGTATTTGTTCCTGCTGTGTTTGATACGCTATCAATTAAACTGCCATCGAAAGCCCAGTATGCAACTAAATTTGCAGCACCAATCTGTTTAGAACTTGTGAAACCACCAATGTTTAATGCCGGAGCATAGCTAGATGGGTCAAATTCTTTTTGGCAAGATGATAACCCCAGGGTTACAGCTGCCATTAATAAGAAATATTTTGTTTTCATTTTTATTGAAATAAACAATTAATAACCTGGATTTTGTGTTAACACACCTACGCTGATATCAATCTCGTTTGATGGAATTGGCCAAACTTCATTTTTGCCAGCTTTCCAACCTTTTGGTCCGAATACAGCTGTACCACGACCCTGACGGATTACATCAAAATAACGATCAGATTCCATTGCCAATTCTACTTGTCTTTCTTTCCAAATTGCCTGGCGTAATGTTTCCTTATCAGAAGTAGTTACATCAGGAAGAATACCTGCAGCGCCATTTCTTGCTCTTGCACGTACACGGTTTAAAGATGTTCTGGCTAAGGCTGCATTATTAGTTTCATTAGCTGCTTCAGCATTCATTAATAATACATCAGCAAAGCGGATTACCCTAACATTTTGCTGGGCACCTTCGTTAAAACCGGTAATGATTAAGTTAAACGGAACATAAGATTTCTGGTTGTACATTGGATTATCGCCAGTTGCCGCAATCGCATCACCTTGTGGAGTAGTTTCGCCTCTAAAAATGATTGTTGCATCTCTTCTTGGGTCACCAGTTTCAAAGGCAGCTGCTAAAGTAGCTGTTGGAACGTTAAAACCCCAACCCCCAACAGAACCCCTAACACCTTGCACTTGGCTATACTGTGAAGTTGCAGAACCTGCAATTGAAGGAATAATTTCGCATTGAATTTCAAATACAGACTCTACGCTGTTTTCGTTGTTTAAACGGAAACCTTGCTCAAAATTCGGAACTAAATTGTAACCCATACCCATTACTGAATTTGTTAGGCTTAAAACCTGATCCCATTTGCCTTGATACATTGCAACTTTAGCATTTAAAGCCATTGCAGCACCTTTTGTAGCACGACCAATATCTGCAGAAGCATACGCTTGAGGTAATGCAGCAGCAGCATCAGCTAAATCTTTTTCGATAGCTGCATAAATTTGTGCCTTAGGTGTTCTTGGAATGTTATATTCACTAACATCTTTTGCAACGTTTAAACGCAATGGCACATCGCCAAATGCTCTTACTAATCTGAAATAAGAATAAGCACGAACAAATTTTGCTTCAGCTAAATAACGTGATTTTAAGTTCGCATCCATCGAAATGTTTGGAACGTTATCTAAAACCTGGTTACAATAGTTGATGTTTTTATACTGACCAGTCCAAAAGCCTAATAATTGGCCTTCAGTAGATGTTACCGTATAATTATCAAAACTGTTTAAATAACTGGCATCATTTGCAGAGCTACCTTTTTCAGCGTCATCGCCACCAATGCTCTCTACAGCCAAGGCCGGAAAAGCGGTGTTTTCCCAGCTTCTAAGGTTAGCATAAATAGCATTAACCCCTTTAGTGGCATCTTCCTGAGTTTTCCAGAAAGATACTGCTGGTTGTTGTGCCTGCGGTTCTACATCTAAAAAGCTTTTTTTACATGCAGGCAAAGCAAAAAGACTAGAGCAAATTGCAATCACTCCAATTTTTTGTATATAAGTATTTTTATAATTTAATTTCATCGCTTTATTAATTAGAAAGTAACTTGAAGACCTAATCTATAAGTTGCAGATAGTGGGTAAACACTTGCATCTATACCTGAACTACCTGGGTTACCACCAATTTCTGGTGTAAATCCTCTGTAGCCAAATAAGTTAATTGCGTTTTGAGCATCAACGAAAAATCTAACTCTTTGTGTTTTCCATTTATTCATTAATGAAGAAGGTAATGAATAACCTAATTGTACATTTCTTAAACGGATGTATGAACCATCTTCAACATAGAATGAGTTTGGAGCTGCATTAGCTGTAGAACCAATACTTACAGAAGGGTAGGTATTAGATGTACCAGCACCACGCCATCTGTTATCATAGAAATCTTTGCTAAAGTTCTCGTTACCGAAACGGTAAGCTAAGTTTGCGTTGTAAACATCAACACCAGCTACACCTTGAACATCGAATGAGAAATCGAAGTTTTTATAATCAAAGCTTGTACTTATTCCGTAATTAAATTTAGGGTTTGGATTACCTAAAACAACGCGGTCTTTTCCATCGATAATACCATCACCATTTTGGTCAACATATTTAAAATCTCCTGGTTTAGCAAGTGGTTGAGCTGAAGAAGAAGCTTCTGCAGTAGTCTGGAAAATTCCTGCTACATCATAACCGTAAAATGCACCAATTGGTCCACCTTCTACAGTGTATGTTGCTAGAGCACCATTTGCGATACCAGCTCCACCATCATAAATTGGGTTTTTACCAGTTACAACAGATAAAATTTTGTTGTTATTGATACCAATGTTACCGCTAACTGAATACCTCAAACCACCAGCAGTTTTATCAGACCAAGTTCCTAAAAACTCGAAACCACGGTTTTGGATATCTGCCTGGTTTCCAATTAATCTTCCTGATGATGTACCAAGAGATGAAAATACCGGAATACCGAAGATTGCCTGTTGCGTTTTCTTGTTGTAAACACCAGTTTCGATGCTTAAACGGTTATCCAAAAATCTAGCTTCTAAACCAATATCAGTACCAACAGTTCTTTCCCAGTTTAAGAAGGTAGGAACAATCATATCGATACTTGCACCTGTGTAACCTACACCATTGTAAAAGGCTACTAAACTTCCGCCTTGGCTAACCGTTAAAGTAGTTGGATTTACTGGTACACCTGCGTTACCAACTTTACCCCAAGAACCTTTTAATTTTAAGTAATTGAAAACCTTTTGGTCTTTCATGAAGTCTTCACTACTTAGAACCCAACCCGCACCAATTGAAGGGAAATAACCCCAAAGGTCTCCACCGCCATAAAATTGCGAGGCAGCATCAGCACGTAAAGTAGCGTTTAATAAATAACGATCTTTAAATGAATAATTAACACGTCCGAAATATGATGCAGAAGTACCTAAGCTACCACCATCAACAATAGTACGCGTTGCTGCAGTTCCTAATGATAGATATAAATCACCATCACTGGTGTAAGGCACATCAAATGCAGTTGCATTTGTAAAGAAAGATTTTCTTCTTTGAGCGGTTTGTCCAGCTAAAACCGTTAAATTATGCTCGCCAAAAGTGTTTTTGTAGGTTAATGTATTTTCTAAAATCCAGTTTCTGGTTTCGTTTCTGTTAACTCTTAATGTACTTTGTGTAGTACGTTGACCCTGAGTTGCAGCGTATAAAGGTGTGTAACCTCTAACCTCGTTCTGACCAAAATCACCACCTGCACTTGTTCTAAATGTGAAGTTTTTAGCGAAGTTTAATTCTGCATAAACATTACCTGTAATACGATAGTTTCTTGATATTTGATTAAAATAATCGATTGTAACTTGTGGATTGAAGTTGTTACCACCACCTAAGCTAAAATCATTCGCATCACCATAACTACCATCAGCATAATAAACCGGAACTACCGGGCCTGCTGCATAAAGCTGGCGAAAAATGCCATCATCTTTATCTCTTGAGCTTATTGCTGTACCAGATACTGTATAACCAACTTTTAATGGCTTTAAGATTTGGAAGTCGTTTGATAATTTAGCGGTGTAACGTTCCCATCCTTCTGTTTTAACAATACCATCTTCTTTGGTATAACCTAAAGAGAAATTGTAAGTTGTTTTTTCTGCGCCACCATTAACCGAAATCTGATGATTGGTTTGTAATGCGTTTCTTAAAACCTGATTATACCAGTTTGTTCCAGTACCGAATGATGCCGGATTAGAAAATAACGGGTTAGCACCATTAATTGCTGATAATTCGTTGATAAGCGTTGCATACTCAGATGCATTTGCCATTTCGACCTGGTTAGTTACAGCTTTAAAACCTACAGAACCATTATAGCTAATAGTTGCTTCGCCTTTTTTACCTCTGTTTGTAGTGATTAAAACAACTCCATTCGCCGCTCTGATACCATAAATCGATTGTGACGATGCATCTTTTAAAATACTTGTACTTTCAATGTCGCTAGGGTTTAAGAAAGTAACATCATCATACCAAACTCCATCTACTACGTATAAAACACCGGTGTTACCATAAATAGTACCCGTACCACGAATTGTGATTTTTGGAGATGAACCAGGTGCACCAGAATTGGTGATGTTTACACCGGCAACTTTACCTTGTAATGCACTAATTGGGTTTACTGATGCTTGTTTAGAGATTTCCTCTCCTTTTACGGTCGCTACTGAACCGGTAACATCTACTTTTCTTTGAGTACCATAACCAACAACAACTACCTGCTCTAATTGCTGTGATGATGATTGTAATTCTACATTTACTGTAGTACGGTTACCAACAGCAACTTCTTGTGAGGTGTAACCTAAGTATTGGAATACTAATGTTGCGTTTGCTGGTGCGCTAATGCTATACGCTCCCGATGCATCTGTTTGTGTACCAATTGTTGTCCCTTTAACTAATACGCTTACGCTAGGGATGGTGGTTTTATCACCTCCATCTCTCACTATACCTTTTACAGTAATGTTTTGCGCAAATGCTACGTTAATTGCGAGTAAACAAAATACGGCCAGAACAGAAATTCTTGTAAAGATTCTTTTCATGCTTTATTAAAATTTAGTTTAATTGTTAAGATAAATGTGAGGTTGTTTTTTTGCTTGTGCAAGTGTTTCTACCTCAACATTAGTACATCAACATGAAAAGAATACTATCTCAAAAATGAATACCAAATACGAAAACAGGCTAAAAACACAGTTTTTAAAATGGAAACTGATAAATTAAAGCTACACAAGTGTAAAAAGTACACGAAGTGTTTTTGTGATGTAGAAAAATGCTTTTGAGAGGTAATGATGTAGTGATGTGAAATGGTTATGTAATAAAAATGTTGTTAAATGCAATCGTTCCCGGTACGGTTGTAAACAAAGTTTAGCAACCATGTTTAACTTGTATAGCATACAGGAATAAATACTTAACAAATCTACATATCTTAGAAAAAATGGGAATCTATTTTTTTAGATTCCCATTAAAAAAGATTATCTGTAAATTATTTTCCGGCAACGGTTAAATCATACATTGCTTTAACAACTGCGTCAGGCATAAAAGCATTATAGATTTTTACTTCATCTATCTTGCCAGTCATTAAGCCATATTCTGTATTTGTGCTTACAGATTTACCAGGAATGAGGTTATAATTTGCCCCAATAATTAATTCATTTGGCTCGTTCGATTTAAATAAGTTATTTCCAGTTCCTCTATCAGAATAGCTGCCGATGTTTTCACCATTGGTTAAAATATTGAATCTTCCTGTTAAGCCATTATAACTTAAAACTAAATGAACCCAATTTCCGGGTCCAATTTTTGGTGTTTTAGTTGCGTTCAGATTATCTTGAGAACCACCACCGATTGTTGAGAATCTTGGGCCAACTTTAAGTACATCAATGTTGCTTGCCGGATAACTGTTTGTGTTTAACCTAATGTCTAAATTTCCATCAAAAATACCGGGACGAGCAAACTGTGTTAACATCGTTCTTTTGGATCCATTGTTTGATATTTGTATCCATTGGCTAATGGTAAAGCTTTTAAAAGCTTCTTGCTTAAAGGCAGCAAATTGAGTGGCGTAATAAAGGTAACCTGCATTTAAATTCAATGCTTTACCTTTAAAACCGTCCACAAACGAATCTCCGGTTTTAGAAGTTGGTGCTGTATTTGTTAGTTTTTCATTGTAGGTATCATCAAAACTAAAATATGCAACTAAATTATCTTTAAGTATTTCATCTGATGTTTTGAAGCCTCCAACCGTGCCAGCATAATCATTGGGATCTAATTCAGGTAAATTATTTGGATTTCCATCTTTCTCACAAGATGAAAATAAGGAGAGAACTGGTATAAAAGCCAATAAATATCTCAACTTATATATTTTTGATCTTTTCATTTTTATATAAATTAGTAACCGTTATTTTGAGTTAATACACCTTTACTTAAATCAATTTGCTGTTGCGGTATGGGTAACAATCTATCTCTATTAGGATTATAACTTGTTTTGCCTGCGGCTTGCATCGCTTCAGCATCAATTCCCCAACGTACAATATCAAAAAAGCGCTCATGTTCCATAGCTAATTCAATCCTTCTTTCTTGTCTGATTGCATTTCTCAATGCATTTTGATCAGTTGTAGTTATGTTTGGCAATGTGCCTGCCGGTGCGCCAATTCTTGCTCTTGTTCTAATGCTATTCAATGCATCTAGGGCTAAAGTTGTATTTGCTGCTCCACCAACTTCGTTTGCAGCTTCTGCAAACATTAAAACGATATCCGCATAGCGAAGAATTCTAACATTCATCCACCAACCACCACGGTTATTATATGCAGCAATGTAAGTTGGATTCACTAAAACTTTATGGTTGTATTTTAAATTTGGCACTTCGCTTGGATAAAGCGGCGCTTTTTGACCATATAAAGTAAAGTTATCTTTACCTGCAATACTGCTGTAAAGGATTGTTCTGGCTTTTCTAGGGTCGTTGGCCTCATAAGCTGCTTCCAGAGCGGCACTTGGTGAGTTCCAGCCCCAACCTCTGTTCCATTCGGTAGTATTTCCTCTTGTGCCCTGAATACTTGCATATTGTACACCATTGGCAGTTTGGACTGTTGCACTCGCAGTTGCTTGAATTTCAAATACGGATTCTCTACTATTTTCACCTTTTTCGCTGAAGATGTCATTATAAGATACGCTTAAATCGTATTGCCCTGAATTCATAACCTGACTGGCTGCAGACATCGCCATACCCCATTTTTTTTGGTAAAGATAAGCTTTGGCTAAAATGCCATTTGCCGAACCTTTCGTAGGGCGACCGATGAATTTACTTGGCCAGCTCAAGGGTAAATTTGCCGCTGCAAATTGCATGTCGGATTCTACCAAAGCATAAATTACTTCCGGGCTACTCTGAGCTATGTTTGAAGTTACATCCAAAACTTTATCAATTTTTGGAACTCTGCCATAGGCTCTAACGAGGAAGAAATATGAATATCCACGTAGAAATCTAGCCTCTGCTTCAGCCTGAATTTTTTGCTGGTCATTAGCTATAATATCCGGGTTATTATAAATTTGGTCGATAATGGTATTACATCTATTAATCATGGTGTAATATTCTGTCCATAACGTGTTAACCCTTCCGTTGGTTAAAGCAGGGAAGTTATCCATTGCGATTACATCGGCACCGCCATCTGTAGGCGTACTGCCTTTATCAGCATCATCACTTCTGATGCTAGTTGCAACCATGAAACCATCCGATATGTAATTGTATGCTCTTAGTGCACTATATGCAGAGAACAAAAAAGTATCATAAGGCGTTCCACCCTGCGGATAAGGGTAATCATCGGCAGTATATTCACCTTGCCTTTGGGTATCTAAAAATTTTTGACAACCCGAATTTGTCGAAGCTGCAACAATGGCCAATATGCCAAGTGCAATGTTTCTTTTATAATTATTGAATATTTTCATCTTTTAAGCCTTTAATTTAGTTAGAAAGTAACATTCAATCCGAACGAATAAATAGCAGGAACCGGATAAACTCCGTTATCTGCACCGCCACCTAAAATACTTCCGATTTGGGCTTCTGGGGTGTATCCTGTTGCTTTTGTCCACGTTTGGATATTTTGGCCACTTAAATAAATTCTAAGTTTCTGAGCACCTATTTTGCTCAGCATTGTTGGTGCAAATGTATAACCTAATTGTACAGTACGAAGTCTGAAATAATCTCCAGGCTCTAAAAAGTAAGAACTGAATAAAAAGTTATTACCTCTTGTATTATCCAAAATTGGTTCAACATTTGAAGTTCCAGGACCAGTCCACGCATTTAACCTGTTGCTTTCGTAATTAAGAGTAGCAAAATTTGCGGTACGACGTTCAGTGTAGATTTTATTTCCTGCCACACCTTGTCCTTCGATAAGTGCATCAAAGCCTTTATAGCCTAAAGATAAACTCATTCCATAACTGTATGGAGGGAATGGAGTTCCTAAATAGGTTCTATCGGCAGCAGTAATCACACCATCGCCGTTTGTATCCTGATAAGCAATATCTCCAAGCTGAGAATTAGAAAATTGTGCCTGGTTTAACATTTCTTTGGCAGTTTGATAAATTCCGATTTGCTTGTATCCATAAAAATAACCAATAGATTGCCCAGAATTGGTTAAGTTTACACCACTGTTTCCAGTAATCTGAAATTCGGTTGTATTACCTAAAGATTCTACTTTATTTTTATTGTAACTGAAATTTCCGGAAAGGTTGTAGATGAAATCTCCGATTTTATCGCTCCATCCTAAGCTTACCTCAATACCACGGTTATTAATTTTACCTAAGTTGGTAAAGTAAGGTAACTGACCTGCAAGTAGAGGGAAACTGGTTAAAATACCATCAGTTGTTTTGTTATATAGATTAATTTCGGCGTTAAAACGATTATTAAAGGCTTTTAAATCAAGCCCTAAATCTAAACCCTGTACAATTTCAAATCTTAAATTTGGATCAGGAATGTAAGAATTTTGTATTGCCGTGTAAACATTTTCACCGAAAACAGCTGTTGAACCATTTGATAAACCTTGTTGATAAAGATTAGGCGAAACACCGTTAGAATTGCCAAGACGACCCCACGAAGCACGCAATTTTAAATAATCAATTCCTTTTATGTTAGATTTAAAAAATGCTTCTTCGCTGGCTACCCAGCCTAAACCTACACTTCCAAAAGTTCCCCATCTGTTTTGTGGTGAAAAACGTGAGCTTCCATCTCTTCTAATGGTTCCGTTGAATAAATATTTATCTTTGAAACTATAGCTTACTCTGGCAAATGCACCAACGTTTGTTTCTTCGCTACCACCGCCACTATTTGCCAATATATTATTTGCGTTTACGATACCTAAATACCATAAATCCGGATCTCCCGGAACAACTAATGTACTGTCTGTTCTACTACCGCCTACATTTGAGCCTGCAAAACGCAACGATGTAAAACCGGCTAATGCGGTAATTCTATGCCCACCCTCTAATGATTTCTCGTAAGTTAAGGTATGATCTTGTTGATATCTATGTGTTTCTGATTGATTTTGGCTAACTGTTGAGCGGAATTGATCGTCTCTAACAATTGTAGTTTGTGCGCCATTTTCGCCGATGTTTGCAACGAAAAATGGAGGTCTTGAGTATCCTCTTGAATGATTAAAACCAAAATCGCCATAAAAGGTAGATTTAATTTTGAAGTCTTTCAAAAATGTTAATTCTGCAAATATGCTACCATTAAAACGGAAAACCTTATTAATAGATGTTCTATCTGATCGCATAATAGCCGAAATTGGATTTCCCACTTGCGCTCTTTGAAACGATGGCATAGAATAGTAAGTATTTTCATTTAGTTGGATTGGCACAATGGGCGCTGCCCAAATTGCATTATTTAAACTTACACCGGTGCCATTTGGTTTAGCCAAGAAACCAGTAATCTCTCCACCAATTTTAAATTTATTGGTTACCTTAATTTCCTCACTTAAGCGTAGAACATATTTTTCATAACTACTGTATTTAACAACACCTTCCTGATTGTTATAACTTAAATTAACTAACGTTGTTGATTTCTCTCCGCTATTGCTAAAACTCAAGCTATTTGTATTTATCATCGCAGTGCGAAGAATTTCATTCTGCCAATCGGTATTTGCGGTATAGTTTGAAAAATCAAATGGTGCCGCTCCAATGTTAGTCAATTGGGTAGAGTATAGTTTTTTAAATCCCTCGGCATCAGTTACATCAATTTTATCGATAACTTTTTGAACGCCAATGTTTGAATTAAAATTAATCCTGGTTTGGCCACGTGCCGCTCTTTTTGTTGTTACAGCAATTACACCATTTGCACCTCTTAAACCGTAAATTGCCGCAGATGATGCGTCTCTCAATAAATCAATTGATTCGATGTCCGCTGGATTTAAGTAATCAATATTATCTTGCAATAAGCCATCTACAACATACAAAGGAGATGCACTATTAGTACTGCTAATACCTCTTATACGGATTACAGGTTGAGCACCAGGACCTCCGGAATTTACAACTGTTAAACCTGCCACCTTACCTTGTAGTGAAGCCAACGGATTTACAGCCGGCATTTTGGCTAATTCATCTCCGTTAACACTAGAAATTGAACCGGTTAAGTCTTTACGCTTTTGTGTACCGTAACCAACTACAACAACCTGTTCTAATTCTTGGTTTGCTGATGATAACACAACATTTAAAGTTGTACGTCCATTTACTGGAATTTCTTGTGTACCGTAACCAATAAATGTAAAAATTAAAGTAGAATTCGGCGGAGCACTAATGCTATATGCCCCTGATGCGTCTGTTTGTGTAGCTATTTGTGTACCCTTAACTAAAATGCTAACGCTTGGAATTGTCGACTTATCGCCGCCGTCCATTACCGTCCCTTTAACGGTTAGGTTTTGCGCAAATGTTAGATTAGTTGTAAGTAAAAAAAATAGAGACAGAACAGAAAATTTTGTAAAGATTCTTTTCATGCTTTATAATTTGGTTGAAAAATTTGGAACAAAGAT
Organism: Pedobacter sp. Leaf170; assembly: GCF_920984665.1. Taxonomy (GTDB): domain Bacteria; phylum Bacteroidota; class Bacteroidia; order Sphingobacteriales; family Sphingobacteriaceae; genus Pedobacter. The sequence continues at coordinate 53,832 of NZ_CAKLBP010000008.1, forward strand.
GTCTTAGATCTTTTACATGCCCAAACATATTACTACAACATTAGTACATCAGCAGCTATGCATCTTAAATTATAGATTTATTAGCAAATAATAAAATGCTAAAAAACTATCTTGAATGCCAATAATATTATTGCTAATGTAAAACGTAGTGTAAATTATACACAGTTGATATATAATTTGTTGTTGTGATGATTTGAGAGGTAATGATGTAGTGAATTAGTCACATCTTTAATGCTTTAATATGAAGCAATAAGAGCATGTTACACGCAAAAATTTCATTACTAAAGCTCCATTAAAAATTCAGTAAGATTTTTATCGTGTGGAACGTTCAATTTTTTACGTAATCTATACCTTCTGATTTCTATACCTCTTAGTGTAATATTCAAAAGTGAAGACATTTCTTTACTGCTCATATTCATACGTAAATAAGCACACAATTTTAAATCGTTTGGTACCAAATCAGGATGTTGTGCTTTTAACTTTTTAAAGAAACTTTCGTGTGCTTCGTTAAAGCTATTTTCGAATAGATGCCAGTCCCGCTCATCGGTCATTCCATCGTTTATTACCTTCTGAATTTTGCGTAGTTGGTCGTCGCCAAGTTTCTTCCCGTTTTCGTCTTTAAGTTTTAGAAGTTCATCGCTTAATTTTTGAAGAAGCTCATTTTTATAAACCAATGTCATTGCCGAATTGGCTAATTCACGATTTTTAGAGGCAAGTTCGGCTTGCAGTTTCTCTGTTTGAAGTTTATGAATTTGCCTTTCATTGGCTTCAGCTTCAAGTTTTAAAACTTCTTCCTGCTCGGCTTGTAGCTTATCCGTAATTTTCTGACTATCCTTTTTAAGCTTGGTTTCGTAAATCTTTTTTCCCATTATTAATGCCGAAACAAAAATCACGAAGTAAAAGAAAATGGCTAAATTACTCAAATACCAGGGGCGTAGCACTGTAAATTCGAAAGTTGTAGTATCACTAACTAAAGAATCATCAATTTTAGCCCTTACTTTGAAAGTGTATGTGCCACTACTTAAATTGGTGAAATCTTTTTGAGTAGCGCTGCTCCAATCAGACCAGTCTTTAGAGTATCCCTCTAGATAATACTGAAACTTAATTTTGGCGGCTCTGAAATATGGAAGCGAGAACGAAATCCGAACATTGTTCCTGCTATTTTTGATTTCTATAGCATTTCCATCATTGCCATTTTCACTTATAATGGCATATTTATCTGTAATATCTTCAATTCTTCTAATCAAAACCTTTTGCAGAATTTTGGCGTTCGCCAAATCAATTTTTTGATTTGCATTGTAAAAAACGAAGCCATCATCAACACTTATTAAATAAATAGACTCACTTATTTTGCTAATATTTTCATAATACTGCACCATTCTGCCATCTAATACACTAAATCTATTCGAGTCGATGGAGATTTTACCAGCCTCGCTAAAATTAGCCAAAGCCGTTTTACCATGGTTTATAAACCAATATTTTTTGGCGCCTGCGTTAATAATTTTGTTTGATGCTGCAAATGAACCAAGTGCCTTATTCAAAACATTATACTTAGAAAATTTGTCGCTAATATTATCGTAAGTATAGAATCCTTTATCACTTGCAAAAACAATCTGATTTTCTAGATTAAATAAATTCAGGTTATAATTGGTAGGCAATCCACTTTTTTCATCATAATATTTATTAGATATTACGGCGCTGTAATCTGCACTTAATTTTAATTTATACAAGCCTTTATAAGCATGGCTAACCCATATTTCGCCTTTATGGTCTTGCTCTACATATCTGGAAGGAATATTGAAATTTGCGATTTTCTTATAAAATTGCCATTTGCCGGCTGTATTTTTATTGAAAAGCAAAAGCCCAGTGTATGTACCTTGAATTAATAAGTTTGGATTGCTGTTAAGCTTCTTTATTGTCCAGCCACCGCTGTAATTTGTTAAGGTTTCTATTTTATCGCCAACAACGTTAAATGTTCCATTGTTGTGGCCGCACAATAATTGGTTGTCTATAACAGTTAATTCCCAAACCTGGCCTTGGGAGTTCGGTATTAATTTAAAATTTAAATTCGAAAACTGCTCTCCATTACGCCAATCACTGTAAAACAAACCTTGATTTGTTCCTAAGTAAATTTTATTATTAAAAATTACGCTAGAGTAAACGGTGCCAAAAATACCAGTTTTATCCAGGTAGAAATAGAGAGGCGAATTTAATTCTATCCGGTCTATTCCATTATCTAAACCAGCCCAAAGGTTCTGTTCGTTATCAACATATAAACTTAAAACGGTATTATTTTGTAAGCCGCTTGATTTATTTATTCTTTGAATGATGTTACCATTTTCGTCAATAATGATAATTCCGTTTAAAATTGTACCGTAAGCATAGTATTTACCTAAAATTTTAACACCATTATTTAATTGGAAGGCCGATAAAAATGAATTTGCAGGGGTATTAAAGGCTGAAAAAGATTTTCCATCGTAAATAAACAGGCCATTTTTACCTGTGCCAATTAACAGTGAATTGCCTTTAAATGGTAAAATAGAAAGTACACCGGTTTTGCAAATTAAATCACTGCCCGCAATAAACTCTAGTTTCCCATTTTTCAGCTCATATAAACCCTTATCCTCTACAAAAAAGCGTTCACCAATTTTGTAGGAAAACAAAAAATTACCCTTGTTTTTTAGAACACTGATTTTGCCATTTTCTAAAGAATATATTGCTTTAAATGATTGAAAAACTACTTTTTTGCCAAAAATGTGAATTTTCCAGATTTCATCACTCAATTTTTCTGCCTTTGGTATAAGATGTGTTAAGGAAGTGTAGATGAGTTTATTTTTCTGGTACGACCAATAACCAAAATCACCGAAACAGCCTGTGTAAATTCTTCCATTGCCATCTGCTGCAACCGACCTTACAATTTGCCCATTTGGCATTCTGTATTGCTCCCAATACTTTCCGTCGTAATTAAGTAAGCCTTCGGTATTACCGAAATACATTACTCCGTTTTTATCTTTTGATATGCTCCAATTCTGATTGCCTGATGCGTATGTTGCCTTCGAAAAATTCTGAATGTAGGGCACACCAATGCTTTTTATGTCAGCTGCTTTAAGGCTTAAAGCTGATAAGAGAACGATTAGTAAACAACGGAAGAATTTTTGCATTTAAAGACGGTAAAGCATAATACACAAAGAAACAAAAATATATAAGAAATTGATTGGTAATCAAATCTATATCAAATTGCAATCAAAAAATTAAAATCTTATACTTCGTGATGTAGGCAAATTAACTAAGCGTTTTTATAAACGGGTTGAGGAACTTTTACATAGTATCCGGTACCGTCGTACGGACGTTTACGTGGATTAGTGGTACACGCCTTAGAGCAACAGCCTTGCAGTTCGTTACCACAATCATCGCACTGCGTAATGTGCTCATTACATTCCGGGTTTGCGCAGTTAATCATTTTTGGTGTTGTTTTACCGCAATTATAGCAAACAGAAACCACAGTTGGGTTTACATTATTAACATCAACCGCAATGCGATTATCAAAAACATAACATTTACCTTCAAAATCTTTACCGCCAGCTTCTTTGCCATATTTTATAATGCCACCATGAAGCTGATAAACATCTTCAAAACCATGATGTAAAAGTAAAGCAGATGCTTTTTCGCATTTTATGCCGCCGGTGCAGTAAGTTAAAATTTTCTTGTCCTTATACTTTGCAAGTTGATTAATCTGCTCCGGAAAATCGCGAAAATTTTCAATATCAAGCGTTATAGCATTTTTAAACTTGCCAAGATTATGCTCGTAATTAGAGCGAACATCTAAAATCACAACATCCTCATCATCCTTCATTTTCATAAAATCAACAGGCTCCAAATGTTTACCTGTTTTTTCGTTTGGATTTATGATGGATGTATCGCGTAAGCCCGAATGAACAATCTCTGATTTGTAACGGCAATGCATTTTTAAAAAAGAAAGTTCTTCAACTTCATCAATTTTGAATTCTGTTTTTGCGAAGCGTTCATCAGCGTGAATCGCTTTCATGTAAGCTTCACAAGCTTCCGGCGTTCCGGAAACGGTGCCATTTAAACCTTCGTCGGCTACAATAATTCGTCCGACTAAATTTAAAGATTTACAAAATTTAAGGTGATCGGCAGCAAATTGTTCTGCATCTGCTATGTAACTATAGCAATAGTAAAGTAGTGTTTGATATTTTTTCATAACGCTGTTGATACCGTTGCAAACGGCGTTTAAAGCGGGGCAAAGATAATAATTTGCATTGTAAGTTTTACGTTCTAAGTTATAAGTTATAAGTTTTTGTGTGTACTATTTATAACGTATTGAGTTATAAGTTTTATATTCTACGTTATAAGTTTTTAGACCTAGGACTTACAACGTAAAACCTATAACTTAAAACCACTAAAAACCGTAAGCAATTCTAAATCCTTGCGTTAATTTTTTGCCTCCATCGTATGCAAAGCCATAACTAGCCCGCAAAACTAATCGTTGTAAACCAAAATAAAATTCTTTATAATTTCTTTTTTCTGGTGATGAAAGATAACCTCCGCCTATAAATTCTTCTAATTTGGCCTTGCGCAATAGCGGAACTTTATTGATGAAAAAGCCTGCGAAATTATGCTCCAGGTGTGCCTCAAAATATTGCTGATTAGTGCTAAACTGGTAAAAATCTAAATACTGGAACTTCCTTAAATTCGGAGGGAAAATGGTTGAGATGTTACCGGAGAAATGTTTGAAATCTGGATAATACATCATACTATTATTCACAAATTTACCGGCACCAACCAAAAATGACGTGTAACCCCATAAACCTAAGCTTATTCTATCCTGATAAACTTCTGCTTTTATAAAATCGTAATCAATATCGCTATTTAATAACCCTTTAAAGCCTTTTTTATAAAGCAATGTAACCCTTGGAAACTTAGATTCGGTGTAAAATTTACCATCCGGACGGGTTATGTATTTTTGGTCGAAGGTGTACGTAACACTTGCTGTTCCGCTAACTGATGTATAGGTTGGAAATAGTGGTGTTTCGGTTAATGGCGTAAACGGGTTATTCGAGGTAAATTCTAAATTCTTATTGTCGAAAAATTTAAAAGTCGAATTATTTGTAAGCGTATGGTTTCTTGCGTAATCCAAACTTAACGAGCCTTGCAAACCACTAGCCAACTCCCTGGTGGTATTAATATTTACAAAACTTTTTTCATAAAGTTTAGGGAAATTCTTTTCGTAAAGCAACGAGTTTATGGTATTACCAAGTTGCGACATGGAGCCTAGATTATTCAAATCGAAGATACCGTTACCGAAAGATGCACCTATGCTTGCTCTTTTAATTGGGTCGTAAAAGTAATTTCCTGATAAACTCCCTGTTAATTTTTTATTGGCGAAGCCATATCGTAATTCTGGTCTGATACTATATGTCCGGCGGTTTTCAAAATTCTTTCTGTAGGTAACACCATATTTTATGGCGAAGCCTTCTACCGTGTTGTAAAAAACTGATTTTAATATCGGGTCGAAAGAATAATACTCCTTGTGGAAACGATCATTAATGCTGTAACCGTTCAAAATCAGTTTTCCTAAGCTAAACTTATTATTGTCTTTTTCAAGGGAATCGAGGTACACTTTAGATTCTTTTCGCTTTGCGATGCTATCCTTAACTACATAATTAACTTTTTCATCAGGTGTTAATGGAATTGGACGATTATTATTCCAATATAGGGAATCCTTTTTGTTCACCATTTCCGTTACTTTCAAAATTTCTCCACTAAAGAAATTTTTCGGGAACACAGGCGCTATGTCATAATTACTATAAATGCCAACATAATAACCTGCAAATTTAAACCCCAAAACATTACCATTAAACTGAAAATTAATGCTTGTAGGCATATAAACATCTTTCACTTTTGTAAATTGTTGGTTAATGTTTAATGTATCAATGAAATTGATTCCGGCTTTTTTAGTCAAATATAAATCGGTATTGTAAACTCGCCAGCTACCATCTATAATATAAATAATTCCCCTAAAAACCGGGTCGTTCGGTCTTCGTGGTATTACTTCAATTTTATTAATTGTTTCGCCGTTTTCTTTGGTTTCACCTAAGTATTTGTATTGATAATAAAACATTGCATTATCCGCAATTGGCGAAACAAAACCCCTAGAGCTTAGTTTATTTTCGAGTAAATAATTGTCGTAAAAGTTTATAATTAAATCGGATGCTTTATTAAAGCTGAAGGCATTATTCCTACCGGCAACTTTTGATGAGATCATTTCTTCATGAACATCATTTGGCCTGCGGAAACTAAACTTACTTTGAGATTCTGACAGATAGATTATACCTTGACGATTAGTATCAAGTTCCATCACTTTTCTAATATCCTGCCCAAAAAACTTTTTGGGTGCACCTTTTAAGCGTTGAACGCCTTTTATGTAAACATCACTTGTAAAAGCGCTAACCTCATTTAAATGTTTTTTGCGCTCTGCAATAGCTTTACGCATAATTGCGTAAGCCGGATCTTCGGCATTAGCCCTGATGGTAACATTATTTAAGGTGTAATTCTCTGAACTTAGTGTTATATTTAAGATAGAATTACTGGTAACATTTAAAATTTGTTCTTGTTGTTTAAAACCAATGGCTCTAAAGGTCAAGGTGTGCTGTGCTTTCGCTAATTTTAACTCATAAATTCCATCAACATTTGCCGATGTGCCTTTAGTTGTGTTTTTTATATAAACTGATGCAAAGGGTATAGGTTGGCCATCAACATCTTTTATTGTTCCCGAAACTGTAAATTGTTGTGCAGTTACGGTTTGTGTTAGAAATAAAAATGCAGTGAGTGCGCACAGTTTGAACATAAAATTATACTAGTTAGGCTATAAATATCGAATAAGTTTTAACACTATACACAAATTGAGGTGTTAAAGTTTGTTAAGTTGATTATAAATTAATTTTTCTAAGGGTCATTTTATAAGATGACCACTCATAAAATGTTATTCAACAGAAACATCAAACGTTTGTTTTTGAAATAATAGTATAATATAGCTTATTTTAAGTCTGAGCGCTTTTTTTTTATAACTTTGAAGGCAAAATCAACCGGTAAAAAACCATGTATAAAACACTACAACCAGTTCTTCAGAAAGAGCTAGAAGAGATAGAAAACGCTGGATTATTTAAACGCGAACGCATCATAGTAACGCCACAAGGCGCTGATATTAAAGTAAGCGGCGGGGCAGAAGTTATAAATTTCTGCGCTAACAATTATTTAGGCCTTTCATCTCACCCAAAAGTAATTGAAGCAGCTAAAAAAGCCATAGATGACCACGGTTATGGCATGTCTTCAGTTCGTTTTATTTGCGGTACACAAGATGTTCATAAAGAACTTGAAGCCAAAATTTCTAAATTCTTAGGTACGGAAGATACAATTTTATACGCAGCAGCATTTGATGCAAATGGTGGTGTTTTCGAACCTTTGTTTAATGCAGAAGATGCGATTATATCTGACGAATTAAACCACGCATCGATTATTGATGGTGTGCGTTTATGTAAGGCGCAACGCTTCCGCTATAAAAATGCAGATTTGGAAGATTTGGAGCAGCAGTTAATTGCAGCAAAAGATTGCAGACATAGAATCATTGTAACTGATGGTGCTTTTTCTATGGATGGCTCAGTTGCTCCGCTTGATAAAATTGCAGATTTGGCCGATAAATATGAGGCATTAATCATGATTGATGAATCGCACTGTACTGGTTTTATCGGTAAAAATGGTAGAGGAACTCATGAGCATTTTAATGTGATGGATAGAATTGATATCATCACCGGAACTTTAGGTAAAGCTTTAGGTGGCGCATCTGGCGGATTTACTTCTGGTAAAAAAGAAATTATTGATATGCTTCGTCAACGTTCTCGCCCATACTTATTTTCAAACACTTTGGCTCCGGCTATTGCTGGTGCATCAATTGCGGTTTTGGATATGTTGAGCGAAACCACAGCGCTAAGAGATAAATTAGAAAGCAATACGAAATATTTTCGCGAAAAAATGACTGAAGCCGGTTTTGATATTAAGCCAGGTTTCCACCCAATTGTACCAGTAATGTTGTACGATGCAAAGATTGCACAAAACTTTGCTGCGAAAATGTTAGAAGAAGGTATTTACGTTATTGGATTTTTCTATCCTGTTGTACCACAAGGTAAAGCTCGTATTCGTGTTCAACTCTCTGCGGGGCATGAGCAACACCATTTAGATAAAGCGATTGCAGCCTTTACTAAAGTTGGTAAAGAATTAGGTGTGATTTAATTATTAAGTTTATTATATAAATTGAAAGCCACAGCGATGTGGCTTTTGTCGTTTCGGGTTCATTTTCTTGTAATTAATAGCTTTAAGGAGAATTTTTGAACTCGTTAGCTATAAGATATAAAGATATTTTGGCGTATATTTGAAGCCATGTTACAGGACAAAATAACACAATACTCAGCAGAAATTAATGCTTTCGTAACTGAAAAAGCAGATGAATTAGAGCAATTCCGAATTAAATATTTAGGTAGTAAAGGAATTATAAAAGATATTTTTGAAGAATTTAAAACCGTTTCTACCGAAGAGAAAAGAACTTTAGGTAAGGTTTTAAATGAGTTTAAACAACTTGCAGAATCTAAATATCAAAGCTTAAAAGATTCTACTGAAGCTTCTCAGGTACATGCTGCTGTAAACGAGCAAGATTTAACTTTACCAGGTGAGGGTTTTGAAATAGGTTCTCGCCATCCATTAGCATTGGTAAGAAGAGAGATTGTAGAAATTTTTGCAAAACTTGGTTTTACAGTTGCTGAAGGTCCTGAGATTGAAGATGACTGGCATAATTTTTCTGCCTTGAATTTTCCGGAAGAGCATCCGGCAAGAGATATGCAAGATACTTTCTTCATTAAAAAAGGAGGCGAAAAAGGTGATATCGCTTTGCGTACACATACCTCATCTGTGCAAGTAAGAATGATGGAACAAGGTCAGCCGCCGTTTAGGGCAATTATGCCTGGTCGTGTTTACCGTAACGAAGCTATTTCAGCCCGTGCACATTGTTTCTTTCATCAAATAGAAGGTTTGTATGTTGATGAAAATGTATCATTCGCAGATTTGAAACAAACATTATTTTATTTCGTACAGGAGTTATACGGCGAAGGGACTAAAGTACGTTTCCGTCCGTCATATTTTCCTTTTACTGAACCATCTGCAGAAATGGATATTTCTTGTACCATTTGTAAAGGTGACGGCTGCCAGCTTTGTAAATACAGCGGTTGGGTAGAAATTTTAGGTTGCGGAATGGTAGACCCAAATGTATTGGAAAATTGTGGTATAGATTCAAAGAAATACAGCGGTTTTGCCTTTGGAATGGGGATTGAGCGTATTGCAAACTTAAAATATGTAATTAAAGATTTAAGGTTGTTTTCTGAGAATGATGCTCGCTTCTTAAAGCAATATAAATCTGCTTTAATTTAATGAATAGATTTTTATATAGCATCTTACTTGCATTCGTATTACTTACGGGTTGCGGAAAAGGTGTAACTTATATTCCGGAAGTATCTCTAAATTTCAGTTTGCCATTAGCCGATCCAAGATTAAGTAGGTTAAGCAGTCCGGGAGGTGCCGTTATACTAAATGGTTACGGCGTAGCAGGTTTAGTACTTTATCGCCGAACTGATAATGGCTATGTTGCTTTTGATCGTTGCAGTACCGTGAACCCAGAGCAGAAATGTGCCGTTACTTTGGATGATCCATCTTTAACCGTAACCGACCCATGTTCTGGTGCAAAATTTTTGCTTGAAGATGGTAGTCCGGTAAAAGCTCCTGCTGTTAGGGCTTTAAAACAATATACAGTAGCCATCTCTGGTGCTAATTTACACGTAACTAATTAGAATGGAAGCCGAAAAAATTAAAGAAACCGTAAAGAAAGCAGCAAAAGAGCTTTTTAGAAAATACGGATATCATAAAACGAGTGTAAACGAGATTGCTAAAAAAGCACGAATAGCTAAAGCTACCATTTACAAGTATTTTGAAAGTAAAGAGCAAGTTCTAGATAGTATTGTAATGGATTATCTTGACCAAAACTTGCATGAGATTTTACAGAATAAAGTGAGTTATGCTTCGGAAGAGGAACATTTAAAAGCTTTGGTAATGAGAACCAGCCGACTATCATTTACGGCCTGTAACGAATTTATTGGCTGGGATTTCGTTCGTGAAAATGCAAATTCGCAAGAGTTCTTAAAACATCTTTCCGATCAATTGGAAGCACTATTGTTAGCTGCCTATCTAAAATTGGATAACTTTAAGAATAACCCAGCAAGGAGAGAAGGACTAGCTTTTTTATTAAAGGCAAGCAAAAGCATTGTATTTTCTTTCGCTTTTACCTCAGTAAGTGATTCTGACGTCCGCAAAAATTTTGTGAGTTTTCAAAAAGAAATTTTGCCATTTTTAGTTAAGGCAGCATTGTAAACAGAAAACGGATAGATTACCGTTTTCTGTTTATGTATTCCTTAACTGCCTCTTTAGTGGTTAGCCAATCTCTTCCTTCTTTGTAGGCATCTATTTTACCTTGGCGTGCTAGCAAACTAACATATTCTTGCCCATAGGGAATATCAGGTTCGCTTACGATGTTTGATATGAGATCAAATTCGCCGTAGCTACTATTTGGTAAGGCGTTTAAATAAATATTTAATGAGCGCTCCAAAGCCTGAATCATTAACAAGCAAAGCTTATAATATTTACCATTATTTGCCTGATTTAAAGCTTCATAGTATTTTTTTCTGTCGTTTTTTAAAATTATTGCAGGAGGAAAACCATTCCTCATGAGAAGTAAATTCATGGCAAGCCTAACCGTTCGACCATTGCCATCGAAAAAAGGATGAATCCAAACAAACTTATGATGGAATATTGTAGAAAGAACCACATCGTTTAAAGCTAAAGGATTTTCATTCACAAACGAAACCAATTCATCGATAAAATCAGGAACTTTCCTGGCATTTGGAGGCGTAAAATTTGCGCCTACTATTCTAACACCACCATTTCTAATCCGGCCTGCATAATCATCTTCAATACTTCTGAGTACTAAACCATGTAGCGATAATATATCTATGCTTCTTAATGTGTAGTTTTTATTTATTAATTGATATAAATAATCGATAGCTTTTTCGTGATTATAGGCTTCAAAATGTTCACGCAGAGATTTTCCTTTAACGGTTATCCCTTCTTTTAAAATCATTTGTGTTTCCTGAAGCGTTAAAGTATTGCCTTCTATACTATTAGAGTTATATGTCCATTCTAAAGTTAAATCTTCACGTATCCGATTTAAAGCACTCGGTGGGATAGGGCGTGAATCATCAAGCTCTGCTTTCTTTTTATAGAGCCTTTCTATCTGAGGCGCCAGCTCCTCCAAATCTGTTATATCAAACTTCCACATAATCAAAGGTAAAAAAAATCGGATAATAGTGAAATATAATCTATCCGATAATTTTACATTCAAAAAAAAGAGAGAAAACTTTTAATTTTCTCTCTTTGTATGTTGATGAGAATACTATTCCCACTTAAAAACTTTTACCGCAACTGCGTATATACCAATTCCCCAAATCAGCAATATCATTATCTGGAATTTAACATCCCACAAACCTGCGCCTTCAAATGCAACTTTACGCATAGCATCGTTTAAATAGGTGAGTGGTAAAGCTCTGCTAATGGGTTGTAGCCAGCTTGGGAATGCTTCTATAGAGAAAAATGTGCCTGATAATAAAAACTGTGGCAAAGTTACAATATTTGATATTGGCGGAACCATACTTTCATTTTTGGCAACCCCCGAAATAATGAAGCCAAAGCCCATAAAAACAATTACACCAAGGGTTGCCAGTATAATCATATTAAGTACGGTGAGCGCCCCATGTACTAGCGTGAAGCCGAAAAAGAAGTGACCCAACAATATTATAAATAATGCGCCTATTAATGCGAAACCAATTCTGGCAATACCTTCGCCAATTACAATACTGGAGCGTTTTACCGGCGTAGCAAAAAACCGTTTAATAACCAATGTTTGCCGCAAACTTAAAAAAACGAAGGCTGTTCCAAATACACCAGTACTTAATAAAGAAAAGCCCAATTGTCCGGGTAAAATGAAATCTATTGTTTTATATTCTCTACCGTGTATGGTGCTTTCTTTAATTTCAGCAACTGATGGTTTTAATTTTTGATCGTAAAACAAGTTGTTAAAAACAGATTTTAATATATTTCCTTTATCCATTGATGCCGAGGTGTATACCACATTAACCGAATATGCTGCAGAATTAACTTTTCTGTGTACATCAATCATTGCATCAACATTTCCCTTTTCTAATAATTTATCAAATTCAGCTTTCGATTTATCTTTTACCAAGCGAATCATTCCGGTTTTTTCCATAGAGTAGATAACCGGATTATTTACGTCAGAACCGGGAGTTATACCAACATCCAGTCTGGTGCCGCCACCTCCTAAAAATCCAAATACTAAAATAAATATTAATGGAAATGCTAGTGTAAAAACCACTGCCGAAGGACTTCTCATTATGGAGCGGAAACTGGCTTTCGCCAAAGCTAAGGTAGCAGTTGTATTGCTGTAACCCGCAACCCCTGATGGTGAGCTTGAATTTTTATTGTTTATATTATTATGCATATAAATCTATTTAATATCTGTATCAAGTTAATGAAGTTTTTTTTGATGTCTGTACATCCCCTTTAGGGATCGGGAGGTTATTCTCTCCACTCTTTGCCTGTTAGGTTGATGAAAACATCTTCCAGATTGGCTTTTTTAACTTCTTTTTTTCTTTCGAAACCGCTGTTAACCAAATTATCGATTAAATTATCTGGTGTATCAAGTGCTATAATTTGACCGCGTTCTACAAAAGCCACCCTATCACAAAGTTGTTCAGCCTCATCCATATAATGAGTGGTTATTACTACTGTGGTTCCATTTGCTCTAATCTCAGTAATCAAATCCCAAAGATTACGCCTTGCCTGAGGATCTAAACCGGTTGTAGGTTCATCTAAAAAGATAATTTTAGGTTGATTAATTAAAGTTGTTGTGATAGAAAAACGCTGTTTTTGCCCCCCAGAAAGCGCTTTGTATTTTGCTTTTGCCTTATCCTGAAGATTAACCTTCTCCAACATTTCCATTGGCTTAATATCAGCGCCGTATAAACCTGCAAAAAGTTCTATCAGCTCGATTAAATTTAAGTTTGGATAGTAACCTGCCGCTTGTAATTGAACGCCTATAATTTGCTTAATATCTTGCGCATGCGTATCTACAGAAAAACCATCAACAATTATTTCGCCCGAGGTTTTATCTCTTAAAGTTTCGATGATTTCTAGCGTGGTTGTTTTGCCGGCCCCGTTCGGACCTAAAAGGCCAAAGATTTCATTTTCATAAACATCAAAGCTTAAATCTTGTACGGCAATAAAATCATCGTATTTTTTTACCAGGTTTTTAACACGGATAATGGCTTGGTTGGTTTGCATATACTAATGTAAGAAGCTTTGAATGAATAGAAAATGAATTTAGTTACAATAAACTAAAATATCGGTAAAATGATGTTTTAAGCAGGTGAGATTACCGTAAACAAAATCTGCGAACCTTTAGCTTTTAATAAAGCCGTAGATTCGCAGATTAAATTAAATTGATTTTAGTTGGATGTTACCAAACTAATTCGCCTTTCATTACCTCAACAAAATCATCAAAAAGGTAACGAGAATCGTGTGGGCCAGGTGACGATTCTGGGTGGTATTGTACTGAGAATGCTTTTTTACCTTTAACACGGATGCCTTCGATAGATTTATCGTTTAAATTTACGTGGGTAATTTCTACCTTATCAGAGTTTCTAACCTCATCAGGAACTACACCAAAACCATGGTTTTGAGAAGTAACTTCGCAATGGTTTTTAATAATATTTTTTACCGGGTGATTTAAACCACGGTGACCGTTAAACATTTTCATTGTGCCAATGCCATTTGCCTCTGCCAATAACTGGTGACCTAAACAAATGCCAAACAATGGTTTATCAACAGCTAAAATTTCTTTTATGGTTTCTACAGCATAAGGCATTACCGATGGATCGCCCGGGCCGTTAGAAATGAAATAGCCATCTGGATTAAATTTCTCCATTTCAGTAAATGGTGTTTTTGCCGGGAAAACCTTAACATAAATGTCTCTGTTTTCAAAACTGCGTAGAATATTTTTCTTAATACCAAGATCTAAAGCCGCAACTTTTAAACTTGCTTCAGGATTGCCATAAAAATAGGGCTCGGTTGTACTTACTTTAGATGAAAGCTCTAAACCTTCCATTGATGGCACTTCGGCAAGTTTCTGCTTTAATTCATCCAGATCTGTAATTTCTGAAGAGATAATTGCATTCATTGCACCTTTATCTCTAATATGACGTACCAAAGCACGAGTATCAATATCAGAAATGGCAACTAAATTATCATTTTGGAAATAATCCTGAATAGATTCTGTTGCTTGTTTACGGCTGTAAACTATGTTGTAATTTTTACAAACTAAACCAGCAATTTTTATCGAATCAGATTCAATCTCTTCCTTTTGGATACCATAATTCCCGATGTGAGAATTGGTGGTAACCATAATCTGGCCGAAGTAACTTGGGTCAGTAAAAATTTCCTGGTAACCTGTCATACCCGTATTAAAACAAATCTCACCGGTTGTGGTTCCGATTTTTCCGGCTGCTTTGCCGTAAAAAACCGTGCCATCGGCTAGTAATAAAATTGCAGGTAACTTGGTGTAGTTAGTCATGGTTAATACAATAAGAATTTTGATTTAAAAAAGAGTATAAAAAAGGATGGCTTTCGGCATTAAAGCCGTTTTTGCTGGGTGCAAAAAAAGATGAATAAATCCCTTCCATTTCGGGGTACGAAGATAGGGTTTTATGCTGTAAAAGTTTAAATTTTTATTCAGTTTTTTGTAACATCCCTAATGATTAAATATTATGACGAAGTAAACTGCATAATTTATAATTTAACTTTATACTTTTGGCTCTACAAAACCAAACTCATGTCGGTACATAAAGAAATTAAACGCATAACCACGCACATTTTACAAGAGATGAAACAACGTGGTGAAAAAATATCGATGCTAACCGCTTACGATTATTCTATGGCTACCATTTTAGATGATGCCGGCCTGGATGTTTTGCTGGTTGGAGATTCTGCTTCGAATGTAATGGCAGGCCATGAAACTACCTTGCCAATTACTTTAGACCAAATGATTTATCACGCTGCATCAGTAATCAGAGCGGTTAAACGTGCTTTTGTAGTTGTTGATTTACCTTTTGGTTCTTACCAGGGAAATTCTAAAGAGGCTTTAAATTCAGCAATCAGAATTATGAAAGAATCTGGTGCGCATGGCGTTAAGTTAGAAGGTGGCGAAGAAATTATCGAATCTGTTCAAAGAATTATTACCGCCGGTATTCCGGTTATGGGTCATTTAGGTTTAACACCACAATCTATTTATAAGTTCGGAACTTACACTGTAAGAGCAAAAGAAGAAGAAGAAGCAAATAAACTAAAAAGCGATGTTTTAGCTCTACAAGCTGCAGGCTGTTTTGCCATTGTTTTAGAAAAAATACCTGCTGTTTTAGGAAAAGAGGTTTCTGAAAGCTTACAGATACCAACCATTGGCATTGGCGCAGGAAGTGGATGCGATGGACAGGTTTTGGTTGTAAATGACATGATTGGTTTAACTAAAGGATTTAAACCGCGTTTCTTACGTCAGTACATTAATTTGTATGATGATATTTTAGGTGCTGCTCAATCTTACATTCGTGATGTTAAAGCCAACGATTTTCCAAACGAAAAGGAGCAATACTAAGTCTGAACTTACTGAAGCAATTAAACAATTAATAATTTTAAACAGTTAAACACGCTGTGCCAATAACCGATAAAGACATACTTTTTGAAGACAACCACCTGATTGCAATTAACAAGAGGGCAGGAGATATTGTGCAGGTTGATGAAACAGGCGATGAGCCGCTTGATGAGCAAGTAAAAAAATACATCGCCCAAAAATATAATAAACCCAATGGCGCTTTTTTAGGTGTTGTGCATCGTTTAGATCGGCCCGTTAGTGGTGTTATTCTCTTTGCTAAAACAAGCAAAGCTTTAGAAAGGATGAATGCCGTTTTTAAAAACCGGGAGGTAAAAAAAACATACTGGGCAGTTGTAAAGAATAAGCCTGAAAATCCATCCGGAACTTTAGTGCATTGGCTGGTTAAAAATCCGCAGAAAAATGTGGTTACTTATTATAAAACAGAAGTAACCGGAAGCCAGCGTGCCGAGTTATCTTATCGCTTAATAGCACAAGTTGGCGATTATTTCTTAATTGAGGTAGACCCATTAACAGGCCGTTCGCACCAAATCAGGGTTCAGCTTTCATCAATGGGATGCCCAATTGTTGGCGATAATAAATACGGTTATCCACGTGGAAGTAGAAAAGGAAGTATCTGCTTACATGCTCGTAGACTTCAGTTTCTTCATCCCGTTAAAAAAGAACCTGTAAATATTTTTGCCAAATTGCCTGTAGATGGATTTTGGGAAAGATTCGAAAGTTTATAGACTTATTTACAAATTGTTTTTTCTAAAACAATAGAAGTGCCATAGTTTAATTTCCTGTAGTTTTTAAATTTTACTATGTCATTATCCTGGTAAGTTTCTCCAAAGCCTTCCAAAAGTTTATCGCCTTGCCTAATCCATGCAACTTGCCTGATTGACCAAACACCTTCTGATTGAAACTTGTAATCGACTATAATTGTGTCTCCAACCGTGCGACCATAAAATTGTCCGCTGTTTTTATCTTTACCAGATAAGCTGTAATTCAGTTTGCCTAAAACTTTATTGTTACCCGTTCCATATATTAAAAGGGAAACATTGTCGCCATTTTTATCATAGGTAAAGCATTCATCCGGACTTCTGTAATTATCTGTTTTATCGCTCATTATGCTCGAATCAACGGTTGTATATTTTTTGCTATCGCTTTTACAAGAAAATAAAAACAATGAAAGTGCTATACTTATAGAAAATAATTTTTTCATGGATGTAGATGTTAGGGATTTGTTGGCTCTAAATTAATTATTAAATGCAATAAACAGAATAATATTTATGCAGTGCATCGTTTAGGAATTCGTGTTGTTTTTAGGGAAAATTAATTTAACGGAAGTTCCCTTTTCGATTTCTGAAAGTATTTCGATTTCTATTTTGTGAAATCTGGCAATACTATGAACGATAGCCAGGCCTAAGCCAAATCCGTTTTCATCACTATTGCCTCGTTTAAATCTATCAAAAACATCTTCCAACAATTCTTTACTCATACCAATACCATTATCGCTAATTTTAATTGTGTAACTTTCGTTATAAAAATCTCCCCAAATATCAATTTTTCCACCTTGCTTATTGTATTTTATTGCGTTGTTAATGATGTTGATGAGCAATGTGTGAATTAGCGCCCTATTTCCAGTAAATTTTAAATCGTTATTAATGTTTTGGTCGTAAATTAAAGCCTTATCGGCAATTCTATCATCAAGATCTTCATAAATATCATTAAGCTCTTCCTTCAAACTTATCTCTTCAGTTTTTAAATATTGGTTATTTTCAACTTTGGAGATAAGCAGCAAACTGTTGATGATAACTTTTAAACGATTAAGCGTTTTTAAAGATGCAAAGATTTTATTTTCATGCTCAACGGGAATTTGGGGTGTATTAAGCATATTTTCAAAACGTGTACTCAATACTGAAATAGGAGTTAGGAGTTCGTGAGATACATTTGCAATAAACTGTTTTTCTAATAAAAAAAGTGTATTAATGCGTTTCATTAATGTGTTAACACTATTATCTAATATTTTAAAATCATCTGTATTTGTAGGTATATTTTCGTAGTTATACAATGTTGGGTCGTTAACCTTATTTATTTTTTTATCAATAATTAAATAAAAAGGTTTCAGCAGGAAGTTTGTGAAGGCAAAATCGGTAATTAGGGTTATCAAAAGAGAAATTACTAAAACGATAAGCATATAAAAACGGATGTAATTTTTAATGCCTTCAAGGGCGGTCATACTTTCGCCAAGCTCCAGTTTATACCAGTTTTTACGATACTGAAACTTGTAATTCAAAATTCTGTAAAACTCAATATCGCCTTCAATTTCACGTTTTTCTGTAATAATATTTGTTGGCGTGTCAATTTGCTTATCATCAATATCTGTTAAAATAATAAACTCTTCTTTGAGGATGTTATAATCGGTAAAACTTTCCTGGTTACTCAATAAACTATCAATTTCCCTGTTACTTAGGTGTTCAATAATTCTCGCTTTTTTCTTTAATAAACGATTATCAAGCTGGTTGTATGCAATTCTATCAAGCGAAAACAATATAATAGCACCTAAAACTAAAATAATTGCAATTTTAGTAATGGCATTATACAGAGAAAACTTGACTTGTAACTTCATTTACGACAAGAGATGTAAGGTGTTAAATGGATGATGGATGATGGAAAATGGAGGATGGAAAATGGATGATGGATGATGTTAAATTTAACATTTGAGAATTGATGACTATAATCCCACTAACAATTTATCCTGTAACCAATACTCCTCACTGTTTCAAACCAATCAATAGGGTTAACTGCAGCTAATTTTTTACGAAGATTTTTAACATGAACATCAACAAAGTTTGAATCTGAATTTACTTCCAGTATATCGCCCCAAACATGTTCGGTTAAACTCATCCTAGAAACCACACGATTTTTGTTTAGCACCAGATAATTAAATATTTCAAATTCCTTTTTAGTTAAATTTAACCTTTCCTCACCAAATGAAACCGTTCTGTTTTGAATATTAAAGGCAAAGCCATGAATATTCACCTCGTTTTTTTCCAGTTTATGCTTTCTTCTAATAATGGCATGCATTCTCGCCAGCAATTCGTTTAGCGAAAAAGGTTTTGGTAAATAATCATCAGCACCTTCATCCAAACCTTTAATTCTATCATCTACAGCACTTCTGGCCGTTAAAACGATTACAGCATCATCTCTATCCTTTAATAATTTTAGTTGCTTTAAAACTTCAAAACCATCTCCATCCGGTAAACCTAAATCCAGTAAAATAAAATCGTAATTGTTTACAAAAATTTTTTCTTCTGCTGATGCTTTTTTCCAGG
Source organism: Pedobacter sp. Leaf170 (assembly GCF_920984665.1). Classification (GTDB taxonomy): domain Bacteria; phylum Bacteroidota; class Bacteroidia; order Sphingobacteriales; family Sphingobacteriaceae; genus Pedobacter. Next base: position 73,056 of record NZ_CAKLBP010000008.1, read on the forward strand.
CATGTTCAATAATAAAGCCTTCTTTGCTTAAAAATTCATTCATTTCAAGCGCCAGGCTTTTCTCATCTTCAACAATTAGTACGTTCATTTTAGTATCAAGTATTTTGTATCAGGTATAAAGATTTGCTGCTCGCTTTTCGTTGATCGTTTTTCGTTGTGGGTTTCAGTTTTCGCTTTTCGCTTTCAACTTTAGTCTTTTCGCTTTCCGCTTTCACTCACTACTAAGTTAATATTTCTTAAAATAATATGGCAAGCATCCTCAATTTCTTCTTTCGAAATAATTAACGGCGGAGCAATACGCATCGAATTACTGCAATGCAAAAACCAGTCTGATAAAATGCCGTCTAAAATACAGGCATCTATAATTTTTTTGTTTATTTCGAAGTTTTGAAACTCTAAAGCCAACATTAAGCCTTTACCTCTAATCTCTTTTATAGCCGGATGAATGAGCAAATTTTTGAATAACTGTCCTTTTTCTTCAACTTCATCAACAATACAATTATCGACCAGAGTGCGTAAAGTGGCTAAGCCTGCTGCACAACAAACCGGATGACCGCCAAAGGTTGTCATGTGGCCCAAAATTGGTGAATGCGAAAGCACCGACATAATTTCTAATGAGCTGATAAAAGCCCCAATTGGCATGCCGCCGCCAATGCCTTTTGCTAAAAGCAAAACATCCGGAACTACATTGTAATGCTCAAAAGCAAACATTTTTCCGCTTCTGCCAAAACCAGATTGTATTTCATCAAAAACTAATAGCGTTTTAGTTGCCGTACATTTGGCTCTTAGCGCTTGCATGTACGCTAAATCGGCAACCCTTATTCCGGCTTCACCTTGAATGGGTTCTATAAAAACTGCGGCAATATCTTCCGTAATTTTATCTAAATCGCTAAGTTTATTATGCTCTATAAAACTAACGTTTGGTAAAAATGGACCATAACCAGATGAGTAGAAATCGCTTTCCATCAAACTTTCAGCACCGTGTGTACTGCCGTGGTACGCATTTTTACAAGCAATGAAACCTTTTCTGCCAGTGTATCGTTTTGCTAATTTCATGGCGCCTTCAACGGCCTCTGTTCCTGAATTTAGAAAATAGGTGCAACTTAAACTTTCTGGTAAAATATCTGCTAAAGCTTTAGCAAAATTAACCTGAGGCGTTTGCACATACTCGCCATAAACCATTAAATGCATATAGGTTTCGGCTTGTTCTTGTATAGCCTTAACCACCGCCGGATGACAATGGCCAACATTACTTACACCAATTCCGGCAATTAAATCCAAATGTTTTTTATCTTCAGAATCGTAAATGTAAACACCTTTCGCCCTTACAAATTCGAGCATTAACGGTTCTGGAGAGGTTTGTGCATTATGTTGTAAAAACAACTGGCGTTGTGTAAGCATGGCACAAAAATACGCAAATGATGTGAATAGCTGTTTAAGCTCCGTTGTTTTTTGATGCTACCTTAACAAATCCATTTCTGTAATTTCTACCAATGGGTATTTTAATGTCATTAACCATCAATATATCTGCATTTCCTACAATTTTTATAAATGGTTTCGATACAATAAAAGAACGGTGTACTCTAATAAAGTTTTCTTCGGTAAATAGTTTACTCAGCTTGGCAAAACTTTGGTCGCTTATAATTTGATAATCTATAGTTTGAATTTTTGTATGGCGCACCTGACTTTCAATAAAAATAACCTCGTTAAATTTTATATTAAATTTCTTTGCTCTGTTTCCTGGTTTTTTAATTAAAAATGACTCTGTTTTTGGTATGGTAGAAGCTTGCTCTAAAACTTTTGACACCAAATTATCGAATTTCTTGTAGGATACTGGTTTTAATAAAAATGCGGCTTCTAATTCAATAGAATCATAAGCGTAATTTTTATGGGCAGTTACAAACACAATTCTTTTTGCTTTATGCCCAATTAGTTTTACCAGTTCTAATCCACTCATTTCCAGCATTTCTATGTCTAGAAATATTATATCTACGGCTTCTGCTTTATTAATGTAACCAAGTGCGGTTAACGGATTAGCAAAGGTTTTAAGTAATGTTAAATTTGGTTTTATACTGATGTAATCTTCTAAAATTTCGAGTGCAGATGGTTCATCATCTATAACATAACAGGTAAACATTTTTCCTTAATTGAGCATTAATTTGGATTAAACTATTAAGGAATGATTGTAACAAAACTATTGAAATAAAATTATTTAATCAAAAATAAATATTTCGATTAGGCAGTTTAAAAATCAAAATATGTCGTTCATGACATGGCATATGTCGTTCATGACATGAGAGATGCTGTTGGTGCAAAAATTTTTATTTTAGTTTTTATTAAAGGAGGTTTGAGGTAATTATTTAAATATAAACCTTAAACAAAGAACAATGAAAAAATTATTATTTATTGGATTGATGTGCTTTGCAAGTTTTGGAGCGTTTGCGAAAGCGAACAGGAATGAAGTTAAAGATGTAAACTCTAATTACAGAATTTCAAGACAAACTTCGTGTACGCAAACCGTAACCGTAACTTATACATTGCCTAATGGCGTTGTACTTCGTGAAACTCAAACTTTTACGGCTACCAGTACTAATCCAGCAATGTTGTGTAGTTTAGCCAGAACAATGGCTGCTATGACGGCCCGGAGTAAAATTGAAGCTTTCTTATCAGCCGCTGAAGGTCCAGAATTGTTTTATACGGAACAAGAAGTGGCGGAAGACTAGAATATCATTAGAATCTCTACCGCTTCTAAATTTTATAACATTTCTATTAAATAATAATATGATTAAATCAATCGTATATGTGTTTTTTTTATTTACACCTATCATTAGCAATGCTCAATCTGGGATATTAAATTATAGCTATACAATTAACTATGATAGTTTAACCATCAACAAACTTCAGTTAAGGGTATTATTCAATAAAAATAAATCTTTAGAAGAAATACTTCCACTGGTAAAACATAATACCGAATTAAAACAGATTGATGACAGCCACAGTCAGATTAATATTACTGTTCCTGATAAGGGGAAGCGCCCATTTCTTTACAAAAATTTTTCACAAAAGAGATTAATTTTATCTGATCAATTTTTTATCAAAAAATATTTGATAGAAGATACTTTGAATAATTTTAATTGGAAGATTACAAATGAGAAAAAAATGATACTAAAGTATAATTGTACTAAAGCTATAACAAACTTTAGAGGTCGTAATTATATTGCTTGGTTCGCAGATGAAATTCCAATTTCTAATGGTCCTTGGAAATTTTGCGGCTTACCAGGTTTGATAATTTGTGTATATGATGATAGGTTAATTTATCATTATGAACTTACAGGTATAGTTTTAGGAACAGAAATAAATGATGAGCGATTAACACTAACTAGCTATTTTAATGAAACCAGTAACAAATTAATATCGCATAAGGAATATATAGATGCATATGAAAGGACCAAAAAACATCTAATAAAATATTCAAGATCTCAGACGACAAATAATAGCACAAGCAAAATTGAAATGTCAGAACAAAAAGAAAAATTTTAATGAAAACAATCTATTTATTTGTAGCAATATTAATCATACCTACTGTTTCATTTGCACAAACTACAGCAACTTTAACTTATAAATATTCAGTTCAATCGCAAATTGGTATGAATGAACTAAACAAGATTATTTATATAGATGGTAGTAAATCGATGGAATATTATATTCCAAAAAAAATATTTTCTTCATCAGAGCAAATTTCTGAAACAGAAATAAGGGAAGTAAAAGTTTCACAATATAAAAGGCAGCATTTTGTACTTAAAAATTTAAAATTGAACACCTTAAAATTGGCAGAGAATATTGGTCCTAAATATTTTTTGATTGATGATTCGCTAAATAATTTTAAATGGAATATAACAAAAGAACATAAAAAAATTCTTAACTATAATTGTACCAAAGCAACTGTTAATTTTCGGGGTAGAATTTACACGGCTTGGTTTGCCGAAAGCATTCCACTGCGGTTTGGTCCATGGAAATTTGGGGGGTTGCCAGGTTTAATTCTTCAGGTTAGCGACAGTGAAAATAAATTTGTTTATGAACTTACCGGCATTGATTTAAAATCTTCATTTGATAAAAATTTATTTAACATTCCTTTAGAATATGAAAAGGAAAGGTTATATACCCATGCTGAATTTATTGAAATTTACAACAAAAAAGTAGCTGATTATAAAGTAATGAGCAAAATCGTTACAACTGATGCTATGGGAGGAACTGGTAGAAGTACCATAACCTTACCCGAAAAACAAGAGAAGTTTTAATGCTTAGAATTATTATTTCTTGTTTTATCGTTCTTTTCGCTTTTAGTAGCGTTGCTCAAACTACCAAAATTAGCGGTTCTGTAAAATCTGGTGGTCAGCAGCTTTCTTCGGCTTCTGTACAATTAAAAACTTTTCCGGAGGAAGAGCTATTGTTTTATGGTTTTTCTGATGAAGATGGCAAATATGAGTTAATTGGGGCTTTGAGTCAATCTAACAAATTTATTGTAATCGTGTCGCACATAGGTTATAAGCGAGATACATTGGTTTTAAACAGAAGTGATTTAAATAAGGAATTTAAGCACAATTTTGACTTATCGGAAGATAAAAAGCAGCTTGATGAAATTTATATAAAGGCACCGCCGGCGGTTACGGTTGATAACGATACCACGAAATACAACGTTAAACAATTTACAAGCCCTGATGATAGAAACCTGGAAAGTGTGATTAAAAAGATGCCCGGAATGGAAGTGAATAAAGACGGCACTATATTCTTTAAAGGTAAAAAAATTAGTAAGGTTTTATTAGAAGGTGATGATTTAACAGGCGAAGGATACAAAGCGATAACCAAAAACTTAAAGCCCGAATTGGTTGAAGAAGTACAGGCTTTAGATCATTACGTAGAAGATGACCTCCTCAAAGGAATTATCAATAGTGATGATATTGTATTAAATCTGAAAATTAAAGATAAGAAAGCCAAAAAGATTTTGGGCAGCATTGATGCAGGCCTTGGAACAATAGATAGGAGAGAGATATCTACCAATCTTATTTCTTTTATTAACAAAACCAAGGCTTTTGCATTTGGCAACCATAACAACGTAAGTAATCAATCGAATAATAACCTTTTAGATTTGGTTGATGAAAACCGAGTTTTTACCGGCAATAATAGGATAATAAGAAATGAGGTTAATGCAATTAACCCATTTGATGACAAGTTAAGCGCAATAGGGCATACCTCACAAGGAAGCTTAAATGCTATAAGCAGACTGAGCGATAAATTTAAAATAAGTTATGCTTTATTTTATGCGAGAAATAAATTATTTGGCGAAACAGCCCAGCAAAATTTATATTTCGGTCCTACAATAGCTTCAACAGCAGCTAATGATAGCAGAAGCAATTTGAATAAAACTTTTAAGGCAGATTTTAATGTAGATTATTTGGTAAAAAGTAATGCCCGTTTAACTTCAAAATTTTCTTACAAGCAAGAACCAAAATACTTTAACAGCACCGCATTCTCAACATTTAATAAAATTGTTGGAGATAGCGTTTTACAATATCAATACGATACCAATAAAACCTTTAATGGATTCTTAAAATATACGGTAAAGCAGAACAAACGCAGCGCCTATTTATTTTCTGCAAAAATTCTGGCCGATGATGTAAATCAGAATTATTATGTAAACTCAAATTTATACAATACAATATCAATTTTTAATAATTCAAACCGCCTGCTTCAAGAAGTTAAAAACATTAATTTCAAGTTAAAATTAGATGCAGAGGCTCTTAAGAGATACAATAGCAGTTTTTTATATTTTAATATTGGTAATGAGCTAAATAGGTTAAACCTAAATTCAAATCTGCTTAATGAAAATGGTAATTCAGTTGGCAGTAACTATGTAAATAGCAGTTTGTTTAATCTCAATCAAACCTATTTTACATCAAAATATGTTTATGATAACCAAACAATAAAAGTTACCGCACAGTTGAAATCTACTTTACAGTTGTTGAACAACCTGGGTAAAGATAGTACCTATATAATTTTAGAACCAGTTCTGTCTTTTGCTTATAAGTTTAATCAAGTTCACAATTTATTTTTTTCTTACGGATATAGAAATACCAATCCTCAGCCTATAGAATATTACGAAAATTATATTCTTACGGGCATCAGGAATTTTAATAGTGGTTTGAGCAATTTTTACAATTATAACACCCATTCTATGGTGATAAACTATGGCTTTAACGATTTTGGAAATAGCTATTTTAATTTAAATGCTTCAATAAATGGAAGTTACAGTAAGTATGGATTTTTATACACTAACTTTTTTAACAACAGTCTAAATTACTCAGAAAAACAGCCCTACAACGGCATTAGTACTTTTGGTGGAAATCTGAACGCTAAAAAATTCGTTCCCTTGCTCAGTTTAAATGTTACCGCAACTTATGCTCCATCAATCACAAATTATTATGCTCAACTTGGTAGTGGAGTTAGCAAATGTACCTCGCTTAATCAAGCTCTAAGTTTTAAAATTAACACTGGTTTTAATTTGCCGATTAACTTTGGTGCAAGCACAGAATTTGTACTTAGCAATACAAAAAGGGAAGGCAATTTAATTGCGACGAATAACATGTATAAATATGCTTTGGAATATAGATATAAAATTAGCCAAAGAATATTTAATACATCTTCCTATAATTTGTACAAAATTAACAACCAAAGTTTTAATGTGGTTGATACCGAAGTTCAATATAATCCACAAAAGGGAAATTTTATATATAGTTTGCAAGGGAAGAATTTAGCCAATATAAAAGCATTTACTAATGCAAACATTAGTGAAACCTCTTCTTCGAGTTATGCTTCAACTGTAATGGGAAGATACGTAATGCTAAATGTAGCTATGTCTATAAAGTAAATCAACGCTTTATAACAAAAAAGTCTTGCATTTTAATCATGCAAGACTTTTTTATTACTGTTTATCTCTAAATCTATTCAGCAACTCTCGTTTAAATGCTTCCTGAGCTCTGTAGTATTTACCAACTGTTTTAATTGGCAAGGCCGATTTTAATTTGTAATAATATTTTTTTTCTAAGTTTAAATCCCTTTGGCGAAAATCGAATTCACTGGTAATTAAACTTTGAACCTGTGCATCACTTAAATTATCAATCTCATCCACTTTTCTAAAAGAAATCATTTTTTGAAAACGCTCTTTACGTAGTGTATTTTGTTCTGCCTGCATGTTGTTATAAATTGGCCAAAACACTTTAGCCTCATCAGCCGATAAATCTAACTTTTTAGTAAAAAAGGCAATCTTTAACGATTCTATTTCTTCACCCCGAGGTCTCTGTGCCCAAAGTATCGAGGGTAACATTAACATTAAAGCTGCAAAAAATAAATTCTTCATTTTATATTAGTTTTATAATTCCTGAGCTAAATCTGTTGAAGTATAATTGCTCAGTATGTAGTTTTCCATTTCTGTATCTGAGGCAGAAACATTTGTTTTTTGTGCGGTATTTTGCGCTTCAACATGCTCAATAATGGTGCTTTCATCAATATCATAAAGCATTGCTTCATTTGCCATCTCAGCAGATTGTAATTGGGCAGTGTTTGCAGTTTCTATATTTTGATTTTGATAAAAATATACACCAAACGATGCCATCAGCACAAAACAGGCAGCGCTTGCATACTTAACAAATCCTTTTTTCCATAAAGGAATTACCATCGCTTCCTTCGGTTTTGTTTCCTCTGCTATTATTTTACTATTAATTCTACTTTGTAGCGTATCAAAGTAATTTTCCGGAACTGCAAAACCCTTAATTGGTAAATTTATTTCATCTAAAGCAATTCTGGTTTCAATCATTTCAGTTAACTCTTCGAAATAATTTGCCGGAACTTCAAAAACGTTACTAGTCGTTTGTTGCTTAAGCTTATCTAAAAAAACCTGGTTCAAAACATCTTGTTCACAATTGTCGAAATATCCTTGAGGAACTACAAAAGGATTACGCTTAACCATAGTGGCGAGGGTAGGCGCTTCTTTAATCCAATCGTTATTTTCTAAATTATCATTCATCACTGTTATATGATACAAAAAATGTGAAAAGGTTTAATAGTCAATCTCATCATTTGTAATAAAAGCCTCAATTTTTTTTGCTGCGATATGAAATGATGCCTTCAAAGCCCCAACTGATGTTCCAAGCACTTCAGAAATTTCTTCATATTTCATATCATCAAAGTATTTCATATTAAAGATTATTCTCTGCTTTTCTGGTAATGTTAAAATTGCCTTTTGCAATTTTAATTCTAGTTTATCGCCGTTAAAATACGATGAAGCCACTAAATTGTCCGCTAGTTCTGATGAAACTTCATCTAACGGTGTATTGTTTTTTAGCTTCTGCTTATTTAAAAAAGTAATAGATTCATTTGTGGCGATGCGATAAATCCAAGTATAAAGCTGAGAGTCGCTTCTAAACTTATCCAGGTTTTTCCAAACCTTAACAAAAACTTCCTGAATTAAATCATCACAATCATCATGATTGAGTACCAACCTGCGGATGTGCCAGTAAATTTTTTGCTGATATTTCTTTAATAATAAGTTGAAGGCTTCATTTCGAGTCCGCTCAACAGCAAACATGGCAAGAATTTCCGAATCTTCAACTTGTTTCATTAATTAGATTTTGATGGTCTGATTTTTTAAAATGCCATTAAATAACTGTTCAATATTTTAGAAAATGAACGTTTATATTTCTTCGGTTAATGCAGTCCTGCTTTACGTTACAAGTCCGCTCCCGAGAAAAATCGGGATTGCGGGCTTTTCACTTCAATCAGGTTTATTTACTGTGGTTCGGTTCTCAAATTCCTACTTCTAATGTCCCTGATTTAAGGAAACCGTTGTCAGTCTGAGCCTGTCGAATACCTTTTTTGTAGACGAAAAACAAAAGTGCCACCCGCTAATTCCTTTTGTGCAGAATTATTGTTTCTAAACCCGACAGCAGCGGCAGCTCCCGATTTTTCATCGGGACTAAAGCGAATGGCGGGACTAAAGTTGCCAAACAGTGCTGCATGTCCGTTTCAAAAAAAATCGACGCCCGGTACTATAATAGTGGGCGTCGGTTTTAATTTATTTCTTTCTGCTGATTACTTTTTGTACAGCTTCTACAATATTCACTGCATCTAAGCCATATTTCGACATTAACTGGTCTGGCGTTCCACTTTCGCCAAATGTATCATTTGTGGCTACAAATTCTTGCGGAGTTGGCAACTCTGTAGTTAACAAACGGGCAACACTTTCGCCTAAACCACCAAATTTGTTATGCTCTTCGCAGGTAACTACGCAACCCGTTTTCTTAACAGATTTTAGAATTGCTTCGTCATCCAAAGGCTTAATCGTATGGATGTTTATAATCTCCGCATCAATGCCAAGCTCAGCCAGTTTCTCGCCAGCCTCAATTGCTTTCCAAACCATGTGGCCGGTGGCAATAATGGTCACATCAGTACCTTCATTAACCATCCAGGCTTTGCCAATTTCAAATTTTTGGTCAGGGTCTGTAAACACAGGTATTACCGGGCGACCGAAACGTAAGTAAACCGGGCCTTCGTATTCTGCAATTGCAATTGTTGCGGCTTTAGTCTGGTTATAATCGCAAGGATTGATAACCACCATGCCTGGCAACATTTTCATTAAGCCAATATCTTCTAAAATTTGGTGTGTTGCACCATCTTCGCCTAAAGTTAGGCCGGCGTGTGATGCACAAATTTTAACGTTTTTGTTTGAATAAGCTACAGACTGGCGAATTTGATCGTACACACGACCTGTAGAAAAGTTGGCAAATGTACCTGTGAATGGAATTTTACCACCAATCGTCATACCGGCAGCAATACCAATCATGTTTGCTTCTGCAATACCAACCTGAGTAAAACGCTCAGGAAAATCTTTAATAAAAGCATCCATTTTTAATGAGCCTACTAAATCGGCACATAGCGCAACTACGTTTTCGTTTTTCTTTCCAGCTTCATGTAAGCCAGCTCCAAAACCCGAACGTGTATCTTTTTTTTCTGTATATGTGTATTTTTTCACGATTTCTTAATTTTTTGTTTGTCGTTTTCTGCTTTTCGTTTTAAGCTTCTGCCTTTTAGCTTTAAACTTTAAACGCTAAACTTTCAACTTTAATAATCTCCCAATGTTTCTGGTAATTGCGCTAAGGCTGCGGCTAATTGCTCATCATTTGGCGCTGTACCATGCCATTTGTGGGTACCCATCATATAATCTACACCAGCACCCATTTGCGTACTCATTAGGTTTAAGATTGGTTTACCTTTTCCTGTTAAGGTTTTTGCATAATGTAAACCTTCTACAATAGCTTGCATATCGTTACCATCGGTATTAATTACATGCCATCCAAAAGCTTCAAATTTTGCCTGTAAATCATCTAAAGCCAATACTTTGCTTGTTGGTCCATCAATTTGCTGACCATTATAATCAACTGAAGCAATTAAATGATCTACTTTATTAAATGGGGCAAACATTGCAGCTTCCCAGTTTTGGCCTTCTTGTAATTCTCCATCACCTAGCAAAGCAAAAATATAACCTTTATCGCCATTTAATTTTTTGGCTAATGCAGCACCAATGGCAACTGATAAACCCTGACCTAACGAGCCCGAAGCAATACGGATACCTGGTAAATGCTCGTGCGTAGTTGGATGGCCTTGTAACCTTGAATCTAGCTTACGGAAAGTTGCTAATTCACTTTTATCAAAATAACCTGCATGTGCAAGTGTACTATACCAAACCGGAGAGATGTGGCCATTAGATAAGAAGAATAAATCTTCTCCGCGGCCTTCCATCGTAAAATCTGTTTTGTGGTTTAAAACTTCGAAGTATAAAGCAGTAAAAAAATCTGTACATCCAAGTGATGCACCCGGGTGGCCAGATTGACATCCGTGAACCATTCTTACGATATCTCGTCTGATTTGCGAGGCAATATCTTCAAGCTCTTTAATTGTATGTTTCATTAAATATGAGGTTGTTGTTACATAACAAAGGTAATATTTTACCTGCTATATTATAATTAGTTATTGATTAAATCTAGTACTTGTTGAGTTGCATTTTTAGTGTCAACCTTTTTAATAATGTGCAAAATTTTCCCCTCTCCATCTATAATAAATGTTGTACGAACGGTGCCCATATATTTCTTACCGTACATATTTTTTTCTGCCCAAACACCATAATCATTTACAATTTTCTGGTCGGTATCTGCAAGTAAGGTAAAAGGCAAACTATGTTTAGTTATAAATTTCTGGTGAGATTTTTCATCATCAACACTAACGCCAAGTACAACAATATCTTTTGCCAGCAAGCCTTGATAATTATCTCTAAAATCGCAGGCTTCTGCAGTGCAACCTGGTGTATCATCTTTTGGGTAAAAATATAAAACAACAGTTTTACCTTTAAAATCACTTAAAGAAACCTGTTCGCCTTTTTCATTTTTTGAAGTGATTGCCGGTGCGGTATCACCTTCTTTTAATTCTGCCATGTTTTTTAAATCATTGATTGTATGATAATGCAATTTAGTAATATAACAACGAATAGTGGATTAGGTTGATGCAAATAATAATTGCTACCTAAAAAATGACACAGAGTAACGTTTGATGTTGTTTTTAACATCATCTACCACTAGTTCGAGCGTATGCTTTCCCGCCGTTGTTCTATCATCAAAGCTATGCCACAAGGTTGCAGTTTTTGCATCAAATTCCATTAAAACCCATTTGCCATCTATGTAGCCATTAAAGCTTTTTAAACCGGATAGATTATCGCTGATTTTGAATAATATTTTTGAGAGACCTGCCATGTTCTTTCCTTCGGAAATGTTAGTAGGGAAAATGCGTGGCGCAATGGTATCAACAGCAATGTAAAAACTGCCAAAAGTTTTTGGGTTAGCTTTTATAAATCCATTAACAAAAGTGCCTCCTTGCGATGAACCACCGGTACTAATTATAAGCGCTTTTTCTCTTAAATCAGCGGGTAAATTATCAGCTTTTATAGAAAGCTCAAAGCCAGTGTGCAATGGTGTGTAGCGGTTATGAATTTGATGGATATTTGAAAAAGCATTACCAGAAGGTTTTGGTGTTTTTTTATAAATGAAATTTAAATCACTATATAATGTGCCTATCGGGAAAACTGCTTTTATTTCATCATTACTAAACTCATTAATTTTATTAAAACCAAAAACGATACCTGATGGAATAGTTGTGACAATAGCAGCGGCGGAACCTGCCTGAACTGAAAATGCCAGCGTTGAAGCATTTCCTTTAGAATCGGTTATGATGTAACGAAGTTGATGAATTTCTCCGTCTACAAAATTTATTTTACCACTGTTTATCAAATTACTGTAGATGGTTAATGGATTTCCAGGCTCTACAAAGCTTTTTTGAATGCTTCTTTTGGTATTCAGAAAAACTGGATAGTCGATGTGGGAATTAATTGCCTTGCTGTCTTCAAAGGCAAACCTTTCCAAAGCAGAGGTATAAATCATTTTTCCATCAAGCTCTAACTGGATAGAATAAACGCCGTTCAAACCTGATAAACCATTGTGCCTATCGGTTGTAACCACACCGAAACCAATCTCGCCAGTTAAACTCACCGGGGCAGCAGCCTTGTAAACGCCATTGCTACCACTAATGGCAATAGCTTGTTTCGCTGTGGCTTCGCTAAATGGCTTTCCGTTTAATTTATAGGCATATAAACTGTAAATTACGGGCGGAATATTATCCGGAATATCAATTCCAAAAAACTGCGGATTAATCGTTTCCTCAGTTTTGCTATCTCTAATTTCGAAGTGTAAGTGTGGGCCACCAGAACTGCCGCGGTTACCCGACCACGCAATAACTTCACCTTTACGTACCGGAATGAGCATTTGATCTGGAAATTCATCCAGCTCGAAAGATTTCTTTTCGTATTCTAAGTTTTTTACAATTGATGCAATTTTTGGAGCAAAGCGTTGCACATGTCCATAAACAGAGGTGAAACCATTTGGGTGGTTAATGTAGATTGCTTGCCCGAAACCACTATTTTGTACGCGTAACCTGGATACGTAGCCATCAGCTACTGCGTAAACCGGATAACCTTCACGTTGGTTGGTTCTAAAATCGATGCCAGAATGAAAGTGATTCCCCCTTATCTCGCCGAAAGAACCCGCTAATGCTGGTGGAACAATATCTAAGGGCTGCCTGAAATAGGTTAAGGGATATTTATTATTGCTAAAAATTTGTTGTGCGTAAACTGAACTGCCTGATGTTGAAAATGTAAAAATTAGAGCGGCTGATATCGATTTGTTTTTAATTGCCTTTATAATGTACATCTCTTTATTTAACCTCAAAATTTAAAAGTTGTTTTCCTTCTAGCCAGGCTTCCAATTTATCGCCTTTATTAACTTTGCCTACACCTTGCGGCGTACCTGTAAAAATAAGGTCGCCTTTTTTTAAAGTAATGTATTGCGATACAAAGCTTATTATTTTTTCGAACGAGAATAAAAGATCTTTAGTACATCCTTTTTGTTTCGTTACACCATTTAGCTGGAGTTCGAAATTTAAATTGTATAAATCCTCATAATCTGTTTTTGGTAGAAATATACTTACCGGTGCAGAGTTATCAAAAGCTTTAGCAAGTTCCCACGGCAGGCCTTTTTCTTTATGTTTACTTTGAATATCCCTTGCAGTAAAATCAATACCCAAGCCAATTTCATCGTAATAGGTTGATGCAAATTTCTCGGCGATATGCTTGCCTTCTTTACAAACTTTTAAAACAATTTCTAATTCGTAATGCACATCATCAGAAAAATCCGGATGATAGAAGGGTTTGTTGTCTTTTAAAACAGCAGTATCGGGTTTTAAGAATATTACTGGCGTTAGTGGAACCGGATTATTTAATTCTTTTGCGTGTTCGGCATAATTTCGGCCAATGGCGATAACTTTCATTCTTAATTAATTTGAGATAATAGAATTGAGGTTCTGAATAAACCTCCTGAATCACTCAAAAATAGAAAAGATATTGGTGTTATAAAACTGAGATTCGTTTTACCTGATATTCTGCACCCGCTACAACCCTTAAAAAATAGATGCCGGCATTGAGCCTGCTTGGTACAATAAAACTTTTAGTTTGCTCGCCCGAGGTAAAACGTTCGTTTGCAAGGGTTACAACTTCATTACCTAATAAATCTATAATTTTAATGGTAACCTGGGTGTCTTTATTCAACGATAAAATAATATTCAATTGGTCTTCTACCGGGTTAGGGTAAATTTTTACAATGGTTAAAAGTTTATCTTTTGGAGATGCACTTACAGTTTTAGTATTAGTGCCGGAGTAGGCATCGAACATACTTGTGCTGCTGGTAACATGATTGTAAAGCGGTTTATACGGCTGAATATTGGCTTTTATTTCGGGGATTTTACTTGAGGGTTTTGGCCTTGTTTTTAGACTAAAACGAGTGCTATCTGATTGTTGAGCCCAAGAATTAATGCCACAAAACATTAGCATACATGTTATGCATGTAATATTTAAGAGAAGCATTATCTTTGGGTAGAGTTTCATCAAATTGTATAGCAAATGTATTAATTTAATACAAAGAAATTAAACATTTTAATTAAACATATTAATTTAACACAATTTAACAATAAATTTTGTTTTTTTACGTATCAGATAATTCTAAAATTTAACAAAAACGTTTTAGCGGTGCCTTAAACGTTTTTTTCTTGTTGTTGATGCCATCAGTTTTATTAGTGTTGAAAATACACAATAAATTGGTTGTTAAATTGTTATAGTTAGTTTACTTTTGCCGCACTAAAAATATATCGAAGTGTCAAATCATAAAAATGTAAATGCGCTAACTGCCGGTGGGGTTTTAATTAGTTTGGGTATCGTTTTTGGCGATATCGGTACTTCACCCTTATATACGCTAAACGCGATTTTCACGACAATATTAGGCGGTAAACAGGATATTAATCCAACCAATGTTTTAGGTGTATTATCTTGTATCATCTGGACATTAACGCTACAAACCACTATTAAATATGTTATTATAACATTAAGGGCTGATAACAAAGGTGAGGGCGGAATATTTTCACTCTTCTCTTTGGTTAGAAAAAAGGCAAAATGGCTCGTTGTGCCTGCTGTTGTTGGTGGCTGCGCTTTACTTGCCGATGGTATAATTACACCTAGTATTACCGTAACATCAGCCATTGAAGGCTTAACAAATAAATTTGATGTGCCTGTAATTCCAATCGTTTTAACCATTTTAACGATTCTTTTTATTATACAGCAATTCGGAACAAATTTGGTAGGTAAACTTTTCGGCCCTGTAATGTTTGTTTGGTTTGCCGTTTTAGGTGTTTTAGGACTTTCTTTTATTGTAAAAGATTTAAGCATTTTAAAAGCTTTTAATCCCTATTATGCTATTCATTTACTTGTAACTAACAAACTCGCTTTTCTTATTCTTGGTGGTGTGTTTTTATGTACAACAGGAGCAGAGGCCTTATATTCTGATTTAGGTCACTGCGGAAGGAACAACATTCGCATAAGCTGGATTTTTGTAAAACTTACCTTAATATTAAACTATTTAGGTCAAGGCGTTTGGATTTTGCAAAACAGCCAAACCTATATTCCAGGTGCTAAAATGAACCCTTTCTTTCAAATTGTGCCCGACCAATTTCAGGTGCCAATGGTTATTTTGGCAACTATGGCTGCGGTTATTGCAAGTCAGGCCTTAATTAGCGGCTCATTTACACTTATTGCTGAAGCCGTTCGTTTAAACCTTTGGCCAAAAATAAAAATCGTTTATCCATCAGTTTCTAAAGGCCAGCTTTATGTTCCATCCATAAACTGGATGCTTTGGATTGGTTGCTGCGGTATCGTTTTTCTTTTTCAAAAAGCAGAAAAAATGGATGCTGCCTATGGTTTATCAATTACCATTGCAATGTTAATGACAACCATTTTGGTTAGTTTTTATTTGCGTAGCAGGCGTTTTCCAAAGTATTTAATAGCAACATTCTTTTTCACTTATGTGATTATAGAAGGTACATTCTTAATCAGTAATTTAACTAAATTTTTACACGGCGGTTGGGTAACAGTAATTATTGGCTCTTTGTTATTTACCGTTATGTGGAGTTGGTTTATAGCAAGAAAAATCAAAAACCGCTTTGTTAAATACGTAGAAATTGAAGATTATTATCAAATTTTAAGCGAGTTGAGCAGCGATGAATCTGTTCCAAAATATTCGTCGCAATTGGTTTATTTAACCAGTGCAAACTTCAAAACGGAAATCGAATCGAAGATTATATATTCAATAATTCAAAAGGAACCAAAACGTGCCGATGTGTATTGGCTGGTTCACGTAGATGTAATGGATGAACCTTATACTTTAGATTACAAGGTGGAGTTTTTAATCCCAGGCAAACTGATACGTATCGATTTTAGATTAGGCTTCCGCATAGAACAACGCGTAAACCTGCTTTATCGTAAAGTTGTAGAAGAGTTGGTGAAAAATGGCGAAATTGACATCACCAGTCAATATACATCATTAAATAAACATAAAATTACGGGCGATTTCAGGTTTGTGTTGTTAGAAAAACACTTATCTAAGTTTACGAAATTGAGTTTTTATGAACGTCAGATAATGGATTACTACTTCATTCTCAAAAAGTTAAGTTTATCAGAAGAGCGAAGTTTTGGTTTGGATAGCAGTTATGTTGATGTAGAAAAAGTTCCTTTAATTTTTGTTACGCCAGACGATATCGAATTACACAGACTACCAGTTTAGCATGCGGAAATTTTTGTTAATCGGGGCAATTTGTCTGTTTATTTTGGGGCCTATCGCAAAAATCCTCAAATGGAACAATTCTGATGTTTACATGATAGCATCATTTGTTGGCTTGGCAACCATTACGATTATGGCATTTGTGAAGAAGAAATAAAAAAATACTTTATCGCAAGTCTCTTAATGTTCAATCATTAAGAGACTTTTTTTATTAAAAAATATTTGAAGCATAAAGTAAGTACTGCTTACAGGAGGCAGGCAATCTTTATGGTAACGTTACAATAATGATTTATCACAATTTGTATGTATCACCATCATCTAAACTTTATCTAATAAAACATTACAGCTATTTATTTGTCGATATTATATGATAAATGACACAACACTTAGTAATTTTACTCAAATACAGTTTATTGGAATTTTAATGATTTTATTCGGCTTTATGCTGTTTGCTTTAGTTTTAAGGCGTCAACTTTTAAAAAGACAGGTTCAGGGAATTTCTAAATTTGTAACAACTGATAGAACCTCGTTTTCTAAAAGATCGGAAAATGCGCTTCAAAGAATTGGTATATTGTTGGCGCTTAGTGGAATACTGATTATTACAGTTGATGCGTTAAGTCAATATGAAAAACCCATTGAAAATCAAACAACTCAGTTAATCGATATTTAAAAAATGCTCACCAAAAAATTAGTCTTTCTTCTTTTAATTTTTAGTTATTCTTCAAATGTATTTGCCCAATTAAATGCTGATACGATTAGCAAACAAACTCTCGCTATAAATGAGGTAAAGTTGATTAAAGATCAGCAGCAAAAGCAAATCGATTCTTTAGTTAAAATTCAATTAGAAGAACAATTAAAAAGTGCAGTTGGCGATAAATCAAAAACTAAAATGCTTGAAGATAAGCTTCGGAGCATTGCAGTAAGCGATTCAATAAGGAGCATTGAGCAGGCAGAAGAAATCAAAAAATTAAAAGCGCATGCCAAAGGTTATCCTGTAATACTAAATGCCGATACACTATTTAACATATATACCCGAACAGGCTCTTTTAGTGCAATGGAGCGTGCAGCAGGAATCTCAAAAAAGATAAATACGCTTTATCATGATGCTTTTTATTCGCAAGACTCTTTGAAGATAAAATCCTCTACAGATAATTTTGATATAGTTTACAAAAACCAGGAAATTATTATGACCGTTTCCAACCTTGATGGGTTATGGTTTGGAACAACAAATGCAAAATTGGCAGAAAAATATCTTAAGGAAATTAAAACTACTGTACAAGCGGAAAGAGAATCTCATAGTTTGTTAAATTGGGCAAAAAGAATAGGTTTAGTTGTACTAATAATTGCTTTACTGATTATTATGGTGGCTTTCATCAATTGGATTTTCAGGCAAAGCCGCAAATACATCATCAACCGTACACAAAAAATTAAGGCTGGCTTAAAGCTTGGTACAGTTAAAGTTGTACCAGCAAGCGATCTTGAACTTATCTTTTTAAAGATTAACAGCGCTGTTAGGTTATTGGTAACCTTGCTTCTTATTTATCTATCATTGCCATTATTATTTAGCGTTTTTCCAGAAACTGAAAGCTGGACGAGTACCTTACTAAATTGGATTTTAGGACCTTTAAGAATAGCCCTCAATAGTATTTTCGCTTATATGCCTAATCTCTTTACGATTTTAGTCATCTATTTCATCTTCAAGTTTACGCTCAAAGCAATTAGATACTTTTTTTACGAAGTTAAACGCAGCAATATTCAAATTAATGGTTTCCATGCCGAGTGGGCGATTCCAACGTTTAATATATTAAGGTTTATACTTTACGCCTTCATGCTCGTTATCATCTTCCCTTATCTTCCGGGTTCAGGGTCGGCTGCATTTCAAGGTGTATCTGTATTCTTGGGTATATTAATCTCTTTAGGTTCATCAAGTGCCATAACTAATATAGTAGCAGGCTTGGTTATCACTTATATGAGGCCCTTCAGGATTGGCGATAGGGTTAAGATTGGGGAAGTAACAGGTGATGTAATCGAGAAAACTATGTTAGTCACGCGGATTAGGACGATTAAAAATGAGGATGTAACCGTACCAAATTCAATGGTGCTTTCCAGTAGTACCGTAAATTACTCTAGCCAGGCTAAAAAAAATGGATTAATTATTCACTATGAAGTAACCTTAGGATACGATGTGCCTTGGCAAAAAGCTTATGAAATACTAATAACTGCTGCATTAAAAACAGAATTTGTTATGGATATTCCAAAACCATTTGTACTGCAAACCAAGCTAAACGATTTTTACGTTTCTTACCAAATTAACGCATATACGCATGAAGCCGGAAAGCAGGCTTTAATTTACAGCAGCCTTTTAGAACACATACAGGAAGAGTTTAAAGCAGCAGATATTGATTTGATTTCGCCTAATTATAATGTAATAAGGAAGGAATAAAATAAATAACCATCACGAAAATGAGTTTGAGGTAATTAATTTACCTCTCTAGCCAGTTTACTATTTCTAAATCCATAGGCAAAATACACAATTAAGCCAATTACCAGCCAAATGCCAAAACCAATCCAGTTCGAAATTCCAAGCTCACACATCATATAAAGGCAGCTAATTAAGCCTAAAACAGGTATTAATGATAGGTTTTTAGTTATGCAGTAATAGCAAATCATCACGCAGATGATTAGAAAAATCCACATTGGTATTTTGTGTTTGAAAAGGCTCCAGCCACTTTCATATTTTTTATCGATGGTTATTTTCGATGCGGCAATAAACTGCTCGTATCTATCGGGAGTTAATCCGCTTAAGTAAGATTCCGCATCAATTTTATCGCTTAAAATAATCTGTGGAGCGGCATTTTTTACAATTTCACTTTTAACTATTTTTAATTCATCGCCGTTTAATGAAGTAACAAAATTTACGGTTTGGATAGTTTTAGGTGAATTTAAAAAGAATGCTTTCGTTTCTTTGCCATATTGTACAAAAGCGAATACCATTGCTGCCACAAATGCAACAGGTACTATAAATTTGCTGTTTACATAAGGTATTTTGAATTTGCCACGTTGCACATCCGGACGGTTTTGTAATACCAAAACGCCTGCGCAAACCAATACAAAGGCGAACAAAGTTCCGATAGAACAAAGGTCGGTAACGATGGTTAAATTCATGAAAAGCGAAGGCACAGCCACCACGAAACCTACAACAATGGTTGCAAATGATGGTGTTTTATATTTTGGATGAATTTTAGAAAAGGATTTTGGCAATAAACCATCGCGACTCATGCTCATCCATATACGAGGTTGACCCATTTGGAATACTAAAAGTACGCTAGCCATTGCAAAAACGGCACTAACGGCAATTATACCACTCATTAATTTCAAATCAATCTGGTCGAAAACGAAAGCTAGCGGGTCGCCTACAGCTAAGGTATCAGATTTAACAATTCCAGTTAAGATAAGGGCAATTGCAACATATAAAATTGTACAAATTATAATTGCCCACATCATACCACGAGGTAAATCTCTTTGAGGGTTTTTACATTCTTCTGCGGTTGTAGAAATTGCATCGAAACCGATATAAGCAAAAAACACTGCCGATACACCTTTCAAAACACCGCTAACACCGTTCGGGGCAAAAGGATTCCAGTTTTTAGTATCAACGTAGAAGATACCAACAGCCAGAACTAAAAGGATAACAGCAAGCTTAACAACAACCATTGCATTGCTTGCATTTCTGCTTTCCTTCATGCCACGGTAAATTAATCCCGTGATTAAGATAATAATACCCAATGCCGGAATATCAGCCACTAAATGAAAGCCACCAATTTGAGGTGCAGTTAACCAGGCGTTGTTGGCCAATGCAGTTGCAGTATCTAAATCAGCAAGGTTTTTGCCTGCAGCTAATAGTGCTTCTGCTTGTTTGTGGCCATTATAAGCACTTAAGTAATCCATTGTCATCCAATCGGGTACGTGGATGCCTTCTATACCGAGGGCGGGAATTTTTATGGTGGAGAGTAATCCGGTAAAATAATCAGACCAGGAAATGGCCACTGTAATGTTGCCAATGGAATATTCCATAATTAGCGACCAACCGATTATCCAGGCCACTAATTCGCCAAAAGCAACGTAAGAGTATGTGTATGCGCTACCAGAAACCGGAACCATTGATGCAAATTCTGCATAAGCAAAAGCTGCAAAACTACAAGCAACCGCCGTAAAAATGAATAAGAAAATTACCGCCGGACCGCCATCAGCACTGGCTTTACCAATGGTACTGAAAATACCCGCACCAATGATGGCTGCAATACCAAAAGCTGTTAAATCGCGAACACCGAGGGTTTTATGTAAAGAACTATCATGGTCGCCATAGCCTTTTGCCGCATCTTGTAATATCTTGGAAATGGATTTCTTTCTGAATAGCTTTTCGAACATTTGTTTTGGTTGTTGTATTCTTCAAACTTAAAAAAATATCAGTTAAAAACGTTTAAAGCAAGGTATAAAATTATTAACGATAATTCTTTGTCATGTTTTATAGACTGTAATTTGAAAAGAGTCAACATAGTTAAAAGGAGAAAAATTATTTTATTCTGCCTTCTTCATCAGTCACACTTGTTTTTCTTTCTCTTGATGCCTTAATAGCATTACTTCCTAAACTATAGTTTAGGCTTATTCTAAAAATTCTGCTCTCTTGTTTCTGGCTTAGATTGTAACTTAAAGTTGATAGTGCACTGCTAATTCTTGCTATTCTACTGTTTAAAACATCGTTAATGGCAAATTTTAAATTCAATCTTTTATTGATTAAAGATTTTTTTAAACCAAAGTCGATTCCATAATAAGGTTTAATTGCGTAGGTTCCATAGATTTGAGCTGAAACAAATTCTCCGGAAAGTTCTGCTGAAGTTGAGGGTGTAATGGTAAAGCTATGGTTTGTATTTATTGCTAAATTTATCTTTTTCCTATTATAGTCAATTCCACCTAAATTGGCGGATATAATTTGGTTATACGTAGTTGTAAACGTATTATCCATATTCCAGAATTTGGTTATAGGTGTTGGATAGCCAATTGTTAAATCGTAAGATAGTTGTTTATCTAAGTTTAAAACTGTTTGATAAAGCGTTTTTTGATCATCATTAGGAAGTAAAACATCCAGAATTAAACTATTAGTAACACTATAACCAAAAGAAACATTAAGTTCTTTTTTGTAGTTATACGAGAGCTGAAAAGCATTAGTGTATTGTGGGTTTAGAAATGGATTTCCCTGACTAAAGGTGTATAGATCGACAAAATAAATAAACGGATTTAGTGATTTATAATCAGGCCTGTCTATACGTCTGCTGTAAGAAAAACCTAATTGATTATTTTCTGATAAATCTTGATTGACCGAAAAACTGGGGAAAAAGTCGAAGTAACTTCTCTTTACAATCTTTTGTTCGTTTATGGAATTACCTTTCGAATTAGTTTGTTCAACTCTTAAGCCAACCTCAATGCTCGTTGTTTTAAATTTTTTCTTAAGATTAGTGTAAGCTGCGTTTATATTTTCATCGTAAATAAAATGATTGCTTCTTGCTAAATCATTTTGCCATTTTGCATCAATTAAATTTTCAAATCTAAAATCATTATCTGTACTTACCCAACTACTTTTTAACCCCAATTCAAATTTAGTATTGGCATTTATTGGTAGCGAATAATCAATTTTTGCTGCCTTAATTTTTATTAACGATGGTGTTAAATTCCTAAAAGTTAATGGTGCTTTATATTGGTTACCGTTAATATCTGAAAAATTATTATTATAAACGGTGTTTTCCTCGCTAAGATATTCCGCATAGTCTAAATCTGCAGAGAACTCTTGTCCAAGTGTATCAATAATAGATTTGTAATTAATATTGTATGCTTGGTTTCGGTATTTGTTAGATGTAGGATTGTTGGCAACGATAGATGAATCAATTTTATTGAGACTCGTACCAATATCAATAACACCGTTAGAACTTTCGTGGCCACTATTAAAATAGCCCGAATAAATAAAACCAACTGTGTTTTTTTTATCGATAAAATAATCTAATCCTAATTTGTAATTGTTATTGTGGGATGAGCGAATCTGAGTATTGTATTGATGGAAATAGGTATTGATAATACCATCATTTGTAATTCGGTTAATGCTTAAATCTTCCTGATATTTATTGTTATTGTTTGCGAAATTACCAAATACATTAAAGTTTCTATTTCTGTGATTGATTGAAATACCTGAGTTGCTTTTAGGATTTTTTCCATAACCAAAACCGAGTTCTATATTGCCATTTGTGCCAAATTCTGCATTCTTTTTAAGCTTGATATTAATTATTCCGGCATTTCCTTCTGCATCATATTTTGATGATGGATTTGTAATTAACTCAATAGATTTAAGTTCACTACTGCTTAATGATTTCAGTCGTGTTGCCAACTGTTCGTTTGAAAGAAATGTGGATTTTCCATCAATTAAAATATTAACACCAGATTTTCCTCTTACACTGATGGCACCATCCTGATTAACCAAAACTCCTGGCATTTTCGACAAAACTTCGAGTGCAGTGTTACCAGTTGCAACAATACTATTTTCAACATTCATTATAATTTTATCTGCGAATCTTTCAATGAAGGGTTTTTTGCCCAAAATAGTAATGCTACCCAAATCATTTGTTACTTCTTCTATTTTGAAATTTTTTTCAATATATGGCTCATTGGCGGATATGTTTACTTTTTCAGAAATTGGTTTGAAGCCAGCTGCATTTACAGAAATAAAATAACTTCCATAAGGTAAATTTTCAAAACTAAATTTTCTTTGATTATCTAAGGAAATACTTTTAGTAAACATTGCGTCTGCTAAATTCTTAAGATCAATATTTGCTGTAATAGGTTTTGTTTTTTCAGATATTAAAATACCTGAAATTTTACCGTTTTTATCTTGAGCTATAATTTCAGGCATGTAAGAAATAAATAGAAGTATGAACAATGGAGCGATTTGTTTCATCTTAATTTGATAACCTTATAATTTGTATTTTCCTTATCTAAAGAAGAATATTACTAAACTAAGGCATTAGGATAATTATAAAGCGTATTTTAACAATGTTTAACCTAATTCACTAATTGCTGCTGTATGAATTTTCTCCCGCAGATTATAAGAATACTCGCAGATTTTAGATTAAATTTAAACGGGTAAAACCAAAAAGTCGCAACGTTTTGTTGCGACTTTTTTTTATTTAAAACAAGTTTGTGTTTATTAGAATTTTCCCTAAACCCTAAACCCTAAACCCTAAACCCTAAACCCTAAACCCTAAACCCTAAACCCTAAACCCTAAACCCTAAACCCTAAAACTATCCTAATTTCTCTAGCTCTTCTTTTACAAAAGCTGCAAGCTCTTTTACATAATCTTCACTAAAATCGAACTTAATGCCTGCCGTTTCGTAAATTTCATTCATTGGTTTGGTATAACCCAACGAAAGCGCCGCAAGGTATTGTTCTAAAGCTTTCTGTGGATTTTCTTTATAGTTTTTCCAAACTGCTATGGCGCCTAATTGTGCAATCGCGTATTCGATATAATAGAATGGAACTTCGAATAAATGCAGTTGTTTTTGCCAAACATTACCAAATTCTTTTTCTAAATCTGTCCAATCTGCAAAACCTGCCCCAAAGCGGTTATAGATTTGCTTAAAAGTTTCTTCTCTATCAGCAGCAATATGATCTGGATTTGTGTAAACCCAGTGCTGAAACTGATCGATAACGGCAACCCATGGTAATGTTTTTAAAACATCGGCTAGCTGTTCTTTTTTAGCACGATTTAAATCTTCAGCATTATCAAAATAAACATCCCAATTATCCATAGAAATTAATTCCATGCTCATAGAAGCTAGCTCTGCAACCTCCGAAGGGCAATGCTTGAAATCATTTAGTTCTAAATCAGCCGTTAAGAAAGTATGAATTGCGTGCCCACCTTCATGAACCATTGTGGTTAAATCGCGAAGCGAATTAGCAGAATTCATAAAAATAAATGGAGCACCAGTTTCTGCCAAAGGATAATTGTAGCCGCCCGGAGCTTTACCTTTTCTGCTTTCTACATCAAAAAGGTTGTTTGCTTTCATGGTTGCAAGCTTATTGCCTAATTTTTCATCAATAGCATTAAAACAAGCTATACTTTTATCAATCAGCTCATTTCCATTATTGAAAGGTTTTAAGGCCGGTTTGCCACTAATGCTTACTTCTAAATCCCACGGTTTTAAAGTTTCTAAAGCCAAAGCTTCGCGTCTTTTTTCCGCTTGTTCTTTTAAAATCGGAACAATTTCTTTTTCAATTGCATTGGCGAAATCATAACAATCCTGCGGGGTATAATCAAAACGACCTAATGCCTGGAACATGTAATCGCGATAGTTTTCAAAACCTGCATTAAGCGCAACCTGATTACGAAGTTTTATCAGCTCATCAAATAAAATATTTAAATCGTCTTTATCTACAAGTCTTCTTTGCTGAATGGTTTTCCATGCATTTTCACGTACTTCACGGTTTAAATCTTTAACAAAAATAGATGCCTGTTCGAGCGTGTATTCCTGCCCGTTAATTTCAACACTCATGGCACCGGTAATACCCTGATATTTTTGTTGCTTAACCTGTAATTCGGTAAAAAGTTCAATATTTTCATCACGATATAATTCTAAAGCCTTTTTTATCGCTCTGCTATATACGTAGTATTTCTCTTTATCCAGCTCATCCATATAAGGGCTATCGCTGAATTTTTTATTCAATTCGTTAGATAATGGAGAAATTTTAGGTTCAATCTCTGTTGCGAAATATTGAAAATTCTTAACCAGTTCTTCGTTGGCGGTGTCGCAACTCATTTTTATATATCGCCATGCGAAATCTTCTTCTAAAGCTGCTTCAATTTCAGATCTGTCTTTAAGCCACTGTTCTAATTCTGAAGCACTATTTAGCTCACGATTTTGTAATTCGGTGAAAATTGGTTCTAAACTTTCCCAAGTGATGTTTAGTTCCTGTGGTATATATTTTCGAGGTTTTTTATTTATAATCATCGGTATTAATTATTGAATTGAGAATTATTAAATTTTGAATGAATGATTGAATGAATTTGTCTATCGCTTTAAGATTGCTTCGTGCCTCGCAATGACGATGCCGTAAATTTATTAATTCATTCAAAATTCACTCATTCTTTCATTACTTATTACTTCGTTCTTATGTAGGCATCAATTAAAAAGCATATTGCAAATACAACCGAGGCATAACCATTTAATGTTTGAAAAGCACGATTTACCTTACTAATGTCGTTAGGTTTTACCAATAGATGCTGGTAAATAAGCATCGAACAGAAAAATGCGATTCCTACATAATAAACCCAACTAAATGAAGTAAAAAACACCGGCAAAATTACACAAACAGCAGAAAGTACATGCAGTAGAACTGATACATTAAGCGCATTTTTTATGCCAAGAGCAGACGGAATTGAATGTAACTTTTCAGCTCTGTCGAAATCTTCATCCTGTAAAGCATAAATAATATCAAAACCACTAACCCAAAAAAGAACGGTAAAAGAATACAAAACGGGTACAATTGCAAACTCACCTGTAACAGCAATGTAAGCGCCAATTGGTGCGAGTGCTAAACCTAAGCCTAATACCAAATGGCAAAGTGCCGTAAATCTTTTGGTATAACTGTAAAACAATACCACAAACAGTGCTACCGGCGACAAATAAAGGCAAAGGGGATTAATGAAATAAGTTGTTACTGCAAATAACACACAGTTGGCGATTACAAAAATCAAAGCCTCTCTGGCAGATACCTTTCCTGCCGGAATATCACGCATTTTGGTACGTGGGTTTTTAGCATCGATGTTTCTATCCAGATATCGGTTAAATGCCATTGCCGAATTACGGGCAAAAACCATACATAGTAAAACTAAGATAAGTTTGTACCACGAAAATGGATTATCAGTTGTGGTTACGCCTAAAAAAAAACCAATCATTGCGAAAGGCAAAGCAAAAACTGAGTGTGCAAATAATACGAGTGAAAAGTATTTTTTCATTAAGAACAGGGTTAACTGTTTAGATTATTAAGTTGTTAAAATGGTTAATTGCTCAATTGATAATTGCTAAATTGGTTATTGTTTAATTACACAATCGCTAACCAATGAACCAATGCCTAATGAACCATTGAATTAATTAATTAAAACCGCTTATAATCAGTTGGTACAACAAAATCTTTATTTACTTCCGTGATGAAATTTAATACATCATCTTTTCCATTTCCTTTTTCGGCTGATGTAATAAATGTTGCAGGAATTTCCTCAAAAAAATCACCAAGCTTTTTCTTAAAGGCGGCAACATTTTTTTGAGTGATGGTCATGCCTTGTTTATCAGCCTTTGTAAAAATTAGGGAGAATGGAATTTGTTTTTCGCCCAACCAATAACAAAATTCAATATCAATTTGTTGCGGTTCCAATCTGCTGTCAATTAATACAAAAACACATTGTAAGCTTTCTCTTTTGGTAATGTAAGCACGGATAAATTTTTCCCATTTCTCTCGGCTTGTTTTAGAAACTTTAGCATAACCATAGCCAGGTAAATCTACAATATACCAGTTTTCATTTATTAAGAAATGGTTTATCAGCTGTGTTTTACCTGGGCGTTGTGATGTTTTTGCCAATCCATGATGGTTAACCAACATATTAATTAATGAAGATTTACCCACATTCGAACGCCCTATAAAAGCATATTCGGGCATTAGCGGAGCCGGCAAGGCCGAAATTTGGGTATTGCTGCAAACAAAAGTTGCGGTTTTAATAATCATATAGCAAAGGTAGGCTTTTGAGTCGTAAGTCGGAAGACCCAAGTCGGTAGTTCAAACTTATTAATGCTTTAAGAATGTAAATTTTGAGATTAGACTTCCAACTCCTGACTTCTGACTCCAGACTTTTTCCCTATCTTTGCTACATATCATGAATCAGAATATAACTCCATATCAGGCAGCAGATGCAACTAAAAAAGAACAGGTTGCAACCATGTTTAATAATATTTCAGGTACTTACGATTTTTTAAATCATTTCCTATCCTTAGGTATTGATGTTTTATGGCGAAAAAAGGCAATTAAAGAACTCGTGTCTTTGCATCCAAGAATTATGCTTGATGTTGCAACCGGAACCGGCGACTTTGCTTTTGAAGCAATTAAAAAACTTCAGCCAGAAAAGGTTATTGGTGTAGATATATCTGAAGGTATGTTAAGTGTTGCCAAAAAGAAAATTAATGAGCGTAGTTTAACTGAGGTGTTTTCTGTTCAGGTTGGCGATTCGGAAGGTTTGCATTTTAATGATGATACTTTTGATGCCATTACCTGTGCCTATGGTGTACGTAACTTTGAAAACCTGGAGCAAGGATTATCTGATATGTTTAGGGTTTTAAAACCTGGCGGCAAAATGGTGGTCTTAGAGTTTTCAAAGCCACGCGTTTTCCCTGTAAAGCAATTGTACAATTTTTATTTTAAACACATCACACCTTTCTTCGGAAAACTGTTTTCAAAAGATCATCGTGCTTATAGCTATTTGCCAGAATCTGTATCGGCATTTCCAGATGGTAATGATTTTACCGGTTTAATGGAAAAAGTAGGTTTCAAAAGTACCAAACAATCAATTTTAACGTTTGGAATAAGTTCTATTTACACCGGTACTAAATGATAAAAAAAGTAAGTTTAATCATCTCCTTCTTTTTGATAACCTTTACTGCCTTTGCCCAAAATTGGGGTGGAGGTGTGGATGATGAAGATTTACATTTTGGCTTTAGCTTTCAATATATCTCTGCAGAATATAAAATTTTAAAAAAGGCAAACTGGCGTGATATTTATTATGATCCTGCAGATAATACTAAACAGCTAACCACACCAATGACAGCTATTTCCAGTCCACCTCAGGTAGGATTTGGTTTGGGCTTTGTGGTAAATAAAAGAATCTCCGAAAACTTTGATTTGCGTTCTACACCTTCATTAATTTTTAGCGATAGAATTATAAAATATGAATACGAACCTGGGCCAGCCGTTGCTGAGGATGTAAACTCATCGATTACACCGCCGGCATTTCAAACGGTTATCGAAAAAAAGGTTCAGGCTACAATGTTCGAAATTCCTTTAACGTTAAAAATTAAATCAAACCGTTTAAATAATTTTAGAGCATATTGGATAGGCGGTGCAAAATATTCAATGGATATCGCCTCGAAAAAGAAAACTTTTGACGAAGGTGAAATTCCTTTAAATAAGCTGTTGAAAAATAAAAGGAACTATTTATCTTATGAAACTGGCATCGGCTTCGACTTATATTTCGAATATTTCAAAATGTCGCCCGAGATAAAAGTTTCATATTCTATAAACGATTTGCTACAACATGATAACACTGCTTTTGCAAATCCATTAGATAAAACCAAGTTACGCCATTTTACATTCAGCTTGTTTTTTGAATAGTTAGGCAAACCAAAAAAACTTACCTTTGTTGCCATAGTTTAAGTAACACTAAGTACGTTGCTTTTTCAAAATTCATTAAAAAATGTCTAAAATAGCTTTAATTACGGGCGCAACTTCTGGCATTGGCGAAGCTTCTGCACATATTTTTGCGCAAAATGGTTACAACCTAATTTTGGTGGCTCGTCGTGAAGAGCGTTTGAAGAAAATTGCACATCATCTTGAAGATAAATATGCAATTACCGTTCAGCAAATTGTTGCCGATGTTCGCGATAAAAACAACATAACAACTTTGTTTGAAGCATTACCTGCAGACTGGAAAAATGTTGATGTTTTAATAAATAACGCAGGCTTAAGTCAGGGGTTAGAACCCATTGATAAAGGTAATACTGACGATTGGGATACCATGATGGATACCAATGTTAAAGGTTTATTATATGTTACCAGAGTTGTTTCTAACTGGATGATACCAAATCAATCGGGTCATATCGTTAATATAGGCTCCATCGCCGGACTTGAAGTTTATCCAAATGGAAACGTTTATTGTGCCAGTAAGCATGCTGTAGATGCCTTAACAAAGGCAATGCGTATCGATTTATTGCCTCATAAAATTAAAGTAACATCAATAAATCCGGGTGCAGTTGAAACAGAATTTTCTGTAGTTAGGTTTAAGGGAGATGCAGACAGAGCTAAAAAGGTTTACGAAAACTTTGAGCCTTTAATTGCTGATGACATTGCCGATGCCATTTGGTATGCAGTAAGCCGACCAAAGCATGTAAACATTAACGATATGCTGGTAATGCCAACCGCACAAGCTACCGGAACGATAATAAACAGACAATAAATTTGCAGCTTCGGGTTGCCGGTTAATGGTTATGTGATTGGGCATTAAATTTTTAATCCCGACAACATGTAAATTATAACAGATAACAATAATATGATATCAAATACAATAGATCAAGAAATAAAAAAAGCCATGCTGGCTAAAAATGATGCACAATTAAGAGGTTTAAGAGCCATAAAAGCCGCTTTGCTTTTAGCTAAAACCGAAAAAGGTGCGTCAGAAGAAATTACAGAAGAAACAGAACTGAAAATACTTCAGAAACTGATTAAGCAACGTCGTGAATCGGCAGATATTTATAAGCAGCAAAATAGAGAAGATTTATATAAAGTAGAGGAAGAGGAGATAGAAGTTATCAATCAATTTCTTCCAAAACAATTGGATAGGGCAGAAGTTGCAACCATCATAGAAGATGTTATCAAACAATCTGGTGCTACATCAGTTAAAGATATGGGCAAGGTAATGGGTTTAGCAAACAAGGCACTTGCCGGCAAAGCCGATGGTAAATTAATTGCTGAATTGGTTAAAGAGAAGTTGAACGCATAAAGTTAAGATTCGTTAGTGAAAAAGCTGGATGTTAACTGTAGGCAGTAGAAAGTTGTATGTATTACCTAACAAACAAGCATCAGAAAGCAGTAAACTAAATTAAAAACGACGATATGGGTATAAAGCGAACTGTTTTTATACCGTTTTTAATTTTATTTCAGAAAAATGCGGTGTAAATGCCAAAATTTGAATTTACTCTACTAACTTAGTAACACAATACCATCAAATTAATATATGAACTACCAGGTAATAGAAGAAGAAGGATTTAAATACATAGAAGCCGGAAAGGGTGAAACATTGGTGTTGCTGCATGGTTTGATGGGCGAATTAAGCAATTGGGAGCCTGTTTTAGATCGTTTTAAAGATAGATACCACGTTGTTGTGCCTATTCTTCCGATTTATGAATTGCCAATTTTAACTTTAGGTGTTAAAGCTTTATCAAGATATCTTCACCGTTTCTTAAAATTTAAAAATTTAAATCAGGTAGTGCTTATTGGTAATTCTTTAGGCGGTCACGTTGGTTTAGTTTTTACTGCCGCTCATCAAGAGTTTGTGAAAGCTTTAGTGTTAACAGGTAGTTCTGGCCTTTACGAAAATGCTTTTGGAGGTTCTTTCCCGAGAAGAGAAAGCTACGATTACATAAAAGAAAAAGTAGAATTCACTTTTTACGATCCGGCAACGGCTACGAAGGAGTTAGTTGATGATGTTTTCAAAACTGTTAACGATAGGTCGAGAGTAATTAGGATATTAACCATGGCTAAATCGGCGATACGCCACAACATGGCTAAAGAATTAACGAAAATAACCATACCGGTATCTTTAATTTGGGGAAAAAATGATAAAGTTACTCCACCAGAGGTGGCAGAAGAATTTCATCAGCTATTACCAAACTCAGAATTAAATTGGGTTGATAAATGCGGACATGCCCCAATGATGGAGCATCCTGAAGTATTTAATACATATTTACAAAAATTTTTAGATAGGATATTATTGAAGTAATGTTTGCCGAAGAAATCATATCGAATGCTATACTTCCATTAAAAACTGAAGATACAGTGCAGAAGGCTTTAAACCGCATGAATGAGTTTAAGCTTAAACATTTGCCTGTGGTTAACGATAATCAGTTTTTAGGCTTGCTTGCAGAAGATGATTTGCTTGAACTGAGAGATGCTTCAACCTTAATAAAGGATGCATCTTTTGATTTATTAAATGCTTTCGTTTCTACGAATGCACATACGTACGATGTAATTAAACTACTGAGTACACTAAAACTTACATCTATCCCGGTTTTAGACGCTCAAAGAAACTATATTGGTTTAATTTCTATAACAAAAATAGTTGATGCAGTTGCCGAGATTTATGCAGTTGCTGAACCTGGCGGTATTATTGTCCTCGAAATTAGCAACAGAGACAACTCTCTGGCACACATTGCCCAAATTGTGGAAGCCGATAATGCTCAGATTTTATCATCGTACGTAAATTCCTTTGAAAATTCTACAAGGTTAGAAGTTACTTTAAAAGTTAACAAAACAGAAATTACTTCATTGGTCGCTTCTTTCGAAAGATATGATTACCAGGTAAAAGAAGTTTATAATAATACACAAGTTGATGATGGTTCTCAAGAACGTTATGATTCTTTCATGAACTATTTAAACGTTTAATTTTATGAGAATTGCAATTTATGGCAGGGACTTTAATGATACCGTTTTGCCTTATGTTCAGGAGGTTTTTAACCATTTAAAAAGTCATAATATTCAGCCGGTTCTTCATCATAAATTCAAAAACTCGCTTCACGGTAAAATTAAATTACCAGCTAATACCGTCATTTTTCATAACCATAAAGAACTGAAAGAGCATGCAGATGTTTTATTAAGTTTGGGGGGAGATGGAACCTTATTAGATACGCTTTCGCTCATACGCAACTCAGGCATTCCGGTTATTGGTATCAACTTTGGCAGGTTGGGTTTTTTAGCAAGTATCAATAAAACAGAAATAGAATCGGCGCTAACGGCATTAATAAACGGCGAATACACATTGGATGAGCGTTCTCTTTTGCGTTTAGAATCTGAGAATGGCTTATTTGGTGAAGAGAACTTTGCTTTAAACGACATCACCATCCACCGTAGGGATAATTCGGCAATGATGATTATCCATGCAAAAATGAATAATGAATATATTAATTCATATTGGGCAGATGGATTAATCATAGCAACGCCAACTGGTTCTACGGCATATTCACTAAGCTGCGGTGGCCCCATTATTTATCCCGATTCAAGAAATTTTGTGGTTACACCGATTGCTCCGCATAACCTTAATGTAAGACCTGTGGTTTTGCCTGATAGTAGTTCTTTATCATTTGAAGTAGAAGCAAGAGAATCGAAATTTTTAGTTTCTTGTGATAGCAGGACAGTCACTGTTGAGCGTTCGGTAAAAATATCGATTAAAAAAGCTGATTTTTGCGTTAATCTTATCCGACTTAACAATGAAACTTATTTAAACACGTTAAGGAATAAATTATTATGGGGCATTGATACCCGTAACTATTAAGTATGACGCTGAACCGACTACCCTTTATCATCCTATTCACAATTATAACTCAATTTGCAAAGGCACAGTATTTTGCCACTTGGGAAGTTGGCGTGCAGGCAGGAGGCGCTGGTTACATGGGCGATCTGAATCAAAACAACCCGCTCCAGCTAAGTGGTTTCAATGGCGGGCTATTTGTAAAACGTAATTTTAATGCATATTTAGGTGTTAGAGCGATGTATACTTATGGCCGTATCGGCGCCAGTGATGCTAATTCCAGCAACCAACAATTTGTAGAACGTAATTTAAAATTTAATACAACTTTAAACGAGGGCGCTGCAATAATCGATTTTAATTTCTTTGATTATGCTATAAATGGCGGAAACAGGAGATTTACGCCTTATTTATTTGCCGGTGCCGGTTTTGTAAATTTTAAACCAAGCGTTAAATATAACGGCGAAAAATATAGGTTGGATTATATCAATACAGAAAATCTGCCAAACGGATATAGAAACACGGTATTAACTATTCCTTATGGTGGCGGCATAAAATACAATTATAAAGATACCTGGAGCATATTTACAGAGATTGGTTATCGAACTGCGTTTACCGATTATCTGGATGATGTTAGCGGCGTTTATCCATCTGAACAGGTTTATGTAGGCAATCCACCGCTCAATTTAAGTGATCCATCAATCACTCAAATAGGTGCACCGGGTACACAAAGAGGAGATTTTAGAAAAAGGGACACTTATCTATTTGTTAGTGTTGGCATATCTTTTACCTTTGTATCCTCAAAATGCTATTCCTTTTAAGCTGATTTTGACATAATTAATGGGATTTAAAGAACAAATAGATTATAATCGCCTGCCAAAACACATCGCCGTAATCATGGATGGTAACGGTCGTTGGGCAAAAGGCCAGGGTAAAATGCGGGTTTTCGGTCACGAGCAAGGTGTATTATCTGTAAAAGATATTGTAGAAGGTTGCGTAGAAGTTGGTATCGAATACTTAACACTTTATGCTTTTTCTACAGAAAACTGGAGCCGCCCGAAAGAGGAGGTTGATGCTTTAATGCAAATTCTTATCTCTACGATAAATAAGGAAACCGAAACCTTAAACAAAAATAACGTAAAGTTAAATGCCATCGGTAACATCGAATCACTTCCGCAAGAATGTATAAATGATTTGAAAGAGGCGATGGATAAAACGGCTCACAACGAAAAATGTACTTTAACGCTTGCATTAAGTTACAGCTCCAAATGGGAGATTGTTAATGCGGCAAAGAAAATTGCTGTAGCGGTTAAAGATGGCGAGCTTGATATTAATGATATTAATGAAGATCTTTTCTCATCACAATTAACAACTGTATCTATCCCTGATCCGGAATTGATGATAAGAACCAGCGGCGAACATCGCATAAGCAATTACCTGCTTTGGCAAATGGCCTACACAGAGTTTTATTTCACTGATGTTTTATGGCCCGATTTCAGAAGAGAAAATCTTTTTGAGGCGATAGTTGACTATCAAAAACGCGAACGTCGTTTCGGTAAAATTAGCGAACAATTAAACTAATTTTTCTTTTAACACTTTTTAACAAGGGTTTAAACTAACTTAGCCCCACTTTTATACGATAAATGTAACCACGCAAAAGGCATAAAAAGTAAAGCAATTTTGCTAAGCAAAACATTGTTACCTTCGTGGCCATTACTGAACAAATTATTTTAATGAAAAGAATATTTCAAGTTTTACTCCTGTTATGTTTAGCCGCTCCGGCCTTTGCCCAAATTCGTCCGCAAACCCAGGCTCCTGTAACCCCTACTTTAAAAGTTGGTAACCTGGATTTAGATTACTTTAGTCCAAAGGAGTTTATTATTGGAGGTACAAAAATTACCGGAACCGAATATTTGGATAAAGAAGTGCTAATTACACTTTCTAAATTAACCAAAGGTGATAAAATAGTTTTACCAGGTGAGGCAACGGCTGATGCAATTAAAACGCTTTGGGCCCAAGGTTTGTTTGATGATGTAAAATTAAATATCGAAAAGTTTGTTCAGGATTCTGTTTTCTTCGAAATTGAAGTAGTAGAACGCCCTCGTTTAAGCTCTATTGAATTAAAAGGTGTTCGTAAATCTGAAAAAACTGCAATTCAGGAAAAATTAAATGATAAAACGGGTAAAATTGTAAACGATAACTTATACAATACTACCTCAGCAATTGCTAAAAAGTATTTATTGGATAAGGGTTATTTCTTTACTAAAATAGATTATACAACACGTAAAGACCCAAATACTGAAAATAGCGTAATACTTGTGGCCAATATTGATAAAGGTAGCAGGGTTAAAGTGCAGCATATAGATTTTACCGGCAACAAAGATTTTAAAGCAGCTAAGCTTAGAAAATATTTGAAAAACCCTAAGCAATTTGCCTGGTGGCGTTTTTGGGGTTCGGGTAAATTCAGTAAAGAAAAATACGAAGAGAATAAAGTGAAAATGATAGCCAAATTGCACGAAAAAGGCTATCGCGATGCTGAACTTTTAAAGGATAGCATTTATCAGTACAACAATAAAAAGGTAAATATTAAAATGGATATTTACGAAGGTAAAAAATACTATTTTGGTAATGTAACCTGGGCTGGTAATGCAATTTACACAACCGATGTTTTAAACAGAGTACTTTCAATTACCAAAGGTGATGTATTTAGCGAAGATAAATTAGATAAAAAAATTAATGGTGGCGGTGAAAACGGTGGAGATATTAACAGCTTATACACCGATAACGGTTATTTAACTTTCAACATAGACCCGGTTCAAACTAAAATTTACAATGATACTGTTGATGTTGAAATGCGTATTTATGAAGGTCCGCAGTACACCAACAATCGTATAACTTTAAAAGGAAATACCATTACTAATGATAAGGTTGTTTTACGTGAAATTCGTACCAAGCCCGGACAAAAATTTAGTAAAAGTGATTTAATTCGTACCGTACGTGAAATTGGTCAGCTAGGAAACTTTGATGAACAAAAAACAGTTCCAACACCTCGTCCTAACCCTGCTGATGGTACAGTAGATATTGAATATGCAGTAGAAGAAAAACCTTCAGATCAGATTGAGTTATCAGGTGGTTTTGGTGGTGGCCGTATCATTGGTACTTTAGGTTTAACCTTTAATAACTTTTCATTAAGAAATTTATTTAACTTAAAAGCTTACAAACCTCTACCAAAGGGCGATGGCCAAAAATTAAGTTTACGTGGACAAACCAATGGTAAGTTTTATCAATCGTACAGCTTCTCATTCTCTCAACCATGGTTCGGTGGCGAGAAACCTGTTAGTTTTGGTGTAAGTGCATTTACTTCATTGCAATCTAGCGGTATCGGAGATTCGAGTAATCCTAACTACTTTAAAATTCGTTTAAATGGTGTTACGGTAAGTTTGGGTAGAAGATTAAACTGGCCAGATAACTATTTCCAGTTAAGTCATGCGGTAAGTTTGCAACAATACGTTCTTCAAAATTATCCTGGATTTTTATTTAGCACTGGTACTTCTTACAACTTAAACTTATCGCAAGAGATAAGCCGAGATTCAAGAGATTCGCCAATCTTTCCCATGTCTGGTTCATTTATCCGTTTTACAGTTCAGGCTACACCGCCATATTCTTTATTTAATGGCGTTAACTATGCTACAGCATCTGATAAAACAAAATACAGATTTACTGAATACCATAAGTGGAAGTTTGATTCACAATGGTATCAGCGTGTAGGTGGTCAGTTTGTAATTAAAGCACAGGCACAATTTGGTTTCTTAGGTCAATATACTGCGGCAACTGGTCAATCGGCATTTGAGCGTTTCAAATTAGGTGGCGATGGTATGCAAGGTTTCGACTTTTTACAAGGTTCAGAATTAATCGCGATGCGTGGTTATGCAAATAATACAGTTATCCCGGTAGGTTCAAATCCAAGTATTGCGCAATCGTCTGGTAGCCCGATTTACACTAAATATGTATTAGAAGCACGTTACCCGGTAATTAAAAGCCAGCAAGCAACAGCCTTTGTTTTAGCATTTGCAGAAGGTGGTAATACCTGGAACAGATTTAGCGATTTTAATCCGTTTAACATCAGAAGGTCAGTTGGTGTTGGCGCTCGTATATTCTTACCTATTTTCGGTTTGTTAGGTATTGATTATGGTTATGGCTTTGATAATATCCCAGGTTTACCTTCATCAAACAAAGGCCAGTTCCACTTTAGTATCGCACAACAATTAGGTGGATTTTAATTGATAATCATTAAAAAAATAATTAATTATGCAATAAAACATTATAAGTTGAGTTTATACATGGCCTAGTTTTTGCAAAGAATAATAAAACACCACACACAAATGAAAAAATATTTTTTAATCGCATTTTTACTTTGCACAACTTTTGGCGCTTTTGCCCAAAAGTTTGCTTATGTAGATACCGAGTATATTCTTAAGCACATGCCGGAATATAAATCGGCTTTGAGCCAACTGGAAGTGGCATCAAAACAATGGCAACAACAAGTTGACCAAAACTTCGGCGAAATTGATAAGATGTATAAGGCTTATCAGGCTGATCAGGTTTTATTAACTGATGATATGCGCAAACGCCGTGAAAATGAAATTATCGAAAAGGAAAAAGCTGCAAAAGAATTTCAACGCCAAAAATTTGGACCAGACGGAGATTTATTTCAGAGCAGAATTAAGTTAATTAAACCAGTACAGGATAAAGTTGCTGATGCTATTAAGCAGATTGCAAAGGCGAAATTTTTAGATTTTATCTTTGATAAAAGCAGCGAAGCTACCATGATGATTTACGCCAGCAGCAGTTATGATGTTAGTAATGATGTTATTGTAAAATTAGGTTACAAACCAGGGGCTGCAAAAAATTAGTATATTCGCCCTCGAAAAATTAGGAAAAACAATTAAAAAAATAAAAAGTAAAATAGAAATGAGAAAGTTAATTAACGTATTCTTTGTAGCAGCAGGTTTATTGTTTACAGCGAATATGGCAAATGCACAGCAAAAGATTGGTCACGTAAATTCTGAAGAGGTATTTGCAAACTTACCTGAATCTAAAACAGCACAAACTACTTTAGAAAACTTAAGCAAAACTAAGCAAGCTGAAATAGATGTGATGATTAAAGAATATCAATCTAAATTAACTGCAGCACAAGCTAAAGAAAAAACTCGTAGCGAAGCAAATAAAGAAACAGTTGATAAAGAATTACAAACAGCTGCAACTGAATTACAAGATTTACAAAAACGTATTGGCGATGCTCAAACTAAAGCTCAACAAGATTTAGGTAACAAACAAGCTGAATTAATTCAGCCAATTAATACTAAAGTAGCTAGCGCAGTAAATGCTGTTGCTAAAGAAAAAGGTTTAGCTTATGTTTTTGATACCGCAAACGGACAAGGTGGTAACAATTTAATTTTCTGGGATGGTGGTGATGATATTACTGCTGCTGTGAAAACTAAATTAGGTATTTCTGCAACTGCAGCAAAACCAGCGGCACCAAAAAAATAAAATATTAGCCGGGAGTTTAATGCTCTTGCTAAGTAAATTATAAAACGGAATTAAGTTTAACTTAATTCCGTTTTTTTTTTTGTTCGGTAATGCAAGATTAATTGTGATT
This sequence comes from Pedobacter sp. Leaf170, assembly GCF_920984665.1. GTDB lineage: Bacteria > Bacteroidota > Bacteroidia > Sphingobacteriales > Sphingobacteriaceae > Pedobacter. The sequence goes on from NZ_CAKLBP010000008.1 coordinate 111,911, forward strand.
TCGTCATTGCGAGGTACGAAGCAATCTCAATAAGAGATTTACTTTATGCTAAAAAGATAGGTTCTTATCTCGCATTAATGGTTGAGCATACATTTGCTTTGATAGAAAAATATTGCAACTTTACAATGTCTTTAACATTCCAACATTAATCAATACATGCAACAATCCTCACCAATAGGTATTTTCGATTCAGGATATGGCGGATTAACAGTCTTTCGTTCCATTGCAGAAAAGCTTCCGGATTACGACTATATTTATTTGGGTGATAATGCCCGTTCGCCATACGGCGACCATTCCTTTGATACGATATATCGTTACACATTAGAATGTGTTGAATGGCTCTTTGCGAAAGGCTGTAAGCTTGTTATCTTGGCCTGCAATACCGCATCAGCGAAGGCATTGCGAACCATTCAACAAAAAGATTTACCTTCAAGATATCCCGATAGGAGGGTATTGGGTGTCATCCGCCCAACAGCAGAAGTTATTGGAACATTTACAACAAGCAAAAATGTTGGTGTTATGGGTACGCGTGGAACGATAAATTCAGAATCTTATCTGCTTGAGATTAATAAGTTTTTCCCCGATGTTAAAGTTTACCAGCAAGCTTGCCCAATGTGGGTGCCATTGATTGAGAATAATGAACACCTGCAAGCCGGAGCAGATTTTTTTATTAAAGAATATAAAGATGCCTTAATGGCTCAATCGCCACAAATTGACTGTGTATTATTGGCTTGTACACATTATCCTTTATTAATGCCAAAGTTGAGAACTACCTTTCCGGATTACATCAATATTTTAACGCAAGGCGAAATTGTTGCAGAAAGCCTGGCAGATTATTTAGACAGGCATCCTGAGATAGCAGAAAAGCTCGCAAAAACCAAACAAAAACTATTTTATACTAGTGGCGATTGTGAGGTATTTGATAAAAATGCTTCAATATTTTTTGGAGATGAATTAAAGTCTGCCAAAATGTAGATAATCCTTCCTTTCGCTTTAAGATACTCGGTTAAGCTGAATAAAAGGACGGCTTCTCCATTAATTTCACACAATCCATTTATATTAAGTTAACGTCGGGTTTATCCCAAATTAACTCCATTGTGACAAAAGAAAACATTTTTGTTTAGGTTGTGAATATTTAAAAGGATAACTTTGCGCCTTGAAACCCTTACAATGAGTGATCAGATAAAACACGAATGCGGAATCGCTTTTATTCGCCTGTTAAAACCACTTTCTTACTACCAGCAAAAGTACGGTACAGCACTTTACGGCCTTAACAAATTATACCTTTTAATGGAAAAACAGCATAACCGAGGCCAGGATGGCGCTGGTATTGCAACCATTAAATTGGATATGAAACCAGGCAGTAGGTACATCAGCCGATATCGGAGTATGGCTTCGAACGCGGTTGCAGATATTTTTGAATATGTACAAAACAAATTTGTTGATATTCAGGAAAATACACCAGAACTAATGCAGGATACAGAGTGGCTCAAAAACAACGTTAGCTTTATTGGCGAGGTTTTATTGGGCCATTTGCGTTATGGTACACACGGTAAAAACAGCATCGAAAATTGCCACCCTTTTTTAAGGCAAAACAACTGGATGACACGTAACCTTGTTATTGCAGGTAATTTTAACATGACGAATGTTGATGAATTGCTAGAGCAATTGTACGAGTTAGGTCAACACCCAAAAGAAAAAGCAGATACGGTAACCGTTTTAGAGAAAATTGGTCACTTTTTAGATGATGAAAATCAGGACCTTTTTGATAAATATAAAAAAGAAGGGCACGATAATGTAGCCATCACACATAAAATTTCTGATAATTTAGATGTTGCGAATATCCTTCGTCGCTCAGCAAAAACCTGGGATGGTGGCTATTCTATCTGTGGTATGGTTGGTAACGGCGATTCTTTCATCATGAGAGATCCGGCAGGAATTCGTCCGGCTTATTATTATTATGATGATGAGATTGTTGTAGCGGCTTCAGAAAGGCCAGCTTTACAAACTGCGTTTAATATTCAGTTTAAAGATGTTAAGGAAATCGATCCGGGACATGCTTTAATTATTAAGAAAAACGGTGAAGTAAGCATGGAGCAATTCCGTGAACCTACGGAACGTTTATCTTGTTCTTTCGAGCGGATTTACTTTTCAAAAGGTAGCGATGTAGAAATTTATCGTGAACGTAAACAACTTGGTCGTTTATTGAGCGATAAAATTCTTCAAGCTGTAAATTACGATTTAAAAAATACAGTGTTCTCTTTCATACCAAACACCGCAGAAGTTGCTTTCTTTGGCATGGTTGATGGTGTTCAGCAATATGTTCGCAGGCATCAAAAAGATATTCTTTTGCATAAAAAGGAAGAACTTTCTGATGAACAACTGGAAGAATTATTATCATTGGCGCCAAGAGTAGAAAAGCTTGCCGTTAAAGATGTAAAACTTCGTACGTTTATTACACAAGATGCTGATAGAAGCGAAATGGTTGCGCATGTTTATGACACCACTTATGGCATTATAAACAATCACCAGGATACCTTAGTTGCACTTGATGATTCTATCGTTAGAGGAACCACGCTTAAGCAGAGTATTATTAAAATCGTTGATAGGTTGCATCCTAAGAAAATAATTATTGTTTCATCGGCACCTCAAATTCGTTACCCTGATTGTTATGGTATCGATATGAGCAGGATGGGGCAGTTTGTTGCCTTTGATGCGGCAATACAATTATTAACCGAACGTGGCATGTGGCAAGTAATTGAAGATGTTTACGCAAAATGTAAAGCCTCACTTTTATTGCCTAAAGAGGAAATTATAAATCACGTTAAAGAGATTTATAAACCTTTCACACCCGAAGAAATTTCTGCTAAAATTGCGCAGATAATTACACCTAAAGGAACCGTAGCCGAGGTTGAGGTAATTTACCAAAGCTTAGAAAATTTACACGAGGCTTGTCCGAAAAACAAGGGCGACTGGTATTTTTCTGGTAACTATCCAACGCCAGGTGGGAATAAAGTAGTTAATAAAGCATTTATTAATTGGAAAGAAGGAAACAATCAAAGAGCTTATTAAGCAATAATAGAAATTATTAAAAGGGTGAAAACGAAAGTTTTTGCCCTTTTTGCTTTTGCAACCCCGCTTTTTAGCAATTTTCCGTCATTGCGAGGCACGAAGCAATCTTAAAGCGTTCGTCATTCAAACCCCTAGTTGTAAGGTTGCTTTAAATCAAAGTTTTTATATTTCTCAAAATTTTGTTTTTTTTTGTCTTAGCCAGACAGGCTCTTTTCTTTTTGATGTCAAAAAGAAACAAAAAACACCGGCTGAAAATTTTTGTTTTGAAGTTTGTGAATTGGCTCGGTCAGTGCATCCCCAAAAATTTGTTAGGCCGGATTTAAGTAGAACGGAGATTTGTTGCTTGGGCTTAGCTGGTTGGCGAAATTAGTTCTACAAATTATTAAACATTGGATTTTTGCGCTCATTTTAAGCTTTCTTAAACAAGCTTAAGTTAAATAGCCCCGACAAAGCGTAAAGCCCGGAATGTAGCGCAGCGAAATGAGGACTTGAAGCGATGGCGGGATTATCGGAACCGATTAGCACAGATTTTGCGCTTCAAAAGAAAATAACAATGTTTTTTAGAATTCACCTCATCGCTAAGATTTGGTATCAAAACCCATAGTTTTAAGATTGCTTTCCAAAGAGTCGGGATAAACTGAGCCTTGCAATGAGGGCCGTACTTAGGTTATGTGTTATAGTGACTAGTGTAGACCGTGCAAATTTTTAAACGTAGTAATGGAAATATGTTTTTATAATAAGCCAGGAGGCAAAAATAATAATAATTACACCCGCAACTTTATTTAATTTTGTAAGCGAATTTTCATTTATCCGGTATCTTAACTTACTCGAATAAAAGCATTTAAATCCATCTACAGTAAGTTGTGTAATCATAGCGATGATACAACAAACCAACATCTCGTTGAGTTTATTATTAAGTTTTATAGAAATTATGCCACTTACAACTATCCAAAACATAAGTGTTGATGGCGTTAAGATGCACATTAAGAAACCTTTTAGTACGTAACCCCGTTTGCTGATTTTTTGGATAGCATTATCATGATATTGAACCCTGGTTTTAGCCACCAGGTAATAAATGCCAACAGCAAGTAAAAACACGCCGCCAATTATACCCACGTACTTATCAAACTTATCTATATTGGCCTGGTAATTAAAAAACTGGCTACCATATAACACAATACCTATTAAAATTATATCGCTAATAATCACTCCCGATGCTAAAGAAAAGCCAGCTTTGAAGCCTCTCTCTATACTGGTTTTAATCATTGCAAAAAATACCGGCCCTGTTAAAAACGATGAAATAATCCCTGCCCCTATACCTAACAATATGGCTTCAAACATGTATTCTGTTGTTTATGAATATGCGAATATGCAATTTATAGATTAACAAATCAACTTTAATTTTGTTACAGGTGCTTACTTAAAATAGCCGTTTTTTAATTTTTTTTTATTTAAGTTTAGCCCCACTAAAACTAAATTTTAAAAATGAGCAAAGAACAAGTACAAACGAAGTGGGGGCAGTTTATACCCTTGGTTACCGTTTTCTTTTTTTGGGGCTTTGTAGCCGCCAGTAACGATATTTTAATACCTGTTTTCAAAAAAGCTTTCGATTTATCTCAAGCAGAAAGTCAGTTGGTTTCATTAGCATTTTATATTGCTTATACTGTGGGGGCATTGATTTATAATGGTATTTCTGTGTTAATGAAACAGGATATCGTTAATAAATTAGGCTATAAAAATTCACTGGCTTTGGGTCTGGTTATTTCTGCTGTTGGTACGTTGTTATTTTATCCGGCAGCAAATACAGGTTCATTTCCATTAATGCTTTCAGGCTTATTTATTGTTGCCTTAGGTTTTTCATTGCAACAAACGGTTGCTAATCCTTTAGCAATTGCATTAGGCCCAATTAATACTGGCTCGCAGCGTTTAACTTTAGCTGGTGGTATTAATAACTTTGGTACAACCATCGGTCCATTGATTGTAAGTTTTGCAATTTTTGGTTCTGCTGCAACTGCAAGCTCTGATATTAGCATAGAAAGCGTAAAAGTTCCTTATCTAATTTTAGGTGTTGCTTTTATTGCGGTTGCTATTTTCTTAAAATTATCTTCACTACCTGATAGACCAGCTTTGGTAGAAGCCACTACTGAAGAAGTTGGTGCTAAAGGTTCTGCTTTAAAATATCCACAATTAGTATTGGGTATGATTGCAATTTTTGTATATGTTGGTGTTGAGGTTTCTACAGCAAGTAATTTGCCCGCCTATATGGAAAAAGATTTAGGCTTCGCTTTACATGATATTGCACCATATATTTCTCTTTATTGGGCGAGTATGATGATTGGTAGATGGACCGGCGCTGTTGAAGCTTTTACAGATAATGTAAGCACACAAAAGATTTTAAGATTTGTTGCGCCATATTTAGCTTTTGGAATTTTCTTAGCCGTTAACGCAATTGCCGACCATGATTTGGCGCCGTTTTATGTTTATGGCTTAATTATCTTAGTATTAATTATTGCTGACATGGCAAGTAAAGGAAACCCTGCAAGAATGTTGTTGATCTTCTCTGCAATCGGGATCTTAGCTTTACTAATCGGAATGTTTACAACCGGAATGGTAAGTGTTTACGCAATAACAAGTGTTGGTTTATTCTGCAGTACACTATGGCCATGTATTTTTACTTTAGCAGTTAGCGGTTTAGGTAAGCACACAAGTCAGGGAAGCAGTTTCTTAATTATGATGATTATGGGTGGTGGAATTATTAGCTGGCTTCAAGGTGCAGTTTCTGAAATTACAGGTATCCAATACAGCTATGTTGTAGGTATAATTTGTTTCGCTTATTTAGCTTTCTATGCTTGGAAGGTAAGTGGAATTTTAAGGTCGCAGGGAATTAGTTTTGATAAAAAACTTTCTGGCGGTCATTAACATTTAATAAACTATTTTTACAGCCACAGAAGCTTTTGCTTTTGTGGCTTTTTTAATTTTAAGCATGACTGAAAAACCAAGTTTCGATTCAATATTCATGAATCTTGCCACAGAACTGGCAACGCGTTCGCACTGCGTACGTGCTCATGTAGGTGCTGTATTAACAAAAGATACCCGAATTATTTCTATCGGTTACAATGGACCGCCGGCAGGTACACACAATTGTGATGAGGAATGGCCAGAACATGGTTGTGCGAGGGATAGCAAAGGTAGTTGTTCTTTAGCCTTACATGCAGAAGAAAATGCAATTCTTTATGCTTCTAAAAATGGTTCAAAGATAGAAGGCTGCACTTTATACACTACGTTATCTCCCTGTATTGCTTGTGCCCGCTTAATTTTATCATCAGGAATAAAATTGGTGTACTATTCTAAATCTTATGCAGCCTACAAAGGTTTAGCGAGTGATGAAGGTGTAGATTTTTTAAGGAAATTTGGGGTAGAGGTGAAGTTGATTGAGCCGTAATAAAATCATTTGAAATAATGGTTTTTCTTTGAACTTTTGGCTTTTACCTTTCGGCTTAAAATCCTATCTTTGCCCATGCAAGAAAAAATCATTATCGTCGATTTTGGTTCGCAATTTACACAACTCATAGCCCGTAGAGTTCGCGAATTAAATATTTACTGTGAAATATATCCATTCAATAACCTTCCTGATATTAACACGCCTGATGTAAAAGGTGTTATCTTTTCTGGTAGCCCTTATTCTGTTCGTCAGGAAGATGCTCCACAGGTTGATTTAAACAACTTCCACTTTAAGTTTCCTTTACTGGCTGTTTGTTATGGCGCTCAATATATTGCTCATAAATCTGGTGGTCAGGTTCAGGCTTCATCAACCAGAGAATATGGCCGTGCAAACCTTAATTTTGTAAATCAGGAGAATAAATTGTTTAAAGGCATAAACATCGATTCGCAAGTATGGATGAGTCATGGCGATACGATTACTCAAATGCCTGAAAATGCAGAATTAATTGCAAGTACTGAAAGCGTAAAAGTTGCAGCTTATCACATTAAGGATTCTGATACTTATGCCATTCAATTCCATCCGGAAGTTACACACAGTATTGATGGTAAAATCCTTTTAGAAAATTTCCTTGTAGATATTTGTGGATGTAGCCAAGATTGGACTTCTGCCGCTTTTATCGATACAACTATTGAAGAATTAAAGCAAACTTTAGGTAATGATAAGGTTGTTTTAGGTTTATCTGGTGGTGTAGATAGTAGTGTTGCCGCAGTATTATTGCACAAAGCAATCGGTGCAAACCTGCACTGTATTTTTGTTGATAATGGTTTATTGCGTAAAGATGAATATACACAAGTGCTTGAGCAATACAAGCACATGGGTTTAAATATTAAAGGTATTGATGCCAAAGACCGTTTTTTAAGTCAATTAGCCGGTTTAACTGATCCAGAGTTGAAACGTAAAGCTATTGGTCGTGTTTTTATTGAGGTTTTTGATGATGCTGCACACGAGGTTACTGGTGTAAACTGGTTAGGGCAGGGTACAATCTATCCTGATGTAATCGAATCAATATCTGTTAATGGTCCTTCTGCTACCATAAAATCGCACCATAATGTAGGCGGTTTACCAGATTTTATGAAATTGAAAGTTGTTGAGCCATTAAAAACTTTATTTAAAGATGAAGTTCGCCGCGTTGGTAAAGCTTTAGGTATTGATGATGTAATTCTTGGTCGTCATCCTTTCCCAGGGCCGGGTTTAGGTATCCGTATATTAGGTGAAGTTACAGCAGAAAAAGTAGCAATTTTGCAGGATGCTGATGCAATTTATATGCATGAATTGAAAGCTGCCGGCTTATATGATAAAATTTGGCAGGCGGGTTCTATTTTCCTTCCGGTTCAATCTGTTGGTGTTATGGGCGATGAGCGTACTTACGAGAACGTAATTGCACTTCGTGCAGTTGAATCGGTTGATGGTATGACAGCAGATTGGTGTCATTTACCTTATCCGGTTTTAGCAAAAATCTCAAACGAAATTATAAATAAGGTTAAAGGAATTAACCGGGTAGTTTATGATATTAGCTCAAAACCACCGGCAACTATCGAGTGGGAATAGCAACCTGTTATGGGTTGTCTGTTGTAGGTAGCCTGTATGAGTTAAAGCAATTAATCCGTTCGGTTTAAAGTATAACTGAATTAAATCTAACTTATGCTAGCAAGGTGGAATAAACTTTGCTAGCATATTTTGTTAATATATCACTATGGTTGTAAAATTTAGGCATTGGTCTTTAATTCTTGTTATTGCTGTTTTGGCAGCGTGTTCTCCTAAAATAGTTCCAACTCCAAAACCTGAAACCGAAAAAAAGACAGAACAAGAAAAGGCGCCTGAGAAGAAAACTGTAAAAAAATTATCTACAGCCAATATTTCTTTATTACTTCCCTTTAATCTTAATGATGTTAAACTAAAATCGATGAGTAAGGCAGACGCAGAAAAGTATGCTATGCCGATTGATTTTTACCAGGGTTTTAAAATGGGTTTGGATTCAACCGCATCTTCGGGCTTAAATTTTAACTTAAATGTTTTTGATACACAGGATGATAATACGCAGATTGGTTCACTCTTTAAACTCGAACAATTTAGGAAAAGCAATTTGGTTGTTGGTCCGGTTTTCCCGGTTGGTGTAAAATACATCTCCAACTATTCAAAACTAAATAATGTGCCTGTAGTATCTCCTTTGGCAGCTTCTCAGCCATCAGAGTTTAATAATCCTAACCTAATATCTGTTGTAAATAATATCGATTTACATGCAAAAAAGATTGCAACTTACATTAACAAAGCTGCGAATCCGGCGAGTGCGATTTTAGTGATCATCAACACGAAGAAAACAGAAGATGAGGCTTTTGCAGCACCTATACGTGATTTCTTCAAAAACCAGCAGGGCAATAAACTTATTATTCAGGAATACAATTCTGCGTTTGCTTTCGAAACAAAGATGATTAAAGGCAAGCAATATATGGTTGTTGTTGCATCTTCTGATAGGGCTTTTGTTCTGCCAACAATCGAAAAGTTATATAAGCTAAAAAATCTGCCTACCGGAGGTTATGCTATCAATCTTTTCGGACATCCATTATGGAGTAAGCAAAATTACCCGGCCGATAAGTTACAAAACCTAAATACTATCATTAGTTCTTCTTATAAAATTGATTATAAAAGCTCAAATGTGATTAATTTTATCAAAAGGTACAGACATAAATATGGCTTTGAACCTGGCGAATATGCATTTAAAGGCTTTGATATTGCCTATTTCTTTGGTAAAGTGTTATCAACCTACGGAACAGATTATCTGGAAAACCTAACTAAAGAAAAGTACAAAGGTTTACACAACAATTTCTCCTTTATTCATGATGCGCAATATGGTTATATCAATACCAGTTTGATGCTGCTTCGCTATAAAAATTTTGCCTTAGACGTTGTTGAGTAACCTTTAAATTAATAGTTTCATGAGAGTAGAGCATCAAATTAAAGCTTTTGAACAAATTTTATCGAGTTACGACGGCTCAATTCCACTTCATCGTTTTTTACCATCTTATTTCAAACAAAATAAACAAATGGGCTCATCGGATAGGAGATGGGCAACCAGGCATTTGTATAGTTTTTTTAGGCTTGGTAAAGCGCTGCCCAGTTTAAGTAGCGAATTGCGTTTAAGCATAGCTGATTTTCTGTGTCACGATACTTTGAGCCTAATTGTAGAAAAGAATTTGCCAGGTCTAGTTGATTATATCCTTAGTCCACTTGAAGAAAAATTAGCCCTAATTGGAGCAGCGTACCCTGATTTTAATATAGCTGATGTTTACCCATTTCAGAATAATCTTTCAGAAAGCGTAAAAAAGGATGAGTTCAATTCATCGTTTTTTATACAGCCCGATTTATTTATTAGGGTAAAAGAGGAAGCTTCTATTGAAGTTAAAAATCAATTAGATAGCGCAGGTATAGGTTTTAAGGTGATTTCTGAAACGGCTATCGCACTAGCAAACGGTACTAAATTAGAAACGGTATTAACCAATGGTAAATATCAGGTTCAGGATTTATCCTCACAACAAACAGGCTCGTTTTTTAAGCCACAAAAGTGGGATAAATGGTGGGATTGCTGTGCAGCATCTGGAGGAAAAACCTTATTGCTTCACAGTTTGGAGCCAGTTGTTGAATTATTGGTAACTGATTTAAGAGAAAGCATTCTAACCAATTTAGATGAGCGTTTTGCCCAGGCCGGAATAAGAAAATACCACAAAAAAGAACTCGATTTGCTTAAAAATAACGATCAGATTTTGCATCATTACGCATTTGATGGAATTATTTTAGATGCACCTTGCACAGGTTCGGGTACATGGGGCAGAACTCCTGAAATGCTGACGTATTTTGAAGAAAAGAAGATTAATCAGTTCGCTTCTATTCAGAAATCTATAGTTAATAATGTTATAAAATATCTAAAGCCAGGTAAGCCACTTATATACATTACTTGTTCAGCTTTTGCTGCAGAAAATGAGGATGTTATTAAACACATTACCGAGAATTTGCCTTTAACGCTAGAATCTATGGAATTGATTAAAGGTTACGAAAACAAGGCAGATACAATGTTTGTGGCAAGATTAATTAGAAAAGAACAAGATTAAAAATAATCGCTAAGGAGTCAATAGAATTTTTGACTAAGAATGCTCTACCTTAGATTTAAGATTCTTTTTGATGTATTTTATGAGTTCAATAATTATTGAAAGCACACCAATTATTAAAGTATATTCTTCAAAGCCGTTCATTATTTAGCCTTTCTATTTAGATAAATATACTCATATTTTGTTACAAGTTGTATTACAGGCCTGTATTATTTCTAAATAATTTTATTGCAATAGCTAATAAAATCACCCCAAAAGCTTTACGTAAAATATTAAGTCCGGATTTGCCAAATAGCTTTTCTAATCGATTGGTATTCTTTAAAACGAAATAAACAAATAAAATATTAAGCAATATGCCCACTAAAATATTTTGTGTTTGATATTCTGTTTTTAACGATAAAAGGGTTGTCATAGTTCCTGCACCTGCTATTAGCGGAAATGCCAGTGGTACAATAGACACGGTTTCAGGCGCTTCTTCCTTAAAAATTGTTAAACCTAAAACCATTTCCATCGCAATAAAAAAGATTACAAAAGAGCCGGCAATTGCAAAAGATTCTACATCAAGTCCGATTACTTTTAATAAAGATTCTCCTAAAAAAAGGAACAAAATCATCAAACCTGCTGCAACTAATGAAGCTTTTTCTGATTCAATATGCCCAGCCTTGCGGCGTAACTGAATAATAACCGGTATCGATCCTAATATATCAATGATGGCGAAAAGCACCATTGTAGTGGTTAAAATCTGATTTAAATCGAACTTCATAAAATCAAGTTTCATATTGAGTTATTTTTAACAAAGGTATGGCATTTTGATTTATTCAATACAGTTAATCTAGAAATAGAATTGAGTTCTTAAGGTAAGTACGTTATCTCTCCTATCATTTTCATAACCAGGTATTTGGGTTGCTTCATTTTTAATCATATCGTAGTAAAGCACAGCTTTAAAGTGCGGATTAAAATGATGTAAAAAACCAAATCCAAAAGTGTCAAATCTAACATCCGCAGCTGATAAACCTTGTATCGAGTTAACGGCCATTCCTTTAACCTTAGCATTAGGATCGTAGTAATCGTACTTTAAAATAACTTGATTATCTGTACTGTTAAGCGTTTGCACAAAAGTAACATAAGCCCCGTTAAAACTTCTTGTATAATAAGGTAAGGCTATCGATTTATTATCTACGGGATAGGAACCAGGCGTAGTTGAGGTGGTTGAAGTTCCCGTTTGTAAACCAGAAATTACTTCTGCCCTTAGTTCTGATTTCCAGCTTTCTGATGTTGTTGAAAATTGAATATCAGTGCCATAATATCGTCTTGGTGCTATTGTGTTTATTGTTTTTGCCGAGGAATCTTTAACCATCGACCATAAATTATTAATGTTTTCCGTTTTATAACTTACAGGAAGGCGATGATTTAAACCGCCTTGCAAAGTGCTTATCCCTCCGGCAATTGATAGTGGAATGCTTTTTATTATGTAAGGCTTGTGACTTAATCTGAAAATAAAATCTTTGCTGTTATCAAATTCGGCTGGTCCGGATAATCCTTGCCCGTTGTAAATGCCTAAATCAAATACAAAGTTTTTCAGCTTTGCACCTTTCCATCTAGGGTTTAAAGTAAATGTTACGCCTAAATCACGTTCAGTTTTCATTAAAATTTGCGACATTCGTCCTCGTTCCGGTGCTTCACGCACAGATGAAGATAATTGAAGTTCGTTACCGAACGGGCGGCCGGATAAGCCTAGGGTGACATATAAAAACTTCCATTTGTTTTCATAGTATCTGCCCCAGAAATCTCTCACTGCAACACCTTGTTCTGTTCCATCAAATTGAAGTACAAAATAAGTTGATGGTGCGCCCTCATCTGTTAAAAGCATGTAATCGGCTCTAAGCCTTCCTCTTCTTAATCTAAAACGATTGCTTGTGTTTTCCCCAAAATTTCCACCTTGGTATTCGGCTTGTGTTCCATTGGATTGTGCAAGCTGAAATTGAGGTTGTAAATATCCGCTGAAAGAAAGTGAACCGTATTTTTTTGATATGATTAGCAAATGGTTTACCGTGGTAGAATCCATAACATCATTTATTGTTCTTTGCGCCAATACCCTGGAAGAAAACAGGAATACAGTAAGTAAAATGAGCAGGTAACGCATTTTGATTGTTAAATGATGATTCATCGAAAATTTTTTTCAAAGTTAGAGCAAATAAATCCCTAACGAAATTATTAGCATAAAAAAAGCCCCGATAAATTCGGGGCTCAAAAAATTTATTTAATTTATAACTGTGGTTTAGGTGGGTCTGTTGGTTCAACAACAATACCTTTATTTCCTAATACCGAATTTTTCTTACCATATAAGAAGTAGATTGCAACACCTAATCCCATCCAAATTGCAAGTCTAATCCAAGCTTCAATTGGTAATGAAGACATTAGATAAACACATACAACAATACCCATAATTGGCACAAATGGAACTAATGGCGTTCTGAAAGGGCGAGGTCTATCCGGGTCAGTTTTACGCAATAACATTACGCCGATGCAAACTAAAGAAAAGGCGAACAATGTACCTATAGATACCATGTGGCCTAAATCTGTTACCGGAACAAAACCTGCAAAAATACTCACAAAAACCATGAAGAATAAGTTTGTTTTAAATGGAGTTCTGAATTTTGAATGAATGCTGCTGAAGAATTTAGGTAATAAACCATCTTTAGACATTGTATAGAATACACGTGACTGGCCCATTAACATTACTAAAATTACTGAAGTATAACCAGCAAGAATAGCAATGATTAAACCCATTTGTAACCAGCCGTAACCTGTAACTTTAAATGCTGTTGCGGCAGGAGAAGCATCACCTTTAAATACTGAGAACGGTACTAAACCTGTCATTACGTGTGCGAATAAAACGTAAAGGATTGTACACACCACCAATGAACCCAAAATACCAATTGGCATACCTTTTTGAGGATTTTTAGCTTCCTGAGCTGCAGTTGATACTGCATCAAAACCGATAAAAGCAAAGAATACTAATGCTGCACCGGCTGCAATACCTGAAATACCAAATTCACCTTTAACACCAGTGTTTTCTGGAATATATGGCGTGTGGTTAGCAGGATTGATGAATTTCCACCCAAGCGTAATAAAAATAATTACTACAGCTACTTTTACAATAACTAAAATGTTATTAAGGCTTGCAGATTCTTTGGTTCCTCTAATTAGCATTAATGATAAAAGGGAAACGATTACCACAGCCGGAAGGTTAATTCCACCGCCATCTACCTCAGCAAAAGATTTTGATAAAGAGAGGGGCATCTGCATTCCGAATTCGTGAAGTAACTTATTGAAATATCCTGACCAGGAAACACCTACTGTGGCAGCTCCAAGGGCATATTCCAATACTAAATCCCAACCGATAACCCATGCCATAAATTCGCCCATGGTTGCGTAAGAATATGTATAAGCACTACCCGCAACAGGAATCATTGATGCAAACTCTGCATAACATAAGCCAGCGAAAGCACAGCCAACTGCTGCCAATACAAATGATAATGTTACCGCAGGACCAGCATGGTCAGCTGCAGCGATACCTGTTAAAGAGAATAAACCTGCCCCAATAATAGCACCGATACCCAACGCAACAAGGCTCGTACTGCTTAGTGTACGTTTGAGTGTGCCCTCACCACTTTCAGCAGATTCTGCTATAAGCACATCAATAGGCTTTTTTAGATTCATAATTTGTTTAGTGTTTGTTTGTTGATTTATGATAATAAGCGGTAAACCTAAATAAAAATTACCAAAAAGTAAAAGGGATTTTTTTAAAAAATCCCTTTACATTCCATTTATATCTACGATTTTACAACTAACGGCCTAAAGTGTCGGTTGTATTAATCAAAGTATCTGTTATGGTATTGCTAGAAGCATCAGTTTTTTGCTCAATTCTCATTTCCTTCCTAACTTCTAGCTTTTGTGTTGTATTTACGGCCTTAACTGCAATGTATGGTGCAATTACCAATGAAACTATCGACATTAATTTGATTAAAATGTTCATCGAAGGTCCGGAAGTATCTTTAAATGGATCGCCAACGGTATCGCCTGTTACAGAAGCTTTGTGCGGTTCTGATTTTTTATAATGCATTTCTCCATTAATCATTACGCCTTGTTCAAAAGATTTTTTAGCATTATCCCAGGCACCGCCTGCATTACTCTGAAATATCCCCATTAAAACGCCTGTTACGGTAACGCCGGCTAACAATCCGCCTAAAACTTCTGGTCCGAAGGTAAAACCAATGATTACAGGAGTTATCAAAGCGATTGCACCCGGCATCATCATTTCGCGAATAGATGCTTTTGTAGAGATGGCAACACATTTTTCATATTCTGGTTTGGCTTTGTATTCCATAATTCCCGGAATTTCACGGAACTGGCGACGAACTTCTTGTACCATATCCATGGCTGCTTTACCAACAGCCTGAATACAAAGTGCAGAAAATATAAAAGGAATCATACCGCCTACAAATAAACCTGCTAAAACCGGGGCTTTATAAATATCAATTGCGGTAATGCCTGCAATACCAACAAATGCAGCAAATAATGCTAACGAAGTTAATGCTGCTGATGCAATTGCAAATCCTTTACCTGTAGCCGCAGTTGTATTTCCTACTGCATCTAAATTATCGGTACGTTCACGAACTTCAGGTGGTAATTGGCTCATTTCGGCAATACCGCCGGCATTATCTGCAATTGGCCCGAAAGCATCAATGGCTAATTGCATTGCTGTTGTGGCCATCATACCCGCTGCCGCTATGGCAACTCCATATAATCCAGCAAAATAATAAGAAGACATGATACCGCCAGCTAAAACCAGAATAGGAATTACTGTAGATTTCATGCCAACAGATAAACCTGCAATTATATTTGTAGCATGGCCGGTAGAAGATTGTTGAATAATTGAATTTACCGGGCCTTTGCCCATTGCTGTATAATATTCGGTAACAATACTCATAATTGTACCTACAACTAAGCCCACCATAATTGCATAAAACACATTCATGCTCGAAAACTCATAACCACGCAGGTTTAGTGTTTCTGGCAACATCCATTTTACAATAAAAAATGATGAAACGGCCGTTATCAAAATAGATGACCAGTTCCCTAAATTTAGTGCATTTTGGACATTCGATTTTTCGTCTTTTATGGTTACAAACCAGGTACCGATGATGGAAAAGATAATACCTAAACCACAAATCACCATTGGCAATAAGATAGGAGACATACCTCCAAAATTATCCGTAACAGAAATTTCCTGCCCTAAAACCATTGTAGCTAAAATTGTAGCAACGTAGGAGCCAAATAAATCGGCGCCCATTCCGGCAACATCACCCACGTTATCGCCTACGTTATCGGCAATAGTTGCAGGGTTACGCACATCATCCTCTGGGATTCCCGCTTCAACTTTCCCAACTAAATCTGCGCCAACATCGGCAGCTTTGGTGTATATACCACCACCAACACGGGCAAATAAGGCAATAGATTCAGCGCCTAAAGAAAAGCCTGTTAAAACTTCAATGGCGGTTTTCATATTGATTACGCTAACGGCACCATCTGCGCCAATAACATCAAAATAAGATAGAAATACAATAAATAAGCCTCCCAAACCCAAAACAGCTAATCCGGCAACGCCTAAACCCATCACCGTTCCGCCTGTAAAACTTACCTTTAAAGCTTGTTTTAAGCTGGTTCTGGCTGCTTGTGTGGTTCTAACATTTGCTTTGGTTGCAGCTTTCATGCCTATGTATCCGGCAAATGCCGAGAAAAAGGCACCAATTAAAAATGAAATTGAAATAATCCAGCTCGAATGCATGGGTACCCCATTAATTTCTGTTATCGTTCCTGAGTAGGCTAATAAGGCTGCGGTAAATACAGCAAAAATACTTAATACTCTCCATTCGGCTTTCAAAAATGCCATTGCACCATCGGCTATGTAACCTGCAAGCTCCTGCATGTTTTTGTCGCCGGCATCTTGCTTGCTCACCCAGGCACTTTTAATCATCATAACAATTATCCCGATAAGCCCAAGAACCGGGATGGTGTAAATAAGGTTCTCTTGTAAAAAATTCATAGTTTAATATTTGGTTATTGATTTAGTTGCATAATACTCAAATTTCAGATCGTTGCTTTCCTCATAAAAACACTAACCTTATCGTTTCATTTGGTTATTATTTAGCAAGTTAATAAATATTTTTTCTTATGATTAATAATTTCACAACCATATAGTATAATATTTTATCAAGCAAAATAATACATGTTTAAGCCCTTAGAATTGTTTTTTTTAAATAATTTAGCCACAACTAAACCAAAAACCGAAAAAACTAAAGATGGAAAAATTTGAGGGCAATGAGCCTGCTAAGAAAAAGCTTGGCCTTTTTGATGCCATAATGCTTGTTATGGGTTCAATGATTGGAAGCGGTATATTTATCGTAAGCGCCGATATCATGAGAAACTTAGGCTCTGGTTATTGGTTAATTGTAGTTTGGTTAATAACCGGTGTAATGACCGTTGCCGCTGCAATCTCTTATGGCGAGCTCTCTGCTATCTTTCCAAAAGCGGGTGGTCAGTACACATACTTAAAAGAAATTTTCGGCAAAATGATGGGATTTCTTTACGGATGGGGCATGTTCACCGTAATTCAAACCGGAACAATCGCTGCCGTTGCTGTTGCTTTCGGCAAATTTACGGCCTATTTAATTCCAGCCTTAAATGATGCTGATCCTCTATTTCAAAGCGGTAGTTACAAAATCACCTGGATACAAATTTTAGCCATCGGCGTAATTTTACTGCTTACCTACATAAATACTAAAGGTGTGGAAAGTGGCAAATGGCTGCAAAATATTTTTACAGGCTCTAAAATTGTAGCCTTACTGGGCTTAATTATTTTAGGGTTTTTGTTAGTTAAAACCAACTTTTGGTCTGGCAACATGGCTTTTGGTTGGGATGCATTTAATAACCTTAAAACCGATATGGGCGGAAGTTTTACCAAAGCCGGCTGGGAATCAATCACCGGAATGACGGTAATGGGAGGTATAGCCGCTGCAATGGTAGGTTCTGTATTTTCAAGCGTAGCCTGGGAAAATGTGACTTTTGTTTCTGGCGAAATCGATAATCCCAAAAAGAATGTTGTAAGGGCAATGGTACTGGGCACATCTGCGGTGATGATACTTTATCTATTAATCAACTTTGTTTACCTAAGTAATTTAGATAGAGATGGAATTGCCTTTGCAGTTAATGATAGGGTTGCTGTGGTCGTTTCTGAGCAGATTTTTGGTAGCGGAGTTGGTACAATTGTCATCGCCGTTTTGGTTATGATTTCTACATTTGGCTGCGTTAATGGAATTGTATTGGCAGGCTCAAGAGTTTTCCAGACTATGGCTAAAGATGGAATGTTTTTTAAAGCCGCTATTAACAATAATAAAAATGGAGTTCCGGCAAAATCGCTTTGGATGCAAGGCATTTGGGCATCGGTATTGTGTTTAAGCGGACAATACGGTAACCTTTTAGATATGATATCTTTCGTTATTGTACTGTTCTATATGATTACCGTATTTGGCGTAATCTATTTAAGGTTCAAAAAACCAGATTTAGAAAGACCTTACAAAACATGGCTGTACCCGGTTACACCAATTATTTATTTACTAATTGGAACTGCATTTTGCATTCTGCTATTAATATATAAACAACAGTATACTTGGCCCGGACTAATAATTGTATTGTTGGGCGTACCCGTTTATTTATTTATAAATAGAAAAAACACGTAAATCCTATTTCTTTTCTCGTCATTCCCGAGTATTCGGGAATCCTAAAGCACTATACAATTCGCTTTAAGATTCCCAATTAAATTGGGAATGACGACTGTCCGATAGACAATTGGCCTAATCAAGCAAAACAAATCTTTTTGAGACAGCTTTTTTTTATTTTAAAATTTTTAGAAAATCAAGGTTCTGTGTCCATCGGTTTCGCTAGTCCCGCCCTTTGCTAAATGCCGAAGAAAAATCGGCATACCGCTGCCGGTCGGGTTTAGATTGGTTATTGTTTTGCAAATAACTCAGTTTTAAAACCTGGCAAATGCGAAAGGTAAATCAAGTGAGTAACATTAATACTTTTATAAAATCATTTAAGCTTCAAATAATTCTAGTAGTAAATAAAGCCCGATTCTTATTTGTATTTTTGCAGCAATGGGAACACAAGTAGATTTAGGGATAAAAGGTTACAAGAATTACGGTATACATTTGCGGGAAAAATATAATGGGCAACGCGTATTTAAAGTAATTGTTGATGGTGGCTTTACTTGCCCAAATAGAGATGGAAGCAAAGGTTACGGTGGTTGTACCTATTGTAATGTAGATTCCTTTACACCCGAACCTTCCCGTAAAAATCCAAGTATAAAAGATCAGCTTGCTGTTGGTATGGATAGAGCTAAAAAAAACTATCGGGCCGATAAGTTTATTGTTTATTTCCAGCCAAATACAAATACCTATGCGCCAGTACATTATTTAAAGATGATGTACGATGAAGCCCTTTCTATAAATACCGAAGATATTGTGGGTTTTGCTGTTGGCACACGCCCCGATTGTATTGACGCCGAAAAGGTAGCTTTATTAGAAAGTTACACCGATAGGTTTGATGTAGATTTAGAAATGGGCATGGAATCTATTTATGATGAAACCTTAAACCAAATAAATAGAGGCTGTAGTCACGGCGAATTTGTAGAAGCGGTAAAATTGTTAGAAAACAGCAAACTTGATTTATGTGTGCATACCATTTTTGGTTTCCCATGGGAAACCCGGGAAATGATGAAAGGCTATATTTATGAAATAAACCGTTTTCCGCAGATAAAATTTGTGAAGTTTCACCATTTACATGTTGTAGAAGGCTCAATAATGGGTGCTAAATATAAAAAGCAACCTTTTAAACTGTTTACACTCGAGGAATACACAGATTTGCTTTGCGAACTGATTCCATTATTAAGGCCTGACATCGTAATTCAAAGACTTTTTGGAATTTCTGACTGGGATTTGCTGATTGCGCCCAATTGGGGCTTAAATAAATCAGCAATTCAAACCTATATGGATAAAGAGATTGAAAAAAGAGGCGTTATTCAAGGTTCTCAATATTTTGAGAATATTTAGAATTTTATCTTAAAAATTAATAAAACCTGCAAAATTTGCGGGTTTTTTTGTTTTAAAGATGTTTTTGATGATAATTTCTCACATAAATCTGTTAAAATTCTATAATTTATAAAAATAACTCGTTTTTATTTTTCGTAAAATACCTTAATAAAATTTACTCTTTTTTAGATATATATCATTTTTAACAACATTATTTAATTGTTTTTATAAAAATTTGCAGTTTTTGTTAAAAATATTTGATTTAATAGTGTAAAAATTACAATATGTCGTACTTTTAGGGAAACAATTATGAAAATAATATAATATTTATTAAACCAAACAAAATAAACTTAAAACTATGGGTAAAATTTTAGTAAAACAGTATGCGCCATTCGTTATTCTAATGGTTTTCGCAGTTTTGTCGCTATTTGTTCCTCTACTTCCTAATTTTGATGAAGGAAAATATAGCGGACCAGATATCGCTTTCATTTTAATTGCTGCTGCTTTAGTATTTTTAATGACACCAGGCCTTGCATTCTTTTACGGAGGTATGGTTCATCGTAAAAATGTTTTATCAACCATGATTAAAAGTGTGGTTGCAGCAGGTGTTATTACAGTATTATGGATAGTTGTAGGTTTTAGTTTAGCTTTTGGAGATACTATCGGTGGCTTTATAGGTGACCCATCAACCTTCTTCTTCTTTAAAGGCGTAAATTCTGGCGCTCCACATCTTCAGGGTGGTGCCGATTTAACTATTCCGCTTTCTTTATTTGCAGTTTTTCAATTAATGTTTGCCATTATTACACCAGGCTTAGTTGTTGGCGCCGTTGCAGAACGTATCCGTTTTACATCGTATATTTTATTCATCGTTTTATTCGCAATTTTTGTTTATTCGCCATTAGCGCACTGGACCTGGCATCCACAAGGTTTCTTGTTAAAAATGGGTGTATTGGATTTTGCAGGCGGAACAGTAGTACACATTTCTGCTGGTATGGCTGCATTAGCCGGAGCATTAGTTTTAAAACGTAGAAAATCTCACTTAGAGCATAAAGAAGTTCCGCCGGCAAATATTCCTTATGTATTAATTGGTACAGGTTTATTATGGTTTGGTTGGTTCGGTTTTAATGCAGGCTCTGCACTAGGTGCAGGTAGTTTAGCCGTTTCAGCTTTCTTAACTACAAATACAGCTGCAGGTGCAGCAGGATTATCCTGGATGTTTTTCGATGTGGCAAGAGGTAAAAAACCTTCAGTTTTAGGTTTCTGTATCGGTGCTGTTGTAGGCTTGGTTGCCATTACACCTGGAGCAGGTTTTGTTAGTATTCCATCAAGCATTTTTATTGGTGTAATTGCTGCAGTAATTTCTAACCTTGTTGTTTCATGGAAACAAAAAACCAGTTTAGATGATACATTAGACGTTTTCCCTTGCCATGGTGTTGGTGGTATTGTTGGTATGTTATTAACTGGTATTTTTGCAACTAAAACAGTTAATGCAGCCGGAGCCGATGGTTTATTATATGGTAATCCAGCATTCTTTATTACGCAGCTAAAAGGCGCCGTAATTGTAATCGCATTCAGTTTCGTTGTATCATTTGTAATCTTCAAATTAGTTAACCTTATCAATCCAATCAGAGTGTCAGATGAGGAAGAGGAAATGGGTCTTGATGCATCTCAACATGATGAGAAATATACACAAGGTACATTATTGGTTGATGAAAGAGCAGCATACATTTCAAATCATGCGCCTGCTCAGGAAGCCCTTTAAAAAGCATTAAATATTATCTAAACACATTCATAGCTCAAACATGAAAAAATTATTATCAGCCATATTTGGTATGGCATGCACTACGTGTGCCCTGGCTCAAGAAACTCCCACGTCGCCACTAGAATTTTCAGGATCGGTAGATACCTACTATAAATACGATTTTGCGAAAAGACCAAACATTCCAACATCTTTTGTTTCTGATCACAATTCAGTTTCTTTAGGGATGCTAGATTTAGTGTTGAAGAAAAAAACTGGCAAAGCATCTTTCGTTGGTGAGATTTCTTTTGGTCCCAGAGGTCAATCTCAATCTATTCCAGATGCAGCCGCTAATGGTTCGTCATTCCATATCCAAAATTTATACGTTAACTACGATTTTTCGGATAAGTTTGCCATGACTGCAGGTTACATGGGTACATTTATAGGTTATGAAGTTATTTCTCCGGTAGGAAATTTTAACTACTCAACTTCTTACCTTTTTACTAATGGTCCATTCCAAAATGCTGGTATTAAAGCAACCTATAAATTTTCTGATAAAGTTAGTTTAATGGCCGGATTGTTTAACGATTGGAATTTATATAGTGCCACAAGAGGTGTATCTAGTGTTGGTGGCCAATTAATGATTTCGCCGGTTGAGGGTTGGACCGCTTATATTAATGCTTTAACAGGTGCAGACCCATACGGTTATGGTACCATTGTAGATTTAACCACTTCATACCAAATTACAAAAGCTTTTAAATTAGGTTTAAATGCAGCAAATTATGATATGGCTGATGATGCAGGCGGTTATGCAGGTGTGGCTTTATACCCGCAGGTAGCAGTTGCTGATGCGGTAACCTTAGGTTTAAGAGGTGAATATTTTAAAAATAAAGATGTTGGCGCAACTCCTGGTACTGCTTATACAGGCTTAACTTTAACAGCAAATATAAAATCTGGCGGTTTAACCTTTATACCTGAGGTTAGGTTAGATCATAATGGCGATAAACCATTTTTAAACAAAACCGGTGGTGCTGCTCCAAATGCTGGTCAGTTTTCTTTAGCTGCGGTTTACGCTTTTTAAAAGAATAGTTTCTCTCCAAATAATGCCGCCGGTTAATTTAAGCCGGCGGCTTTTTATTATCTTTATTTATTATGAAATACAGCCTGATTCTACTTTTCTCAATCCTCCTATCAAGTGCGTTTGCACAACAAAAACAATTTACTGTAGATGAACGCGGAAAATATGTGCACTATGAAGTTGTTGAAACGAAAGTTGGTAAGGACAGTTTGGTAAGCAGAGCTGAGCGATTCATAAAATCGAATAAAAAATCTTTTACAAAATCTACCAAAACTGATAGTTCTGTAACTTCAAATGGTAAAATGATAATTGATAAAACCATTTTGGTGGCTTCGCATCCAAGCGGAGAAGTTAATTATGTTTTTAATTTTGAGGCTAGAGAAGGAAAATACCGTTATTGGATTACTGATTTGGAATACATTCCTTATAATAGAAATAGGTATGGAAACTATGTGGCCACTACAAATATTGCCACACCATTAGAGAAAGCACCTGGAAAACTATCTGCCGGAACATGGAAAGATATTTTAGAAAGTGTTTACTCAAAAGCGACCAGCCTGGGCGAAAATTTTAAAAAGACTTTGGCTACAGTTCAGGTCGAAAATCAACCCAAAAAGGCACAAAGTATTTCTACTAAAAAATGGTAAAATCTTAAATTTTGCCAAATAGTTCTTCAACTTTCTTATATCGGAAGCTGAATATCTCGTTAATTTTTTTTGAAACCATGATTTCATTGGCTATTGTTCCGATAAAGCCATAACCAATTGCGTAGTGTAAAATATCATGCATTAAAACGCCGCCATCAATGGCTTCGAAACGATGAAGATGGTGCCAAAATGCAAAAGGACCAAAACGCTGCTCGTCGATGAAGTATTCCTTATCTTTTACATGCGTTATTTCAGTCATCCAGTTTAGTTTTATACCTAATAATGGCGAAACCTTATAAGTGATAATCATACCCGGAAACATTTTTTCATCCTTCTTTATAGGTGAAGTAACATCAAATGTCATGCTTTCGGGCGTAATTTCAGCCAAATTTAAGGGCGATGAAAAGAAATCCCATGCGGTATCCATATCCACTGGGATTTTTTGAGTAAATTCTATGCGGTAAGTTTTCAATTTTAAATTTATAGCTAAACAGCAAAAAGTATATTTTGTTGTTGTTTCTGTAAATTTATGTTCTACTTATTTAGTGCACCATTTTATCTGCACATGTCGAGCTTGCAAATGCTTCTGGTTTCGCCTTAAAAATAAAACCCATACTTAATATGTAGCCCATTGCATCATTTAATGCTTTGTTCGACTTAAATGATGGATTGGTATTAATATCTGCATGCACTTCCAAAGCAACATCATAAATATCAAGCAAATCGCAAATGGAATAAGCCGTTTCTATCGACTTTTGAACTTCCATCAGCATGCGTTCTTTAATACTTACTTGCTGAGTAGATTTTTCCTGGTGGATGTACATGAAACCACCGTGATGTTCTCTCAATAAAACGATAACAGTTGCAAAATCGGTTGTTGTTCCTTTAACTTGAGAATCTGTACCAATACAAACTTTAAGTTTGTAGCCATTTTCTGTTTCTCTGATAATTGCTTGTTCTACTTCTTCGAGGATGCTCGTTTGGATTACTTCGCCACTAAATTTCTTCCAGGTCATAGTTGTGGTATTTTGAGTTTAATTCCAAAAGTTTATCTTTTGGAAGCAAATGGTAATCTGGTTTTTATAAAATTAAGAGATGAACGTTAAATATTCATTAATAAAAAGTTGTTTATTTGCTAACAAAATATTAGTTATCAACAAGTTAGTTATAATTTTTAAGCCGTTTTAAAATATTTGCAACAATTTTATTTTAATAAGCGTTTGTATTATATAATACATTTTAAAATCTTATTGCCATGAAAGCAGAACTTATTCAAGAATTGCAATTGTTACAACACAGTAGGGCTAATAAATTTACCGGTGATTTAGCTGAGAAAATTAGGTCATCAGTTGATGCTGTTAATGAGAAAGTTATAAGCTCAATGTCTAAAAGAGGGCAAATGCTCCTGTTGTTAGAAAAGAAACTCAGCGTTTCATTTATCAGAAGGTTAAAGAAAATTTTCTAAAACTCTTATCTGTAGTTAGCAAAATTGTAAATGCTTATCTTTGGCGTAATGGTAGAACATGCGCTAAAAAGATTAAACATTACCGCTTTAAATGAGATGCAAAAGGCAGCTCTCGAGGCTTCAAAATTGGCTAAAGATATTGTTTTGATTGCACCAACAGGTTCAGGCAAAACGCTTGCATTTTTGTTACCGTTAATTTCTAAGCTCAAGCCTACTGCGAAAGGTGTGCAGGCACTTATTTTGGTGCCATCAAGGGAACTGGCTTTGCAAATTGAACAGGTTTTTAAGCAGATGGGCACAGCTTTTAAGGTAAATTGCTGTTATGGAGGGCATTCTGTTCGAACAGAAAAAAATAATTTAAGTCATGCGCCTTCTGTTTTAATTGGAACACCCGGACGAATTGCCTATCACCTCGAATATCAAAATTTTGACGAGTTTATGATTGAAACTTTGGTTTTAGATGAATTCGATAAATCGCTGGAATTTGGCTTTGAGGCCGATATGTCTTACATCATTAAGTCTCTTTTATCTCTCAAAGAAAGAATTCTTACTTCAGCCACTAAAATGGATGAAATTCCCTCTTTCGTAAAGATAAATGCACCAGTTGAGATAGATTTTTCAGCGAATAAAGATGTTAAGCCTGATTTAAAATTAAAAAAAGTAACGGTGCCGGCTGCCGACAAGCTCGAATTCCTTTTTAAACTTTTAACTAAAATTGGTGATAAGAACACTTTGGTTTTCTGTAATCACCGTGAAACCGTAGATAGAATTAGTGATCTGCTTTTTGAGCAGGGTTTAGAACATGAGGTTTTTCATGGTGGGATGGAGCAAGATGAACGCGAAAAATCGTTACTTAAGTTTAGAAACGGTAGTTTAAGGATTTTGATAACAACTGATTTGGCCGCTCGTGGATTGGATATTCCAGAAGTTGAACATATAGTTCATTACCAATTGCCATACACAGAGGATGCCTACATCCATAGAAACGGGCGAACAGCAAGAATGAATGCAAAAGGTACGGCTTATGCCATGTTAACTGAAGAAGAGAATTATAAATATTTACCAGAAAACATTGATGAGGAAGATTTAACTGATTCATACAGATTGCCAAAATCAAGTGAATGGATTACGCTTTATCTATCTTACGGTAAAAAAGATAAAATAAATAAAATTGATATTGTTGGTTTATTTTTGCAAAAAGGCAAGTTGCAGAAAGATGATTTAGGCCTGATTGAGGTTAAGGATACATCAAGTTATATTGCCGTAAAACGAGATAAAGTAGAAAATCTTTTAAATATACTTAGCGGAGAAAAAATTAAAGGCAAAAAAATGAAGATAGCTGTGGCGAGTTAATTGGTTCATTGGTTCATTGGTACATTGGTTCATTGGTACATTGGTTCATTGGTTCATTGGTTCATTGGTTCATTGGTTCATTGGTTCATTGGTTCATTGGTTCATTGGAAAAAAAGACAAACAAGTTAGCGATTCAATCATTCAAAATTCATTCATTCAAAATTAAAACATGAGCAATAACGATATATTAAAAAAACTGAGAGTAGCACTTTCATTAAAAACTGAAGATATTATTACCATTTGCGATTTGGTAGGTTTTAAAGTAACCAAAGCTGAGTTAGGTGATATTTTCCGCAATGATGACCATGAAAATTTTAAGCCTTGTGGCGATCAGATTTTAAGAAACTTTTTAAATGGTTTGGTAATTTATAAAAGAGGTCCGAGAGAAGAAAAGAAATAGTTTTTAGCGATTCAATCCCAAATCATGAAAATAAAATTAGCGGTCTTTTTTCTTGTTCTCGCCATCAATTCCTCATTTGCTCAAACCGCAAAAGAAGATTTTTCTGATGATTGGGCTAACTTATCAAAATATAAAAAGGAAAATTCTGAAATTGGCTTGCCAAAAAAAGGAGAGAAGCGAGTTATTTTTTTAGGCAGCTCTATTTTTGAGTTTTGGAAACAGAAAGACCCTGAATATTTTATTAAAAATGCTTACGTAGATAGGGGAATTAGCGGACAATTATCGCCACAACTTTTGATTAGGTTTAGGCAAGACGTTATTGATTTAAAACCTAAAGCAGTAATTATTTTAGCTGGTAGTAATGATTTAGCAGGAAATAAAGGTCATGTTTCTAACAAGATAATTTTGGATAATATAAAAAGCATGACTGAACTGGCAAAGAAGCATCGCATTAAAGTTATTCTTTGCAAGTATTTGCCTATTTACGAATATCCTTGGAATAAAAGCTTAAAGAATGTTGCTGAACAAATTATCTCTTTGAATGAAGAAATTGTTGCTTACGCCGATAAAGAAAATTTAACAATTTTAGATTATTTTTCGCCTTTGGCGGATGAAAGAAACGGACAAAAGGCAGAATATACCACCGATGGCGTTCATCCAAGTTTAGCAGGTTATAAGGTTATGGAAGTAATAACTGACGAAGCCATTAGAAAAACTATAGGTAAGTAGCATAAAAAAACTCCCGATTTTCATCGGGAGTTTTTTATTAACCTAATTTTTTATAGCGAATGCGTTTCGGTGTAACATCACCCAAACGTTTTTTTCTGTTTTCTTCGTAATCAGAATAATTTCCTTCGAAAAAGTAAACTTCAGAATTACCTTCGAAAGCTAAAATGTGGGTACAAATTCTATCTAAAAACCATCTATCGTGACTAATTACTACAGCGCAACCACCAAAATTTTCTAAAGCTTCCTCCAAGGCACGTAATGTATTAACATCGATGTCATTGGTTGGCTCATCCAGTAAAAGTACGTTGGCGCCTTTTTTCAATGTAATCGCTAAGTGTACGCGGTTACGTTCTCCGCCAGAAAGTATACCAACTTTTTTCTGCTGGTCGCCGCCGTTAAAGTTAAATTTTGAAACATAAGCACGTCCGTTAACAGCTTTGTTGCCTAATTGGATGTTATCTAAACCATCGGTGATGTTTTCATAAACAGTTTTATCCGCATCCAAATCGTTGTGCATCTGGTCTACATAGCCTAATTCAACAGTTTCACCAACACGGAACGTTCCGTTATCGGCTTCTTCCTGGCCAGTAATTAAACGGAAAAGTGTGGTTTTACCAGCGCCATTCGGGCCAATAATACCTACAATTCCTGCTGGCGGAAGTGCAAAGTTTAAATTATCAAAAAGAACTTTATCTCCGTATGCCTTTGTAACATTTGTTGCCTCTATTACAACATTACCTAATCGTGGTCCGGCAGGTATGAAGAGCTCTAATTTTTCTTCTCTTTCCCTTCCATCTTCCGAAGCTAATTTATCGTAATTGGCAATACGTGCTTTAGATTTTGCGTGGCGGGCTTTTGGCGCCATACGTACCCATTCCAGCTCACGCTCCAAAGTTTTCTGGCGTTTGCTTTCCGTTTTTTCTTCCTGAGATAAACGTTTTGCTTTTTGCTCTAACCAGCTGCTGTAATTTCCTTTCCACGGAATACCTTCACCACGATCTAACTCTAAAATCCATCCAGCAACATTGTCAAGGAAATACCTATCGTGGGTAACTGCGATAACTGTGCCTTCATAATTTTGTAAGAACTGCTCTAACCAATCAATACTTTCAGCATCCAGGTGGTTGGTAGGCTCATCCAATAATAAAACATCCGGATGTTGTAAAAGCAAGCGGCACATTGCAACACGACGACGCTCACCACCTGATAATACGCCAATTTTGGTTTCAGGATCAGGACAACGTAAGGCATCCATTGCTCTTTCCAATTTGGAATCAATTTCCCAGGCACCTAAAGCATCAATTTTATCTTGAAGCTCTCCTTGTTTGGTCATCAATTTATCCATCGCATCAGGGTCAGAGTAGTTTTCCTCTAAACCAAATGCCTCATTAATTTCTTCGTATTCTTTTAAAATTGCGGTTACTTCAGCAACACCTTCTTCAACAATTTCACGTACAGTTTTTTCTGGGTCGAGGATTGGTTCCTGAGCTAAATAACCCACAGAATAACCCGGAGAGAAAACAACTTCTCCTTGATAAGCCTTATCTAAACCAGCAATAATTTTTAGTAAAGATGATTTACCAGAGCCATTTAAACCGATAACACCGATTTTGGCACCGTAAAAAAATGATAAATAGATATTTTTTAAAACTTGTTTTTGTGGTGGATAAATCTTATTTACTCCAGCCATTGAAAATATTATCTTCTCGTCAGACATGCTTGTTTTTTAAAGTATTTAAAATAAATTTTCTTTTGATGCCATCTTTATTAATTTGAAGTGCAGAATGGCTTCAACACCCGCAAAGATAGAAACAACGAGCCTATAAAAAAGTAGTTTCTAAATCTATTTAGCTAACAATCTGATTTAAATGATATCCATAAAAAAAGCATGTTTCAGCTTATAAAACATGCTTTTTAATAAGTTGTGTTATTCGAAATAGCTTACTTCAATAATTACAACGTTATCTTAAAGCATAACCAAATTAGTGGCAGTCGAAGCCCCAAATTATGCCAATTTTAAAAAGCTATAATAGTGTTAGGCTAGTTGGTTTAATATTCCTTTCGGATAATATACGCTAAATAACAAGTAGTGATTTAGCAATTTTATTAATACTTTGCATTGTAAATCAATTACTTGTTATGAGCCAATCCCTAAAATTTTACTCTTTTATTTTTTGCTTAAGCTTAATTTTATCTTCTATTCAAACATTCGCACAAAAATTATCTGCTTACGATTTAACCATCGATATGTTGGATAATCCGCTTAATATTGATAACGCAAAACCCGGCTTCAGTTGGAAAATCAATTCTAACAAAAAGAATACATATCAAACCCATTATGATATCCGTGTTTCAAATACCCCATCATTTAAAAAAATTATATGGCAGCAATCAGACGCAAACCAACAATCGGTATTTGTTCGTTATAATGGCGAAAAATTAGCATCCAAAACAAAATATTTTTGGCAGGTTCGTTTAAAAGATAATCATGGAAATACTTCGGTCTGGTCTGAAATAAAATATTTTCAAACCGGTTTAAAGCCCGAAGATTGGCAAGCAAAATGGATTACTGTTCAAGGAAAGGACACTTCTTCCATAAGTCCGTTTTTACGTAAGGAATTTGCACTTAAAAAGGATGTAAAATCTGCTACAGCTTACATTACAGCAAAAGGATTATATGAAGCGAATTTAAACGGTGCAAGAATTAGCAGTGATTATTTCACACCCGGCTGGACCAGTTATAAAAATCATATCCAGTATCAGGCTTATCCAATAACTACCCTTAAAAAAGGGCAAAACGTTATCGCAGTTTCATTAGGCGATGGTTGGTATAAAGGCAGAATTGGTTTTTCTAACCAAAGCAAATTTTATGGTGATACAAGAGCTTTGCTATTGCAAATTGATGTAGAATACACCGATGGAACCAAAGAAATTGTGATAAGTGATGATAGTTGGAAAAGTACAAACGGGCCAATTCTGGCATCCAATATATATGATGGCGAAACCTATGATGCCCGAAAAGAATTAAATGGCTGGGATAACCTTGGTTACAAAGAAAGTGACAATTGGAAACAGGTGCGCATTTTAGAGAATGGGCCAGAAAAATTAGTTGGCATGAGCGGACCGGCTGTGAATAAACATGAAGAATTTAAAGCCTTAAAAATTTTTAAAACACCACTTGGCGAAACTATTATAGATTTTGGTCAAAACATGGTGGGTTGGGTAAAGGTTACCGCTAATGGTAATTCAGGAACAAAAATTACTTTAAGCCATGCCGAAGTTTTAGATAAAAATGGTAATTTTTACACAACAAATCTGCGTTCTGCAAAGCAGCAAAACAACTACATTTTAAAAGGAAAGGGTACAGAAATATTTGAACCTCATTTTAGTTTTCAGGGATTTAGATATGTGAAATTGGATGGCTATCCGGGCGAATTAAAGTTGGAAAACTTTACCGCAATAGCAGTTTATTCAAGCATGTCACCAACAGGAAACTTTACAACATCAAACTCTTTGCTAAACCAACTGCAACACAATATACAGTGGGGACAAAAAGGAAATTTTGTAGATGTGCCTACCGATTGCCCGCAAAGGGATGAGCGTTTGGGCTGGACAGGCGATGCCCAGGCATTTGCAAATACTGCTGCTTATAATATGGATGTTTCTTCATTTTTTACGAAATGGCTGAAAGATGTTAGCGCAGATCAGCTTCCTAATGGCAGCGTTCCGTATGTTATCCCAAATGTACTTAACCAGAGTGATGCCGGCTCTGCAGGTTGGGCCGATGCTGCAACAATTATTCCATGGTCTATGTACCAATCTTATGGTGATAAAAATATATTAGAAACCCAATATCAAAGTATGCAAAAATGGGTAGACTACATGGCAAGTCAGGCTAAAGATAATTTGTGGAATACTGGTTCCCATTTTGGTGATTGGCTTTTTTATCGCCCTAATGATGATAATGACGGTAGGGCAGCGGTTACTGATAAATACATGATTGCGCAAACCTTTTATGCAAATTCTGTTCAACTTTTAATAAATACCTCAAAAGTTTTAGGTAAAACCGAAGAAGTAAAAAAATATACTGCGCTTTTAAATAATGTTAAGAAAGCCTATGTACAAGAATATATGACACCTAGCGGAAAGCTTGTTTCAAATACGCAAACCGCTTATGTTTTAGCTTTACAATTTGATATGCTTCCAGAAAATCTGCGCCAACAGGCTGCAAAACGTTTGGTTGATAATGTTAAAAGTTATGGTAACCACCTTACAACCGGGCTTTTAGGTACACCTTATTTATGTCATGTGCTCAGCAGATTTGGATACCAGGATGTTTCATATAATTTATTGTTGCAAGAAAGTTATCCCTCATGGCTTTATCCGGTAAAAATGGGCGCTACTACAATTTGGGAACGTTGGGATGGAATTAAGCAAGATGGTTCGTTCCAAACTGCGGATATGAACTCTTTTAACCACTATGCTTACGGTGCAATAGGCGATTGGATGTATAAAAACATTGCGGGTATTTGTTCAATTGAAGAAAATCCTGGCTATAAAGTTTTTGAAATTGCGCCAAAACCAGGAGGGAAGCTAACGAGTGCTACTGGTGAATTGGAAACCGTTTATGGTAAAATAAAATCATCATGGACAATCGCCAATGGTGTATTTAAGTTAAATGTTACGGTGCCAGTAAATGCTACTGCAATAGTAACTTTACCGGGAACGGATAAAAAAGAAAAAATTGGTTCAGGAAGTTATAGTTTCGAATCGAAATATAATTATTGAAAATTAGCTGTAAGATAATGCTGCAATTAAAATCCAGATAACAGAGAAAAAAGAACCAATATAAACCAACTGCATGTTCTGTTTAATGTTTTTCTTAATTAAACCTGCATAAATTAACCAGCCAAAAAAGGCAGCCAAATATAATGGAACAGCGAATAGTAACATAGTTTTTAGTTTTAATAAAGATAAGCATTTCAATATAAGATTATTGGACTTTACTGGTGAACTATATTTTTAGTAATGTTAGTAAAAACACTACTTTTGCGGAAATATCCTTTTTAATGAAAGCTAAAGCACCTTTTACTTTACCACCTGTTATGGCGGTAATTTTTTCCATATTAAGTGTACAAGGTGGTGCAGCAATTGCTAAAGGAATTTTCCCCGTTCTAGGCTCAGCTTCAACCTCTGCCTTAAGGATTGTTTTATCGGCAATTATCTTAGGCATATATAACCGTCCGAATTTAAGAAACCTGAATAAGGAGCAATGGAAAGCAGTTGCATTGTATGGATTAACCTTAGGTGCTATGAATTTGATATTTTACATTGCCATATCCAGAATACCGCTTGGTTTGGGTGTAACACTAGAATTTATTGGTCCGCTGGTTTTAGCAATAGCAGGTTCTAAACGCATTTTAGATTTTTTATGGGTGATTTTGGCCGCAGTCGGCATTTCGCTAATTGCACCATGGAGTGGCAATGGTATCGATCTGTTGGGCGTTTTTTTAGCATTATTGGCTGGCGGTTTTTGGGCATGCTATATTTTATTAGGCGGTAAAATATCTAAAATAATGGACGGCGGAAAAGCAGTAAGCATCGGGATGATTTTCGCATCGGCTGTGGTTTTGCCCGTAGCAATTTTCGATGGCCTCTTTCAGAAAATAACACCCGTATTTATGATGTCGGGTTTGGCATTAGCATTACTATCAAGTGCAATTCCATTTACTTTAGAAATGGGAGCGCTTAAAAAAATGCCGGCAAAAACTTTTAGTATTTTAATGAGCTTAGAACCTGCTGCGGCTGCACTTTCAGGTCTGGTATTTTTGCAAGAATACCTTACCTTTTATGAATGGCTAGCAGTTGCTTTAGTGGTTATTGCCAGTGCTGGTGCAACTTTAACTGGCAAAAAGCAAGAGCAGCACGCTACTGTAGAATGTTAATATTTAGATTGCTCTGCCTAATAAACACGATATAGCGAAAATCCTTTTTGCTTGCAGTAACTTTAAAATGTTGTGAGCACGATATGTCCCGCTAAAAGATTGTAGCATTAGCGGGACTAACATAAATAGCAGCAATAGCAATGCTTTTCTAAAAACAAAACAACTTTTTACAGGTTATTTTCGTATAATAGTTATATAACCTCAAACTTTATTTGGTTGCTGCTTTCGAGTTTGTTGGTTGTTTAGGTTTAATGATGTCATGCTGTTTTTATTTATCTGTCAAAATTTGTAAATTGCATTAGCTAAAAGCTACAATTTGTCAGTAAAATGAGTGCTAAAAATCCTTTACAATAAACCGACAAAATGATTTAATGATTGTGTAACATTCATTTTTTCTTTTCTAAGCCTGCAATAACAGTTTATAATCAGATTTATTTGTGCTGCTACAAGAGAAATCTGCTAAATAAACTGCCCGATTTTTTGGTATGTAAGCCGATACATGGGTTTTATTAACCTATATGGCGCAATTGTTGATAAAATAAACAAAATGGCAAGTGCTCTTTTTATAATATATTTTATAGTTTAGAGGCGAGCCGTTAAGAAAGGTATTATGGAAGCAAAATTTTCACCACAGGTTAAAGATGTAATCTCTTTTAGTAGGGAGGAAGCGCTACGTTTAGGGCATGATTACATTGGAACCGAGCATTTATTATTAGGCCTCATCCGCGAAGGCGATGGTATGGCTATAAAAATTTTACGATCGTTAGGAGTTGATACCGGTAAATTGCGCCGCTCGATTGAAGATGCCGTTCGCGGTACTTCGAGCGTTACCGTTAATTTGGGCAATATTCCATTAACTAAACAGGCAGAAAAAGTTTTAAAAATTACTTATTTAGAAGCTAAAATATTTAAAAGCGATTTAATTGGTACTGAGCATTTATTGCTTTCAGTTTTGAGAGATGATGACAACATCGCCTCGCAAATATTGTTGCAATATGGTGTTACTTATGATGTTTTTAAACAAGAGGTTGAAGTAAATAAGAATGGCTTTAGAGATGATATTTCAAACAGCGCATCTACGGGTGGCGATGATGATTATCGTGAAGAAGAAAGCTTTAGCACACCTAAAAAAGTTTCGGATATTAAATCTAAAACACCGGTATTAGATAACTTCGGTCGCGATTTAACCAAGGCTGCAGAAGAAGGTCGTTTAGACCCGATTGTTGGTCGCGAGAAGGAAATTGAGCGTGTTTCGCAAATTTTATCCCGTAGAAAAAAGAACAACCCGATTCTAATTGGAGAGCCTGGTGTTGGTAAATCTGCAATTGCAGAAGGTTTAGCCTTACGCATTGTTCAACGTAAAGTATCGCGTGTACTTTTTGGTAAGCGTGTAGTTACTTTAGATTTGGCTTCACTTGTTGCGGGTACAAAATACCGTGGCCAGTTTGAAGAGCGTATGAAAGCCGTAATGAACGAGCTTGAAAAATCTACTGATGTAATTTTATTTATTGATGAGATTCATACAATTGTTGGCGCTGGCGGCGCATCGGGCTCGCTTGATGCATCGAATATGTTTAAACCTGCATTAGCAAGGGGCGAAATTCAATGTATTGGTGCCACTACTTTAGACGAATACCGTCAGTACATTGAAAAAGACGGTGCTTTAGATCGTCGTTTCCAGAAAGTAATGGTTGAGCCGGCTACGCCTGATGAAACTGTTGAGATTTTAACCAGAATAAAAGATAAATACGAAGAACACCACGGTGTAACTTACACAGATGAGGCGATTCAGGCTTGTGTTACTTTAACTTCTCGTTATATTTCTGACCGTTTTTTACCAGATAAAGCAATTGATGCTTTGGATGAAGCAGGTTCGAGAGTGCATTTAACGAACATTCATGTTCCTCAAAACATAATTGATATTGAAGCTAAGATCGAAGATATCAAGTTAGAGAAAAACAAAGTTGTTCGTAGTCAGAAATATGAGGAAGCAGCTAAACTTCGCGATACAGAGAAAAATTTAATTGAAGAATTAGATAAAGCCAAAGCAGAGTGGGAAGCAGAAACTAAAACTAAACGTTACGAAGTTTCTGAAGATAATGTTGCTGAAGTTGTAGCAATGATGACAGGTATTCCGGTGCAACGTGTTGGGCAAACAGATAGCCAAAAGCTATTGAATATGTACGATAAAGTTGCAGAGAAAATTATTGGTCAGGATGATGCAATTAAGAAATTGACCAAAGCCATTCAACGTACCAGAGCCGGATTAAAAGATCCTAAAAAACCAATTGGTTCATTTATTTTCTTAGGTCCAACTGGTGTAGGTAAAACAGAATTAGCAAAAGAATTGGCTCGTTTCATGTTTGATAGTGATGATTCACTAATTCAAATTGATATGAGTGAATATATGGAGAAATTTGCGGTGTCGCGTTTAGTGGGAGCGCCTCCGGGATACGTGGGATACGAAGAAGGTGGGCAATTAACTGAAAAGGTAAGAAGAAAACCTTATGCAGTTATTTTGTTAGATGAGATTGAAAAAGCGCATCCGGATGTATTTAATATCTTGCTACAAGTTTTAGATGAAGGACAATTAACAGATAGTTTAGGTCGTAAAGTTGATTTTAGAAATACAATCATTATCATGACTTCGAACATTGGTGCCCGTCAGCTAAAAGATTTTGGTCAAGGTGTTGGTTTCTCTACTTCAGCAAAAAACAACCAGGCAGAATCACATAGCCGCGGTGTAATTGAAAGTGCATTAAAACGTGCTTTTGCGCCAGAGTTTTTAAACCGTGTTGATGATGTAGTTGTATTTAATAATTTAGGTAAAGATGAAATCTTCAGAATTATCGACATTGAACTTAAAGCTTTATTCGGTCGCGTTCATACATTAGGTTATGAAATTGCTTTAACTGAAAATGCTAAAGATTACATTGCAGAAAAAGGATTTGATAGTAATTTCGGCGCTCGACCATTAAAACGTGCCATTCAAAAATATCTGGAAGATCCAATTGCCGAAGAAATTTTGAAAGGTGAATTAACCGAAGGTGATGTTTTAGAAATCGATTACGATAAAGAAACAGAAACCATTTCGGTAAATCACAAAAAAGGCGAAAAGAAAAAAGAAGAGCCTAAAGCAGAAGACTCTTCAAACTAATATCTAAAGCTCCCGATTAATTCGGGAGCTTTCTTGTTTAAGATGCTTGTGTGAAATAAATACATCACGATTTCGTTAATTATTGTAAGAAATCGTCATTATTGCAATGATACAATCATCCCTAAATGAAAAAAGTCTACATCCCTGTTTTCGCTATAATTCTTCTATTTACGTCATGTAAAAAAAATACCGAAGTAATTTTTGAAGAAGAAACTATTACAAAAAATACTATTGCAACAGTTTCTACTGGATTAAATAATGATTTGTTATTAAAACTTATTAATGATGTACGCAGCAAAGGTTGCAATTGCGGTACAACTGCAATGCCTCCGGTAATAGTTTTAAACTGGAATAATTTGCTTGCTTCTGCAGCTTTAGGCCATAGCAAGGATATGAACACCAATAATTATTTTAGCCATACCTCATTAGATGGTCGTAGTGCTGGGAATAGAATAACGGCAGCTGGCTACAAATGGACAACTTATGGAGAAAATATTGCCGCAGGACAATCTAATGAACAAGCTGTTTTTGATGCTTGGATAAATAGCGAAGGTCATTGTAAAAATATTATGAATGCAAATTTTAGAGATATGGGTGTAGCAAAAGATGGTCGCTATTGGACGCAGGAATTTGGTAAACAATAGGTTTCTTTGATATTTACTGGAATTACCATAAAAATGCTAATTGATTAAATCATTGCTTTTAAAGCATTATAATAATGCTCATAGTTCTGAGTAGAGGTATTTAAAAATAAAAATGGTTCGATAAGTTCTAATTCCATTAATAAAAATTTATTATTTACAAATGTGCCATCAACTCTGGCATAAAGACAATTTTTAGCAAAAAGCTTAACATATTCTGCTGCAATTTCTATTAAACCTTTATCTGGATTTTGTAAGTGTACAGAGCCACCATGTGCTGGCTGCACTCTAAAATCACCGGGTTTTGCTTTTTTAACTAATGTATGGCTATAAACACCATTAAAGAAAATAAACGACCATTCTCCGTTTTCTAAAATTTCTGGCAGGAATGGTTGGATAATAAAATCTTCTTTTTGAATAAGCAACCTTAGCTTTTGATTAATCTCCTCAACATTATCAATTGTAACCTTAAATGTATTTTTAGCACCACCGCTAATACAAGGTTTTACAATAAGTTTATCTGTTATAAATTTTTCAAAAAATATATTAAGGTTTATTTCTTCACCTTTGGTAATAAAAATGCTCGGTGTAATATTTAATCCCGCCGACTCAATTTCTCGTAAATAATGCTTATCTGCATTCCATCTTACAACATCAATCGGATTTAGAAGTCTGATGTTTTTTTCTTCCAGAAGATTTAACCACGTTTTAAACTCTTCATATAAATCAAAATAATCCCAGGGCGATTTTAATATTGCAAGCTCATAATTCTCCCAGTTAATATTTTTATCATTCCAAATTACCATTTCAATATTTAAGCCTTTCCCTTTTAAGAATAGTAGAAGTTTTTCATCTTCACTTTCAACCGTCGGACTATCATAAGCACCTTTATCTTCGTATGTTATTAAAGCAATATTCATTTTTAAAACTAACTTTAAATCAACTAACAGACAAGTAAAAACTAGAATAATGATATTTGACTACCCGGAACGCAGAAAATACTATGGTCTAACTTAACTTCTTTTACATTAAGTCCGTTTAATCTGCAATGTAATTTAAAACTATCCCTAATCATCTGCGCAATATTTCCATCACCTTTCATACGCTCACCAAAACGGCTGTCATTAACTTTTCCGCCATGGCAACTTTGTATCATGTGCCAAACTTTATCAAACCTATCAGGGAAATTTTTGCGTAGCCAATCTTCAAAAATCTGCCCGATGGCGCCATTTAATCTAACAATTGTGTAACCCGCACGTATTGCACCGGCATTTGCTACGGCTTTTAAAACTGTGGGGATTTCATGGTCACTCAAACCTGGAACCAGCGGTGCAACCATAACTCCAACCGGAATGCCTGCATTACTTAATTGTTCTACAACCTTTAATCTCTGTTTAGCCGTTGCTGTCCTTGGTTCCATTGCAAGGCGAAGTTTATCATTTAAACTATTAACAGAAGAATAAACCATGCAAAGGTTTAGCTTAGCCATTTCTTGAAGAATATCAATATCTCTCAAAATCAAAGCGTTTTTGGTAATCATCCCGATAGGTTGTTTATATGCCAAAGCAATTTCTAAAAGCTGTCGGGTTAGTCGAAATTTTCGCTCAGCTGGTTGATAACAGTCTGTATTACCAGAAAGTGAAATTGTGGTGGCATCCCATCCTTTGCGCTCTAAAAATTTTTTGAAAAGTGCAGGAGCATCCTTCTTTACAATAATTTTTCGTTCAAAATCCAAACCCGCACTGTAGCCCCAATATTGATGCGCATTCCTCGCATAACAATACGTACAGCCATGCTCGCAACCCTGATAGGGATTTAAGGAATAGGCCATGCCCACATCCGGACTATCAACTTTGTTAACGATGGTTTTTGAATTTTCAAAGATGAAAGATGTTTTTCGGTCGCTCTCTTCCCAATCATCAATTCCTTCATCATGCTCTTTTACATAACTATCTTTTAGGAATTTATTATGAGGATTAAACTGCGCACCTCTACCTTTAAAATACTGTCCTTCTTCCTCATTATTCATAATATAAAAATACTAAAAATATTAGTATTTTAAATCGATGTGAGTAAGTTGTTAATAGTATTATCTTTTAGAGATTGGTACATAATCCATAGGAACCATATCACCAATTT
Organism: Pedobacter sp. Leaf170; assembly: GCF_920984665.1. GTDB lineage: Bacteria > Bacteroidota > Bacteroidia > Sphingobacteriales > Sphingobacteriaceae > Pedobacter. The sequence goes on from NZ_CAKLBP010000008.1 coordinate 151,029, forward strand.
TCTCGTAAGCCCAGTAACCTTCGTAAAGCATAGAACGGGAATCGTAAATGCTTCCATTAGCATAAAAACGAACCGGTCCTTGAGATAATTTTACTATAGAAAGCTCATGTTCAGGTATATCTAAAGGTCTGTAAACCCAAAAACCAGTATTTGAGTACGCTAAAGATTCTTTTTCACGAGTGTACTGAATACAAAGTGCATCAGTATAATTTATCCACTTTAAATTGTCATTTAAATCATGAACCAAAGTATCTGGATTTACTTCAGCTCTGCTAAATTTATCTATAAAGCGGGGCATTTCCTTTTGTTTTGTCCAAAACTCCAGCAACCCCGGGTCAATTTTACCTGCTTCTTTTCTAATCCCGGTTTTTTCGGGTAGAGTTTTAATCTTTATTAAATTTTCGTTGATATAATTTTCCGGGTAGCGATTTGGGTTTGGCGTTTGTACAATTTTATTGATGATGAAACCCTCTTCCTTGCTTTTGTTTTGATATAGCGAGCGGAAAAAATGTTGCGAAGAACCGTAATAGGCTGTTTCTCTGGCATCAATATATTTCTTCTTTTTTGCTGCTGATGCTTTAAACTCTTCAAAAAACGGATGGCCTGAAAAGTAAATAATCCGCGTTCGGCTATTATATTCAAAGTAATCGAGCATGTATTTAAGGCGATATCCTAAAGCTTTATTTTCTACGATAAGAAATTCGGTTGTTTTAACCGTAAGCAGACTTTTAGTAACATCAAAATCTACATTTAAGACCTGCGGATTTAATATTTTGCACTGCTTGGAATTTGGTGTTGTGCCGATAAAATATTCTGTAAATTGCTTAATATATTTAGCACGGTTCGGGTCGGCCCGGATGGTAACTTCATTTAGTAGAACTGTATTTTCTTTTAATATCAAGTCTACCTTAACCGATTTATCTTCAATAATTACAGATTTTGAATAGGGTAGGTAGCCTACCATTTGAACCAGAATGCTATAACTACCGGGTTTTAAATTTGGTAAAAGGTAATTTCCATCATTATCGGCAACGGTAGCTAATTTATAACCACTTAAATAAACGCCTGCGCCGGGCAATCCGCCTTGATTATCTTTTACTTTTCCACTAATAGAAAATGTACCCTGACTAAAAGCTTGAATTGAGCAAATCAATATGAAAAATAACGTACAGGCGCTTTTATACATAAGTGCTAATGTAGCCAAATGGATGAGTATTTATAAAACTAAATGCTCTCTTTTAACAAATTTAACATTTACAAAAACATTATTTGCCTGGCTTTTGTGGTACGTAATCCAGCGGAACGCTGTCAGCAATTTTTTCCCAACTCCAATATCCTTCAAATAACATAGAACGCGGATTATAAGCACCGCCATTAGCATAAAAATATACAGGAGATACTAGTAAATTTATAAGTGAAACTTGGTAATCGGGCATTGTTAATGGTCGGGATATAGACAAGCCGATTCGGTTTAAATAAACCGGGTCTTCTTTTTCTTTCGTATAGATTACGTACAAAACATTTGTAAAATTTAAGCTTTTTATACTTTCGTTAAATGTTTTGACTAAGGTATCGGGCAAAACTTCTTGTTGATTTAAAATGGCAATTTGCTTTGGCTTATTTTTTTGTTTAGCCCAATAGGATAAAGAATCATTCCCATTAAGCGTTATTTTTAAATTCCCTGAAGAACTTATTGCTGCGGTTCTAAACTGCTTAAGTTTAGCATTAATCAAGCTGTCGGGTGGTCTGTTTTTGTCTGCCTGCCTAATTAATTTATTGATGATAAATCCTTCTTCTTTAGATTTTCCTGCATATAAACTACTTAAAAAATGATTGCTGGAACCACGGTATGCAATATCGCGTTTTGCAGCCCACTTTTTAATTTGTCCTTTGCTTCCTTTCAAATCTTCATAAGTTGGGTAACCTTCATAATAAATGATTTTGGTCTTATTATCCCATTCAAAAAGATTAATCTGGTATTTTATCCGATAACCTAAAGCTTTATTTTCTATGATGAGAAACTGAGTGGTTTTTACCGTAAGCTTCGAATCATCTTTACTGTAATCAATTATTAAAACGTTAGGATTTATAATTTTACACTGTGCGGCATTGGGCGTTGTACCAATAAAATAATCAGTAAACATTCTGATGTAACCCGCACGGTTTGGGTCAGGCTTGATGGTTACTTCATCCAATTGCATCGCATCTTCTTCCAAAACCACGTCCAATTTTATGGCTTTATCTGCAACAATGATATTTTTGGTAACAGTTTTGTAGCCAATCACCTGAAATAGTAAATCGTAATTACCGGGTTTTAATCCAAGGTTGTAAACACCATTGTTATTTGCAACAGTTGCTATTTTGTAACCACTAACGTATACGCCTGCACCAGGTAAAACTTCACCACGCTTATCTTTTATTATACCGGATAGCATTACATTCTGAGCAAATGTGGCTATAAAAGATAAAGTGAAAAGAGAAAAAATAAATAATCGTTTCATTAAAACAAATATAAACTAATTATTTAGTTAAAAAAATATTTGTCTCTGCCGATGAATTATTAGTTTAACAATTCCTTTGCATTTTCTATAGCAGAAGCGCCTGGATTTTTACCGCTTAACATTTCTGCAATTACTTCAATTCTTTCTTCTTGTTTCAATTTTTTAATTCCGGTGGTAGTTTTTCCTGAATCGTCAATTTTGTAAACAAAGTAATGCGATTTACCTTTTGCGGCAATTTGAGGTAAATGTGTAATCGAAATTACCTGCATATTTTTGCCAAGTGCAGCTATAACTTCACCTACCTTAAGTGCTGTTTCTCCCGAAATACCGGTATCAATCTCATCAAATATAATTGTTGGTAAGGATGTATGCTTAGCCAATAATGCTTTGATAGACAGCATTAATCTAGAAAGTTCGCCGCCAGACGCAACTTTATTCACCGGGGCAGGAGCCTGGCCAGCATTGGCGGTAAACAACAGGGTAATTTCATCTAAGCCATCTTTTGTTAAATCTACTAAAGTTTTCTGAGCTAATACAAGCTTTGCATTAGGCATACCAACTTGTTTTAAGGTGGCTGCAGTTTGCTCTTCAACCAATTTAATCGCAACCTTTCTGTTTTTACTCAATTTATTGGCCTGCTCAAAGAGTTTATTTTTTAGCAAGTCGATTTTCTTTGTTAGCTTTTCTATTTGCTCATCCGAAGATAAAAGCTGATTTAAATTTCTTTCTAGCTGATTTTGAATCGCAATTAGTTCGGTATTGCTATCAACCCGGTGTTTCTGTTGCAAAGAATATAATAAATCTAAACGTTGGTTAATGGTATCCAATCTTTCGGCACTATGCATTGTACTGTTCTCAATGATAGAAATCTCATCGGCAATATCTTTAACTTCAATAATACTCGATTTTAACCTTTCATATAATACGTTTACAGATGGATCAAATTTTTCAATAGATTGCAACTGCGTTTGAGCTTCTTTTAAAAGCAAAATGGCGGCAGGCTCTGCATCATTTAACAATGCATTTGCATTTAGCAGTGCTCGTTTTATGGTTTCAGCATGCGTAAGTTTCTCCAATTCCGCTTCTAAATCAGGCAGTTCAGTTTCTGATAAATTTGCCTGTTCTAATTCATTAAATAGAAATTGCTCATAATCTTGCTTATTCCTTGCTTCGTTGGCTTCATCAATTAATTTCTTTAATAAGGCAGAATCTTTTCTCAATTCCTTAAAACCTCCTTTGTATTGAGTAAGCAAATCTTGATGGTTTGCAAGTGAATCAACCATCAGAAGTTGAAAGTCAGCATTATTGATTTCCTGCGTAGCATGTTGAGAATGAATATCTATAAGTTTTTCGCCAATTTGTTTTAGGGTAGATAAATTTACAGGAGTGTCATTTATAAAGGAACGCGATTTTCCATCAATTGAAATTTCTCTTCGAAGTGTACTTTCTGAAAAAAAATCGAGGTCGTTTTCTTCAAAACTATCCCTCAGCTGTTCATCAGCTAGCAGAAATGTACCTTCTATAACACATTTTTTATCCTGATTAAAGAAGTATTTGCTTTCGGCCCGCTGACCTAAAATTAGTGATAATGCACCCAGTATGATTGATTTTCCGGCTCCGGTTTCACCAGTTATTATGTTTAAGCCTTTATCAAATTCAATGTCGAGGCTATCAATTAATGCGTAATTACGAATAGATAGTTTTTGTAGCATAGCTATGCGAAAATACTAAAAAGTTATCTCAACAAAGGGCTTAAAATAAAAACAGCGAAGATATTTCTTCGCTGCTAATGCACATTATTTATTTGGTTTTTAGTTTTCTTCTTTTTCTCTACGTTCAGGTTTTTCAGGTTTTTCCTGTTTTTCCATTTTCTCCCTCAGTTCTTTAACCTCTGCATCAAATTTTTGCTTTAGTTTCTTGTATTCAGCAGATTCTAAAACTCTTTTAGTAGAATTGTTATCACGTAAGAAAAGGTATCCAGTATTTACTCCTGGAGTTTTATTAAAGTAAATTTTAGATAAAGAATCTTTGTTTAGCTTAGATGAAAATAATGGTTGATTGCTATCTAATACTATAACGTTACCTCTTGCAGCATCAATTTGAGATTTAAATTCTTGGCTATTAAATTTTGCAGCCATATCTTCAGCCATTTTTTTCCATTTAGCTTGGGCTTCGGGAGAATTATATTCTTTAGCCATATCTTCGCCAAATTTTTTCCATTTAGCTTGGGCTTCTGGAGAGTTATATTCTCTCGCAACATCTTCACCAAATTTTTTCCATTTAGCCTGCGCTTCTGGCGATGAAAACTCTTTTGCCATCTGCTCACCCATCTTTTTCCATTTAGCTTTGGCTTCTGGAGTGTTAAATTCTTTCTCGATATCTTCTCCGTATTTTTTCCATTTTAATTGTGCCGCCGGTGAAGAAAATTCTCTGTATATTTTTGCACTAAATATAGAATCTTTAAATCTAAATGCCGAATCACTTCCTATAAAAAAAGTTTTTCTTCCTCCAAAAAGTTCATCATCATATAAATCTCTCCTTAAACTATCGGGCACATCTTTTAAAGAATTGTATTCGGTTTTTTTGCCACTAGCATCTATGGTTACAATTTTAATTTTATGTTTCTTAGTTGTATCTATAAAAACCATGGCATTTTTCGAAATGTTTGCAACCGATAGTAATTCAGTTTTTTTTGTGGTTTTTTTGATATCTTTTTTGGACGGATTAATCCAGGCAATAGAAACTAAACATGCAATACCTAAGGTTAAGGCTGCCATTTGCTGTTTTGCATTTAAATAATTGGTCTTCATATTTGTTATTCTTTTAATTCTTTGATATAAGTTTTGAGTTTTGCCGGTGGCAGCTAAGGCATAAGCCGGACTATCTTTATCTTTCAGCAACTCTAGCTTTAACAAAGCATGAGCATAATTCAGTGGTTTTCCGGTTAGCTTTAGCACCAAATCATCGCAAGCATGCTCACGCTCTATATGTATAAATCGGCCTGCCATCCAAACAAATGGATTAAAGAACAAGAAAGTTTCTATTGCCGTTTTTATCAGATTTAATAAAAAATCATTTCTTCTGATGTGAGAAAGTTCGTGTATTAAAATTGCTTCAACCTGATCGCTATCTAATTCGTTAACCAATGCAACTGGAAATAAAACGATAGGTTTTAGATAACCAATAACTAATGGCACATTTACAATGGATGATAAATGGAATTTTATAGTTTTATTGATTTTTAGATTTGATGTAACTTTTTGAAAGATAGCATTCCAGGCATCAGGTACTAAACTCAGTTTCTCTTTTTTAAACCGTGCCAATTTATTATAGCCTTTAATTATTACAAAAAGCTGTAGTGCAATGCCAATAATGTAAAATACCACAACAATGGGAAAATATTGTTCAATTTTGCTAGTTAGATTTTCGGGTATGGTATTTAAATATTGATGTGTATTAAGATTTTCTACATTTCCACTAGCTTTTTGGATAGCAATATTCTTGAGTAAAATGCTGGTTAGGTTGTAGATGAAAAAACCGAACATTAGTAGGATAGAACCAAAAGCCAGGTTGTGCCTATATTTAGCAGCTAGCTTTGGCAGGCTAAGTAAAACGATAAATAAGATACCGTAAATAAGTGCACTTTGCCAGAGCGAATTTAAAATACTCCATCCAAAAGCTTTAATAAATTGTGGTAATAAAGTCTCCATGTTAATTGCTTTAATTTTTTAAATCACTTTATTTTTTTCTGATACTATTCTTAATGCTAATCTGTTTTCACTAACGACTAACGACTAACGACTAACGAGCTACTTAAGACTATCTAAATATTTTTTAATCTCATCTAATTCTTCACTACTGGCAGTATGATTACCCAAAGCCTGCATAACCAATCTTGCAGCCGAACCATTAAAAACGTTATCTATCATTTTATTCACCAATTGCTTTTCAGTTTTATCTTGACTTACCAAGGCTTTATATATGTGGGTTTTCTGATTAGTATCACGTTCAACCATACCTTTTTCATGCATTATTTGCATAAGCTTTAAAGTTGTGGTGTAGCCAGAATCTTTTTTATTTAAAGCTTCATGTACTGCTCTCACCGTGCAAAGACCTTTTTGCCAGAGCACCTGCAAAATTTCCATTTCACCTTCAGTTGGTTTGATATTGCTATTACTCATATATGTTACTGTTCTACGAATTATTTCGTAATCAAATGTACGAAGATATTCGTATTATCAAAATTATTTAACAGATTTTTAACATAAGCTATTTTACTAACTGACGCAGTTTATTCAAAAACGTTGCACATTATTTAAAATTCGAGTGGGAGGGAAGGATGTTTTATTTGCTGAATTATCTATCTAAACCTGATTGTAGCGAACATGGAGCGCAGCGGAATAAAGCGGAAAGCAGGACTTACAACAAAATGAATTGAAGAAATTGCTTTACAAGAAATTATAAAACTAATTGGTTTTTAATCCTTCGTATTTACCAATATTTGCGGGGTCTATTTCCGATAGTAAATTGTAAGCCTTTAAACGCTCTTGCGTATTTAATTTAGAAAGCACATTCGTAATTTCTTCAGCTTTTGCAGCAAAGTAAACATTTGGAAATATAGAACCCAACTTTTGCTTATCCATTTTTTGCAGTTCGGTAAGTGCCGAAACAACGGGCATTAAGCCTTTATCATCATTAGTTAATTGGTCTAAACCCTTAAAATGGTAATTGTATATAAAGTTTCTTAATTCGCTAAAAACCGGATTTAATGTATTTTCATTAAACCAAAAACGGTTTCGTAAACCATCTGCGGCACGCCAACCCGTATTGCCCGATACCTGCGCAAGGTTAATAATGTTTTGCGCTTTTTTAAAATAAAAGCTGCCGCCCATTTTGCCGAAGCTGTCTTTATCTAAACCAATTATGGTATATGCATAATAGGTTAGTAACGCACTGATGTTTGATATGTAATTCTGGTCAGAAAAATCTATTGTAGAACCATCATTATAGCTAAAATCGAAATTCTTATCACTCATATTTAGCAAAGTGCTATTATATGTTGAGTTAAAAACCGGTCGGCTGCTTTGTATTTGCGCTTCTGCTGTGTAACCAGAACCGCCATCCCATGATGTTATGGTGATTACAAAATTGCAATCAATTCTTTCTTGCGCTTTATATGTTTCGGTGGTAAACTTGTTATTGTTTAAAAAATCTCTCAAAGTTCTTTGGAGTGCATCGAGCTGTTGTTTATTAATATTAGATACCTGCGGTGCTAATAACTGCACACGAGCATTTAACTCTTGCGCATATAATTTTCCAAAACCAAGGATGAATAATAAACAAACAAGTCTTTTTATCATTTAATAAGTTTTAAAATTTCATTGCAGATATCTTTTGCAACATCGGCTTTTGACTTTACATCAAACGCTGTCTTTTGAAGCGCTTTGTTAAAAATAGTAATTTTATTTGTATCCGATTTAAATCCTGCGCCCTTATCGTTTAGAGAATTTAGAATAACCAAATCCAGATTTTTTTTCACCAGTTTTGCTTTGGCATAATTTTCTTCATCATTAGTTTCTAAAGCAAAACCAACCAAAATTTGATTTTGGGTTTTTACCATGCCAAGCGATGCTAAAATATCGGTAGTTTTTTCCAGTTCTAAATTAAATTCACTATTGTTTTTTTTAATTTTCTGAGTTGAAACTGTTTTAGGCTTATAGTCGGCAACAGCCGCACTCATAATGGTAATGTCGGTTTCTTGGAAAACAGATATACATGCCTCAAACATATCCTTTGCACTTACTACGTCTATTCTTTTTAATGGTTCTGTAGCTTTTTGAGCGGTAGGTCCGGCAATTAAAGTTACATCGGCTCCTAGTCTGCTTAATTCATCAGCAATGGCAAAACCCATTTTACCAGATGAATGGTTTCCAATAAAACGAACTGGATCTATTGCTTCATAAGTTGGTCCGGCAGTTACCATTACTTTCTGCCCGTAAAAAGGCAGTCCTTTTTTAATCGAACTTTCTAAAAAAGCAACAATTTCTTCTGGTTCGGCAAGTCTTCCTTCACCATATAATCCGCTGGCCAATTCTCCACTTTGTGGTGCAATAATCGTATTTCCAAAACTTTTTATTTTCGAGATATTGCCTCGAGTGGTTTCGTGTTTCCACATATCCAGGTCCATTGCAGGCGCAACGTACACCGGGCATTTAGCCGATAAATAAACTGCAGTTAATAAGTTATCACAAATTCCGGTAGCAAGTTTGGCAAGCGTATTTGCACTGGTAGGCGCAATGATAATTAAATCTGCCCAAAGACCAAGTTCAACATGATTGCTCCAAACGCCGGTTTCTTCTTCAAAATATTGAGTGTAAACTGGATTTTTAGAAAGTGTGGCTAAAGTAAGCGGTGTAATGAAATTAGCACCATCGGGAGTTAAAATAACCTTAACGTTTGCACCAGCTTTTACCAAAAGTCTAACCAAAATGGCCGACTTGTAAGCCGCAATACTGCCGCAAACGCCAAGTATTATGTTTTTATTTTTAAGCATCGAGCGAAGAGTTAAAACAGTTGCATTAACGCACAAGCGAAACGCTTAGCTCCAAACTCTATGCGCTATAATCGTTTTATTTTTGTTCTTTTGCCGGGTTTCTGTGGTAAACTTTTTCGTTCAAAAATTCATCCATAGCAACTAAAACTGGTTTCGGCATACGCTCATAATGCTTACTGATTTCGATTTGCTCACGGTTTTCAAAAATCTCTTCAAGGTTATCGTTACTCGAAGCAAATTCTGCTAATTTACCGTGCAATTCTTCTTTCATGTTGTTTGAAATCTGATTTGCTCTTTTAGCAATCACAACTAATGATTCATAAAGATTATCAGTAGTTCTGTCTAAATCGTGTACATTTCTGGTAACCGTAGTGTTAGGTATAGCAGGTTTGTTAGTATTCATGTATTAATTGTTTTTAATATTCGTATTATCTGCGTTAGTTGGTTTTTGAGAAACGGTATCTTTCACCTTACTCGTTTTCTTAATCATTTCCATGTACTTTGCCTGGTCGGCAGCATACATAGCTAATTCTGCTTTATTTTGTTTTATTCCAGTTTCAATATCCGATTTTAATTGCTTAGCATCGTTGGTAAACTTACTCTGAGGATATTTCTCAGTAAACTCTTCGTATAATGAGGTAGCCTCATTGTATCTGTCTTCCTGGCGAATTGGGATACTTGTTCTAGCATACATATACTGTGCCCTAATCATCAAGAAATCCATTTCCTCAGCGTATTTAATATCCGGGTAGTCTCGCTGCGCATTTTTTAAAGCAATAACGGCTGCTCTATAATTTTCTACATTGCTTGGGCCCGTAGTTAAGTAAAGCTTTGCATTTTCAAAAACTTTATCCTCCAATTTAGTTCTTAATACACCAATATACTTTGCAGCAGCAGCAGCACGTTCGCTGGTAGGGTATAAGTTTATAAATAACTGTAATGCATCAATAGCTTTATAAGTATTTTCCTGGTCTAAAGAAAAAACAGGAGACTCTAGATAATAACAATATGCGGCCATGTAACGAGCCTCTTCAGCATCTTTACTGGCAGGATAAGTATCTGCGAAACTTTTAAATTGATACCTTGCAGTGGTATAATCCTGCAATTTATATAATGTATAAGCGTAGTAAAAATTCAAACCTTCAGCTTGCTCACGTCCACGGTATTTTTGAGATAAATCTTCAAAAAGCACCAAAGCTTTGCTAAAATCTCGTTTGTTATATAATCTAATAGCTTCTTGATATTTTTTTGCAACATCGTTACTGGCACGTAGCTTTTCAAAACGACTCTTACAACCCGCCATACCTAAAGCGGCAATAAATACTAAAATAAATAAGTGTTTAACTTTAAACATTCTGCAAAGATAATTAATAATACGATAACATCAATATAAAACAATTGGCCGCTAAGCTACTTATTGCAATTCAGTACATATATATAGTTAACAATTTTTAACATACTTATATAATATGTAAAGCAAGTTCCTGTTTTCCAATTAACGTTCGTCCCGTTCTGCATTTCAAATCCTCGGTTCGCTGCGCTTCCCTGCGGGTTTTCCATTCCGCCCGGGTTTATTTTACATCTGTCCGTTTTCCAATCAGTAGTTAGTATAAAGTATTTAGTATTTAGTATCGAGTATCAAGACACGGAGCTTACACTCGCTACTTGGATGACCTTATATTCCTTATATGGTGAGATTCAACCATAACTCTTAAGGTATCCACATTCAGACTGGCAACCCGGAACTAATAATAGTCAACTTGCAAAAAAAATCCTTTTCAATCTGCGCTATTTTATCTGCGAACATCAGCGGGAAAGATAGGCGCCTTGCAATCACCCACAACCCTCAAGCTAAACAGATTTATAACTTAATTTACTTTAATTACTTATATGGCATATATACAAACTGTTCCCTTAAAATCTATTTTTAAAATAACTTAAGTGACCTTAGCTGCCTTAGGTAGTGAAAACTTCTACATTAAGCTTTAAAATCCTTTTCAATCTGCGTTATTTATCTGCGAACATCAGCGGGAAACGATAGGCGCCTGTGCAATCACCGGTAACCCTGAACAATCAATTTACCGCAGAAAACCACCCTAAACAAACCACATCCTGAAAAAGTTTGCTTACAGAAGCATTTTTTTCTTCCTGAAATCCATGCAGTTACCACTGTCCATCCAAATAAAAGCGGCCCTGGCTTTGCGCAAGCGGATAATTTTCCTACTTTTGCATCCCGCTTCGGAGGAAGAGGAAAAGGTTGAAAAGATGAAAAAA
>NZ_CAKLBP010000009.1 GCF_920984665.1 Pedobacter sp. Leaf170
TGGTGGACTACAATTACCATCGACCACACCAGGCATTAAACTTCAAATCTCCTGTAGATTTATTGCAGGAAATTTGAGGACAAAATTATACTTTTGAATGGTCTGAAAAACAGGGGAGCTTACAACATTACTAAAAAAGTAAATTTATTTAAAAATTTTGTTTATCTTATATCAGTCATAAGTGTGGAATATTATTAAATGGTTTAAACATTCGTTTTTTGAGACGAAATTTCAATACAGAAATCTTAGTACATTAAAGATTTTAGCGGTTTTTTTGACCGGTCGTTATTATTTTTGGTTAAAAAATTCTAAAACCTTCTTGTTAAATTCCGAAACCTTTTCAACAGGCACATAGTGTGACGCGCCCTTGAAAACGAAAAGCGCAGCATCAGGAATATTGGCTGCAATGTATTTTGTGTGTTTTTCTAAAATGATATCCTTTTCTCCGGCCATGACTAAAACGGGTGATTTAATCTTTTTTAAATCTTCGGTTGAGAGGTGTGGCTCGGTTAATAGCATTGTAAAAAGCTTAATCTGATAAGCGGATTGCTTGTCGTTCTTAGATTTTAAACCTTCGATGGCGCTGGAAACTTCTTTTAATGTACGGATAGAAACAGCTTTATTTGGATCTGTACAAGCGCCTGTTATGGCCAGTTTCTGCACATATTCAGGGTATTTTGAGGCCATGATTAAACCGGTATTTCCTCCATCGCTCCAACCCAGGATATTTGTTTTGGTTATATTTAGTGAGTCAAGTACTGTTTTCATATCCTCTGCATACAAATCATAAGAAAGTGGGCCGGGTATTGAATCTGTACTCTTTCCCTGTCCGCGTGTATCTACAGCAATTACTTTATAGGTTTTAGAATATTCTTTGATTTGCTTTTTGAAAACACTGATGGACTGGCTATTGCCGTGTAGCAATAATAAAGGTGCTCCCTTTCCGTAGGTTTCGTAATATAACGCTGCATCCTTAACTTTCACTTTGCCAGACGCACGGTTATTGTTTCCGTAATCCGTTGGTTTATAGGGAATATTTTTATAGTCAGCCTTGATTTTGGCATCTTTGATGTCTACGCCATCAATTAAAATCTGAATATCATCTACCCACATTTTACCTTGCCCGTATAATAGCGGAAACATGTTAATCCTTACTGCTTCTTTCGGTAAGGGAAGTTTGAGGCGATAGGCTTTCCAGTCCTGTGTTCCGTATATTCTTTTAGCCAGCAGGTTTGTAAATTCCAGTTTATCATTGTCCTCATCTTCAATTCTGATTGGAAAGTCTGCATGGCCGCTTACATCTGCTAATTTCAAATAAAATTTTACTTCAATTTCCTTTCCTTCAAATTTTGAAGGGATGATGAGGTTTGACATACCGGAGGTTTTGTTGACCTCTTTTTTTACGTTTTCTATGAGTAAAGCATACTTGCCGGAATGTTGTTGATTTGAATCTATAGAAACCTTGTATCCGCTCTGGGTTAGGCCAGTCTGCCAATCCACTGATGATTTCCAGGTGTGAGGGCCACTTTCAAAATCCAAATTGTAGTCATCTTTCTTGTCCTGCAATCTGATTGAAGCTTGCTGCGCAAAGCTGCAAAGTGAAGTATGGCCAATAAGTATAAAAAGGAGAATTTTTTTCATGACAGACATTTAGCATTAAGCGAAGATACCTGTTGACATTAAAGTCTCCTCTATGCTTAACTATTTTTAACAAATTGCCGCTCGGTAGCAGTCAATACTAAGGAAGGATTGGATTTTGTGGAATTAAATATTCTGCTAAAAATTAATTGTGGCTTAGCAGGTTAATCGCTTTATCCAGTAATTCGTCTTTTCCATCCCTGATTCCTTTAATGGTTGGCTTTACCACAATATCGATTTTTATGCCGGGTCCTTGGGTAGGGGTGTTGTCGGGATAGAATATGCCTCTGCTGGATATCATGGTGAAAATTCCCCCGGGAAGAACAATAGCGCTTACCTCGCCATCAGCGCCGGCAGTCTGGCTTCCTATGACAGTGACATTTGGGGAGCTTTGTAAAGCCATAGCGGTGAACTCGCCCTGGCTTTGGGTATCGGAATTGACCAGCACCACTACTTTGCCTTGATAGGGTTCGCTGTTTTTTGCAGGTTCATTATAAACAGAATCCGCGAAATAAAAATTGCCCGGATGTGAATAGTCTACCAATGATATTTTTGCAAACTGGGTTTTGGCGGATTTGAAATAGTTTACAAAGCTGTAAGCCATCAGATCAGATGGATAGCTTCTTAGGTCTACGATTATTCCCTTTGTTTTCGCAAGGGTCTTGATTAGTTTTGGCAGTTCTGCATTCTGATATTTGCCAGCATCAACGTAACCAATCTGATCGCGTATGAGATAATATGGTTCTTTTTCTTTTTGATCTGAGGTGCTGTAGCTTGATTTGCCTTTAAGCGTTGCTAGGGTTAACTTGATTCGTTTTCCGTTTCTTAGAAGCACAAACTGCAGTTCTTCCTGATTACTCCGCGTCAGGTAATTCCAGGGCAAATCTCTTAACTGGGTTTGATAATTGGATGCGGGGGTGATGTGGAGATACTTTTTCAGGAGTTTTTTTACACTTTGTCCGTTAATGGATTCGATAAGGTCTCCTAATTTAACCCGCTGTTGTATGCTTTGGCTGTCTGTCCGGTATCCGCTGACAATCAGCTTGTTTTCGATAAAATCTGCACGAAAGGGTACTCGATATTTTCCTTTGTATGATTCTAGGGTTACATTATCAGAGAGGTTTGCATGGGTATCTTTAATTGTTGCGATAAGCTTTAGCGTGCTGAGCGTGTATTGCATCGCATGCTGCGCGGCCAGAAATTGTGGGATGAAATCTTTCAAGACCTGGTTCCAGTTGGATGCTGTCAGGTTTCTGTAGGGTGAATAGTAATTTATCATTGACCAATATCGAAACAGGGCGAGTAGTCGATACCCAGCATCTGGGTAGGTCATTTTATCATAGCTTTTTTCGTTGACAAACTGGGGATAGCCGAGTCCTGGATCTTTTTTAACCCAGTAGTTTTGTTTAATGGCGCTGTTTTGCTGGATATGCCTGAGTTTATTGGTCAGGCTTTTGGTTATTTTTTTACTGGTAAAAAGGTCGCCGTAATCTGCTGCGAGTATTACCTTTTCCTTAGATGGGGTTTTACAGGCTGTACATGTACTGACCTTTGGAAGGGTATTCAGGTAAGCTTCCAGGGCATAACTTAGTTCTTTGGCGTTTCTGCATTCTAGTGTACGGGGTATGATTTTAAATAGCTCTGCATCCCAGTTCACATCTCCGCTAGCCGCGTAGGGGTGGTGATACTTTAAAAATCCCCACAGCTGACCAGCGATGGCGAGATTGGCGATGTTGTTTGCATTTATTTTGATGTCTTTTATTCCCGAGCCATGAAGGTAGGCGGTATCTTGCTGCGCTTTTTTTGGGGGAATTCTTGTTAAGTTATTCAGGGTTTTGCCGTCTTTGTAAAGTCTAAAATTATCGAACCAGACTTTGCCAACGCCGTCCAGAATTCCTCCGTAAGCTATCTGGGTTATTTTTTTTGAGTAGGGTATGCTCAGTCGATATTCTGCCCAATCATGCGTTCCGGCGTATTTTTTGTCAAGCAGTTCTATCCGGCCATCAACACCTTCCGCTTTTAACCATATACCGGCGTAACCACTTTGAACCTCGCCAAGTTTCATGTAGCCTCTTAATTCAATTGTACCTTCCGAGTTGCCCCAAGTTTCATTTTGATTAATGAAGAAATAGTTTCCTGCTTCCTGAGGGGTATTATAATCTATCGAATTCTGTATGGATAAGCTGTATTTTCCTTCGTATTTGGTGGCTGAGTCCAACCGGATATTGTTGTAGTTGGGTGCCTGAATCCACCATCCGCTGGGAAGAGCGCTGGGTATATCTGCAGATTCAAATCCGCTATTATCATCCGGTGTTTTATTGAGTATGAAGAGCAGAATTAGGAAAAACGGTAGGTAAAGCTTGGTCATAGTTTATTGATCGGACTGGGCTGATCTGGATTGCCTTTGAAGGTAGTCATTTTGCTATTAAATGTAAATTGTGATGTTTTAATATTTAACTGGATAAACCAGAACAGATTGACCCCTGTCCACCAGAAATAAATTTATTGTAAATTATTGAATGTCTTTGTGTTGGTGTTTTGGCGAGGAGGGGTGAAGTAGTTTGGTGTTTCCAGATGGGGTTAAAAAACTCAAGTATTCGCTATAGTTTATCAATTGCTTCAGATTAACATCTGATAGTGACTTTAAATTCCAAGGAAGGGCTCCTAATTTTACTAATTCAGACAAGGTGGAGGATGGGGTGCTATGTGTCATTATCTTTTGGACTTTAAAAAATCCCTAACAGCCATTATTTTGACTAGTATCCCGTTTGAAAATAACGTTATTGTTATGCTCAATGTAATCGCTTGATAAAATTAAGTACAAGTGATTAGGTGAATATCCAACGCTGCGGCTTTTCACTTTGATTTTGTCATTAATGCGAAGCTGGTTTAGCTGCAGAAACTCACTTGGGCTAAACTGCATCATGTACTGGCTTTCACCGATTTTAAGGACAAGCCATTTTGGTCCTTTTAATTTTGAATGCTCACGTTGGTAATTAACTGCGGTGACTACGGCATCCATGCTGGTAAAGTTTTTTATATGGTCTGCTATTTCTACATGACTTGCGCGTACGCTGATGCCTGCATCAGATAATGTCCAATTTTTGTAGGCTACTCCATCTGGTGACGCTTCCCATTTTTTTCTTTCATCAGAACGATGGTGCTTTAGATTTTTCGAGCGCTGCTCTGCCTTTAGTCCTTCATTTGTAAATTTGCCTTTGGCAAGTGCCAGTCCGCTTATAACAGCTAATGCCAGGATAAGCGCGTTGATAATTTTCATTTTATTTTTCATGACTATTGAGATTTATGAAGCAAATCTATCGGTCATAACATGGATTGGAGTAATATTCTTTGTAAATTAAAATGTAAACTTTGTAAATAAATGCTAAATTCTATGGTTTCTACGGTTGTCAGTCCTTTTTGGAGTTAATAAAATGGAAGCCAGAGTCATTGGACAAATAATTATTTGGAAGTATCTTGAATTTACGACTTAGCTATCCTGACGAAACGGATAAATCCAGTTCTCTCGGTCTTGTTTGAAAAACCTTCTGAAGTAAGAGGAACTTCAGCATCCTGCTGCTGATATTTTTGATTTTCGACAGCGGATTCAAAACGAAGCTTAATTATGGAGATGTAATTGATATTTTCAATATTTATAAAACATTGGACCCTGCAGATAAGAAGCACTTTGTCAAGCTTTTTCCACCAGAAAAAATCGATTATTCGAATGGCGACCTCACGATTAAGTTGCCATACGGGCTCTCAAAAACACACAGGTTCAAATCTAAATCACTAATAATATGAAATTTATCGAATGAAAAATGTCTGTCAATAAAGCTATTTCAATTTTGGTAAAGAATAATGTAAAAGTTAATGAAAAGTAAGCTGATATTATATTGGATTTCCTTTATTTGATAGTGAAGAATAATCTCAGGGAAGCACAACTAGAAAAGCCTTTAACCCCTAAGAGGAGGTCGAACAAGCCAAAATCCACTTAGAGGTATTTGAGGTACAGCTTTTTAGATCAATTTGGATAAATGTTTAGTAAGTTTTTTTACGATTGTCGAACACCATCTAGTCAAGTTGTAAAGATTTGGGCCACAGGTCTTTATTGGCATAAAAAAAGGAAACGAAAAAAATATGTTGCTTCCTTAAGTAGCCAAGCGTTACATTTATCGAACACCTTTCAGGACGATTTGATACTTTTGGCGAACATGGGAGATGATCTATTGACCAGCCTATGAGACGAATTCGCTATGTACCACTAAGGCTAGCCAATGCTTCAGTCGGTGTGAGAACGGCAAGTTTGCTCTTTTTAAAATCTTTGGTATTTCGAGTTACAATAAAATCCAAATCGGGGATACTTAGGGCACTATGGTATTGAATGGCATCTTCATAATCTTTAAAATCCGTTTTAAGCGACTGACGAATAACAGCAGCTGTTACATCTGTTATTTCCGTCATATCAGCCAGTTCCTCCAGCAATCTTAAAGTAGCATTTCCAGGCATAGACTGACGAAGAATGTAATATATGTTATTGTAGGAGACAGCGGCTATAAAAATCCTTATTTTACCATTTATTGCTAGATCAAAAAGTTTTGCAGCATCCATTGCAAAAGGCTGCCGGTTTGCCAGAAAATCAATAACTATGTTGGTATCCATGAAAACTTGTTTCATGCTTACCCGTGTTTCTCTTTCAAAACCTTGCCTAACTCCTTTTTGTAATCAAAATCCTCAGGAAGTTTTACCGACCCCATTAATTTGGCCACCCTTGGCGATAATGTCTGCACAGATTCCTCTGAAACACTGATAGATTTCAGGTAATTTTCTACGATATCGGACAAACTTTTTCCTTTTTGGCGGGCATATTTTTTTGCCGAATCAATTACTGTATCCTCTATCGTTAATGTGAGTTTAGTAGTCATAACACGTGTGATTAATAAATCAAATATACGTGTTTAGAATTTCATTTAAAAAGATGCGCTAAAAAAATCAACAAAAAAAGCCTTCAGGTTTTGAAGACTCTCTTAATAATTTTCATGGAGTAAATTCCCATGTTGTTCCCATGATTGGATTTCGTAGCCCGTAGGGGAATCGAACCCCTGTTTCCAGAATGAAAATCTGGCGTCCTCACCCCTAGACGAACGGGCCATTTTTAACCTGAGTGTCTTTCAACTCATTTTGTAGCGGGGACACGACTCGAACGTGCGACCTTCGGGTTATGAGCCCGACGAGCTACCAACTGCTCCACCCCGCATCACAGACTTCAAATTTTCTTTGTTTGAAGGAGTGCAAAAGTAAGATTAGTTTTCATAATTACAAACTATGGTGCTGATTTTTATTAAAAAAAAATCAACTTTTTTCTTGATCATTATTTAATGATTTGACTATAAGTGTCTTGAGTTTTTATATTTATTTAATGACTTTCCTGTTCTTGTCTTTTCTTGAATGCTAACAGTAAGAATATCGATGGGTAGCAGAAATCTGGACCTTTTAAGATTATTATTGATAAAATTCATTTAACCTGCTGACTGATGCATATAAATCCGCCTTGAGGCTTTTTGCATAAATCTGGGTCTGAAGCATACTTGTGTGTCCAAGTAGTTCTTTTACATGATTGATGTAAGTGCCACTTTCTATTAAATTACTGGCGAATGAGTGGCGGGCACAGTGAAAACTGATGTGTTTGGCGATACTGGCTTTCTTAATCAATACTTTCAATTCCCGGTTGATTACCTGATTGGCCATCTTTGGCAAAATGGATAGTTTTGGGTTAGTGGGACTCGAAACCATGTATTTTTCCAGAATCTTGCCTGCGTTTGCACTTAATGGTATCGTTAAGAGCTTGCTGGTTTTCATTATTTCCATTTCGATACGGTCAGGGTTTTGTCGAATATGCCCGTATTTTAAATTCATGGTATCTGAAAATCTCAAACTGGTGAAGCAGCTAAATAAAAAGATATCCCGGACTCTATTCAGGAAACCATTTTTTTCCTCGATACACATATCTTTTATTGTCTTAACTTCTTGAATAGACAAAAACTCCCTTCTGCCGACAGCAGCTTTTATCTTAAAGTTTTGATATGGGTTGCACTTCATGTGCCCTTTAAGGATGGCCTGATTAATCATGGATTTCAGGGTCTTTTGTTTTGTAAATGCACCACCCACACCGTTTCCTCTTATACTCCTCAGATATAATTCAAACTTTTCTATGCAATCATAAGTTAGGTCACTAAAGTTTAATCGCGGGTTGAATTCTTTCAATATATTCAGCGTGGACCTATAGGTTTTAAGGGTATTTTCTGCCTTGGACAGCTTCCAAAGTTGGATCTGCTCCTGCCAAAATGAGTAAAAGGTGGGTTTGGTATGCTTAAGTACTGTCGAAACCTGTGCAATGACTTCTGACAAGCCGAGATGCTGCTGAGTTTTATGCCTCCTTAGTTCGCCCTGTGGGGATACAGTCCCGGAGCATAAATTTTAAAAGACTGCGGGAGTGGATAATCTGACAGGTTTATGATTTTAGTAAGTTTGTCAATGGATTAAGTATAGCCTAATGGATTTAATTCATGTTAAGGAAGCTATCAACTTGATTTCAAATATAAATCGAAGCAAGTCTGTTAGCTTTTTCATAAATTTAGCTGCTGTAGTTGCCTACTAAAATCCGCCCTTTGGATTTCAGAAAACCTAACAGGTTTGACTGTGATTCAAAGCGTTTGCTGAATTAGAGGTAGGCTAGTTGGGATTTTATTTGTTTATTTATAGATTGTATGGATAAGGGGATTTATGTACAGTTGAGGTTTAAAGGCTCAAATGATGTTGCAATATTTAAAAGTGTTGCTGGTTTGCAACCTTTTGACAATGCTGCTCAGCATTTAGTTTTTTCTGAAGGAAAAATATTTGGTAATGCTTTTTTAAAATGGTTAGCCGGTTCTGCAAAAGTGGTTCGTAAAGAAATGGAACTTTCATTATATGACGGGGACTTGCAACTCTCACAATGGATGTTATACAATACCTCATTAAATGATTATCAGCTGAACGAGCTGCAAACCACCGAAGAATATCTGGCTTTTAAGCAAATTGAATTGACTGCTCAAAGTATCAAATATATTTGATGGCGCTTAAGTGGATATTTCAGCGAAAGTGGTTCTTCGTCACTTTTGGTGAAAGAATCCATGTACGATCCTAAAAGAATAATTTTCAGCCTGAAAAGGCTATGCGCGCAGGTAGGACGCAGTAAGATATTGTATCATTTATAGGTTTTCACCAAAAGTGACGAAGAGCCGCGAAAGTGACCCATCTATTTCGGTCCAAACTGTTCGGTAAATTTTCAGCCGGATTTTGTCTAAAGTGTCTATTTCCCCTTCGACAGATAAATAGGACTGTTAGAATTTCTTTCCCATTCCAATCCCGGCATAACAGAAAAATCTTCTGCCTAACTATTCATCTGGATCCTGTCCAAAAGGTCATCCAATTTAAATTTGACTGCTCAATTCTCCAAACGAGCTCGTTTTAACTACATTCGGGAGGATTTCATGGGGGTCGCTAAATTAATCAACGCTGCACTGGAGACTTTAAATTCAGGTGAGCAGGATGCTGATGTTTTAGCTTAGGAGTAGGAATGGAATTAACGCAGGCGTTAAATCGAACAGTTTGACTCGAAACAATAAGTTACTTTGGAGCGAAATGGTTGGAAAGTGAAAATGCGGAATGACCGAACACTTTCGCTGAAATATTCAAGTGTGCCTCATTTAAATTTGAAAATAGTCGTTTATCGTGGTTTAGCGGAAGTTTTGATTTCGATATTTTTTTTGATTAAAATGATTATAGCGGCTATTTCTAATTGATATATTTTTTAACCTGACTGAGTAAATAATCGATATCAAAGGGTTTTTGAATAAAATTTGCTGGTTGACACTTGCTCTCAATCTCTTCCAGACGGGCATGTGCGCTCATCACCAGAACCGGTGTGTTTTGAACTGCATTAATTTCATGGCATACAGCGAGTCCTGAACCGTCGGGCAATCTGATATCAAGTAAAAATAAGTCGGCTTCAATTTTTTTATCTCTGTTACTAAAGTCCGCAATGTTGCAAAATGAGATTACATTATAATTTTCAGATTCTAAAACAATATGTATCATTTCTCTGATTCCCTGATCATCTTCTAATAAAAGTATTGTGCTCATGTTATTTTTACCTGAATCTAAGACAAGTGCATCAATCAATTGGTTTTTAATAATTAGCAAATACTTAATGTTAGGTAGGCTTTCAACAAGCACCTGACTTGAATTTATCGATAGTTCTCTTTTATATTGCCAGGAAAAAATCCGGATGTAATCCAAAACAGTGATCTCTTTTGGCAGGCCGCATTAATATGCTATGACGATTTTGAAAATAGTCTGGGCGATTTTTATTTGCCGATGGCGCTTTTATAAAGTTTTCGGTGCTGAAGCCTTCCGGGTGTTAGGCGTATTAGTCCTTGAGTGATTATGGCCGTATTGAATCTCTTTATGACGGTGAATTTACCTTGGTTTTTACTGACGGATGCTTGTTGTTTGGGTTTAATTTTTTAGCTCAGCTCAGGGCTACTCCTTTATTTGCTTAAGATAAACAAGTTCAGAACTGGACCATTTTTTCATTTTTTACGATTAAAATCTTGTTGTTTTCCAGTTCAAGCCATCCATAATCAAAACAAAAGTTATAAATACCTTTTGAAGTTTGGAGTATTCGGCTGATGAATGCAAAATTAAAACCGCTGTCCCGAAGCAGAAAATCCGTGACTACAGTTGAATCACCTTTTTGCTCATAAATGCTTTGGAGTATCTTATGATTATGTCGAAGAATCTCGTTGATTTTGGTGTAAAATAAAGGGGCATTCCATCGCTCATTTTTGAGTTGATCGCGTCTTGCACGGTTTCGGCATTGATCACTGCAAAACAATTTATCGCTTCTTCCCTCGAATGAATTGCCGCAATATTGATAGCTGCATAGTCGTAAGGTTTCTTTTAATGGCGGCATTCCGAATAAATTTAGGGTTACTCTATCCGTTTTTTATCCGATTGGACCGGATAGGCTAATATACAACCGATTAGCAAATATTCAAATCCAAATTTTGTGTGTACCAAAAATGATAGACATGAGAACTGAAAACCTTAGTAGTGAAAACTTTTCATCCGGAAAAAGAAACTATTTTATCGACTTTAAGCGCGCAATTAACGATAGTGATTACATCTGCATTACCCGGAGTGATAAGTTGCAGAGTGGTGGATACAGAGGGTCAAATGTAGTGGTTTTTGAAGAAGATTTCCACTTTCTTGTTTCCGCTTTTTCTTCGCTTTTCCAGTCTGCAGCCCATCTTGATTATCAGGGAATAGGAGGCATTCAGCAATTATCCAAAACTAGCATAAAGGGCCGAAAAGGGATTAGCTCCTCAGCTGCAGAGATGCAGCCAAGGGAAAAATTTGTGTCCTACGGAGCGCAAGGAGTAAACGACGCTGAACTTATCTCGATGCTGATTGGTACGGGTAGCGCCAGTCAAAATGCAGTGGCCACTTCAGAAGAAATTTTAAAAGCAGCCGGAGGACGACTTGACCGCATATACGCGCAAGATTTTGAAAGCTTATCTACGTTCAAGGGTATTGGTGTGGCTAAATCCTGCGCCATATTAGCGGCCCTGGAACTGGGCAGGAGGATGTGCGTAACTGGATGAGATCGGAAGTTTCTTCTGTTTATAAATGAGTCAATTAGCTGGGATAAAATAAAGCGATTCTTTTCAATAAAACGGATAAAAGGCCGTGAATTTCGGTCACTCCGCTTACTGCGAGCGCATAATGCTCGCGCGCCGCTAGCGAGCCCCCTTCGGGACTTATAGCTCTTTGTCGCTAGGTAACCGTTTTTCCGGACTTTCTTTTTTCAGTTTTTCTTTTGAAAAGACGTTTGGAAAAGGGAGGAGAAATAAAAAATGTAACATTTAAATTTTTTAATTATGGAAATCACAGGAAGATTGACCGCTGATGCAGTGGTTCCTTATTGAGTCTTAAAGGGCATAAAAAAACCCCTTAAGAGTGTCTCAAGGGGTGATTTTTTTTTGTGGGCCCAGCTGGGCTCGAACCAGCGACCAAAAGATTATGAGTCTTCTACTCTAACCAACTGAGCTATAGGCCCCGAAAAAACATATTGTTTTTTGCGAGTGCAATGTTACAAATTTGCATTCAATTTGCGAAAAAGTTTTTAACTAATTTTCTTCCAAAAATTTTTTACCATTCATTTTCAATGATTTGCTTGTTTTAAAAAACAAT
The DNA here is from genome assembly GCF_920984665.1 of Pedobacter sp. Leaf170. GTDB lineage: Bacteria > Bacteroidota > Bacteroidia > Sphingobacteriales > Sphingobacteriaceae > Pedobacter. Next base: position 11,935 of record NZ_CAKLBP010000009.1, read on the forward strand.
TATTAAGTTAATTTGATTATAGATTGTTGTATTGAAAAATAAATTATCTTTTTTGTACTAACAATAGCAAATTAAATTATTGTTAAAATTACCGTAAATTTATACAAGCAAACTTGGCATTTTAACAAATGACCAAAATACCAGATTAACAAAATATTTTAGCTTTATATTCATGGATTACAAGCAACTACAGATTGATGTAGAAGAGCATATCAACGATTATTTTAATACCCATCAGGATGATAGATTGGTATATCACAATCTTGAACACACACAAAGTGTTGTAAAAGCAGCACAGCAGATAGCCAATCATTATCAGTTAAATGATGAAGACTTTTTTATTGTAACTGTAGCCGCATGGTTTCATGATACCGGCTATTTTGAAGATAATCTTTATCATGAAGCAAAAGGAGCAGAGTTAGCCAACAGTTATCTCGAATCTAAAGAGGTAAATAAAGCGGTTCGGGAAAAAATATCGAACGCTATCTTAAGCACAAAGATTCCTCAAAAACCTTCAAACTTAATTGAAAATATTTTGTGCGATGCAGATTTATTCCATTTAGGCTCAGCAGATTTCAGACAGAAAGGAAAACTGATGCACAAGGAAGTTGAATTAATTTACAATAAAGATATCAGCAAAAAAAACTGGCGCATAGATGATATAAGGTTTCTTGAAGCACACCAATACCATACCGATTATGCAAAACTGCTCTTAAACGATCAAAAGCAAAAGAACGTTGATAAGATAAAAAATAAACTATCAGCTAAGTCTGCACAAGTAAATATTGTAGAGCCAGATTTACATACCCATATGTCAGAAGAAATAGATAATCCTAAAGACAAGAAAAAGGATAAAAAAGACAAGCCTGATAAAGGTATTGAAACTATGTTTAGAATAACCTCTGCAAATAATCAAAGGTTAAGTGATATGGCCGATAATAAAGCACACATATTAATAACTGTAAACTCCATTATGCTTTCTTTAATTGTGAGTTTATTATTAAATAAATTAGATAATCATAGTAATTTAATTATTCCAACATTCATATTGCTTGTAGTAAGCTTAACATGCGTGGTGGTTTCTATTCTATCAACCCGCCCATCAATTCCGCCGGGAATTTTTACACCAGAAGAAATGGAGCAGAAAAAAGTAAACTTATTATTCTTCGGTAACTTTTATAAAATGTCTTTACCAGATTATACCGATGGTATGGTTAAAGTAATGAACGATAAAGATTTCTTGTATGGCACCCTGATAACTGATGTTTACTCGCAAGGGGTGGTATTAGGAAGAAAATATAAATTAATTCGTTTGGCTTATAACGTTTTCATGTTTGGCTTAATTGCAGCCGTACTTGCATTTGTTGTTGCTTACGCTGCTTACGGTAAACTTTAATGAAAACAGCAGTTCAAAGCAAACTATTTAATCGTGATTTAAGCTGGCTTAAATTTAACGAGCGTATTTTAATGGAAGCTGAACGAGATAGCGTTCCGCTTTTAGAACGCATCAAGTTTTTATCTATTTTTTCTTCCAATCTGGATGAGTTTTATCGCGTAAGGATGCCTGTTTTACTTGCTTTAGAGAAAATAAGCAGTAAAGAGGATAACGATTTGCACATCAATGCAGATTTGGTAGAAACAGCAAATACGATGATATCCGGGCAGCAGGAAAGGTATGGTAAGGCGCTTCAAAAAGATATTATCCCAAAATTAAAAGACCAAAATATTGAGGTTGTTTACGGTCGTAAATTTCCTAAAGAAATCCAGAAAGAAACCAGAAGATATTTTTTAAGTCAGGTTTTAGCCTTTTTGCAACCAGTATCAGTAAAAAAGAATACAATTTTCTTCCCTTCAAATAATCAGTTATATTTTTTGGTAACGGTTACCAGAGGTGATGAAAAAAAGGCTTTTATTTTAAATATACCTTCAAATGAACTTCCTCGTTTCTATAAAATTGATAAAGAAGACAAAACCTATATTGTATTTTTAGACGATATTATCCGCTTCAATTTAGAAGTGGTTTTTAGTGATGCAGAAATAACAGGTTGTTTTAGCTTCAAAATCACCCGCGATGCTGAAATTGATTTAAAGGACGAATATTCTGGTAGCTTATCAGAGCAACTTGAAATTCAGCTTTCTAAAAGAGACAATGGCTTGGCCACCCGTTTTTTACATCAGCCTGGCATCCCTAAAAATGTAATCAAGCTCCTTCGTAAGCTTTTCAATCTTAAAAAGGCTAACCTGGTTGAAGGCGGTCAATATCATAACTTAAAAGATTTAATGTCTTTTCCGGTTAAAAACGCTGCCTTATCAAATAAAGATTGGACTAAAATATGTCACTGCGATTTGGTCCAAAATTCATTACTAGATGAAATAAGCAAAAAGGATATTATCATACATACGCCTTATCAAAGCTACGATACCATTTTAAGATTTTTTAATGAGGCAGCTATTGATAAAGATGTTAAAGAGATTTACCTAACTATTTACCGTGTTGCTACCGATTCTAAAATTATAAATGCATTAATCAGCGCAGCAAAAAATGGTAAAAAAGTTTTCGTTTTAGTTGAATTAAAAGCACGTTTCGATGAAGCCAATAACATAAAATGGGCTAAGAAAATGAAGGAACAAGGCGTTGAAATTGTATACAGCGTTACAGCCTTAAAAGTTCATGCTAAAATTGCATTGGTTAAAAAACAGCAAGGAAACCGTATGCATTACACAGGCTTACTTGCCACCGGAAATTTTAATGAGAGTACTGCTGCTTTTTATACCGATCACATCTTAATGACCGCCAACAAAGATATTTTAAGGGAAATTGAACTTCTTTTTATGTTTTTGGCTAAAAGGGTAAAGCCTGAAAAAACTGTGCCCGTAAATTTTGAGCACATTTTGGTCGCCCAGTTTAATTTGCAAGAGAAATTTTTAGCGCTTATTGATAGGGAAATCGAATTTGCAAAGGCCGGTAAAGATGCATCTATAACCATTAAGCTCAATAATCTGGAAGAAAAAATCTTAATTAATAAACTTTACGAAGCCTCGCAGGCAGGGGTAAAGATTAACATGTTTGTTAGAAGTATTTGTAGGTTAGTTGCAGGTGTGGATGGAATGAGTGAAAATATTACTGTTACTCGTATTGTTGATAGATACCTTGAGCACGGGCGGATATTTATTTTCAACAATCTGGGCAAAAAGGATGTGTTTCTGGGTTCGGCCGACTGGATGAATAGAAATATTTACAGGCGCATTGAAGTTTGTTTTCCGGTTTACGATGAAGCCATTAAAGCCGAAATTCTTCACATAATAGACATACAGAAAAAAGATAATTTACAAGGCGTTTCAATTGATGATGAAATGAATAATCAACCAGTAAAAAAGGATGGAACACTTATTGCGTCTCAATCAGAAATCTATAAATTTTTACAAAATCAACATTAAATTTTAGCTGATGAAAAATTATAAATATGCCATGCTAACTGCAGTAGGCGCTTTATCTATTGCTTTTTTTTGCATTTCATGTGTTAACGAAAAACACGAAGAATCTACTACCGCATCAGAAACAGCACAAACAAAATCTGATTTTCCTTACGATTTAAGTAAACCTGTAAAGCATAATATGCCGCAAAGCTTGTTCGAAATATCGGGCATTGTTTTTAACAACGGCGACCCGAAACAAGTTTATGCCATTCAAGATGAAGATGGCGATTTATTTTATCTTGGTTTAGAGGATAAAGAAGCTAAATTTACAAAATTTGGAGGCAAAGGCGATTATGAAGATTTGGCAATATTAAAAAACCAGGTTATTGTTTTAAAAAGCAATGGAGAGTTTCATATTTTTCCGCTTTCTGAAATCAACAAACCTGAAGCAGCCAATGTGCAAAAGGTTAAAGATTTATTACCAAAAGGCGAATATGAAGGCTTGGCAGCCGACGAAGCAATAGGTAAAATTTACGCTTTAACAAAAGCAAGCAAAGCTGATGATAAAGAAAAAGCAACCCGTATTTATGCTTTCTCGATGGCTAATGATGGCACTTTAAAAGCAGATGGAGAATTTAGCCTTCCATATCATGAAATTGCAAAAACATCAGGAAGTAAAAAATTAAACTTTAAACCATCGGCCCTTTCTCAAAACAAAAACACAAATGAATGGTACATTTTATCATCTGTAAATAAAATGATTTTAGTTACTGATGCCAATTTTAAAATAAAAAGTGTTGTGCCTTTAAAGGGTGATGATTTTAATCAGCCAGAAGGAATTGCATTTGATAAGGATAATACGCTATATATTTCCAATGAGGGTGGTACATTATCTGCCGGAAATATTCTTGAATTTAAATTAAAGAAATAGTTGTACGGCTGCCTTTCTAACTAAAAGGCAGCTTACTTTTACTATGTTTTTGCTGTAACAAACTAATTTATGATTAAAAATTTTACGCTAACCACTATATTAATATTTGCCGGATTAATTTCATTTGCACAAAGTGATGTTAAATACCGTATTATATTATTCGGCGATGCCGGAGAAATGAACCCGGCACAAACGCAGGATTTAAAAAATGCGGCTAAGCAGATAATCCCAAAAAAAACTACTGTTATTTACCTGGGCGATAATATTTACCCATCAGGTATGGGTTTGCCAGGAAGTTTAGAAGAGGAGGATACGAAAAAGATTCTTCAGTCGCAGTTTAGTCCGATGCGTGAAAAAGGCGCTGCGGTTTATTTTCTGCCAGGCAACCACGATTGGGATAAATCAGGACCAAAAGGTTTAGCAAAAATTAAAGCGCAAGATGATTTTTTAAAAGCCCAAAACGACCCGCTTTTAAAACTAATACCTCAAAATGGCTGCCCCGATCCGGTTGCAATAAACCTAACGGATAAATTAACAATTATCGCCTACGATAGTGAATGGTGGCTTTTTCCTTACAATAAATCAAATGCAAACGGCGAATGTGAATGCCGAACAAAAGACGAAGTTATTGTAAAAATGGAAGAGCTTTTAGAACGAAACAAAGATAAAGTGATTATTCTTGCTTCCCATCATCCATTTCAAAGTTATGGACCACACGGAGGCTATTTCAACATAAGAAATCACCTTTTTCCTTTAACATCAATAAACAAAAATCTTTTTATCCCCTTACCGGTTTTAGGTTCTGTTTATCCGTTTTTGCGTTCTACTTTATTAAGTCCCGAAGATTTGAATCATCCTGCTTACAAGGAAATGATAAAATCGGTGAATGGTGTTTTTGGAGATTATAAAAATGTAACCTATGTTGCTGGTCATGAGCATGGTTTGCAATTAATTAAAAGTAAACAGTTGCAAATTGTTAGTGGTTCGGGTTCTAAGGTATCGCCAAACAGGCAAGGCAAAAATTCTCTTTTTAACGAAATGCAGCAAGGTTATGTTGTTGCAGACCAGTTGATGAATAATGATATGCGTTATGAGTATTACGTGTATGCAGATACAGGTGTTAAACGCGTTTACAGCTACACTAAAAAATTCGAGGTGCTAACTGCTAAAGAAAGAAATATACTTAAGCCAATTACTGCAGATAGTATTATTGTGCAGGTTAAACCCGAATATGATAGTGTTGGTCGTTTTCATCGCTGGCTTTTTGGTGAAAATTTCCGTAAAGAGTATGCTGCTAAAACTAAGGTTCCTGTTCTGCGGATTTCAAAAATTGCAGGTGGCTTAAAAGCAACGCAAAGAGGTGGCGGTAATCAAAGTAGATCTTTAAGGTTAGAAGATAAAAACGGTAAGGAATATGTGCTTCGAAGTGTAGAAAAGTATCCTGAAGTTTTGCTTCCTGCAGGTTTAAGAGAAACTTTTGCTAAAGATATCATTAAGGATAATATGTCTGCTCAGCATCCATTTTCTGCTTTGGTTGTGCCAGAGTTAGCAAAAGCGGGTGGCATTTATCATTCAAACCCAATTATTGGATGGGTTTCTCCTGATGATAATTTAGGCGAATATGAATCCGTTTTTGCAAACACACTTTGTTTGTTAGAAGAAAGAGAACCAGCCGGAGAATCGGATAGTTCTCCAAAAATGGATAAAAAACTTACTGAAGATAACGACAATAAATTGAATGGCCCGGCTTGGGTAAAAGCAAGGTCGCTCGATATCCTTTTAGGTGATTGGGACCGACACGAAGACCAATGGCGTTGGAAAGAAAGTAAAAAAGACGGCGATTCTTATTATACACCTGTGCCTAGAGACAGAGATCAGGTTTTCTTCATGTCTGACGGTAAGATTCAAAGATTTACGCAGAGTTCTTCTCTGCTACCAATGATGCAGGGTTATGAACGTGAAATAAAAGACATAAAATGGTTTTTATGGGAAGGCAGAGAGATTAGCAGCAGGTGGACAGCCAACATCGATGAAAAAGAATGGGATAAAATTGTTGTAGATTTTTGCGCAAATTATAACGATGAGGTTTTTGAAAAGGCGTTAAAAAGACTTCCGGAACCAAGTTACTCTTTACATCATGATGCATTTTTAAACCAGCTTAGGGCAAGGGTTAAAGCTTTACCAAAATTGATGAATGATTATTATCACTTCTTTAACCGCATTGTTGATATCGAAGTATCCAATAAAAATGAATTGATTAAAATTACCGATAATGGTGAAAAAGGCTTAAGAGTTAAAATCAATAAAATATCTAAAGATGGCGATGTAAAAGGTGAACTTTACGATAGAAAATTCGATCCGAAAGTTACCAAAGAGCTTCGGGTTTATATGCATAATGGGAATGATAGCCTTATTTTAGACAATAAATCATCAAATATCAAAATCAGAATTATTGGTGGTAAAGGCGATAAATATTACGATTTTGCTAACAGCAATGGAAAGGTTAAATTATACGGGCGTACAACTAAAGCAACTTATGCTGGCGAAGATGCAAACAAAATCAGTAAAGTTATCTCAAACGATACTGCTAATTTTAGTTATGTACCAAAAGATATGTATCGTAGAAGTTCAATTAGTTTAAATGCCGGTTATAATAATGATGATGGTATTTTGCTCGGACTTATTTATAAACAAACCAATCCGGGTTTTAGAAAACAACCTTACGGAAATTCGCAAACTGTTTCTTTTTTACATTCATTTTCTTCTAAAGCCTTTAGGTTTAATTATAGAGGAGAATGGTTAAAAGCTTTTGGAAAGGGCGATTTTATTTTAAAAGCAGATGCATTTGCGCCGAATAATACTCAAAACTTTTTTGGCTTAGGTAATGATACTCGTTTTGATGAACATGGAGATGATATTAGATACTACCGCACCAGATTTAATTTGTACCAGGTAGACCCATCCATAAGATGGCGTAGGCCAAAATCTACTTTTAGTGTCGGACCATCTTTTCAATACTATAAATTGGATTATGATGATAACATTGGTCGATTTATACAAAATACGGCACAGTTGCATTCATCTGATAGTTTAACGATTAGAAATGAAAAGATGTTTGCTGGTGCAATTGTAAATTTTACCAATAATACACGCGATAACGATTTATTGCCAACATTGGGTAGTTTTGTAGATTTTAGACTATCCGGTTACAAAGGGTTAAATAAATATTCAAACTCATTTGGCCAATTTACAGCAAGTGTTGCTTTATATAAAAATTTAGATGGTAGAAAGAATTTTATTCTTGCAGATAGATTTGGAGGAGGTGTTACAATTGGTAAGCCTGCTTTTTATCAGGCTCAGTTTTTAGGCGGACAAGGAAACTTGCTAGGTTACCGACAGTTTAGATTTGCCGGAGAACACAGCTTCTACAATAATTTAGAATTAAGAGCCAAAATAGGTGATTTGGTGAGCTATATTTTACCAGGTCAGGTTGGCTTAATTGGTTTTTATGATGTGGGTAGAGTTTGGAAAAGAAACGAAGCGTCTCAAACCTGGCATCATGGAGTTGGCGGCGGTGCATATTTTGCGCCTGCATCTTTAACGGTTGTGCGCTTTATAATGGGGCATTCTGTTGACGGTTGGTATCCCTATGTTTCGATTAATTTCAGGTATTAATTTATAATTTTAAAATTTTTTGATAAGCTAATTTTTGCTGTAATTAAGTTAGTTCCACCATTCTTTTCTGCCTGTTGTGGGTAAGAATTAATGGTGGGCAGCGGTTAGAGATGTATGCCGCAATTGCACTTCAATTTAAATTCTACTAAACTAAGTCATCATTTTATTCGTATATTAAATTATTGATGTAAAAATAGTATTACGTTTGGCAGACTATTTGTAACTCTTGCTAACTGTATATTTGTATTGTAGTAAAACTATTTTTAAACCTTTAAATTTTACGTCTATAAAAAACTTGTACCCATGAATACCAATGTAATTAAGATACATAAAAACGAGTGCATTAATTGCCAGGTTAAATCTAACCTGTCGTTTAGGCCATTGGTAACCTATTTAAAAAACAGACTTAAAACAGAAAAAACCGTTAAGTCGGAATTTTATAGGTTTTTGCTCGAAAAAATTGAGAAAGAGGATGCTTTGTTGGGCAATATTAGCGCTCAGGAATTATCAAAACATACAGAAACGCTCGAATTAATATTTACCATTTTAACGCCTTTAATGGCGAACGAAAATGAAATGTTCTGGGCATTGAGTACGCCCGTGCCTGATGAGATTTTCTTTAGCACAAATGCTTTTTATCAATTTTTTAAAGATCATGATCCGGCTAAAAAGGTATCCAAGGATACTGAATCATCTGAAAAAAAACACTTAAAATTCATTTATAATTTAATTTTAACCAGATTTTACAATTTTACATCTGTTTTAAAAAATGAAATTATTTATGCGCATGTTAACGCTGATAGTAATTTAACTTCTTATTACAATATCCAAAACGATACACAGTTTATTGATATTCAGCATAAAGGAGAATTACCAGAATTGAATTTCGAAGAGCTTGCCAAACATTTTCAGGAAGGTACAGAGATAGAATATCTAAGTGAACAGCTTTCTTTAAATAAATTTACTTTTGAAGGTTTTAGTGTAATCTCGATTACTGATGTTACGCTTCAACATGCTATTGAAGGCATTAGAAATGCTTTGGTAGATCACAATTACCAAAGTGATGCCTACAATCACGTTATACAGGCTTTAAAAACTTTAAGTGGAAATGGTGATATTGAATTTGGATTAATGCCATTTTTAACCGTTAACAATAAGTTGGTTTTTGATGATAAGGAATTTTCGCAAAGCATGCTTATAAATTCGGCAAAAGAATCAAAAATGGAAGAGGAAGTTTTTTATTCATTAGTGGATAAATACAAAGAAGATCCTCGTCCGATATTTGTGCCTTCGATTAAAGAAGACCAAATGAGTAAAGATCCTTTTTTACGTGTGTTGAAACAAGCAGGTGTTTGCTCTTATTCCGTTCTACCGGTTTACTATAATTCGCAGTTAGCAGGGGTTTTAGAAGTATATTCTAGTAAGGAAGTTCAGTTTGATGATAAATTATTATCGAGATTACGTCCGGCAATGCCATTAATTGGACAGCTTTTTCAATACAGTATTGAAGAATTTAATGCCAAAATGGATGCCGTGCTAATGGATAAATTTACGGCTTTGCAACCGTCCGTTCAATGGAAATTTAACGAGGCCGTTTGGGATTTCTTAAAACAAGGCAAAGAAAGTAAAAAGCTTAAGCAAATGGAAACCGTTACTTTCAAAGGAATGTATCCATTGTTTGGTGCCGTTGATATTAGAAACTCTACTAACGAGCGTAACGAAGCTTTAAAAGAAGATATGCATGTTCATTTATTGAACATTATAAAAACTTTAAAAAGCCTGCGCAAGTTTGTTTTCTTAGAATTGATTGATAAACTAATTTTTAACTGTAACGATTGGATTGTTCGCATTAGTAATGTTGCATCGAGCAACGAAGAAATGTTGTTGAACGAATTTTTAGCTGCAGAAGTTTATCCATTCTTCTCTGTAATTAAGCTTAACCATCCCGAAGCTGGCGAAATTGTTGATGATTATTTTGCAGAAATACTACCGGAAACTGGATTGGCCTATGAAAATCGTCGTAAATTAGAGGTTTCTATGCAAATGATTAACATGGAAGTTAGTCAGTACTTAGAAACTGCACAGCAGAATTTGCAATCATCTTATCCTTGTTATTTTGCCAAATTTCGTACAGATGGTGTAGAATATGATATTTATATCGGACAGGAAATTGCACCAAATAAACCGTTCGATTTACTTTATTTAAAGAATATTCGCTTATGGCAATTAACCTCTATGGTAGAGATTGCCCGCTTATCTAAAGGATTAATTGGCGAAATGCCTCGTCCGTTAGAAACTACCCAATTGTTATTTATTCACTCAAATGCAATTGATATTAGTTTTAGAAACGATGAGCGTAGATTTGACGTAGAAGGTGCTTATAATATTAGATACGAGGTTGTTAAAAAACGTATCGATAAGGTTTTAATAAAAGGAACTTCAGAACGTTTAACGCAACCTAATAAAATTGCAATGGTTTATTTTAATGCCGATGAAGCTAAAGAATATGTTGAGTACATCAAGTATTTGCAAGATCAAGGCTATTTAAATGATGATTTGGAAAAACTTGATTTAGAAGAATTGCAAGGTGTTTCTGGCTTAAAAGCTTTACGCGTAGGCGTTAAGTATGTAAGCAAAACGAAACGAAAAGATACTGCAGCAGAAGCAAAATCAAAAGATTTAAGTTTAAACTTAAATTAAATCATAAAAAAAGCGAAGAGGATTTCCTCTTCGCTTTTTTTATGATTGTAAATTCTTACTTAATAACTGCAACAGTTTCTGTAATTGCACCCATGTCTTCATTAGAGCGAATATTTGTTTTTAGTGCCGCAAATCTATCCATGGTTAATTTTTGAGTGTCGCCCATAATTACGGTATGGTTATCGGTTGCTCCGCTAAGTTTTAAATCTGCATTATCTTGTATTACAGTATATAATCCTTCTGTACTAGAGTTAATTTCTGCATGCGCATTTCCTTTTAAAAAAACTTGTAAAAACTTAACTTTTACTTTACCATCTGTTTTTACAACTGCATTATCGGCAGCTTCAATTCTGTATATATCCGAAACGTATAACGTAATTTTGCTAACATCTTTATCAAGCGATGTAATTCTTAATAAGTCGCCTTCTTGTGTGATTTTTGCTTTACCAACATTATCTTCATCATAAGCTACAGATTGATTTTGTCTCTGAACGATTTTAATTTCTACATTTCCTTTAACAGAAATTCTTTTGAAATTACTTGGTGCAGAAACAGTTGCTATAGGTTTTTTCTCATTAGCCATTACGCTGCTAGAAAAAACAGAAGTTGTTAAAGTGATAACTGTTAACGAGGTTGCGATTAGTGTTTTGATTGAGGTTTTCATAATGCTGTTATTTATAATTGATTATAATTTAATGATTTATATTTTTTAGTGGTTTTGTAGATAAGACGCCAGTACCCGGAAAACGTTGCAGCCTATATTGCATATTTATACGAGTATAGGCAACTAATCGACCAACGGGCAAAAAAAACAGACCAACTATTAACAGCTTTTAGTTAATTCTAAATAATTGAAGTATATGTAGTATTTATTCTTTTTATTATATTTATAGAAAAATTATTGCCAATTATTTATGAAGAAAAAGGTTGTTCTAGTACAGGATAATAAAGATATTCTGGACATTATGGATCAGGTTTTGGATGAGGAGGGTTTTGATGTAACTGCTTCATTAACAACCGAGCCGATTGAAAATATTGAAAAAATTGATCCGGATGTAGTTATAATTGACGATCACATTAAAGGAACAAAAAAAGGTTCTAAAATAATAAAAGAACTTAAATCTGATCCTGAGACTGAGGACATATCAGCTGTGCTTACTTCAACTTCTGAGAAATTACCTGAGATAGCTAAAGCAAGCAAAGCTGATGATTACATTTTAAAGCCATTTGAAATTGATGAAATGGTTGAAGTTGTAAAAAAGAATGTCTGATTATAATTTTGGTTTGTAGGTATTGGTATTTACAGTTGCTTTTAACTCGTGCAGTATTGTATACAAACCGAAATTTGTTCTGTTAACATAAATGAAGTGCTTCACGCCCCGGGCTTGCTTAAACTCTGGCATTTTTGAAATTTTCTCTCCATAATTATATAATTTCTCGAAAAATTCAGTCTGGCTAAAATCAAATACAGGGTTTATGTATGGTTTGGCAAAAAGCTCTATCATTTCTTTATAAGATTTATAGTAAAATTCAACTTGCGAAGCTGTATCTTCTTTATGTATCATATCTAGTTTCCTGAAAGCATCAATAGTTTTGGCTTTATCACTAATTACATCGGTTGATATAAGTGAGAAAAACGGAATATAAAAATCGAGTGGCATTTCTTTAATGCAACCAAAATCTATCACTCCAAGTTTTTCATCCGGAGTTATTAAAAAATTACCTGGATGCGGATCTGCATGAACGGCTTTTAATTCATGTTGCTGAAAATTGTAAAAATCCCATAAAGCCTGTCCAATCTTATTTTTTAAGGCTTGAGATGGATTGGTTTTCAGAAATTCTTTCAAGTGCATGCCTTCAATCCAATCCATAGAAATGATGCGCTTGCCAGATAATTCTGGATAATATTTCGGGAAAACTACATTGTCCAGATTTTTACAAGCTTCAGAAAATTCAATTGAACGTTTAACTTCCAGTTCGTAATCCGTTTCCTCTAATAAACGTTCTTCAACTTCCTTAATGTAAATGTTTAATTCTTTTTCAGACATGCCAAGAAGTCTGAATGCAAAAGGTTTAACCAATTTTAGGTCTGATGATATACTATCGCCAACTCCAGGATATTGAATCTTAACTGCAAGTTTCTGACCATTTAACTGAGCCTGATGAACCTGACCAATTGATGCAGCATTTGTTGAATTTATATTGAAGCTATCATAAATTTTTTCAGGTGTTTTGCCAAAGTTTTTAGTGAAAGTTCTAACAATTAGCGGACCCGAAAGTGGAGGAGCATTGTATTGAGACTGTGTAAATTTATCAACATAAGATTTTGGAAGTATGTTTTTATCCATACTTAACATTTGAGCAATCTTTAATGCACTTCCTTTTAATTCACTTAAGGATTTGTAAATATCTGTTGCATTATCTTCATTAAGCTGTTCTCTGTCTAATTCTGGGTTAAAAAGCTTTTTTGAATAATGCTTAATGTAATTGCCACCAATTTGAAAACCAGTTTTAACAAACTTTGCCGAACGTTCTACTTTAGTTACCGGAATACTTTTTTGTTGCTTCATTATCTTTTAAAATCCCATTTTCTCTTTAAACTTTCCATTTCTGCTCAAAAATTTTCCGTATTCAAACAGGTTATCAATAGGAGAGTGTTGAAATAAATCGAATGTTACGTTAATACCTTTTTCAATAGCTTCATCAGTTTTTTCGAAACCTTCGCTATCATCATTTATCCAAAAATTTAGTATAAAGGCAAATTGAACCCAAAGGGCATCTTTGTATCTTTTACTAAAAAATTTACGCTCGGCAAGTTCTCCATTTTCTAAACCATCATTTATTATATCTTCGGCAAAATTTTCAAATATTGGTTTTACACCAGCAAGGATAGTTGGGGTACCTATTTTACCGTTAAAGTTTCTTAAACTATAAATAATAAAGCTTCTTTGGTTTTTAAGATTTTCCATATAACTGTAAAAGAAAGAAAGCATTTTTTCTCTTGAAGAATACTGAGACCAAACCTCCTGTTCTTTAATTGTATTTATAGTTTCGTAAGTTACATCGAACCAAATATTTTTTTCAATGCTTTCAAAAGAAGAAAAAAATTGATAAAAATCAGCTTCAGTAATTTTTAGCTTTTTTGCAAAAACATAAACCGATTTTGGTTTTTCATTATTGCTTAAAACATAATCTAAATATGCTTTTCGAATTTGCTCAGCAGTTGCCATATGTCTGTTTTTTTTTAAATATAACGTTTAAAATGCAATCGTGTTCTAGAGTACAAGTATTAAAAAATCATGTTTTTGTAATAAATGTTTTCATTTTTTTTGAAAGTTTATTATTAGCTAATATGTTTAGTATTTTGTTGAAAATTTATTGCTTTTTTAGCTAAAAATTATAGTATAATTGTAATTCATTTTATTGCTTTAACCATGGTACAGCTAAACGATATTTTATATGGAAAGATTGAATTTCCAGATGTATTTGAAGAATTATTAAATACTGAAGCATTAAAACGTTTGGCAGGTATACATCAGAGTGGTGCTATTTATCTGGTCAATCCAGAAATTTGCCACTCAAGACTGGAGCATGCAATTGGTGTTTTAATGTTGATTAAAAACCTGGGCGGTTCTGAATTAGAACAGATTGCAGGTTTATTGCATGATATTTCTCATACTGCGTTTTCTCATGTTGGTGATTACGTTTTTAATAATACGGATGAAGATTATCACGAAAAAATTTTTGCAGAGGTGTTGTACAATTCAGAAATTCCTGATGTATTGCTTAGATACGGTTATAATGCAAATCAAATCATATATGGGAATTTTGATATTTTGGAACAACCGCTTCCATCACTCTGTGCGGATAGATTAGATTATACTTTGAGAGATGGCTTTCATGCCGGGTTAATATCAAGGCAAAGAGCAATTGAATTTTTAAAATCTATTACTTTAAAAGATGGTAAAATGGCAGTCAATTCTGAAAAAGAAGCTTTATGGATAAATGAGATTTTTAGCAGGCTTAATAGCGATGTATTTAATTTGCCGCTTCACATATATGCAAATGGTAAAATGGCCGAGTTAATTAAAAGCTTCCTTAAAAAAGGGATATTAAATGAACAAGATTTATTTAAAACGGACACTTTGTTGCTTAATAAAATTAGAAGTAATTACACCGGATATGAGGCTGTAAAATCAATAAAACAATTAAAAGGTTTTTCTGAATTTATGAGGCATGGTGCTGTACCTAAAATAAAAGCAAGAACATTGAATGCTTTACTTGTTTAAGTTTTTAATCAATTGCGAGTATATATAGTGTATATTTAATAAAAATTTTATATGTCGGCAATTGAAATTATATTAATCGTAGTTATAGTTATATTAATTTTTGGTGGTAAAAAAATCCCGGAATTAATGCGTGGTATTGGAAAAAGCGTTAAAGAATTTAAAAACGCAAAAGATGAACCACCCGTAAAATAATTTGAACTAATTCTTCTTTAATATGTTTTTAATAAAATTATTAAGATGATAAATTCTGTAAATACTCCCGATAAAAATAAGGCTGACGATAATAATGGTTTAAATGATTGGAATAAACGCATTGATGAAAATCTAGAACCTTCAAATCATAATGATGTACTTGCCGATGAGAAAGCAAAAGAATATTCAGAACAGTTTGAAGATAAAAAGCCGAAAGAAGATGACTAATTATTTTTAAGCTGAAACTTTGAGTTTTATAATTTGTTCCTCATTTTCAGCTTTAATAAAGGCATAATTTTTACTTAAATCGTAACAAGATAATAAAGTGTTGATGTTGTCAACTATAACATCAATTTCTATTTTATCATATATTGAAGAATCTAGTTTATTTAAAAAATATATTAAACATTGTCTGTCGAGCTCGTTTAGTTCATAAGATATTTTTCGCATCCCATCGTTAACTGCATTTTTGATATGTTCTTTTAAGAAATAAAATGCTATCCTGTAATTATAAAGCACGGTTTCACTAATATTTCTTTCTAACTGCATTTTAGCATAAGCAACTTCCATTGCATTATAAATTAAAATGTCTGGTGTTTCGCAATTTCTTGCTGGGTAAATCTGCTCAATCAATTTTAAATACGCGTTCATAAACTCGTTTAAGGTTTTTATCGTGAAATAAATTTTTGGGATGCAATTCGGTCACCGAAATCCGGGATTTGATTTCTGAAATTTGAGCGTTGTGGCGAACAGAATTATTAATTAATCTTATGCATTTATAATTTATTGATGATGTTTTTTTACACGAATCCCTTGTTATTTTACATGAAATAGAAAAAATATAGATTTTTCTGTTTGAAATCTTTTACATCTATATTTTAGAATAGTATATTGCATCTATAATCAAATCAATGCAAACCAACTTCTAACCAGGCTAATAACGATGAAAAGAGCATTATTATTAGTTTTTATTATAGCCAGTTTTTTTTGTAACAATTTATTCAGTCAAAATATTTCCAATGAGGGAACTGATTTTTGGACTGTTTTTCCTACGCACGTACCTAACGGGAATTCTTTAGCCAGTTTAATGGTTTTTGTAACCTCAAAATTTGATTCTGAAGTTACAGTAACTTGTGGCGCTTATTCTTCGGGTCCAACTATTATTCCAGCCAATACTTCGGTAGGTATTCAGGTTAATAGAAATGATTCATATATCCCATTATCAGATGCAAACCAAGTGCTATCTAATCGTGGTATTCATATCGTTGTTACGCCGGGAAAGCCAAAAGTGGCTGCCTATGCGCATATGTTTGCAGGTAATCGTTCTGCGGCATCTTTAATTTTACCTTTTGAAACCCTCGGGCAAAAATATTTTTCTGTTAATTATACCCAAAATATAAACTCGACCAATAATAATAATACCTCGCAGCAAGGTTATAATTACTTGGCACTTGTAGCAGTTGAAGATAATACCGTTGTAATTATCAGAGAACGGAATAATATCAGCAGAACCATTACTTTACCCAAATCTGGTGATGTTTATGAATATACTTCTGGTTTAGAAGATTTAACCGGCATATCTGTTGAAACCGATCCAAGCAATTCATCTTGCAAACGTTTTGCAGCTTTTTCTGGTACATCAAACATCACAATAGGTAATTGTTCAAGTGCAGATCCGCTATATCAGCAAATTTATCCGGTATCTAGTTTAGGTAAAACCTATGGAATTATTCCATTCTTTAATCAATCTTATATATATCGGGCTGTTGCTGTTGAGGATAATACTAAAATTTACGAGAATGGGTCGCTTGTTACCACCTTGAATAAGGGTGGGTTTTATAGCTCTTCAAGGTTATCAAATCCGAATTATGTTACCGGTGATAAAAACTTTATCTTAAGTCAATACATGTATTCTGTTGGATGTGCAACTCCAAGTGGATCTAATGCTGGTTTTGGCGATCCGGATATGGTATTATTAAACCCGGTAGAATTTAATGTAAATAACATCACTGTCTTTTCTGCTACCGACCAGGATATTAGACAACGATATTTAAATGTTCTGATTAAAACAAACAAAACAGGAAGTTTTAAAATAAATGGCGTTGTGCCAAACGTAACATGGTCTGTTCTTTCTAATAATTTATCTTATGCCCAAATACCTGTTACCGAAAAAAGCTTAACACTTACAGCTGATGAAGGATTTAATGTAATAGCCTATGGTTATGGTACAACAGAATCTTATGCATACTCTGCAGGAACAAATTTGGCTTCTAACAATTATTTAACAGTTGTTAATAGTGTTAAAAAAGAAGAATATCAAAATGGATGTATAAATACAGAAATAAACTTTAAAATTAATTTACCCTACAAACCAGATAAAATTACCTGGACATTGGATAATGAACAGCAAATAACAACTACAAATGAGCCAGAAGTAAAAGTAATTAATGGACAAACATTTTACATTTATAGCTATCCAAACGCTAAAAATTATACAGTTGCAGGCGAACATAAGCTTAATGTGGTTGCGCATGTCCCTAACGATCCCGTAAATTGCCAAGAAGGAAATTTAGTAACTAACTATATATTTTCTATTTACGATTTGCCAACTTCAAATTTTGATGCAGCTATTTCTGCCTGTGCTAAAACTGATGTAATTTTTACAGATAAAAGTATATCTAATTCTGCCGATTTTCAGGTTACTAATTGGCTATGGGATTTTGGTGATGGAACCGTTTTAGATGAAAAAAACCCAAAACATCAATATTTAAAAGAGGGTACTTATGATGTGAAACTTATTGTAAAAGCCGGCTCGGGTTGTTACTCTGATGTTTTTACTAAAAATATCACAATAAATCCTTTACCGGTTTCAAAATTTACATCTTCAGATAATACCTGTATAAATACTGATTATGTACTTACAGATGCTTCATCAATTAGTCCAACACAAACGACAAATAAAATAGTTAAATGGCGTTGGGATTTTGGCGATAATAATTTTGAGGAAAACAGTGATAATAGACCTGTAATACATCAATATTCTGCTGTCGGTACTTATAAAATATCGCTTATTACTACATCGGCAAATGGCTGTGTAAGCGAAGCATTTGTTAAAGATGTTAAAGTAACCGATTTGCCAACTGCAGATTTTACCGTGCCAGATGTTTGTTTAAATGATGCTTTTGCCCTTTTCGTAAATAAAACAATTGATGCGGAAGGTGTCAGTGGACCATTAAAATATGAGTGGAATTTTGGCGATGCAGCTTCAACTGCTATGAATCCAAATACATCAACAGATAAAGATGGAAAACATAAATACAGTTCATTTGGTGTGTACAAGGTTAGTCTAAAAATAACTAATGTAAATGGATGTGTAAGTACCGAATCAAAAGATTTTACAGTTAATGGTGCCGTAGAAAAGGCTGATTTCTCAATTCAAAATGCCGACAATCTTTGCAGCAATAGTGCAGTAATAATTAATAATTTATCAAAAGCTTTTTTCGGAAAGATAACAAAAATAGATATTTTTAAGGATTTGGAGGATGCTCCGAACGATTTTGAGACATACGCATATCCAACTAATGAAGACATAAATTTAGTTTATGCGGCATTTGGTGGTAACAGTAATAAAGATTTTAAGATAAAATTGATTGCATATTCTGGTGAATCTTGCTTTTTGGAAACAGAAAAAACTATCACACTAAAACCAGCACCAATTTTAGAATTTGCAGATATTCCTTTTGTATGCCAAAATGATGGTTTGGTAATTATCAATCAGGCAAAAGAAACCACGGGTATTATTGGCAATGGAATTTATTCTGGTGATGGAATAGATTCAGAAGGAAATTTTAATCCGAAAAGGGTTCAGGCGGGTAAACACACAATTACTTATACCTTTACAGCATCAAACGGCTGTATAAGTGCAATTACTAAGGATGTTTTTGTGTACGAATCGCCAACGGCAGATATTGGAAGTTCAACACTTTATATACTAGCTGGTGGAGAAATTACAATTCCGGCTGTAGCTGAAGGCAAAAATCTAACCTATAAGTGGAGTCCATCATTAGGTTTGAAACAAGATGATGTGTTAAATCCGGTTGCAACTCCGGATAAGGATACCGAATATAAATTAGAAACAACATCGAGTGAGGGTTGTAAGGTTGTTAAAACTGTTTTAGTTAAAGTTCTTCAGGCTTTGGTGCCACCTAATTCATTTACACCTAATGGCGATGGGGTAAATGATGTTTGGGCTATTAAATATTTAGATACTTACCCTAATGCAACAATTGATGTTTTTAACCGAAACGGAGGCAAAGTATTTTCAAGCGTAGGTTATAAAACACCATTTGATGGAAATTATCAAAATGAGCCTTTACCTGTTGGAGTTTATTACTATCTTATCAACCCAAGAAACGGTAGAAAAACCATTACCGGACCGCTTACAATAATCAGATAAAATTGAAAAAATATATACTACTACTTGCTGTTTTAATTAGTTTAAAGGGGTTTTCTCAACAGAAGCCACAATACACGCAATATATTTTTAATCAATATCTTTTAAATCCGGCATTATCCGGAATAGAAAATTATGTAGATTTTAAAGCAGGTTATCGAAAACAATGGGCAGGAATTAACGATGCACCGCAAACATCTTTTGTTTCTGCACATTGGGCTTTGGGCGATAATCAGCTTTGGAGTAACGCGTTAACATCTTTTCCAGAGCAAACCGGAAATCCGATGGATAGGAATTATATGCAAAATTATACCTCCTCGCCGGCGCATCACGGCATGGGCGTAACCGTTGTACAAGATAAGGCTGGTCCGCTTTCTCGTCTTGATGCAAATGTTACTTATGCCTATCATTTACAATTGAGCAATACATTTAATCTATCGGTTGGTGCAGCAGCAGGCGTATCAAATATTAGATTAGATATAAACTCTCTTACCTTTCCAGATAGCCAAAGCGACCCTGCGCTTTTAAATACTATTGTTAGTCAGCTGAGGCCAGATTTAAGTCTTGGTGTATGGCTTTATGGTGCCAGAATGTTTGCTGGAGTTTCTGCACAGCAGGTTTTATCGCAAAAATTAAGTTTCACAAACTCAGAAAATTACAATACCGGCAAAGAAGTGCCTCATTTTTTCGCTACCGCCGGATATAAGTTTTTCCTTGATGACCAAATCGCTGCAATTCCATCCGTTATGGTTAAATACGTTCAGCCGGCACCAGTATCTGTAGATTTGAATATGAAGATAGCTTTTAAAGATAAGATTTGGCTAGGTGGAAGTTACAGAAAGGATGATTCTTTTTCTGCAATGGCAGGATTTAATATAGGCAAAATGGTTAATTTAACATATTCTTACGATTTTACTACATCTAACCTAAACACGGTAAGTAACGGTAGCCATGAAATTGTACTTGGCTTAATGTTAAACAATATTTATAAAGTACCATCATACATAAAAATGTGGTAAATTAATATCTATTTGTTTGTTTTGAAGTAATTATAATAACGAATAATAAGGACTTATTATTAAAAAACTATTAAAGCTCTTTTCTAAGTCTTGCCACCGGAATATTCATTTGTTCGCGATATTTTGCTACGGTTCTACGGGCAATATTATAGCCGCGTTCCTTTAAAATATCGGTAAGTTTTTCATCGGCTAAAGGCTTGCGTTTATCTTCGTTTCCAATGCAATCTTCCAGAATTTTTTTAACTTCTTTATTCGAAACTTCTTCACCATTTTCAGTTTGAATTGCTTCTGAGAAAAAAGATTTTAATAAAAACGTGCCGAATTCGGTTTGCACATATTTTGAGTTGGCAACCCTCGAAACCGTTGAAATATCCATATCGATTTTATCAGCAATATCTTTTAATATCATTGGGCGCATTTTACGCTCATCTGCTGTTAAAAAATATTCGTATTGATAATGCATAATTGCATTCATGGTTTTTAACAAAGTTTGTTGTCTTTGTTTAATGGCATCGATAAACCATTTTGCAGAATCCAACTTTTGCTTAACAAATTGTACAGCTTCTTTTAATTTTTTATCCTTTGAAGAAGCTTTATCATAATGTTCAAACATTTCCTGGTAAGAACGACTTACCTTAAGCTCAGGAGCATTTTTAGAGTTTAGCGTCAAAATTAAAACGCCATCGTTATTGCTGATGTGAAAATCGGGAATAATCTGCATTTGCTTTGTAGTAACCTGATTTGCATCGCCAGGTTTCGGGTTCAGACGAAGAATTTCGTTTACAACTTCCTTAAGTTCTTCGCTATCCAGATTTAAACTTTTTTCCAGTTTATCGTAGTGTTTTCTTGTAAATTCATCAAGATAATTTTCAACTACGTTCATTGCCTTAACAATGATTGGGTTGTTAACGTCTTTTCTTTTTAATTGAATTAACAAGCATTCTTTCAAATCTCTTGCGCCAATGCCCGGAGGATCGAAGCTCTGTATTAAACGCAGCATTTCCAAAACATCTTCTTCCTCAACCATTACATTTTGAGAAAAAGCCAAATCATCAATCATAGAGCTTAGCGGACGACGTAAATAACCATCATCATCTAAACTTCCAATAATTTGTTTTCCAATAATAAAATCCTGGTCAGATAAAGGAATCAGATCTAATTGTTCCTGTAAACTCTCAAAAAATGTACTTTCAATGGCGATTGGTGTTTCTTTTTTCTCCTCATCATCATCGCCATTGTTGTAATTTGTGCTGTAATCGTTTGCAGAATCATCTTGAAGATAATCATCCACGTTAAATTCATCCATGCTATTATCTTCTGATGAACTTTCATAATCTTCAGGGCCATCATTTAAATCATCATATTCACCTTTTGGCTCATCTGCTGTCATTAAACTTGGGTCTTCTAAAGCCGGATTTTCTTCCAGTTCTTCTTTCACCCTTGTATCTAAAGCAACAGTAGGCACCTGCAACAACTTGATAAATTGAATTTGCTGAGGGGATAACTTTTGAAGTAGCTTTTGTTGTAGGTGTTGCTTTAGCATGGTATTCGTGTATGTCGGGCAAAAATAAGGAATTGTTAGCAGATAATCTTTAGTATAAATCTATTTAATGATGATTTTGATTTATTGAGCCTTTATAGAATGGTTACTTAGTTTTTAACTTTATGATATAATTGTTACTTTCGTTATAAAAACAAACTAAAACTAAAATTATGGGAATTGTTAAAGAATTTAAAGATTTTGCAGTTAAAGGAAATGTTCTTGATTTAGCTGTCGGTGTAATTATTGGAGCTGCTTTTGGTAAAATTGTAAGCTCTTTAGTAGAAGATATTATTACACCTGCGGTATTGGGGCCAGCTTTAAAAGCCGCAGGATTAGAAGATTTAAGCAAATTAGTAATTCCCGGAACAGCCATAAAATACGGTAATTTCTTATCACAAGTTATTGCATTCGTAATTGTTGCTTTTGTTTTATTCTTGATTATTAAAGGTGCTAACAATCTTAAAAAGAAAGAAGTTGCAGCTCCTGCAGCGCCTGCTGCACCCACTAAAGAGGAAATTCTTCTTACTGAAATTAGAGATGTTTTGAAAGCAAAAGCATAATAAATAAAATAGGTTCGCAAATTTTGCGAACCTATTTTATTTAGAAACTTCTTTTCACTTTTGGATTGGTTATGATGATGTAATCTCCAAGATTTTTAAATTTTTCCCAAACTGGGTTTTCAAAGCTTTCATCAGAGAATGCTGAAATGTTCAGTATTTTAAGTTTTGGCGAATAAGTTAATAGTTTGGCTAGCGTTCCAAGTTTTTCATCGCTATGAAAACGCCCGTTTAGCTGTAGGATTTTAATTCCTTTATGTGTTTTTGCGTACCTGGAAATAGACCAGGCCATTGTCGCATCCCAAAAATTCTGAGTTTGATAAATCTTCATTGAACCCATACTGTGCCCACCAAGTGTTTCTGTAAATTTATCGTTGTATCTTCCTGTTGCAGTATCTATCGGTAATGGTGGTAAAAATGCTAGTGAAGATTTTGGAAAATTTTTCAGGATGTCCAGTCCGCTTTTCGTTACCGCATTACTGTATCTTGCAGCTGCATTACCTGCTATAACATCGATATTATTTGCTTTTGCATACTCAATCAATGGCTTGTAATCTTTGTAATTGTTCCAAGCTCTTGCTTCTCTGGTAAAGTTTTTCTCCGTAATTACACCTGCCAAATACTCATCAACTACAGGCTGTACATCAGTATGAAACATTTCAAGACTTAAAGCGGACCTTTTTGGATATTTTTCACTTAATTTTTTAAAAATTGATGCTTCAAGGTAATGACCAATCGAATCATTATGATCTTCGCCAAAGAATAAAACATCAGCATTTTCCATATCCTTTATAATATCATCAACAGTAATTATTTTCTGATTTTTAACATCATAAATTTTATAATTCGACTCGATTTGTTGACCGTAGCCAAAAATGGAGCTTAGTATGGCAAGCGTAAATAGTAAAAATTTCATGGCAACAAAATACTAAAATATTTTTCACCGATAAAATAAGGTTATTTACCGCTGTTTAATTGTTTTCTACGGAATACGATTAGCTGGCCTGAAATCTTATAAATACATTTGGTTATTAATAATTACACAAATGGAAAATTCAAATAACAT
Source organism: Pedobacter sp. Leaf170 (assembly GCF_920984665.1). Lineage (GTDB taxonomy): Bacteria > Bacteroidota > Bacteroidia > Sphingobacteriales > Sphingobacteriaceae > Pedobacter. Next base: position 35,777 of record NZ_CAKLBP010000009.1, read on the forward strand.
AAATAATAACTATTCCGGCAGAATGCTTAGTGGGTTGATAATCATTCTGGTTGGTTTAGGCTTTTTAGTTCGAACCATGGATTTAGATATTCCTAGATGGATATTTAGCGGTTCAAATCTTTTAATTCTAATAGGATTATTTGTAGGCCTTAGAAACAATTTTAAAGGAATTGGCTGGTTGGTTTTGGTTTTACTTGGTGCATACAATACTATCGATAACATGCACCTAGGTTTCAATATTTCAAAATATGCTTTGGGCGTAGGTTTTGTTATCGTTGGCGCTTATCTGGTATTCAAGCCAAAAAATGGAGCTGCAAATTTTGGTTTCTGGAATCGAAATAGTAATAATAATTTAAATACTGCAGAAAATCCATCTTATGATAAAAAATTAGATAATGATTTTGTTGAAGCTGTTGCAGTTTTTGGTGGAAGTCATCAAACAGTATTTTCAAAAAACTTTAAGGGCGGAGATGTTACGGCAGTTTTTGGCGGTGCAGATATCAACTTTACGCAGGCAGATTTTAGTGAAACTGTAAAGCTCGATGTTACCGCAATTTTTGGTGGTATTAAGCTTATCGTTCCTCAAAATTGGGCAGTAAAATCAAATGTTACGGCAGTTTTTGGTAGTGTAGAGGATAAGAGAGGGAGTTTAATGCCTCAAACTGATATCCAGAAAACTATAATTTTAGATGGTACAGCAATGTTCGGCGGGATAGAGATTAAAAGTTTTTAAGCTCCGATAAATATGCGATGAAAAATATCATCGCATATTTATTTAAACAACATCATTAATTCAACCTACACTAAACCTATAAATTTTGACAACAAGACCGCTTTCAGTCCCACAAATACAGAAAATATCATTAGGTATTGCCTTGTGCTGGACTATTTTGTGTGCCTTTGGTATACATTACGTTGTAAATTTTTCGTGGATAATTGCCATTACAGATAGTGCGATAAACAATTTCCTGTTAGCAGCGGCCTGCATAGGCATTAGCAATATGCTAGGTTATTATCAACCCAAAAACGAAAGAATTTTGTATGTGCTGATAATAACGCTTGCCTTAACCTTTGTAATTGTTTACCTGGCAAAGTATGCTCTTTTTTACATTTATACCGATTTTAAAGATTATAAAGATTTCTACAATTTTTCTTTTGCCTTTAGAGGATTAATTTCCTTCATGTGTTTAGGATGGTGTGCTTTAGCTAATATATTGTGGTATAGATTGGAAGAACAATCAGAAACTCAATCTAGATTATTAGCTGCGCAAAATTTGGCTAAAGAAGCCGAATTGAATAAATTAAGACATCAATTACAACCGCACTTTCTCTTTAATAGCTTAAATTCTGTTTTTGCATTAACTATGGTAAATCCGAAAGAAGCGGGCGTAATGATTACAAAACTTGCTTCTTTTTTGCGTGGTACACTTAAGCGAGATGATGAATTGTGGGTTTCTGTTGAAGAGGAGATGGAATATATTCAACTTTACCTTGATATTGAGAAAGTTAGGTTTAGTCATCGGTTAAATATTGAGGTTAATGTTGATGAAAATACACATAAATTATGTTTGCCTGGAACGCTTTTGCAGCCTATTGTAGAGAATGCTATCAAGTTCGGATTGTATAACACATCAACCGCAATTACCATAAAGGTTGATGTAACAATGTATGATAATATTTTACAACTGCGTGTGCAAAATCCTTTCGACCCGGAAATGAAGGCAACCGGCGGAACAGGTTTTGGCTTAACGGCTATTAAACGAAGATTATATCTGCTTTTCGCAAATCCTGAGCTTTTAAGAACCGAAATTGAGGCAAATAATTTATATATTACGACCTTAAAAATTCCTCAAAAAAATGATCAGGACTATACTAATTGATGATGAACCTTTAGCCAGAGACATTGTAAAATTCTACCTATCAGAACATCAAGATATAGAGATAGTTGCAGAATGTTGTGATGGTTTTGAAGGCTTAAAGGCAATTACACTACATAAGCCTGATTTAATTTTCTTAGATATTCAGATGCCAAAAATCAGCGGCTTTGAGATGTTAGAGCTTGTTGAAGATAAACCTGCAGTTATTTTTACAACGGCATTTGATGAATATGCCATTAAAGCTTTCGAAGTAAATGCTGTTGATTATTTGCTTAAGCCAATTGACAAAGCAAGGTTTGATGCTGCAATTAAAAAGGTGCCTTCAAGATTAAATCAGCCTGAAAATACTGAAGGTGTTTTAGATGCTGCCGCACTAAGTCCGAGTCAAAATAATAGGGTAGTGGTTAAAAAAGACGGTGTAATTAAAATTATTCCGGTTTCCGAAATTAACTACCTTGAGGCCGATGATGATTACGTTAAGATTAGTACATCAGAAGGTTCTTTTTATAAAAACAAAACAATGGCATACTTTGAGAAAACTTTAGATGCAGAAGTTTTTATTCGTATTCATCGCTCCTATATCATAAATCTGGCTCAGGTTACTAAAATTGAGCTAAAAGAAAAGGATAGTTATGTTGTTTTATTAAAATCGGATATCTGGTTGCCGGTGAGTAAAACTGGCTATGTAAAACTGAAGGCAGCTTTGGGTTTGTAGGCATTTTGTAGCCTTAAATAGAAGCACAAACAGTTTTAATATAAACCCGACTTTAGCGAGAAAGCCCCGATTTTCTCGGGCTTGAAGCGTAGGCGGGACCAGATTTTAGATAGAATTACTACATTTGCTTTTAAAAGAGAAAAATAATACTTAAACAGACTTGCATTTATAAATGAATACTTTTATATTTGCACCTCTTAATTTTAAATTAATAAGATAATATACAGTCATGAAAAGAACATACCAACCTTCGCAAAGAAAGAGAAGAAACAAACACGGCTTCCGCGAAAGAATGGCAACAGCTAACGGCAGACGAGTATTAGCATCACGTCGTGCTAAAGGAAGAAAAAGATTAACAGTTTCAGACGAACGTAAGCATAAAGCATAATTTTTGATTGCTTTTCTGTAGCATCAGAAAAGGCAGATCAAATCTGCAATCATCAATCAAAAAAATATGTATACATTCAGAAAAGAAGAACGGTTATGCAGCAGGAAACATTTAGAACTGCTGTTTAAAAACGGTTCTTCTTTTTTATTATATCCTTTTCGGGTTTCCTATATTTTTATAGAAGAAAAATCAGAAATTCCTGTACAGGTGGTTATTAATGTACCCAAGAAACGGTACAAAAGAGCTGTAGACCGCAATCTTTTAAAACGCCGCATCCGCGAAGCTTATCGATTAAACAAATTAGAAAAGTTTTATGCTTTTTTACCAGAGGATAGAGGTTTGCTTTTATTTTCACTCCAATTTGTTGGTAAGGATAAATATGAATTTTCTTTTATAGAGAAAAAATTAATTTCTACCTTTAAGAGATTTCACACCTTAATTAATCCTAATGAAGCTAATAAATAAGGTATTTGGCTGGTTTTTTTTAGGGTTGATAAAAATTTATCAATATGCAATATCGCCAATGTTGGGTGCTAATTGCAGGTTCACGCCAACATGTTCGCAATATGGAATAGAAGCGATAAAAAAACATGGTCCATTTAAGGGCGGTTGGATGGCTTTAAAGCGTATCAGTCGCTGTCATCCATGGGGCGCTCATGGTCATGATCCAGTTCCTTAAATATATTCTACGTATCCATTTTCCATCTCAAATTTTCCATTTCTTTAATATCTTTGCGCAATGGCTAAAATACTTCAAATTGAAACGGCTACTTCTGTTTGTTCTGTTGCAATTTCTATCAATGGTGAAACAAAATTTATTAAAGAAGAAATTGGACAGAATTTGCATGCTAGTAAACTTACCTTATTTATTGATGAGGTAATGAAAACCGCCGGCTTGAGCTATGCTGATTTAGATGCAATAGCGATTAGTAAAGGGCCAGGCTCTTATACAGGTTTAAGGATAGGTGTTTCAACCGCAAAAGGTTTATGCTACGCTTTAGGTAAACCACTTATTGCTATTGAAACCTTAAAGATGATGGCCGCAGGATTTATAACTCAAAGCCCTGAATACAGAGGCTTAGTTTGCCCGATGATAGACGCCAGAAGGATGGAGGTTTACACATCTGTTTTCGACATTAAGTTAAATATTGTAGAAGAAACTTCAGCAAAAATTATCGATGAAAACAGCTTTGAAACCTACTTATCAAATCAAATTATAACATTTATAGGTGATGGTTCTTCTAAATGTTCAGCAACATTAACGGCCAGCAATGCAAAGTTTGTAAATCATAACTTTAATTCTGCTGCAAATATGTCTCAATTAGCCTATAACCAATTTAAATCTAAAAGCTTTGAGGATGTTGCTTATTTCGAGCCTTTTTATTTGAAAGATTTTGTTCTAACTCAACCAAAAAAGAAGGTTTAGATTATTTCTTTCTAAAGATTGAAAATAAATTTCTGAAGAAACTTCCGCCTTCATTATCATTTATTCCAGGCATAACATCACTAAATTGTGGATGATTTACGGTGTTCCCGAATTTAATACCCAGGCCCATATAAAAAGAAGCCCCGTTAGCGCCAGTTCCAATGGTCGCATCGCGTTTTATTAATCCCTTAGCTGTAATTGCGGTAGAAATTAGGTTATCTGTACCCATAAATAATTCAAAATTTGGCGTTTGATACTTCCCTTGCAGGCCAACCATGAAAATATTGTTTAAATTATATAAGGGAATAACGCTACCTGATAAGTTATTATAATTAAATGTATTTATAAAAGCCACATCACCACCACGGTAAAATAAATTTTTAGAAACTGCAATTGCCGGTTTGTAAAAACTGTAGGTTTTTGATAGATAAACATCTGCTTTAGCATTTGTTAAAGCTGTAAATTTGTCTGGCTGCTCTGATAATTCAAAAATATCTCTAATCTTTTTATTTGTGTAACTCTGACCTTGGCTAAGATCGATAGTTTCTACTGCATTAACCACAGTTCTATGTGTATTACTTCGCCACCAAATGAAACCTAAATCTTTAACATTTGCCATTAAAAATAAGCCCTTCTTTGTTGTGTAATTTGTGCTAAAACCCAATGAAACGCCAGGGTTTTTAAATGTTGGTATAAAAGTTTTCTTATTGATTTTGTTTTGGTCGTTAAAGTTTGCAGAATATGCTCCCGCTAAGCCAATATCTAAAAGGTTATTGTCTGCATCTATTCTAAGGTACGAATCTGAAATATCTAAATCATTGTAAACAATACCACTTAATACACTTGCCTTAATACCAAAAGCTAATCGTTTATTATAGTTTTCGCGATAGGTGAAACTAAATTGATGATAAGATTGCTGGTAACCATCCGTATCAAAAATACCTTTTAATGTTTGGTTTTGAGGAAAACGGCGGTAAGAATCAAAAACGGCTAAAGTTTCGTTTGTATAGTTTATATGTGCATCAGAGCGGATTTGCCAGGCAAAGCCCATTTCTTTTTGATATTTATAAGATTGAAATATACGCAAAGTAAGCACATACATGTTGCTGTTTTCATAAAAATGATTTATCTCTCCGGTACCTAAGGGTAAATCTCTGGTATCATTAATACGTTCATTTATTAATCTCCTCACTACGGTTTCAGAGGTGCCAACATTTGCACTATTTATGCCAAAATAGGGTAAGAAAAAGTTAGAAGAAAACTTTCTTGATGAATCCAAAACAAAGGATTTTTGAGAAGGATTTTCAAATGCATCAAACATAGTTTTGGTGCCAAAAAGCCCATATTGCTGACTGAAAGATGTTTGGTAAAATGTAATTAAGGCTATTGCAAGTAAAAGTTTCTTCATGTAAATGTATGCTTGGCTATGCTTTATTAACGGTTGCGTAATGTGTCTGGTATTTCAGATTGTAAATATTTGTTTAATAACAAGTTAGTTATAAACTTGTTTCCATCGGCACTCATTTGGTAGTAAAATGTATCAAAACTTTTTAAACCACTATCTGCACGTAAGTGCTTATAATAGGGTGATAAAACATTCTCTTTAAATATATCTTTTGAGTTATTTGTATTGATGAAAAAGCTCAGATTTGAGGTGGTGGAAACTAAATTCATTGCATCTAAATACGAAGCCTCATTAATTAACAATTTATTGTTTTTGTAGCTGTTTAAAAATGCTTGTACAGTACTTGCATTGTTTGCAAAGACAAGGTTGTTATCGATAATTGTGTAATAAGGTCGGGCAAATTTTTTTAATGGTGTTCCGAAGAAAGCATATAAAACATCAGATTGCTTAAATATTTTAATCTCTTCGTTGTAATCTGCGCTAACATCCAATAAAAGTTGCTTCACTTTTTCTCCGTTTGATAAAGAAATTGCGCCTAATTTTTCAGCTGTGCTTAACTGAAAGCAAATAAATTGGTTTTTTGTGTAAGTATTAAAGATTGAATTTAAATCTACTCTGTAGTCACTTTTAACTTCGTCAATCGTTTTTGAAACTTTTTTTTCATCATCAAAATTTGTTTGCCAGGTAATTAACTTTTTTCTCCAATTCTCATAATTATCAAAGGCGTACAAATTGTAATTAGCAGTGTTTGATGGAAGTATGTTAGTGATGTAAATGGTTTGATTAGGTACTTTCTCGAATAATTTTAAATAGTTATCCGTTGATTTTAATTCGGTTGTACCGTTAAATAAGATTTTCTCTTTACTAAAATTATAATTTAATGAAGCATAGCTATTCTGCTTGTCAAAAATAGAAATCTCTCCATTTAATTTTCCGGCAATTATGTTTTGAAGCAACAATGGCGTTTTATTAAAGTTGATGTAGATTTGCCCCAGTACATTTTTATTGTAAGTGTTATTCTGCTTTATGTATTCTGTAAATGGGTTTTCCGCTAATCGAACTGCTGCATCAATAACCAGTTTTTTTGATGTTGATGCAGTAATAACCTGATTCTTTGTTCCAAAAAATATAGAAAGGCTATCGTTTAGTTTAATTTTAAAAACATCATTACCCTGGTCATCAATTAAATATTTTGATTTTAAAATAGTATAAATATTTTGCACCTTTTTATCAGGTTGCAATTGAACAGTTATCAAAAAATTGAGTTCCTTTTCTTCATCAGGCAGTATACTTAAATAAATTTCTTGGTTTGCAATTGAATTGTTCAGTGCGGCATCTTGAATAAAATATAATTTTAACGCTTTAAGTAAATTACTTTTTTGATTTCCAAGCACCTGCTGAATCAGGCTTTGTCCTTCGATGATTTGATAAAAACTTTTATCATTCTGAAAGGCGAATATTAAAGCTGCATTATTTGTAGCAGATTGTAGAGCAAGGTCTTTTTCGTTATTTTCTGTATTTAACTTAGAGAAATACAGGTAAGCCATAAAAGAAACCCCTGTAACTAATATAATTAAAATAACTAAGATTTTTTTCATGTGTTTGTGCAACAAATTTAAATTATTACATCCAATTGTACTAAGTTATTACTCATTTTATTAATTTAGCAATCCTTTTAAGCTAATTTATATGAATAAACGTATCATTCTTACTGCATCTTTTTTTGGCTTAATTGCTGTTTTATTTGGTGCTTTTGGTGCCCATGGATTAAAGGCTGTAGTTGATGCATATTCGTTAGAAATTTGGCAGAAAGGTGTTGAATATCAGTTTTATCACACTTTTGCACTTTTGTATTTATCAACTTTTGCAAGATATAGAAACAAGTTAATCAACATTGCATATTTTTGTTTTACTTTTGGTATTATCCTTTTCTCCGGATCTTTATATTTATTAGCAACCAGAAGCATTCTGCATATCTCCTTTGTTGATGTTATTGGTCCGATAACACCAATAGGGGGTTTATTATTTGCATTAGGCTGGATAATGTTATTCTTTGCCGCTATAAAAGATAAATAATGACTGTGTTTGAACCAGATATTTTTGCAGAAAGAGAAACACTTTTTGTTGAAGTGATTTTGCCTTTATCTTTAGCTAAAAATTATACTTATCGTATTCCATTCGATTTAAATGCACAAATTGAAATTGGTAAAAGAGTGGTTGTTCAATTTGGTAAGCATAAAATTTACACTGCTTTAATTAGCCAAATCACCAATACACCTCCAGCAGTTTACGAAGCAAAATATATAATCGATGTAGTAGATGCTGAGCCGGTTGTAACACCTTTACAATTGAAGTTCTGGCAATGGATGACAGATTACTATATGTGTAACGAAGGTGATGTAATGGCTGCTGCCTTGCCGGCGAGTTTAAAGTTGGCAAGTGAAACCATTTTAATTTTAAGGGATGATTATGATGAATCTACATCTGTAAACGAAAAAGAAGCAATAATTATTTCAACATTAAAAAAACAACAAAGACTAACGGTTAATGATGTTTCTAAATTGCTTGGTCAAAAAAGTGTTTATCCCATAATCAATCAACTGCTGGCAAAAGAACTCATATTTGTTGCCGAAGAGGTAATTCAAAAATACAAGCCTTTATTAAAATCATTCATTATCCTCAATGATTTTTACAATGATGAGGAAAACCTTAAACAACTTTTTGCATTGCTCGAAAGAGCGCCAAAGCAATTGGACGCGTTATTGGGCTACCTAAAATTAAATAAAGCAGGTTTACCCATAGCTAAAGAACAATTAATAGAGGAGAGCAATTGTGGTGCTGCAGCATTAAAAGCCCTTACGGATAAAGAAATTTTTACAGTTTTAAAAAGACCGGTAAGCAGATTAAATTCCAACGATGATGATTTTAGCATCAATTTTAACTTAAACGCAAGTCAACAAGCCGCTCTTAATAATATTACTGAGTCTTTTGAAGAAAAAGATGTAGTGTTGTTACATGGCGTTACTGCATCAGGTAAAACCCAGGTTTACATAAAGTTGATAGAGAATATCATTAACAATAGTAACGATCAGGTTTTATTTCTTTTGCCCGAAATTGCGCTTACCACACAAATTGTAGAAAGAATTAAACAATATTTTGGTAATTCAATTGGGGTTTATCACTCAAAATTTAATAATAATGAAAGAGTAGAAATTTGGAATAAAGTAAAGCATGGGGCATATAAAGTTGTTTTAGGTGCTCGTTCGGCCGTGTTTTTACCTTTTCAAAGTCTAAAACTTATTGTGGTTGATGAAGAACATGAACCATCTTACAAACAATACGACCCAGCTCCACGTTACCAGGCACGAGATTCGGCAATTTATCTGGCCCATCTACACGGTGCTAAAGTGGTTTTAGGTTCTGCTACACCATCTTTAGAGAGTTATTATAATGCGCTAAATGGAAAATATGGTTTGGTAGAAATGCATGAACGTTTTGGTGGTGTAAAACTTCCAAATCAACAGGTTGTTAGCATTTCTGAGGAAACGAAGAGAAAAACAATGGTTTCATATTTTTCCAGCGTACTTATAAAAGATATGGACTTAGCACTGAGTAAGAAAGAACAAATAGTGCTTTTTCAAAACAGACGAGGTTATGCAACTATATTAATTTGTGCAACTTGTGGTTACACACCAAAGTGTATTAACTGTGATGTAAGTTTAACTTATCATAAAAGTAGTGGGAAGTTGCATTGCCATTATTGTGGTTATCAGCAAAGTAGCGTTAATATTTGTCCGGCATGCGGTTCAGTGCATGTAGAGCAAAAAGGTTTTGGTACAGAACGTATTGAAGAAGAATTAAAGTTGCTCTATCCTGAAGTTACAATTGCCCGCCTGGATATGGACACAACGCGTACCAAAAATGGTTTGCAGCAAATTTTGAGCGATTTTCAGGATAAAAAAACTGATATTTTAATTGGTACTCAAATGGTTGCCAAAGGATTGGATTTTGATAATCTGAGTTTAATAGGCGTTATCAATGCTGATACATTACTTGGCTATCCTGATTTTAGGGCTTATGAAAGAAGTTTTCAATTGTTAGCACAAGTAGCCGGCAGAGCAGGTAGAAGGGCAGAGCAGGGCAATGTATGCATTCAAACTTATGATGCGGAAAACAGAATCATTAAGCAAGTTGTTGAAAACGATTATTTAGGCATGTATAATGATGAGATTGTAGAACGTGAAAAATTCTTATATCCTCCTTTTTCAAGAATGATTTTCCTTTATGTGAAGCACAAAGATTCTATGGTTTTAGATAAAGCTTCTTTTGTGCTTGCACAAACGCTGAAAGCTAAATTCGGCCCACGTGTTTTAGGTCCGGAGCAACCTTTGGTAAGCCGGGTAAGAAATCTCTACATTAAGCAAATCATTATCAAAGCAGATCGTAATACTGCAATAAATAAAGTCAAAGCGGTTTTAAGAGAAACTCTTACCCAGTTTAATGCTACAAAAGACTATAAGAGTGTAATCACTCAAATAGATGTAGACCCTTATTAGTTTTTGCTGTTGAAGTTAAATTGAATACCAGCTGAAACAGGATTTAATAGAAATTCCCATTTATTGTAGGTATTGATAGTTCTGCCAGCTAGGTTCGCTTGAGTAATATCCTGCTTTTCGTAAGAATAATTAAAATCCAAGCTGCTTTCTGCAAAAATGGCAAGGTTAGGTATAATGTTAATTTTTATACCCAGCGATGGGCTCATCACTAGTCCATTTTTCGTTGCATCTGCTGATTGATTGCTCGTAGCAACATTTGAATTTGCCGGGCTTAACATTCCTGTAAAACGATTTGAACGGTACCCCACATCAAAAGCAAAATAGGGTTGAATTCTGGAGTAATTGAAATTCTTTTCAAAACCTATTTTAAATGAATAATCAGTTACTTTTCCTTTAGCGATTTCGCATGTTTCACAAGTATTTTGAAAACTTACGTCTTTATCTCTAAAATAATTAGCGCTAATTCTGTAGCTGATTTGATTATCATTAAATTTTAACATTAAACCGTTGCCAACCATTTTTGTATAATCCTGAGCATTGGTTTGGTTTAATATTTTAGGTAACTGCATTAAGCTATAGCCCCTTACAGCAAGAGAATAATTAAAATCGGCACTTGTCTGTGCGTAAGTAGTAAAAGATGCGCATAAAATTAATATGCTTAATAGTCTTTTTTTCATCGAAGAGAGATAGATTCCTTAGTACGTATTGTAAGTTCAAAAGTAAAAATAATTATCAATTAACACGCTAATAATATTATTTAACCCCTTTTATATTGTAATTTAACATAATTTAAGCGCATTAAAAAATTAACTTTTGATTTACTGTTAGTTATAAAATGTTTAGAAATATTAAAACGTATCCCAACATAAAAACGCTACTTTTGAAACTTCATGGCCTATAAATTTGTTGATAATTACCGAGAAAGGGGTGCGAGAAAGAAGTTAGTTGAGTTACTAAAATCTCGTGGAATTGAAGATGAAAACGTACTTAAAGCAATTGGTAAAGTCCCACGTCATTTTTTCTTCGATGAAACATTCTGGAATCAGGCATATAAAGATATCGCCTTCCCAATTGGCGACGGACAAACCATTTCGCAACCTTATACCGTAGCTTACCAAAGTGAATTACTTCATATAAAAAAGGGTGATAAAGTGCTTGAAATTGGTACGGGTTCTGGTTATCAATCTTGTATTTTATTAGAGCTTGGTGCAAATTTGGTTACCATAGAACGCCAGGAAAATATTTACAACCGAACCATTCAAATTTTACCAGGAATGGGCTATCGCCCGAAATTTTATTGTGGCGATGGGTCTAAAGGAATTGCCGAAGAAGCACCTTATGATAAGATAATTGTGACAGCAGGAGCGCCTTTGGTGCCAGAAATTCTGCTTAAGCAATTAAAAGTTGGCGGTATATTGGTTATCCCAGTAGGAGATGAGCATAGCCAAAAAATGGTTACAGTTTTAAGAATGAGCGAAACGGATTATGAAAAAATTGTACTCGATACTTTTAGATTTGTTCCGTTGGTTTGCGACCAGGCTTGGTAAATTAGTTCATTAGTCATTGGTTCATTAGTAATTGGTTCAATAGTTTAATGGTGACATAAGTTTTAGAAATAAAGGTTAAATTCTTTGAAATATTGAGCTTAAACTATTATGAATGAACACGTGAACTAACTATACCTTCATTGCTCTGTCCATTTCCCTCTTTGAATCGCGGTCTTTAATACTATCTCTTTTGTCGAATTCTTTTTTACCCTGAGCTAAAGCGATCTCGATTTTAGCAAAACCCCTCTCATTTACAAAAATCCTTAAAGGAACAATGGTGTAACCTTTTTCTTCGCCCTTGGCTTTTAATTTTCTTATTTCTTTTTTCTGCAGAAGTAGGGCTCTATCTCTCTTTATATCATGATGATAAAATGAACTGTGGCTATACTCCGAAACATGCAAATTTCGAACATATAAATTGCCGCCAATAAACATGCAGAAAGCATCTGTCATATTAGCTTTACCTTGTCTTATCGCTTTTATTTCTGTACCTAAAAGGGCAATGCCGGCAACATATTTATCAATAATGTTGTAATCAAAATATGCTCTTTTATTTTTTATGTTTATATCGTTTTTCAAAATTGTATTTTATTAAAATCATCATTAAGCATAAGCTGAATAATGCTCGGGATGCAAATATCTTAAAATTTGTGCTATTATTTTCTTTTATATTATTGTAATGTTCTGCAAATGTAAAACTCAAAATATAATTGCTTTGTTCGCAAATAAAAAATTAAGTTTGAGTATATTTATTAGGTATGAAGTTTAAAAACATTCTTTTTGTAGCACTTATTTTGCTTGGATTTGGAGCAAATGCACAGCAGCCAGCATATTTACCACAGTTTAAATTTTTTAAGCTGGATGGTAAACCTTTCTCAAACGTAAATGTAAATCAAAAGAAAAAATCTTTATTTATTCTGTTTGATTGTACTTGCGAGCATTGCCAACGTGAAGCTACTGAATTGAACAAAGCCTATAATAAATTTAAAGATGTTAACATTTACATGGTAACTTTAGATGAATCGATTTCTATTCAGAAATTTTTTGGTACCTATGCACCAGGCTTAAATTTAAAGCCCAACGTTGTGGTATTACAAGATAAAAATCGAATTTTTATACCAACATTTTTACCTACAAAATACCCTGCAATGTATCTCTACGCACCAAATGGCAAGTTATTAGTTTTTGGCGACGGTGATGGTGGCATCAAAAAGATTATGAAATCTATCGGATAATCAAAACCGGTATATTTACACGGTGTCTTACGGCATCTACGGTGGTTCCAAAGATTAAATCTTTTAAGCCTTTATGTCCGTGAGCACCCATAACCAATAAATCAATATCATTTTTATTACTGATATCAGCAATTGCCTTAGCTGTGCCTCCAAAACCTATAAACGTGGTAGAATCGTAGCCTAAATCTGTAAGGTTAATTTTATACTTTTCCAGGTTTTCTGCATCGCTTTTAGTTTCATGATCCATTACTTTATCTCCATGGTAACGTGCTGCAGCAGTTTCTACAACATGAATTAAGTAGTATTGTGCATCTTTGCCGCCTTGAATTAATGCATGGCGAATCGTGTTTCTATCATTTGCAGAGAAATCTACAGCAATACCAATTCTTTGATAACTTATTTTGTCAATTTTACCAATATCTAAGGCTTCGCCATGGGGAACCATCTGTTTTTCATGATTTTTCTTATCAAGTAAAGGGTGGAAGAAAACATACAACAACAGCAAAACTGTTAAGGTTACAGCAGGTATAATTATTGCATAAACCCACCATTCGTTATTAACCTTTGTCCATCCACTTATTTCTTCGATAACAAGCTTAACGTTTAACGCTATAATTACTGCAGCACTGGTCCATGCTAAAATTTTTACCCAGGTTTTAATGGCAAAATCTTTCATCAGCTTCTTATCTGATGTAAAATGGATTAAAGGAATAATGGCAAAACCCAATTGCAAGCTTAACACAACCTGACTCAATACTAATAATCCTCCTAAAGCATCATCCCCGTAATGTAATATGGTGAAAAAGGCTGGTGCAATTGCTAAAAGTCTTGTTATCAATCTCCTTAACCATGGCTGAATACGTAAATTTATGTGCCCTTCCATTACAATTTGCCCAGCTAAGGTACCGGTTACTGTAGAACTTTGGCCGGCAGCTATTAAAGCAATTGCAAATAAGGTTGGTGCTATATTGCCAAAAATGTTGGATAATAATTTATGGGCGTCCTGAATTTCGGCAACTTCATGCAAACCATTTTTATAAAATGCAGCTGCAGCTAGAATTAATATGGCCGCGTTAACAAAAAATGCAAGGTTTAGTGCAACGGTTGTATCAATAAAATTAAATTTTAACGCTTCTTTTATCCCTTTATTGGTGCGTTCAATTTTTCTGGTTTGAACAAGTGATGAATGGAGATAAAGATTGTGTGGCATAACTGTAGCGCCAATTATTCCGATAGCGATGTAAAGTGCATCACCTCCTAAAACTGACGGCTCAAAACCTCTGGCAACTTCTTTTAGTGATGGTTCAACAATAAACATTTCTACTAAAAAAGAAATACCAACTATAAATACCATCGAAACGATAAAGCCTTCCATTGCTCGCATGCCCTTATTAAGCAAAAAAAGTAATAACAATGTATCGAATATAGTGATAGAAATTCCCCAAATTAAGGGCAAATCAAAAAGTAGCTGTAAACCTATTGCCATTCCGATAATTTCTGCCAAATCACAAGCAACTATTGCCGTTTGCGCAAGCATAAAAAGTGGAATATTTGCCCAACGTGGATAAGCATGTTTTGATGCCTGGGCTAAATCCAAACCTCTAACAATTCCTAACCTTGCGCTAAGCGATTGGAGTAATAGCGCAATTAAATTGGACATTAATAAAACCCAAATTAACTGATAGCCGAACTTACTTCCACCTGCTAAATCGGTAGCCCAGTTTCCGGGGTCCATGTAACCTACACTAATTAAATAAGCCGGGCCGATAAAAGACAATATCCGACGCCAACCCTTTCGTTTACTGGTATCTACACTTTGATGTACCTCGCTAAGCGATTCAGATTTTGCCATTGTTGCTAATTAGAATATGTTTTGCTACTTCTCTACTAATATTAATTTGTTTATCGTTTACCGAAATCTCGACAGAACCATCAAAATCTGTTATATCAGTAATTTGTATTTGCTTCCCTAGTGTTAGTCCCAATTTCTCTAAATATTTTAAAAACGGAGAGCTATGTTGACTAACACCGGTTATGGTTCCAGATTCGCCAATTTTTAGCTCTATCAATTTTATAAATTGAGTTTTAGCAAAAGTTCCGTTTTTATCGGGGATTGGATCGCCATGTGGGTCTGATTTTGGAAAACCTAAAAATTCATCTAAGCGCTCAATTAAATCTACAGATTTTATATGCTCCAGTTCCTCGGCAACATCATGAACTTCGTCCCACTTGAAATTTAATTTATCTACTAAAAACACTTCCCATAATCTGTGTTTCCTAACAATATTTACAGCAGCTTGTTTGCCTTTTTCGGTTAAAGTTACACCTTGATATTTTACATAATCTACAAGTTCTTTTTCTGCAAGCTTTTTGAGCATATCTGTAACCGAAGCTGGTTTAGTTTGAATTTGCTCTGCAATTGCATTCGTTTGAACATTTGTTGTTTTTTGAGCTAAATGATATATTACTTTTAAGTAATTTTCTTCAGTAAAACTTTGCATTTATGTTTGTCTAATTATATTTTTAGGTAAATCTAAAAAAAAATATTTAAAATATATATGATTAATTATGTTAAAATTTAGAATATAATTTGGTTATGTTTGTGATGTTATTACCTTAAACATTTATGGCATCAGAATTAGACAAAATTGATTTTAGGATTCTAAAGATTTTACAAGAGAATGGTAGAATCACAAATCTATTGTTATCTCAAGAAATTGGACTTTCTCCTGCACCAACATTAGAAAGGGTACGTAAATTGGAAATGGCTGGCTTCATCAAAAGCTATCATGCTTTGGTTGATGAAGAAAAGCTTGGTTTAGGGATTAAAACTTTCATTCAAATTCAGTTAGATTTTCATAAAAATAACACCATTCAAATATTTTTGGATGAGGTAAATCAAATTAAAGAAATCACTGAATGTCATCACGTTACCGGGCAAGCAGATTTTTTACTAAAGGTATATGTAAAAGATATTAAGGCTTATGAACGCTTAATTATGGATAAGATCAGTAAAATTTCGGTTGTAAAAACTTTCCAAACGATGATGATTATGTCTACAACCAAAAAAGAACCAATTGTGCCCTTGGAATATTAATTTTTAACATTTTATGCCTGAGTTAAATTTAACCAGATGTTTTTGGGATGAATACCAACATGTCAGTTACTTCAAAATAATTTGATTTATTATCGCTGAAATTTCATCGGCTTTCTGATAAACCATAAAGTGAGTTCCGGCATTAATTAAGAAATCGGGTTTAGCATTTTTTGAATATAAAATTCTATCATTAGTGCCATGGATATGGTAGAGGTTTTTTGGTTTTATATTATTTTTCCAAGTAATGATACTACCAATAGCCCATTTTAAAAATTTAGATTCAGTATCATTAACAATTTTAGTTAAAAGTAATTTTTCTTCTTTATTGCTTACTCCAAAGAAATAATTTTGCGTTAGTTTATTTGAAGATTTTAATATACCCGCCGGAATAAATTTTAGAACATTCAATTTACCTACGAAGCGATATAATCTTGGTAATTGATTACTTAATATTGTTGTAGATATAACTATTGTTGCTTTTGGTGAAAATATTTTAGCTATTTCAGTCGAAAGCATTCCTCCAAAAGAAACGCCAATCAATACAAACGGTGACGTTTGATCAATAACCTTACTTAAGCGTTTTGCATAATCAGTTAAGGATTCTTTACTTAATGGCTCAATCCAGTTTAAATGAATAATATTAATGCTTTTATCTAGCTTAATTTTATCAAATATTCTTCTATCTGCACCTAATCCACTGATAAAATATGCATTTATTAAGCTTGCAACTTCCAATCTATTGGGGTTAAATTATTCTGTACTAATAATTGATTTGTTTTTGAGAAATGTTTCGAGCCGAAAAAACCATTGTAAGCCGAGAAAGGCGAGGGGTGAGCGGCTGTTAAAACATAATGCTTTTTTTGATCGATTAATGCTGCTTTTTGTTGCGCATATTTTCCCCACAGCAAAAATACAATATGCTCTTTTCTGTCGGATAAGGATTTTATAATTTCATCAGTGAAAATTTCCCATCCCCGGTTTTGGTGAGAGCCTGCTTCAGAAGCTCTAACGGTAAGTGTAGCGTTTAATAATAATACCCCTTGCTCTGCCCAATTGGTTAAATGGCCATGAATTGGCGTTTTAAATCCTTCTATATCTGTCTCGAGCTCCTTATAAATATTTTTTAAAGAAGGAGGAATGGCCACACCTTTCTGAACAGAAAATGATAATCCATGTGCTTGTCCGACTCCATGATATGGATCTTGACCAAGGATTACAACCTTCACTTTATCAAAAGGAGTTGTATTTAAGGCGTTAAAAATATCTGATCCTTTAGGATATACATTGTTTCCATTTTGCTTTTCCTCTAGTAAAAAAGCCTTCAGGTTTATCATGTAATCTTTTTCGAATTCATCATTTAAAACAGCTAACCAACCAGGTTCTAAAGCAGCAGACATATATATAAGTTGAGGGTTTAATTATTTCTTCTTCTTAAAAATAGCTAACAAATCCGCTTCTAAAGTTGTTTTAGGATGTTCAACTATTCTGCCCAACTCATTTCCCTTCTTATCAAAAACAATAAATGTTGGTACATTAATTATGTTCAAGCCATCAATAATACCGTTCTCAGCTTTCTTACTGCCATCTACAGCAATTATTTCGGTGTTCTTTTCTTTAAATTGTAGCGCATCTAACACTTTAAAAAAGTTTGGAACGTTAACTTTACTATCTCCGCACCAAGTTCCTAATATTATTTTTATATGTTCTTTTTTGATAAGTTTTTTTAACTCAATCATTGTAGCAGCATCAGGAATGTAAGCTTCATACAAAGGATCGTACATTTCTTTAAATTCAGGAAAAGTAATTAAGCCTTGCCGGCTACATGCATTTAACAGAATATCTTTATTGTGAATTTTATCGTGTACTTTTTTATTTACTTCTTGTGCAGCAACATTCATGGCGATGATAATAAGGGTTATTGATAAGAAAATTTTCATTTATAATTATAGTTTTAGGTATTTGTAAATTTTTACTGAAATTATTATTTTAAAATCTAAATTCTGCTATTTAAACACGATATTTGCAGAAAAATATTAAGAATAAACTTTTATGCCAAATTTTATTAGATTGATAGTTGGGTTTGCATTACTAGGCGGTGCAGTTGCTTTATTTATTTTCGGCCACTGGCCTTGGGGAATAATTGCAATATTGCTTGGTATAATTGTTTTAGTAACCTATTTCTTTAATGAAAATATGCTTTTAGCACAATGGTTTTTACGTAAAGATAATATGCCAAAAGCACAACAGTTTTTAAATCGCATTACCGATTACGAAAGTCAGTTGATTAAAGTTCAACACGGTTATTATAATTTACTTGTTGGTTTGATAGAAAGCAGAACAGCTCCAATGAAATCGGAAAAGTATTTTAAAGCAGCGCTAAGTTTAGGCATGCAGATGGACCATAACGTTGCTTTAGCTAAGTTAAGTTTAGCCGGAATTGCAATGGCAAAACGTAATAAACGCGAAGCCACAATGTATTTAGCTGATGCTAAAAAAGCTGATAAAAATAAATTACTTGCCGACCAGATAAAGCAGATGAAAGACCAGATGGGGATGATGGATAAGCAACAACAAGTTAGATACAGATAAACTACTGAAGCCGTTTCTTAAATGAAGCGGCTTTTTTTTCGCTCTGTTTTTTTGGTGCACTAACCGAAAATTGTAAACCCGATAGAGCGGCTATACTTTTAAAAATTGCAGTAAATTATTAAGATAGCTGTATTTTAAGAAATGCAGTAGTGTGTATGGACATAGCAGTAAAGAAGTTTTATAAGATAGTAGCGATAGCGGGACTGAAATTAATCGTAGCCCTGATTTTGCTTTTCAGAAAAAAATAAAACTAAATGCCGTTTTTTAATGTAGTAAAAATAAAAACTATGGCAACATCACAAGAAGGAAGTACTAATAATACTCAGGAAGAAAATAATATCCAGGATTTGGGCGGCAAGGAAGCGGTTGAAAAACTACGCGATTTAGCTGAAAAGGCGGAGAGCTGTTTTTTTTGTACTAATATTAAAACCGGCGTTCCATTATCTGTTAGGCCAATGGCAATTCAACAAGTTGATGATGAAGGTAATATTTGGTTCATGAGCATGAAAGATAGTCACAAAAATGATGAAATTGCGGCTGATCCGTTTACGCATTTACTTTTTCAGGCAGGTGCACATTCTGGCTTTGTAAACATTTACGGGATTTCTGAAATTAGCAGAGACCAGGCAAAAATTGATGAATTATGGAGTCCTTTTATTAAAGCCTGGTTTCAAGGTGGAAAAGAAGACCCGAATATTACATTGATTAAAGTAATTCCATCTGAGGGATATTATTGGGATACCAAACATGGATCTGCTGTGGCATTTTTGAAAATGGCAGCATCTGTAGTTATTGGTAAAACGATGGACGATTCGGTTGAAGGAACCTTGGATATTGATTAAAGTTTAGAGTGTAAAGTCTAAAGTGAAAAGTTCAAAGTGAAAAGTTTAGAGTTTGATTATTTATCACCTAAATAATCAAATCCTTCTAACTCTTCTCTTTGATTTCTTTTACTTAAAATATCATCTTCTTCGGCTTCTGCTCTTTTGAAGAAAAATGCTTCAGCCTGAATTCTTTTTATAAGTTGATGAACAAGAGATAAATCAAAAGCTTCTTTGCTCAATTTAATACAATATTCTCTTTCTGTAATTTCTAAACTTGAGGTATTCATACGGCAATATTTTTTTTCGATTGCTGTAAATATAGAAAAGGCTTGCTAAACAATTGTTAGCAAGCCTTTTAAGTTTATGTTATTTTTATGTTAACCTTAATGTTTGATTACCTATGAGATAAAAACAAGCCATCATCAGTTTTGGTTACTTTAAGGATATTTTTAGCCGTAAGTGATTTTAAAGTTGTATCCCATTTTTTGTTGCTCCAATCTGTAAGTTTTGATTTTACATCAGTTAAAAGAGCATTTTCACCCTCTTTTACTAATGAAAATAATTCAGTTTCTTCAGCACTTAATTCTATTTTCTTTTTTTCAGGTCGCATTTGCGGGAAAAATAAAACTTCCTGAATAGTGCTT
Organism: Pedobacter sp. Leaf170; assembly: GCF_920984665.1. Lineage (GTDB taxonomy): Bacteria > Bacteroidota > Bacteroidia > Sphingobacteriales > Sphingobacteriaceae > Pedobacter. The sequence continues at coordinate 56,080 of NZ_CAKLBP010000009.1, forward strand.
TGGTTTGTCATTAACATAACAATACGATCAATACCGAAGCCCAAACCCGATGTTGGTGGCATTCCATATTCGAGCGCCCGAACAAAATCATCATCCATTGCCATAGCTTCAGCATCACCACGATCAGCTAGCGTTAATTGATCTTCAAAACGCTCTTTTTGGTCAATCGGATCGTTAAGCTCTGAATACGCATTACCAATTTCTTTACCATTAACAAATATCTCGAAACGCTCAACCAAACCCTCTGCAGAACGGTGTTTTTTAGCAAGCGGCGTCATTTCAATTGGGTAATCGGTAATAAATGTTGGTTGAATTAAGTTTGCTTCAACTTTATCACTAAAAATTTCATCAACTAATTTACCTCTTCCCATTGTAGAATCAGTTTCAATACCTAAATCTTTACAGGTTTGAAGTAATTGTTCTTCATTCATTGCCGAAACATCAATGCCTGTAAACTTATGGATTGATTCGTACATGGTTAATTTTTCGTATGGGCCTTCGAAGTTGATTTCGTTATCGCCAACTTTAACTTTTGCAGAACCATTTGTCGCGATAGCTACTTTTTCTAAACACTCTTCAACCATCGCCATCATCCAGATATAATCTTTGTAGGCTACATAAATCTCCATCGATGTATATTCCGGGTTATGGGTTCGATCCATTCCTTCATTACGGAACATTTTACCGAATTCATATACACCATCAAAGCCTGCTACAATTAAACGTTTTAAATAAAGCTCATTTGCAATACGCAAATAAAGTGGCATATCTAAAGTATTGTGATGCGTAGCAAAAGGACGAGCAGCAGCACCGCCGTGAATGGGTTGAAGAATTGGAGTTTCAACTTCCATCCAACCCTGGTTGTCAAAGTAATTCCGCATACTGTTAATTACTTTACTGCGTTTGATAAAAATTTGCTTGTAATCTGGATTAACTGTTAAATCTACATAACGCATACGGTAGCGCAACTCCGGATTGGTAAATCCATCATATACATTTCCTTCATCATCACGTTTAACTATTGGTAAAGGACGCAAAGATTTTGATAGAACCTTAAACTCCGTAACGTGGATTGAAATTTCTCCGGTTTGTGTTGTAAAAACATAACCTTTTACACCGATGAAATCGCCAATATCTAAAAGTTTTTTAAAAACTGTATTGTATAAAGTTTTGTCTTCTCCGGGGCATAGTTCATCTCTTTTTAGATAAACCTGGATACGACCTGTTGAATCTTGAATTTCAGCGAAAGAAGCAGCGCCCATAATGTTTCTGCCCATTATCCTGCCCGCTAAACTTACCGTTTTGTATGCAGTTTTATCTAGTTCGTAATTCTTTAAAATATCTGCAGCAGTTACATTAATATCATAAGATTCTGCAGGATAAGGCTCAATACCTAGTTCGCGTAATTGTTTTAGCGACTCGCGTCGTAATATTTCTTGTTCTGATAATCCTATACTCATTTCGGGTATTTTTTGCAAAAGTAACAATTTTGCAAGATGTTTAATAATTGTATTATCCTCTTGGGAGATTATTATGATTTAGCTAAGCCTTAAACGAGTTCTACTAATAATTTTTGATTAATTAAAATGATATAGAAAAACTACATTTCCGGTGTATGCTGTTTTAGCCTGACCTTTAATATCGAGATTGGCCTCGATAACAACCTTAGTAATTCCTCTTAAATCGCAAATGGCGATTAGTTTAGCTCTTAATTGCACTTCATCATTTACTAATACAGGCCTGTTAAATTTAAATTTCTCGATACCATAATTCACTTCCATTTTAACATTTTGAATATCTGCTATTTGTTTCCATAAATACGGGATAAGCGATAAAGTTAAATATCCATGAGCGATTGTGGAACCAAATGGACTTTCAGTTTTTGCCCTTTCCGGATCGGTGTGAATCCATTGAAAATCTAATGTGGCATTTGCAAAATCATCAACTTGTTTTTGTTCTATTTTATGCCATTCCGATGAACCAATTTCTTTACCAAGGAATGATTCGTACTCTTCAAAACTGTTAATTATTACCATAGATTTAATTTCGACCCATTTTTATGGGATTATGCAATTTTAATAATTATTAATATTTGTAATTCGAATTGAGTTGAATTAGCTGGATATTTGAATTATGAAGCTCGATAAATGTTGAAAAGATTTTATTATTTACCTATATTCATTATGATTCGGCTTCAACGTTCTCTTCGTACATTTCATCAATCACATTAATATATTTCTTTTCAACAACCCGGCGTTTAACTTTCATTGTAGGCGTAATTTCTCCTTCATCAATACTGAATGGATTACGTTTTATCTTAAAATTTTTAATTCGCTCAAATTTTGCTAATTCGTTAGATATTTTTTTGATATCCTGTTCCATCCAATCAATAATTTCTTTTTCCTGGATAAACGGATTCGCATCTTCAAAAAACGAAGGTTTAAGTTTAAAGGTTTCTTCGAGGGTTTCTCTGTTAGGAATAATGATGGCCGTGATAAATTCCCGCTTATCGCCAATTAAAAATAACTGGTCAATTTTTGGGCTTTTTAAATAGATATTCTCTACCGGCGTAGGATAAACGTTTTTGCCATAAGCATTTACAATCATGTTTTTTAAACGGTCGGTAATTTGCAAATTACCTTTGTAAAAACGGCCAATATCTCCGGTATGAAACCACATGTCTTTATCAATGGCTTCAGCAGTTTCTGCTGGTTTGTTAAAATAACCCTTCATAACGCAATGGCCACGAACAATTACTTCACCTTCTTCACATTCAAAATCTTCATTAAATGTATTATGGGTTTGAATGTTAATGATTTTCTTTGTATCAACATCCTGAATTCCAACTTCAATACCCGGAATTACACGGCCAACAGTGCCATAAACCTGACGATGATATTCAGTTACAGACATCACCGGCGATGTTTCTGTTAAACCAAAACCTTCTAATATTTTGATGCCTAAATCGCCAAAAAATTCGCCAACGTTTTTAGGCAATGCAGCACCGCCAGAAATCATAAATTTTAATCTTCCACCGGTTTTCTCTTTAATTTTACTAAAAACAAGTTTTTCTGCAATAGCTTTTTTTGTTGATAATATTAATCCAGGATTTTTTCCAGCTTCTTTCTCAACGCGATAGTTTTTGCCGGTTTCTAAAGCCCAGGTAAAAATCTTTGCTTTTGTTCCGCCTGCTGATGTTCCGGATTTTATGGCTTTATCGTGTATACGCTCTAATAGTCTTGGTACGCAACTCATCACTGTAGGGCGAACCTCACCCATATTTTTTGCTAGCAGTTCTAAACTCTGTGCAAATGCAATTTTACAGCCTTGCGTACAACATACATGATAGGTTGCTGTGCGTTCGAAAACGTGAGATAAAGGTAAAAAAGATAAAAATGTTTCAGTTTTATCAATAACCGGAATTTGCTGTAAACAAACTTCAACATTTTTTACAAAATTGTAATGCGTTAACATAACGCCTTTTGGCGTTCCTGTTGTACCCGAAGTATATATTAATGATGATACATCTGTGGGCAAAACCTGTTTTCTACATTGTTCTATTTCTGCTTTTTCTGCTGCAGTAATTTGGTGTTTTAGCGTAAGTATATCAGAAAATGCAATAACCTCTACATTTACATCAGCCGGAATAGTAACCTTTTCAAAATCTTTAAAAGCTGGAATGATATATTTTAATTGTTTACAGTTTCCTGCAACTTTTAAAACTTTTCTGTATAAAAAGTTATTGCCAACAAGTATCGATTTGATGCCGGAATCATTAATAATATAGGCTACTTCCTGCTCTGACAGAGTTGGATATATAGATACATTAATGGCCCCGATTTGCTGTATTCCTTGGTCGTAATACACATATTCGGGAGAGTTTTCTATCATTAAACCCAAACAATCGCCTTTTTTAATTCCTTTTTCCAGGAAGTAAGCAGATACGGCATCAGCTCTTTTAAGCGTATCTTCAAATGAAATTTCTGTCCATTCTGCACCTTGTTTGTGAATCAAAAAAGTTTCTTCAGGCTTGTGAATGTTTTTTACAACATTTCTCAAAAGGGTAGGGACGGTAGAAAATTCGTTAATTAATGGCATTGCTCTCTATTTGGTGTTCGTTATAATTAACAATAATAATGCTTTTTGGTTTAAAATTACAAATTGAAGTATTAGTGTTGTTAATTTCCAGCAAATTTAAATGAATAACGCAGATTTAGCTAGAGATTGCTTCGTGCCTCGCAATGACGACATTCCTATTTAGATTATAACAATTATTTTAAATTTCAATATATCTGTTGAAAATCAAAATAACCTAAAACGCAAAAAGGCTTCGGAAATTCCGAAGCCTTTTTTAAATAATTTATATAAAATTTTAAACAGAAAAACTTTCACCGCAACCGCAACTGCGACTAGCATTTGGGTTGATAAAATTGAAACCTTTACCATTTAATCCGTCAGTAAAATCTAATTCTGTACCAGCTAAATAAAGGAATGATTTCATATCTAAAGCGATTTTAATTCCTCTATCTTCAAAAAACTGATCACCTTTTTGTTCTTCGTTATCAAAATCTAAATTATATGATAAACCAGAACAACCACCACCTTTTACTGAAACGCGTAAAAAGTAATCAGAACCCATTTCTGAATCCTGCATTAAGTGGGTGATTTTTTCTTTTGCTTTATCTGTTATTGTAATCATAGTATCGAGTATTTAGTATCAAGTATCAAGACTGACTATCGAAAATCAAAGTTTAAAAATATAAACTTGATGCTTGATACTTCTGTCTTGCTACTAATTCCTAGTGGTGAGATTTCTCTAATACAATTGCCTCTAAGCCATTTTTAACGCGGTAATCGTTAATAGCTGATTTAATTGCATCTTCTGCCAACACCGAGCAGTGAATTTTAACCGGTGGTAAAGCCAATTCTTCAACAATATCCATGTTGTCGATAGATAAAGCCTCATCAATTGTTTTCCCTTTTAACCATTCTGTAGCTAAAGATGAAGATGCAATTGCCGAACCGCAACCAAATGTTTTAAATTTAGCATCAGTAATTACGTTATCTTCGCCAACTTCAATTTGCAAACGCATTACGTCGCCACACTCAGGTGCGCCAACCAAGCCTGTTCCTACAAATTTACTGTCTTTATTTAAAGTACCTACGTTACGTGGGTTATTGTAATGGTCAATTACTTTTTCTGAATATGCCATGTTTTTATTTTTTTGCCTTCTGCGAAGGTGATTTTATTTATTAGTTTTCTGTTGCCTGTTATCTGTGCTAAGTCTAATCGCTTTATACTTATACTTCCAGACTTAAAACTTATAACGTACAACTTTTAACACATTAATTTGCGCAGCAAATTAATGTTCTGCCCACTCAATTTTACTCAAGTCAATACCTTCTTTAAACATTTCCCAAAGTGGAGAAAGTTCTCTTAAGTGATTAACTGCCTTCTCAGTAATTGCGATGGCGTGGTCAATATCTTCTTCGGTTGTAAATCTACCTAAACCGTAACGGATAGAAGAATGTGCCAAATCATCAGATAAACCTAAGCTTTTTAAAACGTATGACGGTTCTAAAGAAGCAGAAGTACAAGCAGAACCAGATGATACTGCTAAATCGCTCATGGCCATCATCAAACCTTCACCTTCAACATATTTGAAAGAGATATTAGCTACGTGTGGTAAACGATGTTCTACATTACCGTTAACATAACTTTCTTCCATTTTGCTTAAAGTAGATTCTAAACGGTCGCGTAATCCTGATAAACGAACAGATTCGCTTTCCATTTCTAAACGACAAAGTTCGCAAGCTTTACCTAAACCAACAATGCCCGGAACGTTTAATGTACCAGAGCGCATTCCACGCTCGTGGCCGCCACCATCCATTTGTGAAGTAACTTTAACCCTGGGGTTTTTTCTACGTACGTAAAGTGCACCTACACCTTTCGGACCATACATTTTATGCGCCGAAAAAGCCATTAAATCAATACCATCAGTGTTTACATCAACCGGAATTTTACCAACTGCCTGCGTAGCATCAGTCATAAATAAAGCACCATGTTTATGTGCAATTGCAGAAATTTCTTTAACTGGCTGGATAACACCGATTTCGTTGTTTCCATACATTATAGAAACTAAAATCGTCTCAAGTGTCATCGCCGCTTCTAATTCAGCAAGGTCAATTAAACCGTCTTCTTTTACGCCTAAATAAGTTACTCTAGCACCATTTTTTTCTAAATGTTTACAAGTATCTAAAACGGCTTTATGTTCAGTAACCGCAGTTATAATGTGGTTACCTTTTTCTTTATACATCTCAAACACACCTTTAATGGCTAAATTATCTGCCTCAGTTGCGCCCGATGTAAAAATGATTTCTTTTTCAGTACAGCCGATTAATTTGGCCACTTGCTCACGAGCATAATCTACCCCTTCTTCAGCCACCCATCCAAAAGCGTGGTTACGGCTAGCGGCGTTTCCAAATTTCTCAGTAAAGTAAGGTAGCATCGCCTCTAACACTCTTGGGTCTAAAGGTGTTGTTGCGTTATTATCTAAATATATCGGCTGTTTCATCTCTATTCTCTTAATTATAATTACAAAGATACAAAAAAACTTTCCGAACAATTATAAATAATGCCTATGAGGTTATAAAGAAAACATGCATTTTTACATTTAACCAACCTTTTAAAACGATGAACAAGATAGAACATATTGGCATAGCCGTAAATAACCTAAGTAAATCCGTTCCACTTTACGAGCTTTTGCTAAATACATCCTGCTATAAAACTGAAACAGTGGCTTCAGAATACGTAAACACAGCGTTTTTTAAATCTGGAGAAAATAAAGTAGAACTCCTGGAAGCGACTTCTGATGATAGTGCAATTGCAAAATTTCTGGCTAAAAAAGGGGAGGGCATTCACCATATTGCTTTCGCTGTCGATAATATTTTAGAAGAAATGGAGCGGCTTCAGGCTAATGGTTTTACGCTTTTAAATGAAACACCAAAAAAGGGTGCAGACAATAAAATGGTTTGCTTTGTACATCCAAAAGATACTAATGGGGTTTTAATAGAGCTTTGTCAGGAAATAAAATGGGTTTAAAAGATGGAATGATGTAAGATGGATGATGTAAAATGATGATGGAGAATGGATGATGACTTTTTTTTCAATCTCGTTATGCTCGCCAATGTGGGAATCTTTAAGCTATTTTGTAACTTGAAAATGTTTGGTTCTGCTTTTCATCGCTTCTTTAGTCCTGCTATACACTTTATCCCGAGAAATTCGGGATGCTCGTTTCTATCAGGTTTATTTACCTTAATTTTGTGTTTCATCGCTTTGCGCTAAATAGTAAATCATAATCTTAAAATCCGTTAATCCCAAAAACCCTTGTTCATTGTCGCTTATTAAAATTATCAGCAAAGATTTCGATATTAATGAAAATCTAACAGAAAATCAACTTCGTGATGCCATGGTTGACGCTTTTGCATATTTAGTTGATAACGATTTCCCGAAGCTTATTCAAATTCTTTATAAAGCCGATGTTGACCAACACAAGCTCAAGGAATTGTTGGAAACTACCGAAGGTAAGAGCTCTGCCGAAGTAATTGCTGATGCTTACATTGCAAGGCAAAAAGCAAAAGTAGAAACCTGGAAAAAATATAGTAAGTAATAAGCTCTGCAGGTTTAAAGTATTCGTTTATGGTAAGGTAAATGCCGATTGAAAATAAGAATTACAATATTGCTCTAATCTGGCCGTCGTTTTAGGGCAAAGCCTGCTCTTAAAATTTCGGATAATCAATATTTAAAGCAGATATTGCTTATTGCCTTGCAATTAAGCACTACCTAGGGATTTCGGTTTGGATATTTTAGTTCTTTGCAGAATATTTGCCAACTAAACAGGATTGGAGTGGTATCCTTTTTAGTTGAATACATATTTGTGTAGCACAAAATTTCCGCTAAAAAGATTTAACGGAAAGCCTGACTAACATTAATTTGAAGTGCAAAATTTGCTTTACAAATCTTTAAGATGCTGAAATATATTAAGCATAATGGGGGTGACGAATTGAAAAACTATTTTTCAATTTCCTTTAAACTATCCATTTTTTTATGTGCAAGAAAGCCTTTAATGTCTTCAAAATGTTCGCGAACACGCTTATTTCCAAATTCGAAAACCTTTTCTGCCAAACCATCCAAGAAATCTCTATCGTGAGAAACAAGAATTAAAGTGCCATCAAAATCTTTTAAAGCATCTTTAATAATGTCTTTAGTTTTCATATCAAGGTGGTTGGTGGGCTCATCGAGAATTAATACGTTAACCGGCTCCAGTAAAAGTTTTATCATAGCCAATCGTGTTTTTTCCCCACCAGAAAGTACTTTAACTTTTTTCGTGGTATCATCGCCGCTAAACATAAAAGCGCCTAGTAAATCTTTAGTTTTAAACCTGTTTTCTGTGGTTGGGATTTGGTCTATCGTATCAAAAACAGTTAAATCTTCATCTAATAATGAAGCTTGATTTTGAGCGAAATAACCGATTTTTACATTATGACCGACTTTTAAATCACCTTCAAAATCAATTTCGCCCATAAGTGCTTTAATCATAGTCGATTTTCCTTCACCGTTTTTACCCACAAAAGCAACTTTTTGTCCGCGTTCTATAACCATGTGTGCCTTTTGGAAAACGACATGGTTGCCATAGGCTTTGGTTAAATCTTCAACCATAAATGGATAGTTGCCTGACCTTGGAGAAGGCGGAAATTTTAAGCGCAAAGCAGAATTATCTACTTCATCAATTTCAATTACTTCAAGTTTTTCGAGCATTTTAACCCTCGATTGCACTTGTAAGGTTTTAGAATAAGTACCTTTAAATCTGTCTATAAATTCTTGGTTATCAGCTATAAAACGTTGTTGTTCTTCATAAGCTTTAAGCTGGTGTTCGCGACGTTCTTTACGCAATTGTAAATAATGTGTGTACTTAGCTTTGTAATCGTAAATGCGTCCCATTGTTACTTCAATTGTACGATTGGTAATGTTATCTACAAAAGCACGATCGTGTGAAATTACAATTACTGCCTTTGCAGAATTTATTAGAAAATCTTCAAGCCATTGAATACTTTCAATATCCATGTGGTTGGTTGGCTCATCTAATAATATCAAATCAGGCTTTTTTAATAAAATTTTTGCCAATTCTATACGCATGCGCCATCCGCCAGAAAATTCAGAAGTTGGGCGTGTAAAATCGCTACGTAAAAAGCCAAGTCCTTTTAAAACCTTTTCAACTTCAGCATCATAATTTACCTCTTCCATCGAGTAAAATTTTTCGCTCAATTCCGAAACCTGCTCTATTAACTTCATATAATCGTCGGTTTCATAATCGGTACGAATGTTCAATTGCTCGTTCAAACGTTCCAATTCATCACGCATGTGGTAAGCTTCGCTAAAAGCTTTTGAAGTTTCTTCGAAAACGGTTACATTATCTTTTGTAAGTAAATGTTGTGGTAAATAGGCTATAACTGCATCTTTCGGACCAGAAACATTCCCCGTTGTGGCCTGGCCAGCACCGGCAATAATTTTTAACAAGGTAGATTTACCTGCCCCATTTTTGCCCATTAAGGCAATTTTATCATTTTCATTTATAGAGAAAGATACGCCACTAAAAAGTGTAGTGCCGCCAAAAGATACAGAAAGGTTATTTACGTCGATCAATGTTTTACGCTTTTAAATTGAGCGGCAAAGATAATGAAAGATAGCTTTACTGATTAATGGAAATGATTGTAACTTCGCTAAAATTTTTGGCAAGGTGTGCTGTATAAATGCATTAATTAATTAGTTAGCTGCATTTTGAAGTGGTAAGTAAATAATATTAAAATATTTATTTCATACACTTGTTTATCAGAAATAAAATTTGGATATTTGCAACCTCTAAAATAGAGATAAAAAAGAGTAATAGAAATTGACATAAGCGTTTTTGCCAGCAAATTGCAAAATTGTAATTGAAAGTTTCACACAGATAACTAAAATAATATTCAAATGAAACCATCGAAGCGCAAGCGAGATAGCTTCATTACAATTAAAAGAAAATAAAACACGATGAAAAAAGATTTGCACCCTACTAGCTACAGACCAGTTGTTTTCAAAGACATGTCTAACGAATATGCTTTTTTAACAAAATCTTGCGTAGATACTAAAGAAACTATTAAATGGGAAGATGGTAATGAGTACCCTCTTTATAAATTAGAGATTTCTCACACTTCTCACCCTTTTTATACTGGTAAAATGAAATTGGTTGATACTGCAGGACGTATCGATAAATTCAAAAACCGTTACGCTAAAAAATAATTTTAGCTGTACAAAGCATTTTTTGAAGTCCCTTTGCCAAAAGCATCGGGACTTTTTTTATTTTTGTGACTTATGATAATCAATCTTTTTGATGATTCCAGTTGGGATTCATTACGTCCTCTCACTTTTACAAGGCCTGTCGCCGATTTGCGTGTAGGAATTTTAACTATAGCAGAGAAATGGGCAAAATACTTAAATGCAGATTTTGGTTTTAATACACAATACTACCTTTCGGTAAAATATCCTTCCAAAAATGGTGGAACGCTATTTATTAATGGCTCTGTTTGTCCTGATAACGAATTGCTTAGTGCGATTTCCGGACTTAAATTAGGGGAGTATCTCAAACACGAGCATCATATTTTAGCTTACAAAGCAGGTCAACATTTAGTCTTAGAACAGGTTAAGCAGCAGCTAAAACCGATAGAATACAATACTAAAGTTGTTAAGATTACTTATCCCGAAGAGATTTTTGCAAACAACCCTGCTGAGATAAGGAAGGATTTTGAACTTTTAACTAAGGGACGCAGATCAGCTAAAATTAGCAGTACAAACCAATTGTTGGGCAACGATATCTTTTTCGAAGAAGGTGCAAAAGCTGAATGTAGCGTTTTAAATAGCGGCTACGGACCAATTTATGTTGGTAAAAATGCTGAAATTTGGGAAGGAAGTTTAATTAGAGGTTCTTTTGCGCTTTGTGAAAATTCATCTATTAAAATGGGTGCTAAAATCTACTCAGGTACAACTATAGGGCCGAATAGCAGAGCAGGTGGTGAAATTAACAATTCCGTAATTTGGGGTAATTCTGCCAAGGGGCATGACGGATATTTAGGAAATTCGGTATTGGGTGAATGGTGTAACATAGGTGCAGATACCAATAACTCTAACTTAAAAAATAATTACGCTGAAGTAAAACTCTATGATTACGAAAGCAAAAAAATGCGTAATACGAACTTGCAATTTTGCGGTTTAATCATGGCCGATCATGCTAAATCTGGTATCAATACCATGTTTAATACAGGTACAATTGTTGGCGTTAGCGCAAATATTTTTGGTGGCGGTTTACCTCCTAACCATATTGCCGATTTTAGCTGGGGCGGGGCAGATGGTTTCGAAAGCTATAAACTTAATAAAATGTTTGAAACAACAGAGAAGGTGTTTGGCAGGAAAAATGTAATCTTTAATGATGCTGAAAAGGAAATCTTAAGCAAGGTTTATGAGATGACGGCAGCACATAGAAATTTTTAAAATTATCTTGAACTTTAAATAATCAAAACTAAAATATAATGAGAAAACAAATAGTAGCAGGCAACTGGAAAATGAATTTAGACTATAACGAAGGTGTTTCGTTATTTAGTGAGATTGTAAATATGGTTAAAGATGAACGTAAAGGCGAACAATTGGCTATTATTTGTGCTCCATTTATTCATTTAAATTCTTTAACGAAACTTGGCGGCAACGATGTTAAAATTGGTGCTCAAAACATTAGCGATAAAGAAAGCGGTGCTTATACTGGCGAAACTTCTGCCAAAATGGTGAAATCTGTTGGTGCAGAGTATGTTATTTTAGGTCACTCAGAACGCAGACAATATTTTGCTGAAAGCAATGAATTACTTGCTGAGAAAACTAAAGTTGCATTAGCAAATGGCTTAACTCCAATTTTTTGTATTGGCGAAACTTTAGACGAGCGCAACAACGGAAGTTATTATGAGGTTTTGAAGAAACAATTAGTAGAAGGCGTTTTTAGCTTAAGCGATACTGATTTTTCTAAAATTGTAATTGCTTACGAACCGGTTTGGGCAATTGGTACGGGTTTAACAGCTTCTCCAGAGCAAGCGCAGGATATTCACGCATTTATCCGCTCAGAAATTGAGGCAAACTATGGCTTTAACATCGCTGATGATACTACAATTTTATATGGCGGTAGTTGCAATCCAGGTAATGCGGTAAGTTTATTCTCTCAAAAAGATATAGATGGTGGTTTAATTGGAGGCGCTTCATTAAAATCACGCGATTTTATGGACATTATTAAAGCATTAAATAGCTAAATGCAATACATTAAAGCAATTTTTAAGTTCAAAAGCATAGAAGATTATCAACAGGATTTGCTAATAAGCGATTTGGCAGATTTAGGCTTTGATACTTTTGAGGATAGTGAGGCAGGTTTTACCGCTTTTGTAATTAAAGAAAATTTTATCGAGCAGGAATTGAAAAACCTGCTCGATAATTACGCTGATGATTTTCAGGCTGAATACATTTTAGAAGATGTTGCAGATGAAAATTGGAATGCCGAGTGGGAGAAAAATTTTAGTCCATTGATTATTGATGATGTTTGCTATGTAAGAGCAACATTTCACGAACCTCAGCCATCATATCCTTACGAAATTATAATCGACCCAAAAATGTCTTTTGGTACAGGTCATCATCAAACTACAACTATGATGATGCAGTATATTTTAACAAATGATTTTAAGGGAAAAAATGTGTTGGACATGGGTTGCGGTACGGCAATTCTTGCAATTTTAGCAGCAAAACTTGGTGCAGAAAAGTTAACGGCTATAGATTACGACAACGTTTGTTATGAAAGTACGATAGAAAATGCTAACCTAAATCAGGTTACTAATTTATTGGCAATTTGTGGCAGTAAAGAAGTTATTCCTGATGATAGCTATGATATTATTTTAGCCAATATCAACCGAAATATTCTTTTAGATCAAATTGGGAGATATGCAGAAGTGTTAAAATCACAAGGTAAAATCTTTTTTAGTGGATTTTTTTTAGACCCGGATTTAAGCATGATTACTGCCGAATGTGCTAAATACGGTATAAAATATTTAGACCATAAACAAAATGGCGATTGGGTTGCGGCTCAGTTTGAAAAAAAGTAAAATGTATGATGTGAATCGGATGAGGTGAGCAGCATTCATTCCAAAATTCACTCATTCAAAATTCAATAATTAAAATATGCGCATACATTTTATCGCAATTGGCGGAAGTGCCATGCACAATTTAGCAATTGCCTTACATAAAAAAGGTTACCAGATTAGCGGTTCGGATGATGTAATTTTTGAACCTGCAAAATCAAGGTTAGATAAATATAATCTGCTTCCCGAAGAAATGGGCTGGAATCCTGAAAGGATATCTCATTATTTAGATGCAGTAATTTTGGGCATGCATGCCAGAATTGATAATCCAGAATTAATAAAGGCGCAGGAACTGGGCCTAAAAATCTATTCATATCCTGAATATATTTACGAGCAAAGCAAAAATAAATTAAGAGTTGTAATAGGTGGCAGTCATGGTAAAACGACCATTACCAGCATGATTTTGCATGTTTTGAATTTTTACAAACGTGATTTTGATTATCTGGTTGGTGCACAACTTGCAGGTTTTGAAACCATGGTTAAAGTAACAGAAGATGCTCCGGTTATGATAATTGAAGGAGATGAATATCTTTCATCACCAATTGACAGGCGTCCGAAATTTCACCTTTACCATGCCAATGTGGCGGTAATAAGTGGTATAGCCTGGGATCATATCAATGTTTTCCCAACGTATGCAGATTACACCGAACAGTTTGATAAATTTATCAATACGATTGAAGCTGGAGGTTCATTAATTTATTGCAAGGCTGATAAAGACTTAAATGAAATCGTTGAGCATTCAAAAGCTGATGTTAAAAAAAATGCATATGCAATTCCCGAACATGAAATTGTTAATGGAATAACCTATTTACTACCAGAACGTACTGCGCTAAAGATTTTTGGCGACCATAATTTAATGAATTTAAATGCAGCAAAGTTAGTTTGCAATGAACTCGATATTGATGCTAAAATGTTTAATGAAGCGATTTCTTCATTTACAGGTGCAGCAAAGCGTTTGGAAGTCATTTCCTCTGATGATTTAACTAATGTTTATAAAGATTTCGCTCATTCTCCATCTAAATTAAAAGCTACAATTGATGCTGTTAAAACCCAATTTACAGATAGAAAACTTGTTGCTTGTATAGAATTGCACACTTTCAGTAGTTTGAATAAAGACTTTCTAAAAGAATATGCAGGTTCGATGGATAACGCTGATGATGCAATTGTATTTATTGATTTAAAAAGCTTTGAGCAAAAGAGAATGGAACCATTTTCTGAAGAAGATGTTCGCGAAGCTTTTGCAAATCCTAATCTAAAGTTTTTTAATGATGCAAAGGAATTAAAGGCTTATTTGTTGGGTTTAAATTATAGTAATGCAAATCTATTGATGATGAGTTCTGGTAATTATGCAGGTTTTGACTTGCCAGAATTAGCTGCATCTTTAAAAAGATAATGAAAAATGTTGGGGACAATATCAAGAAGCGGAGGGTTGATTTAGGTTTAAGTCAGGCCGATGCTGCGAAACATCTTGATATTTCTACACCGGCATTCTGTAAAATAGAAACCGGACAAACTGATTTAAACATTTCGAGATTAATACAAATTGCAAACTTATTTAAAGTTCCGCCTGCAGCCTTAATTACCGGGATGCTAGATGAATCTGAAACGAATGAAGACCTTTTGGATTTAAAACAACAACTTTTAGATAAAGAAGAAGAGCTCAATAAACTTCGGAAAAAGGTTATTGAGCTTTATGATAAATTGGGGATTTAGCTTTTTGTCATGACGAGGCACAAAGCAATCTCACAACATTCGCTAAAATCTTGAAACTTTAGCCTTAAGATTGCTTAGTGCCTGGTAATGAATTTTTTTTGCTTAAAACACCTTTCTCATCGTTAAATGTTTTTTTCCAAAGGTTGCGCCTGTAGCTTTATGTATGGAAATCATTTGTTCGTTAAAATCACCAACCCAGCTTAATTCCAATTCTTTATACTGGTTTTTAGGCAGAACATATTCGCCTAATCTTATAAATAAAACCGACTCTAAGCCATGTTTCTGGAATTTTGGTTTTGTACCCATAACAATTGCCCTCATTCTGGATACGCCAACCCAACGACGGTAGGCAAACTTTAGTTTTTCAATTAAGCCGAGCTTTCCATCAAAACCTTTAATCATTTGGTTTGCATCGGGTATAAGCACAACAAATGATGCCGGTTCGCCATTAAAGTATGCAAATTGAATTAGTTTTTCATCCATAATGGGTTCCATACTTTTAAAACTTTCTTGTAAAGTTTCTTTTTTTATCGGAACAAAGTTTTCGAAATTTTGCCAGCCATCGTTATAAATTTCCATTAAATCATCTATATACTTTTCAGAATTTTTCTTGTCGAAATACTCAAATGTATAGCCAGGTTTATTACGCACCCAATTTGCAATTTTGGTGAAACGTTCAGGAAACGGAATTGTTAAATTTATATGGTTGGTTAATTGTTCATACTCAGTTTTAAAGCCGTACGCATCAAAAAGCTTTTGATAGTATGGAAAATTATAATTCATACCAAAAGATGGGGGAGTAAAGCCTTCTACAAGCAAACCCCAAAACGAATCGTTTTCGCCAAAATTAATCGGTCCATCCATGGCTTTCATTCCATTTTCAGTAAGCCAGTTTTTTGCAGTATCAAACAATAAAAATGCAGCTTCCTGATTATCAATAGATTCAAAAAAACCAATTCCGCCTGTTGGCTGGTAGTAATTATGCGCTTTTTTATCATTTATAAATGCAGCTATTCGGCCTGTCAAATTTCCGTCTTTATCCTTTAAAATCCATCTTGTACATTTACCATGGTTAAAAAAGTTGTTTTTTGCAGGTTCAAAAACATTTTCAACTTCGCTATCCAAAGGGCAAATCCAATTTTTATCTTCCTTGTATAATAATTTCGGAACTTTTAAAAAATCTTGTTTTGTTGATGAATTATTTACTGATATTATTTGCATGAGGTAGTTTTAAAAATAAAAAGCATCCAACCAAGCGGTAGGATGCTTTTTCAAATATATATTATTTAGAAATTAAAAATCGTCATCTTCATCATCGAAATTATCAAAATTATCGAGATCATCTAGCGGAATGTCAAAATCGGCATCATCTTCATCTTGTGATTTCTTTCCAGTGCTTACGGTGTCGTCATCTTCAAGATCATCATCTTCATCTACCTGTTTTTTGGTAGTTGGCTTAGTGGGGAGTTTCTTTGGCGCTTTCATATCACAAAAATAAAAATTGCTTTTATAGTATAAAAATACGAAAAAACTTTTTTTTATAACAAGCTGTTTTTAAACAAATTAAAAATATTAATCAATTGGTGTACCAATAGCATTTTCTTCTTTGCTTATGTCTTTTAGTTGTGGCAATTGCGATATATTATTTAATCCAAAATAATCCATAAAAGTACCACTGGTTTTATAAAGGATTGGCCTTCCTGGTGTTTCGGCTTTACCTTCCATGCTAATTAATTCTTTCTCCAATAGTCTTTGCACAGAGTAATCTGAATTTACACCACGAATTTGCTCAATCTCTAACTTTGTTATTGGCTGGCGGTAAGCAATTATGGCCAAAGTTTCCATAGCGGCCTGGCTAAGCTTCTTTTTAGAACGATGAAGTTGTAATTGATTTACGGTTTCGTGATAATCTTTTTTCGTTAAGAACTGAAAGCCATTATTTAAGCTTACCAATTCTAAAACATTATCAGCGTTATCGTATTTAGTCTGGAGTATTTTTACTTCCTTTTCAATTAATTGTTCAGAAAATTCTTCATTAAAAACCCCATTAAGTGCAATGATAATTTCTTGAATGCTTATGCTTTGCACAGATGAAAAAATTAATGCTTCTATGTGCTTTGCAAGATTGTTTAGAGACATAAACAAAAATAAAATTTTTGGCTAAAAAAAAGCGGTCTCGCTTTTAAAAAACAAGACCGCTTTTAACACACAAATGAAACCTGAATTAAGATATAGTTTTAGGTTAGGTTATTAAATATCTATATCAATTCTATAAGAACGTCTTTGATAAACACTATCGTTTATTTCTAATACAAGTTTAAGGCTAAACAGCATACAACGTTATTCTTATTTAGTGAGTGGTATTAATAATTGAGTAAACGGTAAATATTGTTTATAATGGTATTGAAATGAATACAGAAGTGCCATTTGTAGTGTTTTGATATACTTTTAATTGTATAGGTTTTGCTTCAATCTGACCTAAAAGATTTAATCTTTCTTTGGTAAGCTGCATGCCTTTACTAATGTGTTTATCTTTTTTAGCCTTTAAAGAATTTTCTATACCAACGCCATCATCAATAATTTCGATATTTAAAGTGTTTTCCTTCTCAATTTTAATGTTAATTTGAATTTCTCCACCAGTTTCTTTGGGCATTATGCCATGCCAAATCGCATTTTCTACGTAAGGTTGTAGCAGCATAGATGGAATTAAAGTTTCATCTTTATCTATATTATCATCAACATTTATAATATATTGGAGTTTATCCCCAAATCTGTTTTTTTCTAACTTGAGATAAAGATTAAGGTATTCTAATTCTTCTTCTATTGTGATATAGCTTTTGGTACAAATTTCGAGGTTTTTACGAATTAACCTGGCAAAACCTGTTAACACTTTATTTGCTGAAGTTGTATTTTGTGTATTGATGTAATGTTGTATAGAATTCATTACGTTAAATACGAAATGAGGATTCATCATCGCCTGCAATGCCTGTTGCTCTAACATCAAAATCCTGTTTTTAAGCAATAATTGTTCTTGTTCTTTATCTTTTTGTCTGCGGGTAATGTACACCGCGAGGCGATAAAATATATAACCAACAAGCAGAATAATTAATGATAAGAACCAGAAGCTTTGCCAAAAGTGCGCTTTAATGGTAAATGAAATTTTAGCCGATGGTCCCCATGCGTTATTTTGGCTTTTAGCGCTCACTTCAAAATTGTAATCTCCTGGTTGTAGTGCCGAAAAATCAAGTCTTCTTGTTCGGGTTTCTACCCAACTGGATGTTTCATTTAAACGATATCGGTATGTAATATCACTTGTTGTAAAATCTACCGCACCGAAAGTAAAAAGGATTGTGTTATTGCCACTTTCAAATACAAAATTATCTTTATCAATTGATAATCTTTCCTTATCCTTTATAATCGAGGTGATGTAAACCTTAGGTAGATTTCTGGGTAAATTCTTGTTGTTGTACTTAAATAAGATTAAACCCTTATTGGTTGCAAAATAAGCGGTGCTATCATCAATGTACAAACTGTTAACATCTTCAGTTAATAAATCCTTTCCATAATCAAAATTGGTTACATCAGATTGCTGATAATTTGAAATCTTATTAACGCCCTTATTTGTGAGCACCCAAATTTCTTTGCTTTTAATAAATAACTTTGTGCATATATCATTTGTTAAACCATCTTTTTGGGTGAGCTGCTTTACAATCTTGTTATTTTTATAGAAAAGAACACCATAACCATCAGTTGCTAAAACTAAAGTTCCATCTGGTAATTGTTGTATATCATTAATTCTTTTAGTTAAAAGTGTATTATTTCTGTAGTGATGTATAAGGCTGACCTTATTAAATTCGAATAATCCGTTGATGTTTGAAAACCATAAACTTCCATTTTTATCATAAAATACGTGGTATGACCGGTTTTTAAAGAAGTCTTCTTTTTCTTTATATTTTAATGAATTAAACTCTAATTGATTTA
The DNA here is from genome assembly GCF_920984665.1 of Pedobacter sp. Leaf170. Taxonomy (GTDB): domain Bacteria; phylum Bacteroidota; class Bacteroidia; order Sphingobacteriales; family Sphingobacteriaceae; genus Pedobacter. Next base: position 75,031 of record NZ_CAKLBP010000009.1, read on the forward strand.
TTCTATCGGATAAAAAAACCACGCCAGATGATAATGCAATAGCCAAATGATTGTCTCGTTCACTTAAGCTAAAATGTTTAATCACAAACATCGAATTATTGGTTTCTTTCAGGTATTTAACATCATCTTTGGTTTTGTAAATGTTTCTAAAAACACCTAAACCATAATCAGAAGCAAAGTATACCGATTGATTTTTCGGATCGTAAGTTATTTGTTTAATGGTTTTATATTTTTTGTAATCATCCATTCCAACTTCATCGATTTCGAAATTGCTAATGTTTAAAATATCGATTACAGCATCATCGGTACCTAACCATAACCTGTTTTTCGAATCTTTTGCAATGCTTTTAATTACATTACTACTCAAGCCGGATTCGGCATCAATAATGGATAATCTTGAGTTAATGTTTGGCAACATGTAAATACCTTGGTTTGTTGCAAACCACATATTATTGCTATTATCTTTTATCGATTGATTAATAGAAATACCCTGCAAATACATTACAGTTTTACCGCTTTTACTCAGCGCCAGTGCTCCATTATTACTGGCCAACCAAACTTCCTGCTCTTTTGCATCGTAATAAAAATAACCCGACATATTTTTAAGCAAATTATCAGGTATCCTTATTATCGAATTTATTTTACCTTTTTGAAATTGATTTAATCCAAAACCATCCAAATAATATAAAGACCTGTCGGGTGCATTAAATGCTGCCATATAAGATAACGGATTAACGTTATTGCTTATCAGCGAAAAAGAATTACCATTAAATTTCTGTGTACTTTCATCGCTGTAGGCATATATATTGCCAACCTCATCTTCATGTAAGAAGGCGTTGGTAAACTGCTGGTTTATATTTGGCGACACAAACTTGCTGATAGATTTTCCATCCCATAATACAATCAGGTTTGAATTTGTTCCAAGCCATATTCTTCCTTTTTTATCTTCTAGAAAAGAAACAATAACTGTGTTAAAATTCAGTTTTTTTAAAAGTTCGCTGTTGTTGCCATTGTAAAATTTACCATCTTTTAAATAGCTAAGCTGCCCATTTAAGGCTAAGAACCAGAGTTTATCTTGTCTATCTTCTTTAATTTGAAGTATTTGTGTATCAGGCAAGCCATCTTCAATGGTAAAGTTTTGAAAATTTGTGCCATCAAATCTACTTAAGCCTGCATCTGTTGCTATCCAAATAAAACCTTTTTTATCTTGATGGATATAATAACAATTATTACTTGCTAAACCGTTTTTAGAAGTATAGTGAGGCAAATAAGTTGTTTGTGCAAAGCAGGCGCAGGAGAGAAGCAAAAAAATAAGGCATACAGAAACTAATACCGTTTTAAAAAAACTTTTTTCAAAATCGCTTGCTATGGTCTGCCTAATGTTCTCCATTAGATTTTGTGAAATGTTTTATTCTTTCAAAAAAGTCACTTGCCCTTCTTCTGGATACATTTATGCTTTGGCCGTTTTTAAGGTAAGCTTGTAAACCATTTTTAGAATTATATTCTTTTAAATGGTTAAGATTTATAATGCTTGATTTATGTATACGTACAAACTGTTCTGATGGTAATATTTCTTCAAATTCTCTTAAAACCTTCGAAACTGTAATTTTATCGTGGTTGCTTAAGTGAAAAACGGAGTAATTGCTATCTGCTTCGATATATATAATGTCGTCGATATCAACCATTTTAAAACCCTGGCCGTAAGGCAAAGTGAGTTTTCTAATTTCATTTCTATTAGATAGGCTAGATGCTAAATTGGTAATGCGCTCATCTTTATTATCGCTAGCCTGATGCAATTTAGTGTGCAATGCAACTTTTTCTACGGCAGTTTTAAGTTCATCAATATCAATAGGCTTTAACAAGTAATCAAGGGCATTTGCCTTAATTGCTTTTAACGCATACTGGTCATAAGCGGTTGTAAAAATTACTGCTGCGTTGTGCAATTGCGCATCCGGAATTAATTCAAAACCATTTCCACCGGGCATGGCTATATCCAAAAAGATTAAATCAATAGAATGGTGAGCCAAAATATCTTTAGCCTCAGCTACAGAACGGGCAATGCCGGTAATTTCTACATCCGGACAATTTTGTTGCAGCAGAAAAAAAAGTGATGAACGTGCAAACTCTTCATCATCAACAATAATGGCTTTTAGTACTGTCATATTTATAGGTTCGTGAATGTATCAAAATCGGCCAATAAAAAAAAATGTAAAATCAAAAAACCGGGCAATCAAATGTCACGTATATATCACCAAACTAGAACATATTATATCCCTAAACACAAAAAGATATGAAAAACAATGAACTACAAACACAAGATGAACTTCAAGAAGAAAGTTTGTTAAAAAGTAGAGTAGGCCGTAGGTCGTTTCTACAGTATGCAGGTGCAAGTGCAGCTGGTATAGCTTTAATTGCTGCAGGCTGTAAAAAAGATCGCAATTTTACAATGGATGGTGCTACTTTAGATTTTAAAGACGATTTTGGTGTATTAAATTATGCTTATGCTTTAGAACAATTAGAAGCCGCTTTCTACATTCAGGTTGCAAATTCAAACCCTTCAGGTTTCACAGCAGCTCAAAAAGCATATTTTCAAGATGTTCAATTTCATGAAATTGCACACAGAGAGTTTTTCAAAAAAGCTTTAGGCACAGCAGCTATTGGCAGTTTAGAAGTTAACTTCTCATCTGTAGATTTTAATAGCGGTGCAAGTGTACTCGCTACAGCAAAAACTTTCGAAGATTTAGGTGTTGCAGCATACAATGGTGCTGGTGTAAGATTAACTAATGCAGCTTATTTAGTTATTGCCGGACAAATCGTTTCCGTTGAAGCTCGTCACGCTGCTTATGTTAGAGACCAAATTTCTAACGGTACATTCGCAGATTTAGGCACACTTACTGCTTTTGGTGCTTCAGATGCAAATGGTTTAGACGGGGCATTAACTCCAGATAAAGTTTTAGCATTGGCTGGTCCATTCATCAAAACCAAAATTAACGTTATCAACCTTTAATCTTTAAACTCAGAAATCATGAATATCTTAAATATATTAGACGAAATTGAAAAAGTTGATGGAGAGATCTACGAAAGATTAAATCCTCGCAGAGCTGCAATGAAAAGTTTTTTCAATGCAGGTAAAAAAATCTCATTGGCTGCTTTACCATTAGCATTGGGTTCAATGTTCCAAAAAGCTTATGGTCAATCTAACCCAAGCAGTGTAGTAGAAGTATTAAACTTTGCATTGGCTTTAGAGCATTTAGAATACAATTTTTACAATCGTGCATTATTATCAACAGGCTTAATTCCTGCAGGTGCAGCAACAGGTGCAATTACCACTATCCGTACGCACGAATTAGCACACGTTAATTTATTAAAAGGCGCAATTACTGCTGCAAATGCTACTCCAATTGCTTTAACTGAAGCAAACTTTGATTTTACTGCTGGTGGTGCTTTTGGAGATGTTTTCACTAACTACCAAACTTTCTTAAAAGTTGCTACAGCTTTTGAAGATACAGGTGTTAGGGCTTACAAAGGTCAGGCGCCTGTTTTAAAAGGCATGCCAGTATTAACTACTGCATTGCAAATTCACTCTGTAGAAGCTCGTCACGCGGCTCACTTACGCCAAATGACTGCTGCTGCTTTAGGTGTGGCTTTAAAACCATGGATTAGCTTAGGTGCTGGTGGTGTTTCTAACGATACCGGAATTGCTGCTGTAGATGCGGTTTATGCAGGTGAAAACAACACAATCCAAGCTAACGTAGAAATTACAGGTATTGCAACAGGTGTTACAAAAGCTGCAGCTGCAGAATCTTTTGATGAGTTTTTAACCGGTGCTGCCGTAAAAAATATCGCTAATTTGTTCATCAGAACTGGTTCCAAATTAACGTAAAACAAGAATCTACATTATTGATTAGGTAATGTTTAGTTTAAGGTAGGGAGGCAGAACTGGGTTCTGTTTCCCTTTTTTTGTGCTAAATAATTTGCACAATTTACTTTGAGTTTAACGATGTTATAAAATGTTTTTTTTTTTGAAAAGCAAGTTTAGCGTTTCAATTTTCGGCAGCCCTTCTTTACGCTATATCTTTTTTGCAGAAAAAGCAAAAAAGGATGCCGCTACAATAAGGTTTAATTCACTCAAAATATTGCTAAAAACCTGGGTTATTTAGCAAGTGATGTTAAAACCTTTCGAACAACCATAGCAGTTGTTATTAGTAGGTTATCACCTGTTCTTCTAAATGTTCTGGTAAATCTCGGTAGTTATATTTTTGTCCACGTAATTGAGGTTCAAAACCAGCTGCTTTAATAGATTGCTGAATTCCGTTCGCTGTAAAACGATGCGGCGCTCCTGCAGCAGACACAACATTTTCTTCAATCATAATCGAACCAAAATCGTTGGCGCCCGCATGCAAACAAAGCTGTGCTGTTGTTTTTCCAACGGTTAACCAACTTGCCTGAATGTTTTTAATATTAGGAAGCATAATCCGGCTTAAAGCAATCATGCGGATATATTCATCAGCAGTAACATCGTTAGTAATGCCTCTTAAACGCTTTAATAAAGTTCCATCATCTTGAAATGGCCATGGAATAAAGGCTAGAAATCCATTTGCATCAGCAGGTTTTTCACTTTGAACTTGTCTAATCCATACCAGATGTTCAAAACGTTCTTCAATGGTTTCAACATGTCCAAACATCATCGTTGCAGAAGTAGTAATATCCAATTGATGGCAAGCACGCATCACATCGAGCCATTCTTGCCCGCCACATTTACCCTTTGATATTAACCTTCTTACCCTGTCATTCAAAATTTCTGCACCAGCACCTGGAAGTGAATCCATTCCGGCTTCTTTCAATGTTCTCAAAACTTCTGTATGGCTTAATCCTTCAAGTTTAGCAACGTGAGCAATCTCCGGCGGACCTAAAGCATGAAGTTTTAAATCAGGATATAATTCTTTTAATTTTTTGAATAAATCAGCGTAAAAGGCTAAACCTAAATCGGGATGATGACCGCCTTGTAATAATAATTGGTCGCCGCCTAAACGAAAAGTTTCTTCGATTTTTACTTTGTAAGTTTCAATATCCGTAATGTAACTTTCATCATGGCCCGGGCGACGGAAAAAGTTGCAGAATTTACAGTTTGCAATACAAACATTGGTAGTGTTTACATTGCGGTCTATTTGCCAGGTAACTTTGCCGCTCGGAACTTGAATTTTTCTTAGTTCGTTCGCAACAAACATCAGCGATGCTGTATCTGCATGATGATATAAATGTACACCTTCTTCAAGGCTTAAAAAATCGAAGTGTAATGCTCGTTGTAATAAATCGGCAGTTTGCATGAAGCAAAAATACTTGAAATATATAGTACTATAATCACAGTTTTATAAAAAAATAACCTTTAATTATTTTTGATAGTATCCGGTTTCTTTTTAAATAAGTTCCGGATATCATTTCCTTGCTTTTTTAATTCTTCTATACGCTTTTTCGCACTATCACTAACTTTTGTAAAGTTTTCATTAGCCGCCTCAACACTTTTCTTAACTGTAGTTCCTCCGGTTGCAACAGCATCAGATACCTGTTTAACCGTTCTCTCGCCAGTAACCACAGCATCAGATACCTGCTTCACTTTTTTAGTGGCATTAACTCTACTGCTATCGATAAATTTCTTAGTAGCAACTGCTATTGGCGTATTTTCTATACCACTTGGTGTAATAACTTCAGTATTTGAAATGGCAACTTTAGTGGTGTCATTAGCAGGCTTACCCAAAGATGTATTTGTTTTGGCAAGTAATTGCTCGTAATCTTTATTAACTATCCCTCCGTGTGATGTATAGTAGGTTTTGCTATTCAGGTAAGTGGTTTTAGCTGTTTCCAATTGTTGTTTCGCAGCAGATATTCTGGCCGTATCATTACTTAATAAAGCAGCATCATAGGCTAATTGCGCATCTGTAAGTGCCAAGGCAGCAGATTCGTATGATTTAGTGAAATCAATTTTTTCTTCTTTTGTGGAAGTATTACATGCAGTTAAGCCGAATGATATAAAGCAAAGTGCAATAATATATTTCATGTTATTTCGATGTTGTAAATTGGTCAACTATTTTTTTTAATGAATTTGTTTCTTGCTCATCAGTTATTTTTCCATCAAGCCTTTCAATTTCTAAATTATTAATGCGCTTTGCAAATTCCAAATACTTTAAGTAACTGTTAAGCACTTCAATTTTTGTTCCATTATTTGTTTGCTCTACATTAGCTAAATTTTTAACGAAGGTTTCCATATTATCAATGCAAACAATGTAGGCTTGAAAAGCATTAGCACTAAAATAATCATTTACTAAATCATTATTTTCCAACTGCGGATATAGTTTTGGCAATTCAACAGGCGTTTTTTTTAGCGTTTCGGTTAAATTTACTCCAGAATTTGAAGTATTCAAGTACATGCCCTTAGTTTTCATCTGGCAATTTTCGATTGCTAAATTGGTTGTATTTAGTAGTTTGACCAGATTGTTTTTCTTATTGATGTTATCAAGAAAAGTATTTACTGCGAGCGCAATGAATAATCCTGTGAAGGTAGAAATAAGTGAAATTACAAAACTAAATGTTTCATTATTGTTCTTTCTCCAAAGACTTTCCCTCTTAAAATTTAGTAGAAAAAGACTGACTGAAACTAAGACTAGCGATATTATACCGTATGTAAGCATATTTTTTTATAATGTTGCTAATAAAATTAATTAATTTTCAATACAATCAAAACCAAAAAAAGCCTGATTGCTTTTAACTTGATTAATACTGTGTAAAATTTGATACTATACTTTCATTTAGATAATTAAACAATTTAGCAATTCAACAATTCAATTATCTTTGTTGCTTATGGTAGATTTTAATCGCTTTACACTAGCCAATGGATTAAAAGTTTTGGTTCACGAAGATCCAACAACTCCAATGGCAGTTTTAAATATTTTATATGATGTGGGTGCTCGCGACGAAAACCCCGAACAAACTGGTTTTGCACATTTATTTGAACATTTAATGTTTGGCGGTTCGGTAAATATTCCGAGTTACGATGAGCCTTTACAAAGAGTTGGCGGCGAAAATAATGCTTTTACAAGTAACGACATCACAAACTATTACATCACTTTACCTGCAGAAAATATTGAAACTGCTTTTTGGCTGGAAAGCGATAGAATGCTGAGTTTGGCTTTTTCGGAGAAGAGTTTGGAAACTCAAATTAATGTTGTTAGCGAAGAATTTAAACAACGTTATTTGAATCAGCCGTATGGCGATGTTTGGTTAAAACTTCGCCCGCTGGCGTACAAAAAACATTCATACCGTTGGGCTACAATTGGTAAGGAGCTTTCGCATATCGAAAATGCAAAAATGGATGATGTTAAAGCCTTCTTTAAAAAACATTACAACCCTTCAAATGCAATTCTTGTGGTTGGCGGTAATGTTAAAACAGCAGATGTAAAAAAAATGGCCGAGAAATGGTTTGAGCCCATTCCATCTGGAGATAGATACGAACGTGATTTAATTCAGGAAGATAAACAAACAGAAGCAAGGGCAGAAACGGTTAAGGCTTCGGTACCTTTAAATGCCATTTATGTAGCCTTTAAAATGCCGGGTAGGTTGGATAAAGATTATTATGCTTTTGATTTGCTCTCAGATATTCTTTCAGGTGGTAAATCATCGCGTTTACACAATAGTTTACTTAAAGAGCAACAATTGTTTAGTGATATTAACGCGTATATTTCCAGTAGTTTAGATCCGGGTTTGTTTATTGTTGAAGGAAAACTGGTTGAAGGTGTTTCTGTAGAAAGGGCAGAAGCGGCTATTTGGGCAGAACTTGAAAAAATAAAAAACGAACCAGTTGGTGAAACAGAATTAACTAAAGTTAAAAATAAGGTAGAATCAGTTTTGGTTTTTTCTGAAATGAATTTGCTGGATAAGGCTATGAATTTAGCTTATTACGAACTATTAGGCGATGCAGATATTTTAAATCAGGAAGCGTCAAAATACTTACAAGTTCAAGCTGAAGACATTCAAAGGATATCAAACAGTACATTTAACAAAAACTCATCATCAACATTATATTACTTAACAGAAGAACATGCTTAATCGTACTCAAGCACCTGATTTTAAACAGGTAAACAAAATTGAATTTATTCAACCGGTAAAGCATGTTTTAAATAATAATGTACCTGTATTTACTGTTTTTTCTGGCGAGCAGGATTTGGTTCGTATCGAATTTATATTCAATAACGTAAATTGGAATGCAGAAAAACCATTGCAGGCAATTGCAGTAAGTGCAATGCTTAATAACGGTACAAACAAGCTTACGGCTAAAGAAATTGCCGAAAAAATTGACTTCTATGGTGCTTTTTTCCAAACTGAATATAATCAAGACCAATCTGTAGTAACACTGTATACTTTAAATAAACATCTTAAATCGGTATTGCCAATTGTAAAAGATGTTCTGTCTGATAGTCAGTTTCCACAAAAAGAATTAGATATATATATTCAAAATCAGAAGCAAAAATTACAGGTAAATCTTCAGAAGAATGATGTGCTTTCTCGAAAAGAGTTTTCGCATGCATTATTTGGAGCTACCGCCTACGGTGTTGATATCCAGTTAAAACATTACGATGCATTAAAAAGAGATGATTTGGTGGAGTATTTTAAGAATGCTTATTCTCCGAATAATTGTACCATTGTTGTTGCTGGTAAATTTAGCGATGAGGGTTTCGATTTACTCAATTCCGAATTTGGACAACATTGGGCTGATGGAAATGTAATTAAAAACAGCTTTAGCTTTAAAACGCCCGAGAGAAAGATCGTTTATAAAGAGAAAGCAGAATCTTTACAATCGGCCATCAGAATCGGGCAACTTTCAATCAATAGAAAGCATGAAGATTTTGCCGGCGTTCAAATTTTAAATACTGTTTTAGGTGGATATTTCGGCTCTCGATTAATGACAAATATTCGTGAAGATAAGGGTTACACTTACGGAATCGGTTCAGGAATTGTATCGCTTCATAATTCTGGTTATTTCTTTATCGGTACAGAAGTTGGCGCCGATGTTTGTGCCGATGCATTGAAGGAAATTTATAAAGAAATTGATTTGTTAAAGGCTGAGGAAATTGGTGAAGAAGAATTAAGTTTAGTTAAAAATTACATGCTTGGTTCTTTATTAGGAAGCTTAGAAAATGTTTTTTCTCATGCTGATAAATTTAAAAATATTCATTTCTCTGGCTTAACTTACAGTTATTACGAAAATTACATTTCAAAAGTTAAAGCCATTACCGCCACAGATTTATTAGCGCTGGCCAATAAATATTTAACTACCGAAAGCTTTACCGAAGTTGTGGTAGGGAAGAAGTAGATAAAATTGAATTCTGTCATATTGAGCTTGTCGAAATGCTTCATAACTTTTCGACAAGCTCAATATGACATATTTTATTTATAAACACAAAGATAAGCCGTTTGGATGTCGGTTTTAACCTTAAACGAAGCGTTTGCTTTTACTTCAAAACTACTTCCTGCTTTGTATATTTTCCAGTTATTTTCATTCGGCAGCAAAGCTGATAATTGACCTTCAATTACATTCATTATTTCTTTCTGAGAAGTTCCAAATTCATATTCACCTGGATTTATAATGCCTATGGTCGCCTTGCCTTCAGCAGTTTGAAAGCCTAAAGATTTCACATTGCCATCAAAATATTGATTTTCTGTTATCATAATTTATTTAACGAATTTTTTGAATAATCTATAATAGTTAATCTGTTATAAAAAGAAGAATCTCCATCAACAAAATCATTTGTCAGCCAAGCCTAATATTTAAGTAATTTTGCTTTGTAACTTTTATTTTGCTGTAATTTTTGTATCTTTGCCCCGCATATAATAAATCCTAATTTATTTTCTATGCAACTCGATTCCTCAAAATTTATTGCTACAGGTTTAACTTACGACGACGTACTTTTAGTACCCGCTTATTCTGAAATTCTGCCTCGCGATGTAAATACTGCCACTTTCTTAACTAAAAAAATTAAGCTTAACGTTCCATTAATATCCGCTGCAATGGATACAGTAACAGAAGCTGAACTTGCCATCGCAATAGCTCAAAATGGTGGAATTGGTATGTTGCATAAAAACATGACCATCGAAAGGCAGGCCAATGAGGTACGTAAGGTTAAGCGCTCTGAAAGTGGAATGATTCAAGATCCGGTAACTTTATTGGAAACTGCAGTTGTTGCAGATGCTTTCAAAATTATGAAAGAGCATAAAATAGGCGGTATTCCGGTGGTTAGCAGCGATAATAAGTTAGTTGGAATTATTACTAACCGCGATTTGCGTTTCCAAAAAAATATGGCAAGACCAATCGCTGAGGTAATGACTAAAGAAAACTTAATCACAGCACCAGAAGGAACAAACCTTGTTCAAGCTGAAGAAATTCTTCAAAATCATAAAATTGAAAAATTACCTGTAGTTAGTAAAGATGGCTTTTTAAGTGGCTTAATTACTTTTAAGGATATCTCTAAAGTGAAAAATTATCCGGCTGCTTGTAAAGATGAGCGTGGACGTTTACGTGTTGGTGCTGCTGTTGGCGTAACGGCTGATACCTTGCAAAGAGTTGATGCTTTAGTAAACGCAGGTGTTGATGTAATTACAATTGATACCGCTCATGGACATTCAAAAGGTGTAGTTGATAAATTAAAAGAAGTTAAAGCAAAATACCCTGATTTACAGGTTATTGTTGGAAATATTGCAACCGGTGCAGCAGCAAAATTTTTAGCTGATGCAGGAGCTGATGCTGTTAAAGTTGGTATTGGTCCGGGTTCTATTTGTACCACCAGAATTATTGCAGGTGTTGGCGTTCCACAATTATATGCGGTTTACGAATGTGCCAAAGCATTAAAAGGTACAGGTGTTCCGGTTATTGCCGATGGTGGAATTAAACACACCGGTGATATTGCTAAAGCAATTGCTTCTGGTGCAAGTACAGTGATGGCAGGTTCGTTATTTGCAGGTGTTGAAGAATCTCCAGGTGAAACCATCATTTACGAAGGTCGTAAGTTTAAATCTTACCGCGGTATGGGTTCAATCGAAGCAATGGAACAGGGTTCTAAAGACCGTTATTTCCAGGATGTTGAAGATGATATTAAAAAGTTAGTTCCGGAGGGAATTGTTGGTCGCGTACCATTTAAAGGAACTTTAGCCGAGGTTATGTACCAATACATTGGCGGTTTACGTGCAAGTATGGGTTACTGCGGAGCTGCAAATATCGAAGCTTTACAAGAAGCACAGTTTGTTCAAATTACAGCTGCGGGTATGCGAGAGAGTCATCCTCATGATATCACCATCACTAAAGAAGCTCCTAATTATACGAGATAGGCTTAAAGGTAAAAGCTTTCTGTTAATTCGTCATTTCGACCGCAGTGGAGAACCACGAAATACTCAGCGTAGCTAAATCTTTTAAATAGCTTAAAAAAACAAAAACGAGGTATCAGTAACGATAGCCTCGTTTTTTACTTTAGAATAAATTTTATTTTTTTTTGGAAATGAATGCCCTGTAATATCGGTTCATTCAGTCCTGCCATTCGCTTTATCCCGAGAAATTCGGGATGCTCGCTGCTGTCAGGTTTAAAATTAACGGCTTGTTCTAAAACGCCCTGCAACTGTAAATAGTTGCACCTGCCGTGCCATCTAAACGGGATTGAAGCGATATCCTTTTAAAAATTGCAACAGCTTCATTCACGCTGTCATTCTGAGGCACGAAGAATCTCACTCCGATGAAACAGATACTTCGTTCCTCAGTATGACAGAAGTATTTTAAAAGATTTAGCGTAAAGCCCGATTAACTTAAACATAGCTAGGGATATCGCTTTTCTAAAATTTTTAGAAAACCGGATTTTCTTTCTATTAATAAAAGATAAAAATTCTAAATCTGCTAATCTGTGGCAAAGACAAAATACTTCCGTGTCAATCCGTGTCTCCGTGGCAAAAACGATTAATTACTGATTAGCGTCAGTTTCTGCAGCAAATTAAATGTCGCAGACAATAATTTATAATAATTATTACAAAATAAAATTTGGCAAAAGCATTTTTTTAATATATTTGCCTACTAAATCTATAGATTTTATATAATAATTTATGAAGGCTTTTAAAAATTACTCACAATCAAGCTGTTGTTGCTGTAAAAACAATAATGTAAAAACATTCCTAACGGCGCTCAATACATAATAATATCTAATCCAAACACCATAAACTAATCATGAAAAAAAGCATTTTTATATTCTTTTCAATACTATTTTATTCAAGTTATACATTCGCTCAAAATCCCATTTCAGGAAAAATAAAAGCAGCAAACGGCTCAATTATCCCAAACGCAACAATTAAAGTACGCGGTACAAACCTAACATCAAAAGCAAACGAATTTGGGATTTTTACGATTGATGCAAAGCAAGACCCACCTTTCTACATCCAGGTTAGTTCAGTAGGTTATAAACCTCAGGATTTTCAAATTTTAAAAGTTCAGGATACGGTTGAACTTGTTTTGGTTGAGGATACACAGCTGGACGAAATTGTGGTTACTTCAAGAAGACGCTCGGAGGTTTTGCAAGATGTGCCGATTCCAATTACCGTTATTGGCGGACAAGCGGCAGAAAATGCTGGCGCATTTAACGTTAACCGATTAAAAGAACTTGTTCCATCCGTTCAATTATATGCGTCAAACGCTCGTAATACAACCTTAAACATTCGCGGTTTGGGTTCCACATTTGGATTAACAAATGATGGAATTGACCCGGGAGTGGGTTTTTATGTAGATGGTGTTTATCATGCCCGTCCGGCGGCAACCTCAACAGATTTTCTTGATATCGAAAGAATTGAAGTTATTCGTGGTCCGCAAGGAACTTTATTTGGTAAAAACACAACAGCCGGCGCCTTTAATATTACCACCACAAAACCAAGTCAAACACCATCTGCAAAAGCTGAAATTAGTGTTGGTAATTATAATTTTATGCAAGCCAAAGCATCTATTACTGGTGGCTTAACTAAAAATCTTTCTGCAAAATTATCTATTTCCGGTACGCAACGCGATGGTACAATATGGAATACCAGAGAAGAGCGCAAGTATAGCGGTCAAAACAACCTTGGGTTTAAAGGGCAATTATATTTTACGCCATCAGATAGATTGCAGATTTTATTAAGTGGAGATGTAAGCGTTCAACACCCGGCAGGTTATCCATTGGTTATTGCCGGTGTAGCGCAAACAGAAAGGAGTGCTTATCGTCAGTATGCCAGAATCATCTCTGATTTAGGTTATCAACAACCTAAAATAGATCCTTTTTCTAGAGAAATAAATACAAATACGCCATGGCGACATAATCAATCGATTGGTGGTTTATCTGTAAATGTTGATTATAAGATTGGAGGTGGTACGTTAACATCTACAACAGCCTGGAGATTTTGGAACTGGGACCCAACAAATGATAGGGATTTCTCGGAAGTTGCAGCGCTTACAAAATCTCAGGGAAATTCTCGTCACGATCAGTATTCGCAAGAAATTAGATATGCAGGAAACATTACCGATAAGTTAAGTGGTGTAATTGGGGTTTTTGCACTAGGGCAAAATTTGCAAGGTTTAAATCAAACTGAAGAAACTGGCAAAGACCAATGGAGATTTGTGCAGACTGCTAATACCGGTGCGCAGGCTTTGTACGCTACACCAGGTTTATTAGATGGCTTTGGTATTAAAACAAACTCAACTATAAAATCTTTAAGTGCTGCTGTTTTTGGTCAGATAGATTGGGAAGTTTTAGAACATTTACACGTGTTGCCCGGGTTAAGATTTACTTATGATAAGAAAGATGTAAATTATGATAGAAATACCTATGGCGGTTTACAAACTACAGATGCGGCTTTATTAGCGCTAAAAGCTGCCGTTTACAGTAATCAGCAATTCAATACCAATACATCAAATAATAATTTATCTGGCAACCTTACAGTTTCATACAGACCAACAACTAAATTAAATGTTTATGGAACTTTCTCTACCGCCTATAAACCCGTTGGTGTTAATGTTGGTGGTTTACCAACTACAGCAAATGGCCAGGCAGATTTGAGTTTAGCAGTTGTAAAGCCCGAATATGTAGAGCATTATGAATTGGGTGTGAAAACAAAACCATTTAAAGGTGCTATACTAAATGTTACGGCTTTTAATACCGATATTAAAGATTATCAAACCAATGTACAATCGCCACAATTAGGGGTTAACAGGGGTTATTTAGCTAACGCTGAGAAAGTAAATGTTAAAGGTTTGGAAATTGATGGAACTTATCAGTTAGAAAGATTTTTATCTTTAAATGCAGCTTTATCTTATTTAGATGGCAAATATGTAACGTTTACAAATGCACCGCTACCTTTAGAAGAAACCGGACATACAGAAATTATAAATGGTGTATCAACACAAGTAGCATTTAAAGATGCTTCTGGCGGCCGATTACCAGGTATTTCTAAATGGAATGTATCTGGCGGGGCAGAATTAAGTACAGCTGGGAATTTAACAACTCAATCAGGAAGATATTTCGTTGCAGGCGATGTGAGTTATCGTTCGGATTATTCATCAAATGCAACGCCTTCAAGTGTGCTTAATGTTGCCGGATATTCTTTGTTTAATGCTCGTTTAGGATTCAGGTCTGATAAATTCTCATTCTTTGTTTGGAGTAGAAACATCGGGAACAAAAATTATTATGAGCAATTGCAAGCGGCTGCGGGTAATTCTGGCTTATACGCTGGTGTACTCGGAGACCCAAGAACTTACGGAGCAACTTTGCGCTTTAATTTTTAAATGAATATTCTTTTCTCTTTTTATATTTGGTTAAGTAGGCATCGATTTTATCGATGCCTTTATTTTGAAATAAGCTACTGTATTAGGCCTTAAAACAGCTGAAATTATAACTGTAACAGTTTTGTGCAGAATTAAAATTTATTAGGCAGATAGAAAATCTTAACTTCGATAAATTTTTACAGATGAATAAAATAAAAGCACTTTGTGTGTATTGTGGTTCAAATTTTAATGGTGATGAAAGCTTAAGAGGGGCAATTAAAGAACTTGCGCAAAGTTTGGTTCAACAGAAAATAAAATTAGTTTACGGTGGTGGAAGTGTTGGTGTGATGGGTGTTTTAGCCAATGATGTTCTTGAATTAGGTGGTGAAGTAACCGGTGTTATTCCTCAGTTTTTAATGGATAAAGAAGTTGGGCATAAGGGCGTTACGGAAATGATTCTGACAGAAAACATGCATCAGCGTAAACAAAAAATGGCCGATTTAAGTGATGGTTTTGTTATTTTGCCCGGAGGCTTTGGTACACTTGAAGAATTTTTTGAAGTGTTAACCTGGTTACAACTTGGTTTGCACAATAAACCTATTGGAGTTTTAAATGTTAATGGATTTTACGATCCGTTATTTGCGCAAATGGAAGTTATGGTTCAGCATCGTTTTTTAAAGCCTGCTAACCGCGATTTAGTATTTAATGAGCAAAGTGCTAAAACTCTAATCGATAAAATGGATAATTTCTCGGCTACGCCGGATGAAGTGTGGTTTAAAGAACGAAATCTTATATAAAAAACATTAACCGCTTTTGTTTATCAAAGGCTATAAAACAAAATAAAACAATGCAAATTATTTCTTCTCACGCAGAATTTGAGCAACATTTAGGTAAAGAATTAGGTGTGTCTTCATGGCATAGAATTACACAAGAACAAATAAACAAATTTGCCGATGCTACTTTGGATCACCAGTGGATACATACGGACGAAGAAAGAGCAAAAAACGAAGGCCCGTTTAAAGCAACCATTGCTCATGGTTATTTAACGCTTGCCTTAATTCCTTATTTGTGGAAAGAAATTGTTGAAATCCGTAATTTAAAAATGGAGATAAATTATGGTATAGAAAGTTTGCGCTTTGCCCAACCCGTAATTGTAGATAGCCAAATCAGACTTAAAGCTAAACTAGCATCGATTGTAAATTTGCGTGGTGTTACAAAAGTGCACATGGGTATAGAAATGGAAATTGAAGGCCAAAAGAAGCCTGCGTTTACCGGAGAAGTTGTATTCTTATATCATTTTATAACAGAATAATATTTTCTTTTTACTGCAAGGAATACTAAATTTTATCCTTGCAGTTTTTAATCTTTATTAAATTTCTTTTTAATAAATCCGCTGAGCGATTCATCTTCCAGCTCTTCCAATCCGCTTAACTCAAGTTCTAAAGCTTTTGTGCTAATCTGAATTTCTACAAGAGAAATAATCAGAGAAATCATGAAGAAAATTAAACTTAGCGCAAATAAAATTTCTGCTATTGTGTTTGATTGAAGGTAAATAAAGAACATACAAAACAGGCAACTCGCAAAACTTAAAACGCCAAATGCCTGCATGTTTTTTATCAATTTTAATCTATAGCGAAGGTTTGCAATTTGCTTATGCAAGGCGATATTTTTATTCTCAGATTCATATTTGGATTTTAAACTTCTCACCAAACTGGCTAAGGCTAAAAATCGATTTGTGTAGGCCAGCATAATTAAGCTTATTGCCGGAAATAATAATGCAGGGATATTTATGGTTAATTCCATTCTCTAGATTTATTCAAAAATATTATTTTAAAAGGATATTCTGTTGATTTAACCTCAAACGACACTAAGTTCTTCGCAAGGAACGCAAAGCAAGTTAGTATGCTTTTTTAAATTTCGCAATTAAACAGTGTGCTCGCAGTATATCACAAAGTGATAATAACTGTTTCTGAGTTATACCTTCAAACCTTTGTGCCATCTATTTTCTTAACGTTCGATTAAAATTCATTGTAGACCAGAAACCAAATCAGTCGCAATGCTTTTTGTAAAAATAAATTTAAATTGCTGCCATGAATATCGAATTCAATAAGAATGAAGATGTAAACAAGCAATTAGTTTACGAATTAAAGGTTAAGCTTAAAAAAATCTATCAGGGTGGTGGCGAAAAAAATGCTGCCAAGCAAAAGGAAAAAGGCAAACTTTTAGCAAGAGAACGTATAAATTATTTAATTGATAAAGGCTCTGATTTTTTAGAAGTTGGTGCTTTTACAGCCGATGGAATGTATGCTGAACAAGGTGGTTGTCCATCTGCGGGAGTGGTTTGCGGTATCGGTTACGTTAGTGGAAGGCAGTGTATGATTGTAGCAAATGATGCAACAGTAAAGGCCGGAGCCTGGTTTCCGATGACTGCAAAAAAGAACCTTAGGGCACAGGAAATTGCAATGGAAAACCGTTTGCCGGTAATTTATTTAGTGGATAGTGCAGGTGTTTATCTGCTTATGCAGGATGAGATTTTTCCAGATAAGGAGCATTTTGGAAGAATGTTTCGCAACAATGCTATCATGTCTTCTGAAGGAATTGTACAAATTTCTGCAATTATGGGCGCCTGTGTTGCAGGTGGCGCTTATTTACCAATTATGAGCGATGAGGCGATGATTGTTGATAAAACCGGGTCTGTATTTTTAGCGGGTTCTTATCTTGTTAAATCTGCAATAGGAGAGGAAGTTGATAACGAAACGTTGGGCGGGGCGACAACGCATTGTGAAATTTCTGGAGTTACCGATTATAAGCATCCAAATGATGAGGCTTGCCTGGATAGCATCAGAAATATAATGAGCAAATTGGGCGCTCCTGAAAATGCCGGTTTCGATAGAGTTAAACCATCAAAACCTAAGGATAAGGAAGAAGAGTTATTCGGTATTATTCCTGAAACTAGAGATAAGCAATACGAAATAATGGATATTATTAACCGATTGGTAGATGATTCTGAGTTTGAAGAGTATAAACAAGGCTATGGACAAAGTATTGTATGTGGCTTGGCAAGAATTGATGGTTGGGCAGTTGGAATTGTTGCAAACCAGAGAAAGGTTGTAAAATCTAAAAAAGGTGAATTGCAATTTGGAGGCGTTATTTATTCTGATAGCGCAGATAAAGCTTCCCGTTTTATCATGAACTGCAATCAAAAGAAAATTCCATTGGTATTTCTACAGGATGTTACCGGTTTTATGGTTGGAAGCCGTTCTGAACATGGCGGAATTATTAAAGATGGTGCCAAAATGGTCAACGCTGTTGCAAATTCTGTAGTGCCAAAGTTTACAATTGTTATCGGTAATTCTTATGGTGCAGGTAATTATGCCATGTGTGGTAAAGCTTACGACCCGAGATTAATTTATGCATGGCCAACCGCAAAAATTGCGGTAATGGGTGGTGCACAAGCTGCAAAAACACTATTGCAAATTCAGGAAGCATCATTAAAAGCCAAAGGCGAGGTTATTACACCCGAGAAAGAAGCAGAATTATTGAAAGAGATTACCGATAGATATGAAAGTCAAACCACTCCATATTATGCTGCCTCCAGACTCTGGGTTGATGGAATTATTGATCCTTTAGAAACCAGAAAGGTTATTTCTATGGGTATTGAAGCTGCCAATCAATCTCCAATTAAAAAGAGGTTCAATGTAGGTATAATTCAAACCTAAAAATTTCCACCAGTTCTTTTGCCTAAATTTGGTTTAAATTAAATATTAATTGATGAAGTATTTTATACTCTTGTTCTTTTTGCTTGTTGAAAACTATGTATTTGCCCAAAATGCAAACAAGATTCATCAGGAGGCGATTGTAATTGATACGCATGGCGATATTTTGTACAATCAAATTATGTCTGGAATTGATATCGGCAAACTCCAGTCAACCGGTAATTTCGATTTAATAAGGGCTAAAAGAGGCGGTTTAGATGTTCAGTTTTTTTCTGTTTGGTGTGATGAAACCGGAGATTATGCCATCGCCAATCGCCAAATTGATTCCCTTTATAGCTTGATAAAAAGATATCCCGATAGGATAAAATTAGTAAGAACCGCTACTGATTTGGAAAAGGCAGTACACGACAAAAAGTTAGCTGCAATGATTGGTGTAGAAGGCGGACACATGATAAATAACCGTTTAGATTATTTAGATAGTTTAGCAAAACGCGGCATGGCTTACCTTACACTAACCTGGAACAATAGTACATCATGGTCTAGCTCTGCAGCCGAAGAAAAATCGGGAAAAGTAAAGCCTGAAAATGCCGGATTGAATGATTTTGGAAAACAAGTGGTAATGCGACTGAACAAACTTGGTGTTTTGGTCGATTTATCTCATGTTGGTGAAAAAACTTTTTTTGATGCATTAGCGGTCACCAAAAAGCCTGTCATTGCATCGCATAGTTGTGTTTACGTATTAAATCCCGTACCAAGAAATCTAACAGATAATCAAATAAAAGCAATTGGTAAAAACGGCGGTGTTATTAGCGTAAATTTTTACAGCGGATTTTTAGATTCAACTTATAAAAGTAAACAAAAGGCCTTTTTAGCAAAGTATGATGCAGAACTTAAAACCTTATCATCAAAATTTGGGCGAAGTATCGCTATCGATACTTTAATTGCAAAACACAAAAAAGAAGCTGATGAAATTCGTCCGACAATTTCCTTATTGGTAAAGCATATCAACCATATAGTTAAACTAATTGGAATTAACCATGTTGGTTTGGGGGCAGATTTCGACGGTGCAGAATCTTTTCCGCTAGGAATGAATAGCGTTGCTGATTATCCTAAAATTACCAAAGCATTATTACAAAATGGTTATTCGGAGGCTGATATAAAGAAAATTCTTGGTGAAAATGTAATAAGATTGATTAGGGAGAATAAAGGCAGTTAGTTTAAATAATGCTTTAGAAAATTTTCAGTTGTTAATAAGTAAACTATGTTGACAATGCGCACTTGCCAACAATTATATAAAGCGTTAAATTTGCGCTTCGATTATTGAATTTCAAACACACGATATAATGTCACAAAAAAACGAACACGTTCAGTGTTTAATTATTGGTTCTGGTCCGGCAGGCTATACTGCGGCAATTTACGCAGCCAGAGCAGATTTAAAACCTGTTATGTACACCGGAATGCAAGCTGGTGGTCAGTTAACACAAACAACTGATGTTGAAAATTTCCCAGGCTATCCGCAAGGTATAATGGGACCAGAAATGATGGAAGATTTCCGTAAACAAGCAGAACGTTTCGGTACAGATATTCGTTTTGGTTACGTTAGTTCGGTTGATTTTTCATCAACCCCACATAAAATTGTAGTTGATGAAATTAAAACCATTACAGCTGATACCGTAATTATTGCAACTGGTGCAACCGCAAAATGGTTGGGTTTACCAAGCGAGCAACAATATAACGGATTTGGGGTTTCAGCATGTGCTGTTTGCGATGGTTTCTTCTTTAAAGGCCAAGATGTTGCAATTGTTGGTGCTGGAGATACCGCTGCAGAGGAGGCAACGTACTTAGCTAAACTTTGTAAAACCGTTCATTTATTGGTTCGTAGAGACGAATTCAGAGCTTCGAAAGCGATGGTTAGCCGTGTTTTAGCTACACCAAACATTATAGTTCATTATAATACCGAAACACAAGAGATTTTAGGTAACGGCAAGAATGTTACCGCTGTAAAAGTTATTGATAATAAAACAAATATCACTTCCGAAATTCCGGTCGAGGGTTTTTTCGTTGCCATCGGACACAAACCAAATACTGATATTTTTAAAGGTCAGTTGGATATGGACGAAACCGGTTATTTATCTACTAAACCTGGTTCAACTTTAACCAATATCGAAGGCGTTTTTGCTTGTGGGGATGTACAAGATATGTATTACCGCCAGGCGGTTACGGCTGCGGGTTCTGGTTGTATGGCCGCTTTAGATGCCGAAAGGTATCTTGCTGCTAAAGAGCATCCTGTAGAAGCATAAAGTTTTTTAATAAAATATTTTTAAAAGGAGAAATCAGCAAAGGTTTCTCTTTTTTTGTAAAGCAATTTTCTTTTTCATAGCTTATTTCAGTCCGGCTTTGCGTTAAATCTTTTTGTTATTGTACCGGCAGAAATTAACAATGCTGCATCAAAAAGGATATCACTTCAATCCGGTTTATTTAACCACAAACAGGAGGTTTTGGGTTAATTTAGTCCATTCATTATTTTAGCATCAATAGTATAGCAAAACAAACGTTTGATTTTTAATGTAACAAAAATGTGTTATTTATAATCTTTGTTTAATCTATATCTTGGTAAAACCTAACAAAAAACCTAATCTCTATTATGAACAAAGTATTTTCGATTTTCACTGGCCTGTTAATCAGTACATCAGTTTTGGCTCAGTCAGATCCAAATTTGGGTATTATACCAGCTCCGGTTTCTATTACAAAAAGTAGTGGAAGTTTTACTTTAGATAAAACAGCTATTTTAGTTAATCAAAGTATTGATGGCGCTAAATCTGCCGATTTGCTTAATGCATTTATTGTTAGTAATGCTGGTTTTGCTTTAAGAGAGGCAAAGGTTGCTCAGCCAAGTCAAAAATCAATAGTCTTAACTTCTGTAGGTGCAGATAAACTTCCTGCAGAAGGTTACAATATTATCGTAACACCCAATCAAATCAAGTTGGTAGGTAAAGGAGCGGGATTATTTTACGCTGTACAATCTTTTATGCAAATGATGCCAGCTAAAGGCACAGCTGCAATTAGTATTCCGGCAGTAACCATTAACGATTACCCTCGCTTTAGCTACCGTGGAACCATGCTTGATGTAAGCCGCCATTATTTCCCAATATCTTTCATTAAAAAATACATCGACCAATTAGCTTATTATAAAATCAACACCTTTCACTGGCATTTAACTGACGACCAGGGTTGGAGGTTAGAGATTAAAAAATATCCCAAACTTACTGCTGTTGCGTCGTCAAGAAACGGAACAATTATCGGTCATTATCCAGGCAATGGCAATTATTTAACAGAAGTTAAAGGTTTCTACACTCAAGATGAAGCTAAAGAAATTGTTCGCTACGCATTAGAAAGATTTATCACCGTTGTACCAGAAATAGAATTACCCGGGCATGCATCTGCAGCAATTGCAGCTTACCCAGAATTGAGCTGTTTTCCTGATAGAGATACTTTTATAAGCGATAAAACTCCTTGGTCTGGAAGCAGAAAAGGTAAACAGGTACAACAAACCTGGGGTGTTTTCGATGATATTTTTGTTCCATCTGAAAATACATTTACATTTTTAAATAATGTTTTAGATGAAGTTATTGCTATTTTTCCTTCAAAATACATTCATATTGGTGGCGATGAAGCGCCTAAAACCTATTGGAAAGAATCACCTTTTTGCCAGGCTTTAATGAAACAAAAAGGTTTAAAAGATGAGCACGAATTGCAAAGTTATTTTATCCAAACGATAGAAAAACATGTGAATAGCAAAGGTCGCTCTATAATTGGTTGGGATGAGATTTTAGAAGGAGGTTTAGCACCAAACGCTACGGTTATGAGTTGGAGAGGTGAAGATGGAGGTATTGCAGCTGCTCAACAAAATCACGATGTGATTATGACGCCGGGTTCGATGGGTTTATACATCGACCATAAACAATCAAATTCGCCAGATGAACCTGTAACTATTGGTGGTTATGCACCGTACCAAAAAATATATGCTTATGATCCTATTCCAAAAGTGTTAACAGCCGAGCAAAGGAAATATATCAAAGGGGTTCAGGCAAATATGTGGTCTGAATATATTAAAACTCCAGAAAAAGCCGAAAATCATGCCTTTCCACGTTTGTTGGCTTTATCTGAAATTGCATGGTCGCCAGTTGAGCGTAAGGACTTAAAAAATTTTACTGAAGAACGTTTGCCAACACATTTAGCTCAATTGGATAAAAAAGGTTGGAATTTATGGGTGCCAACACCAATTGGTCAGAGCGAAAAACCATTAAGCGGAGGCGATTTTACCATTGATTTGAAAGTACCGATTAAAGGAGGTAAAATTTATTATTCATTAGATGAATCTCGTCCTTCGGAAAATGCATTTTTATACACAAAACCCATTTCGGTAAAAGTTCCACAAGGTGAAAAAAGAACTTTGAAAACTATTGTTATTGCCCCAAGTGGCAAAAGAAGTGTTACAACAGAAACAATTTTAGATAATGGTGCACCTGTTGTAAAAGCAGAAGCAAAGAAATAAATTATCTTGCTTTGAAAATCTTATTTTCTTAATTTGGTTTTTAGAACCAAAGTCCGAAAAGAAATGAAAATAAGAACTTTAACAAAACAGCATCTTTTGCTTTTAGCAGGGATGCTGTTTTGCTTTGCATGCACTACCGAACCTGAAAAAACAAAGGAAGTTGCAGTTGAAACGCCAGTTGTAAGGAAAAATCCATTTCCTTTTTATACAGATATAGAAGTTAAACCCGGACTTAATTTTGAAGTTTTTAGTTGGGGAAAAGGCAAAGATTCTATCGGAGGTTATCAGATTTTAATGTCTGATTCTCTTAAAAAAGATTATCGTTCATTATCTGTAGAACGCAATGGCATTGTAAACGACGCCTGGAATATGGATTTAGATAATGATGGTAACCCTGAAATTTATGTTCAAATTTTAAAAAATAAAACTGCTTTAGATTTAAATGTTTTTGAATACGCTGGTGGAAGCTTTAACAAAATTAATTTTCCATCATTAACATCTAATCAGAAAAAAGGATATAAAGGCAACGATAAAATTTTTGTTAAAGGTGGCGAATTGTACCGCTCATTTCCAGTGGAAGATGCTCAAGATACAACCAAAACAATTACTAAAACTTATCAATATAAACTAAGGGGAAATAGTTTCTCCACTGTAGAAAATAAACCTTAAAATTTTGAACGATAAAAAATTTTCGATAAAAGATAGAGTTAAGAGTTTTGGATATGCTTTTAATGGTTTAGCCCTTTTTTTTGCAAGAGAACATAATGCCAGGATTCACGCTATCGGGGCTATTTTTGCTATATTATTATCAGTTTGGCTTAAAATTTCAGCAATAGAATGGATAGCAGTTTTAATTGTAATAGCATTGGTGTTTGTTGCCGAAATTATAAATACTGCAATAGAAAAACTTGCAGATGTTGTATCTACAGAAATAAATCCAAAAATAAAAGTTGTTAAAGATTTGGCTGCCGGCGCAGTTTTGGTAGCTGCTATAGTGGCGATTTTTATTGGAGCGATTATATTCTTGCCGAAATTATTTTCCTGATTCAGCTACCATTGCAGCCTTTGATTCTGCAATTTTATCATCAATAATTTTATCCCAACGAGCCTGCATTTTATGGTTACTCCCGTGTTCGGTTTCTTCATCGTAATTGCGTTGCATGGTATCAAAGTAGCGACTTATTTGATTGGCTAAATCAGAAATTTGATTTTTATAATTTTTTACTGAATAGGTTCTGTTTTTTAATACTCTATCAGATTCTAACAATAAAATGTAATGTATATTAACATGCCCTTGCTCGTGGTGCAACAAGCTGGCTTTAATTTCTTCATTTTTTATTTTATCCCACTTAACCCACGAGCGGCTTTTATCAACAGAAACTTCATTTTTTAAATTAATGGCTACTCGGTTTCTGTAAATAGTAGATTCATAACTGTACTTCCAGGTCATGGCAGTAAGCGCAAAATATGGAGAATTTTCATCAGGCTTGCCTTTAAAATGAGTTTCAAAATTTAATTGAATAGGCTCAGTAAAGTCTTGCTTAAACGAAAGTGCAAAAATTGAAACGGTAACTAATAAAAATAGAGCAAAGCTTTTCATAATAAAATTCCTTGAAAAAACCGTGCCTAATAATTTCTATTCAGAAATTTGCATACTTATTCTTTCAAATTTTTCAATCAGTAATGATATTCTTTCCTTTTCGCGTTTAATAACGGCCTTTCTCAAAATTGTTGAACAAAAGATAATCCAGAGTGCAGTTAATGCAATGGCCAACGTTTTTTGTATGATACTTAAATAGGCTAAAATCTCAATAAAATAAAATAAAATACCTAATGAAAGTGCTACCGTATAAAACCAATAAAGAGAATTGTAAAGTTTGTAACGGTTTAGTTGATAGGTTTTTAAGTTGTTTAAATATTCGTTCGGATGAACTGTAAAGTCTGTTTTAGAAATTAACCTGTAATCGCGGTAAAGTATAAGGGTATAAACGCCAATGGCAACAATGGTTATGCTGATACCAACATGTGTAGTCCACGATTCGAAATGGAAAAATATCCATAGTGCTGCAATTGCAATAAATGATGCAAGCATGCCCAAAATATTTAAAGCAGATTTTAGCTTTAATCCATTCACCTCTTTCTTTGCCTGTTGTAACATCTCATCTGCAGAAACTTTAAGTTCTACATCATGCTTTTGCCACAACTCCTGTAATTGATCAAACGCTTGCATACTGATTATATAATTCTGTTAATTTTTGTTTAATACGATGAATTTTTACTCTTAAATTTCCTTCACTTATGCCCGAAATATCTGCTATTTCATGGTATGGTAATTCATCTAATACCATAGTTATAATCAAACGATCGTTTTCTTCAAGTTTTGAGATACATGTGTACAAAAGTGCCACCTGCTCATTTTTTTCAGAGAATTCTTCGATTTTATTTTCAATAATATTCTCCGTTAATTCGTCTTTTGCCTGTCTTTTTTCTGAGCGTAAATAAGTTAAACAAGTATTTACTGCAATTCTGTATATCCAGGTAGAGATGAGCGATTTGTTTCTGAATTTATCTAAGTTTTGCCAAACCTTTAAAAAAGTTTCCTGTAAGAGATCATTAGCGGCATCTGTATCACCTGTATAACCATAGCACAAATGGAATATTTTTTTGGAATTTGAATCGAAGATCTGCTTAAATAACTTGTCTTTTTGTTCCATTTAATGGGTTGTAATTGCGTTTTAGATAGCTGATTTCAATTTTTGTTACAGCCGAGGTACAAAAAACTACAGATTTTAATATCGTTGAAAAATGAGAATTTGTTACACGCTGTAAATATCGTAGTTTTACCAAATTAACAAAGCCACTAACTTTATTATTTTATGAAGAAAAACAGACTCACAATTTTCATTTTTGTAGCGCTGGTAGCAGGTATTGCTTTAGGATATATTCTAAACGTAAACTCTATAGATGTTTATAACCAAAATATCCTAAATGCTGATGCTAAAGTGAAAAGCATTGAGGTTAGTATTGCAAAATCTACAGATACCACAACTGCAGTTTTTGCACAACTTAAAACCGATAGAAAGGTAAATGCTAAAATCAAGAAAGAAAACGAAGAAATTCGCGAGAAAAAACTTGAATACTTTACATTGCTAAGTGACATCTTTTTAAGATTAATTAAAATGATTGTTGCGCCTTTAGTGTTTACTACATTAGTTGTTGGCGTTGCAAAAGTTGGTGATATAAAAGCAGTAGGCCGAATCGGAGGTAAAACATTAGGTTGGTTTGTAGCTATGTCGCTTATGTCGCTTGTTTTGGGGTTAATCCTCGTTAACATTTTCGAACCCGGAAAACACATGAAACTGACACTTCCAGATCAGTTAGTGAATACCGGAATTCAAAAAACGGCAATGAGTGTAAAAGATTTTATTGCACACGTTTTTCCTAAAAGTATAGCCGAATCAATGGCAACAAATGAAATTCTTCAAATTGTTGTTTTCTCCCTATTTTTTGGTGTTGCTACAGCGGCCATAGGCGATTTGGGTCAGGTGGTAATCAAAGCTTTTGATGCAATTGCACATGTTATCTTAAAAATGACCGGCTATGTAATGAATTTTGCACCCTTAGCGGTTTTTGGCGCTATGACAGCCATCGTGGCTAAACAAGGTCTATCTGTTTTAAATACCTACGCCATTTTTATAGGTGAATTCTACTTTGGATTGGCCATTTTATGGTGTATTTTAATATTTCTGGGCTTTCTTATCCTCAAAAAGCGAGTTTTTAAACTTGTTAATGATATGAAAGAGCCGGCTATTTTAGCTTTTAGTACCGCAAGTAGCGAAGCTGCTTATCCAAAAACCATGATGCTTCTAGAGCGTTTCGGCTGTAAAGATAAAATTGTAAGTTTTGTTTTGCCACTTGGATATTCTTTTAACCTTGATGGTTCGATGATGTACATGACATTTGCTTCCTTGTTTATTGCACAAGCTTATGGCATTCACTTAGGTTTTGAGCAACAAATTTCGATGTTGTTAATCTTGATGTTAACCAGTAAGGGTATTGCAGGTGTTCCAAGAGCATCATTAGTGGTTATTGCAGGTACAATCGCAAGTTTCAATATTCCTGAGGCTGGCTTAGCGTTATTAATCGGTATCGATCCGTTATTAGATATGGGCCGTTCGGCTACGAACGTTGTAGGTAATAGTATTGCCACTGCTGTGGTAAGCAAGTGGGAGGGAGAGTTAAAAGACGCATAATTTTGCGCTTCATCTTAAATTAATCATTAAAAAATTCATTCATTCAATAATTAAAAAAAAGTGTCAAGTAGAGGGAAAAAGATATTCTTAGCGTTAACCATCATTGTACCAATGATAATTTATTGTTACATATATTACAAACCAATCATTCAGAATGCTCCGTTTAGAAAAAAGGATTTTGTTTCTTTGGATTACAAATGGGGGATAAAAGATACATTGGAAAATGAATACAATTCGGCTGATAGTTCTTATCGTTACGTAAACAGTCGCGATTCTGTTATTGTAAAAAAAGTTGGCTTAAAGGGCGATGATATTTTATATATACACAGCAAAGCAAACGAATTGGGGTTATGGAATTTTCCGGATACAATTGGTAAGAAAAGCACTAAATCGATGTCGGTGCCACGTTATGATATGTTTTTTAAGTATAAAGAAAAGAGTAAACACGTAGTTGTTTATGGTGATTTTGATGGTAATCCTAAACTTTTAGATGCAGCAATGCAAATGAGAAAGATTTTAGAGGAAACCATTAACCAAGCAGAAAGACGCAGCGGTAAGTAGATATTTTCAATCTTACTTAAAAGCCTAAATAAAATACAATTAGTTATTTTATTTAGGCTTTTTGTTTTTGTACTTGTGTGACCCAATTTGCATAGCGCTAACCATAATAGAACTACCAACCTGCGTAAATTAAACCTGACAGCAGCGAGCACGCAGCCGAATTCTTTTTATGAGGCAAGTAAAGCGAATGGCAGGGCAGAGGTAAGCTAAATTGTACTTTTATTGCTTTTCAAATTATAACGATTAGGAATTATCTGAACTTAAAACTAAGAGGACTGCATCTGTAAAAGATTTTTATTAAATATTTTCTATATCTGTTTGTGTGTTAAATGAATTTATTCTATATTTGCACCTCGTTAAATAAAAATTATAAAACTAATATTTAAACAATGTACGCAATAGTAAATATAGCAGGGCAGCAATTTAAAGTTGCTAAAGACCAGCACCTTTTTGTACACAGATTACAAGGAGATGAAGGCGCTAGTATTGAATTTGATAATGTATTGTTGGTTGATAATGGTGGTGCAATCACTGTAGGTGCTCCTGCGGTTAAAGGTGCTAAAGTTTCAGCTACTATCGTATCTCATTTAAAAGGTGATAAAGTAATCGTTTTCCACAAAAAACGTAGAAAAGGTTACAAAAAGAAAAATGGTCACCGCCAGTTTTTCACCAAGATTCAGATTTCTGACATCACTCTATAATTAATTGTTAACCTAATAATTCGCTTTTTTGGCGGGTTACAAAATATAAGAAAATGGCACACAAAAAAGGAGCCGGTAGTTCGAAAAACGGACGTGAATCGCATAGTAAGCGTTTAGGTATTAAAATTTTCGGTGGTCAGTTAGCTATCGCTGGAAACATTTTAGTACGTCAACGCGGAACAAAACACCATCCAGATAAAAATGTTGGTTTAGGTAAAGATCATACATTATTTGCTTTAGTAGATGGTACTGTAGTTTTTAGAAAGAAACAAGATAACAAATCTTATGTATCTATTCTTCCTATCACTGATGCAGAAATTGAAGCTGCATTAGCTAAGAAACCAGCTGCAAAGAAAGAAGCTGCTGCTGTTGAAGTTGTTGCAGAAGCACCGGCTAAAAAAGCACCAGCAAAAAAAGCTGTTAAAAAAGACGAAGCTACTGAAGAAGCTGCAACTGCAGAATAATTAGTACTATTGATAAAAAAAACCATTCTGAATTCCAGAATGGTTTTTTTTGTTCTAGTAAATTTTAAGACAAAAAAATATCGCTAAACTCTAATTTAGCGATATTTTTATAATACAATGCTTAGTATTGCCTGGCCATTAGGCTCATTGTTAAGCTCATAATGGCTTCTTTTTGCTTGTCTGCCACACTTATTTGCTCCATGTATGATAGTGCTTTGCTCAAATAGCCCTCCATTGCTTGTTTCGCAACATTTGGTATATCTAATGAATTATAAATATTTGTTACGGCTTCAATTTTTTCTCTGCTATCAAAGTTTTCTTTAGAAATCCAATCTTGTAATGTATTTGAATTATTATTATCTGCCAATTCCAAAGCTTTTAAAAGTAAAAAAGTTTTTTTGTTGGCAATGATATCTCCGCCTACTTGTTTTCCGAATTTATCAGGATCAGCATAAACATCTAAAATATCATCCTGCAATTGAAAAGCGATACCTATATTTTCGCCAAAATTATAGATTAAGTCTGCATCTTGCTTAGATGCATTTGCAATTATGGCACCTAATTTTAGTGCACCACCCAATAAAACAGCGGTTTTTAGCCGAATCATGTTGATGTATTCTTCGATAGTTACATCATCACGAGTTTCAAATTCCATATCTAATGTTTGCCCTTCGCAAACACCTTGAGCTGTGGCATTAAAAGTATCCAGAACATCTTTAAGAAAAATTGGATTTACTTTTGCAAGATTTTTATTGGCTTCAACCATCATAACATCGCCACTTAAAATAGCAACATTTGTGCTCCATTTTTCGTGAACGGTAGCCTGGCCTCTGCGTAGGGGTGCATTATCCATAATGTCATCATGCACCAGTGTAAAATTATGAAAAACCTCTACTGCCATAGCCGCATGGATAGATTTATTAGCATCTTCGCCAAATAACTCCGTTGCCATTAAAACCAGCAGAGGGCGGATTCTTTTGCCCCCTAAATTGATTATATATGTTATTGGTTCGTAAAGTTGTTTGGGGCTTTCAGGATATTTTAGGTTTTGTATTGCTGTTTCTAAAATTTGCTGTAATTCTACTGTATTGTGCATTTTATTTTTACTAACGGATTAGTCTGAAATTTTTAATTTTATTAATCCTGAATCAAACTGAAGTCAATCTGGCGTTTTGCTAAATCTACTTTCTTCACTCTAATCATTACTTCATCTCCCAACTGGTACTTTTTCTTTTTGCGCTGACCTATGATGCAATAGTTTTTCTCATCTAATACATAAAAATCATCAGATATATCGCGAAGCCTAATCATACCTTCGCATTTATTTTCTTCAATTTCTACATACATCCCCCATTCTGTAACACCAGAAATAACACCTTTGTAAGCTGTGCCGATGTTTTCTTCTAAATATTCAGCCTGTTTATATTTTATTGATGCCCTTTCTGCCTCAGCAGCTCTTTTTTCCATAGCTGATGAATGTGCACTCGCAACTTCATAAAATTCTACATCTGCAGATTTTCCTTCATCTAAATAAGTTTGCAATAAACGATGTACCATAACATCGGGATATCTACGGATTGGGGAAGTGAAATGCGTATAATATTCAAAAGCCAAACCGTAATGACTGGTTTTCTTTGTGGTGTAAATAGCTTTAGCCATTGAGCGAATGGCTAATGAAGTTAATATGTTCTGCTCTTTCTTACCTTCAACATCGGCCATTAAATGGTTTAAAGATTTGGCAATTTCTTTATCAGATTTTGTATTAATTTTATAACCGAAACGGGATGCGAAGTTGGCAAAAGTATTCAGCGTTTCCATGTTTGGTGAGTCGTGAACGCGATAAACAAAGGTGAGTTTGTTTTTACCTTTAACTTTTTTTGAAATAAATTCTGCTACTTTTCTGTTTGCCAAAAGCATATAATCCTCAATCAGCTTATGTGCATCTTTTCGTTCTTTTACATAAACTCCGATAGGCTTGCCATTTTCATCAAGTTTAAATTTAACTTCAGTGCTCTCAAAACTGATGGCACCATCTTTAAATTTTCTATCTCTTAAAATATATGCAAGCTCATTTAATTTTAAAATTTCTTCAGCAAAATCTCCAGCTTTATTTTCGATAACTTCTTGTGCTTCTTCGTAACTAAACCTTCTATCAGAATGTATTACGGTTCTGCCATACCATTCAGATTGAATATTTGCCTGTTCATCTAACTCAAAAACAGCTGCAAAGCAAAGTTTATCTTCATTGGGGCGAAGCGAACAAACACCATTGCTTAGACGTTCAGGTAACATTGGGATAACTCTATCAACCAAGTAAACCGAAGTTGCTCTGCTATAAGCTTCCTTATCTAATTCGCTTCCTTGCTCAACATAATAAGAAACATCGGCTATGTGCACACCAATTTCATAATTCCCATTTGGTAATTTTTGGTAAGAAATGGCATCATCAAAATCTTTAGCGTCAGCAGGGTCAATTGTAAAAGTTAATACGTTTCTGTAATCTTTTCTTTTGGCAATTTCTGCTGAAGGAATTTCTTCAGGAATAGCGTTGGCTTCTTTTTCTACCTGTGGAGGAAATGATAGGGGAAAACCATATTGTGCAAGAATAGCATTCATTTCGGTATTATTCTCACCTTGGTCGCCAAGTACATGCTTAACCGTACCGATTGGATTTTTTGCACCTTCAGGCCAATCCGTTAAGCTAACTAAAACCCTTTGACCATTTTTCGCACCTAAAATATCACTCAACGGAACAAAAATATCATGAAGCATTTTCTTGTCATCTGCAATTACAAATGCAAACCTATCCGATATTTTTATTACGCCTGTAAAATCTGATTTTGCTCTTTTAATGATTTCGATAACCTCACCATCATTTTTTCTGCCATTCTTCTTCGCAAAAACATAAACTTTAACTTTATCGCCATGCAGCGCATTTTTTAATTTACGCGGTGCAACGTAAACGTCTTTTTCAAATTCATCTTCAGGAACAATATAGGCAGAACCATCGGCAGTCATATCTACAGTACCAATGATAAAGCTTTGCAGGTCTTTAAGTTTAAATTTTCCTTTTTCAGGTTCCAGATAAATGCCTGCGCTTTTGCCTTCTTTTAAAATTTCGAGAATGGTTTCTCTTGATTCTTGATCGGTTAAATTTAATTTGGCAGAAACCTGTTTATAATTTAGGAGTTGATTGCTGTTTTTTTCGAAAACATCGCTAACCAGTTGATTCAGAACTAATTTTATATTTGCAGATTTTTTCTTTGCCATATGCTAATTGTATTTTACCGAAGATACAGAAAAGATGCAAAAGAGGCGGTTTATAGATGTAAAATGTCAGATTGATGATGTTATATCCATTCATTAATTCAATCTCAATTTAACATACTTTATTTTTTTTCTTAAAGATGTATAGCTGAGATGAATAGTTCCATCCTTTGCCTCAATAATTGCTGGGTAACTATATTCTCCCTTGGGATGTTCTTCTAATGTGTAAATATTTGTCCAGCTTTTTCCATCTTTAGAAATGGCTAATTTTAAAACTGAGCGGCCTTCCCACCAGTTTTTACCAGATTCTAGCGGATTGTAAATTAAGAGCTGCCTGCCGTCTGTTAAAGTAACCGCATCGCTACCAGAATTTGGATTGGGTAAATTTGTTGGTTTTAATTTCGTCCAGCTTTCACCGTTATCTGCAGACCAGCTTTCAATAATAACGTTTTGCCTGCTTCTGCATAAAAGCTGAAGTTTACCGCCTGGATAGGTTAATATTGAAGGTTGAATTACACCAAAAGTATCGCAATCGATAACTATTTTTCTCCAGTTTCGGGCATTTGCATCTGTTTTTTCGATATGAATCAGCCATTTTTTTTCATCCAGACTTTCTGTACTCGATGGATATAGAATGTCTCCATTAGCAATTTGAATGGGTTTATTTTTTATCGGACCTAAAAAACCTTCAGGCAGTTTCTTAGCTTTCGACCATGTTTTGCCATTATCTTTTGATGTTTTAAATTCTGCCCACCATGCTCTTGGATTTGGACCAACTTTATAATGAAGATACAAAATACCATTTTTGGCTTTAAATAATACCGGATTCCAACATGGAAAACGCAAGCTATCATTTTGAATACCATTTGCAATCTCAATTGGCGCACTCCAATTGCCATCTTTGCTAACAGATGACCAAATGGAAACATCATTGCTGCCTTCGTACTTACCACCAAACCAGGCACTTATAATTGAATTTTTATCTATCTCCACAAGGGTAGATGCATGGCAAGCATCAAAAGGAGCATTTTCAAAAATGTATTTTGATAAGATAATTTGAACACTATTTCTCTGTGCATTAGCCTGAAAATATTCAATGCAAAACAATCCAATAATTAATATAAGTCGAAGTTTTTTAATTCCCGGGAATGGCATCAATTAATTTTTTTGTGTAATCTGCTTTAGGTGCGAAGAAAATATCTTCAGCAAAACCCTCTTCTTCAATTTTGCCTTTATTCATAACCAAAATACGATCTGAAATATGTTTTACCACGGCTAAATCATGAGAAATGAAAATATAGGTTAAACCAAATTCGCTTTGTAAATCTTTTAATAAATTTAAAACCTGTGCCTGTACAGATACATCTAAAGCAGAAACAGACTCATCGCATATAATAAATTTAGGTTGTAAAGCCAATGCTCTTGCTATAACCACTCTTTGCCTTTGGCCGCCACTAAATTCGTGTGGATATCGGTCATAATGCTCTTCTTTTAATCCTACTTTGAGTAATAATTCAACAACTTTTTGCTTCCTTTCCGCATCATTATTATGTAGCTTATGTACAATTAGCGGCTCTAAAATAGATTGGCCAACAGTAAGTTTAGGATTTAATGAAGCATAAGGATCTTGAAAAATGATTTGTACATTTCTACGAAGTTTTCTTAGAGATATTCTGTCGATAGTTGTGATGTCATTACTTTCAAAATAAATATTCCCTGATGTTGGTTCGATTAGTCTTAAAATGGTTCTGCCCAATGTAGTTTTACCACAACCAGACTCTCCAACTAAGCCTAAAGTTTCACCTGGAAAAACATCAAAACTAATTGAATCGACAGCCTTAACATATTCTTTGGTTTTAGAGAAAAAACCATTATTAATTGGATACCACGTGCAAAGTTTTTCAACTTTTAATAAAGGAGGTTGGGCATACAGAGCCGCCCTTCGGCTCGAAATTTCTTTATCTGTAATTTGATTTTCTGCATTTAAATGGGCATTAGCATCTTTAACTTCTCCGGTTAAGAAATCAGCAACTACAGGTAATTTTTTTAATTGTAAAGCAGGCGTGGGCCGACAAGCCAGTAAGCCTTTTGTGTAGGGATGTTGTGGGTTTTCGAATATAGATTTTGCAGCACCTTGTTCTACAATTTCACCTTTATACATTACAGCAACCTCATCAGCAATTTCATTTATTACACCTAAATCGTGCGAAATAAATATCATTGCCATATTTCTCTCTTCTTTTAATTTTAATAACAGCTGCAGAATTGTTTTTTGAACCGTAACGTCTAAAGCAGTAGTTGGTTCATCAGCAATTAAAAGTTTTGGATTGCAACTTAAAGCCATAGCAATCATTACGCGTTGTTTCTGTCCGCCAGAAATTTGGTGTGGATAGCTGTCAAATATTTTTTCCGGACGAGGCAATTGAACCTCATTAAAAAGTGCAATCGTTCTTTCTCTTGCGGTTTTCTTATTTGTTTTTTGATGAAGAATGATGGCTTCTGCAACCTGTTCTCCACAAGTAAAAACCGGATTCAGGGAAGTCATAGGTTCTTGAAATATCATCGAAATCTGATTACCTCTGATTTGACGGATTTCATTTGAACTCAAATTTAATAGGCTGGTGGCTTCAAAGTCAATTTCCCCTGATATTTTTGTAGAGCGTTCATCGTGCAAACGCATAATCGAAAAAGAGGTTACAGATTTGCCCGAACCAGATTCACCAACAATACCTAAAACCGTTCCTTCTTTAACCTTAAAACTTATAGTTTTAACCGCATCAAACCACGATTTTTCGTCTCTGTTATAAAAATCAATTTTTAAATTACTTACGTTTAGCATCAGGTTACAATGGTAATGTTTTCTGCCGAAATTTCCTCAACACCTTTTAATTTTAATAAAACCTGTGCGGTTGTAATCACATCTTTTTGGCAATAAGTTACAATTCTCGGTAGGTTTTGCTCTTCATAATAAACTTGTCTAACCATGCTGCCATCAATATCATCCTTTGGTGTTGGTACATTTAAAATTGCCGCCAGCAAATTTAAAGAAGTGTAATGCTTGTAGTCGCCAAATTTCCACAATTCCATCGTGTCAATATGATTCACTTCCCAAGGTTTCTTACCCGATAACTCTAATTGTTTTGGAATGTCGAGACCATTAATTAAAAACCTTCTGCATAAGTATGGAAAATCGAATTCTTTACCATTATGAGCACAGAACATTAGCGAGGCAGGTTGCTTTTGTAAAAGCATACTAAAATCTTTTAAAAGATCTAATTCATCATGTCCATAAAATGATTTAATCCGTAAGTGCTGCTTTTTATCTTGCGTATAAAATATGCCTAAACTAACACATACAATTTTGCCAAACTCGGCCATAATTCCTGCTTTCTCGTAAAAATCTTCAGGGCTTTGCTCTGCCGAGCGTTGGTAAAGTGTTTTTTGTTCCCAAAGATCTTGTAAGTGCTGTGGAACATCGCTGTAATGTGCATACTGAGGAACGGTTTCGATATCGATAACCATAATTTGATTAAGGTCCAATGTCTTTAACATACAACAAGATAGCGAAATAATAATTATCAAAAAACAATTATTGAGTTCGATAAATTGATACAATAATTTTTTAAGTTTGGTTATGGCAAAAAGTAAATTTGAAATATCACTTGAAGATGGTTCGCATAGGATTTTAAAAAACTTAATTGGCGAATGGCAAGGACAAACGAAAACCTGGTTTGAGAAAGATGTGCTTGCAGACGAATCAACCACTACTGGAAAAATTACCGCTTTGTTAGAAAACAGATTTATTTCTTATGATTATGATGGAAGCCTTGACGGGAAACCATTTACAGGCAAAATGATAATCGGTTTTGATATACCTTATCAAAAATTTACAGCAAGCTGGATAGATAGTTTCCACATGGGCACACAAATAATGCTTTCAAGCGGAAATGCAACTGAAAAGGGTTTTTCTGTTTTAGGTACCTATGGCAACCCGGAATATGGTGAAAAGCTTTGGGGCTGGAGAACTGCGTTAGAGATAATAAGCAAAGATGAAATTATACTCTCTGCTTATAATATTTCACCAGAGGGTGAAGAAGCAAAAGCAACAGAAACGATATTAAAGAGAATTTAAACTCCTTCAATCGTTTGTCGTATTTGAGCTTGTCGAAATATTCTAACTAAATCTTCGGCAAGCTCATTAAGACAGCTGGTTTAAAAAAGAGTTGGATTTGGTGTGGTACCATTTCCCATTACCGGGACTTTTAAATCAGTTCCAATAGCTTTGTTCAGTTTTTCTATAAAATAAGCTGATAGTAATGGTGAAGCCAACTCTACATTCTGGTGTACAAAAAAGTATAGGTTTTGTAAGCCTTGCTTTTTCCATTTAACTATACGCTCAACCCACTCATCCAACCTTGCGTAATCACTCTCGTGGTTAGCGCCTACGTAACGAACAAAAGCGGTAGGTGTTGTTAAACGCATGTGTAACATATCTCTGCGTCCGGCCGTATCTACAATGATATTGGTAATGCCATTATCTTCGAATAATTTTTCAAATTCTTCAGCAATTTTGGGATTTGAAAACCATTCTCCATTTCTAACTTCTACACCTAAAGGGATAACCTTTGGAAATTCTTCAATTACAATTTTCAAACGGTCAAAATCTTTAGGTTTGAAATTATCATGCAATTGCAGGAAAGCCATTCCTAACTTTTCTTCAAAGTTGCTAATGGCATCACAATATTGTTCTACGGGCTCTTTAACGTTAATTAACCTTTTAAAGTGGCTAATTGTGTTTGTTAATTTAGGGAAGAATTTAAAGTTTTCTGGTGTTTTTTGAGTCCAAGTAATTACCTGCTCACTACTAGGCATTCCATAAAAGGTTGCATTTAATTCAATCGAATTAAATTGAGTAGAGTAATAGGTTAATTCATCTTTTGTTCCCTTTGGATAAAAGCCTTTTAAATCTGCTTTATTCCACTTAGCGCAACCAATAAAGGCCTGAAAGTTTTGTTTTGATTTATTTGCTTTAAGGATAGCTTCTGTTTCAGTAGCATCCGCAGGAAGTTTGAAATCTATAATTGATGGGTCGTCTACTTTACCGAATTGCATGTTAATCTTTATTTATTTCAAATATATCCAAATCTCCATAGATAAGTAGTTCTATTGCATCATAAATTTTATATTTAAGTTTTTCATAAAGCAACTTATTTGAACAATTTCCAAATTCAAGAAAAACTAATTTTGGGGGAACTCCTTTCCAGGAAACAAGTTCACGAAAGTCTAAATCTTTTGATATAATAATAACTTTCGCTTTGCTTCTGGCAATATTATAAACTTCAATGTCTGACGTCTTATTCAATTTTAAAAAATGAAATGAAACACATTTGATATTGATTTCATCCATTAACCATTTAGCGATAATCGGTGAGATATTTTCATCTAACCAAAACTCCCAATCATTCGTAAATGTATTTGTGCACTTCCCAAAATTCAGACCATTTAAAAGTAGAATTCTAGACCGAGCGCAGCGAGGCTATTAGAAAAACTATTAATTTTAATTGGCAATATGAAAAGAATCAAGTTTACGGAATCCCAGATT
>NZ_CAKLBP010000010.1 GCF_920984665.1 Pedobacter sp. Leaf170
TTAGGTGGTTGGAAAGGTTATTCATCACAGAGGAAGCCTGGTGCAACAACCCTAATACTCGGTCTCCAAAAATTCTATAATATCTATTTAGGATTCGAAATCCAAAAAGATGTGGGTACACGGTAGGCTCCTATCCCGTTTAGGTTGAGAAGTTTTTGTTACTATGTAAGGCTGCAAAGTTTAAAAATTTGGCTAAAGCCATTGCAAATTTTTTCTAAACACAGGCGGCTAAAGCCGACTGCAATAAATAATCCACCTTATAACCTCATTGCATTTCATTTCCGTCTGGCTTCAGCCGACGGATAAAAAATTTGAAATTATAAAAACTGCAAATTTTCAGGAAAACAATCTTTTGTTACTTAAACCCGGCAGCAGCGGAAATACTTTTTATTTGTAATAATGAGCTTGTCGAAGGAACATAAAAGATTGAAGCGCCCGCCTGCCAGACGGACAGGAATGGCGGGATTGTAGCAACCGAAAAGAGCAGAAACCTGCTTTTCAAGTTTTTAATCAAGGAAATGATGATGATTCTTCGATATACTCAAGACAACAACTACATTTACTTTGGCTAAAGCCTACATACAACCCTTATATGCTCAGGCTGCTGAAGCAGCCTGCAATGAATAACCCACCTATAACCTCATTGCATTTCATTGCCGTTGGCTTCAGCCGACGGATAATTAGTTTTTTAAACCCCTATTTCTTCTCTATACTCCTGTTGCAGTTCGAATAAACATTTCGCACATAAACAACCATCGTACAATTCTGAGATATATTGCACTTCGTTAATGCTCAATTGAACCACGCTACATTGGCATTTGGTGTAAGAATTTGCCTTGCACTCTATAGCCGTTCCGCACCGTTCGCAGGGAATGATTTCGTGTTTGCTATGTTTTACGGTTGAAGGCATAAGGTTTAAGGCGTAAGGTTAGCCCAATTGCATTACAAAAATATAAACAAAAAATAAGGTTTTGAGCGTTTGCCCAAAACCTTATGATATTATTGCTTTAAGATTGCTTCGTACCTCGCAATGACGGCGAAGTGGTCAGCTTTTCGCTTTAATCTTTCTGCTTTAAGCTCTCAGCTTAACCTGAACAACTAATACAGCCTTCTTCCATTGAACAAACTGGCCCGTCTACAATTTCCTCTGCAACCTGATCTTGAGGAATGTTTGCAGGAATTACAGCTTCAATTGCTTTACCACCCTGGTTTTCTACTGTAAATTTAACCGCTTGTGATGCAGCCTGAGTACGTAAATAATACATTCCGGTTTTCAAACCTTTTTCCCATGCGTAGAAGTGCATTGAAGTTAATTTTGAAGTATTTGGCGCATTTACAAACAAGTTTAAAGATTGAGACTGGCAGATATATGCACCACGGTCGGCAGCCATATCGATGATGTTACGCATCTTGATCTCCCAAACTGTTTTGTATAATTCTTTAATGTAATCTGGGATAGATGGAATTGCCTGGATTGAACCATTAGCCAATATGATTTGGTTTTTCATATCGTTGTTCCATAAACCCAATGCTACTAAATCTTTCAATAAGTGTTTGTTTACCACAACAAATTCTCCACTTAATACTCGGCGAGTGTAAATGTTTGAAGTATATGGCTCGAAACATTCGTTGTTACCCAAAATTTGAGAAGTAGAAGCCGTTGGCATTGGCGCAACCAATAAAGAGTTGTATACACCATCTTTAACTACTTTTTTACGTAGAGCACTCCAATCCCATCTGCCGCTATCTGGTGTTACATTCCATAAATCAAACTGGAACTGACCTTTTGATAACGGAGAACCTTTAAATGTTTGGTAAGGACCATGTTTTACGGCCAAATCGTTAGAAGCTGTCATCGATGCGAAATAAATCGTTTCGAAAATATCTTTGTTTAAACGTTTTGCTTCATCACTTTCGAATGGTAAACGCAATAAAATAAATGCATCAGCTAAACCTTGCACACCTAAACCAACCGGACGGTGGCGCATGTTTGAGTTTTCAGCTTCTTGAACCGGGTAATAGTTATGATCGATAATTTTATTCAGGTTTAAAGTAGCCTGATAAGTTACATCGTATAATTTTTGGTGGTCGAAAGTGCCATTGATAACAAAACGGGGTAATGCTAATGATGCTAAGTTACAAACCGCCACTTCATCTTTAGAGGTGTACTCAATAATCTCCGTACATAAGTTAGAAGACTTGATTGTACCTAAATTCTGTTGGTTAGATTTGCTGTTCGCTGCATCTTTAAACAACATATACGGTGTACCTGTTTCAATTTGCGAATCTAAAATGGCAAACCAAAGCTCTTGTGCTTTAATGGTTTTACGTCCGCGACCTTCAGCTTCGTATTTAGTATATAAATCTTCAAACTCCTTACCGAAACAATCTGCTAAACCCGGTGCTTCGTGTGGGCAGAATAATGTCCAATCGCCGTTATCTTTAACACGTTGCATAAACAAATCGTTTATCCAAAGGGCATAAAATAAATCACGGGCACGCATTTCTTCTTTACCATGATTTTTACGCAAGTCTAAGAATTCGAAAACATCTGCATGCCAAGGCTCTAAATAAATTGCAAAAGCACCTTTACGTTTACCACCGCCTTGGTCTACATAACGGGCTGTATCATTAAATACACGTAACATCGGAATAATACCGTTACTTGTACCGTTTGTACCACCAATATATGAACCCGTAGCACGAATGTTATGGATGCTTAAACCAATACCACCAGCACTTTGAGAAATTTTAGCAGTTTGTTTTAATGTATCATAAATACCTTCAATACTATCATCTTGCATAGTTAATAAGAAACATGACGACATTTGAGGTTTCGGCGTAGCCGCATTAAATAATGTTGGTGTAGCGTGTGTAAACCAACGCTCGCTCATTAAATTATACGTTTTGATTGCGCTCTCGATATCTTCTTTGTGGATACCAACAGAAACACGCATAAATAAATGCTGAGGACGCTCAACAATTTTACCGTTTACTTTTAACAGATAAGATTTTTCTAAAGTTTTAAAACCGAAATAGTCGAAACCAAAATCACGATCGTAAATAATAGAGCTATCTAAAATATCAGCGTTTTTCTCAATAATCTCATAAACATCATCAGCGATAAGCGGTGCGGCTTTTTGCGCTTTCGGGTCGAAGTATTCGTACAACATTTTCATCGTACCCGAGAATGATTTTGTAGTGTTTTTATGCAAGTTAGAAACCGCTATACGCGATGCCAGTAAAGCATAATCAGGGTGTTTTGTAGTTAACGAAGCAGCGGTTTCTGCGGCAAGGTTATCTAACTCTGATGTAGTTACACCATCATATAGACCTTCAATTACCTTCTTGGCAACATCAATTGGATCTACAAGGTCTGCATTTAAACTATAACACAACTTTTGAATACGAGCTGTGATTTTGTCAAATTGTACCGGCTCTTTCCGGCCATCTCTTTTTAGTACGAACATAATTTATGAGATTTAGCGCCCCTCCCAACCCTCCCCAGAAGGGAGGACTTTTAAGGCATGTTTTTTTATTTAGTAGTGCGTATCAAGTATCAAGACTTGTTAATCACGTTTATAATTCTTGTTTATTTTCTCTTGCATTAAAATTGCTTCGTTCCTTGCAATGAAGGCAAGGGCGAGCTTTCAACTTTAAACTTTTTAATTTTAACCCCCAACCTTAAAAGTCTTCATCTAAAGAAAAGGCCTGAGCTTTATTATCAGCAGAGGTTAATACGCCACTTTTCTGATAATCGCCAACACGCTTTTCAAAGAAATTTGTTTTTCCCTGCAATGAAATCATCTCCATAAAATCGAAAGGATTGGTTGCGTTATAGATTTTTTTGTAGCCTAATTCTTGTAACCATCTATCGGCAACAAACTCGATGTACTGGCTCATTAATTTTGCGTTCATACCAATTAAAGCAACTGGCAAAGCATCTGTAATAAATTCTTTTTCAATTTCTACAGCATCGCTGATGATTCCATGAACTTGCTCTTCGCTTAGTTTATTGCTTAACATGCTGTACAGTAAGCAGGCGAATTCGCAATGTGAGCCTTCATCTCTAGAGATTAACTCGTTACTGAAAGTTAAACCTGGCATTAAGCCACGTTTCTTTAACCAGAAAATAGAACAGAAACTTCCGCTGAAGAAAATACCTTCAACTGCGGCAAAAGCAACTAAACGTTCTGCAAAAGTTCCGTTTTCTATCCATCGAAGTGCCCATTCTGCTTTTCTTTTTACTGCCGGAACAGTATCGATAGCGTGGAATAAACGATCTTTTTCTTCTGGATCTTTAATGTAAGTATCAATTAATAAGGCATAGGTTTCGGCGTGGATGTTTTCCATCATAATCTGGAAACCATAGAAACAACGAGCTTCTGGTAACTGAACCTCACTCATGAAGTTAACGGCTAAATTTTCGTTAACAATACCATCACTAGCAGAAAAGAAAGCAAGAATGTGTGAGATAAAATGTCTTTCGCCATCATTTAAATTATCCCAGTGTTTTTGGTCATCAGAAAGGTCAATCTCTTCAGCTGTCCAGAAACTAGCTTCAGTTTTTTTATACATTTCCCAAATTGCCGGATATTTTATAGGCAAAAGCACAAATCTGTCTTTATTTTCTTGTAGTAATAATTCCTGTTCCATAAGCTGATATTTTTTAAACTTCATTTTAAACAGAGCCGACAAAACCACGCATTCATCAATTTTATATGATGATTGAAATGTTTTTATTAAAACTCTAGAGTGAAAGTACCAACCTCGTCGCCAGGCAAACAACGTAGTTTTTAGTTAGGTA
Source organism: Pedobacter sp. Leaf170 (assembly GCF_920984665.1). Taxonomy (GTDB): domain Bacteria; phylum Bacteroidota; class Bacteroidia; order Sphingobacteriales; family Sphingobacteriaceae; genus Pedobacter. The sequence continues at coordinate 4,808 of NZ_CAKLBP010000010.1, forward strand.
AATTTAAATTTGTAATCAGAGAGATTCGCATATAAATTACTAAAAACTAAGCTTTTGTATTTGTTTTTTAGCGCCAGAAGTTGAAGAACTTTGTTAAAACAAATATATATACAGGAGCCCTTTTTTGTGAACCAAAGTTGTTAACACTACCGTGAAACCGGTGGAGAAATCAATCAGCTAAATATCATTTTCAATCAAAAAAAAAGCTAATTGTTTCTTTTCAAGGGGTTAGCAAACAAATTTGAGTGTTAATAACTTAAATTTGAGGGCAATTTGAGGTGTAGATTAGAGCTAAATAGAATGTTATTCAACAGTATAGCTAAGTTCTACCGTAGCAACACCTTTATGATAGATACCAATTTCTTTTGCAGCACTTTCTGATAAATCTATAGCTAATCTTTTAGAGAAAGGACCACGATCATTAACCTTAACCACAACCGATTTTCCGTTATCCGGATTGGTTACTGTAATCATTGTTCCGAAGGGTAATGTGCGATGCGCAGCGGTGTGTTTTTTAGCTCTGTATTTTGCGCCGCTTGTTGTTCTGCGACCTTCGAATTTTCTGTGGTAATAAGTTGCTAAGACTGTTTTCTTGATGCTTTCAGGTTCATTTGATGAGTCAGAATTTTGTGCTTTACCTTGTAAAAACAGGAAACAAAAACTTAATATCAGAAAATACTTCATAGGCTAAAATTTCTTTATCGAGCCTGCAAATATAAGCATTTAGTTTATAATCAATAAATTGTGGAAAAACAGCTTGATTTACAAGCACAAAAAAAGGTGTACAACATTCGCTGTACACCTTAACCTAACCCTACTATACCCACCTTTATTTCTTATCCGGAACGAAATTCATCGAGATAGAATTTACGCAATGACGAGTATCTTTGTTGGTAAATCCTTCACCAATAAATACGTGACCTAAATGTGCGCCACAGTTTGCGCAAACAATCTCTGTACGCGAGCCATCTGCATCTGGAATACGTTTAACAGCACCTTTGATTTCATCGTCAAAAGCCGGCCATCCGCATCGAGCATCAAACTTACTTTCCGAACGATATAGAGCTGCATCGCAACGCTTACATGTGTAGGTGCCTTTTTCGGTTGTATGCTCATACTTTCCTGTACCTGGATATTCTGTGCCTTTATTTACGATTACTCTTTCTTCTTCGGGTGTTAATGCATTCCAATTCATTTTCTTTTTGGCTGTTATATTTTTTACTTGTTCTACCTTTTCAACTTCTTTCTTCTCTTGCTTTTGTGCACAAGCAGATAAACTTGTAATTATTGCAACAGTAGAAATCAAAAATAGTTTATTTAACATCGTTCTCATGCATCAATATACGCTATAGATTTCAATTTGGTTTGTATGTTGAAATGTTTGACTTAGTGTTTACAAAGAGATGATATTTTTTCTCTTGAAGTTGCCACGGAAACACAGAAGACACGGAATTTGGATTTTATAAAATCACACGTCTAATTTCTAAAGTTGGTTTGCCAAAGTTTAAAACCAAACCAACTTTGCATTCGGAGCATTTTAGATAGTTTATGGTTTGAGCTAAATCTTCATTCGCAATTCCGCTTTTCGATTTAACTTCGAGAATTACGGTGTCGAAAACAATAAAATCTGCATAAAAACTATGTGGGAGTAGAATATCTTTATAGTATACAGGATAATACTTTTCTCTTTCTAAAAAATAACCTCTTCGTTCAAACTCAATGCAAAGCGCATCTTTGTAAACAATTTCTAAAAAACCGCAGCCCAAAGCTTTATGAACTTCGATTGACGCATTAATAATTAAATCAGTTTCATTTTTATAGGGAAGATTATCTTGTCTTATTTGATAATCCATGAACGATAATTTTAACTAATCTAAACAAATTTCTCCTTCTCACTATTTCTTTTCTGTGTATTCCGTGCTTCCGTGGCAAAAAAAATCATCAAATTCTAAATTCTTTCCTTTTTTTCAGTGTATTCCGTGGCAAAACTAATAACCAACTAACTTAGTAAACAAAAAAAAGCGTCTCGAAATTAATCGAAACGCTTTCATTTATATGATTTTATAAATCTTATTTTGCTAATTCTTCTGCCATTGCAGCACCAATCTCAGCCGGGCTTTCTACAACGCGAATACCACACTCACGCATGATTTTCATTTTTGCAGCAGCCGTATCATCAGCGCCACCTACAATTGCACCAGCGTGACCCATTCTACGTCCGGCAGGAGCAGTTTGACCAGCGATGAAACCAACAACAGGTTTAGTACCATTTTCTTTAATCCAACGAGCAGCTTCAGCTTCCATACCGCCACCAATTTCACCAATCATGATGATACCGTGAGTTTCAGGGTCGTTCATTAATAATTTAACTGCTTCAACAGTTGGTGTACCAATGATTGGGTCGCCACCGATACCGATAGCGGTAGTAATACCTAAGCCAGCTTTAACCACTTGATCTACAGCTTCGTAAGTTAAAGTTCCTGATTTAGAAACCACACCTACGTGACCTTTCTTGAAGATAAATCCTGGCATAATACCAATTTTAGCTTCATCAGCAGTAATTACACCAGGGCAATTTGGGCCGATAAGTGTAACATCGCGGTCAGAAATATATTCTTTAACCTGAATCATATCCTTAGTTGGAATACCTTCAGTAATACAAACAATCACTTTAATACCACCTTCGGCAGCTTCCATAATCGCATCAGCAGCAAAAGCCGGCGGAACGAAAATGATAGATACATTTGCTCCGGTTTTATCAACAGCATCTTTAACAGTATTAAAAACAGGCTTTTCTAAATGTAATTGCCCACCTTTGCCAGGCGTTACACCACCAACTACGTTTGTACCATACGCCAACATTTGTTCGGCGTGGTAAGTTCCTTCGTTTCCGGTAAAACCCTGAACGATAACCTTAGAATCTTTATTTACTAAAACGCTCATGTATCAATTTTTTTTGTGCAAATCTAATATTATTGCTTGGAAAGTCAAACCTAAAATCATATTATTTAACCCATTCTTCTGAGAAAATAAAATGATCTAGTTTAATGTTACCTTTAATTAACTTAACCAATAAATTTTTGATAGTTTATTTAGGAAGATGTAAATCTGTTTTATAAAATAATAACTTTTAAAAAAGGGCAATAATGAATTAATCTGTTTTTCTCAATTTAAACAATCTAAAATCCTGCTTATAAATCAAGAAAAACGAATGATTAAACTGCAATTGCTTGTCGGTATGATCCAAATCGACATGGGGTTCAAAGCGCACATCGAGGTATAAATTAGGAATCAATTCTTTTTGATAAGCATAACGCAATGAAACAATATTTCTGCCACTTTGCTTTAAACCATTAGTGTATAAATTACTCGAAACAGATTCATAAAGCGGCATACCTTTAATAGAAATAAAATTATTTCCTTTCCAGTAAGAAGCAACTAAACTTCCCCATTTACTTTCTACTCCTGCATTTAGCCATACGCCAAAACCACCCTGAAAAGCCCTTCTTTTATCTGGCGATAAATCTTTATAAACCGCTATATAGTTATCGGTGTAGACTTGTTTAATGTTGCTATTAATTTCTTTATGGAGTTTCAGACCAGCGGCACCATTAAAAACTGTACTAATCGGAATTTCTTTTAAAACATCAATTTGTCCTCCCTGATGGAAAGCCAAAAATTGTGCAGGGAAAGTAAATTTCCAGCCATTATTTTCAGCAATCGTGGTTTCTGTAGATAAACCTCCAACAATCTCTTCCTTAGCAGCTTCACCCTTTTCAATCATCTTTTGCCATGCAATCCAGGCATCCAGATTAAACCGCTTACGCTCAACCAATAACTGCGTACCATATTCAATCGGATTGGTTAAGGTTCTTTCAAAATTATAAAGTGGCTCGATATATTTGTGCTGTATTCCACCTTCCAAACTTCCGAAAATTAGGGTTAAATTTCTTTTATGATATTTTAAACTGAATAATGGTTTAGCATCAGTAATTCCGTTTCTACCAAAATCTTTACGAATGAAAGCACCGGCGGTAATGGCCAAATTGGGATGGGCAAAATACGTAATTTGAGGTTGCAACTGCGTTCCATACAAAGTATAACCATCATGAAAATCGTTGGTATATTCGTAATTACGAACAAAGTTGAGGTTGTAGAAGTTAAAATGAACTTCGTTGGTTAAGCTACTATCGGGACGAATTCTATTTTCTAATGCTGATTGATTAAACTGTGCAGAAGCAAAATATGAGCAAAAAAGAAATGATACTAAAAGTGAAGTTTTCTTCAAAACTGAAGCTGTAAACATGTGTTTGGGTTTATCGCCCAAATTTAGGATAGTTTTTCGTTTATTTAACCGCAAAGAACACTAAGTTTACGCAAAGAAAACAAAGAATGGTTATCTATAGTATGCTTTAATCTTTCAGCCCAAAGCTTACTTCTTTAAACGATAATTCTTATACAATTTAACTGCAATCATAATAACTATGGCAACACCCATTATGCCAATCAAACCATAAATCCAATTGATAGCACTTTTTAAAATAACCACAAAAACAATTGCAATCATAAAAATCGTAGCCAACTCTCGCCATAAACGGAGCTGAAAACTTGTCAATTTAAATTGATTGTTTTTTAATTGCTTTACAATATTCTGGCAGATAAAATGATAAATAATCAAGCCAATAACGAAGCCAAGTTTAACATGCATCCAATCTGCTTTCATCAAACCAGGATTTAAAGTAAGCATACCAACACCAGCTAAAACAGAAATAATCATGGCCGGTGTGGCGATAATTTTCCATAATGTAGCTTCCATTTTAACAAACTGATTTACAAGTATGCTTTTTTCAGGCTCAGCCTTTTCATTTGCTTCAGTATGGTAAATAAAAAGGCTTAAAATATAAAATAACCCCGCCATCCAGCTAATTACGAATACGATGTGTACTGCTTTAAAATGTTGATAATATGGCAAAAGGATTTCTATCATCTCTCTAGAATTTACACTAGCTGTCCAAACTTTATTTAAAGGGACTTAGGGGTTTAATACCTAAACTCCTTTACCACATCAATAGCATATTTCACATTATCAAAAGGAATATCTGGCATAATACCATGTCCTAAATTGAAGATAAAACCTTCTGTGCCACGCATACGCTCAAACAATTTGTGTATTTGCGCTTTAATTACAGATTTATCAGCATATAAAATATGTGGATCTAAATTCCCTTGTACAGCTATGCCATTTGGTAAAGCATTTTTTATGTTTAATAAATCTGCATTCCAATCAACAGAAATTACATCTGGCTTAGCTTCTGCCATAATTGGTGCAAAAACCGAACTTCCTTTACAGAAGGAAATTACCGGAATATCTTTTCTGTTTAGGTTTGCAATAATTTCCTGAATGTAACGATGAGAAAACTCCTGATAATCGTTCCACGACAATGCTAATGCCCAGCTATCGAAAATCTGAACCGCATTAACGCCGGCAGCAATTTGAAGGTTTAAATAATCGGCAGTAACCTTTGCAATCTTTGCTAAAAGTTTATGTGCTAATTCTGGTTGATTATGAATAAAAAGCTTAGTTAACTTAAAATCTTTAGATGAGCCACCTTCAATTAAATAGCTCATAACAGTAAAAGGTGCACCAGCAAAACCAATTAATGGAATACGACCGTTTAATCGTTGTTGAATCACTTTAATTGCATCTGCAACATACTGCAATTCATCTAAACAATCTACATTTAAGTTTTCAATATCTTGAGCGTTACGCACCGGATTTGCAAATTTTGGTCCTACGCCTTGAGTAAAACTCAAATCGCCACCCATTGCTTCTCCAGTTACTAAAATATCACAGAATAAAATCGCTGCATCAATATCCAACAAATCAACAGGCAACATGGTTACATCGGCTGCAATTTCAGGGGTTTTACACATCTCTAAAAACGAGTATTTGTTCTTTATCTCCCAATATTGCGGCATAAAACGACCAGCCTGGCGCATCATCCACACCGGCGGACGTTCTGTTTGTTTCGAAAATGCTGCGTCTAAAAATAAATTATTCTCCATGATTTGTTGTTGCTGTTCCACTCTATCGCCTTGCTGAATTTATTTCAGCATCATTTTAATAAATAGATCCTGAAATAAATTCAGGATGACTTAAGTGTAAAAAATTTAATTGCGCAAAGGTATAAATAAAAAAAAAACGAAGAACCTTTTTATTCCTAAACCGGTGCTTCGTTTCTCAAAATGACAATACTAATATTATAATTTGCTTATTTCTTTTTCAAGTTTAACAATTATATCTTTAGACCGTGCAGATTCTGCCAGTTCTTTAGCAATTTTTGTATAAGCTTCTGCCTTCTCTCTATCTTTTCTTCTTAGCGCCAGGTTTGCCAAATGTATAAGCACATATCCTTTTTGGGTTTTACCTCCTACCGGAAAACGGCTAGCCAGTTGAAAATGATATTCAGCCTTTTCGTAATTTTCTTCTTTGAGGGCAATATTTCCCTGCATAAACTCGTAATAACCTCTGCGGTTTTTCGATAATCGCTCTGGGTTTGGCACTTCTGCAAGCATCAGCTTTGCTTTTTCAAATTCATTATTTTTGAAATATTTAGAAGCCATTAAAACAGAACCATGCCTGAAATGACTCCAAATAACAAAAACAAATAAAAGGCCTGCAACAGCGGCAAGTTCGTACTGAACCACAAACATACATACCAATGCCGCCAGTAAAAAAACGGCCATCAATACATACCTGCCAAGACTATTATACATTAATGAATATCGGTAAATTTATAGCCGACGCCACGGATTGAATGAAAATATACGGGATTTTTTTGGTCTGGTTCAAAATACTTACGGAATGTTAAAATGAAGTTATCAATCGTTCTTGTTGATGGATAAACATCATAATTCCAAACTGTTTCTAAAATCTGTTCACGAGAAACAGCATCATTTTTACGCTCAATTAAAAGCTTCAATAACATCGTTTCTTTTTTAGTTAGCGGCGTAATGGTGCCATCATCATGTTTCAACTCAAAAGAATTAAAATAGATAGTTTTATCACCGATTTTATAAGAATTTAACTCCTTTAAATCGTCTGATTTTAAACTACGTTTAACTAAAATTCCAACGCGAAGAATTAATTCTTCCAAGTTGAAAGGTTTAACCAAATAATCATCAGCTCCTTTTTTCAAACCTAAAACACGGTCTTCTGATGTATTTTTAGCTGTTAAAAACATAATCGGAACTTCTGCATTCTCTAAACGGATTGTTTCACAAACTTGGAAACCATCCATTTCAGGCAACATAACATCTAAAATGATTAGATTAAAGCGTTCTTCTTTAAATATTTTAAGAGCGGTTTTGCCATCTTTAACGGCGTGAACTTTATAACCCTCAAGTTCGAGGTTTAATTTAATAGCATCTAACAAGTGATCCTCGTCTTCTACCAATAATATTCTTAATTTTTGTGACATAATTGAGATTAACTAAATGTTACTTCAAAAATACTTCCCTGAGGCAAATTGTCTTTTACTGTAATATCTGCATCATGGTATTGTAAAACCTCTTTCACAATAAACAAGCCTAAACCTGTTCCCTTCGCTTTTCTGACATTCTCATTACCAACGCGGTAAAACTTATCAAATATCAACATTTTTTCGGCATCTGAAATACCTGGTCCTTTATCAATTACACTCAGCTGAATATGCCCATCCACCTGGTTTAAAAGCACATTTATCTCATCACATGGACTCGAATATTTAACTGCATTTTCTATTAAATTGGTAACAACTGACGATAAGGCAAATTTGTCACCCACTAACTGCAAATTTGGCTGAATTTGAGCATTTATAAGTTGCTCATTCCCGCAAGAATGCACCTGCAATCTATCCGTAATTCTATAAACCAATTCCGAAAAGTTAAACTCTTCTTTCGGAAATGTATAAGATCGGTTTTCAATTTTGGTAGCCAATAGCATATTTTCTACCAAATCATCCAAACGCTCGATATCTTTTAACGAATTATTTAATAAAGAAACCTGGCGGGCTTTATCCAAATCTCTTTTAACAATAGTTTGAATAGAAAGTTTTATAGCAGCCAAAGGCGATTTCAATTCGTGTGTTATCGACATTAAAAAATTCTGCTGTTGCTCTCTTAATTTATCTTCCCGTTTTAACGATTGATGCAGAAAATATCCGCCAATACAAAGCAAAAACAAAAACACAGAACCCTCGCCCATAATCATTGTCATGCGGCTTGGTTGCAAGCGCACCACCAAAGTGCCCCAGGAAATGAGCTGAATTAATGCGTAAAGCAATAACGCGTAAAATATGATAATTGATTTCTTCATACCCCAACCCCTAATGGGGCTTTAATTTTTTTATTATTGCCATGGTTTGTGTCCTCACGAACCATTTTATTCTATTTATTTGAAAAGCAATTTTCTGTTCATTTTGGTTATTTCAGCCCCGCCTTTCCTGCCCTCCGGCAGGCGGGCGTTTCAATCTTTTTTAACTTCTGTCATGCTAAGGTACAGAGCATCCCTGCCTGCGGCAGGCAGGTGTTTCATCGGTTGCAGATGCTTCGTGCCTCAGCATGACACTTTATTCAGGAATACTGCTCAAAAAAGCATTTCCACTTGAATCTGGTTTAGGGAATTTAGCCCTCAGAAAGAAACTTAAATTTCCCCCTGCACTCTCCAAACGGTGACAACCCCCTCAGAGCTATTTACGCTCTCTCTATTGCGGGGCACGAAGCAATTCCATAACAATCGCTATTTTACAACCCGAAGCTTTAAGATTGCTTCGTACCTGTTAATGATGTTTGGCTAATGCCTTTTATGGTAAAAAATCTCCGTGGCTAAAAAGAACCTACTTTTTAAACACCAAATCAAGCGCTTCAAAAATTGCTCTCTTCGCTTTTTCCAATTCTATTTTTGTGTGCGCTGCAGATACAAAACCAACTTCATACCCTGATGGACCTAAATAAATGCCACGGTTCAGTAGTTCGCGGTGCATTATTTTAAATTTTTCCATGCTACCCGCATCAATATCATCAGCTGTTTGAATTTTTTCTTTCTCGGTAAAAGCAAACCAAAAAATAGAACCAACTGTAAAAACCTTAAACTTATAATTTCTCGCGGTAGCAAAACGCTGAATACTCGCAACAAAATCTTGTGTTTTATTATTCAAATCTTTATAAAACCCCGATTTGTTCAATTCAATTAAAGTTGCGATACCCGCGGCCATAGCTACCGGATTTCCGGATAAAGTACCCGCCTGGTAAACGCCACCATCAGGCGAAATGTGCGACATAATTTCAGCGCTAGCACCATACATACCCACAGGCAAACCGCCACCAATTATTTTACCGTAGGTAACAATATCTGGCGTTATGCCGTAATGTGCCGCTGCACCTTCAAAACCAACACGAAAACCGGTAATTACCTCATCAAAAATCAATAAAACCCTGTTATCGGTACAAATTTTACGCAGAAATTTGATGTATTCTTCATCCTGTAAAATTAATCCATTATTAGCCGGGATACCCTCAATAATTACCGCAGCAACCTGATCTTTAAACTGAGCAAAAGCCTCCTCAATAGCTGCTGTATCATTCAAAGGAATCACAATTGTTTCTTCAGCAAAAGATTTTGGAACACCTGCAGAAGAAGTTTCGCCAAATGTAACTAAACCAGAACCAGCTTTAACTAAAAGTGAATCGCTATGCCCATGGTAGCAGCCTTCAAACTTGATAATTTTATCTCTGCCGGTAAAACCTCTGGCCAAACGAATGGCAGACATTACGGCTTCTGTACCGGAACTTGTGAAACGAATTTTCTCTACAAAACGATTGTTTTTGATAATCAATTCTGCCAATTCATTTTCCAAAGCCGTTGGCGCACCGAAACTCATTCCGTTTTGCATTACCTCAGTAACTTTTTCCCGAATTTTAGGATTATTGTGACCTAAAATCAATGGTCCCCAGCTTCCACAGAAATCAATAAACTGATTTCCATCAGCATCCCAAATGTAACAACCATCGCCTTTTTCGATAAAAAGAGGCGTGCCGTAAACAGATTTAAAGGCCCTTACCGGAGAGTTTACACCACCCGGGAAATACGTTTTAGATTTCTCATACAATTCAGCCGATTTTACTCTAGAAATATCTGGTTTACTTCCGGTATTTACAGGAATATCGGCTTCGTTACCCGAAAACATTTTTTTTAATGAATCTAACATTTTTTTGTGTTTTAAGTTCTACGTACTAAGTTTTAAGTATCCAAACTAAAACCTACATACAACTCTCTTATTAAATTAGAAGTTCTGGTCCAGTTAAGCAAACGCCAAAACGTAAAACTTATAACTTACAACTTCCTAAATCCAGTCGTTATTTAAAATATCTTTTATATGGTAAGTTGTAATAATACTTGCTCCGGCTCTGGCAAAGGCATGCATGGTTTCCATAACCACTTTTTGTTCATCAATCCAGCCACGTTCTGCGGCGGCTTTAACCATCGAGTATTCGCCAGAGACATTATAAACTGCAATAGGCAAATTAGTATCTTGCTTTAAACGTTGAATGATGTCTAAATAAGCCAAGCCTGGTTTAACCATCAAAACATCGGCACCTTCCTGTTCATCCAATTGTGCTTCACGAAGTGCTTCCAAAGGATTTCTAAAATCCATTTGATAGGCCTTTCTATCACCTTTACTTGGAGCGCAATCTGCGGCTTCTCTAAATGGGCCATAATAAGCAGATGCAAACTTTGTAGCGTGACTCATAATAGCGGCATTTACGAAACCATTTTCATCTAAGAGATTCCGCATCGCTTCAGTTCTGCCATCCATCATATCAGATGGTGCAAACATATCGGCGCCAGCTTGCGCATGTGTTAAAGCCATTTTAGCAATTACATCAACGGTTTTATCATTCTGAACATAATCGTTCTCCATAATTCCGCAATGTCCGTGTGTGGTGTAAGAGCATACACATACATCAGTAATCACATACAAACTATCACCAAAATGCTTTTTTAATTCACGAACTGCGGTTGGCACTAATGAATGGTCGTGATAAGCAGATCTGGCATCAGCCGATTTCTCGTCTCCAACACCAAAAAGCATGATTTTGTTCAAACCTTTATTCATTCCAGCCTCAACATCTTTAACCAGAGTATCAATCGAATAATGATTAACGCCAGGCATTGCATCAATAGCATGGATAACATTTGTTCCAGGCACCACAAAATAAGGGTACACAAACATATCTTTCGATAGTCGGGTTTCGGCTACCATCTCTCTAACCAACGGGTTTTTCCTCAATCTTCGCGGACGATGTAACATTTTTTTAGTATTATAGCCCCACCCAACCCTCCCCAGAGGGGAGGATTAAGCGAGTGTATTAGTATTTAGTATCAAGCTTGCCTGCCGCTTATGCAGGTATCAAGACTTGAGTATCATCTTATTAAAGCATTATGGTTCATTAATTGACGATGCATTATTATATTTTTTTTGAAAAGCAGTTTCAGTAATCCTTCGTTTAATGCAGTCCCGCCTTTCCGTTTCAATCTTTTTTAAACTTCTGTCATGCTGCTCCATTTCCTTCATTGCGAGGAGGAACGACGTGGCAATCTTTTTTGTTATCCATCTAAAAAAGTATTTCCACTTCAATCGGGTTTAAATTATGTCTGTCATTGCGAGGCACGAAGCAATCTAACGCCTAAGAGATTGCTTCATACCTCGCAATGACGATGTGGTCTTGCTTTTCACTTTAGTGTTTATGCCCTCTTATGGGCTTTAAACTTTCTGCTCCCAAATCCTACACCTTTAACCCTAACCCTCAAACCCTACACCTTAAACATCAAACCCTACACCCTAAACCTCTATCTAATCTCTATTCCAAAAACAGCTTCTGATAATCCAATTTCATCTGGGGAGTACGGTAAAGCATATTTCACACCCATTTCATCAAATTTCTTACCTGTAGAGTTTCCAATCGCAATCACTTGCTGACCAGGCTCTAGTAAATTATCTGCAAAATACGCATCCACGTTTGATGGACTGGTAAAAATTAATACATCAGCATAACTTTGGTCTATATTTTCTTCTATTACCGTTTCGTAAATTGGTAAATCAATAATTTTCGCATCAGCCGGTAACGATTTTTGAATCGATTGTAATGAATCCTGTGCTCTTGGAAACAAAACATTTTTACCTGAAACCAATTTTGCAAAATCTTCTGCAACTTCACTAATATCGCCACTTGTTCCTACAAAATCTGCAAAATGCCCAAACTTACGCAAGGCATCTTCAGAGCCTCTGCCAACAACACCAAATTGTGTTTTCTTTGGCAATTGTGGTTTTAGGTTGAAGAAATATTCGACACTATTGCGGCTACTAAAGAAAATCCAATCGATATTTTTTAAGATAAACTGGTCTAAAACAGTAACAATTGGAAAGGTGCGAATTAACGAACGACCTTCAATTTCTATATTTTTACTTTCTAAAGCTTTACGGAAATAACTGTGTTCGCCAATTTCGCGAGAGATGAAAACCTTTGCAGGTTTCTTACGCTCTTTATCAAATTTAGCTACAATCTTTTCTGCTAAGCCCGTGGTAGTTTCAGAACGTAAAAATAAACGCTCCGGAAAATCATCAGCAGTTTCAGCTTTTGAAGTCCATACCTCAAATTCGCCATCTTCTTTTTTGCAATAACAACCTAAAGGCATGTGGCAACCACCTTCAAAAAGGTTCAAAACTTTACGTTCTACACCAACCTCTTCGGCTGTGGCAGGATCGTGCAGTTTTTGTAAAGCATCAAAAAGTTCAGCATCATTTTCTCTGATTTGAATAGCCAAAGCACCTTGTGCAGGAGCCGGAACAAATTCAGTTGGCTCTAATTCTTCAACATGAAATTCGCTAACATCTAATCCTAAACGTTTAATACCAGCTTTTGCAAGCATAATGGCATCATAATCTTCATCGCGAAGCTTTTGTATACGCGTTGGGACGTTTCCTCGTAAATCTTCAATTTCCAAATCAGAGCGTAAACCTAATAACTGTGCTTTTCTTCTGTTAGATGAAGTACCCACCATTGCACCTTTTTTCAAAGAAAGCTTTTGCGAAACATCTACACAATCTTTTAAAATTAAAAGATATTCGGTCGCCTCTTCACGTGTAGGTATTGCAGCAATGGTTAAACCAGCCGGATGATTAGTTGGCAAATCCTTTAAGCAGTGAACTGCTAAATCAATTGTACCAGCCAAAAGCTCTTCTTCCAATTCTTTGGTAAAAAAACCTTTTCCTTCTAATTTATCTAAACGCAAGTTCAAGATTTTATCGCCCTGCGTTTTAATAATTTTAATTTCTGCTTCAATTCCGAGTGCAGCTAATTCACTTTGAATGTGATTGGCTTGCCATAAAGCAAGTTCGCTACCGCGTGTTCCGATGGTTAATTTCTTCACTATAAAGATTAAATGAACTGCAAATTTAAGGTTAATTTGGTTTATACCATGAATTGTTTAAAAATGAGACAGTGAGGTTACAGTTCTTAGTGGAAAGCTAAAAGTAAAAAGTTTAAAGTCTACAAAGTTTTATAAACATTGAGCGGATTTTTGTGCGGACTACAATTCCCCTCCTTTGGAGGGGTGCCCGCAGGGCGGGGTGGTTTCTGATATTGCGAAATCGATTTTCGACCGATTGAAGCAAATTCTTTTATCACATATTGATTTAAAGAGATTGCTTCGTTCCAAGCAAATGACGAGCGACCAAACAATGCCTCATGAGTGTCACTTAAGCGTTATGAAAGGTTTTTTATTTTCTTGTACAAACTTTACATTCTTAAACCAGATTGAAGTGAAAATACTTTTTGTTGCAGGTCTTCGACAAGCTCAAACTGACACTGACAAAAGGATTGAAACGCCTGCCTGCCGGAGGGCAGGAAGAGCAGGACTGAAATAACCGATAAGTATAGAAACTTCCTTTTCTAATTATTTTACAATTTAAGAAGAGTGAGTAAATATAAGCTTAGCTTAGCGCTCTTTGCGGTTAAACCCTAAGATTCTTTGACCAAAATTTCTTTGGCCATAATCATCGGTACGGAAATATATTTCTTTTCCATGTAGTTCATTACACGCTCTAAAACTTCACGAGATGCTTCATCCATCTGGCTAATTTCATCGGCAAACACACCATTTATAGCTGTGTTTTTGATTTCCTTAATTTTACGTGGAACTTCTTGCATGGCAAGTTCTATACGACGTTGTTTTAAAACGGTAAAAAACTCGGCAATATTTGCGGTGATAATATCTTCGGCGTGAACCAACTCGTTATAACGCTCTTGAATATTTTTACGGGCAACTTCTTTTAATGATTCTACCTCAATATAATGAATTGGATTGTTGTGAACCACAGCTGGTGCTACATCATTTGGGATAGCTAAATCGACAATTACTTTTTTGCCTGTATCGCCATTCAGCAATTTAGCATAAAGTTTTTCATCAATAATTGCTTCGGTAGAGCCAGTACAAGTAATGATTACATCAAAACCTTCAGTAAAATTCTCGAGCTCGGTTAAGGCGTAAGCTTTACCGTTTAGTTCTTCGGCAAGTGTCTCTGCTTTAGAAAGTGTACGGTTAAAAATTGAAAAATTGGAGTATTTATGCTTATTAAGGTATTTTGCAATATTTTGGTTGGTTTCGCCGGCACCAATAATTAATACGCGTGAGTTACCACACATATTTAATTCTTTAAGCTTGCGATAAGCCAATGAAACAACAGAAACCGGATTTTTTGAAATATTGGTATGCGTATAAACCTCTTTAGCAGTTTTAACTACTCTATCCATTATCATACGCATATAATCGCCGGTAAAACCTGCATCGCGGCAATTTTCGTAAGCTTTACGTATTTGAGCAAGGATTTCCTTCTCGCCAACAACCAAGCTTTCTAAAGAACAAGATGTTCTTAATAAATGATTGAAAGCCTCTTCGTTTTCATAAACCGTAACGTTATCAAGGAAACGCTCCATAAATTCTGGAGGCAAACCCATATCTAAAACGGTAAGAAATTTAGTTACAAATTCTTTATCGGTGATTTCTTTGGTAAGAAAAACGAATTCTACACGGTTACAGGTACCAATGTAGAAAATTTCGCTAACGGGAAGTTCCGCTTGAAGATTTTTCAATCTGCTCTCTAAACTCTGATCACAAATAACCAACTTTCCTAAGGATTGTAAGTCGATGTGATGATGCGTAAAAGCTATTACTTTTAAATATTCCAAGTGCTTCCGTTATTAACTATTATCGGGATACAAAAGTAACAGGCTTGGTGAATGTCACCGTCATTAATCTGTAATTTACATCAATTTAGAACGGTTTTAAATAGATGCAAAAGAATGACAAAGCCTTTTTTAATGAAAGGAGATGTAAAATAACCTGGTTTAAAAAAAATAGACAAGGTATAAAACCCTGCCTATTCCAAAATTAAACAAGACAATTACTCTTTATCTTTTGATGTCAAATCTCCCCACTTTTCCTCAGCATCGTTCTTTAATTCTTCGGCTTTAACTTTGGTATCTTCCCAAATGTCTTCAGCTTTATCTTTCACATCATCAATCACATCTTCGGCTTTTTCTTTAAATTCGTTAAATTTATCCTTTAAATTATCAAAAAATCCGTTTTCTTGTTCTGGATTTGGTGTTTGGTTTTCTGTTGTCATAGCTTTTATTTTCACAAGATAAGACAAACACTATTCCAATAAATATTGTTAAAACACTATGATAACACAAAGCAATTTTAGCCTTAGCGGTGCAGACGGAAAATTAATTATTGGCGACATAACATTTGATGAAATTAATCCAAATGCTCCAATTATACTTTTCGTTCACGGATTTAAAGGTTTTAAAGATTGGGGTGCACACAATCTTGTTGCCCGATATTTTGCAGCTAATGGCTACCGCTATATTAAATTTAATTTATCGCACAGCGGAGTTCCGGCCGATAACCCAAAAGATGTTAGCGACATAAATGCATTTGCAGAAAACACTTTTTCAAAAGAGCTTTTTGATGTTAATGCTGTGCTGGATTTTATAGAAAAATCTTTCGGCAAAGAAGCGAAAGTAAATATTATTGGGCACAGCCGTGGTGGTGGTTTGGCGATAATCGAAGCCGCTAACGACTTACGCATTGGCAAATTAATTACCTGGAGCGCCATATCAAGTTTTAATAGTCTTTGGAAAAAAGACCAAGAAGCGGAATGGAAAAGCAACGGAAAGATATATGTAACCAATGCCAGAACGAAAGAGCAAATGCCTTTAAATGTTTCTCTTTTAGAAGATTTTGAAGAAAATGCTGCAACGCTAAATATTTTGAGTGCAGCCAAACGAGTAAATATACCTTGGTTAATTATTCAAGGAGATGATGATGTAAACGTACCTTTTGAAAATGCACAGAAATTAGCTGATGCAAATACAAATAGCAGGTTGGTAAGAATTGAAGGCGCAAATCATGTTTATGGTGCAACACATCCGTTTGAGAGTGGAACTTTGCCGCCGCTTTTGTTTAAGGTTTGCGAAAAGGTTTTAATGTTTTTGGGAGAATAAGCTACATTACTAATTTTTTCCACCTGAGAAATTGAAAAAAATATAAGAAGAAGCGAGCTTAAATAACCTTTAATGTTAAATGTTAAAACCTTTTTTTGGAAGTTGAACGCTAATCAACCTCTACCAACAAAGCCTCTCATATCGCTTCCGCTTGGGCTTTGGAAAATTTCTAAATCAAAATAAGGAACAGCAGCCAATAAATGATCGAAAATATCTGCCGCTACTTCTTCAAATCTTTTTAAGGCTTTTTCTTTTGAGAATACATAAATTTCGATAGGTAAGCCATTTTCTGTAGCCTGCAACTGGCGAACCATAAAGGTTAAATCTGTGTTAATGTATGGGTTACTTTCAAGGTATTTTTCTGCATAAACCCTAAAAGTTCCAATATTTGTCATGTGCCTACCATTAACCAGGTTATTTGGATCTACGGTGTTTTCAGCATTAAAAATTTCTATTTGTTTTTGTGTTTCGCGAATATAATCTTTCAAAAAATCGATACTTTTTAGTCGATTAATTAAATCCTCATCACAAAATTTTATACTCGAAATTTTAATATTTATGTGCCTTTTAATTCTTCTTCCTTCACTTTCTTCCATTGCCCGCCAATTTTTAAACGATTCACTTACAATGGCATAACTCGGTACAATGGTTACTGTTTTATCCCAGTTTCTAACTTTAATCGTGGTTAAATTGATTTCCGTAACTTCTCCATCCGCACCATATTTTTCAACGGTAATCCAATCGCCAGCACGAACTAAATCAATTGCACTCATTTGCACAGAAGCCACAAAGCCTAAAATCGGATCGCGAAATACCAGAATTAAAACTGCTGTTACGGCTCCAAAACCACCAAAAACATAAAGCGGCGATTGACCAAGAATTATAGATAGAATTAAAACAAAACCTAAAATATAAATGATGATTTTAGCGACCTGTTTATAACTTCTTATGGGTTTATCAGCATACTTACGTGATGCCTCCATAATGGAAACCATGGCATTTAAAAACGCATTAATTGCAAACATAGTGGCTAAGACCACATAAATTTTTGAGATAATTAAAGCATAGAAAAGCCAGTCTTTAAAATCCACAAACACAAAAGGAACTGCATTGTAAATTATATATGCTCCAAATATTAATGCAAAGGCTCTAAAAACCCTAAACTCAAACAATGCATTTTGCCAATCGTGTTTTGTTTTTGCGCTTTTTATAACAAAAATAAATACTTGCCTGGTTAGAAATATGGTGATAAAAAGGAAAAGTGTTACCCCAATTAATCCAATAAAAAAGTATGAATAAATTAATTCTGTTCCGGAGAAATCTTTTTCAATAAGCCAATTCCTGAATTCGCTAAATATGGTTTGAAAGGTTGGAATATTCATTGAGGTAATTTAGTTTTTAATGGCTAGTTATTAAATTGTGTGCAGTTAATAAAGAAATTGCATAAGCAATTATTTTCGCGTTGCTTATACACCCTACTGAGCCTAAGCATTATCTCTTCGTTCTACTAAAATCGGCCTAACAAATTTTTGGGAATCCACTGACCAAGCCATAGTACAAACTTTAATACAAAAATTTTAAGCCGACACTTTTTTTTCTTTTGGTGTCAAAAGAAAAAAAACCGTCTGGCTAATACAAATAGTAAAACTTTCTATTTACAATCTACAAATGGATTGGAATAGAAAATAAAAAACAATTAAACTTTCTCAACCCAATTTCCATCACCTTTAATAATTTCAATAAGCTCATCTAAAGCAAAAGCAGTATTTACATTTTTCTTTACAACTTCTTGTCCTCGGTATAAGGTAATTTTACCTGGGCCTGTACCTACATAACCATAATCGGCATCTGCCATTTCGCCTGGTCCGTTAACAATGCAGCCCATAATTCCAATTTTCAGGCCTTTTAAATGATCCGTTCTTGAACGAATCAATTGTGTAGTTTCTTGTAAATCAAAAAGCGTTCTACCGCAACTTGGACAAGATATGTATTCTGTTTTACTGATTCGGGTTCTGGTTGCCTGTAAAATACCAAAGCTTGTAGAATTTATTAAAGCTAAATCCTGCCCCATGGCATCAATCCAAACGCCATCGCCGAAACCATCAGTTAGTAGAGCACCTAAATCTGTTGATGCATAAAGCTGAAGATTATCAGCATCCAAGTTTTCGTAACTTCTTTTAATTATAACCGGAATTTGAATGTTTTTTTCTTGTAAAGCGATAAAAAACGCTCTTTGTTCTGCCATACCGTGGCTGGCTGATGTTTTTAGTACCAGCACAACATTACGTAATTGGTGAAGTGAAATATGATTAAATTCTGTGGCATCAATTTCTACAAAGTTTAAATGTTCATCCTTTACAGCAGTGCTATTAAAATCATCAATAGAAATAAGCGGATGGCAATTATTTTTATCCTGAAGTTTTAGCCAAGTCTGGTAATTGTAAACTTGTTTCAAATTCCCCGGAAAAGAAAAAGAGGGAAGATTATCGCCTAAAAAAGCTAAATCACAAGCCTGGTCTGCCAGGTTATATTTATCTAAGCCCGCACTATAGTTATAACCAATTGCACTTAAAAAATATGGGTCTTTAAGATTTTCTTTTGTTACATCAATCATCACTACCGGGTGGTAATGGCCTCCAATATGTTGAACAGATTCGGTAATTCTTCGGGAATATTGGTATGGATTGTAAGTTGGTGATTGTTCTTCAACAAGCTCGGGATGATGTAAAACATTGCTACTTTCAACTTTAAGCTTTTGACTTTCAGTTCTATTCACATATCTATCGGCCAAAGCTTTTGCAACCGGCGCCTCAAATTCCGGGTCTTCGGTTAGCGAAACCCGAATGGTATCACCCAAACCATCTTCCAACAAGGTTCCAATCCCCACTGCCGATTTAATACGACCATCTTCACCATCACCCGCTTCGGTTACGCCTAAGTGTAAAGGATAATTCATACCCTCTTTAACCATTGTTTCAACCAGTAAGCGATAGGCCTGAACCATCACCTGCGTGTTGCTGGCCTTCATTGAGATAACCAAATTGTAATAGTTTTCGGCTTCGCACATGCGGATAAATTCCATTGCAGATTCTACCATTCCACGAGGCGTATCGCCATAATGGCTCATAATCCTATCAGAAAGTGAACCATGGTTTGTACCGATACGCATAGCTGTACCGTATTCCTTACAAATTTTAATCAGTGGAATAAATTTTTTATTAATTCTTTCAAGCTCAGCATTGTAAGCGTCTTGTGTATATTCTAAATTCTCAAATTTCTTTTTATCAGCGTAGTTACCTGGATTTACACGGACTTTTTCTACAATCCTGGCTGCCATTTCAGCAGCATTTGGTGTAAAGTGTATATCAGCAATTAATGGAACATCGTATCCGCGAAAGCGAAGTTCCTTTTTGATGTTGGCTAAATTTTCGGCTTCTTTAATGCTTGGTGCGGTAATACGAACATAATCACAACCCGATTCTACCATTCTGATGGTTTGTTCTACGGTACCAAGGGTGTCCATGGTATCAGTAGTTGTCATCGATTGGATACGAATTGGATTATGACCGCCTAAAGCGATATCACCAATTTTTACTTCGCGGGTTAAAAACCTCGAATATTGCGTTAAACTGTTGCAATAACCACCTTTTAGCGCTTGATTTGCCAATATATTTTCCATGCGATTGCAAAGATATAGATAGAATATTGAACGAGAGAATTTTGAATGAGAGAATGAATGAACTTAAGGGTAGAATGACTGAATTTTGAATTAGTGAATATTACAAGTAATCACCAGAAAAAAATCACCAAATAATTATTAAATCAACCTATCTTTTATCACCAGGCTATTTGCAGCTATATCGTGCCAGCATTGATTTTTTTTATTGAGGAAACTATAGAAATATCCAAAAAAAACAGGGACTACAGATAAAATTTTGGAGAAATTACGAGCAAAAGAACGAGCAAAAGAAAGTCTTGAACCTTCTAAATCGGTTACTTTAATATTCACCAATCTTTTTCCTAATGTGGCTTGCCTTTTAGATGATTCTGCGAAAATCCCATAAATCAACTTAAAAATAAAAATTAGTGGTAAAGGCGTTACAAATGCCATAATGCGTTGGTCTTTACCTTCTATAAAAGCAAAGCTGATTAGAATACAAATGCAATAAATGATGAAAATAAGGAAATGATCTATAACTGATGCCAGTAATCTTAAATCGAAACCAGCAAAGTACTGAGGAGCAGTTTTTTGGTGAGTAAAACCAAGAAGCTCACGCAATTCTGGCATTGCATGAGCTTCTTTATAATCATCCATCCCTGGTTTACGGATAAATGTAGTAGGTGTAATATTTAGTTGCGCAAGTTCTGATAAACTATATGGCCCTTGTGGTTTGCCATTTATTACAACTGTGTATTCCATTGAATTATACGCTTTAAATAGTAAGTTTTAAGTATTGCGAGAACAACACCATAGTTAAATCTTCAATCAAGACTTCGGCAACGTTAAGTGCGCTTAAAATTAACGCATTCAACGTAGAACTTATAACGTAAAACTTATAAATTAATACCTTGATACTTCAAAGTTACTTAAACCGCCATCCAAATTAATAAATATTTTTTTGGTTGATGTTTTGTAATTCGAGGTTTCATAAACGCCATCACTTAATTTCTCAAAACCAGAAAAATCTTTTGCTGATAAACCGGTTTTAGTTTTGATACGACAGCCAGAATTTGTAGGGATTTTAATTTTTACATCGGCTACGCCAGATTTTACAACAACATCAGCTATTGGCAATAAGTCGCCCATTTTTATTTCTAAAGAAGCTGCCCCACCGTCAAAACGGAATGAACGTACTTTATAATGCTCAAAATCAAAATCGGCCTCGCCTGCACCTAACTTCATGTTTATATCCCAGTTTGGCGCTTTGTTTAATTTAAAATCAACGTCATTTCCACCATCACCAAAGTTCCATTTATTGTTTTTGCCATCCATTTTAAAGTTTAAAACTGTAGCAGAATCAGTAAGTTGTTTAACTAATGAAAAGTTGCTGTGTCGCTTTTTCTTCACCTCGGCATTTATCAAATCTGAGGTTTCTCCATCAAGATTAAAAGAAATTCCGCCTCCGGATATATTTAAAATTGTTTTTTTAGTGCTGTCTATTGCCTTAAAAGCTTCCGAGAAATTCAGATTATTGCGAACCGTATCTTCATCATTGTCTGTATCGTTATCATTATCATCATCAATAGTGATATCTACATCATTTTTGTACTTATTTCCAAACCAATTACCACGCTCTGGTCGCTCCTGGCCTTTTACAAATAGAAAAGATAGTGTTATAACCAATACACCTATTGAAATAATGCTGCCAGTTTGCGAATTGTTTTTGTTAAAAAGTATGTTTAAACCAGCAATTATTAAAAACACCGGCCAAAAATGCCAAACGTTGCGCCAGTAAAAAGTAATTACGTTAAAGTTTTCCAGTAAGAGTACACCACCAATAAAAAGCAGTAAAATACCCCAAATTAATCTATCTAATTTCATAATATTTATACCTGAGGGTTAACGGGATTTGAATTATTTTCATCTTTTGGAGCAACAGTTTCTTCAACAATAACTGCATCTGTAACCGTTTCAGTTGTTGGCTCAGTTGCCGGATCTTGTTGATTTTGAAATGCAGCCCAATCATTTTTTCTTTTGGCTTTTGCGATAATGCTAATACCTAATACAATGAAGATTACTGGCCAGAAATTTCTGAAGCGAAACCAATCCGGAATAAAATCTAGCTCTCTCATTAAAAAGAAACAGCCAATAACAAGTAAAACCAAACCACCAATTGTACGTCCGGTATCGTTAGGTTTGCTGTATTTACTAAAATCGGCATGGCTTTCAAATGGCGTTTTTTGAGTATCATTTAATGGTTGATTCCAATTTGTATTAGTTGACCCAACCGGACCAGTAAAAGGTGCACCAGTACCAAAGGGTTGTGCACTCGGATTATTTTTAAAATAATCATTAAACTTTGAGAATTTGGCAGCCGGATCATTATTTACCGGAACAATAATCCACATAATTATATAGGCGATGAGTCCGCCACCTGCAAAAAATATTGCAGACAATACAAATAACAACCTAACTATGGTTACTTCTACCTGCATATATTCTGCAAGACCCGAAGCTACACCGGCAATCATTTTATCGTGTTCGTTTCTAAAAAGCTTCTTTTCCATAACGTTTTTCATTTTGTGTTTAAAAATCGAGCGGAGTGATTAGAACTTCATCAACGTTTACACCTTTACTTAAGTTTAAAATGGTAAACAAAGTTTCTGCAATATCTTCGGGCTGTACAAATTTTTCATCCGGGATTGTTGTTCCTTCCCAGGATGATGTTTTGGTTGAACCCGGCAAAAAGGCAGTTACTTTTACGTTGTGTGGTGCTAACTCTTGCCGCAATACATGATTAAGACTTAACATCGCTGCTTTTGTTACACTATAACTCCCACCATTTTTTACAGGCATTTTACTCGCTACCGAACAGATGTTAAATATGTGCCCTCGTTTAGCTGAACGCATCTTTTTACCAAAAAATTTACTGATGTAATAAGATGAATTCAAATTCAACTGTTGTTGTTTTTCAAAAACTTGGTCATCCTCATCAAACATGCTGCCCGGCAAAAAAGCACCTACATTGTTAACCAAAACATCAACAAAACCAAAATCTTTATCCAGTTGATTTAAAAAACCATAAACCTCATTCTTATCGGCACAATCTGCAGCATAAATTAAAACAGTTCGCCCTGTTGATAGCAGTTCTTCTCTTAAACTTTCGAGTTCTT
The DNA here is from genome assembly GCF_920984665.1 of Pedobacter sp. Leaf170. Taxonomy (GTDB): domain Bacteria; phylum Bacteroidota; class Bacteroidia; order Sphingobacteriales; family Sphingobacteriaceae; genus Pedobacter. The sequence continues at coordinate 28,250 of NZ_CAKLBP010000010.1, forward strand.
TTTGATTTCTGGCGATGAGTGCCAAATCATAGCCATTTTGCCATAACTTAATTGCAATTGCTTTTCCAATTCCTTTTGTAGCGCCAGTTATTAAAGCTTTCATGTGTCGCGGTTTAGTTTTTGTAAGCAAAAAACCATATTTATAATCAAAACCACGAATATTTTTGCAATTAACAATTGCTACAACTTTTTTATCGTTTCTTTGTAGTATTATAACATACATTTAAATTAAGCAACACATACGGAATGAATTTTACCAATTTCGGCAGGTATATACTGCTACTCAAATCTGTATTCAGGAAGCCGGAAAAACTGAAGATATATTTAAAGGAAATAGCCAAACAGATGGATTATGTTGGAGTTGGTTCTCTGGGTTTAATTGCAATCATTTCTACTTTTATCGGTGCAGTAATGACTTTGCAAATCGCCTTCCAGTTAGTTAGCGATTTTATTCCTAAAACCATTATTGGTTCTGTAAACCGAGATTCGAGCATACTTGAACTAAGCCCAACCATCAGTGCAATTGTTTTAGCTGGTAAAATTGGTTCTGCAATTTCATCAGAAATTGGCTCCATGCGGGTTACCGAGCAAATTGATGCCCTCGAGATTATGGGTATAAATGCACCAGGTTATTTAATTCTTCCAAAAATTATTTCAGGCATAACAATGGTTCCAATGTTGGTCATTATTTCTATGTTCTTAAGTATTTCTGGCGGTTATATTGGCGGTTCAATTTCTGGAGCAGTAACGCCTGCAGAATATATTCAAGGTATTACAACTGATTTTAATCCATACACAATTGTTGTCGCCTTGGTTAAAGCATTTGTATTTGGATTTATCATTACATCAGTTCCGGCTTACGAAGGTTTTTACGTACGCGGTGGCGCATTAGAAGTTTCACAAGCAAGTACAAGAGCAGTTGTTATTAGCTGTATTTCAATTCTAGTTTGCGATTATTTAGTTACCCAATTATTATTGTAATGATTGAAATTAAAGATATATACAAGTCCTTCTCCGGAAATGAAGTTTTAAAAGGCATTTCTGGTAAGTTTGAAGAAGGCGTTACAAATCTTATCATCGGTGGATCAGGTTCGGGTAAAACAACATTACTTAAATGTATGGTTGGTTTACATCAGCCAGATTCTGGCTCTGTTTTATACGATGGTCGTGATTTTACACCAATGACTTACGAGCAACGTATAGATGTTCGTAAAGAAATAGGCATGCTTTTTCAGGGTTCGGCACTTTTTGATAGTATGACAGTGGAAGACAATATTATGTTTCCGTTGAATATGTTTACAGACCAAACCCGTAGTGAAAAGATAGATAGAGTTAATTTCTGCCTCGAACGGGTTAATCTGGCTGGTAAAAATAAATTGTTCCCGGCTGAATTATCAGGTGGTATGAAAAAGCGTGTGGGTATTGCCCGTGCAATTTCGATGAATCCAAAATATTTGTTCTGTGATGAGCCCAACTCTGGTTTAGACCCAAAAACATCAATTGTAATTGATGAACTTATTCAGGAATTAACAGAAGAATTTAAAACCACCACCATTGTTGTTACACACGATATGAACTCTGTAATGGGAATTGGTGATTACATTTTATTCTTACACGAAGGAAAGAAATTTTGGGAAGGCAGTAATAAAGAAATCGCCCATACAGATATTAAAGAACTAAATGACTTCGTTTTCGCCAGCCGCTTTATGAAAGCAGCCAAAGATAAATTTTAATAAAATTATTATATTTGAATATGACTACGGCGACAAAAAACATCATGGATAAATTAGAAACCTTACCTAAAAATATGGTAAATGAGGTTGAAGATTTTATTGATTTTTTGAAAGCCAAGCATGCTAAGGATTCTGCAAAAATTTCTGATGTTCATAATGTAGTTGAAGAACCTAAAGGCTTATATGGTGCTGCGAAGGGTTTATTTATTATCCCTAAAGATTTTAATGAACCATTAGAAGATCTTACAGACTTTATGTAATGCGATATTTGATTGATACGCATATCTTTATTTCTCTTATTAACAATGAAGAAGATTTTAATATTCGATATATCAGAGCAGTTGAAAATAAAGAAAATAAAATTTTCATCAGCGTTGCTAGTATTTGGGAAATTATAGTGAAAATTAATATTGGCAAATTAATTGTTACAAGAAGCATTCAAGAAATGTATGATGTAATAACCAGCTTTGGTATTACTATATTAAATTTTCAAAAATCAGATTTCGACAAATATTTAACGTTACCATTAATCCACAAAGATCCTTTTGATAGAATGATTATTTCGCAGGCATTAGCAAACGATTTAACATTAATAACTGATGACCAACACATCAAAAATTACCCAAGCTTAAAGTTATTTTAATTACATGATACAATTACTTGCCCCAACCCATTGGAAAGATTACGAACTTATTGATTGTGGGGATTTCGAAAAATTAGAACGTTTTGGAACCGCAATTTTAATACGTCCGGAGCCACAAGCAGTTTGGAAAAAAACACTATCTGAACAGGAATGGAAGAAAAGGGCAAATATTACATTTAGAGGCCGTTCTGCAACATCTGGAGAGTGGGTTAAGAAAAATCAAAATATTCCGGATAGATGGCATGTAGAATATAAAAACAATGAAGTTGCTATTAAATTACGCCTGGGCTTAACCTCATTTAAACATGTTGGCGTTTTCCCCGAGCAGGCTGTTAACTGGGATTATATTTCTTCATCAATTAAGAAATTTAAAACACCCCAACCAAAAGTATTAAACCTATTTGCTTACACTGGTGCCGCTTCTTTAATTGCAAATGCTGCTGGCGCAGAAACTACCCATGTAGATTCTATAAAACAAGTTGTAACCTGGGCTAACGAAAATCAGGAACTTTCTGGTTTAAAAAATACCCGTTGGATGGTTGAAGATGCTTTAAAATTTGTTAAAAAAGAACTTAAAAGAGGCAAAAAATACAACGGCATCATCTTAGATCCACCTGCTTATGGCCATGGTCCGAATGGAGAAAAGTGGAAATTAGAAGACCATATACAGGAAATGATGCAGGATGTTGTTCATCTCCTCGATGAGAAAGAACATTTTCTTATTCTAAATACATATTCATTAGGTTTCTCATCTGTTATTGTAGAAAACTTAATCAGAACATCTTATCCATCTGTTAAAAATTTAGAAACCGGCGAATTATATTTACAGGCAAGTGAAGGTGTAAAACTTCCACTTGGTGTTTTCGGTAAATTCTGTAATGTGTAAATGTTAATTATTTTATTTTGAACTCTCAATTTTCCGTTATAATTTCATCCCAAACAGATTCGGAAAAACTGTCTAAAACTTAACCTAAACTATATCTATGAAATTTCCAAAATTAACCGGCACAGTAGTGTTGGGTTTTGCCGCAATAAGCTTGTTTGCTAATTGCAATTCTGATGGCAAAAGCGGTGGCGGCATTGGTAAAATCTTTTCTACTGATACGACAAAGAAAAAAACGGACTCAGCTGTAAATGTAATGAAACCAGTTGATCCTAAACTTTATGATTCATTAGTTAAAAAACTATCTATAACAGATACTACTGGCAAATGGCCAGTCAAAAACCAGCCTTATCCGCTGGCTGGCGCAATTTTACCTTTTAAAAGAATTGTTGTTTATTACGGTAATTTACATTCAAAAAAAATGGGTGCTCTAGGTGAGTACGCTCCAAAAGAGATGTGGCAACGCCTAAATACAGAAGTTAAACGTTGGGAAAAAGCAGATCCTACTACTCCGGTGCAACCTGGTTTGCATTATATTGCAGCAGTAGCAAGTGGTACACCTGGTAGAGATGGTAAATACATCAACCGCATGGGAAACAAACAGATTGATTCTGTTTTAAAAATTGCCAAAATGCAACCAAATACCATTGTGTTTTTAGATTTGCAGGTTGCACTAAGCACCATAAAAGCAGAATTACCTCACATCGAAAAATATTTAGAGTTACCTTATGTTCATTTAGGTATCGACCCTGAGTTTTCGATGAAAGATGGTTCTTTACCTGGTAAAAAAATAGGAACCTATGATGCTGCAGATATAAATTATGTTACCGGTTATTTAGCTGACATTGTGAAAAAGCATAACCTTCCTCCTAAAGTTTTTGTATTACATCGTTTTACAAAAAAAATGGTAACAAACTCTCAAAATATAAAACTTCGTCCGGAAGTACAGGTGGTAATACACATGGATGGATGGGGAGAACCAGAACTGAAAAAAGGAACATACAGGCATTTCATTTTTTCGGAACCTGTTCAGTTTACCGGATTTAAATTGTTTTACAAGAACGATTTGAAAAAGGCGCCAAACAGGTTGATGACGCCGGAGGAGCTTTTAAAGCTTACGCCTAAACCAATTTATATACAATACCAATAATAGTGAAAGCCCGCATACATCTGCGGGCTTTTTGTATATTAACCAAAATCTTTAAGCTCTTATGAAAACCAAATTAACCTCTTTAATCTTTGCAATTCTGCTTAGCGTAAATTGTTTAGCTCAAAAATTAAATACAGAATCTACATTGGCTAAAGCTGTTGAACAGTCTGTTAAAAAAGTAAAACCTGTTCTTTTAATTGTTTCGCCACCAAGTATAACCGCACCAGTAACGCCTTTAGGTGCAAAAGTAGATTTTAGTTCTGCCTTTGATGATGCTGAAATAATAAAAAGAATAAATGAAAATTTTATCGCTTACAAAACAGTCATGACTGATACTTCCATTAGAAGTATTTTATCAAAATCGGCAACTAGCACTTTCCCTGCTTATATATTTCTACGCTCTAATAAGGAAGTATTTTTTAAAGATTTTGGCAATTCGAAATCGCAGAGCAGATACATATTGATGCTTGATAATGCTTTAAAGGCATGGAAAGAAAAATCATTATCAGAACTTGAACAGGAATATGCTGCTGATAAAAATGATGTACAATTACTCAAAAAATTGATTGATACCAGAAAGAAAATTGGCATAAACAATAATGCAGAGTTGATAGAAGATTATGTACAAAATTTAAAAATTGAAGACTTTAACAATTATCAAACTGTATTATACATCCTTGAAGCCGGACCGCATATTGATGGAAATGCCTTTAAATTTGCTCATACTAATCGTAAATTAATTGATAGCATTTACAAGAGAGAACCTTTTGCCAAACGCTCAGCAATCAATAATTTCATGATTAATAATACCATGAATGATGCGATTAAAGCTAAAAATTTACAGAAAGCACAATCTGCAGCTAATTTTACAAGAGGCACCTGGACTAATGATTATGTGAGGGGGCAAAAAAGTTTCGACACGCAGATGATGCGCTACTATTTAGCTGTGAAAGATACGACCAGATACTTACAAACGGCTATATATCATTACGACAATTACTACATGAGAATCGGAGCCGATAGTATAAAGAGAATGGAAGCTAACGAGCGTAAAGCGATGGAAAAACGCGGCTTGCCTTCAATATTAAACCAAAACATCGTATCAAAAGAGAAAATGGATAGTTTAATGAAAGCTAAAGGCGCCACTTCGTATACACAATCTGTAATCTCCGTTGGCCCAACATCTACAAGCTATGCAAATGAACTAAATAATGCAGCTTACAAATTTTATGAGATTGGCACCAAAAACATTAACCATTTAAGCAAAGCGATGATTTGGAGCAGGCGTTCTATAGAATTAAATCCTATAAGTGGATATTATGATACACTCGCTCACATTTTATACCGTTTGGAATTTTATGAGGAAGCAATTAAAAATCAAAAACTCGCAATAGAAAAATCTAAAGCAGAAAATCGAGATAGCAAACATCTTCAGGAAGAGTTAAAGAAGATGAAAGACAGAAAGATATAACCGGAGCCCCCATAGCCAAAGCATGGGCGCTTTTCCTTTGCATAGTAAAACCATTTTATAAAAGATTACGTTTATTAACTATGCAAACAGCAATTTTTGGCGGCGGGTGCTTTTGGTGTACTGAAGCTGTATTTCAAACATTAAACGGTGTAGAACGGATAGTTTCTGGATACATGGGTGGTAATTTAAAACACCCAACTTATATGGAAATTTCTAATGGTGACACCGGACATGCCGAAGTTATTCAAATTGAATTTGATGAAAATGTCATTTCTTTTAAAGAATTACTGCTGGTGTTTTTTAAAACCCATACGCCAACATCGCTCAATAGGCAAGGTAATGACATCGGCGCTCAATACCGCTCCATAATTTTTTACAACAGTGATGAACAAAAACTACAAGCTGAAGAAATTATAAATAAATTAACCAAAGAAAATATATTTAAGAAGCCCATAATTACTGAACTCTCATTAGCAACTGATTTTTACGAGGCGGAAGATTATCATCAAAATTATTTTACAAAAAACGCAGGTAAGCCATACTGTGCTTTTGTTATCCAGCCAAAATTAGACAAACTACTTAAAGATTTTAAGGATAATATTAAGCCAGAAACGGTATCGCATTAATCAATAAAAGTTAATAAAGCATGCTGACTGGCAGTATGAATATCTCGCCAAACTCTGTTAATTTCAGTTTCCTTTTTTGCAGCCTCCAAGCCAGCGTATGGATATAACTTGGCGACAACCCTCCAACAGGTGTGGGCAAGTTTACGGCTTACATAGCTCAAATTATCTAAAGTATTGCTAGAAATAGAATGATTTACCTGTAATTCATCCCACGATTCATCAAAAGTTTTATAAAAGTTAAATCGAAGTTCTTCAACATCCTCCTTACAAGCTTTTAATTCTGATTTAAAGAACAAAAGCTGTTTCTCAGAATATCTTTTTAATCCGCTTCTTGTAAGAAAAGCTTCCTCAACCAAATCAATAAAATGATTTGTCATGCCTAAAGTATTTACTACAAGTGTAGTTTCTGCTAACTGTAAAAATGGATAATCAAATCCAGCTTCATCAAATTTGATATCGTTGTTTATTTTAAAAGTTCGGTTTGCTGGAACTTCTAAATTATTAACCTCAAAAGCATGACTACCAGTTGCAACTAAGCCAAAGTAAGACCATCCTGATAAAATTTGAACCTCATCTTTCTTTAAGATGAAAGACATAATTTTTGGGTTGCCATCTTCATCTAAAACATCTGTACCATCTTGATTTTTAATGATACAATTTGCTGTAAAAACGGTAGCATGCAAAGCGCCACTGGCATATTTCCAATGCCCTTTTAATAAATATCCATTTTCTATTTTAACTGCTGTGCCATCAACTGCTCCACTCCCGGCGAAGCAAACTGCTTTATCAGCAAAAACTTCTAGAGCCAGTTCGGGATTTAAAAAACCTGCAAACCATGCCGCTCCTGCACAAAGTGTGATGGTCCAGCCTAAACTACCGTCTGCATAAGCAAGCGCTTCTTCTAACCTTAAAATTTCTGGAAGTTTCTTACCTGCACCACCGTAAGCTTCCGGTACAAATAGTTTAAACCAATTTTCCTGATAAGCAATCGCTAAAATTTCGGGATGGAGTTCACCGATTTTTTCTGATTGAGCGGCAAATTCTGCAACTGTTTTTTGCCAGTATGTATTCGTCAAAGTTTTCATTATACCGCAGCTTTTAATTTGTTTTTATTGATAATTTTTTTCCAATCGAAAAAACCAAATATGGCTACCACGAACAAAAAGATAGTTAAACAAGCCATTAAAGGAAGTTTTTTATGAAATAAAAGCGGGATAGCTACGATATTGGAAATATTTAGAAAAATCCAATTTTCTATTTTTCGTTTTGCCAAAAGCCACATTCCTGCCCAAGCCGTTGCCGAAACAAAAGCATCTAAAATTGGCACGTCAGAATCAGTGTGATTTCTTAATGCGAAATAAAAGACGGCAAAGCCAACAGTTGAAATTAATACAGCTATCGTTAAATCTTTTTTTGAGCTCCAGGATACCTGATTTTCGCCTTCTTCTTTTCGTTTTTTCCAGATTATCCATCCATAAACACTCATTATAAGATAATAAATGCTCAGCAACATTTCTGCATAAAGTTTTACATTTAGCAAAAGAAACATCGATAACAAGATAGAAATTATGCCGGTTGGGTATAACCAGATATTATTTTTTTTAGCCAATAATACTTCTGAAACCCCAAAACCTACCGCAAACCACTCCACTATAGATGTATTTGCAATTTGCTCAACAAAAAGTTTAAACCAATCCTGAAAATTCATTTACAACACATGTTAAATAATTTGATTTACAGCAGAAATCTAGCTCCAAGCTGATGAATCAAAAAAATATAAAATAATTGAAAACTGTTTTCAGGGGCGAAACAGCAATAGCTTTAACCTCTTCCCTACGTCGGCATTATCCGAATCAGGTGCATTAAAAGGTAAAAGGCTTGAGTTATAAAGTAAAGGATAAAAACCCTAAACCTTAACTCCTATGCCTTAAACCTCTTAAATGGGTGTAATCTCAGCCTTTTGATTGCAACAGACAATGCATTTTCAAAAAGCACCCCTTTGAGTATGGCAAATATAGGTTTTAAAACGATATCTAATTAATTATTTAAAACAATCCCAATTGTCCTTTATCATCAATCTCAATATCGTTTGGGTTAGTGATTTCGAAATCTACTTTCTTTGCAGGCTTTTCTACTGGTTTTGGTTTCTCTTCAGCTTTAGAAATTTCAGGTTTTACCGGCTCAGGTTTTATCGTTTCGACAGGTTTTTCTATAACCGGCTCTGCTTTTAGCGATTTTTCTTCCTTAAGCTCCGGCTCAGCTTTACGCTCAAACTTTGGTTTCACAGGTGCTGGTGTTGCTTCAGTAAATTCGCCTAATTCTTCGGTTTTAGCATCCACAACTATTATTTCTTCAGCATTTTCAATTTCATCTGTTTGCTCATCAGTCTGTTCACTGCCTTCATCTTCCTGATCATCGTCAGACTGCTCAATTTCAGTTGCTGGTTCATCCAAAACTACTTTTTGAACATCGTGTGGCGATAAACGATTTCCGTTTGCCTTTAAACCTTTAACATCAATCAAATCTGCCAGCAATAAATCTAAAGTTTCAGGAATTTGGGTTTTCCCTTTTAAAACTTCAACAATAATTTTAGAAAGCGGATTGGATGTTAAAAACAATAATCTTGATTTTGGCTCCTCGCTTATAAAAGGTACTTTTTTACCTACAGACTGCGATTCAAAAACAAAACGCTTTACAAAATAATTTTGTGCTTTGCCATCAAAATGTACTGCAGCGAAAACCTTTTCAGCATTAAATTTTTCTATCAAGATTAAGCCATCATCGAAATGGTTGCTTAATTCAAACGAACTTAACTCGTAATATCCCTCTTTATGTACCTGAAGGATTTTATCATCACCATCAAATTCACCCAAATATTTGCCTCTTCCATCAACATTCAAGCGCTTTAGTAAATCATCATACCAAATTTTTAATCCTGATAAGGTAGAAACACCTTTACTTTTAAGTATGATTTTTTTAACCGGATATTTAGAAATAATATTTCCTTGCGAACCACGACCTTTTATGGCAACTTCTGCAAAATCCTGATCGAATTGTAGCTTACGAAGTTTTGAATGCGGTTTTAAGGCAACGTTCACAACCTCAGCTTCGCCATTTGGATTGGCAGTAAAATATAAAACCTTCGACCCTTTTGAGCCTTTAGTTAAATCGTATTCTTTATCGCGTGTTACGCCAACTACCGCAAAACGTTTTATATAAGATGTTCCACTCGAACCATCTTTATAAATCATGTTGTAAACCGTTCGCTCGTCGTTTTTCTTAAAAACCTGGGCATGGATAATACCTTTGCCCACAAAAGTTTTATCGGCAACTTTAGTAATTATACATTTCCCATCCTCACGGAAAACTATAATTTCATCAATATCAGAACAATCTGCAACAAATTCATCCTTGCGTAAACCCGAACCAATAAAACCATCTTCCCGGTTCATGTATAATTTAATATTTGCAAGTGCAACTTTCGCTGCCTCAACCCTATCAAATAACCTAATTTCGGTTTTACGTTCTCTGCCTTTTCCGTATTTATCTTTTAACTTTTGAAACCAGGCAATAGCATAATCAGTAAGATGTTTCAAATGGTTTTTTACAACCTTAATTTCATCTTCCAAGTTTTTCATTTGCTCATCGGCCTTTTTCACATCAAAACGGGTTATGCTACTCATCGGTTTATCGATTAGCTTCTTAAAATCCTCTGGTAAAATTTCGCGGTAAAGTGAAGGCTTAAATGGCTCGAACAATAACTGTAAAACCTCAACAACGGTATCAAAATTTGCAGCGTTTTCATATTCAGGATTTTTATACATTCCCTCCTGAATAAATATTTTTAACAATGAACTAAAGAAAATTTTCTCTTGTAATTCGTGCAAACGAATTTCCAGTTCTTGTTTTAATAAGCTTTTGGTGTGTTTTGTATTTTCAATTAAGATATCGTTCACACTCATAAAGTGTGGCTTATCGTTATTAATTATACAAGTATTTGGAGAAATTGAAACCTCACAAGCCGTAAAAGCATAAAGTGCATCAATGGTTACATCCGGCGAAATACCAGGCGCTAAATGCACTACAATTTCTACATTGGCCGCCGTGTTATCTTCAATCTTTTTGATTTTTATTTTACCCTTATCATTGGCAGATAAAATACTATCAATTACAGAACCTGTTGTGGTACTAAAAGGCACTTCAGTAATTACTAAAGTTTTCTTATCCTTTTCGGTAATTTTTGCCCGAACACGAATCCTGCCACCTCGCTGCCCTTCGTTATAATTTGAGAAGTCGGCCATTCCTCCTGTAAAAAAATCAGGAAAAATATTCGGACGCACACCTTTTAACGATTCAATCGAGGCATCAATTAATTCTATAAAATTATGCGGCATTACCTTTGTTGCCAAACCCACTGCAATGCCCTCGGCACCTTGAGCCAGTAATAAAGGAAATTTAACAGGAAGTGTTATGGGTTCATTGTTACGGCCATCATAACTAAGCTGCCATGCTGTAGTATCCGGATTAAAAACAACCTCGTTGGCAAATTTCGATAAACGGGCTTCAATGTAACGGGGTGCTGCAGCACTATCTCCAGTAACCGGGTCGCCCCAGTTGCCTTGCATATCAATCAATAAATCTTTCTGACCAATCTGCACCATTGCATCGCCAATAGATGCATCGCCATGCGGATGGTACTTCATCGTATTACCGATTACATTTGCAGCCTTATTAAAACGTCCATCATCCATTTCCTTAAGTGAATGCATAATGCGTCGCTGTACGGGCTTTAAACCATCATTAATGTGCGGAACCGCCCTATCCAGAATTACATAAGATGCGTAATCAAGAAACCAATTTTCGTATAAACCGTTAATTGGCGTAATCGTATGTTTATGTTCTTCGTTTAATTTAGGCTCTAATTCTTCACTCATTTATTTACAGAAATTGGCAGCCGTAAATATAATAAAAATGATTGCACACCTCTAAATAGGTTATTCACATTTATGAGATACATTTTGGTAATAAAGATTTGTAAAGCAGGTTTTATGCTAGTGGGCTGCTCTGCTCCCGCTTTCCATTGCAATCTTTTTAACTTCCTGTCAATCTGAGGTACGAAGAATCTGCAAACGATGAAACATATTCTTCGTACCTCAGAATGAGCGTTTAATTATGGAACAATGCAATAAAAAGGATTTTCACTTCAATCGGGTTTAATTACAAAAGGTAATGCTCATGGCTAAACCCCACCCAAAAGCAATTGCCTGAATTTATAAACCTGATATAAGCGAAAAGCCCACAGCGAAGCATGAGCGAGGACTTGAAGTGTTAGCAGGACTGCAGTTACCGAAAAACCTGAAACCGTACATTTCCAAAAATTAAGCTTTTGAGCCTAATCTATCTTCAACGAAACCAAAAGGCAGTAAATCTTTAACGCTATGTACTTTTAACACTTCGCCATTTAGGCAATAAAAAATTACTGCAATTGGCGAGTTCTGTTTACGCTCAAATTCTGCCATAACCTGCAAGCAACCGCCACAGGAAGTTACCGGTTTTACAATTTCAAATGCTTCTGTTTGAGCCGTAATAGCCATACTCTCAATTACTGCATCAGGGTATGTTGAGCCTATAGAAAAAAGCGCCACGCGTTCGGCACATAAACCCGAAGGATAAGCCAAATTTTCCTGGTTACTGCCTAAAACTATTTTACCTCCTGTTAAACGTATTGCTGTGCCAACTTTAAATTTAGAATATGGAGAATAAGAAGAATCGAGGGCTTGCTTAGATGAGCTACAAAGTTCTTGGTCGCTTTTGCTTAATTCTTCTACGCCAGCATATTGCTCAAAAGTTATATTTAAATTAATTGATTTCATTTTAAAGTGATTACAAAACCATTGTGTTAAATTTTTACAACGGGCGAACAATTTAAGCTATTTTTTGTATTAATTATAAATTGTGCCCCGAAATTAAATTTGGTGGCACGTTTTTAGCAATTCACAAACACCAAACAATCTCAGCTTTGAATAGATACGTACGTAAAGGACTCAAAATATTATTATGGTTTATTGCATCAATTATAATTCTTGTTGTTGCAATTGCCCTTTCTTTAAACATTCCGGCAGTACAAAATTTTGTAAAAGGTAAGGCTATAAACTACCTTAAAGGTAAAACCAAAACAGAAGTTAGCTTAGAAAGCATAAAAATTGCACTACCTAAAGATGTTGTTTTAAACAAGTTTTACATAGAAGATAGAAACAAAGACACCTTACTTTATGCAGAAAAATTAGCTGTAGACATTAGCCTTTTTAAGCTTTTGGATAATACGGTTGAGATTAACAATATTGAACTAAAAAACATACGGGCAAATGTAAAACGCATAAGTCCGGATACTACTTTTAACTTTTCTTTTTTGGTAGATGCTTTTATGAGCGACCAGAAAAAGCCCGAAGAGAAAGTTGATAAAGACACCACTTCAACGCTCAAATTTTCTGTTGATAAAGTTTCTTTCGAAGATATTGGCTTAACCTACCGCGATGATGTTGCCGGAAATGATGTAAAATTATATTTAGGCGCTTTTAAAACTAAGCTTAAAACCTTCGACTTAGCTAATCAGCATTATGTAATTAAAGATTTAACACTTAATAATACCTCACTTAAATATCTGCAGCAAAAACCACTTGTTAAACTCGTACAGCATGTTACAAATAGTGTTGATAGTGCTGAAAAGGAGAAAGGCAAACTTCCGTTAATTGAAGTGGAAAATTTTGCATTCTCGAATGTTAAAGTGAGTTATGACGACCAAATATCTACAACGAAAGCAGTTGCTGATGTAAATGATTTGGGTTTAGTGAACCTAAAAGTTGATTTAACCGATAGCAAATATACTGTTGATGATGCTAGATTAAACAAATCCAATATACTTTTTGCATTTAAACCTGCTCCAAGTAACGATTTGAAGAAGGTAAAAGACACGGTTGTTCCGGAGAAATCTCCATTAGGATTGATTATAAAAAACATCAGCCTTGCTGAGAACAATATTCAATTTGACAATCTGGCTGCAAAACCTGCCGCAAAGGGCATGGATTTTAACCATTTACTAATTTCGGGGTTAAATTTTGGCGCAAGCGATGTAAATTACAGTGCAGCTGGGATTACAGCTAAAGTTAAAAATGGATCGCTAAAAGAGAAAAGCGGTTTTGCTTTAAACGAATTAAAAGGCGATGCAATTTATAACGACAAACAAATTAAATTAAGCAATTTTGTTTTAAAAACGCCGAATACTACTATAGAAAATGCTACTGAATTAAATTTCACTTCAATGGATGATTTAACGAAACATCCTGAAAAGGTTAAATTAAACCTTGCATTTAAAAACACTACAATTGGTTTAAAAGATGCCGGATATTTTAGTGATGCCATCCCGGCAAATTATCGTAACGAAAAGATTAAACTGAACGCTGAGGTTAACGGATATTTAAATAATCTTAACATTCCGAGGTTGCAAATTAGCGGCTTAAAAAACACTCAAATTGATATTAGTGGAACGGCTAAAGGTTTACCCGATATTAATAAAACCTTCCTCGATTTAAATATTAAAAAACTTTACGTTACAAAAAGCGATATTTTAGTTGCCGTACCGAAAAAATCACTCCCACCATCAATTGAATTGCCAAACGTTATTAACGCAAAAGGCAATTTTAAAGGCTCGATGACTGATTTTAACACCAACATGAATATCCAAACGGATATGGGTGCTGCAGTTGTAATTGCCGGAATGAATGGCCCGAAAGGACGAGAGAGTTACAAAGCAGATGTTAGTCTAAACAATTTTAATGTTGGCAGATTACTGAAAATGCAACCCAAGCTTGGCCGCGTTACAGTTAAAGCAAATGTTGCGGGAACGGGTCTAGACCCTAAAAAAATAAATGCAAAGTTTAATGCAAAAGTTTTAAGTGCCTACTACAATAAATACACCTACCGCAATTTAAGTTTAGCCGGAACTTACGCCAACCAAAACGTCAACATTAAAAGTAACATGCCCGATAGCAATGCCAATTTTAACTTAGATGCTAAAGTAAATATGGCAGGAAAATATCCAGCCATAAAAGCAAATTTAGACCTTAAACAAGTTAATCTTCAGGCATTAAATTTCAGTCCGACTTTGCTTAGTGCGGCCGGAATTGTTAAAGTTGATTTACAAACTGCGGATGCTGATTACCTAAACGGAACTGTTAATGTTACGAGCTTACAATTGGTTAAAGAAGCTCAAAAAATTAATGTAGATACCATTTCACTTGTTGCAAAATCAACTGCTACAGAAAATGCATTGAGTTTAAAATCTGAAATCTTATCTGCTAAAATTGATGGAAAATATCAACTTACAAAAGTTGGAAACGCTATAATTAACCAAATTAACAAATACTATGCTTTTGGAGAAGTGACCAAAATACCAGATCAACGCATGCGTTTCTTTGTGCAGGTTTACGATTCTAAATTACTAAAACAGTTTGTACCAGAACTAACTGTTTTCAAAACCTCGCAGTTTTACGGCTTAATTGATACTCAAAAGGATAGTTTGCAAATAAAAGGTAATTTTCCTCAAGTAGTTTACGGCGATTTTAAAGTTGATACAACGGTTTTAAACATCAACAATCAAAATAATAAACTGGATTATGGCTTAACAGTAAAGCGCCTTCAAAGCCCTTCTGTTTCGTTATTTAATACAGAAGTTAGTGGCGATGCTGCTAATAACATCTTAGGTGTAAATATTTTTCTTAGAGACAGACAGTTAAAAAACAAATACGTTATTGGTGGAAATTTCCAATCGATAAATAAAGATTTTAAATTTAGTTTAGACCCGCAAAAGCTTCTTTTAGATTACCAAAAATGGATGGTTTCGCAAGATAATTATATCCAATTTGGTGCTTCAGGTATTGTGGTTAACCAATTTCAAATTAGCAACAGCGGTCAATCGCTATCTATAAATAGTAACCCAACGCAACCTAATGCGCCTTTAAATGTTGAGTTTAAAGATTTTCAGTTGGAAACTTTGACCAAGTTTGCTGAAACAGACACGACTTTGGTTGGAGGCAGATTAAATGGCACTGCAAATGTTAAAGATTTGGCAAGTACACCAAAATTTGAAGCAAACCTAACTATTGATCAATTACGCTATCAAAAAGATCAACTTGGTACTTTACGTGTTGCGGTTAATAATAATACTCAAAATGCATTTGAAGTAAATGTTGCTTTAAGTGGTGTGCATGATTTAAGGGTAAATGGTTTTTATTACACTGCTCCGCAAAGTGCATTAGATTTAACAGTTAATATCGATAAAATCGAGATGAAAAACATTGAGAGTTTATCTCAAGGTCAGCTAAAAAATGGAACCGGAACCTTAACTGGTGCGCTTACAGTTAAAGGCGCTTTAACTGCTCCAAGAATTTTGGGTGATTTAACTTTTAACAATGCAGGAATAAATGTTGCTTATGTAAATTCTTATTTCAGAATGCCTAATGAGAAAATATCGTTTACGAATGAAGGCATCAGTTTCAATAACTTTACATTGATAGATTCTTTAAACCAAAAAGCAACCATTAATGGTAAGGTTTACACAAAAGACTACAAAAGCTACCGTTTCGGTTTAGATATTAGAACTGATAATTTCAGGGCATTAAATTCTACTTCTGCAGATAATGAAATGATTTACGGAACTGTGTTTTTAACCAGTAACATAAAAGTTCGTGGCGATTTAAACCAACCAGATGTAAATATGAAGGTAAATGTAAATAAAGGAACTAAATTCTTTTTTGCATTGCCTGCAAACGACCCGGCCATAATAGATCAGGAAGGTATTGTTCAGTTTATTGATGCAGATGCGCCACCGTTTAACGGACAAAGGGCTTTAAAAGTAGATAGCCTAAGTAAATCTCCAATTAAGGGTATCAATCTGGTCGCAAATATTATTGTAGACCCAGAGGCTGAACTTAATGTGGTTGTAGATCCATCAAATGGTGATGCTTTAAACGTTAAAGGCGATGCTAACCTGAATGCAACCATAGACCCAAGCGGCAAAGTTAGTTTAACAGGTCGTTATGAAATTATAGATGGTTCATACAACCTATCTGTTGGTCCGTTAGGGAAAAAAGCATTTAGATTAGTAAAAGGTAGTACAATAAACTGGACTGGTGAACCAACAACTGCAAACGTTAATTTGAGTGCGTTATACGAAGTAAATGCAGCGCCAATCGATTTGTTGAATCAGCCAGATCTTTACGAAGCTAAAACCAAATTGCCATTTCAGGTTTATTTAATGATGAAAGGCGAATTATTGAAACCTACCATTTCTTTTAAAATAGATTTGCCAGAAAATGAACGTAATGCACTGAGTGGACAGGTTTACACCAAATTAATTAACGTTAACCGTAATGAGAGTGAGTTAAACAAACAAGTTTTCGCTTTATTGGCTCTAAACAGATTTATTGCCAGTAACCCGTTCCAAAGTTTAGCCGGCGGCGGTGGCGGTGTTTCTACACTTGCACGCTCAAGTGTAAGCAAGTTGTTAACAGAGCAATTAAATAACTTAACATCTGATTTGATACAAGGTGTTGATTTAAATTTTGGTGTGAATTCATCAGAAGATTACTCAACTGGTTCTTTACAGCAAAAAACAGATTTAGAAGTTGGTTTATCAAAAAAATTATTGAATGATAGATTAACTGTTTCGGTTGGAAGCTCTTTTGCTTTGGAAGGACCACAAGCCCCCGGAGAAAAATCGACCGATATAGCAGGAAACGTTAACGTAGAATATGCTTTATCGGCTGATGGAAGATACCGCTTAAGAGCTTACAGAAGAAACCAGAACGATGTTATTGTACAAGGTCAGATTATTGAAACCGGCTTAGGTTTTACCCTGGTTGTAGACTACAATAAATTTAAAGAGATATTTCAAAAGAAACGAGTAAGAAGAACTAGAAACATTGAACAGAAAGCACAAGATGAGAAAACTAACTAGACCGCTTTTATTTTTATTGGCCTGTTTAGTTTATGCGGGTTGTAGTAGTACAAAATCTTTAAAACCCGGGCAAGCATTATATACTGGTGCCGAGGTTAAAATTAATCCTGATTCTGCTGGAAAAATAGAAGACGAAAAACAGGTTAAAGCAGATTTGGAGAGCAAAACCCGTCCTCGTCCAAATAAATCTATACTTGGTATAAAATATAAACTTGGCATTTATAATCTTGCAGGCGAACCCAAAAAACCAAAAGGTTTTAAAAACTGGTTACGAAAACAAGGTGAGCCACCTGTACTTTTAAGTGAGGTTAAGTTAAAATATAACAACGATGTTTTAACAAGTTATTTGATTAGCGAAGGTTATCTGCAAGCTTCGGTTACCGGAGATACTGTAGTAAAAGATAAAAAAGCTAAAGCCATTTACACTGCAGTTACAGGTAATAGATATAAAATAAATAAGGTAAATTTCCCGCCAGATTCAGGAGTTTTAACCAGAATCATCAACCAGAATAAAGAAAAAACGCTTTTAAAAGTTGGCGATTATTATGACTTGGATGTTTATAAAAACGAGCGAATTAGAATTGATAACGATTTAAAGGAAAACGGTTATTTTTATTTCAGCCCGGATTACCTAATAATGCAGGTTGATAGTACAATAGGTAAAAACCTGGTGAATGTAACGGTTAAGGTTAAAGATATTGCACCGGATGCAGGTGTAAAACCTTATACAATCAAAAACATCAACATATATCCAAATTATACTTTAAGGAGAGACTCTGCCTTAAGGAAATTGCAACCCTTACAATACCACGATTTTAATATTTATGATGATAGGAACACCTTTAAACCAAGGTTATTTGATCGTTTAGTTTTCTTTCAGAAAGGCGAATTATACAACCGTAGAGATCATAACCAATCTTTAAATAGAATGGTTAATATAAATGCCTTTCAGGATGTAAGAGCTGAGTTTTTACCTGTGGATAGTTTCAAAAACAATCAATTAGATTTAAATATTTATCTAACGCCTTTAAAGAAAAACTCTTTAACTTTTTCAGTTACCGGAACCAGTAAATCTAACAACTTTGTAGGCTCTGAAGTTAAGGTTACGCAAACCACCAGAAACCTTTTTAGAGGTGCAGAACAATTGGATGTAAGCGTTAGCGGAGGTTTTGAAACGCAAACACGAGGAACATCTTTAGGTAGAAATTCATTATCGCTAACAGCAGAAGGAAAATTAACCTTCCCAAGGTTTATTGTTCCGTTTTACAAACCAAATAGTACTACTGCATTTATACCAAAAACAATTGCTTCTCTTTCTTATCAGATGTTAAATAGAGGTGGCGAGTACACTTTAAACGCATTTAAAGGTGAGTTTGGGTATAATTTTAAGGAGAACTTATACAAAGAGCATAATTTTAATCCTATATCCCTTAGTTATATTTCTACACGTTTCCCATCTGATACTACGAGAACCAGACTTTTTACAGAAAATCCATTACTAAGAGCAACTCTAGAAAATCAATTTATTATTGGTAGCAACTACAATTTTACCTATACCAACCAGATGGAAACTAACAGAAGAAATAATACATATTTCTTTGGTGGGATTGAAACCGGTGGTAATGTTTGGGGATTATTTACACCAACAAATAATTTGGGTCAGAAAACTTTGTTTAATACACCACTTACACAATTTGTTCGTTTAGAAGCTGATTTAAGGGATTATTATAAAGTTAACAGAAATGTAACCTGGGCAAACAGATTAAATATTGGTTATGGCTATGCCTATGGTAATAGTACCTCGCTCCCATTTGTCAGACAGTTTTTTGCCGGCGGAAGTAATGATATCCGGGCATTTCCAGCCAGAACCTTAGGCCCGGGAACATATAAAGTTCCGGATAATGCCCTATTTGCAGACCAAGGTGGTGATGTTAAATTAATGCTTAATTCTGAATTACGTTTTAAACTGGTAAGTGTTTTATATGGCGCATTATTTGTAGATGCTGGTAACGTTTGGTTGCGAAAAGAAGATCCGCTTAGACCGGGTTCAGAATTTAAACTAAAAAACACATTAAATGAGTTAGCTGTAGGTACGGGTGCAGGCTTACGTGTAGATGCCACTATATTTGTAGTTCGCTTAGATGTTGCCTTTCCAATACGCAAACCATACTTACCCGAGGGACAGAGATGGGTATTTGATGATATCTCCTTCGGAAACAAAGATTGGCGCAGACAGAATTTAATTTTTAATATTGGTATCGGATATCCGTTTTAATCGATTTATGAAATTACTCAATAAAATAAAAAGCTTCTTTATTGCATTATATCATTTGCTTGTAGCCGCAGGAAAGGGTTTTGCAGAAGATAGAGTGATGAAATTGAGTGCCGCCCTTGCCTATTACACCATTTTTTCGCTTACGCCCTTAATCATAATTATACTCGCTTCAGCAACCCTTTTTTTTGGCGAAGCAATGAAAACCAGAGATAAATTTTTTAATGAAATATCTGATTTAGTTGGCCCTGATGCGGCAACGCAAATACAAGGCTTTGTAGATAATGCCAATAAATCAGGTCAATCTACCATCGGTTTAATTATTGGTATTACTACGCTAATTATCGGAGCTACTGTTATTTTTATCGAAATTCAGGATAGCATAAACCTGATTTGGAAAGTTAAAGCCATGCCTAAAAAAGGCTGGTTAAAAATGCTTACAAATAGGCTATTATCCTTCTCCCTAATTGTATCAATGGGTTTTTTACTATTGGTATCATTGGTTATAAATAGCCTGGTTGTTGGCCTAGGCGATAAATTAGTGTCCTTAATATCTCAAACAGAAATAGATGAGGTTATTCCTGTAGCCAACGATACTATGGCTTTACTGATCTATATTTTAAATAATGCTTTAACGCTTGCTGCGGTAACCGCTGTATTTACGATCATATTTAAAGTACTGCCCGATGTGAATATCAAATGGAAATCAGCAATTATTGGTGCATTATTTACTGCTTTGCTTTTTAGCCTGGGTAAATATTTAATCGGTATATACATAGAAAAAGGAACTACTGTTTCTGCATTTGGTGCCGCAGGTTCTATTATTGTAATATTACTCTGGATTTACTACACATCCGTAATTTTATACTTCGGTGCCGAATTTACTCAGGCTTATGCCGAGAAATATGATGGCGGAATTGCCCCAAGTAAGTACGCTGTTTTTACCAAAATAACCATTGTAGAGAAGAGTGTAGATGTGTTGCCACCACAACATCCTGAAGATACCATCAATGCACCAAAAGGTTAAATTTAGATTTTAAACAAACTTTAAAATTTTCTCTAATAGTTCTTTTTCGAGGAATGGTTTTAAAACCAGTTCATTCATACCAGATTCAAGGTATTTAGCTCTATCTTCTTGCATTACATTAGCTGTAACACCTAAAATAGGAATACTCCTTTTACTTTCATTACTATAAGAACGTATAAGTTTGGTAAGTTCTATGCCTCCAAGTTCAGGCATTTGAATATCCGTTAAAATAATATCGTAATTGTTTTCGCTAAAAAGCTCAAATGCCTGCAGGCCGTTTTTAGCTGCATCAAAGTTTAGCTTGTATTTCTTAAGAATTGTTGTAGCCAAAAGGATGTTCAAAACATTATCATCAGCCACAAGAATATTTTTCCCAACAAGTCTTTGAAGCTCTTCTGCAGAGAGTTCTGATTTTTCTTCAACGTTGAGTGATTTATCTGTTAACTGATAAGGAATCTCAAAACTAAAAACAGAGCCTTTTCCTTCTTCACTTGATAAAGTAATATGACCACCATGAAACTCAACAATTTTTTTACAGATGGCTAAACCTAAGCCAGTTCCTTGCTGTTTTTCTTTTGTAGAAGAATAATAGGCCTGGGCAAACTCATCAAAAATAATCTTTTGGTCTACATCACTTATACCAGAACCAGTATCGCTAACGCTAACTTGTAGCAATACATTTTTTTCATCTTTTTTCTTAAGTTCCGCCTTTAATGTAACATTACCATTTTGCGTAAATTTAATTGCATTACTTAAAAGGTTCATTACAATTTGTTTTAACCTGAGCGAATCGCCAAGCACATAAATATCCTTATCCGCTGGTGCAGCAATTACAAAATTAAGTTTCTTTTTTTCCGCCTGAATCCTCATGCTGTCGAAAACATCAACAATGGCAACCAATGGAGAAAATGGGAGTTGCTCGAAATTAACTTTTCCGGTTTCATATTTCGAGAAGTCTAAAATATCATTAACAACATCGAGCAGCATAACGGATGATTTACGAATAGCTGAAACCTGCTCATTTTGCTCTGCAGGCAAGTTTACCTGTGTTAGTTGCTCAGAAAAGCCCACAATAGAATTAAGCGGCGTACGTATTTCGTGACTCATGTTTGCTAAAAACCTACTTTTAGAAAGGGCATATAGTTTTGATTTATTGCTGTAAGTAATTAGTGCAATTTCTTTACGGTATAATCTATAAATTGCATACAGAATGCAGATTAGCAATAGAAACGATAATCCGAGTAAAACCTTCGTGAATTTATCCAGTCTATCTACGGTTTTAAAGGTTTTAACATTTAAATCTTCCTGTATAGTATCGTAATAGGTTTTTTCGTTAACCTTATATTGATTCAGATTTTTAACAATGGTTTCAATTATTTGATGGTTTAAATCCAGAAGCGCCCATTCCTTATACTTCAAATTTCTATTTAAACGATAAAGCTTTTTGTAATAATCGTTAATTAATTTGAGCTGAAGTTTGTTATAGGCAATGCTTACAGACGAGGTATCAGCAGAGATAGCCGTTTTAACCAAGGTGGATTTTGAGGTATCAACCGCTTTAGCTTTCTTGTTTCCAATTGCAGCAAAGATTCTCCCTAATAGCTTTCTCCTTGTTTGGGCTACAGCTGCTGGCTTTATAGTATCAATGGTTACTATGCTTTTAAATTGCCTGGTTGTAAATAAATTTTCTTTCGGATCTTCCACATCAACTCTATCATCCACCTTAACAGAGAAATTAATAAGACTATCTGCAAGCTTCCTTAGGTGGATAAATTGATTGGTTCTTAACTCCTTTTGTACAATTAAAGCGTTAAAGTTATCAGTTTGACTGGCTTTTTCATTTTCATTATCACTCTCTATGCCATCCAGTATTGTGGTAATTTCCTTTATCTGACTTACGTATAAATCGTAGTATTTTTTATTTCCACTAACAACATACATTCTGCAGCTATTTTCTGCGTTGTAGAGTTTAAAAATACAGCTATCCAGCTTCGTAAAATCATTCTGTACCCGAACAATTTTATGAACCGATTTTAATAGTGGCACTTTAGAAAAATTTATGAACAAGCCTGTACTTATTGCAAAAACAACTAAAATTAAAAGCACTATGATTAAATATTTTGTGGCAGAATTTCGGGTAGATTTCAAGCGGTTTGATTTTAATAATTATGAAACATAATTGTCAAAATCACGGAAAATCAATCAAACAACAGGGATGTGTTTAATGGTTTGGTACTAACAAAAATACCCTAACAAATTCAATAATGCAAGTTTTTAATTTAAGCTACTTCATCAATAATTTTCGGCTCCTCAGTTACTTCATCTTTTTCAACACGCAGGTTTCTAATAATGTGTTGCTGTCTATCCGGCGTATTTTTTCCCATATAATACTCAAGCAAACTTTTAATGGTTTGGTCTTTTAAAATAACAGGGTCAAGCCTGATGTCTTTACCGATAAACAAACCAAATTCATCTGGAGAAATTTCACCCAAACCTTTAAAACGAGTAATTTCTGGTTTATTGCCAAGTTTCTGAATTGCATTTTTTCGCTCTTCATCACTATAACAGTAAATGGTTTCTTTTTTATTTCTAACCCTGAAAAGCGGTGTTTGTAATATGTAAACATGTCCTGCTTTTACCAAATCAGGAAAAAACTGAAGAAAGAAAGTCATCATTAATAATCTGATGTGCATACCATCAACATCGGCATCAGTAGCAATTACGATATTGTTGTAATGTAAGCCCTCTAAACCATCTTCAATATTTAAAGCATGCTGTAAAAGGTTAAATTCTTCATTTTCGTAAACAACCTTTTTCGTTAATTCGTAACAGTTTAGGGGTTTTCCTTTTAAACTGAAAACAGCCTGACAATCTACATCTCGAGATTTTGTAATTGAGCCAGATGCAGAATCACCTTCGGTAATGAACAAAGTTGTTTCATATCGCTTCTCATGTGTTGTGTTAAAATGTACCTTACAATCGCGAAGCTTTTTATTATGTAATGATGCTTTTTTTGCTCTATCATTTGCCAGCTTTTTAATGCCGGCAATATCTTTACGTTCTCTTTCGGATTGGTTAATGCGTTTTAACAAGGCATCAGCAACATCAGGGTTTTTGTGCAGATAATCATCCAATTCTTTTTTAACAAAATCGTTGATAAATGTAGCCACCGATGGCCCATCAGGACCCATATTTTGAGAACCTAACTTGGTTTTTGTTTGCGATTCGAAAACGGGCTCTTGAACACGAACTGAAATGGCTGCAATAATTGATGAACGAACATCAGATGCTTCAAATTCCTTTTTGAAAAACTCACGTACGGTTTTAACTACTGCAGCCCTAAAAGCTGCCTGATGCGTTCCTCCTTGTGTTGTATGTTGCCCGTTTACAAAAGAATGGTAATCTTCGCCATACTGCTGACCATGAGTCATTGCAATTTCGATATCGTTACCAACCATGTGTATAATTGGATAACGTATCTCTTCAGGTTTGTTAAATTTAGAAAGCAAATCATAAAGACCTCTTTCAGAAAAATACTTCTGACCATTAAAATTTATGGTTAAACCTGTATTCAGAAATACATAATTCCAAACCATACTTTCTACAAAATCTGGTATGTAATGGTAATTTCTAAAAATAGTTTCATCTGGATAAAAAGTAATCGCCGTACCATTTCGCTGAGTGGTATCAATAACCGGCTGTTCGCTTACAATCTCTCCTTTCGAAAACTCTACCTTTTTAGTTTTTCCATCACGATAAGATTGTACTGTAAAACTGGTAGATAAAGCATTAACAGCTTTTGTACCCACACCATTTAAACCAACAGATTTTTGGAAAGCATTACTATCGTATTTACCTCCGGTATTAATTTTACTTACGCAATCGATAACTTTACCCAAAGGGATACCCCGACCATAATCCCGGACATTAATCTTTTGTTCAGAAACTGTGATTTCGATGGTTTTTCCGGTACCCATAACAAACTCATCTATAGAGTTATCTACTATTTCCTTAAGTAAAACATAAATTCCATCGTCTTGTGCAGAACCATCACCAAGCTTACCAATATACATACCGGGGCGCAATCTGATGTGTTCTTTCCAATCTAATGAGCGAATACTATCGTCGTTATAAATTACTTCTGCCATAAATTATGTTGTTTGCAATCGGGGTAAAAAACTTTGCTAAAATAGGCATTTTAGAAGAATTTATCTTCCAAGCAGAGGAAAGTAATTTCAACAATCGATATGTAAAAAGTAAAATGGATAATGAACGAACTACAATCAATTCCCCATCCTACATTTCACATCATCCCCCAAACATCGTACATCGTACATCCACCATATTTTCATATCTTCAACCCATATTTTATTTCCCTTTTTGATGCAACAAAAAAAGCAACTTTCGCTCTTTGATTTATCCATGATAGTGGTGAGTTTGGTTATAGGTATGGGCATTTTTCGTACGCCCGTAAACGTGGCAGCGAAAGCTCAAATTCCAGAATTATTTTACTTAGCATGGTTTATAGGAGGTTTTGTAGCTTTCTGCGGTGCTTTAACTTATGCCGAAATTGGTTCACGATTACCTGTTACTGGTGGTTATTATAAAATCTTTTCAAAAGCATACCATCCATCAATTGCCTTTGCTATAAATTGTATAGTTTTAATTTCAAGCGCTGCATCTGTAGCGGCAATTTCTATAATAGGTGCAGAATATTTGGGTAAAATAATTCTGCCTGCCGATATGCAAAATGAAACCTATCGGGTAGCAATAGCAATAACAACGATTTTGGTTTTTTATTTCATCAACTTATTAGGCTTAAAAGCAAGCTCTAAAACCCAAAATGTATTAACACTTATTAAAATTGGTTTAATTTTAATCTTAATCTGCGCCATTTTCTTTGCTGAAACCACACAAAGCATTACACCCGTTTTTAAAATTACAAATAACAGCTTACCGAGTTGGGCAGATTATGGTAAAGCATTAGGCTTGTGTTTAATTGCGGTTTCATTCTCTTATGCAGGTTATGCCCAAACTATAAATTTTGGTGGCGAAGTTACTGAGGCAAAAAAGGTTATACCACGTTCAATAATCATCGGTTTAACCATAATTGTTACGCTTTACATGGCGCTGAATTATGTTTACGTTAAAGTAATTGGTTTTGAGCAATTAAAAACTGCTGAGAGTATTGCTGCAATTCTTGCTTCCAAAATATTTGGCCCGGCAGGTTTTAAGATGCTTTCGGTAATTATTTTTGTTTCAGTTATGGGTTACGTAAACGTAAATTTATTAAGCAACCCAAGGGCAATGTTTGCTATGGGAGAAGAAGGGGCTTTACCAAAAGTGTTTAGCCGAATGAACAAAAGAACAGAAGTGATAAGTGTGAGTTTAACTGTTTTTGCGCTTATTTCGGTTATTATAATTTTTTATGCAAAAACCTTCGATAAGATTTTAAACTATACAATTTTCTTGGAAAGCATTAGCATGGCTAGTTCTGCGGCAACAATTTTTATATTAAGAAAGCGTACTGCACATCTTGATAAAAAGACCATTTATACTGTACCCTTATACCCGGTTTTACCAATTATCTTTATTGCCGCCTATACTTTTGTGGCTTTTAGTATTTATGCTGATGACCCGAACGCGGCCTTAAACGGGCTTTATATTTTTGTTGGTTTTTTATGCATTTACTTTATAACCAATTTTTTAAGGCGTAAAAAATAGTAGGCTTCTACACTTTCTTCCGAAGAAAATAAAATGCTGTAATGGCCACGGGAATCATTAAAAGAAAAACAGAATCATCTAATACAAGGGTAAAAAAATCTTCAAAGCAGTTAATTTTCGCGGTATTAGTTCTAGTGTAAACTAAGCTTGAATTAGAAGCAATTAATTGGAAAGAAGGGTAGTTAGGATGAAATCTCTGAAAATCAAACTCTGAACCATAATTTTCGAAGACCTTATCAAATTTAAATTTGTTTTCTTTTCCCCAATCTAAAATTCGTCTTAAACTGATAGAATTGCCATTAGATGTTTCGCCGAAAAAAGGTAAAGGTTGCGCTTTGGTAGCATAGATAAACGAACAAAAAATTACTGACAGGAAAATTCTTTGAATTGCTATCGATAATAATCGATGGGATGTGATGTAATACATTTTCTGTGACGGTTAGATTTCATCACAAAGTTCAATTCTTTTAAAGAAAATCAACTACTACTATCTACTCACGCCCTACTCAAATACGCTCAAGCAATTAAATCTCTACAAACTAAAGATTTAACATCCAAACATTAATGTCTTCGTTCGATGAAATATCTAGCTTTTTCCTAATTCTATACTTTCTATTTTCAACGGCTCTTACAGAAATTTTCATATACCTTGCAATCTCTTTAGTATAGAAACCAAGACGTAATTGTGCACACATTATTAAATCGGAAGTTACAAAAGCTGGCTGGATAGTCATTAATTTTTCAATAAAATGGCCGTCAATTTCTTTAAATTTTATCAAGAATGCAGGGTCGTTATTCATCGCCAAAAGGATTACAGCATTTAGCGCATTTTCATCTATTGGTTCTTTTAAAGTAGGATTTTGTGCAGATTCTAGTTTAATTTGCATCTCCTCAAGCCTTCCGTTATGGATTTTAAGCATCCGGCTTTGCCTGTAAATTAATAAACGGATGATAACAATTGCTAAAATGAGTAAACAGATAGAGCATGCGATGATAAAAATATAATTCCGCTCTTTACTATTATGCTGCTTATCTTGCTCATCCAAAAGCATATCAGCTGGAATTGTTGATTCTAATTTATTTTTTCTGGCTAAACTATCTGAAATGGCTTTATACTTTTTAAGGTATAAAACGGACTCAATTTGCCTGCCGAGCTGCTCGTAAGTTTTTGATAATAATTCATAACTATCTTTAACCAATAAGCCATTTTTTGTTTCCGAGGCAACCGCATGTAATTTGTTGAAGTAAACTAAAGCACTGTCGTAATTTTTTCTTTTATATTGAATTGAACCTAGAGAGATATAAGACTCAGCAGCAAACTTTTCGAAGTTATACTGTTTTGCTAGTCCTAATCCTATTTGAAGATAATGTTTAGCAGAATCTTCTCTGCCCATCTCTAAAAATTGATTTCCAACGGCAATGGTCTGAATGATTAAACCAACTTTATTAGAGCCACCGCCGATAATTTTACGCTGCATTAAATAGCTCTTCTTTTTATAAAACAGCACCGAATCAGGATTATTTTTTCTTTTAGAATCTAATTCTAAATTGGTACCCATTATTATATAAATCCGCCCTAAACTACTATAATGCTCATCATTATCTTTTATTTTATCAGCATAAATTAAAGCTTCTTTTAGATATTGATTACTTTTATCGAAATAAAATAAACCTCCATAACAACTTCCCTTTAAGGCTAAATAATGCGAAATTCTAAAGCTGTTTTCTGTTTTATAGATTACTGCTTCCCATTTATCAAGCCACTTGAGTGTTTTAACAAAATCGTTAGAATTATAAAAGTTTACAGCCTGGTAAAGTATGGCTTGCGCAACACCATCTTGGTAATTAGCGGCCTCCGATTGTGCTAATGCTTTTGTAAATAATAGATTACTCGAATCAACATTTACAACTTTTTTGGCCGAATCAATCATATGGTCTATCTGCGGAAAAGCCTTTTGGCAAAAGCTATCTACAGACAAAGAAATTAAATACAAGAAAACTACAATTTTCCTAAACATCATCATGGTAATAAGAGATAATTCAATTGTATATTTGCTAAACTCAAAGTTATAAACAATAACTTATTATAGCTAATTGGAGTAAGCACCTAATGATAAAAATGCATCTAAAATCGCTTTCCTTTGGTAAACAAATCGCTTATGCTGCCGGGATGATAGGTTGGAGCACAATGACAAACATTATCATTGTGATGTTACCCTATTTCTATCTACCACCAAGTAATGCAGGATTACCCACCTTAGTACCACAGTTGGTATTATTTGGGGCCTTTAATATTCTTTCCATTATAGCTGCATCTGGCAGATTAGTTGACGCCGTTTTCGACCCATTTATTGCTTCCAGAAGTGATGCAAGCCAGAATCCGAACGGCAGAAGGATGCCTTTTATGAAATGGGCAATTATCCCGGCTATGATTTTTTGCGCTTTAGTTTTTTATCCATTACAAAAAGGAGAAAGTTTGCATAATGCGTGGTGGTTAACAATTATGCTCTGCCTATTCTTTGTTTCTGTAACAACCTATATTATACCTTATAACGCACTTTTAGCAGAAGTAACACAAACCCCAAACCAAAAAGTTAAGCTCTCCAGTTATCAACAAGTTGGGTTCGTTATAGGGATAATTTTATCGGCTTGTACAAATAATTTTGCCGATTTGGTAGAAAGTTACTTTAGCGTAGCCAACAGAAGTGAAGCTGTACAGATTGCTATTTGGGGCTTATGCATTTTATCAGGAATAGTAATGTTACTGCCCATAATTTTTATTAACGAAAAAGAATATTCAACTGCAAAGCCTACACACATACCGCTGTGGCCTGCTATTGTAAGCACATTTAAAAATGGCAATTTTAAATATTATTTAATCTCTGATTTTGCTTTTTATACCGCTTTAAGCATAATATCGAGCGGGTTGCTGTTTTTTTGCACAGTTTTACTCGGTTTGCCAGAATCTGATGGCGGAAAGTTTATGGGTGCAATGGTATTATTTTCGCTTTTATTTTATCCGATAGTTAATTTTGGTTCGGCGAAATTTGGCAAAAAGCCATTCGTGTTACTGGCATTTGCAGTACTCTGCATCATTTTTATAACGATTTTCTTTTTAGGGAAGTTGCCATTACCGCCACAAACTCAAATTTATCTGTTGGTGCTTTCTGCATCATTTCCATTGGCTGCTTTAGGCATCTTACCAACGGCAATTTTAGCAGATATTGCTCAAAAAGATACTTTAGAAACCGGAGAAAACCATGAAGGGATGTTTTTTGCGGTGAAGTATTTGTTTGTAAAACTTGGCCAAACCTTAGGAATAGCCATTTTTGCTATGCTAACCATTTATGGTAAAGACCCTGGTAATGATTATGGCTTACGCCTTAATGGCATTGTGGGTTTCGTGTTGTGCCTGATTGCCTTAATTTGTTTCAGTAAATTTAAGGAAGATAAGTAGTAGTATTTAAAAGTACTTAAATGAAAAAAGGGCAGAATTAATACTTCTGCCCTTCTACATTAAGTTAATTACCTATTAATAACCCGGACTTTGCTTTAAAGTACCGTTACTTCTGTCAATCTGATCTTGTGGAAGCGGGAAATGCTCATCTCTCGTTTCGAATGTAATTCCTTTTAAATAATCGAAATAACCACCCTCAAAAGTGAAATAACTTTCTAAAGTTTGTTTTGCAATACCCCATCTTACTAAATCGAAAAAGCGGTGACCTTCCATGGCTAGCTCTAATCTTCTCTCAAAGCGAACAGCGTTGCGGGCATAATCAGCATTTGGAAAAGCCGGGTACGGATTTACCCTGTAAACCGCAGCGGCAGATCCATTTATTGTAGCCGGAACAATCTTTGCAGCACGTAATCTAACTGCATTAACCAAAGCTAATGCCCTTGGTAAATCGCTTGTTTCAACTGCACATTCTGCTGCCATTAAATAAATATCAGCCAAACGAATAAGGTTAACATTTAAACCCGTAACGTTGGTAGAACCTGGTGCAGTGCCAGATGCAATTTGAGAAGCTTCGATAGAATTTTTAACCGCTACGAATGGTCCGCCGTTACTAGCATCTCTAATCCAGCTATCTCCAGCCATAATTCCCCAATCGCGATATGGAACGCCACGACGACCAATTGTTGATTCAATACGTGGATCTAGCGCCAAGGTTCTATCTACCTGATAATTCGTTTTCGCAGCACCTGTTAAACCTAAATCAGATAGGTAAGGATTGGTACGATAACTTCCGTCCAACAAAGGAATTCCTGCTGCATTTACTTTAAATGAATTTGCTAAATCTAAAGTCGGTTGGAAAAATCCGCAGCAGTTTATTGGCGTTGCACCACCATAAGGAAAGTTTAACATGTCGCCAACGTTTCCATTTTCACCTCCGGTACCATCAGTACCAACTGAGTTTTCCACAACAACAATAGATTCAGGACCATCTTCCTTCGTAATATCGAAGTTATCATTATAAGGTAAAGTGGTTAAATCCGGTTTGGCAAGAATTACCGCATTTAGTTGCGTATATGCTTCAGCATAGCGTTTTTGATAAAGTAAAACCTTACCTAAATAAGCTTGTGCTGCATATTTATCCATTCTTCCTTTTTGATTTTTTGGTTTTGTGGTGTTAAGGTTTGCTACAGCAAATTGCAGGTCGTCGATAATGTTTGGATAGATATCCTTATCGTTAGGAACAAAAGTGCCCGAATTAGCTTCGGTAACATAAGGCACCAACTTAAATACCCTTACTAAAAAGAAATAATAGTGTGCCCTAAGCAACCTTGCTTCACCTTGAATTTCCTTAGCTCTAGCATCAGCAAATTTTGTAGTTCCCTTTCCAGCTTGTAAATCAGCCAGAATTTTAAGGGTGTTATTACAACGTTGAACACCTTCAAAACACCTGTTGTAAAGTAAAGAAAGGTTATCATTAGTACTTGTTGGAGCATGTTGCTCAATTGCATTCATGTTTGGCTGGTCGCCAACACTACTTCCTTTGTGTGCATTATCAGATGCTACTTCGCCAATAAGCCATTGACTTGGTGCTGCCGCATAATTGCCCCAGGTACCATTAATATTACCATTTAGTAAACCATAAGCACCAACTAATAAACCCTCTACTCCATCCTGAGAAGTTAATTGTTCTGCTGTAAGTTCAGCCTGAGGGTTTAGCGTAAGGAAGTCTTTCTTGCAGGATACAAAGCTTAGTATCAGAAAGAAAAGGAATATATTTTTTATATGTTTCATCTTTATCTTTTTAATTAAAATCCAACGTTAATACCTAATAAAAACTGGCGAGGTGAAGGGTATACACCCTGATCTACACCCGGTGCAGTAAAAGTATCTGTAATTTGTGTAACCTCTGGATCTAAACCGGTATATTTTGTAATGGTAAATAAGTTACTTGCCGATGCATAAATCCTGAAGCGGCTAACGCCAGATTTAGTTCCGAAAACTTTAACCGGAATTGAGTAGCCAACCTGAATATTTTTAAGCCTCAAGAAGCTGCCACTTTGAATATAGTAGCTTGATGAAGCAAATTCTACATCAGATGCACCTGCATAAGCAGAAGGAATGTTACTCGATCTGTTGGTTGGACTCCAGGCGTTTAATAAACGTGTACTTTTAGCACCATCGAAAGATGGAAAATCTGTAAAGTAACGGGTTGCCTCGAAAATATCATTTCCCTGTACACCGTATAAGAAAGCCGAAATATCAAAGTTTTTATAAGATGCATTTAGGTTAACTCCATAAGTAAAATCAGGATTCGGATCTCCAATAATGGTTCTATCTTTTGGATCGATGATTCCATCGCCATTAATATCCATATATTTTAGTCCGCCAACACGTGCACCTGCGTATGATGGTCCGGATTGAATCTCAGCCGTGCTTTGGTAAATTCCATTTGTTTTATAGCCATAAAATGAACCAAAAGCGGCATCTTGTTGCAATACGCTGGTTTGTAAACTACGGTAGTTTCCATAAACCTGGTTAAAAATACCCGGTGCAAGTCTATCGATTTTATTTACGTTTTTAGAAAAATTTAAACCTACATCAAATTTGAAAGGGTCATCAGCTTTGCGACCATGATGGTAAGCAACATTAAATTCTACCCCTTTGTTGCTCATATCTCCAATGTTAACAAAAGGTGCGCTTCCTCCGCCAACAACACTAACAGGTAATGGAAGGTTATAAAGCATATCAGTAGTTTTTTTACTGTATGCATCAATCGAACCATCAAACTTGCCATCAAATATGGTAAAATCAATACCTACATTTAGTGCCTTTAAAGATTCCCATTTAACATCAGCATTTTGATATGCATTTTGCCATACACCAGTAGTTAGGGTATTACCACCGCCTACTGCATACGCTGCGTTAATGATGGAGCTTTGATATCTGTTGATATATTGATAAGGCGGGATTCGCTGGTTACCGGTTTGTCCGTAACCTACACGAAGTTTTAAATCACTTACCCATTTGGCATCTTTTAAGAATGACTCTTCTGATATTCTCCAGGCTACACTTGCAGCAGGATAAAACCCGTATTTATTCGCAGGTCCGAAGTTTGATGACCCATCTCTACGAAGGGTAAAACTTGCCAGGTAGCGATCGTTAAATGAGTAATCTATTTTTGTAAATAGTGAAAATAATGAGCCTATAGAACCCGTGCTTGAGTTGCTGATATTAGAAGAGCCTGTATTTAAGTAGTAATAATTTAAATCTCCCAATAAGAAGAAATCATTTCTTCCGGCATTTAACTGTCTCGATCTGGAGCGTATGGCTTCAGTTCCAACCAAGGCGGTTAAACGGTGTTTTTCAGCAAATGTGGCGGTGTAGTTTAAGGTATTGGTCCATGTCCACTCGGTATTGTAGCCTTGATATTCGTTAAGGTTATTTGAATTATTTCCTTCTGAAAATTCAAGGTTTGGATATCGCATTGATAAACCATTATAGTTTTCGTAACGTATACCAAAATTAGTTTTTAGTACCAAACCTTTAACAATATCACCTTCTGCGAAGATGTTACCGAAAAAGAAATTGTTCTTATTCACATTATCTTTAGCTCTATATAAAAAGGCTAGCGGATTTTCGGCATTACCCAATTGACTACCACGACTACCCGCAAAATTGCCGTTTATATCGTAAACCGGAATAATTGTAGGAATGCGATAAGCCCAACCTAATGCACTACCCTGATCTTGATAGCCACCTGGAGTATTTGGATTTACTCCGAACCCAAAGCCTTCTGAATAACTATATTGTGCATTCTCGCCAAAACGTACGCGTTTATTGAAAGCATTTACTGTGGCATTTGATCTAAAGTTATACCGTGTAAATCCTGTATATTCTATTGTACCTTTTTGATTTAAATAACCAGCTGATAAAGCGTATGTAGCATTTTCAGAGCCACCTGTAGCACCCAACTGATAGTTTTGTATAGGAGCTGCTTTAGTAATTTCATCAAACCAGTTTGTACCTGCTTTGTTTGCCCTTGTAATCTGATAGAACAAACTTGGGTCGCGGCTGTAATTATATTTCGATGGATCTGCATCTGCAGCCGTAACATCTTGTCCTAAAACAGAACCCGCCACTAAATATTCTGGCAATGTAGGTGTT
Source organism: Pedobacter sp. Leaf170 (assembly GCF_920984665.1). GTDB lineage: Bacteria > Bacteroidota > Bacteroidia > Sphingobacteriales > Sphingobacteriaceae > Pedobacter. The sequence goes on from NZ_CAKLBP010000010.1 coordinate 62,414, forward strand.
GGGCCAGAACCATAATTACGACCAGCTGCAATTGCTTTACCTGAATTGGTGTAACTATCAAAAACATACTGAGCATATTGCTGAGGTGTCATCATTTCAGGGAAACTGCCTTTGCGAGGCGCCTGTGTACCATAATATGAATCTACAGTAATTTTTGGAGCACCACTTGTACCTTTTTTTGTAGTGATAATTACAACTCCGTTATTAGCTCTAGAGCCATAAATTGAAGCAGAAGAAGCATCCTTTAAAACCTGCAAACTTTCTATGTCGTTTTGGTTTAACCAGGAAAGTTTACCTTCAAAAGGAACACCATCAATAACATAGAGTGGTTCGTTGTTATTAATTGTACTTGTACCCCTAATCCTGATTTGAGGTGTAGAACCTGGCGCACCATCATTGATAATGGAAACACCTGTAGCTTTACCCTGCAATGCTTCAACAGCACTTGCTGCAGGTTGCGCTTTTAATAAGCCCATATCTACAACCGCAACAGCACCTGTTAAGTCCTTTTTACGCTGTGATGAATAACCCGTAACCACAACATCCGATAGGTTATTGTTTTCAATTGCTAAGGTAATGTTAAGATTGGTTTGATTGCCAACTGTTACTTCTTGCGGAGCGTAACCTACAAAAGAAACAACCAGTACATCAGTTGACTTTGCACTTAATGTGAAAACGCCATTTGCATCTGTACTGGTTCCTCCTGCTCCATTTTTGATTTTAATACTTGCACCCACAACCGGCTGTCGGTCGTCGCTGGCAATTACTTTACCCGTAATTTTAGTTTGGGCGTTGGCCCCGACCGCAAACAGCACGGCCAGTAGCCAGAGGAGAAGTCTCCTCTGAACAAAAGATTGGTTTTGTTTCATAAGATTAAATTGTTTAGTTAAGGTAAAAGGACGATCGCAATAAAGAAATCATCGTTTATTTTGCTAGACTAGAGTCAAATCAACTACAACAAAGGCTCACGCACTATGACATCTTATCGGGTGGATAGGAAGAAATAAAATTTGGTTTTTAACAGCATAGGAAAATAATCCTACAGGGATAGGTAGATTAGTTTTCATAATTAGATAGTATATTTGGTTAGTGATATACGTTTGACAAATTAAACTTACAAAACAATCTGCTCAAATCCTACATAAATGTTAAAATTTGTTAAATGTGTTTTATAAACATTCGTTTACAAAGCCAAGAGCCCTTATTTTCGCATTCAATTTATAAAATGTATATTTGCCACCGAAGCAGGAATTAGGGCTTGCCAATCTATTGGCATATTCTCTCCGCAAGTTAGTCCTTCAACAGTTGATCGTTCTAGCTTCTTCAATAAATATTACAGAAATATATACATGTTATTCAAAGAATTAAACCTCATTGAGCCCATTTTAAAGGCCCTTGAGAAAGAAGGTTATACACAACCAACACCAATACAGGAGCAATCCATCCCAACAATTTTAAAAGGAAAAGATTTATTAGGTTGCGCACAAACAGGAACAGGTAAAACTGCTGCTTTTGCCATTCCAATGTTGCAATTACTGCACGAAAAACACATCAACACAAAAGCAAACAAAAACATTAAAGCCCTGGTTTTAACGCCAACACGCGAACTTGCTATACAAATTGAAGAAAGTTTTAAAGCTTATGGAAATAATTTAAACTTACGCCGTCTGGTAATTTTTGGGGGTGTTAATCAACACTCGCAAGTTGAAGCTTTACGCAAAGGCGTTGATATTTTAGTGGCAACACCCGGACGTTTGTTAGATTTAATGAACCAGGGTTTTATAAGCCTGAATACTATCGAGCTTTTTGTTTTAGATGAGGCCGACCGTATGTTAGATATGGGTTTTATCCACGATGTGAAAAGAGTGGTTGCTAAATTACCTGCTAAACGCCAGACTTTATTTTTCTCGGCTACCATGCCTGATGAAATTCAAAAGTTAGCAAATACTATTTTATCAAGCCCAACTAAAGTTGAGGTTACTCCAATTTCTTCAACTGCCGAAACCATTGTTCAATCGGTATATTTTGTTGATAAACCTGATAAAAAGAAGCTGTTGATTCATCTTTTGGAAGATAAAAACATCCAAACGGCTTTAGTTTTTACACGAACTAAACATGGTGCAGATAGAATTGTGAAGGATTTAGCGCATGCCGGAATTAAAGCGGCGGCCATTCATGGAAATAAATCGCAAAATGCCCGTCAACGTGCTTTAACTGATTTTAAGGATAGAAAAATTAGAGTTTTGGTGGCGACCGATATTGCTGCCCGTGGCATTGATATCGACCAATTATCTCACGTGTTTAACTTCGAATTACCAAATATTCCTGAATCTTATGTACACAGGATTGGGCGTACTGGTCGTGCAGGTGCAAACGGAATTGCAATTTCTTTCTGCGATGCCGAAGAAAACGAATATTTAATTGATATTCAGAAACTGATAAAAATCACTTTGCCAGTTGTTGACGACCATCCTTATCCCCTATCATGGCAAAACATGATTGCAAAAAGCCAGGTTAAACGCAAACCACAAGCACAATCGAAAGGTGGTGGTGGCGCTAGAAAAGGCAGCGGCGATGGCAACATGAGCGGCAAACCTCGTAATGCCAGTAATAACAGAAGGTTTGGCGGGAATAGGAGAAAGAAAGATTAAAAAGTGGAAAGTAAAAAGTGGAAAGTTTAAAGTTGAAGGACCAAAACGGAAAGCTTCTTTGCAAATTGCTTAAAAACCCGAGTTGTACATTACAGCTCGGTTTTTTTATCTGTCGGCTAAAGCCTGATGGCAAGGATGTTGCAAGATGCCAAGAATTATGAAAGAGATATCTGCTCCTCAAACACGAACGGTCGTCATTGCAAGGCACGAAGCAATCTTAATGCGATCGCTATGAAAAACTATAGTTTTAAGATTGCTTCGGGCCTCGCAATGACGATAGCCTTAACAGAAAAACCCCGAATTGATTTATTCAACTCGGGGTTTCTTTTTAAAAAAATCGCTAGAAAGCTTTTCGCTTTAGTCTTTAACCTTTTAGCTTAAAAAACTTAAACAACCACATTAATAATCTTTCCTTTTACAAAAATGATTTTCTTTGGTGCTTTGCCATCTAAGAATTTCTGAAATTGCTCGTTAGCCAGTAAAATAGTTTCCACTTCTGGCTGTGCCAATGTCAAACTTAAATTTAAATTCATTTTCATTTTACCATTAACGGAAACCGGATAAGCAAATTCATCTTCAACCAAATGTTCAGGGTTGAAAGTTGGAAATGCTGTGTATGACAAACTTCCAGCTTCGTTGCCTAGTTGTATCCAAAGTTCTTCGCAGATGTGAGGTGCGTATGGAGATAAAATTACCACCATATCTTGAAGAATAGAACGTTTGTTGCATTTCAAATCTGTTAGCTCGTTTACAGCAATCATAAAGCTTGATACAGAAGTATTGAAAGAGAAACGCTCAATATCGTCCTGAACTTTTTTAATGATTTTATGCAATGATTTCAGCTCTGCTTTTGTCGGCTCTGCATCTGTAACGGTAAATTCCCATGCTTCATTGTGGAATAATCTCCAGAACTTACGCAAGAATTTAAACACACCTTCTATACCATTTGTATTCCAAGGTTTACTTTGCTCCAGCGGACCTAAAAACATCTCGTACATACGTAAAGTATCGGCTCCGTAACGCTCAATCAAATCATCAGGATTAACCACATTGAATTTTGATTTAGACATTTTTTCTACTTCAACACCGCAAACGTAATCAGAAGCCCCCTCCCGGCCTCCCCCAGATGGGGAGGAGATTGAACCGTCCTCTAAAATAAGAATGGCATCTTTATACTCTGGTCTCCAAGCTCTGAATTTTTGAATGTTTAATTTATCGTTTTCAACTATGTTAACATCAACATGTAGTGCTGAAGTTTTATATTCTTTTCTTAATCCGGCAGATACATAAGTATTTGTTGGCCTGCCATCTTCGTCATTAATTCTGTAAACAAAATTACTTCTGCCCTGAATCATCCCCTGATTAATCAATTTTTTGAAAGGCTCTTCTTCTTTAGTATAACCTAAATCTTTCAAAAATTTGTTCCAGAAACGGCTGTACAATAAGTGACCGGTTGCATGCTCCGAACCACCGATGTATAAATCAACATCTTTCCAATATTCAATAGCTTCTTTTGAAGCAAAATCACTGTTGTTGTTAGCATCCATATAGCGATACCAATACCAGCTACTACCTGCCCAACCCGGCATGGTGCTTAACTCGTAAGAATATCCAGCCCCACCTAAATCCTCCCCGGTAGGGAGGACTTTTGTATCATCCATTGTGGCAAGTTTCTGCTTAATTTGAGCAACAACCCCATCCGGGTTTCCAATAACTTCTTCATTTGTAAATCTAATTACCTCATAATTATAAAGAGCCAACACTTCAGTTCTTTGTGCATCTTCTTCAATAACGACATTATGATAACCGCCATCAACTTCGACAACTAATCCTTTTTTTAGCGAAATAAAATCAACAATATATTTATCTACAGGATGTTGACGTCTGAATTTAACTCCAGTTTGGTTATCTCTTAAAAGTTGCCATAAAATACTTTCAGCCTCAGTTGGCTCTGAGCGATGCGACTTTGCATTTTCTTTTAAACTTGTGTAAATCGCTGGATCTGCTTTCGCACGGTAAGCGTCTTTCAGCTCCCTCCCCTCTGGGGAGGGTTGGGGTGGGGCACCATATCGCCATCCTTCTGCTCTCGCTAAAGGTGGTTCTCCAGTTTCTGTAGGTAAATATTTATCAATTTCTGGCAAGATTAAAGGCAATTCTTCCTCTTGCAATAAATATGGCAAACCATCTTTAAAGTAAACCGGAATTGGCTCACCCCAATAACGTTGGCGGCCAAAAATTGCATCGCGTTGGCGGAAATTAACCTTAGCCTTGCCTGCATTTTTTTCTTCTAACCAGTTATTTAAAAAGGGAACAGCTTCTTTATAAGTTAATCCATTAATAAAACCAGAGTTTATATATTTCCCTTCTTTAGTTGGGTCGGCTTGTATTTCAATATCTTGCTGAGCATCTAAAATTTGAACAATTGGCAAATTAAAATGCGTTGCAAATAACCAATCGCGTTGGTCGCCACTTGGCACACCCATAACCGCACCTGTTCCATAACCCGCAAGCACGTAATCTGCAATCCACAAAGGCACGCGTTCATCGTTAACCGGGTTAATTACATAAGTACCGGTAAAAGCTCCAGAAACCGTTTTTGTATCCGCCATGCGGTCTAATTCCGATTTCTTTTTAGTTTGAGCAATATAATGTTCGATATCTTGTTTTTGCGCTGACGTAGTTAGCTCAGCAACCCATTCGTGCTCTGGCGCTAAAACTAAATATGAAACACCAAAAATTGTATCAACACGTGTTGTGAAAACCTCAATTTGTTTGTCATTTCCTTCAACTTTAAACTTAACAGATGCCCCTACGCTTTTCCCAATCCAGTTACGTTGCATTTCTTTTATTGGTTCAGGCCAGTCTATGGTATCCAAACCTTGCAAAAGTCTATCAGAGTAAGCTGTAATCCTCATGCTCCACTGCATCATTTTCTTTTGCTCAACCGGAAAACCACCACGTTCAGAGAAACCATCTTTCACCTCGTCATTTGCTAAAACCGTTCCCAAAGCCGGGCACCAGTTAACGGTACTTTCTCTAAGGTAAGTCATGCGGTATTTTAACAATTCAACTTGCTTTTCTTCTTCAGTAAAAGTTGCCCAATCGCTTGGCAAAAATGATTTTACATCCTCATCGCAAACTGCTTTTACATCGGCTGTGCCTGATGAATTAAATTTTTCTATGAGCGTTGAAATATTTTCTGCCTTATCTGTTTCGATGTTATACCAAGAATTAAACAATTGCATAAAAATCCACTGAGTCCATTTATAATACGATGGTTCACTGGTGCGAACTTCTCTGCTCCAATCAAAAGAAAAACCAATTTGGTCTAACTGTCGACGATAAGTTGCAATGTTTGCTTCGGTTGTAATTGCCGGGTGCTGACCAGTTTGAATAGCATATTGTTCTGCTGGTAAGCCAAACGAATCGTAACCCATCGGGTGCAAAACATTAAAGCCTTTAAGGCGTTTGTATCTCGAAAAAATATCTGATGCAATGTAACCTAGCGGATGACCAACGTGTAAACCTGCTCCAGATGGATAAGGAAACATATCTAACACGTAATATTTTGGTTTTTCAGAATTAGTTTCGGCTTTAAATGTTTGATTATCGGCCCAAAATTTCTGCCACTTCTGTTCTATTTCTTTGAATTGGTAATCCATTGCAAGTTTTAAATTTTTGAAGTGGCGAAATTACGGAAATTAAGGGGTTTAGTGAAACATAATTTTAGCTACCATTTTGCCATGGAACACAGATTTTAGTGGAAAATAACAACAAATTTCCATATCACTCCCTCATTGCTAGGCACGAAGCAATCTATTTTACAAAAGATTGCTTCGTACCTAGCAATGACGAAAAGTGGACAAAAAAAATGCGCCACTGATTAAATTAACCAATGGCGCAAGCAAATAATCGGGAGATTAAGATTTTCTATCGTGATAAATAATATACTTTAACAATATTAGTTTTATCAATTTTAGCGGTAAACTGCAATTGATTTGTGGTTATAACAGATGTTGTGCAATAAGATATTCCCTCAGGAAAAGACATTGTAAAATCATTGCCCAGAGAACCAGTATAAGAACCTATTGTTCTCTGATTATTTAAACTTAATTCAACCTGGTCATCATCATTCGATTTAAAATCCATGTAATCATTAATTGTATAATTGAAAGTTCCGTTGAGTGCAGTGTTAGTATTTCCACTCACTTCCATTTTATTAACGGTCCATTTTCCAATAATACGGGCCTTTAAAGAACTATCGTCTTTTTTACAAGAAAATATTGTAGTTGCTGTTAAAACAAACAGGCAAAATATGGTAAATTGTTTTTTCATCTGGGTTTGATTAAGTTTTAGTTCCATTTAATAACGCCCAATTACCAAATTTCGTACCGCTTTTAAAAAAAGGGCTTAACAACTGCATGATGAAACTATCTAAATTATGGCTTTAGGCAGAACGCTGTTATTCATTTAAAGGCCGATTAATTGGAGTTTATCAGGTATAATTTATATTTTCGCAAAAAACAAATTTAAATACATGGAAGAATTCGAAGTAAGCGACGCATCTAAGAAAACCAAAACCATATACATTTCTACAATATTTAGTATTGCGTTGGTTTTGTTAATGCTTGGGCTTCTTGGCTTGGTACTTGTACATGCAAAAAACCTTTCAAACTACGTTAAAGAGAACATTGTTTTAAATATTATTGTTGATGAAGGTGCAAAAGAAGCGGACGTTTTAGCTTTTCAGAAAGACTTAAATTCAGACCCTGCCGTTAAGCAAACGCAATATGTAAACAAAGAATTAGCGGCCAGAAATTTAACTCAGGATTTAGGAGAAGATTTTGTTAACTTTTTAGGCTACAACCCTTTAACATCAACTTTTGATGTTTACTTAAAAGCAGAATCTGCAAACAATAAAAGTATTGAAGCTTTAAAAGCCAAGATTTCTAAAAATCCGGTAGTAAAAGAAGTTGTTTACCAAAGTTCTTTAATTGATATGGTAAATAAAAACATTAATACCATTGGCTTAGTAATTTTAGCATTTGCGGTAATTCTTCTGGTAATTGCTATTGCCTTAATTAACAACACTATCCGATTGGCAATTTACTCGCAACGCTTTTTAATTAAAAGTATGCAGCTGGTTGGTGCAACTAAAAATTTTATCAGACGTCCTTTTATATTATTTGCCTTTTTACATGGATTAATCGCTGCGTTTATTGCAATCATTATCCTTTTGGCAACTTTAATTTATGCCCGCAAAGAGGTGCCCGAAATTATAATCCTTAACAATTACAAAGAATTTGGAATTGTATTCGTTGGTTTAATAATTATTGGTTTCTTTATAACAGGCATAAGCACCTGGTTTGCAGTTAGCAAATATTTACGTTTAAAATCTTATAATTTATATAGATAATGGCACAGAAAAAATCAGCATCTACTCAACAAGAAGCAAAAAGCGAATTGGTTTTTACTAAAAAAAATTACCAGTTATTATTAATCAGCATTGCAATTGTAGTTGTAGGTTTCATTTTAATGATGGGCACAACCGGCGATATTTATGATTTCCGCAGAACTTTATTAGCGCCATTAGTTGTGCTTTTTGGTTTCGCTTTTGGTATTTATGCCATCTTAAAAAAATAATTTTCATCCCTTTGGATAAATTTGAAAACGCTTAATATTCAATTAAGCGTGTTCTTTCATACAAAACTTCCCGATTACGAACATGAATTCTTTCGAAGCCATTATCCTTGCAATTATTGAAGGATTAACTGAATTTTTACCAGTTTCGAGCACTGGCCACATGATTATTGGCTCATCTTTTATGGGAATAGCCAGCGACCCATTTGTAAAGCTATTTACCGTAGCCATTCAATTGGGTGCTATTTTATCTGTTGTGGTTTTATACTTCAAAAGATTTTTTAAATCCATAAACTTCTATTTTAAACTTTTAGTCGCATTTATACCCGCGGCTATTTTTGGCTTATTATTAAGCGATAAAATTGATGAACTATTGGAAAGCCCTTTAGCAGTTGGCATTTCATTATTAATTGGCGGTATTATATTATTATTTGTCGATAAATGGTTTAACAATCCAACTATCCACGAGGAAGAAGAAGTAACTTATTTAACGGCGCTAAAAATTGGTTTCTTTCAATGTATCGCAATGATTCCTGGCGTTTCTCGTTCCGGAGCTACAATAGTTGGCGGTATGAGTCAGAAATTAAGCCGAAAAGTTGCAGCAGAATTTTCCTTCTTTTTAGCAGTTCCTACCATGTTTGCGGCTACTGCCAAAAAATTATACGATTTTTATAAAGAAGGAAATACCATCACACACGAGCAAACAAATCTGTTGATTATTGGCAACGTAGTGGCCTTTATTGTAGCACTTTTGGCTATCAAAAGTTTTATCGGTTTCCTTAATAAACATGGCTTTAAGGTTTTTGGATGGTATAGAATTATTGCAGGATTAATAATTATCGCCCTACTGCTTAGCGGCCGCACACTACAAATAATTTAATCTGTATCTTTGCGAAAAAAAGATTTGTGAGTACAGAAAATTCAAAATTTAAAGATTTTAACTTCGCCGAAGGCGAATTGTTGCTAATTAATAAGCCTTACAAGTGGACATCCTTTGATGTAGTTGGCAAAATTCGTAATTCTTTAAAACCATTAAAATTAAAAGTTGGTCATGCCGGCACATTAGATCCGCTTGCAACTGGCTTATTAATTATTTGTACGGGTAAGCTTACCAAACAGATAGATACCTTTCAGGCAGAAGAAAAGGAATACACCGGAACGTTAATTTTAGGCGCCACTACTCCATCTTTTGATATGGAAACTGAAGTTGATGAAACTTTCGACATCAGCCAGATAACCAACGAGCAAATCTATTCGGCTACAACACAATTTACCGGAGATATTGAACAATATCCACCTGCACATTCGGCTGTAAAAATAAACGGAGAGCGTTTATACGTTAAAGCTCGCCTGGGCGAAGAAGTAGAATTACGTAAACGTTTTGTAACCGTTCCTGCATTCGAAATTACACGAATCGAACTTCCTGAAGTAGATTTCAGAATCGTTTGCAGCAAAGGCACTTATATACGTTCTTTAGTTTCTGATTTTGGAAAAGCACTAAATAGTGGTGCGTATCTTTCAAAATTAACCAGAACCCGCAGTGGCAATTTCCTCCTTTCAAATTCTTTTGAGGTTAACGAGCTTGTTAATTATATTCGTAGTAAAAAGGAAGAGGCAAAACCCGCTACAGAAGAAGCATGAATAATCTAAAAAACAAAAACGCCAGATTTATAAAAGAAGTGCTACTCATTGCCGCTGGTGTTACATCGGCATGTTTCGGCTTAAAAAGCTTTTTAATGCCTAGTCATTTTATAGATGGCGGCGTAACCGGTATTTCCCTTTTATTAAGAACGCTTACCGATTGGGATTTATCCTACCTTATTGTCATCATCAATATTCCTTTTGTTATTTTAGGCTATAAACAAATAGGTAAAGCCTTTGCAATTAAAACTGCAATTGCCATCACAGCCCTTTCCATCTCTTTAATTGTTCTACCATTTCAACCCATCACACACGATAAATTACTAATTGCCTTTTTCGGCGGATTATTTTTAGGTGGCGGTATTGGTTTGGCTATGCGTGGCGGCTGTGTTATTGATGGCACCGAAGTTTTAGCCCTTACCATTAGCAAAAACAGCATTTTAACTGTGGGTAATATTGTGCTCATCCTTAACATTATCATTTTTGCATTTGCCGCCTATTTCTTAAATATCGAAACCGCACTATACGCCATATTAACTTATCTCTCTGCATCAAATACAATTGATTTTATTGTAAATGGAATTGAGCAATATACAGGCGTAACCATCATTTCAGATAAGCAAGATGCCATTAAAGCTTACATAATTGCCGATATGAAACGTGGTGTAACCATTTATAAAGGCTCTGGTGGTTATGCCGAAAACAATAACATCGATATCATTTTTACTGTTGTTACAAAATTAGAAATGAGCAAATTACAAACAGCCGTTAGGCAAATCGACCCCGATGCATTTGTAATTCAGCACCAAATTGCAGATATTAAAGGCGGTGTAGTTAAACGCCATGCTTTACATTAATTAAAAATTTTGGGCATGCCCCCAAGCTTCGCAAGGGGTCGGGCTGTACGCTAAATCTTTTTTGTTTCTGCCATCCTTAGTTTATCGAAGGAGAAACAAAAAAGTATACCGCTTCCATCCCTCATGCAAAAACCCAAACCATAAAAAAATCATCATTGAAAATATATAATAACCTTTCAGAATTCACTAAACTAGCTAACGCCATTGTTACCATTGGTACATTTGATGGTGTTCATTTCGGGCATCAAAAAATCATTAAACAACTGGTGGCAAAAGCCAAAGCAGATGGCGGGGAGAGCGTAATTCTTACTTTTTTCCCTCATCCAAGAATGATTATCGATCCTGAAAACCAGGATTTGAAGATGATTAACACCATAAATGAAAAGGCAGAGATTTTGAAAAGTTTAGGCGTCGATCATTTAATTATTACGCCATTTACCCGCGATTTTTCTAATCAAACGCCAGAAGATTATATCCAAAATACTTTGGTTAATAACATCGGCACAAAGCACATTATTATTGGTTACGATCATCGTTTTGGAAAAGATAGAAACGGAAATTTAACCGATTTAAAGGCAGCAGGATTGCATTTTGGCTTTACGGTTGAAGAAATTGCAGAGCAAGATATACATGATGTTGCAGTAAGTTCTACTAAAATTCGTCAGGCACTTTTAGCAGGCGATGTAAGTTTAGCTAAAGATTATTTAGGTTATGCATTTTCTATTTTCGGACGTGTAATTAAAGGCGATAAAATTGGCAGAACAATAGGTTTTCCAACGGCTAACATTTTCGTAGAAGAAACCTACAAACTTATTCCCGGCGATGGTATTTACGCTGTAACTGTCGAAATGAATCCAGAAAGTGAAAAGTCAAAAGTGGAAAGTGATGAGTTCAAAGTGGAAAGTAGAGAGTTCAAAGATAAAAGTGAAAAGTTGAAAGTGGAGAGTAGAGAGTTCAAAGAGCAAACTTCAAAGGAGCACCCAACACCTTCAACTTTAAACCCTCAACCTTCAACTTTTAAAGGTATGGCTTACATCGGGCAACGCCCAACCATAAACGGCATGACAAGAAATATTGAGGTAAACATCTTCGATTTTAACCGCGAAATATATGGTCAGGATATTAAAATGAATTTCTTAAAATTCTTACGCCACGATGTAAAATTTACCGGTTTAGAAGCACTAACAATACAGCTACAAAAAGATAAAGAAGCTACCTTAGCCTTTTTCAAATCAATCTCAAATTAGCTAGTTACAGCATTTTTCTTTCAAAAAAAGCCTCATTTTCGTTATATTAGCGGCAATGAGGCTTTTTACTTTCCTTTTATTCGTTTTAATTTTTGGTGCTATTGCAGGTTTTGCATCGCAAAAAAAAACTGAGCGTAAGTTTAAGTCGTCTTCTTTTACAGTTAAAAAAATCACTACTGTAAATAATCAAAGTAGTGATACCGGCACACTCCAAAAAGACTTTATTACTACATCACAAGCATATAAAGTTAGTAATCCATTATCGGCTTTATTACTATTAATTGCATTTCTTCAGCTCACTTTTAAAATAAAAATTATTAAAATATTCTTTAATAAATTAGAGCTACATTTTCGATGTTTATTTAAAATATTGTATCCAAAACACGTTTTCTGGTAAATTAATTATCATGCTCCGTTTAATGGCAAATAGAATTGCATATCGCAAAACCTACAGCCGAATTTAAAATTTTTAATTTTTAAACATTTTAGAATAAAATGATTCATTTACCAGATTTAATTGCCGATTTAGGATTAATACTTGCTGCAGCAGGAATAACAACTTTGTTATTTAAAAAAATAAAACAACCACTCGTTCTCGGTTACATATTAGCCGGCTTATTGGTTGGTCCACATTTTAGTTTCTTACCAACCGTAACCGACCAAAAAAGCATTACCATTTGGGCAGAGATTGGTGTAATATTTCTCCTTTTCAGTTTAGGTTTAGAATTCAGTTTCAAAAAATTAGTTAAAGTTGGTGGTTCTTCGTCTATTACAGCAATAGTCGAAGTCATATTCATGCTCCTAATAGGCTATGCTGCAGGCTCGCTAATGGGTTGGAGCACAATGGACAGCATATTTCTAGGAGGTATTTTATCTGTATCTTCTACCACAATCATCATCAGGGCTTTTGAAGAGCTTGGCGTTAAACATAAAAAGTTTGCCGGCCTGGTTTTTGGCGTACTTATCGTAGAAGATTTAGTAGCCATTTTATTATTGGTACTCCTTTCAACATTGGCTGTAAGCCAGCAATTTGCAGGTACAGAAATGTTAATTTCTATATTAAAACTTGCATTTTTCCTGATTCTATGGTTTTTAGGTGGCATTTTTCTTATCCCTACATTTTTAAAGGCAACCCGAAAATTGATGAATGATGAAACCATGCTCATCGTTTCTCTGGCATTATGTTTAGTAATGGTTTTACTTGCCGTAAAGGTTGGTTTTTCACCGGCACTTGGGGCGTTTATAATGGGTTCAATTTTAGCAGAAACTACACAAGCCGAAAAAATAGAGCATTTAACAAAATCGGTTAAAGATTTATTTGCAGCAATATTTTTTGTTTCCGTTGGGATGTTAATTGACCCGAAAGTATTAGTCGATTATGCCATACCAATTATTGTGGTAACATTGGCTACAGTATTAGGCAAATTAATCAGTTCATCTTTGGGTGCATTATTATCTGGCCAGCCTTTAAAAACATCGGTGCAGGCAGGAATGAGTTTGGCTCAAATTGGTGAGTTTTCTTTTATCATCGCAACATTAGGCTTAACACTAAAAGTTACGAGCGAATTTCTTTACCCAATCGCTGTAGCGGCATCGGCAATTACAACATTTACAACTCCATATTTGATAAAATCATCAGAAAGTTTTTATAACTTTTTAAATCGGGTTCTACCTAAAAAATGGTTGGATGGAATTGAAAGGTACAGTTCAAGTACCGCCGGAATTACGGCCTTAAGCGATTGGAAAATCCTGTTACGTTCTTACATTTTCAATACCATAATTCACTCTGTAATAATAATCGCGGTTATTTTTCTTACTGCTAGGTATTTGCAGCCTTTTATGGTTAAAAACATAACTAATGGGCTAACCTCTATAGTAATTAGTGTTGTATTATCTTTCATATTAATGTCGCCGTTTTTATGGGCATTATCCATCCGTAGGATTCAAAAAACGGCTTATTCTCACCTTTGGTTGAACAAAAAATATACCCGAGGACCATTAATCGCGATTGAATTTTTCAGAATTGCATTAGGGATATTCTTTGTTGGCTTTTTAATGTACGAGTTTTTTGATACCTGGGTTGCAGCGCTAATTGCTTTGGCTTTGATAGTTTTGGGGATGGTTATTTTTTCCAGAAGGCTACAATCGTTTTACGATAAATTGGAGCGTCGTTTCATGAAAAATTTAAACGCAAGAGAAAATCAAAAACCAGATATATTACCTTGGGATACCCATTTAACCGAATTAAAGGTTTCGCCAGAATCGGAAGTGGTTGGCAAAACCCTAACCGAATTAATGATAAGAGAAAAGTTTGGAGTAAACATTGCCATGATAGAGCGTGGAAGAAACACAATTCCTACGCCTGGGCGTGATGAGCGACTTTATCCAAATGATAAACTTTTACTTATTGGTGCCGATGACCAATTGGCCATGGTAAAAGCTATTTTAGAAGTAAATACACCAGAAATTGAAGCTGAAAATAGCTTCCCCGATAAGGAAATGACGCTGCAAAAAGTTGTGGTAAATAGCGAATCTCCGGTTTATGGTTTAAGTATCCGCAATGCGGGCATAAGAGAAAAAGCGCAGGCACTTATTGTTGGTATTGAGCGTGGAGCAGAAAGAATCCTTAATCCTTCTTCTGATTTCGTTTTTGATACCGGCGACGTAATCTGGATTGTAGGTAATAATAAGAAGATAAAGGAAGTGATTTAAGAATGTAGTGCGTTTTTAATCAGGATTAAGAGGTTGGAAGTTGAAAGTTCACATTTATTGGTACCTAGTCTTCAAACATCAGTCATCAAACTTTGAACTTTAGACTTTGGACTTTGGACTTTAAACTTTAGACTTCGTACTAATTTTATATCTTCGTTTACAACCTAACTTATGAAAGTAGACAAAGAGAAAAGTGAATTTCTGGATGATATGATAGACCAATGGGAAACTGATGGTTTAATAAATGAGGAAACTGGCAAAAAGCTTAGAAAAAGTTACGAAGCTAAAAATTTCGATTGGTTACGTTTGGCTCAATATGCATTCTGGATAGCGCTAGCCTGCGGCTTTATTGCCCTTGGCTCTTTACTTATCGATAATTCTATTCTTGATTACCTTAAAAGGGTTTATGATACGCCAAATATTGTTATTGCAATTATTTCAGGCGGCATAGCGGCTTGGTTATATATTTTAGGTTTTAGAAGAAAAAAGAACTTACCTAATTTAAAATTTAGCAATGAGGCAATCGTATTTTCAGCCATATTGTTTACAGCAAATGCGATAGCTTATTTCGGCAAAGCTTTAGATAATGGTTCTGGCAATTTTACCGTCTTAATTCTAATTTCTGTATTTATTTATGGTGCTTTGGGTTATATTTTTAAATCAAGATTAATCTGGGTTTTTGCACTTATATCGCTCGGCGCATGGTTTGGCACAGAAACAGGTTATTTGAGCCGCTGGAATTATTATTTCTTCGGGATGAATTATCCACTACGCTTTGTAGTTTTCGGTGCGGTTTTAACTGCTGCTTCTTTTATAATGAAAGCGAATGCTAAAACCCAGCACTTTTTTCAGGTTACATACATCGCCGGCATGGTTTATCTCTTTGTTTCGCTTTGGGCATTATCTGTTTTCGGGAACTTCGCAAGCCTGGAAGAATGGTATAAAGTCCGCCAGTTGAGTTTGTTTTATTGGGCTTTAATTTCTGCTGCCGTTTGTTTGGCAAGTACATTTTATGGCCTTAAATATAGAGAACATATTGCCCGTGAGTTCGGTATCACTTTCCTGTTCATAAACCTTTACACCCGCTATTTCGAATATTTTTGGGATAGCTGGCACAAAGCGCTTTTCTTTTCGGTTTTGGCTGCTTCTTTTTGGCTGATAGGCAGAAAAGCCGAAAAAATCTGGAATGTAGAATTTTTAAAGTAGCAGTTGACTAAGGATTCAAAAACAGGTTTGTAATAACGACTGCTCATTGCACCACGTCATTGCGAGGCACAGTTTATACCGACTATTCTGGAAGCAATCTTACAACGTTGGGTTTATTAAACGCTTTAAGATTGCTTCGTGCCTCGCAATGACGGGAAAATCTATAAATGATTTGGAGCGCAATGGCTGTATTTCATAGGCTAAAACAGCCCGCCAATACTGCAATCTTTTGGTTATAGTTTGTGCAATTTAAACATTTCCGCAACCAAAAGGATTTCCGTTATGTCGGGGCTATTAAACTTAAAACAGTTCCAAAATTAAAGGTTTAAATGCACAACCTTTGTACCTAAACCCGACACAAACGAGCATGGAGCGCAGCGGAATGAAGTGCCTGCCTACCGCAGGCAGGTTTGGCGGGACTGAAAGCCGCCATTAAAACTGAGCTTTCATTTCCAAATAAACAACTTATAGTCAAATAAGATTCTGAAACAAGTTGTGAATGATGACCGATCGAGACAAATTCTAAAATATAATAATCAGCTGCTTTACAATTAAATACGCAGCTAAAACATATAGAAATATAGCTATCGATTTATTGATGATTAAACTGCTTAGCGCAAATTTTTCTTGAATAAATGTAGCAAAATGCGCATACAAGTACAGTGCGCCGGCAGAGCCGAAACCTGAACCCAAACTAAATGTAATAAGTGATAGATAATCGGTTTTAATCCATTCGTGTAAGATAACATAGTTACCAAAAAATAACCAAAATGGAATTTGAACGGGATTTAGGACGCCTAAAATTAAACCATACAACACGCTCCCGCTACGCTTATCTTCTTTTTTACTGCTTGTTTTAGGTGCTTTCTTACGGTTTATCCAGGTTATTGTGCCCATGGTAATAAACATCAGAATCATGAAGCAATCTACCAAAGTACCTAACTTTACTTCGCTAACGGCTGCATTTGGATTGATATCGCTCATCGCCCAACGGGCAAAACGCATCATTCCGAAAGTAAAAAACACTTCTACAACAGAGAACGATAAAATGAAATACCAAACCTGACGCATACCTTTATTTATGGCTAATTGCGCAACGGTTAGGTTAATATTACCTGGCGGGATGTAGCCCATAGCATTAAGAAGAATGCCTATGATAAAGGTTAGAAAAAGCATTATCGAAAGTATAAATTTATTTTAAATGCTCAGCTAAATATTTACCAGTGTAAGAGTTTTTCACTTTTACCAAATCTTCCGGAATACCTTCAAAAACCAATTTTCCGCCGCCGTCGCCACCTTCCGGGCCGATATCAATTACCCAATCGGCACATTTTATCATATCCATATTATGCTCGATTACCAGAATCGTATTTCCCTGCTCAATCAATGTATTTAAAGCTTTTAACAGCTTTTTAATATCGTGGAAGTGTAAACCCGTGGTAGGCTCATCAAAAATAAATAAGGTTTTATTCGCATTGTTTCCTTTTATCAAAAACGAAGCAAGTTTAATACGTTGTGCCTCACCACCAGATAAAGTATTGGATGATTGACCTAAATGAACGTAGCCCAAACCAACATCAACCAAAGGGTTTAATTTATTTAGAATTTTTTGCTCATCCTTAAAGAAATCGACGGCCTCATCAATGGTCATATCCAAAATATCGGATACGTTTTTCTCCTTGTAAGTGATGTCTAGAACCTGTTGTTTAAATCGCTTACCTCCGCAAGTTTCGCAAGGCAGATAAATATCAGCCATAAACTGCATTTCAATTTTCACTTCACCCTCACCCTGGCAAACATCACATCGTCCGCCTTCAACATTAAATGAAAAGGCCGCTGGTTTTAAGCCAGAAGCTTTGGCTGCTGCTTGTGATGAAAATAAAGCTCTTATATCATCCCAGGCTTTTACATAGGTAACCGGATTTGAGCGGCTGGAACGTCCAATTGGATTTTGATCGACCATTTCCACGCCACTCACTAAATCATAATTACCAAAAATACCATCGTAAGAACCGGTTTGTTCACCAGCATAATTACCAATAGCTTTTTGGAGCGCCGGATAAAGAATTTTTTTTACTAAACTCGTTTTACCTGAACCAGAAACACCGCTCACAGCAGTAAATACTCCCAATGGAAATTTTACATCTATATTCTGAAGGTTGTTTTCTCTGGCACCTTTAATTAAAACATGGTCTTTCCATTTTCGGCGTTTCTCTGGGATAGCAATTTTTTCAATACCTGATAAATACCTTCCAGTTAAGCTGTTTTTATCTTTTAAAATGGCTTCATAATCGCCACTAAAAACTAAATTACCGCCATGTGTACCTGCCTCCGGACCGATATCAATAATATAATCGGCAGCACGCATCATTTCTTCTTCATGCTCTACAACCAAAACGGTATTGCCAACATTTCTTAAAGAGATAAGTACCTCAATTAATTTGTTTGTATCGCGTGGATGTAAACCAATACTTGGCTCATCTAAAACATAAATAGATCCAACCAAACTACTACCTAACGAAGTTGCTAAATTAATACGCTGCGATTCGCCACCAGAAAGCGTATTTGATAATCTATTTAAAGTTAAATAACCTAAACCAACATTATTAAGGTAAAGAAAACGATTATTAATTTCGGC
Organism: Pedobacter sp. Leaf170; assembly: GCF_920984665.1. Taxonomy (GTDB): domain Bacteria; phylum Bacteroidota; class Bacteroidia; order Sphingobacteriales; family Sphingobacteriaceae; genus Pedobacter. The sequence goes on from NZ_CAKLBP010000010.1 coordinate 81,006, forward strand.
CAATAAACGTTTGGCGATTTTAGCATCGTTAACGCTAAGTTTTAAATCATCAAAAAATGTAAGTGCTTTAGCCAATGGCATTAAAACCACATCGATTATTGATTTATCAGCGATTTTGACGTATGATGCATCCTTGCGTAAACGTGAGCCTTTGCAATCCGGGCAAATTGTTTTTCCGCGGTAGCGGGATAACATTACACGATATTGGATTTTATAGGTTTGCTCCTCAAGCTCTTTAAAAAAAGCATTTAAGCCTTCGAAATATTTATTGCCTGTCCACAATAAAGCCTGCTCTTTTTCTGTAAGCTGGTTAAAAGCACGATGAATTGGAAAATCGAATTTAGCAGAGGCTTTGATGAAATTCTGCAACCAAACGCCCATTTTCTCCCCTCTCCAAGGCGCAATTGCATTATCGTAAACACTTTTGCTTTTATCCGGAATAACTAAATCTTCATCAATACCAATTACATTTCCATAACCTTCACAACGTTTGCAAGCACCGTAAGGATTATTGAATGAGAAAAAATTCGGTGTTGGCTCTTCAAAGCGCATACCATCTAATTCAAACCTATCGGTAAAATGCTTCGTTTTACCCTGCACTTCAACATAGGCATCGCCTTTGCCTTCAAAAAAAGCAGTTTGCACAGAGTCGGCTAAACGACTTAAAGTTTCTTCTTCCTGATTGGTTACAATTCTATCTATTAAAATCTGTACGGTTTTATCATCAGTTAGCTCAATATCCTTAAAATCAGCATCATCCAAAACAGATTCAATTTTCTCAATTTTATTGTTAATTAGAACCCTAAGAAAACCTTTCTGCAGTAAAATGGCTAATTCCTCTTTAATTGTTCTGTTGTTGTGCGGGTAAAGCGGACAAAAAATGGTAACCGTTGTATCATCTGGCAGAGCACTTACATAATCTACCACGGTGCTTACAGAATCTTTTCGAACAACTTTGCCAGATATAGGCGAAATTGTTTTTCCAATCCGGGAGAAGAGTAATTTTAAATAATCGTAAATTTCTGTCGATGTGCCTACAGTAGAACGTGGATTTGAGGTGATAACCTTTTGTTCTATCGCTATTGCAGGCGCAATTCCTTTAATATAATCTACATCGGGCTTATTCATACGCCCCATAAACTGGCGGGCGTAAGAGGATAAACTTTCTACATACCTACGCTGTCCTTCGGCATAAAGTGTGTCAAAAGCAAGCGAAGATTTCCCCGAACCAGACATACCGGTTACCACTACTAATTTATTTTTTGGTATGGCAACATCTATGTTTTTAAGGTTGTGCACTCGTGCACCTTTAATGATAATATTTTTATGCGGATCTTTTTCGGCTTCTTTTTTGCTCATGTATTTATCAAGAATATATAATGAAACCCCTATTAAGTAATTTGGGTTTTAAGAAGATACAAAAATAGGGTACTGAGACCGTTAATTTATTTTTTAACATTTATTTTTTTGTTTATTGATAAAAAATTACCGTCCTTTGAGTATTAACGAACTCAGAACCAAACTAACACATTCAAAAAACATAGGAGACAGGCTATAGAAATTAAACTTCTACAAATTAATTTTTAGCAAATAGTAAGGGATTTAGTGTAGGTAAACCTATGAATTTACAATCATACAATGATCAGGACCTGGTAAAGTTATACGTTGCCGGGAACGAGAATGGATTGCAGGAACTTTTACGCAGACATAAAAGCAAAATCTATACTTCTATTTATTTATTGGTAAAAGACCAATATTTAGCAGAAGATATATTTCAGGATGCTTTTATTAAGGTAATTAACACTTTGCGATCTGGCAGATATAACGAGGAAGGCAAGTTCTTACCTTGGGTAATGCGTATTGCGCATAACTTAGTTATCGATTATTTCAGAAAAGAAAAACGAACGCCAATTATTACCAGTTCGGATGGAATGGATGTGTTTAACATGCTGCATTTTTATGATGAAAGTGCAGAAGAAAAAATGCTCCGCGACCAAACGCACAAAGACCTGAAAGCAATGATTCATTTATTGCCCGATGAGCAAAAAGAAGTGCTTTTAATGCGCCACTACGCCGATTTAAGTTTTAAAGAAATTGCCGACTTAACAGACGTAAGCATTAACACGGCTTTAGGTAGAATGCGTTATGCTTTAAGCAATTTGCGCAAGATGCTTAAGAGTAAAGAAATGACTTACAAAGGGTAATAAAAAAGTTACACGAAATGTTTTAGGGATTGAAATAAAGCATCTCAACTAACGTTTAGTTTATAAAAACAAAAACATTTAGTTGCTTATGACAAAAACCTCTACATCAAAAAAAAGTGTAAACTTACCAACCCAAAACATGTTTCATTACAATAACGATAGTGAATCTGATGCGGAGATTAACTTATTTTACGATCAAATTAAAAGTAAGTTAGACGGACTGCTTCAAAACCCTTCTGATGATAGCATCAACAGAATTTTGAACTACAGCAAAACAAAGTAATTTACCAGCAAAAAGCTTCCTTAAAATTAAGGGAGCTTTTTTTATGCGATGATAAAATTGATATTTTGTGTCTTCGCATCTCTCCCCTATTTCCACATAGCACATATTCAGTCATTTATGTTACATATTTACACTTTATGTTTTTCATAGTGCAATAAAACCCCTACATTTGCTTAGTGTAATTTTCACACTAAGTATCGCTATGAATAAGAACTTAATCCCATTAACGCTTGGCGGTTTAGGCATCGGCATTACAGAATTTGTAATGATGGGTCTTTTACCGGATATTGCTAAAGACTTAAAAGTTTCCATCCCACAGGCTGGTCATTTAATTTCTGCTTATGCACTTGGTGTAGTAATTGGGGCTCCGCTTTTAATAATGATTGCCGGTAAATATCCACCTAAAAAGATATTAATCGCATTAATGGTTATGTTTACAACCTTCAATGCATTTTCTGCATTTGCTCCAACTTTTAATACCTTATTTATTGCCAGATTATTATCAGGCTTACCTCATGGTGCTTTTTTTGGTGTTGGCTCGGTAGTAGCCAGCAGAATAGCAAAAGAAGGCAAAGCTGCACAAGCCGTTTCCTTAATGTTTATGGGTTTAACAATTGCAAATATAGTTGGCGTTCCCTTAGGTACATTTATAGGGCATAACTTTTCATGGCGCATATCATTTGCAGTGGTTGTAATAGTTGGCCTGGTTACTTTATTAAGTTTAAAACTTTGGTTGCCAGCACTAGAGGCTGCAAAGAATCGTAATTTAAAGGCAGAACTTAGCTTTTTTAAAAAGAGAGAAGCGTGGATTATCATTGCAATGATATCAATAGGAACCGGTGGTTTATTTACCTGGTATAGCTACATAGCGCCTTTAATGACAGATGTTGCAGGTTTTTCTCCAAATGCAGTAACCTATATATTAATGCTTGCAGGTTTGGGTATGATGACGGGAAATTACCTGGGCGGCATACTGGCCGACAAATATTCGCCAGCAAAAGCTTCTGCATTTTTGTTAATTGCCATGGTAATAACTTTAACCATTGTCCACTTCGTTTCGGGCAACCAGGTTTTGGCTTTGGTTATGACATTCGTTACTGGAGCGGTATCATTCTCCCTTGCGGCACCAATCCAAATGCTTATGATACAATCAGCAAAAGGTTCTGAAATGCTTGCAGCCTCTGCTAGCCAGGCAAGTTTTAACATAGGCAACGCACTTGGTGCATTTTTTGGCGGCTTACCATTAGTTTATGGCTTCGATTACACAGCCCCTGCTTATGTGGGTGCGGCAATGGCTTTGGTAGGTGCTTTTTTTGCATTTTGGCTTATCAGAAGTACGCAAAACCACGAAGTAGAAATTGATGCAAAAGCCATTGCTACATCTTTCCATTAATTAGAAAAGCAACGGTAGCAATACTAAAAATTATTAGTCCGGCTATACACTTTACTCCGTTACACTCCGTGCTCGTTGCTATCCGGTTTATTTTGAACGGCTTTTGCACAGAACCCGGGTAGCTTGTAGTAAGTAAAACGAATTGCTGTGCACAAACTACGTTCAATAAACTCCGATTGAAACGTAAATACTTTTTAATTGTAGAAAACTAAAATAAGTTGCTATGCTGAGGCACGAAGCATCTGTAACCGATGAAAAAAATTCTTCGTGCCTCAGAACTACAGAAGTTAATTAAAAAGATTGTAGTGTAAAGCGGGGCTGTAGTTGCCATTAAACCGTAACTTCAATTTTCTAATATTATAAATGCTTATAAAAATTGGTAACTATATTTGCCAATGCTTAAAAAAGAACGATATAAACTTTTTGTAGAACATTTTTCGGCTAAGCAGCCAGATGCCGAAACAGAATTACATTATAATAATCCCTACCAGCTTTTAGTTGCCGTAATTTTATCAGCGCAGTGTACCGATAAACGGGTTAACATGGTTACTCCTGCTCTTTTTCAGCGTTTCCCAAACGCCAAAGCACTTGCCGAAGTAACACCCGATATTGTTTTTGATTATATACGCAGTATTAGCTACCCAAATAATAAGGCTAAACATTTGGTTGGGATGGCAAATATTTTAATAAATGAATTTAACGATATTGTACCTTCGGGCATAGATGATTTACAAAAAATGCCTGGAGTTGGCCGTAAAACAGCAAATGTTATTGCTTCAGTTATTTATAATGCACCTGCTATGGCGGTTGATACGCACGTATTTCGTGTAGCAAACCGATTAGGATTAACAAAAGGCAAAACGCCTTTGGCTGTAGAAAAAGATTTGGTTAAAAATTTGCCTAAACACGATATTCATATTGCGCACCACTGGTTAATTTTGCATGGCCGTTATGTATGCGTTGCCCGAAGCCCCAAATGCGAAGTTTGCGAAATAACTTATATGTGCAAATATTTTGAAACAATGGCTAAAGAACAGAAATTTTGACGGTTTTTAAGTTTTATGTTGTAAGTTTTACATTGTAAGTTTATATGGAAATAATGAAGGTTTTAAAGTTTGAATATCATGTAAGCCAAAACATGCAATATATAATAGATGACGGGGAACAGAAAAAAAAATAAATTTACTATTGACATTAGCTAAAAAACAATTAACTTAGCTAAATATTTTAGTAAAATAGTTTTTAACATTTGATTTTTAGCCGATAGATTAGTTTTATATTTACGCCTTACATGAAAGAAAAAATGAGTGCAACTGCCAACACAGATAAATTAAAAGCGTTACAGCTTACTTTAGATAAACTAGAGAAATCGTACGGTAAAGGTACGATAATGAAACTTGGAGATACTGCTATTGAGCCACTTGAGTATATTTCAACTGGATCAATCAGTTTAGATATTGCTTTAGGCATTGGTGGTATTCCAAAAGGCCGTATTATAGAAATTTATGGACCTGAATCTTCTGGCAAAACAACTTTAGCAACTCACATTATTGCCGAAGCGCAGAAAAAAGGTGGTATTGCTGCATTTATTGATGCGGAGCATGCCTTTGACCAATTTTATGCTAAAAAGCTTGGTGTAGATACAGATAATCTATTAATCTCTCAACCAGATAATGGTGAGCAGGCATTGGAAATTGCTGATAACTTGATTCGCTCTGGTGCGATTGATGTGATTGTAATTGACTCGGTTGCTGCCTTAGTACCAAAAAGCGAGATTGAAGGTGAAATGGGTGATAGTAAAATGGGTTTACATGCCCGTTTAATGAGTCAGGCATTACGTAAATTAACCGGTACAATTTCGAAAACTGGATGTTGCTGTATTTTCATTAACCAGTTACGTGATAAAATTGGTGTAATGTTTGGTAATCCTGAAACAACAACTGGTGGTAACGCTTTAAAGTTTTATGCTTCAGTACGTTTAGATATTCGTAGAATTTCGCAAATTAAAGATACTGATGAGGTTTCTGGTAACCGCGTGAAAGTTAAAATTGTTAAAAACAAAGTTGCTCCACCTTTCCGTATTGCTGAATTTGACGTAATGTTTGGTGAAGGAATTTCTAAAAATGGGGAAATTATCGATTTAGGTGTAGATTTTGGAATCATTAAAAAAGCAGGCTCTTGGTTTTCTTACGGAGATACAAAACTTGGCCAGGGTAGAGATGCCGTTAAACAGCTTTTAAGTGATAACCCAGAATTAGCTGATGAATTAGAAGCTAAAATTAAAGCCGAGGTAACCGGCGATAAATTAGAAGAAAAATAGTTAAATCAATTAAACAAAAAAACAGTCCCGATTATTAATTTAACCGGGACTGTTTTTGTTATGGCTTTTTTTTAAATTCGTTATTTCACTATTCATGATATTGACTAAGCGTATTCTGAATTGGGAGCAAACAGAGGATTTCAAATCCTATTTTATTTACGCTTCGAGATGCCTTTCAGAACATCTCGAAGAGCTTGGCTAAACGTATTCTGAATTGGGAGCAAACAGAGGATTTCAAATCCTATTTATTTACGCTTCGAGATGCCTTTCAGAACATCTCGAAGAGCTTGGATAAACGTATTCTGAATTGGGAGCAAATAGAGGATTTCAAATCCTATTTATTTACGCTTCGAGATGCCTTTCAGAACATCTCGAAGAGCTTGGATAAATTAGAAGAAAAATAGTTAAATCAATTAAACAAAAAAACAGTCCCGATTATTAATTTAACCGGGACTGTTTTTGTTAAAGCCTCTTTTAAAATTTAGTTCTGACTAAAAATGGCATTAAAATCTTTGGTTACATATACAATAACCAGTATAGCTGCAATTAATAGAGCGCCTAAAATAATTACGCCCCAACTTCCCTTCAACTTATTTTTGTCTTTTCTAATTAGATAATATAAAATTCCCATCAAAGGAATTGCACAAACTATCCAAAATACTAATGATGCTCCAGTCATATAATTTTATTAGTCCGAAGTCAGAAAACCTGAAATCGGGAGATTTTATTGGTTAAATAACAATAACCAAAGTTCAATTTTTAAGTAACAATTAATCAATTCCATAGTTAAGCAATTAACCAACCATCAAAACTCCATTCTTGCTAAAGGCGAAACATCCTGGCCAACGAAATCTTGTTTTAAAAATTTATGGTAGCCTGCAATTGCAATCATACCTGCATTATCGGTACAATATTGGAAAGCAGGTATGTAAACATTACAGCCTAAATCAACAGCTGTTTGCTCCAACGTATTTCTTAAACCAGAGTTTGCCGAAACTCCACCAGCTATGGCCACTTCTTTGATATTGTATTGCTTTGCTGCTTTTTTTAGCTTATTCATCAAAATCTGAATAATACTATGTTGAACTGAAGCACAAATATCGTTTAAATTTTCTGCAATAAAATTAGGGTTTTCCTTTTCCTGCTTACGTATAAAATACAATATGGATGTTTTAAAACCACTAAAGCTAAAGTTTAAATCTGCAATCTGCGGCTCGGCAAATTTATAGGCTTGTGGATTCCCTAATTTGGCATGTTTATCAATTAACGGCCCACCCGGATAAGGAAGCTGCAATATTTTAGCTGTTTTATCGAATGCTTCACCGGCTGCATCATCTAAAGTTTCGCCAACAATTTCCATATCGAAATAATCTCTTATTAAAACGATTTGTGTATGACCACCGGAAACAGTTAAGCACAAAAACGGAAAATTTGGTTTTGGCTCATCAATAAAATGCGCTAATATGTGCGCATGCATGTGATTGACAGAAATTAGCGGTATATTTAACGCTAATGCAAATGATTTTGCAAAGGATACACCTACAAGGAGTGAGCCTAATAAGCCCGGTCCTTGAGTAAAAGCAACGGCGCTTATGTCCTGTTTTGTAACCTTAGCATTCAATAATGCCTGTTGTACAGCAGGCACTATATTTTGTTGATGTACCCTTGAAGCTAATTCAGGGATTACGCCACCATAATTTTCATGAATTGTTTGGTTTGCAATAACATTGGCCGTAATTTTGCCGTTGTTACAAATAGCAACCGAAGTATCATCGCAAGAGGACTCTATAGCAAGTATAATAGACAAATTATTTTTATTTAAGCTGCAAAATTATTAAAAAACTATTTAAAATACTCCTTTGGGTAATCGCATCAATACTTTTGCTGCTTGCGCTTCTTGTTTTTTCGCTACAGTTTAAACCTGTTCAAACGTTTTTTGCAAAAAAAGCAGCAGCTTACTTATCCAAAGAATTAAATACAACTGTTTCTATTAAAAGCCTGTATATCAAGCCATTTAAATCAATTGTACTTGAAGATTTTTTACTACTCGACCTTCAAAAAGACACTCTATTAAGTACACCAACATTGATGGTAGATATCAATCAATTATCACTTGAGAAAAGAATAATTGATATTAACACCATACAACTCAATAACGGGCAATTCTATTTAAAAGATTTCAAAGATAATTCTTCTAACCTCGATTTCATTATTAATTATTTTGATGATGGTAAGGTTACTGTAAAGAAAAAGAAAAAGCCTTACGAAATTGACTTTGGCAGAATAATCGTTAACAACTTAGCTTTTAAATACAAAAACTACAAAGCTAAAGATACCGTTCAAGGAAGTAGCGTAAACTTTGATAACGTTGATGTGAAAAACATGAGCGTTATTTTAGAAGGCTTGGACACTAAAAATCATCTTCTAAAAACAAATATTAAAAACCTTACATTAAGAGAGCGTAGTGGTTTTTATTTGAAAAATTTAACTGCAGAAACAACTGTTGATAGTAATGCGATTGAGCTAAAAAATTTATCGTTAATAACCAATCAAAGTAGACTTACGGATTACTTCAGAATGCAATTTAAAAGTTTTAAAGACTTTAACCATTACATTGATAATGTTAGAATGAAGGCTATTTTTAAAGATAGTCACATTTCATCGAAAGACGTAGCCTACTTTGCACCCGAGCTAAACACGATGAAAATGGAATTGGATGTTGATGGCCAGATTACTGGTTTGGTAAACAATCTGAAAGCAAGAAAGCTATCTATTAAATCGGGAAAGGCAACGTACATAAAAGGCGATTTTGTAATTAAAGGTTTACCGAAGTGGGAAGAAACCTTTATGGATTTGAAAATTGAGATGGCCGGAACGAATAAGACAGACCTGGATGAAGTTTTGGCAGGAATTACCGGTAAGAAAAAGAAACTTGTTCCAAGCATTGTTAGCAAATTTGGCAACATAAACTTTAACGGCAGTTTTACCGGTTTTCAAAACGATTTTATAGCTTATGGTGAGTTTAAAACCAAATTGGGTAGAATTGTTTCGGATGTTAATATGAAGATAGACAAGAATGATGTTCCTTCATACACCGGTAATGTTAAAACCTACGATTTTAATATAGGCAACCTCCTGGATGAAAAAAGTTTAGGTCGTATTTCATCATCATTATATGTAAAAGGCCGTGGTACGGAACTTAAAGAACTTACTGAGAAAATTGATGGTAAAATTGACTACATAGATTTTAATAATTACAGATACAGAAACGTAAAAATCAATGGCACTTTTGATAAAAAATATTTCGACGGGAAACTAACCATCAACGATAAAAATATTAAACTAGATTTTGATGGCGGAGTTAACTTAAACCCAAAATTACCTGTATTTAATTTTAATGCCACAATAACTGGTGCCAGGTTAAAAGCTTTGCATTTATTAAAAGATTCTCTTCGGGTAGATGCCAAATTCAACACCAATTTTTCGGGAACAGATTTAAATAATATTGAAGGCCGATTAAGGATACAGGAAATAGTTCTGAAGAATCCTAAAGGAACCTACAGCATAGATTCAGTTGAGCTTACCGCAAACGGCAGTGGTGTAGACCGCCACTTAACCATTAAATCGGATATTTTAGATGCAAGTATTGATGGAAAATATGATTTAAACTCTATCGGTTCTTATTACAAAGCGATTGCTAAAACTTATGTTCCATCCTTCCAAACACAAATTATAAAGTTTAAGGAACAAATTTTTCAGTTTAATTTAAAGATTAAACGTTTTGAGCCACTTGCACAACTCGTTTCCCCCGGCTTAGAATTATCTGAAGGCGCAAACTTTATTGGCAATTTCGATTCACGCAATAATACCGCAACATTAAATGGTTTTATCAAAAATTTGAAGTATCAAGGTGTTGTTGTAAACAATATTATTATTGATGAGAACACAACACCAGAACAGCTTCAGCTCAATGTAACATCAGATAGGGTTCAACTTAATGATAGCTTATTTGTTAAGGACTTTAACGTTTCAAATATTCTGAGAAATGATAGTTTGGCTTTTAACATTAAAACATCAAGTGCTGATGAAGCCAACAAACTAGATTTAAACGGACTTGTTGAGTTTACCAAAAACCAAGATACCACAGCACGGCTAAGCATTTTACCCTCTATCCTACAAATAAACCGTGAAGAATGGAGAATTCAGGAAAAGGTTCGTATTGTTTTGAATAATGGTAAAACAGAAATTAAAAACTTCGACTTAACTAATGATAAGCAACAAATTACGGTTGATGGTTTAATATCTGAAGACCCGAAAGATTTATTAGCCGTTGGTTTTAAAGATTTCAACCTAAAAACTATTAATTTCTTTACTAAGGGATTTGGGGTTAAACTCGCTGGAAATGTAAATGGTAAAACCAATTTATACGGAATTTTAAAATCTCCGAGAGTTAATGATGATATTAAAATTGACTCTTTAAACTTTAATGATATTTACATTGGAACGCTTACTGATACTTCTTCATTTAACGAGGGTAATAAAATAAATGTTTATACCAGAATTATAGCAGATGATTCTGAAACATTTAAAGTAACCGGCGGCATAGATTTGAAACAAAAAGAATTGGATTTAAATGTTAAGATGGACGAAAGTAAGCTTACCATTTTTGAGCCCTTTGTTAAACAGCTTGTATCGAACTTAAAAGGCAACGTTTCTTCTGATTTGACCATTAAAGGTAAACTTGACGACCCTAAAATTAATGGAACGCTCTCTTTAGATAAAGGGCAATTAATGGTAAATTACTTAAAAACTACCTATGTAATTACCGATAAGGTTAATGTAGAAAACAGCATTATAACACTTGACAATTTTAGATTGCAGGATTTAGAAGGCCATGAAGCAGTTGCCAATGGAAGCGTAGATTTAAATAATATAGACGACCCAACCCTTAATGTTAAAGTTGACGCTCAAAGTTTTATGGCGTTAAATACAACCTCAAAAGATAATTCGGTTTACTTCGGTAAAGCATACGGAACGGGCGTTTTTAAATTTACTGGCCCTACGAGTAAAATGAAAATCGATATTAAGGCGAAAACAGAAAAGGGAACTGTTTTCAATCTTCCGCTTAATAGCTCAGAAACCGTATCTGATAAAGATTTTATCAACTTCATTAGCCGAGACTCAGCAAAAGTTGTTAAAAAGGTTACCACATTTGATGGCTTAACCTTAACATTTAAATTAACCATCGACCCAAACACTACGGCTAACATTTTTACAACGCTTGGTAATCTGAGCGGTAAAGGTAACGCAGAATTAAACCTAAACATTAATAGCCTGGGCGATTTTGAAATGTCGGGTGATTACATTATTGAAACCGGAAGTTTTGACTTTACAGCTCAAGAGGTTATCAATAAGAAATTCGAAATCAGACAAGGTGGAACGATTAGGTGGACAGGTAACCCGACCGCGGCACAAATTAATTTAAAGGCGGTTTATGCACTTCGTGCGAACCTGAATGAGCTTTACAAGGCTGCTAACCGCGATGCGAGTAGCAATGCCAATCAAAGGGTAAATACTGAAGTAGAAATGGGTTTAACTGGTTTGTTATTGCAACCAGATATTAAGCTCGACATTAACTTCCCTGCCCAACCGGCAATTAAAGAAGAGCTTCAAACTTATTTTAGCGACCAAAATAATTTAAACTTACAGGCTTTCAGTTTAATTATAAGAAGGAGTTTTGCGCCAGGAAATGGTGGAGAATCAATTGGAAAACAATTGGGTTCGAGTGTATCTAGTACTGCAACTGAACTTGTTTTTAACCAGTTTAACAATGTGCTTTCATCGTTAAACTTAAATTTTGTCGATTTAAACGTTAAATCGTTAAGTGAAGCCAACGCATCATTTAAATTCTTTAACGACAGGCTTGTAATTAATGCTGGTATTGTTGACAGAAATAGCTTAAATGATTTTACGGTAATCGATTTTTCTAAGAATGTTGGTAGCGAAGTAGAGGCTTTATTCCTGATAAGAAAAGATGGAAGTTTAATTGGTAAACTGGCGAATAAACCACCAACGCAACAAAGTATATTCCTTAATAGCGGTATCAGTTCTACTGCAAATGTAACTTCAGTTGGAATCGTTTATACCCAACAATTCGATACATTTAAAGAATTTTTACAGAAATTATCTGGTGCTTACAGAAGAAATTTGAAAAGAAAATCAGCTGAACAGCCTGTTAAAACTAATCGCAGTATAAATAAAGAAGCGATTATAAATCAGAATAAAAATAATCCAAGAAGGTAAGGTTTGTTACCGGTTGCCTATTATGAGTTGCCCGTTTGTTTGGGTGCGTAATAGAAAGTTGTCGGTTGAATAAAGACTACACAACCTACAACTCCCTAACAGATAATAATTATTGAAGCCAGACCGGCAAACTGTAACTGATAATAAAACTTATCCTTTCATAATGGAATGACCCATTTTATCTCTTTTGGTTTTCAGGTAGCGCTCGTTGTGTACATTACTTTCAATTTCGATTGGAATATTTTCTACAACCTCTAAGCCATAGCCAATTAAGCCGGCACGCTTTGTTGGGTTATTGCTCATTAATCGCATTTTAGTTACGCCATGTAGTCTTAAAATTTGTGCACCAACGCCATAATCGCGTTCATCGCCTTTAAAGCCTAATTTAATATTGGCTTCAACGGTATCAAAGCCAGCATCCTGCAAATTATAAGAACGTAGTTTATTAATAAGTCCGATACCACGACCTTCCTGATTCATGTATACCACCACACCTTTTCCTTCTTTCTCAATCATCTCTAAAGCCTTGTGTAACTGCGGACCGCAATCGCAACGGCATGAACCAAAAATATCGCCGGTTACGCAAGAACTATGTACACGAGCTAAAATTGGCTCTCCTTCGTTCCACTCTCCTTTTGAAATGGCCAAATGTGTTGCATTATTATCCAATTGAGTGTAGGCCGTCATTTTAAAATCACCCCATGCAGTTGGCAAATCAATGCTAACCTCTTGTTTTACCAGGCTATCAATCGTTAACCGGTAAGCAATTAAATCTTCAATAGAAATAATTTTTAATTGGTGCTGCTCAGCGATTTTAAATAAATCGGGCAAGCGAGCCATTTCTCCATCTTCTTTTAATATCTCTACCAAAACTCCTGCAGGTTTAAAACCAGCAAGTCTGGCTAAATCAACTGCAGCTTCTGTATGTCCTGCCCGTCTGATAACGCCGCCCTCTTTTGCTCTTAACGGGAAAATATGTCCTGGTCGGCCAAGCTCATCCGGGTTGGTATTTGGATTTGCAAGTGCAAGCATAGTTTTAGAACGGTCGCTCGCTGAAATACCCGTTGTGCAACCATGACCAACTAAATCAACGGAGACCGTAAAATTTGTTTCATAGGCTGCAGTATTTTTGCCCACCATTAAATTAAGATTCAGCTCATCGCAACGCTCCTCTGTTAAAGGCGCACAGATTAAGCCACGACCGTAGGTAGCCATAAAATTAATTACCTCTGGTGTTGCATTTTCTGCAGCAGTTAAGAAGTCGCCTTCGTTTTCTCTATCTTCATCATCTACAACGATGATTACTTTACCGGCTTTGATGTCTTCAATAGCCTCTTGTATAGTATTTAATTTTGCTTGCATTTTATATAAAGTACAAATTGCCTTTCATCCGATAATTACATCTTCGATTGGATTGATACAAAGGTACAACCTTATTGAGCAATATAATGCAGAATATATCATTTGTAAGTAAATGATATGTACCTACTTTTGCTTTATCCTCAATAGTTTGATAAAAAATTGTTTATAATAATTTACATCGAATAAAGCCGAATCTACAGTTGCTTTGTAGGTTAAAAACACGGCTAATGGTGTTAAAATAATGAAGGCAATCCACATCCCAAATATTGGATTTATATTTCCCTCACGGGCAGATTTCTCAGCAACGGTAGTGATGATGTGGTATATCAAGAAAAACACAACAGCAATTACAACTGGTAAGCCCATTCCTCCTTTTCTGATAATTGCCCCAAGTGGCGCACCAATAAAAAACAGCAAAATACAGGATGCGGCAAGCGTAAATTTCCGTTGATATTCTACACTTGTAAAAATAATTTCGCCTTTTAAATCTTCCTGAACGGGTGCACCATAATCTAACCCCTGTTTCATATTCGATGCTACAGTTGCTGCATTTTGAACGCTCTGTAACCTAAATCCATTTGGAATATTTTTAAGAATATCCTTATCAATTTTTTTGGGTGCTATTTTTATTTTGCTGTAACCCAAAGCAACATTACTTTGTTTAAAATTGTTGCCTAAATTACGAGCCCTATTCAAGTTTATGGTATCCATCTTTTTAACTAATGAATCCCTTTTTCTATCAATGCCATCAAGATTTAACATAACCGTATTGTTGCCAAAACTACCTTGATCTGTTTTCTGCATATCAAAAGAGGCCATATCAAACTTTGGTTCTGTCTGCTTAAAACGGCTTCTGTACATAATTTGTCTCGGGTTATACACACCACCTGAACTTGCTTGCTCCTCGTAGGTTACGCCGTTTTTTAAATTAAAAATCAGGTATTTACCATCCGGAGATTTATTAAGCTCACCTTCTTTAGCCAAAATAACTTTTGGGATTCCATTGGTACCCTTATGATCGTAAATCATAATGCCATACATTTTCCCGTCTTCATCTTTACTATCTACACGAATGGAGTAATCGGGAATACTATTATTGAAAACGCCAGGTTTAATAAGGAAGGCCAGTTTTTTATTCCTAACATCGAACATTAAAGAATAAAATTTGAGGTTGGCTTTTGGTAAAATGTAGTTGGAAAATAAAAACGACCCAGCTGTTAACATTAATATAAGCACCAACAATGGCTGCATGGCTTTTTGTAAAGAAATACCTGCTGATTTTATGGCTACAAGCTCATAATTTTCGCCAAGAGTACCAAAAGTCATGATAGAGGAGAGCAACACGGATAGCGGCAAGGCCATGGAGATTTGCACCATCGATTGATAGTACATCAGTTCGATAATGGTGTACCATTCGAAACCCTTGCCAATCAGATCATCTACATATTTGAACAGAAAAAACATCAGCAAGATAAACATCACAACGAAAAATGTTGCAAAGAATGGCCTGATGAATGATTTTATAATTAGAAGATGTATCTTTTTCACCTTACAAAGGTAAACAATGCATATTTATTTTATGCACCCAAAACACTTATAAGGTAATCAATCTGGTTATCCCAAATCAATTTCTTTTCAGCAAGAAGATCGTCTGTTGTAAAATCGGTAATGGCTAGTGCTACATCGTTGGTTAGTTCGTCTTGCACAATTTCCATTTCAAAATAGCATTGCGGTTCATCATCAAGCCACTTAAACTTCACTAATTTGTTCTCTTTTACCGAAATTAGCTTTGCTTTTAATTGTTCATCATCCCAGGTAAATGTGTAAACCTGATCGCGAAAATTAACATCATCTGCAAACCATTGTGATAAGCCATTTGGCTCACTAATAAAGCTATACAAAATTCGTGGCGACGATTTAACCTCGTACTCAAGCGTAAATTTTTTCTTTTCTGCCATGTTAATTCATTGCCCGAATACTACCGCGGACTATTTTTTTAATTTTATTTTTTTAAAGAAAGGTAATTTATTCTATATTTGCAACTCCAAAAAATAACCACCTAAATATTTGATAATATAAGCAAATATTTTTACCCGGCGGGGTAGCTCAGATGGTTAGAGCGCAGGATTCATAACCCTGAGGTCGGCAGTTCGATCCTGCTCCCCGCTACTTGATTAAAAGCTCATCGAAAGATGGGCTTTTTTTGTTTGAAGAGGTGCTGGCGTAGGTGTTAAGGCAGTAATGGCTACATGCATTTGATTGAACTAATATAATCATTCTACCCTACCGTTGCAAGCAATCACCATGGTATTTGTTACTTAAGTGACGCATTAACTGACGCAGGTTTTTATTTTATTGTCTGAAGATACATATCTTTGATTTGCATTATAAACTACTTCGATGTACACTATAACCCTTCTTCTAGATTTAAGTAGATTAAGATCATACTTCCCAATCTTAGATGAAACCTCAACAGTGCAACCAACTTCGATTTCTCTTGAATATATTGGCGAAGAGAACTTCAAACGAATTAATATCGAGTTGCTGCAAAAGCTTGAAGAATATAAACTCACTGAGCATCATAACGAACTCTTATATTTAATCTTATTGAAGAACGAACAGATCAGGGGTCGCTACGACGCATACTGGGAGAACTATAATGATGATCTAACATCTAAGGAGGTAGCAAAGTTCTTGTTAACTTTTAAAGAAACAAGACCAACTGAACATTTTCAGCTTGTAGCTAGACCTACATTATCATCAGCCAGTGCAATAAAAGATACTGCGATAGCCAAATGGATGTGTGAAGTGCTTTACGATAGGATTGAGCGTAAAGACTTTCCTTTAGGTCTATTTGGAGAGAAGCTTCTGTTTGATCTTTTCGGAAACAACCCAGAGTCAAGTAAGACAATTGATATCGGTAGGCTTAAGTTAATAGCTAACAAATCACCCAAGGTTCCCACTGTGAGATTAAGGAAGCTCTACGTTGAACTATGCTGCTATCTTCAGCCATACATTATCGACCAAACTCATCTTACCGCTCAGGAAGGAACTCTCCTTACAGACCAGGAAGCTAACCTCTTCTTTTGTATTTTAGAAATGATTGGATACATTGACAAGGATAAAATAACATCTGAACCAAAGGACTATATGCATTCCATGTTCTCAAAACATGCTAAGCTATACACCTCATAATCAAGGCTATATTTAATTCTTTTTTTAGCATTTTTCTGTTGCCCACTGTGCAATTTAGTATTCAGACCTTCGAAGTGTTGTGGAACAATTCACACACCAAGAAAGATGAATATATCGAATAACAAATTAAACAAGATTAGTTTAGAAGAACTAAACCGCATCGCAAAATCTGGCGAACACACTGCAATCGTTGATAGCTTTATCAACTCCCTTGATGATCAAACCATCGATGATGATATCAATTGGGATATAGAGGTGATTGACCCTAGTGATTATTAACTTTTATAACAACACATAAAAGATATCACTTATGGCAACACATTATAACTTTTCTACGCTGCAACTTTACAACTCTTTGCAACCGTAAGCCTACGACCAACCCATCTTGACTTAACTTGTTTTGACTGTTAATTTTGATTAAAAATCATGATATGAAAAAACCAGTTTTACAGTCAAACGAAATGTTTCCCCATGTTGAGGCCTGGATGT
>NZ_CAKLBP010000011.1 GCF_920984665.1 Pedobacter sp. Leaf170
TTAGGTGGTTGGAAAGGTTATTCATCACAGAGGAAGCCTGGTGCAACAACCCTAATACTCGGTCTCCAAAAATTCTATAATATCTATTTAGGATTCGAAATCCAAAAAGATGTGGGTACACGGTAGGTAGTAGCGGGCATCCCGACCCTTCATCGGGATAAAGCGGATAATGGGACTGATGAAGCCAAGAATTACTGCGCATTCATTTCCAAAAACCTTATTGATATTTAAAACCATTGCTTCATCCTAACGTTTTAATAGAAATTAAAAGTTATGGAAAGTCACAAAGAAAATAATGCTGAAAAATCAAATTTGCCTGATAACTTAGTCCCAAAACATCATAGCAACGCAGATAGCGACAAAAACAAGGTTAAATCTGAGGCTGGAAATTTGGCAAAGGATTTTGGTAAAGGCGATTTCGGTTCGGAAGAAGCAAGGCAAGATGAAGAAAAAGGCAATAAAGGTGAAGCTGGAAATATGCCCAATACCGTAAATGAAAAAAGTCCCGAATAATACCGGGACTTTTCTTTACTAAATTACTTATTTATATCATCGATAATATTGTTAGATAATTTGGGAACGGTATAATGTTTCTGAACGTTTTCAAGCGTAACAATTATGCCTTTTGTATAAGCATTATGCTTATAGTTAAAAATGGTTTCCAATACATCGGGATCTATGTAGCGGGCATTTGTACCATCAATAATTACATTCGTTTCTTTCGGGATATTGTTTAAAACTACCTGTATGGCTGCTTTATTTAAAAATGAAACTTCTTCTGCAAGTTTTATTCTGATATTCTTCTTATCGCCCTCTTTCGTAATTCTGTAGAAAAAGGGATTACGCATATTTGTACGTAACAAATAAAATATAGATACCAACATACCAATGGCAACACCTTTTAATAAATCGGTAAATAATACTGCTAAAACAGTTACTACAAATGGAATAAATTGGTCCCAACCTTTGTGGTACATGTGTTTAAACAAACTAATCCTGGTTAATTTATAGCCCGTAACCAATAATATTGCCGCCAGGCAAGATAAAGGGATCATATTTATAACCTGCGGAATAAACAGCAAGGATAGCAATAACCAGCCACCATGAAATATGGCCGACATTTTTGTTCTGCCGCCGGCATTAACATTTGCCGAGCTTCTTACAATAACGGATGTCATTGGTAAACCACCTACCATACCGCTTGTAATATTACCAATACCTTGAGCAATTAATTCTCTGTTTGTTGGAGTTACCCGCTTAATCGGGTCAATTTTATCTACTGCCTCTATACTTAAAAGGGTTTCTAAGCTGGCAACAACTGCAATGGTTGCAGCAACAATATATACATTTTTGTTTGCCAATTGAGAAAAATCAGGCATAGTAAAAAGACCAAGAAACTCATCAAAACCACTAAAAGTTGGAATTTTAACCATTTGATCGGCCCTTAATGGCGTGTTTGTGTTTGCAAAAATTATTGTCCCTACAATGCCAATAATTACCACAATTAATGGTGCCGGAACAATTGCCAGCTGCTTGAATTTTGGCCAGACTATTAAAATGGCGATTGATAAACCACTTATTACCACAGCAGCCAGACTAAAATGCCCTAGCGCAGCTGTTATGGCCGAGAAGGTGTTCTCATGATCTTGCTGAAAAAAGCCTTCATCTCCGCTAAAATCTGTATCTACACCTAAAGCGTGAGGTAATTGTTTAAGAATTAAAATTAAACCAATAGCCGCTAGCATACCTTCTATTACACTTGAAGGGAAATAATTACCAATAGTGCCAGCCTTAATTATGCCCAATATAAGTTGGAAAACGCCTGCAAGCACAACAGCTAACAAAAAAGTTGGGTAAGCGCCTAATGATGTTATGGCGCCTAAAACAATAACGGTTAAACCAGCTGCTGGTCCGCTTACGCTAAGCTGCGAACCGCTACAGGATGCAACTACAATGCCGCCAATTATACCGGTAATTAGGCCGGCAAATAATGGCGCACCAGAGGCAAGTGCAATACCTAAACACAGCGGCAAAGCCACCAAAAAAACTACTATACTTGATGGAAGGTCTTTTTTTAAATTCTTTGCAAGAAAATATTTCCTGATGTCCGTACCTGAAAAGGCCGGGTTAAACTTTTGCATAACAATATAATTATCTAATAAATTTTAACGATTAAATCGTGGTGGGTAATTCAAACACATCACTACAAAATATAGCTTCTAATGCGTTGCCAAAGCAATGGTTCAAATAAATTACCCTAAAAATATATTAGATAAAATTGGGAGGAGGCGTTGGTACCGTTGGATGAAAGGGTTCTACATAACGTTTATAATGCTCTATAAAACTGCTTTTTAAAAAGAAATGACTCGAAGAGAATTCGTAAGATAAGATTGGGTGATTTAGCTCAACCAGTTTAAAGTCGGTAAATTTGGCGGTTTCTTTAGAGGTATCTTTCCCGCCGGCATGCTCTAACTCTATCTGCATGATTACGGCTTTCATAATTTCACGATCGATACACGTATAAAATACCGGCGCACCAGAAATCCCCATCTTCGCTATGAAGATGAGCATAAAAGTTGCGACAATAATATATTTATACTTCCTTAAAAACATTCGATTATTTTCTAATCTTATTTTAATCTCGTTGCTTGCAAAAGTAATCGGATAAATGACTTTTCACTACACAGAGGTGTAAAAAAAATGCTTTGCAGACCAAAAATAAGGTCAACAAGCATACAATCAATTAATTACCATTTAATTAAATATACAAATAATGGAAGAAAAATATAGCATTGTTTTTAATTTCAATTTAATATGCAAATCAAATTGCATTGATTGGCTAATTAACCAGCCGCCGAAACTTGTTTTCCCGATAGTAATTTTTAATTTTAAAATCTATTGAACCGAATATGGATAAGAAAATTGCTTTACTTCAGGAAAAGATAAACAAAGCCAACCTTGGCGGCGGACAAGAGAGAATTGATGCGCAACATAAAAAAGGTAAGTTAACTGCCCGAGAGCGTATTCATTTTTTAATGGATGAAGGTAGTTTTGAAGAAATCGGGATGATGGTAACCCACCGCAGCACGGATTTTGGTATGGAGAGAGAGAAATACCTTGGCGATGGCGTTATAACAGGTTACGGAACAATTAACGGCCGTTTAACTTATGTTTTTTCTCAGGATTTTACAGTTTTTGGTGGCTCACTATCAGAAACACATGCCGAAAAAATTTGCAAATTAATGGATATGGCCATGAAAAATGGTGCGCCATTAATTGGTCTAAATGATAGTGGTGGTGCACGTATTCAGGAAGGGGTAGTTTCTTTAGGTGGTTATGCCGATATTTTCTACAAAAACGTTCAGGCTTCTGGGGTAATTCCGCAATTATCTGCAATTATGGGCCCTTGCGCTGGTGGCGCTGTTTATTCGCCTGCGATTACCGATTTTATTTTAATGGTAGAGCAAACTTCTTACATGTTTGTAACCGGGCCAAATGTAGTTAAAACCGTAACACATGAAGTAGTTACTTCAGAAGAATTAGGTGGTGCAAATACACATGCCACGAATTCTGGCGTTACGCATTTTGCTTGCGCAAATGAAATCGAGGCCATAAATCACGTAAAGAAATTGCTGTCGTTCATGCCTCAAAATTGCGAGGAAATTCCAGAGAATTTGCCTTACGAATCAGAAGACGAAAGCAGACCAGCATTAAATACATTTATGCCTCAAAATGCTACTCAACCTTATGATATTAGAGAAATTATTTCTTCTGTTGCAGATGCAGACACTTTTTTAGAAGTTCATAAAGATTTTGCCGAAAATATTGTGGTTGGCTTTGCCCGTTTGGCAGGAAGAAGTATTGGTATTGTGGCAAATCAGCCAGCTTATTTAGCTGGTGTTTTAGATAGTAATTCATCAACCAAAGCGGCTCGTTTTGTTCGCTTTTGCGATTGCTTTAATATTCCACTGTTAGTTTTTGAAGATGTTCCGGGTTTTCTTCCAGGTACAGATCAAGAGTGGAACGGAATCATCACCAATGGTGCAAAATTATTGTATGCTTTTAGCGAAGCTACTGTTCCACGCATTACGGTTATCACCAGAAAAGCCTATGGCGGCGCTTATGATGTAATGAATAGCAAACATATTGGTGCCGACATGAATTATGCCTGGCCAAGTGCCGAAATCGCGGTTATGGGTGCTAAAGGTGCAGCAGAAATTATATTTAAAAAGGAAATATCTTCAGCAGAAAATCCAGAAGAAAAGTGGCTGGAGAAGGAAAAATTGTACTCAGATATTTTTGCTAATCCTTACAGAGCAGCCGAAAGAGGGTTTATTGATGAGGTTATTGAACCTTCTCAAACCCGTATCAAGTTGATAAAAGCTTTTAAAATGCTGGAAAATAAAGTAGTAAATAATCCTAGAAAAAAACACGGAAATATACCTTTGTAAGGATGGAAAATGTAAAGATGGAAGATGGGGAATGGAAGATGTAGAATGGATGAGGGAAGATGGGTGATGAAGTTGTGGTTACTCACATTTTCCATTTCTCATTTTACATCGTACATCCCACACGCTACATTTTCCATTTCACATTTTACATCTTCCATTTCACATAATACATCGTCCATCCCACACGCTATATTTTCCAAATCTCATTTTACATCCTACATAAAAACACATGTTAAAACGTATAGATATTCTTCTGATGGCCTTTTGCACCGGCTTAATCGTTGCAAACATTTATTATTGCCAACCATTAGTTATTTTAATTGCAAAAGATTTTAATTTAACAGAAAGTTATGCCGGAAGAATTACCTATTTAACACAAATCGGCTATGCTTTGGGCTTATTTCTTTTGGTGCCCTTGGGCGATATGTTTGAGCGTAAAAAGCAGATTCTAGTTATCACCGGAATGGCAATTGTAGCCCTTTTATCGGCTGCCTTAGCTAAAAGTTTTTTCTTGCTCGAGGTAGCCAGTGTTTTTATTGGGGCTTGTTCTATTGTACCGCAATTGATTTTACCACTCGCTGCAAATTTAAGCACAGATGAAAACAGAGGTGCAAATATTGGAGCTATAATGAGCGGCTTGCTTGTTGGTATTCTTGCATCAAGAGCGGTTAGCGGAAGCATTGGTTTTTGGCTTGGCTGGAGAGCCATGTATTACATTGCCGCAGCAATTTGTGCATTGCTCATCTTACTAATGGCAAAACGATTTCCAAAAAGCATTCCATCATTTAAAGGAAATTACAAAGAGTTAATGGGCTCTATGTTTAGCTATATCAAACATCAGCCGGTTCTTCGAGAAACATCAATTATAAATTTTCTGGCTTTTGCCATAATAAGCGCATTTTGGACCACTATGGTCTTATTTCTTGCTAACCCACCTTTTAATTTTCAGACTTTGCAAATCGGTTTATTCGGTATTGCGGGTGCGGCAGGTGCCTTGGCGGCTCCTTTGGTTGGCAAATTAAGCGATGGAAGTAATCCACGAAAAAACTTAATGATTGGTTTCATTTTGCAAATTGTGAGCATTGCATTATTTTACTTCACCAAGAGTCATTTATATTTATTCGTGATTGGCATTGTTTTAATAGATATTGGTCAGCAGGCTATACATGTAACCAACCAAACCAGAATTTACACGTTAATTCCCGAAGCCAGAAACAGGCTGAATACGATTTTTATGTCGGTGAGTTTTATTGGTGCAAGTTGTGGTTCAGCTTTAGGCTTGTACCTATGGGATAAAGGTGGATGGAATTTATTTTGCTATGGTATGGCTGCAATCATTTTACTAAATATTTTAATTTATAAATACTACGGTAAAAAGAAATATTAAATTGGAAACACTAATTCAGGTAGAACAAATCTTCCCTTCATTAACCTGGCGGATAAGACATGAAAGCATGTATCCGGATGCTCCATTTGATTTAGTAAAACTGAAAGACGATTTCGATGGTTTGCATTTTGGATTATACGCAGAACATAAGCTAACTGGTGTAGTTTCTCTATTTAATGAAAGTGATGTTTACCAATTTCGCAAGCTCGCCATACTTCCTGATGCACAAAAACGTGGATACGGCACAATTTTATTAAACTATTTGATAGATTTTTGTAAAATTCAAAATGCTTCGAAGCTTTGGTGTAATGCTCGTGTAAACGCTACCGAATTTTATTCTAAATTTGGATTCCTTGAAACCAATAATCGATTTTCTAAAAATGGAAATGATTACGTTATCATGGAAATGAATTTTTAGATAGTAGATTTACTATTTTAAAAATTAGATTAAAATAAATAAAAATTAGGCTTAGGAATTAGTTTGGTGCATGCTAACCTAAAATCGTAAATCTAAAATCATAAATAAATATGGCTAAGAAAAAAGAAGACGACAAAAAAAAGCACGTAACTGTAGTGACCAAAAAATCACTTCAGTTTTTAGAAGCGTATATTAATAACCCTGCACCTACTGGTTACGAGTGGGAGGGACAAAAATTATGGTTAGATTACTTAAAACCATATATAGATGAGCATTTCATCGATAATTACGGAACTGCAGTTGGTGTTATTAATCCGAAGGCAAATTATAAAGTTGTTATTGAAGCGCATGCAGATGAAATTTCATGGTATGTAAATTATATTACCAATGATGGTTTAATTTATGTAATTCGCAACGGTGGTTCAGACCATCAGATTGCACCTTCAAAACGCGTAAACATCCACACAGAAAAAGGATTGGTAAAAGCAGTTTTTGGCTGGCCTGCAATTCATACTCGCCATGGCGAAAAAGAACAAGCTCCAGAGCTTAAAAACATTTTCCTGGATTGTGGTTGTACCTCTAAAGAAGAAGTAGAGAAATTAGGCATCCATGTGGGTTGCGTAATTACTTATGAAGATGAGTTTATGATTTTAAACGACCGTTATTATGTTGGTCGGGCTTTAGATAACCGTGTTGGTGGTTTTATGATTGCCGAAGTTGCAAGGTTGTTAAAAGAAAACAAGAAAAAACTTCCGTTCGGTTTGTATATAGTAAATTCTGTACAAGAAGAAATTGGTTTACGCGGTGCCGAAATGATTGCCCAACGCATTAAACCAAATGTTGCTATTGTAACTGATGTTACACATGATACAACCACACCAATGATTAACAAAAATACGCAAGGCGATTTATCATCTGGTAAAGGTCCGGTAGTTTCTTATGCACCAGCCGTTCAAACCAACTTAAATAAGTTGCTAATTAAAACTGCAGAGAAAAACGAAATTCCGTTTCAACGCCAGGCTTCATCACGCTCAACAGGAACCGATACCGATGCTTTTGCATATTCAAATGGCGGTGTTCCTTCGGCTTTAATTTCTTTGCCTTTACGTTACATGCACACTACTGTAGAAATGGTTCACAAAGAAGATGTTGATAACGTTATCAGTTTAATTTACGAAAGCTTATTAAACATTAAAGACGGTCAGGATTTTAGGGAATTTAAATAGATTTTTCCCATATTCTATTTTTATAAGGGCTTGAAGTTAATTCTTCAAGCCTTTTTTTATAACTTATTTTACCAAACAAATAAATTTTTAAAAGATTATGGCTCAAAATAAAACAACAGAAAACGATGATAGTGTAACAGCGTTTCTTAACAAAGTTGAAGATGAAAATAAACGCAATGATGCTTTCGAATTGGTAAAAATATTTGAAGAATTATCATCCTTTAAAGCAAAAATGTGGGGCACCGCAATAATTGGCTTTGGTAATTATCATTATAAATATGAAAGTGGCAGAGAAGGCGATGCGCCTATTGTAGCTTTCTCACCAAGAAAAGATGCATTTGCGCTATACCTTTCATCAGAATTTCCAGCCCGTGAAGAATTATTATCTCAATTTGGTAAACACAAAACCGGCAAAGCTTGCATTTACGTTAAAAAACTGAGCGATGTTAATATAGACATTTTAAAAAAGATGATTTCAAATTCACTAATAGAGGATGGAGATAGACGCTGCTAAAGCAATATAACTATTTAACACTTGTAAATTAGCGGTTACGCATCAATAGCTTATTTTTTTAATTTGCATATTTGGTTTTCAATCGGAAAACTAACTAACCCTAATTATGATAAAAAAAATACACCTCTATTTTTTAATAGCAGGCGCCTGTGTTTCTCTAAATACTGCCGCGCAGGATGCAGTGAGCTACCAAACACCGCCTAAAGAAATCGCCGATTTATTACTTGCAAAGCCAACACCTGGTGTAAGTATTGATGATAAAGCAGAATGGATTTTGTTTAGCGAAAGAAATTCTTATCCTTCGGTAGAAGAATTGGCAATGCCAGAATATCGCATTGCTGGTATGCGTTTAAACCCTAACAATTACGCTCCTAGTCGCCAGAATTATATTAACAACTTCTCTGTTAAAAATATAAAAACGGATAAAACCTTCCCGATTACTGGTTTACCAACACCATTATATGCCGGTAACATCAGCTGGAACCCGGCTCAAAACAAAATTGCTTTTACCAACACTACTCAAAAAGGCGTTGATTTATACATTATTGATTTAGCTACAAAAAAAGCGACAAAAACTAATAAAGCATTCTTAAATACTGTTTTGGGCAGTGGCTTAACCTGGTTAAACGATAATACCATTGTTTACAGAGCCGTTACCAAACCTGCAAGTGCTGCACCAGTAAAACCTTTAATGCCAAAAGGACCAACCGTTCAGCAAAATTTAGGTAAAGCAGCACCAAGCCCAACTTATCAGGATTTAATTAAATCTCCGTATGATGAGCAACTTTTCGGATTTTATGGCACTTCGCAATTGGTAAAAAATACTGGCGGAGTTGAAACGCCGATTGGTAAACCTGCAATTTATGGTTCGGTAAGTTTATCTCCGGATAAAACTTATATGTTGGTAGAAACCATTCGTAAACCATTTTCTTATTTGGTTACTGCGGGAGGTTTTCCATCAACCATGACGATTACCGATTTAAACGGAAAAGCAATTAAAGTTTTAGCAGAACTTCCATCTGCAGAAGGTACGCCCTCAGGTTACGATAATACGCAAAATGTACCTCGCGGTTTTAGCTGGAGAGATGATGAGCCTGCAACCATTATCTGGGCAAAACCATTAGATAGCGGATTAATTAAGAAAAATGTTCCTTTTCACGATGCTGTTTATGCTTTAAGTGCGCCATTTACCGGAACAGAAAAAGAGCTTTTTAAAACTGAAACTCGTTATCGTGGTGTACAATGGGGTAATGCAAATCTAGCTTTAGTTATGGAAGGTTTACGTAGTAAGCAAACCAATAAAGTAAGCATTTACAATCCATCAACAGGAAAAATTGAAGAGCTTTATACTCGTAATCAAACCGATGCTTATGGCAATCCCGGTACTCCGGTTACGACTAAAAACAAATACGGCCGTTCGATAATTCATTTGGTAGATAATGGCACCAAATTATTAATGAATAATGTTGTCGGCTCATCAGAAAAAGGAGATTTACCTTTCCTGGCGAAGTTTGATTTAGCTACAAAAAAGAATGAAATTATCTGGCGAAGTGCAGAAGGAACTTATGAATTTGTAAGTGATGTTATTGATGCGGATAAACTTATTTTATTAACCCGTAAGGAAAGTCAGAAATTAGTACCAAATTATTACATTAAAAATTTAGTATTACGCATAGCGGATAGACCGGTTACAGCGTTCGGAAATCCTTATCCTTCTTTAGATGGAATTTCGAAAGAAAAAATATCTTACAAACGTGCAGATGGAGTTGATTTAACTGGTGATTTATATTTGCCAAAAGGTTATAACAAAGAAAAAGACGGACCACTCCCAGCCGTAATTTGGGCTTACCCACGTGAGTTTAATTCTGCAACTGATGCAGCGCAAATTCGCGGTTCTAAAGATAGGTTCACAACAATTTCTTGGGGTTCGCCAATTTATTGGGTAACCCGTGGCTATGCCGTTTTAGATAATGCAGAAATGCCGATTGTTGCTAAAGATGGCAAAAAACCTAACGATACTTTTGTTGACCAATTAAGTTTAAATGCTGAAGCTGCAATTAATAAATTATCTGATTTAGGCGTTGGTGATAGAAAACGTATGGCTGTTGGTGGACATAGCTACGGTGCATTTATGACTGCCAATTTATTAGCACACACCAATTTATTTGCTGCAGGAATTGCAAGAAGTGGCGCTTACAACCGTACTTTAACACCGTTTGGTTTCCAAAATGAGGACAGAACTTATTGGCAAGCACCTCAAATGTATTACGAAATGAGTCCGTTTAGCTATGCAGATAAAATTAAAACTCCACTATTATTAATTCATGGTGATTCGGATGATAACACCGGAACTTATCCAATCAATAGTGAGCGTTTATTTGCAGCGATTAAAGGTTTAGGCGGAACAGTAAGATTTGTATTTATGCCTTTCGAAGCTCACGGATATCGTGGTAAAGAAAATATTCTTCACGTACTTTGGGAGCAAGACCAATGGCTTGAAAAATATGTGAAAAACAAAAAATAAAAATAAATTATGTTTTGTAAATGCCCCGAAAAAATCGGGGCATTTATTTTTTAAGGTGTTAGCTATACTTACCGGGATTAACTATTTTTACATTCCTATTTACACACAAAATATCGCTTCCCATTATTATGGCTTACATAGATTACTATAAAGTTCTTGAGATTCAAAAAAATGCCAGTGCAGACGAAATAAAAAAAGCTTACCGTAAGTTAGCCAGGAAATATCATCCTGATGTTAATGGCGATAATGAAGAAGCAAAGAAGAAGTTTCAGCAAATTAACGAAGCAAACGAAGTTTTAAGCGACCCGGATAAAAGGAAAAAGTATGATCAGTATGGTCAGAATTGGCAACAAGCCGATGCTTTTGGAGGGCAGCAACAACGACAATCACAAGGTCGTGGCAGAGGCGGTTTTTCTGGCTTTGGTGGCGAAGATTTTTCAGATTTCTTTTCTTCGATGTTTGGCGGCGGTGGCTCGAGAAGTAGCTCACGTTCTCCATTTAAAGGGCAAGATTATACTTCAGATTTAAATATAAATTTGATTGATGCTTACACCACGCACAAGCAAACTTTAACGATAAATGGCAAACAGGTTCGTATTACCATCCCGGCAGGTGTAGAAAATGGGCAAAAGATAAAATTGCCTGGTTATGGTGCACCCGGACCAAATCATGGTCCGGCGGGAGATTTAATCATATCTTTTAATATCACCGAGCACCCTAAATTTAAACGTAAAGGAAATGATATCTATGTTGACGAGCAGATAGATTTATACACTGCAATACTAGGTGGCGAAAAAATTGTTGAAACTTTGAGTGGTAAGGTAAAACTTAACATCCCGGCAGGTACACAG
Source organism: Pedobacter sp. Leaf170 (assembly GCF_920984665.1). GTDB lineage: Bacteria > Bacteroidota > Bacteroidia > Sphingobacteriales > Sphingobacteriaceae > Pedobacter. The sequence continues at coordinate 11,372 of NZ_CAKLBP010000011.1, forward strand.
CCAGATACAAATTTGCGCCTAAAAGGCAAAGGCTTCCCAATTTATAAAAAGGATAATCAATTTGGCGATTTATATATTAAATGGCAGATAAAAATCCCAAAAAATTTAAATGCTGAGCAAAGAGAATTGTTTGAAAAATTAGCAAAAATTCAATAAGATATTTCTAAAATTAATCATTAATTATCGTTTTAGACGGCTTAAGATTTACTGCAAATAAAAAAACATTATTTTAATATTAGTTTACTAAATTGGTGCTTTAGAAATTTATTATAATGAGTGATTCTTCATCAAAATTTATTGAAAAAATAAAAGCATCTTACGCTCCGCAAGGCTCTTATATTTACCTTGGAGCAGGAATGTTAGACGGACAAGTTTACGGCGAAGCAGAAGTTAATTTATCATTAAAAATGATGAATAGACACGGCTTAATTGCCGGCGCAACCGGAACAGGTAAAACCAGAACCTTACAATTACTTGCAGAACAGCTTTCTGATGCCGGTGTTCCGGTTTTTATGCTTGATGTTAAAGGCGATTTATCTGGCTTAAATCAAGCCGGAAGTGTAAATCCTAAAATTGAAGAAAGGGCAAAACAATTAAATAAACCATTTTCACCTACAGGTTTTCCAATAGAAGTTTACTCACTTTCAGGAAAACTCGGTGCGCAAATGCGTGCTACAGTCTTAGAATTTGGCCCTACTCTATTATCAAAAGTATTAGATTTAAACGACACCCAAAGTGGTGTAATGGCTGTAATTTTTAAATATGCCGACGATAATAAAATGCCTGTTATCGACTTAAATGATTTAAAAAAATTACTTTCCTACTTATCTGATGGTCCGGGAGCAAAAGAAATAAAAGAAAGCTACGGTAGCATTTCAACAGCAACATCGGGTACAATTTTAAGGAAAATTGTGGCTATCGAGCAGCAAGGTTTGGCGGGCATGTTTGGCGAAAAATCATTTGATGCAGATGATTTATTTGAACGTGTAGACGGTAAGGGTGTGATAAGTCTTTTAAACATTGCCGATGTTCAAAATCAACCAGTTCTATATTCTACCTTTCTGTTGAGTTTATTGGCAGAATTATTTAATACTTTGCCAGAAGTTGGCGATTTAGATAAACCGAAACTGGTATTCTTTTTCGATGAAGCACATTTACTTTTCAATAATTCGTCGAAAACGTTTTTAGAGCAAATTGAAACTATTATTCGCTTAATACGCTCAAAAGGTGTAGGCGTATTTTTCTGTACGCAGGCACCTACTGACATTCCGGAAAGTGTTTTGGGCCAATTGGGTAATCGTGTACAACATGCTTTAAGAGCTTTTACACCAAACGATGTTGACGCATTGAAAAAAACGGTTAATACCTATCCAAAATCTGATTTTTATCAAATAGATAAAGTGCTTACTTCTTTGGGTACTGGTCAAGCTTTAGTAACGGTATTGAACGAAAAAGGTATTCCTACTGAAGTTTCGGCTACAATGCTTACTCCGCCAAGAGCGGTTATGGGGCCATTAACTTCTGCAGATTACGATAAATTGATAAATGCAAGCCAAATTTACGGCAAGTATAAAGATGCTATTGATCCGGAAAGTGCTTACGATATTTTAACCAAAAGAATTAATGAGCAAATAGCTGCCGATGAACAAATTAAACAAGAGGCAGAAGAAAAGAAACAGGAAGAGATTGATAGCAAACCAAAACCAGGTGAAAAAAGCATCATCGAAAAAGTTATGGGCGCTACAATTACACGCCAAATAGGTAAAGAAATTGTTCGCGGCTTGTTCGGAATGCTTACAGGTAAGAAAACACGTACCAGAAGTGGGGGTGGTTTGTTTGGATTTTAATATTTTATTTAATGAAAAACTTACTTTTTCTACTTATTTTTCTTTCAAGCGGAGTAATGGCTCAATACGAAATTCTTCCATTTGGTGATGTTATCAGGACACCGATAAAAGAAAAGAAATATACAGATGTTGAGGGCACGCCCTATTTGATTGATAAATGGTCGAAAGGTAAGGTTACCTTAATTATTGGTAAGCATTATCAGTATGATTCATTAAAATACAACTTAATGGATGATAAGCTAATCTTTGTTGATGCCGGAAAGATGATGTACTTCGCAGAGCCTGTTGCAAAATTTGAACTTATGGATTCAAAGAGCGGAAACTATTTAAAATATAAAAATGGCTTGCCTGCTATTGATGCACTTTCGAATACTTCATATTTTCAGATTATTAATGATAACAAAGTTGGGCTTTATAAAAGAATTAATAAATCGATAACAGAATCCAAACAATACGGTTCTGCTGTGGTTATTAAAACATTTCATACAACTTCAAGCTATTATTCACTTAAAAATGGAATTTTTAGTAAAATTGTACCCAATAAGAAATCAATTTTAGCTTTATTTGATGATAAAGAAAATCACTTTGATGAATATTTAAGAAATCAGAAGGTTGATTTTAAAAATGATACAGACTTAGATAAAATTTTTACATACTTAAATAAATAAAACGCCCTAGCTAATCGAAATATAATTAGCACAATTAGTTAAAATATGAAACCTACCTTATTAATATTAGCTGCCGGGATGGCCAGTCGCTACGGAAGCATGAAGCAAATAGATGGCTTTGGCCCAAATGGAGAAACCATCATCGATTATTCAATTTATGATGCAATTAAAGCCGGATTTGGCAAAGTTGTATTCATCATTAAAGAAGAATTTGTAGAGAACTTTAAATCGATTTTTGAACCAAAACTAAATGGAAAAATTGAAACAGATTACGTTTTTCAAAATTTCGATTTAAAACAATTTGGTATTGAAGAAGAAATTTACAGAGAAAAGCCTTGGGGAACTGCTCACGCAATTTTATCTGCCAGAAAAGTAGTTAAAGAGCCTTTTTGTGTTATTAATGCTGATGATTACTACGGTTTTGATGCATTTAAAAAGATGGTTGATTTCTTAACTGACGAAGCATCTGACAGCAATTTCTCAATTATTGGTTACGAAGTTGGTAAAACACTTTCAGAATTTGGTGCAGTATCTCGCGGTGTTTGTAAAGTTGATGGTTCTGGTAATTTGGAAGAAATTATCGAACGTACTAAAGTATATCCAAAAGATGGAAAAATCTATTATGAAGAAGATGGTGAAGAATTTCCATTAGCTTTCGATACCCCTGTATCGATGAATTTCTGGGGCTTTACACCTGCTGTATTCAAAATTACCGAGAAATTATTTGTAGAATTTGCAATGGCAAATAAAGATAAGCCAAAGGCTGAATTCTTTATCCCTTTAATTGGCGAGAACTTAGTTAAAACTGGTGAAGCAACATTTAAAGTTGTTCCAACATCAAACAAATGGTTTGGCGTAACTTACAAAGAGGATAAACCTTACGTTCAGGATAGCATTGACCAATTAGTTAAGAATGGTACATATCCAGAAAAACTTTGGAATTAAGATAAATCGATTCTTTAAATTATAAAAAGGGTTCAGTTAAAAATAACTGAACCCTTTTTTATGCATTGTAAGTTTCCCAAAAGCCACAGTTTGCTAATCATAAACCTGACAGCAGGGGAAATCCTTTTGGTATAAACCTAGAAGGTTTTAAACGGCGAAGCCCTCAATGAGGCAATTAGAGTATAATAAACTACTCGAATTAAACCTTATAGGTTTGCAAAAGATTGCAGCGAATGGCGGGGCTGCTGTTACCGAAAAGTACCGAAGCTTTCATTTTCAGTTAAATGGAAGTCGTGATTACGAGGCACGAAGCAAATTTTATGTGATTATGCTAAACTTTGAGCTATGAGATTGCTTCTTTCCTCGCAATGACGAGCCTATAAAAAAAGCGTTCTGAACTTAATCAGAAACGCTTTTTCTTGTTTCAAATCTTCGGTTTTCCAACCTCCAACTAAAAACTATTTCTCTTCTTTTACTTCTTCAAAATCAACATCAGTAACATTATCGCCGCCACCTTGAGGCTGACCATCAGCTTGTGGTTGCTCAGCACCTTGAGGCTGACCGCCATCTTTGTACATTTCTTCTGAAGCTGCATTCCATGCATTTTGCAATTCAGCCTGAGCTGCATCGATATCTGCAAAGTTACGTGAAGCGTGAGCTGCTTTTAATTTCTCTAAACCAGCTTCGATTGGTGCTTTTTTATCAGCAGATAATTTTTCACCAAACTCTTTTAATTGTTTCTCAGTTGAGAAGATTAAAGCATCAGCACCATTGATTTTCTCAATTTCTTCTTTTGCTTTTGCATCAGCTTCTGCGTTAGCTTCAGCTTCTTGCTTCATTTTCTGAATTTCTTCGTCAGTTAAACCCGATGAAGCTTCGATACGGATTTTTTGCTCTTTGCCAGTAGCTTTATCTTTTGCACTTACGTGTAAAATACCGTTCGCATCAATATCAAAAGAAACTTCTACCTGAGGCACACCACGTGGTGCTGGTGGAATACCATCTAAAATGAAACGACCAATTGTACGGTTTTGATTAGCCATTGGGCGCTCACCTTGTAAAATATGAATCTCTACAGATGGCTGATTATCAGCTGCTGTTGAGAAGGTTTCAGATTTTTTAGTAGGGATAGTTGTGTTAGACTCGATTAATTTAGTCATTACACCACCCATAGTTTCGATACCTAATGATAAAGGCGTAACGTCTAGTAACAATACATCTTTTACATCACCAGTTAAAACACCACCTTGAATAGCTGCACCAATTGCAACAACCTCATCAGGGTTTACACCTTTACTTGGCTCTTTACCGAAGAAAGCTTTAACAGCATCCTGAATTGCAGGAATACGAGTTGAACCACCTACTAAGATAATTTCGTCGATATCGCTTGTGCTTAAACCAGCATTTTTTAATGCAGATTTACATGGGTCGATAGTACGTTTAATTAAGCTATCAGCTAATTGCTCAAATTTAGCACGACTTAAAGTACGCACCAAGTGTTTAGGGCCGCTAGCATCAGCAGTAATGTATGGTAAGTTAATTTCAGTAGAAGTTGTGCTCGATAACTCGATTTTAGCTTTCTCTGCAGCTTCTTTTAAACGTTGTAAAGCCATTGGGTCTTTAGAAAGATCCATGCTGTTTTCGCTTTTAAACTCATCTGTTAACCAATCGATAATTACGTGGTCAAAATCATCACCACCTAAGTGTGTATCACCATCAGTAGATTTTACTTCGAAAACGCCATCACCTAATTCTAAAACAGAAACGTCATGTGTACCACCACCGCAGTCAAACACAACAATTTTCATGTCTTTGTGCGCTTTATCTAAACCATAAGCTAAAGCAGCTGCAGTTGGCTCGTTAATGATACGTTTTACAGATAAACCTGCAATTTCACCAGCTTCCTTAGTAGCCTGACGTTGTGCATCGTTAAAATAAGCTGGTACTGTAATAACCGCTTCAGTTACTTCTTGTCCTAAGAAATCTTCTGCAGTTTTTTTCATTTTCTGCAAAATCATTGCAGAAATTTCTTGTGGAGTATATTTTCTATCGTCGATTTCAACACGTGGCGTGTTGTTATCGCCTTTAATTACTTTATAAGGTACACGTCCAGCTTCTTTTGCACTTTCGTCGTAGCTGTTACCCATAAAGCGTTTAACCGAATAAATCGTTTTTGTTGGGTTAGTTATAGCCTGACGTTTAGCCGGCTCGCCAACCTTACGTTCACCGTTTTCTGCAAAAGCAACAATAGACGGTGTAGTACGTTTACCCTCACTGTTCGCAATAACTACAGGCTCATTGCCCTCCATTACCGAAACACAAGAGTTTGTTGTTCCTAAGTCTATTCCAATAATTTTTCCCATTGTATTTTGTATTTTCTCTTTTTTAATAATAATTCTACAGCTTATAAACAATGGTTGTGCCAATCGGCATTTGGCAGAGAATACAGCTAAAAGACTGATAAAATGTAAAAATTATTCTTATTTGGTACTGACAGCATGACAGAAAGAACCTTATCCGACTATTGACCACCTTCCCCCCAGAGAAAGGCAGCATAAGCCCAGCCAAACTGCAAGGCCTCCCTTTCTGCCAGGGTTAGGTGGGGATTTTGAAAATGAAAGTTACATGCTCTTCGGGAACAGCAGTCCCGCTGTCCGCTTTACTTCGTTACACTCCGTGTTCGCTGCCATCGGGTTTATAAATTAAGTTTGTAGCTTTTGGCTTCTCAGTTGCCGTCATTGCGAGGCACGAAGCAATCTCAAAAAAAATTATTAGGAATTTGTACTCGCGAGATGTGATTGAAAAGAGCAGTTCGTAGTTTTCAAAGCTAAACCTATTACATTAATCAAATTTATCTATTCAATATCAAGAAACTATATTTTTTTATAAGATCTCCATCAAGGCGAAATAATTATAAATCACAAACTTTCAAAGTTGCGAGGACCGGCACCAGAAGATTTGGAAGTAAAGGCCAATAAATCTTTATTGAAGTTCCTTTGATATAACCACTGAAATAAGAAAGCCTACGCGTGTTGTACAAACTTTCAAACTGCAAAAACCCCTAACATGTCTTAGGATTATGCTTAAAGATTTATTGAGGATTTACAACAAAGCTTCGCAAGCCTTGATTTTTTGCTACTCTTTTTTCAAGAGAAAAGCAAAAGCCTCCCGATGATAATCGGGACAAGTAGTCTGGCTAAAATAAAACAAACCATTTAAACCAGTAGTAATAAATAATTTAAATTAATTGTATCTTCAATCTCAAAACCAAACAAAATGCAAATAGTAGCACAGATAATAGTCGGCTTAGTAGCCGCAATTCACATCTACATTTTATGGCTCGAAATGTTCGCATGGACAACCAAAGCACCTAAAGTTTTCAAAACCTTACCAAAAGAATTATTTGCACCAACCAAAACAATTGCAGCAAACCAAGGCTTATATAATGGCTTCTTAGCCGCAGGCTTAATCTGGTCGTTACTAATTGAGGATCATCATTGGAGATTTTATATAGCCATTTTCTTTTTAACCTGCATAATCATCGCCGGCATTTATGGCGCTGCAACCGCAAGTAAGAAAATTCTTTTTGTACAAACTGTACCGGCATTAATTGCATTAATACTATTGCACCTGAAATAATTACACCGCTACATTTTTATTAAACCATTATATCAATTCAAAAAAAATGAAGTTGAATGGGAACGCATTGACTTAAAAATCTGCTATCTTTCGCTTTTATTCCTTTGCATGAAAACGAAAATCTTTATTGCCCTAACATTAATTGGTTTTAGCAGCTTTGCTCAAAATACATCAACAAACTTTAACCTTACCCGTAAAGGTTTCAATGAGAAAAACGCTTTTGAAACCACGTCATTTGTAGAGAAATATTTTAGAGTTCCGGGGAATACAGGTTTTAACGCAAGCATAAAATACGTGGAAGATATTTTGAAAAAAGCGGGTTATGTAGAGCAAAAACAGAGTGAAATGGAAGCGCCTCTAAGCTATCGTATTGAAAAAAGGGCAATGAAGAATAAAACCTGGGAACCTGTAGATGCCAATATTAATATCATTGGAGAAACTGAACCTTTAATTACATTCCGTACAAACCGGAATATGATTCCCATAAACTGTATCTCAACACCAATGGAAGGTGTAACCGCCGATGTTGTTTACATAAGCGATACTAAACCATCAGAAATAGAAAAATTAGATTTAAGGGGTAAGATTGTTTTTTCAGAAAGCCATCCATCAAGATTATTAGCAATTGCAGCTAAAGCCGGGGCAGTTGGTGTTTTAGGATATGCTATGCCTGCTTACACAAAACCTGAAATCCACCAAACTTCCATTCAGTTTGGAAGCATGAAGGCAAATAGCGAAGTGTGGACATTACTTTTATCTTACAAGGCAAAAGAAAAATTAAAAGCCAGTTGTTTAAAAGGCTTAACCAAGCTTAAAGTAAATATCGAAACCAAAATTTATCAGTCAGAAGAATTAACAATAATTGCAAACCTTAAAGGAAGTGAAATGCCAGCTGAACGTTTTGTCTTTAGTGCCCACGTTCAAGAACCTGGCGCTAATGACAATGCAAGTGGCGTGGGTACATTAGCTGAAATGGCTCGTTTGACTGCCGAACTTTATAAAGCAAAAAAAATAACGCCAAAACGTACCTTAACATTTTTATGGGGCGATGAAATTACATCAACCAGAAGATATATTGTTGAAGATACAACCCGTGCCAAAGGCATACTTTGGGGCATGAGTTTGGATATGGTTGGCGAAGACACCAAAAAAACCGGAGGTTCCTTCTTAATCGAAAAAATGCCTGACCCATCAGCAATATGGACACGTGGAACCGACAAACATACCGAATGGGGTGCTGGAGATGTTAAGGAGAAAGACCTATTTCCTCATTATTTTAACGATTTCATTTTCAACATTTGTAAAGAACAAGGCAAATTTGCAAATTGGACGGTTAATTACAACCCTTTTGAAGGCGGAAGTGACCATACTCCATTTCTGCAAAATAAAATTCCGGGTTTATTGATGTGGCACTTTACCGATGTTTTTTACCATACTGATAATGACAGGATTGATAAAGTTTCATCCACAGAGATGAAAAATGTTGGTATAAGCGCTTTAACTGCGGCATTAACACTAATTTCTGCTGATGAAAGTACCGCATCAGAAACCGTAAACCAAATTAAAAATGATGGGTTAATTCGTTTAAAAACGGAATTTGATCTCAGCAAAAAAGCAATTACTGAAGGAAAATCTGCAGTAGATGAAAAACACATCATCGAAACCTGGAGCAAATGGTATGTAGATGCACTGGCTACGGTAAGCAGAATGCCTGTAAAACCTGAAACTACCAGAGTTGGCTCGGCAATTAAAGTAGCTACTTTAGAAATTGAAAAGCAAACCAGTATCTATTTAAACGAACTGAAATAGTAAAGAATGCCCAAAGCAATTATTATTGGTGCCGGCGTAGCCGGAATAGCAAGTGCAATTCGATTGGCTGCAAAAGGTTACAGCGTACAGGTTTTTGAAGCAAATTCATATCCCGGAGGAAAGCTAACTGAAGTTAGTACCGATGGTTTCAGGTTTGATGCTGGCCCAAGTTTGTTTACCATGCCACAATATGTTGATGAACTTTTTACGTTGGCTGGCAAAAACCCAAAAAACTATTTTGAATATGAAAAGCTTGATGAAATTTGCAGATATTTTTACGAAGATGGCTTACAATTAAACGCTTCTGCAGACATCAACAAATTTGCGAAAGAGGTTGAGCAAAAAACCAATGCAAAGGCATCTGAAATAAAATCTTTTCTTAAAAAAAGTGACACGATTTACCATGTTACACACAAAGTTTTCTTGGAAAGAAGTTTACATAAACTGAAAAGTTATCTGCACTGGGATACAGTTAAAAGCATTTTTTCGTTTGGAAAAATTGATGCTTTCAGAACTCAGCATAAAGCAAACCTACATGCTTTTAGTGATGAGCGAATTACCCAGTTATTTAACCGGTATGCTACTTATAATGGCTCAAACCCTTACCATGCGCCTGCAACTTTAAATATTATTCCGCATTTCGAATATCATTTTGGGGCTTATTTCCCAAAACAGGGTATGCATAGCATTATCCTATCACTTGTAAATTTGGCTAAAGATTTAGGTGTTGAATTTCTGTACAACCAAAAGGTTAATGAAATAAATTATGTCAGTGGTAAAGTTAGTGGCATAACATCCGACAATAAGTTTTTTAATGCTGAAATTGTAGTATCAAATTTAGATATCTGGTTTACCTATAAAAATCTACTAAAAAACATTACTCAACCTAAAAAATTACTAACTCAACAAAGAAGCAGTTCCGCGTTGATTTTTTACTGGGGAATTAAAAATATTTACCCCGAATTGGGCTTACACAATATCTTATTTTCAGAAAACTACAAAGCAGAATTTGATGCTATCTGGAAGGATAAGAAAATATATTCAGACCCAACAATCTACATCAACATTACATCAAAACATTTAGAAACTGATGCGCCAAAAGGTTGTGAAAACTGGTTTGTAATGATAAACGTACCAGCGAATGATGGTCAGGATTGGGATAATTTAATTAGGGCGGCAAAACAAAATATCTTACAGAAACTCAATAGAATATTAAAGAAAGATGTTTCGAAAGATATTATTAGTGAAACCATTCTTGACCCGAGAAGCATTGAGTTTAAAACAGGTTCTTACCAGGGTTCGCTTTATGGCAACAGCTCAAATAATCAGTTCGCTGCTTTTCTGCGTCACTCAAATTTTAGTAATAAGCTGAAAAATCTTTATTTCTGCGGGGGTAGCGTACATCCAGGCGGCGGGATTCCGCTGGCCTTACTTTCGGCAAAAATAATTGATGATAATATAAAGAAAGCTTAAATTTTATCTGAAATTGTTTCTTCCAGTTTCTCTCCATCTAAATCAAAAGCATCAACTATAAGCTTGGCTTTAGTGTAAAATGGATCGCGTTCCTGTAACTTCTCCCCAATAAAAACGAAAAGTTCCTCGTCGTTTAAATCTTTTATCAATGGCCTTTTCTGGCGGTTATGTAATCTTGAAACCAAAGCCGCCGGTGTCATTTGCAGATAAATGGTTAAACCGCGATTATTCATCCAATCCATATTATCAAAAAAGCAAGGCAAACCGCCACCAGTAGCAACTACACAAGTTTCTGGATATGGATAAGATTTTAGCATCTCACTTTCATAAGTTCTAAATCCGCTTTCTCCAAAAGCTTCAAAATATTCGGCAATGGTTTTGCCGCTTTGGCTCACAATTTCTGCATCCAAATCTATTACCAGGCAATTTAAACGATGCGCAAGTTGCTTTGCTTTGGTACTTTTGCCGCAACCCATATAGCCCACTAAAAAAATTATCATAAAAGGTTTTTGCGTTTAAAATAAATATAATCTGTTACCGGAGGTGTAATCCCCTCCTTTTTTAACATCGAAACAATCTGCCCACGATGGTAAGTGGAGTGATTTAACATTTGCATAAACATTTCTGCAACTTTGTTTTTGTATTCATTACCCCGAGAATCGTGATAGGTAATCGCAGTATCTAAATCCTGCTTAGCTAAACTTTCTTTTATTAACCGAAAGTTTTCAGTTGAAATGCTAGCAAAAGTTTCTTTAGGATGTACTTGCCAAATCTCATACTGCAATGGCGAAGCTTCTATGCGACTAACCCAAATGTGTTGTGCATTCAAAACGTGACTGAACAGGCGTTCCGCCTCAGGCATATCTTTATTTGTTGCGCTAAATACAGTCAAAATTTCCCTATCTGCAAGTTCCGTATAACGAATAAATTCTTCAATCATCTTAAACCAATTTAACTCGTGGATCAACATAGGCGTATAAAATATCTACCAAAATATTAATCACTACAAAAACAAAAGCAATAAATAATATTGAACCCATAACAACCGGAAAATCAGACATTTCCAATGCGCTTACCGTTGTTCTGCCTAAACCGTTGTATCCAAAAATATATTCTACAAAGAAAGAGCCGGCAAGTAAAGATGCAAACCAACCTGAAATTGCCGTTATTACAGGGTTCATGGCATTTTTAAGCGCATGCTTATAAATTATGGCATTTCTGCCAAGCCCTTTCGCTCTGGCTGTGCGAATGTAATCCTGAGCCAAAACATCAATCATTGCACTTCTGGTAAGCTGAACAATAATTGCCAAGGGCCTTAATCCTAAAGTAACCATGGGTAACCATAGGTTTCTTAGCGTTAAAATTTCACCATTAAAAGGATCGTAACTATATAAACTGCCACTCATTTTTAGTCCGGTGTAGTTGCTTAGCACAAAACCAAAAAGCCAGGCAATTATAATTCCCGCAAAAAATGAAGGTGCAGAAATACCTAAAATTGCGAATGCATTTGCCGATTTATCTATCCACGAATCTTTATACACTGCTGATAAAACCCCTAAAAAAACACCGATTAAAGTAGCAAAAATCATTGCCGTTAGCGCCAAAATAAATGTGTTCGGAACAGTTTCAGAAAGTATATCGGTTACATCTCGTTTAGTTTGATACGAACTTCTCAGGTAAGGCCATTTTACAACTAATGCCTTTTTATTAAAATTTATAAGCTTTTTATAATGATACTTGTTTTGAGTAATGGTATCATTATCTAAAAAGCTTATTGGCGATAAATCATTTACATACAGAAGAAATTGAACCGGTTTTGAACGGTCTAAACCAAATTCTTTTCTAACCGCTTCTAGTGATTGAACATCAGCCCTTTGACCCATCGTCATACGGGCCGGGTCGCCTGGTAAAATATTAAACAACACAAAAACTACCAATACAACACCCGCCATAACCAGCAAGCCATAAAGTAGTTTTTTTAGGGCGTATGCGAACATTTATTTGCTGAAATATTTATTACTCAAATCATCGAAGCTGGGCATATTGTGAAAATGCCATTTATTTACAATCACACCATTTTTAAGTAAAATAATTCCAGGATTTGCCCTCACCATACTTTTTAGTGGAACAGCGTCAGCGTAAAAAACTTCTGAAAAAAGATTGTTTTTTTTGATAAATACCTCAGCATCTCGAGCAGCATTTGAAGTTAACAGAACACTGCGAATATTGTACTGTTGCGTAGCATTTAAAGCCAATGCATTTAAACTTCCAATTGCTTTAATATTTGCATCGTTTAAATTGTAAGCCACAAAAACCAGGCTGTAGTAAGGATTTTCAATTAACTCTTTAGTATAGTCCGTTCCCGATGCATCGGTTATAATTAAATCCTTTATTTTGGGCTCGAAACCTTTTTTGATAAGCTCTTTAGTAGGTTCGCCAACAATTTCCCAGTTATTATCCTTCCAAATTTCGGTTTTCAAATATTCCTTATCGCTCATATCCTTTTCAGCCTTAGTTTTTTTATTTTTAAGGTGATACATGATTTGAAACTCATCGGGCTGTTCTCCTTCGGGAATAACCATTAAAGATGGAATATGGGCGCCAACTTTGTAAGGCAGAAAATCGATAATTGGTAGAAAATTATAGGTAAATAAACCAAATAAGAAAGACGCCAAAACAACAGCAATTGTGATGTTACGCTGCATTTTCTCTTTGCTAAAGATTGGCTTGATATCGTCCTTTTTAAAAAAGATGTAAAGTATAAATATCAACAGGATAATATCTTTACTAAAAGATTGCCAAGGTGTTAGCGGAATAGCATCGCCGAAGCAACCGCAACTTGTAACCACTTTAAATGCAGCAGAAACAAAGGTGAGCAGTGTAAAAAATGCGATGAGTAATAACAATCCCCAGGATACCTTTTTGCCCCAAAAACCTAATAAAAGCAATACGCCAAGAACAATTTCTAAGGTGCAAATTAAAATGGCTATACCTGTTGCTATCGGACTTAAAAAACTGATGTGGAAAACGTCAAAGTATTCCTGCAGTTTATAACCAAAACCAAGCGGATCGTTTGCCTTTATCAATCCTGAAAAGATAAATAATACACCAACGAAAATTCTGGAAATGGTTAAAAACGTGTTCTTCATTATTTTACACCTAATTTTATTAAAGCAAAAACTGAGTAATTTAGCATATCCTGATAGTTTGCATTTACCCCTTCAGACACTTGTGTTTGCCCTTCGTTATCTTCAATCTGTTTAACTCTAAATATTTTTTGCAAAATCAAATCAGTTAAAGAACTAATGCGCATATCTCTCCAGGCTTCACCATAATCGTGGTTTTTAGCAAACATAAGTTCCTTAGTTTCATTAACTTTTTCATCAAAAAGCACCTGTATTTCTTTAACGGGAATTTCCAAAGGGTCATTTTCGTTAAAGTTTAATTGCATCATAGCGATAACGCAATAATTTATAATCCCGATGTATTCTGGCGTTATGCCCTCGCCAACTTTACTAACTTTTTTTTCTTCTAAAGTCCTGATGCGTTGCGCTTTAATAAAAATCTGATCGGTAATTGAGCTTAACCTCAAGATTCGCCAGGCCGTACCATAATCGGTTGTTTTTTTTAAGAATAAAGATCTGCAAACTGCAATTACGTCATCAAATTCAGAAGCGGTATTTGTTCGTGCCAAAGCCAGTATTTATTTAGTTTTAATGTATTTTTGTATCGAAAAAACGAAAGCTAAAGATACATTTTTAAAGCGAAACCCAAATCCCGAAAGGGTTTAATATGGCAGAAAAAAACTTTTTTAAACCTAGGCAAAGTCTTAATATTAAAGGTAAGATATTCGATTTGAGTACACCAAAGGTGATGGGAATTTTGAATATAACACCAGATTCATTTTACACCAAAAGCAGAACAAACACCGTTGATGATGCAATCAGAAAAGCTGAACAGTTTTTAAATGAAGGTGCAAGTTTTATTGATATTGGTGGTTATTCTTCCAGACCTGGTGCAATAGATATTTCTACTGATGAAGAGCTTTTTAGGTTAATACCGATTGTGGAAGCTTTAAATAAACATTTGCCCGAAGCCACAATCTCTATTGATACTTTTAGAGCCAAGGTTGCTAACGAAACCATTTTAGCAGGTGCGCATTTAATTAATGATATTTCTGCCGGAGATATGGATGAAGAAATGTTTAGCACAATTGCCCGCCTGCAGGTTCCATACGTATTTATGCACATGCAAGGAACGCCTCAAAATATGCAACACAATCCTCAATATGAAAATGTTACCTTAGATATAATCGATTATTTTGCCGAAAAAGTAGCGCAATTAAGAGCATTGCATGTAAATGATATCATCCTCGACCCTGGCTTTGGATTTGGCAAAACGATAGAACATAATTATCAACTCTTAAGTCGGTTAGAAAACTTCAAAATTTTTAATCTCCCGGTTTTAGTTGGTTTCTCCAGAAAGGGAATGATTCACAAAGTATTAGGCACTTCTGCCAGCGAAGCCTTAAATGGAACAACTGTTTTAAACACAATAGCATTACAAAAAGGTGCAAAAATTTTAAGAGTTCACGATGTTAAGGAAGCCGTAGAGTGCATTAAATTGGTTAATTGTTTGGAGTAGTTATCTGAATCTCCTCCTCATTGCGAGGCAAGAAGCAATCTTTCTATTTAGATTGCTTCGTGCCTCGCAATGACGTTACGTGTCAAATATTACTGATGATAAAATCTAGGGTTCAATCAAGAACTTAATAATACGACAATTAAAACAGTTAACCTAAACCATACAATTTAATCATTTAACAAAAAGAAACGTCCAACATTTACTATCTTGCCGTAGATGAAAAGTTTTGATTTCGATTTCCTTAAAATATCACCCACTGATGTAGTAGACGTTGTGCTTGTTGCACTGTTAATCTATTATGTATACACGCTTATTCGTAATACCCTTGCTGTTAATTTACTGGTTGGAATGTTTGTAATAACCGTTTTCTACTGGATAGTAAAAGGTTTACACATGGAGTTGCTTACCGCCATAATTGAAAAATTTATGAGTGTGGGCATTATTGCGCTAATCGTAATTTTTCATCCCGAAATAAGAAGATTTTTGTTACTTATTGGTAAAAATGCCTTCCTTCAAAAAAATAAGGCTTGGTGGGGCTATTTATTTGGTAGAAAAGAAATTGAACGCAACAATCTAACCCGTATAAAACCCATCATCGACGCCTGCAAAACCATGAAAAAAACACGAACGGGTGCTTTAATTGTATTTGTTAAGTTTTATGATGAACAGTTTTTTGCAAATAGTTGTGAAGTTGTTGAGGCCAAAATATCTAAGCGATTATTAGAAAGTATTTTCCAGAAAAACAGTCCTTTACATGATGGTGCTGTGGTTATTTCTGAGAATAAGATAAAAAGTGCAAGTTGCATTTTGCCTTTAACTGATAACGATCAGCTTCCATCTCAATTTGGTTTGAGGCATAGAGCCGGAATTGGTGTTTCTGAAACAACTGATGCAGTTGCTGTGATTATATCAGAAGAAACGGGGGAAATTTCATACGCTAAACAAGGTAGAGTTAGGATGAATGTTTCATTCGGCGAACTAGAGAAATTACTAAATAAGGATTTTTAGAAATCACAGATTTAAGAAAATAAAAAAAGGATTACACAGATATAGTTACCAAAACCTGTGCAATCTCTTCAATAATTTTATCTGTATTAACAGTATTGCTCAAAAGCACCAATAAGGTTATCAGCAATCATTTGTGCTGGTCTGCCTTCAATTTGATGGCGCTCAATCATGTGTACTAACTTACCATCTTTAAATAATGCCATTGCCGGTGAAGATGGCGGATAAGGCATCATATAATTTCTAGCCTGATCTACTGCTTCTCTTTCCATTCCTGCAAAAACAGTAACCAATTTATCAGGATGTTTTTCATGCGCTGCTGCTACTTTCGCTGCCGGGCGAGCATTTGCTGCTGCACAACCACAAACAGAATTTACAACAACTAAAACAGTTCCTTCACCTTTAATAGCTGCATCAACTTCTTGTGCATTTTTTAATTCTTCAAAACCAACGTTGGTTAATTCCTTACGCATTGGCTCAACTAAATATTCTGGATACATTTATCTTATGTTTTGATTTACAATATAATGTACAAAAATAACAAAATCGAATGGCATGCACCATTCGATTTATATTTTTAAGGTAAAATTAAAAAGCTGCAATTATTGTAAGCCTTTTAAGATTTCCTGCATTTTCTGTGGGTCGTTCATCATTCCAAAACCAAAAATAACAATGATTGCGATGTAATAAAGCAATGAAATGATATTTAGCACTAAGCCTACAATGGCACAAATTCTACCGGCTTTTAAGTTTTTGAAAGAGCTTTCTGTATACGTTGATGGGTTTAATTCATATAATGCTTTATCTTTTTTGCTTAGCACTAATGCAATTATCGCAGGAATTAAACCCAGGATACCGTAACAGCAACAGAATGCAATTGATAATATCCCTAAAACCAGAACTATGGTTGCATTTGGTAAATTTTGATAACCCATTCCTCCGCCAAACTGACCAAATGGTGGCTGCTGTTGAAACGGTGGAGGCGTTACTGGTGGTGTATTAATAGGTTGAAAAGATTGATTCTCTGGTTGGTTTTCCGGTTGATTTTGTTCTTCAGACATAGTATAGTTAACTTATGAGTTGATGGTTGTATATTTTGTAAATGTAATTGATTACAACAATTACTGCAATAGCAATAAATGTACTTTTGATAATCAAAGCACCGAATTTAAAATCGAATTTTAGATGGAATATGGTGTAAAAACCCAAAAAAACCATTAAGATGGTTGGAGGATATAACCTGAAAGATTCGATAAAATCACCCTGTAACAGCGCCATTCCCGAACGTTGCAAGCCACAACCCGGACAATCGAAACCAAACTGAGCTTTAAAAGGGCATGTGAATAAATGATGATTTAACCAGTTGAAAAAACCATTATGTTGCTGAGCCATTGAGTTCATTTAGGTCTAACTGTTTATCTTTCCAGGCCCTATATTTTTCTAAATCCTTTAAAACTTGCTTATAAACCAGGTTCAAAATAAATACATCATCTATGAAACCTAAAACCGGTATAAAATCGGGTATAATATCAATAGGAGATAAAAAATAAAGAATACCGCCCAATATTGAAATGATTGACCTTTTTGGAATTTCAGTATAATGGCCATTAACATAATCTTTAGCAATCGCGAAAAGTAAGAGCAATTTACTCCACACGCCTTCCAAATCACCTTTATTGGTAACTGCTTTTCCTAATGCATCGTTTATGGTTTGTTTAGCCTTGCTTTTATTGTTTAATAAAACACTTGCCTTATTTTCCGATTTTTTAAAAAAATCTAATATCTTTTTTCTGTCTAATTTCATGGAGGTTATTTCAATGTAAAATGTAAAACGAAAAAAGTATAATTTTATTGAGATTTCATCATTTCCAGAATATCATCCACATACTTTCTTTCATTTGCAAGACGAGGAACCTTATGCTGACCGCCCAGTTTATTCTTCGCTTTTAACCAATTATAAAAAGTATTCGACGCTGCATTATGCACTTTCGGACGGCAGAGCGCCAAATCCTTAAATCGCTTTGCATCATAATCAGAGTTTATTTCACGTAAGGTATTATCCATTACATCGATAAACTTTTCTAAATCATCTGGTTGCTTATCAAATTCTATAATCCACTCATGTCCACCAGCCTTTTCGCCTTCAAAATAAATTGGCCCGGCGGTGTAATCTTTAATTTCAGCGCCTGTTACAGCACAAGCTTTAGTTAAGGCCTGTTCTGCATTATCAATAATCACCTCCTCACCAAATGCGTTTATAAAATGTTTTGTTCGCCCTGTTATTTTAATACGATAAGGTTCCAGTGATGTAAACTGAACCGTATCTCCTATCATATAACGCCACAAACCGCCGTTTGTAGAAATTACAATAGCATAATTTTTATGTAACTCAACATCGCCCAACAAAAGTGCGGTCGGATTTTCTTCTCCAATATTTTCCATCGGGATAAATTCATAGAAAATACCATAATCCAACATCAAAAGCATTTCCTCCGAATTATCCTGATCCTGAATTCCGAAAAAACCTTCAGAAGCATTGTAGGTTTCCAGATAATACATATCCGGAGATGGAATAAGCTGCTTAAATTGCTCGCGGTACGGACCAAAATTTACCGCTCCGTGAACGTATAGTTCTAAATTTGGCCAAACTTCAAGCAAGTGTTTTTTACCCGTAAGTTCCAACACCTTTTTAGCTAACACGATTGTCCAGGTTGGCACACCAGAAATGCTGGTTACGTTCTCGTGGATGGTGGCTTCTGCCATTCTATCCATCTTCACTTCGTAATTATCCATCAAGGCGATAGACATATCCGGCGTACGATAAAACTCAGCCCAAATAGGTAAATTCTTAATCAGCACAGCTGATAAATCACCATAAAAGCAGTCTTCGTTTAATTGGTTAACCTGATGACTTCCACCCAAAACCAAACCTTTACCAGTAAACATTTGGTTATCGGGGCGATTATTGCAGTAAATAGACAGCATGTCTTTACCGCCTTTAAAATGGCATTCTTCCAAACTTTCTTCAGATACTGGAATGAATTTACTTCTATCACTAGTTGTACCAGATGATTTTGCAAACCATTTAATATCAGATGGCCATAAAATATTTTGCTCACCATTAAGCATCCGCTCGATGTAAGGCTTTAAAGTATCATAATTTTGAACAGGAACCCGCTCTTGAAATTGCTGAGGTGTTAAAATTGATTTGTAATCATAAAGCTTGCCCCATTCTGTATTTTCAGCGCTATCAATTAAGGTATGAAACCATTCTTGTTGCACATCATGCGGATATTTCATAAAAAGCTCAATCTGGTGGATTCGCTTTTTCATTAACCAAGTAAAAATAGAATTTACTATTGCCATGAGCTTTTCTTAAACATCAAAATTCTTACGTTTTAAAACAAAGTTAGAACCTAAATAAACCTTTCTAACCATTTCATTTTCGGCCAAAACCTCAGGTACACCCTGCTCTAAAATCTTACCTTCAAAAAGCAAATAAGCCCTATCGGTAATCGAAAGCGTTTCCTGAACATTATGGTCGGTAATTAGAATACCAATATTTTTATGTTTTAGTTTTGCAACTATCGATTGAATTTCTTCAACCGCAATCGGATCTACGCCCGCAAATGGTTCATCAAGTAAAATAAAACTTGGGTTTGCAGCCAGAGCTCTCGCAATTTCGGTCCTTCTACGCTCGCCACCAGATAATAAATCGCCTCTGTTTTTGCGTACTTTATGCAAACTGAATTCATTAATTAATTCTTCCAGTTTATCTTTCTGCTCTTCCTTGCTAAGTTTAGTCATTTCAAGTATAGAAAGGATATTATCTTCAACAGTTAGCTTTCTAAAAACTGATGCTTCCTGGGCTAAATAACCAATACCTTTTTGCGCCCGGCGATACATTGCATCTTCTGTAATGTCCTCATCTTCAAGAAAAATCCTACCTTCATTGGGCTTTATTAAACCAACAATCATGTAGAATGATGTTGTTTTCCCTGCCCCGTTTGGCCCAAGTAAACCAACAATTTCACCCTGACTAACGTTAAATGAAACATCATTAACAACAGTTCGCTGTTTATATTTTTTAACAAGATGCTCAGCTCTTAATATCATTATTTATTTAAATTTTTGATTTACGACTACCATAAATCCAAATCAACATGTTCAAATTATGTCATTCTGAATTTATTTCAGAATTTATTTAGCAATACAGGAAAAAAGAGTTTGTTCTTTTATCCTTGCTTCTTATTCTATTGTCTTAATGCCTTTAATATTTAACTGCAAACGCTTTTTATCACGCCACACATTTTCTTCTAAAGTATAGCAAACCGAGAACGGAACATTTGGTTGTAAAAGTTTCTCAAATTCTGCTAAACCAAAAGCAATGCCTTCAAAAATACTCGAATTTTGTTGTTTTATATTAATTTTTAAGTGATTTGCCCCAACAACAGTTGGATACTGAGCAAGGTAAACATTATGTGTTACAAAAATTGGCGCCATATTTTCTGGCCCGAACGGACCCATTTGTGCTAAAACGCGATAGAATTTCCCATCAATTTGAGCAAGCTCAATTTCTGCATCAATTTTTATCATGGGCGTTAAAAGCTCATCGGTTATGGATGCAGATACAATTTCTTCAAATTTATCAGCCAATGCTGCAACATTGCTTTCTTGCATAGTTAAGCCTGCGGCAAACTTATGGCCGCCATATTGATCTAATAAATCTGAACAACCACTCAAAGCTTCGTACAAATCAAAACCAACCACCGAACGGCAAGAACCTGCAACATGACCGTTTGATTTTGTAAGTACAATTGTTGGTCGGTAATATTTTTCGGTTAACCGGGATGCTACGATACCAATAACGCCTTTGTGCCAATTTTCGTTAAAAACAACAGTAGTTTTGCGATTAATTAAGATTTCACTATCGCCAATCAAAGCTAAAGCTTCGCGGGTAATATCCTGGTCGTAAGTTTTACGTTCGGTATTTTTTAAATTAATTGATTCGCTCTGCTCTAAAGAATTGCCATCAGCCTGGCACAGCAACATCGCTACGGCATGTTTTGCATGGTCTATTCTGCCCGCAGCATTTATCCGCGGACCTAATGTAAAAACCACATCAGTTATGGTATAATTTTCGGTTTTGCCAGAAACCTCCATCAAAGCCCTCAAACCTTCGCAAGGGTTTGAGTTTAGTTTCTGTAAACCATAATAAGCTAAAATTCTGTTTTCACCAACCACAGGAACAATATCGGCGGCAATGCTTACCATAACCAAATCCAGGTATTGCAAATAGGTTTCCTGTGGCAGTTCATACTGCTGAGCATAAGCCTGAGCGAGTTTAAAGCCGATTCCACAGCCAGCAAGTTCTTTAAATGGATATTCGCAATCACTTCTTTTCGGGTCTAAAACCGCTAAAGCTTTTGGTAATTCATCGCCTGGTAAATGGTGGTCGCAAATGATGAAATCAATACCTAAGTCATTTGCATAATCAATCTTATCAATTGATTTTATACCGCAATCTAAAGCAATAATTAGAGTAAAACCCTTTTCTTTAGCGTAATCAATTCCTGCTGTAGAAATACCATAACCTTCGAGGTATCTATCTGGTATGTAATATTCTATGTTGGAGGTTAATTGAGAGAAAAAGCTATAAGCGAGCGCTACAGAAGTGGTACCATCAACATCATAATCGCCATAAATTAAAATCTTCTCCTGATTATCAATGGCAACTTCAATTCTGGCCACAGCAACATCCATATCCTTCATTAAAAAAGGATTATGAAGGTGATTTAAATTTGGCCTGAAAAAATCTTTTGCTTCATCAAAACTGCAAATATTCCTTTGCACTAATATTTGCGCAAGTGAACGGTCTATATTTAATTCTTCAGCTATTTTATTAACAGTATCATCATTACAATCTGATGCTTTTACCCATCTTTTTTCCATTTATTCTTTCTCCGAACAGTAAATATACATTTTAATTGAATACTTAAACACAATGCCAAAACGAATGAAGAAATAGATTGTTAACTTTACAGCACATTAAAACTAATATATTTTGCAAGTTCATACCTTATTTGAAGGCACCTACTCTGTAGATGCTACGAAAAAATTTATTCCTTTTGATTCTGCTATTCATAATTTTAGAGATAGACCAGCATCTTTATTTATTAATGTACAGCCATTTTTGGTTGAGCTAAAAAACGACTTGATTTTATTTGATACCGGATTGGGTTTTAGTGATGACCATGGTGAATTAATTTTGCATAAAAATATTCGCAATGCAGGTTTCGACCCAACAGATGTAACTAAGGTTTTAATGTCGCACTTACATTATGATCATTCTGGTGGTATGATTCATAAAATTGGTGATAAAGCACAACTTAGCTTTCCGGATGCAGAATACGTGATTAATCGTGGCGAATGGGAAACTGCTTTTAGCAGCACATCATCCTCTTATCATACCGACATTTTTGAGGTTGTTCAAAGAAATGCGCAATTAAAATTTATTGAGGGTGATGGCAGCTTAGATGAAACAATTGCTTTTGAATTTACGGGTGCGCATTGTCCGAATCATCAGGTTTTTTTATTAACTGAAGGTAACCAGAAAGTATTTTTTGGCGGTGATGTTTTGCCAGAGCCGGGCGAATTAATTAAAAATTTTATTGCCAAATATGATTTCGATGGCCGCAGGGCGATGGAATTGCGCAAAGAATTTGGCAAAAGAGCAGCAGCAGAAAACTGGGAGTGTTTATTTTACCATAGCAAAGACCAAGCTACCGGTTTTGTTGATGAAGTTGAGGGTGGATTTAAGATAAGGTAGTGGAAAGTTGAAAGTGAAAAGTTGAAAGTGATAAATTCAAAGTGAAAAGTTGAAAGTATAAAGTTCGTAGTTGACTATTGAAATTTAAATATTCATGAATTATTTACAAATATCCGTTGGCTAAGGCCAACGGCTAGGTAAATGCAGGTGCAAAATAAATTTGAAAGCCTAAGGCTAACCAGATAGTTTCATGATTTCATTGCCGTCAGTTTCAACTGACGGAAGAATGATAAGCAACCAAGGCTTCAGCACATTCTGCAATTTGCATCCTTTGTTTCTTGCAGTTCTGTAAGTGTTTAAACCCGATAGCAGCGAAAATACTTTTTCAAACCTATAAGTTTTTCAAAACCTTATAGGTTTGAAAAAGATTGTAGCGAATAGCGGGAACAAACATTAAAATTAACTACAAAACTGCTTTCCAAAATATTATAGAAAACATATTATATCGAGGTTTTTATATGCGCATGATGATTGCTTCATACCTGGCGCCGACAAAAAAAAGCGCCCAATAAATTGAGCGCTTTATATTTTTCCGAGACCTAGAGAATTATTTTTTAGCTACTAATTTAACAGCTAACTCGAAATTATCATCGATTGCTTTGTCGCCAATGCTATCGAAGAAAGATTTTGAACCGTAACGGATGTCATATTTAGTTCTATCAACAACGATTTTACCAGCTAAAGCAGATACTGTACCATCAGCATTAACAGAGATAGTTGCAGGGAAAGTTACCGGTTTAGTGATGCCTTTGATTGTTAAGTTACCTGTTACATTTGTACCAGCAACTTTAGTAATTACGAATGTTGAAGTTGGGAATTTAGCTACTCCGAAAAAATCATCAGCTTTTAAGTGGCCTTCTAATTTAGCGCTACCATCAGCATCTTTTATAGAGTTCATATCGATAGTGAAAGTTCCACCAGTTACTTTTTTACCATCAACGTTTAACGTTCCTGATTGTAAAGCGATAGTTCCGTTGTGAGAACCTGTAACTTTTTTCCCAACCCAGGTAATGGTTGATTTTGCTGCATCTACAGTGTAAGTTACTGGTTTAATAGTTGTAAAAGCTGATAATGACACAACTGCAACTAATAAAAAGATTGAAGAGATTTTTAATTTCATTTTCTGGTTTTTTAAAATTTGATACAAAGATATACTTAACATTGCTTGGTTGCTATTGATGTATGTTAAGTTTTTTAAAATTATATGATTTATTTAAAATCATTCTATTGACTGAAAAATATTGTGGAGGTTTAATTTGACGGCTTAAAAATGATTAGGAAAAGCAAATGCAGCAGCGTTGTTTAATGTTAGTCGGGCTTTCCATTAAATTCCCGATGAAAAATCGGGAGATATCATTTCAATCCCGTTTAGGTGGGCAATGCGGTGCTTCTATTTAGGATTTCAAAATGTCCAACCAATATTTCATTATATTAGTAAGCAAATAAATAAAAGAAATAATGAATCACAATGCAAAATCAATCCGCCAGTTTATTGGCGCTAAAGATTTCGAGATATCCAGGAACTTCTACCGCGATTTAGGTTTTGAAGAAGTAACTTTAGGTAACCAAATGTCGGTTTTTAAGAGCGGCAATATGGCTTTTTATTTACAAAATGCCTACGTTAAAGATTGGATTGAAAATACCATGGTATTTATGGAAGTTGACGACATTAACCGCTTTCACGATGATTTGTCTGCTTTAGATTTAGATAAAAAATATAATGTTAAACCTTCACCCATCAAACATGAAGATTGGGGCAGCGAATGTTTCTTGCTAGACCCAGCCGGAAACTTATGGCATTTTGGAGTGTTTATTTAAATAGTTTCTGTTTTGCGCCTGAATTGAGGTGCAAAAAAAATCTGCAGGCTTTATGAAAATGAATTCAAAAACTTACAGATGATTTATTTGTTTCATGAAGACACGAACCAAGGCTTAATTATCTAAAATGAGATTGCTTCGTTGGCTGAAAAAGCCTTCTCGCAATGACGAGTAGGAAAGTCAAAATCGTCATTTCGACTGGAGCGCAGCGTAATGGAGAAATCTTTGAACATAGGTTGTCAGTACAAAGATTTCTCGGCTGCGCCTGAATTGAGAGGCAAAAAAAATCTGCAGGTTTATGAAAATGAATTCTAAAACTTGCAGATGATTTATTTGCTTCGTAGAAACACGAACCAAGGATTAATTATCTAAAATGAGATTGCTTCGTCGGCTGAAAAAGCCTTCTCGCAATGACGAGTAGGAAAGTCAAAATCGTCATTTCGACTGGAGCGCAGCGTAATGGAGAAATCTTTGAACATAGGTTATTAGTACAAAAATTTCTCGGCTGCACCTGAAATGCCGAACAAAAAAATCTGCAAGCTTTAAAAAAAATGAATTCAAAAACTTGCAGATGATTTATTTGCTTCGTGGAGACACGAACCAAGGGTTAATTATCTAGAATGAGATTGCTTCGTCGGCTGAAAAAGCCTTCTCGCAATGACGGGCAAAAAAGTCAAAATCGTCATTTCGACTGGAGCGCAGCGTAATGGAGAAATCTTTGAACATAGGTTATTAGTACAAAAATTTCTCAGCTGAACCTGAAATGCCGAACAAAAAAAAATCTGCAAGCTTTATGAAAATGAATTCTAAAACTTGCAGATGATTTATTTGTTTCGTGAAGACAAGAACCAAGGCTTAATTATCTAAAATGAGATTGCTTCGTTGGCTGAAAAAGCCTCCTCGCAATGACGAGTAGGAAAGTCAAAATCGTCATTTCGACTGGAGCGCAGCGTAATGGAGAAATCTTTGAACATAGGTTATCAGTACAAAGATTTCTCGGTTGCGCCTGAAATGAGGGGCAAAAAAAATCTGCAAGCTTTATGAAAATGAATTCAAAAACTTGCAGATGATTTATTTGCTTTGTAGAAACACGAACCAAGGCTTAATTATTTAAAAAGAGATTGCTTCGTCGGCTGAAAAAGCCTTCTCGCAATGACGGATTGGTGTTGGGTTCAGCGATGGAAAGGAAAACCTTAAATCTTTTACCTTCTACCCTATACCCTAAACCCTGCACCTTAAACCCTATACCTTCTACCCTAAACCCTAAGGCACTATTTCCTCTAAATAACTCTCAACCGGTGGACAAGCACAAATTAATGACCTGTCGCCATGGCTATCATTTACACGTCCAACCGATGGCCAAAACTTACGCTCTAACACATAAGGTAGCGGGAATGCAGCAGTTTGACGGCTATAAGCATGTTCCCATTCGTTAGCGGTAATTACCGAAACGGTATGCGGTGCATTTTTTAAAGGATTATCTATTTTATCGAAAGTTAGGTTTTCAACCTGATCAATTTCTTTTTTAATAGCAATTAAAGCATCACAGAAACGGTCTAACTCATGTTTAGGCTCAGATTCTGTAGGCTCAACCATTAACGTACCTGCAACCGGGAATGAAACCGTTGGCGCATGGAAACCATAATCCATTAAACGTTTTGCAATATCGGTAACTTCAATTCCAAATGCTTTGAAAGAACGGCAATCTAAAATCATCTCGTGTGCACAACGACCTTGAGCACCTGAATATAGTACCGGATAATGTTGTTCTAAACGAGCTTTCATATAATTTGCATTCAAAATAGCATATTTTGTAGCATTGGTTAATCCTTCAGCGCCCATCATAGCGATGTATGCATGAGAAATAATCAAGATTGAAGCCGAACCCCAAGGTGCAGAAGAAACCGCAGAAATTGATTTTCCTTTGTCGATATCTACCACAGCGTGGCCAGGAAGATATGGAACCAAGTGCTTTGCAACACCAATCGGACCCATACCAGGACCACCACCACCGTGAGGAATACAGAAAGTTTTGTGCAAGTTTAAGTGGCAAACATCAGCACCGATATTAGCCGGACTTGTTAAACCAACCTGAGCATTCATATTTGCACCATCCATGTAAACTTGTCCGCCGTTAGCATGTATAGTTTCACAAATTTCGATAATGCTTTCTTCAAATACACCATGCGTTGATGGATAAGTAACCATCAAACATGATAAATTGTCTTTATGTAATTCTGCTTTCGCTTTTAAATCTTCAACATCTATATTACCATTTTCTAAAGATTTAACAACAACAATTTTCATATCGGCCATTGCCGCAGAAGCAGGGTTTGTACCATGAGCAGATGCAGGAATTAAAGCTACGTTACGATGGAAATCTCCCCTATCCTGATGGTAAGCACGAATAACCATTAAACCAGCATACTCGCCCTGAGCACCAGCATTTGGCTGTAAACTCATTGCTGCAAAGCCTGTAATTTCACTTAACCATTTATCCAATTCATTAAAAACAGAATAATAACCTAAAACCTGGTCGGCGGGCGCAAACGGATGTACGCGACCAAAATGAGACCAGGTAACCGGAATCATTTCTGCCGTTGCGTTTAATTTCATTGTACAGCTTCCCAATGCAATCATCGAGTGGCAAAGCGATAAATCTTTAGCCTCTAGTGATTTGATGTAACGCAACATTTCATGTTCTGAATGGTGCGAGTTAAAAATTGGGTGTGTTAAATATTCAGAAGTACGCTGTAAAGCCGAAGGAATAACTGTAGTAACATTTTCTACAACTTCAACCTGGTCTGCCGCTACCGCTTTTACTTTAGCAAAGATTTTAGCGATTAAAGCTACATCTTCAAAGGTTGTGGTTTCATCAATTGAAATGGTTGCAACATTCCCAACATAATTTAAGTTGATTTCGTTATCTAAACATCCAGAGTGAATACCGCCTTTTAAATCGCCTAAATCGAAACGAATCGTATCAAAATAAGCAGAATTTAATTGCTCGTAACCTAAGCTTTTTAATGTTGAGGCCAAGCTTATTGCCAAACCATGTGTACGTTCTGCAATGGCTTTTAAACCTTTCGGACCGTGATAAGCTGCATAAAACCCAGCCATAATAGCCAATAAAGCTTGTGCCGTACAAATGTTTGAAGTTGCTTTATCTCTACGAATGTGTTGCTCGCGGGTTTGCAAAGCCATACGTAAAGCGTAATCACCGTGGCTATCGATGGTTACACCAATAATACGGCCAGGGATTGAACGCTTATATTCATCTTTAGTTGCAAAAAATGCTGCGTGAGGACCACCGAATCCCATAGGAATACCGAAACGTTGTGTTGTACCAACCACAATATCTGCACCCCATTCGCCTGGAGGCGATAATAAGGTTAAGCTTAAAATATCTGCAGCAACTGTTAATTTAATGTTTTGGTTGTGCAGTTCTGAAGCAAAGTTTTTGTAATCGAAAACCTCACCATTACCAGCAGGATATTGAACAATTGCACCGAAAAAATCTTCTGTAGCAACGAAATCCAAATGGCTACCAATAACCAGTTCAATTCCGTATGGATTTGCACGGGTTTTTAAAATATCTATCGTTTGCGGAAAAACCAATTCAGATACAAAATATTTCTTTGCAGCTTGATTTTTACGCGTACTGTATTGCATAAACATTGCTTCTGCCGCAGCTGTACCTTCATCTAAAAGAGATGCGTTGGCAATTTCCATTCCGGTTAAATCGATAACCATAGTTTGAAAATTTAACAAAGCCTGTAAACGGCCTTGAGCAATTTCAGCCTGGTAAGGTGTGTATTGGGTGTACCATCCCGGATTTTCAAAAACGTTACGCAAAATTACGCCTGGCGTAATCGTATCATAATAACCTTGACCAATAAAGCTTTTGAAAACCTTATTTAACAACGAAGTTTGTTTTAAAGCACCAAGATATTCAGTTTCTGATTTTGCAGCAGGCAAATTTAAAGGTTGTTTTAACCTAATTGCACCTGGCACAGTTTGTTCAATCAGCTCATCAATAGAATTTACCCCAACAGCTTGCAGCATTTCTGCTGTATCTGCCTCATTCGGCGCAATATGACGGTTTTGAAAATCTTCCTTGTAATGGATATTTAAGCTCATGCGTTATGAATAATAATTTGCGTGCAAAGGTAACGAAAAGGGCGTTGTATTTTGCTATATATAAGTGTAAAAAAGGTGTCTTATTTACGATTAAAAGCTACAAAAATAGTAGATTATAAACTTATTGACACACTCAAACGTTTGTGTGCTTTATTGCTAAAAATTTAAATTATTTGGAAAGCGCTGCTTGTGTAAAAATTTAAGTTTGTTCCCGCCATTTGCTACAATCTTTTTGTTAATTTTTGTCAGTTAATTTAAAGTTTCTACAAACAAAAAGTATTTCCGCGGCTGTTGGGTTTAGTAAAATAAACCTGTGCTAAAAATGTCAGTTTAAACCCATTCAAAGTTTTATATCTTTGAAATATTAAACCTACATGAATTATGGGTCTTAATTTTATTAATAAACATGAACGTTTGACTAAGCCAAAGCATAAAATCTTCGTTCTACTTATTACCGGCCTAACATCCCGTACGTACGGGATTGGGGAAGCACAGTCAAAGCCAACTCACTGACTTTAAAACAAAAATTTTCAGCTGGCGTTTTTTGTTTCTTTTTGACGTCAAAAAGAAAAAAGCCCGTCCGGTCAGGACAAAACAACATGCTTAATTGATATTAGAATACAGTTTTAATACTACAAACGATTTTTTACACCCATAACTCACGTTAATCATTTAAGATTACATGCCAAACTCAAAAAATAATGTTGCTCTTTTAGTTCACGCCTGCGATCGTTATGAATTTTTATACAAAGGTTTCGACTATTCATTTTCTAAGAACTGGGATTTTAAAATTCCTTGCAACTATTATTTTGCTACGGAAATAAAAGATGCAGAAGTTAATGGCTTTACCAATATCAAATCTGGCAAAGGCGAATGGGCAGATAGACTTGCTAATTTACTCAAAAATATTGATGAGGATTATGTGCTCTATTTTCAGGAAGACATGTGGTTAAGTAAACCGGTAAATCCTAAATTCTTTACTGAATTATTCAAGTTAGCTACTATAAATAACTGGAAACAAGTAAAACTTCATAGTTCTGATGTTTATGTAACAAAAGAAACTGATAATTTTATTGAAGGATTTAATATTGCAGAGGTAGATAATAAGGCGTCAAATTTTTTAATGTCTCACCAAATTACCCTTTGGAAAAAAGATTTTCTATTGGCTCAACTTCACAAAAGAGAACATCCCTGGCGAAACGAAAGAAAAGGAACAAAACGTTTAAAAAAGCTTAACCCATTAATCCAGCATATAGATTATTTTGCAGAAAACGGAGCTGATGAAATTAACATAAATAAAAAACCGATAAAGCGAAGTGAATATTATGCCGTTTCTTTCAACAGCACCTTGAATTTCAATGCAGTTCGTTTTATCGAAGAGCTAAAATCTGGCAACAAATCAGAACAAGATTATGCGGCAGAACTGCAAAATCATTACGATAATGATTTAACCCATGACGGAAAACCAAAAGCAAAAAAAGTAGATTTATTTAAAAGATTTAAAACCTGGTTTTTGAATAAGTAAAAGTTTACTTCTGCACTTTCCAACCTTCATCCTTACTTAACTTCAATCTATAAGTTTTGGTTATGAAGTCGCTGTTTTCATTTGCGTTTTTATCAAAAGGAGCAAAAACTGTATTTACCTTTTTTAATGAAACAGTAACTTTGGCTGTACTTGAATTTACCTGAGAGAAATCAACTGGTTTTTCATCTGAAAGAACGTATTCCACAACTTTAACCGTAGCCTTATCATCATCTTGCTTTAAAACCAATGGACTTGCTTTTTCGGTTAACGTCACTCGATAAAGGAAACTGCTATCTTTCGATAAAAATTTTTTGTTCGCTTCTTTTAAGTTTAATGTTACCATTCCGGTACCTTCTAAAGTTTTGTATTTAGCTAAATCTTGTTTATCACTTTTGCTGCTAAATTTAATTTCTCCAAAATTAAACCGTGTTGTTTTGTATTCCGGGTTAGCAGTCAAGTAGTCTGTAATTACACTACCCGCTTCTTCCTGATTAATGGTGGTTTTGGTTTTACATCCGGCGAAGCCGATAATAAGAAAAGATAATATATAAAGGATATGTTTTTTCATGTTTTTGAATTTGCTTTTTAAAGGTATTTATTTTTAGGTTAACCGCAAAGAACGCTAAGTTTTTCGCAAAGAAAAAGAAGAGTTTAGGCTACATATTTTACCGCAGAGTGAACAGAGGCTTTACCGAATTCACAAATCTTGAATACTTAACTCAGTGTTCTCTGTGTTTTTCTTAGTGTGCTTTGTGGTTAAAAATTCAACACCCAGCTTTGTGTTCTTTGCGCACTTATCTATGCGAACTTTGCGGTTAATTATTAAACTAAGCAGGCCGTCTCAAATACTTCAAATTTGGAATTACCATTGCCGATAATATTACGAAAACGCCAACCCACCGCAAAAAAGAAACCTGCTCTTGTAACACAAAGCCAGCCATCATTACTGCTACGGGCAATTCTGCGGCACTTAAAATTGAGCTTAAAGCCGTACCAATTCTTGGAACACCTTCTGCATAAAATAATGGAGGGATAACGGTTCCGAAAACAGCTATAATCAAACCCCATTTCAATAAACTACCGCTTAAAGCGCCATTGAATAAAAATGTGGGCGGAAAAATGATAAAAATTAAAATGCAGGCGCCCGTAATCATTAAAGCACTTTTCTTTAGTGGAGGATATTCATTTCCAATTTTTCCACTCAGCATTAAGAAACCAGCATAGCAAACCGCCGCTAACAACCCAAAGCCAATTCCGGTTAAGCTTAAACTTTTAATACTCGTTTCTACCATACCGCTTGCTAATACTGTTCCGCCTAAAACCAGTAGAATTGCTATAAACTGTAATCCTGAAGGTTTCTTTTTAAAGATTAAGAATTCGAGTAAAATACTCATCCAAATAAACTGCATTAATAAAATAATGGCCACAGAGTTTGGAACAAGCTTAACGCATTGGTAGTAGAAAACACTAACAAGACCGGTACAAGTTCCAGCCAAAACCATTTGCCACCAAGGCGTTTTAGTCTCAATTGCTTTTGCTTTATATTTCCGGGTTTTGGTTTGAAAGAAAAAGAGTGTCCATAAAATAACGGCACCAAAAAAAGCCTGGGCGCCGGTTACATCGCCTAATGTGTAGCCTTCATGGTAAGCAAGTTTTACAAAAGTTGACAGGATGCCAAAACTACAGGCACCAAAAAAGACAAGGATAATTCCTTTTAACATGATATTTTTTAATTACGTCATTGCGAGGCACGAAGCAATCTTATCTTAAAAGGTTGCTTCGTGCCTCGCAATGACGACTTTATTATTTGCAGCTTATTACGCTAACTGTTGTAAATATTTTTGAATTGTTGTTTCCAAACCCAAATATAGCGCATCGCTAATCAGCGCATGGCCAATAGAAACCTCTAACAAACCAGGAATACTTTGGGCAAAGTAATGTAGGTTATGCAAATCCAAATCATGCCCTGCATTGATACCTAAACCCAAATGGTTGGCATATTTTGCCGCTGCGATGTAATTTACCACAGCTTTTTCTCTATCTGCGAAATAATTTTGAGCATAAGCCTCGGTGTATAATTCAATTCTGTCTGTTCCGGTTTCAGCAGCACCTTCAATCATTTCTACAACGGGGTCGACAAATATTGAAACGCGAATGCCTTCTTTCTGAAAAACAGCAACCATTTCTTTAAGATAATCTTTATGTTTTAGGGTGTCCCAACCATGGTTTGAAGTTATCTGACCTTCGGCATCTGGCACCAAAGTAACCTGAACAGGTTTATTGGCTAAAACCAAATCGACAAATTTATCTTCACGGCAGTTACCCTCGATATTAAATTCTGTTGAAATAACGGCTTTCAAATCATAAACATCCTGATAACGAATATGGCGTTCATCTGGACGCGGGTGTACAGTAATACCTTGCGCACCAAAACGCTCACAATCTAATGCAACTTTAACTAAATCAGGATTGTTGCCGCCACGACTGTTGCGTAAAGTAGCAATTTTGTTGATATTAACCGATAACTTTGTCATGCCGTAAAGATAAGGCTTTGCCTTTGTTTATCTCAAAGCTTAAATAAATTTGACTTTTTTTTGCTCATATTTGTTCAAATCGTCATGAATTTAAAGGATACAACATTATATAAAATTTTAATTGCAGCACTCGTAATTGTTAGCAGTTTTGCTCTTTTTAGTGGGGTTATGGAGCCAGATGGAGCACTTTATGCTTCGATGGCAAAAAACATAATTATTTATAAAGACTGGCTTAACCTATACGGCCGAGGAGCAGATTGGTTAGATAAGCCACATTTAACTTTTTGGATAGCAGCTGCTTCATTTAAACTTTTTGGCATCTCTGCATTCGCTTATAAATTACCTAACTTTTTATTCGGGTTGCTTGGCGTTTGGTATTTATATAAGCTGGCAAAAGATATTTATGATGAGAAAACGGGACTAATTAGCGCTTTAATTTTTCTGAGCGCCCTGCATATTGGCACATCAACTTTTGATGTAAGGGCAGAGATTTACATCACCACGTTTACACTGGCATCCATTTATCATTATTATAAAGCGCAACATTATTCTTTCTGGCATGTCGTAGCAGGTTCGTTTTTTGCAGCTTGCGCAATACTAATAAAAGGAATTTTTGTATTGATTCCCGTTTTTGCCGGCTTCATCATTTATTGGTTATTTACAAAACAGTATAAACAACTGTGGCAACCAAAATGGTGGATAGCAATTGTTTTAATCTTTGTATTCATTACGCCAGAATTATACTCCCTTTATACACAGTTCGATTTACATCCTGAGAAAGTTGTTTTTAACAGAACCGGCGTATCAGGTTTAAAATTTTTCTTTTGGGATAGCCAATTCGGGAGATTTTTTAACAACGGACCAATTAAAGGTAAAGGAGATATTTCTTTCTTTTTACACACAACTCTTTGGGCATTTTTACCTTGGTCGGTATTGCTTTATGCAGCAGTTGTAAATTTATTTAAAAAGAAAAACCGGGATAATCTGGCACCAGAAAGTATTATTATTTGGGCAAGTGCGGCAGTAACTTTTTTAATTTTTTCATTGTCGAAGTTCCAATTACCACACTATATTTTAATTGTTTTTCCTCAGTTTGCCATTATAACGGCTTTGTATTTGCAGAAGCTTGAAATAAAAGGTTTAAAGGGATTTCTGATTGTACAGAATGTTATTTATGCATTGGTTATCATATTACTTTCTGCGCTAGCATATTATTTCGGCTTTAATAATTATGTAATAGCAATAATCATGATAGCCATTATTTTTATTGTGGCTTTTATCATTTTTAAAGGATTTAAAGTAGAAACCATCATTGGCAGAAGTGTATTCCTTTTTATCGGTTTGATGGCATATTTATTTGTTTTCTTCTATCCTGCCCTTTTAAAATACCAATCTGGCAGTGAGGCCGGAACATGGTTAAAGAAAAATTACCCAACCGCTAAACCTGCAGTTTTAAATTATATAGATGCTTTTTCATTTGATTTTTATGCCCCAGGCGAAGTAAAATATTTGCGGAATTATGAAGATTTAAATCAATATAAGAACACGAAAGATTTAGTTTTATACGTTTCAGAAGTTGAGCTTCCTAAATTAAAAGCATCCTATAATGTTCAAGTTTTAAATTCTTTTGAATACTTTCATATTTCTAAATTAACGCCAAAATTCCTAAACAAAAACTCAAGAAACCGGGTGCTGGAGCACTTTTATTTGGTTAAAGTAAATTAGAATGGATTTAATCTTTCGCATCGTAAAGTTCGGTTTAACAGGTCTTTTAGGCATGGCGATAGATTTTGGCGCAACATGGTTGTGTAAGGAGAAACTAAAAATCAATAAATATATTGCCAATGCAGTTGGTTTTAGTTTGGCCGTAACAAATAATTATTTAATTAATAGAATTTGGACTTTCCAAAGCACAAACACACATTGGGGAACAGAATTTTTTAAATTCCTTGCCGTAAGCTTATTTGGATTAGTCTTAAATACCGTTATTATTTACTTTTTTCACCAGCGTAAAAACGGCATTAACTTTTACTTAGCTAAGTTTTTTGCAATAGTTCTGGTATTTATATGGAATTTTTTAGCAAACATGCTGTTCACTTTTAAGTAACATTTTTCCCAACATAATAGAACACCACAAGCCAAATCAAGCCTTTAATCAGGAAAAATAGAAAGCCTATTAGGCCAACCCTTTTAAACCATAACTTCAATTTCTCTTTATTCATGGTGATGATTGTAAAGATAAATGATTTAGAGTAGATTAGAAATATTTTAAATAAGGATTAATGGGCGTTTAGTGTAATGCTAAATAAAATTTATAATGATTTTTTAATTGGCAGTATTGTAATTTCTTTTGCTTTAAAACGGTTTTTTACAATCTCTCCGCTCACTTCTGCTTTGCTAACAGCATTACAAAAGCCATGTTCACCGTGTGCATCGC
Organism: Pedobacter sp. Leaf170; assembly: GCF_920984665.1. Classification (GTDB taxonomy): domain Bacteria; phylum Bacteroidota; class Bacteroidia; order Sphingobacteriales; family Sphingobacteriaceae; genus Pedobacter. The sequence continues at coordinate 46,685 of NZ_CAKLBP010000011.1, forward strand.
CGAAATCATCAATGTTTTTACCATCAACAAAGTAAGGTTTACCATCAATCCGGATTGCTAAATCGCAGCTTTTACCTTTCCCGCCTTGTGGGCTGGCAAGCATTTTGAATTGACATTCGCCGCAGGCGATATCTACAACTTGTTTTGTGATTACTTTTTTAGGAGATGTTTGAGTATTTGCGTTTAAACTAATTGCGCTAATAAATAAGGCGAGGGGCAAGCTTTTCATGTTGATTTTTTTTCAAATGTAGGTTTTAGCCGGCAAAAGAATTACTGTATTTTGTAAAATAAACCTGATGGAAACAAACACGGATCCCGATATTTCATCGGGAGAAGTAAAGTGTACAGCAGGGCTGAAATTGCCGAAGTATTACTGAACGTACCTTTTCAAAATATTCTTTTTTTTGCCACGGAAACACAGAAAACACGGAAGTTATTGTCCTTCGACAAGCTCAGGATGACAGGAAGATAAAAAAGGGATATGCAATTTGCACATCCCTTTTGACAACTCATAAATGAGATTGCTTCCCCTAACAGTCGGGGCAAGCCGTTCCTCGCAATGACGAGGAAGCGATTAATAACGATATTCGTCTGATTTAAACGGACCTTCTACCGGAACGCCGATATAATCAGCCTGGTGTTGATCTAAAACGTCTAATTCTACGCCTATTTTTTCTAAATGTAAACGAGCAACTTTCTCGTCTAAATACTTTGGTAAAACGTAAACTTTATTTTCGTATTTACCTGGGTTAGTCCAAAGTTCTAATTGCGCTAAAGTTTGGTTAGTAAATGAAGCACTCATTACAAAACTTGGGTGGCCGGTTGCACAACCTAAGTTTACTAAACGACCTTCGGCCAACAAGATGATATCTTTACCTTCGATAGTATATTTATCTACCTGAGGTTTGATTTCTACTTTGGTTGAACCGTATTTTTCGTTTAACCAGGCAACATCGATTTCGTTATCGAAGTGACCGATGTTACAAACGATAGCTTTATCTTTCATGGTTAAGAAATGCTCGCCACGAACGATATCACGGTTACCAGTTGTGGTTACAATAATGTCTGCTTCTTTAACGGCAGTAGCGAATTTTTTAACTTCGTAACCTTCCATTGCAGCTTGTAAAGCACAAATTGGGTCGATTTCAGTAACAATAACACGCACGCCTTGCGAGCTTAAAGATTCTGCTGAACCTTTACCCACATCGCCATAACCACAAACAACAGCAACTTTACCAGCCATCATTACGTCAGTTGCACGACGAATCGCATCAACTAATGATTCGCGACAACCGTATTTATTATCGAATTTAGATTTAGTTACAGAATCGTTAACGTTAATTGCAGGTAAGTGCAATGTTCCGTTTTTCATTCTTTCGTATAAACGGTGTACACCGGTTGTAGTTTCTTCTGATAAACCTTTGATTGCAGCAATTAGCTCAGGGTATTTATCAAAAACCATATTGGTTAAATCGCCACCATCATCTAAAATCATGTTTAATGGTTGCTGATCAGGACCAAAGTGTAAAGTTTGCTCAATACACCAGTCAAATTCTTCTTCGTTTAAGCCTTTCCAAGCGTAAACCTGAATTCCTGCAGCAGCAATTGCAGCAGCAGCGTGATCTTGTGTTGAGAAAATGTTACATGATGACCAGGTAACTTCTGCGCCTAAAGCCACTAAAGTTTCAATTAATACAGCCGTTTGGATAGTCATGTGCAGACAGCCTGCAATACGAGCACCCTTTAATGGTTGCGTTGGACCGAATTCTTTACGTAAACTCATTAAACCTGGCATTTCTGCTTCGGCTAATTCGATTTCTTTACGGCCCCATTCTGCCAGTGAAATGTCCTTAACTTTGTAAGGAAGGTATGTTGTCTCTACTGATGACATATTATTTTTATTTAAATTGTTGCTAATTAATTAGTTACGTTAAGACAAAAAAGGCTCTTGCCCACTATTTGCCCACTTTCTAAAAACTTTATCTGTTTTGAGTGCCCCAAAATTACGCAATAGTTTAACCAATTTCAAAAGCTTGAGAATTAATTAACTCAATCATTATTTTAAGATGAATATACATACATTCGATGAGTTCTGTTACCATCTAAAAACTTATATTTCGATTCAACATTAGAAAATTAAGGTATTTTTAAAATTACGATTCCATCAGTACCTCTCTCAAAAACAGCATTATTACATGCATCGGATTTTGACATACTTAAAACTCGACGTCCCCTTTTCATAATTGTTGAAAAGTCGACTAGTGATCGATCCACTATACAGTACTGTTCTATGTGCTTTCGATTGATGAATAACAAAATACTCTTACTCTCATCTAAGGTTAGTTCAGGCATTTTCTTTTCAAATATCGCAGAATTATCAAACCCAGCGTTTCTCAATTGTATCTCACTCGCATATGGCTCAATCACATAAACAGAGTCCCATGAGAATTTAACAAAATCACATAAGTTTAGATTTATAGGTTTTGGTGAAGTGCCCATTAATTGAATAGTTTTTTTTAATTGCGGTGTCAAATCAAATTGCACAACTTGTTTATCTTCTTTGCAACTACTTAGAAACAAAATTATTGAGCAAATTAACAATAGTATTGTTTTCATAAATTTACATATTAGTTGGGCATAACTGTCCGTATAAAATATATTTTAAATTTCCATTAACTAATAACGAGTTAGCTATGTTAGCATATATGCTCCAATATCCAGGTTGATTGATATTCACTGGCTGGTGAGCACTTCTTCCAATAGCATTATTGTATAAATCCATTTGCTTGGCTAGCGCAGAGTTATTACCTCCATCCTCGTGAGCTGTGCCCAAGCTTTCTGCCAATGCCAGACCTAATGCGTCAACATTAAGCATACTAAAATATGCATGTCTGAAAGCATCAGCTTTGCTATCGGTCATAGGCTCACCGGCAAATCTAGTTTGAGTTTCATCAAGAGCATTCTTCGCATTTGCCAAATAACTAAGCTGGTTAGTCCGAGTCATGGAGTTGTAAATTCCGAGTTCACGGCTCGACATACGAGATTTATAATCTTCCTCAAAAGCTTTCATTTCGTTTGTATCACGAGAATCGACGTTTTGGTATCTAGTCCCCGCATGATAAGTCCCGTCATCATTGGCAATCCACCAAACCTCTGTCGCCATCACATCTGAGCAATGACTTCCTACAAATACTGTCGAAGTGTTTTGGTATACACCATTTGTGTACCAATCAGTAGTCAGAAATAAATCCATGCAAACCGTAACCTTTAGCTTGACCAAATCTTTACTGTTCAATGCCTGCAACTTGTCATTAAATTTTCTTGTAAAGCTATTTTCATCCTGCCTTTCCAAAACGAATCTATTCGAGTAAACGTTAGCTGATCGACGTTTTATATTTTCTTTATCTGTTATCTCTAGAAAACTAAGTTCATACAACTCTTTTGGGTTCATTCTATTACTGGACTTTGCTTTGTCTATTGGGACTGTGACAACTTTTGACTCGAAATGATTACCATCATATTTTATAACTAAGTTATACTGAGTTTGGCCATTATCGATGTTTGACAAGTTAGTATTCACTAAAGTCGTTATTATTGTTGCGTCACCCGATTTATCGACCTTTACTAAATCCCAGTCTGGTTTAAAAATTAATTGATTGGTTGTTCCAGTTGAAGATTTTATTCTGGAATCTAAATTTTTTTGTTGAGCTTCATACCATTGTCTCGAATTTTCGACCAATTGTTTATTTCCTTCAATACTTACAGATTCTTTTTTACACCCGATGAGAAATGATAGACTAAGCGAAAGGACGCAGATTAATACTCTGCCAGTTGATAGAGATTTTTTATACATAATGAGAGTTAAATTAGTTTATGTTCCAAAGTTAAATTTGTTATTGGCTAAACGTCCAACTCTGATGTTAATTTACATCAAACCTGTATGTAGGTAGCACCAAAGCTGAGTCGAAGTATATTTTCGAATTTATTTTACACGAAACGCCGTTAATTCAGGATCTATTTTAACAAAAGGACACATTCAACTGAAAAACTTCACCAACTGTCAGTACTCATCCGGGTGGTGTTGTGGGATAATTGCACCAAGTTGTCAGCATTTGTCAGCATACGCACGCATTGAGATAGTGGATAATTCGAAATAGTGTTAGCAAATGTTAGCATCAAACCACAACATTTAACAACAACCTTGCGCAAGGAAAAGGCAAAGAAATGTTAACAAAAGCGTTCTACACGCACGTATAGAGATATACGATAATTGCTTTAAGCTTAATTTTACGCGCACACGAATTGACCGTAGAAAAATCTTCTATTCATTCTAAGTGGTGTTTTTTGCCTGTATTTTGCCTGTTAACATGAGGTTTTATGAGGTTTTGCAAGATGGTGATAGCAAGAAATAGCACTCAAATAATTACTGAATTTTAAATTTAACTCACGTTTTCTCACGTTTTTGATTTATCAATGTCAAGTTTTGTACGGTTTTGTTCGGTTCAAAACTCAAAACATCTCAGGTTTTCTCAGGTTTTGATACTTAATCGCAGCGTGTAAAACGAAAGTAGTGTGAAGTTTTGTGAAGTTTTGCTGCCAGGTAAGCACGCTATCAATAAGAGGTTTATTCGAAACATGTTAAGTTTTGTTAAGTTTTCGCTTGGATTGAATTTCAACATTTTTCAACATGTACTGCCTTTGTGAGCTAAGTAGTAATTCTCACGTTGCACCTCTGATATTCTGGCTTGAATGTCTAGTTTTGTGAGGTTCCTACTACTTGCTTGAATGTCAACATTTGTCAACATTGAACTGTTCAGACCAAAGCCGGAATTCCGGCTTAGCTTCTGATATCTGGTTTAAATACTAACATTTACTAACATTCATTATGTTACCAGTAAAAGACAGATTTCTACCTTAGCATTCAAAAGGGATTTCAATGATAGGTTATAAATATCGGTTTCAACCTTAACAAAAGTTAACAACCTACTCAAGGCGATTGCTACTCTGGTCCAATTTCCGTTCGTGTCTTATCGTATTTAGAATACTGGCTTGAATGTTGGGTTTTGTAGGGTTTTTCTCAAAAAGGTGAGGTTTTGTGAGGTTCTTCAATTTCCGATTTTATGTTAGGTTTTGTAAGGTTCTTCTATACACGAGATGACCGTATTAAAATCTTTGATTGCACAAGAAACATCGACATGGTTATCCTTACATGCGCGAATTGACTATGAAAAAATCTTTAATGATATTACAGAGGGCAATACTGAGAAACTCTATAATAATAAGTGACCGTGTCAAAACCTTCAACACCCCTTTTTTATGTGTTGGATTGTGTGGGATTTTCGCCTGTTTCTCGCCTGTTAAGTAATTATTTTCCCTCGCGTGACTGACTCCGAAAACTCAATTATTTTATTCTTAATAATTTTACGAAAACATCAAAACCTTCTCAATTAAATACAGTTATTGAAACATGAAAAACATGATAAGCATACTAAAGGAATCAGCTTTGGAGAAGGATATATTCGATGTTATTGAGGTTGGTCCGCACGAGCTAAATATAATTTTGAATGACGATGCCGATGTAAAGGGCATTGTTAAGAAGGTTAATGAAATTGATTCTCAATTCTGGCATACCAGAGAACCAATAAAACTGAATTATTTGTACCAATATGGAAGCGGCGCAGAGTTGTACACCAAGGAATCTGTTTAAAACCTTGAGTTTTGCAATAATAATACAAGGAATAACTGCGTATAATTTCTTTTTCATATTTTGCAAGCAGTAAATTGAAGTCAATTTATATCGAATAAAAAACTTAACTTTTTGTAAGTGAATAAATTTCTAAAAGGAAAATTTGATTTTTCCGGAACATCAATAAACGACAACTTCGAGCTGTTAACTAAAGCTTTGGACGCCTCCATATCAGGTATAATAATTACAGATAACTTGCAGGAAGATAATCCAATTGTTTATTGTAACACTGCATTTGAGACCATAACAGGTTATTCAAGAAATGAAATTATTGGTCACAATTGTCGCTTTTTGCAAGCGCAGGATAGAAGTCAAAAGGAACGTGAGATTCTAGCCAAATGTGTCAAAGAAGGCAAAGAATGCAGAGTTGATATCCGCAATTACAGAAAAAATGGTGATTTATTTTATAATGAACTATTTATGTCGCCTGTGAAAGATGTAGATGGAAATGTAACACACTTCATAGGTGTGCAAAATGATGTTACCACTAGAAAAAATGCTGAGCATGATTTACGTCAGCAAAAGTCTTTAATGGAAAAGAAAATAGAGGAACGTACAGCAGATTTGAGGGATAGCGAATCTTTTCTTTCCAGCATCATCGAGACGGTTAGAGAGGGATTACTTGTTTTAGATCCAAATTTCAATGTTATCAGCGCAAATTATCATTTTTTAAAGACATTTAAAGTTAGTGCTGAAGAAACTGTCGGAAAAGAACTTTACAAGCTAGGAAATAGCCAATGGGATATCCCGCAGCTTAGGGAACTACTAATTAAAATACTACCGACTAACAACCCTGTAGTAGATTTTGAAGTGGAACACGATTTTCCACACATTGGGCGAAAATTGATGCTACTGAATGCGTATAGAATTGAGCTTGAGGGGCAGTATAAAGACCAAATACTCTTGGCTATTGAAGATATAACAGAACGTAAGGATATAGAGAGAAGAAAAGATGATTTTTTGTCAATTGCAAGCCATGAACTCAAAACTCCACTAACTACCATAAAGGGGTTTATTCAGGTGCTTCAGAAATCTGTACCTGAGCAGGCAAATGATAAATATCAATCTGTTCTGGACAAAGTTGCCGTTTATGTTGATAGACTCAACAATCTCATTTCAGAACTATTGGATGTATCAAGGATACAAACTGGCAATATCGAATTACACAAAGCTCCTTTTAACTTTGATAAACTTATTACAGAGGCGGTTGAGGCAATTCAGGCAACTGCTCACGGTCATAAAATCATATTAAAGGGGTCAACCAATGCAGAAGTTATTGGTGATGAATCTCACATCATTCAGGTTATAAATAACCTTCTTTCAAACGCTATTAAATATGCTCCGGATTCAAAAATCATTGAAGTTAATATTGCCAACATCAGTGAATATGTAAAAGTATCGGTAAAAGATTATGGTGTAGGAATTAATTCAGAAGACACAAAAAAAGTTTTCGAGCGTTTTTACAGGGGAAATGAAGTGCAAAAGAAATTCCCTGGAATGGGAATTGGACTATACATATGTGACCAAATTATCAAAAACCACCAGGGTACACTCTGGGTTGAAAGTGAAAAAGGACAAGGTTCTGTTTTCAGTTTCACGTTACCAAAAAATTAGAACTGTAATATGAAAGAGAAGAAGATAATAATTTGCGATGACGACCCAGGAATCATAGACTTGCTGGAAATTATTTTAGAAGATACAGGACACAATATAATAGCAGAAATGAACAGCATAAATATCCCATCGCTTATCGATAAGGAGATACCAGACCTGTTAATCCTTGATTTGTGGATGCCAGTCGTTTCGGGAGATCAACTCCTCAAAATGATCCGTAAACATCCAAAGCTAAGCGGCATTCCGGTTATAATTATATCAGCGAGTAGAGATGGTGAAGAAATTGCTAACCAAGCAGGTGCATCGACTTTTCTATCTAAACCTTTTGATATCGATAAACTAATAGCGACAGTTGAAGCACATTTAAATTAAAGTCAAAAATTCATCTCTGCGGGCAAGGCTGTGAGTGGAAGTTAGTATCTAAGCAGAGTTAGAACATGTGTAATGACCGTGAAAAAATCTTCACGCACGCGTAGTGACCTCCGAAAAATCATTGCAAGACCGCAGCAAGGTTGCGCCTCATGGAGAGTTGACTATCCTTCTATGACCGTCAAAAAATCTCGCTTGCCTCGCGCGCGCGCGCGTATCGTTTTGAAAAGTCTGAATATTTATAATCCCTCTGGCTTGTAACTGTAGTCAAGCTCTAACTTTTCGGATCTTGGAATAACGATTACCTCAAAGCCTTCATAAAAAATCATCCTCAAGATACAATTTGAATGGCCATCAACCTTGCCATCGAAAAACTGATACTTGAAAACAGATTGATTTGCGCCTTCAAAGATGTGCCACACAGGGATATCTTTATAATTTGGAAGCCTCTCATGGATATCGGCTTTTCCATCATCAAAAAGAAAATTATAATAAAATGGTGTGGGATAAGATTGCCAGCGTTTTTTATATTCCTTAAAATATACTGCATGAGAAATTTTTATGATCACATCATCAACACGCTTTCTATCGTGAAAGAAACTACTATCTATTTGCTTGCTGAAAGTTTTTAAGAACAGCTTAGGACTATGAAGGTATCCACTGCGCACCGATCCTCGCCAGTGTGTTAGAGCAATACTGTTGTTTCCTGAGCATGATACAATAATACCTCGGACATACTCATCATCTTTTGAAGTTTCATTATTATGGATGGCGCATGATGGCACGGTTATTAAATCCTTCCGATATCCTTTTGGGAAAAAACATTTTGCCGGGGCATGCTCAACACTTGTAGCAGGCTCATCGCACATGTAGCATTTCATCGATAAGTGATTTAACTCAATTTATAAAGTTAGCTTAAAACAGATCCTCCAACTTTATAGCAATCTCTGTAAACGACAAATAGAAAAATTGATTCTGTAGCTGGTGCACAAAGTAAATAGCCGGAAGGCGCTCATTGTTAATGTAAAGATGATAAGTATCCTGATCATTTTCATCAGTGTAAACAGCAAGGTGGTAATCGTTACCATTTACATTTACGCCTTTATCTAAGCCGATTCGTTCTGCAAAACCAGATTTTATTTGGATTGGTTTAAACTCATGGTTACCTGGTGCATCCGAATAAACCACGCCATTACCATTGTGAGTATATTGAACCGCTCCAAAGCTGTCTTCGTGCACCTCAGATACTTTAGCCATGAAAACATAGTTATCACCCCAACTATCTATATTTTGGCTTACTAGCCAATTACCAGGCCTCAACTCATTTAGCTTTAACATTTCGCTAATTTAATTTATTTCATGATTAATTTATCCTTTGGCACCGGTAATGTGTGTGATTTTTGGATACATGGCTGCGGGTTCTCTTTTTCGCAGGATGTTAATAATATGGTGATCAGGAGTAGTGCAGGTAAAATGTATGTTGTTTTCATTGTTAGTGTTTTAAAAGGTTAAATACTTGGTTTGCGTAACCATCCATTATGATATCGTCCTTAACTTCGGTTATGTACGCCTCATGTATTGCCAGTGTGGCGTGACCGATCAGGTCTTTGGTAATTGTGGTATTTTGTATTGTTTGGTTAGCCAGGACCGCGAAGCTATGCCGGGCAATATGGCTGGTTAGGTTTTTATCAATCCCCACTTGCTTTGCAATACGCTTTAGTCTCGATGTGATTATGGCCACTGCACGATTTGCAGCTTTATGTTTTGCGAAAGGATCTGCTGACTCCTTCACTTTCAATAAGCTGAAAATATAACCATCGCGGCTTTTACCTCGCCACCTGTCAATAATAATTTGCAGCTCAGGTATGATGGCACTGCTATGCTGCTTGCCTGTTTTAGATTCAACATAAGTTATCCTTGCTTCTTTAACATTATCAGCAGTGAGCCGCAGCAAATCTCCAATTCGTAGGCCCCGCAGATACACACACGCCATAAACATATCTCTTACCTCTGCAAGCTTTGGAGGCAAATCAGCTTCCATGAGCAACCGCAGCTCATTAACATTAAGCTTGGCTTTAATCGATTGCTCCCGCTTGAAATTAATATCAATTAGCGGATTTTCTTTGACAAGCTTAGCTTTGATTGCTTTACGGAACAAAGTGCTTAAAACAGTCATTTTTGCCTTAATCGTATTTGCACAGTTTTTAAGATCGTTCCGGAGATATGCAGCAAACTTGTAAATAAAGCTTTCATCAATATCCTCAAAATCTACATCCTTTTTAAAAGCTATGATCTGATTTAATAATGCTTGATTTATATGATATCTCCCTACCTGTTGCCTTAGCCTGTAGTTTTCGTTTTCCATTTCAAAAAAGCTGCGGAAAGTGTAGATTTTCTCAAGACCATAATTCTTAAGCGCATTCTCAATCAGGTTGTTTATCCTGGGGGCCTGCAGGTGCCTTGGCGAAACTCTCAGTTTGCTAATTAACCAATCCTCTGTTTTACACCTGGCAATCACTTTACGAATGGCCTTGCCTTTCTTAACAACCTGCAGCATGATGGGGTGTGTTCCATCGCTGTAAGTTTTGTGTTTATAAAGTATGATTTTAGGGTATGGCATGTTAGTTTACTTCGTTATTGAATATTGCTACAATTAGTTCGTGCTGCTCTTTAAGCGCTTGCTTAAGTTCTCGCTGGTGTTGGCGCCATTTAATTTGCGTTATGCCTTTTGTGTCTCTATTAGCAATCGCACAATTAACCCGGCATGCAACCCTTGCAAGATCAAGAGCCAAATCTTTGTAGGAGGACATTCCTTGCTCCTCGGGCATTTTCTCAATCATTTCAAGATTACCGGCAAGGACTTTCAATTCGCCTTTCATATAGTTGAGTATTTCTTTAGTTCCCATTATGGCCTCCTTTCACTACTATAATATTTGGTATCTGTGGATTTTTATCAATTGGTTTAGGAAGCTTAATATGCTGCGGTTCCGGTTTACATTCAATCTTTTTGCAGGAAGTGAAATAAACAGCAGCAAATACAAGGATGAAGAATTTCGTGAGGCTTCTAATCAAAATGGTTTTAAAGCGAGCCATCCTCCTGTATTTTGAGAATGGCCAGTGAGTAGAAATTATTGGAAGCTTAACCATTATAAACCCCTCCTTTCTAATGCAACACATTGAGCCTCTACATCCGCAGCATATGCCGCAGCGAAATTAACCCACTCGCCAAAGTTGCCCCGTACAAACACCTTGCCTTCAGGTATATGGTTATCCTGATAGGTAGCGTAACTTTCAAAGTTCCCCTGCTCATCATATTCACCTGATTGAATTGAGAACTTATAGATTTGTACCCAGTGAGCTGCAAGGATATTACAATACTCTTTCAATATCATGCAGGCATTTTCCTCATAATCGCTCCAAGTTGAGTACCTGGGCACGTTTAACTCTATTACGGATGTCGTTCCGTCAATATGATATAGAGTTGCTCTGATGGGCTTGGTTTGGGTTTTATCCTCAAACCTGCCATTAAGCTGAACATTAGTTATGTTAACCATTTACAGCCTCCTTTCCTGCGTAAATCACAACCTCTTTAACATCCGTTACCACTTGATTAAGCTTTGCTGAATAATTATCTAAGCCTACTAAGCCATTAGCTATAACTTTTTGGATATCTGCTTCTGACTTACTTCTTATAGTTTGATACTCAACATGGATAAATTCGACTTCATTAGCATTATAGATGCTGCGGTCCGGCCAAAGTCCTGCGGCTTCCACAATCCAACCTGTATTAAGGTTTGGTTGGTCGCCATCACCCGCAGGCATTGGCGTTAACCATGCTTTAGGTTCTTTCGCTTCCTTAGGCATGCTTGCTAATTGCTTTTTGGTATAGCGAGATAAATCGCGGTGGTGCACATGGAAGCGGGTTGTTCCTCTATCTTCAAAGAATTTTTTCCAACCTGGGTAATAGTGTGGTAGTTTAGCTGTGACTTTGCAACCCCAATGGTCACATTTGACATTTTCCTCCCCCGGCAATAGGCATCTATGGTCTACGCCTTCAAATCTATTATCATTGGTAGTTGCTGCGGTTGCTTTGGTTGTATTTTTCATGTTGTGTTAGTTTGAGGTTCTTGGTTAGCTTATCATTCCACCAGTTGAAAGGGTGGCGATGACTAAATATTGTTTATTTTCAATGGTAGTGGTTAATAACTCGCCATCGTTCATGCAGGTATAGTGGTCTTTACTTTCGAAAGGCACGCAGCAAACAGATTTGCTATCGCTTAAAGGTTTAACTCTTAATTCCTCTCTCTCAAGTGCAATACCGTATAGGCATTGCACTGGTCTCGCTAAAGATTTAATTTGCTTTTTCATGATATATCTGGTTAATAGATTAAGTTTTCGATTTTGAAGCATCTGAAACCACCTTGCTCAAGGTCATAGTATGCAAGTGTTTTGTTGGTGCTAGGCTTCCCTTTATACTCATAGTTCACATGAGGTGATTGTAATGTGCCTACTGCAGTTCTAATGCTACCATCAACTTTGCGATATGAGAACTCAACTACACCTTTCATCATGGCGAACTTTAATTTTATCAATTCCCATGCGTGTTTTAATGCCTCTGCAAATGTTCCGAAGTTTGAGGCAATCTGCCATGCTGTTTTAAATACTAATGATTTCATAATGTTAACTGCTTTTTGTATGTAACAAATATATCTTACATAATCGATATTAATGTCATATTATTGTCATTATGAAACAAATGTATCTTACTTAGAATATGCACCGTATATTTGCACCCATGAAAGAAGACGATTTCAAACAGATCATGGCAAGGCCAGAGATAAACGCTACAGGTATAGCAAATAAAATGTATGAGGGAATCGCAAACCCGCGAGTTCGCTTACACAATAAGATCAATAATGCAAAGTCAGGAAACGGGCATGCCCGCCTTACAGATGACGACTTATCAAAAGCCTGGGAAGTGTTGAAGGATTTAGCGGATGATATTTATAGTAGGGAGCCAGAAGAAAATGTATAAGCACTATTACCACACACTTAATACAAAATAATGAGTAAGCATGATTTAGCACTAGCAGCGAGATTAAAGCAATTTAGGAAGTTGTTTGTGGACAACCATATGGACATAGCTGCTCCTCTATTAGAAATATCTAGAGGTAAGCTCGGTAATATGGAATCTGGAGAGACTGCCGTTGATGTAAAAGTGATAAATTTACTTCAAAAGAAGTATGGTCTAAACAGAGATTGGTTGATGGATGGCAAAGGTAATATGCGGTCAAACGATACCAGAAAAAAGACCGGATTAATGGGAACCATTGAAATGGGCGACAGGATTGATAAACTCACGACAGAAATGCTAATTCTTACCAAGAATCTTAATAATGCCTGGCAAATTATTGAGCGCCATGAAAAGGAGATTGACAGACAAGTAAAAGAAATTGAAAAGCTCAAAGATGGGAGCAGATGATATTTATAGCAGGGAGCCTGAGGGGGAATAATATATCATGAATAGACTCGTAATTGTAGGAAACGGTTTTGACCTCGCTCATGGACTTAAAACGAGCTATTGCGATTTCCTCACCAATTATCTCATTAGTGTAATCGATTCATTTAACACCAAATTCTATCATGGCGATGAGTTGATTGAGATAAAAAATACATATCATGGAACTAGAGAATTCAACACAGAATGGGACAAAAGCAAAGTTTTCGAGATATTAAAAGAATTACAGAGCAATCAATATACCAGTGTAGTGTTTAAATCAAGTCTATTGAAGGATAGCTTGCAAAAAGCTCATAATTTAAAATGGGTTGATTTAGAAAATGATTATTATGAGGAATTATTAAGGCTGTTGCAAACTAAACCTGCAAATGTCGATTTAATTCAGAAGCTGAATATTCAGTTTGATTTTCTTAAAAAAAAATTGGAGAATTATTTAACCAGTCAAATCGTTGATCTCCAACCGAGTGAAGAGATTCAAAGACTATTTCATGGTCCGATCAGAACAAGGAGTATGAATGAACCCCAAATGAATCTTCCAAATAACATTATGTTTTTGAATTTTAATTATACAAAAACATTAAACAACTACGAAACTTACGAATATCCGGGATTGACCCATAGAAGAGGTTATGCTACTAATATATCCATTAATCAAATCCATGGAGAATTGAAATCAAAAGAGAATCCTATAATCTTTGGTTTTGGTGACGAATATGACGAGGAGTATGTCAAGTTTGAAAGCCTGAAAACCAATACGGTATTTCAGCACATAAAATCATTCGCATATTTTCAAACTACTAATTACACAAGGTTAATGAGTTTCCTAGATATGGATTCGTTTGAGGTATACATTGTTGGACATTCGTGTGGGTTATCAGACAGAACAATGTTCAGAGAAGTTTTTGGACACAAGAATTGTGGGCTTATTTGGAATTTTTATTATCAAAGGCCTGATGGAACTGATGATTTTTTAGACAAGAATTATGAACTCGCTCGCCATTTTACAAATAAGGGAGTGATGCGAAAAAAAATAGTTGCTAAACCGTTTACCTCGCCTTTCCCGCAATTTCTACTAAAGTAATTTTTGATACATTCAAAAACTAACAATATTACACATTCCTAGGTATGTCAATTGCCTTAACCCATTCATCTTTGTGACACCTGTCGTAACTTTTAGCTGCGGTTATTTCTTCACTAATCCCGAATTACAGGTCCGTTAATAGTGTTAATATAACCCGCAGCAATTCAAATAATATTATTAAATTGTAATATCAAATCACTCAACCATTGATATTGCCGTTTTTGGGAGAGACTTATTGCCCGGATTAGTGATATGACTATAATATATTTAAAGCCCAAAGACGATTACTTTATCATGGAAGAAGCGACCTAAATATTCTATTAGATAAAACCTATGTTTAATATCAGGACTTTAGAGTGATTTGATTAATTCTTTTTAATGGAAACAAAGCAAATCGGTAAAATCAGATATTTTGTAGGCATTGATGTATCCAAGCTTACATTTAACTATTGCTTAAGATACGGCGGCAATAATGTGCTGAATGGAAAGGCCGGCAATAATGTTGAGTCAATCAAGGAATTTATTGCTACTTTAAAAGAGATTCCAGAATTCAAGTTAGGTCAGGCAATCTTCGGCTTGGAAGTTACTGGGGTTTATGGACTAACATTAATGAATACCCTTTCTAAAATGAGGGCAAAGGTAGTAGTTGAGCCTGCAATTAAAATTAAAAATTCATTGGGAATTGTCAGAGGCAAGAACGATAAACTTGATGCTGCACGAATTACGAGATATCTAATTAAAAATCTTCAAGAGTTGAAACTATGGACACCTCGGAGATTAATTATTGACGAATTAGATAGTCTTTCAACTATGCGTGACCGAATAGTCAAGGTTAACTCAATGTTAAATGTTCCCCTGGATGAAGATGAAGGATTTATAAATAAGCAAATATCTGATAATAACAGAAAATTATGTGCGCCAACAATCTCAAATTGCCAGCAATTGATGTTGGATATTGATGCACGTATTTTCACCACCTGGAAAAATGACGAGCGATGCAATAGATTGATGCAAATCATGCTATCAGTTAAAGGGATTGGCTCTGTAACGGCTTTAGCTATTCTAATCCAAACGAATGAATTTAAAAGTATAACTACAGCCAGGCAATTTGCCTCTTATTGCGGTGTCGCTCCCTTTGAATACAATTCAGGAACCAGTGTTAAGAGAATATCTCGCGTTTCAAGTATGGCTAATAAATATGTTAAGTCTTTACTGCATAATTGCGTGCGCTCATGTATTGGCTTTGATCCCGAAATAAAAGCTTACTACAAGAGACGAGTTGAAGTAGACAAGAAAAATAAAATGACAGTCATGAATGCCATCAAGTTTAAACTCTTATGCCGAGTGTTTGCTTGCGTTCGGACTGATAGGATGTATGAGGAAGGGTATGTGTCGAAGGGGCTAGGGGAAGTAGAAGCTCAACTCGTCTAGTTGTAGTTAGAACTAAACAATACTAAATTTTATGATTGAAGAAATATTTCCCCCGTATTTGCATAACCCAGAGCAAGTTCAAGCCGCTTTTGATTTGCTTGATGCAAGGTGTTCAGATGAAGATGTCAAACAATTATATTTCGCATTTGAGAAGTATTTAGGTATCAAGCCTAAGGATGGCTATCCAATCACTAGAGCATTTACTACAGGTCAATTTGTTCGAGCAAGGTTGAATGATGGGAATTTTTTAGCTGCTAAAAGTGTAAATGAAATAGGGGTAAATCTTAATAAAATTAGTCAAGGGAGGGCAAATCCCGATAGTATACCGATTTTTTACAGTGCGAATCGAAGACTAACCGCGATGCGTGAGATATTGCAGCATCAACAAAGTGGCGTATATGAAATGACTATTGGTATTTGGTTCAACCCGGTTGAACTATGTATGGTTAATCTTGTTGATAATTCGGATGAAGATTTTAAAGATTTGTCATTTGTTCATAGCAACCCTAATCTGTACGTAAAAGATTGGCCGGATGGACCACGTCAATCGGCTATCCTACTCAATGACTATTTTAGAAAAAAGATGAAAGCAAAACAAGCACCAGGATTGTTTAACATAACGAATGTTCTGTCTGTTATATGCTATTCCCTCCATGATGTTGATGGTATCGGGTATGGCGCAGTCTCCGATAGTTTCAGGGGCTATAATATGGCTATCAAAAATTATCAAAGATTGACGTGTAAGGAAGTTGAGAGGTGGAAAATTCAAAAGTTCGATGATGATAATTATAGCGAACAATTACTCTGTACCGGTAAAATCAGTGCTGAGGGTACAATCACTTGGTAATATTGTGGTTAAGAATTAAAAAGCCCTCACAATTTGCAAGGGCTTAAGTATGATAATTGAACTATAGGTTTTATGCGGAGGCATGATCATAGTCAATCATAGTGGCGCATCATTTTCTACTTTTACGGTAGGCTTGTTTCTTCTAAAGAAACCAATAATGCCAAATAAAATCATAGAGATGCCGACCGCATACCAAATTGATATCAGATCAATCAAAGAGGCGAAGAAAGAAAGGCTTGCAAATATTAGTAGTATCGGACTAACAACATCAATTGTTAAAACCGATTTTTTTACAAAATTGGATAATAATAGCCTCAAGTTTGTAAGAAAAACAAGTGACAGAATTAAATAATTGGTTTTACCCCAAAAGCCAATAATATTAAATCTGCTTAAATCAAAAAACAATAGGATAATGGAAGATGTGAAGGCTAGAATAAAAAAAATATTTAATGAATATAAATAGAACTGGTCAAATGCTTGAGGCCTTTCTTTTTTGTAAACATAAAAAAAATTCAAATTTACTATCGTGTTATTTGGTATGCAAAAAGCCGCACCAGGAATAGTCCTCTCTCTAACCTCAATGGTCTGGCCATTATCGTCTTTGACCTTAATTAGTGCTCTAGCTTCAGTTAAAAACAAATTCTCAAGATTGTTTCCTTCTTTAGAAATAGTATATTGGGAGACTATACCTTTGTATAACACTGTCTCTATTCCAGTATTACATAATACATCTGCTATAGTAAACTCATGTTTACGATTACTTTTGTTATTGTATAAAATAGAACCACCATGAATGTAATAAAACCAATAATTTTTAAATCTGAATAAAGAAAATCTAACATCTAATCTAAAAACGCGAACTATCCAATGGCACATTAAACCAAAAAAAATAGAGAAAATGTAAATTAGAGATACAATAGTTAGAATGTCAATGTATGTATTTTCAATTGTTGCTGCGGCTGGTAAATCATTTTTACTAATCGGTATAATGATTTTGTTAATATTTTCATAGTTCAGCGATTTAAGTATTTCTAAACCCGTAATCCTCTTAAATGAAACCACCAGTAGCAGAGTAGATAAAATACCAAAACCACTAAAGAAGATATTCCAAAGTATTTTATCAATATCTCTAGATTGATTAAATTGTTTCGTAAACTCACCACTGTAATAACATTTACGAAAAAGGAAGCCCGGAAATATTGCAAGCATTACTGCAATAAGGGCATTGAGAGCAATGTTAATTTCCACTTTTAAGCCTCAACAAAGAAAACTACATCTTCGCCGTTATGTTTTAAAGTAACTTCACCTTTAGTAGGTTTTTTGAGAATCTTTTCAAAGATTTCCTCTTTGGTTTGAGCATTGCTAAGCATAATGCTGGCTTCCTCACTAATAAGAGGCTCTTCAGTATTAAACTGACTGAACATGTTTGTAGCAGCTCTGTATAGATTGTCTATAAATGTATCTTTGCTCATTATATGTACTTTATAGCGGGGTTGCAAAAGTAATAATTATCTGAAACTATCACTCACACATTCCTGGAATGCGTAATTGGTTTGCGTAGTTCATTTTGTATAACACTACAAGTTAACAATCTGTTTACCATTCCCAAAAAATTTAGCGAAAAAAACTACTCTTTCAAAGAGAATTTTACACAAACAGTCAACTTTAATAGATGAAACATCATTTTCCGCAAATACTATAGATTGCTTTGTAAAGTTTGATTTTATTAATTTAGATAAAATTATAAAACGTTGAAGATTCTTAAATTATTATAAATTAACAATCATATACGTTAGCTAGCTCTACTGTATAGACAAAGAATTCATCTTAATTCGCGCTTTAAATCACTAATTGAAAATGCCAAGAATGATTTTGCGTTAGCTCTGAGATATTATTAGTTTCGAGCAATCGAAGCTCTCGACATAGCCAAGTAGCCCTTACCCTTTACTATCATCAGGTCCAATCCAGGAGAACTATCAATAGACTCTTTAACTTCTGGAAATACCCTAGAAAACCCATCAATAGCGGCTAGCGATAAATCAGCAATATAGCGGCCATGAATAAGAATATTTCTATTTAAATCATTATTGTTGGTCTCAATAAAATATCTGACTTGCATCATTGCAAATGGTTCACAATGAGTGTAAATCGAATTTAGCTTATACAAGTAATCATGTTGAGTTTTATGGATACCCGCAGCCTCATAGAGTTTAACTGGTTTGGGCCAATTCGCAAGCTTTTGATTTTTACTCTTCCGAAAATTGATGATATCCTCTTCAAGTTGATCAGAATGATTTTTGATTACTTCATTTGCAATCCTGTCAATATGCTTCACTTCTTCATCAATATCATTAATATCAAAATCTCCTGTTGAAGCTAATTGTACACGCTCTGATAACCCTCGATAATCCCACCAATAAATCATGTACCGGAGGTCTTTAGGTGTTCTCGCTCTGCTAATATTGAAATTAGCTTGCAAAAAGCATTCATACATTGATCTAATTATATCATAGAGTGAAACCGAATCATTAGTTATGTCTTGTATTTCAGGGTGTAGGTCATCTAATGAGTAACCATTAAGAAGCCTATAGGCGGTTATTATCTTGCCATACATCACTACCATGTAAGGTAACATAATTGATTTCAACTTTTCATCATCCGAAGTTTTTAAAGGTATGCGTATTTCTCCGAGGCAATGCGAATACAGCGAAGCGATTTTATAAATCAATTCTAAACCATCAATTGAACCTTGCGAAAGGTTGGCTCTGTTGTTATGCGGTTGTGCCATGAGTGATATTAATTAAGCGCAAAGCAAGATAGCAAAACATCGTAAGTTTATTTTGCACCCATCAAAAAATACATCTACATTTATTGCACCAGTGTTGCGCAATTAAAGACACTTAAAACTCGTTACCAGGCTTTTTTGTAAGAGCCGCACTGATATTTTTAATTAGATTGTAAGCAAGTTCCCTGCCTGCTTTATTTGCCGGATCTTCTTTCTCTTTAGTATCAAAGATATAAGGAACATTTATTTGATAACTGTAAGAGGGAAATGTTGATTTCGCAAATTCAAGCCCATGTAATACGATTTTATATTTCCCTTCTTTGAGGTAAATCTTACACTTAAAATTAAGAATAGCATCTAACAATCTACCCGTTTCATCTTTGTATTGCTTAGATATTTTACCATTAAACAAGACCTCGCCTAATTCAAGGTCCTTTAGTTCAATTACATCCCTGCTGTCTTTAAATGCCGTGGTGATATAGTTGATAGAATTACTGTAAAGTTGCTTCTTTGTCAAAGTACTGGTGCCAACGCTATCGATTAGAAAAGCAGGTCTATTATCTTTGTATTCACTTGGAGTATCGTTATCTACCTTGAAAGATTGAGCATTTGAGTAAGACCACGATATAATTAAAAAGGCAATTGAAAGCAGTTTTTTCATTGGTAGATAGTTGATTACCCACAAAACTACAAAATCCCCTCACAACAAATGCAAGGGGATGGATTTATTTAGATAAAGATTCCTCTATTCGTTCCTTGTCCATGACGAGCATACACCTGGTAAGAAAATCAAAGTCATCAGGCATTTGCTCAAGTTCTCGGATAATGTCCTTAAGGTGAGTTTTCAAATTTCTACCCACTTCGATATCAATTTTGCGATTTAGTAGACGTTTTCTTTCTAGCTTATCAGGTGCATTACGGCTCTCAATAAGGGGCGTTAAATGATGATCGAAAAAAAACCTTTTATCTGGGAACTCATAAGAACTGGTAAACGTACAGCCAAATGTGGGATTAGAAACCATAACTGTTGTGATAATCTCGCCGCCCAGATACACCGTTTGAGTCTCTTCATGCAAACTGTCAATATACATCTGCTTAAGCGTCTTGACACTTGCATCTACGTAATCAGTTGCGCTACTGTCAATTGATTCAGATTTATCGCTAGAAATGCGCGGATGCATTATTCGCATCACTTCGTTTTCTTTCAGGTTGCAGTCGCTCTCATTCACATCAATTCTATCTCGGAAAACTTTAATGGTGTAGTGTACGAAAATTTGACGCTGCTCACTAAAACCTACCAAATCAATACCTCCTAAATCATCAGGCTCAAAACCTTCAAGAGAAACTGCGGTGTAATCATCAACATTAATTTTATTTAGAAAGTGCTCAGCGGTAATCTCAACTAATGACTCAATATCTTTTACTATGATATCAAGATGAAAGAATTTCATGAAATCTGATGCTAGCCTGGAATAACCTACTATGATTGCACAAGATTTAACTGTGGGCAAATAATGTGTTTTTGAACTAAAGCCGCATGTTATAAGTGATTTGCCGTCTTCCTTTTCGTAGACTAGAGTGTCACTCGCAATTACTACTCCTTGTGGTATTATGTTTATGATAAATGCAGACATCTATTATTAGTTTTTTTAGTGATACAATATTGTTTATTATTAATTCCTGTTAACACCTGCGCTGTATCTTCAGTGATATTCCTCACACCAGAAATTAATGAATTACCGCTTATCGGCCCGGTCGAACCATTTAGATTTGAGCCCGTAATCTTTTTGAAGTCTTCAAACTTTTTCAGAGCATCCGCAGTCACGTTGTTGAATGCTGTCTGAAGGCTCGCTATTTCAGTATCGGTTAACTCATCACCACTTTGAGCCGCAGCATCGAACTGCTTATAAAAGTTTTCCAAAGCCTGAGCAAGAACCTTGTTTTTGAAAATACTTAAAGCTGCGGTGTCCATTGTATCCTTAAAGAAATTCGCTAGATCCTGAACTCCGGTTTTTCCCTCCTTGAACATATTAAGCAAACTGTCTGTTAGATTGTCTGCGGTTGTTCCTGTGAATATCTCGGATGTCTGTCTGGCTAAATCTTCCATCGCTTCGGATGCATCGTAACCTTTTTGCTCCAACTCTTTTAACCGTTCAACAAGTGTCTTTGCATCACCTTCAAGTTTCCCCTGAGCAAGCAATTGTGATAGTTGCTCAAAGTTCATTCCTTTTAAACTTCCATAGGTTTTGTTTACTTCTGCTTTACGGAACCATGTACCATGACGGTAAGTCTCGCCAGTGATGTATTGCTGACCTTGTATCTTTGCTAAAGTTTCGTTGTATTCTTTATCAAAAGAAGCCTGCTGAGACTTTCTTAATGCGATTTCATCTCTTATGCCCTGCAATACTATTTTATTGTCTCTGACACGTTGAATTTGCCTTTCTTGGAGCATATCTTGGTATTCTTTCTCACCAGTTATAGCTTGAGCATAAAAGTCTGCAACTTCCTTACGTGCTGCAGCATTCATTTCTTTAACTTTTTTACCGATGCTAAACAATGTGCCTACAGCCTTTATAGCTGCACCAATCATCTTTGATGGGTCTCCTGAGGCTAAACCAGTTGCTAAATCTGCAACACCACCCGCCAGTTGACCGATTGTATCGAGAGCATACCCGGCTTTGGTGTCAACCCCACCTAAAGCCTGAGACATTGTGTTAAAACCATCCGCAGCAACACCCGCCCATTTGGCTGTGTCTTCAAGTCCTTTATTAGTTTCTAGCTTATTTAAAAATTTCTCTAATCCGGAAACCTTACCATCCCCATTGCGGTCGATTTTTCGAATATTAAAATTTAAATCGCTTAATTCGTTATTAAGTGCCGCAACATCTGGAACAGCTTTTTTGCTTTCCATTGCTATCGCAGCTAATACATCGACTCTACGAGACTTGAGCGTGTCTAAATTGACCTGGTCTGCTCCTACGTTTAATCTAACCTTCAAGTCACTAAGACCTGATTGCAATCTAGGCTTTAGGTTTTCAGGTATCGTAACATCCTTCAGCGCATTTTCTAAATCAGCTATTTGCTCCTTTATTTGGGCTCTTGAAAGTAGAATAGCATCCTTTGCTAATCTGCGTGCTATATCAGATTTGTTATTTTCATGGGTAATTAATAAATCAACATCCTGCTTAAATGACTGCTTTAATGTTTCAGCCCTAGCAATAGCACCATGTTTAATTAACAGGTCATAGTCAGCTTGGAAAGTAGCCGTTTTGGAAGCTAATAAATCTTGATATGTAGCAGTTGACTTCAATAACTGAGTGTAGTTATCTTCCTGTCTTTTTAATGCATCTTTCTCGGCACCTGGCAATAAAGTTTTACCAAGCAAATCCCTCATTTTGTTAGCCTGCACGCTAAGGTCTTTTTCATCAGGCATTAGACCTTTAAGATAGTCTACATAAGACTTATAACCTTTAATGTCCGCAGCAAAACGTTTTTCTGCTTCTGCTTGACCGAAATCTGCCTTATATTGTTCAAACTCGTTAAACAATACCTTCTGTTGCTCAATCTCCTGCTTTTTGATGGCGACATTTTGAGAGGCAACTAACTCAGCCTTTTCGAGCTCATAATCTTTATCGAGCGTACTAGTATTTACATTACCTTTCCGATTTACATCAGCATAGAACTGCTGTATTTTGGTGCGCATGACTTTATACTTAGTATCAAGAGCATCGATATCCTGCTGGTCCTGCGTTTTTTGTTTCTTAGTAGCATTGGCATGAATCGCATCAATTTCGGCCTGCAAAGTTCGTTGAGCATCTAAGCCATCACCCTTTTTACTATTGCCACCAACAACACCGGATAAATCCACACTTGTTTTCGCTGCGGGAGGTGGAGTTGGCGCAACCTTCGGGGCATATCCAAATTTCTTTTGCAGGTCAAGTAGCTGCTGATAATAATCCTTTGCCCTTTCTGCGTTTGCTTTATACTGCCTAACAGTAACCTTATCCTCTTTTAACCTTCCAGATTCAACCGCTGCGGCATAACCTGCATAAGCATCCAGGGCGATATCATAGTTTTTCTTAAGTCTCTCTAAATTTCTATTAAACGTATTTAAGCCTGAATCTTTTAACTTTCCTTCATCAAATACACCATCACTACCAAATATAAATTTTTGGTTACTATCGTTTGCTTTGGAAGTACGCTCAAAAGCTTTATTGAAATTAATAGCGTCATTACCATTGATGTTACTTGTATTAAGCCTGGTCCAGAATTCTTTCCAACTTTCAGAGTTAACCAGGTTGTTGAACTTATCAAGCGCATTGTTAGCGCCATCAACTATGCCTTTGAATAGACTTGTAATCCTTCCGGAAGTAGTAATTTTTGTAACTGTGTTATCAAATTTTTCTAAACTACCCGCAAGGTTGTCATTTTTGATTTTAAATTGCTCTGCTGAAAGTGTAGCTGCATCAAAATCTTTGGTTGCTTGCTCGATGTGACCGTTAAGTTCTGCTTGATGACCAGACAATGCCGCTATTGATTGTGAAACTCCCCCCTGCGCTAAACCCGCAGCCTTAAGGATAGCCATGTAATCAGTAGTTTTTTGACCACCTTTCTGCAAACCTGCAAAGAACAATTCTAAGGCCTTCTTAGTATCATTGTTGATAGCATCATTAAATTCATTTAATGTTAGCTTAGCATCAGCCAATTTAGCTATAGCAAAGAATTTTTCATTCTTAGTAGCAAGTAGAGAAATCAATTTTTTGAATGATGTACCTGCAACCTCAGCGCTTACCCCATTTTCTTGAAGTACCGCACCATAAGATAGAATTACAGGCAACGATAATCCCGCTTGTTTTGCTACACCACCTACACGCTCTCCGAAATCAGTTAAAAAATCGCCTGTAGCAAGTCCTGATTGTCCTAAACCAAGGATAGCAGAACCAATTTGATTGTATGACTTTTCTACATCGCCAGCGTTAGCTTTAGTAACACCAAAAACATTATCAAGTACACCGAGCGACTTTGCTATACCTTCTGCGCCACCTTGCAACTCACCAGATAAAGAGACAGCCAACTGGTCAACAGATGCTGTAAACCCTCCAAGCTGGTCCTTAGCAATACCTAACTGTCCACCGATGGTAGCGATATCGAGTAACCCTTTAAGCGATGTCCGGGTGTCAATCTTTTTAAGATTTTCCGCAAGGTTCTCGGCTTCAATTGCCGTTAACCCCGCCGTACGTCTAACATCAGATAGGCTATCGCTTATTTCAGCATTAGCATTTACAACTTCCTTAACGGTACCTAAAATCGCTGCGGCTCCCAAGTATGAGGCGGCAAGACCTTTCAATCCACTAAGTGCGTTTTGATACTGGCCAACCTTGCGGGTATGAATACCCATAGTTTCATCAAACCTGGTAAGGCTGTCTCTAAGTTGGTTATACTCTCGAACCTGTGCCCTCAATACCGGATTGCTTGAGGTCATGCCATTTTTAGCGTTGCGAATATCAAGTCCTAACTGTTTTAACCGTTCGGATGACTCCCTATAAGAACCCGATGCCGCTTTGTTCGCTTCCCTCGCTAGCCTGGTAGCTCTTGTCAGTTCGGATTGCTCCAACCGGTTAGCGGCTAACTTTCTGCTTAACTCAGCTGTGGCAACACCAGACTTTACACGCTCGTTTTTTAGAAGTTGTTCTTCTTTCTTTAACCTCTCAACTTCGAGCCTTGATTCTTTTAGTCGTTTTTGTAATTCGAGTTGTGCCTTTTGAAACTCGGACATTGGCTTAGCGCCACCTTTCGACATGTCCTCAATTACTTTTTGAAAAGCCTTCGCGTCTTTTGTTGCCTGGTCAAAATCTACAACTGCGGTATACTTTAGCGGCTTACCTTCCCCTAATCCTCTTGCCATATTAAATATTTTTGAAATTTTCTTGAATAGAATAGTAATCCAATTGCACTAGCGCTACATAGCTGCCATCGTTTTGCCTGTAAAGCTCACCCGCATTGGCAACCGATGTATTGAATTTGGATTTAAATTGAGTATCGGTTAACTCACACACCTTTTTTATCAATGGCTCAAATACCTGAAGATTTGGCATTGTGTTGTCAACTGAGTTAGAACCGGGAAACGTGAGCGCTGGATTTTTTGCGTGGATTCTGATATTGATTGTGGCTTGCTGCATCCAATCGTTATCTGATGCTAAAACTCCAATTGTGATATCAGTCTTATCACTATTTTGAGGACGGTTGAACATCCATATTTTGCCATCAATTAAACTGGTCAACTCTGGCACCTCCAATAAAGACTTTACATCTTTAACAATGTCTATTCCTGTTCTCACTATAATAGTTCTCTAAATAATTTATCTAACTTTTTGCTGGTGCCTGTGATTACATCGTAATCGTGCAGGGCTTCCACATAGCCCGCGTAAGATTCCCCCGCGACAAGGATTAAAGCAACATCTTCCATTGACACCTCTGAGGCCGTCTGTTTTAAGAATGCAATTCCCTTAACTCTCCCTTCTTCTCCTTCTCCGATTGATGGAAAATAAATTCTATCTTCAGATAGTTTACCGCCAACGACAAGACCGCAGCCGATTGAAGCTCTTAACCGATAAGATATATCCCCGAAGCCACCATTGGCTTTTGTCTTGGCACGGGCAAGGTCAACAGCGTTTATCCCTGCTTTAAATAGTTTGTTTGCGAAATCTTCAATAACTTTTTGCAAGTCAACTTCAATGTCTTTTTGCAAATCTGCGAAGCTAAACTGCGGAATTATCTTAATCATGATTGCAAAACTTCATCAGGTTTCAATATCCTCACCGTACCTTTGCAAAGTGTTATTGCGGCAAGGAAGTATTCAAGGCCAAGAGCATCAATTCCAATGGACAATATGACTGATAAGTCTTCAATGGATAAATTCTCACGGATATATTTTAATAAATCTTTTGGGACTTTACTGTTGTGATTATGCAGAGTGATACCTGCAAGATATATTACTTCCTCAATATTGGAAGCTATGGCATTTAGCATTCCTGATTCCTCACTATTTCCAATAATTTCATTTGGAAGCAAACAAGCGCGTTTTGCAAATTCAACGCAGGTAACTGCTTTGAAATATGGCACAATAAACACATCTTGTTCTGTGATTGATTTCTTGAAAAATCCCTTTTTTAACCTGTATGGCGCATCAACATTAATTACCCACTCTTCTTTGCCAGTTCTTTCGTTAAGTTCTTGTCTAGTATTCATATTGCCTTACTACTAAACTTCCAACCTGTGGGATAACTGCCCATGAAAAACTGCTCTGACAACGCCAGAAAAATGAACTATTGAAGGGTTCTGATTGTTAACGACTTCAATCGTTTGTCCTACTTCTGGAATGGTGCCGACATCACACCTAACCTGACCAATTTGACGGCTTTCGGTGCTATCTTCGTTTTTGTAAACTTTTGTAGACTCAAGGTGGAAACGGCAAGCAATCTCTTTTGCTTCGCCTGGTGTGCCCGGTATCGGATAACCTGTAACAGGATCTTCCGTTGGCGGTCCGCCTGCGGTAGTCCATTTTAAGGTGTGTGGTCTTAGTGATAACATAACTCTGTTTTTAAATTAATTTTGATAAACCGACTACAAAACCCATACGCTCCCCAACCGAAGCTGTCTCCATTGCAGATTCGATTGCATCGAGATTTTGCTCAATTAAGTTTTCGATACGGATTTTAAGCGGCTTTTTGTTTTTAGAACCTACCCTACGACCAGTAGGATTAGCATTGTTTTTCGGTGGAAAAGGCATATCTTTATTATTGATTAATCAAAGATACCCTGTGATTGACGCCTGATTGAGTAATGGTTGTTACTAACCCTCTGTAATATAGTTTAATAGTAAATGCTCAGCTTTATATCAAAAATGGATATACTTTTCACAAAGTCAGCAGGTTTTCACTTGATGATTATTGGCTTTGTCATTTCAAAGATTTTACCAATTGTGCTATTAGTCTGGTTGCTAAATAAATTCGATAATGAGTTCATTACAAAAAGCCTGCTTTATACTGTGGGCTACCTTGTCGCGGCTGTGGCTTCATGGTTTATTGGTAATAAAATATTAAGATTTGGATTGTTCTTGTTGAATAAATCCAAAAGGATGCAGCTTAAATATGATCTTCATCAAAACAGACAGCTTTAATTGTTCCCTTAAACTTCCCTGATATGGTGATAATACTCAGGAAAGTTTTTTATTAGCAGTTCGTTCAACTCTTTGCTTCTGCCGTTAAGCAATAAAGCATACGTATTTCGCAATAAGCTGCGGTTTCGCTCCGTAGACGGCACGATATTCATTTGTCCTACCAATTCCATCATCGGAGTTGTTAATCGCGCCTTAACCGCTTTATCGTAATAACTGATTGCAATCTCTTTTGGAGTTAAGTCAATGCCGAGAAATACTTTTATAATTTCTTCATTTTGCACCACCGACCTATCAAAATGATTGAAGTGCGGATCTGGATTTAAGAGGATGCTTCTGATTTTACAAAGAATTTCGGTCTTTTGCACCTCACTCATGTTGTCGGGTTCTGGTATTTGACCATATACCTGGGCACGAACTTCAAGCGAACCCAAGTCTTCCAAACTGTTAATTACTCCGTTCCCCATTCGCTTCTGTCTTTTTCCATGTAACCTGATTCCTGTAATTCCTTCAATATCCTCTCACCAACATCATGAACTTTTTGTTTAAACCTTGGATTTTTGTAGTAAACATCTAGGTTAGTGCTGTTCATGCTTACACTCTCAGGATTATTGAACCCCATTGCCTGTTGAATTACCGAACGGAAACCTATCTTTAGTTTAAGCTCCTTGTAAAGAATCTTTGAAGGAGCAACAAACCAGTAAGCAGTTGACAAAATTATCGGATAGTTGTCTGGCACTAATTCATAAACCTCAAGTATCTGAAGCATAATGATACCTAACAAGTCAGGATCATCAATCTTTCTCTTGCTATAAGCGTAAGCATACGACCAACCCATCTTTTTTTTGGCAGATATTTTAGGCAGTTGGTTTAGTCCAATTATTTGGCATAAGTTCTTTAAGCTTATTTGCTTTGTGTGATGGTATTCTTTCCAGGATATCAG
>NZ_CAKLBP010000012.1 GCF_920984665.1 Pedobacter sp. Leaf170
AGTTAAGCCCACCAGAGCCAATGGTACTGCGGTAACACGTGGGAGAGTAGGTCGGTGCCAAATCTTAAAAGAAGAGCCTTGTAACAATTGTTGCAAGGCTTTCTTTGTTTATAAGCTTTTTTGCACAACGATGGGACTTGTGAGTCTAAAGTTCAAAGTTCAAAGTTGAAAGTTCAAAGTTGAAAGTTCACTGTAACTAAAAGAGCCGGAATAACGCCCGCAGATTGGTAGGAATTGCGCAGATAAATACAAATGGTTCTTATCATCTAAGGCATCTGAGGGCATCTTAGTATGATAGTGAAGAGCACTGGTTGCCTATGGAAATGGGTGATGCTTTATATTCATTACTGCAATAGAGGATTAGCTGGAACTGCCTAGATAAAACAAAATGGTTTTACTATCTAAGGCATCTGAGAACAGCTAAGGTTTCAATGTCGAAGAATTTGTTAATCTGGTATTGGCGTTGAAACTGTTCATCGAAGCAGCAGACCAGGCCAGCTAAACCTGATGACGTGGAAATCCTTTTTGGTTGCGCAGGTTTTTCTAAAACCTCTGCTGCCAATCATCAAAAAGATTGGAACAACAGCAGGGCTGGATGGACCGATGAAAAACCAGCTTTCGTTTTCAAAACCAAATCTTTTTTGATATTTCATATCAAGGTTATAATTAAGCCTATCATGTTAAATTATGCTAAATTTTTTAAGCTCGAAATAATAAAACCTTATTATTGTATTTTTGCGTAAGTATGATTTTATGAGTATGAAATTGAAAAGGTTAGGAACATTATTAGTTTTATTTATTATCCATTTTGGACTATTTGCCCAGAGTAAAGATGTTCAGTTGCCCAAAAACTGGTTCAATTTAGATTTGATTGAAAGCGGTTATTTTGGTATCAGTACAGAGAAGGCTTACAGAGAAATTCTTAAAGACAAAAAACCTAAACAAAAAATTATTGTAGCAGTAATTGATGGTGGTATTGACATCGCCCACGAAGATTTAAAAGATGTATTGTGGACTAATCCTAAAGAGATTCCTGGTAATGGTATTGATGATGATGGCAATGGCTATATTGATGATGTACATGGCTGGAATTTCATTGGTTCGAAGAATGGAAATTTAGAATTCGATAATCTGGAATTGGTAAGGTTGTTGCGAATTTACACTCCAAAATATCAATCGACCACGAATTTGACACCTTTAGATAGTACTCAAAAAGAAGAGTATAGATTATATAAGAAAATGGTTGGCGATTTTGGTAAGAAATATGAAGATGCCAGCAAAACATTTGCTGTGTTAATTGCCATAAATAAAGTTCTGGATTCTGCTGCAACTATGAATAATAAAAAAATTCCAATATTGGAGGATGTAGAGAAGTATAAAGCTGATGATGAGGTAGAAGAGCAGGTTAAAACTATCATTAGAAAAGGCTCTAGGGAAGATGGCAGTTTTGAAAAATTTTATAAAAGTATTAAGGACGGATACAAGCAATACGATGCCATGTTGAAGTATAATCTTAATCCTAAGTACGATATGCGTGCTACGTTGGTTGGTGACGATTATTCGAATCCAAATCAAAGAGATTACGGAAACAAAGATGTTAAAGGACCCGATGCTCAGCATGGAAGCCACGTTGCAGGCATTATTTCAGGAAACCGAAACAATTCTGTGGGAATAATGGGCGTGGCAAATAATGTTAGTATCATGGCAATTAGAGTTGTTCCAACTGGCGATGAACGCGATAAAGATGTTGCTAATGGTATTCGTTACGCAGTGGATAATGGTGCTAAAGTCATTAATATGAGTTTCGGTAAAAGCTATAGCTGGGATAAAAAGATTGTAGATGAGGCCGTTAAATATGCAGAAACTAAAGGTGTTTTGTTGGTTCATGCGGCCGGGAATGATAATCAAAATAATGATGAAGAAGAAAATTTTCCCAATAAGTATTTTGAAAGCAAAGAAGCCACGGAATATAAGGAGTTGCACAAAAAGCCAACATTAGCGGATTTTACGCCTCCTAAACCCAATATGCAGAATAATAGTATGGGAATGAGACCACCGCTGAGTAATAACTCGTTAGCTAAGCCCGTTCCTGTAGATACTGCAAAATTTAAATTACCGCACGCCAGTAATTGGATTGAAGTTGGTGCAAGCTCATATAAAGATGACGACAACTTAAAGGCCGATTTTTCTAATTATGGTAAATATAATGTAGATGTATTTGCCCCTGGATTTTTAATTAATTCGACAGTGCCGGATAATAAGTATGAAGACCTGGATGGAACAAGTATGGCATCGCCGGTAGTTTCTGGCTTGTCAGCGTTAATTTTAAGTTATTATCCAGATTTAAAACCCTACCAGGTAAGAGAAATTATTATGAAATCTGTTACTAAAGTTATACGAAAAGTTAAATATAAAAACGCAAGAGGTGAAAATATGAGAGTGCCCTTTAGCGATATTTGTGTAAGTGGTGGAATTGTAAATGCTTACAATGCCTTAAAATTAGCTGAAACATACAAGTAAAAAAGTATTGGTTATGTTATCGTTTTGATAAACTGCTGGAATGTACCGAACGGATATTTTTTAACGTTCATCCAGCTGATTAAGTTTTCCATTCTTGTAACCATTTTATCACCGGTATTTTTCCTTATGTAACCTGGGAAGCCGAATCTTTCAAAATCATCTAAATCTGTAAATTCCCATGGATGGAAATAGATGTTGAGGTATTTGTCTTTTTTATAAGTCCAGCTTGATAGAGCCTTGTAAATTGCTAACGGAAGGTTATGAAAGGATAACCAGAATAAAGGAAACCTAATAACAGGACTTACCGAGGCTGGAATCTGAAGTACGTTTTCTTTGGTGAAAAAAGTGCGGGAAATATTAAAGTTATTATATCTTCCGGGTAAATATGTTGGATTTATAGATGTATTATAAATATAGCCTGCCTTTTCAATTTCTTTTTCATCAACAGGCATCATCCTGGCCATTCTATAACCGGTAATCTCTTTGCCAGAAAGTTCTTCGAGCTTAATTTTGGATTGTAATAGGTGTTCAGGCTTAAAATCAGAATGATAATAACCATGTGAAGCTAATTCGTGTCCGCTTTTTGTAATCCTGCTGATTACCTCGGGAATATTTTCTGCAAATGTTACCGTGCAAAAAAATGTTGCTTTCACTTCGTACTTATCTAAAATATCCAAAATCTTTAGCGTGCCTGCTTTTGAAATTGCAATCTGATCGGCAAATGAGATTTCCCGATTATACTCGAAAGGCATATCAAACTCTTCGATATCAAAACTTAAAAGCACCATTATTTTACAGGAATATTTGTTGAACGGACAATGTAATTTGGTCGGTTTTTGCTTTGCATAAACATTTTACCTACATAAATACCGATGATGCCCAAAATAATTAATTGTAAGCCTCCAAAAAATACAATAGTCATAATTACCGATGCCCAACCCGAAACTTCAACATTGTTAACGAAAGCATAAATTATATAGGGAATATATAATACTGAAGCAAATGATAAGGTGAAGCCTAAATAAACGGCAGTATATAATGGTTTAATGCTGAAAGAAGTTACGCCGTGTAACGCCAACCTCAGCATCTTTTTAAACGTGTATTTGCTTTGACCAGAAAAACGTGCTGCCGGATTGTATTTTATAGCAAATTGCTTAAAGCCTAACCATTTTACAAGGCCTCTTAAAAAAGGTTCGTTTTCATTAAAATTTCTGAAAACGTTTACTACTTTTTGATCGAGTAATCTAAAATCGGCTGCGCCGGGTTCCAGTTCGATATCTGAAAGCCAGTTTAAAGTTTTGTAAAAAAGACTGGATGAACTTCTTTTTCCTTTAGAAAGGTTTTTATCTTCCTGGCGGATGGTATAAACAACTTCGAAGCCTTCTTCCCACTTTTTTAGCATTTCAGGTATTAATTGTGGTGGATGCTGCATATCGCAATCCATAGAAATGACACAATCACCATAAGCATGATCCATACCCGCTTTTACAGCTAATTGATGACCAAAATTTCTAGAAAATTCAAGAAAAAAGATGTTGCTATGTTGCAATGCATAATCTTTTATTCTATCGATTGTATTATCAGCGCTGCCATCATCAACTAAAATAATTTCATAATCGTAATGGATAGGTTCAAAAACCTGCTTAATGCTTTCGGCAATTACGAAAATATTATCAGCTTCATTATATGCAGGAATGACTATTGAAACTAATTTATTCATTATCGGCAATAGAATATGAGGTGAAATCTTCTACCATCATTTGATAAATTATGGCTAACCAAATGAGAACGCAAGGTAAAGCTTTAAGCGAATATAGACGAATGAATTCTTTAACCTGTTGAGGAAAAATATCAGTTGGCGATAAGCTAGTTAATATAAAAGCAAAAACAAATAAAGCAATAGTCCAGAAGCTTAAGGGTTTTTTTTGAACAATAAACCAAACAGCAACGCCCGCAAAAGCAATTATATAGGTTGGTGATTCGGAGCCACTACTGAATATAACCGTAAAAATTAAAGTTGATGCAAGGAGTAAAAGCTGAAAAGCTAAGTGCTTATATTGTTTTATTCGGGTATATGGTAAAGCAAAAAGTATAATGCCAGCAAGCAAAAACGGCGTATTTTCTAAAGAAACATTTCCGGAAATTCTACGAGCCATACCCATTACCGATATATCCTGAAACGAAGTTAAAGAAGCGTTGATATCATTTTTATGGATTAATGAACTATACCAATCTGCATAAGTTTGCAAAATAAATTTAGGTGATGAAATAGCCATCGGTAATGCGAAAAGTACTATTAATGCAGCTAAACCAGCCAATATAAATTTAATTTTATGTTTGCTGAAAAAGAAAAAAGCCAAACCTACAATGCCATAAAGCTTTATCATTGTACCAAGCGCAATAAAAAATGCTGATTGTATTTCTTTTCTTTTAATGGTGTAAGAAAAGCTTAATAAGATGAAACCTGTTAACGCAATGTTAAATTGAAAGCTAAATAAAGCCGTTAATGTTTCATGTGCGCAAATCCACGCGATAATTTTTCTTTGGCTTAACGCTATGGGCAAACTGAAAATTCCCCATAACAAAATGCCCACACTTGCCATGTTCCATAAAACTGTTCCAATTGCATCAGGAAAGAGTGCAAAAGGTGCTACAAAAAGAGAAAAGACCGGACCATAATGGTTGCTATCTAAATATTCAGGATACTCGGCATACAGATTTTTGCTTTCAACTGTATGTAAGAAAACGTATTTGTAAATCTGGTAATTGTTAAATGTGTTGTGATTATACTGCTTAACAGCCGAGATTATAGCTAATAGCAAATAAACAATTATGATAAATTGCTTATTCATTAAAAGTTCTTTCAGTTTAGAAAAGACAGATTTATTTTGGTTCATTTTAAGATTGGAACCACAAATATAAGTATTTAAACATTTGTATAAATAGGATTGACCATCATTAAAAATTCAATGTAAAAGCTTAGGTTTTATTCAATATAAGAGTTAGAGTGTATGATTAATTATGCTTTTTGTTCTTTTTTGTTTAAATATTTGGAGTTAGTAAATCTTATATTTATTATTGTTTTGTAACATCCTTATTACGAGATTAACTAATGATTAACTTTCCTGAAATACTTAGAAAAGGAAAAACTTTTTCTACTTCTAAGCAAGTTATTATATTTATATTATGGCTTGCGATTGCTTTATTCTTTGCGATAAATTCTTTAATTACTCATCGATTTAATAATTATTTAATTTTTGAAAACGTATTTAGAAACCTTATAAATGGGCAATCATTTTATGGGCAATATCCTCAATTTCATGATGATGTAAATCATTACGGACCAATATTTTCTTTGTTTATTGCTCCATTTGCATTGTTGCCTAATTGGCTCGGTTTAATTTTTTGGAATGTATTTAATTGCATAATGCTATTTTATGCATTGCAAACATTACCACTCAAAACTGATAAAAGAGTTTTAATAGGTTATATCGCCATTCCATGTTTAATTGAGTCCATGTTAAATCAGCAGTTTAATGCAACAGCTGCCGCTTTTATAATATTAAGTTTTACAAAATTGAACAAGAATAGAGGCTTTTGGTCGTCTATGCTTATCATACTTGGTTCCTTTATTAAACTTTATGGAATTTTGGGCTTATCATTCTTCTTCTTCGTAAAAAATAAACCCAGATTTATTCTGTATTTAGCAATGTGGTCGATAGTGTTTTTTATATTGCCTATGTTCTTCTCTTCACCATTAACCATTTTCGAATCTTATCAGGAATGGTTTATTACTTTAGCAGAGAAAAATTTAACCAATACTACTCAAGGTTCTGTTCCTATATCTATAATCGGCTTCTTTAGATCTTTAATTTACGATTACGATATTCCGAATTTGGGATTTTTAATGCCAGGAGCATTTATTTTTCTTATTCCTTTTTTAAAATGGTCTTCATTTCAAGATAAAATCTTTCAGCTTTTAATATTAGCCTCGGCCTTGCTTTTCCCTGTTTTGTTTAGCACGAGTTCAGAAGATTGTACCTATATAATTTCAATTGTGGGTGTAGGTTTATGGTTTGTTTTTGAAAATGACAAGCAAATTAGAACGGTTTTATTGCCATCGCTACTGGTTTTGTGTTGTAATTTTCCGTTATTATTATTTCCGGTTTGGGCCCATAAACATCCTATTTCATTAGCCGTACTAAGCCTTCCATTCTTTATTGTTTGGTTAAGAATAATCTATATGGCTTGGGCATATCAGCCAGAAATACAAGAGGAACAATTATTAAAGGCTTCAAAACTTCATATTTCTTAAAAATCAATTATTTTCCTGAAACCATAACGGGTTCTTTTCGTTTAAGAGTAGACGAAATTTATCTATGAATAAGAAAATATTAATTGTTGATGATGACCAGGATTTACAAGACGTATTTCCACTTCTGTTTAAAGACAGAAATTTTGAACTTAAAAGTCTTTTAAACATCACAGACTTAGAAACGGTAGTTAAAGATTTTAAACCCGATTTGATTTTGCTGGATATTTGGATTGGTAATATTGATGGTAGAATTGTATGTAACTATTTAAAAAGCCATGAAGAAACAGCGCAAATTCCGATTGTTTTAATTTCTGGCGAAATTATAGATATTGATGATGCCAATAGCCGTCCGGATGCAATTGTTCAAAAACCTTTCGAGATTGATTATCTACTCGGAGTTATGGATGAACTGATGATGTAAAAAATAAAGCCCCAAAAAATTAATTTCGGGGCTTTGATATTTAGAGGGAAAAATTAAAATCCTAAACCAACGGTAAAGGCTCTTGAAGCTGTAGAAACTGTTCCAAGTGCAGTAGCCGCTCCGGTTGTTAGGTTAACTGTATAAACTCTCTGTGTTGTACCTACAGTAAAAAGACCATAAGCAATTCCCGAAGTTGAACCGATATCAAATCCGTTTGAAGCTTCCACATTAACTCCTAAAGCACCTACATCTACTAGAGTACCTGCATTTGGTGGGTCTTGTTTATATAATCTATCGCCAGTCGAATCAATATTGAATAAAACTGTTGAAGCTGCAGCAGCCACATTATTTGTATATGCTGAACCTGTTACAGCTGCAGTTGAAAGCGAAATATTTCCATCAACAATTACAGTTCCATCAGCTGGGTTAAAACGTAAATTTTGACCAGTGTTGCTAACAATTCTAATTCTGTCTACAGTAGGGTTAAAATCAAATCCAAACTGTGTACCAACTAAAAGTGTACTCAACGGACTTGCGGTAACTGCAGCAGCTACTCCAGATGAAGCATTTATTGTGTAAATTCTACTCGTGCTTCCCAATGCGTATATCTGTCCATTAACCGGGCGCATATCAATACCTAAAATTGTTTCGCCAGCCTGAATGCCAGTAATTGGCTTCGCGATGATTGTTGGCATTGTAGCTAAATGATTAAAAATTAATAAATCATTTGTTGCAGAAATTGCATAAGCAACAGCTTCAGTAGGGATAGCCAAGCCTGTTATTTGTTGCGTAAAGTTGCCAATTTTTGAGGCTTTACCTGTATTTGTGTCGATAATAAATAATGATGATGTACCACCAACCGACATTGCAGCTAATGCTGATGTTCCGTCAGGATTGATATCAAATCCGCTTGCGTCTTCCACATCATAACCTAAACTTCCAACTTCAACAAGTTTACCATCATTTGGTGGGTCTTGCTTGTGAAGTTTATCATTAGCAACATCAATATCGAAAAGAACTGTAGTAGTTGCGCCTGCTTTATTCTGTGTATAAGCGGCAGCAGTTACCTTTGCATTGGTTACTCCATTAATTGTTCCATCGGTAGCAGCAACTGTTCCGGTTTCCGGATTCAGGCGTAAATTTTGCCCTGTTGAAGTAACAAGTCTTATTCTATCTACCGTCGGGTTAAAATCAAACGCAACAGATGTTCCGCTTAATACAGGGCTGAAAGGTGCTGCTGAAATAGATCTTGCTACACCGGTTTTCTGGTCTATAACGTATAATCTGCTGCTGCTGCCAATGCCATATAATTGCCCGGTCGATGGTCTAAAATCAATGCCCAAAATAGTCTCTCCAGTTTGTAAACCAGTAATACTTACTTGAGATGTAACAGTTGAAGGCGTATTCGCATTAATTAGTAGTAATTTACTATCAGCAGTTAAGGCATAGAAATTTAAGTCGGGTCCGGGTGTTAACGGATCGTTAAAGTTTCTGTCTTTTTTGCAAGATGAGAACATTGCAGATAAGGATACTACGCATAGTATCGCAAAGATTGTGTTTTTAATTTTAAGCATTTTAATAAAGTCTATTTAAGGAATTCTGTTAATTATTCGAAAAATAAACTGCCTTTGGGAGGCTGCTTAGGCACTTTTGAATATATCGTGGGTAAATAAATGTTATATTTTGTGAAAGTGCTTTTAGTTATTTTTAAAAAAACAACGCAGCTAAACTGAGTCAAAATAAATTCTGTAGTTTTTAAATTTCCGCTTTCTTGATTCTCCTCGTCTGCTGATTCAATTTTTTCTTTGTCTATATTTTCTTTAATTTTTGATTGTTTAATTTTAAAAAATATAGGTGAAGCAGCTCTGGCACTTACACTAAGCGAAATTAGGAATGTGAAGAAAAGTAGGAAGTAAAATTTTTTCATCGTAAGTTGTGCCTTAACCCTTTCTAAAGCTTACATACGTACATATACAACTTACGGTTTTTGAACCCAAAAATTTTTAAGGTTTAGTTTTCCATCGTATGATTGTTACTTGCAAAATGAAATAATATTAAACATTTGGCGGTTATTTAAGTTAAACAGTTATAAAATTTATAGATTATGGCAACTTTAAATACTTCATATTCAGAAAATCATTCAATGATAAAAAGTCAAGCTTCTGATTCTGTGACCATTATAGACCATACTTTAGAAACTCAAAACAACCGTGAGCTATTCCTTCGTTTTTTATTAGAGAATCTGGAAAACGATTCTGAAGAATAGTAGAGTTTACTTTTTTGATTTATTCTGAATTTTCTTTGGTTTTCACGCAAATAATCCGTGTTAACTAAACAATTTATCCTTCAAAAAACTAAAATTTTCTTCTAGATATTTAGCAATAAGAATCTCATTCAATTGATATTTAAAGCACTGTGCTGTGTAATATTCATTTGTTTTCTATGAGTATATCTTTTTGCAAATCATTTTCTCAAACGTTTGCGCAGCATTAATTATATGGTCTTTTCCTCTCGATGTTAATTCCTGCTTTACAAAAATCATAATTCGTGAAATATTATTTAATAATGTTGGATTTTCGTAATCCCATGATTGGATAATCGGACCAGTCAAAAAATCGCTGTTATTTTCGCATTTTGTGCTAAAGTCTTATCAAACGTTTGCGTTTAGTTTTTACTTTAAACATTAGTTTCTTCCGCTTAACTTGGTCAAAACAGTTATTCTAACCACTCAACAAAAAATATTATGAATCAATTTTTTTAGGTTAAGGAATGAATTCAACATCGTTCCAAACAATTACTTATATATCACATCCCAGTTTATCCAAAAAATAACCTACAATAATCAAACCTGAGAAATGAATAGAAAGTACAGTATTCAGTATTAGATAGTTACGTTAAAGTGTTAAGAAAATCTCTATGAAGAAGTTAAAATTTAAAAGTTTGGTTAAGTTGTATGTGACCCTAATGGTACTTACTTGCGCAATAATAACAATAGCTTGTAAGAAGAAAGATGCAGCAGACCTATCTCCAATAAAAAATGTTGAGGAAACTATTGATGGTATTTTAGTGCCTTTTGGTGGTAATGCTTTTATTCAAACTAAAGGTAACGATGAAAAAATTGAAAAAACGGGCTTAGCAAATTGGACAAGCGATAAGGCAATTTGTGTTGTTTATGTAAGAGTGCAGCAGCCGGGAGAAATAAAATTAGGTTTGAAGCTTAAAGTTGCCGATGGTACTAGCCAAATTAGTATTAAGGCAAATGGTTCTGCCAATAAAATAACTGTTTCTAATAGAGACATTAAAAACGTTTATGTTGGCAAAATTAATGTTGTTGAAGCAGGATATGTAAAAGTAGAGATTCAAGGTTTATCCAAAACGGGTAGCACTTTTGCAGAAATATCTGATTTAATTATTGGCGGTACAACGGCTTCAAATCTAATTTTTGCAAATGACCCGGAAAACTATTACTGGTCTCGTAGAGGTCCTTCGGTGCATTTGGCTTATACCATACCAGCCTCCACAAATGTAGAATGGTTTTATAATGAACTTACCGTTCCGGTTGGCGAAGATACCCCGGGTTCGTATTTCATGGCAAACGGTTTTGGTCAGGGATATTTTGGTATTCAGAGCAAAGCTAATGATAGATGGATTTTATTCTCGGTGTGGGACCCATCAACCGGAGTAACTGAGGCAACTTCTAAAGGTGAAGGCGTTACCGTACAAAGGTTTGGTGGTGAAGGCACAGGTGGTCAAAGTTATATTGTTTATAATTGGAAGGCCGGACAAACCTATAAATTTTTAACACAGGCAAAGCCTGATGGTGCTGGCAATACACTTTATTCGGCGTGGTTTTTTGATCCTGAAACAAACAATTGGCGTTTTATGTGTACGTGGAAAAGACCATTAACAAATACTTACTTAACCGGGCTACATTCTTTTTTAGAAAATTTTTACGATACCAATGGTTACATGGGCAGAAAAATGTTAACTAATAACCAATGGATTTGCAGTAATGACGGCGTATGGACCGAACTAAAAGTTGCCAAATTAACCGGTGATGCTACCGTAAAAAATAAGCAGAGAATGGATTATGCAGGTGGAATAGATAATGGAAACTTTTACCTTAGAAATGGCGGTTTCTTTGACCAATACGTAGACGTTAACCAATTATTTACCAGAACCACAGCAGGTGTTAAACCTGAAATTAATTTAAATAATCTTCCCAAAAAATAGTTACAAGTTTTTCAATTTATTAAATTAACCAAATAGAAAATATTAAGAACCACCGAACACAATTTTTAGCTGAAATTGATTTGTTTGGAGTAAAATAATAATCACCTATAAATAAACTAAAGAATAATGGAACGTAGAGCGTTTATTAAAAACAGTGCAATAACTGCAGCAGGCATAACAATTTTACCTAGCGGAACTGTATTCGCAAAATCTGAGGGTGCAAAGGTAAGATTAGCATACATCGGCGTTGGCGCCAGAGGTATGAGTCATATTTCTGAAGGAACTTTAAGAGATGATGTAGATATTGTGGCCATTTGTGATACTCAGGAAAGCTCGCTTAAAATTTGCAGAGAGTTTATCGCTAAAAAGGGAAGGCCTGCAGCTAAAGAATATACTGGTAGTACCGATGCCTACAAAGAAATGATTGCCAGAAAGGATATTGATGCTGTTATCATATCAACACCATGGCAGTTTCACCATGCCCAGGCCATAGATTCTATGAATGCCGGAAAGTATGTTGGCTGTGAAGTTATTGCCGGTTTAACCGTAAAGGAGCATTGGGATATTGTAAACACGTCCGAAAAAACCGGTATGCCATACATGACTTTAGAAAACGTTTGCTATCGCAGAGATGTTATGGCTGCATTGAACATGGTTAGACAAGGTATTTTTGGAGAATTGATTCATTTAGAAGGCGGATATCAACACGATTTACGCGAAGTACTTTTTAACAATGGTAAACAGTATTATGGTGGCGGTGTAGAGTACGGCCCAAAAGCTTTGAGTGAAGCGCAATGGAGAACGCAATTTAATATAGATCAGGACGGAGACTTATATCCAACACATGGCGTTGGCCCGATTATGCAGTATACAGACATTAATCGCGGTAACCGTTTCACAAACCTGGTTTCATTTAGTTCAAAGGCCAAAGGCTTGGCAGATTATGTTGAAAGTAAAGCTCCAGGTCATCCAAACGCGAAAATTAATTATAAAAATGGTGATGTAACCACAACTTTAATTAACTGTGCTAATGGTGAAACCGTAATGTTATCTCACGATGTACATTTACCACGCCCATATTCTCTTGGTTTTAGGGTTCAAGGTACAAATGGATTATGGATGGATGTAAATAAATCAATCCATATAGAAGGTAAATCTAAACCACACGCATGGGAGCCAGTTAAAGAGTGGTTTGAAAAGTATGATCATCCACTTTGGAAAAAACACGAAGCTGAAGCTGTTGGTGCTGGTCATGGTGGTATGGATTGGTTTGTATTTAATGGTTTTATTCAGGCTGTAAAACAGAAAAAACAAACACCGATTGACGTTTACGATTCTGTTACCATGAGCGTTATAACGCCACTTTCTACAAAATCTCTAAAAGATGGAAATATGCCGCAGAAATTTCCGGATTTTACGAAAGGTAAATGGAAAGACAGAAAAAACACATTTGCGTTAGATGATAGCGGTTTTTAGATAAAAAGCAAAATCATTTTTTATATTGTTTAGGTAATCGATTTTGAACTTGTAGAATTTTAAAATATTCTGCAAGTTCATATTGATAAATCTGAAAACACGAGCATCAAAATTAACAATAGCATTTACGAAATCTTATGATTGAAAAAGTATTAGAAGGGTTTGGAATAGATACGAGCAAAGCTGAGTATAAACCTTTTGGGAGTGGATTAATAAATCATACTTGGAAAATTTCATCTCCTGACGGAGAATTTATTCTTCAAAAAATAAATACACATGTTTTTTCATCACCTAAAGATATTTCGGATAATATGCTGATGATAAAACAATACCTGGATAGTGTAGCGCCAAAATACTTTTTCGTTGGGCCAATTATAGCCAAAAATGGCGATTCTATTTTAGAACTTGATGGCGAAACGTATAGACTTTTCCCTTACGTAGTAAATTCTTTAACCATTGATGAAGTTGAAAAGCCTGAACAAGCTTACCATGCAGCAAAGCAATTTGGAAAGTTTACGCGTATGCTCGAGGCTTTTAATCCCAATAAACTAAAAATCTCCATCCAAGATTTCCATAACTTACCTTTCAGGGTAAAGCAATACCGTAAAGCGCTTAATATTGCCAGCAAACAAAGGCTGGAGGAGGCCGAATGGGCAATTAAAGAAATAGAAAGGCACTTCAACATTGTAAACATTTTTAATGAAGCAGTAGAGAAAAAAGAATTAACCGTAAGAGTTATCCATCATGATACTAAAATTAATAACGTTTTACTGAACAAAAATACTGGTGGTGGTATCTGCGTTATCGATTTGGATACTGTGATGCCGGGCTATTTTATAAGTGATGTTGGCGATATGATGAGAACTTATCTTTCTTTATCAAATGAGGAAGAAACTAATTTCGAAAATATTAAAATCCGACCGGAAATGTTTGCCGCAATTTATAAAGGCTACATGGAAGAAATGGAAAAAACCTTAAATAAATCTGAAAAGGAATTATTTATTTATAGTGGCAAGTTTATGATATTTATGCAGGCTATTCGTTTTCTAACGGATTTCTTATCTGGCGATTTATACTACAAAATCTCTTATCCAAGCCATAATTTAACACGAGCCGAAAATCAAATCTTCCTCTTAAATAAGTACATAGACAGCGAATCTGTATTTAATGATATAATCGAAAGCAGAAGCAAAGTTTTGGAGTTAACTTCTTGATACTTAAGTATCAAAGTTTAAAGTCTGTTTACATATCTGTTGTCACATTTTAATTATACTTCAAAATAGCGGGTAATTGTTTGTGCACTAATGAATATTGTATTTATATTTGATAATCGTTAAATTAACGTTTATGCGTTAATTTTAATGATCAAACCTAAAACCAAATATAAATATGAGCAGACTTTATCTCGCATGCATGCTATTGCTGGTAGTTTTTACTGCGCAAGCGCAAACCCGAAAATTAAGCGGAACAGTTTACGAATCGGGTACTACAACTACCATTCCCGGCGCCAACATTTCAGTTTCTGGTACCAATGCCAAAGCAATTAGTGATGTTAATGGCAAGTTTACCATTGATGTTTCTTCTGATAAGCCTTACACCTTACTAATTAAATATGTAGGTTACGCAGATCAGTCAATCGTTATTCAACCAACCGACCAGAATATCAAAATTAATATGGCTTCGCAAGCCAATGATTTAGATGAGGTTGTTGTAGTTGGTTTCGGTACAATTAAAAGGCGGGATTTAACGGGTGCAGTAGCATCTGTAAAAGCGGCTGATATTGTTAAAGCACCTACTCATAATGCCATCGAGGCTATTCAGGGTAGAGCTGCCGGTGTAGATATTACCCGAAGCAGTGGTAGTGCAGGTGCAGGTGTAAATATACAAATCAGAGGTACACGTTCTATTTCCAATAATCCATCTCCTTTATATGTAATAGATGGGGTTCAAAATGGTGGAAGCATAAATAACATCAATCCTAATGATATTGAAACCATTGATGTATTGCAAGACGCATCTTCAACAGCTATTTATGGTTCTCAAGGTGCAAACGGTGTCGTTATTATCACAACCAAAAAAGGCACATCAGGCAAACCAAAAATTTCTTACAATGGTTACTATGGCATTAATGGCGAAACTGCTTTTCCAACACCTCGCCAAGGCGAAG
The DNA here is from genome assembly GCF_920984665.1 of Pedobacter sp. Leaf170. Lineage (GTDB taxonomy): Bacteria > Bacteroidota > Bacteroidia > Sphingobacteriales > Sphingobacteriaceae > Pedobacter. The sequence goes on from NZ_CAKLBP010000012.1 coordinate 15,133, forward strand.
ATTATTTAACACTTAGGAGAGAATCTTTTAGAAACGATGCAGGTGTAATTACCCAAACTGATGCTCAAATTTTTAATGGAGCAGGCGAGCTGGCCGCTATTCAAGCGGGTGCACTAGTAAATTGGATGGATTTAGCTATACAAAATGGAAGGCAACAAAGTCATACGGTTTCTATACGTGGTGGCTCAGAAAGCACAAAAGCATTATTCTCTTTAGGTTATTTTAACGAAGAGGGTGCATTAAAAAACAACGATTATAACCGTTACAATTTCAGGTATAATATTGAACACAAAGTGAATAATTGGCTAAAAGCAGGCATAACTGGTCAGTTATCTTATAGTAAAACCAACGCCCGCCGAGATCCATTATCTGCAGCCTTAACCGCTCTACCCTTCGGTACACCGTACAATGCAGATGGAAGTATTAACATATTTCCATTAGCGGGTTTTGCAACAGGTAATACAGCGCTTAGTCCGCTTACCGATGAAAGACCAGGTGCGGCCATTGACGAAAATTTAGGAACAGAAGTAAATGCAACTGCTTTTACAGAAATTACACCAATAAAAGGGCTTACCTATCGGATGAATTTCGGTACTGTATTAAGTAATAGCAGAAGAGGCGTTTTTAACGACCAATTTTCGAATGCACAAAATACAGTAAGATATGCATCAGCCTCACTAACTAATAATAACGGAAGATATTACAACTGGGATAATGTTATCACGTATAATAAATCGATAGACAAACATAATTTCACCATTACCGCATTATCAAGTTACATTCATAGCGATGCTGATGTAAACTCTGCAACGGGAATCAGGCAAGTGCTGCCTTCGCAAGGTTTTAACAATCTTTTCGGTACCGAAGCTTCAAGTCGGGTTACAACATCTGGCTTTACTCGTTTTGATTTATTAGCATTTGCCGGACGATTAAATTACAGCTACAATGGTAAATATTTATTTCAAGCTACCCAGCGATGGGATGGTGCTTCAGTACTTGCACCAGGTAGGAAATGGGATGATTTCGCATCAGCTTCTGTTGGATGGGTAATTAGCAGCGAAGATTTTATGAAAAGCCTGAAGCAGATTAGTAACTTAAAACTCAGAGCAAGTTATGGTTCGGCCGGTAATTCTGGAAGTGTTTCGCCCTATGGCTCACAAAGTTTAATCAGCACTGTACCAATGGGCTTTGGCGAAGTGCCGGTTCCGGCATTCGGTTTCAGCGGCTCGGTCGCAAATCCTGATTTAGGCTGGGAACGTTCTACCACTTTAAATACAGGATTAGATATTGGCTTATTTAATAATCGTATTTCAGGTTCCTTAGAATTGTATCGTACTAAAACATCTGATATTATTTTAAGTAGAGGTTTACCTTTATCAAGCGGACAAAGTACAATTACACAAAATATTGGCGCAACCCTAAACAGCGGTATTAACGCAAGTTTAACCACTATTAACTTTCAAACCAAAGATTTTACATGGAGCACAACGGCAACGTTTTCTCGCAACAAAGAAAGAATTACAGCCTTAATTGATGGTAGAAATATTGTAGCTTCAAATAATCCTGAAGAGAATTCGCTTTTTATCGGCTCTCAGGTTAAAGTATTTTACACTTACAAAAAGCTGGGAATTTGGCAGTTAGATGAAAATCCAGGCGCATTAAGTTTAGCCGGTCAAGCTTTTAGGTTTGGTGATATTAAATTACAAGATGTTAATGGTGATGGCATTATAGATCCGGCAAACGATAGACAAATCCTTGGCGGAATACAGCCAAAATGGTACGGAGGATTGCAAAATAATTTTAGATATAAGAATCTTGATTTAAGCATTTTCCTTATCGCAAGGTATGGGCAAACCGTTAAAGCAGAATTTGTTGGAAGATACAATCCGGGTGGTGTAGCCAACGGACCAGATAATTTCGACTATTGGACAATCAACAATCCATCTAATGATTTTCCTCGTCCTCGCCAAGGTAATGGCTTATCAAGTATTTACCCAAATCAATACCAATCTTTATTATATATTGATGGTTCATTCTTCAAGATAAAAAATATACAATTAGGCTACACATTGCCTAAAAGCATTACTGATAAATTAAAAATCGGTTCTCTACGTGCTTATGCTACCGGCTCTAACATATTCACTTACTCGAAAAATAAATTATTGAGAGATTACGATCCAGAGCGTGGCGGTGCTGAATCATCACCATTAAGCCGCCAGTTTGTATTTGGTTTCAATTTAGATTTATAACATTTAAGAAATTATCATGAAAAGGAATATATTATTGTTCGCAACACTTTTATCAGCGTGTTTGGTTTCTTGCGAAAAACGTTTAGATGAAGTAAATCCAGGTGGCGCAACTGCTGATGCAACCTGGACAACACCACAAGGGTTTGTAACTGCAGTGAATGGTGCCTACCAGGAGCAACGTGCCTGGTACGGTAAGGAAGATGGTTTATTAGTTTCAGAAGGCGGAACCGATTTATGGTTCAATGCAAACAAGGCAAATTACGCAAATCAGCTTACACGCTATGAGGGTTTATCCGGTGCAACACCAAGCTCTTCGTTAGCATTGTTTAGGTTGTTTTATCGGGCAATTAATCTTTGTAACGCAGGAATCAATCGCATAGAAAGCGCAGGCTTTACAGACGCTGCAGAAAAAAACCGTCGTTTGGGCGAATTAAGATTTCTTCGTGGATTTTATTATTGGCACCTAGTAGAGCAATGGGGTGGAATAAATCTACGTACTCAGGAAACAACAACAGTAGAATTAACTGCCACTCGTAGCTCGGTAAGTGCTTTTTACGATTTAATCATTGGCGATTTAAAATTCGCAGCAGAGAACTTACCTGTTTCTTCTTTCTGGGGTGCAGAATATAGTCGTGCATCTAAAAAAGCCGCACTTGGTTTTTTAGCAAGAGCATATTTATCCAGAGCATACTACGCAACCGGTATAGAGCGTACAGAATATTTTACGCTTGCCCGAAACACTGCAAACGAAGTTATCGCCCGTAAGGCTGAAATTGGTACTGATTTATGGGCAAGTCCGGCCGAACTCTGGAACCCCGCAAATAATAAAAACAATAAAGAAGCGCTTTACATCATCAGCAATTCTACAAATACGGCCATTGATTATGACGGTAATGCAAACAGATTACATGCATGGTATTTAACGCAGTACAGCAATAAACCGGGTTTGGTTCAAAGTATTCCGTACGGGTTTGATGGTCAACGCCGTTTGCAACCTACACGTTTTCTTTTAGATTTGTTTAATGATCAGATAGATGCTCGTTATGCGGCAAGTTTCCAGGAAAACTGGTTGGCAAACTCTACAACAAATGGCTCAACAGCATTTACCTGGACGGCTGCACAAGCTGCTACTTATGGTAAAGCTGCAAGTGTTGTTGGTGCAACTGTAGTAAGTGGAACCGGCCTTTCTTTACAAATTACTAAAAATGTAGTGGCTGATAAAACCACCAAACCTTATGTGGTTGTAGATAGAGATGATTTATTCAATGCCAACGGTACAATAAAATCGTTAACAGATTTTGTAGCGTTAAAGAAGTTTTTAGATAATAACCGTACCGTTCCAAATTCTCAACCAGGTTTTAATGATGTTATTGTGATGCGTTTAGCAGAAATGTATTTAATATCCGCTGAAGCGGAATTTCAGATTGGAAATTATGGTGCGGCGGCAACACAATTAAATGTATTACGCACTCGTGCTGCTGTTAAAACACCTATAAACCAAACTGCAGCTATGCAAACAACGGCTGCTGCAGTTCAAAGTGGTGGTATAGATTTTATTTTAGATGAACGTGCAAGAGAACTCTGCGGAGAACAAATCAGATGGTTCGATTTAAAAAGAACACTAACCGGCGATCAGTTTGTAGCTCGTATTAAGGCTGCCAACCCAGATATTACTGCAGTGCAGGCATTTCACAGATTAAGACCAATACCCTTAACTGAACTGAACGCCTTGCTAAATGCAGCGGAGTTTGGTCAAAATCCAGGATATCAATAAATAACCTCTCAACAACAAAAAAGCAGGCAATTTGCCTGCTTTTTTATTAAATGAATTTTAGTTCTATTTGTTATTTGGCAACTTGATCATCATTGTATTTTTTGAAAATCATTGCTAAATCATCAAATCCTAAATATTTTGATTGAAATTGTTTTGTAAGTGCTGTGTTGTCTGCAAAGGCTTTTGATAAAATATCAATATAATTCTTCTTGGTAAGTTCGTAAGTTGTATTACCATCTTCATAAAAAAAAGTTTCATCAATACCTGTTGTTGAAGCACCACTAGAAAAAGAAGTTGTACTCGCAAAATTTGCTCTGCCGTTAGATGTTTGCATACTTGGCGCTGAACCCATGCTTCTACTCGCCGAACCTACCATAGTGTATATATTAAATTTTCTAAAAAACTTTGTAGTTGGGGTAATAGCAGCAACTGATGCTAAATACAACTTATTTGGCTTGTTATTCTCAGATTTTACCACTAAGCTATCTTTACCACCAGATAATACAACGGATTGTATTTTATCTAGACTTAGCGTTTTCTGTTCTGTTTCGTTATCGCTTTTGTAAACAATAGAATTTAAAGACGGAGGGCAATAAATAAAGCCATCAATTTTTTGTCCATTGGTATCATAATAGTGTCCAAATTTATAATCTTTGGCACTTTGGGCAGAGGCTGATAAGGAGAGTATAATCAGCCCTGCAAATAAATTTAATTTTAGCATAATGTAGATAATTTGTATTCTTAAAATTAATGAAAGTTATGCAGATTATTTTGATAAATCATTGTAATAAATCCGTTTAACTTGGATAGTTTAATAATTTTTATTTCTTTTTGATTTATTTAGATTTTAAAAATTTAGCTGCTAATCAAAAATTTATATATCTCCACCATAAAATTTTGACAAACATTAATGCTCTGATGAGGTTGTTTCAATAGGCATTGGCAACATGTGCTTTAAAATTTTAAATTATCCGTATTTTTGAAAACACGACAGTATGCTACTTAACTATCTACGCCTTTTACTTCTGCCATTTTCACTTATTTACGGTATAGCTATAACATTACGCAAAAAGCTATATGACTGGGGCATCCTATCATCTGTAAAATTCGATTTGCCGGTAATATGCATAGGTAATCTGGCTGTGGGCGGTTCTGGCAAAACGCCTACAACAGAGTATCTGGTAAGGTTACTTGCTGATTATAAAATTGCAATTCTAAGTCGCGGATATGGCAGAACAACAAAAGGCTTTATACTTGCTGATGAAAGTGCAACTGCCGAAACAATAGGAGATGAGCCATTACAATACTTTCAAAAGTTTAATAATGTAACAGTTGCCGTTTGTGAAAACAGAGTTAAAGGCATCGAAAAATTAAAAGACAAGCATGATTTAATCATTTTGGATGATGCATTTCAACATCGTAGCGTGAGGGCAGGCTTAAATATTTTACTTTTTGAATTTAGAAAATTAGGTACTTTGCAGTTCTTGCTTCCGGCAGGAAATTTAAGAGATGTTTTTGCATCAAGAAAGCGGGCAGATGTTTTGTTAGTAACAAAGGCTCCAGTGCCGCTTCTGCATGTTGCGCAACAAGCCTCAATTAATGAGTTACAACCTGATGAAACTCAAAAAGTATTGCACTCTTATTTAAAGTATAGCGATTTAAAGCATTTATACAGTGCCGAAATCCGGTCTTTGGAGTCAATAAAAGAGCACGAGATATTTTTACTTACCGGAATCGCAAACCCAGCGCCACTTATTGAAGAGCTCGAAAAGTATTCTAAAACCATTAAGCACGAAGAATTTCCAGATCATTATGCTTTTAAGCAAGCTGATATTGGCAAATTTAAATCAGCTTTTGAAGCCGGAGTAAAAAAAGAAAAAATCATTATCACAACAGAAAAGGATAGCAAGCGTTTAAAATCTGCGGAGTTTAAAGATTTACTGGTAAATTTACCGGTATATTTTTTACCCATCGAGGTTGAATTATTTGAAGAAGATAAGATTACCTTTGATGAACTTATTTTAAACTATGTTAAGAGCAATAGAAGAAACAGTTGAATATATAAAACGTAAAACCCAGGATTTTAAACCAGAGATAGGCATTATTTTAGGCACTGGCTTGGGTGGTTTAGTTAAAGATATCGAAGTTGAGCATCAATTGATGTATTCAAACATCCCTAACTTTCCAATTTCTACACTGGAATTTCATAGCGGCAAACTAATATTTGGAACCTTAAATGGGAAGAAGATTGTAGCCATGCAAGGTCGTTTGCATTATTATGAGGGCTATAGTATGCAGCAAATTACCTTTCCGGTAAGAGTAATGAAAGGTTTAGGTATCGAAAATCTAATTGTTTCCAATGCTGCGGGTTCTTTAAATCCAGAATTTAAAAAGGGCGATTTAATGATTATTGAAGATCACATCAATCTTCAGCCTGATAATCCATTACGTGGTCTAATTGAAAGTTCGCTTGGTCCGCGTTTTCCGGATATGAGTGAGCCTTACAAGCGTACTATAATTGCAAAAGCTTTAGAAATTGCTAAAAACGTAGATGTTAAGTGCCATAAAGGTGTTTATGTTGCGGTTTCTGGTCCGAATCTGGAAACCAAAGCGGAGTACAAATATTTGCGTTTAATAGGCGCTGATGCAGTTGGTATGAGCACCGTTCCGGAAGTTATCGTTGCCAACCATGCCGGTTTGCCGGTTTTTGCCATTTCTGTATTAACAGATGAGGGTTTTCCTGAAGAATTAAAGCCATTTAATTTAGATGAAATTTTAGAAGCAGCTGCTAAAGCAGAACCAAAAATGACAGATATCTTAACCAAACTAATTGCTGAATTGTAACATGCGCAAGGCTATTCTCCTATGTTTGGCAATTTTGTTTTTCATCGTTAAAAACGATGCAAAAGCGCAAGATTTAAAAACTAATGTTGGTAATAATAAGGAACTTGATTCGCTACGTAAAAAAGAAGAGGGTGAAAAAGATTCTGTCATTTTTACGGCAAAGTTTATAAAATATACTAAAATGGCTATGAGCAGAGACAGTATTGTTTTATTGCCATTAGATACTTCTACATATAATATTCAAAATTATAGTCCACTTTTACAGCCAAGGCATCCGGCTATTACAACGGGTAGCGTTGGGCAGGTAGCCCGACCTTTACTTTATGAGCCATCTAAAAGAATTGGTTTTGATGTGGGTTTCCATTCTTTAGATTATTATGCTTTAAATCCTGAAGATATAATTTATTATCAGGCAAGAGCACCATTTACAAGCTTGTACTTGGTTAGTGCAGGTCAAAAAGAGCAATATTTTAAAGCCATTCACAGTCAGAATATTAAAAAAAACTGGAATATGGGCGTCAATTTTAACCGAATGGATTCCCGTGGTTTTTACAGTAGACAAAGAGGAGATAATTTAAATATTGCCATTTTCAGTTGGTATCAATCGCCAAATAAAAGATACAACATGTGGGCTTCTGCAATTTTTAATACTTTAAGAGCTTATGAAAATGGTTCAATAGCAGAGCAAACGATTTTTAATGATGATTATGTAAAAATTGATAGAAAGGCCGAAGCAACCAATTTAACATCTGCCCGAAATCTGTACCGAAAAAATACAATCTTTTTAAAGCAAACTTATTATGTTGGTCGTATAGATAGCGCTACAGCAACCAATACATCGGTTTTACCAACCAATAAGGTTACTTACACTTTGGAGTACAATAATGATAGCTATGGTTTTTTTAAAGATGAACTGGATAATAATTTGGTTATACCAAAGGCTTTGGACAAAAGCAGTAAATTGGGTATTAACAGCGTAAACGCTTTAGATGCAATTTACACTAGTGATTCTACTCATTTGCAACATGTTAAAAACGAATTTATATACAGTTTCTTTTTAAGGGCAAAAAATTCGACTGTAATAAAAAATGAATTAAAACTTGATGCCGGCATAAAGCATGATTATTACAACTATACATCACTTGGCGCAAGAAGAGATGGTGTAACTTACGAAAACAGAACTTTTAGTTTTCAAAATTTGAGTGTTATTGGTGCGCTAAGCTATCGCTTTACCAGCAATATAGATTTAAACTTAGATGTGAACCAGATTTTTCAGGGCAGAAATGCAGGTGACTTTTTGTATGAAGCGAAAAGTAGAATTGGTTTAGGTAAGGCAATAGGAAGAATCGAACTTGGTGCTTATCTTCAAAATCAGTCTCCATCACAGCTTTTTACCAGTTATAACGGTAATCACTTTGAGTGGATAAATTCAGATTTAAAAAATACAAAAGTTGCCAACCTATCTTTTGGTTACATAAATGATAAACTAGGTTTAGAAGCGGGTGCAAAATATTTTCTAACCAGCAACTATTTATATTTTGGAACCACGATATTGGGATTAAATGATATTAATGTAAAGCCACTTCAAGAAAGTGCCGATATTAGTTTAATTAGATTAGATGTTGCCAAAAGATGGCGTTTTGGAAAGTTCTTAATTGAAAACTATTTAGCTTATCAAAAAACTGATAATAATGATGTGTTAAGAACACCAGAATTTTACACCTGCAATAGTTTCTCTTTCGATTTGAATCTTTTTAAAGTGCTTAAAACAAATATTGGTTTCGATGTTAGATATAATACCAGCTATGCAAATTATTTATATTCGCCTGCTATTAGTCAATTTTACATAGACCGCGAAGCTACAGTTTTGAAATCCGTACCTGTTGTTGATGTGTATTTAAAAGCGAATTTGAAGAGAGCAAATATTTTTGTTAAGTACGATTATGCTAATCAAGGTTTTTTATCCAAAGGATATTATACAGTTAATCGATACCCAATGCCAGATGCTTTGCTAAAATTCGGCTTAACCTGGAATTTTTACGATTAAACAAAAAAAGCTCCCGAAATTTTTCGGGAGCTTTTTTTGTACTTAGATATTTTCTTAGAAAGAATAACCTACTGAAAAACCTAAAACACGGTTTGTTAATTTACCGTCGCCAGATCTTGAATCTTTAGGTATTAAGTTTGATAAACCTAAACCATAGTTAGCGCCTACTAAAAATCCAGAGTTAGTGCGGTAAGCTAAACCAAGGTTTGCTCCAAATTCTGTTGAGCTGTAGTTTTTATCAGTTGTTGAACCAAATTTTAAATCATTTTCATTTGAAATTGTTCCTGCAGCATTACCACCAGTTGTAACAGTTTCAAATTTATTTTTACCTGAAATGTTAAATCCAACATACGGACCAGCTGAAATTTGTACTGCACCTGCATCACCTGTCGGGATTCTGAAAACTGCGTTTATTGGAACTTCGATTGCCATTAAACTTGTTTTGTTTGTTGTTGTGTTGGTAACACCAGCTGCTGTTCTTGTTTCCTGAAATTTAGCACCTTTATTTTGCAATGATACACCTGGTTGGATGAAAAAATTGTTTCCAACACCAAAATCTGCAAATGCCGTAACATTGAAACCAACGTTATCTTTCATTGTATTGTTGTAATCTTCACTACCGGTAAAGTCACTAGCGTGAAATCTAGCCAAGTTAACACCCGCTTTAATACCAAATCTAGCATCAGAACCGCTCATTGTTGTTTGTGCGAATGCACCTGTTGCTAATAAAACCACTGAAGCACTTAATAATAACTTTTTCATAATATTTTCTTTAGGTAAAGAATCTTGTTTAAATTTTTCTCCGAATTAATTTTCGGTTGTTAATTATCGCCATCATTCCAAAAGCTATGCCAAAGTATTATTTATGTTACCGCTTTGTTAATTAAAATATTGGTTTACAGTAGGTTTTTCTTACAATAAATCATTTAAGGGTAGGGCTGAAGTAATTTACAGAGTAATATTAAGAGTGTATAGTTAAGTGGATTTTTAGTCTTTTATAGAATAATTTACCGTTGCTAATACAAATTTAACTCTATGTTTTTTGAGGTTTTTTCTTTGCTGCAGGAAAAAGTACATTATTTAGGATTAATCTGTAACCCGCAGAATTTGGGTGGAGATTTAAATCGGTAGGTGGGTCGCCAACAGCGTGCTGGTAATCTTCCGGATCGTGCCCGCCATAAAAAGTAAACTGACCTTTGCCAACTTCTCCGTGCAGGTAACGTACTTCTGCAGCGCCCTTATTTTCGCCCAAAACGGTAACACTGGTTTTTATTAATCGTTTTTTAAATGCAGTTGTTTGTCCCATAAAGCCTTTAATAACTTTATCATGGTTTTGCGTGAGCATAGTTGGTACTAAATCCCACTTTGCCGAAAAATCAAAAAGTGTGAAATAATCATTACTTTCATTTAAACCTCTGCCATTGGTTGCATCTATATCCGAGAATTCATAATTCATTGGGTTATTATCGAGCTTGAAGTTTTGAAATGCAAGTGTTTTAGAAAAATCTAATTTAGATTGAGCGTTTGGATCGGCCCCATCTCCATCAAACATCGCTGCGCAAATATCTACACCTTCTGCAGCTAAGGCAATATCGAAACTATCAGTACCAGAGCACATGGCAAACATAAAACCTCCGCCAATGCAATATTCTTTAATCTGTTTGGCAACAGCGAGTTTCATTTGCGAAACTTTTTTAAAACCCAATCGCTTTGCTAAAGCTTCCTGGTTTTTAACATCTTCCTGATACCAATTGGCAAAGCGAAAAGATGACCAAAACCGGCCATACTGGCCCGTAAAATCTTCATGGTGCAAATGCAGCCAATCGTATTTGCTAAGTTTATCCTGTAAAATATCATCGTCGTAAATTACATCATAAGGAATTTCGGCATAGGTTAAAACTAGCGTTACGGCATCATCCCAGGGTAATTTGCTTTTTGGCGAATACACGGCTATTTTCGGAGTTTTTTCTAGTTTAACCATTTCCATATTTACAGATGGGTCGCTGATTTCATTAAGCAGATTTACAACTTTTCCATCGGCAACTACTTCGTAAGAAACGCCCCTGATTTTACATTCATCTTCTACTGTTTTATTGTATTTTATTAGAAAACTGCCGCCTCTATAATTTAAAAGCCAATCTACCTCAACCTGTTTGCTAATGGTCCAATAGGCAATTCCGTAAGCTTTTAAGTGGTTTTTCTGGTCTTCATCCATATAAATTAATATTGATGATGCTTTGGCGCCAAAGCTTAAAAGCAGAAAAAGTAATAAAAAGTAATGCTTCTTTTTAATGGTCATAATTACATAAAACACTAAAATACTTTATTTAGTCTGTTTCCTAAAAATAAAACTGCGCTATAGTATATTAATTGCATTCGTTAAACTTGCATAATTCTAACCAGGCTGTTTAGCCTTACTGCCAGGCTTTTTGTGTATTTACTTTGTGCCTAAACCTGATAGCAGCGGCAGCCCCGAGTTTTTTACGAGGGCTAAAGCGAAGAGCAGGACTAAAGATTGTAATTTGTAGTTCCTTTGTTTTCCAAATCCTTATTATTAGCAATATACATTATCTTTTTATTGGAAATAAGCTTAAGTTTGCAATCAAAATTTTTTCGACTTAATGCCGGGAATCGAACAGATAAAAACACCAATAGCAGCCGATATTAAAGCGTTTGAAAAAACCTTTAAGGAATCTATGCATAGCGATGCACCGTTGCTGGACAGGATTACACATTACATTGTTAAGCAAAAAGGGAAGCAAATGCGCCCGATGTTTGTTTTTTTTGCTGCAAAACTTTGTGGTGGAATTACCGAATCTACGCATCGTGGGGCGGCTTTAGTAGAGCTTTTACATACGGCAACTTTGGTGCATGATGATGTTGTGGATAATGCGTATGAGCGCCGTGGCTTTTTCTCTATAAACGCTTTATGGAAAAATAAAATTGCGGTTTTGGTGGGTGATTATTTACTTGCAAAAGGCTTATTGCTTTCGGTAAACAATAATGAACATCGATTGTTACAAATTGTATCAGAAGCGGTTAAGCAAATGAGTGAGGGTGAGCTGTTGCAGGTTGAAAAGGTACGCAGAATGGATATTTCTGAAGATTTATATTTTGATGTTATCAGGCAAAAAACGGCTTCGTTAATTGCATCTTGTTGTGCTGCGGGAGCGGCTTCATCGGGGGCAGATGATGCTACCATTGAAAGAATGCGTTTGTTTGGCGAAAAAGTTGGAATTGCCTTTCAAATTAAAGATGATACATTTGATTTTGGTACCGATGATGTTGGAAAACCATTAGGTATTGATATTAAGGAGAAAAAAGTAACGCTACCTTTAATTTATGCATTAAACAAAGCCGAAAAATCTGAACGGAAACGTATTATTAATCTGGTAAAAAACCACCAGGATGATACGGTTAAAATTCAGGAAATTATAGATTTTGTAAATGCAAAGGATGGTGTTTATTATGCCAACCAAAAAATGCTCGAATACCAGCAAGAAGCTTTTGATATATTACACCAATTTGAAGCCGGGGAAGCGAGAACAGGACTCGAACAACTCGTTTTATATACCACAGAACGTAAAAAATAATGAGTAACGAATTACTTTTCAGTTTAGGTTTCCTTCTGTTTATTGTGCTTATTCTGGCACTTGATTTAGGTCTTTTTAGTAAGAAAGAACATGTTATAAGCTTAAAACAAGCCGGTATAATGAGTTTGATAATGGTTGGGCTTGCGCTTGGCTTTTATTTTTTGTTGCTAACCGAAGGTCATCAGTTGCACGGTATTGAAGATTTTAATCGATTGCAATACATCATTACCAAGCACCAGCATCACATAAAAATTATCCCTGATGATTTGCCACAAAGTTTGGCTGTTTATCGGCAAAACCTTGGATTAGAATTTTTAACAGGATACGTTATAGAATATGCTTTATCTGTTGATAATATTTTTGTAATTGTCCTTATTTTCTCTGCCTTTGCTGTTGAAGAAAAATACTATCACCGCGTATTGTTTTGGGGGATTTTAGGCGCAATTATCATGCGTTTCATCTTCATATTTGTAGGTGCGGCCTTAATTGCAAAGTTCGCATGGATTTTATATATTTTCGGTGCATTCTTAGTTTTTACTGGAATAAAAATGTTTTTCAGTAAGGATGAGGATGACAAAATAGACCCGGAAAACCATCCCGTAGTAAAATGGGCCTCGAAGATTTTTGCAATTCACCCTAAATATGAAGGAAAGAATTTCTTCGTTAGAATTGACCATAAGCGTATGGTTACGCCATTGTTTTTGGTTTTGCTAATTGTAGAATTTACAGATTTGCTATTCGCGGTCGATTCAATTCCGGCAATTTTTGCAGTAACAAAAGACCCCTACATTGTATTCTTTTCGAATATTTTTGCCATAATGGGCTTGCGTTCTATGTTTTTCCTTTTGGTAAATATTATCCATAAATTCCATTATTTAAAAACTGGTTTAGCATTCCTTTTAGCCTTTATCGGTGTGAAAATGTTAGGTCATGTTTATTTAGAAAAATGGGGTTTTACTACAGAACATTCATTAATCGTTATTCTGAGTATTCTGGTGATTAGTGTGGTTGCCTCATTGGTTTTCCCGAAGAAGGCAAAACATAAATAATGGTTTTTTGACCACCTTATACATGTAAGTCCATCTAAGTTGAAATAATTAGATTTTTGCTTATACTATCAAAGACTTATAATATTCGTGTAGGGCGAATAGCCTTAGATGTTCTCAGATTTTTTAGATGGGAAAATTTTTGGAAAGCAAAAACAACATTTCACTTATCGTTCGTCTTGCTTTCCGTTTAAATCTTTTTTAAACTTCTGTCATGCAGAGGCACGAAGCATCTGTTTCATCGTTTGCAGATGCTTCGTGCCTCAGCATGACAGCATATTCAATGTCGCTGAAAACAAAAAGTATTTCCACTTCAATCAGGTTTACAAAACAAATTTTGTGCTTATGGCTTTGGTTGTAGAGCGCAAAATAAACGTTACAGCCAAAGTTTTGCACTTAAAATTTGTACTTTAACACCATCAAAAACTAAACTTTTATGAAATACCTTTTTTCTGCTGCGCTGATTTGTGCTGCATCGTTTGCTAATGCACAAGATAAATTTGGAGAAGTGTTTACTAAAATAAATACCGAAGTACAGCAAAACTCAAAAGCATATCAAACCTTAAAATATGAAACCGAAACCATCGGTCATCGCTTAACGGGTTCTGAAAACGGTGCCAAGGCAGAGCAATATGCTTACAATTTACTAAAATCGTATGGCTGCGAAGTTAAATTTCAACCATTTGAAGTTGAAAGCTGGAGCCGGAAAACAATTAAAGTAGAAATTGGTGCCGATAAAAATTCGCTATCACAAGTTAAAGCTGTTACACTGGCACATTCGCCGGTTTCTGCAAATATTACTGGTGATATCGTTGATGCAGGAAATGGTTTGGAAGTAGATTACCAGGCCAATACAGCCAAATTTAAAGGTAAAATTGCTTTGATTTATTTGGGCGTTTTACCAGGTTCTCCGGCAGGAACAAAGTCTTTGCACCGCTCGGAAAAAACCGCAATTGCAACAAAATACGGTGCAAGCGGAGTTATCATTATCAATACTGTTAAAAATGGCGTTTTGTTAACTGGTACAGCATCGGTTACTGGCAAATTAATTACTATACCTGCAGTTTGTATCGGTTTAGAAGATGGTTTGGCATTGAAAGAGAAACTAAAAACCCAGGCACAAGTTGCGCATATTGAAATGACAAATTTCTCTGGCTTAATTAAAGCAAGAAATGTAATTGCAACATTTAAAGGAACCGAAATGTCAAAGGATAAGATTGTTGTTGGCGGGCATTTAGATAGTTGGGATTTAGCAACTGGCGCAATTGATAACGGCATTGGTTCTTTTGCAATTATGGATATGGCAAGAACTTTCAAAAAACTGAATCTTAAAACAAAGCGTACTGTAGAATTTGTTTTATTTATGGGTGAGGAGCAAGGCTTGTTAGGTTCTAAAGCTTATGTAGAGCAAGCTAAGAAAGATAAAAACTTAAACCAGGTTAAGTTTATGCTTAACTACGATATGACAAACGACCCGAAAGGCTTTTCAACTTCTCGTGCAGAAATGAAAGAATTATTTACTGCCTGGGGAGCAGATATTGTAAAAATTGATTCAGGCTTTAAAAATCTTTTCAATGCAGGTGCCGGTTTACATAGCGATCATCAGCCTTTTATGTTAGAGGGTATTCCAACTGGTGGCGGTGCAGGTGGTAAATTGCCGAATAACTCGGGTCCGTTTTACCACTCTGATGGCGATAGCTTTAAATTAGTAGATGAACAAGGGTTAAAAAATACGGTTCGCTACAGCACAATGTTAACCTACGCTTTAGCAAATACGCCAAAAATTCCGGTAGGTGTGCAAGGCGAAGAAGAATTAAGAGCGTTTTTAGAAGCACAAAATTTAAAAGAGCCTTTGACCATTGCCGGCGAATGGCGTTGGAAATAGTTTTTTATAGCGTTATCACTTTTTTTCTTAGGGGGTTGATGTGATAGGTTTAGGGATTACAATGGTTTTTATGTGCAGTATTTCGAAACATAATTACCACGAACCAGTTTTCCCTAAACCTAAACCTAAACCTAAACCTAAATCCTCTACCCACTAATATAACTTTCCAGCTGAGATATGGTTTGGCGTTGGTCGGCGATAATAAATTTCACCAAATCACCTATAGAAATCATTCCTTTAACCTCATTATTCATCACTATTGGTAAATGACGAATGTGTTTTTCTGTCATAATTTCCATGCATTTATCAATCGTATCATTTAAAGAAATTGTAATAGGATTCGGTGTCATGGCTTCATCTATACCTGTATCTTTCGATGCTTTGCCTTGAAGCACGATTTTCCGGGCATAATCTCGTTCTGTAAAAATCCCAACTAATGTTTCATTTTCCATAACAAGTACAGCGCTGATGTTCTTATCAGTCATTACTTTTAATGCATCCAAAACAGAGCTATTCGGACTTACAGAAATAATTCTAACTTGCTTGGTATCAAGTAAATGTTTTACAGTTTTCATAATGGTTAATTTGGTTACATCAATTTAAGAAATAATAAACTGTAAATCAATATTTTAATTAGAATATACAGGCCTTTGCTTTAAAAGGATTATCTAACCAATGCAATTGCACCTAACGATACAAATAAACCAGATAACAGTATTATTTTAATCAGCCTTTTGGCAAAGCTAATTGGTGAAAATAACGCCCAGAATATTTAATGCTTTGTAGAAATTATTCATAGAGAACGAAATGTTACTCTAATAATAGGCATTAGATTTTACATTTTATAAACCTGCTAGTTCTTTCAATTATTTGGCTTTCACAAAGCTATGCCGTAACTTTGTATTACATTTAAAAACAATAAATTATGTCATCAGTAGTGATAAAATATGCCCTGTTTCCTACTGTTTCTAGTTTAAATCATCTTTAAAATCGCTGTATTTCAATAGTCTACCTGTTTCTATCTTTCTCATGTTTAAAAAAAGGTGGGCAAATAGTGGGCAAATTATTTTAAAGTGCCTACCTTCGTTGTATGGCGACTGCAAGAATAGTTTTAGATACACGTAAGGCGAAGTCTGACGGTACTTACCCGGTTAAGATTCGCATTGCCCACGTAAAAGATTTTAGGCGCTTAGGCACTACTTTATCAATGTCTAAGGAAGACTTTGATAAAATGATGTCTGGCAAAAATTTAAAGGAGTTCCATAAATCTGCTAGGTACAAACTTGATGCGCTTATCAGCAAAGCCAATTCAATAATCGAGACATTAGAACCATTCGATTTTGATACCTTCAATACAAGATTTAATCAAACTGGTAAGCGCAGCAACCTTATTTTTTTAATGAAGTCAAAAGCTTTGGAGTTTGAAGCGGACGATAAAATTGGAAGTAAAAATCTATACAACCAGGCTGCGGCATTGTTGACGGAATATATTAATCGTAATCGGTCCGCAAATGCGGATAGGTTGATAGAGCTTCAAATAAGTCAGGTTACCGCCAAATGGTTAGCGGATTTTGAAAAATGGGCTTTGAAAGTTACATACCAGAAAAAGGTTAAAGGGTCAACTGAAGCTAAGACTGAGCAAAAGTATTCCAAAACTACGCTGAGCATGTACCTGATTCGTGTGAGGGCAATATTTAATGAAGTAATTAGCCGCAAGGAGCTAAAAGCTGAAGCATACCCATTTCATAAGGCAGACAATAAGGCTGGCTATAAAATCCCTCAAGGAATAAATAATAAGAGGGCGCTAACTATTGCGCAAATAATGCAGATTTATAATTACGAGCCACAAACACAAACGGAGGACTTTGCAAAGTCATTTTTCTTATTCAGTTATCTTGCATCGGGCATGAACTGTATAGATATATTTCGCCTTAAATGGTCAGATATCAAAAAGGACTACTTTATATTTGTTAGAAAGAAAACTGAAAATAAAACGGGCGGCACTAATAAAATTACCATTCAGCTTAATCCGCAGCTCTGGGCGATAATAGAAAAGTACGGTACTCACAAAATTAGTACGGGTTACATTTTTAATATCATCCCCGCTAATGCTACCGAGCGTGACGTAAAGAATAAAACAGCTACTGCGATAGCAACTATCAATACTGGGTTAAAAAGAATAGCCTCTAAGCTTGGAATTACCGAGGATATTTCGACGTATTACGCAAGACACAGTTTTTCCACTAACCTGATGAATAACGAAGCGCCACTGGCATTTATATCAAAGCAGTTAGGGCATAAAGACTTAAAAACAACTCAGAACTATCTTGATAGCTTCACCACAGAAAAAGCAGAACAATACCAAAGCAAGCTATTGGATAATGATTTGACGGGTTAATATTATTTGGACAAAGAAATAATCAAATACTAAAGAAAATAGCACTGAAAATTTTCATTATTAAATATTTCTATTTACCTTAGCAAAATCAAAGCCGAGTAATCGGCGTTTTTTTGATTTAGTAGTTCCATAATTATGGAACATATGGAACTAAATAATCCTAACTCAATCTGCGATTCTGCACGAACTGGGCTAGAAATAAAACATAGATACACCCTGATGCAGTAAGAATGCGCTCCAAACGCATTTAACAAGCTGTCAACTTATATTATGCCGCATCAGGGTGATATCTATAAACGAAATATTATTTACGATTAAAGGCAATTAGATGGAATTAACTGGAAAATCTAGCTTCACTGCGTACGGCTTTCTTTTTAAGAAACTTGAAAGTATAGAGAAGTTTCTCAAATCAGAATTGAATTACGCAAATGCAGAATCAATACCTGAGAAAGAAGAAAAAATGTCGATAGCTGAAGCTGCGGCATATCTAGGCTGTACCACACGTACGATTGATAATTATTTCAATCGCGGTATTCTGGTTAGGCACCATGAAGGTAAAAAGGTGTATTTAATCAAAAGCCAGATTGATTCAGGTTTTATGGCAAAATTAAAAGAGGGCAAAAATGGATAGATATTACGAAGAACTTAAACAGGAAGTTATAGAGCTTAAATCAATTATCTTAAGTGGTGCTCTTAATCCGGTTTCTCAAAAGCCAACTTATCTGAAAGCTGACGCTGCGGCAGAATTTCTAAGCACTACGAAGAATGCACTTCATGTAATGGTGTATAAGGACCAGATTCCATACATCAAAAAACTGGGCAAGCTTTATTTCCTGCAATCCGATTTAGTGGAGTGGCTTGAAAGCGGGCGTGTCAACCTTAACCAGACCTCTCCGGAAGATATATTAATCAGTAAAAACAAAAAAAGATCTTAACTATGAGTCAAGACCTTAAAAACTTTGATGGTGATGGGCATCACGATTTCAAAGATAAGAAATATTCCTATTCCAATCAAGAAGCTGAGCTTGTACAAGTTAGGGAATACTTAACGAAGTACAACCATAGCGCAACTATGATAGCTACTGCGCTCAACATCTATCGGCCGAATATTTCCCGATACGTTTCTATGCTTCGCGAGGATGGTTTGGTATTTACAACCCACAAAGGATATTGCAAAGAAACTGGCCGCTTAGTATGCTACTTAAGCTGCAATCCTGAATTGAAGAAAGGAGGTGCTGCGGATGGTGAATAATGGTACAAGCTCATTAGATTTGTTAAACAAGCTCAAGTCCGATGTTTCTCAGGCAAGCATGGTGGAAGATTCGCCCGAAAACGAGAGCATTCTTTTCCCTTTGGAAGCTTTCCCCGAGGAAATAAGGGAAATAGTTCTACACTATAACAAGTTCAAAAGTTATCCGATTGATTTTTTTGCTTGTAGTATTCTGGCGGCTGTTGGTTCGGCTGTTGGTAATAGCCATATAATGCAAACCAATGACGGTTACGAGAATAAAGCAAATATATTCATTGCTAATGTTGCCCAGAGAGGAATTAATAAAACCTCACCTACAGAAGAAGCTTACAAGCCAATAGTAAGAAAGCAGAATGAAAATTATAAGTTTCAAAAAGCTGACTTCGATAGAATGATTGCTGATAAGGCATCAGAAAAAGAGCAAAAAAAAGCGAAGAAGCTTAAAGATGAGCCAAAGTGCACTGAAAGTGTCGTCAAAGTGCCCAATGATGAAGACTGGTTTGATGCTGTAAATGAGAGTGTTACAGATGAAAGTGTCCAAAGTGCACAAAGTGCCATTAAAGAAAATAAATTTATCCATATCAGACCTCTGTTAAATGAAGCAACACCAGAAGTCTTGATACACCATTTAACCAAAAGTAGTAGGGGTGTAACCATTGTTTACGATGAATTAGCCGGATTTTTAAAGGCATTCAATAAGTATAACAAAGGCAATGATGAGCAGATGTATCTTTCTCTGTGGCAGGGCAATGCATACAACAAAGATACCTTTACTCATGGCACTCAGGTTACTGGTAGCCCGTTTCTATCAGTGATTGGAACTATACAGCCAACAGTATTAGCAGAACTATTCAAAGAGAAAACGGAAAACGGATTTTTCGATAGGTTTCTTATTTGCTACCTAACGGATGTAAAGAAGCCTTACCCATCAATGGTAGGTGTAGATCCATTAATAATAAATAGGTACGTACGTGTGATAGACACTTTACAATCCTTATGGTATTCTGATACTCAAAAGTGTTTGAAGTATACTAGGGAAGCTAGCCAGATTATTTTTGATGCCGTCTGCAAGTCTATTGACATAGAAAATGATATATCAACTTCAGAGGTAGAGCGTGGAGTTAGAGCAAAGCTGATAATTTACATTCATAAGCTTGCTCTTATAATGCAACTTCTTGAATATGGTATCTCTGGCAATCCTGATGATAAGAATCAGATAGGAGTTACCTCAGCTAAGTCTTCAGTATTATTATTCGATTACTTCTTGAAAATGGCTATTAAAGCTAGGCTTAAGAGTAGAGCTGAACTATTAACAGGTTCTCTAAAAACTATCTACTCATCCCTACCTAATGAAAAGAACTTTTCTACAGCAGATTTTGTAAGAGTGTGCTCGCAATTCATGGAGCCAAGGGGAGCTAAAAAGTTATTAGCTAATCAACTTGATAAGCTTTGGACAAAGGTTAGTCATGGCTCTTATAGCAAGATAGAATAATTACATATACAAGGCACTTTGGACACTTTGTGCACTTTGAGATAAAAACACCCTTTAGCAAGGTTTAAATAAAGATTTTCGAACATATCAAAGTGCACTTTGTGGGGCACTTTGAGTGCACTTTGAACTAAATATTAACAAAATGAGTGAACACAGGTATTATTTGCAACCATACAGAGGAATGTCTACAAAACATCAATGCCCTGAATGCCGTGGTAAAAAATGTTTTACACACTACATTGATGATGAAGGAGGAGCAATTGTTCATCCTTCTGTAGGACGGTGTGAAAGGCTTTCTAAATGCTCATACCACAAGACTCCAAAACAATATTTTGAAGCAAACGGAATCACGCCTTCTGATACTTGGAAGGCAAAAGAACCTGAGCCGGAAAAGCCAGTTTCGCTGATTGAACAAAGTATTTTAAAACAAAGTCTATCTGACTTCTCAAAGAATTGTCTTATCCTGTTTTTACAATCGATTTTCAGTGAAGAGCAAATAGATGAGGTGTTGAATAATTATCTAATAGGCAGCACTAAAAGTGGCGGTACAATATTTTGGCAGGTTGATATTTCTGGTGATGTTAGGACCGGCAAGATTATTAATTTCAATCCTAAAACTGGTCGAAGGAATAAGGACGTTTTACCCGCTGTAACTTGGGTGCACAAAAAACTAAAGTTAAAAGACTTTAATCTAGGGCAATGTCTGTTCGGTGAACACTTAACAAGAATATATCCTAACAAACCCATTGCAATAGTTGAGAGCGAAAAAACGGCAATTATATCTAGCATTTACTTTCCTCAATTTAATTGGTTGGCATGTGGTGGCGTGGAGCAGCTTAACGGGAAAAAACTAAATATTCTAATTGGTAAATCGGTCACATTATATCCAGATTTAAAGTGTTTAGAAAAGTGGGAAGATAAAGCGGTTCAATATGGCTACAGTGTTTCAAAAACACTAGAAGAGATTGCAACATCCGAAGAAAAAGCGAACGGCCTTGATTTAGCGGATTATTTAGTCAGGTTCAAAGTTAGTGACTTTACAACACCTGCTCCGGCACCTGCAGTTCCTATCCAGCCGCAGCCACTTACACCATTGCCAATTGAGAAACCTAAGACGATTGAGATTGATTTACCCGCAGCCGTGGAACCAAAGGAAACACCGTACTATGTAAGTCCTGGTTGGGTTGATTTTGATAAAACAAAGTTTAAGGAAAAAGAAACATTCAAACCTAAACTTTGGGATATCCCTTGCTTTGATGGTTTAGTTATACCGCAATCGCTGCGGCTCGATGCTGCCAGTATGATTAACGATGTACCCAAATGCATCAATTCACACTTAGCGATGCTTAATGCTCACAACGGCAATAATGCCTATAAACCATACTTAACCAGATTACAAAAAATACATTCATTAATAACTCAATCCGCATAGTTATGTGTATGCTAATTATCACGCTACTCATTGTAGCAATCGTATTGGAGGGAACTTACCAACCCCGAATAGATTTCACGAGAGGCAATAAGATTCTGCTCTGGTATGGTAGAACTAACAGAAAATATTTAATCATTAATTAAAAAAACAATATGCCAAAATTAATTGTGCCGGTCTTCGGGCAAAGTGAAATAATCAAGCAGTTTGAATCAGATTTACGTGACGCTGTGAAGGATCCAGAGCCAGCCGAAACACGAGAAAGAATTTTAAGTGTTTTGGATGATTCACCTATAGGAATAAATATTTCATTATTCCAATTTGATGGAAGAAAAGATCAATTTATTCAAATCAATAGTAATCACCTCAAGCCGAAAACAATATGTGATAACACTCTTGTCGAATATGAACGTGAAAATACAAGTATAATTCTCGAAAGAAAATCAGCAATCCACTTAAGAGATTTTCTTACGACCCTAATTGACAACACCTCTGAATAAAAAACCATGACCAGAATAATATTAGACATCATCCGAGAATGCGATAAAGCAGGAATTAGAAAAGAGCAGGCTAGGTTCTACAATTACAACAAAGGCGTTTTTAATTACATAGTTGAATTGCCGGACAACGTAATCCACTGCTTTGAGTTCACTGGAACCGAGTTCGAGATCTTTGAGAAAATCAAGGTTGAGCATTTAGTCAAAATGGATTGCTTCAATACCTTCAAACATAAAGTTTGGTTTAATGGCAACATCATTAGCGAAAGTGAAACAGTTTTTAATCCACTGAATAGAATAAATTAAACGAACACACAATGACAAATTTAAAAACAATGGCGAACGAGGAATTGCTAGCCAAGATTGGCGGGTGCAAAAATATTGAAGGTTTAACGGCATTAAAGCCAGTTATAGACGAGCAACTAAGTGCGTTGCATCCAAATGATTATTCTGGTGAGATAATTCTCAAAATGTATGGTTTTGCAATGCACACTATGCAAACCAATCCAACTATTTACCCATTCTTAAACTTTAAAGAAGCAATCAATCAGCCCGAGGAGGTCCCGAAAGCAGGCAAGAAAGGCAAGAGCATAGAGCAGCTAGTTGAGGAGGATCCTTTGCACCTTTACAATAGGGAGTTGGATAACCAATACGGTTTCTGGGAGAATGGAAAATACTTTTTTCAGCAAGCAGATGTACCTGCCTTGTTAAAGTTCTTACAAGAACCTGAACTGTCAACCGCTATCAAACATGCTGGCTTACTTAAGTCGGTACAGGCATTGCAAAGGTTTTATTTATGCTACGTTGTGGCTAATAACACGTGCAAGAACCTAAAGGAGCTTAGAACAACTACTTCCCATATCGAACAAAAGAAACCTTTTCCCACATTTTAGAATATGTCAATAACCAAAACTCGGTACTCAGCAGCCAGTGAAGCTGCGGTACCACATCAGGATTATCAAACAACTACAATTGATGTCTTAAAATTAGAGATTTCATCTATTCGGGGTAACAAATGGTTATCGGCTGATGAGAAGGATGTGAAGTTGAAGAAGTTAAAAAAAGACCTTGCACCAAACATGCCAGAAGAAGTTTTCCAAGCACTATTAAGTTAAAATATATGAACGCCTTAGATAAAAATATTCAAAAAATCGATATCCAAATTGAAGCGCTACGTAAAGAGTGCGATTCGACAAATAACGTTCTCATTGATGCCCTTGAGAGCACGATAACAGATTTAACCGCTGCAAACCATGTTATTAATCTTTATGCGAAGATGTCATTGGATTTAGGCCAGATAATTAAGCTCACCAATCAGAAACTGCAACTCTATGGAAAATAATAAATACAAGTATGGCAGATTCGAGGATGTGCCTGAAAAATCAAAAGTTCAGATACTCAATGACGAAATTGAGATGGTTAGAAAGAACAGATTTTTATCCGAGCAAGAGCGAACAACACAAATCAGGAAAATAGAAGAAGCAAGAAAGGAGTACGAATAATGGGAGGTATAAAAATATTTGAAGGGATGAGCCAAATAGAAAAGTTGAGGTTTTCCCAAATGGCAGCTTTCAGGCTAAAAGATATTGACCATGATGCCTATATGGAATGTGTTGCTTATAGGTAAGCCTACGACCAACCCATCTTGACTTAACTTGTTTTGACTGTTAATTTTGATTAAAAATCATGATATGAAAAAACCAGTTTTACAGTCAAACGAAATGTTTCCCCATGTTGAGGCCTGGATGTC
>NZ_CAKLBP010000013.1 GCF_920984665.1 Pedobacter sp. Leaf170
ATCTGGGATTCCGTAAACTTGATTCTTTTCATATTGCCAATTAAAATTAATAGTTTTTCTAATAGCCTCGCTGCGCTCGGTCTAGAATTCTACTTTTAAATGGTCTGAATTTTGGGAAGTGCACAATGGCAACTCCTTTTACCTTACCAAAGGTATATGATCCCTCGTTAAGCTGCTTCGATATTTCTATTATGTGCTTATGGATATTACTTTCAAACTCTTTGATAGAGACATTGGATGCATCGCGGGAGGTCTTATTTGATTTATTAAGCTTTTTCCATGCGGCGTGAAGAGAAGTCTCACTAGAGATTCTCGAGAGTATTGTTAAGGACTTAGACATCATGTATTGACTGTGGGTTCCAAGTTAATTACTTGTGCAGATCACACTCCTAAAGCTGTGGCTTAGATAATCAACCAACCTAATAGGATTATTCGTCCTACCATCCGCTTGAAACACTCTATTGCGTTTGCCATCTGCTTGTACATTGCACATGCTCTGACAAACCTGCCTGCGAATTTAGCTACCGCTGATTCCAGACGCCTTGTTTTTTAGCTTTCATACTGATTTTCGTTACGTTACAGTCGTTTGTTAAAGATACTTTTTTCCACGACATATGCAAGTTTTTTGAAATTAGTTTCAGCCCGCGCGTCCTCCACCTTTGAAAATGCCAACTCCACTGAAACGGTTACCTTAAATCTGCAAGTAACTGTGGTATTGTTAGAGATGTGAGGTGAGATAATCAACCAACCTAATAGGATTATTCGTCCTACCATCCGCTTGAAACACTCTATTGCGTTTGCCATCTGCTTGTACATTGCACATGCTCTGACATAATTCAAATATAGTATTTAGGGCTCAAGTAATTTTTTTTAGTTTTCAACATTGCGGATTAGCTAATAGGAGCCACATTGCTATGGCTCCTTTAACAACTTTAAGATTTCGTTTGTATGCTTACTTTGATTGACCCTATTGGCATTTCCGCTTTCATTTAATACGATTTGCCTGTAAATATCAAGTTCCAGGATGTAAATAAGAATAGACTTAGTCCGCCAACCCGAATCCATTATAAAAATCTCTGATTCAACAATTGGTGCGTTCAGTAAATCTTCTATAACCTCCTTCGATAATTCCAATTTCAAATCGCCCTCAATTAATTCAAAGAGGTTTAGTTTGCTAAATAGCTCCGAGGGTTTGATGGTACATCCTGCTACTACTTCAATGTTATCATCGGGTTGTTCGGTACTATCATGTTCGGAGTCATTATTCAGGTCATAGTCTAACTCGTCAACAGTTAAAAAGTATTCAGATTCAGGTATGTTGTAGCGATATTGATTACCTTCACTATCAAGGTAGTAACCTCTTTTATTAAAACCAATGTTGTAAAAATCACTTTGATAGAGATAAGGTAAGTTCTCTACCGATAGCAGCGTCTGTATTTCTTTCATGGTAAATGTAATTACACTGTGTCAACTTTTATAACAAAAGGGTGAACCTGTTAACTGGACTAGTCTAGCACCCTTTCAGAAAGAGCAATGGTATAACGATGAACATTAGTACGCCAGCAAAAATAATTACGCCCATAATACTTCCACCTATAGCACCCTCTGCTTTTTTCCCGCTCTCACTAGCAATAGAAACGATGACTGCACCAATGATAATAAATATTATCAATCCAATAGCTATAGCCATAATTAATTCGCAACTGTCTTATCAATCGTGCCATCACTATACCTTATGTAATCAATGCCAATCCTCGTTGGAGCATCTGTTGCCCCTTGGTTGAGTTGTGGCACGAGAAAGCTATCTCTCATTTTGTAGCCGCTTGGAAGATTAACAACTCTTGTGATACGTGTTGTAGATTGTTCTTTTAAATATCTTGATGTTGAGGTATCTTCCCAACCAGACATGTCAGTCATCAAGAACTTATAGACAATGTGGGTGACTTTCTTCTTTAGCTTATTGTTAAGATCGACAATAAGCACTGGACGTAGTTGCTCATCGTATGTGACTTTGTGGGCTTGTATCAATTTCTGTGCATGGACAAAATCCGAGAAGCTTAAAAGAATCAAGAGCGGTAATAAAAGTTTTTTCATTTTATGAATAACCGACAGTCCCAGTCGGTTGGTTAGTTAACACGAAAGCGTGGAACTGTAGCCAATCCGCGCTTGAGGCCCTAGGAAGCCCAACACAACAGACTGGAACAGCCCACGCTTCCGCATGGACGTTCGCACATCTGTTCTTGTTGTGTTTGTAATTTCCTAGGTTCCAAGCACAAGAACATAAGCTAACGCTTTATATCTTGAATGAATTATTAATTTATTCCTGTTTCTTAATCTTAGTTTTGATTAAGCGTAAAGATAACAAGGAGTTTGAATATAGGTGCAATGCTGCACCTATATTTTTTTAGGCTGCCTCTTTCTCGACGGTAGCGATTGAAACGTAATCTGTTTCACCTTCTGCGATCCTTCGGTAAAAGAAGTTGTGGTTCTGTTCCGATGGTAGAAAGTTTACTCTCAATGCATACTCGATTCCATCGGTATTGTCATTCGATTGAGTAACCTCGTAGGCATAGCGAAGGAGTTGGTTGGTGAGATTGCTGCCAAACTTCTCTAATGCCTCCTGTCCGAAATCAACAAAGATGTAAAACCTGCCATCCTTTGGACTCATGCTCAAAGTGATGTTATAGAAGTAGCATAAGAACTCCTTAACGAGATTTGTGTTTTGCTCGTTCTTGGTATGTTCCATTTCGCAGTAAGTACGGAACTTGTTTACATCGAACTTGGTAAGCAGGCTAACGGCTTTCTGCACCATTAAGGTGTAAGCTTTTTCGACTTCTTTGTTTACCAGTTGGACATCGTTTGTAATGGCAACGAACTGAGTTTTGGTTTGCGTTGTACGCTTTGTTTGTGTTTTCATTGTTAAAGATTAAATGGTGTAAAAAGAAAAAGCAACCCGACTGAGTTGCTTGTGTGAATTGAATAGTTAAAGAACCACCATAGAACTGGGGTTTTTGAGCATTTACCTGGGTACCAGAGTTACTCCCTGTCATTAACTGCTTTCATTAAGGAATCATGTTCCAAATAACGTAATGCGTGTTTCAGCATGCTACGTATCAGTCATTCTATGGTGGTTATGGGTTGGTTCAAGCTTATTGCCTGAGTGTATAAATGTTTAATAGCTTTTCAATAGCCCAATACTCTACAATAAGCTCGGATGAACCTTTCAGTTCCAAGTCCTTTTCTAGCAAGGTGTAAGCTATGTGTAAGTGCTCCATCGCAGCTTGATAGAGATTATCTGTATGTTCAAGGTGTCTTTTGATTATACTTGATGCGGACTCAATAAAGTGATGTTCTTCTTCGTCGTCAGGATTCATATTTGAAAGTGATTATAGGGTTTATGGAATAGATTAAAAACTTGAATTGAGAAGTGTTAACTTTTAAAAGATGAGATGGGTGCTCGATTTGCACTCGTTATTCTTCATTTTATAAAAGTTAAACAGCTTAAGTGTGATAGCAAAAATGCCTAGCTGTCAAGCCAGGCATCAAAAAAGGTGGTTAGTTTACTCCGAAATCAAAGTATGCATATAAACTCATTTGGCTGCACCTGCAAGCATCTATTAAAGTATGCTAAGTAGTTATCTCTATGGGTTTGAGTTGCTATCTGAGTGAGTGAAAACCGCTTTAATAGCGTGTGCAATTCTTCTTCGAAAGGACATTTGTAAAGGCTGTATTCAAGGCGGTAGTCATAGTTGTAAGTACATTCAAGGTATAAGTGGAAGTGTCTGGTTTGAATGATATGCAACCCTTCGCAGTGCAACGGATGTTGCTTCAAGTTGATTTCAATGCAGTACCTTTCGTCCTCAATTGGTAATGTTCTGCACAACTCCTTCATTGATTCAACAAGCGTGTGATACATCTTTTCCCACAATGGATTCATCTGACGTTGAAGTTCATTGCCACGCTTGCTTGCCCTGATGTAGTTCTTGGAAACAAAATGCTTGCTGCTCCATTGTTCTTCATTAATTCGTAACTGATCATCGAGCTTTTTTAAGGTGTTTGGAAATTTTAAGCGTTCGTTTTTCATGTGTTAGAGGTTAAAATGTTTCAAACTGCTATGTATTAAGAATGAAAAGAAACTACCAATAGAAGTCTTGTTATACTTTTTACTTCGCCAGTCGGTACCTAGTCGGGGGGTAATATCTAAGCTACGTAGCAGAGCGCAACACTCTTAAAAGTTTCATATAGGCACTATTCTTTTAGGGGTTACATTTGAGAAGTGTTAACTTTTATAAAAGCAGATAATACTGTAATCCAAAGCTACCAGTGACACTAAGGGACACCAATATTATTTACTTTGACGTGTAACATCGAGGGGTGGGGTTTAGCATATCGATTAGATCTCTAATTAACAAATGTTAAGCTCATCATTGGCTGAGAGCTTGCACATTTTATTGGAAAGTGGGGCTTAAACATACTACTCTTGAACAAAATTGTGCGATCGGGTAGAATTTGAATTTAGCTGATTGAACTTCCTTTCGCCTAACTTAACCTTCCTTACAGACTTGAACTTTGATTTATAACGACCAGTCGCCATTTCCTTTTTAGTTCTAAGTTTGCTTCCGTTGAAATAATCAGTATGGAAGTAGGTTTTGATATCTGTGGCTTTAAGATTTGCCTCTACACCATACTGAGCAAAGAGAGCTACAAGCTTTTGTTTAACATGCGGAACTTCATAAGAGACACCAACCATGAATGTAGAGTATACTGCATCAATTATCCCTTGACTTAGCTTACCTTCTGACATTTCCACTTTACGGAGAGCAGCTTCAATTTTTGCTTTAGTCCCAAGTTGCTCCACTTCGTAAAAACCAAGGATGCCTACTGCATTTGTTATAAGTGGAAAATGTTTACATAGCTCTTGATAATAACCATCTGCACCATCAACTCCTCGGTTGTTTTCATTTGCTACCAGCTTTTGTAGAACCTTAGCAATGCTTGCTTTTGAGTACCTGCCCGCTGCTTTAGACATGGATATCATATCTTCATCGAGATAAATCTTTCTAGTCTCCGTAAAGTCAAACAATCCTGATTTGATATAAGTAAACCCAACTGCAAGGTCTTGGCAATAGCAAAGTTTAAGTTGGTGCTCGTAAAGAAAATTATCGTATTTAAAATAGTCAAGGTCGCCATTTTCGTTCAATAGGTTCGCAAAAGGTGTTACCCGTTTAAGAGCTTCGCCATACACTTGTTCTTTGAGATAAGTATCATGAGTCGTTGCCTGTAACTCTAATATTAGATGGTAGCGCTTCTTCGAGATTTCAATATCTTTAAGTAGGGCTGACTCCAACTTAACAGCCCTGTTTGATTTGATACTTACAATGTGTGTAGCAGTTCTATAATTGTCTGGCGCCATCTCTTTAGGGTTAGCCTGTCTAAATCGTCCTAGAATCTGATATGTGTCGGTATTGGGATCAATGATTGTGTGTTCAACATAATTCCGATCAGTTAGTATCAGTACATCAGGAGTGATGCCAATTAACTTAATGTCAAGACCATTGAAAAAGCTACTAGTTAAGATGTTGACTTTCCCAAGCAACTCATTTGTGATTTGGCTGTAGCAATTTTCTTTGATGCCCAAGTGATCCAATACTTCCACTCCATCCTCCGAGCAAAAGACCTTTGCCTTATCTTGTAAGTCGAACTTTGTAATTAATGAATGGATGCCTTGTATTGAGTTGAAGAACACAAATAACATTTCACCATCATAACTATCAATGTATTCCTTAAAGGCTGCGCCGAGATTATTTACAAGCTTCAACTCAATCCGCTTTTTCACTTCTCTTGTATGATTCACTTTTATCTTCTTAAAGTACTGTAGGCGAGGATCATTTGGTATAAATGGAGTTGCTGAGATCATTGCTTTGTTGTGAAAACAGAAGAAGTCATCTGTGCAGGATGAGATGTTCACTCTGAATTTGATATCCTTGGTGAGCTTATGGCATTCATCCATCAGTATAAAATAATCTGTATAGGGATTAGCACCTGTAATGAGTATGGCTTTTATCAACTTCATCAGTCCTTCGGGTGTGGATATAAACTTTATGTTCCTACCATTTGCATTTTCAATGTGCGCGACAAGTTGTTGCTCCTTATACTTTTCCGTTACTGGATGAAGGTAGTGTTTATCTTCTTTATATGCGTACTTGCTTTCAATTTGAGCCTTGTTAGGTACAAGGATAATACTGTTACGGTTTGCTTCCAACTCGCTGTAGGTAGCTCCCCACCCCGTTAATACCTTATTGATAAGGGTATTGTTGGGTATAGGCGTTAACCTTGGCTCATCCCACATGGTGGGAGCTGATGTATGTATAATCTCGTCGTAGTTGTTAAATGGAGTTATCATGATAGTGAATGTTAATTGTGTAAGTCATAAAATAAGTTGTCAAAGTAATCGTCCGAGGCTTGTAGTTGCTCGTCTATATCAAGCGTAGCATTGGCTAGCTCGAGTTCAACAATTTCAGCATCTTCCTCTATTTGCTTTTTAACTTTTAAAGCAGAAGGAGAAATGGTTTCCTGTTCAGAACGAACATCGGGTTCTTCTACTATGCTCCAGTTACAGATGTGTAAGCCTAAACGGTTTTCAAGGAAGTCGATGAAAGATGCCCGAACATTAAGTGTGCATCCGATTAGGCTTGTAACGTCGACCGAAGCATTAAGAACTCGATTGAATTCAAACACATCGGAATCAATAAGCACTTGATTTGTTGGAAGAAACTCTTCGTTATAACGTAGCTTCCATAATGCAATAAGTAGAATATTCTCTTCGTCTATGATTGTGGTCGATTGAATCTGGTAGTAGCCAATTCGAGCTGTAGTGCTTGTTCCAAAGGTGGGTTGCAAGTAAGCATACGACCAACCCATCTTTTTTTTGGCAGATATTTTAGGCAGTTGGTTTAGTCCAATTATTTGGCATAAGTTCTTTAAGCTTATTTGCTTTGTGTGATGGTATTCTTTCCAGGATATCAGT
>NZ_CAKLBP010000014.1:0-2353 GCF_920984665.1 Pedobacter sp. Leaf170
AAAGAGGGATTAAGAAGAAAAAGGCGACGAAGAAATAAAATTTATTTTATTTGGAAGTTAAAAAAAGATTCTTACCTTTGCACTCCCAACCGAAAGGAAGGGTAAAAAAATCAGAACGGCGGATGTCGGGAAGATAGAAAAAACGAGATTGAAACGGAAGAAACTGAAGAGGGACGAATAAGACCATCAGAAACTGAAACCCGAAGATATATAAAAGGCCGCCGCGAGGTACCGGGCCGAACAAGTTCTTAAAAGAGATGTCAATGTAGCGCAAGCGAGGTAATGAAGTACGGATTCAAGTACAGAATACCGGAGCTTGATTTTAAAGTCAAATGTCTGACAGACATAATTAAAAAAAGAAGACTATTTTTAACGATAGTTAAAACTGGTCAGAATCTTACAACACATTTTACAATGGAGAGTTTGATCCTGGCTCAGGATGAACGCTAGCGGCAGGCCTAATACATGCAAGTCGAACGAGATTATCCAGCTTGCTGGATATGAAAGTGGCGCACGGGTGCGTAACGCGTATGCAACCTACCTTAATCAGGGGGATAGCCCGAAGAAATTCGGATTAACACCGCATAAAAACACAGGATAGCATTATCCAATGTTCAAATATTTATAGGATTAAGATGGGCATGCGTGTCATTAGCTAGTTGGCGGGGTAATGGCCCACCAAGGCGACGATGACTAGGGGATCTGAGAGGATGACCCCCCACACTGGTACTGAGACACGGACCAGACTCCTACGGGAGGCAGCAGTAAGGAATATTGGTCAATGGAGGCAACTCTGAACCAGCCATGCCGCGTGCAGGAAGACTGCCCTATGGGTTGTAAACTGCTTTTATCTGGGAATAAACCTTTCTACGAGTAGAGAGCTGAATGTACCAGAAGAATAAGGATCGGCTAACTCCGTGCCAGCAGCCGCGGTAATACGGAGGATCCAAGCGTTATCCGGATTTATTGGGTTTAAAGGGTGCGTAGGCGGCCTGTTAAGTCAGAGGTGAAAGACGGTAGCTCAACTATCGCAGTGCCTTTGATACTGATGGGCTTGAATAAACTAGAGGTAGGCGGAATGAGACAAGTAGCGGTGAAATGCATAGATATGTCTCAGAACACCGATTGCGAAGGCAGCTTACTATGGTTTTATTGACGCTGAGGCACGAAAGCGTGGGGATCAAACAGGATTAGATACCCTGGTAGTCCACGCCCTAAACGATGAATACTCGCTGTTAGCGATATACAGTTAGCGGCTAAGCGAAAGCGTTAAGTATTCCACCTGGGGAGTACGCTCGCAAGAGTGAAACTCAAAGGAATTGACGGGGGCCCGCACAAGCGGAGGAGCATGTGGTTTAATTCGATGATACGCGAGGAACCTTACCCGGGCTTGAAAGTTAGTGAATTATTCAGAGATGAATAAGTGAGCAATCACACGAAACTAGGTGCTGCATGGCTGTCGTCAGCTCGTGCCGTGAGGTGTTGGGTTAAGTCCCGCAACGAGCGCAACCCCTATGTTTAGTTGCCAGCATGTAATGATGGGGACTCTAAACAGACTGCCTGTGCAAACAGAGAGGAAGGAGGGGACGACGTCAAGTCATCATGGCCCTTACGTCCGGGGCTACACACGTGCTACAATGGATGGTACAGAGGGCAGCTAGCTAGCAATAGTATGCGAATCTCATAAAGCCATTCACAGTTCGGATTGGGGTCTGCAACTCGACCCCATGAAGTTGGATTCGCTAGTAATCGCGTATCAGCAATGACGCGGTGAATACGTTCCCGGGCCTTGTACACACCGCCCGTCAAGCCATGGAAGTTGGGGGTACCTAAAGTATGTAACCGTAAGGAGCGTCCTAGGGTAAAACCGATAACTGGGGCTAAGTCGTAACAAGGTAGCCGTACCGGAAGGTGCGGCTGGAATACCTCCTTTCTGGAGCAGAGTTGACTACTCGCTGCGCAACATGATACTCTAAAAAGTTATAGGTTTTAAGTTATAAGTTATACGTTGATAAGGCGTAAGACTACATAACAAACCAACCGGATAACAAAAAAACTAAAAAGAAACACCCAGAAGAAATGACGGTTGTCCCAATAACCAACAAGACATCGGCACTGACAGCTAGGTAAGCAAAGGAAGCGGTAGCGGTAATATACTAACCCGCAACAATAGCAGCCTAACAGAAAGTCCCGTAGCTCAGCCTGGTTAGAGCACTACACTGATAATGTAGGGGTCTCCAGTTCAAATCTGGACGGGACTACAAAATCAAATCCTTTGGGGGATTAGCTCAGCTGGCTAGAGCGCCTGCCTTGCACGCAGGAGGTCAACGGTTCGACTCCGTTATTCTCCACT
>NZ_CAKLBP010000014.1:2449-5889 GCF_920984665.1 Pedobacter sp. Leaf170
AGTTTTTTACTAATAAGGAATAAGCTATAGGCTTAGGTTGGGGCCATTAAACCCTACACCTTTATACCCTCAGCCTTATACCTTAATAAAGTTCTTTGACATATTGGAAGAAGTTAAAAAAGAAGAGCAAACAACAATAGGCGACTGTTTTGTTTGTGCTCACCGAGCAGCGTAGCAATACAAAGCGAGGTATGAGACATCATAACAAGAGCAAAAAAGCATACTATACGGCGCAAAAGGCGTATAAGTAGAAGAAAGTAAGAAAGAGTACACGGGGGATGCCTTGGCTCTCAGAGGCGATGAAGGACGTGATAAGCTGCGATAAGCTTCGGGTATTTGCAAATAGGACTTAATCCGAAGATTTCCGAATGGGGCAACCCGGCTGGTTGAAGACCAGTCACATATAATGAGCAAACCTGCCGAACTGAAACATCTAAGTAAGCAGAGGAAGAGAAAATAATAATGATTTCCTGAGTAGTGGCGAGCGAAAGGGAAAGAGCCCAAACCTACTTTGTTACGGCAAAGTGGGGGTTGTAGGACTACGATATGGCATTAACAAACAGAAGTGGAACGGGATGGGAAGCCCGGCGATACATGGTGATAGCCCAGTACACGTATAGAATGTTAGCCTAGTAGTATCCTGAGTACCGCGAGGTCGGAGACGCCTTGTGGGAATCTGCCGGCACCATCCGGTAAGGCTAAATACTCCTGAGAGACCGATAGTGAACCAGTACCGTGAGGGAAAGGTGAAAAGAACCCCGAACAGGGGAGTGAAATAGAACCTGAAACCGTGTACTTACAAGCGGTCGGAGCATACAAGTTGTGTGACGGCGTGCCTTTTGCATAATGAGCCTACGAGTTACTCTTCTCTGGCAAGGTTAAGTGTTTAAGACACGGATCCGAAGCGAAAGCGAGTCTGAATAGGGCGTATAGTCAGAGGAGGTAGACGCGAAACCTTGTGATCTACCCATGGACAGGTTGAAGGTGCGGTAACACGTACTGGAGGACCGAACCGATAAACGTTGAAAAGTTTCCGGATGATCTGTGGGTAGGGGTGAAAGGCTAATCAAACTGGGAAATAGCTCGTACTCCCCGAAATGTTTTTAGGAACAGCGTGGACATTAAGTTTCATAGAGGTAGAGCTACTGATTGGGTGCGGGGGAGTCAAATCCTACCAAATCCAGACAAACTCCGAATGCTATGAAATATGGTCTGCAGTGAGGCGCGGGGTGCTAAGGTCACGCGCCGAGAGGGAAAGAACCCAGACCATCAGCTAAG
Organism: Pedobacter sp. Leaf170; assembly: GCF_920984665.1. Lineage (GTDB taxonomy): Bacteria > Bacteroidota > Bacteroidia > Sphingobacteriales > Sphingobacteriaceae > Pedobacter. The sequence goes on from NZ_CAKLBP010000014.1 coordinate 3,728, forward strand.
GTCCCCAAGTGTACGCTAAGTTGAACTAACGAGGTCCGATTGCACAGACAGCTAGGATGTTGGCTTGGAAGCAGCCATTCATTTAAAGAGTGCGTAACAGCTCACTAGTCGAGCGATCGGGCATGGATAATAAACGGGCATTAAGTGTATCACCGAAGCTATGGGATTGAAATATATCGGTAGGGGAGCATTCTATATACAGTGAAGGTATCTGGTAATGGGTGCTGGAGTGTATAGAAAAGCAAATGTAGGCATAAGTAACGATAAGGCGGGCGAGAAACCCGCCCACCGAAAGGATAAGGTTTCCTGATCAACGCTAATCGGATCAGGGTTAGTCGGGACCTAAGGAGAACCCGAAGGGGATATTCGATGGACAACTGGTTAATATTCCAGTACTTTTTATAACTGCGATGTGGGGACGGAGTAGTGACACTGCCGCGAACTGACGGAATAGTTCGTTAAAGGTTGTAGGTATTAGGACGGTAGGCAAATCCGCCGACCTAGCTGAAAACTAATAGTACCGCGAGTCTTCGGATGAGTGGATAGAGCAGGTAAACAGACTTCCAAGAAAAACCGCTAAGCTTCAGGTTATAAAAACCCGTACCGCAAACCGACACAGGTATCCGGGAAGAGGATTCTAAGGTGCTCGAGTGAATCATGGCTAAGGAACTCGGCAAAATGGCCCTGTAACTTCGGGAGAAGGGGCGCTGGCAGTAATGTCAGCCGCAGTGAAAAGGCCCAGGCGACTGTTTAACAAAAACACATGGCTTTGCAAAATCGAAAGATGAAGTATAAGGCCTGACACCTGCCCGGTGCTGGAAGGTTAAGAGGGGATGTCATCCGCAAGGAGAAGCATTGAATCGAAGCCCCAGTAAACGGCGGCCGTAACTATAACGGTCCTAAGGTAGCGAAATTCCTTGTCGGGTAAGTTCCGACCTGCACGAATGGTGTAACGATCTGGGCGCTGTCTCAGCCATGAGCTCGGTGAAATTGTGGTCCCGGTGAAGACGCCGGGTACCCGCAACGGGACGGAAAGACCCCATGCACCTTCACTACAATTTAACATTGACATTGGATACAGGATGTGTAGGATAGGTGGGAGACTATGAAGCGGCGTCGCCAGGCGTCGTGGAGTCAACGTTGAAATACCACCCTTTCTGTATTCGGTGTCTAATCCCGTACAAACGGGAGACATTGTTTGATGGGTAGTTTGACTGGGGTGGTCGCCTCCAAAAAGGTAACGGAGGCTTTCAAAGGTAAGCTCAATACGCTTGGTAACCGTATGAGGAGTGCAATAGCATAAGCTTGCTTGACTGTGAGACCTACAAGTCGATCAGGGTCGAAAGACGGATATAGTGATCCGGTGGTTCTGCATGGAAGGGCCATCGCTCAAAGGATAAAAGGTACGCTGGGGATAACAGGCTGATCTCCCCCAAGAGCTCATATCGACGGGGAGGTTTGGCACCTCGATGTCGGCTCGTCACATCCTGGGGCTGGAGAAGGTCCCAAGGGTTCGGCTGTTCGCCGATTAAAGTGGCACGCGAGCTGGGTTCAGAACGTCGCGAGACAGTTCGGTCCCTATCTGTTGTGGGCGTAGGAATTTTGAGTGGGGCTGACCTTAGTACGAGAGGACCGGGTTGGACTAGCCTCTAGTGAATCTGTTGTTCCGCCAGGGGCATTGCAGAGTAGCTACGCTGGGAATAGATAAGCGCTGAAAGCATCTAAGTGCGAAACTAGCCACGAGATGAGAATTCCATATAGGACCGTAGAAGATGACTACGTTGATAGGTTATAGATGTAAAGCTGGTGACAGCATAGTCGAGTAATACTAATCATCCGAAGCTTTCAAAAGCAACATACTGTTGTTTGTTCTTCAAAACTTAACTTCTTTCAATAATATGTCATTTAAGTTGTAGGTTGTATTTATAGGTAATACGTGAAAACGTATCACTTAAAACGTAAAACTTAACACTTATATTAAAACATTTAGGTGCCTATATCGGTGGTGTCCACCTCTTCCCATTCCGAACAGAGAAGTTAAGCCCACCAGAGCCAATGGTACTGCGGTAACACGTGGGAGAGTAGGTCGGTGCCAAATCTTAAAAGAAGAGCCTTGTAACAATTGTTGCAAGGCTTTCTTTGTTTATAAGCTTTTTTGCACA
>NZ_CAKLBP010000015.1 GCF_920984665.1 Pedobacter sp. Leaf170
ATGGTGGACTACAATTACCATCGACCACACCAGGCATTAAACTTCAAATCTCCTGTAGATTTATTGCAGGAAATTTGAGGACAAAATTATACTTTTGAATGGTCTGAAAAACAGGGGAGCTTACAACCAGACATTTGTGCTATAATCTTTCCTCTAAATTGTTAGGTAAATTCTTCATAGTCAGGCTCATAACTAGGGTCAAAAGGCTCAATTTTAGGTATGTATATGATTAGGTTAGGCTTGATGTTCTATCTGTCTCGCAATTCTGAATGTAGATCTTAGCAAGATTGTTTTAAATATTGTCTACCACCAACGTGGATGTGTCGAAATCAAGAAGCTCCAAGGATTGTTTATGATTATAAAATAAAACACAGGCATTCTTACCAGTTGATTTTGAACTGGGATATAATATTCCATCGATACTTGTGCTGGTCAAGTCATTATATGTATAACGAAAGTATTCTGTTATAATCTGGGTTGGTACATAGTCAATGTGCTGGCGACCATCTTTTGTCACAGACTGGGTAAGATCATCCACGAAACTTTTTAGAAAAAGAATGCTATAATAATTTTGACGCATTTTCTTATCAAAAATACTTGGTAATTCCGGCACCTTAGTAAGATCAAGTAAATATAAATCTTCCTTATTTTTGAAGATGCCGGTAGTAACTTTTTCTTTTGACATATTTGTGGGATCTACAGTCTCCAAGTGACAGGTAATTTTGTCAAAAGCGCAGTAGAACATTGAAATGCCAGCTGGACTCATTCTATTTGGAAAAATTGCTTTTTCGTCTGGAGGTGCAGCCAGCTGTTTTTCGGTGTTCAAAATTTCTATCGATCCGTGTTGGCGACAACGTAAAAGTGATGTGCCCTTTTTTAGCCAGCTAAAGAGATTTAAATCGTCGGCTCTGATACCGATATCATTCAGGATTTGGTCAATTGGTAGATTTTGGTTAGTGGTTTGAAATTGTTTTGATCCAAGGAATACATAACGCGATTTATGCTTGACCACTTGCTTAAACTCGTTCCAGTTATAGGTTAATTCTGTGTTTTCGCGATCGGCATAAGGGTCTCTCTCGCACCAAACATTATTACCAAATGCCTCCGAGATATCATTTCTTAACCTATCGTTATCTATTTCTAAGCCAGCATCATAAAACATTTCCTCCGTATCAAAAGTAGAGGCTCCAAAATATCCGCCTTCTTCACTTTCGTAGCTCATTCCTTCATCATTGGCATCGCCATAGAAAAAGAAAATCCCAGATTTAATGATATCGATGAGATCTTTAACTAAGATGACTCTCGTTTCATGATTGCAATAACTGCAAATTCCTTCTTCTCCGTCTTTCACTACGGCCTCATATATCGCCTTATCGTGAATATGGTTAGCGCATACACATTTATCGCTATCGAAATCAGAATCAGTCAGCATCATTTGTTCATAATGTTTTTTTGCCTGTCCCATTTTTTGTTCTTATAAATTTTCAAAGTCGGTAAAAGTCGGCGAAGGTGTTGAAGAAGCAAGTCGTTCTTCAGAATAATATGGGAGCTTACTGGATTTTTTATAATATTTAATAGGGAGGTTATATAGTTTAACCAGCTTATCAAGTGTAGCCACGATGTCTTTCTTTTTCATCGCCCTAGGGTTATTCTTGAACATAAGATGGTAAAATGATGCCCAAAAAATTGCAATTTCATCCATATCAACTGTTTCTGAAGGTCCAATTATCGAGTTTGACCTAGAGATTTTCATTACCTTCTCTGCTAGAGAATTATTAACACTTGAGCAGGCTGACATGAATAATCTTCGATATTTTAGTTTGCCTTCCAACATTTCCCCTAATTCTTCATGGCTGACTTGTTCAAGTGTCGTTGCTATAGAATCCTCGTCTCCATGAAATGAAAGATGCAAGAATCTAAGTTCAGACTCTGTAAAATCATCAATAAAATGTGCTAGTTCCTTCTTCGTTCGTACATAATTGTATTTGTAATCAAGCCCTGCGAGTTCTAGTATATTAGAAAGAAGCTTACCTTCCATTGGACCTTTTTCGTCTTCAAAGTCTAAACTTTCAATTATATATATCCCAGGTTCGGTAATTTTAGTTATTGATGTCAATTTGAGCGTTTTAAAATGTTAATCTAAATTGCTAAATATTATTGATTAAATAGCTAGGTTGTACTAATGTTTTCGTGGTTGATGAAAAAGAAATCAGGTTTTTAAACTTAACTGTCTTTAGACCAATTTCGTTTATAGTTCCTTCTTCTTGTATGCCTAATGCCATTTTAGTTATCGAACTGGAAAGGGACAACGAAGATTACAAACTTTACAGTGTTAACAATAACGGGTTGGCTAAAGGCAGGCAGTTCTATATCTTTACGCTATGATTGCACCAAACAACATTCATCCCCCGAAGAACTGGCAGGATTTTGAGATGCTCTGCCTCAGGCTTTGGGGTGAAATCTGGAACATACCCGACGAGATTGAATTTAACTCCGACAATTCGCAAGGGCAACACGGCGTGGATATATATGGAGCAGTAGAGAACGGACTGAAATACAATGGCGTACAGTGCAAGAACAAAAAACTGAATCTAATCGATGGTTCTCCAAATAGGATCAGTATTACAGACATCGATGCGGAAATTGAAAAGGCAAAGGAGTTTAAGCCTGCACTAAACAAACTGGTGATTGCAACGTAAGCCTACGACCAACCCATCTTGACTTAACTTGTTTTGACTGTTAATTTTGATTAAAAATCATGATATGAAAAAACCAGTTTTACAGTCAAACGAAATGTTTCCCCATGTTGAGGCCTGGATGT
>NZ_CAKLBP010000016.1 GCF_920984665.1 Pedobacter sp. Leaf170
GTAAGCCTACGACCAACCCATCTTGACTTAACTTGTTTTGACTGTTAATTTTGATTAAAAATCATGATATGAAAAAACCAGTTTTACAGTCAAACGAAATGTTTCCCCATGTTGAGGCCTGGATGTCCGGCACGCTTAGCCAGCGAGAATATGCTGATCAACACAATTTTTTTCCTTACATTTTTTCTTATTGGGTCAAGCGCTATCGTCAATTCAACTCAGCTGAGGATAAAAAGGGGTTCTTACCCGTTTCAATACCCTTAAATCAGTTTGCAGTTCCGGCTACAATCGAAATTATAGGCACCAATGGCTTCCGCTTGTTGGTTCATGGAAACCAGACCGACCCGTCTTTTATTAAAAAGTTATTGCAGTAATGCTGTCTGTTTCTGCAGCATACCATTATTTCCTTTATCGGGGAATAACAGATTTCAGATCCGGCTTTGATTCCTTAAGCGGACTGGTTCGTGCCGAGCTAGACAAGGATCCTACCCTGGGTGATGTTTTTATATTTTTCAACCGTAAACGCAATCAGGTCAAGCTTCTTCATTTTGAAGGAGACGGTTTTGCGCTCTATCATAAGCGACTGGAAAGTGGCACTTATGAGGTGCCTGATGCATCTGTCAGCGAAGGCGGTCAGGCCGCCATCTCCAGTGATGAACTGCTGTTTATTCTAAAGGGAATAAAGCTAAGGAGCATAGAGCGAAGAGCGCGTTTTAGCCTCAAAAAACATAGAGAAAAATAGGTCAAAAACTTGCCTGATACATTCAAAATGCCTATTTTTATGCCAATGGATAGTCAGGCAACCGTAGATAAAACCACCCTTGAAAGCTTGTTTTTCAGGATGAATGCTATGGAGTCCAAATATGAAAAAATCATTGCTGATAAAGATGCTCAAGTCCTTAAGCTTACCCATGAGCTTGCCCAGCTTAAAAAAATGATCTTCGGTTCCAAAAGCGAGCGTTTTGTTCCAGCATCCTTACCTGAACAGTTGACCATGGGCTTTGAGCCTGATGCCATATTCCCTGACCCAAGGATACAACAGGTTAGTTATGTCCGCAAAGACCCTTTCAAAGCTACTGTGCACCAGGGAAGAAAGCCGTTACCAGCAGGCCTGCTACGTGAGCAGATCATTATCCAGCCAAAAGCAGATGTGTCAGGGATGAAAAAGATCGGGGAGGAAATTACCGAGGAGCTGGAATACACACCGGGAAAGTTATTTGTGAGGCAATACGTACGTCCAAAATATGCAGATCCAAAGAGTGGTGGCATCGTATGTGCGGAGCTTCCCGAGCGGCCAATCACAAAAGGCATCGCCGGACCTGCGCTATTGTCCCATATTGTGATCAGCAAGTTCGTCAATCACCTTCCAATATATCGACAGGTACAGCAGTTTGAACGCGAAGGGGTAAGTCTCTCTGCTTCTACCATTAACGACTGGCTTACCGCATGCTGCAATCTTTTACAGCCACTGTACGACCAAATGCTGAATGCGGTGATCTCCACTGATTACATTATGGCTGATGAAACCCCGATAAAGGTGATGGACAAAGCCAAAAAGGGCACTACCCACCGGGGCTATCACTGGTTGTACTATTCGCCGGAAATCAGGATCGTTTATTTTGATTACCGGCAGGGCAGATCCAGGGAGGGGCCCAGGGAAATCCTTGAAAGTTTCAGTGGCTTTCTCGGGACCGATGGCTACTCCGGATATGATATGTTTGATAATAATAAGCGGATAACCAGGCTATGCTGCTGGGCCCATGCGCGCCGGAAATTCGATGAATCCCTGCAGAACGATCAGGCAAGGGCTACTTTGGCCCTGCAGCAGATCCAGCAACTTTATCAGATCGAACGCACCTGCAAAGAAAACCGGTACAGCTATGAGCAGATCAGGGAAATTCGCCAGCAAAAGGCATTACCGATACTCAATACATTCAGGGAATGGCTGGTCCAGAATTATAGTGAGGTACTCCCATCCAGCGTGATCGGGAAGGCGATTGCTTATACCCTAAATCTTTGGGATAAGCTTACTGTATATCTACAGGATGGAAAACTTCATATAGATAACAATGGGGTTGAAAATGCCGTACGGCCATCTGCAATCGGAAAAAAGAACTATCTTTTTGCGGGATCTCACGAAGGGGCCAAAAGAGCAGCAATGTTGTATACGTTCATGGGAAGCTGTAAAATGAACAACATAAACCCTCAGGAATGGCTTACTGATATCCTGGAAAGAATACCATCACACAAAGCAAATAAGCTTAAAGAACTTATGCCAAATAATTGGACTAAACCAACTGCCTAAAATATCTGCCAAAAAAAAGATGGGTTGGTCGTATGCTTAC
>NZ_CAKLBP010000017.1 GCF_920984665.1 Pedobacter sp. Leaf170
CCTACCGTGTACCCACATCTTTTTGGATTTCGAATCCTAAATAGATATTATAGAATTTTTGGAGACCGAGTATTAGGGTTGTTGCACCAGGCTTCCTCTGTGATGAATAACCTTTCCAACCACCTAACCTTGCTATTACCCATGTTGCCCCCCTTAGTTCTGATATTTGTTTGGGATTAGACAGTAATTGTGTTTTCCCCTGTAGCCTGGTATTTACTACAGTTAGGCATTCAAGTTCTGTATCGCTGAATGCAATGCTGCTGGATATCGGTGGTTCTCCTTCCTCCATGCCATAGGCAATATGCATCTGAAACAGTTTCAATATCGTGTCCATGATCAACAAGGTCAGTTTTCGTATAGCCCATCCCTGTTCCAGCTCACTGCTTTCTATATCATAGCATTCCTTTTTCAGCACCCTGAAGAATTCCTCTATCATCCACCGGCAGGTATACCATTCAATCACCTGACGGGCATCCTCTACTGTATTTACCGGCAATGTGGTTGTTAGCCTCCAATGAATTGGGTCTGCAATATTTTCGGTTACCTCCCTGGCTTCTATTACAAATACATCAGCAGAGATCTCGGGTACATCTTTGGGTCTACGGTCTGGACGTTTAAACTGAACTTTTTTATAGCGAATCTCTATTTGTGCCTCCCTTGTGGCGGTCTTTTTATGACTATCCCTATCTACTAGGATGGTATAGGTTCCCCTGCAGGGTTCCTGAGCTACTGTAGCTAATAGTCTTCCTTCAGAAGTCAATATTCGGTCGTACTGGCTGCGTACAATCAGAAATGAGTTGTCAGCCAGCGCACCAGTAGTAAACTGTTCGAAGATATCGCCTTCCCGGTCCTGTATGATAATAACAGATGCTGCATCCTTTAGATAATTGCCAGCTCGCTGGTTTCCCCTGAGCCATTTTGCAGATTCCTTGTCTTGGACGGACATCTTGCTGCGTTCATAACCCGTTACAAGCTTGATGCCAGTACGGTTAAAGAGATCAATACCTGCATAACCGTAAGGAAAACAGGTATAGGCATCTACAACAAGGCAGGGGTGTACCTTAAAGCCAATACCTTTTTTGACTGCATCAATTGGTCCTACACCGCTGGATGCTCTCAGTCGGTTGCTGTGGTTAGCTAGATTTATCTCTGAGGTATCCTGAATACATAAAACGACTTTGTCCTTGACAGCTTTTCCACAGCGAAAGCCCATCTCTGAGGAAAGTAACTCTTCCTTTACCTTTGAACTATTTAAAAACCTGTAAAACGCTTTTTGCTCGGCTCGGCAGCTTGCTAGCGACTGAATACTTGTGGAGGGATCCTGACGTAATTTATTTAATAGGCTTTCTCCTCGTCTAGATAACCTAAGGTCGTTAAAAAGTTTACTGTAATCTGTTCCAAACATGAAACAAAAATAAAAATAAAGATGTGGGTACACGGTAGGAT
>NZ_CAKLBP010000018.1 GCF_920984665.1 Pedobacter sp. Leaf170
TGTAAGCTCCCCTGTTTTTCAGACCATTCAAAAGTATAATTTTGTCCTCAAATTTCCTGCAATAAATCTACAGGAGATTTGAAGTTTAATGCCTGGTGTGGTCGATGGTAATTGTAGTCCACCATCCATTCCTCCACTTTCTCCCTTACATCATCCAGGGAGTGAAATATGTAGGCATTTAATAATTCTCTTCTGATGCTTCCATTCAATCTTTCAATATATGCGTTCTGTGTTGGCTCTCCTGGCTGGATAAAAACTAGTTCAACATTGTTTTCCTTTGCCCATTCATCCAACTTATGCGAGATGAACTCCGGTCCATTATCCATTCTTATTTTTTTGGGGAGCTCCCTATATTGTTTTAGTTCATCCAACGCTCTGATAACCCGCAACGACGGCAGTGAATAATCTATCTCCATAACTAGCATCTCTCTGTTGTAATCATCAGCGATGTTCAACAACCTAAATTTCCTTCCATTCCAAAGCGCATCGCTCATAAAATCCATGGACCATACCTCATTTATAGTTTCTGGTACAGACAAAGGCTTCTTGACTCTTTCTGGCAGCCTCTTTTTTGCCCTGCGGCGGATATTAAGCCTCATTGAGGTATAAATCCTGTAAATCTTTTTATGGTTCCATTTAAGCCCTTTTCGACGCAATCGGTAGTAACACTGCCAGAAGCCTATGGAGACGTGCTTTTCAACAAGAAGTGAAAGCGCATCAACTACTTCACTGTCATCGCGTCGTTTATGCTGATAATAATGTTTGCTTCGGTTTAATCCAACGCATTTACAGGCCTGACGATGGCTGATCCTTTTTACCATTTCATCCACTAAATCCCTTTTCTCGTCAGGCGTTAAAGCTTTTTTTCTACAGCCTCCTTGAAAACTTCATGCACGAGACTGAGATTCGCATACATTTTTTTTAAACGTGCATTTTCTTCTTCCAACGCCTTTAATTTCGATAGTTCTTTGACTTCCATTCCCCCATACCTTTGACGCCATTTGTAAAAGGCTGCAGTGCTTATTCCTAACTCTCTGCAGAGATCATGCACGTTTTTGCCGTTCTCATGTTCCTTGATTGCTTTTACAATCTGGGATTCCGTAAACTTGATTCTTTTCATATTGCCAATTAAAATTAATAGTTTTTCTAATAGCCTCGCTGCGCTCGGTCTAGAATTCTACTTTTAAATGGTCTGAATTTTGGGAAGTGCACA
>NZ_CAKLBP010000019.1 GCF_920984665.1 Pedobacter sp. Leaf170
CTGATATCCTGGAAAGAATACCATCACACAAAGCAAATAAGCTTAAAGAACTTATGCCAAATAATTGGACTAAACCAACTGCCTAAAATATCTGCCAAAAAAAAGATGGGTTGGTCGTATGCTTACTCTGCTGCTTCGATGAACAGTTTCAACGCCTATACCAGATTAACAAATTTTTAGACATTGAAACCTTAGCTGTTCTCAGATGCCTTAGATGTTAAAACCATTTTTTTTTATCTACGCAACTCCTGCTAATCCTATTGCGGCAATGAATATAAAGCATCACCCATTTCCATAGGCAACCAGTGCTCTTCACTATCAAACTAAGATGCCTTAGATGGTAAAACCGTTTGTATTTATCTGCACAACTCTTGCTAATCTGCTGGCGCTATTCCGGCTCTTTTAGTACAAGGTTACGACTTTGAACTTTCAACTTTCAACTTTTAACTTTAGACTTTCAACTTTGAACTTTAGACTCACAAGTCCCATCGCTGTGCAAAAAAGCTTATAAACAAAGAAAGCCTTGCAACAATTGTTACAAGGCTCTTCTTTTAAGATTTGGCACCGACCTACTCTCCCACGTGTT
>NZ_CAKLBP010000020.1 GCF_920984665.1 Pedobacter sp. Leaf170
ATGTAGGGGTCTCCAGTTCAAATCTGGACGGGACTACAAAATCAAATCCTTTGGGGGATTAGCTCAGCTGGCTAGAGCGCCTGCCTTGCACGCAGGAGGTCAACGGTTCGACTCCGTTATTCTCCACAGAGAGTTTTAGCGATTGGCGCTAGAGCGTCCCGATTTTCATCGGGAAGGTCAACGGTTCGACTCCGTTATTCTCCACTATTTAAGGTTGAGGGTTAAAAGGTAGAAGGCCTAAGGTAAACCTATAGCCTATATAAACCGCACAACAAAGCAGAAAGCTTTTAAAAAACTAATAAAGTCTTACCTGGATAGGTAAACAACATTGACAGATTGAAAGAAAAAGAAGAAACGCCAATGGGGCACATAGAAACGGTTCGAGACCGCAGTTTTTTACTAATAAGGAATAAGCTATAGGCTTAGGTTGGGGCCATTAAACCCTACACCTTTATACCCTCAGCCTTATACCTTAATAAAGTTCTTTGACATATTGGAAGAAGTTAAAAAAGAAGAGCAA